>NZ_CP113241.1:0-2483391 GCF_029635775.1 Vibrio misgurnus | reverse complement strand
GATTCCCTCACTCAAAAATCAACGATCGGTAAAGAGGGTAGATTCTACCTGTTGATAACTCAGATCGCCAGCGCTGGATCGATGATCCAGTGAATAAGATCTAAGTTATTCACATTGTTTTCGGGTAAATCGGTGAGATCCTCACACATTTTACTCGCACTACTCACATAATGATCCACATTGCTTAGGATCCTAACGAGTTATCCCCACTTTTCTATTCCTGTTCGATTGTTGTTAATAACTGACTATTTATTGGTTTGATCGCGAAATTCTGCCTCTATTATATTGCGTGAACTGAACCCTAAATCGCTTTATTACATTTGGATCCGTTAAGGATCCTTGAGATTTTACCGTTTGTCCGTATAATCGGCCGACCGCAAATAAAGCGGCAACCAGAATGAATTCGCTTATAGCGTCAGTTCAGACTGGGGAAAGCCAATCATTGACAGCTTTTGTGACAGTGATTACAATTCCGCCTCTTTGTTGAGAGGCGTCGGCGTCTTCAGTGAAGACCTAAATGCCCACGCCGGGTTAACTAAGAACCTAAAACTACTGATCAGTAAAGGTAACAACATGTCTAAACGCACTTTTCAACCTTCAGTTCTGAAGCGCAAGCGTAATCACGGTTTCCGTGCTCGCATGGCGACTGCGAACGGTCGTAAAGTTCTGAATGCACGTCGTGCAAAAGGCCGTAAGCGCCTGTCAAAATAATTCCGAATTATTTTGAGTACGTACGCATTCAATCGGGAGTTACGTCTGTTAACTCCCGAACATTATCAAACAGTCTTCCAGCAAGCTCACAGTGCTGGTTCACCTCATCTCACGATTATCGCTCGCACTAATTCTCTTGCTCATCCACGTTTGGGACTTGCGGTTCCGAAAAAGCAGATTAAAACTGCTGTAGGCCGTAACCGATTCAAACGGATATGTCGGGAAAGCTTTCGTTTACATCAAAATCAGCTACCTAATAAAGATTTTGTTGTCATTGCGAAAAAGAGCGCGCAAGATTTGAGCAATGAACAACTGTTTAATTTGCTTGATAAACTATGGCAACGCCTCTCTCGCCCTTCTCGTGGTTAGCCATTGGTATTGTAAAACTCTACCAGTGGTTCATTAGCCCTCTTATCGGCCCACGCTGTCGATTCACTCCGACTTGCTCTACCTATGCGATAGAAGCGTTGCGAGCTCACGGTTTTATAAAAGGATGTTGGTTATCCACTCAACGTCTATTAAAATGCCACCCTTTGCATGAAGGGGGTTTTGACCCCGTTCCTCCAGTTCAAAAACAAGACAGAGATAAATAACGATGGATTCTCAACGTAATATCTTGTTAATCGCTCTGGCGTTAGTTTCTTTCCTGCTATTCCAACAATGGCAAGCAGAGAAGAACCCGCTACCACAAGCGACACAGCAGGCTCAATCCACTGGCGCAGCTTCTGCTCCTTCATATTCAGATGAGTTAGATCCAGCGCCTAACCAGAATGTCGCGGCACAGGCAAAGATCATTACCGTGACCAATGACGTACTAACTCTGTCTATTGATACGCTTGGCGGCGATATCGTCAATGCACAGTTGAATAAATATACTCAAGAGCTTGATGAACCTGAATATTTTGTGCTGCTAGAAAGCGGCCAAGGGCATCAGTTTGTAGCACAGAGTGGTTTAGTTGGCCCGCAAGGGATTGATGTCACCAGCAATAACCGCCCTGCTTACCAAATCAGTGCCGATAGCTTTACCTTGGCCGAAGGTCAAGATGAGCTACGCATTCCAATGACTTACCAAGCCAATGGTATTGATTACACCAAAACCTTCATCCTTAAGCGTGGCAGTTATGCGGTGGATGTGGTGTTTGATGTCGCAAACCACTCTGGTAACCCTGCCAGTTTAGGTATGTATGCTCATTTGCGCCAAAATCTGCTTGATTCTGGTGGTAACTTAGCGATGCCAACTTACCGTGGTGGTGCCTACTCGACCAGCGATGTGCGTTATAAGAAATACAGCTTTGACGATATGAAAGATCGCAATCTGAGCGCACCGAATAATGTCTCGGTTAACTGGGTCGCGATGATCCAGCACTACTTTGCTGCCGCTTGGATCCCACGTGATGAGCCACAAGCTCAACTCTATTCACGCGTGATTAATAATTTAGGCGACATGGGGATCCGCACACCAAACAAAACCATTGCCGATGGTGAGCAGGTTGAGTTTAAAGCCAGTCTATGGGTGGGTCCAAAGCTACAAGACCAAATGGCCGCCGTTGCGCCTAACTTAGACTTAGTGGTTGACTACGGTTGGCTGTGGTTTATTGCCAAACCACTGCACTGGTTACTGTCGGTGATCCAAAGCTTTGTCAGCAACTGGGGCGTGGCGATTATCTGTCTCACCTTTATTGTGCGTGGTGCGATGTACCCACTGACCAAAGCCCAATACACTTCGATGGCCAAAATGCGTATGCTGCAACCTAAACTGCAAGCGATGCGTGAGCGAATTGGTGATGATCGCCAACGCATGAGCCAAGAGATGATGGAGCTGTACAAGAAAGAGAAGGTTAACCCACTCGGTGGCTGCCTACCTATCCTTCTACAAATGCCGATTTTCATCGCGCTATACTGGGCATTAATGGAATCGGTTGAGCTGCGCCATTCACCTTTCTTTGGCTGGATTCATGACTTATCAGCGCAAGATCCTTACTACATCTTGCCACTGCTGATGGGTGCAAGTATGTTCGTGATCCAAAAAATGAGCCCAACCACGATCACCGACCCAATGCAGCAGAAGATCATGACCTTCATGCCTGTGATGTTCACCTTCTTCTTCCTGTGGTTCCCATCAGGTCTGGTACTGTACTGGCTGGTATCCAACATCGTAACGCTGATCCAGCAAACGCTGATTTATAAAGCGTTGGAGAAGAAAGGCTTACACACCAAGTAAGTTTGATTAACTAATAAAGAGGCGGCCAAAAGGTCGCCTTTTTGTTGAGCGCTGATTACAATAACGCTAATTCACTCCGGTTTAGGTAACACTATGACAACAGATACCATTGTCGCGCAAGCTACGGCCCCTGGCCGTGGTGGGGTCGGCATTATTCGAGTATCAGGCCCACTGGCAGCCCACGTAGCACAAACCGTAACTGGGCGCACCCTGCGCCCGCGTTACGCCGAATACTTACCATTTATTGATCAGCATGGCCAACAACTCGATCAGGGCATCGCACTCTTTTTCCCAAACCCTCATTCGTTCACTGGTGAAGATGTATTGGAACTGCAAGGTCATGGCGGCCCAGTGGTGATGGATATGCTGATCCGACGGATTTTGCAGATTAATGGGGTGCGTCCAGCCCGACCAGGAGAATTCTCCGAGCGCGCTTTCCTTAACGATAAACTGGATTTAACCCAAGCCGAAGCAATTGCCGACTTGATTGATGCCAGCTCAGAGCAAGCCGCAAAATCCGCGCTGCAATCGCTACAAGGAGAGTTTTCCAAACGGATCCATAAACTGGTTGAATCACTGATCCACTTACGAATTTATGTTGAAGCCGCTATCGACTTCCCTGAGGAAGAGATCGATTTTCTCGCCGATGGTAAAGTTTCCGCCGATCTACAAACCATCATCGATAACTTGGCAGCTGTTCGTCGTGAAGCAAATCAAGGGGCGATTATGCGCGAAGGCATGAAGGTGGTGATTGCCGGTCGCCCGAATGCCGGTAAATCCAGCCTACTCAACGCGCTGTCAGGTAAGGAATCCGCTATCGTCACTGATATTGCCGGAACCACCCGCGATGTTCTGCGTGAACATATCCATATTGATGGAATGCCGCTGCACATTATCGACACGGCTGGACTCCGCGATGCGGCGGATGCGGTAGAAAAGATTGGTATTGAACGTGCCTGGCAAGAAATCCAACAAGCTGATCGCGTACTGTTTATGGTCGATGGCACTACCACACAAGCCAGTACTCCCGAAGATATTTGGCCTGAGTTTGTCGATAAGCTACCGGAGAATATTGGCATCACCGTGATCCGTAATAAAGCCGATCAAACCGGTGAACCACTTGGGATCTGCCATGTCAATCAACCGACCTTGATCCGTCTATCCGCCAAAACCGGTCAGGGCGTGGATGCGCTACGCGAACACCTCAAACAGTGCATGGGTTTTGCGGGTAACCAAGAAGGCGGCTTTATGGCTCGTCGTCGCCATCTGGATGCTCTCGAACGCGCCGCTGAGCATTTAGAGATTGGCCAACAGCAATTAGAAGGCTTTATGGCGGGTGAGATACTGGCTGAAGAGCTACGAATCACCCAACAGCACCTCAATGAGATTACCGGTGAGTTCAGTTCTGATGATCTATTGGGGCGTATTTTTTCATCATTCTGTATTGGTAAATAGAGTAACGCTATGATTCATATCATTACCGGTAGCACCCTCGGTGGTGCGGAATATGTAGGGGACCACCTCAGCGATCTTCTACAGCAACAGGGATTTGAAACGCAAATTCATAATCAGCCAAGCTTGAATAATATCCCTACCACAGGCACTTGGCTGCTGATCACCTCAACTCATGGTGCCGGGGCATACCCCGATAACATTCAGCCATTTATTCAAGCATTGCAGGATACCCCACCTAATACCGCTGCCCTGCGCTATGCCGTGGTAGCGATTGGTGACTCCAGCTATGATACCTTCTGTGCTGCCGGTAAACATGCTTACCAACTACTGAGTGACATTGGCGCGAAGCCCCTAGCCAACTACTTTAGTATCGATATTCAACAGCACTCAGTACCAGAAGATGCTGCTGAGGCTTGGCTCAAGCGGGTGATCAATCGTTTTTAAACCATCAATATTCGATCATGAGCGGCGAAAGCCGCTCTTTTTTTAGCTGCTATTGATGCTCTGTGGATAACAGCTCAATCTAAAAATGGTTGAATTGCTGATATTTCATCCAAAACAATTGTGGATAAATCTATTATTATCCGGTGATCTTCCTATAGTTATCCATATAACAACTTAATCACCCCCAAGGCACTGTGTATAACCAAGCATTTTGATCCCAGCTAATCCTTGAGTAGATCAATGCTTGATCACACGATATGATCCTCTCAATCCGAATGATCTTGTTGATCATTTTTCACTTATCCACAAAGATCCTCTTGCTTAATAATAGATCTAATAAAAAGATCTCTATAAAGATCTTTATATATATTAATTAGCAATCAGGATTGGAAAAAATGGGAAAGCGATTTTCTAGCCACACGAAAGAGGTTAGAATACGTCTCTTTTGCTAACCCTAGTTACAATGAATACCTGAGGTCGTTCATGCTTTATCACGAAACATTTGATGTCATCGTCGTTGGTGGCGGTCACGCAGGAACGGAAGCCGCTCTCGCTGCAGCACGTACAGGACAACGTACATTATTGCTGACCCATAATATTGATACTTTAGGCCAAATGTCCTGTAATCCAGCGATCGGCGGGATCGGCAAAGGACATTTAGTCAAAGAAGTCGATGCGATGGGTGGTTTGATGGCACAAGCCATCGATCACGCAGGTATTCAATTTCGTACCTTAAACGCTTCTAAAGGTCCCGCAGTACGCGCAACACGCGCACAAGCAGATCGCGCACTTTATAAAGCGTATGTACGTAATGTGTTAGAAAACACCCCGAATCTCACCCTATTCCAACAAGCGGTGGATGATGTGATCGTTGAACAAGATCATATCCGCGGCGTAGTGACGCAAATGGGTCTTAAGTTCCATGCCAAAGCGGTGGTATTAACCGTTGGAACTTTCTTAGGTGGTAAGATCCACATTGGTCTTGAAAATTATGCTGGAGGTCGAGCCGGGGATCCTGCCTCGATCACTTTGGCACATCGTTTGCGCGAACTTCCATTGCGGATCGATCGTTTAAAAACGGGCACCCCACCACGAATTGATGCCAACAGTGTCGACTTTTCTGTGTTAGAGGCGCAACACGGTGATAACCCAACGCCGGTATTTTCCTTTATCGGCCAACGTGAGCAGCACCCACGGCAAATCCCTTGTTATATCACCTATACCAATGAACGCACCCATGATGTGATCCGTGCCAACCTTGATCGTAGCCCAATGTATGCTGGGATCATTGAAGGGATCGGACCACGTTACTGTCCGTCAATTGAAGATAAAGTGATGCGTTTTGCCGATAAAAACAGTCACCAGATCTTTATCGAGCCTGAAGGGTTAAGCACCACTGAGTTGTACCCAAATGGGATTTCCACCAGCTTACCCTTTGATGTACAAGTGCAAATTGTCCGTTCAATGAAAGGGTTTGAGAACGCACACATTGTGCGTCCGGGTTATGCAATTGAATACGATTTCTTTGACCCACGTGATTTGAAACAGACCTATGAAAGCAAATTTATTCATGGTTTGTTCTTTGCGGGGCAAATCAATGGCACCACAGGTTATGAAGAAGCGGCCGCGCAAGGCTTAATGGCTGGTCTGAATGCCAGTTTGTACAGTCAAGACAAAGAGGGCTGGAGCCCACGTCGTGATCAAGCTTATATGGGGGTATTGATTGACGACCTCTCGACCATTGGCACTAAAGAGCCGTACCGCATGTTCACTTCGCGTGCCGAATATCGTTTGCTGCTGCGTGAAGATAACGCCGATCTGCGTTTGACCGAAAAAGCCCGTGAGTTAGGCTTGGTCGATGATCAACGTTGGGCGCGTTTTAACCAAAAAGTTGAACAGATGGCCCAAGAACGTCAACGTTTACAACAAACTTGGATCAATCCCACTTCGGTCGGCGTTGAACAGCTTAACGCACTATTGAAAACCCCAATCTCACGTGAAGCCAGTGGTGAAGATTTATTGCGCCGCCCTGAGATGAATTATGATCTGCTCACCACGCTGGCCGCTTTTGGTCCTGCGTTGCAAGATGCTGAAGCGGCAGAACAGGTTGAAATTCAAGTCAAATATGAGGGTTACATCCAGCGTCAGCAGGATGAGATTGAAAAATCACAGCGCCATGAACACACTAAATTGCCCGTCGATTTGGATTACCAGCAAGTGAAAGGGTTATCGAACGAAGTGGTGCTCAAACTCAATACGGCTAAACCGGAGACCATCGGCATTGCTTCGCGGATCTCCGGTATTACGCCTGCAGCGATTTCGATTTTATTGGTACACCTGAAAAAGCATGGTCTACTGAAAAAGGGAGACGCGGCGTAATGAATCAATTACGAATCAAACTCGATGCTTTGATCGCCCAAACCGATTTATTGGTGACAGAACAGCAGCGCGAACAGTTGGTTGGTTATGTACAACTGCTTGATAAATGGAATAAAGCTTATAATCTGACCTCAGTTCGCGATCCGATTGAAATGTTGGTCAAACACATTCTCGATAGTTTGGTGGTCAGTCCACATCTGGTTGGTGAGCGTTTTATTGACGTGGGTACCGGCCCTGGATTGCCAGGGATCCCACTGGCGATCATGCATCCGGATAAACAATTTGTGTTGCTGGATAGCCTGGGTAAACGGATCCGTTTTCTCAAACAGGTGATCCATGAGTTAAAGATCAGTAATGTGCTGCCAGTGCAGAGTCGAGTCGAAGAGTTTGATCCTGAGCAAGGCTTTGATGGAGTATTAAGTCGAGCCTTTGCCTCGATGACCGATATGGTTAATTGGTGTCAACATTTACCTAAATCGGGTGGTGGTTTGTTTCTGGCGTTGAAAGGCGTGCGGCCGGATGATGAAATTACCCAGCTTCCCGAGTGGTGTTGTGTGATCGATATCAAAGCTTTGCAAGTTCCTGAGTTAGAAGGTGAGCGTCATCTTGTAATCTTAGCGCGCAAGGAATAATAGCGAGGCATACCGTGGGTAAAATCGTAGCAATCGCCAATCAAAAAGGCGGAGTAGGGAAAACGACAACGTGTATCAATCTAGCGGCGTCAATGGCAGCCACCAAACGCAAAGTATTGGTGGTGGATCTTGATCCACAAGGCAATGCCACGATGGCCAGCGGGGTTGATAAGTATCAAGTTGAATCCACGGCCTATGAGCTGTTAGTCGAAGATGCCCCTTTTGAGCAAGTGGTGTGTCATAAAACCACCGGCCATTATGATTTGATTGCCGCCAATGGTGATGTGACTGCCGCTGAAATCAAGTTGATGGAAGTGTTCGCCCGCGAGGTACGCTTAAAAAATGCACTTTCTGCAGTGCGTGATAACTATGATTTCATCTTTATTGATTGTCCGCCGTCTTTAAACCTCCTTACAATTAACGCAATGGCAGCCGCTGATTCGGTGCTGGTTCCTATGCAGTGTGAGTATTTCGCTCTGGAAGGCTTAACCGCGTTAATGGATACCATCAGCAAACTCGCCGCGGTAGTGAACGATAACCTCAAAATTGAAGGTATCTTGCGTACTATGTACGACCCGCGTAATCGACTCGCCAATGAAGTCTCCGATCAACTGAAAAAGCACTTTGGTAGCAAAGTCTATCGTACGGTTATTCCACGTAACGTTCGTTTGGCTGAAGCGCCAAGCCATGGCAAACCGGCGATGTATTATGATAAGCAATCGGCGGGGGCCAAAGCTTATCTGGCTTTGGCAGGTGAAATGTTACGTCGTGAAGAAGTGCCCGCATAACACAACAATAGGAATCGGTTTGGATGACGAAACGTGGTTTAGGAAAAGGGTTGGATGCACTACTGGCTACCAGCTCATTGGCGCGGGAAAAGCAGCACACAGCTTCAATCAGCCAGTCAATGTCGAATGAAGGTGAGTTGGCCGATCTCTCTGTGGCTAATTTGCAACCCGGTGTCTACCAACCGCGTAAAGATCTTTCCCCACAAGCGCTGGAAGAGTTAGCCGCCTCGATTCAATCGCAAGGGATCATTCAACCGATCGTGGTGCGTCAATTGGTCTCTGGTGGCTATGAAATTATTGCTGGTGAACGACGTTGGCGTGCGGCTAAGCAGGCAGGGTTAAAACAAGTACCTTGTTTGATTAAACAAGTTGATGATCGCGCCGCGATCGCAATGGCTTTGATTGAAAATATTCAGCGCGAAGATCTGAATGTGATGGAAGAGGCGCAAGCTTTAGAGCGTTTACAGCATGAGTTTAGTTTGACTCATCAACAAGTGGCTGAAGTGATTGGTAAATCTCGCACTACCGTCACCAATTTACTGCGCTTGAATCAGTTAAGTGATGAGGTCAAGCAGTTGTTGGCCAGCAAGCAATTGGAAATGGGTCATGCCCGTGCGCTACTGATGCTCAGTGGCGATCAACAAGGTGAAATTGCCCACGCGGTGGCAAAGAAACAGTTGAGTGTTCGTCAAACTGAACAACTGGTCAAAAAATGTTTAGCGGATCCTGTTGTCGTAAAAAATGGCGTAGAGGATTTAGAAATACAACAATTGTCACAAAATTTAAGTAAGAAATTAGCCGCAAAAGTCTCTATAGTGAGATCTGTGAACGGTAAATCTAAAGTGACAATCAGTTTTGATGAACCTCATCAATTGCAGTTACTAATTAGTAAGCTACAGAATTAAGTTGAGATAATTGATAGTTATCAATTATGCAAAACCCCGTTGTTTACGTGAAAGTTGTCGGATTGTATGCATAATTGTAACTGTTGGCGGTGTGTTGATTGCTGGCAGTTACTGCAGCCGTATAATTTTCGCCGATTTCTCAGTTCTAGAGGTCGTTTGAACTGGGGGAATTACTTGAGGTAAGAATACATGGTAGCTGTGCTAGCAAGGCAAGGACGAGAGCTTGCAAAGCGATTGTTGTTGATCCAGTTAAGTGCAGTTATGGTTATGGCAATCGTATTTGCAGTGGTTGTTAATGGTGCTTGGGGGCTTTCTGCGTTAGTGGGTGGCGGTATTTTTGTCGTTGCCAATGCCGTTTTTGCGTATTGTGCTTTTCTGTTTGCAGGAGCGCGAGCGTTAAAAATGGTCGCCATTTCGTTTTATACCGGCGAAGCGCTGAAAATTTTGATCACCATAGTGCTGTTTTCGGTTGTCTACGTGTATATGCAGTTGGAACTTGTTCCACTGAAGCTAACCTATTTGCTGGCTCTAGGGATTAATATCTGTGCGCCAGTGCTATTCATTAACAACAAAAAATAGGATGAGTTATGGCTGCGCCAGGTGAAGCGCTCACATCTTCCAGTTATATCACTCACCACCTAACTAACCTTTCAACCTATAAGTTTGGGTTAGTGGCGGAAGAGTCGAGTTTCTGGAATGTACACATTGATAGCCTGTTCTTCTCTGTTTTGACTGGACTGATATTCCTTGGAATATTTCGTGCAGTAGCCAGAAAAGCGACAACGGGTGTTCCGGGTAAGCTGCAGTGTGCGGTTGAGATGGTGGTAGAGTTCGTTGATAAAAACGTCAAAGATACTTTCCATGGTCGCAATCCACTGATAGCGCCTTTGGCACTGACTATCTTTTGTTGGGTATTTTTAATGAACTTGATGGACTTAGTACCCATCGATTTCTTACCTTACCCTGCAGAGCATTGGCTTGGTATCCCTTACCTAAAAGTGGTACCTTCTGCTGATGTGAATATCACTATGGCTATGGCTCTAGGCGTATTTGCTTTGATGATTTACTACAGCATCAAAGTAAAAGGCTTGGGCGGGTTTGCAAAAGAGTTAGCACTACATCCGTTTAATCACTGGATCATGATCCCATTCAACTTACTGATTGAAGTTGTTTCGCTACTAGCGAAGCCTCTATCACTTGGTATGCGTCTGTTTGGTAACATGTTTGCCGGTGAAGTGGTGTTTATTCTTTGTGCAGCTATGCTGCCATGGTACTTGCAATGGATGGGATCCCTACCTTGGGCTATCTTCCATATCTTGGTTATTTTGATCCAATCGTTTGTATTTATGATGTTGACCATCGTGTACATGTCGATGGCTCATGAAGATAACGATCATTAATTGAAATTGTAATACCCATTGAATCTTTGGAGAAATTAGATGGAAACTGTATTGAGCTTCTCTGCAATCGCTGTAGCTATTATTGTTGGTCTATGTGCGGTTGGTACTGCGATTGGCTTTGCTGTATTGGGCGGAAAGTTTTTGGAAGGCGCTGCGCGTCAACCTGAAATGGCTCCGATGCTGCAAGTTAAGATGTTTATCATCGCAGGTCTGCTGGACGCGGTTCCAATGATCGGTATCGTAATTGCTCTGCTATTCACATTCGCAAACCCATTTGTTGGTCAGCTAGCTGGTTAATCAAGCCTTGCCTTGATAAATCGTTTCGATTTGTCGTTGATTAACACTAAGTCCATTTTAGGGGGTAGCTGTTGTGAATATGAACGCAACTCTGCTAGGTCAAGCTCTTGCCTTTGGTATGTTTGTCTGGTTCTGCATGAAATATGTCTGGCCACCGATCATCAAAGCGATTGAAGATCGTCAGAAGAAAATTGCTGATGGTTTGCAAGCCGCTGAGCGAGCAAAGAAAGATCTAGATCTAGCACAAGCCAATGCTTCTGATCAGTTAAAAGAAGCAAAACGCACAGCAACTGAGCTCATTGAGCAAGCGAATAAGCGTAAAGCACAAATTATTGATGAAGCTCGTGGGGAAGCTCAGGCTGAACGCCAGAAAATCCTTACTCAAGCTGAAGCAGAGATTGAAGCTGAGCGTAACCGTGCTCGTGATGAGCTGCGTAAGCAGGTTGCAACTCTGGCAATTGCTGGTGCGGAGAAAATTCTTGAACGTGCCATCGATAAAGAGGCGCACCAAGATATTCTCGACAACATTACTGCAAAACTTTAATGGAGGGGGCTCATGTCTGATTTGATTACAATCGCACGCCCCTACGCTAAAGCAGCCTTTGATTTTGCGGTGGAAAAACAGCAGCTGAGCCATTGGGATCAGATGCTGGCTTTCGCCGCTGAAGTCGCAAAAAACGCACAAATGCATGAACTGTTAACCAGTTCCGGATCGGCCACCAAGTTGGCGGAGATGTTTATTGCAGTTTGTGGCGAACAGCTTGATGACCATGGTCAAAACCTGATTAAGGTAATGGCAGAAAATGGACGTCTGTTGGCGATTCCTGCGCTTTATGAGCATTTTTTGGTGCTAAAGCAGGAACATGAGAAACAAGTGGATGTGGATGTGATTTCCGCCACCGAACTCAGTGAACAACAGCGTTCAGATATTGGCAGCAAGCTTGAGCAGCGTTTAGAGCGCAAAGTTCAGCTGAATTGCAGTGTAGATGAGACTCTGCTTGGCGGAGTTATTATTCGAGCCGGAGACTTAGTCATCGATAACTCAGCACGCGGACGTTTGAAGCGTCTGAGCGATGCATTGCAGTCTTGATGGGGATTGGAGCATGCAACTTAATTCCACGGAAATTAGCGATCTGATCAAACAACGTATTGAATCTTTCCACGTTGTGAGTGAAGCGCGTAACGAAGGTACTATCGTGTCAGTTAGCGATGGTATTATTCGTATTCACGGCCTTGCGGATGTTATGCAAGGCGAAATGATTGAATTACCAGGCAACCGTTATGCACTGGCACTTAACCTTGAACGTGATTCGGTTGGTGCGGTGGTGATGGGGCCATACGCTGACCTGCGTGAAGGTATGAAAGTCACGGGTACTGGCCGTATTTTGGAAGTGCCAGTCGGTCCAGAACTGCTCGGTCGAGTCGTGAACACCCTTGGTGAACCGATTGACGGTAAAGGCCCACTCGGTGCCAGCTTGACTTCACCAGTGGAAGTGATCGCACCGGGTGTTATCGATCGTAAGTCGGTCGATCAACCAGTACAGACTGGTTATAAATCCGTCGACTCGATGATCCCAATCGGCCGTGGCCAGCGTGAGCTGATCATCGGTGACCGTCAAACCGGTAAAACCGCGTTGGCGATTGATGCGATCATCAACCAGAAAGATTCGGGTATTTACTCAATCTATGTCGCGATCGGCCAGAAAGCATCAACCATTGCCAACGTGGTGCGTAAACTGGAAGAGCACGGCGCACTGAAAAACACCATTGTAGTGGTGGCTTCAGCGTCAGAATCAGCGGCACTGCAATACCTCGCACCTTACTCAGGTTGTGCGATGGGTGAATACTTCCGCGATCGCGGTGAAGATGCACTGATTGTCTACGATGACCTGTCTAAACAAGCGGTCGCTTACCGTCAAATTTCACTGTTGCTGCGTCGTCCACCAGGCCGCGAAGCTTTCCCTGGCGACGTATTCTACCTCCACTCTCGTCTACTTGAGCGTGCTGCTCGTGTTAACGAAGCTTATGTAGAGCGTTTCACCAATGGCGAAGTGAAAGGTAAGACCGGTTCGCTGACAGCGCTACCGATTATCGAAACTCAAGCGGGTGACGTATCGGCTTTCGTACCAACCAACGTAATTTCGATTACCGATGGTCAGATCTTCCTGCAAACTGAGCTATTCAACTCGGGCGTACGTCCAGCGGTTGACCCTGGTATCTCTGTTTCGCGGGTGGGTGGTGCTGCGCAAACTAAGATCATTAAGAAACTGTCTGGTGGTATTCGTACTGCTCTGGCGGCTTATCGCGAACTTGCGGCATTTGCTCAGTTCTCTTCTGATTTGGATGAAGCGACCAAGCGTCAGCTGACTCATGGTCAGAAAGTGACTGAACTGATGAAGCAGAAACAGTACGCGCCAATGTCTGTGTTTGATCAGGCGCTGGTGATCTTTGCCGCTGAACGTGGCTATCTCACCGATGTTGAGCTGAATAAAGTGCTCGATTTCGAAGCGGCTCTACTATCGTATGCTCGTGCTCATTACGCTGAATTGGCAGCGCAAATTGACAAGACAGGTGCTTATAACGACGACATCGAAGCTCAGTTAAAGAAACTGGTTGACGATTTCAAAGCAACCCAAACTTGGTAATGAGGTCGGTGGCAGTGTTACCACTGCCACCAACTAATGGAGAGTAACGATGGCCGGCGCAAAAGAGATACGTACTAAAATCGGGAGTGTAAAAAGCACTCAGAAGATTACCAAAGCGATGGAGATGGTGGCTGCTTCAAAAATGCGTCGTTCACAGGACGCCATGGAGTCATCACGCCCCTATGCGCAAACGATACGTAAAGTGATCGGTCATGTCGCCAGCGCAAGTCTAGAGTATCGTCATCCATATCTAGAAGAGCGTGAAGCGAAGCGAGTGGGTTACATCATTATTTCGACAGATCGTGGCTTGTGTGGTGGCTTGAATATTAACTTATTCAAAAAAGCCATCACTAGTATGCAAGACTGGAAAGAAAAGGGTGCTGAGATTGAGCTAGCGATTATCGGCTCAAAAGCGACCGCCTTTTTCAACAATAGTGGCGCTAAAGTCGCTGCACAGGTTTCTGGCTTAGGCGATAGCCCAAGTTTGGAAGATCTGATTGGTTCGGTCGGCGTGATGCTGAAGAAATACGATAAAGGGGAATTAGATCGCCTTTATCTGGTGTTCAATCAGTTTGTGAACACCATGGTGCAACAACCCAAGATCGATCAATTGCTACCTTTGCCAAAATCGGACAGCGCAGAGATGCAGCGCGATCACATGTGGGATTACATCTACGAACCAGAACCTAAGCCTCTATTAGATGCGCTGTTACTGCGCTTTATTGAGTCTCAGGTTTATCAAGGGGTAGTAGAAAATCTAGCGTGTGAGCAAGCAGCCCGAATGGTGGCAATGAAAGCTGCTACCGATAACGCGAGCAACCTGATTGATGATTTACAACTTGTGTATAACAAAGCCCGTCAGGCGGCGATTACACAAGAATTGACGGAAATCGTAGGCGGCGCGGCTGCGGTTTAAGCTTAGGTAAAACTAACAGTTTAGAGGATTAACGATGGCTACAGGTAAGATCGTACAGATCATCGGTGCAGTAGTCGACGTAGAGTTCCCACAGAGCGAAGTACCTAGTGTTTATGATGCTCTGAATGTTGTGGATTCCAACGAACGTCTGGTTCTGGAAGTTCAACAGCAATTAGGCGGTGGCGTGATTCGCGCTATCGTGATGGGTAGCTCGGATGGTTTACGTCGTGGAATGACAGTACAAAACACTGGCGCTCCAATTTCAGTACCAGTAGGTACTAAAACCCTAGGTCGTATCATGAACGTGCTTGGTGATGCGATTGACGAACGTGGAGAGATTGGTGCAGAAGAGGTGTATTCAATTCACCGTCCAGCGCCAAGTTATGAAGAGCAGTCAAGTGCTACCGAACTTTTGGAAACTGGGGTTAAGGTTATCGACCTGATCTGTCCGTTTGCGAAAGGCGGTAAAATTGGTCTGTTTGGTGGTGCGGGTGTTGGTAAAACCGTTAACATGATGGAGCTTATCAACAACATCGCACTGCAACACTCTGGTTTGTCGGTATTTGCAGGGGTTGGTGAGCGTACTCGTGAGGGTAACGACTTCTACCATGAAATGCAGGAAGCCGGTGTAGTTAACATTGAACAACCAGAGCTGTCAAAAGTAGCGATGGTGTATGGTCAGATGAACGAGCCACCAGGCAACCGTCTACGCGTGGCGTTGACCGGTTTGACCATGGCAGAACGCTTCCGTGATGAAGGTCGTGACGTACTGCTGTTTATTGACAACATCTACCGTTATACCCTAGCGGGAACCGAAGTTTCGGCTCTGCTTGGCCGTATGCCTTCAGCGGTTGGTTATCAGCCAACGCTGGCGGAAGAGATGGGTGTGCTGCAAGAACGTATCACTTCAACCAATAAAGGTTCGATCACGTCAGTACAAGCGGTATACGTACCTGCGGATGACTTGACTGATCCATCACCGGCCACCACGTTTGCGCACTTAGATGCAACCGTAGTTCTGAACCGTAACATCGCTGCTATGGGTCTATACCCAGCGATCGACCCATTGGATTCGACTTCACGTCAATTAGATCCATTAGTGGTTGGTCAAGAGCACTACGATGTAGCGCGTGGCGTGCAAGCCACTCTGCAGCGTTATAAAGAGCTGAAAGACATCATCGCGATTCTGGGTATGGACGAACTGTCTGAAGCGGACAAGCAAGTTGTTGCTCGTGCGCGTAAGATTGAGCGTTTCTTAACTCAGCCTTATCACGTAGCAGAAGTCTTCACCGGTGCACCGGGTATGTATGTATCCCTAAAAGAAACCTTACGTGGTTTCAAAGGGTTGCTGGCGGGTGACTACGATGACATTCCAGAGCAAGCGTTTATGTACTGCGGTACTATCGACGATGCGATTGAGAATGCGAAGAAGCTATAAGGCTGACTAGGAGGCGATATGGCAGCAATAACCTTTCATCTGGACGTGGTAAGCGCAGAGAAAAAATTGTTCTCTGGCTTAGTGGAAACGTTTCAGGTGACCGGTAGCGAAGGTGAGCTGGGTATTTTCCACGGCCATGCACCGCTGCTGACCGCTATCACGCCTGGAATGGTGCGTATTGTGAAACTGCACGGCCACGAAGAGTACATTTATGTCTCGGGTGGTATTGTTGAAGTTCAGCCAGGCACAGCAACTGTGTTGGCTGACACGGCAATTCGTGGAGAAGACCTAGACGCAGCTAAGGCTGAAGAAGCCAAACGTCGTGCGGAAGAGCGAATTCTTAACCAGCATGGCGATATGGACTTTGCACAAGCGGCCAGTGAACTGGCTAAAGCCATCGCGCAGCTTCGTGTGATTGAATTGACCAAAAAGCGTCGTTAATCATGCAGATAAGCTGATCAAAAGCCTGACGGATGTCAGGCTTTTTTGTTGCGATTAAATCATACCTCACCCATAACAACCGGTTGCTATCGAGTTATTGAGTGATTAATCATTTATATAGGCACTGCTGAATAAAAATGATCACTCTTCTTATTTTCGAGATAGCCACCAATTAACTATTTTCGATTTGCTGTTTAAAATACAACGCAGAACAATAATTAGGTACTAGGTAAACGACACATGAAATTCAGTACGGTAATTCTCGCAGCAGGCAAAGGAACGCGTATGCATTCGAATATGCCGAAGGTGCTGCATACCTTAGCGGGTAAACCCATGGTTAAACATGTGATTGATGCATGTAATAACCTCGGTGCGCAAAATATCCATTTAGTGTATGGCCACGCTGGTGACCAGATGCAGCAAGCCTTGGCTAGTGAAAACGTGAACTGGGTTTTGCAAGCACAGCAATTGGGCACCGGCCACGCGGTTGATCAAGCGTCGGCCCATTTTCACGATGATGAAAAAATTCTGATCCTGTACGGCGATGTACCACTGATTTCTGAAGAAACTATAGAAAGTTTACTCGAAGCACAACCGAATGATGGTATTGCGCTGCTGACCGTGGTGCTGGATGACCCAACCGGTTATGGACGTATCGTGCGTAAACGTGGCCCCGTGGTGGCGATTGTTGAGCAAAAAGATGCCAGCGAAGAGCAAAAATTGATCAAAGAAGTCAATACCGGGGTATTGGTGGCGACCGGGCGTGATTTAAAACGTTGGTTGGCTGGTTTGAACAATAATAATGCCCAGGGTGAATACTATCTCACTGACGTGATTGCGGCCGCGCATAGTGAAGGTCGGGCAGTGGAAGCAGTTAATCCAGCTCATTCGATTGAAGTGGAAGGGGTCAATGATCGTATCCAGTTAGCTCGTCTCGAGCGTGCGTTCCAAGCGCGCCAAGCAAAAAAACTGCTCGAACAAGGGGTGATGCTGCGTGATCCGGCCCGTTTTGATCTACGCGGTACCTTGCAATGTGGCTATGATGTTGAAATTGATGTCAATGTGATTATCGAGGGCAATGTTTCGATCGGTAATAACGTGCTGATTGGCGCAGGTTCAGTGCTGAAAGATTGTGAGATTGACGATAACACTGTGATCCGCCCATACAGTGTGATTGAAGGCGCTACGGTCGGCGAAGATTGTACAGTTGGGCCTTTTACTCGTCTGCGCCCGGGTGCTGAGCTGCGCAATAATGCGCATGTGGGCAACTTTGTTGAAATGAAAAATGCCCGCCTTGGGGAAGGTTCCAAAGCCAATCACCTGAGCTATCTTGGTGATGCTGAGATTGGTACTGGGGTAAATGTTGGTGCCGGCGTGATCACCTGTAACTACGACGGTGTGAACAAACATAAAACGGTGATTGGTGATAATGTGTTTGTTGGCTCCGATAGCCAATTGATTGCACCAGTCACCATTGGTCATGGGGCAACTATTGGTGCGGGTACTACCCTAACCAAAAATGTGGCCGAGGGTGAATTGGTCATCACTCGTGCTGCTGAGCGTAAAATTGCCGATTGGCAGCGTCCACTGAAAAAATAGTCTCTCACTGAAAAATACTCTTTCACTGAAAAATAGTGTTTCGCTTGATCAGCGAATGGGATGCACCATAAAGCTAGAGCCGCAAATGCGGCTCTAGCTCTTTTTCACCATTGTTATCCCCACCAGCAGGTAAAGTCACACACGATGGCTATAGGGAGAGGGATTAGTGGTGACTCACATGGTTCTCCGCCGTAAATGATCCAGTCGGCTCGCCATGAGCCATTTTATAACCGAACCATAATCCCGCCGTACATAGTACAATCGCCATTCCAGTGACGGGTTGCGCTTGACTCGCCAGCGCTGCCACTAACGCACTGGCTAAACTGCTGATACTGATCTGTAAGCTATTTTGTAAGCCTGCTGCGGTAGCAGGGCTGTGTTTGGCACTGGAAAGAGCACGGTTAACTACGATCGGATACAGCGCACCGTTGGCGACGGCAATCAAACAAAAGGGTGCCAAAATTGGCCAAATAGAGCTGAGTTGCCATTGTGATGCAACCAAAATCATCGCCGCGGAGAGGGTAAACAAAGCCATCAGTAGTTTGAGTACCAAGCCATCACCATATTGGTTAACCGCTTTTTTACCTAAGTAGCCCCCCGCCATAAAGGCGATGGTTTGTGGAATGAAGCTTAGGCCAATATCACGCGCTTGATAACCAAGCTGGGTCATAATTTCTGGCATGCCAGTTAGATAAGCGAAAAAGGCCGCGGAAGCACAAGCAAACATCATTACATTGCCAAGATAGGCTTTGCTGTGCAGTAAGCCTTTAATATCTTGGGCGATCGAAGTGGTTTTCGGTTCAGTAACTTGATTGGTTTGCAAGCTAGTGCTGACCATCAACACCATACCCATTAAGGCTAAGCTGAAAAAAATACTCGGCCAACCCAAGTGATCGCTAAGCAGTACGCCAAGTTGTGGCGCGAGAGCAGGAGAGAGCGCCACTAACGGCATAATCGTGGCAAACACTTGTTGGCTCACCGAGCTTGAATAGCGCTTGATCACCATCGCTTGCCAGATCACCGCCGGGGCGCACACTCCAATCGCTTGGATAAAACGCAGCAGTAATAGTTGCCACACCGAGGTGCTGAATGCGAGACCTGTAGAGGCAAGCGTAAACAACAACAGACCGGCCAATAATGTATTACGATGGCCAAATTTATCACTGGCCAATCCCCACATCAGTTGGCCTAATGCCATTCCGACCAAAAACACGGTTAAAGAGAGCGCAATTTGCTCAGGGCCAGTGCTTAGCGCAACTTCCATCACTTTAAACGCGGGTAAATACATATCGGTAGCGATAAAACCGAGCATCGACAGCGCGGCGAGATACACTAATTGCCAGAAGGAGACGTTCATTTTTTATCCATCAAAACTATTCACACATAAATTTTTCAAGATCCATTCGCCTGAGCTAGGATTTTGCTGTGCTTACATTCTATTTTTGTCTGACCATGAAGAGAAACGGCAATTTTTTCGGTTATCATGCAAAAAATTTGATAGATAGGTGAGTGATGTTTTCTAAATCCTCTTTAGAGCTGCTGGATGTGGTAGCACGCTTAGGCAGTTTTACTGCTGCGGCAGAAGTGCTGCACAAAGTGCCGTCAGCCATCAGTTATAGCGTACGCCAAATTGAGCGTGAACTTGGTGTGATGCTGTTTCGCCGCTTGCCGCGTAAAGTGGAGCTGACCCCTGCGGGTGAGTTATTTATGCTTGAAGCAAGACAATTGCTGCGCCAGATGGAAGATATCCGAGCACAAACCAAACGGGCTGCGCATGGTTGGCGTAAGACCTTGAAAGTGACACTCGATAATGTGGTCAAGCTGGATAAGATGAAGCCAATGGTGGAAGCTTTTTACCAAACCTTTGACTTTGCCGAGTTGCAGATCAACATGGAAGTGTTTAATGGCTCGTGGGAAGCGATTGCACAGGGGCGTGCCGATATTGTGATTGGTGCAACGGCCGCAGTGCCGGTCGGCGGAGATTTTGAAGTACGTGATATGGGTATACTCGATTGGGCATTTGTGATGTCCCCACAGCATCCTTGTGTGCAACAGCAAAATTTTAGTCAAGAATTTATTAGCCAGTTTTTGGCGATCTGTCTCGACGATACCTCAAGTGTGTTACCTAAACGGCATACTGAGCACTATCCTAAGCAGCGACGTTTACTGTTGCCTAATTGGCATAGCGCAACCGAAAGTTTAAAAAATGGCTTGGGAGTCGGCTATATGCCAAGGCATATGGCTCAGCCACTGTTGGCGAGTGGTGAGTTGGTTGAGCATGTGTTGCCCGAGCCGGCACAATTGAGCCACTGCTGTTTGGTCTGGCGCAAAGATGAGCATCATAAATTGATTGAGTGGATGGTGAATTATTTGGGTTGTAGTGAGCAACTGTATCGCGATTGGCTACAAGCTCAATAATAGCGCTGGCTCTATCGAGTATTGAGTGCTTGGTGGCCAGCCTCTACACCAACTGGCCACCAAGCGCTCGCGTGAGTGAGATTCAGCATTGACTTATGGACGCTCAAAAATGGTCGCGATCCCTTGACCTAAACCAATACACATAGTTGCAAGGCCATATTTAGCCTTTTGGGCTTCCATGAGATTGATCAAGGTGGTGGTGATGCGAGCACCCGAGCACCCCAGTGGATGGCCAAGCGCGATCGCCCCTCCATTGAGATTGACCTTTTGATCCAGATCTGCGAGCAAATCCAAATCATGGATGCAAGGTAGAGCCTGAGCTGCAAAAGCTTCGTTGAGCTCAACCACCTCAATCTGTTGCATGGTTAAGCCGGCCCGCTTGAGGGCTTTATGGGTGGCAGGGACAGGACCATAACCCATGATCGAGGGATCGCAACCGGCTATCGCCATGGCTTTAATCCGGGCGCGAATGGTTAAGCCGAGCGCGTGGGCTTTTTGCTCACTCATGATCAACAAACAGGCTGCTCCATCAGAAAGTGCCGAGCTACTTCCCGCGGTAACGGTGCCAGCGGCGGGATCGAATACGGGTTTAAGTGCGGCTAATTTTGCCAACGTGGTATCTGAGCGGATCACCTCATCGTGGTCGAGCATAAACAGCGTTCCATCGCTAGTGTGCCCTTGGGTCGGTAAGATTTCGTGGTCAAAGTGCCCAGCAATGCTGGCCGCGTAAGCGCGCGCATGTGAGCGTGCCGCAAACTGATCTTGCTGCTCACGGCTGATACCATGCAACTTACCGAGTAGTTCGGCGGTTAATCCCATCATGGCAGCGGCTTTTGCAATGCGTTTACCGATCGCTGGGTGGAAGTTTACCCCGTGAGTCATCGGCAGATGTCCCATATGTTCGACGCCACCGACTAAACAAATTTCGGCATCACCCACCATAATTGCCCGTGCCGCATCGTGCAGCGCTTGCATTGATGAGCCACATAAACGATTTACGGTCACCGCGCCAATTTCAATCGGTAATCCAGCGAGCAGTGCGGCATTACGTGCCACATTGAAGCCTTGTTCAAGGGTTTGCTGAACACAGCCCCAATAAATATCTTCGATTTCTATAGGGTTAACCGATGGGTTACGCGCCAGAATTCCTTGCATTAAATGGGCACTGAGATCTTCGGCGCGTTGGTGGCGAAACGCGCCACCTTTAGAGCGCCCCATCGGAGTTCGCAAACAATCAACAATCACGACCGTATTCATGGTGTTACTCCTGTTCTAAACCGATATACCCTTCCTACTTGAAGCTGCAGCAGTGTTGGCGACGTTCGTTCACCCTAATCACATCGTTTGCCTACGCTCATGGGGACTCACTCACTTGCCGACTACCTGCAATGCCAAGTGGTTTGGGTATAGATAGCGTGCCGATTGGCGATGAGTGATAGAAAGTTTCCCCCTGTTTGGCCATGATATTGAGTCGTGCTGACACATGATAGAGCGGACCAAGGTGCGCGTATTGCTGGGCCATGGTGACATAATTGGCGATGCCGAACTGATCGAGATAACGCAATACGCCACCCCGAAAAGCTGGGAAGCCGAGTCCGTAAACTAATGCCATATCGGCTTCCGCCGCTGAGGCAATAATCTCTTGCTCAAGGCATATCACCACTTCATTAATCATCGGGATCATGGTGCGTTCAATGATGGTTGGTGGATCAAAGTGCTGTGCCGCACCGCACACTGAAGCCAGAATGGTAAGTACATCAGCATCGAAAGTTTTTGTCGGTTTACCTTTATCATCGGCCGGATAGTGATAGAAGCCGCAGCCACTCTTCTGGCCTAATCGCTGTGCTTGGTACAAAGCGTCAATCACATCAGGATCTTGTTTGGCCATTCGAGCTGGCAAGCCTTGTGCCATCACGCCTTGTGCATGATGGGCGGTGTCAATCCCAATTACGTCGAGTAGATAGGCCGGCCCCATTGGCCAGCCAAATTGTTGTTCCATGACGTGGTCGATGGCAGTAAAACTTGCGCCATCGCGCATCAGCAGGCTAAAGCCCGCCAAGTATGCAAATAGCACGCGATTAACGAAAAATCCCGGTCCATCATTGACCACGATCGGTGATTTCCCCATTTTTGTGGCATAAGCCACCATACGGTGGATCGTATCTGGTGAGGTGTGCTCACCTCGAATGATTTCGACTAACGGCATGCGGTGTACTGGATTAAAAAAGTGCATACCGCAAAAGTTATCCGGCCGCTGCAATGATTTGGCCAGCCAGTTAATCGGAATAGTCGAGGTGTTAGAGGCCAAAATAGCGTTGTGTTTGAGGTAAGTTTCGACCTCACTGAGCAGCGCCGCCTTGACTTGGGGATTTTCTACTACTGCTTCAATGACCACGTCTGCTTGTTCAATGCCGGCATAGTGTAACGATGGGGTAATTTCAGTGAGAATTTGCGTGACTTTGAAACTGTCTAGCTTGCCATGTGCTAACTGTTTATTCAGTAATTTGGCCGCTTCAGTCATTGCTTGTTTTAAACGGGTTGGAGCTAGGTCTTTAATAAAAACGGGCACGCCGCTAAAGGCTGACTGATAGGCAATCCCTCCCCCCATTATACCTGCACCGATGACGGCAGCATGGTGGGTTGGTTGGCTAGCCGCGGTGCTGGATTGTTTGGCGATCCCTTTAATATATTGATCATTAAGAAAAATGCCGACCAGCGCTTCGGCTTGGCTCGATTTTGCGAGCTGGATAAAGTGCTTACGCTCGATGTCGAGCGCGGCTTGCCGCGATAAACTTGCTGCTTGTTCAATCGCATTGATGGCCGTCAGCGGAGCGGGGTAATGTTGGCCAGCGACCTGAGCGACCATTCCTTTGGCGGTGGTAAAACACATTAGTGCTTCGAGTTTACTCAGGGTGAGTGGCGCGATTTTTTGTTGGCGGCGCTGTTGCCAGTCCAATTTCCCGCTGAGCGCTTGAGTTAATATCGCAATCGCACTAGCGATCAGTTGGTCACTCTCAACCAGCGCATCCAACAATCCGAGTTGTAACGCTTGCTTAGCTGGGCAGGTTTTTCCTTGAGTAATGATGTCTAATGCCGTGTCTGCACCCAGTAAACGAGGCAAGCGAACCGAACCACCAAATCCAGGCATGATGCCGAGTTTGGTTTCCGGTAAGCCGATGTTGGTAGTGTGATCGCCAATCCGAAAATCAGTGGCGAGCACACACTCACAGCCACCACCAAGCGCGTGACCTTTTAATACCGCGATGGTTGGGAACGGTAAGTCTTCCAGTTTGTTAAAAATGCTATTGGCAAACTGCAACCATTGGTCTAACTCGCTTTCTGGCTTAGCAAACATACTGAGAAATTCGCCAATGTCCGCCCCGACGATAAAAGCTGGCTTATCAGAGCTTAAGATTAGACCTTTGATGCTGGGATCTGCGGCCAACGCATCGAGTGCCGCATCAAGAGATTGAATGGTGTGCCGATCCAGTTTGTTGACTGAAGCTGGAGCGCAAAAGCACAGCTCGGCAAGGCCATTCGCCAGTGGTTTTACCTGTAGATTTTTTGCTTGGTAAATCATGGTCTATCTCCGTGACATGCAATCAGTGATTGAAACAACGATGATATTTGAATATGCAGATTTGACGGGTGACCTAAGTTTGGACACGATATCGGTCAAATTCAACACGGATTGCACACAATCGGTTAACAAGTGGCGAGGGCTAATTCGAGCTTGTGGCAAGCCTGTGTTACACTCAGCCAGTTTTTGTTGAGGCGCTAAGTTATGAAGCTCGATCCTTACCATATTCCCATCGCTTCGGTTCAATATGAAGAAGAGATTAAGAAGAGCTTGTTTGTCACTACGTTAGCCCATACGCCAGATAGCCACAGTGCAAAAGCTTTTATTGAGCAGATTAAGCAACTCCATACTGGAGCTCGTCATCATTGTTGGGCTTTTGTGGCAGGGCGCCCTGAAAACTCGATGTTATGGGGATTTAGTGATGATGGTGAGCCCTCCGGTACCGCAGGCAAACCGATGCTGGCTCAACTGACCGGTTCTCATATCGGTGAAATCTGTGCGGTAGTGACCCGTTATTATGGCGGTGTTTTACTGGGCACGGGTGGATTGGTGAAAGCTTATGGTGGCGGGGTGCAGCAAGCGCTGAAACAACTACAAACCATTGAGAAAAAAATCACCACCCAATTAAGTCTGACGTTAGACTACCCGATGATCCCACTGATGCAGGCGCTGTTGATGGAGTTCTCTGCGCAACAGATCGCTGGCGATTATGGCCAACAGGTACATTGGGTGGTCGAGCTAGAAGTGTTACAAGTCGCCGCTTTTTGTCAGGCGGTGATCAATAAAAGCAGCGCTAAGGTTATTATTGAACACTTAGATAATGATTAATCTGCCCATCACTGGGCTTTAAATACCCTAAATCGGAATATCGCCGCCGTCATGCAGTTTCGTTCAATTATTCGTATTGTTGGGCTTTTGCTCGCCCTGTTTAGTATCTCGATGCTGGCACCCGCGCTGGTGGCGTTAATTTATCGCGATGGTGCCGGCGTGCCATTTGTCTCGACCTTTTTTGTGTTGTTGTTGTGTGGCGCACTATTTTGGTTTCCTAATCGACGTCATAAACATGAACTGAAAGCGCGTGACGGTTTTTTGATTGTCGTCCTGTTCTGGACGGTTATCGGTAGTGCGGGTTCATTACCGTTTCTGCTGTCTGATAATCCGGGTGTTTCGGTGACGGATGCTTTTTTTGAGTCGTTTTCGGCTTTAACTACCACCGGCGCTACTGTCATTGTTGGGTTAGATGAACTCCCCAAAGCGATTTTGTTCTATCGCCAATTTTTGCAATGGTTTGGTGGTATGGGGATTATTGTACTGGCGGTGGCGATTTTGCCAGTCTTAGGGATTGGTGGCATGCAGCTGTATCGTGCCGAAATTCCAGGCCCAGTTAAAGACACCAAAGTGACCCCGCGCATTGCTGAAACGGCCAAAGCGCTGTGGTATATCTATTTAAGCCTGACTATTGCATGTGCTGGCGCATTTTGGATGGCCGGCATGACCTTGTTTGATGCCATTTGCCATAGTTTCTCCACCATCGCGATCGGTGGCTTTTCAACGCATGATGCCAGCATGGGCTATTTTGACAGCTACGCGATTAACCTGATCACTGTGGTGTTTTTGCTTATATCATCATGTAACTTTACCCTGCACTATGCAGCGTTTGCGACCGGTGGCGTACATCCTAAATACTACTGGCGTGATCCTGAGTTTCGCGCTTTTATGGTGATTCAAATCTTACTGTTTATGGTTTGTTTTTTGATTCTGTTTAAACACCATACCTATGATAGTTTCTATCAAGCTTTTGACCAAGCACTGTTCCAAACGGTATCCATCTCGACTACGGCCGGATTTACCACCACCGGATTTGCGGATTGGCCGCTGTTCTTGCCAGTGCTGCTGCTCTTCTCGGCTTTTATTGGTGGTTGTGCCGGCTCGACGGGAGGCGGTATGAAAGTGATTAGGATACTGCTACTCACCTTGCAAGGAGCGCGGGAGATGAAACGCTTGGTGCATCCGCGAGCCATCTACTCCATCAAATTAGGTGGTCTAGCACTTTCACAGCGCGTGGTTGATGCGGTGTGGGGATTTTTTTCGGCCTATGCCTTAGTGTTTGTGGTGTGCATGCTGGCCTTGATTGCGACCGGAATGGATGAATTGAGCGCGTTTTCCGCAGTAGCGGCTACGCTGAATAACTTGGGCCCCGGTCTTGGTGAAGTTGCAGTACACTTTGCTGATATCAATGACCACGCTAAGTGGATTTTGATTGTTTCTATGCTGTTTGGTCGGCTAGAGATTTTCACGTTATTGATTTTGTTCACCCCCACATTCTGGCGTAACTAATCATAACTATAATAGCAGCAGCTTAGGAGGAATGGGTGAGAGCGTTATTACTGTATTCAAGCCAAGAAGGGCAAACGCGTAAAATTATCCAACGTATCGCCGCGCAGATGCCAGAATATACTTGTGAGGTGCAAGACTTACATCAAAACATCGATATTGACTGGGCGGAATACGACAAAGTACTGATTGGGGCATCAATTCGCTATGGGCGACTTAATCCCGCCCTGTACCGTTTTATTGAGCATCACTTAGTGGGATTAACCAGCCGCAAAGCGGCCTTCTTTTGTGTCAATTTAACCGCTAGAAAAGAACAGCAAGGAAAAGATACTCCACAGGGCAGTGCCTATATCCAAACTTTTCTGAAAAAGTCGGCTTGGCAGCCAGAGCGAATCGCGGTATTTGCTGGCGCACTTTATTATCCGCGTTATCGCTGGTTCGATAAAATGATGATCCGCCTGATCATGACCTTAACTGGTGGCGAGACCGATACGAGTCAAGAAGTCGAGTATACCAACTGGGATAAAGTCGCTAAATTTGCTCAACAATTCCACAATTGGTAGCAAAAAACATCATTTCTGGGGTTTGCTGATGGCTTTTTCATCAAACAGTCAAAAGGAAGGAAAAAAAGCACAAAAAACACTTGCCAGTGTGAAGCAGATCTCTATAATGCGCCCTCACTGACACGGCAGACGCCGCAAGGCTTCAGAGCCAGTCAGCTAGGCAAAACGCTTCGATGCAAAAAGATGAAAAAGTGTTTGACACTGACCATTATCTCGCTAGAATGCACAGCCTCTTCGGTAAGAAAGCCGAAGCAAAACGCTCTTTAACAATATAAACCAATCAATCTGTGTGGGCACTCGTTGATGATAATCTCAAAAAGATTAATCAATGAACTGAGTGACCAAACGAGACGAAAGTCTTGGCACAGTCAATTCATTATCGTTCTGTTGGAACGATAATAGCTTTAAATTACTAAGGTAATTTAAAGTCAGTATTCATTGAGCCGAAGCGAAAGCTTCAAAAAACTTTTAATTGAAGAGTTTGATCATGGCTCAGATTGAACGCTGGCGGCAGGCCTAACACATGCAAGTCGAGCGGCAGCACAGAGGAACTTGTTCCTTGGGTGGCGAGCGGCGGACGGGTGAGTAATGCCTGGGAAATTGCCCTGATGTGGGGGATAACCATTGGAAACGATGGCTAATACCGCATGATGCCTACGGGCCAAAGAGGGGGACCTTCGGGCCTCTCGCGTCAGGATATGCCCAGGTGGGATTAGCTAGTTGGTGAGGTAATGGCTCACCAAGGCGACGATCCCTAGCTGGTCTGAGAGGATGATCAGCCACACTGGAACTGAGACACGGTCCAGACTCCTACGGGAGGCAGCAGTGGGGAATATTGCACAATGGGCGCAAGCCTGATGCAGCCATGCCGCGTGTATGAAGAAGGCCTTCGGGTTGTAAAGTACTTTCAGTCGTGAGGAAGGTTGTAGTGTGAATAGCACTATGATTTGACGTTAGCGACAGAAGAAGCACCGGCTAACTCCGTGCCAGCAGCCGCGGTAATACGGAGGGTGCGAGCGTTAATCGGAATTACTGGGCGTAAAGCGCATGCAGGTGGTTTGTTAAGTCAGATGTGAAAGCCCTGGGCTCAACCTAGGAGTTGCATTTGAAACTGACAAGCTAGAGTACTGTAGAGGGGGGTAGAATTTCAGGTGTAGCGGTGAAATGCGTAGAGATCTGAAGGAATACCGGTGGCGAAGGCGGCCCCCTGGACAGATACTGACACTCAGATGCGAAAGCGTGGGGAGCAAACAGGATTAGATACCCTGGTAGTCCACGCCGTAAACGATGTCTACTTGGAGGTTGTGGCCTTGAGCCGTGGCTTTCGGAGCTAACGCGTTAAGTAGACCGCCTGGGGAGTACGGTCGCAAGATTAAAACTCAAATGAATTGACGGGGGCCCGCACAAGCGGTGGAGCATGTGGTTTAATTCGATGCAACGCGAAGAACCTTACCTACTCTTGACATCCTCAGAAGAGACTGGAGACAGTCTTGTGCCTTCGGGAACTGAGAGACAGGTGCTGCATGGCTGTCGTCAGCTCGTGTTGTGAAATGTTGGGTTAAGTCCCGCAACGAGCGCAACCCTTATCCTTGTTTGCCAGCACGTAATGGTGGGAACTCCAGGGAGACTGCCGGTGATAAACCGGAGGAAGGTGGGGACGACGTCAAGTCATCATGGCCCTTACGAGTAGGGCTACACACGTGCTACAATGGCGTATACAGAGGGCAGCGATACCGCGAGGTGGAGCGAATCTCAGAAAGTGCGTCGTAGTCCGGATTGGAGTCTGCAACTCGACTCCATGAAGTCGGAATCGCTAGTAATCGCAAATCAGAATGTTGCGGTGAATACGTTCCCGGGCCTTGTACACACCGCCCGTCACACCATGGGAGTGGGCTGCAAAAGAAGCAGGTAGTTTAACCTTCGGGAGGACGCTTGCCACTTTGTGGTTCATGACTGGGGTGAAGTCGTAACAAGGTAGCGCTAGGGGAACCTGGCGCTGGATCACCTCCTTACACGATGATTATCGTGATGAGTGTCCACACAGATTGATATGGTTTAGATTAGAGAAGCAAACATAGTGTCCCGTTCGTCTAGAGGCCTAGGACACCGCCCTTTCACGGCGGTAACAGGGGTTCGACTCCCCTACGGGATACCACTTCCTTGCGAAGTAAAGGGGTCGTTAGCTCAGTCGGTAGAGCAGTTGACTTTTAATCAATTGGTCGCAGGTTCGAATCCTGCACGACCCACCAAACTCTTCCGTCACGGGAAGTAAAATACGTGGGCGATTAGCTCAGTTGGGAGAGCACCTGCCTTACAAGCAGGGGGTCACTGGTTCGAACCCGGTATCGCCCACCACTCTCTAAATACTTTTGGAATGCAATTCCAAACCACCCATTGTTGTGTGGTTCGGTTTTTTGCCGCCGAGAGTCTTTAGAAAGTGTCTCTTAGTGATAAGAAACATCTTGCTCTTTAAAAATTTGGAAAGCTGACAAAACAACAATTTATTGTTGTTTGTAAAGTTCTCAATGTTTATCGAAAGATAAACACCAACAACACATTCAAGTGTGCTTGGTATCGAATAAGGCTTAGGTCTTGTTCAAATTTGAGTCCGGCAAAATCTGTCTCGCACTCATGAAAATTAAACGCGAGACAACTTAGGTTGTTTAAACAACGACCCGAAACTCCTTCGGGTTGTATGGTTAAGTGACTAAGCGTACACGGTGGATGCCTGGGCAGTCAGAGGCGATGAAGGACGTACTAACTTGCGATAAGCGCAGATGAGGCAGTAAGAGCCGTTTGAGTCTGCGATTTCCGAATGGGGAAACCCAGCTGCATAAGCAGTTATCACTAGATGAATACATAGTCTAGTGAGGCAAACCGGGGGAACTGAAACATCTAAGTACCCCGAGGAGAAGAAATCAACCGAGATTCCGGTAGTAGCGGCGAGCGAACCTGGATTAGCCCTTAAGCACTCGTTGAAGTAGGTGAACAAGCTGGAAAGCTTGGCGAAACAGGGTGATAGCCCCGTAACCGACGCTTCATCGAGCGTGAAATCGAGTAGGGCGGGACACGTGATATCCTGTCTGAATATGGGGGGACCATCCTCCAAGGCTAAATACTCCTGACTGACCGATAGTGAACCAGTACCGTGAGGGAAAGGCGAAAAGAACCCCTGTGAGGGGAGTGAAATAGAACCTGAAACCGTGTACGTACAAGCAGTAGGAGCACCTTCGTGGTGTGACTGCGTACCTTTTGTATAATGGGTCAGCGACTTATATTCAGTGGCAAGGTTAACCGAATAGGGGAGCCGTAGGGAAACCGAGTCTTAACTGGGCGTTCAGTCTCTGGATATAGACCCGAAACCGGGTGATCTAGCCATGGGCAGGTTGAAGGTTGAGTAACATCAACTGGAGGACCGAACCGACTAATGTTGAAAAATTAGCGGATGACTTGTGGCTAGGGGTGAAAGGCCAATCAAACTCGGAGATAGCTGGTTCTCCCCGAAAGCTATTTAGGTAGCGCCTCGGACGAATACTACTGGGGGTAGAGCACTGTTAAGGCTAGGGGGTCATCCCGACTTACCAACCCTTTGCAAACTCCGAATACCAGTAAGTACTATCCGGGAGACACACGGCGGGTGCTAACGTCCGTCGTGGAGAGGGAAACAACCCAGACCGCCAGCTAAGGTCCCAAAGTATTGCTAAGTGGGAAACGATGTGGGAAGGCTCAGACAGCTAGGATGTTGGCTTAGAAGCAGCCATCATTTAAAGAAAGCGTAATAGCTCACTAGTCGAGTCGGCCTGCGCGGAAGATGTAACGGGGCTAAGCAATACACCGAAGCTGCGGCAATATCTTTTAGATATTGGGTAGGGGAGCGTTCTGTAAGCCGTTGAAGGTGAACTGTAAGGTTTGCTGGAGGTATCAGAAGTGCGAATGCTGACATGAGTAACGACAAAGGGGGTGAAAAACCTCCTCGCCGGAAGACCAAGGGTTCCTGTCCAACGTTAATCGGGGCAGGGTGAGTCGACCCCTAAGGTGAGGCCGAAAGGCGTAATCGATGGGAAACGGGTTAATATTCCCGTACTTTTGACTATTGCGATGGGGGGACGGAGAAGGCTAGGTGGGCCAGGCGACGGTTGTCCTGGTTCAAGTGCGTAGGCTAGAGAGTTAGGCAAATCCGGCTCTCTGTTAGGCTGAGACACGACGTCGAGCTGCTACGGCAGTGAAGTCATTGATGCCCTGCTTCCAGGAAAAGCCTCTAAGCTTCAGATAGTCAGAAATCGTACCCCAAACCGACACAGGTGGTCGGGTAGAGAATACCAAGGCGCTTGAGAGAACTCGGGTGAAGGAACTAGGCAAAATGGTACCGTAACTTCGGGAGAAGGTACGCTCTTGATGGTGAAGTCCCTCGCGGATGGAGCTGACGAGAGTCGCAGATACCAGGTGGCTGCAACTGTTTATTAAAAACACAGCACTGTGCAAAATCGCAAGATGACGTATACGGTGTGACGCCTGCCCGGTGCCGGAAGGTTAATTGATGGGGTTAGCGCAAGCGAAGCTCTTGATCGAAGCCCCGGTAAACGGCGGCCGTAACTATAACGGTCCTAAGGTAGCGAAATTCCTTGTCGGGTAAGTTCCGACCTGCACGAATGGCGTAATGATGGCCACGCTGTCTCCACCCGAGACTCAGTGAAATTGAAATCGCTGTGAAGATGCAGTGTACCCGCGGCTAGACGGAAAGACCCCGTGAACCTTTACTACAGCTTGGCACTGAACATTGAACCTACATGTGTAGGATAGGTGGGAGGCTATGAATCGATGACGCTAGTTGTCGTGGAGCCGTCCTTGAAATACCACCCTTGTATGTTTGATGTTCTAACTTAGGCCCCTAATCGGGGTTGAGGACAGTGCCTGGTGGGTAGTTTGACTGGGGCGGTCTCCTCCCAAAGAGTAACGGAGGAGCACGAAGGTGGGCTAATCACGGTTGGACATCGTGAGGTTAGTGCAATGGCATAAGCCCGCTTAACTGCGAGAATGACGGTTCGAGCAGGTGCGAAAGCAGGTCATAGTGATCCGGTGGTTCTGAATGGAAGGGCCATCGCTCAACGGATAAAAGGTACTCCGGGGATAACAGGCTGATACCGCCCAAGAGTTCATATCGACGGCGGTGTTTGGCACCTCGATGTCGGCTCATCACATCCTGGGGCTGAAGTCGGTCCCAAGGGTATGGCTGTTCGCCATTTAAAGTGGTACGCGAGCTGGGTTTAGAACGTCGTGAGACAGTTCGGTCCCTATCTGCCGTGGGCGTTGGAAGATTGAAGGGGGCTGCTCCTAGTACGAGAGGACCGGAGTGGACGAACCTCTGGTGTTCGGGTTGTGTCGCCAGACGCATTGCCCGGTAGCTAAGTTCGGAATTGATAACCGCTGAAAGCATCTAAGCGGGAAGCGAGCCCTGAGATGAGTCTTCCCTGACGGTTTAACCGTCCTAAAGGGTTGTTCGAGACTAGAACGTTGATAGGCAGGGTGTGTAAGCGTTGTGAGGCGTTGAGCTAACCTGTACTAATTGCCCGTGAGGCTTAACCATACAACACCCAAGGGGTTTTGATGGACTCAAAGTTAAGCGCATAAGAATGTGTGTGTGAGAATGAAGACAGCTTTCCAGATTATTCTCTAGAAATAGAGAGAAAAATTTTGCTTGGCGACCATAGCGTTTTGGACCCACCTGACTCCATTCCGAACTCAGAAGTGAAACGAAACAGCGTCGATGGTAGTGTGGGGTTTCCCCATGTGAGAGTAGAACATCGCCAGGCTTTGATCCCGACTGGTCTAGAGATAGACGAGTCACCATAAGATTCTAAGAATATTTAGAGTATTATGTTGACTTTCAAAGCGGAAAGCGTACTATACGCACCTCGCTGAAGTGTTAACGCACTGAAAGCTAAGCTCTTTAACAATATAAACCAATCAATCTGTGTGGGCACTCGTTGATGATAATCTCAAAAAGATTAATCAATGAACTGAGTGACCAAACGAGACGAAAGTCTTGGCACAGTCAATTCATTATCGTTCTGTTGGAACGATAATAGCTTTAAATTACTAAGGTAATTTAAAGTCAGTATTCATTGAGCCGAAGCGAAAGCTTCAAAAAACTTTTAATTGAAGAGTTTGATCATGGCTCAGATTGAACGCTGGCGGCAGGCCTAACACATGCAAGTCGAGCGGCAGCACAGAGGAACTTGTTCCTTGGGTGGCGAGCGGCGGACGGGTGAGTAATGCCTGGGAAATTGCCCTGATGTGGGGGATAACCATTGGAAACGATGGCTAATACCGCATGATGCCTACGGGCCAAAGAGGGGGACCTTCGGGCCTCTCGCGTCAGGATATGCCCAGGTGGGATTAGCTAGTTGGTGAGGTAATGGCTCACCAAGGCGACGATCCCTAGCTGGTCTGAGAGGATGATCAGCCACACTGGAACTGAGACACGGTCCAGACTCCTACGGGAGGCAGCAGTGGGGAATATTGCACAATGGGCGCAAGCCTGATGCAGCCATGCCGCGTGTATGAAGAAGGCCTTCGGGTTGTAAAGTACTTTCAGTCGTGAGGAAGGTTGTAGTGTGAATAGCACTATGATTTGACGTTAGCGACAGAAGAAGCACCGGCTAACTCCGTGCCAGCAGCCGCGGTAATACGGAGGGTGCGAGCGTTAATCGGAATTACTGGGCGTAAAGCGCATGCAGGTGGTTTGTTAAGTCAGATGTGAAAGCCCTGGGCTCAACCTAGGAGTTGCATTTGAAACTGACAAGCTAGAGTACTGTAGAGGGGGGTAGAATTTCAGGTGTAGCGGTGAAATGCGTAGAGATCTGAAGGAATACCGGTGGCGAAGGCGGCCCCCTGGACAGATACTGACACTCAGATGCGAAAGCGTGGGGAGCAAACAGGATTAGATACCCTGGTAGTCCACGCCGTAAACGATGTCTACTTGGAGGTTGTGGCCTTGAGCCGTGGCTTTCGGAGCTAACGCGTTAAGTAGACCGCCTGGGGAGTACGGTCGCAAGATTAAAACTCAAATGAATTGACGGGGGCCCGCACAAGCGGTGGAGCATGTGGTTTAATTCGATGCAACGCGAAGAACCTTACCTACTCTTGACATCCTCAGAAGAGACTGGAGACAGTCTTGTGCCTTCGGGAACTGAGAGACAGGTGCTGCATGGCTGTCGTCAGCTCGTGTTGTGAAATGTTGGGTTAAGTCCCGCAACGAGCGCAACCCTTATCCTTGTTTGCCAGCACGTAATGGTGGGAACTCCAGGGAGACTGCCGGTGATAAACCGGAGGAAGGTGGGGACGACGTCAAGTCATCATGGCCCTTACGAGTAGGGCTACACACGTGCTACAATGGCGTATACAGAGGGCAGCGATACCGCGAGGTGGAGCGAATCTCAGAAAGTGCGTCGTAGTCCGGATTGGAGTCTGCAACTCGACTCCATGAAGTCGGAATCGCTAGTAATCGCAAATCAGAATGTTGCGGTGAATACGTTCCCGGGCCTTGTACACACCGCCCGTCACACCATGGGAGTGGGCTGCAAAAGAAGCAGGTAGTTTAACCTTCGGGAGGACGCTTGCCACTTTGTGGTTCATGACTGGGGTGAAGTCGTAACAAGGTAGCGCTAGGGGAACCTGGCGCTGGATCACCTCCTTACACGATGATTATCGTGATGAGTGTCCACACAGATTGATATGGTTTAGATTTGAGCATGAAGTGGGTCTGTAGCTCAGGTGGTTAGAGCGTACGCCTGATAAGCGTAAGGTCGGTGGTTCGAGTCCACTCAGACCCACCACTAACGATGGGGTTATAGCTCAGCTGGGAGAGCGCCTGCCTTGCACGCAGGAGGTCTGCGGTTCGATCCCGCATAACTCCACCATCTTTAAGCGCATTCGATGAGTGCTTTTAAAAATGGTTCCTGTTTTCTTTTAGTAGAAAGCGAATCTTGCTCTTTAACAATTTGGAAAGCTGACAAAACAACAATTTATTGTTGTTTGTAAAGTTCTCAATGTTTATCGAAAGATAAACACCAACAACACATTCAAGTGTGCTTGGTATCGAATAAGGCTTAGGTCTTGTTCAAATTTGAGTCCGGCAAAATCTGTCTCGCACTCATGAAAATTAAACGCGAGACAACTTAGGTTGTTTAAACAACGACCCGAAACTCCTTCGGGTTGTATGGTTAAGTGACTAAGCGTACACGGTGGATGCCTGGGCAGTCAGAGGCGATGAAGGACGTACTAACTTGCGATAAGCGCAGATGAGGCAGTAAGAGCCGTTTGAGTCTGCGATTTCCGAATGGGGAAACCCAGCTGCATAAGCAGTTATCACTAGATGAATACATAGTCTAGTGAGGCAAACCGGGGGAACTGAAACATCTAAGTACCCCGAGGAGAAGAAATCAACCGAGATTCCGGTAGTAGCGGCGAGCGAACCTGGATTAGCCCTTAAGCACTCGTTGAAGTAGGTGAACAAGCTGGAAAGCTTGGCGAAACAGGGTGATAGCCCCGTAACCGACGCTTCATCGAGCGTGAAATCGAGTAGGGCGGGACACGTGATATCCTGTCTGAATATGGGGGGACCATCCTCCAAGGCTAAATACTCCTGACTGACCGATAGTGAACCAGTACCGTGAGGGAAAGGCGAAAAGAACCCCTGTGAGGGGAGTGAAATAGAACCTGAAACCGTGTACGTACAAGCAGTAGGAGCACCTTCGTGGTGTGACTGCGTACCTTTTGTATAATGGGTCAGCGACTTATATTCAGTGGCAAGGTTAACCGAATAGGGGAGCCGTAGGGAAACCGAGTCTTAACTGGGCGTTCAGTCTCTGGATATAGACCCGAAACCGGGTGATCTAGCCATGGGCAGGTTGAAGGTTGAGTAACATCAACTGGAGGACCGAACCGACTAATGTTGAAAAATTAGCGGATGACTTGTGGCTAGGGGTGAAAGGCCAATCAAACTCGGAGATAGCTGGTTCTCCCCGAAAGCTATTTAGGTAGCGCCTCGGACGAATACTACTGGGGGTAGAGCACTGTTAAGGCTAGGGGGTCATCCCGACTTACCAACCCTTTGCAAACTCCGAATACCAGTAAGTACTATCCGGGAGACACACGGCGGGTGCTAACGTCCGTCGTGGAGAGGGAAACAACCCAGACCGCCAGCTAAGGTCCCAAAGTATTGCTAAGTGGGAAACGATGTGGGAAGGCTCAGACAGCTAGGATGTTGGCTTAGAAGCAGCCATCATTTAAAGAAAGCGTAATAGCTCACTAGTCGAGTCGGCCTGCGCGGAAGATGTAACGGGGCTAAGCAATACACCGAAGCTGCGGCAATATCTTTTAGATATTGGGTAGGGGAGCGTTCTGTAAGCCGTTGAAGGTGAACTGTAAGGTTTGCTGGAGGTATCAGAAGTGCGAATGCTGACATGAGTAACGACAAAGGGGGTGAAAAACCTCCTCGCCGGAAGACCAAGGGTTCCTGTCCAACGTTAATCGGGGCAGGGTGAGTCGACCCCTAAGGTGAGGCCGAAAGGCGTAATCGATGGGAAACGGGTTAATATTCCCGTACTTTTGACTATTGCGATGGGGGGACGGAGAAGGCTAGGTGGGCCAGGCGACGGTTGTCCTGGTTCAAGTGCGTAGGCTAGAGAGTTAGGCAAATCCGGCTCTCTGTTAGGCTGAGACACGACGTCGAGCTGCTACGGCAGTGAAGTCATTGATGCCCTGCTTCCAGGAAAAGCCTCTAAGCTTCAGATAGTCAGAAATCGTACCCCAAACCGACACAGGTGGTCGGGTAGAGAATACCAAGGCGCTTGAGAGAACTCGGGTGAAGGAACTAGGCAAAATGGTACCGTAACTTCGGGAGAAGGTACGCTCTTGATGGTGAAGTCCCTTGCGGATGGAGCTGACGAGAGTCGCAGATACCAGGTGGCTGCAACTGTTTATTAAAAACACAGCACTGTGCAAAATCGCAAGATGACGTATACGGTGTGACGCCTGCCCGGTGCCGGAAGGTTAATTGATGGGGTTAGCGCAAGCGAAGCTCTTGATCGAAGCCCCGGTAAACGGCGGCCGTAACTATAACGGTCCTAAGGTAGCGAAATTCCTTGTCGGGTAAGTTCCGACCTGCACGAATGGCGTAATGATGGCCACGCTGTCTCCACCCGAGACTCAGTGAAATTGAAATCGCTGTGAAGATGCAGTGTACCCGCGGCTAGACGGAAAGACCCCGTGAACCTTTACTACAGCTTGGCACTGAACATTGAACCTACATGTGTAGGATAGGTGGGAGGCTATGAATCGATGACGCTAGTTGTCGTGGAGCCGTCCTTGAAATACCACCCTTGTATGTTTGATGTTCTAACTTAGGCCCCTAATCGGGGTTGAGGACAGTGCCTGGTGGGTAGTTTGACTGGGGCGGTCTCCTCCCAAAGAGTAACGGAGGAGCACGAAGGTGGGCTAATCACGGTTGGACATCGTGAGGTTAGTGCAATGGCATAAGCCCGCTTAACTGCGAGAATGACGGTTCGAGCAGGTGCGAAAGCAGGTCATAGTGATCCGGTGGTTCTGAATGGAAGGGCCATCGCTCAACGGATAAAAGGTACTCCGGGGATAACAGGCTGATACCGCCCAAGAGTTCATATCGACGGCGGTGTTTGGCACCTCGATGTCGGCTCATCACATCCTGGGGCTGAAGTCGGTCCCAAGGGTATGGCTGTTCGCCATTTAAAGTGGTACGCGAGCTGGGTTTAGAACGTCGTGAGACAGTTCGGTCCCTATCTGCCGTGGGCGTTGGAAGATTGAAGGGGGCTGCTCCTAGTACGAGAGGACCGGAGTGGACGAACCTCTGGTGTTCGGGTTGTGTCGCCAGACGCATTGCCCGGTAGCTAAGTTCGGAATTGATAACCGCTGAAAGCATCTAAGCGGGAAGCGAGCCCTGAGATGAGTCTTCCCTGACGGTTTAACCGTCCTAAAGGGTTGTTCGAGACTAGAACGTTGATAGGCAGGGTGTGTAAGCGTTGTGAGGCGTTGAGCTAACCTGTACTAATTGCCCGTGAGGCTTAACCATACAACACCCAAGGGGTTTTGATGGACTCAAAGTTAAGCGCATAAGAATGTGTGTGAGAATGAAGACAGCTTTCCAGAATTGTTGGTTTTCACTTTTTAAGAAAAAGTGAAATCAAAAACAGAATTTTGCTTGGCGACCATAGCGTTTTGGACCCACCTGACTCCATTCCGAACTCAGAAGTGAAACGAAACAGCGTCGATGGTAGTGTGGGGTTTCCCCATGTGAGAGTAGAACATCGCCAGGCTTTTAATTTAGCACCAAGCGCTAACCAGACAGCGGAGCGGTAGTTCAGTTGGTTAGAATACCGGCCTGTCACGCCGGGGGTCGCGGGTTCGAGTCCCGTCCGCTCCGCCACTTATTTAAAGTTTTAGCTTGTAAAAGTTACAGGGGTGTAGCTCCAATTGGCAGAGCAGCGGATTCCAAATCCGCGTGTTGGGAGTTCGAATCTCTCCACCCCTGCCATATTTTAACCTCAGCAGAAATGCTGAGGTTTTTGTTTATATCAAGTTGAAAAATTAATAATTTTATCTGCTGTGTATATTGCTCTCCTTCTCCACGCTTTCCAAAAATCAATTACATATACTGTATATTTTTGCTCTACGGGATTCAGATCTAGCTGTGTGCTGGAATGGCCGTCGCTCATGCAAAATTGATTTACTTGATATTACCGGTATGTATTTTGTTCGCCATATTTGTGTGAACTGCTCAATAGTTGTGGATATACATATTCGCTTTGCACAAGAATAAAGCATGCATAGAAATTATCGTGAATTAAGGATCTCTCGTAACTTAGTAAAATATGATTTTCAGTTGGATCATATGCTGCTAATGAGAAAGCATTTTCGTAGAGCCTTGACTAAGTTATGCTAATAAGTGTTTAGAATAATTGGGAGGTGCTTGTTATGTCGTTATCGGTATTGGGCTTTATTGCATTAGGTGGTGCGCTAGGGGCGTGTGCACGTTTCTTGGTTTCTGAAATATGTATCACCCTGTTTGGACGTGGTTTCCCGATTGGTACGTTAGCAGTGAATGTTATCGGTTCATTTATTATGGGGCTACTTATCGCATGTATTGAAAATGAATGGTTAAGTCCCTATCCATGGAAAGCAGTCATTGGCTTTGGTTTTCTTGGGGCATTGACGACCTTTTCTACTTTCTCAATCGATAATGTATTTTTAATGCAGCAAGGTGCGTTTGTGAAGATGGCAGCAAATATCCTTTTGAACGTTCTATTGAGTATTTCTGCTGCATGGTTGGGTTTTTACTGGTTAATAAAAAGTTGAACAGAGACTCAAGTATGTTACTTGGCCAGCCGATAAGCTTTGCTATTATAATGTCGCCATTTATCGACATGCCATCTAGTTAAAACGGTTTCTTTGGGATCTGTCAACGAGCACAGAAAACTGATCGACTTCACTCAGGTATTACTCCCCAACGACATTTATCTTTCAAGCGATAGCTGACACCACTTAATTGAAGAATATGAGAATGGGCAGTAGCCGGACCAATATCACCGTTGTTAGCGTCACATTATTCGCAAAAGTGCTCGGCTATTGGTCAAAGGATAAATTGCTGGCCGAAATACTACTGAAGGACTCATAACGTTTAGTGATCGGCAACAGCAGCTCCTAGTTTACATTTTATTGACTTTGGTCTCGGATTTTCCGCTCGAATATGCATTGTCTCTTGCTCGAGCCGCGATATGTTAGACTCAGGATGTTTCACGTGAAACATATACTTAATTCCGAACCGTATTCTATTATCGATGGTTGATAAACAAAGAAAACCGCCTTATTTGCGGTTTTCTTATCTACTTTTATTACTTAAACCAATTAGTTATGTATGGCTGAGCGGTGACGTAGCTTCAGCTAACCAGTGGCGAGTTTGCTCATCATGGATCAGAGGACTGACTTCGTGCCATACCGTTTGATGATATTGATTAAGCCAGTTCAACTCTGGCTTAGTTAGCCAATCTACTACAATGGCTCGTTTATCGATTGGACAACGGGTGAGAGATTTAAAACCAAGCATCGCATAATCACCCTGAGTCGCAAATTCAGTTACTAATTCTAAGTTCTCAATCCGGATCCCAAATGCATCTGCCCGGTAATAACCAGGCTCATTCGATAACACCATGCCTGGGAGCAGAACTACGTTATTCGCTACTTTTGAAATCCGCTGCGGACCTTCATGCACACTTAAGAAGTGGCCAACACCATGCCCCGTGCCGTGATCATAGTCATAACCGTGCGCCCACAGATGTTGTCTAGCCAATACGTCAAGTTGTGATCCAGTGGTGCCCTTGGGGAAGCGCGCGCGAGCTAGAGCAATATGACCTTTAAGCACGAGAGTAAATTGCTGCTTCATTTCCGCGTTCACTTCACCAATTGCTATCGTGCGAGTGATATCTGTGGTGCCATCAAGGTATTGGCCACCTGAATCGACTAAATACAGGCTATTGAGTGTCAGTTGCCCTGGTTCTGGTTGATTTTGATGATTGTAGTGACACATTGCTGCATTAGTGCCAGCGGCTGATATCGTGTCAAAACTGAGATCGACCAGAGTTGGATCTTGGCGGCGGAATGTTTCGAGCTGCGCGGCCAGTAGTGCTTCGTTATGTAGCTGGCCGTTAGCCACTTCACTATCAAGCCAAGCAAGAAAATGTACCATCGCCGCACCATCACGGATATGACAAGCTTGCATACCTGCAATTTCGGTACTGTTTTTTGCCGCTTTTGGTAGTAAGCAAGGATCACTATCATTGATCAGTTGCGCGCCGCTATTTTGCAAAGTAAGGGTCAACCAAGCGTTGCTAGTGGCAGAATCAATCATCACTCGATGAGTGGATAATTGGCGTAACTGTGGCTCCAGTTGATGAGGATGATGAACACGCACCGTGCCGCCAACATGCGAGGCAAAGCCGATGGCCAAGCGTGTTGGGTCGAGGAAAAAATCGACGCTGGTATCACGGTGGACGATGGCGTGACAGAGTAAAACCGGTAAGCGTGATACATCTAAACCGCGGATGTTGAGCAGCCAAGCGATCGAATCTAGCTCAGTTAACACTACACAATCGGCATGTTTATCTGCGAGGGTTTTGGCGATCAACTGACGCTTGGCTAAGCTAGTTTGTCCTACGCTTGCCAATGGCATCAAACGCATTTCAGATACTGCTGGCGCTGGCCGGTCATACCACAGTTGATCAATCGGATTGCTTGTTACGGGGCATAAGGTAATCTGATGATCTGCTAGCTGTTTTTGCGCTTGCGTGAGCCAACTACCACGATGCATTCGAGGGTCATAGCCGACCTTGGATCCAGCAGGAAGCTGCTCGATTAGCCAAGCGAGATAGGGTTCTTCAATCAGATGATGGTAGGCGAACTGTTCGGCTGCTACCTGTTTGCGTACTTGTACGGTATAGCGACCATCAACAAAAATGGCGGCATGCTTGGTAGTGACGACTGCAGCGCCCGCCGAGCCAGTAAAACCGGTTAGCCAATTTAACCGCTCATTATGCGCGGGAATATATTCGCCGAGGTACTCATCTTCATGAGGCACAATAAACGCGTCGAGTTGTTGAGTGTGCAGCCAGAGACGAAAATCGGCGAGGCGCTGAGCATGACAGTTTGGCATCTGAGATAATCCTTTTTCAAAACAGTCCGTTGTTTTATCGCTTACAACTATTCAATGGGTTGTGAGTGAACGAGAAAGAATAAGCTACTCTTTTTAGCTGTGCTGCGCAAATATCTGGCTATCACTTGAGCTTTGATCTAGCACATCAACGGGTGTGATCGGTTGAAATACGAGTGGTTGGTGTTGGTTGTTTATTTATTCTGGTGGTGATTACTAAAGATGAAGCAGTATGGCGCTGAAAAAATGCGTACCAAGGCTATTTTACTCAGTGTGCTTCCTGTGTATATTGTTGGCCTTTTCACGATTGACTAACCGTTTGGAATCCAAAACACTATGTCTCTAACCACCTATGAAATGGCTCGCATTCTAGAGCAGCTAGAAGAATCTCCAGAAAAGGTGATGTATGGCAAATTGCTTAATGAATTAGGCAATCAAAGCAGCGAACGTATTCGTAGCGCCGCTAAACAAGTCCCTCTAACTGTACTGCGCGATTTGATTTATCAGTTCCAGCAAGTCATCGAATCGCGCAAAGGCGAGCAAGTTGAAGCTATGGCTAAGCAGCTGGTGCAACAAGGCATTTCTGCTGAAGAACTACTCGATTACCTCAAAAAACGTTAACGGCAGCTATCACCGACAGCGTTATCTTTTGTTTCATGTTATTAACTTAAGTAGCCAGACGATTTATATCGGTATCGGCTAACTGGTTAGGGATTGACGTTGCGATTGATGGGATTTTGTAATGAGATCAATGTTTCAGTAGACTGTACTTCATCAATCGCTTGCAGCTTGTCAATCAACACATGCTGTAGCTCTTCAATTGAACGACACATCAGTTTGACGAAAATATTATAGGCTCCAGTGGTGTAATAAGCTTCCACCACCTCATCGAGTGCGTTTAGTTTGGCGAGTGCAGAGTGGTAATCGCGCGCCGCATTCAAATTAATGCCAATAAAGCAGCAAACGTCGTAGCCGAGTTTTTTAGTGTTAACCACCACTTCTGTGCCTTGAATGACATCACTAGCTTTCATCTTTTCAATTCGCACGTGAATGGTTGCTGGGCTTACATTAAATTGTTTAGCCATTTCGGCATAGGGCGTGCGAGCGTCGTCCATCAAAATCTTCAAAATGGCGCGATCCAGATCATCGAGTTTAGTTTGCATTATGTTCCTGATACTCCGTGATGCCGACAGGCGATAGCGAGGCTTGATGTTACCATTATTGTGCGGTTAGGGAAGTTTTGCGCTGACTTGTGCTGAGGGCTTGTGACGGTGAAATCACTGCAAGAGAAAGCGTAGGGTTTACTGACAAAATCCGCTACACTGAGTGCCGTTTTTTCTCGGTTTTCGGAGTTCCTTTGTTAATTCAATTGATTTGCGAAGCGCCACACCGCGCGCAAGAGTTAGAGCAGATTGCTAGCCGTTGGCAACTACAAGCGAGCGATGACAGTCTATTTGCTCTGGTGTTGAGTGAGCAGCGTCTTGAATTGCGCAAATTAGATGAACCCAAACTTGGGGCGATCTATGTCGATTGGGTTGCAGGTGCGGTCGCCCATCGCCGCAAATTTGGTGGTGGTAAAGGGCAGTCAATTGCTAAAGCCGTTGGCCTCAATAAAGGAGTAACACCAGTTGTACTGGATGCGACAGCGGGTTTAGGGCGAGATGCTTTTGTATTGGCTTCCTTGGGTTGTCGAGTGCAGATGGTGGAGCGCCATCCTGTGGTCGCGGCATTGTTGGAAGATGGCTTACAACGCGCCAAGCAAGACAGTGAAATCGGTGCTTGGGTCAGTGAGCGTATGTGTCTGTTGCATGCATCAAGTCATACCGCATTGCAGCGACTGGCGGAGGATCCAAATTTTGTGGCACCGGATGTCATTTATCTCGATCCCATGTACCCACATCCAGACAATAAGAAAAAAAGCGCGTTGGTTAAAAAAGAGATGCGAGTTTTTCAATCGTTGGTGGGGGCAGACAATGATGCGGATGCTTTACTTGATCCCGCATTGCAACTGGCTCGTAAGCGGGTAGTAGTCAAACGACCTGACTACGCACCATGGCTGCAACAGCAGCCGCCGACTATGGTGATTGAAACCAAGAAAAACCGTTTTGATGTTTATGTACTTGCTGCGATGGGCAGTGAATAACGATTTTGGCTTAGTCTGGCATGATTTAGTGAGATCGATATTACTGGATCGGTGTTGTATTTTTGGGTGAACCACGTAATATCCTCAGATGAGAATAGTTCGTATTTTAGTTGGAGCGCTAACGTGGCTAAACGTCTATGCAAACTGAGTCGCAGTGAGCTTGTGACCTCGCTGGGCGAGATTGAACGGTTGGTGGTATCACCACAATTTTTATGTCGTAGCTGCGCTCGCGTTGCTGCAGATAAAAAGTATCTGTGCAAACCACAATCACTCAGCAGCCAAGCATTAGCGACTGCGGCTAACACCAAATTGTCGGTTGCGGCTTGCGCGGTAGAGCCTAAGAAAGGTGCTACTAAGCAGCAGAAGTTTGACAAAAAACTAGAAAAACTGTTGAAAAGACAGCGTAAGCTGATCAAAAAGCAGCACAAGTTAGCCAGTAAAGTTGAGAAAATCCATCCACAGAGAACTCAACCAAGTGCGCAGCCCGCTGGTATGCACTAAGCTGTCATTGATCCACTATGTTTTATTACCATCCCATCACCACCTCCTTGGCGGTGGTGATGGTTTGAAGCACAGGCTCAACTGAGATAAGTTTGGGTCCTGTGCATTGCTCCGATTATTGAGGGTATTGGCGTTGATAATCAAGCTCTACACGACGTTTTACCCAAGTTTCATTAAGCCACAGCGAAGCTAAGATCACTGCACCACCGAATGAAAGACGCAGCAAATCTACATCACGATTCCAGATCAGAATATTGACCACTAAACCTGCCGGTACTAAAGCATTATTCATAATTGCTAAGGCTCCAGCATTGACCATGCATGCGCCTTTATTCCAGGCAAAATAGCCCAGTCCAGATGCAATTAGCCCCAAATACAGCAAAATGCCCCATTGCAGTTGAGTGGTAGGCAGTTGTTTTACATTGCCAAACAGTAACAGTGCACCACTGGCGACGACAAAAGCCCCCAGGTAGAAATAGCCAAATACGGCATGTTGAGGCAGGCGGATCGGCTGCTGTTCAAGCACATATTTGTAGCCGACTTGGCCAATCGCAAAACAAAGGTTGGCGGCTTGCACGACCAGAAAACCTGTGAAAAAGTGCGGACTAATTGCCGCGAATTTGATCAGCACTGCGCCAAGTACCGCAACCAAAGCGGTTAGTAGATACCAGGGTGAAAAACGCCGATGGAGCAAATCATAAATCAGCGTGACATAAATCGGTGTGAATACGGTGAACAGTAGTACTTCCGGAACGGAGAGTAGCAAGAAAGATTGATAATAGAAGCAATACATCAAGCCCAACTGAATGCCACCCAGCGCCATCAATTTGCCAATCAAGGCACGTGGTACGCCTTGAATACGCAGGAAAGGAATAAAAACTAGGCTAGCTAGCGCGACACGCATCCAAACGGCAAACCAAGCATCAACCTGACCAGCAAGATAAACGCCGATCAGGCTAAACGAAAACGCCCATAACAGGGTGACTGCAGAAAGATAAACCATAACGCCATCGATAAAAGGAATGGAAAATGGCAGTCTACCTGAGTCTTTTCTGTTCGTCAGTCGTTGAGTGGTACAACCAACATATCCACCGGTGAGCTATTGATCAATTGACGCGTGGAAGAGAGCAGTTTGCTCCAGAAATCTTGATGATGGCCGCACACCAGCAGGTCAACATTAAATTCATTGATGGTTTCACACAGTTCATTACTTAAATCACCACTGCCGACTAACGTATGCTTGATCGGGTAATCGGCATGCTGCGCCAGACTTTGTAATTGCGTGAGTGATGACTCCATTGAATGGTGTTGGGTTTCCGCCAAATTAATATCGATTAGACCGGTATACAGCTCGGCATAGTTTACATCGATATGGATAAATGAAATGGCGGCATTAAGCGGTTTGGCCAGTGCCACCGCTTTCTCAACCAGTAGTTTGCTATCTTCAGAGAGATCGACTGCGACCAAAAGATGTTGATAACTCATTGTTCAGGCTCCTGTTCGGGTGACTTAATACAGCGTAGCACTGGCGGCTGTAATTTTTTGTCGCAGCGATCTCAGTTTGATCGTGCTGGCTTGAGCAACGACTACAATAGCCAGTGGCCATGCTATAGTTTGTGTAAACAGTCGGCGTAAATTAGGAGCTTTTTATGTTGTCGCAAGCGATGGTTGAGCATCTCAATCAGCAAATTAACCTAGAATTTTTTTCATCCAATCTATACTTACAGATGAGTGCTTGGTGTGAAGACAAAGGCTTTGACGGTGCGGCTGCATTTTTGCGTGCACATGCCGTGGAAGAAATGCAGCACATGCAACGTTTGTTTACCTATGTGAGCGAAACTGGGGCGCTCCCCATTCTTGGTGCCATCGCCGCACCGCGCCACGATTTCGCTTCACTGGGTGAGGTGTTTCGCGAGACTTATCAACACGAACAGAAGATCACCCAACAGATTAACAAACTGGCCCATGTGGCGTTTAGCAACCAAGATTACTCAACCTTTAACTTCCTGCAGTGGTACGTGGCTGAACAGCACGAGGAAGAGAAATTGTTTAAAGGGATTTTAGATAAGCTAGAGCTGGTCGGTGAAGATGGTAAGGCACTGTTCTTTATCGATAAAGATCTTTTAGCATTGGCGAAAAAAGGCCCATCTTCGGTGATGGATGTCCCTGCTGAGTGAAATAAGCCACGAGGTAGCTTAAAGTGGTGATCTTTTACTCCGGGCATGCTGAACACCAGGTGTAAGGAGGAAAAGATGATCGGTGCAGATACCATTCTATTGGCGCTTATGAGTGTTACGGCAATTAATGTGGTGCGTTATGTTACCGCGCTGCGTTCGTTGCTTTACATCATGCGTGAAGCGCATCCGCTACTGTATCAACAAGTCGATGGACGCGGTTTTTTTACTACTCATGGCAATATGACTAAGCAGGTGCGTTTGTATCATTACCTGAAAAGTCGCGAGTATCATCATCATCATGATCCGCTGTTTATTGGTAAATGTGATCGAGTGCGTGAACTGTTTGTATTATCCGGTTCTTTGCTGGTGCTCACAACGGTTGTTGCCTTTATGCTTTAGCCTGCCGCGTTAAACCGCACTTGGTATCGCGTTGGCATCGTAGTGGTTTGCCGCTACAATAACCGCCAAAATGAGTAAGGATGTGCACTCAGCACATCCTTTTTTTATGGGATGAGAGAGCGGTAATGAGCAAGAAAGTTGACGTAGTGATAATTGGTGCTGGTGCTGCAGGTTTAATGTGTGCCGCGCAAGCAGCGCAGCGAGGCCGCCAAGTGTTACTGCTCGATCATGCCAAAAAACCGGGACGAAAAATTCTCATTTCTGGCGGTGGTCGCTGTAATTTTACCAACTATGAGGTGTCGGCAGCGAATTATGTATGCCAAAACCCACACTTTGTGAAATCGGCACTCTCCCAATACAGTAACTGGGATTTCATTTCGCTAGTCAGTAAATATGCTATTGATTATGAAGAGCGTGAACATGGCCAGTTATTTTGCTTAGATTCAGCGAAACAGATCGTTGATATGCTGCTGAGCGAATGTAATCAACCGAATCTTGAGCAGCATTATCAAGTTGAGATTAGTGCGATAAGCCAAATCGAATCGGGGTTTGCGCTGCAAACCACACTCGGAGCCATTCAATGCAGCTCGCTGGTCGTAGCAACCGGTGGTTTGTCGATGCCCAAGCTGGGCGCGACTCCATTGGGCTACAAAATTGCTGAGCAGTTTGGCTTGCCAGTGATCAGCACCTGCGCCGGTTTAGTGCCGTTTACATTGCATGTGCAAGATAAACAAGATTTCGCGCCATTATCAGGAATTGCGATCCCCGTCGAAATGAGCACGCAAGGCGGCCAAAGCTTCAAACAAGCTTTGCTGTTTACTCATCGCGGCTTATCCGGGCCTGCCGTGCTACAAATCTCTTCCTATTGGCAGCCGGGTCAAACTATTACCACTAACTTGTTACCTTCAGTTGACTTAGCACAGCTATTGCGTGATGAGAAACAAAACCATCCAAATCAAAGCTTGAAAAACACCCTCTCCAAAGTGCTGCCTAAGCGCTTAGTCGAAGTGTTGATTGAGCGAAAAATGTTTGCCGATAAACCACTCAAACAATATACCCCGCAAGAGTTGGAAGTGGTGCAAAGCCGTTTGCAGAGCTGGTCTATCGTGCCAAACGGCACCGAAGGTTACCGCACTGCCGAAGTGACGTTAGGTGGCGTTGATACCGATTGTCTCTCTTCAAAAACCATGGAGTGTAAAACCGTCAAAGGACTGTTCTTTGTTGGTGAAGTGATGGATGTCGCTGGTTGGCTTGGCGGCTATAACTTTCAATGGGCGTGGTCGAGTGGCTACGTAGCGGGCCAGTGGGTTTAAGTAAAATGCGAGTTAAAGCTCGCTGGATAAGCTGAGGCTAGGGTAGATTGTGCTGCTTTGGTGTTAATAAATTCGTAACCAACTGGACATTTATCCAGTGTCGAAATACCCTTGTTAGCGAGATAAATCACCGTAAGTGTTCAACATGCAATGGATTTTTGAAAATCAAACCGCATTGTGGTCTGGGTTAGTGAGTGCTAGCACGGCTGGGATGGCCGCAGGTTGGTGGATGAAGCAGCGTTATCAATTGAAAACACAACTGCTGACTCAGCAACTTGAACAACAAAACGGTTGGCATGCCCAGCAGATGCAGCAGCTTAACCAGCAACTGGCTAATGCGCAGCACGAGTTAGATGAATTAGATAATCTACGTGATAAAAATGAGTTTGAGCTAAAGCAGCTGCATGGCAAGTTAATGGCGGTGCTGGAAAAACTGCGTTACTTCGAGGATGTGAAGCTAGAGCGCCAGCAGTATGCGGATCAACTCAATCAGTTGCGTGCGGCTAATGCCGAACTAGATAGTCAATTACGCGAACAAGAAGCGCGTCATCAACAACAGTTGCTGGCAAGCCAAGAAAAATTGCAATTGCTGGAGCGCGCGGAAGAGCGCCTCAAGCAGCAGTTTGAGCAGTTAGCCAATCAAGTCTTCGAGCACAAAACCATCAGCGTTGATCAGCAAAACCGCCAGAGTCTGCAAGGTTTGTTGACCCCACTGAAAGAGCAGTTAGAAGGCTTTAAAAAACAGGTCAATGACAGTTTTAATCACGAAGCGAAAGAGCGCCATACTTTAGTGCATGAATTGCGTAACTTGCAGCGCCTCAATGAACAGATGGCGCAAGAGGCGCTTAACCTAACCCAAGCATTAAAAGGCGATAACAAGCAGCAAGGAAACTGGGGTGAGGTGGTGCTGGCGCGAGTGCTGGCTGAATCTGGGCTACGTGAAGGCCATGAATACCAAACCCAAGTCAGCTTACAAAACGAAGCCGGTAAACGCTATCAGCCGGATGTGATTGTTTACCTGCCGCAAAATAAGCAAGTGGTGGTTGATTCAAAAATGGCCTTGGTGGCTTATGAGCGCTACTTCCATGCGCAAACCGATAGTGAGCGTGATAGCGCCTTAGGTGAGCACTTACTTGCGCTGAGAAACCATATTCGTGGCTTAAGCCAAAAAGATTATCATCAGTTGCAAGGCATTCAGAGCCTTGATTATGTGCTGATGTTTATTCCGGTTGAGCCAGCGTTCCAAGTTGCGATTCAGGCCGATCCCAGCTTAGTTAAAGACGCGCTGGAGCAGAACATTATTTTGGTCAGTCCAACCACTCTGTTGGTGGCACTGCGCACCATTGATAATCTATGGCGCAATGAGCGGCAAAATCAAAATGCTCAGGTGATCGCAGAGCGAGCCAGCAAGTTGTACGATAAATTGCGCTTATTTGTTGACGATATGCAAGCACTGGGCGGCTCGCTAGATAAAGCCAATCAGAGCTATCAAGGAGCCATGAGTAAGTTGGTCACCGGGCGTGGCAACGCGATCCGTCAAGCGGAAAGTTTTAAGCAGCTTGGGGTGGAGATCAAACGCTCGATTGCCCAGCCTTTGATTGATCGTGCGCAACACACGGCGGAAATGGAAAATGCCCCTTTAGTAGAAAGACATCCGATTGAGGATAAAGTAAACTAACTGCCCGCAGTTGCCGTTGCCATGACGGCCAGAGAGGAAAAACAATGACCGACACCAACGTGCTCGTAAACACTGAGCCAGACTATCAAGAAACCACTCATTTTGGTTTTACTACCGTACCTAAAGACGAAAAAGTCCACAAAGTCGCGCAAGTATTTCATTCGGTAGCGGCCAAGTACGACATCATGAATGATTTGATGTCGGGTGGTATTCACCGTTTATGGAAGCGCTTTACCATTGATTGCTCTGGAGCGCGTGCTGGACAACGCATTCTCGATCTAGGTGGTGGCACGGGTGACTTAACCGCTAAGTTTTCACGTATCGTCGGTGATAAAGGTCATGTCATCCTTGCGGATATTAATAACTCAATGCTGAATGTGGGACGCGATAAACTGCGCGACAGTGGCATTGTCGGTAATGTGCATTATGTGCAGGCTAATGCGGAAGAGTTACCGTTTCCGGACAACTATTTTGACTGTATCACTATCAGTTTCTGTCTGCGTAACGTGACCGATAAAGATAAAGCGCTCCGCTCGATGTTTCGTGTATTGAAACCGGGTGGTCGTTTGTTGGTGCTTGAATTTTCCAAGCCGATCTTAGAGCCGCTGTCTAAACTTTACGATACCTACTCATTTCATATTCTGCCTAAGATGGGACAATTGATCGCTAACGATGCCGACAGTTATCGCTACCTTGCCGAATCGATCCGCATGCATCCTGATCAAGACACTTTGCAAGGCATGATGGAACAGGCTGGCTTTGAACAAACTACCTATTACAACCTGACCGGCGGCATTGTGGCGCTGCATCGTGGTTACAAATTTTAAGGGCTGCTATGTCATTGCTTGCGACCATGCCACTCGCACCGCTGCTCACTGCGCTGCTTGAAACGACGCTCAACACGCTGATCAGTGACGATCCCGGTTTAATCCGCCAACGGCAACGTCTCAAAGGTAAGGTGATTTCACTGCATCTGCGTGAATTGCAGCAAACGGTGACTTTTGTATTCAGTCAGCAAATTGATGTAATGACCGGTTTTGAAGGTCAAGCAGATTGCTATTTGGCGTTCGATCTTTCGATTTTGCGGCAACTGCGCGAGCAAGAAAATATCACCCAACTGATTAAGCAAGATCAATTGCAATTGGAAGGTGATCTGCAATTGGCGCAAAAATTTGCAGCGCTGATCAGCGATTGTCGGCCTGATATTGAAGAGTGGTTATCGCGCATGATCGGTGACGTGCTGGCACATAGCTTAGTTCATAGTGTTAAAAGCATGGCTGAAACTTTGAAACGGCAAGCGTCGCAATCTCAACATCATTTGGCTCAAGTACTCACCGAAGAGTGGCGAATTGCCCCTCCCGCATTGGAAATTGCCTATTTTTGTGATCAGGTCGATGAGCTCACCAGTCACACCGCTCGCTTAGAAGCACGCATCAGCCAGTTATTGGGATCCGCATGAAACCAGCAGAGTTGAAACGGTTATACCGCATAATCAAAGTACAACTGGAATATGGCCTCGATGAGTTGTTGCCCAACCATCATTTGACGCGCACGCCACTGCTGGTTCGTAAATGTCTATTCTGGTTACGTAATCAGCATAGCGAGCTGCCGTTGGGGGAGCGCTTACGTTTAGCACTGCAAGAACTGGGTCCGGTATGGATTAAGTTTGGCCAAATGATGTCAACTCGGCGCGATCTGTTCCCGCCACACATCGCCGATCCATTGGCGATGCTGCAAGACAAAGTTGCCCCATTTGATGGCCTGCAAGCCAAACAACTGATGGAGCAAGAACTAGGCGCAGCCCTGGAAACCTGGTTCGATGAGTTTGATCTTAAACCGTTAGCCTCTGCTTCCATCGCTCAAGTACATACCGCTAAGCTGAAAAGTAATGGCCGCGATGTGGTGCTGAAAGTGATCCGCCCCGATATTCATCGGCAAATCGATGCGGATCTCAAACTGATGTATCGCGTGGCACGTATTGTGGCGAAAGCATTGCCGCAGGCGCGCCGCTTAAAACCGGTTGAAGTGGTACGCGAATATGAGCAAACTTTGCTTGCCGAGTTGGATTTACGCCGTGAAGCCGCTAACGCGATTCAGTTGCGTCGCAACTTTGCTGGCAGTGAAGAGTTGTATGTACCAGAAGTCTTTACCGAGTTTTGTAATCAAACCGTCATGGTCTCTGAGCGAATATATGGCATCCAAGTCTCTGACTTGGCGAGATTGCACGCCAATGGCACCAATATGAAATTATTGGCTGAGCGCGGGGTTAGAGTATTTTTCACCCAAGTTTTTCGCGACAGTTTTTTTCATGCCGATATGCATCCTGGCAATGTGTTCGTCAATCCAGCACATCCTGATAATCCGCAATGGATCGGTTTGGATTGCGGCATTGTCGGCACGCTCAATAGCGCAGATAAACGTTATCTGGCCGAAAACTTTCTGGCTTTTTTCAATCGCGACTATCGCCGAGTGGCCCAGTTGCATGTCGATTCAGGTTGGGTTCCGCTGGATACCAATGTTGATGAGTTTGAAGTCGCGATCCGCATGGTATGCGAGCCGATTTTTGCCAAGCCGTTGTGTGAAATTTCCTTTGGTCATGTGCTGCTTAATCTATTTAACACTGCGCGGCGTTTCAATATGGAAGTGCAACCGCAGTTGGTTTTGCTGCAAAAAACACTGTTGTATGTTGAAGGTTTAGGGCGTCAGCTCTATCCTCAACTTGACTTGTGGCAAACCGCTAAACCATTTTTGGAACAGTGGATGGCCAATCAGGTTGGGCCACAAGCCTTTTGGCATACGCTGAAAGAGCGGGCACCACTATGGTTTGAAAAAATGCCTGAGCTGCCAGAATTATTGTATGACAGCTTAAAGCAAGGTCGTAATCTGAATCAGCGTTTAGAGAGCTTTTATCAAGGCTATCGACAATCAAAACGTCAGCAGGGAACGGCGAAGTTTTTATTTGGTGTTGGAGCAACATTCGCCGTATGCTCAGCGATATGGATCTCCAATCAGTTGGAATTATTGGCTATCGGTAGCGCGACGTTTGGCGCGTTATGTTGGCTGCTCAGTTGGCGAGCTTACCGTCAGTAGCGCAATGGCGCTTGGTGGTGTTCGAAGATTTATTCACATAACCCGAGGTAAAAAAAATGGGTGGTATCAGTATTTGGCAACTTCTTATCATCGCCGTTATCGTGGTATTGCTGTTTGGCACCAAGAAACTGCGTGGTATTGGTGGTGATTTAGGTAGTGCGGTAAAAGGCTTTAAGAAAGCGATGTCGGAAGATGAAACAAACACCACAACCGCCAATCAACAGAAAGATGCTGATTTTGCAACCAAAAACCTTGAGCAGCCGCAAACCAATGCGACCGCTGAAGTGAAAAAAGACAAAGAGCAGGCTTAAATCGTGTTTGATGTCGGTTTTTGGGAGCTGGTGTTGATCGCGATTGTGGCACTGGTGGTGCTCGGTCCGGAGCGATTACCGCATGCGATTCGCAGCGTTGCTAAGTTTGTCTCCACGGCGAAAAGCATGGCTAATAGCGTTAAAGACGAGCTGGCGCGCGAGTTGAAAGTGCAGGAACTGCAAGAAAACCTGCGCAAAGCCGAGCAGATGGGGATGCAAAATTTATCGCCAGAGCTGCAACAATCGGTCGAATCACTCAAGCAAGCCGCGCAGCAAGTTCAGCGCCCTTATGCGGATCCATCAGCCAGTGACACCCAAGCCGACTCTGCGAGTGGTGAGAAGGATGTGGTTGTTGAGCCGGATCCGCATCTTGAGAGTGTCGCGCCAGCGCCGGTTAACAAGACCGATTAGGCGATGTGCGCTGACTCGATTGTCTTCCCAAACTAAACTGTCTTCACAAAGAGTTATCCTCGATGCGATAACTCTTTTTTGATCTGCTACATGAGGTTTGCATGTCTTCCGTTGAACAACCCCAACCTTTAATCAGCCATTTATTGGAATTGCGTGATCGTCTACTGAAAGCCGTTGCGGCAGTGGTGGTGGTGTTTATTGGTTTGATCTATTTTTCCAATGAGATTTACCAATTCGTCTCCAAACCGTTAGTGGAAAGGCTGCCGGCTGGGGCCACGATGATCGCAACCGATGTGGCGTCACCGTTTTTCACCCCGTTGAAACTGACCTTAATTGCCGCGGTATTTATTTCGGTGCCATTTATTCTTTATCAAGTCTGGGCATTTGTCGCGCCAGGCTTGTATAAGCATGAGCGGCGGTTAATTTTTCCACTGTTGGTTTCAAGTTCACTGCTGTTTTACTGTGGGGTCGCGTTTGCTTACTTTGTGGTTTTTCCATTAGTGTTCGGTTTTTTCACTGCAATTTCCTTAAGTGGCGTAGAGTTCGCCACCGATATTGCCAGCTATCTCGATTTTGTGTTGGCGCTGTTTTTAGCTTTTGGGATTGCCTTTGAAGTGCCGGTGGCGATTATTTTACTGTGTTGGACCGGTGCCACCACGCCAAGCAGCCTGTCGCAAAAACGGCCATACATTATCGTTGGGGCGTTTGTGGTCGGCATGTTCTTGACGCCACCAGATATGATTTCGCAAACTTTGCTGGCGATACCGATGTGTTTGTTATTTGAAGTCGGGCTGTTTTTTGCCAGATTTTATACTCGAGACAATGCCACATCATCCTCAGATGAGGATTAGCGAGTAGAGGCTATGGGTAAGATGGGGCACACAATGTGCCCCGATTTTTTATTGCCACAACCAAGTTCCTACTCGCCACTGGCGATAGAGCGTGATGCCTAAAGTGATAGCGCGTAGCGCCATAAAGCTGAGCATGGCAAACCACAGCGCATGGTTGCCGAGATCGGCACTCAGCCAATAAAGCGCAAAAAAACTCACCGCCGCGATCGCCATGCTATTGCGCATTTCTCGCCCTTTGGTCGCGCCAATAAACACCCCATCCAGTAAAAAACACCACACGGAGATCAGCGGCATTGCCACCAGCCAAGGTAAATAGGTAGCCGCAGTGATTTGTACGCTGGGAATATTGGTGATGAGCTGAATGATCTGCGTTCCCAAGCTAAAGAAAAGTAGACTAAGTAGTGCACAGATCAGCAGCGCCCAAAAAGTGCTACCTATCATCGAAGCGCGTAGTTGCTGGTTATCTTTGCCACCTATCGCTTTGCCGACCATCGCTTCCATCGCATAGGCAAATCCGTCCATGCCGTAGGAAATGATCATCAATAAACTCATCAAGACCGCATTGGCTGCCACGGTTTGATCGCCGAGGGCGGCACCTTGAAAGGTCATAAAGCTAAATACTGCTTGCAGACAGAGTGAACGCAGAAAAATATCTCGGTTTAGGGTGGCTAAACGTGATAGTTGCGCACCTAATGTGGTTAATAAGCTGAGTGGTGCAGGCAGCTGTTGCTGTCGCCAGTAGCGAATGACAAACATCAGGCCAAACATCAGACCCGTATAGTCGGCGATCACCGATGCCATCGCGACGCCTTCAACTTTTAAATCTAAGCCAAGTACCAACAGGAGATCGAACGCAATATTGGTCAGGTTAATGATGATCACCATCCACATTGGCACACGAGCATTTTGAGTGCCGAGTAACCAGCCTAACAACACCAAATTGAGCAGTGCCGCTGGCGCGCTCCAAGCGCGAAGATAGAAATAGTTTGCCGCTTGAGTTTTGACTGGCAGGCTGGCGGTGCTGAATTGGAAAATCAGCTCAGCGATCGGGCGATGCACCAGTAAAAAGAGCGCGGCTAAACCAAGTGCGATCACGCTGCTTTGCAGTAATACTTGCCCAAGTTGCTGTGGGTTTTGAGCGCCATGGGCTTGGGCGGAGAGACCGGTTGTCGACATGCGCAGAAAGCCGAGCAACCAAAAGGTGACGCCAATCATAGTGCTGCCCAGTGCCACGCCACCTAAGTACCAAGCATGTTCGAGGTGGCCAATCACCGCAGCGTCAACTAAACCAAGCAGTGGCACGGTAATATTTGATAACACCATAGGTAAAGCGATCGCTAATACTTGGCGATGGACGCTTTTTTGTTGCAGAGTTTGCAAGATCAATGACACACCCAAATCTCAATCTAGATTGGCGGTTAGTGTAACTGAGCGCTGTTAGATCAGCTATGCTGAGTGGCTAATCGGGGCCATTGTGATTAGTGTAGCCTGCGGACTTGAAGTGTTATAGATCTTAACTTATGGAGATACACCGCGAGATAAAAGCCCATCGCCATGGTTGAAAATGGCACATGGGCATTATTATTTAATGGTGGGGATCCTAACGCTGTTACATCCAGTCACTGCTGCGAATCACACCGACGGCAATACCTTCAATGGTCAATGATTGTGCGGTTAAGTCGACCTCAATTGGCGCGAATTCTTCGTTTTCAGCATGCAGTCGCACTTTGGCGCCTTTGCGCTCAAAGCGTTTTACGGTGACATCATCTTCGACTCGAGCCACGACGACTTGACCATTACGCACATCTTGAGTTTTGTGGACCGCTAAGAGGTCACCATCAAGAATACCGATATTTTTCATACTTTCGCCATGTACGCGGAGCAGAAAGTCGGCATGAGGGCGAAACATGTTGGGATCGACCTGATAGTGAGTTTCGACATGCTCTTGAGCGAGGATCGGTTCTCCGGCCGCCACTCGACCGATTAAGGGCAGGCCGCTTTCTATCTCTTCTTGATTGGCGGCATGATCGACGAGAATGCGGATCCCACGTGATGCTCCTGGCACCATTTCAATCACTTGTTTACGCGCTAGCGCTTTGAGGTGCTCTTCCGCCGCATTCGCTGAACGAAAACCGAGTTCTTTAGCAATTTCTGCGCGGGTTGGTGGCATTCCGGTTTGCTCAATCTGGGTTTTGATCAGATCAAACACTTGTTGTTGGCGAGGGGTTAACGGCTTCATGAGTTACCTGTCTTTTTATACAGTTGACTGTGAGTATATCCAGTGTCGATTAAATTGCCAAGCCAATTGCTGGTTTTTTGTCTGATAGTGATGCTAACCACACGGAAAAATCACATAAATGCATCACTCTTGGTCTTGACAGTTGGCCACTGTGCATCAGAAATGCTGCCAATCTAAGCAATAAAATTAAAAGGTTTGACCAGTTTCTGGTATTCTTGGCGCGCAAAAAACCAGACTGCACGAGTGTATCGCCTCACGCTAAGCGCATCAGAGCACATACAGTCGAGCTTATTTCAAGAATCTTGAGGCTTTGAACTCTATGTCTTCAGGACACCTATTATCTCGTTCACTACTGAAATTGCCGATGTCGGTACTGGTGAAAGGGACTGCAATTCCGTCTGATCCAATTCATGATCTGGCGATTGATCGCCACCAACCGATCATTTACGCGTTACCGTTTCGCTCGAATGTGGATTTGCTGACGCTACAAACTCACGCTAAACAAGCTGGGTTGCCCGATCCTCTTGAGCCTCTGGTGCTCAATGGTCAAGCCTACCAGCGCTATGTGTTTATTGCTTCGCGTCCAACGCTACTCAGTCGTGATCAGCATGTGCCGAATGAGTCAATCACGCTGTTTTCTGAGTTGCTGTCTGTGCATAAATCAGACAGTGAACTGAATGTACAAGTGATCCCAGCGACTGTGCTGTGGGGACGAAAGCCGGGTAAAGAGGGACAAGAGCGTCCTTATTTGCAAACCTTGAACGGTGCGCAAAAAGCACTAGCGGTACTGACCGCTGGTCGCGACTGTTTAGTGCGCTTTAGCCCTGCTGTCTCTTTGCGTTATATGGCGGATACTCATGGTACGGATGCCTCGATAGCGCATAAGCTGGCGCGCGTGGCACGCATTCACTTTTCTCGCCAAAAACTGGCGGCTTCTGGGCCGGATTTGCCGCAGCGCGCGCAGTTATTCGCACGCTTGATGAACTCGCCAGCGATTGAAAAAGCCATCGCCGATGAAGCGCAAGCAAAACAGATCCCGCTTGAAAAAGCGCGCAAAGCCGCGCATGACATGCTCGATGAAATTGCTGCGGATTTTTCCTATTCGCTGGTGAAAAAAGGCGATCGCGTTTTAGGTTGGTTGTGGAATCGCATCTACCAAGGTCTGAATATCAATAATGCCGCGACCGTACGCCGTTTGGCGCAGGATGGGCATGAGATTGTGTATGTGCCTTGTCATCGTAGCCATATGGATTATCTGCTGTTGTCGTATGTGCTCTACCATGAAGGTATGGTGCCTCCGCATATTGCGGCGGGGATTAACCTGAACTTTTTCCCTGCTGGACCGATTTTCCGCCGCGGTGGAGCCTTTTTTATCCGCCGCAGTTTTAAAGGCGCACCACTCTATTCCACGCTGTTTCGTGAATACTTAGCCGAGCTCTTTGCCAAAGGGTATTCGGTTGAGTATTTCAGTGAAGGCGGCCGTTCGCGCACCGGACGCTTGCTACCGGCGAAAACTGGGATGTTGGCGATGACCATTCAAGCCATGTTGCGTGGCCTAAATCGTCCGGTCACTTTAGTGCCCGTCTACATTGGCTATGAGCATGTGATGGAAGTGGGGACCTATGCCAAAGAGCTGCGTGGTAAGCGCAAAGAGAAAGAAAACGCCAGCTTAGTGCTACGTACTTTGCGTAAATTGCGCAATTTTGGCCAAGGTTATGTCAACTTCGGTGAGCCGATCCCACTTAACCAGTTTTTAAATGAAGCAGTGCCGCAGTGGACACAAGATATTGATCCCATGGGCACCAGTAAGCCGCAGTGGATGACACCAACCGTGAATCAATTGGCGACGCGCATGATGACTCACATTAATGATGCGGCGGCCGTCAATGCGATGACCTTGTGTGCTACCGCGTTACTGGCTTCTCGTCAGCGAGCTTTGGCGCGGGATAACCTGATCAAACAGGTTGAGTGCTATTTATCGCTGTTGCGTAATGTGCCTTATTCTGCGACCTCAACGCTACCGGTCGATAGTGCAGAGCGCTTGGTTGAGCATGCCGAATCGTTGGATAAGTTTGTGGTGGAAACCGATACCATGGGCGATATTATTTCACTGGATCGCAACCAATCGATCTTGATGACCTATTATCGCAATAACATTATCCATCTGCTGGCGCTGCCTTCTCTGATTGCGCAATTGCTGCTGCGTCAGCCGAGTGTGTCATTAGAGAAAATACAATCCACCGTGGCGCAAATTTATCCGTTCTTAAAACAAGAGCTGTTTTTGCGTTTTGAGCAAGATGAGCTTAACGATCGGGTGCTGCGCTATGTGCAAGAGCTGGTCAGTCAAGGCTTGGTGAGTATGCAAGGCGATGTCTTGACGCATAATCAAGCTCAGACTCAAGTGTTAATGCTGTTAGGACAAACCATTGCCGAAACCCTTGAACGCTACGCGATTGCGCTGAATCTGTTAGTCAGCCGCCCGCATTTAGACAAGGCTGAGCTGGAAGAGAAAAGCCAAGAAGTCGCACAGCGCCTGGGGCGTTTGCACGGCATTAATGCGCCAGAATTTTTTGATAAAGGGGTATTTGCGGCACTGTTTGTCACGCTACAACAGCAAGGTTATTTAGATCGCCACGGCCGCTGTGTGTTGGCCTGTGCTCAACCATTGGCACGGCAACTGTACGCGCTGATCTCTCCAGAAGTGCGCATGACCATTCAAGAGAGTTTGTGTCAGGTGGATGAATAGTCGAGCTTAAAGCCGCTTATCTAATTAAATCAAAGGCATCCTAGTGATGCCTTTTTGGTTGCCTTGCCTGAGTGACTGCGGCAAGCCGCAGCTTGGGTTACTTCGATGGATTACGGATAGATGACGCTGAGTAACAGGCCGAGCGTGATCGCCATGCCCACATAGTTATTATTTAAAAAAGCTTGAAAGCACGCGCCGCGCTCACGGTAACGGATCAGATGTTGTTGATAGACAAACAGCCCCGCGGCGATCAGCACCCCCCAGTAATAGTAAGAGCTGAGTGTCAGCGCTTGGCCTAAAGCAACCAGTAACCCTAAGCTGGCTAGCTGCAGTAAGCCGATGATGCGTTTATCCCAACGCCCAAATAAGATCGCCGTCGATTTGATGCCAATTTTGATATCGTCCTCTCTATCGACCATCGCGTATTGTGTATCGTAAGCAATGGTCCACAGCACATTGATCGTAAACAGCACCCAGACCGAGGCGGGCAGGGTATTGGCTTGCGCTGCCCAGGCCATTGGAATCGACCAACTGAACGCTAAGCCAAGCACTAGCTGAGGCAGATGGGTATAGCGTTTCATAAATGGGTAGATAAAAGCCAAGAGCAGACCGATGCACGAGAGTTGGATCGTCAGGCTATTCATGGTTAACACTAAGCCAAAAGCACTCACCACCAGTAAGGCAAACAGCCATAACGCTTGCTTAGCGGTGACTAATCCTGCGGGTAGTGGCCGCTGGCGGGTGCGTTGTACATAGCCATCGACATGACGATCGGCGTAGTCATTGATCACACAGCCCGCAGAGCGCATTAAAAATACCCCGCAGACAAATACGCTCAGCACTCGAATATCCGGTAAGCCTTCAGCCGCCAAAAAGAGCGCCCACAAGGTTGGCCATAGCAGCAATAGTGAGCCAATCGGGCGATCCATTCGCATCAATTGCCAATATGCACGGGCTTTCGCTTGGTTCATAACACGCTCTCCTTAGCGTAAATCGGTGCGCTGGCGAGAAACACTTCGCTCACCAGCATCGGTTTGTGATTGATTGCTAAACGAGAACGTCGAGCTAACAGTGGCCCCGATGGCGTGGTGAGCCAAGTCACTTGCAATTCATCTCGTTCAACATGCTCAGCACTAAACAGAGTTAAGCCGAGCGGCGTGTCACCTTGCTGAGATAAATCAAACTCCGGATGATGTAGCGAAGAATGCGGGATGATGCTATGCCCCAATACCCAAGGTTGTTGGTCACCGCTAATCACGACTTGACGCAGCAAGTATTGTTCGTGTGCCAGTAATGTCCGTTCATCCGATTGCAGTGAGGTTGCCGGCATGATTTGGTTATTTAGCACTTCAACCGTCAACTGATGACAAGAATTGGCCATACGACGTGATAATGAGCCGGCTTCAAGCAGCCACTGTTTGGCTAAATGACTTGGAAACTCAATATGATCCGGTGGCTGCCAGATCGCTTGTTTGAGTGTGGCTAAATAGAGCGAAGTTATTTGATTCATATTCTTATTCAATGTGACGCTTGATCTGAAATCCATTTCTACCTGCAACTCTGAGCGGTTTGGGTATACAATAAAGCTCAGGTTTTGATTCCAAATCAAAGAGTTCGAACACGGAAAGCATTTTATTTACGCAATGGATGCTCTATTGTAACAAGACTCCGCAAGTTCGAGTATGGCGAACAGAATAAAGAGCAGATACTAAGATGCCAAAACGTTACTTAATCCAAATTATGCTGGCTTTAAGCTGCATGTTGTCTTTTGCCAGTGTTGCGCAGCAGCCTAGCAACACCGTCCCTCAACTCGGTTATTTCACCTTAGAGCCAGATTTGACCACCAATTTTTTTACTAAAGGCAACAAATTAGGTTATATCCAAGTCCGGATTGACATTATGGTGGCCAATGCGGCGGATTTGCCGATTATCGATCGCCATCAACCTTTGATCCGTGATGCGGTGGTAGAGCTGCTCGGTAAACAAACCGAAGATACCATTAAATCTCTGGCCGGGCGTGAAGATCTGCGTAAGTCGTTGGTGGGCCGTTTGAACAATATTTTATTACCCGAAGTTGGGCGCACCATCATCGCCGATTTGCTGTTTACCAAGTATATCTACCAATAGCCAGTCGCCGTTTTACTGGCTAGATTGGATTGTTCGCAAGCACTTTGCGGTGGGTGGTTGAGAGTTAACCCTATGCCGTGCGTTGACTCTCAAACCATGCCACTACTACGCCACTGATTAATCCGGCTAAATGGGCCGTGTTGGCAATGGCGAGAAAAGGTTGCACAAATCCCAACACCAACCAAGCCAACATAAAGCCGAACAGTGGACGAGGTATTGATAAACCCAGTTGCGGTGCACGTTGGCCAATAACCCACAAATAGCCGACTAAGGCATACACGACGCCAGATAGGCCACCAAAGTTGGCCCCTTCCACCCAATATTGTCCTGTACCGGAAACGATGGCCGCGATCACAAACAGTTTGATCAGTTTTAAGCTGCCAAGACGCTGCTCAATATCGCCCCCCAATTGCCACCACCATAGCAAATTGAAAGCAATGTGCAGCACGGAAAAATGCAGAACCGCATGACTGACCCAGCGCCAAACTTGCCACTGTTGGCTGGCTTGGGCTGGAAAGTGCAGCGCGTTAAAGACTGCCTGACCGGAGCCAAAGTTTTGCAGGGTAAAGATCACCAGACCCAGCGCCATGATCAATAAGGTAAAGCCGCCGGCTTTCGCTTTAATCAGGCTGAACAAATTAGGTGATACGTAAGAAAATTGCGCGCGTTGTGGATTGGCAAGTTGCCATGAAGCGGCTTGATATTTTTTCGCCGTCGGATTGTGTAAAAAGAGCTGCAATTCTGCCTGTGCAGCGGCAAAGTCTTGTTCGCGGGTTACCCACAGTGTCAACCGACCGTTGGCCACTGGCGTGATCTGGATTTCGATGTGCTGGGCTGCCATGTAATCAATAAACGCTTGCGCGGCGCGCGGATTATGTAAGCTGATCAGTAGATGCATGCTGGTTAACTCGCTTCAATGGGGAGATTGGCGCGTTGCCAAGCCTCAAAGCCGCCATCGACGCTGTACACTTGTTCAAATCCTTGGTTGACCAGATATTGGGCCGCGCCTTGGCTACTATTGCCGTGGTAACACATCACTAAAATCGGTTGTTCAAACTCCACTTGTGCCATTAATTGGATCACCGATTGATTGGTCAGATGAAAAGCACTTTGCGCGTGCGCCTGTTGGAAAGATTGCCCATCGCGAATATCGACCAGTCGGGCTTGGCCGCGCTCAAGCATCGCTTGGGCGGCTTGAACATCAATGTGTAAAAATGCAGACATAGCCGTGCTCTCATAAACATACAAATCATGGTTTGAGTGTAACCTATTCAAGCTTGAACAAGTACTCGTCACCAGTAAGGTTATCGATGGCTGGTTAAAATCAGCACACCTGTGGGTAATTCTGTGGATTGCGTTGATAAAGTGGTTTAATCAGTTTTGATCCACAATATGTAGCGATGATCCTGATTTTTCTGTGAGTAAATAGAAAAGTATCCCCAATCGATCTCGGCCAACCAAGCCTTGAAATAGGCGGTTTGATGACACGGTATAAATAAATACATCACAGACTTATCCACAGATAATTTGCGCAACAAGATCCCAATCTTCATCTGCGCAGGGATCGAGGGATCATGCGCTTAAGCTTTGGTTTGTCGATATCACGATCTGAAAAAGTAGGATGTGGGGTTATTCACATGGCCACTTGTCACCGAGTATATGGCCAAATTGAGCATCTGCCGTCGGTGACTGGTGGCTAAGTTTCATCGAGTTAAATTAAAGAGCGAGTTTGCGTTGGCGGTGGTTATTTGCTTGAGCTCGGTTACGCTAAGCCCGCGTAGCTGGGCAATTTTCTCGGCAATTAAACCTGTAAACATCGGTTCGTTACGTTTACCACGGTGCGGAGCGGGTGCTAAATAAGGGCAGTCTGTTTCTAAAATTACATAATTGAGATCGATCTGTGGGATCACTTGATCCATGCCGCTGTTTTTAAAGGTGCTTACACCGCCAATCCCGAGATTAAAACCCAGATCATTGATCGCTTTTGCGTCCTCGACACTGCCGCCAAAGCAGTGAAAAACGCCGCGTAAGCGACCATCTTGTGCCTGTTTGAGCAGCGCTAAGGTTTGCGCTAGAGAATCACGGGTATGAATCACCACCGGTAAATCCCACTCTTTTGCCCAGCCGAGTTGAGTTAAAAACGCCATTTCTTGCTCGGCTTGGAAGGTTTTATCCCAATACAGATCAATACCAATTTCACCAACCGCAATAAAAGAGTGGCGAGCAAACCACTGATAAAGGGTCGTTAAGGTTTGCTGTACATTGGCATCGACATAGCAAGGGTGTAAACCGAGCATCGAATGGCAAAGATCAGGGTAGGCCTGTTCGGTGGCGAGCATTGGGGCGAGTGAGGCCAGATCGATATTCGGCATTAGAATTTTTTCCACCCCGGCTTGTCGCGCACGGGCGATCACCTCATCACGATCGTGATCAAATTCGCTGGCATAAACGTGGGCGTGGCTATCAATCATGGTTTCATCTCAAGTGCTGGGTGATGTGGCGAGTATACGTGAGTGTGAGCTCAAGGTCATTTTTGGCTTTTTGTTGGCCGAGCACTGGCATGCGAGGTAGAGAGTGATATGATTTTGCCCAACACTTCCCTCTGTGGCTGATTTTTGAGGCACAGATAACATAAGAAGGAGAGTCGAGTGTCGGTATCCATGCAAGGTCAATTTCCCGGACGTCGTTTGCGCCGTCTGCGCAAACATGATTTTAGCCGTCGTCTGGTGGCAGAAAACCAGTTATCGGTCAGTGATCTGATTTACCCGATGTTTATTTTGATGGGTAAAGATCGTCGCGAGAAAGTCGATTCGATGCCGGGCGTCGAGCGTTTGTCGATTGATTTAATGCTTGAAGAAGCGCAATACCTCGCCAATCTTGGTGTGCCAGCGATTGCGCTGTTTCCGGTGGTCAATCAAGATGCTAAAAGCTTGTGTGCCACAGAAGCCTATAATCCAGAGGGTTTAGTGCAGCGCGCGGTGCGTGCCTTGAAAGAGCATGTACCACAAATCGGTGTGATCACCGATGTCGCGTTGGATCCTTTTACTACCCACGGCCAAGACGGCATCATTGATGATCAAGGCTATGTGCTCAATGATGAAACCACCGAAGTGCTGATCAAACAAGCATTGTCCCATGCACAGGCTGGAGCGGATGTGATTGCGCCTTCTGACATGATGGATGGCCGAATTGGGCGCATTCGTCAGGCCTTGGAAGAGGCGGGCTATATCCATACCCAAATCATGGCGTATTCGGCCAAGTATGCGTCTAATTACTATGGTCCTTTCCGTGATGCGGTCGGTTCATCGGCCAATTTAAAAGGTGGTAACAAGAAAAACTACCAAATGGATCCGGCTAATTCGGACGAAGCTTTGCACGAAGTTGCACTCGATATCAGCGAAGGTGCGGATATGGTGATGGTTAAGCCGGGCATGCCCTATTTGGATGTGGTGCGCCGAGTCAAAACTGAGCTGCAAGTGCCGACTTTTGCTTACCAAGTGTCCGGTGAGTATGCGATGCATAAAGCGGCGATCCTCAACGGTTGGTTGAAAGAGCGTGAAACGGTGTTGGAATCGTTACTCTGCTTTAAACGCGCAGGTGCCGATGGCATTTTGACCTATTTTGCCAAGCAGGTTGCGGAGTGGTTAGCCGAAGAGAATGCTCAAGCGGCACAATCTCTTACCAAACAATAAAGGCTTAAATTCCGTTATGCACAGAGGCTTGATTTACACTCTGTATTGAACGCTTTTGCTGGCAGATTTTGATTTAAAATAGGTGTTTTAAGCGACCGATCATCAGGCTGACGCAAGTCAGCCTTTTTACTGCCTGCGGCCAACTGCCGTGTCAGCGGTGACTATATAAGAGAACATTATGTTAGTAAGGGTAGGGACTTTAGCGGAAGTGGTGCAAATCGTGGCAAAAATCAGCGAATTTGCCCAGTCTGAAAATGAGCAGAGCTTACAAGCGAGGTTGGCTGATAAGCCAAGTTTAGTCTTGGTGGCGCAACAACAGGATCAATTAGTTGGGTTCAAAATTGGCTACGCGCTCGATAGTGAAAATTTTTATAGCTGGTTTGGTGGTGTTGATCCTGCGGCACGAGGCTGTGGCGTGGCACAGCGCTTATTGGAGGCGCAAGAAGCGTGGGCAGTGCAGCAAGGTTATCAACGCATCACCGTTAAATCGCGTAACCAGTTTCCGGCGATGTTGCGTCTATTGATTAAAAATAACTATCTAATTGAAGATTATGAAAAAAAATCGCCAGTGTTAGAAAGTCGGATCCATTTTGGCAAAGTGCTTAAAAATAAATGAGATCTCTTATCATTTAGCTATTGACTATCAAATGAGAACTATTATTATTAACTATGTCTTAGGGAGCTAGCAACAGTTCACAAGGATGTTAAGTTACCCACAATCGAGGCATCGATGTGGCGTGATGTAACGACCGAATTGGCAGCTGTTCTTTTTGACACGACATTGCTCACATTGCTTCCAGTGTAATTTTTAGCTTATTGGTAAAGTGGATTTACAATTTAGCTTTAACCATCTTTGCTAGGCGACATCTTCCGGTGTCGCTTTTTCTTTATTGCATCGTGCCGATTTAGTTATCCACTGACCTCGGTTATTTCTCCCACATCAAGTGGACAAATGAGTGTTTGAGTGGCAATCATCCACCGTAGTTTATTGGTGTGAAATGGTATGAGCAAAAGGGCAGCGAGTGTCTTTTCCACAATTGACGATCTGAAAAAGATCATTTCTCGCGTGGCTGATCCATTTTTTTATTGTTTAAAAACATTTAGTTGTGTTTTATTTGCACGCGGTTTTTCTCGAATTTTAATCGGTGTGAAAAATTCTATAAACAGACTTATCCACAGTGTGTCCAGCGAGAGTACAACCGAGAATATCCCCAGAATTAATCAAAAATGGTATCCAAACAGCAGTCGTGGCATCCTAGGCGCATTTACTCACGTTTGGATAATCCTTCTATGGCTCGTATACCTGACAATCCGCTGATTTTGATCGACGGTTCCTCTTACCTCTATCGTGCATTTCATGCTTACCCTGGCACCATGAGTAATGGTGAGATCCCAACGAATGCCATTTACGGGGTGGTAAACATGATCCGCAGTATGATGCGCCAGTTTGCATCTGATCGCATGGCGGTGATTTTTGATGCCAAAGGTAAAACCTTTCGTGATGATTTGTATGACCAATATAAGGCCAATCGTCCGCCGATGCCCGATGAGCTACGTTGTCAGGTTGAGCCCCTGCATCAAGTGATTCGTGCGATGGGCTTACCACTGATCGCGATTGAAGGCGTTGAGGCAGATGATGTGATCGGCACGTTAGCTCGACAAGCCTCACAAGCGGGGATGCCAGTGTTGATCAGTACTGGCGATAAAGATATGGCGCAACTGGTGGATGATAACGTCACCCTGATCAACACTATGACCAATGTAGTGCTGGATCGTGATGGCGTGATTGAAAAATTTGGCATTCCACCAGAATTGATCATTGATTACCTCGCGCTGATGGGCGACAAAGTCGATAACATTCCCGGTGTGCCTGGGGTGGGGGATAAAACGGCGACCGCGCTTTTACAAGGCATTGGTGGTTTAGAGGCCCTGTATGCCAACTTAGATCAGATTGCCGGATTAGGTTTTCGCGGTTCAAAAACCATGGCGCAAAAACTGCAAGAAAACCGTGACAATGCCGAGCTCTCTTATCAACTGGCGACCATCAAATGTGATGTCGAGCTTGAGGAATCTGCGCAAACTCTGCTAAAGCAAACGCCAGATCGTGATGCCTTGATCGCTCTTTATGGACAAATGGCCTTTAAAGCTTGGTTGAGTGAGCTGCTTGATGGTGGCACAGGGATCGTTGTTGCCGATGAGCAAAACCGAGCGGCGAGTGTCAGTGCGCCAAGCGGTGCGGCGGCGTTGGTTGAAAGTCCAGCGGCACACATCGACCGTAGCCAGTATCAAACCATCCTCAATGAGCAAGATTTCCAGCATTGGCTAGCAAAGTTACAACAAGCCGAGCTGTTTGCTTTTGATACCGAAACCGACAGCCTTGATTATATGGTAGCCAACTTAGTGGGGATGTCGTTTGCGGTCGCAGAAGGTGAGGCGGCTTATCTACCTGTCGCGCACGATTATCTGGATGCGCCGCAGCAGTTGGATCGCGCTTGGGTGATCGCTCAGCTTAAACCGTTGCTCGAAGATGCTAATAAAGCCAAAGTTGGCCAAAACCTCAAATACGATGCGAGTGTGATGGCTCGTTACGGCGTTGAGCTGCGCGGTATTCACCACGATACTATGTTGCAATCCTACGTGTATAACAGCGTGGGCGGCAAACATGATATGGATAGTTTAGCGCTGCGCTTTTTACAGCACAGCTGTATCTCGTTTGAACAGGTGGCGGGTAAAGGCAAGAACCAACTCACCTTTAATCAAATTGCTTTACCAGAAGCCGCGCAATATGCAGCGGAAGATGCCGATGTGACCTTGCGTTTACACCAGCGGATCAGCCAACTGATTGACCAAGACAGTAAACTCTCACAAGTGTACCGTGACATCGAAATGCCGTTGGTGCCAGTATTGTCACGCATTGAGCGCACTGGGGTGATGATTGATGAGATGTTGCTCAGCGCTCAATCACAAGAAATTGCACTACGTCTCGATGAGTTAGAACAACAAGCGTATCAATTGGCTGGTCAGCCATTCAACCTCAGCTCACCCAAGCAACTGCAAACCATCTTATTTGAACAGATGAAGTTGCCTGTGCTGCAAAAAACGCCGTCCGGTACCCCTTCTACCAATGAAGAGGTGCTGCAAGAGTTGGCGCTCGATTACCCACTGCCGAAAGTGCTGATTGAGTACCGCGGTTTGGCCAAGCTCAAATCGACCTATACCGATAAGCTGCCGAAGATGATCAACCCAAGTACTGGGCGCGTGCATACTTCCTACCATCAAGCGGTGACCGCGACCGGGCGTCTTTCTTCGACGGATCCCAATTTACAAAATATTCCCGTGCGCAATGAACAAGGACGCCGTATTCGCCAAGCGTTTGTTGCTCCCCATGGTTGGAAAATCATGGCGGTTGACTACTCGCAAATCGAGCTGCGCATCATGGCACATCTGTCGGGCGATCAAGCGTTACTCAACGCGTTCCGCTCTGGGCTAGATATTCATGCTGCCACCGCAGCGGAAATCATTGGCGTGCCGATTGATCAAGTGAGCAGCGAGCAGCGCCGCCGCGCCAAAGCGGTCAACTTTGGTTTGATTTACGGAATGAGCGCCTTTGGGTTGGCGAAACAACTGGGCATTGCACGCAGTGAAGCACAGCAGTATATGGATAAATATTTCGAACGTTATCCGGGTGTGATGCAGTATATGGAAGAGACGCGTCGCCGCGCGGCAGAGCAGGGTTATGTCGAAACCATTTTTGGTCGCCGTTTACACCTGCCAGAAATTACTTCACGTAATGCCATGCGGCGGAAAGCAGCTGAGCGTGCGGCGATCAATGCCCCGATGCAAGGCACCGCCGCTGACATCATTAAAAAAGCCATGTTGTTAGTTGCTGAGTGGATTGAGCAACAAGGCGCTGGGCGGGTCAAATTACTGATGCAAGTGCACGATGAATTGGTGTTTGAGGTTGAAGAGTCATCTTTATCCGAAATTGAAAGTAAAGTACAACAATTGATGGAAGCGGCGGCGGATCTGGATGTGCCTCTCGTTGCCGATGCTGGGCATGGCGATAACTGGGATCAAGCCCACTAGCTTAAACTATCAGCAAAAAATAGCGATTATCTCAGCCAGCGCCAGTTCGCTGGCTTTTTTTTGTACTGAAAAAATCATACTGAGTTCAGATTGTTATGTTGCTTAATGAAAAATTCATGAAAATTAACTACAAAAAATATTTTCAATCCTGATCAATTGTTGTACATTAACTCGCGTAGGGTACAGAGGTAAGATGTTCTATCTTTCAGACCTTTTGTTTCACGTTATTGGATTAGGCTGATTCAGCCGCCCCAGTCACCATTTGACTGGGGCGTTTTTTATTGAGCGCAATTTAACTTTTATAGCCCCTAGCTGGCTGGCTTTACGGCGGCATTTGGCGTGCTCTGCAATCTTGGGTTAAGCGCTGGCGAGGCCATCATCTCCGGTCGATTGTGTAATTAAACACCATTCACACTTTGATTATTTCTAAATAGAAATCAAGTCGCTAAAAACACGATGATTACCCTGATTTTAATTCAATCTATTGAATATCAATAAGATTATTTTTTTTGAATGCTGGTTTTAATTCGATGGATGCTGACTTGAAAAACGCAGATTTTTGCGGAATGCTTGGCAGATAATAATAACGACTGTTTTCTCTCCCGTTGCCCCACCAAGCTGGTGGGGACTTTATTTTTCGCTTGCGAGTCTGGGTGATGGCGTGGTTATCGCTGGTGTCTGGTGCCAGACCGATCGCGATCAAAATCTAATCTTGCCGAGATAAAAAACCTCGCGATGGCGAGGTTAATCATCAGTTGGTTAACTTATTGTTCGCTTGGCGCACAAGGCTCATCTTGCGGCATAGGCGCTAGAGCCGCCAACATCGGCGCGTACCATTGATCGAGTTTGGCGCGCAGTACATCGACCCCAATTCCATTTAATGACGAGAAAGCATCGACCTGCACATCGCCACCTAATTTAGCTGCATCTTCACGCACTTTCTGCACTTGCGCTTTGCGTGCGCCACTTTTCAGTTTATCGGCTTTGGTCAGCATCACTTGCACTGGAATGCCGCACTCAATGGCCCAGACGATCAGTTGCTGATCGAGATCTTTCATTGGATGGCGAATATCCATCAGCACCACTAGGCCTTTTAGGCAGCGGCGTTTTTGCAAATATTCACCCAGCGCTCGTTGCCATTTGAGTTTCATCTCTAGCGGAACTTGTGCAAAACCATAGCCCGGTAAATCAACGATATGGCAACCTTCAGTGACTTTAAACAGGTTAATCAACTGAGTCCGACCTGGAGTTTTACTGGTTTTCGCCAAGTTTTTCTGATTGGTCAGGCGATTGAGGGAACTTGACTTACCAGCATTCGAGCGTCCTGCAAACGCAATTTCGATACCTTCATCTTCAGGAAGATGGCGAATATCTGGCGCACTGGTAATGAAATGCGTGTTTTGGTAATGAATTTTTACGCTCACTATGTTAACTCCATCTCGACTTTGTGTAGTCGATTAATTACTTTTTTGTGAAATTGTGTAAAATAACTGTGCTTGGCATGTGGTCGCCGATTATACCATGAGAGGTGGCCCTGAGTGGTATTGGAAGCTTGATAATTATAAATGGAATGTCATGAATAAATTAGCCCTCATTATAATGGTTTTCGCCAGCGGCTCGGTGTGGGCTCAAGCGGATATCGAAGCGGGTAAAGCGAAATCGATCACCTGTGCCGCTTGTCATGGTAGTGATGGTAATAGCCAACTCGCCAACTATCCCAAATTGGCGGGCCAGCATCAAAAATACCTGCATAAACAACTTACCGATCTCAAGCTTGGGGCAAGCAGTGGCGGCCAACAAGGTCGCTACGATCCGGTGATGAGTGCGATGGCGATGCCGCTGAGCGAGCAAGATATCGCTGATTTAGCCGCTTATTTCTCTTCTTTACCCATTTCATCGAACACTACGCCGCCAGAGGTAGTCGAGCAAGGCCGAGTGCTGTATAGCGCCGGTGATGCGTCACGCAGTTTAACGGCTTGTATCGCGTGTCATGGTCCGCGTGGCAATGGCAGTGAGCTCTCTGGGTTTCCAAAAATTTCAGGGCAACACGCCGACTATATTAAGGCTCAGTTACAGAAATTTCGTGCCAGCACACGCAGTAATGATATGAATGAGATGATGCGTGACATTGCACATAAACTGACCGATGCGGATATCGATACTCTGTCGCAATACGTTGGTGGCTTGCACTGATCCGCATCTAGCGCCGATTGAGTCGCGCCAGTCAAAAATAAGGTCGGTCACTTTTGCCGGTTAAGTGGTCGCGAGCGACTTATTCGGCGAGTGTATGCGGTGTTTTTTGGTTAGGTTGATGAGAAAATCGCCTTTTATACTCCACTCTATGGGCAGTTTCTGGTATGTTGCGCATCCCGTTGGAGGAGGTCAGCATGCATTCATGCCCGTTATGTCACAGTGAAAACAGCCAAGCTTATTTTAGCGATCCGCAGCGCCGCTATTTTCAATGTCAACAGTGTGCGCTGGTGTATGTCGATCCTGCGCAGCGATTAAGTGCCGAGCGTGAAAAAAGCTTCTATGATTTACATCAGAATACGCCAACCGATTTAGGTTATCGGCGTTTTTTGTCACGAGTTGCCGCGCCAATGCTGGAGCGAGTCCCTCCCCAATCGGAAGGGTTAGATTTTGGCTGTGGCCCAGGTCCAACCTTATCCTTGATGTTAGAAGAGGCCGGCCATCGTATCGCGCTGTACGACATTTTCTATCATCCTGATACGGCGGTGTTGCACCGCCAATATGATTTTATGACTGCGACCGAGGTGATTGAGCATCTGCATGATCCGCACCGCGTGTGGCAGCAATGGTTAAATTTAGTTAAGCCAGGCGGCTGGATTGGTCTGATGACGAAAATGGTCAAAGACTTAGACGCATTTGCTGGTTGGCACTATAAAAATGATCTCACCCATGTGATCTTTTTTAGTCGTGCCACGTTTCAGTATCTGGCCGAGCGGGATAAGCTCGAACTTGAATTTATTGGTAATGATGTAATTTTACTGAGGAAAGCCCAGTAATGAGCCGTTCAAAGAAATCGAGAAAACCGGGTACCAACAGTAACGATCAACTGGTGGTAATGCGTACACGCAGCGAATCCGAATTGGAAAGCCGCCTGCGTAAAAAAATGAAAAAACGTAAAGGCTTAAAGTCTGGTAGCCGCCATTCTGAAGGCAGTGCAAGCCAAATGCGTCAAGCGGCGCAGCAGCGCGATCCACGTTTAGGCAGCCAGAAAAAAATTCCATTGATTGTGCAAGCACCGAAAAAGCTCAATAAGCAAGAGCGCAAATTGGCGGCAGAGCAAGAGCTGGCATTATTAGAAAAAGATCCACAACTTAACGTACTGCTTGACCGGCTTGATAATGGTGAAAAATTGGGTACTGGTTTGCAGAAATACGTGGATGAGAAACTCGATCGGATTGAAATGCTGATGGATCAACTCGGCCTACTCGATGATGAGCCCGCTCCCGCTCCGGTTGTGCAACCAAGCAAAAAGCATAAAACGGAAGATGATCTGCTGGCCGAGTTTGAACAGTTGGACGTTGATAAATACCAAGACTAAGGAGCGCTGATGAACGCAATGCTACTGGTTAGCGTCGCGGGCGCAATTGTAGTGGCGCTCGCCAGTTACGCAGCTTATTTGCTATGGCAGGTGAAGGTACAGCAAACTCTGCAGCGCCAACATCAACAGCTCGCGATTGACAAGCGTAATGCCAACATTTTTGACAGTGTGGCGATTCTCTGCTCTGCCGGAATGCAAGGTCAGTGTGATTTGTCGGAAGTCAGCATCCGGATTTACAGCTTGATGACTTACCTGCAAGGCGAATCGCGAGTTGATGTTGAACAAGATTATCCGGCGCTGAGTGAGCTGTATCATTTGGTCAAAGAGATGCCACGCGGCGAAGCGCGTCAGCAGTTGCCCAAGCCTCAGCGGATGCAACACAATCTGGTGCGTAAAAAGGCGGAAAGTCGTTTGCAGGATGCGATCATCGCAGAGCTTGGCGCTCTCAAACAGCGCATTCAGCCGCTGAATAAACAAATCTTGGTGCAGATGGTGTGAAACTAACCCTAAAGGGTGAGTGATCGCGCTAGCAGAATCGGATATTTTGTTAGCAAATCTTATTGTGTCACCCGGCGTCGAGCGAGGTCGTGTGGCACAATAATCGGCCAACCATTGAGCAAAACGGAACGTTTCACTATGTCGTCGTATGTCGTACCCAGCCAACAGATCGTATGGGATCAGGCTATTTTGGATAAGTACAACTACTCCGGTCCACGCTACACATCATACCCGACGGCGGTTGAGTTTCACGAAGCCTTTACCATCGCTGATTTTGATATGGCTTGTACTCAGTACCCTGAGCGGCCATTGTCGTTATATATTCATATCCCGTTTTGCCATCAGCTCTGCTACTACTGTGGCTGCAATAAGGTGATCACCCGTCATTCGCACAAAGCGGATCAATATCTTGATGCGTTGGAGCAGGAGATTCGCCAGCGCGCCTCTTTGTTGCAGGGTCGCAACGTGACTCAACTGCATTTTGGTGGTGGCACGCCGACTTTCTTAACCCACTCGCAAATCAGTCGTTTGATGACGCTGCTACGCAGCGAATTTCATTTTGCTGAGCAGGCCGAGATCAGCATTGAAATCGATCCGCGAGAGATTGAATTAGAGGTGCTGGATCACCTGCGCCAAGAGGGCTTTAATCGAGTCAGTATTGGGGTGCAAGATTTTGATAAACAAGTGCAAAAGCTGGTTAACCGTGAGCAAGATGAGCAGTTCATTTTTGCCTTAGTCGAGCGGGCTAAACAGCTAGGTTTTCACTCGACCAATCTGGATTTGATTTATGGCTTGCCGCTGCAAACCGCGGCCAGTTTTGCCAAGACACTACAGCAAGTATTGACTATGCGCCCGGGGCGTTTGTCGGTCTTTAACTATGCACATATGCCACAACTGTTTGCGGCGCAGCGTAAAATTAAAGAGAGCGATTTGCCCGCAGCGCAAGAGAAGCTGGCGATTTTGCAGCAGACGATTGCGACTTTGACCGATGCTGGCTATCAGTTTATTGGTATGGACCATTTTGCCCTGCCAGATGATGAATTGGCGATTGCTCAGCGTAATGGCATTTTGCACCGCAATTTTCAGGGCTATACCACTCAAGGCGAGTGTGATTTAGTCGGTTTTGGTGTTTCGGCGATCTCTATGGTTGGTGACGTTTACGCTCAGAACCAAAAAGAGCTGAAAAAATACTACGCACAAGTGGACGAAATGCGCCATGCGCTGTGGAAAGGAGTGGCTCTCGATCAGGATGATTTACTGCGTCGTGAAGTGATTAAGCAGCTGATTTGTAACTTTAAGCTGGATAAAACTGCGCTTGAGCGTCAGTTTAATCTGCGTTTTAACCACTATTTTCGACAAGATTTGGCACTGTTGCAGACCTTTATTGACGATCAATTAGTGACGGTGGATGAACAGATGATTGAAGTGACGCTGCGCGGGCGTTTACTGATCCGTAATATCTGCATGTGTTTTGATAAATATCTGCGTGAACGGGCACGACAGCAGCAGTTTTCACGGGTGATTTAACCCTCTATCCGTCGCTTTATTCTCTTCACTAATCTCTCATAACCATTCAGGCCACGGAATATCGTGGCCTGAATAGTTTTAACTCACGTTATCTTGAACTTAAGCTATTTGAGCAAAGAAAGCGCCTTGCGTGCCACATCATGTGCGGCGCGGGTTAAGGTTTGCTGATCCAATGCTTCTGCCAAATAAGCGTAGTCGGAGACATCGCAGCGTAGTGATAGCGCTTGCTCCAGATGGTGCTGTGCATCAGCCCACTGTGCTTCACGCAAATACAGCTGGCCAAGTGCGCTGTGCGCTGGCGCATTATGCTGGTCACGCTGTAGAGCCTGTTGCAATAAGCGGATCAGCGGCTGGCGATCGCTAAGATTGAGTTGTGGCAGCAGCGCATACAGCGCTGGCAGGTTGTGTTTATGCAAACATGGTTTGAGTATTGAAAATGCTTGATCATCCGCTTGATACTGAATGAACAGGGGGATCACGTTCGCGAGCAAATCGGGGTCAGTTTTTAGCTTACTGGGCATTTTCGACCAATATTGTACTAACCCGTCACGACCTTGTTGGTTGGCCACCTCATGCACAATTGCCGCTTGCGCGGTCAGTTCGAGTTGCTGGGCTTCGGCATTGGTGATGAGTTTAGCTTTGGTTAATTGAGGGATCAGATCGAGCTGCGCTTGCCACTTCGCCAACGCTTGATAGCATTGTTGCAGTAGGCGAAGGCGCAGAGGATGTTGCGGATAACTCTGCTCTAGCTGAGTTAATGTGTTGAGGGCGGCAGGGTGATCCCCCTGACTGATTTGCTGTTTAGCGCGGGTTAGCTCAACGGCCAAGGTGGCATGTGGTTGTTTGGCCGCCAGCGCTAAATAGTGATCGCGTTTGCTATGATTGCCCATCCCATGAGCGGCCTCGGCGGCAGTCAGATAGCACAGCAGTGGCATATCATGATAATTGGCCCAGCGTGTCGCTTTTTTTTCCGCTTGTGCCCAGTTACCTTCCAGCAATTTAATGATGGCTTGATTGGTGTAGCGACGTGAATGACGCTGTTTACGCACGCTAAACCAGTTCCAAGTGTAAAAACCGGTACGCAGAATTTTTTTCACCGCCCATTCGAGCGCAAAGAGCCCAGCTAAAGCGGCAATGATAAAAATCACTAATGTGGTGACGCTCATTTCGAGTGTGTGGTTGGCAATCGAGATCAGCACATAGCCTTGTTGACCAGTGTATTGAGTGCCAACAAACAGGCCAAGACCCAGTACCGTAAATAGAAAAATTAGACGGATCATGGTTGCTGCTCCGTTGTCAGTGGCGCGACGCTACGACGCAGGCGTTGGTTGATTGCCTCGCTGAGTGGTTGCTGACTCTGTAGTTTGACCGGATATTCGACTTGCACTTGCAGCTTAGCCAGTTGTTCTAATGTGCTCTTGAAAGCTTGTAGCGCAGGATCCTCAGCATTAAAGAAAGCGCTCGACCATTGCGCAGCTGTGGTCAGTGAGGTGTGGTAAATCGCCTGTTGCTGAGCGTAAACCGCTTTGATTGCGGTCTCTAATTTCGCTTTTAGATTCTCTTGCAAGTAGAAGTGTTGGCTAGGGGACAGTAATGGGATCGCATTGCCATCACGGGAACGAAAAGTAATAAAATGGCCAGCAAACGCGGTGAGTGAACGACGCAGATTGGTTTGCCAATCGGTAATATCTTCTGATACCGCTTGGCTTGCGAGAGGTGGTTGTTCGGTGGGCAACATCGTATTGGCCAACGGTAAGCTCGCCACTTGTTGCTGTAAACTGATCAGGCGTAACACTAAGCCATCGCGGTCAATGATGGGGATTGATTTGAGCGTGGTAATGTCATTTGCGAACGCTTTGCGCAGTGGGGTCAGGCTTGGATCATTGAGGGTGGCGATACGTTGGTCAGCGGTTTGCATTAATTGAGTCGCGCTTGTGACGTCCTGTTCGATGAACAGTTTACGTCCGGCCAGTTTGACCAAATAGTCGGCCTCTGCAAGTAACCAATCATTAGGACGGCGTCCCTGAATATCGGCGAGGGTAAGTTGCAAGCTGGCCAGACTTTGCTGTTGTTGCTCGAGCTCAGTTTCGGTGCGCTGAGCAAGGGCTGTAGTTTGCGACGTTGTACTGGCCTGCGCTTGTTCAAGCTCAGCGGTGAGATCGGATCGCGTTTGCTGCAACTCTGCGCGTAAGGCTTGTAACTCACTTTGCCATTTGCTGGTTTGCTGTTGGTGCAAATACGCAAGGCCAGCCCCTAGAGCCAACACCAATACCAAGGCGAGAGTGGCCAGCTTTTTACCGGACTGGTTTGCTGGCGGAGGTTTGACTTCAGTTGGATTTGGTGGCGCGGCTTTGGCGCTGGCCGGTTTGGCTGCGGTATCACTCACACTACTGGCGGTACTTGAGACCGGAGTCGGTGACTTGGGGTTAGTGTTAGTGGTTGCAGGTTCTTGTTGCGGTTTATGCTGGTCGGTCATTGCTCAGAGTTCCTGTTGCTTGGGGCATGAGTGCCGCCACGAAATCTTGATTGCTCGCGCTGGCGGCGATCACAATCTGATCAAATCCTAGCTTAGCGGCGTGGGCCGCAATTCGTTGACTGGGGACAAATAGCGTGAGGGTTTGCGCCCAGATCAGGCTTAATCCATCCAGTTGGCCAATAAAAAAATCCAGTTGTTCAGCACTGGTGATCACCAGCGAGCTTACTTGGGCCTGCTGCCATTGTGCAACCCGCTCACTGGCACAAAACCTCAGTTGCTCACGGCAGTAAGCCTCTTGATAGTCAACCTTGGCTCCCCGCTCGGTTAAGGTGGTATGGATCAGTTCGCGCCCACCGTTGCCGCGTAAAATCACAATGTGCTTGCCGGCCACCTGCTGCAATGCATTGAGTGCGAGTAGATGTTCACTGTCGCTAATCGAGGGATAGTCTACTGATTGCTGGCACGCTTTGCTGAGAACACGCGCGGTTTTTTGACCAACGGCAAGATAAAGCGGCCGGGTCGGCCAGTTGTGATGCTGATGTTGTAGCCACTGGTGGCTAAAATGAACCGCGTGTTGGCTGACGGCGATAATGATGTCACAGGATGCGAAATGATCGGTCAGGGTAACCAGTTGTGGGCTAGCTGAGAGCGTGATCAGAGGATGCTGCACCGCGGCAATGCCCTGCTGGTGTAGCTGTTGGCATAACTCTGCACCTTGCTCTGCCGGACGAGTGACCAATACTGTCATAGCACCCTCAATTGATTAGCGATGTTCGCGGCTTATTGATGCTCATAGAGGCGTTGCAGGATCTCTTTGGCGCCTTGGCTAAGCAGTTGCTCGGCCAAGGTAATCCCCAGTTGTTCTGCATCGGAGCGTGGACCGCGAATTTCACCACGCACGATTTGTGAGCCATCAGGTTCACCGACTAAAGCGCGTAACCAGATTTGATCGCCATCGAGCAAGGCGTAGCTACCAATCGGTACCTGACAGCCACCTTGTAGCGTTAGGTTCATGGCTCGCTCAGCGAGTACTCGATCTGCGCTATCACGGTGATTCAGTGGCGCTAGCAGTGCGCGTACCCGTTGGTCATCCAAACGACATTCAATCCCAACCGCGCCTTGGCCAACCGCTGGTAGAGATTTTTCCGGTTCGATAAAACTGCGGATTCGACTGGCGAGTTTGAGCCGTTTCAGACCGGCGGCTGCTAAAATAATCGCATCGTATTCTCCGGCATCTAACTTATTTAATCGGGTGCCGACGTTGCCGCGCAGTTCTTTAATCACTAAGTCGGGACGCGCCGCTTTTAATTGGGATTGGCGACGTAGGCTGCAAGTGCCGACCACTGCCCCAATCGGTAGGTCATCGAGACTGGCGTAGTGGTTGGAAACCAAGGCATCACGCGGATCTTCGCGCTCGCAAATGGTGACTAAGCCGAGTCCGGGCGGGAAATCAACCGGCACATCTTTCATCGAATGCACTGCCAAATCGGCACGTCCTTCGAGCATGGCAATTTCCAACTCTTTGACAAACAGCCCTTTACCGCCCACTTTGGCGAGTGGGGTATCTAAAATCACATCGCCGCGCGTTACCATAGTCACCAACTCGACCTGCAACCCGGGATGCGCGGCAATTAAAGCCTCTTTAACATAGTTGGCTTGCCATAATGCAAGTGGGCTTTGGCGGGTGGCAATCCGGATCGGCATCTCGGTCATGGTGATGTTCCTGTTCATTGATCTAAACTGGCTTAATCCTATCACTGGAAGCGAAAAATGCTTACAACTAAAAATGTCCATAACCAGCGGGCACTGAGCAGTATTTATGACCTGAATTTTGTCCAGCTTGTGGCGTGGGTAAGGTGTGGTATGCTGCCAAGAGCGCTTTACCGAAGGTGAAATAAGTGTTAGATTGATCACGTTTTGTTGGCATGGTCGCATGAAAGATAACCAAAAAGCGGCGTTTATCTGGTATTCAGGGAAGCAAACTTGCAGTCTTATACTCAGACCTTAATCCATCGACTTGATAAGCTAAACCGGCAACGTATCGAACGTGCGCTGGCTCTTATGGATTTGCAAAGCCAACGCGTTGTCCATTTTATTCCTACCCTATTTCAGTTTAATCATCCTTTAATCCCCGGTTATTTTTCTGCTGATACACCATGTGGTGTGCATCTGTTCACGGCTAATGCGATCCAGCAACAATTTATTGATGATATTGAATTAACCCTCGGTGAGCGGTTAGCCGTGACGCAGTCGCCTCAGATCCTCGGCCTATACACCATGGGCAGTACTTCATCGATCGGCCAAAGTACCTCTAGCGATCTGGATATTTGGGTCTGTGTGGCTGCCAGCATGAGCTGTGAGGCGCGCGACAATTTATCGAGTAAATGTCTGCTGATCACCGATTGGGCCAAAAGCCAAGGTGTGGAAGCCAACTTCTTTATTATTGATGAACAGCGGTTTCGGGATAACTATTCGGAAGCGTTAAGTGGTGAAAACTGTGGTTCGTCGCAGCACCTATTGTTGTTGGATGAATTTTATCGCTCTGCGGTACGCTTGGCTGGTAAACGGCTGCTGTGGCAGATCGTGCCACCCGAAATGGAAGAGTGCTACGACCAATATGTTGAGCAACTGTGTTGCAATGGCTATTTGGACTGCAATGAGTGGATTGATTTCGGCAAACTGAACCGGATCCCCGCAGAAGAGTATTTTGGTGCCAATTTGTGGCAACTGTATAAGAGCATTGATTCACCTTATAAATCGGTACTCAAAGCGATCCTGCTTGAAGCGTACTCATGGGAATACCCTCATACTCAGTTATTGAGCCTCGACAGCAAACGACGTTTTTTTGCCGATGAGCCCGATCTGTATGGCATGGATTCTTACTATCTGATGCTAGAAAAAGTCACCCGCTATTTAGAGCGGATTGGTGATACCATGCGCTTAGATTTGGTGCGGCGCTGTTTTTACCTGAAAACCCATGAAAAGTTGTCGCGCGAGCCGGGGCTAGGTTCAATGCCGTGGCGGCGTGAAGCCTTGCGTGAGCTCACCACTCGATGGCAGTGGAGCCCTGCGGCGATTGCCGAATTGGATAGCCGTCGTCACTGGAAAGTTGAGCAAGTCAAAGTGGTGCACCACGCCTTGCTGGATGCGCTGATGCTCAGCTACCGTAATTTAATCCAGTTTGCGCGACGTAATGACATTACCTCCGCGATCAGTCCGCAAGATATTTCGATTCTGGCGCGCAAACTGTACGCTGCATTTGAAGTGTTACCGGGCAAGGTGACACTACTCAATCCGCAAATTTCCCCTGATTTGCATGAGCCTGACCTCAGCTTTATTGAAGTGTGTGCTGGGCGTAGCAATAAACCGGGTTGGTATCTGTATAAGCAGCCGCTACAAGCGCAGCGCTTAATTGGTCAGCCTTGCCTTGAGCATAATGAATACCTCAGTAAATTGGTGGCTTGGGCATTTTTTAACGGCCTGATCACCGAATCGACCCGCTTGCATGCGGTGGTGCGTGCCGCCGAGCTAGATATTGATAAGTTTTACCAAATGGTTAGCGATCTGCGTAATACCTTTTCGCTGAGCAAGCGTCGCCCGACCATGCAAGCATTGGCCAACCCTTGTGAAATTAGCCAACTGGCGATGTTCATCAATTTTGAGCATGATCCCACCAGCGAGCTCAGTGGTAAGGCGTTAAAAGTCGATCTGAAAAATATCGATATTTTCAGTTTTAGCACTGAGCAAAAATGTTTGGTGGGCAGTGTTGATTTAGTGTATCGCAACTCATGGCAAGAAGTACGCACCCTGCATTTTGAAGGGCAGACCGCGATGCTTGATGCGCTGAAAACCGTGCTGGGCAAAATGCATCAAGATGCGCTGCCACCGGAATCGGTGGATGTGTTCTGCTATAGCAGAAACTTACGTGGCGTGATGCGTAATTTGGTCTATCAACTGTTGGCGGAGTGCATTGATTTACGCCTCAAACCGATGGAGCAAGAGAAGCGTCGCCGCTTTAAGGCGCTGCGGATGGGCGATCAAATGTATGGCTTATTCTTTGAGCGGCGTGGCGTTTCGGTGCAGAGGCTAGAAAACTCGGTCGATTTTTATCGCAGTATTTCTACCAATAAGCTCAAAGGCTCGCCGTTGCTGATGTTAGACCGTGATGAAGACTATCCGCTACCCACTGTGGTCGATAGCTTTGCCAGTGAAGGGTTAGTGCAATTTTTCTTTGAAGATACCGAGAAAGGTTTCAACATCTATGTGTTGGATGAAGCCAATCGGGTTGAGGTCTACCACCAGTTCAATGGCGAAAAAGATGAGATGATTGCCAGCGTCAACAGTTTCTATACTTCGATCCTGGATGACAGCAGTAAACTCGGTGCTAAAAGCATCAACTTTAACCTGCCGCAGTACTACCAAATTATTCACCCTGAAGAGGGCGAAACTTATGTGGTGCCGTATCGTAACGACAGCGCCTTGTATTCTAAGCCTTCTCAAGTGGTCAACGCTTAAGCGACCGTCAACTTAAGCGCCAGTCAAAAAGAGCACCTCGGTGCTCTTTTTTGCTATGACATATTGTGCCGTTTAGCGCCATTCAATCGGCTGATCGGCCTGTTTGTCACATTCCTGTTTGAGCAAGGTCAGCAATTCCAAGCCAGTTTTTGAGCAGATCCACTCGCCAGCGGTCCATTTAAAATGGTAGCCACCCGATTTTGAAGCCAACCAAATCTCACGCATTGGTTCTTGACGGTTGATGATGATTTGGCTGCGATCATCAAATTCCAGCGTCATGACATTGCCCACCGTCTCATAGTCGATATCGGCACCTGCTTCATCAATCATGGTTTCGATAGATTGCAGTTGGCGGTCGACGATTTGATGAAATTCAGTTTCGTTCATCTTCTCTATCCTATTGCTTTTCCTAATCGTGGTGCGATTATAGGGGGCATTGATTCAATAAGCACGATATGCCCAATGAAAAACACATTCACAGCACTGTTTTTGTTGTCGGTTCTCGCCTTGGCGGGATGTGGTCAAACGGGACCACTGTATATGCCCGATGATGCCAAACCGAGTGAGCAAGTTCAGTAAATCACACGACCGAATAGAAAAGGGAACACACTTTGGATTATTTCAATTATCAGGACGATGGTCAGTTGTGGGCGGAACAAGTACCTCTGGCCGATTTGGCTACCCAGTACGGCACGCCACTGTACGTTTACTCAAGAGCCACCTTAGAGCGCCACTGGCGCGCATTTGATCAGGCGTTGGGCGATTTTCCACACCTGATTTGTTATGCGGTGAAAGCCAACTCGAACCTTGGGGTACTGAATGTGCTCGCGCGTTTAGGTTCAGGTTTCGATATCGTTTCGATTGGCGAGTTAGAGCGTGTGCTGGCCGCTGGGGGCGATCCGAGTAAGGTGGTGTTTTCTGGGGTCGGCAAAACCGATGCCGAAATGCGCCGCGCGCTGCAATTGCAGATCAAATGCTTTAACGTAGAATCGGAGCCTGAGCTGCTCCGCCTTAATCAAGTTGCGGCAGAATTAGGGGTTCGCGCGCCGATTTCGCTACGCATCAATCCCGATGTGGATGCGAAAACCCATCCTTATATTTCGACGGGCTTACGTGATAACAAATTTGGCATCACCTTTGAGCGTGCCGAGCAAGTGTACCGGTTGGCGCACAGTTTGCCGAATTTGCAGGTGCATGGCATTGATTGCCACATTGGCTCGCAGTTAACTGAGCTGGCACCGTTTATTGATGCCACCGATCGGTTGCTGGCCTTGATTGATAAACTCCAAGCCCAAGGCATTCATATTCGTCACTTAGATGTGGGGGGCGGCCTTGGGGTGGTGTATCGCGATGAATTACCGCCGCAGCCTTCGCAATACGCCAAAGCGTTGCTCGATCGCCTTGAGCAGCATCGAGATTTAGAGCTGATTTTTGAACCAGGCCGCGCGATTGCCGCCAATGCTGGTGTGTTGCTGACCAAGGTTGAGTATCTCAAACACACGGAACATAAAAATTTTGCGATTATTGATGCGGCGATGAATGATCTGATCCGCCCGGCGCTATATCAAGCGTGGCAGGCGATCATTCCACTGCGCCCACGCACTGGGGTCGCACAAACCTATGATTTGGTGGGACCAGTGTGTGAAACCAGTGACTTTTTAGGTAAAGATCGTGACCTAGTGTTACAAGAAGGCGATCTACTGGCGGTGCGCTCTTCTGGCGCGTATGGTTTTACCATGGCGTCGAATTACAATACTCGCCCACGAGTAGCAGAAGTGATGGTTGATGGCCAGCAAGCCTATTTGGTGCGTCAGCGTGAATCGCTCAGCAGTTTGTGGGCATTAGAATCGGTTTTACCAGAGTAAAGTTATCTTCTATGCATTTCCATTTTTCTAAAATGCACGGCTTGGGTAACGACTTTATGGTCGTGGACTGCGTTACCCAAAACGTCTTCTTCTCTCCGGAATTGATCCGTCGCTTGGCGGATCGGCATACCGGGGTTGGTTTTGATCAGTTGTTGGTGGTTGAAGCCCCTTACGATCCAGAGTCTGATTTCCATTACCGGATCTTCAATGCTGATGGCAGTGAAGTTGAACAGTGTGGCAATGGTGCGCGCTGTTTCGCTCGCTTTGTTCGCATGAAAGGGTTGACCAACAAATACACCATCAATGTCAGTACCAAAAGAGGCAAGATGGTGCTCAATGTGGAAGAGGAAGATCTGATCACCGTCAATATGGGTGTGCCAGAATTTGAACCGAGTAAAATTCCATTTCGGGCTAAACAAACTGAAAAAACCTATATTTTGCGAGTCGGCGAGCAAACCCTGTTTTGCGGTGCGGTAAGTATGGGCAATCCACACGTTGTGAGCGTGGTTGATGAGATCAGCACTGCGGCAGTGGCCAGTTTGGGGCCGTTGCTTGAGTCGCACGAACGCTTTCCTGAGCGGGTCAACGCTGGTTTTATGCAAGTGGTGAGCCGAGACGAGATTAAGCTGCGAGTTTATGAACGTGGTGCAGGTGAAACCCAAGCCTGTGGTAGTGGTGCTTGTGCCGCAGTGGCAGTGGGCATCGTACAAGGGCTGTTGGCTGAACAAGTGCGAGTGCATCTGCCGGGTGGCGAACTGGAAATCAGTTGGCAAGGTCCCGGTAAACCGCTGTATATGACTGGTCCTGCGACCCATATCTACGATGGTCAAATCTCGTGCTAATTGAGGTGCAATTTTGTTTCAGGTAACAACCGATGCGCTGAGTGAGCAGAGAGTAGTCGAATATCTTGAGCGGCATGGTGATTTTTTTCAGCGCCATAGCGAACTGGTTGAGCGCCTCACCTTGCCTTCTGGCTCGGCGGCCGTCTCACTGACCCATATTCAACTGGCACGCCAGCGGCAGCGAATTGAAGAGCTCGAGCAGCAGATCGCCTCATTGATGTCACTGGCGGCCAATAATGATCGCACTTTCCATGAATTTATGGCCTTGCAAGAGCAGATCCTCAAATGCGCGTCACTGCAAGACGTGGTGCAAGCGATTGAGGTGAAAGCACAGGCGCTTAATCTGCGCGCTTATTTGCGTTTATTGACTCGCGATGATGATCAATATGGCTTGGCCAGTGAAGATTGGCAGCGTTTTGCGACCAATCATTTTAACGGTAAATCGGCTTATTTGGGCCGTTTACGTCAGGCGGATCGGCAAAGTTTACTGGGCGATCTACCCGCTCCAGAAATGGGATCATACGTGGTATTGCCTTTGCAGCGTCACTCTGCCTTAGGTATTTTGGCCTTTGCCAGTGAAGATGGCGGTCACTTCCAGCCGAGTATGGACACCTTATTTTTACGTCATTTGGCGTTAGTTTTAGTCCATTTAATCGAGACGTTACCATGGCAGTATTATGACCAAGAGCAAGATCGAAGAGTTCACCCCGCTTCCTAACACCTTAGCCGAGCCGTTGGCGCGTTTTTATGCTTATCTGCATAGTGAAAAGGGGCTCAGCCTTTACACTCAGCGTAACTATAAACAGCAGTTGCAAAGCATGGCGCAGTATTTGGCCAAGCTTGGGTTGGTTAATTGGTCACAGCTCGATGCGGGTTGGGTGCGTCAGTTAGTGGTGCTTGGCAAGCGGCAAGGTATGAAAGCCAGCAGTATTGCCACGCGCTTGTCCTCACTGCGCAGCTTTCTCGATTTTCTGATCTTACGTGGTGAGCTACAGGCCAATCCAGCTAAAGGGGTATCTGCTCCACGCAAGCAACGCCCGTTGCCAAAAAATCTTGATGTCGATGAAATGGCGCAGTTACTGGAAGTGACCGATGATGATCCGCTGGCGATCCGTGATCGCGCGATGATGGAGCTGATGTACGGTTCGGGGCTGCGCTTGGCGGAATTGGTGTCGATTGATGTCAAACATCTCAATCTGCGCGAAGGCGAAATCCGCGTGATTGGTAAAGGTAATAAGCAGCGCAAAGTTTGGTTTGCTGGGCAGGCCCAGAAGTGGGTTGGTGAGTGGCTCAAACTGCGTAGCCAGTTTGCGGTCAATGATGAAGCGGCGCTGTTTGTCTCCAAGCTGGGGACGCGGATTTCGCACCGTAGTGTGCAAAAACGCATGGCCGAATGGGGGCAAAAGCAGGCGGTTGCCAGTCATATCAGCCCACATAAACTGCGTCACTCGTTTGCTACCCATATGTTGGAGTCGAGCAATAATCTGCGTGCGGTGCAAGAGCTGCTCGGTCACGAGAATATCGCTACTACGCAAATCTATACTCATCTCGATTTTCAGCATCTGGCTCAGGTGTACGATCAAGCCCATCCTCGGGCGCGCAAAAAGAGTAAAGATTAAGCATCATTCATTGAAGATCGGGTGATCTAACTAAGCACATCATTGGTTTGGGGCAAAATCAATCCATTCACTCAAATGATGTTAAATTAAGTGCATAATGCTTGTTCACAAAAATCACATTGCCTAATTATTGAGTATAGTCTGCGGTAACGATTGCATTGCATAATGGGTCAATACTTCACCAGTCTGTCCATTTTTTATGTTTACGGTTTCTCGCCTTATCCCTGATTTGGTATCGGCAGCCACAGTGCTCGATACCGTCGATCTTGTTCATGGACAGTCTGTATTGGTGCAGATTTTTTCACCATGGAGTTGTGAGCAAGTACAGCAACTGGCTCGCCAGATCCTCACTAAATTTCCATTGGCTTGCCTGATTGGTTGCAGTGCTGAGCAAGTCATTTTCGAAGGTGAAATCCACCATCAAACTACCTTGTTGCAAATAACGGTTTTTGAACAAACCGCGCTTAGCGCGACCGTGGTAGCCTACAGTAACGATTATGTGGCGGATGGTCAGTGTTTAGCACGCCAATTAGAGCTTAATGACCTCTCACAAGCGGTACTGTGCTTTTCATGGCAGATGGAGACCTTACAAGCGCCTCGTTTTTCGCTGCACAATAGCCGTGGTGTTGCGGTGCCTGTTGCCGGTGGTGCGGCTAAACAAACCTCAGCCGGACATTGGGTACTATTGGATGAAGAGTGCTACCAACAAGCCACGGTGGCAGTGGCGTTACATAGCGATGCCTTATGCGTTGAAGTAGGTGGTTACACCGAATGGCAGCCGGTTGGGCGTAGTTATCATGTTACTGGCGTTGAGGGCGATCGGCTGCTTAGTCTCGATCATGAGCCGATCGAAGCGGTGTATCAACGCAATTTAGGTACCCAGATCGAGTTTGCCGATGGTGGGCTGATCAGCTTTCCGTTGATGAAAGGTAAGTGTCGGCTGCAAGATATCTATCTGCCACTGGGTATCGCCCCAGAAGGGGGACTGCGTTTTAACCGCCCACTTGCGCTGCAAGATAAAGTCCGTTTTTGTTTTGACCATCCGAGTTTAACCCTAGAGCGAGTGTGCCTCACCGCTCAGCAATTGCAGGCTCAACAGTATCAACAAGTGTGGGTGTTTAACTGCGCATTGCGTTTGAATTTCATGCACGAAAACTATGAGTTGCAGCCACTGCAAGTTGTGGCACAAACGAATGGTTGTTACTGTTGGGGAGAGCTGCTGTATGAGCATGGTCAACAACAAGTAAGGCATCACAGCATGACTTTTCTGGCACTGCGTGAAGGTGAGCCGCAGAGCAAGCCGCTGGCTCGTTTACCCAACTACTCTCAAGGAATGACTGCGCCGCTATTTAATCTGATCCGTCATGCGTTTTATGATTTAGATGTAATGACCGATAACTTAGCTCAGCAGATCCGTTCACAAACGGCATTATTGACCGCCAGCTATCGGCGTGACCGACGCACCGGGTTACCTAATCGCGTCGTGTTGCGTGAGCGTTTATTGGCATTCACTGAGCATGAGCATTTAGTGGTGCTGAAAGTGACCAATTTTAATCAAATCAATGAAAAATACGGCTATCCGGTTGGCGATGAGCTGCTGCGTGATTTGAGTGCTCAGTTTCAAGCATATTTGGATTTGAAATTAAACGAACGCAGTTGGTTATATGCGATTGGTGTCGGTGAGTGGGCGACGGTATTTTATTCTCAGGCTGATGCGCTGCGTATTCATAGTCATTTCTATAAATTTGTTGAACAGTTAGAGCACGTTAATTTCGAACCGGGTGGCTTGCCAACCGTTGATTATCTGTCGATCTCTTTGTGCGCAGGATTAGTCAGCCAGCATGATTTTACCGGACATACCCCAGATGAGCTGCTGTTGCGCGCCATCGAGGCTCGCCGCCATGCGTTCAATAATAATCGCCATTTTTGTAATGCGGCTCGGCTTAAAGTGCAAGACAGTGAGCGTCAAGAGCGACTCAATGGATTATCACGCGTGAGTCGCGCAGTACTGCGTGATGATGTGGTGGCGTACGCCCAGCCGATCTGCCAGGCGCATAACCATATTGTGGCCTCGTATGAGTGTTTGGTGCGGATTGAAGATGACGGTGAGATTCTACTGCCTGGATATTTTTTACCGATCATTACTGATACTCATCTCTATACTCGTTTGAGTCGTCAGATGATCAGTCACACTTTCACTATGATGCGTCATCGATCAGAAGCATTTTCAATCAATCTGTCCCCACAGGATTTAATGAGTGAGCGCACGCTACTGCACTTAGAGGCGGCAATCCAATCGCTGGCTGATCCAACCCGGGTTGGGTTGGAAGTATTAGAGAGTGAGCGGATTAAAGATTATGGGCGGATGATCGAGGTGTGTAACTATTTCCGTTCATTAGGGGCCACAATCATCGTGGATGATTTTGGCAGCGGTTACTCCAATATTGATGAAATCGTCAAACTCGAGCCGCAAGTGATTAAGCTAGACGGCAGTTTGATCCGCAATATCGATCAAGATATTAAGCAGCGCCGGATTGCCGAGCAATTGGTCAAATTGTGTCAGGTCCTGAATGCCAAAACGGTGGCTGAATTTGTTCACAACCAAGCCGTTTGCCGGATCAGTGAAGATATGGGGGTCGACTACTTACAGGGTTATTTCCTCGGTCGACCGACACGATTAGGTTAAATCTACAGTTTAAGCCCCGCTTGCCTGGGCGATAAACCATCGGCAAACAGCAGAACTTGGCTGATCTGCTCAGCCTCTGCTTCTGGAGCCATACTCGGATTGAGCGGATAGCTGATACCATTATACTGCAAACGATGCACCGCAGGCTTAGCTCCTCCACCGCTGACACTGAGCATTAAATCTCGCCAACCATGATGGGTTTGTTGACCTAAGCGGATCGGATTTTGGACTAAGGTCATCCGGCTATTAAAGCGCCACTGCTGTTGATGCTGTTCAAAAATAAGCAAGGTACAACCGCCAGTACCGCACCAATCCAATTGCACCAATAGTTCTGGCTGTTCATCACCATTCAGATCGTATTCGAGCCAGCGATATTGGGTATCATCGGTGGCGGTTTGATGTAAGGCGAAATAGCGGCGGATCGCTTGATCAACATCTGCTCGATAATCCGCTCGCCCGGAGATCTGTTGTGCGAACAGTGCGGCTTGACCCACTGCCGGTGGCGCAATGCTATCACTCAGTTCGACTAAGGAACGAAAGAGCACTAAGCCACCATTGGCGATCGGGTAGATCAATGGACCGACTTTTTCTTGTTGGGTAATCAGTTGATCGCCATCGCGAGTAAAGATCCGCTCCGAGAGTAAATATTGCTGCTGATGGCGTGTCATCACCACTTGGATTTGATTGGGATTGAGCTGCTGCCAATAACCTTGTTCGATGATTGGCAGCTGCCCATCGGCATATTCATAGCGGGTTTGCGCGGTATGATCCGGCTCCAAGCTGAGACTGACACTAAAACCGGTTTGTGCCGTCGAGCGGGCAAAATACACTCCGCTCCATTCCAACGTGGGATCGAGATTGGCTAAGCTGGCACAGCCTTGATAATGGCCGCCTTGCAATGACAGTTTAGAACGCCATTGGTAAAGCGTTTGCTCTGTACCATTTTGGCACTTTGCTGGTTCTAGTTCGAGTTCCCCGCCCTCAAATTGGTAACGGCGTTGAGTGGCACTGAGTTGCGTGCGAGTGATGGACAAGTGCTGTTTCGCCCCACCTCGCGGCTGGAATTGTAAGCCATCGTCGACAAAGCGCAGTGACCAAAATGGTTCATTACCAAAGGCTCGGGTTGGGCGGATCGGCTGTTCACAACCACGCTGTTCTCTACTCAACTGGTTAATACTTTGCACCGCAATACGCGCGACATAATCGCCGTTATACCCAGTTTGGCTCGGTGGCAATAAGGTGCCGACTATTTCACCGTACAGTGGTTGATAAGGGCTAAGATTAAGCGCGAGCGCATCGCGTAACTGTTCGGCTGATAAATTGAGCCAATACTGCTGCTGACTGCCACATGGGGTAAAGCGCTGTAATTCATGACCGATGACCACCTCACCACGCAGCATAAAACTCGCAGGTTGAATCGTTTCTGGTTTATCGAGTGTCGCGATGATGGTTGGCGTTGACTCTGACTGTTGGGTTGATAATCGGTTGGTAGAGCACGCTTGCAACAAGATGGCGCATAAGATAGCGCCGAGAGGCAACACTCGCATGGTTCGATTCCTTTAGCTGATATGGAGGGCTGTTAGATGACAGCAGTATCGCATAAAGCCAGAGTTAATCAGAACCACTGGCCAGCGCAATTGACAAAGTGCGGACATCGGATTGATCGGTTTGCGGATCAGCACCCAGTTTGGCGGATTACCCGCGCCAAAAATAAAGATGGCAGCCGGGGTGCTGCCATCTTAGTTATGTGGCCGAAGCGGCCAAGAGCATAGGGGTTAAAACAGATGTTGGTGTAGGTAGTGGGCGACAGCATCATCTGCATTACTGCCGATCACGGTATTATTCGGGAGCGCATTGAACACTTTTTGATGCGCCGTGCTCATCACTAAGCCTTTGCCTGCCATCGACAGCATCTCGACATCATTCATGCCATCACCAAATGCGATGCAGTTGGTTAAGCTGAGTTGTAATGATTCGGCGACTGCTTGCAGAGCATCACCTTTGGACACGCCTGCACACATTACTTCTAAACACCAAGGGGTGGAAAATGCGACATTAATCTTATCGCCAAAGCGTTGATTAAGTAGTGTTTCATAATGCACTAGGTGTTCGTGATCCTGATTTTGGTGGGTAAAGAAAATCTTGGCGATGCCATCGGTTGGCGCTTGATTGACATCAAATAGCTGATAAGTAAAACCAGAATCTTCATGGAAGTCGCGCAGCACTTCATCTTCTTTATTGAGCAACCAGCCATCATTGCGATACAGGTGAACATACAATTGGTCATCTTGTTTGACTAGGTCGATGATGGCTTGCACTAACTCGTGTGGGACGTTTTTGCTGTACATCAACTGATCGTCTTGGTCATGCACTCGCGCCCCATTCGAGGTGATCATATACGCGGGGATCCCCGCAATCTCACGGATCCCCGCCACATCGACATGGTGGCGACCGGTGGCGAAAATAAAAGTAAACCCTTGATCATGCAGTTGCTTAAGCGTTTGTTTGGAAAATTCGCTCAGTTGATGATTGGGGGCGAGTAGGGTGCCGTCGAGATCCGACGCCACGATTTTATATGGATGTTGTGCTGCTAACGTGGTCATAAAACTCTCATGTTTCACTGTAGGTAGGGTGAATGTTCACCCTCGATTTGCTTAGTGTAGTGGAATTAAATCCGGAAAAAGAGGGTAAATCGTACATGCCGTTTTTCCTCAATTTTGGGATGGTGCGGTTGGGTCGGCAAAAAAGCGCAGCATGTGATCTAACGCCTGCTTACGATAACGATCTTGCTCAAACAGCAGCTCATGGCGTGCCCCTGCAATGCGGCATAGTCGGGCATGTGATTGGGTGCGTAAGAGTTTTTTGAATAGTCGATTTTGTGCTTGGTTAGACACAATTGCTTCTTCACCCGCTTGTAAGATCAGCAGTGGAATGTTGATTTGGCGAGTTAACTGCAAGCATTGTTTGCAGGCGATTAAACTTTGCCAAACCCAATGATAACTGGGGCCACCAAGTTGTAGCTCAGGGCGCTCTTGGTACAAATCGCGAAACCATTGATAGCGAATTTGGCTGTGGGTAAGTAGGTTGCTGGCAAATGGTTTTGCATAGTAAGGGCCATAGCCCGCCGCATAGCTCGGCTGTGTGGTTATTGTGGCCATGATTTGGCTGAAGATGAACGCAAATGGACGTAGATACCACGGCATCGCGATGCCAAACATTGGTGCGCTGAGTGCAACCGCATCAAACGGATGAGAGGGGTGAGTTTGAATATAGCGTGTGGCGACGGCTCCCCCCATCGAATGGCCGAACAATAAGCGCTGTGTATAGCGTTCGAGCTGGAACAACTCGACTAAGCCTTGTAAATCCGTCACATAATCTTCGAATTGCTCAACATAGCCGATCTGTCGATCGCTAGTCAGCCGTGGTGATAAACCTTGGCCTCGATGATCATAGGTATACACATCAAATCCTTGCTGAAATAAGTCATAGCACAGCTCTTGATATTTCGCGCTTGATTCGATGCGTCCATTAACCAGCACGATGGCTTTTTGGTGATTCGGATGCTGCAAACTGCACCAATAAATCGGTTTTTTATCAAAACTGTGATACGTGCCTTCAGTGCGAGTGCTCCACAGTTGAGCTATCTCAAGGTTGAGCGCTTGTTGCAGAGTAGACTCTTGCGTATAAGGGTAATAACGGTTCATAAGTGGATGATATGACTGTGCAGATTGGCGGTTTACCTGTCAGCTAGCATAAGTCAGGAATAAGGAATTGCAATGGATATCCATGTTTGGCTTGCTTATTTAGTTACCGCAACCGTGTTCAGTTTGGCTCCGGGTTCGGGCACGGTTAACTCAATCAGCAATGGTTTAAGTTATGGCACACGCCATTCATTGGGGGCGATTATCGGCCTCCAAATCGGTTTGATTTGCCACATCGTGTTGGTGGGCGTGGGGATTGGCGCACTGGTGGCTCAGTCAGCACTCGCGTTTAGTGTGATCAAATGGGTTGGGGTAGCGTATCTATTATGGCTTGGGGTGCAAAAATGGCGTGACCAAACAGCGTTAACAGCGGTCACTCAACAAGCGGAATTATCACAGTCGGCATTATTGCGTAAAGCGGTGTTGATTAATTTGACTAACCCTAAATCGATCGTATTTTTGGTGGCGTTATTTCCGCAATTTATTAATCCAGCCAGTCATGCGGCGCCACAATTTTTGATCCTCGGCATCACCACCATCATCATCGATACGATAGTGATGTTCAGCTATACCGCCTTAGCGGCTCAGCTCGGTCGTTATATCCGCTCACCTCGCGTTATGACCAGAATGAATAAACTATTTGGTTCGATGTTTATCGGCTGTGGGGTGTTGCTCGCTAGTGCTAAAGCTTAAATCGCGGTTATTGATTAAGCAGATCGGTTAAGGAAATTATGTACACCACTTATGTTGCTCGCCAGCCGATATTAAATGCCAAACAACACACGTTAGGCTACGAATTGCTGTTTCGTGATGGCGAAAATAACGCATTTCCTGACTATGTGGATGCGGATCGGGCAACCTATCGCTTGATTGTGGAAAACTTCTTATCGATCGGTACCAATCCGCAGATTGCCCGTTCACGTTGCTTTATCAACTTTCCCCATAAAAGCTTGCTACGCCGGTTACCACTCACTTTGCCGCGTGAGCAGATCGTGGTTGAAATCCTCGAAACTTGCCAGCCGACTGATGAGTTGTTGGTGGCCGTACAAGAGTTGCGTCAGCGTGGGTATTTGCTGGCATTAGATGATTTTGTCTATTCACCCGCTTGGGAGCGTTTCTTGCCTTATGTGCATATTGTCAAACTCGACATTATGGCGATGGGGCTTGATCAAGCGTGTGCTTTGGTGCGTGAGCGATTGGCGAATGGTAGTCGGCGGCGCTTTTTGGCCGAACGAGTGGAAACCGAAGCCGATTTTCACCAAGCACGCGATGCTGGGTTTACTTTTTTCCAAGGCTATTTTTTCAGTAAACCAGAGCTGATTGAGCAGCGTTACATCAGCCCTGAGCATGTGATCGCGATGCAACTGTTCCATGAAGTCTGTCAGCCTGAGGTCGATTATGAACGAGCGGAGCGATTGGTAGCTCAAGATATTGCGCTGTCCTATCAGTTGCTGCGTTTTGTCAATACGATGTCGGATCGGATTGCGGTCTCGATTACCTCGTTTCGCCAAGCTTTGGTCTATTTGGGTCAAGATCGATTGCGGATTTTCATCTCACTGGCGGTCGCTTCTTACATCTCATCGAAAAAGCCGCAACAACTCTATACGCTATCGTTGCAGAGAGCGCGATTTTGTCAGTTAATGACGACCTTACCCCTTTTTCAGACTTATCAACAGCAAGCTTTTTTGATCGGGATGTTTTCGGTGTTAGATGCGTTATTAGATACCAGTTTAGACCTGTTAGTTGAGCAGTTACCATTAGGTGATGAAGTGAAACAGGCGCTGCGTGACCGGAGCGGCTCTCTCGGAGCTTTGCTTAACCTTGGGCAATGTTTTGAACAGGGAGATTGGCAAGGTGTAGCGCAACACTGTCATCAATTGGGATTGGAGATTGAAGAGGTGCATCCGCGATTGATCGACGCCCAGCGTTGGAGTCAGGACATTAATCGTTTAGTTTAGATGGTTACTCGGCTGTGTTGGCGGTCAACCAGCCTGACGTTGAGGGCTGGATAATAAAGGCTAGTTGACCAGATCGCTTCACTGACTTGTCACCGCGGGTTACGTGTTGATGGGTGACCAATGATTGATTATTTTAGCCAAGCATTGAGCATCCACATTAACTTCTCTTGCTCGCGGATGTAATCACCCATCAAAGCGGCGGTTCCTTCATCACCACTTTCACTGGCCAATTCCAGAATATCGCGCTGTTGGTGCAGTAGCACACTGAAGCCATCCACCAATCCTTGCATGCTATTACGGCCATCGAGTGAATCGGTGTGCTCTTTAATTTGGGTTGCTTTAAGGTAGCCACTAAAGCTGTGCATTGGCCGAGCGCCTAAGGTCAAAATACGCTCTGCCACTTCATCAATCTTGAGTTGCAGATCGGTATAGATTTCCTCAAATTTGACATGTAGTTCAAAAAACTCTTTGCCTTGAATATTCCAGTGATAACCACGGGTATTCATATAAAAAACTTGATAATTTGCTAGCAAGTGGTTGAGGGTATTGGCCAGTTTTTGACTTTGGAGACTGTCGAGACCAATTAAATTGGTTGTCATAATTCCACCTCTCAGTGCGTTAAATTCTACTTTGATACACACAAGAATAGTGTAGTTTAGACAGGGATCAAATTGGGATTGGCTGATTTTTTTGATAGATATAAACTATCAATCCATGCCAATAGTATGGTTTATTGGCTAGTGAGTTCAGCGCTGTAGCGCAAAATGTAAAAAGCGTTGGCCTTGATAAGTCAGTATGCCTTTATCCCCTGGATTCAGTGCATGATAGTAGTGAATGCCAATTTGAAACTCGCGCTTTGGGCCAAACAGACCTTTTTGCACGTAAATCCAGCACTCCTGCTCCTCTTGACCGGGCAGTGGGTTGGCAACATCGATAATCTGCTTATCCAGAATAGTCACTTCTGCTGTACGCTGTGGCGCATTTTCACCTTGTAGGTGACGGCGGTAGAAGTGGCTGAACAACCAAAATGCAGCAATAATTAATAATACTAGATAGATCAATAGAGTGTAGGGCATGTCTGCCTCCTATCGGGGATACGCAGCCATTTTAGCGAATAGCATATTTTGCCAACTAATTTGTGCTGAGAAAGAGACGTTTGGCCGCTATTCACGGTGATTTTTCGGCTGACTTCACACTTTATGGATCATCGCAGCTAGGGTTCGTCGAGTGACTAGCGAGACAGCAAAACAAAGTGCGGGAGGGAATATGTCAGACATTGAGCAAGTGGTGCTACGCACGCGCAAACTCGAAACACTATTGCGCGAACAATATCATGCACAAGGCAAGGGGCTGCACCAGCTCGTCACCAGTTGCGAAGAGCGTTTACCTAATCATATGGTCAAAAAATTGCGCTATGTTGCCACGATTCGCAACAAAGTGATCCATGAAGATCACTATCAGCTAGAAGCACGCAATGCTTTTTTTAGTGCATGTCAGGAGTGTGAGAAGGAGTTAACGCCCAGAAGTGGAAAATTTGTGTGGCGGGTGGCAATCACCTTACTGACGTTGGTTACCCTTGGTGCGCTGTTGGTGTATTACTGGTACTGGCCTGAGCTTGCTCAACATTTCCATTAATGGCTAACCAGCAAAACAAAAAGGACGCATCAGCGTCCTTTTTGTTTATAAACATAAGCTTAGTACATCATGGGCAGTGTCATTAGGCCAATGATTACTGCGATCATAACGAGTCCCTGTTTTTGAGATGAAGAAATCATAACACTGCTCCTTTTTAGTTTAATCATTCTGGCGAAAAGAATAGATCATTTATTAGGCTTGATCAATAGATTGATTATGAGAGTTTAAAAAAACATAGTTGTTTTGCTGTTGTGATGGAATTTTGTCAGGGAAAGGTCATGGTTTTGTGCTGTTGTAATCATGAGCGATGTGTTGTTTTTTTGAATGGTTGTGTTTTTATCATGCTGTTTTTAAGGGTTTTTTATATTTTGCTTGGCTGGTTTAACTTTAAACTAACGTTAGTTATTGTCACTTGGGCTAGATTTGATAGTCGGTATCGAGTAATTAATAGTTTATCGCTGATGGTTGCTGGTTGTTGATATGAGTTATCATTTGCCTTTATTGGTTAGTGTTTTTCTTTGCTTATATTTATCTTAATGGCCACTAAGCCTCTTTGTAGTGTTGTCGTTCTATTTAATTGTACTTTTTATTGTAATGCTTTGAATTTAAATTGGTTTTATTATTTATCTGTGATGTTTGTTTGTGTGTTTATGGGTTTTATTGCCAATTTAACTCTTTTTTATTGTGCTTTGATGTTTGTATTTTCATTAGCTGTTATTTTGTTGGGTTTTCTGGTGGTTGCGTCGTGTGGTGATCAGTATGCAGAGAGAATGGCGATTTAGCGGGCATACAACGGCGCTTTTAACTACAACCGCATGTGCAGCGTGAGCATAAAAAAAGCCACCAAATTAATGTGGTGGCTTTGGGGAGATCATGAGCTTGTCAATTACATCATGTACTTACGACGAATATCCAGTAGCGCAAAGATACCGAAGATCACAATCGACCACTTGTCCCAGCGTGTTAATGGTAACTTATCGCCAAATGCGCCAATAAAAATCAGCATCTGTAAGCCATGCATCATCAGTAAAAATGCGGCCATAATATACAGTGCAATCGCAGCATTGCCTGGAAAAGGCATCGCGATATTGAGTAGTAACACTAGCCACACCAAGCCAATTGCGGTCTTTGCTAACCAGATTAATCCTTTCATTGTGCTTCCCTTATAAATAGCCGATAGCAGACTTGCCCAGCGATTTTTTCTCGATGCAAGCGCCACGATGTGGGTAATTCCGTCATCGGCAGCTCTTTTTCGCATTCAATATAAATCATCGCATCAGGACTCAGCCAACCGTTTTGCTCTAACAATTGAGTGGTTTGTTGCAGCAAACCTTGTCGAAATGGCGGGTCAATAAACACCAGCTCATACGGTTGTCCAGATTGTCGCAAAAAGGCTAAGCTATCCATGTGCATAAGCTCAATGTTTTGTGCTTTTAGGCTCTGCACATTACGGCTGAGCTGTTGAAAAGCGAGAGGGTTGAGCTCAAGCATGGTCACCAGTTCTGCTTGGCGTGAGGCGCACTCAAATCCTAAGCCACCAGAGCCAGCAAATAAGTCGAGGCAACGTGCGTTCGGTACGTGTTGAGCGAGCCAATTGAATAGTGTTTCTTTGACTCGGTCGGTAGTGGGGCGTAATCCTTCTGCATCATGCACCGGAAGTTTTCGACCACGCCATAGGCCGCTGATAATTCGAACTTGCCCGCTAGGGGCGTTTTTTTGTGATGGGTTTGGCTGGCGACGTCTTTGCATAGATTTTTTGACCGCTAATTAAGTGTTACTATAACCCACCTGTCCGCCATCCGGCGTGACAACCCGAGTTAACATAAAAAATTGGACAAAGTGTAGCAAGTGCAGCAAAAAGTTTTCACTGCTTTGTCATTTTTCTTTTCTGGCAGATGCCCATCGCCAAGAAAAGTGGGTATTCAAATAAAGTGATTCAGGACAGTTCCAGATGACGGAAAAAAAGAAGCGTGGTTTGTTGTCATGGCTTGGCTTTGGTGATGAAGAGCATAATCCAACCAGCGCAAGCGAAACACCAGCGCAAGATCAGCCCTCAACTCAAACAGACGTTGCCACGGTCGAGCTGGTTGCCGAAGCTGTGTTAACAGAAACAGAAACAGAAACAGAAACAGAAACAGAAACAGAAACAGAAACAGAAATAAATGAAACTGAGCTAACGCGGATTAGTGAGCAAGAAAAGCCAACCGAAAGTTTCTTTGCTCGTTTAAAGCGCAGCCTTAGCCGCACCAAAGCCAATATTGGCGCAGGTTTTTTTGGTTTGTTTAAAGGCAAAAAAATTGATGATGAGCTGTTTGAAGAGCTTGAAGAGCAGCTGCTGATCGCCGATGTTGGGATGGAAACCACCAGTAAAATTATTGCCAATTTGACCGCCAAAGCCTCTCGTCAGCAACTGCGTGATGGTGAAGCGCTGTATGGCTTACTCAAAGAAGAGATGGCGGAAATTTTAGCTCAAGTCGAGCAGCCGTTGGTGATTGCGGCGGATAAAAAACCGTACGTGATCTTAATGGTCGGAGTCAATGGCGTGGGTAAAACCACTACGATTGGTAAGCTGGCCAAGCAGTTCCAAGCTCAGGGACATAAAGTGATGTTGGCCGCCGGTGATACTTTCCGCGCCGCGGCAGTTGAGCAACTGCAAGTCTGGGGTGAGCGTAACCAAGTTCCGGTGATTGCTCAGCATACTGGTGCAGATAGTGCATCGGTTATTTATGATGCGATTGAAGCGGCCACCGCGCGTGGCATTGATGTGGTGATTGCCGATACTGCGGGTCGTTTGCAAAACAAGAGCCACTTAATGGAAGAACTGCGTAAAATTGTGCGGGTGATGAAAAAGATTGATGGTAGTGCGCCCCACGAAATTATGCTGACCTTGGATGCCGGGACCGGACAAAATGCCATCAGTCAGGCCAAGTTGTTTAGTGAAGTGGCACCGTTAACCGGGATCACCTTGACCAAACTTGATGGTACTGCCAAAGGTGGTGTGATTTTCGCGATTGCGGATCAATTCCAGATCCCGATCCGCTATATTGGGGTTGGTGAAAAAATTGACGATTTACGTCCATTTGCTACCCAAGAGTTTATCGACGCACTATTTAGTCGTGAAGAGTAACTGGTCACCACCAGTCACCAAATCTGAGCTGGCCAGTGTGCCAGCCTTGCCAAGGGGGAGAGGGCGTGATCAGGTTTCAGCAAGTCAGTAAAGCATACCGAGGTGGACGACAAGCGCTGCAGAAAGTGGATTTTCACTTACGGCGTGGGGAAATGGCTTTTTTAGGAGGCCATTCCGGTGCAGGGAAAAGCACATTGCTTAAACTGATCTGTGCCATTGAGCGTCCCACCGACGGCAAAATTAGCTTTAATGGGCACGATATTACGCGTATTCCTAGTAAAGATATTCCATTCTTGCGGCGTAATATCGGCATTGTATTTCAAGACCATCGCCTGTTGATGGACCGCACCTTATATGACAATGTCGCATTGCCGATGCGGATTGAATCGATCGCGGAAGATGAGATCAAACGGCGAGTTTGTGCTGCGCTCGATAAAACCGGCTTGCTGGATAAAGCGCGCTGTCTACCGAGCCAGCTTTCTGGTGGTGAGCAGCAGCGGGTGGGAATTGCTCGGGCGGTGGTCAATCGTCCGACTTTACTGTTGGCGGATGAGCCAACGGGTAATTTAGATCCTGAGTTGTCCAATTTGGTGCTGCGGCTATTTGAAGAGTTTAACCGTGCTGGGGTGACCATTTTATTGGCTACCCACGATATTCATCTGGTTAATTCGCGTCCGCAGTATCGTCATCTCGAACTCAATCAGGGTTTTTTAAGTGAGGTGGCGGATCATGGCCGTTAAACCGAGCAAGCAAAAAATGACCAAAACCCGTCAAAGTAAACCGCGCGCTCAACAGCGGAGCAAAAACGATAGCTTTATCACAATCCATTTAAAGCAAGCCAAGGCTTCGTTTGCCGCGTTATGGCGACGTCCGCTTGGTAATATTCTCACTCTAGCGGTGATTTCAATGGCGTTAGCCTTGCCTGCCAGTTTGTATCTGCTGAGTAAAAATATTGCTTCGGTTGCCGAACGAGTTGCCGTACCTTCCCAATTGAGTGTTTACTTACAAACCGAAATTCCGGAACCGCGAATCATCGTATTGAAAGATTCGCTAGAGCGGCGTGCTGAAGTCAGTCTGGTAGAATACATCTCACCTCAACAAGGCTTGGATGAGTTAAGCCAATATGCCGGATTTGAACAGGCGATCAGTTTGCTCGATAACACTGCGTTACCGGCCGTGTTAGTGGTGACACCACAAGTCGAGAGCCGTGACCAGTTGCAAACTCTGGCTCATAGCTTGCGAGCCGAAGAGGGGGTAACCGATGTGCGGATGGATGAGGATTGGTTTGCCCGCCTCGATGCGATTCGACACTTAGCGACCATAGTGGTGATCAGCTTGTCGAGTTTGATGCTGATGTCGGTATTTTTGATTGTTGGCAATACACTGCGTTTTAATGTGCAAGCCAATAAGGAAGAGATCCAAACCATGAAATTGATCGGCGCGACCGATAGCTATATTTTACGGCCTTATCTCTATTCTGGTATGTGGTTTGGACTGCTTGGTGCGGTGGTGGCATGGTTGCTGACCGCATTGATAACCGTGTTGCTCAATGGCGCAGTCGCCACTCTCGCTATGTTATATGACAGTCGATTTCGCTTAATTGGCCTCAGTTGGGATGAATCACTACTGCTGCTGATGCTTGGTGTATTGCTTGGCTGCGTGGCGGCTAAAGTTTCTGCGCAGCGCCATTTAAAAGAAATTGAACCGCTTTAGGTGATAATGGTCATAAAATAGCGGCCGATTAACCGCCACCACAGTGCTTGACTTGAGTTGTACTTTTGTTTATGCATAATGACCCGTCAAACTTGAAATTGATTAATTTTCGGTTCAAGCTTGCTCCGATAAAACCCTGTGTCCAGATCAGAGAATGATGAGGAATTGAATGACTAACCAAGCGTATCCAATGGCTCTTGTTACACAAGACAGCTTAGATAGCTACATCCGCTCCGTAAACGGTTATCCGATGCTGAGCGCAGATGAAGAGCGCGAGCTGGCTGAGCGATTACATTACAAAGGGGATATCGAGGCGGCGAAAGGATTGATCTTGTCGCACTTACGATTTGTTGTTCACGTTGCTCGTGGCTATTCCGGTTATGGTCTGCCGATTGCCGATTTAGTCCAAGAAGGCAATATTGGCTTGATGAAAGCAGTTAAGCGTTTCAACCCAGAAATGGGCGTGAGACTGGTTTCGTTCGCAGTACACTGGATTAAAGCGGAAATTCATGAATACGTGCTACGTAACTGGCGTATTGTCAAAGTCGCAACCACTAAAGCTCAGCGCAAATTGTTCTTCAATCTGCGTAAATCCAAAAAACGCCTCGGCTGGTTTAACGCAGGTGAAGTGGAAACCGTGGCTCGCGAATTAGGCGTTGAGCCTGCGGAAGTGCGTGAAATGGAATCGCGGCTGGCGGCGCAAGATGCAGCATTTGAAATGTCAGCGGAAGATGATGACAACGGCATGGCCTACACGGCGCCAGTGCTGTATCTCGAAGATAAACAGTCCGATCTGGCGGATAACCTAGAAGCGGAAAACTGGGAAGCGCATACCACCCAGCGCCTGAGTATGGCTTTAGCCAGTCTCGATGAGCGCAGCCAGCATATTGTGCGCGCCCGTTGGTTGGATGATGACAATAAAACCACGCTACAAGATTTAGCTGAACAGTATGGCGTGTCTGCCGAGCGGATCCGCCAGCTTGAAAAAAATGCGATGCGTAAGCTAAAAGAAGCGGTTGGTGAGTTCTGATCGCAACTTGGCTGAGTCGATCATCAAATATAAGAGGTCTGGTTAATCCCAGGCCTTTTTTATTACGGGTAGCGTTTGAAAACGGCAGTGATCAATTACCGATGATGGGAAAATAGGTCGATGATTTCATAATCAGTCATTTTGTTGCTTAGACAAGCCTATCAATCAGGTTATAGTATGCAGCAAATTATTTGACTTAGCCGAGAGCAGACTGGGTATGAAATCGCTGGGGATCCGAGCACAACAAAAAGAAAAAACACGCCGCTCTTTAATTGATGCCGCATTCAGTCAATTGAGCGCTGAGCGCAGTTTCTCGAACTTGAGTTTACGTGAAGTCGCCCGTGAAGCGGGTATTGCCCCAACCTCGTTTTATCGCCATTTTAAAGATATGGATGAGCTCGGTTTAACCATGGTGGATGAAGGTGGTTTACTGCTGCGTCAATTGATGCGCCAAGCACGGCAGCGGATCGTTAAAGAGGGCAGTGTGATCCGCACTTCAGTGGAAACCTTTATGGAATTCATCGAGAGCAGCCCTAACGTGTTTCGCCTACTGCTGCGTGAACGCTCTGGTACCTCCTGCGAGTTCCGCGCTGCGGTGGTGCGTGAAATTCAGCATTTTGCCGCTGAACTCACCGAATATTTGGTCACCACCGGAATGAGCCGCGAAGAAGCGATGACTCAAGCGGAAGCCTCGGTGACCTTGGTCTTTAGCTCGGGGGCCGAAGCTTTAGATTTAGAGCGCAGTGAGCGCGATGAACTCTCTGAGCGGTTGATTTTGCAACTGCGCATGTTGGCGAAAGGCGCACTCTGGTATCGTAAAGAGCGTGAGCGCAATCGCCTCAAAGGCACTCTAGAATAACGTCGAATCGCCCGCCATCCACTAGCCATCCAATTTTAAAAACTGCCTGACCCGTAACGAGTCTGGGTTGGTGAAAAATTTTTCTGGCGGGCTATTTTCGATCAAAATGCCTTTTTCTAAAAACACCACTTGGTCTGAAACTTGGCGTGCAAACGCCATTTCATGGGTGACGATCACCATAGTGTAGCCCTCTTTTGAAAGCTGCTGCATCACTGATAGCACCTCATCCACTAACTCTGGGTCAAGTGCTGATGTTGGTTCATCAAATAGCAGAACCTCAGGCTCCATGGCTAATGCACGCGCGATTGCGACGCGCTGTTTTTGCCCACCAGATAACATATTCGGATAGCTATCGAGTTTGTGCGCCATGCCGACTTTCTCTAGTTGGAAATGCGCCATCTTTTGCGCGTCCGCTTTTGAGCACTTTTTTACATGGATCAAGGCTTCCATCACATTCTGTTGCACCGTAAGGTGCGGCCACAGATTGAAGCTTTGGAACACCATTCCGATCCGTTGGCGTATTTTTGCCAGTTCTGGATATTTGCAGGGCTTATTGGTGTGTGGGTTAACGCCAATTCGCTGCTCACCAAGGTAGATAAAACCGCGCTCAGGTTGCTCCAACCAATTGATACAACGCAATAAAGTTGATTTTCCTGAGCCGGAAGAGCCGAGAATGCTCACCACTTGTCCTTGGTGGATATTTAGATTGATATCTCGCAGTACTTCTATGCCATCAAACTGTTTGGAAAGGTTGGCGATTTTGATGATCGGTTTTTGCTCTGGTCGTGTGGTGTCAGGCATTGATGCTTGAGGTGTGGATGGTTGATGGTTGGTCTCGACCACGTGCAATGCTGTGCTCTCTTTCACTGGTGTGAGCGAAATTTCCGGTCTGTTTATGTATGGTTTAAGCATGACTTAGCCCTCTTTGTTGCACCTTATTTAGTAGGCGTTGGGTGATTTGTTCAACCGCAATACTCACTATCCAATACAGGCCAATCGCGACAATAAATGCGTTAAGTGGAATGAAGTAGCTGGATTGCAGACTGTTTGCCGCAGCGGTTATTTCACTGACGGTAATGATGCTTAAAAACGCGGTATCTTTAAGACAGATGATCAGTTGATTGGCAATCAGAGGTAGAGATTTAAACAGGATATTCGGGGTGATTACGCGGGTGAAGATTTTAACTTTTGAGAAGCCACATGATGTGGCGGCTTCAATATAGCCCTCATCCAGATCTTTTCTTACTCCGCGAAAAATTTCACAGAAATAGGTGCTGTGGTAAAGACACAGCGCAATTAGTCCGGCGCTGATCGCGTCCATTCGAATCCCCAGTTCAGGTAGCCCGTAATAAAGCAAGTAGGCGAGAATAAGAAAGGGCAAGGTGCGCATAATATTAATGCTGGCTCTAATGCTATAACGTAGCCCATTACTTCCATTTTCCAGTAGGCTCAGTAGGGCGAGCCCGCTAACAAAGCTGATGATTGATGCGCTGACAAACAACATGACGCTGGTTAGGAATCCGTAATAAAAAATCTCGCGTTGTTCCCAAATGATCTGCCATTCACTCATAGATTGTTCTCCTAGGCGGTGAGGTGACTGGCTTGTTGCTCAGCCAAATGTTGGAGTTTTATCAGTAGGCCAATCAGGCACATATAAAGCACCGCAGCACACAGAATCGGAGCCAGCGGTTCATAGGTGACCGCCGCAATCCGATTGGTGACTCGGGTTAGGTCTACCACACCAATCACCGCAATCGCTGGGCTGCCTTTGATCAGAAAAGACATTTCATTCACCAATGCTGGTAGGCTTACGGTGATCATCTGTGGAAACATGATGCGACGGAAGTAGGTCAACCGAGACATACCAATCGCTTCTGCCGCTTCGCGTTGGCCATGGGAAAAGTTGAGAAATGCATTACGCCATATTTCGGCATTGAAGGCGGCGGTATTGAGCGTTAAACATAATATCGCAGAGAGATTTTTATCGAGGTTGAGGCCAAATGCGGGCAAAGATAAAAAGATGAATAGCGCGAGAGTGACCAGTGGTGTCGCTCGAGCCCAGCTCACGTAAATGCCGAGTAGAGGATCAATCAGCGCGATTTTTGAAATCCTGACCAGCGCAATGACCAGTCCAATCACCACGCCGAGTGCGATTGACACCAACGAGATCCAGGCGGTCGTCCAAGCACCTGCGAATAACTGCATCCATGCATAGTAATCCATAATATATGCCCTCCGAGTGTTTCCATTGGCAGCCTAGGCTTGCTCACTAAGGCACATAAGCAAGCCTTTTCAACTCAAGCGGTTAGCTTGGGTTGATGGCGGTCAGAGCGTGATATTGTTCAACCGAGGTGATGGGCTCCAGCGGAAGATCATCAAATGATTCGCCAAACCATTTCTGTTGTAGCTCAGCAAGCCGGCCGGTCTGTTTTAGGTGTTTAAAGAAATCGGTCAGATAAGCAAGCAGCTCAGGATTTTGCTTTGGAATTGGCCAACTGACAAAACCGGGACCGGAGACCGCTTCCCCTTTTTTGAAGACCTTGGCTTTACTTTTCACTACCTCGTTGACCGACACCACACTGTTGATAACATAATCGACTCGTCCATTGGCAAGATCCGCATAAGCCTCAGGATAAGATTGGTATTCGACCACTTTACCCAAGCTTTTTCCTTGCGCTTCAAGAATGGTTTTAAGTTCGGGTAGGCGCTCTAACAATGCACTTCCGGCTTGTAGTCCAACGGTTTTTCGATCGAGATCGGCGACGCTGGTGATGGAGTTATCTTTCGCTCGAGCCATAAAGTAGTGCTGCGCTGAGGCAATCGGTGGCGTAAAATCAAAAACTTGCAGGCGTGCATCGGTAACAATCGCCCCAGTCAGGGCGAGATCATATTGTCCTGCCGCCACCGAAGCGAGTAAGCCTGTCCACGGCAAAATATCTTGCTTGACCTCAAATTGGGCGTAGTGACGCAGCTCCTCGAGCAGATCTTGGTTGATACCGGTCGCTTTCCCTTGGGCAATGTAATTAAACGGCGAGTAGTTATCTTCGGTTGCGACTTTAAGCACGCCAGTTTTGATGATGTCAGGAAGATCGGCGCTGAGCGCACTGGCTGAGGTGCCGATGGCTAGCGCAATCACTGTGGTAGAAAACCATTTCTTAATACTCATTTTCTTAACACTCATTCCATGTTTCATATATCCATCCTTTTAACTCTGTTGAAGCAACTTGAATACTTGCACTGTAGAGATTGGTGTCGATGATGGGGTAGAGCCAATTTATTGATCGCGATGGGACAGTGCTGTTTTAAGCCGATGTTCTAATCTTGATGTTTTAAATAATACCTACTTTTTTTGTGGTCTATTTTTTGCTGACGATAGTTTATCGGCTGACTTTGGTCGTGGATGATCGGAGGTTGATAGAGTGGCGATAAATTATCAGTGTGTGATTGAATTTGATTGCGCAAGAAGTCTGCAGCAGCAGGTCAGAGAGTACCTTGTCAAAGCGATTTTAGAGGGGATTTTTGCTCCGCAACAAGCGCTACCGTCTTGTCGCAAGCTCTCTCAACAACTAAAAGTCTCGCGCAATACCGTCTCGTTGGTGTATGAAAGTTTGCTTGATGATGGCTATTTAATTAGCCGCCCGCGCAGTGGGTATTATCTCGCGCAGGCTTATCAAATCAGTGATCAAGCTAGCCCAATCGCATTCAATTCGGTTGCAGAAAATAGTGCAATCGCTGCACCAAATTGGGTCGATAAAATAAAAATTAATACTCATCAATTTCCGCGCATCATCAAACCCAGTCAATGGAGTTGCTATAAATACCCCTTTATTTATGGACAGCCCTATATAAATGATTTTCCCTTGTCTCAGTGGCGAGAAGCTTCGCGTAAGGTGATCGCTGACGCTCAGGATCATGGTTGGTTGTGTGACAAGGTTGATAAGGATGTGGAGTTATTGATTGAGCAGATCCGCACCCGAGTGCTGCCGCAGCGTGGAATTCATGCCAGTAGTGAGGAAATTTTAATCACGATAGGCTCTCAGAATGGCTTATATCTGCTCTCTCAGTTGTTAATGAATCGAGATTCTCGAGTCGGGGTTGAAAATCCCGGATATAAAGAAGCCTACAATATTTTTAGTCTCGCCGGCGCGCAGTTATATCCACACCAAGTGGATGCCGAAGGGTTAAAATTGAACTCATGTTCTGCCATGTGTGATTACTTCTATGTTACGCCAAGTCATCAAGCACCAACCGCAGTCACCATGAGCCAGCAGCGGCGCAAACAGATTTTGGCGCTTGCTGAGCAAAGTGATGCGATCATCATTGAAGATGATTATGACTCGAACAGTAATTTTGAGCTCAATCCTGCTCCAGCGCTGAAAGCATTAGATAAGTCAGGGCGCGTGATTTACGTGAGTAGCTTTTCCAAAATTCTCGCGCCGGGTCTACGCCTCGGTTTTGTGGTGGCACCAGAAGAGCTGATCTATGAACTAAGAGGATTGCGTCGGCTGATGTTTCGCCATCCGCCAAGCCGATTACAGATGGAAATGGCGCATTTTATTGCCCAAGGTTACTACGACAGTTTTGTACGCCGTGTGCGTGAAAATACGCGGCAGCGGTGGGATATCATCAATCAAGCAGTCGCAAAGCACCTTCCCTATTGCGAGCGGTTAGCCAAGCATGAACTCAGCAATGCTCTATGGTTGCAGACCCCAGATAGGATCAGTTGTCAGCGATTAGTTTCTAAGGCTGCGCAGCACGGAGTCTTGGTCGAAACGGGTGCTTCACATTTTATTGCCACCTCACCGTCTACTGAGAGTGCCCAATCCCGATTGCCTCATGATGCTAATCGATATTTTAGGTTGGGCTTTCACTCGATTGATAAGGCGCTGATCCAGCCTGGAATCATTGAGTTAGCCAGAGCATTCGATGGCTTGCAATAAGCCGGAGTACAGTGATTAAGGGCGAGGTAACTAAGGGTAAGTAACAAAGGGTTAAGTAACAAAGGTAAAATAAGAGGGTGCGTGCCAAGCGATAAGGCTTGGCACGTTTCCGATTAAGCATCAAATTCGGCTAACACTTGATCGATGATTGCCACGCCATGCTTGATCTCATTGGGTTGGATGATCAGGGGCGGTGTGACATGAATTCGATTATTGACGATAAAGGTCAGCAGACCTCGCTCGGTGAGTTTTTGCTTGATCTGTGCCATTTTCTGGTTGCTTAACGGTTGCTTAGAAGCTCGGTCTTCAACCAGTTCCAGCGCCCAAAACATGCCTTTGCCACGAATATTACCGATCACGCTATGCTGTTCCATCAGAGCAACCAACGATGGGCCGAGCAATGTCTGGCCAATTTGATCGGCATAATGGATCATGCCTTCCTCCTCCATTGCATCAATGGTGGCGACAATCGCTGACATGGCAAGGGGATGTCCCGAATAGGTTAAGCCGCCCATAAAGCATTGATGCTTGAAGAACTCACATATCGGTTGACTGACGATCACCCCACCTGCCGGTACATAGCCAGAGTTGACTCCTTTGGCAAAGGTGACCAGATCTGGGATCACATTGAAGTGTTCGAACGCAAACCATTTACCGGTGCGCCCAAAGCCAACCATTACCTCATCTAAGATCAGCTGAATGCCATATTGGCTTGCGATTTCACGCACACCTTGTAGATAACCCTCTGGCGGCAGTAAGAAGCCGGCGGTACCGGGAATGGTTTCAAGTAGGATCGCCGCAATCGAGTCAGGGCCTTCACACTCGATGACTCGAGTTAAGTGAGCAAGAGCCCGAGTACATTCTTCACTTTCGGTCTTGGCGTCAAATTCTGTGCGATACAGGTAAGGGTTAAAAAAGTGCACATGCCCTCGGCTGTATTCGTTGGGGATACGGCGAAAGTCACCCGTGGCGGCGATTGCCGCGCCAGTATTGCCATGGTATGAGCGATAAGCTGAAAGCACTTTATCGCGGCCAGTAAACTGGCGCGCCATGCGAATTGCGTTCTCATTGGCATCCGCCCCAGCATTGGTAAAGAACACTTTTTGGAAGCCGCTCGGCGCTCGTGCCAAGATCCGTTTCGCGGCCATACCACGGGCTAGATTGGCCATTGCGGGCGCGATAGTCGCTAGTGTGTCCGCTTGTGCTTTGAGCGCGGTAATCACTTTAGGATGTTGATGACCAATATTGGTATTGACTAACTGGCTGCTAAAGTCTAAATATTTTTTCCCATCAAAATCCCACAGGGTACAACCTTGTCCACCGGCAATCGCCAGTGGCGTTGCACTCTCTTGAACTGACCAAGAATGGAAGACACATTGGTCTAATTCGATAACGTCTTGGTTTGTGACTTCAGATGATAACAAATCCATTTTCTTCTCCTAGCAATACGCTGGCTCTTTTGGTGAGCGGTAAGCGTATTGTGGCGATGAATTCTGAATAGGGTGTAGTGGCAGTTTCAAGAAAGTCATGGGTCAGCAGCGAGGCTCTGCCCTAGGTAATTTCGCAAACTGGCTCTACGCTGTTCACGCCCATCCGCTTAGATTAAGGGACGTAAAGCATGGCAGGTTCAAGGTATAAACCACTGCTCTAATGCTTATCGGCTTGGTGCCACTAAGATATTGAGTTTAATCAGGAAGATGAACATGAAGAAAATCGCATTTATTACTGGTGCCACGTCAGGGTTTGGACGTGCCGCGGCCCAAAAATTTGCCAGTCAAGGCTGGTCGTTGGTGTTGGCTGGTCGCCGATGGGAAAGACTGCTCGATCTGCAAGAAATGCTTAAGGTACCCACACACATTATTCAGTTAGATGTTCGAGATGCAAAGGCGGTCAAAAACGCAGTTGAGGCTCTACCGAGCGAATTTGCTCAGGTAACAACATTAATCAACAATGCCGGATTGGCTCTAGCACCAGAGGGCGCGGCACAGGTTGATTTATCCGATTGGCATACGATGATTGACACTAACTGTACTGGGCTGGTGAATGTGACCCATGCTTTGTTGCCCACCTTGATTAGAGTGGGGGCAGGAGCCACCATCATTAATATTGGCTCAATAGCTGGGCAATGGCCATATCCTGGTAGTCACGTTTATGGTGCGAGTAAGGCATTCGTAAAACAGTTTAGCTATAACTTACGCTGTGATTTGCAAGGTACCGGGGTGAGAGTGACCGATTTAGCCCCAGGAATTGCAGAAACCGAATTTACTTTGGTCAGAACCAAAGGCAACCAGTCAGCTTCAGATCAATTATATCGAGGCACAACCCCATTAAGCGCAGAAGATATTGCCGAACAGATGTTTTATATCGCCAATTTGCCACACCATATCAATATCAACCGAGTTGAGGTGATGCCAACCCGTCAAGCTTGGTCACCATTTGCCATTGATCGTGACTAGCAGGCATTCCGTATCGCAAGTGGCCACCAGTTTAGCTGGTGGCCTTTATCTTAAATTGAATGCTTAGCGGTGCGGATGGTTTATTTCCCCACGCCGCACCCAGCGCGCTTTTTACTACAATCGAAAACCGTTGAAACCCTTATTGAATGCGCTCTAGCAGTACGCCCGCTTCCATGTGGTGGGTATAGGGGAATTGATCAAACAGAGCAAAACGTACTACTTGATGGGTTTGACTGAGCAGTTGTAGATTCTCTTGCAGTGTTTCAGGGTTACAAGAGATGTACAAAATACGCTGATAACCTTGCACCATTTTGCAGGTGTCAATATCCATCCCTGAGCGTGGTGGGTCGACAAAAATAGTGTTGCAGTGGTAACTGGCCAGATCGACGCCGGCATCTTTGAGGCGGTTAAATTCGCGTTTGCCTTCCATCGCTTGAGTAAACTCTTCAGCCGACATACGGATGATTTGTACATTGTCGATCTGGTTGGCGGCGATATTAAATTGTGCCGCCTCGACCGAAGGCTTGGCCAATTCGGTTGCCAACACTCGTTCAAAGTTTTGTGCGAGTGCAAGTGAGAAATTACCGTTGCCGCAATACAGCTCAAGCAGATCGCCTTGACTGTCTTGGGTACAGTCGACCGCCCATTCCAACATCTTTTCTGCGACTTTGGCATTGGGTTGGGTAAAGCTGTTTTCGACTTGTTTATAAATGTATGGCTTGCCGTTGACCTGTAATTTTTCAACCACGTAGTCACGATCCAATACCATTTTCATTTTACGCGCACGGCCAATCAGGTTGAGATTAAACCCTTCATCATTTAAACGCTGTTTCAAAGCTTGAGCTGCCGTTTCCCACTCTTCGCTGAGCTGACGATGGTATAACAGCGACACCAAAATTTCGCCGCTGAGAGTGGAGAGGAAATCCACTTGGAATAATTTATGGCGCAGAATATGGCTGCCTTTCATCGCTTCGATCAGCAGTGGCATCAAATCATTGATCAGGCGACTGGCGGCGGGAAATTGATCCACCCGATATTTTTCACGCGTCTGTTGGTTGAACATGATGTAGTACATGTCATCACCTTGATGCCAAATTCGAAATTCAGCGCGCATTCGGTAATTCGCCTGTGGCGACTCAAACACTTCCAGCTCAGGCATTGAGTAGTCAACAAACATTGCTTTTAAGCGAGCAACTTTGTCGGCCAATTGAGCTTGGTAGAGTGGTGGGTTTACATCAAGAGTCGCCATTGGAGTACCTTTTTATGGGCTATTACAGAAAGAGCGCAGATTTTATTCAATCTCGGCCAGTTGTCCAGTTTTGCTCCATGATTGGCTGGATATTGAGTGTAAAACCGATCGGCACGGAATCTGTACTGGACAATTTTTGCTTCACTCAATACTATTTGCGGCGAGCTGGTGCTATTTAGATGCCTGGATGGCTAAAAATAGCTGAAAAGGGAATCCGGTGTGAATCCGGAACTGACGCGCAGCGGTAAGAGAGAACGAACGCTCAAATGACACTGCTCTTGGAGTGGGAAGTCGAGCCAGTAGGTGCAAAGTGCTCTCAAGTCCGAAGACCTGCCAGCCACTGAGTGATGCCGTGGTTTTCACTTAGCAGGATTAACGCGATTTAGGATAATAATATGCAAAAATCAGCACTAGCGATCGCTCTAGCATCGCTGCTAACCCCTATCTCTTATTTACACGCCAGCGAAGCCCAATCAGAAGAAACCGTCGTGGTAACGGCCAATCGTTTTGAGCAAAATCAAGCTTCAGTATTAGCAGCGACAACGGTAATTAATCGTCAAGAAATTGAAAGGTATCAAGCTAACTCGTTAACCGAGGTGTTGCGTCGAGTACCTGGTGTCGAAATTGGCCAAAATGGTGGTCGTGGTCATAATGCATCGGTATATATGCGCGGTACTAATAGTGGCCATGTGCTGGTATTGGTTGATGGTGTGCGTATTGATTCTGCTGCTGGTGGAGTAGCAATTAACCATTTTCCTCTTGGGTTGGTTGAACGTCTTGAGGTCATTCGCGGTCCTGGGGCTGCTGTGTATGGTTCTGATGCAATTGGTGGGGTGATCAATATTATTACTCGTTCTCGTCGTGGTAATAATCTAAAACAAGTGACTGCGGGTATTGGTAGCAATCAAGCTCGTAGCAGTGACTTAGTTGCTAAGACTGATGTGAATGAACAAGGACATCTGCAATTAGCCGCCGGTTTTGAAAAGACGGATGGTTATGATATCAACCGTACTCAGACTGGCGTTGACTACGGTTATGCAAGCCAAAATTTGATGGGTGGTTATGAGCATCGTTTTAATGACAATTGGCTGGGGTATGTTTCAGCTAGTTGGTTTGACAGTGATGTTGAATACAATTCGTCAGGTCTATGGCATGGATTCACTGACAATCAGAGCATTACTGGCCAACTGAATTATGAAGGCAGTAAGCTAAAAAGTTTGATGTCTTTAAACTACCAAAAGACGGATAGTCGTAATTATAGCCAAAGTGAAGGTAAAGATAATGCCAGCACCCGCGCAAATATCGAGCTGACACAGGTTCAATGGGCAAATATCTATAGATTGAATGAAGTGGTTGAACTCGGTGGTGGTATGGATGCACGCCGTGAGTCTTTAAACCGTGATGCTCTGAGCTATGGCTCTGCTCATGCCTTAGCTGGAGAAAGTCGTGATACGCAAGGTGCTTTTGGTTTGGGGCGTCTTACGGTGAATAATTGGATTTTTGAAGCTAATGTTCGTTATGACAAACATGATAAATATGATGATTACACGACGTGGTCATTAGCCAGTGGTTACCAGATTAACTCGCATTATAGAGCAAGAGCAAGCTATGGAACTGCATTTAAAGCGCCGACTTATACTAATTTATCAACCTCGCCTGATCTTCAACCAGAAACGTCAAAAAATATCGAATTAGGTATTGATGCTACATATTCTCTGGCTCGTGTGAGCTTGTCGGCTTACGACAATAAAGTAGATAACCTTATCATTTGGTATTCAGATCCAAACGGAAGCATCTGTAATGTCGTAAGTTATGGTGGTTGTTCACTCAATACGGATGCTCGTATCAAAGGGCTAGAGTTGGAAGTCAATTTTGATACGGGTCTTATCAACCATACTCTAGTGGCTGAATACAAAGATCATCAAGATGATAACGGTATACAGCTAGCTCGTCGTGCGAAACAAAACTATAAGTGGATCACATCAGCACAATTGGGTGATTTCGATTTTAGCACCACTTATACCTATACAGGTAAGCGTTTAGATTTGCCTACAGCTGCGCCGACAGGGGATGACTACATCCCAGCAACAAATCTGTGGGATATGTCAGTGGGATATTGGGTGAATGAGGATATGGTTCTTCGTGGCCGAATTGAAAACGTATTCAACGAGCAATACGAAAGTGCGATTGGCTACAAGGCGCCTGAGCGTGCCTACTATTTCAATGTCGCTTATCAATTCTAATCTTTCAAACCGCCTTCGGGCGGTTTTACTTTGTATGATTGGTAGTAACCCATGAACAAAAAGAAAGTCATCATTAGTTGGTCGTCAGGCAAAGATTCGACACTCACCTTGGAGCGGTTACGTGAAAGACCGGATGTTGAGGTGGTCGGTCTGGTTACCACCTATGTCGGGGATGAAGTGCCTTTTCAAGCTACACCCCTTGAGGTATTAGAGCTGCAAGCACAACTGGTTGGTTTACCGCTGATTAAAATCGAGTTACCCAGCATCTTCCCAAGTAATCTGGTTTATCAAACAAGTGTGGTCGATGGCTTGAAAAACTCAGGCTTAACCTTTGATGCGCTAGCGTTTGGTGATCTGTTTTGTAATGGTATTGCTGAGTATCGTCAGGCTTACTTAGAGCCAGCAGGGTGGCAATGCTTATTTCCACTGATGGGAGAGTGTTCCAAGCAACTGGCACAAGAGATTATTACGCGCGGTATTCAAACGTTAGTGGTCACTACCGATGGTGAACAATTGAGTGCTGATTATTGTGGACGTTGGTATAACGCGGAGTTTCTTCAAGCGCTGCCTAAAGGTATCGATCCGTGTGGTGAAAATGGTGAGTTTCATACTTTAGTCACTCAAGCTCCGTGTATGGCTGGACGTTTAGATTTACGTCTTGAGGGGCAAGACCAGACCGAGCGTTTCTGTTATCAAAGGTATCGGGCACAGATTGCCTAATTTAGTAGAGAGAGTATTATCAAGGCGTTTTTTCTAGCTAGATTGTGGTGCTCGTGCCTTGTTCATCTTACCCCCGTGTACTTATTTTTGATTCTGGTGTTGGTGGTCTTTCCGTTTATCAGGAAATTAAAGCGCGTTTACCGCAACTCAATTATGTGTATTTGCTCGATAATGCGGCCTATCCCTACGGAGAGTTAGCACAAGAGACCTTACTTGAGCGTGTCGATTGGCTGGTCACGCGCATGGTCGAGCAACAACATATCGATCTGGTCGTGATTGCTTGTAATACTGCGAGCACGATCGTGCTGCCGCAGCTGCGAGCCAAACTCAGTATTCCTGTGGTCGGGGTTGTGCCAGCCATCAAACCCGCGTCTTTGATTGCCAGTAAAGCGATTGGCCTGATCGCGACACCAGCAACGGTCAAGCGCCAATACACACAAGATTTGATCCGCCATTTTTCTGCTGACAAACCGGTGGAGTTATTAGGGTCAACGCGATTGGTGAATATGGCCGAGGAGAAATTACGCGGTCAGCCACTTAATCTCACAGAGCTAGAAAGCATATTGCAACCACTTAAACACAAGATTGATGTGGCGGTGCTAGGCTGTACTCACTTTCCACTGATTAAAGACGAGATTCAACAAGTGCTCGGTGAGCAAGTGCAATTGATTGATTCTGGGCAAGCTATTGCGCGGCGTGTACAGGAGTTATTGGCCATCGAGCAAGGTCAAACTTCACATCAGAAACATCAAATTTACGCCAGCGCACCACCTTGGCAAGCCAGTGCGCTGAATGTAAAGCTCGAACAGTTAGGATTTAATCCTGTGCAGCTATTTCCTCATCCGATTTAGGATCATTAGCGATCCTAACTTTTAAGGTGCGCTGCATATATTCCTTTTCATTGAGTGCATCAATTGCGGCTTGAGCTTGACTGGCTGCCATCACGACAAATCCAAATCCGCGCCGTTTGCCGGTTCGTTTATCTTTCATAAGTCGTACGACAAACACTTCTCCATATTCGGAAAACAGATCTTTGACATGAGACTCATTGGCTTTATAGGGCAAATTGCCGACATAAAGCGTTTTGGTAGTAGAAGAGATCTCTTCATCATCACCAATAACGGAAGTTTGAGTAGACAGTTTGCAAATTACAGTGGTTGCAACTACACCAACTAAAAAAGCCAAAGAAGGGTGTAGCGCCAATTGTGATAAAACTCCGGCACCAATAACCGCAAGTAGGGCGATCCATAACATCGATTTGTCAGATTTCATATTGAGTTACTACGCATTTGAGAGAAAGAAGATTGATTGCCTATCGATGAGTTAACAAAATAGACACAGGGATCTTACGTATATGATTGATATTTTTCCAATCGAATGGTGTGACCCCCTTCAAATGTTGAAATTTTATTCAATAAATGGCCGAATTGCTGGCTTTGTAAACGAATGAATGATTTTTTAGAAAAAAGTGCATTTAGGGTCTTGCCAGAAACAAAATCATCCCTATAATGCGCCCTCACTGACACGGCAGACGCCGCAAGGCCTCAGGGCCAGTCAGTGAGGCAAAACGCTTCGATGCAAAAAGATGAAAAAAGTGTTTGACACTGACAATTATCTCGCTAGAATGCACAGCCTCTTCGGTAAGAAAGCCGAAGCAAAACGCTCTTTAACAATATAAACCAATCAATCTGTGTGGGCACTCGTTGATGATAATCTCAAAAAGATTAATCAATGAACTGAGTGACCAAACGAGACGAAAGTCTTGGCACAGTCAATTCATTATCGTTCTGTTGGAACGATAATAGCTTTAAATTACTAAGGTAATTTAAAGTCAGTATTCATTGAGCCGAAGCGAAAGCTTCAAAAAACTTTTAATTGAAGAGTTTGATCATGGCTCAGATTGAACGCTGGCGGCAGGCCTAACACATGCAAGTCGAGCGGCAGCACAGAGGAACTTGTTCCTTGGGTGGCGAGCGGCGGACGGGTGAGTAATGCCTGGGAAATTGCCCTGATGTGGGGGATAACCATTGGAAACGATGGCTAATACCGCATGATGCCTACGGGCCAAAGAGGGGGACCTTCGGGCCTCTCGCGTCAGGATATGCCCAGGTGGGATTAGCTAGTTGGTGAGGTAATGGCTCACCAAGGCGACGATCCCTAGCTGGTCTGAGAGGATGATCAGCCACACTGGAACTGAGACACGGTCCAGACTCCTACGGGAGGCAGCAGTGGGGAATATTGCACAATGGGCGCAAGCCTGATGCAGCCATGCCGCGTGTATGAAGAAGGCCTTCGGGTTGTAAAGTACTTTCAGTCGTGAGGAAGGTTGTAGTGTGAATAGCACTATGATTTGACGTTAGCGACAGAAGAAGCACCGGCTAACTCCGTGCCAGCAGCCGCGGTAATACGGAGGGTGCGAGCGTTAATCGGAATTACTGGGCGTAAAGCGCATGCAGGTGGTTTGTTAAGTCAGATGTGAAAGCCCTGGGCTCAACCTAGGAGTTGCATTTGAAACTGACAAGCTAGAGTACTGTAGAGGGGGGTAGAATTTCAGGTGTAGCGGTGAAATGCGTAGAGATCTGAAGGAATACCGGTGGCGAAGGCGGCCCCCTGGACAGATACTGACACTCAGATGCGAAAGCGTGGGGAGCAAACAGGATTAGATACCCTGGTAGTCCACGCCGTAAACGATGTCTACTTGGAGGTTGTGGCCTTGAGCCGTGGCTTTCGGAGCTAACGCGTTAAGTAGACCGCCTGGGGAGTACGGTCGCAAGATTAAAACTCAAATGAATTGACGGGGGCCCGCACAAGCGGTGGAGCATGTGGTTTAATTCGATGCAACGCGAAGAACCTTACCTACTCTTGACATCCTCAGAAGAGACTGGAGACAGTCTTGTGCCTTCGGGAACTGAGAGACAGGTGCTGCATGGCTGTCGTCAGCTCGTGTTGTGAAATGTTGGGTTAAGTCCCGCAACGAGCGCAACCCTTATCCTTGTTTGCCAGCACGTAATGGTGGGAACTCCAGGGAGACTGCCGGTGATAAACCGGAGGAAGGTGGGGACGACGTCAAGTCATCATGGCCCTTACGAGTAGGGCTACACACGTGCTACAATGGCGTATACAGAGGGCAGCGATACCGCGAGGTGGAGCGAATCTCAGAAAGTGCGTCGTAGTCCGGATTGGAGTCTGCAACTCGACTCCATGAAGTCGGAATCGCTAGTAATCGCAAATCAGAATGTTGCGGTGAATACGTTCCCGGGCCTTGTACACACCGCCCGTCACACCATGGGAGTGGGCTGCAAAAGAAGCAGGTAGTTTAACCTTCGGGAGGACGCTTGCCACTTTGTGGTTCATGACTGGGGTGAAGTCGTAACAAGGTAGCGCTAGGGGAACCTGGCGCTGGATCACCTCCTTACACGATGATTATCGTGATGAGTGTCCACACAGATTGATATGGTTTAGATTTGAGCATGAAGTGGGTCTGTAGCTCAGGTGGTTAGAGCGTACGCCTGATAAGCGTAAGGTCGGTGGTTCGAGTCCACTCAGACCCACCACTAACGATGGGGTTATAGCTCAGCTGGGAGAGCGCCTGCCTTGCACGCAGGAGGTCTGCGGTTCGATCCCGCATAGCTCCACCATCTTTAAGTGCATTCGATGAGTGCTTTTAAAAATGGTTCTTCATGAATCTTGCTCTTTAACAATTTGGAAAGCTGACAAAACAACAATTTATTGTTGTTTGTAAAGTTCTCAATGTTTATCGAAAGATAAACACCAACAACACATTCAAGTGTGCTTGGTATCGAATAAGACTTAGGTCTTGTTCAAATTTGAGTCCGGCAAAATCTGTCTCGCACTCATGAAAATTAAACGCGAGACAACTTAGGTTGTTTAAACAACAACCCGAAACTCCTTCGGGTTGTATGGTTAAGTGACTAAGCGTACACGGTGGATGCCTGGGCAGTCAGAGGCGATGAAGGACGTACTAACTTGCGATAAGCGCAGATGAGGCAGTAAGAGCCGTTTGAGTCTGCGATTTCCGAATGGGGAAACCCAGCTGCATAAGCAGTTATCACTAGATGAATACATAGTCTAGTGAGGCAAACCGGGGGAACTGAAACATCTAAGTACCCCGAGGAGAAGAAATCAACCGAGATTCCGGTAGTAGCGGCGAGCGAACCTGGATTAGCCCTTAAGCACTCGTTGAAGTAGGTGAACAAGCTGGAAAGCTTGGCGAAACAGGGTGATAGCCCCGTAACCGACGCTTCATCGAGCGTGAAATCGAGTAGGGCGGGACACGTGATATCCTGTCTGAATATGGGGGGACCATCCTCCAAGGCTAAATACTCCTGACTGACCGATAGTGAACCAGTACCGTGAGGGAAAGGCGAAAAGAACCCCTGTGAGGGGAGTGAAATAGAACCTGAAACCGTGTACGTACAAGCAGTAGGAGCACCTTCGTGGTGTGACTGCGTACCTTTTGTATAATGGGTCAGCGACTTATATTCAGTGGCAAGGTTAACCGAATAGGGGAGCCGTAGGGAAACCGAGTCTTAACTGGGCGTTCAGTCTCTGGATATAGACCCGAAACCGGGTGATCTAGCCATGGGCAGGTTGAAGGTTGAGTAACATCAACTGGAGGACCGAACCGACTAATGTTGAAAAATTAGCGGATGACTTGTGGCTAGGGGTGAAAGGCCAATCAAACTCGGAGATAGCTGGTTCTCCCCGAAAGCTATTTAGGTAGCGCCTCGGACGAATACTACTGGGGGTAGAGCACTGTTAAGGCTAGGGGGTCATCCCGACTTACCAACCCTTTGCAAACTCCGAATACCAGTAAGTACTATCCGGGAGACACACGGCGGGTGCTAACGTCCGTCGTGGAGAGGGAAACAACCCAGACCGCCAGCTAAGGTCCCAAAGTATTGCTAAGTGGGAAACGATGTGGGAAGGCTCAGACAGCTAGGATGTTGGCTTAGAAGCAGCCATCATTTAAAGAAAGCGTAATAGCTCACTAGTCGAGTCGGCCTGCGCGGAAGATGTAACGGGGCTAAGCAATACACCGAAGCTGCGGCAATATCTTTTAGATATTGGGTAGGGGAGCGTTCTGTAAGCCGTTGAAGGTGAACTGTAAGGTTTGCTGGAGGTATCAGAAGTGCGAATGCTGACATGAGTAACGACAAAGGGGGTGAAAAACCTCCTCGCCGGAAGACCAAGGGTTCCTGTCCAACGTTAATCGGGGCAGGGTGAGTCGACCCCTAAGGTGAGGCCGAAAGGCGTAATCGATGGGAAACGGGTTAATATTCCCGTACTTTTGACTATTGCGATGGGGGGACGGAGAAGGCTAGGTGGGCCAGGCGACGGTTGTCCTGGTTCAAGTGCGTAGGCTAGAGAGTTAGGCAAATCCGGCTCTCTGTTAGGCTGAGACACGACGTCGAGCTGCTACGGCAGTGAAGTCATTGATGCCCTGCTTCCAGGAAAAGCCTCTAAGCTTCAGATAGTCAGAAATCGTACCCCAAACCGACACAGGTGGTCGGGTAGAGAATACCAAGGCGCTTGAGAGAACTCGGGTGAAGGAACTAGGCAAAATGGTACCGTAACTTCGGGAGAAGGTACGCTCTTGATGGTGAAGTCCCTCGCGGATGGAGCTGACGAGAGTCGCAGATACCAGGTGGCTGCAACTGTTTATTAAAAACACAGCACTGTGCAAAATCGCAAGATGACGTATACGGTGTGACGCCTGCCCGGTGCCGGAAGGTTAATTGATGGGGTTAGCGCAAGCGAAGCTCTTGATCGAAGCCCCGGTAAACGGCGGCCGTAACTATAACGGTCCTAAGGTAGCGAAATTCCTTGTCGGGTAAGTTCCGACCTGCACGAATGGCGTAATGATGGCCACGCTGTCTCCACCCGAGACTCAGTGAAATTGAAATCGCTGTGAAGATGCAGTGTACCCGCGGCTAGACGGAAAGACCCCGTGAACCTTTACTACAGCTTGGCACTGAACATTGAACCTACATGTGTAGGATAGGTGGGAGGCTATGAATCGATGACGCTAGTTGTCGTGGAGCCGTCCTTGAAATACCACCCTTGTATGTTTGATGTTCTAACTTAGGCCCCTAATCGGGGTTGAGGACAGTGCCTGGTGGGTAGTTTGACTGGGGCGGTCTCCTCCCAAAGAGTAACGGAGGAGCACGAAGGTGGGCTAATCACGGTTGGACATCGTGAGGTTAGTGCAATGGCATAAGCCCGCTTAACTGCGAGAATGACGGTTCGAGCAGGTGCGAAAGCAGGTCATAGTGATCCGGTGGTTCTGAATGGAAGGGCCATCGCTCAACGGATAAAAGGTACTCCGGGGATAACAGGCTGATACCGCCCAAGAGTTCATATCGACGGCGGTGTTTGGCACCTCGATGTCGGCTCATCACATCCTGGGGCTGAAGTCGGTCCCAAGGGTATGGCTGTTCGCCATTTAAAGTGGTACGCGAGCTGGGTTTAGAACGTCGTGAGACAGTTCGGTCCCTATCTGCCGTGGGCGTTGGAAGATTGAAGGGGGCTGCTCCTAGTACGAGAGGACCGGAGTGGACGAACCTCTGGTGTTCGGGTTGTGTCGCCAGACGCATTGCCCGGTAGCTAAGTTCGGAATTGATAACCGCTGAAAGCATCTAAGCGGGAAGCGAGCCCTGAGATGAGTCTTCCCTGACGGTTTAACCGTCCTAAAGGGTTGTTCGAGACTAGAACGTTGATAGGCAGGGTGTGTAAGCGTTGTGAGGCGTTGAGCTAACCTGTACTAATTGCCCGTGAGGCTTAACCATACAACACCCAAGGGGTTTTGATGGACTCAAAGTTAAGCGCATAAGAATGTGTGTGAGAATGAAGACAGCTTTCCAGAATTGTTGGTTTTCACTTTTTAAGAAGAAGTGAAATCAAAAACAGAATTTTGCTTGGCGACCATAGCGTTTTGGACCCACCTGACTCCATTCCGAACTCAGAAGTGAAACGAAACAGCGTCGATGGTAGTGTGGGGTTTCCCCATGTGAGAGTAGAACATCGCCAGGCTTTGATCCCGACTGGTCTAGAGATAGACGAGTCACCATAAGATTCTAAGAATATTTAGAGTATTATGTTGACTTTCAAAGCGGAAAGCGTACTATACGCACCTCGCTGAAGTGTTAACGCACTGAAAGCTAAGCTCTTTAACAATATAAACCAATCAATCTGTGTGGGCACTCGTTGATGATAATCTCAAAAAGATTAATCAATGAACTGAGTGACCAAACGAGACGAAAGTCTTGGCACAGTCAATTCATTATCGTTCTGTTGGAACGATAATAGCTTTAAATTACTAAGGTAATTTAAAGTCAGTATTCATTGAGCCGAAGCGAAAGCTTCAAAAAACTTTTAATTGAAGAGTTTGATCATGGCTCAGATTGAACGCTGGCGGCAGGCCTAACACATGCAAGTCGAGCGGCAGCACAGAGGAACTTGTTCCTTGGGTGGCGAGCGGCGGACGGGTGAGTAATGCCTGGGAAATTGCCCTGATGTGGGGGATAACCATTGGAAACGATGGCTAATACCGCATGATGCCTACGGGCCAAAGAGGGGGACCTTCGGGCCTCTCGCGTCAGGATATGCCCAGGTGGGATTAGCTAGTTGGTGAGGTAATGGCTCACCAAGGCGACGATCCCTAGCTGGTCTGAGAGGATGATCAGCCACACTGGAACTGAGACACGGTCCAGACTCCTACGGGAGGCAGCAGTGGGGAATATTGCACAATGGGCGCAAGCCTGATGCAGCCATGCCGCGTGTATGAAGAAGGCCTTCGGGTTGTAAAGTACTTTCAGTCGTGAGGAAGGTTGTAGTGTGAATAGCACTATGATTTGACGTTAGCGACAGAAGAAGCACCGGCTAACTCCGTGCCAGCAGCCGCGGTAATACGGAGGGTGCGAGCGTTAATCGGAATTACTGGGCGTAAAGCGCATGCAGGTGGTTTGTTAAGTCAGATGTGAAAGCCCTGGGCTCAACCTAGGAGTTGCATTTGAAACTGACAAGCTAGAGTACTGTAGAGGGGGGTAGAATTTCAGGTGTAGCGGTGAAATGCGTAGAGATCTGAAGGAATACCGGTGGCGAAGGCGGCCCCCTGGACAGATACTGACACTCAGATGCGAAAGCGTGGGGAGCAAACAGGATTAGATACCCTGGTAGTCCACGCCGTAAACGATGTCTACTTGGAGGTTGTGGCCTTGAGCCGTGGCTTTCGGAGCTAACGCGTTAAGTAGACCGCCTGGGGAGTACGGTCGCAAGATTAAAACTCAAATGAATTGACGGGGGCCCGCACAAGCGGTGGAGCATGTGGTTTAATTCGATGCAACGCGAAGAACCTTACCTACTCTTGACATCCTCAGAAGAGACTGGAGACAGTCTTGTGCCTTCGGGAACTGAGAGACAGGTGCTGCATGGCTGTCGTCAGCTCGTGTTGTGAAATGTTGGGTTAAGTCCCGCAACGAGCGCAACCCTTATCCTTGTTTGCCAGCACGTAATGGTGGGAACTCCAGGGAGACTGCCGGTGATAAACCGGAGGAAGGTGGGGACGACGTCAAGTCATCATGGCCCTTACGAGTAGGGCTACACACGTGCTACAATGGCGTATACAGAGGGCAGCGATACCGCGAGGTGGAGCGAATCTCAGAAAGTGCGTCGTAGTCCGGATTGGAGTCTGCAACTCGACTCCATGAAGTCGGAATCGCTAGTAATCGCAAATCAGAATGTTGCGGTGAATACGTTCCCGGGCCTTGTACACACCGCCCGTCACACCATGGGAGTGGGCTGCAAAAGAAGCAGGTAGTTTAACCTTCGGGAGGACGCTTGCCACTTTGTGGTTCATGACTGGGGTGAAGTCGTAACAAGGTAGCGCTAGGGGAACCTGGCGCTGGATCACCTCCTTACACGATGATTATCGTGATGAGTGTCCACACAGATTGATATGGTTTAGATTAGAGAAGCAAACATAGTGTCCCGTTCGTCTAGAGGCCTAGGACACCGCCCTTTCACGGCGGTAACAGGGGTTCGACTCCCCTACGGGATACCACTTCCTTGCGAAGTAAAGGGGTCGTTAGCTCAGTCGGTAGAGCAGTTGACTTTTAATCAATTGGTCGCAGGTTCGAATCCTGCACGACCCACCAAACTCTTCCGTCACGGGAAGTAAAATACGTGGGCGATTAGCTCAGTTGGGAGAGCACCTGCCTTACAAGCAGGGGGTCACTGGTTCGAACCCGGTATCGCCCACCACTCTCTAAATACTTTTGGAATGCAATTCCAAACCACCCATTGTTGTGTGGTTCGGTTTTTTGCCGCCGAGAGTCTTTAGAAAGTGTCTCTTAGTGATAAGAAACATCTTGCTCTTTAAAAATTTGGAAAGCTGACAAAACAACAATTTATTGTTGTTTGTAAAGTTCTCAATGTTTATCGAAAGATAAACACCAACAACACATTCAAGTGTGCTTGGTATCGAATAAGGCTTAGGTCTTGTTCAAATTTGAGTCCGGCAAAATCTGTCTCGCACTCATGAAAATTAAACGCGAGACAACTTAGGTTGTTTAAACAACGACCCGAAACTCCTTCGGGTTGTATGGTTAAGTGACTAAGCGTACACGGTGGATGCCTGGGCAGTCAGAGGCGATGAAGGACGTACTAACTTGCGATAAGCGCAGATGAGGCAGTAAGAGCCGTTTGAGTCTGCGATTTCCGAATGGGGAAACCCAGCTGCATAAGCAGTTATCACTAGATGAATACATAGTCTAGTGAGGCAAACCGGGGGAACTGAAACATCTAAGTACCCCGAGGAGAAGAAATCAACCGAGATTCCGGTAGTAGCGGCGAGCGAACCTGGATTAGCCCTTAAGCACTCGTTGAAGTAGGTGAACAAGCTGGAAAGCTTGGCGAAACAGGGTGATAGCCCCGTAACCGACGCTTCATCGAGCGTGAAATCGAGTAGGGCGGGACACGTGATATCCTGTCTGAATATGGGGGGACCATCCTCCAAGGCTAAATACTCCTGACTGACCGATAGTGAACCAGTACCGTGAGGGAAAGGCGAAAAGAACCCCTGTGAGGGGAGTGAAATAGAACCTGAAACCGTGTACGTACAAGCAGTAGGAGCACCTTCGTGGTGTGACTGCGTACCTTTTGTATAATGGGTCAGCGACTTATATTCAGTGGCAAGGTTAACCGAATAGGGGAGCCGTAGGGAAACCGAGTCTTAACTGGGCGTTCAGTCTCTGGATATAGACCCGAAACCGGGTGATCTAGCCATGGGCAGGTTGAAGGTTGAGTAACATCAACTGGAGGACCGAACCGACTAATGTTGAAAAATTAGCGGATGACTTGTGGCTAGGGGTGAAAGGCCAATCAAACTCGGAGATAGCTGGTTCTCCCCGAAAGCTATTTAGGTAGCGCCTCGGACGAATACTACTGGGGGTAGAGCACTGTTAAGGCTAGGGGGTCATCCCGACTTACCAACCCTTTGCAAACTCCGAATACCAGTAAGTACTATCCGGGAGACACACGGCGGGTGCTAACGTCCGTCGTGGAGAGGGAAACAACCCAGACCGCCAGCTAAGGTCCCAAAGTATTGCTAAGTGGGAAACGATGTGGGAAGGCTCAGACAGCTAGGATGTTGGCTTAGAAGCAGCCATCATTTAAAGAAAGCGTAATAGCTCACTAGTCGAGTCGGCCTGCGCGGAAGATGTAACGGGGCTAAGCAATACACCGAAGCTGCGGCAATATCTTTTAGATATTGGGTAGGGGAGCGTTCTGTAAGCCGTTGAAGGTGAACTGTAAGGTTTGCTGGAGGTATCAGAAGTGCGAATGCTGACATGAGTAACGACAAAGGGGGTGAAAAACCTCCTCGCCGGAAGACCAAGGGTTCCTGTCCAACGTTAATCGGGGCAGGGTGAGTCGACCCCTAAGGTGAGGCCGAAAGGCGTAATCGATGGGAAACGGGTTAATATTCCCGTACTTTTGACTATTGCGATGGGGGGACGGAGAAGGCTAGGTGGGCCAGGCGACGGTTGTCCTGGTTCAAGTGCGTAGGCTAGAGAGTTAGGCAAATCCGGCTCTCTGTTAGGCTGAGACACGACGTCGAGCTGCTACGGCAGTGAAGTCATTGATGCCCTGCTTCCAGGAAAAGCCTCTAAGCTTCAGATAGTCAGAAATCGTACCCCAAACCGACACAGGTGGTCGGGTAGAGAATACCAAGGCGCTTGAGAGAACTCGGGTGAAGGAACTAGGCAAAATGGTACCGTAACTTCGGGAGAAGGTACGCTCTTGATGGTGAAGTCCCTCGCGGATGGAGCTGACGAGAGTCGCAGATACCAGGTGGCTGCAACTGTTTATTAAAAACACAGCACTGTGCAAAATCGCAAGATGACGTATACGGTGTGACGCCTGCCCGGTGCCGGAAGGTTAATTGATGGGGTTAGCGCAAGCGAAGCTCTTGATCGAAGCCCCGGTAAACGGCGGCCGTAACTATAACGGTCCTAAGGTAGCGAAATTCCTTGTCGGGTAAGTTCCGACCTGCACGAATGGCGTAATGATGGCCACGCTGTCTCCACCCGAGACTCAGTGAAATTGAAATCGCTGTGAAGATGCAGTGTACCCGCGGCTAGACGGAAAGACCCCGTGAACCTTTACTACAGCTTGGCACTGAACATTGAACCTACATGTGTAGGATAGGTGGGAGGCTATGAATCGATGACGCTAGTTGTCGTGGAGCCGTCCTTGAAATACCACCCTTGTATGTTTGATGTTCTAACTTAGGCCCCTAATCGGGGTTGAGGACAGTGCCTGGTGGGTAGTTTGACTGGGGCGGTCTCCTCCCAAAGAGTAACGGAGGAGCACGAAGGTGGGCTAATCACGGTTGGACATCGTGAGGTTAGTGCAATGGCATAAGCCCGCTTAACTGCGAGAATGACGGTTCGAGCAGGTGCGAAAGCAGGTCATAGTGATCCGGTGGTTCTGAATGGAAGGGCCATCGCTCAACGGATAAAAGGTACTCCGGGGATAACAGGCTGATACCGCCCAAGAGTTCATATCGACGGCGGTGTTTGGCACCTCGATGTCGGCTCATCACATCCTGGGGCTGAAGTCGGTCCCAAGGGTATGGCTGTTCGCCATTTAAAGTGGTACGCGAGCTGGGTTTAGAACGTCGTGAGACAGTTCGGTCCCTATCTGCCGTGGGCGTTGGAAGATTGAAGGGGGCTGCTCCTAGTACGAGAGGACCGGAGTGGACGAACCTCTGGTGTTCGGGTTGTGTCGCCAGACGCATTGCCCGGTAGCTAAGTTCGGAATTGATAACCGCTGAAAGCATCTAAGCGGGAAGCGAGCCCTGAGATGAGTCTTCCCTGACGGTTTAACCGTCCTAAAGGGTTGTTCGAGACTAGAACGTTGATAGGCAGGGTGTGTAAGCGTTGTGAGGCGTTGAGCTAACCTGTACTAATTGCCCGTGAGGCTTAACCATACAACACCCAAGGGGTTTTGATGGACTCAAAGTTAAGCGCATAAGAATGTGTGTGTGAGAATGAAGACAGCTTTCCAGATTATTCTCTAGAAATAGAGAGAAAAATTTTGCTTGGCGACCATAGCGTTTTGGACCCACCTGACTCCATTCCGAACTCAGAAGTGAAACGAAACAGCGTCGATGGTAGTGTGGGGTTTCCCCATGTGAGAGTAGAACATCGCCAGGCTTTTAATTTAGCACCAAGCGCTAACCAGACAGCGGAGCGGTAGTTCAGTTGGTTAGAATACCGGCCTGTCACGCCGGGGGTCGCGGGTTCGAGTCCCGTCCGCTCCGCCACTTATTATGAAACCCAGTCTTCGGACTGGGTTTTTTGCTATTGGCTATTTACTCTTTGGTCAGCGATATATTGGGCTTATCCTGTTTTATCTCCTCATCTTATCTCTTGAGTTACCCTCCGTCAGTGACCATCATGCGTGCCTCTTCATCCGGTGAATAAAAAACCGATGCTCAAGGCATCGGTTGATTAAACATGGCAAGGCTGCAAGCGGTTTTAAACGCGCAGTGCTGCTTTCGTTAGGAGTGCTTTTTTCTCTGCATCAGACAAGAAGGCCAATTCCAAGCCATTGATTTGTGCTTGGCGGATCTGTTGCTGTGTTAAGCCTGCTTGTGGTGCGGCAACGGTATATTCATGCGGTAGTTCAATCCCTTCTACAGCAGGATCATCGGTATTAATACAAGCTAAAATACCGTGTTCTAAAAAGCGTTTCAGCGGGTGGCTGGCTAAGCTGCTGACCGTACTGGTTTGCAAGTTGGAGGTTAAGCAAGATTCGATACCAATCCGATGCTGTGCTAGGTAATCCATCAGTTGTGGATCATCGATAGCTTTCACACCGTGACCAATTCGTGTTGCGCCAAGCTCTTTAATCGCTTGCCACATACTTGCTGGGCCAGCTGCTTCTCCGGCATGCACTGTGACCTGTAAACCTGCATCTCTCACTTGTTTAAAATGTTGAATGAAACGATCACCAGGTTGGCCCAATTCATCACCAGCTAGATCGACTGCCACAATGTGATTTTTCTGGCTTAGGATAGCATCGAGTTCTTGTTGGCAAGCATCGCTACCAAAGGTACGGCTCATAATACCGATAAGGTTGGCTTGAATGCCAAAATCACGCACACCCGCACGCACCCCATCGACCACCGCTTCTACCACACCAGCTACCGGTAAATGATGTTTCATCGCCATATAGTAGGGAGAAAAGCGCAGCTCGGCGTAGTCAATCTGGGCATTTAATGCATCTTGCACATTTTCGTAGGCGACTCGGCGGCAAGCATCCAGATCGCCTAACACTGCAACACCCCAGTCAAGTTTGGATAAAAAAGCGACCAGTGATGGCTCAGCTTCGACAATTTGCACGAAGGGAGTCAGTGTTTCAACGCTATTGGCAGGCAGTTGAATACCAAACTGTTGTCCGAGCTCAAGAATCGTTTGAGTACGAATGTTGCCATCAAGATGGCGATGCAAATCGGTTAAAGGCAGAGATGAAGTTATCATTATGGTTATCCTGATTAGTCTTTGCCGCTAAGTATAAAAACCAATCCATTACCTGTCAGCTAGTGCTGGACAGGAAAAGGATTAATTTTATTTTTAAGATGAGTGATTGGAGGCTTAATACAGCTCTTTGAGTTTACGAGTTAGGGTATTTCTACCCCAGCCGAGTACTTTCGCTGCATCTTGCTTATGTCCATTGGTATGCTGAAGTGCGGCCTCTAAAAGGATGCGTTCAAATTCGGGCAGCGCATGGGCGAGCAATTCGGTTTCACCTGAGGTTAAGGCGGATTTAGCCCAGCTTTCTAGCAGTTGCTGCCAACTGATTTCATTTTCAAACTGGTTTGCCTTTTTCTCGCTTAGTAGCTCGGAAGGGAGATCGCTCGGCAGTACTTCACTGCCACTGGCCATTACGGTTAGCCAGCGGCATATGTTTTCTAACTGGCGAACGTTACCCGGCCAATCAAGCTTAGTGAGGATCTCGACTGTGCGCGGATTGAGCGTTTTCATCTCTACAGCGAGTTCTTTCGCCGCAAGGGTCAGAAAATGCTTAGTCAGTTTTTCAATATCTTGCCGCCGCTCACGTAGCGAGGGAATATGGATCCGAATCACGTTTAGGCGATGGAACAAGTCTTCGCGAAATTTGCCTTGATGGACTAATTTCTCCAGATTTTGATGGGTGGCGGCGACAATCCGCACATCAACTTTAATCGCGCTATGGCCGCCAACGCGGTAAAACTGTCCATCGGCCAACACGCGTAGTAGACGAGTTTGAATATCTAAAGGCATATCGCCAATTTCATCTAAAAATAAAGTGCCGCCATTAGCTTGTTCGAAGCGTCCTTGGCGCACGGTATTGGCTCCGGTAAAAGCGCCCTTTTCATGACCAAACAATTCTGACTCGATCAAATCTTTAGGGATCGCCGCCATATTCAGCGCAATAAACGGCTTTTGCGCTCGCGGGCTATGTCGATGTAGTGCATGCGCGACCAGCTCTTTGCCGGTTCCCGATTCGCCATTGATTAATACTGAGATCGAAGAGCGCGATAAACGGCCAATCGCTCGAAACACCTCTTGCATCGCTGGAGCTTCACCGATGATCTCCGGTGCTGAATAGTTTTCACTGGGGCGCGGTGAGGTTTTACGCTGCTCTTGTCCATGTGCAATCGCCCGTTCGACCAAGGTGAGTGTCTCATCTACATCAAAAGGTTTGGGCAGATACTCAAAGGCACCCTGTTGGTAGGCATTCACCGCAGCATCCAAATCGGAGTGAGCGGTCATAATTATCACTGGCAGTTCAGGGATCTGCTGGTGAACTTGATTTAGCAGAGCAATACCATCCATGCCCGGCATCCGAATATCAGAGACCAATACGTCCGGTGTTTCACGCCGTAGTGCCATCAATACACTTTCTGCATCTGCGAAGGTTTCGCATTTAATATTGGCGGAGGAGAGCGTTTTCTCCATGACCCAACGGATCGAGCTATCATCATCGACAACCCACACGTATCCTCTACTCATAGATAATCCTTAACAGCAAGTGAATGAACAGCAAATTAAATTGGCAAATAAATGGTAAACATGGTACGCCCTGGCCAGCTTTGCACCTCGATTTTTCCCTGATGTTGATCGATTAAGTTTTGCGAGATGGAGAGGCCTAATCCGCTTCCCCCTTCGCGGCCACTGACCATCGGGTAAAATAGGGTATCTTGTAGCTCTGGCGGGATGCCGGGGCCATTATCAATAATCTCAATACTGGCCACCAGTTTATGCCGTTGACCGTGAATGTTGGCCTGATGCACAGTTCTGGTGCGCAGGGTAATCGTTGCTTGAGGCTGGTCGGCCAAAATTTGTGCGGCATTACGAACGATATTCAGCAAAGCTTGTTCGATCTGATCGGTGTCCATCAAGATATTGGGTAAGCTTGGATCATAATCGCGCTCAAAGACCAGATTGGCCCCTGCCTCTAACACGACCAGTTGACGTACCTTTTCCAAAATAAGGTGCAGGTTTTCCCAAGTTTTTTCACCGGGTCGCTGTGGCCCAAGCAGGCGATCGACTAAGCCGCGTAAGCGATCCGCTTGCTCGATAATAATTTGGGTATATTCGGTGAGATGCGGATCTGGCAGCATGCGCGCGAGCAGTTGCGCCGCACCTCTTAAGCCACCAAGTGGATTTTTTATTTCATGAGCTAAGCCGCGAACCAATAATTTGGCAGCTTGCTGCTGAGCATGTTGATTGAGTTCTTGAGTAAGCCTGCGCTGCTGGCCAATGGTGCGCATTTCGGCCAGTAACAGCAGCTCCTTTTGCCATGAGATTGGGCTGACCGTGACTTCGAGTAGCAACGGTTTATTATCCACCACCAAAGTAACATCGCTGTCGGTAATGCTCTGTCCACTTTGCAAAGGCTGGGTGAGTAGTTGTAAATCAAGTGACGAGTGTTGAACCAGTTGATGCAGGTTGTAGTTCATCAAGCGTTTGACACTTTGTGAAAACAGTTGCTCTGCGGCTGGATTGGCGTAGCGGATCAGCAGGGTTTCATCGAGGATGAACACCGCGGTGACTTGATGATTGATGATGGTTTGACTTAATTCTTCGCTCACGCTCATTTTCACTCACTACCTACTTAGTACCTCGGTGCACAATATTGGTGCATTACAGTGCTAAGTATGCCGCAAGGGAGTGCAAACAAATAGTCAAACTCCCTGCACGATTGAGCGCAGGGTCACAGATTACTCCTGTTTTACCATCGCGCGATGTAGATGCACCGTAATAATTGAGGACGATGCAATAATCTTGCCGTTCTCAATGGCTTGAATGGTGAAGGTGTGAGTGCCGCGATCGATATTTTTCAATGGCCATTGTGCTTGATGGGTCGGGGCACCATAAGGCCGACCATCCATTATCAGTTGCAACTGTTCTCCAATCGCCAGCTTGCGGTTGAGCTCGCTGCGGATCAGAATCGAGCCACTATTACTGCGCAGTGTCTCATCATGTTTCGGAGAAATTAAGCTGATGGCTAACGGTTCGAGCTCTGTTTCTGTCGCTTGATCTTTACTGGCCGCGTGAGGGGGGACTAATTTAGTCTCGGTTTGATTCTCTGCGATCGGTTGGCTGGCATCAAAGCTGGGCGCGGGCGCTTGCGCCGCATAATCCGGTAAATGAATCGATGTGGCCTGATCGTTTTGTGGGTTATCACTAAAGTGCAGCACGCCTTGGTTATCAACCCAAGTGTAGATCTGCTGAGCAGTGATTTGCGGTACCCACAATAAACAGATGAGTAGCCACCAGAGACGAGACGCTAGCATAAGCACTCCTCAATGAGCGGTAAGTTGGTACAGAATGATTGATGAGCGGATGCTCATATTGGTAATGGTAAGCTAGATGTGAAAGGAATGGTGAGAGGACTAAATAAGCAAAAGGCCCGCCTGCGAGGCGAGCCTAATTATTGATGTAACCTAAATCAGGGTTTACAGCCTTAGAGGATTAAACTGAGTAGTACAGTTCAAATTCCAGTGGGTGTACTGCGGTGTTGATGCGTTGTACATCTTTGGTTTTCAGTTCGATATAAGAATCGATGAAATCGTCAGAGAATACGCCGCCAGCGGTTAGGAATTCACGGTCATTATCTAGGTACTCGAGTGCTTGTTTCAGCGACTCAGCCACTTTTGGAATTTCTGCTGCTTCTTCTGCTGGTAGGTCGTACAAGTCCTTATCCATCGCTTCGCCTGGATGGATCTTATTCTTGATCCCATCAAGACCCGCCATCAGCATTGCAGCAAACGCTAGGTATGGGTTAGCGGCTGGATCTGGGAAGCGAACTTCAATACGGCGCGCTTTCGGGCTTGGTACCACAGGAATACGGATTGATGCAGAACGGTTACGCGCTGAGTAAGCCAGCATAACTGGTGCTTCGTAGTGTGGCACTAGACGCTTGTATGAGTTGGTTGATGGGTTAGTGATCGCATTTAATGCACGAGCATGCTTGATGATACCACCAATGTAGTAAATCGCCATTTCAGATAGGCCGCCGTACTTGTCACCAGCAAATAGGTTAACGCCATCTTTAGCCAGTGATTGGTGCACGTGCATACCTGAGCCGTTATCGCCCACGAGTGGCTTAGGCATAAAGGTTGCGGTCTTACCAAAGGCGTGTGCAACGTTGTGTACCACATATTTGTAAGTTTGGATCTCATCCGCTTTGAGAGTCAGCGTGTTAAAACGGGTCGCGATTTCATTTTGACCTGCGGTCGCCACTTCATGGTGATGCGCTTCAACGACCAGGCCCATCTCTTCCATGATCAAACACATCGCAGAGCGGATGTCTTGTGATGAGTCAACAGGAGCGACTGGGAAGTAACCGCCTTTTACGCCTGGACGGTGGCCTTTGTTGCCATCTTCGTATTCAGTACCTGAGTTCCATGCTGCTTCAACATCATCAATCTTGAAGAATGAACCAGACATATTGGTTGAGAATCTCACATCATCAAACAGGAAGAATTCTGGCTCTGGACCAACCAAAACAGTGTCTGCGATGCCCGTGGCGCGCAGGTATTCTTCAGCACGTTTAGCAATCGAGCGTGGGTCACGGTCGTAACCTTGCATAGTGGTTGGTTCTAAGATGTCACAACGAATGTTCAGTGTTGCATCTTCAGTAAAAGGATCGAGCACGGCACTGGCTGGATCAGGCATCATCACCATGTCAGATTCGTTGATACCTTTCCAGCCACCGAGTGATGAGCCGTCGAACATCTTACCGTCTTCGAAGAAGTCAGCATCAATTTGGTGAGCAGGGATTGAGATATGTTGCTCTTTACCTTTGGTATCGGTAAAGCGTAGGTCAACAAACTTAACTTCGTTTTCTTGGATCAGCGATAGAACATTTTCTACTGACATCTTGAATAACCTCCGGTGTTAATAAGCGGTATGGGTTCGAGTCTTAAATAAATCGGTCAAGCTTACGACATTTAATTAAGCATAAGCGCTGCTGTATTTAATTAAGCGAAAACCGTGCCATTTTTATAAATCCAATATAAATCATAATCTTGTTAGAAATTGGTTTGTTTTTTAATGCTATGTCGCACCAAAAAGATCCCGCCTTGCACCATAATTGTGCGGTAATGAATTGTGCTGCACCATGTTCTAGCAAAACGTTTGCTATTTCGCGCTCAATCACTGAGCTTGTCAATCATTTGGCTACCGAAAAGCGGCCATATAGCGTTAGTGAATCAGCAAAATGAAGAAAAAGTCGCCGATTTCAGCGTGACAGATCACATATTTCTAGGTTTTTTGCTAGAATCTGGTACATTATTCGCCGTTTTTGAACCATGTTCGGCGACTGTTTTGGCAGCCAGCCTCAATGAAAAGTGAAGTAATCCCAATGACCACTCCGCAAATTGAAAAATTAAGAAACATCGCGATTATCGCGCACGTTGACCACGGTAAAACTACCTTGGTTGACAAACTGCTCCAGCAATCCGGCACGCTAGAGTCTCGCGGTGATGTTGAAGAGCGAGTCATGGACTCGAACGACATTGAAAAAGAGCGTGGTATCACCATTTTGGCGAAAAACACCGCCATTAACTGGAATGACTACCGGATCAACATCGTAGATACCCCGGGACACGCCGACTTTGGTGGTGAAGTAGAACGTATCATGTCGATGGTAGATTCAGTACTACTGATCGTTGATGCCGTTGATGGCCCGATGCCACAAACGCGTTTCGTAACTCAAAAAGCGTTCGCACACGGCTTGAAGCCAATCGTTGTCATTAACAAAATTGACCGTCCGGGCGCACGTCCTGATTGGGTAATGGATCAGGTGTTTGACCTATTCGATAACCTAGGTGCGACCGATGAACAGCTCGATTTCCAAGTGGTTTACGCATCTGCATTAAATGGCTGGGCAACTTTAGTTGAAGGCGAAACTGGCGAAAACATGGAGCCGCTGTTCCAAGCCATCGTTGATAACGTAGCTGCGCCACAAGTTGACCTTGATGGTCCGCTGCAAATGCAAATTTCTCAACTGGATTACAGCTCTTACGTGGGTGTTATCGGGGTTGGCCGTATCAAACGCGGTAAAGTAAAACCAAACCAACAAGTAACCGTGATCGGTGCGGATGGTAAGAAGCGTAACGGTAAAGTCGGCACTGTGCTGGGTTACCTTGGTCTGCAACGTTCTGAAACGGATCAAGCGACTGCGGGTGACATCGTGGCGGTAACTGGCCTTGGCGAGCTGAAAATCTCAGACACAATTTGTGATGTGAACACCATTGAAGCCTTGCCACCGCTAAGCGTTGATGAGCCAACCGTAACCATGACTTTCCAAGTCAACACCTCACCGTTTGCCGGTAAAGAAGGTAAGTTCGTAACTTCACGTAACATCCTTGAGCGTTTGGAAAAAGAGCTGGTACACAACGTAGCACTGCGTGTTGAAGCGACCGAAGACCCGGATAAATTCCGCGTGTCAGGCCGTGGTGAACTTCACCTATCAATCCTGATCGAAAATATGCGCCGTGAAGGTTTTGAGCTGGCGGTATCGCGTCCAGAAGTTATTCTTAAGCACGAGAATGGTCAGCTGATGGAACCGTTTGAAACGGTAACTATCGATGTGCAAGAAGAGCACCAAGGCGGCATCATGGAGAAAATCGGCATGCGTAAAGGCGAGCTGAAAGATATGTCTCCAGATGGCAAAGGTCGTGTACGTATGGACTTCGTGATGCCTTCACGTGGTTTGATCGGCTTCCAAACTGAGTTTATGACCCTGACTTCAGGTTCTGGCCTGCTGTACCATACTTTTGATCATTACGGCCCACACAAAGGCGGTGACATTGGTCAACGTATCAATGGGGTATTGATCTCAAATGGCATGGGTAAAGCACTGACCAACGCGCTATTTAACTTGCAAGATCGTGGTCGCCTGTTTATTGGTCACGGTGTAGAAGTTTACGAAGGTATGGTGATCGGTATTCATAGCCGTGATAACGACCTGACTGTAAACCCACTGAAAGGTAAACAGCTAACCAACGTGCGTGCATCAGGTACTGATGATGCACAGGTGCTGTCACCACCAATCATCATGACTCTTGAGCAAGCGCTTGAGTTTATCGATGACGATGAGTTGGTAGAAGTTACCCCAGTTAGCATTCGTATCCGTAAACGCTTCCTGACCGAAAACGATCGTAAGCGCGCTTCTCGTGATGCGAAATAATTACTGATTCTAGCATTGTGACTAGATAAGTAATGTAAGCCCTTAGCTGTTGCAGTTAAGGGCTTTTATTTTTATGAGTAAAAAGGAAACTGTATGCCCGTTGTGATTATTTCTGGTGGACCCGGAGCCGGTAAAACCACCTTGTTGCAAGGATTAGCGCAGCATGGCTACCACACTTATCCGGAAGTGCCGCGTCAGTTGATTGAACAACAAAGTGTCATGGCCGATGGAATTTTGCCTTGGCATGATTTAGCGGGGTTTGCTGCACTTTGCTATCAGGCAATGTGCGAGCAACAACAGTTGGCACAACACCAAGCATTGCTTACCTCACAGCCAGTATTTGTCGATCGCGCAATTGGTGATATCTGTGCTTATCTATGGCAGGCTGAATTGCCAGTGCCGGCTGAGTATCGGCAAGCCAGTTTGGGCTATCATCGACAGGTATTGATGTGCGAACCAAATCGCATCACTTACCAAGCCGATGAGGTGCGCCCTTATAGTTTTGAACAAGCATTACACATTCATCACCAGTTGTTGAATACTTACACTGAACTCGGCTATCACTGTATTACTGTGCCGATGGCTTCGATTGAGCAGCGGGTGGCTTTTGCATTGGCAAGCTTAGCCGTGACAGGATAGATCCACTAACGACAAGGATGAGTTATGAAATTGACTTACTCTGCGCTTGAACAGCAGGCTCGATTATCGCTCTGTTTTGGGCGCTATCTGCTGACACGGATGAATCATGATCGGGTGAATGTCAACGCCGGTTATCTTGCCTACATCACCTTGTTATCGATTGTGCCGATGTTAGCGGTATTACTCTCGATCTTGTCTTCATTTGCGATTTTTGCCAGTGCCGGAGAGGTGATGCAAGATTTTGTGATCGCCAATTTTGTGCCCGCGGCCGGTGAAGTGGTGAAAAGTGCGCTCAACGAGTTTATTGCCAATACCGGCAAGATGACCGCGGTGGGTGGCGTATTTCTACTGGTCGCCGCAATCATGCTGATTTCCAATATTGATAACAACCTCAATTATATCTGGCGAGTGCAGCAAAAACGCCGCGCGGTCTTTTCATTCTCGATGTATTGGATGATTTTGACTCTCGGCCCCATTTTAGTTGGCGCGAGCATCGCGGTCAGTTCATACATCACCTCATTAACCATTCTCGATCATCAGGCGCTGTCTGGCGCGTATAAACTATTTTTGCGTTGGTTGCCCTTTGGGTTGTCATTGTGTGCTTTTGGTGGTTTATACCTGCTAGTGCCTAACAAAAAAGTTTATTTTCATCATGCCTTTACTGGGGCTTTACTGGCCGCAGTGTTATTTGAACTGAGTAAAAAAGGTTTTGCGATTTACATTACTCAGTTTCCCTCCTATCAGCTGATTTATGGGGCGATTGCGGCGATTCCAATCCTATTTGTTTGGGTGTATTTAGGCTGGTTTATTGTGCTGGTAGGAGCCGAAGTGACCGCGGCATTGGGTGAGCGTGAGCAGTGGAGTCGTCGATCAGGCATGCTAAACTGTGCGGCTGCACAACAGAATCAAACAGAGGAACCACAGAGTGATAGCACTGATCCAGCGCGTAAGTGAAGCGGCCGTTCGAGTTGACGGTCAAGTTGTGGGCGCAATCGATCAGGGATTGTTAGTGCTGCTGGGGGTCGAGCGGGATGATGATCAAGCCAAAGCGCAGCGCTTAGTCGAGCGGGTAACTCGCTATCGAGTCTTCGAAGATGGCGCTGGCAAAATGAATTTGAGTGTGCAAGATGTCGGCGGCAGCGTGTTGGTGGTGTCACAATTTACCCTGCCGGCGGATACCAAAAAAGGGACTCGAGCCGGATTTTCACGCGGCGCAGCACCACAAGAAGCGGAGCGGTTGTATGATTATTTTGCGGATCTTTGCGCGCAAATTTTACCCACGGAACGTGGTCGTTTCGCGGCCGATATGCAAGTCGCACTGATCAATGATGGCCCCGTGACCTTTTGGCTACAGGTATAATTAAGCTTACCGCCCAGCGAGCATTCATCAGTGTGTGATTCAGGGATTGACCATGTTCAAACTTCTTACGCCGAACAGCGATCATCAGCTCAATAAGTATTTCCATTTCCGCTGGCAAATGTTGCGAGAGCCATGGCGGATGCCGCTCGGCTCAGAGCGTGATGAATATGATGCGCTGAGTCATCATCGGATGATTGTCGATAGTCGTGGCTATCCCATCGCGATTGGTCGGCTATACATCACCCCAGATTGTGAAGGCCAGATCCGCTTTATGGCGGTGAAGGCGAATCGTCGTTCGAAAGGGATGGGCTCGTTGATCTTAGTTGCGCTTGAAGCGTTAGCACGCCAAGAAGGGGCTAAGCGTTTGGTGTGTAATGCGCGGGAAGATGCAATCCGCTTTTATGCCAAACATGGCTTTGAGCGGCGAGGCGAATTGAGCGATGAGCGCGGCCCGGTGCGTCATCAGCAGATGGTGAAGCCGTTGGATCCGATGCTGAATGTGTTGCGTAAACCGGAGTGGTGCAGTGAACTGCAGCAGCGCTGGGCTAAATACATTCCGATCAGCGATAAAATTGGCATCAAAATTGAGCAATATACCGGTTACCAATTTCAGTGTACCGCCCAGCTCAACCCCAATCTTAATCCACATAATACACTGTTTGCTGGCTCGGCCTTTACTTTGGCAACCTTAACTGGCTGGGGAATGGCGTGGCTGTTGATGCGCGAGCGCGATTTGCAAGGGGATATTGTGTTGGTGGACAGCCATATTCGTTATCGTCAGCCTGTCTTGCAAAACCCACTCGCCTCGACTTCGCTGGATGGGATCTCAGGCGATTTGGATCGCCTTGCTGCAGGGCGTAAAGCACGAATTGTAGTGCGGGTGATGATTTTCAGCGCCGATGTGCCCGCCATCGAGTTTGTCGGGACTTACATGCTGATCCCCAACTATAAGGCGCTGATCAGCAAGTCATCCGTTTAACGGTGAGGCTGGCGGTGATGAGCTATGGATTAGGGTTTGCTGGCACAAGCTTGGCTGACTAATTCGGTCTGAATGAAATCCCAACTGAGGTCAATGCAGTGATCAGCCCAGCGTTGCTCAATCGCTAGTCGCCACTGATGTTGCTGCGCTTGCAATAAATCGCCACTACCACTTAGCTGGCCGTGCAGGTTTGGTCCATGCAGGGGGGTTGGGGTAATGGTGATCCGTCCTCGATCGGCGTTGACCGGCAGATGTTCTAATTCAAAAGGTTGGGTGATCACCGTGTTGGCATTGTGCAGCGACAGCAAGCCTTGACGCACACTCAACTGCAATTGTCCGCTCAGTGAGTGGGCCAGCATATTGTGATCGCCGGCCATACCTTGCGCGGTTAAGCTCATATCCGCTAAACCTTGCAGGCCAAACGGCGTTTTTAGCCACGGTTGCAGCGGTGCAAGTGGTAGCGAGTCGACATCGAGTGCTAATTGCCAAGGCGCACTGGGTGTTGATCGATCCCAAGTGGCGTGGGCTTCAATATAACCCTGTTCGAGCGGTAAAAAGGCTCGGGTTAACTGCCACACGTCTTGTTCACTGTGCATATTTAATATTGCTTGAGTGCTAAGAATGCCGGCATAGCTGGCACTGTTGGCGGAGAGCGCCAACTGACCTTGCCAAAATCCCCAAGCGCCTTGTTTGATCCATTGCAGACGCTCACCATCGGCATTGAGGCCGGAGAGTTGCCAAAATGGGCGCTGTGCGGTTTGAATCAATTGCAGATTATTAATATCCAAATGCTCAATCTGCAAATGTTGCCAAGCGGGTAGGGCTTGAGTCAGTAGCTGGAGATCTTGCGGTTGTTCGGCAATCCATTTCACGCCGCTGATGGTCAGTTGATCCAGCTCGATGCTGTGTTGGTTCAATTTGCCTTGCAACTGCACATCCCCTTGCCAGACTTGGGTATGCCCTTCAATCTCAATTCCGTTCGGGTTAAAAGTCAGCTCGGCACTCGGCTCGACCCATAAAGTTTCTCGCCATTTGGCAGAGTCTGCATTGAGTGACAGATAGCCTTGTGGCTGTTGCCAGACCGTGGTGGATAAGCGGTAATCTTCCAGTGATAGATTGAGGTTCTCCCAAGTCACCCCATGGCTGGTAAGCTGGCTGTTGAGCAGATCTAAGCTGTTAATATGATTTACGTAAGTGGTGATTTTTTGCCACAGTGGATTGGCGCGGACTTGGTCGAAATCGAGGTTAAGTCGGTTGAGGGTGACATTGATCAGTGACCAGCCTTCTGGGTATTGCTCGGCTTGCCCAGAGATGGGGCTATCGCGCCAATCGAAAGAAAAACCGTGGATGGTACTATTTTCGGTCTGATGCTCCGCATTGATCAGCACTTGATTAAACGTTTCACCCTCAAGGGTAATTTGTTCGGCGGCCAACTGCAGCTTGCCATAGGGTAACCACTGTTGTGGCGTTTGCCAGCGTGGTTGCTGGATTTGCAGGCTGACCCCGCGCGCGCTCACCTCTTGATCTGTCCAGTTGAGATTATGGATCGCTAAATGATGCAGTTGGATTGCGGCAGGCCAAGCAAAAGTTGGCAAACCTTGACTGAGATTGATGCCATCCAGTAATGCGCTATCAATACGGAGTTGCTGCTTGAGCAGACCATGTGGGTTGAGCCATAAATCGATCTGCTGCACTTCAACGCTCGGTGTGGTTGCCAGTTGTACTCCTTGCAAGCGCAGCTTAAATGGATAGAGATATTCGATGTTTTCAAAACGCAGGGTTGCTGGCCATAGCTGCTGCACGATCCATTGTGCCGATGGCGTGAAGTAGCGAGTGTGCATGATACCAAACCCTGCCAACACCATGATCAGCAGTAGGGCGATGCCGGCGACACTTATGGCTAGAATTTTTCTCATAGTCTCTGCAATTACCGTCATTAATCTTAACTATCCCCTTCCTACTTGAAGTTACAGCGGTGTTGGCTACGTTCGTTTACCTCAATCACACAGTTTGTCTATGCTTATGGGGGCTCACTCACTTGCCGCCTACCTGCAACTACAAGTTGTTTGGGTATCAGCGAGTGACAACGCTGTGCACTGCGAGTTGGCATGTTGCTGGGGATTTGCTTAGCAAGCTTGGAGTAAAGTGAGCGCAACCGCAACAAAAAAAGCCCCTTGAAAGAGGGGCTTGCTAGTGAGTTATCATTTTTACCCTTCCTACTTGAAGCTGCAGCGGTGTTGGCTACGTTCGCTCACCCCAATCACATAGTCTGTCTATGTTATTGGGGACTCACTCACTTGCCGCCTACCCGCAACTTCAAGTTATTTGGGTATTTACTTTCGCTCATGCTGGGATGAGCGAAAGTGATTGGATTGCGGCTTAGTCGAGTTGTGGTCCGGCCGCAACCAGTGATTGACCTTCCGCATTGTCGGTGTACTTGTCAAAGTTATTGATAAAGCGCGCGGCTAAATCTTTGGCTTTGCTTTCCCATTGCAGTGGGTCGACATAAGTATCACGAGGATCGAGGATCATTCGGTCAACCCCTGGCAGTGAGGTTGGTACTTCAAGATTAAAGATTGGGATGTGCTTGGTTTCCGCTTGTTCAATCGAACCATCCAAAATCGCATCAATAATGCCGCGAGTATCTTTAATCGAGATACGTTTGCCACTGCCATTCCAACCGGTATTGACCAGATAAGCTTCGGCACCAGACTCTTCCATTCGTTTGACCAGCACTTCAGCATATTTGGTTGGGTGTAGAGTGAGAAACGCCGCACCAAAACAGGCCGAGAAGGTTGGGGTTGGCTCCGTGATACCACGCTCAGTACCGGCCAGTTTAGCGGTAAAACCGGATAAGAAATGGTACTTAGTTTGCTCTGGAGTTAGTTTGGACACCGGAGGCAGTACGCCAAACGCATCCGCCGACAAGAAAATCACTTTATTGGCATGACCGCCTTTCGACACCGGTTTAACAATGTTGTCGATATGATAGATCGGGTAGGAAACACGAGTGTTTTCCGTTTTTGAGCCGTCATCGAAATCAATCGAGCCATCATTGCGTACGGTGACGTTTTCTAACAGCGCATCACGACGGATGGCATTATAAATATCTGGCTCAGCTTCTTTAGAGAGTTTGATGGTTTTAGCGTAGCAGCCACCTTCAAAGTTGAACACGCCATCATCATCCCAGCCGTGCTCATCATCGCCGATTAACGCGCGTTTTGGATCGGTTGAGAGTGTTGTTTTACCGGTACCAGAGAGGCCAAAGAAAATGGCCACATCGCCCTCTTTACCCATGTTGGCAGAGCAGTGCATTGATGCGATGCCTTGCAGCGGCAAGAAGTAGTTCATCATCGCGAACATGCCTTTTTTCATTTCACCGCCGTACCAAGTACCGCCGATCAGTTGCATGCGCTCAGTTAGGTTAAACACAGTGAAGTTTTCTGAGTTCAGACCATGCTCTTGCCATTTCGCATTGGTGCACTTGGCACCATTCATCACCACAAAATCTGGTTTGAAACGGGCTAATTCCTCTTCGGTAGGACGAATGAACATATTTTTCACAAAGTGCGCTTGCCACGCCACTTCGGTGATAAAGCGAACACTCAGGCGTGTATCGGCGTTCGCGCCGCAGTAGCCATCGAGTACAAATAAGCGTTTGCCTGATAACTGCTTAGTCACCAGTGTTTTTAGATCACTCCACACCGCTTGGTTAATCGGTTTGTTATCATTTTTGGCTTTATCTGAGGTCCACCACATGTTGTCACGGGTAGTGTCATCTTTAACGATAAATTTATCTTTCGGTGAGCGGCCAGTAAAAATACCAGTATCAACTGCGACGGCGCCTAATTCAGTGACGACACCGCGCTCATAACCTTCGAGGTCAGAACGCGTTTCCTCAGCAAATAACAGCTCATAGCTCGGGTTACGAACAATTTCTTTAACGCCATTGATACCATATTGGGCTAGGTCTATTTGTGCAGCCTTAGTATGTTCCATAACGGTCATAGGTGCTCCTTGTAGGATTTTGTAGGGATTTTGTAATAATTTTGGTTGTCTGTGGAACATGCTAACAACGGATAGGCGACAAAACAGGGAGGCAGTTCAAATATTATCCACCCAGTTTCGGTGGTTTCAGGTAGCTCGTCACAGATATTGGTATTGCATATTTTATGCAGCCGTGAAATCGCTTTTTGGTGACTGAATATCAGGAGACGTGATTGGTTTAAGTTGAGATTTTTATTTTAACTATTGATTTTGTTTGGTTTTTATTTGTTCTTTTAAATAAAAACCAAAAATAAAAGCCAGTGAGGGCTGGCTTTTAGTGAGTGATGTTGCTGGGTATTGGTCGCTTTACGCGGCAGATTAATGCAAGGTTTGCCCATTACTGGATGAGGGTTGATACAACTCGCTCACCTGTGTTGCATCGAAAGAATAGGTGGTACCGCAGTAATCACAGTGCAGCGACACCACGCCATCTTGCGCCAAAATGTCATTAATCTCGTCCCGTGCGACTGTAACAATTGCCGCGCCACTGCGTTCACGCGAGCAGCCACAGCGGAAACTCACCGCTTGTGGGGTGAACAGCTGCACTTTCTCTTGGTTATACAAGCGGTAGAGTAGCTCTTCGGCAGGCAAGGTGAACAACTCTTCATTTTTGATTGTGTTGGTCAACTGGGCTAAGTGCTCAATATCGTCGCTGGAACCTTTACCATCCGGTACGATTTGCAGCAACATGCCGGCCGCACAAGCTTTACCTGCTTGTTGACCAACGCGGATCCACAAATGGGTTTTCAGTTGTTCAGAGCGTAGGAAATAGCCTTCCAGCACTTCCGCTAGTGTTGCCCCTTCTAAGCCAACGACGCCTTGGTAACGCTCGCCTTGCTTTGGTTCAATAGTGATCACTAAGTGACCTTTGCCCAGCATATCGTGCAAACCAGCATCTTCGGCAATATCACCTTGCCAGCGCGCCACGCCACGGACTTGCTGATTATTATCACCGTTAATCACCACTAAAGAGACTGGGCCATCGCCTTGCAGTTGCAAGGTGATCGAACCTTCAAACTTTAAGGTGGCCGTCAGCAGTGAGGTGGCGACCAGCAATTCACCAATCAAGTGTTGTACTGCGGTTGGGTATGCTTGACTGGCAATCATCTGCTGGTAAGTGTCGTCCAGTTGAACCAACTCGCCACGCACCGAGAGGTCTGCAAAAAGATAGCGATGCAGCATATTGCTCGCCATTGAATGTGTCGTCATAAGGAATTGTCCGGCTATTTACTTACTGATGGATAAATTTGAGTAGATCTCGACGCTGTTTTTTATCAGGACGTTGATCGGAACTCGGGTTGAGTTGGCGCATCATCGCTTGGCGCTCTCGTTGCTCGATGCTGTCTGCGGTTTCGCGATACAGCAATTGTGCTTCTGGCGCGCCACGCCGCTGATCAGTGATCTTTTCGATGATCACCGTTTTTTGGTCATGACCTTGGCGTAGGGTGAGTTGTGCGCCCAGCTCGACTGACTTACTGGGTTTCGTGCGTTGGCCATTATAGTGAACTTTGCCACCCTCGACCATATTTCGCGCGATGGCACGGGTTTTGTAAAATCGGGCTGCCCACAGCCATTTATCCAGCCTTATACCATCGGGATTGGAACTCATTGGCATATTTCCTCTCTAAGCTGGTTATGCTTTAAACTATTGACCGCTTAACAATGGTGTTTGCTGCCCAGTTTTTCAAGCAAGTCGACAATTTAACGTTTGAGACACTTGGTGTTATTTAGCTTGTGATATATTGCTGCGTTGACATAACGTATTGAAAAACTGCTGTAGCGCCCGATTTGGGTAACACTGGGTGTTACAACTAGAGCAACAAATGACGTGGACATTTATGGAATTTAAACAACTGCCGCCGCTCGCGAGTTGGCCGCGTTTAGTGAGCGAGCGAGCGCTGCGTTGGCAAAAACCGATCAGTCAAGGATTGACCCTCTTCTTGTTGGTGGTCGCGGCGTGGATGGTGGGCAAAATGGTGTGGTTAGTCTTGGCAGATCCAGTGCCTGTGCCGAGCTGGCAGCCAACCCCACTCGCACTAAAAAGTGAGCGGCAATCAATCGATATCAGTGGCTTACAAAGCGGCGCACTGTTTGGCACCTTTGTGCCAACCAAACCACCCGTGGTCGCGGCTCCCGTGGTAGTTGATGCGCCTAAAACTCGCTTAACCTTGGTACTCTCTGGAGTGGTAGCCAGTAATGATCCACAAAAAAGTTTGGCGGTGATTGCCAATCGAGGCGTGCAAGCCACTTATGGTCTCAATGAAGTGATTGAAGGCACGCAAGTTAAACTGCAAGCGGTGTTGGCCGATCGCGTGATCATCAGTAATGCTGGACGTGATGAAACTCTAATGCTGGAAGGGCTGGATTATACCGCCTCAACGGCTGCGCCAGCGCCGAATAATTCCGCGCCCGCTACGCAACCCAAGGCGGAGCCAACTTCGCAAGAGACTCTCGATACGATTCGTGAAGCGATCGCGCGCAATCCGCAGGAACTGTTTCAATATGTGCGCCTTTCTCAGGTTAAGCGTGATGAGAAGGTGATTGGTTATCGTGTCAGTCCCGGCAAAGATGCCGCGCTGTTTGAGTCGGTCGGCTTGCAAGCGGGCGATGTGGCCGTGGCGCTCAATGGTATGGATCTCAGCGATCCGAATATTATGAATAGCGTATTTCAGTCAATCAACGAGCTGACCGAAATCAGTCTAACGGTTGAGCGCGATGGTCAACAATATGATGTTTATATTCAATTTTAACACTCAGCTCAGTGCGAGCTTAGTGAGGCAAGGGAGTTCCCAGTGAAAGTGTGGCTGAAAAAAAGTTCATGGTTATTGGCCGGCAGTTTGCTGTCGATGCCGTTAGTCGCGGTGGCAAACCAGTACAGTGCCAGCTTTAAAGGCACGGATATTCAAGAGTTTATCAATATTGTTGGGCGTAATCTGGAAAAGACCATCATTGTTGACCCTTCCGTGCGTGGCAAAGTCGATGTACGCAGTTTTGATACCTTAAATGAAGCGCAATACTACAGCTTCTTTTTGAGTGTGCTGGAAGTGTATGGTTTTGCCGTGGTCGAAATGGATAACGGCGTGCTCAAGGTGATCAAATCGAAAGATGCCAAAACCTCAGCCATTCCAGTTCTCAGTGGTGATGAGCGTGCCAATGGCGATACGGTGATCACTCAAGTGGTGGCGGTAAAAAATGTATCGGTGCGTGAATTGTCGCCGCTGCTGCGCCAACTGATTGATAACGCAGGGGCTGGCAACGTCGTGCATTACGATCCGGCCAATATTATTTTGATCACTGGCCGAGCCGCAGTCGTCAATCGCTTAGCGGAAATCATTCGCCGCGTCGATCAGGCGGGCGATAAAGAGATTGAAGTGGTTGAGCTCAATAACGCGTCGGCAGCGGAAATGGTACGTATTGTCGAGGCGCTCAGCAAAACCACCGATGCGCAAAATACCCCAGAATTCTTAAAACCCAAGTTTGTGGCCGATGAGCGGACTAACTCGATTTTGATTTCCGGTGATCCGAAAGTGCGTGATCGACTCAAGCGTTTGATTAAACAGCTGGATGTCGAAATGGCGACCAAAGGCAATAACCGGGTGGTGTACCTTAAATACGCCAAAGCTAACGATATGGTCGAAGTGTTAAAGGGCGTATCCGACAATCTGCAAGCGGAAAAAGGCACTGGTCAGGCAAACAATTCCAAGCGTAACGAAGTGATGATTGCCGCGCATGTGGATACCAACTCGCTAGTGCTGACGGCCCCGCAAGATATTATGAATGCGATGCTGGAGGTGATTGGCCAATTGGACATTCGCCGCGCGCAAGTGTTGATTGAAGCGCTGATTGTCGAAATGTCCGAAGGCGATGGGATTAATTTGGGCGTGCAGTGGGGTTCGCTGGAAAGCGGCTCGGTGATTCAATATGGCAACACGGGTGCTTCGATTGGCAATGTGATGATTGGTCTTGAAGAGGCCAAGGAAACAACCATCACCGATAGCCGCTGGAATAGTGATACCAGTAAATATGAACCTTATACTCGAACTGAAGCTGGTGACTACTCTAGCTTAGCTTCAGCATTGTCTGGCTTGCAAGGTGCGGCGGTCAGTATTGCCCTCGGCGACTGGACGGCGTTAATCAGTGCGGTATCGAATGATTCCACCTCAAACATCCTCTCCTCGCCCAGCATCACAGTAATGGATAACGGTGAAGCCTCATTTATCGTCGGTGAAGAAGTGCCGGTGATCACCGGCTCAACCGCAAGTTCAAGCAATACCAACCCATTCCAAACCGTAGAGCGTAAAGAGGTCGGGATTAAGCTCAAAGTGGTGCCGCAAATCAACGAAGGTGACTCAGTGCAGCTTAACATTGAGCAAGAGGTGTCTAATGTGTTAGGCGCTAACGGCGCGGTTGACGTGCGTTTTGCTAAACGTCAGCTCAACACCTCGGTAATGGTACAAGATGGTCAGATGCTGGTGCTCGGCGGTTTGATTGATGAGCGAGCTATGGAAAGCGAATCCAAAGTGCCACTGCTCGGCGATATTCCGCTGCTTGGTCAGCTGTTCCGCTCGACCAGTTCACAGTTGGAAAAGAAAAATCTGATGGTGTTTATCAAGCCAACCATTATTCGTGATGGTATGACCGCGGATGGCATCACCCAGCGCAAATACAATTACATTCGGGCTGAGCAACTATTCCGCGCGGAAAAAGGCTTGCGCTTGCTGGATGATGCCAGTGTGCCTGTGCTGCCAAAATTTGGCGCGGATCAGCTTCATCCACCAGAAATTCAAGCCTTTATTGAACAGATGGACCTTAAATAATGACTGAAATGGTGATTTCTCCAGCACAGCAACCGTTGATCCGTCGCCTGCCGTTTAGCTTCGCCAATCGGTTTAAGTTACTGCTCGATTGGAATGAAGATTTTTCTCAGGCCACCATCTACTATTTAGCGCCATTGTCGATTGAGGCGCTGGTCGAAACCAAACGCGTGGTTAAACACGCGTTTCAACTGCAAGCCTTGGCCCAGAACGAGTTTGAACTCAAGCTGACCCAAGTCTATCAACGCGACTCATCGGAGGCGCGGCAGTTGATGGAAGATATTGGGGCCGACAATGATGATTTCTTCTCGCTGGCTGAAGAGTTGCCACAAAACGAAGATTTGCTGGAAAGTGAAGATGATGCGCCGATCATTAAACTGATCAATGCGATGCTGAGCGAAGCGATCAAAGAAGGGGCATCGGATATTCATATCGAAACCTTTGAAAAAACCTTGTCGATCCGCTTTCGGGTCGATGGGGTGCTGCGTGAAGTATTAGCGCCGAGTCGCAAACTCTCATCACTACTGGTGTCGCGGGTGAAAGTGATGGCCAAGTTGGATATCGCTGAAAAACGGGTGCCGCAAGATGGGCGTATTTCACTGCGCATTGGTGGCCGAGCCGTGGATGTGCGGGTGTCGACTATGCCTTCGTCCCACGGCGAGCGAGTGGTGATGCGTTTGCTCGATAAAAATGCCACGCGGCTTGATCTGCACAGCTTGGGCATGACCGCGCAAAACCATGACAATTTCCGCCGCTTGATCGCGCGTCCCCATGGGATCATTTTGGTCACCGGACCGACCGGCTCAGGTAAATCGACCACCTTGTACGCTGGTTTGCAAGAGCTCAACAGCAGCGAGCGCAATATCCTCACCGTCGAAGATCCGATTGAATTTGATATTGACGGCATCGGCCAAACCCAAGTTAATCCACGGGTGGATATGACCTTTGCCCGCGGTTTACGCGCCATTTTGCGCCAAGATCCCGATGTGGTGATGGTCGGGGAAATTCGTGATTTGGAAACCGCGCAAATTGCTGTGCAAGCCTCGCTGACTGGTCACTTAGTGATGTCGACTTTGCACACCAATACCGCGGTGGGTGCTGTCACCCGTTTGCGCGATATGGGGATTGAGCCGTTTTTGATCTCCTCATCGCTGCTTGGCGTACTGGCACAGCGCTTGGTACGCACGCTGTGCGCCGATTGCAAACAGCCTTATGAAGCGGATAAAGAGCAGCGCAAACTGTTTGATAGCAAGAAAAAAGAGCCGCTGATCCTCTACCGAGCGACCGGTTGCGCCAAGTGTAATCACAAAGGTTATCGCGGCCGAACCGGCATCCATGAACTGCTGTTGGTGGATGATGCGTTGCAAGAGCTGATCCATAGCGAAGCGGGTGAACAGGCGATGGAAAAACAGATCCGTGCGACCACGCCAAGCATTCGTGATGATGGCCTAGACAAAGTTCGCCAAGGCATCACTTCGCTGGAAGAAGTGATGCGGGTGACCAAGGAGTCCTGATGGCGGCGTTTGAATACAAAGCGTTAGATAGCAAAGGGCGTCATAAAAAAGGCATCATTGAGGGTGATAATGCGCGTCAAGTGCGGCAGCGCCTCAAAGAGCAAGGCTTAGTGCCGATTGAAGTGTTGGAAACCCAAGCGAAAGCGGCGCGCAATCGCCGCCAAGGTTTGGGCTTTAAGCGCGGCATTAGCACCCCAGATCTGGCGCTGATCACCCGTCAGCTATCTACCTTAGTCCAATCGGGGATGCCACTGGAAGAGTGTTTGCGTGCGGTGGCCGAGCAGTCGGAAAAGCCACGTATTCGCAGCATGTTGGTGGCGGTGCGCGCCAAAGTGACCGAAGGTTATACCTTGTCCGATAGCTTAGCCGATTACCCGCAAGTGTTTGATGAGCTGTTTCGCTCGATGGTTGCGGCTGGCGAAAAATCCGGACATCTCGATTCGGTATTAGAGCGTTTGGCAGACTATGCGGAAAATCGGCAGAAAATGCGCTCCAAGCTGCAACAAGCGATGATCTATCCGGTGGTGCTGGTGGTGTTTGCAGTCGGCATCGTGGCTTTTTTGTTGGCGGCGGTGGTACCTAAAATTGTCGGGCAATTTGTGCAAATGGGGCAAGCCTTACCGGCTTCGACCCAGTTTTTGCTCGATGCCAGTGACTTTTTACAGGATTGGGGCGTATGGCTAGTGATTGGCTTGCTCGTGCTGATCTACCTGCTGCGCTATGCGCTGACTAAGCCGGATCTGCGTTTGGCTTGGGATCGGCGCGTGATCCGCCTGCCGATGATTGGCAAAATCGCGCGTGGTCTTAACACCGCACGTTTTGCACGCACGCTGTCGATTTGTAGCTCCAGTGCGATCCCGATTTTGGATGGCATGCGGGTTGCGGTGGATGTAATGACCAATCAATTTGTCAAACAGCAGGTGTTAGCCGCGGCGGAAAATGTCCGCGAAGGCTCCAGCTTGCGCAAAGCGCTTGAGCAGACCAAATTGTTCCCGCCGATGATGCTGCACATGATCGCCAGTGGTGAGCAAAGTGGAGAATTGGAAGGCATGCTGACCCGCGCGGCGGATAACCAAGATCAGAGTTTTGAATCAACGGTCAATATCGCGTTGGGGATTTTTACCCCCGCCTTGATTGCATTAATGGCGGGTATGGTGCTGTTTATTGTTATGGCAACCCTGATGCCGATTTTGGAAATGAATAATTTAATGAGTCGTTAAGTCGCCGCGTGCGATGAAGACGAAATAGTGTGGAGTAACTATGAAAACAATGCGTAAAGCAATTCGGAAACCGATCGGTCAGCAAGCGGGTTTTACCCTGCTCGAAGTGATGGTGGTGGTGGTGATCCTGGGCATTTTAGCCAGCTTTGTGGTGCCAAACTTGTTGGGTAATAAAGAGAAAGCCGACCAACAAAAAGCGGTGACCGATATTGTGGCGCTGGAAAATGCCCTCGATATGTACAAGCTGGATAACAGCGTCTACCCAACCACAGATCAAGGCTTAGAAGCGCTGGTGAGTAAGCCAAGTAACCCTGAGCCACGCAACTATCGTGATGGGGGTTATATTCGCCGTCTGCCAAGAGATCCATGGGGCAATGAGTATCAATATTTGAGTCCTGGTGATAAAGGCGCATTGGATATTTTCACCTTAGGCGCGGATGGCCAAGAGGGTGGTGAAGGCCCGAATGCCGATGTCGGTAACTGGAACATTCAAGATTTTCAATAAACTTGCACAATAAGGTATCGATCCAATCCATGACAGCGACGCGCGGTTTTACGTTACTGGAAGTGTTGCTGGTGCTGGTGTTGGTGGCGGTCAGTGCGGTGGCGGTGATCGCCACCTTGCCGGTGTCGGTCAACGATGAAGCCAAAATCAGTGCCCAGAGTCTCTATCAGCGCTTACTTTTGCTTAACGAAGAAGCGATTCTGAGTGGGCAAGATTTTGGGGTGCGAGTCGATGTTGAGGCGCGGCGGCTGACCTTTTTACAATTGAGTGCGGATCAAGGCTGGCAGAAGTGGCAAAGCAATAAAATGACCAATCAAACCACGCTCGATGGCAACTTACAGCTTGAGCTACAACTGGGTGGCAGCCGTTGGCAAAACGATGAGCGACTGTTTAATCCCGGTACACTGTTTGATGAAGAGATGTTTGCTGAGCAGCAAGCGACTAAGCAGGAGCGCCCGCCGCAACTGTTTGTGCTATCGAGTGGCGAAGTGACGCCGTTTACGCTGCGCATTTTTCCCAAAGGACAACCACGCGATGAGCAGTGGCGAGTCAGCGCGCAAGAAAATGGTACCTTGCACCTGCTGGCGCCGGGAGAAAGTGATGAACCATAAACGCGGTTTCACTTTGCTGGAGGTGTTGGTGGCGCTGGCAATTTTTGCGACGGCGGCGATCAGTGTCATCCGCTCAGTCAGTCAGCACATCAATACGGTCAATTATTTGGAAGAGAAACTGTTTGCAGCGATGGTGGTGGATAACCAGATGGCGCAAGTGATGCTTAATCCGCGTGCGCTGGCGGCGCGTGAGGGCAGTGAGCAGATGGCCGGCCGAACCTGGTATTGGAAACTCAGTCCAGTACCCACGGCCGACAATCTGCTCAAAGCCTTTGATGTGAGTGTGGCAACCGAAAAAGGGGCAACCCCGGTCGTGACGGTGCGTAGTTATGTTGCCAATTAAGCCACGGTACACGCTATCGCGGTCTGCGCACGCTAAGTTAGCGGGCCAGCAAAGCAGCGGATTCACCTTAATTGAAGTGTTGGTGGCGATAGCGATCTTCGCCAGTTTGAGCATTGGTGCTTATCAGGTGCTTAACCAAGTGCAGCGCAGCAATCAAATTTCGGCCGAACGCAGCGCGCGTTTGACTGAGTTACAACGCGCGCTGGTGATCATGGACGCCGATTTTCGCCAGATGGCACTGCGCCAATTTCGTACCGATGGACAAGCGCCGAGTGAATTGTTGCTGCAATGGCAAGCGTCTTTGCTCGATTCGGATCAGCATGGCTTGCTGTTTACCCGTCTGGGCTGGCATAACCCACAGCAGCAGTTTCCACGCGGCGAGGTGGCGAAAGTCGGCTACCGAATTTATGAGCAGCGTTTAGAGCGTATCTGGTGGCACTATCCGGATACTCCTGTGGGTCAGTCTGGCTTGGTGACACCGTTATTAACCGGTGTTGAGGATTGGCAGGTGCAGTTTTATCAACAAGGCGAGTGGCGCACGGAATGGTCAACCAAGCATGCATTGCCTGAGGCAGTTAAAGTGATGCTGCAGTTGCAAGATTATGGTCAGTTGGAGCGGATTTATTTGACTGGCGGCGCGACCCTCAATCAGGCTGAGAGTAGCAATAATGGTAGTTAAGCATAATGGTCGTTAAGCAGCGCGGCGTAGCGCTGATTGTGGTGTTATTGCTGCTGGCGGTGATGGTGTCGATTGCGGCTACGATGGCTGAGCGCTTGTTTAGCCAGTTTCAGCGCGCCACCCATCAACTCAATTACCAGCAAGCCTATTGGTATAGTCTCGGGGTCGAAGCCTTGGTCAAAAAAGGCATTGAGCAGAGCTATCAAGATAGCCAGACGATCAATTTAAGTCAGCCGTGGGCGACCCAGCAGCAAACCTACCCACTCGATTACGGTCAAGTGAGCGGTAAAATTCGCGATATGCAAGCTTGCTTTAACCTTAACGCATTGGCGCAGGTCAAGATCAGTGCCGATAGCGTACAAAAGCCATATTTATTGCGGGTGTTACAAGCGCTGAGCGAAGAGTGGCAAGTCGAGGGGTATCTGGCGGAAACCATCGCTGATTCGACACTGGAATTTATTGATGCTGATGACTCAGTACGCACCGCTTATGGGGTTGAAGACAGTTACTATCAATCGATGCATCCAGCTTATCTGGCGGCGGATGCTTGGTTAGCCGATGCCAGCGAATGGCGTGCGGTGCAGCAAGTGAGTGGTGAGTTAATGCAGCAAGCGCTGCCTTATCTGTGTGCGCTACCGACCGATCAGTGGCGTTTGAATGTGAATACCTTGCCAGCTGAACAAGCGGCGCTGTTGGCGGCGATGTTTAGCCCGGCTTTGAGCCGTTCGAGCGCCAAAACCTTGTTGGAAGGGCGCCCGTTTGATGGTTGGGCAAGTGTGGAAGATTTTCTGGCCGAGTCGGCGCTCAATGGCGTCGAGCAAGCAACACGCACCGAGGCGCAAAAATACCTCAGTGTCGATAGCCATTATTTTGAATTAGATGCTCAGGTGTTGGTCGATGCTTCGCGTGTGCGGATCCGCAGCCTGTTTTACAGTAACGATAAAAAAACTGCGACGGTGGTTAGTCGTCGCTTTGGAGGGATCAGTGAGCGAGTTTCTGACCGTTCGACTGAGTAGTCAAACCGAGGCCGAAATCCCTTGGTTAGTATGGTCTAGCGAACTGCAGCAAGTGATTGCTAGCGGTGAAGTGGCTGGCTGGCAAGCTTTACATGAGCTGGAAAGCTATGCGGCCGAGCGTAGCGTATTAGTGCTGCTGGCGGCCAGTGATCTGATCTTAAGCCGAGTGGCGATCCCGCCCGGTGCGGCGCGGCAGTTGGAGAGCATGTTGCCCTATTTGCTGGAAGATGAGATCGCACAAGATGTTGAAGAGTTGCATTTTTGTGTGCTCAGTAAAGGGCGTGACAGTGCCGATGTGGTCGGTGTGGATCGCCGCTGGTTCGCTGCTTGTTTAGAGCAGCTGAGCGAATGTGGCTTGTCAGTGCAACGCGTGCTGCCCGATGTGCTGGCGGTTCCTCGTGTTGACGCCGGTTTAAGCGCATTGCAATTGGGTGATGAGTGGTTAGTCCGTAAAAGCGACACCCAAGGCATGGCACTCGATGCTCAGTGGTTAAGTTTGCTCGCCAGCGATGCTTGGGTAAAGCAAGATGATCAGTATCTGCCACTGCACGCTTTCACGCCATTACCCTCGTTAGCCTTGGCTGAGCAGCAAGAGTGGCACGATCAGCCAAGTTGTTTAGTCATGCAACTGCTGACCCAAGAAGCATTGAGTAGCAAATTTAACCTGCTCAGTGGCCGGTTTAAGCCACAATCGTCTTGGCTGCCCCATTGGCGAATTTGGCGCAAAGTTGGCATCGCCGCTGGGTTATTGGTCGCAGTAACGATCGGCCATAGTATGTTGCAAGCCCATCAGTATCAGTTACAAGCCGATGCTTACCGTGCGCAAAGTGAGCAAATTTTCCGGACTATTTTTACTGATCGACAGCGTATTCCAACCGTGACCTATTTAAGACGGCAGATCAGCGATGAGCTGGCGCGCTTATCTGGCTCTTCCAGTGCAGGCAGCCTATTACACTGGCTGATTCCGTTACCGAGCGCATTGAGTGGAATTAATCTGCAACTGCAAAGCATTAAATTTGATGGTAATCGCAATGAAGTCCGCCTAGAGGCGACCAGTCGTGATTTCCAAAGTTTTGAGCAAGCACGTACCCAGCTTGAGCAGCATTTTGTGGTCGAACAAGGCCAAGTGAATAAAAATGGTGAGCAAGTGTTTGGTGTGTTGCTGGTTAAGCCAAAGTAAGGCGAAAGGATGAAACCGTTATTAGCTTCGATACAGGCTTGGTGGCGCAGTGTTACGCCGCGCGAGCAAAAAATGCTGTTGGTGAGTGGCGCGTTAGCGCTCATCGCGATCAGTTACTGGGGCGTGTGGCAACCGCTAGAACAGCGTACCACTCAAGCACAAGCGCGTTTGCAGAGTGAAAAACAGCTGCTGAGCTGGGTGAGTGATAATGCCAACCGGATTGTGACTTTGCGTGGTCAAGCTGGGCAAGGTAGTGGTGGGCAAGCGGCGACTAATCAGTCACTCAATCAGGTGATCACTCAATCGACTCGTCAGTTCAAGATTGAGTTAATCCGGGTACAGCCGCGCGGAGAAATGATGCAAGTGTGGATCCAGCCACTGCCGTTTACCCAGTTGGTGGCTTGGATTGCCGATTTGCAACAGCGACAAGGGGTGAGTGTGGATGTGATCGATATCGACCGCGGTAAAGAGAGCGGGTTGGTTGAAGTCAAGCGCTTACAGTTAAAGCGAGGCGCTTAAGATGCGGCGTGCGATAGCTTATAGTGGATTATTTTCGGCGGTGGTGTTGGTCAGTGTGCTAGCACATCTGCCAGCGCAGGTCGCATTTAAACCGCTACCGTTGCCAGAGGGTTTACAGCTCAATGGGATTGAGGGCACGCTGTGGAAGGGCAAAATCGCCCAAGTACAGTGGCAACAAACCAATCTTGGCGATCTGAACTGGGATCTGCATCTGAGCCGTTTACTGCTGGCACGGCTGCAAGCCGATGTGCGTTTTGGGCGAGGCAGTATCAATCAACTGCGCGGTAAAGGCGTGGTTGGGGTTGGCTTAACGGGTCCTTATGCTGATCACCTACTGCTGTCGTTACCCGCCGAGCAAGCGTTGCCGTGGCTTAGTTTGCCGTTCCCCTTAACGGTACAGGGGCAGTTGGAATTAACGTTGCAACACTATCGCTTCGCTCAACCTTATTGCCAGCAAGCGCAAGGCAGTTTGGTTTGGTCTACGGCACAAGTTGTCTCGCCACTAGCGACGTTGGATCTCGGGAATGTACTGGCAGATTTCAGTTGTCAAGACAGTGTCATCACCGCGCAAGGTGGCCAGCAAACTGAGCAGGTCAGCAGTCAGTTTAACCTGACGTTACAGCCAGATCATCGTTACCAAGTGCAAGCATGGTTTCAACCGCAAGATGCCTTTCCTGATGGCTTAAAGCCGTCGTTGAACTGGTTACCCGCTCCTGATGCACAAGGCCGTTATCGGTTTAATCCGCAAGGGCAACTTTAAGCAATAACCTTGATCAATCACTTTTAGCAATGACGTTAAGTCATAGTTTTGAGTAAGATTACGGCCTCGCTCGGTTAGATGATTTTATCGCTCGGCAAATTCAGGATTGCAGACCAAGGTAAATTGGCATCGCCGAGCACAATGAAATCTGGGTTTTGTAAACTTTCGCGCTGATTGTAGGAGAGCGGCGCTAACTGGGTGCTAACAATGCGGCCACCGGCTTGTTCGACAATGCATTGGGTGGCGGCGGTATCCCATTCACCGGTGGGACCAAAGCGGAGGTAGCAATCGACCGCACCTTCTGCCACTAAACAGGCTTTCAATGCTGCAGAGCCCAGTGGTAGCAGATCGTAATGCCATGTGCTGTTGAGGCGGTGGGTGATCTGATTGATGTCTTGGCGACGACTGATCGCGATGCTCAATGAATGATCAACGGATTCGCGTTGGTAAGTTTGGATTGGCACACTCTGCGCCTGATCGGCAATTTTCCATGCTCCTTTACCGGCATAGGCGTAGTAAGTCACGCCGGATACCGGGGCATACACCACGCCCATCACCGGCTGATTATGCTCCACTAGCGCAATAATGGTCGCAAACTCGCCGCTGCGTTCGATGAACTCTTGAGTGCCATCCAATGGATCAACCAGCCAGTAACGCGGCCAAGCTGCACGGGTAGCCAGTGAGATCTCGGCATCCTCTTCGGAGAGGATTGGAATGTCTGGAGTTAACTGCTGTAACTGTTGGCACAGCAATTGATGTGCCGCTAAGTCGGCACTGGTCACTGGCGTGGCATCACTTTTGGTGAACGCTTGATAGGATTGGTGTTGGTAAATATCTAAAATCAATTGCCCTGCCGCTTGGGCGATATCAATTACTTTCGGCAGTAAGGATGAGAAATCGTGGGTGGTTGTCATAATCACTCCCAAGGTTGGTGATTTATCTCCGTTCTACTTGAAATTGCCGCGGTATTGATTGGTACTCATAAACTTCATCACATCGTTATCTATGCTCAGAGGTTTTGTTCCTTGGTCGTCTACCGGCATATCTTCAAGCGGTTTGGGTATCGGCTTGTATCAAGCGTAGAGCGAGCAGTAATGCGGTGATACTGCGCGCTTCACAAAAATCGAGATGGGTCAGCAGCTCTTCGGCTTGAGCTAATGGCCAGCGAATGATCTCTAAAGGTTCCGGTTCATCACCGGTTAATGATTCAGGATAGAGATCTTGCGCGATAAATAACTGCATATGGCTTGAGAAGTAGGATGGGGCAAGCACAACGCTTTTGAGTGGAATTAATTGGTGCGCGCCAAAGCCAATCTCTTCTTTCAATTCGCGATTGGCCGCTTGTTCGGCACTTTCGCCGGCATCGATTAACCCTTTTGGAAAACCCAATTCATAACGCTCGGTTCCGGCAGCGTATTCGCGCACCAACAACAGATCACCTTGAGCCGTGATCGGCACCATCATGACTGCGTCTCGCCCACTGGGTTTCATCCGCTCATAGGTACGCTGTGCGCCATTGGCAAAACGCAGATCCACCGCTTCAATAGTAAACAGTCGCGACTGGGCGATGGTGGTGCGTTCCAGTATCGCAGGTAAAGATTTGGATGGCATACCAAGGCTCCGCTGTAAAAGGTTTAGTCACGATCGGTGTGGTGACGATGGTTGCCAATCATTGGCCGAAAAGCCGATGGCGAACCATCAGCTTGAGGTGCTTGGTGCTGAGCTCACTAGAGGGGCTAGTAGTAAGAGTGCTCACCGCGATCATGTTCGGTAGAGTCGCGTACTGCGGTCAGCTCCCCTGCAAATTGAGCCAGTAGCTCTTTTTCAATCCCGTCTTTGAGTGTGACATCGACCATTGAGCAGCCATTACAGCCACCGCCAAATTGTACCAGTGCAACGCCATCATCAGAGATGCTGATCAGGCTGACGTGGCCACCGTGCCCCGCCAATTGTGGGTTAACCTGAGTTTGTAGTGCATATTCAACCCGCTCGATCAGTGAAGCATCATCAGCCACTTTGCGCATTTTCGCATTCGGTGCTTTTAGGGTCAGTTGTGAGCCGATTTTGTCGGTCACAAAGTCAATCACCGCGTCTTCCAAAAACGGTAGGCTTAGCTCATCAACATAAGCGGAGAAGTTGCTGAAGGTCAGCTCGGTATCGGTAGCTTCTACCGCTTCCGGTGGGCAGTAAGAAACACCACATTCGGCATTTTGTGTTCCAGGGTTAACCACAAACACGCGAATATTAGTCCCTTCAGGCTGCTGAGCGAGCAATTTCGCGAAGTGAGATTGAGCAGATTCAGTAATAGTAATTGGATTTGACACGACGAATACCCGAGTAAAAGAATAGGTTATTGCTCACCATTTTACTCCTGAGTTAGCGATGATCCAGCCTTTTTGCATAAAAAACGTTAAGGTTGGCGCTCTTTTGGCTCGGGAGTGCGGCATAGGCAGTAAATATCAATCCTTTGCACCCCAGCAGCAAGCAGTAACGCACATAAATGGCGAAGGGTACTGCCCGTGGTCACCACATCATCGACAATTGCCACATGAGCTGCGCGTGGCAGATGATTAAGCTGAAATGCATCTTGCAGATTGTTGAGGCGCTCAGTTTTGCTAAGCCCTTGCTGTTGCGGTGTGGCTCGGCGGCGGCTAAACAGTTGGTGGTCATAGTCGGTGGCTAAAGTGCGGGCTAAGGCTCGCGCCAGCAGATCACTTTGATTAAAGCCGCGCTGCCAGCGTCGTCGCCAATGCAGTGGTACGCTGCACAATAACGGTGCTGGTTGCTCTATCTGGGCGGCCAGCAACTGAGCGAGGCGCGGTGCTTGCCAAAACTGGCGCTGATATTTGAGTTGGTGTACCGCATCGCTCAGCGGAAAACGATAATCGCCCACGCAGATCAGTGTGTGCCACGCTGGCGGCTGGCGTAGGCATTGTCCACACTGTTCGACCGCGATTAAACTGGGTAAGCCGCAGCGCTGACAGCGTGCACCATGTGCCAACCATGCTTGGCAAGCGGTGCAAATACCCGCTGGATTAGGAGTATCGAGTGCCAAGCGACACAGTGGGCATTGTGCCATCTGTTGTAGCGCAGTGGTTTTTCTAAGCCAATCGATTAACATCATCATTCCATAATTGGGGGTAATTGCACTTATCTTGCCGACAGGCAAAAGTGATAACGATGGAAATAGACGGAGAAAATGTGACCATGGCGTTGTATTGGCAAGTGAGTGGACAAGGGCAAGATCTGGTGCTGGTGCATGGCTGGGGGATGAATGGCGCGGTGTGGCAATCAACCGCACAAGCATTAAGTCGCCACTTTCGAGTGCATGTGGTCGATCTGCCTGGTTATGGTCACAGTGCCGCACTGAATGCCGAGAATATCGAGCAAATCGCCGCCGCGTTATTGCTAGAGGCTCCGCGTGATGCGATTTGGGTTGGTTGGTCACTGGGCGGGTTAGTCGCGACGCATATCGCGTTACATCACCCAGCGTATGTGCGCCAATTGGTCACTGTGGCTTCCTCGCCAAAATTTGCGGCACATCAGGATTGGCGTGGTATTCAGCCGGCGGTATTACAAGCGTTTAGCCAGCAATTGCTCAGCGATTTTCCATCAACGATTGAGCGTTTTATGGCGCTGCAAGCGATGGGGAGCCCCACTGCTCGGCAGGATGTCAAACAGCTTAAACAAGCGGTGTTGTCGCGGCCGATGCCAAATCCCTTAGCCTTGATGGCAGGACTCACCATGCTGGCTGAGCTGGATTTGCGCGCTGAATTAGCTCAACTGACCCAGCCAGTGCTGCGCTTGTATGGTCGGTTAGATGGTTTAGTGCCAGTCAATATCGCTCATGATGTCGATTTACTGCTGCCACAGAGCGCGGCAGTGATTTTCAATCAATCGGCTCATGCACCGTTTATCACTGAGGCAGAGCTATTTGAGCAACAGCTGCTCACTTTTGCCGCGCTGACCAAAAATTGACTCAATGATTAGCGATACTGGTCGATAAATAGTCTAACCCGCAGCGGAAGCTGGGGGAGGGCGAAGCTGAGGAGGTTTCGGCTATGCTAGTGTCACCGACCAATGTCAGTGTGCCGCTTATCGCCCCATCAGTGAATGTGCCAACCGAGCAGGTCGCACGTGATAACCGCGTGCGTGCGCCCGTTACGCCTACCGTAGCCTTGGCCGGATCGAATGCTGAACGTAAGATTAAAGATGATGATAAACGCCGCAAACAGCCCGCATGGGATCCTGCTGAGCATCCCAGCTACGATGTGGATGGTGAAGCACAACAGCGTAGTTTTCATCACCATGAATCGAAAAGCGAGCTAGAGCGATTGTTTGAACTGTTGGCGCTCGCTTCGTACAGCGAACAGCAAGGCAAAGGTTATGTGATGCGCTTTCGCTTACCAAAGCACATTCTTGATGCTGCGATAATACAAGGCAAAATGGCGCGCCGGCGTGTCGTGATCAAATATCATTATGGTCACGCAGTGGCACCCAACACACCATCAGACGTGATTGCCGTTTTGTAGGTGGGTCGTCCGCGCAAAATAAAAGTCCCCATGGTCATGGGGACTTTTTTATCTCACTTGAGGATAGCCATTCAAGCTATGGCTGATGACTATTTCTTGGCTTTGGCGAACGCGGCAGCAAATGCACCGCCCATCGCACCACCGATTGCCCCACTTTGCGCATTGCCGGTTGACTCAGCCCGGCGTGGCGCACGACGCTCTTGTGCTGCGCGTGGTGCGGCACTGCGTTGGCTGCGATGATCTTGGCCTGGCTCATCGTTTAAACGCATCGAGAGCGCAATCCGCTTACGCGCGACATCCACTTCCATCACTTTGACTTTGACGATGTCTCCCGCTTTCACCACATCACGCGGATCGGCGATAAAGCGATCGGTCAGCGCCGAAATGTGCACTAAGCCATCTTGATGCACGCCGATATCGACAAATGCGCCAAAGTTGGCCACATTGGAGACCACGCCTTCCAAAATCATCCCCACTTCCAGATCCGACACTTGATGAATGCCATCGGCAAACGTGGCAGTTTTGAACTCTGGACGCGGATCGCGCCCCGGTTTATCCAGCTCTTTGATGATGTCACTGATTGTTGGCACGCCAAAGTGCTCATCAGTGTAATCGACCGCGTGCAGGGTGCGCAGGAACTCAGTATTACCAATCAGCGTTTTGAGATCTTTGCTGTTCTTCTCGGCAATGGTTTTCACCACCGGATACGCTTCTGGGTGGACTGCGGAGGCATCAAGCGGATTTTTACCATCCATAATGCGCAGGAAGCCCGCACACTGTTCAAACGCCTTAGGCCCCAAGCGTGGCACTTTTTTCAGGGCGCTACGTGACTCAAATCGGCCATTGTCATCGCGATAAGCGACGATGTTTTGCGCGAGGGTGGCGGACAGTCCGGCCACGCGAGTTAACAAGGCAGCCGAAGCGGTATTCACATCGACACCGACCGCATTCACACAATCTTCCACAATCGCATCCAGACGTTTGGCGAGTAGGCTCTGACTGACGTCATGTTGATATTGGCCAACCCCGATTGATTTCGGATCGATTTTCACTAGTTCAGCGAGCGGATCTTGCAGACGACGTGCGATAGAAACTGCGCCGCGCAGTGACACATCCAGATTGGGGAACTCTTTGGCCGCCAGCTCAGAAGCGGAATAAACCGAAGCTCCGGCTTCGCTGACCATGATTTTTTGCACTTTGAGGCTGCCGCGCTTGATCAGATCGGCGGCAAAGGCATCGGTTTCGCGCGAGGCGGTGCCATTACCAATCGCAATCAGATCGACATTGAATTTTTTCACCAGTAGCGCGATGGACTGCATAGCGCGATCGTATTGATGCTGTGGCGCATGAGGGTAAATGGTGTCGGTGGCCAGCACTTTACCGGTGGCGTCGACTACCGCGACTTTACAGCCGGTGCGTAGGCCAGGATCGAGGCCGAGCGTGGCGCGAGGGCCGGCAGGGGCTGCCATCAGCAGATCTTTTAAATTGCTGGCAAACACTTCAATCGCTTCGATTTCTGCGCGCTCTTTCATTGCGCTCATCAGTTCGGTTTCCATGTGCAGCGAGATTTTGATCTTCCAAGCCCAACTGATCACTTGCTTGCGCCAGCTATCGGCCGTCGCTTGACTGAGATGAATACCGTAATGCTCAGCAATCAAGCTTTCGCAGTAAGATTGGCGCGCACTTTCGGCTAATTCAGGATCGGCATTCAGCGTCAGAGTTAAGAAGCCTTCGTTACGGCCACGCAGCATTGCCAAAGCGCGATGGGAAGGCGCTTTGCTGATCGGCTCGCAGTGCTCAAAGTAATCTTTAAACTTCTCGCCAGCTTGCTGTTTACCTTCTACCACCCGCGCGACAATCTGTGCGTTGCGATTAAGGTGCTGGCGGATTTTCTCCAGCAGATTGGCATCTTCTGCGATGCGCTCCATCACGATCGCACGCGCGCCATCGAGTGCCGCTTTGCTGTCTGTAATCCCTTTTTCAGGATTAATGTAGTTTGCCGCCGCGCTTTCCGGGTCGGTATTCGGATGGGTCCATAAGGTATCCGCCAGCGGCTCCAGCCCCGCTTCAATCGCGATTTGACCTTTGGTGCGCCGTTTTGGTTTGTAAGGCAGATAGAGATCTTCAAGGCGGTTTTTGCTGTCGGCGCTTAAAATTGCCTGCTCCAGCTCTGGGGTCAGTTTGCCTTGTTCTTGAATCGATTTGAGGATGGTTTGGCGGCGATCATCCATCTCACGCAGATAGGCAAGACGGCTATCTAAGTGGCGCAGTTGGGTATCGTCTAATCCTCCCGTCACTTCTTTACGGTAACGGGCGATAAAAGGAACGGTATTGCCATCGTCGATTAGGGTGACGGCAGCGATAACTTGCTCAGCGCGAACATGCAGTTCTTGAGCAATCTGGTGACAGATAGCTTGGCTCATCCGTGGTGGTCTCTTGTTGATATTTGTATGTTATATGGGGGCAATTGCGTTGGACTCTAGCGTAAGGCTGGTAGCAAAGCGCAGTTTGAGCGCAGGATCACGCTCTGCCCACTTTAGAGGACGATCAATCATCGGCGGCTATTAATACCACGTCTGTGGCGCGCTTTTGAGAGCTTTTAGTCAAATCTTTTGTTGTGACTGGTCAAGTGCAGCAAAAATCGGTACTTTGCGCGCAAGCTGATTTTGTTGAGGACCCCGAGTGAAAACCAAACTGATCACCAGAGCTGGCTACAATAAGCTCAAACAAGAGCTGGATTATCTATGGAAAGAGCAGCGCCCAGAGATCACGCAAAAAGTGTCATGGGCGGCGAGTCTTGGCGATCGCTCAGAAAATGCGGATTATACTTACAACAAGCGTTTACTGCGTCAGATCGATCGCCGGGTGCGTTACCTAAGTAAATTGCTGCCCGAGTTGAAGATTGTTGATTACGCGCCGCAGCAAGAAGGCAAAGTATTTTTCGGGGCATGGGTAGAAATTGAAAATGAAGCTGGAGAAGTGAAGAAGTTTCGTATCGTTGGCCCAGATGAAATCTATGGCGATGCCAAAGATTACATTTCAATTGATTCGCCGATGGCTCGAGCACTGCTTAAAAAGCAAGTCGATGAAGAGTTGCAAGTACGCACCCCTGCCGGTGTTAAAGAGTGGTTTATCAATTCGATTGAGTATGAGCAAGTCAATTGAGTATGAGTCAGGAGATAAGGTCGGTACGCGGTGCCGTTATCCGATGGCGAATCACCTTCCTATCTGCTCCAAGACATAAAGATTAACAATTCTTTGCGATCGGTGATGGGTAACGATGTTACATTTTACTCTCCCGCAGTGGCGGGAATTGAATCGGTCGAGATGCGAAGAATAATCAGGTGGGATCATGGTGGAAAATCATAAAGTTTTAGTGGTAGATGATGATGCGCGTTTGCGTGCGCTGCTTGAGCGTTACCTGTCGGAGCAGGGTTTTCAAGTGCGTAGCGTAGCCAACGGTGAGCAGATGGATCGTCTACTGACGCGTGAAAACTTTCATCTGATGGTGCTGGATTTAATGTTGCCGGGAGAAGATGGACTGTCGATTTGCCGTCGTCTGCGTAATACCAACAATATGATCCCGATCTTGATGCTGACGGCCAAGGGCGATGAGATTGATCGAATCGTCGGCCTAGAAGTGGGCGCGGATGATTATCTGCCCAAGCCATTTAACCCGCGTGAACTGCTGGCTCGCATTAAAGCCGTCCTGCGTCGTCAAGTGATTGAAGCGCCGGGAGCGCCGAGCGCGGAAGAGACCATCATCGAATTTGGTGAATTTCGCCTCAATCTTGGTACGCGTGAGATGTTCCGCGGCGAAGAGGCGATGCCACTTACTTCGGGTGAATTTGCGGTGTTGAAAGCGTTAGTCACCAATGCTCGTGAACCGCTGTCGCGCGATAAGCTGATGAACATGGCGCGTGGCCGTGAATATTCAGCGATGGAGCGCTCGATTGATGTGCAAATTTCTCGTCTGCGTCGCATGTTAGAAGTCGATCCGAGCAAACCGCGCTATATTCAAACGGTGTGGGGACTTGGCTACGTGTTTGTTCCTGATGGTAAAGCGGCCAGCTAACCTTTTCTAGGCACGCCGAGCAAGGGCGTCTTCGCTCTGAGCGTGCCCTTGCTAGCGCCTTCCGCCCGGAAACCTCAAGCGGTTTGGGTACATATTTAGGTGACTTATGCGAATTCGCAGCTCATTTACTCAATCGATCCTGCTGTTTTTTTCTCTGCTGATTGCCAGTCAAATTTACTCTTACTACGCGGTGTTTAATTACGCCTTGCTGCCAAGTTTGCAGCAGTTCAATAAAATTCTTGCTCATGAAATTAGCTTGATGCTGGATGACACCAGTCAATCGGCGATGAGTTCAGAGATGGACGCGCTACTCAAACGGCGGGTGCTTGAGCAATTGGGAGTGACTATTCACAGTGACGACAGTTCTGCTGCGGCTGATTTCCAGCATGCGCTGAGTATCGATTTAATGAGCGAAGAGATGAGTGGCGAACTTGGCTCGCCGACCGAGGTGCGCATGGCTCTTGGCGAGGAGAGCTATATCTTGTGGATGAAGATTGACTCGCTGCCCGGCCAATTATTACGCATCCCCCTCTCTGAGTTACAAGAAGAAGATTTCGCGCCACTGTTTCGTAACAGCATCATTATGGCGCTGCTGATTGTGCTGGGTGGCTGGCTGTTCATTCGTTTGCAAAATCGGCCGTTGATGGCGCTAGAAAAAGCCGCGCACATGGTTGGCCGTGGTGAGATTCCCCCTCATTTACCAGAGCAAGGTACGTTGGAAATTCGGGCCGTGACGCGGGCATTTAATCGCATGTCGAAAGGCATTCAAGCGCTAGAAGATGATCGCGCCTTGCTGATGGCTGGGATCAGCCATGATTTACGAACTCCACTCACGCGCATCCGCTTAGCAACGGAGATGATGTCGCCGCAAGATAGTTATCTGGCAGAGAGTATGATCAGTGATACCGAAGAGTGTAATCAAATTATCAGCCAGTTTATGGATTACCTAAAACCGGTCAATCGGCAAGCTTTTGAGGCGGTGGATATTAACGAGATTGCCAATGATGTGGCCAGTTCGGAAGGCGGCTATGAAGTGCAGATTGAAACCGATCTGCAAGCTGAGGTAGTTCCTGCCTTTGGTAATCCGATTGCGATTAAGCGTGCGCTGAGTAATTTGGTGGTTAACGCCCTGCGCTATGGCAATGGCTGGGTTAAGGTGAGTAGTGGTATGACGGCGGATAAGCAGTTGGTTTGGCTGTGTGTCGAAGACAATGGCCCCGGCATTGAACCTAGCCAAGTGAATAAGGTGTTTGAACCTTTTACCCGTGGCGATACGGCTCGTGGTAGTGAAGGTACCGGTTTGGGATTGGCGATTGTGAAACGGATCGTCAGCCAACATCACGGTGCGGTGGCGGTGAGTAACCGAAGCCAAGGTGGCTTACGCGCCCAAATCAGTTTTCCCACCAAATAAGACTGCAACAGTAAAAAACAGGGCTAACCGAAATTAGCCCTGTCTCAACCGTCAGGTTGATTGTCTTACCTAGTCTGCTTGCCTAGTTTGATTATTACGCTGCTTCAGTTTTCACTACTGGAGCAGCTTTTTCATCGCGGCGTACCTCTGGCAGCAGCAAGTTCAGCACGATCGCGGTGATCCCACCGGCTGCTACACCAGAAGAGAACAGATTCTTAATAAAATCGGGCATAAACTGCAGAATTTCTGGTTTTTGCGCGATGCCGAGTCCCATTGAGAATGATAGTGCCATGATCAGAATCGCTCGGCGATCCAAATCCACCCGTGAAATGATGCGCACCCCGGCTGCGGCAATGGTACCAAACATTACAATGGTTGCACCGCCCAATACTGGCTCAGGGATCAACTGTACAAAGCTCGCGACACCTGGGAATAGGCCAAGCAGCACCAACATGCCCGCGATAAAATAGCCAACATAACGGCTGGCGACACCGGTCAATAAGATCACGCCATTGTTTTGGCTGAAAGTTGAGTTCGGGAAGCTGTTAAACAGCGCCGCAATTGCCGAGTTCAGACCGTCCGCCAGTACCCCACCTTTGATGCGCTTCATATACACTGGTCCTTTGACCGGTTCACCAGACACTTCAGAGGTAGCGGTGATATCACCAATCGCTTCTAGCGCCGTGATCAGGAAAATCAGTACCAGCGGGATAAACAGTGACCAATCAAAGCCTAAGCCGAATTGCATCGGGATTGGCAGCGCAATCAGTTGGGTTTCTGCTAAGTTATCGGTATTGACCATTCCCATCAGGTAGGCCATCACATAGCCGACCAGCATTGCAATCACAATTGACGCGATACGCACGTAAGGATTGTGCGCTCGGTTAAGCAGCACAATGATCGCTAATACGGTACCGGCCAGGGCCAGTTTGTCTAGGCTACCAAAAGTGCCATCGGCCATTGCCGCATAGCCACCGCCCATCGAAACCAATCCGACCTGAACTAAGGTAAGGCCGATCAACGTTACCACAATCCCAGACACTAGCGGAGTGATGATGCGCTGGGCAAATTGCAGCACGCGTGACAGTAAAATCTCTGCGCATGAAGCGACTAAAATGGTGCCGAAAATAGCCGCCATCATGGTTTCGATATTGGCTCCGCCCGCTTTGAGCGCAAGGCCAGCACCAATAATTGGCCCTAAAAAGTTAAAGCTGGTGCCTTGAATCGATAGTAAGCCAGATCCAATCGGACCAAAGGTGCGTATCTGAATAAACGAGGAGACACCAGAAGCAAACAGCGACATGCTGATGATGGTATTGGTTTGATCGGCCGGTACGCCAAGCGATTGACAGATGATCAACGATGGCGTGATCACCGCGACAAACATCGCTAGTAAATGCTGCAGGGCGGCAAATAACGTTTGTGGCAAAGGTGGACGATCATTGAGTTGATAGACCAGATCGGCTTGGCGCGAAGTTGATTGTGTCATAGCGATTTTCCTGATGATAAATAACACCTTGCGCACGCTGAATGGGTGGTTAAGGTGGAGCAGAAGCCGCCTCTGTGATTGCTGTTAATCAGACTCTGCTCAGAGTAGCCCTTACCATGCTCAGCAGCGGCGTGGTTAGCTGCAGCTTAAACCGGTTTGGGTATAGCAAGGTAAACGTTTGCGTCAACCGTAAAATGGCGGCGATTATAGAGGTTTTTATCAAAAAAGCAAACGGTTGCTTTGGGCGTTTTCGCTGGCTGGGGCAGATGAGCCGTTATGCTTTGGCGTAAATATCGCGCTGGCCGAGCCAACGCTGAATGATGGCTTGTGCATGCTGCGGATAGCGCTGGTGGAGGTGTCTGGCAATACGCTGCACTTGCGGCACTAATGCTTGATCACGCACCAGATCGGCAATTTTGAAATCAGCCAGCCCAGTCTGTTTGGTGCCCAACAGTTCGCCGGGGCCACGGATTTCTAGATCGCGCTCGGCGATCACAAAACCATCATTGCTGTCGCGCAGTACCGCTAAACGTTTTTGCGCTGTTTTCGAGAGTGGGGCGTGAAACAGCAATACACAGTGGCTGGCGATGGTGCCTCGGCCGACCCGTCCGCGTAGCTGATGCAGTTGAGCTAGCCCTAAACGCTCAGGGTTTTCGATGATCATCAAACTGGCATTCGGCACATCCACCCCCACTTCAATCACTGTGGTCGCCACCAGCAGATGCAGTTGGTTGGCTTTAAAGGCTTGCATTACTGCCTGCTTTTCGGCCGCTTTCATTCGCCCGTGCACTAAACCGATGCGCAGATCCGGCAGCTTGCGTTGCAGATCTTGCATTGTCTCTGCCGCGGCTTGCGCTTCGAGCAGTTCGGATTCATCAATTAAAGTACACACCCAATACGCTTGTTTGCCTTGGTTAAGGCAGGCATGGCGAATGCGTTCGACAATCTCATCGCGTTTGGTATCGGGGATCGCCACGGTTTGAATTGGAGTGCGCCCGGGGGGCAACTCATCAATCACTGAGGTTTCTAAATCCGCGTAAGCGGTCATCGCTAACGTACGCGGGATAGGCGTAGCGGTCATGATCAGTTGATGTGGATAAGCGCCTTGTTTTGCACCTTTCTCGCGTAACTCTAAGCGTTGATGGACGCCAAACCGGTGCTGCTCATCGATGATTACGAGGGCAAGGTGGTCAAATGTAACCTGCTGTTGAAACAGTGCATGGGTGCCGACCACCATTTTGGCCTCACCGGTTGCGATGCGGGTTAGCTCGTTTTCGCGTGCTTTACCTTTGAGTTTACCGGCCAGCCAGCCGACTTGAATGCCCATCGGTTCTAGCCACTGGGCAAAATTGAGTGCGTGCTGCTCGGCGAGCAGCTCAGTGGGAGCCATTAAAGCCACTTGATAGCCATGCTCAATCGCGCGTACCGCTGCGAGCGCCGCGACTAAGGTTTTGCCTGAGCCGACATCACCTTGCACCAAACGCATCATTGGTTGCGCTTGGCTGAGATCTGCTTCAATTTCCGCCACTACCCGTTGTTGCGCCTGGGTCGGTGAAAACGGCAGTTGTGCCAACAGTTGCTGCTTGAGTTGGTGGACAGGAGCCAGTGGTAAGGCGGTATCTTGCTGGCCTTGGCTGCGAATCGCCAGCATCGAAAGATTTTGCGCCAGTAGCTCTTCCATGATCAGTCGCACTTGTGCGGGATGTCGTCCTTGCTCAAACTGGCCTAAATCGATATCCGCCGAAGGGCGATGAATGATATTCAGCGCTTGAGCCAAGGTCATCTGCTGATCGTACAGCCCCGAGGGTAGTAGCTCTTGCACTGCCGATTTTTCCAGTAGCGCTAATGCTTGGTCGGTCAAATGACGTAAGGTGAGTTGGCGTAGCCCTTCAGTAGTGGGATACACCGGTGTCAGATTGGCTTCGGCTTGTGTGGTTTGGGGGGCGACCACAAAGTGATAATCGGGATGAATGATCTCTAAACCGTGCGGGCCACGTTTGACTTCACCATAGGCATGTACCCACTTGCCTTCAGCAAAGCTGTTTTTGATGGCTGCGCTAAAGTTAAAAAAGCGCAGCGTCAGGCTGCCGTTACCATCGCTGATTTTCACGCTGAGCATTTTGCGTTTGCCAAATAGCGTATCAGCGGCCATCACCTTACCTTGCACCGCGGCCCATAAGCCGTGGTTCAGTTGCACCAGCGGATAAACCTTGCTGCGGTTTTCATAACGCAGTGGCAGATGAAACAGCAGATCTTGCACGTTGTGCAAACCGATTTTCGCCAGTTTTTCGGCAACTTTGGCTCCGACACCGGAGAGCTCGGTAAGGGCAACGCTGGACAGGAGTTGTGACATGCGCATCGGTTCTAACTATTTGACAGAAAGGCTATTCAAACATTGAGCTGTGTTTTTGTACAGGAAAAATTAACCGCAACAGGCAAGCTTAACGGATGCCTATTGCGGTTACTGATCGGTTTGGGCTGGTCGCTTAAGAATTAGCGTGCGATCAGTTTTTGCGCCGCCGTACTTTGAGCGTATGTGGCATGCTACGGATCTTGCGCATAATGTCGGCTAAGTTGACCCGATCTTTGGTGGTCAGGAGTAGCGTCACTGTATACAAGCGACCATCGCGCTCTTCGGTGGAGATCCCGTGAATATTGGAACCGGTATTAGAGATCACGTTGGTGAGCTCTGCCAGTGCACCTTGACGATTGTGGATATCGACTTTCAGCTCAGTAATGAACTCTTGATCGTAATCTTTGGTCCATTCGACCGCCATGTACTTATCCGGCTCTTTTTGGTAGCCACGCACATTCGGACACGTTTCGCGGTGTACCACTAAACCTCGTCCCGGCGAAACATGGGCGATGATGTGATCATCTGGGATCGGGTGACAGCAATTGGCAAAGGTGAGCAGAATTCCTTCGGCTCCGCGGATCGGTAGTTTGTGTTTATTGTTTGCTGGCTGGTTTGGTTCGCTTAGCTCATCGGCATTGCCCAATAGACGGCGGGCAATCACAATGCTCATCAGTTCACCTAGGCCAATCGCCGCCAGCAGATCATCCATCGAGGCGATTTTTAGGTCGCTCAATACCTTGCTGATATTTTGTGGCGCGATTTCGCTGATCGGCTGACCACCTAGCGCGTGATTGAGCAAGCGGCGGCCAAGGATAATTGAGTCTTCGCGACGCATGGTTTTCAATACTTGGCGAATTTTAGTGCGCGCGCGTGAAGTCACTACATAGTTAAGCCATGCTGCATTTGGGCGTGCGCCCGGTGCACTGATGATTTCCACCGTTTGGCCACTTTTCAGCGATTGGCTGAGCGGGTAAGGTGTGCGATCGACGCGTGCGCCGACACAGGTATTACCAATGTCGGTATGGACCGCATAAGCAAAGTCCACCGCGGTCGCGCCGACCGGTAATTCAACGATACGCCCTTTAGGCGTGAACACGTAAATCTCATCGGGGAACAGATCTGATTTGACGTTTTCGATAAATTCAAACGAGTTACCCGCACTTTGCTGCAATTCGAGCAAGCTTTGCATCCAGCGCTGTGCTTTGATTTGTGCCGTCGTACCGCCACGTTCGCTATTGGCTTTGTATGACCAATGGGCTGCCACCCCTTTATCGGCCATTTGATCCATATCTTCGGTACGGATCTGCACTTCGACAGGCACGCCGTGTGGGCCAACCATCGAGGTATGCAGCGATTGGTAGCCATTGGCTTTCGGGACGGCGATATAATCTTTCATACGCGCCGGACGTGGCTTGTATAAACTGTGGACTTGGCCCAATACCCGATAACAGGTATCTGCGCTATCCACCACGATCCGAAACGCATAGATATCCATAATGGTGTGAAAACGCTGCTCTTTGGTTTTCATTTTGTTATAGATTGAGAACAGGTTTTTCTCTCGCCCTACCACTCGGGCAGGCAAGCCGACTTCTTTGAGGCGACCTTCGATTTCACTGTGAATACGCAGGATCATCTCTTTGCGATTACCACGCGCCGCTTTGACCACTTCTTTGAGCACTCGATAACGGTTAGGGTAGAGCGCTTCAAAACCCAGCTCTTCGAGTTCGGTTTTGATGTTATGGATCCCCAAACGATGGGCCAGCGGTGCGTAGATTTCTAAGGTTTCGCGGGCAATGCGGCGTTTTTTATCTGGGCGCAGCGCACCAAGGGTACGCATATTGTGAGTGCGGTCGGCCAATTTGATCAGGATAACGCGAATATCCTGCACCATGGCTAGCACCATTTTGCGAAAGTTTTCTGCTTGCGCTTCTTTGCGATCGCGAAATTTAAGTTTATCGAGTTTCGAGACGCCATCCACCAATTCGGCGACTGAGTTGCCAAATAGGGCATCGAGGTCTTGCTTGGTGACCTCACAATCTTCAATCACATCATGCAGTAGCGCCGCTTGTAGCGTTTCTAAGTCGAGACGCATCTCGGCCAAGATCCGTGCAACCGCCACCGGATGGATAATGTAAGGTTCGCCGCTTGAGCGGGTTTGCCCTTCATGGGCATCTCTCGCTACCACATAAGATCGGCGCAGAGCCTCGATTTGAGGCTCTGTGAGGTATTCTTGGGCAACGTCTTTTAGACTATCGAATAGATACAAATTTCAGGCCCGGCGGGTTAAGTCGCGATAATTAACGGTTATGCATGATGCTGCTAACTGCAGCCAGCTCTGCCGCTTCTTGCTCTTGCTGCTCTTGACGCTCACGCGCATCGAGCAATTCTTTCGTGATCAGCCCTTCTTCGATTTCGCGCAGTGCGATAACCGTTGGCTTATCGTTCTCTTCCGGCACCAATGCATCTTTACCGCCAGATTGCATTTGACGAGCGCGGCGAGCCGCAACCAGAACTAAGTCGAAACGGTTGCCAATTTTTTCAACAGCGTCTTGAACTGTTACGCGTGCCATGAGAACTCCAAAATTTAGTTAACGGATATAGTGAATGACGAGAAAGTATACAGCCTAACCGGTTGAGATTCTAGCAACCGACAGGGCTGGCAACCTAAGTTGGCGGTTTATTCCGCCAACAGCGCAGAAAGCATCGAGCTATATTTAGCAGCTTGCTTGTCTTGCTTCAATCTTTCTGCACGAATGATGGCTCTGAAATCCATTAATGCGACATCAAAATCATCATTAATGATTACATAATCATATTCGCTGTAATGCGAAATCTCTGATTTAGCTTCACTCATGCGTTTTGCGATCACCGCTTCACTGTCTTGACCGCGCGTATTTAAGCGGCGCTCAAGCTCTTCTTTGCTCGGCGGTAGGATAAAGATGCTTTTCGCGTTTGGCATTTGGCTACGAATTTGGCGCGCGCCTTGCCAATCGATATCAAGAAAAACATCAATCCCTTTGTTGAGTGTGTTTTCAATCCATACCTGTGAAGTGCCGTAATAATTACCGAACACTTCAGCGTACTCGAGGAATTCACCTTTATCGATCAGCTCAATAAAGTGCTCTTTTTCAACAAAATGGTAATGCACGCCATCTTGTTCTCCAGGGCGCATACCACGAGTGGTATGGGATACCGAGACTTTCATTGCATAGGTTGGATTTTGCTCCAACAGCGCGGCAATTAAGCTCGATTTACCTGCGCCACTCGGTGCAGAAACGATATAAAGAGTGCCTTTGCCCATCGATTCGGTTCCACTTAGGTTTGGATTGTCTGTTTGCCTCAATCAGCAACCAGTTAAAGATAGCACCAGCTGTTATCCGAATTGGATGATTTTTCAGCCAGAAAAATGGAGGCGAAGAGTAGCACGATGTGCGGGATCTTCTCAAGTATTGGCCGCATTTGCGACTTAAACTTTGTTAAGCTATCTAATCAAGGAGGCGTGAAGAAGTTGTGGGATTTTTGTGCAAAAAATACCCTTGCACCGAATAACGTTTGAGATATAATCGCCGCCCTTGTGAGCTGGCCGCAGGTCAATCACGTAAAATTTGAGTCGGAAGCGTGCTTCCAATTTGGGTTCCCTCGCCCCCAAACCAAACTAAAAAGGTACAGTATGAACCACTTTACCCCTGCGCAATTGCGCAAAGCCCTTGGCTATCTTGTTCTGTTTCACATCGTGATCATTGCTTCTAGCAATTATCTGGTGCAAATCCCGTTTACCATTTTCGGTTTCCACACTACGTGGGGCGCGTTTACTTTTCCATTTATCTTTTTAGCCACCGATTTAACGGTGCGAATTTTTGGTGCCGGATTAGCGCGTAGGATCATTTTTTGGGTGATGCTGCCTGCGTTGAGCGTCTCTTATTTACTGTCAGTGGTGTTCTTTGAAGGTCAATATCAAGGCTTTGCCCCACTCAGTGAGTTCAATCTGTTTGTGGCGCGTATCGCGATGGCCAGCTTTATGGCTTACCTGCTTGGACAGATTATGGATGTGCAGGTGTTTAACCGCCTACGGCAAATGCCGCAGTGGTGGATTGCGCCGACCTGTTCCACTCTGCTTGGTAATGCGCTTGATACCTTGGCTTTCTTCGCGATTGCTTTTTACCAAAGCAGTGACCCGTTTATGGCGGAGCATTGGATGGAGATTGCCTTGGTTGATTACAGCTTCAAATTGATCATTAGTTTAGGTTTATTTGTGCCTATTTATGGCGTGCTGCTCAACTACCTGATCAAAAAGCTGACCATGATCAATCAGCACTTCACTGCGGCAAGTGTTAAAGCTGCATAATTCAGCCTGTTAGAGCTAAAGCTCAAATATAAGCGGCAGAGCGAGGAAAAGATTAAACCCGGGAGAATTCAATCTCTCGGGTTTTTTTATGCTGGTTGAATCTCAGCGGCACCCGTTTATTCACCTTATGGATAAAAAGCTCGCGCGAAAGTGATTTGTTTGCATAAACTTTTCTTAGCCTGTCATCAATTAGTGCACAATGGGGGCACAAGATACTGGATGAAATCAGCCCTGCGGCCGGCTAATTTTGGTCAGGGCTGCATGAGTTGAGCAATATAATAAGTACAACCCAGTAATGGGTTAATAGTTGACTAGGAGGAAGAGTGGACGCGGTTACGATTAACAGTTTTTTCATGATAGGTGCCTTACTAATCGGTATCAGCGTACTACTCAGCCCTGTGTCATCAAAATTGGGGATCCCGATTTTATTGGTGTTTTTGGCGGTGGGTATGCTGGCCGGCGAAGATGGCATCGGCCAAATCGGTTTTGATAATTATCCGGTCGCTTATCTGGTCAGTAACCTCGCTTTGGCAATCATCTTACTTGATGGTGGCATGCGTACCCGGGTGGCTAGTTTTCGGGTCGCGTTTTGGCCTTCGGTCTCACTGGCAACCTTAGGTGTGGCGATCACCACCTTGCTGACTGGGTTGCTTGCGATGTGGTTATTTGATCTGAGCTTATTGCAAGGTGTGTTAGTCGGCGCGATTGTCGGCTCGACCGATGCGGCCGCGGTATTTTCACTGCTTAAAGGCCGCTGCCTCAATCAGCGGGTTGGTGCAACCTTGGAAATTGAGTCCGGAACCAACGATCCGATGGCGGTATTTTTGACCGTGACTCTAATCGCGGTGCTTGGCAGCCGCGAAGCCAATTTAAGTGCTGGTTTTTTATTGCTTAATTTCCTACAGCAATTTGGGGTAGGCGCGCTACTTGGTTTGGCTGGTGGTTGGATTTTGTGGTGGCTGATCAACCGTAATCAGTTGCCAGAAGGTTTGTACTCGATTCTGGCGGTGAGTGGTGGCTTGATGATCTTTGCCCTGTCTAATGCGCTGGGCGGCAGTGGTATCCTCTCGATCTATCTTGCGGGGTTGCTGCTAGGGAATCGGCCAACCCGTAGTCGCCACTCTATCCTCAACGTGCTTGATGGCATGACTTGGCTGGCACAAATTGGCATGTTTTTGGTGCTGGGGCTACTGGTTACACCATCGGAACTGCTGGAGATTGCACTGCCTGGTTTAGCGTTAGCGGTTGGGATGATCGTGTTGGCGCGCCCGATTGCGGTATGGATTGGTTTGGCACCGTTTAAAAGTTTTACCGCGCGTGAAAAATGGTTTGTGTCTTGGGTCGGGTTACGTGGCGCGGTGCCGATCATCTTAGCGGTATTTCCGATGATGGCCGGGCTGCCTAATGCTCAGCTCTATTTTAACCTCGCTTTCTTCGTGGTGATGGTCTCTTTGGTGGTGCAAGGTGGCACGCTGACTAAAGCGATGGCATTAGCCAAAGTCGAGCTGCCTCCTAAGCCGGAGCCGATTTCACGCACTGGGGTAGAAATTTATCCGACCAGCGAATGGGAGCTGTTTATCTACCAATTGAAAGCGGATAAATGGTGTATTGGTGAGCCACTGCGTAATCTGTTTATGCCGCAAGGGACGCGGATTGCCGCGGTGTTTCGCGATAATCAACTGCTGCACCCCTCCGGTAGTACCGAGTTGTGTGAAGGCGATACGCTGTGTGTGATGGCGCAAGAGCGTGATTTGGAAGCGTTGAGCCAGTTGTTCAGTGAGGCGCCGGAAAAAGCTTCGCTGGCGCGCTTTTTTGGTGACTTTTTCCTGGATATTGAAGCAAAGTTGCAAGATGTGGCACTGCTGTATGGCTTAGATTTAGGTGAGTTAACCGCCGAGGCGCAACTGAGCGATCTGGTGCTGGAGCATTTAGGCGAAACGCCAGTATTGGGCGATCACTTCGAGTGGCATGGTCTGCAATGGGTGGTCGCGGATGTGATTGATTGGAAGGTGACCAAGGTTGGTCTACGTTTACCGGCCGAGCAGCAGTTGATTGAAAACGCAGAGCAATAGCAAAATATGCTCAACGACTGAGCGAATCATCGCTTCGCTCAGTCGCAGGCCTCGGTTATCGGTTAACTGGCGAGATTAACCCGTGCTGAGTGAGATGGTTGATAAAAGGCTCTGCTGCCAAAAAGCCGGTAATGCGCGCATTTGGCATCGGTTCTCCCTGTTGATTCCAAAACTCGATGGTTGGCAATCCGAGCACGTTTAATGCGCTCAGCAGTTCAATATCGGCCGGCTGATTTTGGGTCACATCCGCTTGCAGTAAGACAAAATCATCCAGTTGATGTGAAACGGAGGCGGCGTGGAACGTGTATTTTTCAAACTCTTTGCAGGCGACGCACCAATCGGCATAGAAATCGAGCATCACTGGCTTACCCTGTGCTTTAGCACTGGCTAAAGCGGTTTCTAGCTGGTGTAGATTGGCAATCCGCTGAAACTGAATGGTGTTCACCGCTTGAGTCGGTTGGGCTGGCATCCACCAGCGATGTAACACCGGCTGCGCCGCCAGCACTAGCCCTAAAATTGCCACGATCCCGATTAGGCTCTGCTTCCAACTGCCCAATGCTAGGCTGTTTTTAACATGATATAACCAGCCAAATGCGGCAACGCCAAGCGCAGACCAGAGTAGGCTAGCCCACCACTCCGGTAAAATCCGCTCCAGCAGCAAGAGCGGTGCCGCGAGTAGCACGAAACCGAATAAGGTTTTCACGCGCACCATCCAATCGCCCGCTTTAGGCAGCAGTTGCTGGCCAAATACCGCAACCAAAATCAGTGGAATACCCATGCCAATCGCGAGAGCGTAAAGGGTTACCGCTCCTGTCAACCAATCACCACTTTGTGCCACATATAACAGAGCTCCAGAGAGTGGCGCGGTGGTACAGGGCGAGCAGACTAAACCAGAAATTGCCCCCATGCTGAACACGCCGAGCAGACGGCCGCCTTGCTGAGCATTACTCAGCGCATTGAGCCGTGTTTGTAGCGCGCTGGGCAGTTGTAAGTGGTACCAACCAAACATTGATGCCGCTAATGCGACAAACAGTAAGCTGAGCCCGATCAGCACATAAGGATGCTGCAGTGCGGCTTGGAATTGCAGCCCCGCCGAAGCCACCACTAACCCAAGTAAGGTGTAAGTGAGAGCCATCCCTTGCACGTAAACCACACTCAATAACAATGCGCGGCGTTGAGTGAGTTGCGTGCCGCCAAGCACAATGCTGGTCAAAATCGGGTACATCGGTAGCACGCAAGGGGTAAAGGCTAGGCCGATGCCGAACGCTAAAAACAGTAGTGGTGTCCACCAATTTTGCGCGAGCTGATCGGCAAGTGAACCTTGTATCGAGGTGGAGGAAGTCGCGTTGGAGGGTGACACTGGTTGGCTTGTCAACGGAGCGTTAAGCGCTGCAGTGTGGCTCGGCTCTGCGCTAAATGGCGCAATTTCGATCACTCGTGTTTCTGGTGGATAACAGAACCCTGCTTTAGCACAGCCTTGGTACTGGATGATCACTTTGCCACCGCTTTGGAAATCCGCTAATCGAAGTGGCACAGACAGAGGAGTGGAGTAGATCTGCACATCACCAAAAAATTCATCATGGTAAGGCTCACCCTCAGTCAGTGAGTACTCACCAAGCTGAATGTTTTCACCATGAATAGTGATCCGATCTTGATAAAGGTAGTAGCCCGCTTTGATCTGCCAATCAATAAAGAGGGTCGAACCTTGCTGGAAAGTATTTAACGGAAAGGCCTCATCGACCGTGACAAAACGGTTCTGGCTCGCCGTAAAACCGGCAGTATTGTTGGCGGCATTATTGCCAAACAGTGCCCAAGCCGGCTGAGTGAGTAGGGCAAATAGCAGCGAAAAATAGAGTAACAGTGTGCGCATGGGCAAAATCGTGAGTCATCATTGGCAACGGATAGTAACCTAATCAGACCGTAGGTTGTGTCAATAAGTTTCCATAACTTGAATACCGACAAGGGAAGTCGGTGACTTCCCTTGTGGTTTAGCGGTGTATTTTTACGTTTTGATCAATTATTGATGAGTTTTTCAAACACTGCCACTGACCATGCAGGTACTGAGAGTCGGTCGTTACTCACTTGTGCTATGGTACTACCATGTGCAATTGACTGTTGATTAAGTTTGGTTTGGATGTCATGCAGTTGATAACCAGTGGCATTAAAATTGGCGAACTCAGTGACTTCATTTGGGCTAGCGTTGATCACTACTACTAAACCTGAACGCTCAGGGTTAATAGTTGCATCATATTGCTGGTCTTGGTTATCAATGCTCATCACGATCACGCCAGGGATCTGCTTACTACCAGTGTTATGGAACTTGACTCGCTTAATGATCTCATCGCCTTTACCTAAGCTGAACAATGCTGAAGAGCTGCGCAGTTGCACCAGTTCATTAAAATAATTGTTCATGGTGCTAATCTCAGCAAGTTGAGGCTCAGCATTGGCACCAGCTTGAGCGATTACCGTTTCAATCATCGACCAGTTGCTGCCATCCTTGTCTTGACGTGGCAGCCCCACATTCCAGTTATTGCTCTGTTTGCTGAAATCCACGCGGTTATACCAATCACCAGAATCGTAGGAGTCACGTTCCATCGATTTGGAGCGCAGTAACTCGCTACCCATATGAATAAATGGTACACCTTGCCCGAGCACTGCAGTGGCTAAACTGACCGCTTGCATACGCACCCGAGTTTCTAGTGGTACAGTGTAGTCAATTTTGTACTGCTGAATATCCCATAGAGTTTGGTTATCATGCTTTGAGACATAGTTCTGGATTTCCCAAGCATCATCGGCATAACCGGCAGCTTGGCCGTTGTAATCCAGCTCCGAGCCTTTAATGGTTTTGTCCGTTTGGTCAGTAAAGGTGAAGGCTTTTAAATTGCCCGCCATGCCAAGGCGAGTTAAATCAGCCGAGTGCAGTGCATCGCTAAGCGTTTGGCTGCTCAAATCATTGGGTTGTACGTAAATACCATTACCCAAGCCTTGATTGCTGCGTAGGCTTGCTTCGCCATCAAATGGTCCACCACCGCGTACCGCATCACGCAGACGATCGGAGAATGAGCCAATCCCGCTTCCGGCTAGATTAGCCTGACTGGCTTGTTTGAATTGGCGATCATTTTCCACCTCGCCAAAATTCCAACCTTCGCCGTAGAAGTAAACATCCGGATTGATTTCACGAGCTGCATTTAAGGTGTTTATCATCTGATCTAATGGATGGTGACCCATCAAATCCCAACGGAAAGCATCGATTTTGTATTGTTCAACCCAAGTCCGAATCGAATCATCGATCAGCTTGGCAAACATACGATTTTCTGGAGCTGTGTTTGAGCAGCAAGTCGAGTTTTCTACCTGCCCACTCCACTCATTTAAACGTTGGTAATACCAAGGCACGATGCGATCGAGTACCGATTTATCCGAGATTCCCGCTTCGTTGGTATGGTTGTACACCACGTCCATCACTACATTCATGCCAATATCTTGCTTAATGGCCTGTACCATCTCGCGAAACTCTTTAATCCGGCTAACTCCGTCAGAGTCGGTAGCATAGGAGCCTTCAGGTACCGTGTAGTGGAATGGATCATAACCCCAGTTGAAGCCATCCACATCGCGAACATAGCTATTTAAGCGCTGCACAATCGCGTTATCTTTATGGTCTTGTTGCTGCAAATCCTCAAACACACTGTGCAATGTGCCGCTTGTGGCGCAATAGCTAGCCAAATCACTGTCGTTTTTGATCGTTGCGTTGAGGTCACATAAGCGGCTGAATGATGCCTCTAGATTAACCACTTGATTGGGATCTTCATTAATCGTTGCAATATCAAACACTGGCAGTAAATGCAGGTGAGTCACACCAGAGGCGGCTAGCTGTTTTAGGTGCAGCACTGGTTGGCTGTCGGAATCAGTAAACGCGGCAAATTTACCACGATGTTTTTCTGTTACTGTGTTATCAAGCGCTGAGAAATCACGCACATGCGCTTCATATAAAATAAAATCGGCACGCTCGGTTTGTGAATGCGGTGCAGCTAATGCATCCCAGTCTGCAGGTTTAAGATCGGCATGATCCAGATCGACCACCTGACTGTAGAGCGAATTGGTCGCTAAGCTCAGTGAGTAAGGATCGGTCACTTGATAGGTTTCGACTTTGTCGGTTGCTGGATGGTAAACCGTCACTTGATAACGATAGTAATCACCATGGGCCAGTTTAGTTGTAGTGATACTCCAACTGCCGGATTGGTCATCAAAGTTCATCGCAATCGGTGTTTGGGCTTGCTTATCTGTTCCATAAGGGATCAGTGACACGGTTTGGGCGGTAGGAGCCCATAAACGGAAGGTTGTGTTCTCAGAATTGATGATTGCCCCATATTCTAAACCACTCGCCGCATCAGCATACAGCGCATCGAGTGCACTGGCGGGTTGAACCTCGGTTGCTAACAGAACGCCAGTGGCATCACTAGCGACCAGTATCAGTTGCCCTTGCAGTAAGGTTTTGAGATCTAAACCTGCGGTCGCGAAATCAAACTCAAAGCCACGAAATGCCGAGGTTAAATGCGGTTTTTGCGTGTGCCACTCTGAGCCACTTGTGTTTTGTGAGGTGATCTGATGATCGGCATTGAGTACCGTTTTACTCGCGCTATCAAAATTGAGGTTACCTGCTTTTGAGTAATACAGCGTGACTGATGTGGCATCTAGATTACCGACCAGTAACGTCTGCTCATCGGCAAAAATAGCGCTGGCACCACTTAGCTCGACCTGATTTTGAGGCAACTGAGCTAACGGTTGATAATAAACTTTGTCCGTGCCTTTAAACACAAAACCAATCGGGCCAATTACGCCAGTCTTGCTAAATTCGAGTTTCAGATTCGCGGTTTGATAATCTCCGCTAGATTTGTTGTTGGGGATGACATTGATACAATTATCACTGCCATTCATCGGTAAATCCCAGTAAGGGCCATAGGTTTCACTGCGTCCAGTTGGAGCAATGCCCGGCCAAGCTGAGTCTTCGGCTGCATAGTTTTGACACTCACCTTCATTCCAAACATGTAGGGTAAAGATGTCGGCATCGCCATCTTGGGTATTGAGATAAAGGCGCGCGGTATTGCTAGTCAAAGAATCAATAGGGATCAGCTCCGGATAGACTGCGGCGATACCTTGCTGAGTGTAAACCGCATTGTCAGCCCCTAGCTGAGTTAAATCGATCTTAGCATCATAATCGCCGAGAGGTTTCTCACCATCAATCCGCGGGATAAAATTGATACACTGAGTGGCATCATTTACATGGTAAGACAATTGCCAATAGACGCCTGAATCGTCAACTCCAGTGGGGGGTAATCCTTTATCCCAAACAGAGGCATCTGGATTATTATCAGCATAGGCTGCACATTGTTGGTCGTTCCACACATACAGCGAAGCTTTACTGTAATCTGCGCCGCTACTGCTACGTAGTGCAGAGTTTGCTTGATAGTACACCTTGACTTGATTGGTCTGCGTGGTGGGTGGTGTGGATGTATCGCTGTCATTATTACAGCCGATCAGCAATGAGCTTGCCAAGAGCGGCAGCAAAGCTTGATTGACGCGTGAAAGTTTAAATATAGGACGGTTCACGTTTTGGGCTCCTTAGAATTATAAGTAGGGTTGTGCAACACAACAAAAAGGGTAAGGAAAGCTCAGGGATACCGATTGTGAGAGGGGTCAATAAAGATCTTTTAGAGAAGGAAAAAAGTATAGCAGGGGCCGCTGGTCACGGATGGTGGAATGAGAGCGAGTGAGATAGGGCACGGATTGTAGGTTGAAATATTGGTGATTTGAGCAAAAGTACCGATTGGGCGAATAGTTAACCATTGCCGAACCTGTATATCAGCAATCAAAAGTGTGATGTCGATGATGTTTGCTTGTAAAATGATTATTTGCGTGAATAAAGTTCGGCGATGTGTGGTTAAATAGGTTAGTTGACGATCAAAAAGGGAGCCGTAGCTCCCATGATTTTGCACTTAACCGTTAGATTAATAGAGGTTAGATAAATAGGCTACCGAACGCAAAGCCAAACGCCACGGCGCTGGCAATGGTGACCACACCAGGGATGAAGAATGGGTGGTTAAACACATATTTACCAATGCGGGTTGAGCCTGTGTCATCCATTTCTACTGCTGCCAATAAGGTTGGGTAAGTCGGCAGTACGAACAGCGCACTCACCGCCGCGAAAGAAGCGACTGCAGTCAGTGGTGCGACACCGATCGCTAGAGCGGCTGGCATCAATGCCACTGTGGTTGCACCTTGTGAGTACAACAGCATTGAAGCAAAGAACAGCACCATTGCCAGCATCCATGGATAGTCAGCCAGCAGAGTGCCTGCCACTTCCTTGATGCCATCAACGTGTGCGTTAACAAAGGTTGAACCTAACCAAGCCACACCGAGCACGCAGACACACGCGGTCATGCCCGAACGGAAAGTAGCAGCGGCTGGGATTTGTGCGGCGTCAATCTTGGTTAGCAGTACAATTCCCGCTGCGGCAGCGAGCATAAAGGTCATGATCGCTTCGTTTCGACCTAGTGCTGGGTTTTCGATCAGACCAACTGAGCTTGAAATCGCCGCGGCATAACACACCACCAGGATGATGGCTGTGATGAATACGTAAGTTGCCGTTTTCGCAGTCGGCAGGATCTCGCGTTTTTGGGTACCTGCTAGTTTGATCAGCCCTTGTTCCAGACGCTCTTGGTAAATCGGATCGTCTTTCAGCTCACTACCCATAAAGTTAGACACAAATGCACCCACCATACAGGCGGCAAAAGTAGTTGGAATACAGATTGCCAGCAGGGTTAAATAATCGACACCAAATGGAACTAACATCGCCGCAAACGCAACCACTGCGGCTGAGATCGGTGAAGCAGTAATGGCAATTTGTGAAGCCACGACCGCAATCGACAATGGGCGTGAAGGACGCACACCTTGACCTTTAGCAACTTCAGCAATCACCGGCAAAGTAGAAAATGCTGTATGTCCAGTACCCGCCATCAGTGTCATCAGGAAAGTAACAATCGGGGCGTAAAAGGTGATTCTTTCCGGATGTTTGCGCAGGAAGTTTTCTGCCAGTTGAACCAGCCAATCCATACCGCCGGCTACTTGCATGGCGGCGATCGCAGTGATCACTGACATGATGATCAGGATCACGTCGACAGGAATAAAGGCTTGTTTAGTTGGAACGCCTAGGATTAATGACAAGGCGATCACACCGGCACCACCGGCAAAACCAATGCCGATACCGCCAATCCGTGCGCCCAGGAAAATGAAGAGAAGAACAACGAGTAGTTCGACCCAAATCATAATGATTACCTCATGTAAAGATGAAAAAATTAGCTCAACACTCACACTACGAGCGTTCAAATAATCTTTTCATCATGTTATCCATCTGCTGAAGTTGCTGCGGTGTTAGCGTATACGATAGGTCTCACTCATTTGCCGCTGACTTGCAACCCTAGCCGTTGGAATTGGTTGAGTGACATGTGAAAAAGCCCCCAAATAAGGGGGCTTAACACGGCGATTATTCGTAACGTTTTGCTTTGTACTGAGGATGCATCAGGTTCTCAACAGAGAAAATATCATCCAATTGTTCTGCGGTAAGCAAACCGCGCTCCAGAACTACTTCACGTACGCTCTTACCGGTTTCGGCACAGATTTTACCCACAATGTCACCTTCATGGTGGCCAATGTATGGGTTGAGATAAGTCACGATGCCGATTGAGTTAAACACGAAGTTTTCACAAATCTCTTGGTTGATGGTGATGCCATCGACACACTTATCACGTAGATTGATACACGCGTTGGTCAGTAGAGAGATAGATTCAAACATCGCTTGCGCAATCACTGGCTCCATGACGTTCAACTGTAGTTGACCCGCTTCTGCAGCAAAAGTGATGGTGATGTCGTTGCCAAAGACTTTGAAGCAAACTTGGTTGACCACTTCTGGGATCACTGGGTTAACTTTAGCGGGCATGATTGAAGAGCCTGCTTGCATTTCTGGCAAGTTGATTTCATTGAGGCCAGCACGTGGGCCTGAAGAAAGCAGACGCAGATCGTTACAGATCTTCGACAGTTTCATGGCTAAACGTTTCAGTGCACCGTGGGTCATTACGTAAGCGCCGCAGTCTGAAGTCGCTTCAATCAAATCTTCCGCGGGTACAGTTTCAAGACCTGTCACTTGCGCCAAATATTTTACCGCAAGCTCTTGGTAGCCCGGTGCTGCGTTGAGACCCGTACCGATGGCGGTTGCGCCCAAGTTCACTTCCAGCAGTAGCTTAGAAGTGTATTGTAGCGCGCGGATCTCTTCATTCAGCGTGACTGACCATGCGTGGAACTCTTGGCCAACGGTCATCGGCACGGCGTCTTGTAGTTGAGTACGACCCATTTTCAGGATGTTTTTGTTCTCAATTGCTTTCAAATCAAACGCGCTTTTCAGGTATTCAACCGCATCAATCACTTTCAGGATGCTGTTGTAAACCGCGATCCGGAAACCAGTTGGATAAGCACAGTTAGTTGATTGGCTCTTGTTAACATGGTCATTTGGGTTAATAAATTCGTATTGACCCTTTTGCTTGCCCATTAATTCCAATGCCACGTTGGCGATCACTTCATTGGTGTTCATGTTGACCGATGTGCCCGCACCACCTTGGAAGACGTCTGATGGGAATTGATCCATGCATTTACCGGTTTCGAGGATCACATCACACGCTTGCAGAATGTAGTTAGCGACATCTTTTGGGATCACGCCCAGCTCTTTGTTAGCAAGAGTGGCCGCTTTTTTGGTCATTACCATGCCGCGCACAAACTCAGGAACATCTGAAATGGTGACATTAGAAATGTTGAAGTTTTCTACCGCGCGCAGGGTATGAATACCGTAATAAGCTTCCGCTGGCACATGACGTTGACCAAGCAGATCTTCTTCAATACGGGTGGCTGATGTTGCGCTGTTGAGCGCTTCAGATTGGGTAGACATAGAGGATCCTTAGATAATTTATCTAGTGAAAAAGCAAAATTAATAGCTATTTCTGTAACTTAAGAATCCATTCGTCAGAGTTTTTGCCTGGAAATCCGTCCTGACTTATGTGGCACATAATACTGTAACCACATATAAAAAATAGTAACTAGATCACTATTTTGGCTTTTATCCAGCCAAAGTGATACAAAGCTTCTACTAAACATTGTAGGTGACAATATTGCGTTTTGGCATAGTAAAGCACACACTTTTTTACACCCTCTCCGTTGGTGGTGAGGGTGGTAAGGCATACACTGGCAGCAAACCAAGGAGGCATTGTGTTCCCGATCTTACGGTTATTCTTTATTGCGATTCCTGTGCTTGAGATTGCGCTATTTATCCAAGTCGGTGATTGGCTTGGGCTATGGCCAACTATCGGCTTAGTGTTGTTGAGCGCCGTGGTGGGGGCATCACTGGTGCGCAGCCAAGGCTTGCAAACCTTATTGACCGTGCAGCAGCGTTTGGCGCAAGGGCAACTGCCCGCGCAGCAGATTTTAGAAGGGATGATGTTGGCACTGGCTGGTATGTTACTGCTGGTGCCGGGTTTTTTCACCGATATGATCGGCCTGCTGATTTTGCTGCCCGCACCACGCGCTTGGTTGGCTCAGTCAGTGATGAGCCGTATGGTGATTGGTCAGATGCACACCGGTCAGCCCGGTTTTCAGCAGACTAACCCATTTGCCGATCAGACACACGGCACAACCTATGATGGTGAATTTGAACGCAAAGATGATCAACCACCACCACGTTTGAAGTAAGGCATTGTGGCAATTGGCGGATTATATTGCGCCAGTAAAGCCCATTTGTCGCCACGCCTCAAAGGCAATAATCGCCACTGCATTGGAAAGATTGAGGCTGCGCGCTTCCGGCATCATCGGAATACGGATCCGTTGTTCAGCCGGTAAACTGGCGATGATTTCAGCCGGTAGGCCGCGGGTTTCAGGTCCAAATAACAGCACATCGCCGTGTTGGAATGTGGCATCCACATGAGGTTGAGTGGTCTTGGTAGTGCAAGCAAATAGCCGATAAGTGGCACGTTCACGCTGTAAATATTCAATAAAGGCCGAGTAATTTTGATGGCGCGTGACGCGAGCTAAATCATGATAATCAAGGCCGGCGCGGCGCACTTTTTTCTCTTCTAAATCAAATCCAAGCGGTTCGATAAGGTGCAAGTTAGCGCCACAATTGGCACATAAGCGAATGATGTTCCCAGTATTGGGCGCGATTTCTGGCTCATACAGAGCAATATCAAACATAACAATGACCCGTGAATGTAAAGAAGCGGCGAGTATATACGTAAACCCCGCCGATGTGCCGGATTACTCTCGGCTGTATTGCTATCTGTTGTATTACTAGCTGCTACATGACTTATATCGCGAGTGGCAAACTAAAGCACACTTGTAAGCCTCCCAACTGGCTGCGGGTGGCGCAGATCGTACCGCTGTGTTGGCGAATGGCACTTTCGGTGATGGCGAGCCCTAGCCCAGTGCCACCGCTGTGTCGATCGCGAGCGGTCGATACTCGATAAAAGGGGCGGAAAATATCCACCAACTCTTGTTCGGGAACGCCTGCGCCATCATCATCGACGCAAACCGTCAGTTGGTTATCTTGGATGTGAAATGCGACATGGATTTGTTGCTGGCCATAGTGAATCGCATTGCGTACCACGTTTTCCAGTGCACTCATCAGTAACTTAGGCGTGCCATTAATGGTGCGTTGCGGGATCGCATCAAAGGTGAGGGTTTTGTGCATTTGTTCCGCTTCAAATTGCGCATCTTTGAGTAGCTCTTCCCACAAACTGCTCAGCGGCTGCACTTCACGTAGTAAATGACCGTTGGTTTGCATGCGCGACAAAGCGAGCAAGTCGCCAATCATCTGCTCTAAACGTTGCGCCTCGGTATCAATCCGCTCTAACTCATTGCTGGTGCCAAGTTTACGCATCGCGAGGGCATTGGCCATTCGCAGCCGGGTGAGTGGCGAGCGCAATTCATGGGAAATATCAGACAATAGCCGCTGCTGGCCAGACACCATCTGATTGACCGCATCAACCATTTGGTTAAAGCTGCGTCCTGCCTGCTGAAATTCAGCGGTACCACGTTCGAGTTTCGGATCATGTACAAATTCGCCACGTGCGACCCGTTGTGCCGCTTGAGCCAAATTTTGTGCCGGTTTACTCAGCGCCCAAGCGAGCCATAGGAGCAGCGGTGTGCTGACTAACATCACCACTAACAGCAGTTGGATCGGTTTATCAAATAGGCGCAGTAAGAATGGTGGCGGTTCATCTGAGCGCATTCCCGCGTAAAGCAGTAGATCTTGCTTGGCGAGCCGGATGGGTACTGGACCGGCCAACATATAGCGGCCGTACAGTTGCTGCTGAGGTTTGTTGATCGATTCAATGCTGTACGAGAAATTTTGCAGTGCTTTAAGCCGAAAATCGGCATGTTTGGCGGTGGTGAGGACATTGCCCTCTAAATCGGTAACGAAGAAACGCGGCCGGCCATCGTGCTCACGTTGCAAGCTGCCTCGCCCTTCGAGCTGAAACAGAATCTTACTGAGATCGCTACTGTTGTGGTACTCCAACTCAAAGCGGGTTTTACTTTCGATTAAGCGTTGTAAAACCACCGGCGACAGATCGCGAGGTTTACGCGGATCAAGATGCGGCAACGTCAATACCGCAAATAGCACCAGCAACATAGTGAACCAAAAAATGGCGAAGATCCGCCCATACAAATTGTTGAGCTTGGGCAGTGGTAATGGTCGACGCATCATTCCTCCAGTACCATCAAATAGCCTCGTCCACGTAGCGTTTTGATCCGCGCTTTACCATCTGGGCGCTCTGGTAATTTTTTGCGTAAATTGGAAACATGCATATCAATCGCCCGATCAAATGCCGCTAGGCGTTTACCTAACACTTCAATGCTGAGCATCTCTTTGGTCAGCGTGGCTCCCGGTGCTTGGACAAAATGAGTCAGCAAAGCAAACTCGGTAGTGGTCAAATCGAGCAGTTGTCCCTGACAATACGCCTCCTGTTTACCGGGATAGACTTGAATGTCTTGACATTCGATTACATCACTAGCTTTAGGGGCTAGGGTATGGTGAGTACGGCGTAAAATCGCCCGGATACGCGCCAGTAATTCGCGATCGCTAAACGGTTTTGGCAAATAATCATCCGCTCCGAGTTCTAGGCCGATCACCCGATCAATCTCTTCGCCTTTGGCGGTCAGCATTAATACTGGAGTCGCCCAGTTTTCTCGTAGTCGTTTGAGGGTCTCCATACCATTCAGTTTAGGCATCATCACATCAAGCAGGATCAGATCGGTCTCATGGCTGACTGCCGCTAATCCGGCTTCGCCGTCATTGGCTTCCGAGACACTAAAGCCTTCGTACTGCAACACTTCGGTTAATAGACTGGTCAGTTCGCTATCATCATCGATCAGAAGGATATGTGCCATGTTTGCCTCGTGGATCACTGGTGCGGTGTATTCGGTTGATTGGCGACAGTTTATCTTGAAATAACAGGCCTCGTCAGTGCGCGGTCTGCGATTTACGATTCTTTACGCTGGCTATACATCACTTGACCTTGCAGGTTTTATGCTATGTTCATGCGCTGCCGAGCAGCCTGCTAATCTTAAATATGATGTAGAGGAATCAACAATGAAACTTGCCAAAAAAATCCTGTTAGCTGCGGCGGTATTCCCGCTCGTGTTTGGAACTAGCGCGGTATTCGCTTACGGTGGTCCCGCCAATCATAAAGGTGATGGCCCTTGTGGACGTGGTGAAGCGCGGCTGTGGAAACAGCTTGATCTGACAAGTGAGCAGCAAGCTCAACTGCAAAAGTTGCGTGATACCCATCGTGATGAGATGCGTAATACTCGTGATGATAAGCGTGCTGCGATGAAAGTGCTGCATGATCAGGAACGCGCTTTAGTGCTAGCGGCTGATTTTGATCAAGCCGCCGCTCAAAACCTAGCGCAACAGATGGTCGAGCAACAAGTGGCTCAGCGAGTTAACATGCTGCAGCATCGCCAACAAATGATGAATGTGTTGACCGCAGAGCAGAAAGCCAAATGGCAGACATTGCAGCAAGATCAGATGCAGCAGTGTCTGCAACAGGGTAATCATAAACGCAAGGCTCACTAATCGCCCGAGGATTGTGATGTGATCACTGGCTTTTAATCCTTGGTTTTTAACTATAAGGTAGCCTCAGGGCTGCCTTGTGGTGTTTGATTGCTCGGTTATATAATCGCCCATCTGAGTATTAAAATGAACCTGAAGGAAAACTGGTGATGAACAAGGATTATGCCCGCTTGGTCACGATGGCGGCATGGATGGCAACGACGATCGCAACCTTGTTATTAGTGGTCAAAGTTGGCGCATGGTGGATCACCGGTTCGGTTAGCTTATTGGCGTCGTTGATCGATTCACTGCTCGATATCGCCGCTTCGGTGGTTAATCTCATCGCATTGCGTTTTGCCTTGCAACCGGCCGATCATGAACATGCGTTTGGGCATGGTAAAGCCGAATCGCTAGCCGCGTTGGCGCAAGCGATGTTTATTTCCGGCTCTGCCTGTTTTTTGATCCTCAACGGCGTTGAGCGCTTTTTCCGTCCTCATGAATTAAATGCCCCTGAGTTAGGGATCTATGTCAGTGCCATTGCAATGCTGGTCACCTTAGCTTTAGTGCTATTTCAGCGTTATGTGGTGAAAAAAACCGGTAGCCAAGCGATTGCCGCAGATTCGTTGCACTATCAATCTGATTTATTAATGAATGCGGCGATTATGGTGGCGCTCGGTTTGAGTTGGTGGGGCTTTGGCCGAGCGGATGCGATTTTTGCGATTGGCATCGGTCTGTATATTTTAGGCAGTGCGTTTAAAATGGTACATGATGCAGTACAAACACTGCTGGATCGTAAATTACCGGATCAAGAACTGAAGCAGATCAACGCGATCTGTTTAAGCGTGGCGGGGGTGATTGGTATGCATCAGTTGCGAACCCGGATGTCTGGCCCGATCCGATTTATTCAATTGCATTTGGAATTGGATGACAATATTTCGTTACTCGAAGCTCATCATATTTCCGATCAGGTTGAGGATAAATTGCGTGCCGAATTTAGTGGAGCCGATGTATTGATTCACCAAGATCCGCATTCGGTGGTGATTGAAGCGGAACTTCGGCAAAAAATGGCCCAATAGCACGACAAACGGTTTAGGTTTGACTATCTTTTGCTCAGATTGGCAACCAACGTCAATCCTGACATGAATCAACACGTGAGCGCACAAAACTGTAATACTCTTACATTCGTAGATTACTTACACAATTTAGTGCAAATAACAGTAGTAATCCTAATCGGGAAAGGTAACATTACCGACAGTTTTTTTGGATTTTTCGGTTTGGTTGCCAGCAGCCAAACAGAGTAGAAATTGATATTCGATTTGCAAAGTTCGAGGGTGAGCATGATTAAAAAAATCGGTGTGTTGACCAGTGGTGGCGATGCCCCTGGCATGAACGCAGCTATTCGTGGCGTAGTCCGTACCGCATTGGGCGCAGGTCTAGAAGTGTATGGCATTTACGACGGTTATCTGGGTTTGTACGAAGATCGTATTAAGCCATTAGACCGCTCAAGTGTGTCTGATGTGATCAACCGTGGTGGTACTTTCTTGGGTTCGGCGCGTTTCCCACAATTTCGTGAAGTTGAAGTGCGTGAAAAAGCGATAGAAAACCTGAAAAAACACGGCATTGAAGCGTTAGTGGTGATCGGTGGTGACGGCTCTTACATGGGTGCGAAGAAACTGACTGAAATGGGTTTCCCATGTATTGGTCTGCCAGGCACGATCGATAACGACATCGCAGGTACTGATTACACCATCGGTTATCTGACTGCGCTCGATACTGTAATTGAAGCGATTGACCGTCTGCGTGATACTTCTTCTTCACATCAGCGTATTTCTATTGTTGAAATCATGGGTCGTCACTGTGGTGATCTGACACTGACTTCAGCAATCGCGGGTGGCTGTGAATACATCATCACTCCAGAGACCGGCTTGAACATGGAACAGTTGATCAGCAATATCCAAGATGGTATCGCTAAAGGTAAAAAGCATGCGATCATCGCCCTGACTGAGCTGATGATGGATGCGGGCAAGCTGGCAAAAGAAATTGAAGCGGCGACCGGTCGTGAAACCCGTGCTACCGTACTGGGTCATATCCAACGTGGTGGTAAACCAACCGCGTTTGACCGTGTATTGGCATCGCGCATGGGTAACTATGCAGTGCATCTATTGATGGAAGGCCACGGCGGCCGCTGTGTTGGTATCCAAAAAGAGCAACTGGTACATCACGATATCATCGATGCGATTGAAAACATGAAGCGTCCAGTACGCAGCGATCTATTCAAAGTCGCTGAAGAGTTGTTCTAAGCTGCACTGGCTGAGTAACAAACTCCATGGATAGATAAAAAAGACCGCTGAGCGGTCTTTTTTTATGTGCGTTTATTACACCTGTTTGGCGTTATAAAATGATGTCGCGCACTTGTGGGTCTTTACGCTCCAGATAATGGGTTGAGCGAATGCGACGAATGGTGCGGCAGCGACCACGGATCAACAGGGTTTCGGTGGTGGCAATGTTGCCTTGGCGGCTGATGCCATCCAGCAGATCGCCTTTGGTGATCCCAGTTGCAGCGAAAATGACGTTATCGCTGCGTGCCATATCTTCCATTTTTAGCACTTTACCTGCTTGTACGCCCATTTGTTGGCAGCGTTCAAGCTCTTGTGCCCCCCAAATCCGGTTATCTTCTGTATCACCTTTAACTTGGTGACGTGGCAGTAAGCGGCCTTGCATGTCGCCATCCAGTGCGCGGATCACCGCCGCTGACACCACCCCTTCCGGAGCGCCACCAATGCAGTACATCATGTCTACTTCACTGTCTGGCATACAGGTAAGGATCGACGCCGCGACATCGCCATCTGGCACGGCAAATACACGTACGCCCATCTGCTGCATTTCGGCGATCACATTATCATGGCGCGGTTTGGCTAAGGTAATCACCACCAATTCGTTCAGCGGTTTATTCAGCGCGTGAGCAACTTGGTGCAGGTTATCTTGCAGGGGCAAATTAAGATCAATGCAGCCTTTTGCGCCCGGGCCAACCACCAATTTTTCCATGTACATATCAGGCGCTTTGAGGAAGCTACCTTTTTCGCCTGCGGCTAAGACAGCCAGTGCATTGGATTGCCCCATCGCGGTCATGCGGGTACCTTCAATCGGATCGACGGCGATATCCACCGCATCACCGCCAATTCCCACTTGCTCACCAATATAAAGCATCGGCGCTTCATCAATTTCGCCTTCACCAATCACGATTTCACCGCTGATCTCGGTTTGATTGAGCAAAATACGCATCACTTCTACCGCTGCACCATCGGCCGCGTTTTTATCACCACGTCCTAACCATTTATAGCCTGCTAGTGCGGCACCTTCGGTGACGCGGGAAAAAGCCATTGCCAAATCGCGTTTCATGCTTGCTCCAAACTCAAGAGAGAAAATCTGCGCCGGATTCTACCATAGTCTAAAGTAATCGTTTGCTTTTTGCGGTGGTCAGCCTTTGCCTTTGATCAAAAACCGACTAAAAAAGTCATCATAGGCTCAAGTCCGTGCAGCTAGCCGAGCGTGAGTACGCGATTAAGTTAAGCCAAGGTCAAATTGCGCGTTTTTTTTAACCAAATAGTAAAAAGATCCCACTTAGGAGGTGTTTCTAAGCACAGGGCTGAGTAGAATGATCTCAATCAGTGAAGTTGACTTCACCTTAACCGGATCAACAAAGGTAAAACACCATGTCTTTTGAAGTATTAGAAAAACTCGAAGCAAAAATTCAAACTGCAGTCGACACGATTGCGCTGCTGCAAATGGAAGTTGAAGAGCTGAAAGATGCCAAGCAACAACTCCAAACGGAAGCTCAGCAACTGCGTGATATTCGTGATGAGTTAGAGCAGCGTGCTCAGCAAGTTGAGCAAGAGCATACGGCGTGGCAAGAGCGCATCCGTAGCCTGCTTGGCAAAATGGAAGACGTAGAGTAACTCTGCCGTTATCGCATAAAATCGCATACGCCGACCACTGGGTCGGCGTATGCGATCTTGTCACGGAGCATCGGCTTAGTGACTGGGTATAGCTTTAATTACTGATTACCACTTTAATTACTGGGCACAGCTTGACGCTGGCGGTCTGACCCCTAAAGTGTGGCAGAGCGCGTAAGTCATTTCGGCGCGGTTTAAAGTGTAGAAATGGAAATCTTTCACCCCTTCACGCGATAGTACGCGTATCATATCAATCGCTTGACTCACACCAACCAACTGACGAGTGACTGGATCCTCTTCCAATCCGGCAAATTGTTTTACCATCCAGTTGGGTACTTTGACGTGGTTTTGTGCCGCAAAGCGTGCTGCTTGCTTAAAATTAGATACTGGTAGAATACCGGGGATAATTTCGACCTCAATACCCGCTGCAACGCTGCGATCCCGAAAACGCAAGTAGCTTTCCACATCAAAGAAAAATTGGGTGATGGCGCGGTTGGCTCCTGCATCTACTTTGCGTTTTAAATTGAGTAGATCCGCCTGCGCACTTTTTGCTTCAGGATGCACTTCAGGAAAAGCGGCCACTGAAATATCGAAATCGTGGCGCGATTTGAGCAGCGCCACCAGATCGGCGGCGTACATATCCGGCTGGCCACCATTGGCTGGAATATCACCGCGCAGAGCAACAATATTTTGAATACCGTTATGCCAATAATCATCCGCAATTTGGATCAGTTCATCGCGTGTCGCGTCAATGCAGGTGAGATGAGGAGCAGCAATTAAACCGGTTTGATCTTTGATGGCTTTGATGATCGAATGGGTACGATCCCGCTCGCCGGAATTCGCGCCATAAGTGACCGAGACAAATTTGGGCTGGAGAGTTTTTAGGCGCTGTACTGAATCCCACAGTGTTTGTTCCATTTGTGCTGAACTCGGGGGGAAAAACTCAAATGAGACATTGATATCGGACAGTTCGGCAACGTTCCGGTTTAAGGCATCGATATGGCTGGCGTGTGTGTATCCCATCTTGTACTCCCTGTGACGAACCTGTCACTGCCTGAATTCAAATTTACGTTTAGACGTCCATATGGCTGTAGCTTGTCGTGAATGAGGCTGGATGTCAACGCTACCAGTATGAATATTATTCATGTTGTAGCTGAATGGGATTCAAGTTGGTGGTTAAGTGGTCGAGGTTTGGTTGGGCGATGTGGAATGCGAGCGGCGCTTCATCATCAGCAGCGAGTGGCCAAACCTAGTGCTAAAAGTTAAAGCTCGCCAAAGCGACGAGCTTTAGATGTGGCTACAGCAAGCTGGCGAGTAGATTGAGATCGGATTGAATCGCACCTGCGGTGACTTCCCGCCCAGCGCCAGGGCCGCGGATCACCAGTGGATTATCGCGATACCATTTACTTTCAATCGCGAAAATATTGTCGCACGGTAGCAAGTTGGCTAACGGGTGATCTTGCTCAAGCGCTTCGACGCTAACGCTGGCTTTGCCATTTTTTTCCAATCTGGCGACATAACGCAGCACTCGGCCCTGTTTCTGGGCGCGGGCGAGGCGCTCTGCGAGCTGTTGATTGAGTAATTGGCCGTGATCGAAAAACTCATCCAGCGACACTGAGCGCAGCTCCTCTGGCACTAAGGATTCAACTTTGACACTGTGCGGCTCAATTTCTAAGCCAGATTCACGGGCGAGAATTACCAGTTTGCGCATCACATCCGAGCCATCCAGATCGCGGCGCGGATCCGGTTCGGTTAAGCCTTGTTGCCAAGCCAAATCGACCAATTCGCTAAACGGTAAACTGCCATCGTATTGTTGAAACAGCCAAGAGAGGGTGCCGGAGAAAATCCCCGACAGCGCCATGATTTCATCGCCACTTTCCCGCAAATCGCGCACAGTGTGGTTAATCGGTAAACCGGCACCTACTGTAGCGTTATACAGCCAGTGGCGACCGATTTTGTGAAACGCATCTTTCACTTGATAGTAGTAATTACCGGGAGCAGAGCCGGCCATTTTATTGGCGGAAATCAGGTGCCAGCCTTGCTCCGCGATGGCTAAATAGTGCTGGGCCAATTCTGCGCTGGCAGTGACATCAATGACCACTGCTTCATCGTAACCTGTTAATTTACCCAGTTGGCTGAGCCAGTTTGCGGCCAGATTTGGCTGCGCTTCGTCTTGAAAGCGGTTGGCGACTTGGCTGGGATCGATGCCTTGTTGGTTAAACCAGTAGGTTTGGCTATCGACCACAGCGACCAGTTCAAAACTCATGCCGTGGCGCTGTTCCAGTTTCTGTTTCTGTTCGGCAAACAGTTTAAGCCAGCTTGAGCCGATATTGCCTTTACCGCACAGCGCAATCGCGACCCGTTTTTGTGCTTGGAATAGTTGATTATGCAGGCCATTGACCAACGGATTCAGTGGGGTTTGGCGCAGCACGGCGACTAAGCTGAGGTTGGATTCCGATGCGCTGATAAACTCAACCGGTAATGCGCTCAGTTGTTGGTAGAAACCGTAACAATGGTTGGGGTTTTTGGTTACGCCAGCCCCTACTGCCGCGACTAAATGGTAGCCGGCTTTGAGGGTCAGTTCGGCTGGGTAATTAGCCGCTTGCAGTGCAGCCACCACACCAGGAGCAATTTCGGCGGTGTAAGCTAAACGTAAGCGGTATTGATCGGGCTGCGCCTCATAAGTGAGCGGTTGCAGTTGAATGCGTTGTAAATGTTGCAGCATCTCTTCTTGTAGGCGTGGTACATCATGTTGATGAGTAAAACTGAGTTCAAGCAGTAACACATCATCCAATGAGGTGACGATTTTTGCGCCGCGTCCTGAGGCCAGCACCCGCTCAATGCGGGTCGATCCGGATTCGGCTTGATGGCTACAGCGCAGATGCAACTCCATGGTGCTGTGTGCGACAGGTTGTAAGGTACGGCTATGCAGTACTGGTGCAGCCAAACGCGCTAGCTCATTGGCTTCATCGAGCCTGAGCAGCGGAAGTAAGCAGGCGTCACTCACTATGTGTGGGTCGGCACTGTATACACCTGCGACATCACTCCAGATGGTGACTCGCGAAACCTCGGCTAAAGCACCAATCACCGTGGCCGAGTAATCGGAACCATTGCGGCCGAGTAGTACGGTTTCCCCCTGGTCGTTTTGGGCCATAAAACCAGTGATCACAATTCGCCGCTGGCTATGTTGCGCCAATACCGCTTTGAGCAGAGGGTAAGAGCGGGCGCGATCAACTTCTGGTTGGGTGCCAGCTTCAGCACGTAAAAAGGCACGCGCATCTTGCGCTACCGCTGGCAGCGCTTGCTGATCGAGTAAGGCGGCCAATAAACGTGCTGACCACAGCTCTCCGTGGCCAAGCACCCAAGCGTATTGGGCGCTGGTGAGTGGTGCACGCAGCTCTCCGAGTACGCTGATCTCTTGGCGTAATTGGTTTAATAGCCGTTCCGCCGTCGGCGCGGCAAGCAGCTTGGTGATCAACTCCGCTTGATAGTGGCGCAAACCTTGTAGGGTTTCGTGGGCAACTCGACCATCTTTACTCAGTGCCTGCACAAAACTGATCAAACGGTTGGTGGTTTTGCCAGCGGCCGATACGACCACCAAATCTTCACTTTTTGAGTAACTTTTCAGAATGCTGGCGACGCGCAGATAACACTCTGGGTCGGCAAGGCTACTGCCTCCAAATTTATGCAACTGACGGGCGTGAGTCATACGCGGGTCTCCTTAAGTGATGGAATTAGCTTGCTGAAAGGCTTGATCAAGATCGGCGATCAAATCGCTGCTCTCTTCTAGACCGATTGAGAGGCGCAGCAGTTGCTGAGAAATGCCCGCTTCCGCTAGGGCTACCTCGCCCATTGCCCGGTGAGTCATTGAGGCTGGGTGACAGATCAAACTTTCGACCCCGCCCAGTGATTCCGCGAGTGAAAACAGTGTCAATTGACCAACAAAGCACTTTAATTGTGCCAAGCTGCCGGCAAACTCAAAACTGAGCATGGCGCCAAATCCAGACTGCTGCTGTTTGGCTATTGAATGGCCAGCGTGGCTCGTTAGGCTAGGGTGGTAAAGTTTGCCCACCAAGGGTTGGCTGTGTAGATAGGCTAAAATGTGCTGGGCATTCTCTTCATGTTGGCGCATCCGCGCGCCTAGAGTACGCAGACCACGCAGGGTCATGTAACTATCAAAGGGAGTGCCTGTCGCACCTAAGCAATTACCCCACCAAGCCAACTCGGTGGCGTGCTGCGGATTTTTGCAGATCAACACTCCGCCAATCACATCCGAGTGACCATTGATGTATTTGGTGGTGGAGTGCAGGACAAAATCAGCGCCTAAGGCGAGTGGTTTTTGCAATATGGGGGTCAAAAAGGTGTTATCTACCGCCACCAAAGTGCCTTGCGCTGCGGCCTGTTGGCACAGATGGGCAATATCCACCACCCGCAGCAGAGGGTTGGAAGGCGTTTCAATCAACAGTAATTTAGGCTGACGAGCTAACGCTTGGGTGAATGCGGCTTGGTCGGCTTGATCGACAAATTGCACTTGGAAATCGCCTTTTTTGGCACGGGTATTCAGTAAGCGATAAGTGCCGCCATAGCAGTCGTGAGGAGCGATGATCAGATCTTGTGGGCCGAGGAAAGCGCTTACCCATAAATTGATGGCTGAAGTACCACAGTTGGTGACAACCGCACCCGAGCCACCTTCGAGCTCGGATAAGGTTTGTTCCAGTAAACTACGGTTCGGGTTGCCAGAACGGGTGTAATCGTATTGCGGTACTTCGCCAAAGGCGGGGAAACCGTAATTGGTGGAAAGATAGATCGGCGGTACAACCGCATGATATTGAGTATCCGATTCGATTCCGGTACGCACCGCAATCGTGGCTGGTTTGCGTGTGGTCATAGCATTTCCTTGCTGACTATTCTGTCCTAGAGAGCCTCATCATACCGCCTCGACGCAGAAAGCGGCAGCGGAATGGTGAAAGTACCACCCCGCTGAGTTTCGGTTTGATGACCGGCGATTTATTATGCGCTACTTTACTGCTCTTAATTTGAGACGTCAATACATCTAGATGTCTATATGTCTTTGCTTATGGCAGTAAATGCCGCTAAAATTGAGGCCTTTGAAATTTCGATTCGAACCAAAACAACGAAGGTGCGCAATGGCAGACTGGGATGGCGAATACATCAGCCCCTATGCAGAGCATGGGAAAAAAAGCGAGTTGGTAAAAAAAATCACGGTATCCATTCCGCTCAAAGTTCTTAAAGTGCTTACTGATGAGAGAACACGCCGTCAAGTGAATAACTTACGTCATGCAACCAACAGTGAACTGTTATGTGAAGCTTTCTTGCACGCCTACACTGGCCAGCCGCTGCCGACCGATGAAGATCTACGTAAAGATCGTCCGGATGATATTCCGAGTGAAGCGAAGCGCTTGATGACCGAAATGGGCATCGCGTTCGAATCTTATGATGAGTGATCGATCGGCCACTGAATACGCGTAAGCGCACGATAGTCGTGATCAAAAAGCCCCTCGCTTGAGGGGCTTTACCTTTGCTGCGTGGCAGGATAAGTCAGCGATGGCTGATTTAATCCAACATATAATCTTTAGGCATCGCAATCCGCGCCACCCCAGAATCCACCGCCGCTTTCGCCACTGCCCGTGCTACGCGTGGCAGTAAACGAGGATCCATCGGTTTTGGAATAATGTAATCAATACCAAAACTGAGCTTATCCACTCCAGCGGCGACCAGCACTTCAGCCGGCACTGGCTCTTTGGCCAGTTGACGAATCGCATCGACGGCGGCCAATTTCATCTGTACGTTAATTTCACTGGCGCGCACATCTAATGCGCCACGGAAAATAAACGGGAAGCAGAGTACGTTGTTGACTTGATTGGGATAGTCACTGCGTCCGGTACCCATGATCATATCATTGCGCACTTGATGCGCGATCTCGGGTTTGATTTCCGGATCGGGGTTTGAACAGGCAAACACCACTGGTTTGTCGGCCATCAGTTTTAGCGCTTCAGCTGGTAGCAGGTTCGGGCCCGATACGCCTAAGAAGAGATCAGCACCAGCAATCACATCTTCCAGAGTTCGTTTGTCGGTATTATTGGCAAACAGCGCTTTATATTGATTGAGATCGTCCCGTCGAGTGTGGATCACCCCTTTGCGATCCAGCATGTAGATTTTTTCACGCATTGCCCCGCACTTGATCAGTAGCTCCATACAAGCCACGGCTGCCGCTCCGGCACCCAAGCAAACAATGATACACTCTTTCAATTGCTTACCTTGCAGCTCTAACGCGTTGAGCATACCGGCGGCGGTGACAATCGCAGTACCGTGCTGATCATCGTGAAAGACGGGCACATCACAGCGCTCAATGAGGCGGCGTTCAATATCAAAGCAATCTGGTGCTTTGATATCTTCTAAGTTGATGCCACCGAAAGTGTCGGCAATGTTGGCCACCGTGTCGACAAATTCGTCGATAGTGCGGTGTTTGACTTGGATATCAATCGAATCTAACCCAGCAAAGCGTTTAAATAGCAGCGCTTTGCCTTCCATCACCGGTTTAGAGGCCATCGGCCCTAAATTGCCTAAGCCTAAAATTGCTGTACCGTTTGAGATCACGGCCACCGTGTTGCCTTTGGCCGTATATTTGTAGATATTTTCAACATTTTGCGCAATTTCACGTACCGGCTCGGCCACTCCAGGGCTGTAAGCCAGCGCGAGATCGTCGGCGGAGTCAGCCGGTTTGGTGAGCGCAATGCCAATTTTACCTGCTGTAGGGTAAGCGTGGTAATTGAGCGCGCGTTGGCGAAACAGTTGTTCAGGCGTTGCAGTGAGGTGATGGTCATCGGACATAGGGCTGTTCTCTTATTTTATGGAAAAGATCACAATAGGTAAGGCAGAGATTATAACTTACGAGATTGTAACCTGCCTCGGTTGGATACCAAGCACAGCGTACAAAAAAAGTCACGATCTTGCTGATAAGACTGAGCAAAATGTGAATCACGGAGAAAAAATCGCCAATCGGTTGGATGTTGTTGTGGCTTATCAGTCGCAATGGGGATGGTAGAACGAGAGTTAGTGATGAAAAAAGGACGCCGTAGCGTCCTTTTTAAAATCGTGCGTAAGCAGTGATTACTTCTTCGCAGACAGTGCGCCGAAACGCTTGTTGAAGCGCTCAACACGACCACCGGTGTCAACGATACGTTGCTTACCAGTGTAGAATGGGTGGCACTTGTCACATACGTCTAAGTGCATAGATTCTTTGGTCAGCGTAGAGTTGAAAACGAAAGAATTGCCGCAAGAGCAAGTTGCGTTTACTGCTTTGTATTCTGGGTGGATACCAGCTTTCATGGGATAACCTCAATTTAGGCCGTGTCGCCATCCGCATCATGATCGGCGGACACCACACGTAGTGTTAAAAATAACCAGTTTGCATATCCAGAGAGGTTAACCCTCTAGGATGCCGTAAGGCGCGATATAGTAATGAATCTCGCAGTTAGGATCAACCGCTCTCGCTGATTATTTCGCCAAAAGGCTGGGTCGAATTTTTGCCAAGCTTCCAGTAGACTGTGATCCGTTTGATTTTTCGCTGTTTTGGACCCCAATGCGCCCAACCATTGCCCGAGTTTGTCTGCCTGTTCCGTTAGATAAATCTTTTGATTATCTGATCCCAGCCCATCTGTTTCCGATACTGGGTGGACGGGTGCAAGTGCCTTTTGGGCGGCAAACCTTAGTCGGTATTGTCCAATCGCTGACGCATCAGTCGGATTTTCCGATCGAGCAGCTCAAATCACTGCAAGCGGTATTGGATGTTGCACCGGTGTGGCCACCAAAGCTGCAAACCTTGCTGGATTGGTGCAGCCAGTTTTACCATTATCCGTTGGGTGAAACTTACGCCAATGCGTTACCCGGCGCGTTGCGTAAGGGCAAGGCAGCACAATTGACCAGCCATAAAGAGTGGCGTTTGACGGCGCAAGGTCAACAGCAACTGATGCAAGGCGTAAAACGAAGTGCGGTTAAGCAAGCGCAACTGCTGCATCTGTTGCAGCATGGTGCTTTATCTCACCAAGCCTTGCTGGATCAAGAGGTGAGTAGCACAACCCTTAAGACCTTAGTTGAAAAAGGCTGGATCGAGTGTGAGGAGCGTCAGCCGATCGTACGCCCTTGGCCACCAGAGCTGGAATCTCAAGTGGAGAAACCCAAGCTCAATCAAGAGCAGGCGATTGCGATTGCCGCGGTCAATAGCTTGCAAGGTTTTGGCTGCTTTTTGCTGGAAGGGGTGACCGGCTCTGGTAAAACTGAGGTGTATCTTAATTTGATCACGCCAGTGCTGGCGCGCGGTGAGCAAGCCTTGGTGTTGGTGCCGGAAATCGGTTTAACCCCACAAACCATCAACCGTTTTCGCCAGCGCTTTAATGTGCCGGTCGAAGTAATGCACTCGGCGCTGAATGATAGCGAACGCCTCAACGCTTGGTTGGCGGCGCGCGATAAAGTGGCTGGGATCGTGATTGGTACTCGCTCGGCATTACTGACCCCGTTCGCCAAATTGGGCATTATTATTGTTGATGAAGAGCATGATGGCTCTTACAAGCAGCAAGATAGTTTGCGCTATCACGCACGCGACGTGGCGGTGATGCGCGCTCATCTTGAGCAGATCCCGATTGTATTGGGTTCGGCAACTCCCGCCTTAGAAACATTGCACAATGCACTGAGTGGCAAATATCATCACCTGCAACTGACCCAGCGGGCAGGCAATGCGCTGCCAACCCGCAATCATGTGTTGGATGTTAAAGGCTTATATTTGGAAAGCGGCTTGTCTGCGCCATTAATTGCCCAAATGCGCCAACATCTGAGCGTGGGCAATCAAGTGATGCTGTTTTTAAATCGGCGTGGTTTCTCGCCCGCCTTGATGTGTCACGAGTGTGGTTGGATCGCCGAATGTCAGCGCTGCGATGCGTATTACACCTACCATCAACACAGTGATGAAGTGCGCTGCCACCATTGTGGATCGCAGCGGCCAGTCATCCATCAATGCCAAGGTTGTGGCTCAACTCAGCTGGTCACGGTTGGCGTCGGCACTGAGCAGTTGGAAGCGCAACTACAGCACTTATTCCCTGAATATCGCGCGATACGCATTGATCGTGATAGCACTCGGCGTAAAGGCAGCTTAGAAGCGGCATTGAGCGCGATCCGTGCTGGTGAATATCAAATTTTGATTGGTACCCAGATGCTAGCCAAAGGTCACCATTTTCCTGATGTGACCTTAGTGGCACTGCTTGATGTCGATGGTTCACTGTACAGCAGTGATTTTCGCGCCGCTGAGCGTTTAGCACAGTTATTGATTCAAGTTGCCGGAAGGGCGGGGCGCGCCAGCAAACCGGGTGAGGTGGTGCTGCAGACTCATCACCCAGAGCACAGTTTGTTGCAAGCGCTGCTGCATAAGGATTATCACCATTTTGCGTTAACCGCTTTGCAAGAACGTAAGCTGGCGCAATTACCGCCTTATGCTTATCTCTGTTTATTTCGAGCAGAGGCGAATCAAGCGGCACAAGTTGAAGATTTTCTACGGCAAGTTCGAGAAACTTTGCGCTGCAACCCTTGGTTTGATGAGGGGTGTATGTTGCTCGGGCCAACTCCCGCGCCACTGGCTAAACGAGCCGGTAAGTTCCGCTGGCAACTGTTGCTGCAAACCCCTAATCGTGCGCTGATGCAGAAAATTTTGCACAGTGCTCGCCCGGCCGTGCAGCAATTACCGTTGGCCAATAAAGTGCGCTGGTCGATTGATCTTGATCCACAAGATTTGAGCTAGGCGAAAATAGCCCGATTGGGGATAAATATTGTTAATTTTGTCAGCAAATTAATGCTTATTGTCGTGATGCATATCACGCCATCGATGCAAAAAATGTTAATCCAGCCGTAACTTTCTGTTCTGAATTGCTTAGACTATCGGTAAAATCCACCAGTGAATCGTTTTCGTATGGCAAAAATGACTGATTTTGCTGCTATCGAGGGCGCGGCACATTTTGTGTCGCCAGATTGTTGCACACTAGAGTGAGATAACACTCAACCCATCCCTCCGGCTGTAAACGGTGTGATGTAACCCCCCTTAATTCAACTTAATCAAAGAGGTGTAAAACAAATGGCGACAATGAAGGATGTTGCCCAGCTTGCCGGAGTGTCGACCGCCACCGTATCGCGTGCGTTGATGAATCCTGAAAAAGTCTCATCTTCGACGCGTAAGCGAGTGGAAGAGGCGGTGCTGGAAGCGGGTTATTCACCAAATTCTTTAGCGCGTAATCTGCGTCGTAACGAGTCAAAAACCATCGTGGCGATCGTGCCTGATATCTGTGATCCCTATTTTTCAGAGATTATTCGCGGCATTGAAGATGCGGCGATGGAGCAAGGGTATCTGGTGTTATTGGGTGATAGTGGTCAACAGAAGCGTCGGGAAAGCTCGTTTGTCAATTTGGTATTGACCAAACAAGCGGATGGCATGGTGCTACTGGGGACCGATCTGCCGTTTGATGTCAGCAAACCAGAGCAGAAAAACCTGCCGCCAATGGTGATGGCGTGTGAATTTGCCCCAGAACTTGAGTTGCCAACCGTGCATATTGATAACCTCACCTCAGCCTTTGAAGCGGTGAACTATTTAACTCAGCTTGGACACAAACGCATTGCACAAATTTCAGGCCCGCCTCACGCGGTGCTGTGTCAATTTCGTCAGCAAGGTTATCAACAGGCATTGCGCCGCGCTGGTATCCCGATGATGCCCAATTACAGCACGTTTGGCGATTTCACGTTTGAAGCAGGGGTTAAAGCGGTGCGTCAATTACTGGCATTGCCAGAGCAGCCGACCGCGATTTTCTGTCACAACGACACCATGGCGATTGGTGCGATGCAAGAAGCGAAACGCTTAGGTTGGCGGGTACCACAAGATTTGTCGGTGGTCGGTTTTGACGATATTCAATTTTCGCAATATTGCGACCCACCCCTGACCACGATTTCTCAACCGCGTTATGAAATTGGTCGTCAAGCGATGTTGATGATGCTGGAACTGTTGCGTGGCCATGATGTGCGCGCGGGTTCTCGTTTATTGGAAACTAAGCTGGTGGTGCGTGAGAGTGCGGCTCCGCCCAATAAAAAATAGCGATTAAGGCAAATGAAGTAGTAATGTAGCTAGATGCTGACTAAGCGGCAGTAACGAATAGAGGTTGGCACTCCATCATCAGTTGTTATGGTATAAGGCTATTATCTGGTCGCGTTCTACATTAACATGTCGATAAATTTATGAATTTTGAACGATAAAGTGGCTAATCGAGATTATGTAAGAGGTGGTCGGAGTACCAAAAAACCGATCCGTAAAAAAGCAGCCCCACGCCGTAAACCTTGGCGTAGTGGTTTGGTGGCGTTAGTGCTGGTGGTGGGATTTGGTTATGGGTTGTATCTACTCAATAACGATCCGCAGCCTCAGGTCAAAGCACCAGTTGTGACCCCTCAACCTGCCGCAAGCAGTAAGCCAGCATCCAGCAACCAAGCCAATGCGAGCAAAAACTTACCGCCGCCCCCGACCGAAAAGTGGGATTATGTCGATTCACTGCCGAATCGCGAGATTGAAGTGGTGGCTAAGCAGCAGCAAGTCTCTAATGTGCCGTACGTAATGCAGTGCGGTGCGTATAAAACTGCCGAGCAAGCGGAGACGCGTAAACTGGATATCGCTTTTCAAGGCATCAGTAGCCAAATTCGTAAAAAAGCCGACAGCAGTTGGTATCGAGTGGTATTAGGGCCTTATAAATTTAAACGTGATGCCGAGCGAGATAAGCACAAATTACAGCGCGCCAAAATTGAGCCGTGTGCGATTTGGGCTGAAGCGCAGTAACCCAGTCATCTCCCCTTGCCAAAAGCCTGATGTTGATCAGGCTTTTTTATTGGCGGTGGGTCAACTTTTGTTCAGCCGCTTGAAATTCCCCCTCACTAGCCACATATAGCCACTAATTGTCATGTGAACATAAAGAGGCCGCTTGTGACTACTATCGTATCCGTGCGTCGAAATAATAAAGTTGTCATCGCTGGTGACGGGCAGGTATCGCTAGGCAATACCGTGATGAAAGGCAATGCGCGTAAGGTTCGCCGCCTTTACCACAACAAAGTGCTAGCGGGATTTGCCGGTGGAACCGCCGATGCTTTTACCCTGTTTGAACGTTTTGAAAGCAAGTTACAGATGCACCAAGGCCATCTGACCAAAGCTGCGGTCGAGCTGGCCAAAGATTGGCGTAGCGATCGCGCATTACGCCGTTTAGAAGCGATTTTAGCGGTCGCCGATGAAACCGCATCGCTGATCATTACCGGTAATGGTGATGTGGTGCAGCCTGAGCACGATTTGATTGCGATTGGCTCTGGTGGTAACTATGCGCAAGCGGCGGCGATTGCCCTATTAGAAAACACGGAGTTGGATGCGCGCACCATCGCCGAAAAGGCGCTCAATATCGCCGGTGACATCTGTGTGTTTACCAATCATCATCACACCATTGAAGAACTCGACGCGACCTCGCCAATGTTGCCAGACGGTCAAGCGCCGCAAGATAGCGCCCAATAAGCTGAGTGAAGGATTTGAATTATGTCTGAAATGACTCCCCGCGAAATAGTCAGCGAGCTGAATCGCCACATTATCGGTCAAGATCAAGCGAAGCGTGCCGTGGCGATTGCGCTGCGTAACCGCTGGCGTCGTATGCAGCTTGAAGAGAGCTTGCGCGCTGAAGTTACTCCGAAAAATATTCTGATGATCGGCCCAACTGGGGTGGGTAAAACCGAAATTGCTCGCCGCTTGGCTAAACTGGCCAATGCACCATTTATCAAAGTGGAAGCGACCAAATTTACCGAAGTGGGTTATGTGGGTAAGGAAGTGGAATCGATTATCCGCGATCTGACCGATGTAGCGGTGAAATTGACGCATCAACAAGCGATGGAAAAAGTAAAATTCCGCGCCGAAGAGCAGGCGGAAGAGCGCGTATTAGATGCGTTGTTGCCGCCAGCGCGTGATGCGTGGGGACAAGCGGAGCAGAAAGAAGATAACTCCAGCACTCGCCAAGTCTTTCGTAAAAAGCTGCGTGAAGGGCAACTGAACGACAAAGAGATTGAGATCAACGTCGCGGTACCACAAATGGGGGTTGAGATCATGGCGCCTCCAGGTATGGAGGAGATGACCAATCAGCTGCAGGGTTTGTTCCAAAATCTGGCGGGTGATACCAAGAAAAAGCGCAAAATGAAGATCAAAGAAGCGTTGAAAGCCTTGGTCGAGGAAGAAGCGGCTAAGTTGGTCAATCCAGAAGAGCTGAAAGAGCAGGCTATTTTTAACGTAGAAAACCACGGCATCGTGTTTATTGATGAGATCGACAAAATTTGTAAACGTGGTGAAGTGTCAGGTCCAGACGTATCGCGTGAAGGGGTACAGCGCGATCTGTTGCCTTTAATTGAAGGCAGTACCGTATCGACCAAGCATGGCATGGTGCGTACTGATCACATTCTGTTTATTACCTCTGGCGCTTTCCAAGTGGCTAAGCCATCCGATTTGATCCCAGAGCTGCAAGGTCGCTTACCGATTCGGGTCGAACTTGAAGCGCTATCGAGTGACGATTTCAGACGTATTCTGACCGAGCCGAAAGCTTCGCTCACTGAGCAATATGTTGCGCTGATGAAGACCGAGCAAGTTGATGTTCAGTTTAGCCCAGATGGCATCAAACAGATTGCCGATGCGGCTTGGCGAGTCAATGAGACGACCGAAAATATCGGTGCGCGTCGTCTGCATACCGTGCTTGAACGTTTGATGGATGAGATCTCGTTTGATGCTACGGAAAAATCTGGCCAGAGTTTGGTGATTGATGCCAGCTATGTGAAAGCGCGTCTCGGAGCGCTAGTGGAAGATGAAGATTTGAGTCGCTTCATTCTGTAACGCTCAATGGCCCATCGCATTGCGGTGGGCTTTTTCATCTCGGTGATTTGCGGGTATACTCAGCCCATGTTGATCGTAGTCTCATTATCATGAATAACTCTGTGCAAATTTGGTTGGATGCCGCGCGTCCAAAAACCTTGCCGCTGGCACTGATCTCAATTCTAACCGGTAGCGCATTAGCTTTTTCGGCTGGACATTTCGATGGGTTGATCGGGCTGTTAGCACTGCTCACCGCCACCTTGCTGCAAATTTTATCGAACTTAGCCAATGATTATGGTGATGCGGTACAAGGCACCGATAATCATGCTCGGCTCGGGCCGATGCGCGCGATTCAATCCGGTGCGGTCAGCTTGCGTGATATGCAGCGCGCGATGGTGATTAATGTACTGTTGACCATTTTCTCTGGGTTGGCTCTAGTGCTGTATGCCTTCGATAATGTGCAGAATATTGTGATCTTTATTGGCCTTGGCGTGCTGGCTATTTTGGCTGCGATTGCCTATACCGTGGGTCAGCGGCCTTATGGCTATGTTGGACTTGGCGATTTATCAGTCTTTCTGTTTTTTGGTCTGCTGGGCGTTTCTGGGAGCTTTTTCTTGCACACTGGGGTGGTTGAGTGGAGCTTACTGCTGCCATCACTGGGCTGCGGTTTACTGGCGGTGGCGGTGCTCAATATCAACAATATGCGCGATATCGAAAACGATGCGCGGTGCGGTAAGCGTACCGTCGCGGTGCGTTTAGGCCAAGTGCGAGCTAAGCACTACCATTTTGCGTTGTTGTTTGGTGCGGTGGCGGCATTTGCTGGTTATTTAGTGCTACAAGACAAACCCCTGTGGATCAGTTTGCCATTTTTACTCTGTTTATCATTAGTGACGCGCCATGGTCGTGAGGTATGGTTTACCGAACAGCCAGCCCAAATTGCACCGATGATGCCCGTGATTGTCAAAACCTCGGTGATCACCAACCTTTTGTTTGTCGGAGTGATCATTGCCCAAACTCTGAGCAGTTAATTTGCACTCTGGCATTGCAATGACCCTATCACTCTATATACTCGTTGGAAGACTTTCGCTAAGAGAACCAAGCTATGGAATACAATACTTCTGCGCTATGTGATATCTATCTCGACCAAGTCGATGTCGTAGAGCCAATGTTCAGTAATTTTGGTGGCAGTGCTTCTTTTGCCGGTCAAATCACCACGATTAAATGCTACGAAGATAGTGGCTTGATCCGTGAAACACTGGAGCAAGATGGGCTAGGGCGTATTTTGCTGATCGATGGTGGTGGTTCGCTGCGTCGTGCATTGATTGATGCCGAACTGGCAGCCTTAGCGGAAGAAAATGAGTGGGAAGGCATTGTGGTGTATGGCAGTGTTCGCGAAGTGGATGAGCTGGAAGAGATGAATATTGGCATCCAAGCCATCGCCGCTATTCCTGTTGGAGCCAACGCACAAGGGATCGGCGAAGTGGATATTCCAGTCAACTTTGGCGGGGTCACTTTCCTACCGGAAGATTATCTGTATGCTGACAATACTGGCATCATCATCTCACAACAACCACTCAGCACCGATTTAGGCGAAGAGGATGATGAGCTGGTGTAACTCACGCTCAAGGTCTGTTTAAGCTGAATGTGAGTTGGAATCTAGCCGCCGTTTTTGCTGAGCATTTTTCAGTTAAACGTTGTGAAGAGTACCATTGTTGATGTTCATCACGCGAGCCGATGTATTGCACATCGGCTTTGTTTTTTGTGGTTTTGCTTTTTCTTGTTTGGTTTTGGTCTCTTGATCAGATGATCTTGTCTTGCGTCGGTGCGGCAAGGCTACTGGCAAGTCGATATTGACTGCGTAGGGTTACTGCATGGCGATAAGCCAACCCCCCTCCCAAGATATTGCCCAGCGCAATACCGATAAAAAGCCCTTCAGTGTGATAGTAAAAGCTGCCAAGCCAAGCTGCTGGCAGGGTAAAAACAAACAACCGCATAAAGCTCCATTGAAATGCCTGTAAGGGTTGATGCAATGCGTTGAGCGCGGAAATCAACATCATCACTACGCCTTGAAAACCGTAGCTGATTGGTACCACCAGCAGATAATGCCATAGCAGATCGCGCACAGCAGGCTCTTGAGAAAATAGCGCGGCTAGCGGAACGCTGAGCGGCACCATCATGATAAACACCATCAACTGAAACAGCAGCGCGAAGCGCAGGCTAATAAACAGCCCAGCAAAGCTACGGGCTGGATTTTTTGCGCCGAAATTTTGCGCCATAAAGGGGGTTAACGCCGAGGTGAGTGACATCAACACCAAGATTAATATCGATTCAATTCGTAGCGCAGCACCATAGGCCGCCACCGCGCTGGTGCCGTGGCTTGACAGCATCATCATCAGCAGTGCTCCTGCCAGCGGATTCATTGCCGTCGATAGGGTTGCCGGGGTTCCAATCTTGAGGATCTGGCGCCAGTCGTGAGCAAGTTGTGGCCATGAGGGCATCGCCAACAATTTATCACGTTTGATCAATAAATAGAGTGAGCCTAACAAAGCGCCAAGCCAAGACAAAGCACTGGCAATCGCAGCGCCTTGTATGCCCAGCTCGGGGAATGGGCCATAGCCAAAAATCAGCAGTGGATCGAGCACACCGTTAATTGCACCAGCCAGTAGCATAATTTTCGCCGGAGTTTTGGTATCGCCCGTTGCGCGGATCACGCTGTTGCCGGCCATCGGTAGCACAAGCAGCGGAATGGTGAGATACCACACCTGCATATATTGAGCGATCAGCGGCAGCAGATCACGACTGGCTCCCAGCAGTAAAAACAGCGGGTTGAGCGTCAGTAAGCCCAGTGTGCTGGCGCAAATGACCAGCAGTAAGGCGAGCAGCAATCCATGGCTGGCAACTCGGGAGGCCAATTGGCTGTCACCTTGGCCGAGTAAGCGGCCGATAAGGGTGGCCAAGCCAACCCCAATGCCCATCGTGATACAGTTGACAGCAAAGGTGACTGGGAAGGTGTAGCTGATTGCTGCCAAAGCTTGAGTGCCGAGCAGGGAGATAAAAAAAGTGTCGACCAAGTTAAACATCAAGACCGCCACTAAGCCAAACACCAGCGGCACCGTCATTTGCCGTAAAACGTGAGCAATCGGAGCGGAAAGCAGACCGTATTTATCTTGCATAGCATCGACGCGCTAGGGGAACAGGTGGTTAGCATACCTGAAGTTAAAAACCGCGCCTAGCGCAGGGGAAATGGGTAGGTGACTTGAAGCACCCCAAAATTAAACAGAGAGCGTTGAAAAACAACAAGGCCAGCAAGCGCTGGCCTTGAAGCATGACGAGCTAAGCGATTGATTACGCTTTTTTCGCTTCTGCTGCAGCCTTAGCGATCGCGGCAAAGCCTTTCGCATCCAGCGCTGCACCGCCAACTAGAGCACCATCGATGTCTGGTTGTGCGAAGTAAGCGGCTGCGTTTTCAGGTTTTACGCTACCGCCGTATTGAATGATTACTTGCTCAGCCACGGCTGCATCTTTCGCCGCGATCAGAGCGCGGATTGATGCGTGGATGCGTTGTGCATCATCAGCGGTCGCTGCTTTACCAGTACCGATAGCCCAGATTGGTTCGTAAGCGATGATCGCACCGTTCAGCGCTTCCACGCCACACGCATCGATCACGGCATTGATCTGGCGAGCACATACTGCTTCAGTTTCGCCCGCTTCGTTTTGTGCTTCGGTTTCACCGATACAGAACACTGGCGTCAGACCATTTTCTTTCAGGAACGCAAATTTTTGCGCAACGAATTGGTCAGACTCTTGGTGGTAATCACGACGCTCAGAGTGGCCGATAATGATGTGTGAAGCACCGAAATCTTTCAGCATCGCTGGCGACATATCACCAGTGTAAGCACCGTTGTTATGAGTATCCGTGTTTTGTGCACCCAAGATCAGTTTATTACCGCCTTGTTTGATCAGGCGCTCAGCCAGATCCAAGTACATCGCTGGTGGCGCAACGGCAACATCTACACCTACCACACCTTCAAGTTCTGCATTCAAGCCGTTTAACAGGTCAGTGACCATAGCTTTGCTGCCATTCAGTTTCCAGTTACCCATCACTACAGGACGACGCATAGCAATATCTCCATATCTCATCAATGTAAAAAATAAACTCGCAGGACTATAGCAGAATAAATTCGCCAGATCATGACTCGCATCATGACTTTCTGGGATCAAATCCGCTTGCAGATTGAGGAAAGCAGTGATCTGAGTGACAGATTGTCGTTGATCAACTCGGTTTTTGGGCTTGAACTTGTTATTACTAGGCCGAGCCTGACAAGCTGAGCATTTTTCACCACCGTAACTAAGGAGCCGCCAATGCCGAATTTGGTCATGGAGTATTCAAGTTCAGTCGATGAACGGATCAATGTGCAAGGATTGCTGGAGGATTTACATCAAGCCGCGATCCATTCCGGGTTATTTAACACTGCGGCGGTAAAATCACGCGCCGTGCGCTGCCATCATTGGTTAATCGGCGATGAAGGGGATAGTGTTGATTTTATTCATCTTAGTTTTGAGCTACTCAGCGGACGCAGCGTGCAGCAAAAACGTGCTTTAGCCGATGATCTGATGGCTATTTTGCAAGATAAAGCTAGTAATATCCGAAGTTTAACCATCAATCTCCGCGAAATGGATGCGGACTGTTTTCAAAAAGTGATCAATCAATAAGATCATTGAGGTAAAAATCATGTCGTTACAAACTATGTCTTTACAAACCATGTCGTTACAAACACTGTTATTCTCTTTTCAAGGCCGAGTCGGGCGTCGGACCTATTGGCTGTGGAATGTATGCTACTACGCGATGATCGCTCTGTTTGCCGTGCTGGCCAATCAATGGTTGCCCAATATTGCCCACTTAATTTTGCCAGTTTTTTTATTACTGGTATTAGTACCGGATTTAGCGATTACCGCTAAGCGTTGGCATGATCGTGATAAATCGAGTTGGTGGCTGTTACTTAACCTACCGTTGGTGATTGGACGTATGACCATCCCGACTGGCGAGTTAGCGATCAATGCTGAACCTGGTATGCCTGGAACGCTGATTTCACTGGCCGCCCTGTTGTGCGGCGCTTGGATTTTGGTTGAGTGTGGTTTTTTGGCAGGATCGGAGCACGAGAATCGATTTGGCAGTGTGGCTAGTTAGTGCTGGCCATTATCACGCGCAGATGTTGTCGGAAACGCAATCAGTTGGGCGCAACGCTCTTGATGTAAGTCCCCCTCAAGCGCATCTCTAAATTTTGCCATCTGCGTGCACAATTCACGCATCAATAGCACATTGATATGGTCGGGATTTTTCCCGCGACTGATCATGCGATCGATGTGACTCTGTTGTGCCCATAATCTTTGTTGCATCACCCGCGAAGCAGACAAAATCATCTCTTCGCACAGCTCTTTTTTGACCTGTTCAAAAGCATCAGGATGATTTTTGGCGAGTGCCACCAGCTCATCAAAAGGCGGCAATGTATGGCGAGCTGATAGTGGCTGTTGTGGTGAGCGGGACATAAGTCGCTCCTTACTAGGCTAAGCAGAGCTTTCTGCAACACTAACAGCGTAAGCAATTTTTAACGGGCTGGGCGCCACAAATGGCAATTGTCTTATAAATGAGATGTAAGGGAAGAACCTTTAGCGTAGCCGGATCCAATAACTGCAGCGCCGTTGGCCGGCGACAATATGCTCTTGACGGTCGATTTGATAAGCCTCACCCAGTAGGCGACGAAATACATTCAACTCGGATTGGCAGAGGTTTGGGCAGCGAGTGGCGGCTTTGCAAATCGGACAGTGATTTTCAATCAACACAAATCCATCTGCAACCGGCTGTAATTCGGCCATGTAGCCTTCTTGTTCGCGCAGAGCAACCAGCGCTGCAAGTTTATCGGCTAACTCATGATAGTCGGCTAAGGCGCTGTGATAGGCTGCGAAAGTTTGCGCTTCACGCTGCTGCGCGACTTTAGCCACTCCTTGTGTCCCGAAAAGATGCTCAACGGCATCAAGCACCTGAATCGTCAGTTCGCCATGCCGATCGGCAAATTGGTAGTGTCCTTTAGCGGTCAAACGCCAGTGACGAGTGGGGCGACCCACCTTGACTTTTACATCATCAAAGCACAGCACTCCAGCTTGCTCTAAGCTTTGCAGATGTTGGCGTGCGCCCATGGTGGTCATATCGAGATCGGCGGCTAATTGTTTGGCGGTGACGCTGCCTTCACGTTTAATGGTGTGCAAAATGCGCTCAACCGTTTTCATCGTTTTTATCCTTGTCGTTAACCGGATCTGGCTATCTCTGCTTAGTCGCTGTGTTTAGGCGTCGCGCGTATTATGGAATGCTTATTATCTAAAGCAAACCATTTACTATTTGTCGGCGGTTTAAGCTGCCGTTTTGCCGCCAGCATTGGTGGTATTTGAGTGCTGTTTGATGGGCTCGAGCTTGGTGGCGTGCAGAGCAAGCCAAGCTAACCATTAACGCCAGTTTTGGTGAATTACCGTACAAAAACGTTAATTTAATCACGTTTTTTTATGCTTTGCCCCTTGGGATATTAAGCAAGCTACCCCACATAAGTGACATATGCTGATGATCAGCGTTTTATCAACCATACGGAAAATTAAATCAGGAGAGACGACCGATGAATATTCGTCCATTACATGACCGAGTGATCGTTGAACGCCAAGAAGTTGAATCAAAATCTGCTGGTGGGATTGTTCTAACTGGTTCTGCGGCGGAAAAATCAACTCGCGGTAAAGTGTTGGCTGTTGGTAAAGGCCGCGTTCTGGAGAACGGTTCAGTACAAGCTTTAGATGTGAAAGTTGGCGATACCGTAATTTTTGCAGAAGGCTATGCTACGAAAACTGAGAAGATCGATGGCAAAGAAGTCTTGATCTTGTCTGAACATGACATTTTGGCAATCGTTGAATAATTGATTCTGAATCCCAACCAAAATCAACAACTGAATTTAGAAAGGAAATGAAAAATGGCTGCTAAAGACGTACGTTTTGGTAATGACGCTCGTGTAAAAATGCTGGAAGGCGTAAATATTCTGGCTGATGCGGTAAAAGTCACCTTAGGCCCTAAAGGCCGTAATGTGGTGCTAGACAAATCTTTTGGTGCCCCTGTTATTACTAAAGACGGGGTATCGGTTGCGCGTGAAATTGAACTGGAAGATAAATTCCAGAACATGGGCGCACAGATGGTTAAAGAAGTCGCTTCACAAGCGAATGACGCGGCGGGAGACGGAACCACAACGGCGACGGTGCTGGCTCAATCGATTGTCAATGAAGGCCTTAAAGCGGTTGCTGCGGGTATGAACCCAATGGATCTTAAGCGCGGCATCGACAAAGCGGTGATTGCTGCGGTTGAAGAGCTGAAAGCACTGTCAGTGACTTGTGCAGATACTAAAGCGATTGCTCAAGTGGGTACTATTTCGGCTAACTCAGACACTAGCGTTGGCAACATCATTGCGGAAGCGATGGAAAAAGTGGGCCGCGATGGCGTGATCACGGTTGAAGAAGGCCAAGGTCTGCAAGATGAGCTGGATGTGGTAGAAGGCATGCAGTTTGACCGTGGTTACCTGTCACCTTACTTCATCAACAATCAAGAAGCGGGCAGCGTAGAGCTAGACAGTCCATTTATCCTGTTGGTGGATAAGAAAATTTCTAACATCCGTGAACTGTTACCGGCTCTGGAAGGGGTTGCCAAAGCATCGCGTCCACTGCTGATCGTGGCGGAAGATGTTGAAGGCGAAGCGTTGGCTACCTTGGTCGTGAACAACATGCGTGGCATCGTGAAAGTTGCGGCAGTTAAAGCGCCTGGTTTTGGTGATCGTCGTAAAGCGATGCTGCAAGATATCGCGATTTTGACTGGCGGTGTGGTGATCTCAGAAGAGATTGGCCTAGAGCTGGAAAAAGTGACTTTGGAAGATTTGGGCCAAGCGAAGCGTGTCTCGATCACCAAAGAAAACTCAACCATCATTGATGGTGCTGGCGATCAAGCGGCGATCCAAAGTCGTGTTGCGCAGATCCGTCAACAAATCGAAGAAGCGACTTCTGACTACGACAAAGAGAAACTGCAAGAGCGTGTGGCTAAATTGGCTGGCGGCGTAGCGGTGATCAAAGTTGGCGCAGCGACTGAAGTGGAAATGAAAGAGAAGAAAGATCGCGTTGAAGATGCGCTGCACGCGACTCGCGCCGCGGTAGAAGAAGGTGTGGTTGCAGGTGGCGGTGTGGCACTGATCCGTGCCGCATCGAAGCTGACTGATCTGCAAGGTGACAACGAAGAGCAAAATGTCGGGATCCGTGTTGCACTACGTGCAATGGAAGCCCCACTGCGCCAAATCGTGAAAAACGCTGGTGACGAAGAGTCAGTGGTGGCCAACAATGTCCGTGCTGGCGAAGGTAACTACGGTTACAACGCGGCGACGGGTGTATATGGCGATATGATTGAAATGGGTATTTTGGATCCAACCAAAGTGACTCGTTCAGCGCTGCAATTCGCGGCCTCGGTTGCCGGTTTGATGATCACTACCGAAGCGATGATTACCGAACTGCCGAAGAAAGATACCCCTGCAATGCCTGATATGGGCGGCATGGGTGGCATGGGAATGATGTAATCCCTGATCTTACTCGTTGATAAACCGGAGCTTAGTCTCCGGTTTTTTATCGCGACAGCCCACTCAGCGAAGCGGATCCGCTCAATTGATCGAAAAAAGACGCGAGGGTAGTGCATCGCTGGAACCGAAAAACTGAGAGAGTGTGCACAAATTCTCGCCGCACTTGTGGCTAAGATTGCTGAGTTTTTCCGTATTTATTTTGATTTAGAGGTTATTTTTATGAACAAGCCGTTTGCTTTGATGGCTCTGACTGCTGCGCTGGCCGCTCCTGCTACATTGGCAGCGACGCCGGTGATGTTTTCTTCGATCAATAATTTCAACACGCCTGATGCCAACCAAGTGGCAGGTCTACGCGTTTCAGCGTTGCATGGTAAAGTGGTGGAAGTGAAAGGGGTGGATTTTTCCATTCTTGGTCTGTCGGAAACCAACAAAACCACTGGTGTAAACTTTGGCTTCTTGTTTGGTGCCAGCAAAGTTAACCAAGAGATGACTGGCGCATCGCTCGGTCTGCTTAACTGGAACACGGGCCATACTTACGGTGCTAACCTCGGTTTGGTGAACTTGACCAATGATGTGCATGGGGCAAACTTGAGCTTTGTGAACTACTCACAAGGTAATACTTTGGTTGATCTCGGTGCGGCTAATTTCTCAAGTACTTCGACAGTACAGTTTGGCCTGTTCAACAAAACCGACAAAATTGAAGGGGTGCAGATTGGCTTGATCAACTGTGCTGATAACGGTTTCTTCAAGTGCTTCCCCATCATTAACTTTGCTAAGTAATGGGGTAAATTTCCTTCCGATTTGAAACGGCAGCGTTGCTTAGGTAACGCTGTTTTTCATTCAAGCTGCAAGTCGAGCGGGGTTTTACTTGGCCTGCCACCTACTTCACGGGTGAGTTTGGGCACTAGATAGCCAGAAACCTGTTCGATCAAACCGGCCATAATCTTTCGCGCTTCATCATCACTGACGTAAAAGTGTGCCGCGCCTTGTACTTTATCCAGTACATGCAAGTAATACGGCAAAATACCTGCATCAAACAAGGCTTCACTGAGCGCGACTTGCGTCTCAACCGTGTCATTCACCGCTTTAAGTAGCACACTTTGGTTCAGTAACGTTACATTCACCGCACGTAAGCGAGCCAGTTGTTGGGTGAGCTCGAGATTGATTTCATTGGCGTGATTGATGTGAGTCACCAACAGAACTTGCAAGCGAGTTTGCGCCAATAGCGCTACCAATTGATCGGTGATGCGGGCTGGGATCACCACTGGTAAGCGCGAGTGAATGCGCAGCCGCTTGATATGAGGAATGGCCGCGATGCGTTCGATTAGCCAGGCCAACTCTTGATCTTTGGCCATCAAAGGATCGCCACCAGACAAAATTACTTCATTGAGCTCACCATGCTCGGCAATGTAGTTAAGGCTGTGCTGCCAAATTTTTTTATTACCTTGGTGATCTTGATATGGAAAATGGCGACGGAAGCAGTAGCGACAGTTGATGGCGCAGCCACCTTTAACAATCAATAAGCAGCGATTTTGGTACTTGTGCAGCAAGCCGGGAAGCGTGTTATTTTGCTCATCCAGTGGATCATGGGAATAGCCGTGATGGATCTCAAATTCTGCACTCAGCGGTAAAACCTGCCGTAACAGTGGATCGGCCGGATTGCCTTTTTGCATACGCGCGACAAAACTTTGTGGTACGCGCTGCGCAAACAGTTGGCGCGCCGCCAATCCGGCTTGCCATGGTGTTGGATCTATCTCCAGTTGCTGCAGCAGTTGCAGCGGATCGGAGATCGCGTTTGCCAATTGTTGCAGCCAGTTTTGCTCAACAGAAACGACTTTTCGGGTTATGATGTGCGGCATTGATTTTAACTCGAAGATAGTAAGAGGAAAAAATGGCTACTGTTAGCACGAATGAGTTTAAAGGCGGTCTCAAAATTATGCTTGATAACGAGCCTTGTGTCATTCTCGAAAACGAGTATGTAAAACCAGGTAAAGGTCAGGCATTCAACCGCGTGAGAATCCGTAAGCTGCTTACTGGTAAAGTTTTGGAAAAAACATTCAAATCGGGTGATACCGCTGAAGTGGCTGATGTTATCGATATCGATCTGGATTACCTGTACAACGATGGCGAATTCTACCACTTTATGAATAACACCACCTTCGAACAGTTGGCTGCGGATGTTAAAGCCGTGGGCGATAATGCGAAATGGTTGGTAGAAAACAATACCTGTATGTTAACACTGTGGAATGGTAACCCAATCGCAGTGACGCCACCGAACTTCGTTGAGTTAGAAGTGACCGAAACCGATCCAGGTGTGAAAGGTGATACGCAAGGTACAGGTGGTAAACCAGCGACGCTCTCTACTGGTGCGGTAGTTCGTGTACCTCTATTCGTTCAGATTGGCGAAGTGATCAAAGTTGACACGCGTTCAGCAGAATACGTTGGCCGTGTGAAGTAATAGATTACGCCCCAACCATTAAGCCAACCGTAAGGTTGGTTTTTTTATGGGCTGTGTTTGCTGTACGTAGTGGATCATCGGGCTGGCGGCGCTTCATGCTACAGCCGATAAAAAAGCGGACCTCAATTGAGGTCCGCTAATAGATTGGTGATCACCGAGGGTTAGATCATAAAGATAAACACAACCGCCAAGATAGTGATAAGGCTGGCAAAGCCGTAGCAAGCGATTTTACCCGCCACACCAGTGTGGAATTTCAGATCATGCATTCCGTGATGAACACGGTGCATAGCATGCCACATTGGCAGCGCTAAGGTACCGATAATGAATAGTGCACCAATAATGCTAGTGGCGAAACTAGTGACACGCTCATAGCTCAGAGCTTCTGCATCCAACACACCGAGTGGTGCTAGGATTGCTAGTACCAGAATCGTGATTGGGGTGATCATGGCAAACCAAGTGCCACCTGCACCAAACAGGCCCCACCATACTGGTTCGTCTGAACGTTTTGGGTTGGTATTAATCACAATAAGCTCCTTACACCACAATAAGCACGATCAATGAGATAAACGCCACGGCGGCCCACTGTGCTAACACAATGATTTTTTTATCAACTAGTTTGCCACCTAAACGAATAGGTACCACTTGTGGCATCATGCTAAAGAAGGTTTGCGCATGAAACAAGCTGGCGACTAATGCTACGATGTTGATTGCAATGACAATTGGATTGGCCATGAAATCTAACCATGCTTGCCAAGCTTCTGGGCCTTTAACCAGCGATCCTAAACCAAAGGTTAGGAACAAGGTAAATAGGATCAGTGGTAGGATGGTCGCTTCACGTACCATATAGAAGCGGTAGAAAGGATGATCTTTCCACCAAGTCCGCTTCATTTCACGCACATAAGGTTTACGGTTACTCATCCTTAAGCCTCCACTTTCTTCGGTGAACCGTCTGGGTTCAACATTGCAATCACGAAGTCTAATGATGACTCCACTTTACCTTGGTTAACTGCAGATGCTGGATCAACGTGTTTTGGACACACTTCTGAGCAGTAACCCACAAAAGTACAGCCCCAAGCTCCGTTATCACCGTTGATAAGCTTCATACGCTCAGCTTTACCGTTGTCACGGCTGTCGAGGTTGTAGCGATGTGCCAGAGTCAGTGCCGCAGGGCCTAAAAACTCAGGATTGAGACCGAATTGCGGACAAGCTGCGTAACACAAACCACAGTTGATACAACCAGCGAACTGTTTGTACTTCGCCATTTGCTCTGGTGTTTGCAGGTTGGTACCATCTTCTGGCTTACGGTCATTGCCGATGATGTAAGGTTTGATCGCTTCAAGACGCTCGATAAACGGCGTCATATCGACGATCAGATCTTTTTCAATCGGGAAGTTGGCCAGAGGCTCAATTTTCACACCTTCTGGGTAGTCGCGTAAGAAGCTCTTACACGCCAGTTTTGGCACGCCGTTGACCATGATGCCACACGATCCACAGATCGCCATGCGGCATGACCAGCGGTAAGAAAGATCTTTATCGAGATGATCTTTCACATAGCCAATCGCATCGAGTACTGACATGGTTTCATCAAACGGTACTTCGAAACGTTGCATGTTGGGTTCTGCGTCTGTTGCTGGGTCGTAGCGCAGAATGTCCACTTTTTGAATACGTTGTGCTGACATTATTTTTGCTCCTCTACGCTTTTTCAGCGGCTGCCGCTTCTGCCGCTGCTGCTTTTTCTGCCGCTTCACCATATAGACGCGCTTTTGGCTGCGACTTGGTGATTTTCACTGGGCTGTAATCAATCTTCGGTGTTTGACCGGCTTGATAGAATGCCAGTGAATGCTTGAGGAATTGCACGTCATCACGCTCAGTACAATTTTCGTCAAGACGTTGATGCGCACCACGCGACTCTTTACGCAGGATCGCTGAGTGAACCATCGCTTGTGCTACATCCAGACCATAACCGACTTCAATCGCGTACAGCAGGTCAGTGTTGAACACTTTGCCTTTGTCTTTGATGCTGATGCGCTTATAACGCTCTTGCAGCTCAGCCAGTTTGTCGATGGTTTGTTGCATCAGATCTTCTTGGCGGTAGATACCACAACCGGCTTCCATGGTGTGACCCATTTCGGTACGGATGGTCGCCCAGTTTTCATCGCCTTCTTGTTGCATCAGCGCTGCGATACGATCTTCCACCGCTTTAACTTGAGTCGCAATTGCAGCTTCGTTCCATCCTTTAAATTCAGCAGCGCGCTCGACGGCTTTTTCACCGGCTACGCGGCCAAAGACCACGAATTCGGCTAGCGAGTTAGAACCTAAACGGTTGGCACCGTGTAGACCCACTGAAGCACATTCACCGACGGCAAACAGGCCTTTAATACGCGTTTCACATTCACCATTGGTTTCAATACCACCCATGGTGTAGTGCACGGTTGGGCGAATTGGAATCGGCTCTTTGGCTGGATCAACGTTAACGTACGCTTTTGCCAGTTCACAGATAAATGGCAGACGTTCTTGCAGATATTCTTCGCCTAAGTGGCGTAGATCAAGCATCACCACATCACCAAGCGGGTGTTTGATGGTGTTGCCTTTTTGCTGCTCATGCCAGAAAGCTTGGGAAACTTTGTCACGCGGACCCAGTTCCATGTATTTATTCTTTGGCTGACCCACTGGGGTTTCTGGTCCCATACCGTAGTCTTGCAGGTAGCGGTAGCCGTTTTTGTTAACAATGATACCACCTTCACCACGACAACCTTCGGTCATCAGGATGCCGGTACCTGGCAGACCCGTTGGGTGATACTGCACAAATTCCATATCACGTAGTGGGATACCATGGCGATACGCCATTGCCATGCCGTCACCTGTTACGATGCCGCCATTGGTATTGCAGTGGTAAACGCGTCCTGCGCCGCCGGTAGCTAATACCACCGATTTGGCTTTGATCAGAACCAGTTCGCCTTCCGACATATGAATCGCGATCAAACCTTGGACTTGACCTTCATCCACCAATAAATCCACGACAAAGTACTCATCGAATCGTTTGATTTGTGGGTACTTCATTGAAGTTTGGAATAGGGTGTGTAGCATGTGGAAGCCGGTTTTATCGGCCGCAAACCAAGTGCGCTCAACTTTCATACCGCCAAAACGACGGACGTTGACTTCACCATTGTCTTTACGGCTCCAAGGACAACCCCATTGTTCCATTTGCACCATTTCGCGGGTTGCATTGGCAACAAAGTATTCAACAACATCCTGTTCACATAGCCAGTCACCACCGCCAACGGTATCGTTGAAGTGATTATCTAAACTATCTTCATCCTTGATAACTGCTGCGGAGCCCCCTTCGGCCGCGACGGTGTGAGAACGCATCGGGTAAACTTTAGAAATCAGTGCGACTTCTAAGTTAGGGTTTGCTTCAGCCGCTGCAATAGCAGTACGAAGACCAGCGCCGCCAGCGCCGATGACCGCGATATCTGTGGTGATAATTTGCACAGTTATCCTCCAGTGTGATTATTTTATTTATGGACTAAGTTAGGCCCAGTGCCTGGAATAGTGAGAGAGGATGCAAACGCGATTTCTTATCGTTTTCATCACGCTCTACCCCACCTATTAAGTGGTAGTGATAGTGTAAAATAGCTTGGCAATTTAAAAATTGATTCCGCTAGGTTTTTGCTGCGGAATTACCAACTTAAGTCCATTAATTGCATTGTATGTGACTGGTGTCACAATTGGGTTTGGATTTTGATTCTGAGCAAGTACAATTCGTGCTCTGTGTTGACTTACTAAGTGATGTTATGACCACTGCTGACTGGATGCCGAGTGCCTCGATCCGCCAATTAAAACAGCGTGCGGCTTTGCTGCGCCAGATCCGTAAATTTTTTGCCGAGCGTGACGTATTGGAAGTGGAAACGCCTGCCATGAGTCATGCGACGGTGACCGATGTTCACCTCCAGACGTTTCAAACCGAGTTTGTTGGGCCTGGTTATGCACAGGGCGGCCGGTTGCACTTGATGACTAGTCCTGAATTTCATATGAAACGTTTGTTGGCGGCAGGCAGTGGTTGTATCTACCAGCTTGGTAAGGCGTTTCGTAATGAAGAAAATGGTCGTTACCACAACCCAGAATTTACTATGCTGGAATGGTATCGCGTTGGTTTTGATCATCATGATTTAATGGATGAAATGGACGATTTACTGCGCTTAGTGTTAGGTGGTACAAGTGCCGAGCGGATCACTTATCAACAAGCGTTTTTAACGGTGCTGGGCGTGTGTCCACTCGCAGCAAGCATGGCGGATTTAAAGCGAGTGGCGGCAACGCTGGGTTTAAGTGATATCGCTGAGCCTGAGCAAGATCGTGACACTTTATTGCAACTGCTGTTTAGCATCGGTATTGAACCGAAAATTGGTCAAACTACGCCGATTTTTGTGTATGACTTTCCAGCCTCACAAGCAGCATTAGCTAAGATCAACCGGTTAGATGGGCGAGTGGCAGATCGCTTCGAGGTCTATTTTAAAGGTATTGAATTAGCCAATGGTTTTCATGAGTTGGATAATGCGCCTGAACAACTGGCTCGTTTTGAAGCGGATAACGTTAAGCGCGGTGAAATGGGCTTGCCCGCGCAGCCAATTGACTACCACTTAATTGCGGCATTAGAGGCGGGTTTGCCGACCTGTGCTGGCGTGGCATTGGGTATTGATCGCTTGATCATGTTGGCGTTAGATGAGGATCATATCGACAAGGTCACCGCCTTTCCATTTCCTCGCGCCTGATCCGTTTCTCAGTTTGCCACATTGGTCGCTGGTTTCACCCCAGTTTTAACGAGGTAAGCGCTCGCGTCTCGCTGCCAACCTCGTTATACTCCTCATCTGATTTGAACCCCATTGCAAGAGCACAGGATATGCAAGAGTACATTGAGTTTTTTCAGCAAAATATGATCCTTTCACTGGCTTGGATTGGTATTTTGGTGGCGTTAATCGCCAGCATTTATAAATCAGCCACCGCCGCTTACCAAGAAGTGACCGCGAGCCAAGCGACACACTTAATTAACCGTGAAAACGGCATTGTGCTGGATATCCGCAGTAAAGATGAGTTCAAACAAGGACACATTACCGATGCGCTGCACATTTTGCCCTCTGAGATTAAGTCTGGAAACTTGGCGGCACTTGAAAGCCATAAATCAAGCCCCATTATCGTGGTATGCAAAACCGGTCAGACCGCGCGTGAAAGCGCCCAACTGCTGACTCAGGCTGGCTTTGAGAAGGTCAATCTTCTTAAAAATGGCTTGATTGCTTGGAATGAAGCAAACCTGCCTTTGGTGCGTGGTAAACGCTAAATAGCAGGGCAAGAGATCAGGGCTGGCGAAAATGTCAGCGCTTGATGATGAGAGTTGTGATATCGCCCACGTAATGGTTTAGTCACCTAGTGATCATTCGCACTCTCAGTTAGTCTCAGGACATCTTGACTTTTGAATCGAATTATCTGAATTAAGGATGAAATCATGGCTGAAGCAGCACAAGCCCAACAACAACAGTTTGCTATTCAACGTATCTATTTGAAAGATGTCTCTTTTGAAGCGCCAAACTCACCAGTGATGTTCCAAAAAGAGTGGAATCCAGATGTGAAACTGGATCTCGACACACAAAGCCGCGAACTGGGCCAAGGGGTTTATGAAGTGGTTCTGCGTTTGACCGTCACGGTGAAAAATGCCGAAGAAACCGCCTTCCTGTGTGAAGTACAACAAGCGGGTATTTTTGGTGCTGAGCAGATGGAAGCGGGCCAATTGGCACATTGTTTAGGCGCTTTCTGCCCGAACATCCTATTCCCATATGCACGTGAAACGATTTCAAGCTTAGTGGTGAAAGGCACTTTCCCACAATTGAATTTAGCACCAGTGAACTTTGATGCGCTGTTCATGAACTATCTGCATCAGCAAGCTGAAGGTGCAACACCCGCTAACGCTTAAGTTAGGCGGTTGTCACTTTACTTTGATGAAATGCACAGCGCGGTTGCGATGTGCATTTTTTTATTCTAGCGACTGAATGGTGGCTTAATCAGCGCAGTGATCATGCGAGTCTGCAATTTTGCCGACTTTAAGTATAGAATAGAGCCCAACTTCGTTATCGATAGGCGCAATAATGAGCGAGACACATAACCATAATGGCTACGGGAAACCGATTGAAATGACGGTGATTGGTGCCGGATCTTACGGTACTTCGCTGGCGATTTCACTGGCCCGTAATGGAGCGAATATTGTCCTATGGGGACATGAAGTCGAGCATATGGCTCGTTTGGCCGCCGAGCGGGCCAATCACGAATTTTTACCCGATATTGCGTTTCCTGATTCATTGATTGTGGAAACCGATTTACAGAAAGCGGTGCAAGCGTGTCGTGATCTATTGGTGGTGGTGCCAAGCCATGTATTTGGTCTGGTGCTAAATAGCTTAAAGCCATATTTGCGTGCTGATAGCCGGATTTGCTGGGCGACCAAAGGGTTAGAGCCAGAAACCGGACGCTTATTGCAAGAGGTTGCGCACGATGTGATTGGCGATAGCTATCCATTGGCGGTGCTGTCTGGGCCAACGTTTGCCAAAGAGTTGGCGATGGGGATGCCGACGGCCATTTCAGTCGCTTCGCCCGATGCGCAATTTGTGGTTGATCTACAAGAAAAAATCCATTGCAGCAAAACATTCCGCGTCTATGCCAACAGTGATTTTATCGGCATGCAGTTGGGCGGCGCCGTGAAAAATGTGATTGCGATTGGCGCGGGAATGTCCGATGGGATCGGCTTTGGGGCCAATGCGCGTACTGCGCTGATCACACGAGGTTTGGCCGAAATGAGCCGTTTAGGTGCCGCGTTGGGAGCCAAACCAGAAACCTTTATGGGCATGGCCGGACTGGGCGATTTAGTGCTGACCTGTACCGACAATCAATCACGTAACCGTCGCTTTGGCTTAGCGCTCGGTCAGGGGAAAGATGTCGATAGCGCGCAAAGCGATATCGGTCAGGTAGTCGAAGGCTATCGCAACACCAAAGAAGTGTGGATGCTGGCGAAACGGATGGGTGTTGAGATGCCAATTGTTGAACAAATTTATCAAGTATTGTATCAAGGTAAAGATGCGCGACTGGCGGCTCAGGACTTGCTGGCTCGTGATAAGAAGATGGAGCGCTAAGCTCTGATTTGCTGCTCAACCGCAGGTAAATCCAACGGACGAGATAATATCGATTAGATGGTGGGCTCGCGCCTTCTCTTGATTGGGACACAAATAAGCAATGAAACAGTGTGCGCATACTAAGGTTTGGCAAACGATAGTGGTGGAAGCTCGTGAGCAGTCAGAGCAAGAGCCAATGCTGGCCAGCTTCTATCACGCGACGATTATTAAACATGACAGTTTAAGCTCGGCGCTCAGTTATATTTTGGCCAACCGTTTGAGTACCGCCTCGATGCCCGCTATGGCGGTGCGAGAGGTGATTGAAGAGGCATTTGCCGCTGAACCGAGCATTACCCAGTCTGCCGCATGCGATATTTGTGCGACGGTGACTCGCGATCCGGCAGTGTCTATGTATTCGATGCCACTGTTGTATCTCAAGGGTTATCACGCACTGCAAGGCTACCGAGTCGCGAATTGGTTGTGGCGGCAAGGGCGCAAAGCGCTTGCGACTTATCTGCAAAATCAAATTTCGGTCGCTTGCCAAGTCGATATTCACCCTGCGGCGCGTATTGGTCGTGGAATCATGCTCGATCATGCGACTGGGATTGTGATTGGTGAGACGGCGGTGGTTGAAAATGATGTGTCGATCCTCCAAGACGTCACTTTGGGCGGTACCGGTAAAGAGTGTGGTGATCGGCATCCGAAAATTCGCGAAGGAGTAATGATTGGTGCTGGCGCGAAAATTTTAGGCAATATCGAAGTGGGTGAAGGCGCAAAAATTGGCTCTGGCTCAGTCGTCTTGCAGGCGGTGCCACCACACACCACAGTAGCTGGGGTTCCGGCTCGAATTGTCGGACGTCCACAATCCGATAAACCCTCACTGGATATGGATCAGCAATTTAATGGCCGTACGCAAACCTTTATTGGTGGCGACGGGATTTAATTCGGCGTAGCTTGAGTTTGAAGCTGATGGCTGCATGGGGGTCAAAAAGATTAAAGGATGATGTCACCATCATCCTTTTTTACATTAAATAGGCAGTTTGGCTTACGCCAGCTCAGCCAATTCCGCCAACACTTCATCGGCCCATTGGATCCAAGCTTGGCGAACCAATAAATTGCGACGTAGAGTTAAGCGTTCTAAACGTTGCGCTTTGTCTAGCAGTCTTGGGGTCGCATAGTAAGCCGCTTCGATTTCTTGATAATGTGCGACCAGTTTGCGTGATTCTTCCACCAGTTCGGTGAGTTGCAAGCGATAAGGTTCTGCCGACTGAATCGAGCAGGCCATCAGTTTAGCGCTGAACTCATCGCGTACAGTTGGGTGAGCAGTAGGCTGCTCAAACCACTCACCTAAAGCGCTGCGGCCTGTTTGAGTAATTGAATAGATTTTACGGTCCGGTTTGCCTTCTTGCGGTTGTAATACACAAGTGACTAAACCTTGCTCACCCATTTTATTTAATTCGCGATAAACCTGCTGGTGACTCGCTTTCCAAAAGTAGCCAATACTGGCAGAAAATTCTTTAGTGATATCGTAACCGGTTGCATCGCGTGTGCTAAGAACAGTAAGGATAACGTGTGGTAATGACATGTCTTCAATCCAAAATTAAGTCAACATAAACTTTCATTCAAACCGTGGTGTGCTTCTTGTGGCACGTATATCCATTGGTTTAAATAAACGCAGTCGAGATATCTGACTGCTTATGTCACCTTATAAAACTGATTGTCACCTAGCTTGGCGTATGTCTGTGCATACTTTAATTGCGCAATAAGTTGCTATTACTTATCGCCTTGGTCAGTAGTATATCCAAATGATAAGCATTAAGTGGAATACAAAGTGGTTGATTAAGTAAAAAACTGATAATGTTCTCAATAATGCCAAAGTTCCAAATAAAAGACTGCAAAAATGCAGTCTTTTAGGATTTTAAGTTATTGATTTATGATTTTTTTAACCAGTATTACGCATTCCGGCGGCAATCCCAGCAATTGTCACCATCAGTGCTTCTTCAAGTTCTACGCTCGGCTGTTGCGATTGACGAGTTCGGTACAGCAATTCTGCTTGCAGCATGTTGAGTGGCTCGACATAGATATTGCGCAAACGAATCGATTCATGCCCCCAAGGATTGCTCTGCATTAAGTTCTCATTGTTTTCGACATTAAGCACCGTTTGGATATCTTTTTGCAATTGGGCGCGCAATTTTTCACCCAGTGGACGCAGTGCGGGATCGACTAAACGTTGATCATAATATTCGGCAATCTCAGGGCTGCACTTGGTGTAGACCATTTCGAGCATGCCAAGCCGAGTTGAGAAAAACGGCCACTCGCGACACATGGCTTCCAGCAGTGCTTGATGCCCTTTATCGATCGAGAATTGGATCGCTTCACCAGCGCCGAGCCAAGCCGGTAAGACTAAGCGGTTTTGGCTCCAAGAGAAAATCCATGGAATGGCGCGCAGGCTCTCTACTCCACCATGCGGGTTGCGTTTCGATGGGCGTGAGCCCAGTGGCAATTTACCCAGCTCTAATTCCGGGGTTGCTTGGCGGAAGTAAGGTACAAAATCGGGCTCGCCACGCACGACATGGCGATAGGCTTCACAAGAGACCTCGGATAGCACATCCATCAGATCGCGCCACTCTTGTTTTGGCTCTGGTGGTGGCAATAAGTTAGCTTCTAAAATTGCGCTGGCATACATGTTGAAGCTGTTAACCGCAACATCAGGCAGTCCAAGCTTGAAGCGGATCATCTCACCTTGCTCGGTAACGCGTAGTCCACCTTTTAGACTTTTTGGTGGCTGTGAAAGGAGTGCGGCATGGGCCGGTGCACCTCCGCGACCAATGGTACCGCCGCGACCGTGGAATAGAGTAAGTTCAATACCGACTTCTTCGCTCACGTTAACCAACGCTTCCATCGCACGGTACTGCGCCCAGCCCGCGGCCATGACCCCAGCATCTTTGGCGGAGTCTGAGTAACCAATCATCACCATTTGGTGGTTTTGAATAAAGCCACGGTACAGATCGATGCTCATCAATTGACGGATCACCGATTCGGCATTGTTTAAATCCTCTAAGGTTTCAAACAGTGGGCAGACATCCATACGGTAAGGGCAACCAGCTTCTTGCAGTAGCAGGTGCACTGCCAGTACATCGGATGCGGTACGGGCCATCGAAATTACATAGGCACCAAACGCATCTTTTGATTGCAACGCAATGATCTTACAAGTGTCGATCACCTCTTTAACCGATTCCGAAGGTTGCCAATCACGTGGCAATAGCGGTCGTTTAGAATTGAGTTCGGTGGTCAGGAACGCGATTTTATCTTGTTCGCTCCACTGCTCATAATCACCAATCCCAAGATAGCGGGTCAGCTCAGAAAGTACTTCGGCGTGGCGTGAGCTTTCTTGGCGAATATCAAGGCGTACCAGATGCACGCCGAAGGCTTTGATACGGCGCAGGGTATCGAGTAGCGAACCATCAGCGATCACGCCCATGCCACACTCATGCAGTGATTGATAACAAGCGTAAAGTGGTTCCCACAATTGATCGACCGTTTGCAGCGGTGCTTTGACCGCCAGTTTTTGACCGTTAACTTTGGCATCCAAGATGGTGATCGTTTCTTGCAGCAAGCTGCGTAAGCGCTTGAGAATCGCGCGGTACGGTTCGTGCTCCTCGCCGGCTAAAGCGCGTACCGCATCATTACACTTGGTCATTGAAAGTTCGCTGACCAGCTCATTGATATCGGTCAGATACAAATCGGCCGCTTTCCAGCGCGATAGCAACAGCACTTCCCGCGTGATGGTGTGAGTGACAAACGGATTGCCATCACGATCGCCGCCCATCCACGAGGAAAAATGCACCGGACGAGCGTCAATCGGCAAGCCTTCGCCTAAGTGAGATTGCACCTGCTCATCCAGTTCACGTAAAAATTCAGGTACCGCGTGCCACAGTGAACTTTCAACTACCGCAAAGCCCCATTTGGCTTCATCGAGCGGGGTTGGGCGCTGCTGACGGATCACATCTGAGTGCCAGCTTTGTGCAATCAATTGCTCCAAACGCCGTTCGGTATTATGGCGCTCTTTTGACGAGAGTTCGCTCAGCTCGAGTTTGGACAAACATTCGTTGATTTTGACCAATTTATTGATCATGGTGCGGCGAGTGATTTCGGTCGGATGAGCGGTTAACACCAACTCAATATTCAGATCACGAATGGCTTGCGCAGTATCGAACTGGCTGACCGATTTTTGCGCCAGTTTTGCGAATAAATTGCTGAGGGAATCTAGCCCATTAACATGGCTCTCGCAGTGGCGAGAGAGGGTGTGGTACTGCTCAGCGATATTGGTCAGGTTCAGAAATTGGTTAAACGCACGAGCGACCGGAGTCAACTGATGATTGGGGAGATGTTTGATCTCTTCAATCAGCAGTTCACGGTCAGCTTGATTGCCTGCTCTGGCGGATTTAGAAAGTTTTCGGATGGTTTCCACTTTCTCTAAAATAACGTCGCCATCGGCGGCTTGGATTGTCTGGCCGAGTAATCTACCCAACATGCTTACGTTACTTTTAAGCGCAGCGTATTTTTCGTTCATTGTCATCCTGCCTTGAAAAAAAATTACATCCAGTATTAGTCCAGTTAATTACACAATCTTGGCCATTTTGTCCAGTAAGCTAGCAATCAAGGCTAAAATTTGGTTTATTAATCGACGATTTTGTGTGGCGCTTGTTTAACTAACTGGACTAATTTGTTGAAAACTTCTTACAAAAAGCCTGTGGATTGCGCTAGCAGTGATCGATTTAGAAACAATATTTCAGCATTGCGCGTGACAGAATATTCAGCGTTGGCTCAATAAATTCAAAGGCTAAAAATTCATCGGGTTGATGCGCTTGATCAATCGAGCCGGGGCCGAGCACTAAGGTTGGGCAAACTTGCTGTAAGAACGGCGCTTCGGTACAGTAATTGACGGTTTGTGCGGTTTGCCCACACAGTTCACTCATGTTGGTAATAAAGGGCTGTTCAGCGGGACACTCATAGCCCGGGATCGGTTCATGCAGGGGGACCAACTCAATCCGCCCTGGCCATTTTTGTTGCACTTCACCCAGAGCTTCGCGCATCAGGTTATCTAAACCTTCTAAGCTCATCCCTGGTAGCGGACGCACGTCATAATGCAATTCGCAGCAGCCACAAATCCGATTGGGACTATCGCCGCCGTGAATATGGCCAAGGTTGAGCGTTGGGGTAGGGATTTCAAATCCGGGATGCTGATAGGTTTTGATTAAGCGGTCACGTAGCTGCATCAGCGCAAACAGCACTTCATGCATAATTTCAATCGCATTAACCCCTAACGCGGGATTGGATGAGTGGCCAGATTTACCGGTCACTCGGATCGCATTGGCGACATGGCCTTTATGGGCGCGAATGGGCACTAGGCTGGTTGGCTCACCGATAATGCAGTAATCGGGTTTAAATGGTGTGCTGGAGGTAAAGTGACGCGCGCCGAGCATGGTGGTTTCTTCATCACAAGTGGCAAGAATATACAGCGGCTTACTCTGTTTGCTCCAATCAACTTTTTTCACTGCTTCATAGATAAAGGCGAAAAAGCCTTTCATATCGGCGGTACCCAATCCATAAAAGCGATTATTGGCTTGAGTTAGCGCATGTGGATTGTAATTCCAACGCCCTTGATCAAATGGCACCGTATCACTGTGTCCGGCTAACAGTAAGCCACCTTCGCCGCTGCCTAATTGGGCGATCAAATTCTGCTTATGCTCTGCCACCTGCTCAATGTGGATGGTAAAGCCGAGCGCACTTAGCCACTCCGCTAATTTTGCGATCACCTGCTCATTACCTTGATCCCAGCGTGTATCGGTTGAGCTGATCGAAGAAGTTGAAATCAGGCCTTCATAGACCTCAAGGAAACTGGGTAACGACATTTTATCTTTACTCCTACTATTGACAGGGGGACAGTGAAACGGTAAAACACATATTAAATCACTTTGTGTGAATAAAAAATCAATTAATCGTAGTTTTTAAAGATGAATAATCAGCATGAGCTGCTATCTTTCATCACGAATATGGATGTTTTCTGATGTTAAAAACCACCATCATTGGCGCAAGTGGTTACACCGGAGCAGAATTGGCTGTGATGGTGCACAAACACCCACAACTCACGCTAGCAGGTTTATATGTTTCCGCCAACAGTGTTGATGCGGGAAAATCGTTAGCCGCTTTGCATGGTCGGGTGGCTGGCATTATTGATATGCCAGTGCAGGCATTAACCGATGTTGCGGCGGTGGCGGCCAACAGTGATGTGGTTTTTTTAGCCACCGCGCACGAAGTGAGCCACGATCTCGCGCCGCAATTTTTAGCGCAAGGTTGCCAAGTCTTCGACCTCTCTGGTGCATTTCGGGTCCAGAGTGAGGATTTTTATCCGACTTTTTATGGTTTTACTCATCAACATCTCGACTGGTTAGAGCAAGCGGTGTACGGCTTAGCAGAGTGGAACGCAGAGGCGATCAAAACCAGCCCAATCATTGCCGTCGCGGGCTGCTATCCCACTGCATCACAACTCGCGATTAAACCGTTGCTCGTCGCCGGTTTGCTGGATACCACCCAATGGCCAGTGATTAATGCGGTGAGCGGTGTTTCTGGCGCTGGACGCAAAGCCAGTATGAGCAACAGCTTTTGTGAAGTGAGCCTGCAGCCTTATGGAGTGTTTAATCATCGCCATCAACCGGAAATTGCCACTCATCTTGGCTGTGAGGTGATTTTTACTCCACATCTTGGCAATTTTAAGCGTGGCATTTTAGCTACCATTACGATGAAACTGGCCGCTGGGGTGAGCGAACAACAAGTGGCACAAGCCTTTGCCAATGCCTATCACGATCAACCATTGGTGCGTTTTCCAACCGGTTTACCTCGGGTGCAAGATGTCGAATTCACACCATTTTGCGATTTGGGTTGGAAAGTGCAGGGACGTCATATCATTGTGGTTTCAGCGATCGACAATTTATTGAAAGGTGCATCCAGTCAAGCGATGCAGTGTTTAAATATTCACTACGGTTTCGACCCATTAACCGCATTGGTATAAGGATTTACTATGACAACTCTCAAGCTCAGTCCTTTAGTGATTAAGTTAGGTGGTGCCGCGCTCGATTGTGCCGAGACACTGAGCAAATTGTTTGCCGCGATAGCGCAATATCAGCAGCAAGCCCAGCGCGGTATTGTCATCGTGCATGGTGGCGGTTATCTGGTCGATGATTTGCTGGCCAAGTTGCAGCTGAAATCGGTTAAGAAAGAGGGTTTGCGTGTTACCCCCTATGAGCAAATCCCGATCATTACTGGTGCGCTAGCGGGAACGGCCAACAAAATGTTGCAAGGCCAAGCGATTAAAAATGGCATTAATGCGGTAGGGCTATCGCTGGCCGATGGCTGCTTGTGTCAGGTAGACGAATTGGATCCTCAATTGGGTGCTGTCGGTAAAGCCACCCCGGGTGATTCCACTTTACTGCAAGCGATTTTAGCTGTCGGTGCGATGCCGATCATTAGTTCGATTGGCCTTACAGCACAAGGACAGATGATGAATGTGAATGCTGACCAAGCGGCATTGGCGGTTGCCGGCGCTTTAGATGCGGAACTGGTACTGCTGTCGGATGTCAGTGGTGTGCTCGATGGTAAAGGCCGTTTGATCACGACATTAGATAGCAAACAAGCGGATGCTCTGATCGCTGGCAAAGTGATTACCGATGGCATGATTGTCAAAGTTAAAGCAGCGCTGCAAGCGGCACAAGATTTAGGGCGTCCGATTGAAGTGGCGACCTGGCGTTACCCAGAGAAGCTCGCCAAGCTATTTGCTGGTGAAAGTATTGGTACCCGTTTTCTTCCTTAACCTATTAAGTCACTAATTTGATGCAACCTGAGCACTGAACGCTTAGCACAGAGTCAGGAATATGGAGATAAATCAATGAGTAAAGTTCAAGTTAAAAAAGTGGTGGTGGCCTATTCCGGCGGTTTGGATACCTCGGTGATCATTCCTTGGTTGAAAGAGAATTATGACTGTGAGGTAGTGGCGTTTGTGGCCGATGTCGGTCAAGGTGACGAAGAGCTGAAAGGCGTGGAAGCTAAAGCGCTTTCTTCAGGCGCTTCAGAATGCTACATCGTCGATCTAAAAGAAGAGTTTGTTAAGCACTACATCTACCCAACCCTAAAAACTGGCGCGTACTACGAAGGAAAATACCTGCTGGGTACTTCAATGGCGCGCCCGGTGATTGCGAAAGCCCAAGTTGAAATTGCGCGTAAAGTGGGAGCGGATGCTCTGGCGCATGGTTGTACCGGTAAAGGTAACGATCAAGTGCGCTTCGAAGGTACCTTTGCTGCGCTTGCACCAGATCTGCATGTGATTGCACCATGGCGTGAATGGGATCTGCGTAGCCGTGAAGCGTGTCTGGATTACCTTGCTGCACGTAACATTCCTTGTGCTGCTTCGCTGACCAAAATTTATTCGCGTGATGCTAACGCATGGCACGTATCGACCGAAGGTGGCGTGCTAGAAAGTACTTGGAATGCACCGAATGAAGATTGCTGGGTGTGGACGGTTGATCCTGAGCAAGCACCGAATGAGGCAGAATATGTCACCCTGCAAGTGGCGCACGGTGAAGTGGTCGCGGTGGATGGCGAAGCCATGACGCCATATAACGCACTACGCTACCTCAATCAAAAAGGGGCAAAACATGGGGTCGGTCGGATCGATATCGTAGAAAACCGTCTGGTCGGCATGAAATCGCGCGGCTGTTACGAAACCCCGGGAGGCACCATCATGATGGAAGCGCTGCGTGCGGTTGAGCAGTTAGTGCTGGATAAAACCGCGTTTGAGTTTCGTGAAGAGCTGGGCATTAAAGCTTCGCATCTGGTTTACGATGGCCGCTGGTTTACTCCATTGCGTCAAGCGGTATTCGCCGCTGCTGATGAGCTGGCCAAAGAGGTCAACGGTGAAGTGGTGATCAAACTCTACAAAGGCCAAGCGGTCGCAACCCAGAAACGTTCGGCCAATAGTCTCTACTCGGAAGATTTTGCGACTTTTGGTGCTGATGAAGTGTACGACCAAAGCCATGCTGGCGGCTTTATTCGCCTCTACTCGTTGTCGAGCCGGATCCGTGCGCTGAATAAACATCATCAGTGATCCGTCGCGTTATCGATTTTTAGAATAAGGATCGCCGTGCGATCCTTATTTTTCAGTTATCACATCCTCAACTGTGGTGGCAGTCAGAGGCAAGTAGGAGATGTAGCATGGCATTATGGGGTGGAAGATTTACCCAAGCGGCAGACAGTCGGTTTAAAACCTTTAATGATTCACTGCGCTTTGATTATCGCTTGGCCGAGCAAGATATTGTTGGCTCGATTGCTTGGTCAAAAGCTTTGCTGTCAGTCAATGTGTTAACCGGGCTTGAGCAACAACAGTTAGAGCAGGCGTTAAACCAATTGTTGCAATCGGTTCAGCAAGATCCTGAGCAAATTTTAGCGTCGGATGCGGAAGATATTCACTCTTGGGTCGAGCAGCAACTGATTGAGCAAGTCGGCGATCTGGGTAAGAAACTGCACACTGGCCGTTCGCGTAATGATCAGGTGGCAACCGATCTTAAACTGTGGTGCCGCGATCAAAGCGTTCATCTTCTGTTGGCGCTTAAAGCACTACAGCAACAGTTAGTTGCGGTAGCGGCTGCGCACCAAGCGACGGTGCTGCCGGGCTATACCCATTTGCAACGCGCACAGCCAGTCACCTTTGCCCACTGGTGCTTAGCTTATTTAGAAATGTTTGAGCGGGATGAATCACGCTTAGCTGACGCATTGACGCGGCTAAATACTTCACCACTTGGATCTGGAGCCTTAGCGGGCACTGCTTACCCGATTGATCGGGAAGTGTTGGCGGCGGATCTTGGTTTTCTTCGCGCGACACGTAATTCATTGGATGCGGTTTCCGATCGCGATCATGTACTGGAGCTGATCTCTGTGGCATCGATTTCAATGCTGCATTTGTCGCGTCTGGCGGAAGATATGATCTTTTATACCACTGGCGAAGCAGGTTTTATTGAGCTCGCGGATACGGTGACGTCGGGATCGTCTTTGATGCCGCAAAAGAAAAATCCGGATGCGCTGGAGTTGATCCGTGGCAAAACCGGCCGTGTCTATGGCGCGTTGGCCGGGATGATGATGACGGTGAAAGCCTTGCCACTGGCCTACAATAAAGACATGCAGGAAGACAAAGAAGGGCTGTTTGATGCGCTTGATACTTGGTTTGATTGCTTGCAAATGGCTGGACTCTGTTTTGATGGGATTAAAGTCAACGCTGCGCGTACTCTCGAAGCGGCCAAGCAAGGTTACTCGAACGCGACCGAGCTGGCGGATTATTTAGTCGCGAAAGGGGTGCCATTTCGTGAAGCGCACCATATTGTTGGGGTAGTGGTGGTAGCGGCGATTAAACAAGGAGTGGCGCTGGAAGAGTTCGAGCTGAGCGAACTACAGCAGTTTTCGCCGTTGATTGAGCAAGATGTTTACTCGATTTTGACCATCGACTCTTGTTTACATAAGCGCTGTGCTCTGGGAGGAGTGGCTCCCCAGCAAGTGGCTTATGCCTTGCAACAGGCGCAAGCTCGGGTAAAGGCGGAATAAATTGGGTGAGCGGTCAGGCAGGATCCTTGCGAGCTAAAAAAGATCGTAAAAAGATCATTTTTAATGAACCTTTGCCATAAAGCTCAGTCTATAGCTGTACCACTGCTTTTTCTTAGAAGACTCTAAGAAGGCCCTAAATCTGTACTAGGTTTAGGGCTTTTTTCTTTTCTGCACAGCAGAAGAGTGATGCGCTCGATCTAATCCTTTTTGGCTTGCCGTTTACGCCAAGGCAAGATCACATACCTGAGCCATAGATGCAGAAATAGCAGGCCATTGAAAGCAAAACCCGCCAAGATCAGACTGAGCGACTCGATGCTGGTGGGCACATCTTTAAAGCCCCAAAACCAAATGATCCACACCACCACGGATAACACCGTGAGTTGATCGATACAGCGCTGGCAGCGGCCGATTTTTTTCCAAAACCAATGTTCGCTGCACTCTCCACAAGCCATGGCTACTCCTTTCGTTGCAAGTGATCCATCAACAATCGGGTTCCGATTGCTAAGGTTCACCAGTATAACCGAGAGCTGAGTCGGTGGCTCAAATGATCTTGATCGCCAGTGACAGTTAGCGGCTAACGGTTTTCACAACCGCAAAAAAGCCCAACTTGCTGGTTGGGCTGTATCTGATGGGGGATGCTTTAGCCATCGACTACGATAGGCGCAGATTAACAGCCCGGGCCACAATCCAAACAGTGCTGGATCATCTCTGGGCCTAAGTGCAGCTTAGCGTTAAGATCGCGCAGTGCAGTGCGCACTCCTTCTTCAATCACCGGATGGTAGAAAGGCATATCCAGCATCTGTGAAATAGTCATCTGGTTTTGGTGTGCCCAAGCCAGTAGGTGGGCTAAATGCTCGGCATTCGGTCCCATCATCTCCGCGCCAAGGAAACGACCTGTGCCTTGCTCGCCATACACATGCAGCAAGCCTTTGTTGCGCAGCATCACGCGTGAACGACCTTGGTTTTCAAACGACACTTCACCCACCGCAAAGCAGCCACAGTTACCCAAACGCTGCGTTAACTGCTGATAGGTTTCCCCAACCATAGCGATTTGTGGGTCAGAAAACACTGCAGAAATTGGCGAGCGGCGCAAACCAGCGCGAATGTCAGGGAAGCGCCCGGCGTTATCACCGGCAATTCGACCTTGATCGGCCGCTTCATGCAGCAGCGGAATTTGGTTGCTAGCATCGCCAGCAATAAAAATTGCAGGTACTGAAGTTTGCAGCGTGTAGTGATCAGCGGTCGGTACGCCACGTGCATCGAGCGCCACATCGGTGTTATCTAAGCCGAGCTGATCAACGTTGGGACGACGACCGGTGGCGGCCAGCACGTAATCGACCACGAAAGTTTCTAATTCACCTTGCTGGTTGATAAATTGGATCTCAACTTTATCGCCCGCGATACGCTGCATGCTTTCGATTTTGACATCCGCATCCAGATAAAACTCTTGCTGGAAAGCACGATTAGCGTAAGCCATGATCTCAGGGTCAGTCAGTGGTCCCACTTGACCACCTAAGCCAAACACTTTGACTTGCACCCCTAAACGATGCAGTGCTTGACCGAGCTCTAAGCCGATCACGCCCGGACCAAATACCGCAACCGCCGCAGGCAGATCATCCCATTCGAACACATCATCGTTGATCACTAACCGATCGCCTAACTCATGCCATGCGGCTGGGTAAGCAGGGCGTGAACCAGTGGCAATCACAATCCGTTGGGCATGAACGCGAGTATGATCATCGATTTGCAGGGTATGGTTATCAATAAACTTGGCATAGCCAGCCAGCTTATCTTGTTCAGGAATTGAGTCGACTCCTTCCAGTACGAAGCCAACAAAGCGATCCCGTTCGCGTTTGACGCGATCCATCACTTCACGTCCATTAATCACGATTTCACCTTGTGGGTGAATGCCAAAACCGGGCGCTTTCTCAATCTGGTGCACGCTTTCTGCCGCCGCGATCAGTAATTTGGAAGGCATGCAGCCTACTCGCGCGCAGGTGGTGCCGTAAGGGCCACCTTCAATCATGACCACATTTGGCGTATAGGCTTTTGCGGCACGGTAAGCGCCAAGACCAGCGGTACCGCCGCCTATCACGGCAACATCAACGTGGATCTGCTTCATTCTGGTTCCTCAATCGGTGGGTTATCGGTCTGTCGGGGGGAAAAATTAGGCTCCGTTACGGAGCCTATAGTGCTTATTGGTTTAGGTAGACTTCTAAGTCGTCGCTACCGCCAATATGCTTACCACCGATAAAGACTTGTGGCACTGTACTGCGGCCCGAAACGGCACGTAGGCTCACGGTAGTGGCATCTTTGCCTAAGATCAGCTCTTCATACTGTAGACCCGCATCAATCAGGGCTTGTTTGGCTTTCGCACAGTAAGGGCAGCCCGGCTTGGTGAAGATGGTTACCGACTCTTGCACTTTGTATTGCGGGGCAATGTACTTGAGCATGGTGTCTGCATCAGAAACTTTGAACGGGTCACCTGGTTCATTGGGCTCAATAAACATTTTTTCTACCACGCCGTCTTTCACCAGCATGCTGTAACGCCATGAACGTTTACCGAAACCAAGGTCATTTTTATCCACTAGCATACCCATGCCATCGGTAAACTCACCGTTACCATCGGGAATGAAAGTGATGTTGTCGGCATTTTGGTCATCTTTCCAAGCGTTCATTACGAAAGTATCGTTCACGGATACGCATAGGATGCTATCCACACCGTGCTCTTTAAATACTGGGAATAGCTCGTTATAGCGCGGCAGGTGAGTGGATGAACAAGTTGGCGTAAATGCACCTGGTAAGCTAAACACGATAACGGTTTTGCCTTTGAATAATTCATCGCTGGTTAGATTAACCCAAGCATCGCCTTGGCGAGTTGGAAAAGTGACTTGTGGAACGTTCTGGCCTTCTTTAGCTGTAAACATTTGTTGCCTCATTTTTGAAATTAAAAATTAAATCAATAGCATGGATTGCTTTGTTGTGATGATTATTCAAGAAATACTTTGATAGCTCTAATCGTTTAATGCTATGGTTTTGATAGGTGTATTCTATGTTGGTAAAGCATGAACATTCGTGATTTTGAATATCTGGTCGCGTTAGCCGACCACAAGCATTTTCGTAAAGCAGCAGAAGCGTGTTTTGTCAGTCAACCAACGCTCAGTGGTCAAATCCGTAAATTAGAGGATGAGATAGGGACTACCTTGCTTGAGCGCAGTAGTCGGCGCGTGCTGTTTACTGAGTCTGGGCTGCAGTTGGTCGATCAGGCCAAGAAAATTCTCAGCGAAGTGAAAACCTTTAAAGATATGGCAAATCAGCAAACGGGAGCAATGACCGGCCCGCTGCACATCGGATTTATCCCAACTTTAGGGCCTTATCTATTACCGCGGATCATCCCAACCTTGAAACAGCGTTTTCCGGAATTGGAGCTTTACCTGCATGAAGCGCAGACCCATCAATTGGTGCGGCAACTTGAAGAGGGCAAGCTCGATTGCTTGGTATTAGCCTCGGTGGAAGAGACCGCGCCATTTAAAGAGATTGAACTGTATCATGAGGTGATGCGGATTGCGGTGCCAAGTGATCATGCTTGGGCTGAGCGCGATGCGGTCGAGATGTTGGAACTGAAAGATAAAACGGTGTTAGCTTTGGGCGATGGCCATTGCTTACGCGATCAAGCGTTGGGTTTTTGTTTTGCCGCCGGTGCAAAGGATGATGAGCGTTTTAAAGCCACCAGTTTAGAAACGTTACGCAATATGGTTGCCGCTGGGGCTGGGATTACCTTATTGCCTCAATTGGCACTGCCCGCAGAAAAAAACAAAGATGGCGTGTGTTATCTGCGCGCAATCAATCCTGAGCCTTCACGCCGTTTGGTGCTGGCTCATCGGCCTGGCTCGCCTTTGCGTCAGCGTTTTGTGCAGTTGGCGGCGGTGATTCAGCAGTGCTTGCAACCTACCGGGCTAGAGTCAATTTAACGCCAAAAAAAACGAGGCGGTCAATGCCGCCTCGGTTGGTTATCGATGTAAGTTAGAACAACTCTTCACCAGTGCTGGATGAGTAAATCGACTCATTGACATGTTCGCCCACGTATTCAGTCGGTTCTGTCCCAGCTTGGAAATACTCAAACATTGAGCTGGAATCCAATTTGTTGGTCAGTAGTCCAGTCTCACGGTCAATGCGTACCCGCACTATATTATCGGGCACAACTTTGGGTTGGGTCGGTACTTCTTGCAGCGCGAGCGACATAAACTCAACCCAAGCGGGTAGCGCGGTTTTACCACCCGATTCCGCTCCGGAGACATCGTCGTCAAGATTACGATTTGGTGCCGTTTTGCCTAAGTTGCGACTATGGTCGTCAAAACCGACCCAAGCCACGGCGACAATGCCCGGGCCATAACCGTTATACCATGCATCTTTTGAATCATTGGTGGTGCCGGTTTTGCCGCCAATATCACGCCGCTTCAGTGCTTGCGCGCGCCAGCCCGTACCATTCCAACCCGTGTCTGAACTCCATTCGCCGCCCCCCCAAATATTGCTGTACAACATTTCGCGGGTCAGGAACGCGTTTTGTTCGGAGATCACTTGTGGCGCATAAGCGGTGTTGACATCTTGTTCGGCAAACTCATTGAGTGTTGCGGCACACTGTTGATGGCAGACGACTTTCGGTTCAGCGCTGAACTCCAGTTTGCCGGATGGTGTTTCGACTCGGCTAATATAGAAAGGTTGAACAAAGTAGCCATTATTCACAAACACCGAGAAACCCTGTGCCATTTGTACTGGCGTCAAGCTACCCGCGCCGAGCGCGATGGTTTCTGAGCGTGGTAGTTGATCAAGACTAAAGCCAAAGCGGGTTAAATATTGACGGGTTTTATCCAAACCAACTTCACGCAATACTCGCACTGCCATGACGTTTTTTGATTGAGCTAAGCCAATTCTAAGCCGAGTCGGGCCAGTGTAAGTCGGTGGTGAATTTTTAGGTCGCCACGCGGTGCCTTGACTCTCATCCCATTGATTAATCGGTGCATCATTAATCAAGGTGGCCAATGTCAGCCCTTGATCCAACCCAGCCGAATAGATAAACGGCTTAATACTCGAGCCCACTTGACGCACCGACTGAGTAGCACGGTTAAATTTATTATGTACAAAGTTAAAGCCGCCCACCAAGGCGAGTACTGCCCCGTTATCTGGATTCATGGCGACAAAAGCGGTATTGGCATTCGGTACTTGGCTGAGTTTCCAAGCCTCGATCTGGCCATCCTGGCTACGTGGCCGAACCCAAACCTGCTGGCCAGCCGCTAAAAATTCGCTCGCACTGCGGGGCAGTGGACCTTGCCGATCATCGTTAATAAAGCGGCGCGCCCAGTTCATATTTTCCCAAGCGATGGTTTGCTGACCGTAACTTTTCACCCAAACCTGTGCGGATTGATTCTCGACACTCAGTACCACCGCAGGGTACATATCGCCATAGGTTGGCTCATTGCTGAGGTATTGGGTTAGTTGACTGCTGCTCCAAGCGGGTTGGTTGGTTGACCATAACTCTTTTTCTGCGCCGCGATAACCATGGCGCTCATCATAAGCGATCAAGTTATTGACCGCGGCTTGATTAGCCGCCTTTTGTCGCTTGGCATCCACCGTGGTATAGACATTCATCCCTGACGTGTAAGCCGCTTCTTCACCATAGCGTTCGACCATCCAAGCGCGGGCAATTTCCGCCACATAAGGTGCATTTAACTCAATTTCTGCCCCGTGATATTTGGCTAACACCGGTTCACGCCGAGCAGCTTCATATTCGGCTTGTGTGATGTATTTTTCATCCAGCATGCGCAGTAGCACCACGTTACGACGATTGGTCGCGCGCTCGACGGAATAGATCGGGTTCATGGTCGAAGGCGCTTTTGGAAGACCCGCAATCAGCGCAATTTCACCTAAGGTGAGGTCTTTTACCTCTTTGCCAAAATAAGCTTGAGCTGCCGCACCCACGCCATAAGAGCGGTAACCAAGATAAATTTTATTCAGATACAGCTCTAAAATTTCTTGTTTGCTAAGCAGTTCTTCGATGTGGATGGCAATAAAGATCTCTTTGATCTTACGCATGACTTTTTTCTCATTAGAGAGGAAAAAGTTACGCGCTAATTGCTGAGTCACGGTACTCGCGCCTTGTGAGGCGCTGCCCGATGCGACCACGGCAAACGCAGCACGCGTGATACCAATCGGATCAAACCCATAGTGTTCATAGAAGCGAGAATCTTCGGTGGCAATCACTGCGTCAATTAACGCTTTCGGCATCTCTTCCAGCTTCAGTGGAATGCGGCGTTTCTCGCCAAATTGGGCGATCAACTTACCGTCTTGACTAAAGACTTGCATCGGAGTTTGTAACTGAACGTCACGCAAAGTCGCGACATCTGGCAATTCTGATTTCAGATAGAAATAGAAACCAAAGATTGTAGTGACTCCAAGAATAATGCAAATCAATGAAAATACTAACAAACGCTTTATGAACTTCACCGGAGAATCCCTGTTTAGTTGAGGCTGCACTAATGCAAACCCTTGTACTCTAGGCAAGAACCTTAGCTCACCCAATCTCATCTACCTATTTATTGCCAAGTATAGAGCAATCGGTCGGTTGAGCTGGACATCTTTATGGGAACTTAGCCTCATGGGTAAATCATTAGTTACGGGTATTGATATCGGCCATCACAGCATTAAAGCTGTGGTGCTCAAACCTATGGGCGACACCTGCGCGCTGGTGGGGTATGAGGAGTTGCTCGTTACCGCGGATATTTTCACCGATAACTACACGCTCGATTATCAGAAAATTGTAAAGAAACTCAAACAACTAAAAAAGGGGTTACCGCTATTTAGTCGTAAAGTCGCATTGGCAATTCCGGATAATGCGGTGATCAGCAAATCATTACCCATCGATAGTGACCTTGAACCACGTGAGCAGGAGTTTGCTATCTATCAGGCTTTCTCCCATCAATCCCCTTTTCCGGTCGAAGATCTGAGTTTCGATTTTGTCGAGATTGCGAATAGTACTGTTGCGCGCAGTAGCACGACAACCTTCCAAGTTTATGCCACCAGAACTGAAGTGGTCGACAGTCGTTTACACGTCAGTAAAAAAGCGGGTTTTGAGCCGATCTTGATCGATGTACAGGTGCATAGCTTGTTGAAGTTATGGCAACACGCGAGTCGTGCTCTGCGGCGTGCAGATTGGATGTTGATTGATATTGGCTATAGCCAAAGCACCCTGTGCCTCGATTGGCCAGACAAAATGCCATTTTACAAAGATATTCCGTTCGGTACTCAACGACTCGACGTCGAACCAAGGAGCGAATTCGCCGTTAACCCATTAGCGCTGCAAGATCCAATACAGCGCTTTATTGATGAGTTGGTCGATAAAACGGCCCGTCAAATTCAGTTATTCACCTCGGTACATGGGGCGCAACATCTGAGTGGTCTATGGCTTTCTGGTGGTGGCGCACTGATGGCGGGTTTGACTGAGGCCCTACAGCAGCGTTTAGGGCTACCCTGTGAGGTATTGGATCCATTCTCACTGTTCACAATCGATGTAGCGAGGCGTCAGCGACCAGTGAGGGATGGGGCACAGTTTAGTACCGCGGCAGGTTTGGCCTTGCGTGGTTTAGCGTGGCTGGAGGGTGAGCATGCTGGATAGAATTAATTTATTGCCATGGCGAGAAGCTCGGCGTGAAGCTCATAAACGGCGTTTTTTAGGTTTAGTCATGCTCGGTATTTTACTCGCAGTGTTGATGCAGTTTGCCGCAGGTAACTATTTGAGCCGTCAAGTGGCGCAACAGCAAGAGCGGATTGGCTATTTAAAGCAGCATATTTTTTCGCTCGATCAGCAAGTCTCACAATTGAAACTGAGCGAAGAGGAACACAAAGCGCTGCTGACTCGGCTGCATGTGGTCGAGCAATTGCAGCACAAACGCAATACCACCACCGATTTTATGAATCTGATGCCGCAGTTGATCCCAGAAGGTGTGTATGTCGATAAGATCAAAATGAATGGTCAGCAAATAGAGATCACCGGTATTAGCGATTCGACCGCCCGTTTAGCCACTATGCTCGACAACCTAGAAAAGTCGACCAAATTAAGCGAGGTGGAGATGCATGAGATTGTGGCGGGCAATAAACGCTTTGGTAAGCAGTTTCAGAGCTTCAAAGTCTCTTTCCAATTGTTGCTGGCGCGATCTGAGCTAAAACAGGGAGAGGTATCCGATGACTAATTTGCAAGAATTGGAACTTGATGAGATCACCGAATGGCCATTATTGCCTCAGTTATTGGTGATTTTATTGTTGATGTTGCTGGTTCAAGGAGCGGGTTACTGGTTCTATCTGATGCCACAACAAGATCAAATCAACGCTTTGAAACAAGAAGAACAAACGGTTAAAGCCACTCTGAGGATCAAAGCCAACAAAGTGGCGGCTTTGCCACAGATCCAAGCGCAACTCGATGAATTAAAACAGCGCTATGACTTTTTATTACGTCAATTGCCGGTACAAAAAGAGCTGGCCAGTATGCTGGCGTCAGTCAATCAATTAGGCCTAGATAACTCACTAACCTTCACCAGAATTGATTGGGGTGAACGCCAAAATCAAGCCTTTCTGTATCGTTTACCACTCAATATTGAGCTGACCGGTAACTATCACGATATTGGTGATTTCTCTCAGGCGATAGCCCAGCTACCACGGATTATTCATTTTGATGACATTGATTGGCAGCGAGTCAGTCAAGAAAGCAGCACACTGCATTTTCGAGTCAGAGCCTACACCTATCAGTTTAAGCCGGAGGTGGAGGATGAAAAATAATTCGCTTTGGCCGCTGTTACTCAGCTTGTTGATGTTGGTTGGCTGCAAAGCCAATCAAGACAATTTAGCCAGCTATGTTGCCCAAATCGAGCGCGAAGCTCGCCAAGAAGTGGCTAAGCTCAAGCCGATTTTGGAGTTTTCCGCCGTTGAATATCAACAGCATAAAGGACGTGAGCCATTTATGCTGCCCAAAGAAGCGCTGGTACACAATCAACCAGTCGCGCAAACCGATTGTTGGCAACCTGCACCGCGCACCAAAAATGGACCCCTTGAGCGTTATCCTCTCACTCAGTTGCGTCTTAAGGGAGTGATGAGCAGTGGAGGATCGATTTCAGCCTTGATCCAGACCCCGAATGGGAACGTGGTTAAGGTCAAAGCGGGGCAATATATAGGAAATAATAATGGCAAGATCACGAGAGTCGATGAGCGCTACTTGTTAATTAATGAAACCTTGCCGGATGGCTTAGGGTGTTGGAATCAGCGTAACGTCAAGCTGGCTTTAAAATAATAGGTTGAAGTGTAGAGATATCACGATGAAAAATGGATTGAAAACTTATGTCGCCCAGACTTGGTTGACCTTATGGATTGGTTTGGCGGTTTGCACTTCTTCCGTCGCGTATGCTGTTGATTCTGTGTCGGCTAATCGATTAGAAAATATTGATTTTCGAGTCAATAAAGCCCAGGCCGCCGTGTTAATTGTGGAATTGGCTTCCGCTTCGGTAGTGGTCGATGTGCAAAAGATCCCGCAAGGGTTAAGCATTGATCTGCTGAAAACCGATGTGGCCGATGACAAGCTTTATCTGCTCGATGTAAAAGATTTTGCCACTCCGGTGCAGAGCATTGAAGTGTTTAGAAAGCAGCCGACCACAGAGTTGATTGTGAGCATTGAGGGTGAGTTTAAGCATGATTACTCTTTAAAAGGCAAATACCTTGAAGTGGTGATCAGTAAACTCAAAGTGGATGAAAAGCCAAAATCGAAAAGTATCTTGGAAAAAGAGGGCAAGCTGATCTCGATTAACTTCCAAGATATTCCGGTGCGCAATGTCTTGCAGCTGATTGCTGACTATAACAGCTTCAATTTAGTGGTCTCGGATTCAGTGGTTGGCAACCTCACTTTACGCTTAGATGGGGTACCTTGGCAGCAAGTGCTGGATATTATTTTGCAAGTCAAAGGCTTGGATAAGCGGGTCGATGGCAACGTGATTCTGATTGCTCCTAAAGAAGAGCTGGATCTACGTGAGAAACAAGCTTTGGAAAAGGCGCGTTTGACCGAAGAGCTTGGCGATTTAAAATCACAAATCATCAAGATTAACTTTGCCAAAGCGTCGGATATCGCCGCGATGATCGGCGGTGAGGGCAATGTTAATATGCTGTCGGATCGTGGTTCAATCAGCATTGATGAGCGGACTAACTCGCTACTGATCCGTGAGTTACCGGACAATATCGCGGTGATCAGTGAGATCATTGAATCACTGGATATCCCAGTTAAACAAGTACAAATTGAAGCGCGGATCGTGACCGTCAAGGAAGGCAATATTGATGAGCTTGGGGTGCGTTGGGGAGTGATGTCAACCAATGGTAGCCATTCCGTTGGTGGTTCGATTGAAAGCAATCTCTGGCAACAAGGTCTGCTCGGTGATGATGACTTTCCGCTCGATAATTTCTTAAATGTTAACTTAGGCGCTTCAGCCAACGCACCTTCGATTGCTTTCCAGGTGGCCAAATTAGGTTCAGATACGTTGCTCGATTTAGAACTTTCGGCACTGCAAAATGAGTCAAAAGCAGAGATCATCTCTAGCCCACGATTGATCACCACCAATAAACAGCCCGCCTATATTGAACAAGGTACTGAGATCCCGTACCTCGAATCTTCCTCCAGCGGCGCTTCAACCGTATCATTTAAAAAAGCGGTATTGAGTTTAAAAGTGACGCCGCAAATTACCCCAGACAATCGCTTGGTGCTCGATTTGAGCGTGACTCAAGATCGACGTGGTGAAACGGTCAAAACCGGAACCGGAGAAGCGGTTTCAATTGATACCCAGCGGATCGGCACTCAGGTGTTGGTCAATAATGGCGAAACGGTGGTGCTGGGCGGCATTTTCCAACACAGTATCAATAATTCGGTGGATAAAGTGCCATTGCTCGGCGATCTGCCCGTATTAGGCGCTCTGTTTCGCCGCACTTACGAGCAAATGGGTAAAAGTGAGCTACTGATTTTTGTCACGCCGAAAGTCGTCATTCAATAACTTAGCGTGCGTAAAACCAGTGAACAAAAATTAAAGTTGCAATAGTGGCACCATACCTTGATAATTTCGGGTCTTATCACGAAATATCGGTGAGGAATAGGTGCCACAAGCATACTTACTGTTGGTATATGTCCAGCAACTCTTGTGGCGATGTCATTGAATTAACGTTGTAAATTACTGCTAAACATGGCTGAGAAACGCAATATTTTCCTTGTTGGCCCGATGGGCGCCGGCAAAAGTACAATTGGTAGACACCTTGCGCAACAACTGCACATGGAGTTTGTTGACTCTGATACGGTTATCGAAGAACGTACCGGAGCTGATATCGCATGGGTGTTTGATGTTGAAGGTGAGGAAGGCTTCCGCAAGCGCGAAGAGGCTGTTATTAATGATCTAACTGAGCAACAAGGTATCGTACTGGCGACCGGTGGTGGCTCTGTGATCAGTAAAGATAATCGCAATCGCTTGTCTGCTCGCGGTATCGTGGTGTACCTCGAAACGACCATCGAAAAACAATTGGCCCGCACCAATCGTGATAAAAAGCGTCCGTTATTACAAACCGATTGCCCACGTGATGTGTTAGAGCAATTAGCCGAAGATCGTAACCCGATGTACCAAGAAATAGCGGATATCACCGTGCGTACTGACGATCAAAGTGCAAAAGTGGTAGCCAATCAGATCGTAAAAATGCTAGAAGAACACATCATGTAAGATTTGTTCGAAGAATTGGAGTGCAAAACCATGGAGCGGATTACGGTCAACTTAGGTGAACGTAGCTACCCAATTTCAATCGGTGCCGGATTATTTGCTGATCCGGCCTTTCTTTCTCTCTCCGCCCAGCAGAAAGTGGTGATCGTGACTAATCACACGGTAGCTCCGCTTTATGCATCTGCAATTGTCTCATTACTGGATCGACTTGGCTGTCAGCATGCATTGCTTGAGCTGCCTGACGGTGAACAGTACAAAACTTTAGAGACGTTCAATACCGTGGTGAGCTTTTTGCTCGAACACAACTACAACCGTGATGTGGTGATCATTGCCCTCGGTGGCGGAGTGATTGGCGATCTGGTCGGTTTTGCGGCAGCTTGTTATCAGCGCGGAGTGGATTTTATCCAAATTCCCACCACGTTATTGTCGCAAGTAGACTCCTCGGTAGGGGGGAAAACCGCGGTCAATCATCCACTTGGCAAAAACATGATCGGCGCATTTTATCAGCCGCAAGCGGTATTAATTGATACTGACTGTTTAGCCACTCTGCCCGCACGTGAATTTGCCGCAGGCATGGCCGAAGTGATCAAATACGGGATTATTTACGATGCGGCGTTTTTCGATTGGTTAGAGCAGCACATCGATGCATTATATGCTCTCGATCAAAGCGCATTAACTTATGCGATTGCCCGTTGTTGCCAAATCAAAGCTGAAATCGTCGCTCAAGATGAAACCGAAACGGGTATTCGTGCGTTACTCAATCTCGGCCATACCTTTGGCCATGCGATTGAAGCACAGATGGGCTATGGTAATTGGCTACACGGTGAAGCTGTTGCGGCTGGCACGGTGATGGCGGCCAAAACTGCCTTACTGCAAGGTTTGATTGATCCTATTCAGTTTGCGCGTATCGTCGCGCTATTCAAACAAGCCCAATTACCGGTTTGTCCACCGGATAGTATGACATTTGCCGATTTTATGCAGCATATGCTGCGTGATAAAAAAGTGTTGGCCGGCGAGCTACGTCTCGTATTACCAACTAGCATAGGCAGTGCCGCAGTAGTAAAAGATGTTGCTCAAGCTGTGATCGCACAGGCGATTGAGTATTGTCGCACTGTGTAAAATGGACGCTCGTGTAACCTTATTGATAGCAGACAATTGTGATTAGGATGGCCCAATGAGTTTGGCACATGAACTGGATTTAGAGTCGCAAACGGAATTATTGCAGCGGTTACAGCTACTGACTCGCTTTGGTTCTCATTTAGTGAATGTGTGTGGTCGGCAAGGTGCAGGTAAATCTTGGTTGGCACAGCGCTTTTTAGAGAGCTGGGTGCCGGATAAAAACCAAGCTCTGCTGATGTGTCATCCTAATCAAAATGATGAGCAGCGCCGAGTGACTATCTTGTCACAGTTGGCATCTGAGTCCTCGTTCAACCCCAAAGATCCGCTCGCTGAGAGTGTTACTCGCCTATTTGAAGAGCAGACCTGCGATATCGCCATTGTGGTCGATGATGCCCATCTGCTGTCTGAGTCGCTGATTTCCGAATTGTGGATGTTGGTGCAAGAAGCACAACTGAATCCGCGTTGGACGCTTAATGTGTTGCTGTTTGCTCGGGATAATGGTTTGGACGCGTTGCTGGCTCGTTTAAGTTACGGTCAGGAGCATAAGCCTGTCGATTTAGAGATTGAGATGCTGTCCGAAGATGAAGCGGATCGGTTATTCGAAAATCGAGTGATGCGCTATGTTGATCCACAACTTGAGCGTAAAGTTCGCAATGCGTATAAAAAAGTGCATCCGTTACCGGGGGAAATTATGGCATTGGCGGAAACTAAATTAGAAAAGCGAGTGGTGATCCGCTCAATTATTGGCTCACCATTCAACATCACCTTAGTGATACTGTTATTGCTACTGTTGCTCGGTGGTGGCTATTGGTGGCTACTCTCAAAACCGGTGCCACAAGAACGGCAATTGGCAACAGCGGAACAAACGGTGCTTGCTCCCCTCGATGCTGCGAATCACTCAGCGCTGGCTGATGATGCCAAGGCTAATAATGAGGCGACTTCAGAGGCTGATGGTACGAGGTTTGGCGCTTATGATGATACGGCCGCTTTGCCACCGGATGTGGTAGAGACCACCGCCAGTGTCGGCATGGCTGATGATGGTAAGCGAGTGGTGATTAACTCGGATGTGGTTGATGCGCTACTGCAAGGCACCGCTAATCCCACCGATACCGTCGCGATTGAGCAACTTGTTGAGTCAACTCAAGCTGCTACGCAACTGAAAAGCCAAACTCTGCAGCCAAGCGCTGCCTCGGTTTCAGCGCCGCCAGCGGTCAGTTTTTCTTTTGCGCGTGATGAACTTAAAGCGATGTCGGCGCGCAGTTATACCTTGCAACTGGCGGCGATGAATTCACTGCCAGATGTGCAGGCATTTATTGAGCGCTATCAGTTGCACAATAAAGTTTACGTTTATCCGACCTTACGTAATGAGGTGGAGTGGTTTATTGTCACGCAGGGTAATTATCCCACCATTCAAATGGCGCGCGATGCGGTCGAGCAACTGCCTGCTGCGCTACAAGCATTGGGTCCTTGGGCGAAGTCACTCAGTCAGGTGCAGCGCGAAATCCAACGTAACAAATAAACCTGAGCTTCAAGCAAAAATATGTTACATTCCGCAGCCTTATTTTGTGGCCAGTGATTAGAGAAGTAGATGAAAAAGCAGCGTGCCTTTCTGAAATGGGCTGGCGGTAAATTTAGCCTAGTAGAAGACATTCAACGCCATCTGCCAGAAGCTCGTGAATTGGTTGAGCCTTTTGTTGGGGCCGGATCCGTGTTTTTGAATACGGATTTTGAGCGCTATCTGCTGGCAGATATTAATCCCGATCTGATCAATTTCTATAATTTGCTCAAAACCGACTCGCAAGCTTACATTACCGAAGCCAAACGCTGGTTTGTGCCGGAAAATAATCGTAAAGAAGCCTATCTCGATATTCGTCAGCAGTTTAATCAAAGTGATGATGTGCTGTTTCGCTCACTGGCGTTTTTGTATATGAACCGATTTGGTTTCAATGGCCTGTGCCGTTACAACAAAAAAGGCGGCTTTAATGTACCGTTTGGCTCTTATAAAAAACCGTATTTCCCCGAGCAAGAGCTGGAGTTTTTTGCTGAAAAAGCTCAGCGTGCAACGTTTATCTGCGCCTCTTACCACCAAAGTTTTGCGCAGGCGCAAAGTGATAGCGTGATCTATTGTGATCCACCTTATGCGCCGCTCTCAACGACCGCCAATTTTACCTCTTATGCCGGTAATGGTTTTACTCTCGACGATCAAGCCGCGTTAGCGGATATTGCCGAGAAAACCGCCAAAGAGCGTGGCATTTCGGTGTTGATTTCCAATCATGACACCACCCATACCCGCCGTTTATATCGCGGGGCACAGCTTAACGTCGTCAAAGCCAATCGCACCATCAGTCGCAATGGCGCTGGGCGTAATAAAGTCGATGAATTGCTCGCTTTATTTACCCCACATTCAGCCCCTCAAGTTTGATGTTATCCTCAAACAACGTGGCGTTGCAGGTAGGCGGCAAGTGAATGAGTCCCGATGAGCATAGGCAAACTTGTGTGGTTGGGGTGAAGGAACGTAGCCAACACCGCTGCAGCTTCAACTAGAAAGGGGATATTCGCCAAAATGATCTTGGCCGCTGAGTGGTGCGCTAGGATCTGTTGGCGAGCTTAGGTAGAATAGCGAGCACATTATATCCAGCTCGCATTCCATTCCTCATGAGGTCAGTATGAAAGATTTTCTCATTGCACCATCCATTCTCTCCGCCGATTTTGCCCGTTTAGGTGAAGATGTTGCCAAAGTGCTCGCGGCTGGGGCCGATGTGGTGCATTTCGATGTGATGGATAATCACTACGTACCGAACCTGACATTTGGCGCACCGATTTGTAAAGCGCTCCGCGATTATGGGATCACCGCGCCGATCGATGTGCATCTAATGGTTAAACCGGTCGACCGCATTATTCCCGATTTTGCTCAAGCTGGTGCCTCGATGATCACTTTCCATATTGAAGCTTCTGAGCACGTGGATCGCACCCTGCAATTGATCAAAGAGTGTGGCTGTCAGGCGGGTGTGGTATTCAATCCGGCGACTCCACTACATCATCTTGATTATATTATGGATAAAGTGGATTTGATTTTATTGATGTCGGTTAACCCAGGTTTTGGCGGACAATCTTTCATTCCACACACCTTAGATAAACTGCGTGCGGTGCGTGAGCGGATCACGCAAAGTGGTCGTCAAATTCGTTTGGAAATCGACGGTGGCGTCAAAGTGGAAAACATCCGTGAGATTGCGGAGGCGGGGGCCGATATGTTTGTGGCTGGCTCGGCGATTTTTGGCCAGCCTGACTACCAAGCGGTGATTGCCAAAATGCGTGCTGAATTGGCACAAGCCAAGATTTAATTTGAGTTAGGACCCTGTTTTGAAATCGATAAAATTAATTGCTTTTGATTTGGATGGTACGCTGCTCGACAGCGTGCCGGATTTAGCGCTTGCGGTGGATCAAACTGCACGCCTACTTGGTTATCCCACGGTCAGTGAAGCACAAGTGCGTGATTATGTCGGCAATGGTGCCGATGTATTGATTGCACGGGCGCTTAGCCAAAGTTTAACCATCAATTCCGATTTAAGCCCAGCCCTGCTAGAGCAAGCACGCGAAAAGTTTGATGAATTTTACGCGCAAACTGGCCATCAATTAAGTCATCTGTATGCCAACGTCACAGCGACCTTGGCAGCATTGCATAATGCTGGGTTTATTTTGGCTTTGGTGACCAATAAACCATCGCGCTTTGTGCCGGAAGTGCTTGTGCAGCATAAGATTGACCACTTTTTTAGTGATGTGATTGGTGGCGATACATTCCCAGATAAGAAGCCGGATCCGATGGCGCTAAATTGGTTGCTGGATAAGCATCAACTGAGTGCGGATCAGATGTTGATGGTTGGGGACTCGAAAAATGACATTCTGGCTGCCAAAAATGCCGGCTGTTACTCGTTTGGTTTAACCTATGGCTACAACCACGGCGAGCCGATTGCTAATGCGCAGCCTGATTTTGTGGCCGATGATATTGGCACGCTACTTGAGGTGGTGCAGATTTCGGCATAAAACCTGTTATTCGCACTAGAAAAATACTCGTTAATAAGTACACTGCTAAAACCGCACTCCATCTCAGTGCGGTTTTGTCACTTTGGTTGGTGTCATTTTAAGTATTGTGTAATTTTAATTTCAGCTGCAAGGAAATCAAACCCATGAGCAAACCCATTGTATTGAGTGGTGTTCAACCATCTGGTGAACTAAGTATCGGTAACTATTTGGGTGCTCTGCGTCAATGGCAACAGATGCAAGATGATTATGATTGCCAATATTGTGTGGTTGATCTGCATGCGATTACCGTACGCCAAGATCCGCAAGCGCTGTATGAAGCAACGCTTGATGCACTGGCAATCTGCTTGGCAGTCGGGGTTGATCCACAAAAGAGCACGCTGTTTGTTCAATCCCATGTGCCGGAGCATGCGCAACTGAGTTGGGTATTAAACTGTTATACCCAGATGGGTGAACTGAACCGCATGACTCAATTTAAAGATAAATCAGCACGTTATGCCAATGATGTGAATGTTGGTTTGTTTGGTTATCCGGTGTTGATGGCGGCGGACATTCTGCTGTATGGCGCGCACCAAGTGCCAGTCGGCAGTGATCAGAAGCAGCATTTAGAACTGGCGCGAGATATCGCGACCCGTTTCAATAATATTTATGCCCCTGAGCAGCCGATTTTTACTATCCCAGAGCCTTATATCCCAACCGTGAATGCGCGCGTGATGAGCCTGCAAGATGCGACTAAGAAAATGTCGAAATCGGATGATAATCGCAAAAATGTCATCACCTTGCTGGAAGATCCTAAATCGATCATCAAGAAGATCAACAAAGCGCAAACCGATGCCGAAACTCCACCGCGGATCGCCTACGATGTAGAGAATAAAGCCGGAATTGCTAACTTGATGGGGCTGTATTCTGCTGCTACCGGGCAAACTTTTGCGCAAATTGAAGCGCAATACGCTGGGGTGGAGATGTATGGCCCATTTAAGAAAGACGTTGGTGAAGCGCTGGTGGCGATGCTGGAGCCGATTCAGGCGCAATACCAGCGGATTCGCAGTGATCGTGCCTATCTTAACAGCGTGATGCGTGATGGTGCAGAGAAAGCCTCAGCCAAGGCGCAGCAAACGCTACAACAAGTCTATGCGGCAGTCGGATTTGTGGCACGCCCATAAACGTTAATCATGGCGCTGAGTGCGCCATGGTCAAATCATTTTGCTTGCGTGATTGAGCTATATCCACTGCGGTATTGCTTGGCTCGGCGGAAAAATAAAGGCTAGCTTGCGCTAGCCTTATTTATTATGGGTATTATGGGTATTATGGGTTCTGTACTCGATTTACTGTGCGTCGCGCTGTACGCTGCCCCACAGATCATATTCATCGGCGTGTTCGATCAGCACATTGACTTGCTCACCCGGTTTTAGCTTGGTTTCCCCATTGAGATAGACTAAGCCATCAATTTCAGGAGCATCGGCGTAGGTACGGCCAATCGCGCCTTCTTCATCGACTTCATCAATCAGCACTTGCATGGTGCTGCCAATCCGCTTTTGCAGTTTGGCGGCGCTGATCGCTTGTTGCACCAGCATAAAGCGCTCGAATCGATCTTGTTTCACTTCTTCCGGGATCTGATCTGCAATCTCATTGGCCGTAGCCCCTTCGACGGGGGAATACTTAAAGCAGCCAACGCGATCGAGTTGGGCTTGTTGCAGCCAATCCAGCAGGATCTGGAAATCTTCTTCCGTTTCGCCTGGGAAGCCGACGATAAAGGTCGAGCGGATCACCAGCTCTGGGCAGATCTCACGCCATCTTTTAATTTGTTCTAAGGTGCGTTCCGCTTGTCCTGGGCGCTTCATCATTTTCAGCACTCGTGGACTGGCGTGTTGGAACGGAATATCTAGGTAAGGCAGTACCTTGCCTTGCGCCATCAAATGGATCAACTCATCGACATGCGGGTAAGGGTAGACATAGTGCAAACGTACCCAAATGCCCATTTTGCCGAGTTCTTCACTCAGTGCTTTGATATTGTGGCGCACTGGTGAACCGTTGGCAAAACCGAGGCTGTGCTTGGTATCCACCCCGTAAGCGCTGGTATCTTGGCTGATCACCAGTAGCTCTTTTAGCCCAGCGTTTTTCAGGCGTTCCGCTTCGCTAAGAATATCGCCCACTGGACGGCTGACTAAGTCACCGCGCATCGAGGGAATAATGCAGAAAGTACAGCGGTGATTACACCCTTCGGAAATTTTTAGGTAAGCGTAATGCTTGGGAGTCAGTTTTACCCCGTGATCCGGCACTAAGCTAGTAAATGGATTATGGGCTGGCTTGGGCGCAAATTGGTGTACATGTTCCAATACGTTTTGATAAGCGTGTGGACCGGTGATGCCTAATACATTGGGATGCACTTGGCGAATTTCATCTTCGCGCGCGCCAAGGCAGCCGGTGACAATCACTTTGCCATTTTCTTTGAGCGCTTCACCAATCGTATCCAGCGATTCTTGTACCGCACTATCGATAAAGCCACAGGTGTTGACAATCACTACGTCGGCATCGTGATAACTATTGACGATGTCATACCCCTCGGTACGCAGTTGGGTCAAAATACGTTCTGAATCGACCAAGTTTTTCGGGCAACCTAACGAAACAAAACCAATTTTATTGCCTGTGGTTTGGCCGCTTTGGCTCTGTTGTGCGAGGGTTTTTTTCGCCGTTTCTAAGGTTGTCGTTTGGTTGGGCGTAAAAGTCTGAACTGTCATTGCTCTGTGTGCTACCTGATAATTATCGGATCACCGCTCAGATCACCAAGGTGTGGTGGCAATCGGTACGGGTATAAAAGTCGGCGAATTATAACTGAGCCGAGGAAATTGGGTAGAGCTGAGCGTGCAAAATTGCGCAAAAAAGCACCCGCCAAGTGCGGCTTAAGTCGGCATGTTTGGCTTAAACCTTGCCGCGTTATGTGGCTTTGCTGTTATCCCTGATACCCACTCAACATATCAAACACCACCCGAGCAAATTGCTTGGTTTTATTTGGATCAGATAACAACTGCATCATCTGCTCTTGGTGGGCGGCGCTGCTGCTCAGTATGGCGTCATCAAATGCCCGAGGGAAATCGCCCAGCATGGCTTGTTCCCGTGTATTGTTGGCAATCTGGCTCATAACCGTCTCGTTTTCAGTGAGTTTATCGCGCACGGTAAAGGCATAATTGAGCATGTCTTTATCGGTCAGATTATCAGTCACAAAAACTTCGTTCAGGCGCTCGATGATGTGCGATAAGAACTCTTCTTTTTTGTCTTTGGGTTTAGCGGTGCCGACATCATTACTCGGTTTGAGCGAGTAGTCTTGGGTATTTTCTTGCAGTTGTATGTCTTGCTGGCGGATTTTGGATAAGCGGTAATGCGTCATCACCACATTGTTCAAATCCAGCTCATCTTCTTCTATGACTTTCTCACGTAGCAGTGGGCGTAAATGGCGAGCGTACAGACTCAGTTTTTCGAGCTCTTTGTCGTCGTAATCCACAATCTGTGACATAAACTCATAGAAACGCACATAACTGCCCAAGTCTTTTTTGAAGATCTCTAGACGGTCTTTTTCCTGCTTGCACTCTTTGAAGCTGTTTTCTGCATTCGCCATCAATACGGCATCGCCGGTTTTCTTGGTGCGTTCAAAGACATTTTTCGCATGCAGATAGGCTTCTATTGCCGAGCTATAACGCTTGCGCCAGCGATCAACCGCAGGCTTACAGATATTGCTGATAGCGGCGTTTGATTTGTTTTTGGTGAAAAACGCATCAACAAATTGTTCTACTTCTGACCACAAGAAAATTCCGCTTGCCCGTAACTTCTCGAACAAGTCGAAAACCTTATCGGTATCTGACACATCTTCGAGTTCGGCGACTTGGTAATACGGCTGAAAAGCATCGAGAATATCTTGCGGATCGTTATAGAAATCGAGCACAAAGGTGCCGGACTCCGCTTTGCTTGGATAGGTGCGATTCAAACGGGAAAGTGTCTGCACACACTCCACACCGGCGAGCTTTTTATCTACATACATGGCGCACAGCTTTGGCTGGTCAAATCCGGTTTGAAACTTGTTAGCCACCAGCATCACTTGATAATCATCAGAGTTAAAGGCTTTGCGCATTTCGCGCCCTTTCAGATCAGGGTTCATATTAAGCTCGGTGAACTTCTGATCCATAAATGCGCTGCTATCGGGGTCTGCGGCGTTAAACTCAACTTCCCCTGAGAAGGCGACCATGGCCCGAATACCGGCATAGCCATGCTCGGCAACGTATTTATCAAACGCGAGTTTGTAGCGTACCGCCTCTTTACGTGAACTGGTAACGACCATGGCTTTGGCTTGGCCACCCAGTAAGCCCATCACGTTCTTTTTAAAGTGTTCGACAATCACTTTCACTTTCTGTGAGATGTTGTGATCGTGCAGGCGTACCCAGTTGGTGAGTTTTACCTTGGCTTTACCGGCATCCACTTCTTTATCTTCAGCTTCTAACTTCTGCTTAAGCTGGTAGATCACCTTATAGTTGGTGTAGTTCCTCAGCACATCCAGAATGAAGCCTTCTTCAATGGCTTGTCGCATGGAGTACACATGGTAGGCAACCGGTAAGTTACGCTTAGAGGCTGGATGTGACGGATCAGGTCTACGGCCAAATAGCTCAAGGGTTTTAGCTTTAGGGGTCGCGGTAAACGCGTAGTAGCTAAGATTGGCGCTACCACGGCGAGCGGCAATGGTGGCATCCAGAATGTCTTCTGAACAAAGCTCAACGTCATCATCGGCTTCTTCTGTCATCAACACTTCTTTGAGCTGGCGAGCGGTTGCCCCTGTTTGTGATGAGTGAGCTTCATCGGCAATGATGGCGTAACGGCGCTCTTTAAGTGCGGTTGAGTTCTCGATAGCTTTGAGTACAAACGGGAACGTTTGAATGGTAACGATGATGATCGGCTGTGAGGTTTCCAATGCACTGGCTAACTTTTCTGATTTTGAGCCATCGCCTTCTTTGCGGTTGATGCGGCCCACAACGCCATCGGCATGTTCAAACTGATAGATGGTGTCTTGTAACTGGTCATCGAGCACGGTTCGGTCAGTGACCACAATCACCGAGTCGAACTGTTTGTTTCCTTGCTCATCGTAGAGAGTGGAAAGCTGGTGGGCTGTCCATGCAATCGAGTTTGATTTACCAGAGCCTGCGCTGTGCTGGATCAGATACTTATTCCCTGTGCCTTCCTCAATGGCGGCATTGACTAGCTTGGTGACGACATCCCATTGGTGATAACGAGGGAAAATCAGGGTCTCTTTTTTATACTTACGCCCTTCCCAGTCCTCTTTTTCTTCGATTTGCAGGTGGATAAAACGCCCGATGATATTAAGCAGGTTAGCCGGTGTTAATACCTCATTCCACAGGTAATCCGTCGCGTAGCGGTTGGCATCATCGGGAATGTCATTGCCTTTACCGCCATCGTGGGTGCCTTTGTTAAAGGGCAGGAAGAAGGTCTCTTCTCCGGCCAGCTTGGTGGCCATATACACTTCATACTGACTCACTGCAAAATGCACCAGCGCCCCTCGTTTGAAGGTGAGCAGCGGCTCTGGGTTTTTGGTGGCGGGATCTTTGGGCAAGCGGGTGAGCTTGTACTGAGCAATAGCGTTTTCTACGGCTTGTTTGAACTCAGATTTGAGCTCTAGCGTGGCCACCGGCAGACCATTAACGAACAGCACTAAATCAATGCGCCATCTCTTGGCTTTTTTGCCACTTTCTTGTTCGTGCTCTTGTGTGGCATACGGGCTGTAAACCAGTTCAGGTACGACTCGGCAGATATTGTTCTGATAACGAGCCAGCGTTTCAGGGTTGAGATTATGTTCGGGTTTGAACTGACACAAGGTAAAACGGGCGCTGCGAGTTTTCAGGCCATGACGCAATACACCTAAGGTGCCAAAGGTGCGTGAGGCGCGATCGGTGGCATTCTCATCGGCTTTCTTGAGCTGGGTGACTAACGTATCCAGAAAATGGCGCTCAGAGTCGGTAGGGAAAATGGTACAGAACTTCTGCCACTCTTTTGGCTGCGTGGTCTGGATAAAGCGCAGAACATCGGTTTCATACAATGCCGATTCGCGGTTGTAGCCGTCACCCGTACCTTGCACCCAACCGTTAGCCACCAGTTGGTGGATAATATCGTCCTGAAATACTCGTTCGCTTGTTGTATCTTTCATCTTATTGTCTTTTTATTCTTTGTCTTATGCTAAACGTAATTTAGCGGCTGGTGTGGCGTGGTGAAGTTTTTAGGGCGTTAATTGTCTCCGCAGCGCGGAGACAATCGGCTCATCGGTATCACACTCGGCAAACTTCATGCAGTGGCGCAGTTGTTGTGCGCACCAGCCGCGGCCAAATTGGGCCGTCAGTTGTTTGGCCTGCTGGATTAGGGTAATGATCTCTTGCGCAATAAAGGTGCTCGGTGTTGTCATAGCGCCTGCTCTTCCGTGCTGGTGGAGGGGGATTGTCCGGGGGTTTGCCAGTTACGCACATCAATTTTTCCGGTTACGGCAGCGGAAATAAGGGCGGTACGGCGTTCTTTTAATAGCCGAACTGCTCTTTCTGCCTTAAAAACGAGTCCATCGAATTGGTTTTTTTTAAAAGTTATATGTTCAATGATTGAGTCTTGCTCTGTAAGCGGAGGGATAACAAATCCTAATCCAAGCAAGTCTTCTTGAGTCATGCTTGGTAATGCAGTATTCGTAGATAGCAAGCTAAATGGAAATAATAAAGACTGAAAGAATATAAACTCAGCACGGCAGGATGCTTCTAGCTCGCTATAGAACATTGTATCAACAGTCCAAAATTTACCCTCTACGAGCAATGGCTTATCTACAGTTCCTTTTCGACCAAAAAGAATTGATTTTCCATCAAATAAATACGCGGAACAACGTTTAAAAATACCACCGGACCCATAAACAGGATAGCCGCCATCTTCAACCTCAACGTCTTTGTAATCTTTCCCATTTTTAATGCGAAGAGTATTTTTCAAGCGACCACAAACCCAATGCTCTGGCACTTGACCCAACCATTCAACACCTGAATCTTTCATCGGTACGTCTGGGTTTAGCCCTTTGGTGACGGCGTGGCTAATGACTGCTTGGCGCTTTTCTTGTAGCAGCGAAATCAGTTGCTGTTGTTTTTCGATTAGCGCGTCGATTTTGGCCGTTTCGTGATCGAGGAAGTTGGCTATTTGGGTTCTATCGCTAACTTCTACGGGAACAGCAAAAGTGTAATTACCCAAATGCTCTTGTGTCATACTCGGCAGAGCAGTGTTAGTTGAGTAGCGAGCGAACTGTATTGTTGTCGCGAGGTAGTAAAGGTACTTAGCATCTGTTTCTGGCTGCATTTCAGTGTAGTACATAGTGTCTACAGTCCAGAATGGCTCATTAATATATAGTGGCTTATCGATAGTTCCTTTTCTTCCAAGCAGCACCGAGGGCTTGTCGTACATAAACTCTGTTGCGAATGCAAACTGCCCTCCAGAGCCCATTACAGGGTATCCAACCTCAGATTGAACCACTTTGTAGTCCTGCCCATTTTTAATTGATGCTAGGTGTTTCAAACGGCAGGTTTTCCAATGGCTAGGTATTTCACCCAACCATTCAATACCAGAATTTTTATACTCTGGATACGCCTGATATTTACTCATCTTCACCACCCCAAAAAATATGTGTGCGCCAGTTATCAGGAAAGCCCATTGGTGCCAGTGGTACGCTGTACATCACTGTCACCAAGGCTTTCACTTTGTTATGCCACTGACTATCAGGGCTGATCTGCCTCATTAAATGCGCCAATATCAGCAACACCACATAAATTCGGCGATTTGGAAAGGACGCATGTAGCTAGAAAGACGGAAAAAGCTAATCACTTCAAGGTAACGCTTAGCGCGTTCTGGATCGCGAATGGTTAGGCCACGCTCTTGCAACAAAGCAATTTGTTCATCTAATGTTTTAGCAGTTTTGGTAAAGGTTGCCATCAGTTCGCCTCCATGAGTGGGGCGAAGCAAATAGCGAGTTGAGGCAAATTACAGGCAGAAAAAAGCCCACTCAATTTGAGCTTGCAGAGCATAGGCTTGGTGGGCGTGTTAGCCGCATTATTGGCCACGCCGTCATTTTTAGTCAAGTAAAATTGTTGGCAAAACCGTTTAGAAACACGGGATGAAGCAACTAGACGATACATATTGATCACGAATGTACCTCTTGCAGCAATTGCATAATGTCACGGCTTACTGCATCCAAATCAGCATCAATCGCTTCCAATGTACGTGGTGGCTGATAAACGTAGAAATGGCGATTAAACGGGATTTCATAGCCCACAATGCCAATTTCGTTATCTTTTTCATCGCGCTTATCGGCGTTAATCCATGCATCGGGTACATGGGGCAGCACTTCGCGTTTCACATAGCTTTCAATCAGGCTTAATGTGCTGACGCTCGGGTCTAATGGTACGTTTTCGTTATCACGCAGGTCGCCATCTTGCTCAAATTCGACCACTTTGCCTTTATAGCTGAATGCACCATACAGAGGCTGAGCCTCTTCTTTCAGCTCTTTTTTGATAACCGGTTCGGCGTCTGGGTTTTTCCATGTAATGGCGTCGATAAACTGTTTTCTCTGCTTGGCATCTAACTTGATGTCAGTGGTTTTCAGTGCCCCTTTGAGGGTGAGTTCAAACTGATTGAAGTCATGCGATGGTTGCGCTTTGCCGCCTAGCTTGTCGCCCAAGGCCGCTTGTAGCGTTTGGGCTGCATCCACCAGCATGCGCTGGCCAAGCCAGAGTTTGCTATCCAATACCTCTTTGATTTGTTTTTCTTTCAGCTCAGGAAAGTCAGCTTTAATCAGGGCGCGGACTTCCGCTTCTACATCCGCCAATTGGCCATAGGTGGAGTCTGTCCACGTTGTGCCCCATTGGGTATACACCGCTTGCATCACGGCATTGAGCGGTTTGGGGGCAAAGCGTAAAGACTCAATGGCGGCATCGGTGATTTGCGCTGACAGACGCAGTGGGCGCTCAATGGTCAGTCGGCGATAGCCAAAGGCATGAGTATCGAACAGCTTGGCGCTCAGAGGCTTGCCGCTTTCGGTTTGTTCTTCTTTGGCTTCAAAGGCCCCGAAGCTTTTGGTAATGGCGCGAATTTCTTCTTCGTCTAAGTAGTTACGCTTCGAGCCGAGTGATTTGCGCATCTTACAGCTCAAATCGGCACCATTGATCAACAGAACCTTACCTTTACGCTCGGCGGCTTTCTTGTTGGTCAAGATCCACACATAGGTGGCAATGCCGGTGTTGTAGAACATGTCTGTCGGCAGCGCGACAATGGCTTCGAGCAGGTCAGCTTGCAGAATATAACGGCGGATCTCACTTTCACCACTGCCCGCACTGCCGGTAAACAGCGGTGAGCCATTGAGGATAATGCCAATTCGGCCACCTTCACTGACGGTATTATCGGTATTGCGCGTATCACGTAATTTACTGATCAAGTGCAGCAAAAACAGCAGTGAGCCATCCGATACACGCGGCAAACCGGCACCAAAGCGGCCATCAAAACCTTTTTGTTCGTGTTCGTCCTTAATGTCGCCTTCGATCTTTTTCCAATCTACCCCGAACGGTGGGTTAGAGAGCATGTAATCAAACTTATCGGTAGGCAGTTGGTCATTTGACAGGGTATTACCCAGCTTGATGCGGCTAACATCTTGCCCTTTGATTAGCATATCGGCTTTACAGATAGCGTAAGACTCAGGGTTGAGCTCCTGACCAAAGGCTCGCATTACCGCCTGAGGGTTAAGCTCATGCACATATTCCATACCGGAGGATAAGAAGCCGCCCGTACCGCAAGTCGGGTCATAGATGGTGCGGATAATTCCTTCTTTGTTGAGTGCATCATCATCTTCCATAAAGACCAATGAGGTGGTGAGGCGCACGATATCACGTGGGGTAAAATGCTCCCCTGCGGTTTCGTTCGAACTTTCAGCAAAGCGGCGGATCAACTCTTCAAACACCAAGCCCATTTCATAGTTAGAGATGGTTTTCGGGCTAAGGTCAGTGGTGGCGAACATTTTCACCACTTTGTACAGCAAATCGGCGTCAGCCAGCAGCCCGACAAACTCATCAAACTTCAAGTGCTCGAAGATTTCACGCGCATCGTTGGAAAATGACTGCACATACTTTGCTAAGTTAGCTTTGATGTCTTTTTGCCCCATGGTGGCCAAATTCATTGGCGAGATATTGAAGAATGCGAGCCCTTCTGGATTGGCTGGGGTTTGGGTGGCACGTAGCAGGAATTTTTCTTGTGCTTCTTCCGGCAGGTTGATCGGCGTGATGCGATGGTACTCGGCAACAACAGCTTCTTTACTTGGGGCAAGCACACATTCAAGGCGGCGTAGCAAGGTAAATGGCAAAATCACCCGACCGTATTGCGATTGTTTGAAATCACCGCGCAGCAGATCGGCAACAGACCAGATAAAGGCCGCGACCTGAGAGAAGTTGTTGTTAGTCATAAAAGCTACTTTATTAATAGGCTAATTTTGTGCGTAATGGTGGGGATTTTACCCTAAAATGTGTAGGCATTTGAAAATATGCAGTCATATTTGGGATGTTAACCTGTACATTGATAGATACTTCGGTGTGATCATCTGCATTGCAGCATTTCGTGATTTCAGTCATGCTGATCAAGGCTTGTGTGCGTCAGCTCGGTTGCGTGAAAAATTATGAGTAAATGACGCAGATTAAAACAAGGTAGAACTTGATGAACACCCTGATTACTGTATCCGCAAGGAACGTGATCATCATAAGGGAACGCGGTCAGCGTTTTTAAATTTTACGAATTTCTATTCATCAAAGCCTATTTATCATAAGCATCTGCTTTGATGCCTCTACAATTCAATTAGTTAGGTTTTTTATGCTGCTGATGATCGATAACTACGATTCGTTTACTTACAACCTGTATCAATACTTCTGTGAGTTAGGGGCCAAGGTTAAGGTGGTGCGCAATGATCAGATTGATCTCGATGGTATTGAGGCTTTAGCGCCGAGCCATTTGGTGATCTCTCCCGGGCCTTGTACCCCAAATGAGGCGGGCATTTCGCTGGCGGCGATTGAGCATTTTGCTGGCCAGCTACCGATTTTAGGTGTCTGTTTGGGGCACCAAGCGATGGCGCAAGCGTTTGGTGGTCAAGTGGTGCGCGCACGTCAGGTGATGCACGGTAAAACCTCGCTGATCCGCCATAGCGGACAAGGCTTATTTGCTGGACTGAATAATCCACTGACCGTGACTCGCTATCACTCATTGGTGGTGAAAAATGAGACGCTACCGGAGTGCTTTGAGCTAACCGCATGGACAGAGCTCAGTGATGGTCGTGTTGATGAAATCATGGGCTTTCAACATAAAAGCCTAGCACTAGAAGCAGTGCAGTTTCACCCTGAGTCGATTAAAACCGAGCAGGGTCACCAGTTGTTGGCCAATTTCTTACGGCGCGATACCCTTCCTACTTGAGGCTGCAGTGGTGTTGGCTACGTTCCTTCACCCCAATCACATAGTTTACCTATGCTCATGGGGATTCACTCACTTGCCTCCTAGCTGCAACTCCAAGTTGTTTGGGTATAGTGCTTCGTTTTCTGAGCTATTTTCAATTTTTCATAAAAAAAAGCTTCATAAAAAAACGTTTTTATTGCATAAGTAATCATTAGTGGCGCAGTGTTGCAAGGGAGTGGTTAATGATGATGGAAGCGAGTGTCGATCGGAGTTGGTTTGATGAGGTAATGGTACCTTGCTATAACCCGATGGAGTTTATCCCAGTCAAAGGTCGTGGGGCACGAGTTTGGGATCAAAGCGGAGCGGAGTATATCGATTTCGCTGGTGGGATTGCGGTGAGTTGCTTGGGGCATTGCCACCCAGTGATGGTTGAAGCCTTAACCCATCAAGCCAATCAGCTATGGCATTTGAGTAATATCATGACCAATGAGCCAGCGCTGCGTTTAGCCAAAAAACTCACTCAAGTCAGTTTTGCTGAAAAGGTCTTTTTTGCTAACTCGGGGGCGGAAGCTAACGAAGCGGCCCTGAAACTGGCTCGTCGTTATGCGGCGGATGTGTATGGCGCTGAAAAATCGGAAATCATTGCTTTTAATCAAGGGTTTCATGGTCGCACTTTGTTTACCGTTTCGGTCGGTGGTCAAGCGGCCTATTCGGATGGTTTTGGGCCTAAACCGGGCGATATTGTGCATCTGCCTTATAATGATCTGGCGGCGTTACAAGCACAAATTTCTGATCGCACTTGCGCGGTGATGATGGAACCGCTGCAGGGCGAAGGCGGGATTATTGCGCCCAGCGGCGAATTTGTGCAAGCGGTACGCGAATTGTGTGACAAACACCATGCGCTGCTGATTTTTGATGAAGTACAAACTGGCAATGGTCGCACCGGTGATTTTTATGCCTATCAAGGGTTAGGGATCACGCCGGATATTCTTAGCACCGCCAAGTCGCTTGGTGGTGGTTTCCCGATTGGTGCGATTTTGACCACGGCGAAAATTGCGCAACATATGCAGGTTGGTGTGCACGGTTCGACTTATGGTGGCAATCCATTAGCGTGCGCGGTGGCGGAAGCGGTGGTCGATTTTGTGTCCCAGCCAGATATTTTGGCTGGCGTTCGGCAGCGTGAGCAGTGGATGCGTGCGGAGTTGGCAAAAATTAATCAAAAATATCACCTATTCCAAGAAGTGCGCGGTAAAGGCTTATTGCTGGGGGCGGTGTTGAATGAACAGTGGCAGGGCCGTGCACGAGATATTCTGCAAGCTGCCGGTCAGCAGGGTTTGCTGGTCTTGATGGCGGGAGCGAGTGTGGTGCGTTTTACTCCGTCATTAATCATTAGTCAGCAAGAGATTGCCGAGGGGATGGCGCGTTTAGATAGCGCTATCGCCACGCTGGTTGGTTAGTCATCCGCTGATACACTAAACTAAAAAAAGAGCCACCCAATGCAAAGGGTGGCTCTTTTTATCGATCTGGTGATCACGCAACAGTTAGCGAGTACCGTACACCACGATAGTTTTACCGTGAGCAGAGATCAGATTTTGCTCTTCTAGCATCTTGAGGATGCGGCCAACGGTTTCACGTGAACAGCCAACAATTTGACCAATCTCTTGACGGGTGATTTTGATCTGCATGCCATCAGGGTGGGTCATAGCATCAGGTTGACGTGCTAGGTTGAGCAGAGTTTGGGCAATCCGACCGGTGACGTCTAAGAACGCCAAGTCACCCACTTTTTGGCTAGTGACTTGCAGACGGCGAGCCATTTGACCTGAAAGGCGCATCAAAATATCAGGGTTAACCTGAATCAATTGACGGAATTTCTTAAATGAGATTTCAGCCACTTCACAAGGTGTTTTAGCTCGAACCCAAGCGGTACGCTCTTGGCCTTCTTCAAAGAGGCCCAGTTCACCGATGAAATCACCTTGGTTTAGGTAAGAGAGGATCATCTCTTTACCTTCTTCATCTTTAATCAGTACCGCGACTGAACCTTTAACGATGTAATACAGCGTTTCCGCTTTCTCACCCGCGTGGATCAGTGTGCTTTTTGATGGGTACTTATGAATGTGACAATGTGAAAGAAACCACTCTAGTGTTGGATCGGTTTGAGGTTTACCTAGAACCATAATTATCTCACTTCCTCTGCAGGGTACGCTTGCCGCTATCCATATTTTAGCGAAGCCTCAATTGGGTTTACTAGAATAAAAGGTGTTACCTAGTGCTGCAAGCTCTCTTATGTTTCGATTGAGAATAGTAGCGTCTTTCCAAAATGATTTCTTGATTTTAATCGTGTCACTGACCTGATTTGCTACGCAAAAATGTGCACATGATCACGGTATGAAAAGTAAGCATTCATAACTGGTCGGAGCTAGCCAATTTTTCCGGTTTCAATCAGTTGCTGCAGCAGTGGGCGTACAATTAAATCCATCGCAAAACTCATCTTGCCGCCGGGCACAACGATGGTGTTATGGCGTGACATAAATGAGCCATCAATCATCGCCAATAGGTATGGAAAATCAACGTTTTTAATGCCACGGAAGCGGATCACTACAAAACTCTCATCCAAGGTTGGGATGCCTTTCGCGTTGAGCGGGTTGGAGGTATCGACGGTCGGTACCCGTTGAAAGTTAATATGGGTGCGTGAAAATTGTGGGGTGATGAAGTTGAGGTAGTCATCCATTGAACGGACGATCGAATCCATCACTGCTTCACGTGAATGACCACGATCGCGGGTATCACGCACGTATTTCTGGATCCACTCAAGGTTAACAATCGGCACCATACCAATCAGAAAATCAACGTGCTGTGCAACATTGACTGCGCCATCAACCACACCACCGTGTAAGCCTTCATAAAACAGCACATCTGAGTTTTCTGGCAGCGCTTGCCAAGGGGTAAAGGTGCCTGGGATTTGATGGTATGGCACGGCTTCGTCAAACGAATGCAAGTAGCGGCGAACTTGGCCGGTGCCGCTTTTGCCATATTGACGAAAGAACTCTTCTAGCGCTGAGAAGTCGTTGGCTTGCGGACCAAAATAGCTGATATGGCGACCTTGTTCGCGGGCTTTGCGGATTTCACTATCCATTTCCGGGCGGGTGAAGCGATGAAAGCTGTCTCCCTCAACCCATGCTGGTTTAATGTTCATTATATTGAACATTTTACGAAACGCTTCTGAGGTGGTGGTAGTGCCGGCACCGGAAGAGCCGGTCACCGCAATGATGGGGTGTTTAGCTGACATGACAAACCTTGTCCTTAAGTCCTTGAATTGGGTGCCCACTTGGCTCCCGTTGCTCAATGACTATAGCACGGTCAAGGTTGTCGTCACTGCTGAGTTAAAATGGTTGGCATTTAATATCGACGCTTTCATGCAATTCGGAATAGACGATTGCCGCTTGCCCAGTTTGTAATTGAACGCGTACTTGGGCTATTTTGTCCTCCAGTGACACTTCTATATCGCCATAATCTGTACCTTCACGCAGCACAAATTCTCGGATCAAATTGTCGAGTGTTGCTGGCGCAATTTGTTGCCAGGGGATGATCATCAATACCTCTTGATTTGATAACAGATTGCTCGGCTTTCACCGAATAGGTTGCCGAGTGTCTGTGCTATCTCGCTGTCCATCAAGTGGTCCAGCGAGATAACCAGCGTCGGGGTTAGGCGGTTTGTGCGCTAGCGTGCTTTAAGCGTTAAATTGCTGTTCCATCTCTTCTAAGATTTCCTGTTCGCTCATCCAGGCTAGTTCGACTTGCTCTAGCTCGGATTTGGCGGCCGCTTGTTTGGCCAACACCTCAGTCAGGGTGGCTTTATTTTCGACTTGGTACAGGGCGCTATCCGCTAACTGGTTTTCCATTTCGCCGACTTGTTGGTTCAGTTGGTCGAGTTTATTTTCTAACTGGGTCAGTTTTTTGCGAATTGGCGCGGTGAGCTTACGAAAATCGGCTTCACGGCGCTTTTGCTCTTTTTTGGCCGCTGCGCTGTTGGTGCTGTTGGTGCTGTTGGTGTTACTGCTAGTTTGGGTTTCTTTGCGTTCGGCTTTTTGCTGATCGGTCAGCCATTTGTAGTAGTCATTCAAGTCACCATCAAATGGCGCAACTTGGTGATCATGCACTAAATAGAGATCATCGGTGGTGGCGCGCAGTAAGTAGCGATCGTGGCTGACGATCACCATTGCGCCTTCATAGCTTTGCAACGCTAAAGTCAGCGCCTGACGCATATCCAAATCCAGATGGTTGGTCGGTTCGTCGAGCAGCAGTAGGTTGGGCTTTTGCCATACAATCAGTGCCAGCACTAAACGGGCTTTTTCACCGCCAGAGAAAGGCGCAACTTTTTCGAGGGCTTTTTCACCATGAAACCCAAAGCTGCCTAAGTAGTTACGTAGCTCTAACTCATTTTTATCGGGGGCGATTTGCATCATGTGTTGCAGTGGCGTCTCTTCCGGATGCAGGGTTTCTAACTGATGCTGGGCAAAGTAGCCAATTTTTACCCCTTGCGAGTAGCTGCAGTCACCCGATTGTGGTTTCAGATCCCCAGAGAGCAGTTTGATCAAGGTTGATTTACCGGCTCCGTTACGGCCAAGCAAACCGATGCGGCTGCCGGGCACCAAATTCAAACGGATTTTTTCCAGAATTAAGTTATCGCCGTAGCCCGCCGCCACTTGATCCATCATCAGGATCGGGTTCGGTAGCGCGGCTGGCTCACGAAATTCAAAACTGAACGGGTTATCAAATTGGGCTGGCAGCACGGTTTCCATCCGCTCTAACGCTTTGAGTCGGCTTTGTGCTTGGCGAGCTTTCGACGCTTTATAGCGGAAGCGATCAATATAGCTTTGCATGTGCGCCATCTGTTTTTGCTGCTTTTGATAGGCCGCTTGTTGCTGGAGCATTTTTTGCGCGCGTTGGTGCTCAAAGGATGAGTAGTTACCGGTGTATTCGTTTAAGGTCTGATTCTCAATATGCACAATCCGGTTGATGATTGGGTCGAGGAAGTCTCGGTCATGGGAAATCAGGATCAGCGTACCAGGATAGCTTTGTAACCAACGTTCGAGCCACATTACCGCATCCAAATCTAAGTGGTTGGTCGGCTCATCGAGCAGCAGTAAATCTGAGCGGCAAATCAGTGCTTGTGCCAGGTTTAAACGCATTCGCCAACCACCGGAAAATTGGGTCAGATTCCAGCTCATCTGTGGTTGTGAAAAGCCCAAGCCGTCCAGCAGCTCTGAGGCGCGAGCACGAATACTATAACCACCGACCATCTCGATTTTGCCGTGCAGCTCCGCCACTCTCGTGCCGTTATCGGCCATTTCCGCCTCAGCTAATTGACGTTCTAGCTCGCGATATTCGCGATCACCATCAATCACATACTCCAGTGCGGTGCGATCTAGGGCTGGGGTTTCTTGCGCTACCCAAGCTAATTCCCAATAGGCGGGTTGGCTGAACGATCCCGCATCAATTGAGAGTTCATCTTTCAGCAATGCAAACAGGGTTGATTTACCACAGCCGTTTTTACCGACTAAACCGACTTTATCGCCGGGATGAATGGTGGCTGAAGCGTGCTCAAGGAGGGGTTTACCGCCGCGCAGTAGCTGAATATCAGAAAAGGTAATCATAAAAAATCGTTTATCGCCGGTTGAATTTGCGCTCGGAATAGTAGGTGGAATAAGGATAAAAGTCGATCATTATACCGATTCGGGTATGATTGCGCCGAGTCAGCATGCCGATCCGTCGATGATGGGAATTTTTAAGCCGGAGTAATTGAGTTTCTGCGTGTGATCTTCATAATATCGACAACTTTCTTCTTTTGGCGGGTATTTGGCCGTCGAGAGACAACCTCCCTGGAGCAGTTATGAAAATTGAAAAAAACACGGTAGCAAGTCTTGCTTACCAATTGACTATCGAAGATGGCGTGGTAGTGGATCAGTCTACGGTTGAAGCACCACTGGATTACCTGCACGGTCACAATAACCTGATTTCAGGTCTTGAGCGTGAGCTAGAAGGCAAAGTGGCGGGCGATAAGTTTACCGTAACGATTGCACCGGAAGATGCGTATGGCGAACACAATGCTGACTTAGTGCAACGTGTTCCTGCGGATGTGTTCCAAGGTGTTGATGAGTTGGAAGTGGGTATGCGTTTCTTGGCCGATACCGATCAAGGCCCGATCCCAGTTGAAATCACTGAAGTTGATGGTGATGAAGTGGTGGTTGATGGTAACCACATGCTGGCTGGTCAATCACTGACTTTCAGTGTTGAAGTTGTCGCGGTACGCGCAGCTACTGAAGAAGAGATGGCACACGGTCATATTCACCAAGAAGGTGGCTGCTGTGGTGGTCATGATCATGACCACGATCATGAAGGCGGTTGCTGTGGTGGCGAAGGCCACGATCACGACCATCACGGTCATGGTAAAAAAGAAGGCTGCTGTGGCGGCGGTAGCTGCGGTTCACACTAAGTGTTAAGCAGCCGACTAGCTGATAACAGATTGGTCTAGTCAGGTCTATTGGCAAAGCGCTCACCGCGATCCGGTTAGCGCTTTTTTTGTGGCTGATTTTTTGCTTTTTATCGATAGACTACGCCTTAAGTCCCATACCACCATGATGCGTGGTATACCGTTGGAGAAACTGGTTATGAGTCATCCTATTGCGATCGCCATTCATGGTGGTGTTGGCAGCGTGTTATCTGCACAAATCGATGCCCCGTTACGTGCTGAAATTCTCACTACATTAGAGCAAGCTGTGCGTGCCGGACATCAATTGTTAGTGCAAGGCACTGATGCGTTAGATGCAGTGGTGGCGGCCGTGACGGTATTGGAAGACTCACCACTGTTTAATGCCGCCAAAGGGTCGGCATTGACTGATAATGAGATGGTTGAGATGGATGCCTCAGTGATGCATGGTGCCGAGCGTGCGGTGGGAATGATTGCTAGGGTGCGTCATATTAAAAATCCGATTCAGCTTGCGCGTGATGTGCTGCGTGATAGCCCGCAGGCATTTTTGAGCGGTGAAGGGGCTGAGCAGTTTGCTTTTCAACAAGGACACCAATATACCGAGCAGGATTATTTCTTCACTGAGCGATGTTATGAGCAACTCCAGAGTCTCAAGCCACAAACGGATTTAGCGCTTTGCGATGCGACTGAACCATTCTCGCCAAGTCAACATCTCGTGGTGCAACAATCTGGCTCGGTCGGTGCGGTTGCGCTCGATCAATGGGGGAATTTAGCTGCGGCATCCAGTACTGGTGGCGTTGCTAATCAACCGGTTGGGCGAGTTGGAAGTGCGGCGCTGATGGGGGCGGGTACGCTTGCTGAAAATGGTAATGTGGCAATTTCATGTACCGGGACGGACCAATATTTGCTGCGTTATTCGGTGGCCAGTGATATTGCTGCCCGCATGCGTTATCTGCAACAAGATGTGCAGACCGCATGTCAAAGTGTGCTGCAAGGCGAGCTGAAAAGCCTTACTAGCGAAGTGGGTTTAATTGCAATCAATGCCAGTGGCGACGTTCACTTTGCGACGAGCGGTGCTGTAATGTATTGCGCCAGTATTGATCGACATGGGCAATTGAGTGTCAACATTTACGCCGACCAATAATTGCGCGCTAATAACTGAATGGATTTTCAAGACTGTTTTATATGAATTTTTGATGCTTAAAAAATGACTGCAACGATTCACATTCGGTGCTAGAATCCTTTTTTAACTAGCAATCAGACTTGGAAAGATGGGTAATAACGTAGTCGTTCTTGGCACCCAATGGGGTGACGAAGGTAAAGGTAAAATCGTAGACCTTTTAACTGAAGATGCAAAATACGTGGTTCGCTACCAAGGCGGACATAACGCAGGTCACACACTAGTAATCGACGGTGAAAAAACCGTTCTTCACTTGATTCCATCCGGTATTCTTCGCAACAACGTGAAGTGCATTATCGGTAACGGTGTGGTTCTGTCACCAGATGCGCTGCTCAAAGAGATGTCTGGTCTCGAAGCGCGTGGTGTACCTGTTCGTGAGCGTCTTTTCATTTCTGAAGCTTGCCCCCTGATCTTGCCATACCACATTGCGCTTGACCAAGCGCGCGAAGTTGCTCGTGGTAAGAAAGCGATTGGTACTACGGGTCGTGGTATCGGTCCTGCATACGAAGACAAAGTGGCTCGTCGTGGTCTGCGTGTTGGTGACCTATTCGATATGGCTTCTTTTGCTGACAAACTGCAAGAAGTAATGGCATATCATAACTTCCAACTGGAGCATTTCTACAAAGTAGAACCGGTCAGTTACCAAGCGGTACTGGAGCAAGTGCAAGGTTATGCAGAATTGTTGATGTCGATGGTGATTGACGTGACTGACGAACTGGATGCAGCGCGTAAGCGTGGCGATAAGATCATGTTCGAAGGCGCACAAGGCACCCTACTTGATATCGACCACGGTACTTACCCATATGTCACCTCTTCCAATACCACTGCTGGTGGTGTAGCCGCTGGTTCTGGTTTTGGCCCTCGTCACTTGGGTTATATTTTAGGTATTGCCAAAGCATATTGTACTCGTGTTGGTGCAGGTCCATTCCCAACGGAATTGTTTGACGAAGTGGGCGACCACCTAGGCACTAAAGGTCATGAATTTGGTGCAACCACGGGCCGTAAGCGCCGTTGTGGTTGGTTTGATGCCGTGGCGATGCGCCGTGCAATTCAAATTAACTCAGTAACAGGTTTCTGTCTGACTAAACTTGACGTTCTTGATGGTCTGAAAGAAATCAAGATCTGTACTGGTTATCAAATGCCAGATGGTTCAATTGCGCAAGTTTCACCAATGGCTGCAGATGCATTCGAAGGTGTAACGCCAATTTTTGAAACCATGCCTGGTTGGTCTGAAACGACCTTCGGTGCAAAAACTTTGGCTGAATTGCCACAGACTGCACTGGATTACATCAAGCGCATTGAAGAGCTGACCGGTGTTCCTGTTGACATCATCTCTACTGGTCCAGACCGCAACGAAACTATCATCAAAGTTCACCCATTTAGCGTGTGATCTTGAGAGAAAAAAATCGCAGCCGACTCATTGAGTCGGCTTTTTTTTGCCATACTGTCAGCGGTATGCTGTGCATCGGTGGCAAAAAGTTGCCGCAAAACGGTAAACGGGGCTAAAGCGATCGCATAAAATGCCGATATAGAAAGCAAACCGAGTCCGCGTGCAATGCTGCGCGTAACGATTACCGGTGTTATGTAAGAGTGCGGATATGAAGCTACGAACGCTAGCCGCTTCCTTATTGCTTGCATGGTACTCCTGCTACAATCCTGCTTATGCTGAGGATTTAGGAGAACCAGTGCCTATCTATTCGGAAGCTGAGCTAATCAAACTGATTGAACAAAATAAGCATCTTGAGCGTGTAAAAGCGGATCATTGCCAGATTGTGGAAGATATTGTTGCGCGTGCGACGCGTATCAGTCTGCCTGCTTATGAATTTCTGTATGGCGATATGCTAGCGTGGGGAGTGTGTGTCGAACAGGATGTTGAGCTTGGCCTGTATTATATGGAAAATGCAGCCCATCAAGGATTGCCTGCCGCACTTGAGCAGCTCGGACGTTATTACTCGCGTGGTACGTTAGTCCAGCAAGATAAACAGCGCGCAATTCCTTATCTACGCGAAGCGGCGGCAATGGGTAATCTAAATGCACGTATTCAACTGGCCGAGCTGTTATTGCGTGATTACGGCAGCCCGCGAGATTACGAAGATGCGTATCGTTGGCTGTATAATTCGGTAACTGCGGATCAGCGGACTCACCATCGTATCGCTCTCCTGCGCCAAGGTTTAGAGCGGCGTATGCCGGAAAATATCATCGCGCGCGCTAAGCGCAGAGAAACGTTTTGGTGATATCCCCTTGCTACTTGAAGCGGTAGCGGTGTTGGCTAGGTTGGTTCACTTCAATCACATAGCTTGCCTATGCTCATGGGGGCTCACTCGCTTGCCGCCTACCTGCAACTCCAAGCTGTTTGGGTGTAATGCATATCACGGATTGGTCAGTCAGCAATATCGTTGATTTAGCCGATTAAGCTCTCGCTGTCGTCAAGCGGGATTCACCTATTTTACTATCCATCAGCCTCACTTGGCTGATTGGCTCGAAGCCGATCATAAATCTTGCTGATTCATCATTTAAATTTGATATAGATCACATTAAATAGCATGATGAGTCAGTTCTGTGCGTTGTCGTTAGTTGTTCATTGTGACAAAGCATTAGGATATAACCTATACCCCTCGATAAGCAGGTCTGCCTATGTCTGACACCACACACCTTGATCCATTTGCGGATCGAGAAGCCGACAACTATGACAATCCAATTCCAAGTCGTGAGTTCATTCTGGAATTTTTAACTCAAGCTAATGTTCCGATGAATCGCAACGATCTGTTCGAAGCGCTAAAACTGGCCGGCGAAGAACAGTACGAAGGGTTGCGCCGTCGCTTGCGAGCCATGGAACGTGATGGTCAACTGGTATTTACTCGTCGTCAATGTTACGCCTTGCCTGAAAAATTAGAGATGGTGAAAGGTTACGTCATTGGCCACAAAGATGGGCATGGCTGGGTACGCCCAGAAGGAAGCCTTAATAAAGAAGGTGATATTTTACTCCCACATCACCAGATGCGTTCGCTGATCCATGGTGATTTTGTGTTGGTGCAGCCAAGTGGTACCGATAAGCGAGGCCGTAAAGAGGGGCGCTTGGTGCGCATTTTGGAACCGCGTAATGACCAAATTGTTGGGCGTTTCTTTTTTGAACACGGTTACTCCTATGTGGTGCCGGATGACTCGCGGATCCATCATGATATTTTGATCCCTGACGAATTACGTGTCGGTGCGCGGATGGGTAACGTAGTGGTGATTGAGATCACTGATCGCGGTACTCGCAATCGCGGCATGATGGGTAAAGTGGTCGAAGTGCTCGGTGAAAATATGGCGCCTGGGATGGAAATTCAGATTGCGATCCGTACCCACCAAATTCCCCATGAGTGGCCAGCCGAAGTTGAACAGCAAGTCGCAGGGCTGGCAGAAGAGGTACCGGAGCAAGCTAAACAAGGTCGCGTTGACCTGCGTGCTTTACCGCTGGTCACCATTGATGGTGAAGATGCGCGAGATTTCGATGATGCGGTCTATTGTGAAGCGAAAAAAGGTGGTGGCTGGCGCCTATGGGTGGCGATTGCCGATGTAAGTTATTACGTGCGCCCAGATAGCGCACTGGATAAAGAGGCGATTAATCGCGGTAACTCAGTCTACTTCCCATCACAAGTGGTTCCTATGCTACCGGAAGTGTTGTCCAATGGTCTTTGTTCGCTCAACCCACAAGTCGATCGCTTGTGTATGGTGTGTGAAATGACCATCTCCGAGACAGGTAAACTGTCTGGTTACAAGCACTATGAAGCGGTGATGAATTCGCACGCGCGTTTGACTTACACTAAAGTGCACGAAATCCTCGAAGGCGATGAAGAGCTGCGTGAGCGCTATCAAGAACTAGTACCTCATCTGCAAGAGCTGCACAAAATGTATCAGGTACTCAAAGATGCACGTGATGAGCGTGGTGCGATTGAGTTTGAAACGGTGGAAACCAAATTCATCTTTAATTCACAGCGTAAAATTGACAGCATCGAACCTGTGGTGCGTAACGATGCCCATAAGCTGATTGAAGAGTGCATGATCTTAGCTAATATCGCATCAGCTTCGTTGGTGGAGAAAGCCAAAGAGGCAGCGCTGTATCGTATCCATGAGCCGCCAGGTGAAGAGCGTTTAACTGGATTCAGAAGTTTCTTGGGTGAATTAGGCCTTGATCTAGCCGGGGGATTAGAGCCCGCGCCGACCGATTACGCGAATTTGATGAAGCAAATCGGCGAGCGACCAGATAAAGAACTGATCCAAACCATGCTACTGCGTTCGATGAAGCAAGCGGTATATAACGGTGCTAATGCTGGTCACTTTGGTTTGGCTTTAAAACGTTACGCACACTTTACCTCACCGATTCGTCGTTACCCAGACTTACTGCTGCATCGTGCAATCAAGTATTTGATCGCCAAACAAGAAGGGCGTAATCAAGATCGTTGGACCCCAACCGGCGGCTATCATTATTCATTTGATGATATGCATTTTTATGGTGAGCAGTGTTCGATGACTGAGCGGCGTGCTGATGATGCGACTCGTGAAGTCGCTGATTGGCTCAAATGTGAATATATGCAAGACCATGTGGGTGAAGAGCTCGATGGTGTCGTTGCCAACGTGACCAGTTTTGGTTTCTTTGTACGCTTGAGCGATCTGCATATTGACGGCTTAGTACATATTTCGACGTTAGCTAACGATTACTACCACTATGATCCGATCGGTCAACGTTTAGTTGGGGAAAGTTTTGGTGCTATTTATCGGCTCGGTGATGCCGTGAAAGTGAAAGTATTGGCCGTCAACCTTGATGATCGTCAAATAGACTTTGAATTGGTCGAAACAAGTCGTAAGCTACGCGGCCAAGGTAAAACCGCCAAAAAGCGTGCCGAAGAGGCAAGGGCCAAAGCTCAGGGTAAAAAGCAAGCCGCGAGCAAAGGCGGTCGGGCTAAGGCGCCAGTAAAATCAGCGGTACAACCTAAGCTAGAAGCGACACGCCATCCAGATGGCCCCGCGGCTACCAAAACCAAAAAAACCAAAGCGCCGAAAAAACGTAAAAACCAAGCGGGTAAGAAAACCAGCAAGGCACGAGAAAAAACCAAATAGGTAGAACATGAGTAACGAATTGATTTACGGCATCCATGCGGTGAATGCAGTATTACAACGCGATCCAATGCGCTTTATCGAAGCGTATGTACTAAAAGGCCGTCAGGATGATCGCTTGCTACCAGTGCTCAATGAATTGACGCGTCTTGGGATCTCGATTCAAGAGATGAGTCGTAAAGCACTTGATGACAAAGCGGAAGGTGCCAATCACCAAGGCTTGATTGCGCGGGTGAAAGCCATGCGGCAACTCAATGAAAATGATCTGGATGATATCCTTGCTCAACATCAACAGCCATTACTGTTAGTGCTTGATGGCGTGACCGATCCTCATAATCTTGGGGCTTGCTTGCGCAATGCTGACGCGGCAGGTGTCGCTGCAGTGATTGTGCCCAAGGATAAATCCGCGCCACTGACCGCGACGGTCAGCAAGGTCGCTTGTGGTGCCGCAGAAACCGTACCATTGGTTCGAGTGACTAACTTGGCACGTACCATGCGCGCTCTGCAGGAAAAAGGGGTGTGGTTTGTTGGTACGGCGGGGGAAGCCACTCATGATATCTACCAAAGTAAATTGAGTGGGCCACTAGCCATCGTGATGGGAGCCGAAGGGGATGGTATGCGCCGTCTCACTCGTGAGACGTGCGATGATCTGATCAAAATCCCGATGGCGGGTAGTGTTTCAAGCCTCAATGTCTCGGTGGCATGTGGTGTCTGCCTGTTTGAAGCTGTGCGTCAACGCATGGCCAATCAATAAGTTTCCGCACCGATACAATATCACGGGTATGCAAGTGCCCGTGAATGATTAGCCTATTTTCCTTTTCTCCGCCGTTTTTCTTTGTCTTCAACCTGCCACAATTTAATTCCGATTATTTTTCAAACATCCCTTGCAACTCAAACTGTGATCGGTATAATTCCCCGCACTGGTTTAGCCAGTTGTGAACCAATGAGCAGCGAGGAGCTAGCCTGTCGTATTGATAGGTACGGTAATGTATACTCAGCTTATGTTCGCAGTTAATTCGATTAGCTTATTTATTTAAGCCATTCACATTAGCTGACAATGTGCCCAATTGTGGCACTACGGTTTCACATAAATCAATCGGCATTCTCTCGTCCTGACGAGTTTGAGTGGCGATATTGTTTGTGTAATTTTTTTATAATTGGAGCTCTGTCTTATGCAGAACCAACGTATCCGTATCCGCCTAAAAGCTTTCGATTACAAACTGATCGATGCTTCTACTGCGGAAATCGTAGAAACAGCTAAACGTACCGGCGCACAGGTTCGTGGTCCAATCCCACTGCCTACTCGTAAAGAGCGTTTCACTGTTCTGATCTCTCCACACGTAAACAAAGATGCACGTGACCAGTACGAAATTCGTACTCACAAGCGTCTGATCGACATCGTAGAACCAACTGACAAGACTGTAGATGCTCTGATGCGTCTTGATCTTGCTGCTGGTGTTGATGTTCAAATCAGCCTAGGTTAAGGGAGATTAGAAGAATGATTGGTCTAGTCGGACGTAAAGTGGGCATGACCCGCGTATTTACTGAAGAAGGCGTTTCTATCCCTGTAACAGTTGTTGAGGTTGAAGCGAACCGTATCACTCAAGTGAAAACACTTGAAACTGATGGTTACGCAGCTATCCAAGTAACTGCGGGTGCTAAGAAAGCTAACCGTGTTACTAAGCCAGAAGCTGGTCACTTCGCGAAAGCGGGTGTAGAAGCTGGTCGCGGTCTTTGGGAATTCCGTTTAGAAAACGGCGAAGAGTTTGCAGTAGGTTCTGAACTGACTGTTGAACTGTTCAACGAAATTAAAAAAGTAGACGTTACCGGTACATCAAAAGGTAAAGGTTTCCAAGGTGCTGTTAAGCGCTGGAATTTCCGTACCCAAGATATGACTCACGGTAACTCATTGTCTCACCGTGCTCCTGGTTCTATCGGTCAATGTCAGACTCCAGGTCGCGTGTTTAAAGGCAAGAAAATGGCAGGTCACATGGGTGCTGAGCGTGTAACGACTCAAAACCTAGAGATCGTACGTGTTGACGCTGAGCGCAATCTGCTCCTGATTAAAGGTGCAGTCCCAGGTGCAACCGGCGCTAACGTGATCGTCAAACCAGCTGTTAAAGCGTAACGTCTAGGAGTAAGTAATGGAATTGATGGTTAAAGGTGCTAACGCACTAACTGTTTCCGAAACTACTTTCGGACGTGAGTTCAATGAAGCTCTTGTACACCAAGTAGTTGTTGCTTATGCAGCAGGTGCTCGTCAAGGTACTCGTGCTCAAAAGACACGTTCAGAAGTTTCTGGCGGTGGCGCTAAGCCATGGCGTCAAAAAGGTACTGGCCGTGCACGTGCTGGTACAATCCGTAGCCCAATCTGGCGTACAGGTGGTGTTACTTTTGCTGCGAAACCACAAGATCACAGCCAAAAAGTAAACAAAAAAATGTACCGTGGTGCTATGAAGAGCATTCTGTCTGAGCTAGTTCGTCAAGAGCGTTTAATCGTTGTTGAAGAGTTCTCAGTTGAAGCTCCAAAGACCAAAGCTCTAGTAGCTAAGCTAAAAGAACTTGAGCTGAACGATGTTCTCATCGTTACTGGCGAAGTAGACGAAAATCTGTTCTTAGCTGCTCGTAACCTGTACAAAGTTGACGTGCGTGATGTAACGGGCATTGACCCAGTTAGCCTGATCGCATTTGACAAGGTTCTAATGACTGCTGCTGCAGTTAAGCAAGTTGAGGAGATGCTGGCATGATCCGTGAAGAGCGTCTACTAAAAGTTCTACGTGCACCGCACATCTCTGAAAAAGCAACCATGTCTGCAGAGAAAGCGAACACTATCGTTTTCAAAGTAGCAAAAGATGCCACTAAGAAAGAGATCAAAGCAGCTGTAGAAAAGCTATTTGAAGTTGAAGTTAAGTCTGTAAATACCCTGATCCTTAAGGGTAAGACCAAGCGTCAAGGTGTACGCCAAGGCCGTCGTTCTGACGTGAAAAAAGCGTACGTGACTTTGAATGAAGGTCAAGATCTTGACTTCGTTGGCGGCGCGGAATAACAGGAGTAGTTGAAAAATGGCTATTGTTAAATGTAAGCCGACTTCGGCTGGTCGTCGTCACGTTGTTAAAGTTGTTAACGCTGACCTGCACAAGGGTAAGCCATACGCACCTCTTCTAGAGAAAAACTCTAAGAACGGTGGTCGTAACAACAACGGTCGTATCACAGTACGTCACATCGGTGGTGGTCACAAGCAACACTATCGTTTGGTTGACTTCAAACGTACTAAAGACGGTATCCCAGCGAAAGTTGAGCGTCTAGAATACGATCCAAACCGTAGCGCAAACATCGCTCTAGTTCTGTACGCAGACGGTGAGCGTCGTTACATCATCGCACCAAAAGGTTTGAAAGCGGGCGACGTTATCCAATCTGGCCCTGATGCGCCGATTAAAGCGGGTAACGCAATGCCAATGCGCAACATCCCTGTTGGTTCAACTATCCATAACGTTGAATTAACTCCTGGGAAAGGTGCACAGTTGGCTCGTTCTGCAGGTGCGTACGCGCAACTGGTAGCTCGTGACGGTTCATATGTAACTATCCGTCTACGTTCTGGCGAAATGCGTAAAGTGTTGTCTGAAGGTCGTGCAACGATCGGTGAAGTAGGCAACTCTGAGCACATGCTGCGTGAACTGGGTAAAGCTGGTGCTGCGCGCTGGCGTGGTATTCGTCCAACCGTTCGCGGTGTGGTAATGAACCCGGTTGACCACCCACACGGTGGTGGTGAAGGTCGTACTTCTGGTGGTCGTCACCCTGTATCTCCTTGGGGCGTACCAACTAAAGGCTACAAGACACGTAGTAACAAACGCACTGACAAGTACATCGTACGTCGTCGTAATAAGTAATCTATTTAAGAGGATAAGCCATGCCACGTTCTCTCAAGAAAGGTCCATTTATTGACCTACACTTGCTGAAGAAGGTAGAGAAAGCGGTGGAAAGCGGAGACAAAAAGCCTATTAAGACTTGGTCCCGTCGTTCAATGATCATTCCAACAATGATCGGTTTGACCATCGCTGTCCATAATGGTCGTCAACACGTTCCAGTTTTCGTAACTGACGAAATGATCGGTCACAAATTGGGCGAATTTGCACCTACTCGTACTTACCGCGGTCATGCTGCGGATAAGAAAGCTAAGAAGAAATAAGGGGTAAATGATGGAAGCTATCGCTAAACATAACTTTGCTCGTATTTCTCCTCAGAAAGCTCGCTTAGTTGCAGACCAAATCCGCGGTAAATCTGTGGATCAAGCACTAGAACTTCTGACTTTCAGCAACAAAAAAGCGGCTGAACTGATTAAGAAAGTTCTGGTATCTGCAATCGCGAACGCAGAGCACAACGAAGGTGCAGACATCGACGATCTACGTGTCGCTAAAATCTTCGTAGATGAGGGCCCAGTCATGAAGCGTATTATGCCTCGTGCTAAAGGCCGTGCGGATCGTATCTTGAAGCGTTCAAGCCACATTACTGTGGTTGTCGCAGATCGCTAAGAGACTAGGAGAGTAAGCAATGGGTCAGAAAGTACATCCAAATGGTATTCGTCTAGGCATCGTTAAGCCTTGGAATGCTACATGGTTTGCTAACACCAAAGATTTCGCTGACAACCTAGACGGCGACTTCAAGGTGCGTCAATACCTGTCTAAGGAATTGGCAAACGCGTCTCTGTCACGCATCGTTATCGAACGTCCAGCGAAGAGCATCCGTGTGACTATTCACACTGCTCGTCCAGGTGTTGTTATCGGTAAAAAAGGCGAAGACGTTGAAAAACTGCGTGCAGCAGTAGCAAAAATTGCTGGCGTACCAGCGCAAATCAACATCGCTGAAGTACGTAAGCCAGAGCTGGATGGTCAGCTTGTGGCTGATAGCATCGCGTCTCAACTAGAGCGTCGCGTAATGTTCCGTCGTGCGATGAAGCGCGCGGTACAAAACGCAATGCGTCTAGGCGCTAAAGGTATCAAAGTGGAAGTAAGTGGCCGTTTAGGCGGCGCTGAAATTGCTCGTTCAGAGTGGTATCGTGAAGGTCGCGTACCTCTACACACTCTACGTGCTGACATTGATTACGCAACTTCTTCGGCTCACACCACCTACGGTGTAATCGGCGTGAAAGTCTGGATCTTCAAAGGTGAGATCCTAGGCGGAATGCCAGCAGCAACTGAAGCTGCAGAGCCAAAGGCTGACAAGCCTAAGAAGCAGCGTAAAGGCCGTAAGTAAGGAGTCGACAGATGCTACAACCTAAACGTACTAAGTTCCGTAAGGTTCAGACTGGTCGTAACCGTGGTCTAGCGAAAGGCACTGAAGTCAGCTTCGGTAGCTTTGGTCTTAAAGCTATTGGCCGTGGTCGTCTGACTGCTCGTCAAATCGAAGCGGCACGTCGTGCTATGACGCGTCATATCAAGCGTCAAGGTAAAATCTGGATCCGTGTGTTCCCAGACAAACCAATCACAGAAAAACCACTAGAAGTTCGTCAAGGTAAGGGTAAAGGTAACGTTGAGTACTGGGTAGCCCAAATCCAACCTGGTAAGGTTATGTACGAAGTTGATGGTGTACCTGAAGAATTGGCGCGTGAAGCGTTCCGCCTAGCGGCTCGTAAACTGCCATTCAAGACTACATTTGTAACTAAGCAGGTGATGTGATGAAAGCACAAGATCTACGCGAAAAGAGCGTTGAAGAGCTGAACGCTGAGCTACTGAATTTGCTGAAAGAGCAGTTCAACTTGCGTATGCAAGCTGCGACTGGTCAGCTGCAGCAAACTCATACTCTGAAAGCTGTACGCCGTGATATCGCACGTGTGAAAACTGTTTTGACTGAGAAGGCAGGCGCATAATGAGCGACAAAATTCGTACTCAACTAGGTCGTGTTGTTAGCGACAAGATGGACAAGTCTATCGTTGTTGCTATCGAGCGCATGGTGAAGCACCCGATCTACGGTAAATTCGTTAAGCGCACGACTAAAGTACACGCACATGACGAAAACAACGAGTGTGGCATTGGCGACACCGTTGAAATTCGTGAATGTCGTCCACTGTCTAAGACTAAGTCTTGGACTTTGGTGAAAATTGTAGAAAAAGCGAAGATTTAATCTCTCCTTTTCTCGCAATTCAGGCGGCTCCAATTATTTTTGGGGCCGCTTGTTTTTTGACTACCCAATCAAAAAAAAGGGTGGTACAATTCGCGTCCCTTTAAAGAGGCAGCCCGACCCGAGATGGGTCTAGTTTTTTTAATATTTAGCGGAGCACTAACATGATCCAAATGCAAACTACCCTGGATGCAGCTGATAACTCAGGCGCTCGCAGCGTAATGTGTATTAAGGTTCTGGGTGGCTCTCATCGTCGTTACGCCCACGTTGGCGACATCATCAAAGTTACTGTTAAGGAAGCAATTCCTCGCGGTAAAGTGAAAAAAGGTGATGTATTAAAGGCGGTGGTAGTTCGCACCCGTAAAGGCGTACGTCGTCCAGACGGTTCTGTCATTCGCTTCGACCGTAATGCTTGCGTACTGTTGAACAACAACAGTGAGCAACCAATCGGTACACGTATCTTTGGTCCAGTGACTCGTGAACTTCGTAATGCGAAATTCATGAAGATTGTATCACTGGCTCCAGAAGTTCTGTAAGGAGCGGCAACAATGGCAGCTAAAATCCGTCAAAATGACGAAGTAATCGTTCTTGCTGGTAAAGACAAAGGCAAGAAAGGTAAAGTAACGAAGGTTCTGGCAACTGGTAAAGTTATCGTTGAAGGTATCAATCTAGTTAAGAAACATCAGAAACCTGTTCCTGCAATGGGTGTCCAAGGCGGCATCGTTGAGCAAGAAGCAGCAATCGACGTTTCTAACATTGCGATTTTCAACGCAGCAACTGGTAAAGCAGACCGCATCGGTTTCCGTTTTGAAGATGGCAAGAAAGTTCGTTTCTTCAAGTCTAATAACGAAATCGTTTCTAACTAATTAGAAGTAATTTGGAGTTCTACTATGGCGAAACTGCATGATTACTACAAGTCGTCTGTAGTCGCTGAACTGACCAAACAGTTCAGTTACACAAGCGTCATGCAAGTCCCTAGAATTGAGAAAATCACCCTCAATATGGGCGTTGGTGAAGCAATCAACGATAAGAAACTACTCGAAAATGCAGCGTCTGATATGGCGATCATCTCTGGCCAAAAGCCACTGATCACTAAAGCGCGCAAATCTGTAGCTGGTTTCAAAATCCGTGAAGGCTACCCAATCGGTTGTAAAGTAACCTTGCGTGGCGAACGCATGTGGGATTTCTTAGAGCGTTTGATCTCTATCGCTCTTCCACGTGTACGTGATTTCCGCGGTGTTAACGGCAAGTCTTTTGACGGTCGTGGTAACTACAGCATGGGCGTTCGCGAGCAAATCATCTTTCCGGAAATCGACTACGATAAAGTCGATCGTGTACGCGGTCTTGATATCACTATCACGACTACCGCTGGTACCGATGAGGAAGGCCGTGCTCTGCTGGCTGCCTTTAACTTCCCATTCCGTAAGTAAGGTGAAGGGTTACTGTTATGGCTAAACAATCAATGAAAGCACGTGAAGACAAGCGTGCGAAGCTGGTAGCTCAGTTCGCTGAAAAGCGTTCAGCTCTGAAAGCTATCATCAGCGATGTAAACGCATCTGAAGAAGATCGTTGGAACGCGGTTCTTAAACTGCAATCTCTTCCACGTGATTCAAGTCGTTCTCGTCAGCGTAACCGTTGCAACCAAACTGGTCGCCCACACGGTTTCCTGCGTAAGTTCGGTCTAAGCCGTATTAAAGTTCGTGAAGCTTGCATGAAAGGCGAGATTCCAGGACTTCGTAAGGCTAGCTGGTAATTGCCACTTAATCATTTGGAGTAAAGTTTATGAGCATGCAAGATCCGATTTCGGATATGCTGACCCGCATTCGTAACGGTCAGGCAGCAAACAAAGTTGCTGTAAAAATGCCTTCTTCAAAGCTGAAAGTTGCAATTGCTGCACTTCTGAAAGCAGAAGGTTATATCGCTGATTTCGCTGTTGAAGGCGAAGTAAAAGCTGAGTTGGAAATCACTCTTAAGTATTTCCAAGCAAAACCAGTAATCGAGCAAATCAAACGCGTTTCTCGTCCAGGTCTTCGTGTTTACAAGAAGAAAGACGAGCTGCCATCTGTAATGGGTGGTCTAGGCGTTGCTGTCGTTTCCACTTCCAAGGGTCTGATGTCAGACCGCGCTGCTCGTAAAGCAGGTCTTGGCGGTGAAATCATTTGCTACGTAGCATAATTAAGGAGTAGAACATGTCTCGTGTTGCTAAAGCACCTGTCGCTATTCCAGCTGGCGTAGAGGTGAAACTGAACGGCCAAGAGATCACTATCAAAGGTGCTAAAGGCGAACTTTCTCGCGTTTTCCACAACGGTGTAGTGATCGCACAAGAAGACAACCAACTGACTTTTGGTCCACGTGAAGGCGTAGCCAATGCATGGGCACAAGCAGGTACTGCACGTGCTCTAGTTAAGAACATGGTTGTTGGTGTTACTGAAGGCTTTACTAAGAAACTCGTACTGAAAGGTGTTGGTTACCGTGCTGCTATGAAAGGCAACGCTGTAGGCCTGACTCTGGGTTTCTCTCACCCTGTTGAGCATGAACTGCCAGCGGGTATTAAAGCTGAATGTCCTAGCCAAACTGAAATTGTACTGACTGGTTGTGATAAGCAAGTAGTTGGTCAAGTTGCGGCTGACATTCGTTCTTACCGCGCGCCTGAGCCATACAAAGGCAAAGGTATTCGTTACGCAGATGAAAATGTGCGTAGTAAAGAAGCTAAGAAGAAGTAAGGTAACACTATGGATAAGAAAGCATCTCGCATCCGTCGTGCTACACGTGCACGTCGTAAGATTGCAGAACTGGGTGCAACTCGCCTAGTAGTACACCGTACTCCTCGTCACGTGTACGCACAAGTGATTGCAGCTAATGGCTCTGAGGTTATCGCCGCCGCTTCTACTGTAGAAAAAGCGATCCGTGAGCAAGTGAAATATACCGGTAACATCGATGCAGCGAAAGCAGTGGGTAAAGCTGTTGCAGAGCGCGCTCTTGAAAAAGGCGTAACTGTAGTTGCGTTCGATCGTTCTGGTTTCCAATACCACGGTCGAGTAGCAGCGCTAGCAGATTCTGCTCGCGAAGCTGGTCTGAAATTCTAAGGTAGGGTTGGAAGATGGCTAAAGAACAACAAGTTCAAGCGAATGATTTGCAAGAAAAATTAATCGCAGTTAACCGTGTTTCTAAAACGGTTAAAGGTGGTCGAATCATGAGCTTTACTGCACTGACTGTAGTTGGTGACGGTAACGGTCGTGTAGGTTTCGGTTACGGTAAAGCCCGTGAAGTACCTGCAGCGATCCAAAAAGCAATGGAAAAAGCACGTCGTAGCATGGTTACGATCGCGCTGAACGAAGGTACTCTTCACCACCCAGTGAAAGGTCGCCACTCGGGCTCTAAAGTTTACATGCAGCCTGCTGCAGAAGGTACTGGTGTAATCGCAGGTGGTGCGATGCGTGCAGTTCTTGAAGTTGCTGGTGTACACAACGTTTTGTCTAAAGCGTACGGTTCTACTAACCCAATCAACATCGTTCGTGCAACGATTGATGCGCTAGTGGACGTGAAGTCACCAGAAATGGTTGCTGCTAAGCGTGGTCTAACTGTTGAATCAATTTCGGAGTAAGAACACATGGCAACTATTAAAGTAACTCAAACTAAAAGCTCAATTGGTCGCCTGCCAAAGCATAAAGCTACACTGCGCGGTTTAGGTCTTCGTAAAATCAACCACACAGTAGAACTTGAAGATACGCCATGTGTTCGTGGCATGATCAACAAGGTTTACTACATGGTTAAAGTTGAGGAGTAATCATAATGCTATTGAATACTCTATCGCCGGCAGCGGGTTCTAAACATGCTCCTAAGCGTTTAGGTCGTGGTGTTGGTTCAGGCCTTGGTAAAACAGGTGGCCGTGGTCACAAAGGTCAAAAGTCACGCTCTGGCGGCAAAGTTCGTCCAGGTTTTGAAGGCGGTCAAATGCCTCTGAAACAGCGTCTACCAAAATTCGGTTTCACTTCTCGTAAGAGCTTTGTGACTGCTGAAGTTCGTCTGTCTGAACTGGCGAAAGTAACTGGTGACGTAGTTGATCTGAACGCTCTGAAAGCAGCAAACCTTGTTACTAAAAACATTGAGTTTGTGAAAGTTGTTCTTTCTGGCGAGATTAACAAAGCAGTGACTGTAAAAGGTCTGCGCGTGACTAAAGGCGCTAAAGCTGCAATCGAAGCTGCAGGCGGTAAAATCGAGGAATAATCTCGAGGATTGAGGTACAGATGGCTAGAAAACCAGGACAAGATTTTCGTAGTGCTCAGAGCGGCTTAAATGAACTAAAGTCGCGCTTATTCTTTGTAATTGGTGCACTTTTAGTATTCCGAGCCGGCTCTTTTGTGCCGATCCCTGGTATTGACGCTGCTGTACTTGCCGAATTGTTCGAACAGCAAAAAGGTACCATCGTTGAAATGTTTAACATGTTCTCCGGTGGTGCCCTTGAGCGTGCATCTATTTTAGCACTGGGCATCATGCCGTATATTTCGGCGTCAATTGTTGTCCAGTTGCTAACAGTAGTTCATCCCGCGTTAGCCGAACTCAAGAAAGAGGGTGAAGCAGGCCGTCGTAAGATCAGCCAATATACGCGTTACGGCACGCTTGTACTTGCAACATTCCAAGCGATTGGTATTGCAACAGGCTTACCAAACATGGTCAACAATCTGGTTGTTATCGACCAAACCATGTTTACCCTGATTGCGACCGTGAGCTTAGTAACCGGTACCATGTTCTTAATGTGGTTAGGTGAACAGATTACAGAGCGCGGAATTGGAAATGGTATTTCGATACTGATTTTTGCAGGTATTGTTGCTGGATTGCCTTCGGCAATCGGTCAAACAATCGAGCAAGCGCGTCAAGGTGAACTGCATGTACTTCTTCTGCTGTTAATTGCAGTGTTAGCTTTTGCTGTGATTTACTTCGTTGTTTTCATGGAGCGTGGTCAACGTCGTATCGTTGTTAACTACGCGAAGCGTCAACAAGGTCGTAAAGTGTTCGCAGCACAAAGCACACACTTGCCATTGAAAATTAATATGGCGGGTGTGATACCAGCAATCTTTGCGTCAAGCATTATCTTGTTCCCAGGAACATTGGCGCAGTGGTTTGGTCAGAACGGTGAAAGCAGCGCATTCGGTTGGTTAACCGATGTGTCTTTAGCATTGAGCCCAGGCCAGCCTCTGTATGTAATGCTTTATGCAGCGGCGATTATCTTCTTCTGTTTCTTCTATACAGCGTTGGTGTTTAACCCACGTGAAACAGCAGACAACTTGAAGAAGTCTGGTGCATTCGTACCCGGTATCCGCCCAGGTGAACAGACAGCGAAATATATCGATAAAGTGATGACACGTTTAACCCTTGCGGGTGCACTGTATATTACTTTTATCTGTCTGATCCCTGAGTTCATGATGGTTGCGTGGAACGTACGTTTCTACTTTGGCGGCACATCACTACTGATTGTCGTTGTCGTGATCATGGACTTTATGGCACAGGTACAGACCCATTTGATGTCTCATCAGTATGAGTCTGTGTTGAAAAAAGCAAATCTGAAAGGCTATGGCCGTTAATACGGCAGCAGTTCAGATAGATTTACGGAGTTTAGCAATGAAAGTTCGTGCTTCCGTTAAAAAAATCTGCCGTAACTGTAAAATTATCAAGCGTAACGGTGTCGTTCGCGTGATTTGCAGTGAGCCAAAGCACAAGCAGCGCCAAGGCTAATTAGCAGAAATTTTTTACTTGAAAATTAAGGTAGTGTCGAGTATATTCCTCGGCCTACCTTTTGCGTGCAAAAGAAGTAGTATACCGCAACGTATCCTCGACGGGCTTTGTTGCGGGTAATTCTTTGATGAAAGTACTAGGAGTGCATAGTGGCCCGTATAGCAGGCATTAACATTCCTGATCATAAACATGCTGTAATCGCACTAACTGCGATCTACGGGATCGGTAAAACCCGTTCAAAAGCTATTTTAGCTGATTTGGGTATTGCTGAGAGTGTTAAGATCAGTGAACTAACTGAAGAGCAGATCGATCAACTGCGTGATGGTGTAGCTAAGTACACTGTAGAGGGTGATCTACGTCGTGAAGTTTCCATGAACATCAAGCGCCTAATGGATCTTGGTTGTTACCGTGGTCTTCGTCATCGTCGCAGTCTACCACTACGTGGACAGCGTACTAAAACCAACGCTCGCACCCGTAAGGGTCCGCGTAAGCCGATCAAGAAATAATCGGGAAGGGTAGAGTACAATGGCTAAACAACCAACTCGCGCACGTAAGCGTGTACGCAAGCAAGTTGCTGATGGCGTAGCGCATATCCACGCATCTTTCAACAACACAATCGTTACCATTACAGACCGTCAAGGCAATGCTCTTGCTTGGGCTACTGCTGGTGGTTCTGGTTTCCGCGGTTCTCGTAAGTCTACTCCGTTCGCTGCACAAGTTGCTGCTGAGCGTTGTGCTGAAATGGCTAAAGAATACGGCCTAAAGAACCTAGAGGTTATGGTTAAGGGTCCTGGTCCAGGTCGTGAATCTACTGTTCGCGCTCTGAATGCAGCTGGTTTCCGTATCACGAACATCGTTGATGCTACACCAATCCCTCATAACGGTTGTCGTCCACCGAAGAAACGTCGCGTTTAACGTTTCTAGGAAGATTGGAGAAAGATCATGGCAAGATATTTGGGTCCTAAGCTGAAGCTTAGCCGCCGCGAAGGTACTGACTTATTCCTTAAGTCAGGCGTTCGTGCGATTGATACCAAGTGTAAAATTGATAACGCACCAGGCGTACACGGCGCTCGTCGCGGTCGTCTGTCTGAGTATGGCGTTCAGCTTCGTGAGAAGCAAAAAGTTCGTCGTATTTATGGCGTTTTAGAAAAACAATTCCGTAACTACTACAAAGAAGCTGCGCGCCTGAAAGGCAACACAGGTGAAAACCTGCTTCAGCTTCTGGAAGGTCGTCTGGATAACGTAGTTTACCGTATGGGTTTCGGTGCGACTCGCGCTGAATCACGTCAGCTGGTTAGCCACAAAGCTATCCTAGTGAACGGTAAAGTAGTAAACGTTCCTTCTTTCAATGTTGCGGCAAACGACGTTGTTGCAGTTCGTGAGAAAGCGAAAAAGCAATCTCGCATTAAAGCAGCTCTAGAAGTTGCTGAACAACGCGAAAAACCAACTTGGATTGAAGTCGATGTAAACACGATGGAAGGTACTTTCAAGCGTCTGCCTGAGCGTTCCGATCTGTCGGCTGACATCAACGAACAATTGATCGTCGAGCTTTACTCTAAGTAAGGTTTAAACTAAAGAGAGGACACAATGCAGGGTTCTGTAACAGAATTTCTTAAGCCACGTCTTGTTGATATCGAACAAATTAACACGACACACGCAAAAGTAACTCTTGAGCCGTTAGAGCGTGGTTTCGGTCACACTCTGGGTAATGCACTTCGCCGTATTCTTTTATCTTCAATGCCAGGTTGTGCTGCTACTGAAGTAGAGATTGAAGGCGTTCTTCACGAGTACAGCACCAAAGAAGGTGTTCAGGAAGATATCCTTGAGATTCTCTTGAACCTGAAAGGTCTGGCTGTTCGCGTTGCCGAAGGCAAAGACGAAGTGTTCATTACACTGAACAAATCAGGCTCGGGCCCTGTGGTTGCAGGTGACATCACCCATGATGGTGATGTAGAGATCGTAAACCCTGAACACGTTATTTGTCATCTAACTGCTGACAATGCTGCGATCGCTATGCGTATCAAAGTAGAACGTGGTCGTGGTTATGTTCCAGCTTCTGCCCGTATCCATACCGAAGAAGACGAGCGTCCAATTGGTCGTCTGCTTGTTGATGCCACTTTCAGCCCAGTAGACAAAATTGCCTACTCAGTTGAAGCGGCTCGTGTTGAGCAGCGTACTGACTTGGATAAACTCGTTATCGATATGGAAACGAATGGTACTCTTGAGCCTGAGGAAGCAATCCGTCGTGCAGCAACTATTCTTGCTGAGCAATTGGATGCGTTCGTAGATCTTCGTGATGTACGTGTACCTGAGGAGAAGGAAGAGAAGCCAGAATTCGATCCGATCCTACTGCGTCCTGTAGACGATCTTGAACTAACAGTTCGCTCTGCTAACTGTTTGAAAGCAGAAGCGATTCACTACATCGGTGATCTGGTACAGCGCACTGAGGTTGAGCTTCTTAAAACGCCAAACCTCGGTAAGAAGTCTCTTACAGAGATTAAAGACGTGCTTGCATCACGTGGTCTGTCTCTGGGCATGCGTCTAGAAAACTGGCCGCCAGCGTCAATCGCTGAAGATTAATCGATAATAGTTAGAAGGATTAGGTCATGCGCCATCGTAAGAGTGGTCGTCAACTCAACCGCAACAGCAGTCATCGCAAAGCGATGTTCAGCAACATGGCTAGCTCTCTAGTACGTCATGAAGTTATCAAGACTACTTTGCCAAAAGCGAAAGAGCTGCGTCGCGTCGTTGAGCCTTTGATTACACTAGCTAAGACTGACAGCGTTGCTAACCGTCGTCTAGCATTTGCTCGCACTCGTGATAACGAAGTGGTAGCAAAACTGTTTAACGAATTAGGTCCACGTTTCGCTGCACGTCAAGGCGGCTACACTCGTATTCTGAAGTGTGGTTTCCGTGCAGGTGACAAAGCTCCAATGGCATACATTGAGCTGGTTGATCGCCCAGAAGCTGCTGTTGAAGCTGCTGCTGAGTAATCAATTCGTCATGCAATAAAAGAGCCGGGCTAGCCCGGCTTTTTTTATGGCTGTTTTTTTTGCTGTATTTGGCTTGTAAACGGAGTGCGATGTGATTGGCACACTATGTTACAGGCACTCTATCGCGATAGGTTTGCTGGATATTGTGGCTACCGTTCGCCTAGCGACTCTTCTTGGTTGTGGCTGGTGTTTTATTAGCGCCACTACTGGCAAAATCTAGACTCACAGTCCCGCGACACTGACCACTCACCTAATCCGATTCAAGCGCGACCTATTGGTGTCACTGTCATCGTCATCAACGCCATTATTGAGTCTATAAAAAAGAGCGACCCTTAGGATCGCTCTTTATCGTTGTTGGTCAGCACAAAGACAATATTACAGAATATCTAACAGCTCTACTTCGAAAACCAGTGCTGCAAATGGTGGAATAGCGGCACCTGCGCCACGCTCACCATAAGCCAGGTCTTGTGGAATGTAGAGTTTCCATTTTGAACCGACCGGCATCAGTTGCAATGCTTCAACCCAACCACGGATCACGCCAGTCACTGGGAATTCAGCAGGTTGACCACGAGAGACAGAGCTGTCGAACACAGTACCATCGACCAGTTGGCCATGATAGTGAACACGAACTGATTTGTCAGCAGTTGGGATAGCACCGTTGCCTTCAACCAATACTTCGTATTGCAGGCCAGACTCAAGAACCGTGACTTCTGAACGCAGCGCGTTATCTTGCAGGAACGCTTCGCCTTCTGCAGCCGCGACTTTAGCAGCCTCTTGGTGTGCTTGTTCTGCACGCATATGCATGGTTTGTAGGGCTTGGTTGATTTCATCTACTGAAATTGCAGGTTGTTCGCCAACCAGTGCGGTTGCGATACCAGCGGCAATCGCTGCCACATTCAGACCTTCTAAGCCGCTACCCGCCAGTTGTTGACCCATTTGCAGGCCAATGCCATAACTGGCTTTTTGTTCTACGGTTTCAAATGTTACTTCAGACATAAAAGTCACTCTTGGTCGTTCAATAAAGGCGACAGAATAACAGGTTAGGCTGAGTGATGAAACGGTTATCCCATGTGGGGGTGCTATGCCAAGTAAGTGGGTTATGGTCCGTCATCGCGGCATTGGCTTGTGACTTAGCGCAGAAAGTTCAGCAAAAAATTTCAAGTTTGTGTCAAGCTTTGGCTTTCATGCGACTCGACTCTATACTCTAACCTTATGAATTTTTATACTGTAGGCTAGTAATTAAAGGATTTGAACATGAATCGCCGCCACAAGAAGCCGCCGCAAACTGATTATCTGGCCTTGGTACAAAATTTTTGGCAACGACTGGATTGGCCGCGCTATCGTCAGCGGTTGCAAGAGTTATGGCTCGTACTGCCGCTGCGGCATCGGCGAAGTTTGATGGTGCTGATTCCCGTTGTGCTCGGCTTGATGGTGATCCCATTGCCGGAGAAGTCAACCGCACTCAACGCAGCGCCTGCGGCTGCGCAGCGGATTGAAGTCGGGATCAATACCCAGAGTTTGAGTGAACAAGGTACGCCAACGCCGAGTGAACTTAAATCATCGGCGTGGCAAGAGTACGTGGTTCGCCAAGGTGATACTTTATCGCAAGTGTTTCGGATTAATCAGTTGCCATTAAGTGATATCAATGGGTTGGTCAAGGTTGAAGGCGCCGATAAGCCGCTTAGCCAAATTCAAGCAGGTCAACTGATCCGTTTTAAATTGGCGGAAAATGGTCAGTTGGATATTTTGCAACTGGAGCGCAATAGCCAATCAGTGATGTTCTTTCGCCTCTCTGATGGCGGTTTTGGGCGCAGCAAATAAGATGACTGCGCAGTTTAGTCTGCGCAGCGCTCAGATCCGTCCCTAATCATATCGATGTGCCAAATCCCATCCTCTAGATAGGGCTCGGAGGTGGCGCTAAAGCCATAGCGAGCATAAAACTCACCAAGATACTGTTGCGCGCCAATTTCGATGGTTTGTTGTGGCCATAAACGTTGGCACTGCTCAAGTGCGGTCTGCAATAATTGATGTCCAAGTCCATTACCGCGCGCGCTGGCCTTGGTCGCCACTCGGCCAAAGCTGACATTCGAGTAACTTACCCCAGGCGGCAGTAAACGTGCGCAAGCCACTAATTGTGATCCTTGATAGCCAAGCAAATGTTGCACGCCGCTGAGGCAATCCTTGTCATCCAATTCGGGATAAGCACAGGACTGTTCTACCACGAAGACGTCCACTCTGAGTTTAAGCAGTTGGTACAGCTGTTCGGTGGTTAATTGGCAAAAAGGCACACATTGCCAGTGGATCATGATTATCTCCTTGATAATAAAGTTAATGCTCGTGGTTTGATTAGGTTTGAACTGCGCTGAACGGGGGTAATTATTACTGCGTAGCGCCGTTTTCTCTAGCGTTAAGCATAGGGCTAAAAATTTAAATCAAGATTCACTGGAGCTGAGGCGTAAAATAACGATAATAGCGCTTCTTTTTTCATCACACTAAGGATCCCCCTTGAACACCAACACTTTTGCGGCTTTGAACCTGAAGCCTGAATTACTCGCGAACCTTGAAACGATGGGGTTTGCCACAATGACTCCGATTCAGGCGCAATCTCTTCCCGCAATCCTCAATCAACAGGATGTGATTGGTCAAGGTAAAACGGGCTCGGGCAAAACGGCTGCCTTTGGTCTTGGGGTACTGTCTAATCTCAATGTGAAACGCTTTCGTGTGCAAGCCTTAGTGTTGTGTCCAACTCGTGAACTTGCCGATCAAGTGGCGACCGATATTCGTACCTTAGGCCGCACCATCCACAACATTAAAGTGTTGACCTTGTGTGGCGGGATGCCGATGGGGCCACAGATTGGTTCGTTGGAACATGGTGCGCATATTTTGGTTGGTACACCAGGGCGTATTTTGGATCACCTGAGTAAAGATCGTATCGATCTTAGCGAACTCAACACGCTGGTGCTGGATGAAGCGGATCGCATGTTGGAAATGGGCTTTCAAGAAGCGTTAGAAGCGATTGTGGCTGCGGCACCTACCGATCGCCAAACCTTGCTGTTTAGCGCTACCTTCCCAGCCAGCATTGAGAAAATTGCACAAAACGTTACCCGTAATGCAACGATGATCCAAGTTGCCGCCACTCATGATACCTCAACCATTCGCCAATATTTTTATAAGGTGGATGGCAGCGAGGCACGTGATCAAGCGCTTGAAACGCTGCTGTTACATCATCAACCTAGCTCAGCGGTGGTTTTTTGTAATACCAAGCGAGAAGTGCAAAATGTCGCCGATGCCTTGCATCAAGCCGGTTTTAGTGTGATTGAATTGCACGGTGACTTAGAGCAGCGTGAGCGCGACCAAGCGTTAGTCCAATTTGCCAATAAGAGCATCTCGATTTTGGTGGCGACCGATGTGGCTGCGCGTGGTTTGGATGTGGATAACCTTGATGCGGTATTTAACTACGATTTATCACGCGATCCTGAGGTGCATGTACACCGTATCGGTCGTACAGGCCGAGCTGGCAGCAAAGGTTTGGCATTTAGCTTTTTTAGCGATAACGAAAGCTATCGTGTGGCACAAATTGATGAATACATGGATATCGCGATTGAACCAGCCACCTTGCCACAGCCGACCGCTGGCGCGCGTCCATATTTGTCCAACATGGTCACGATTCAGATTGATGGCGGCAAAAAAGACAAAGTTCGTCCCGGTGATATTCTCGGGGCATTGACCAGTGATGGTGAGCTGACGGCGGCGCAGATCGGCAAGATTAACCTCTTCCCGATGCGTGCTTATGTGGCGGTGGATAAAAAAGTGGTGCACAAAGCCCTCAACAAAATCGCCAACGGTAAGATGAAAGGACGCCAGTTCCGCGCTCGTTTACTCAAATAATCCCATGATATTTGCTCAGCCATAACGCGCCATGGCTGAGACTCCATCATGTGCATCCTAATCCGCAGCACTGTGACATCGCAGCGCTGCGTGATCCAGTTAGCCAATCCGACCTTGCTGTACCTCTCCGACCTTGGCCAGTGATGCACTTATGGTGCTAAACCTTACACACTCCTATATCAGCTTTTGGAATAAAGAATGAAATTATAGAATTTCAGGTAATAATCAGAACTGCGCATAATGCCTGCAACAAACCCCACAGGATTTCAGGTAATAAGCAGGAGCTCGATTATGTCGCAGGATGCGCTAGCCACTTTTGGTAACCCCCCTCGTTTTTCGGTAGTCGAAGGCTCCAGTTATCTGCGTGCGGCCCGTAGCCAACTGCCAGCAGGCGAAGTTGCGTTAGTTGGCGCAGGTCCGGGCGATCCTGAACTGCTGACCGTGAAAGCGCTCAGCTATCTGCAGCAAGCGGATGTGGTGCTGTATGACCACTTAGTTTCCGAACCCATCATGGCGCTTATCCCAAGTACGACGATTTTAGTCTGCGTTGGCAAACGTGCCGGTCATCACAGTGTGCCACAAGCGAAAACCAATCAATTGTTAGTCGATTTTGCTCGGCAAGGTTATCGCGTAGTGCGGCTTAAAGGGGGCGATCCTTTTATGTTTGGCCGTGGTGGTGAGGAGCTCGAAGTGCTGTTTGAGGCAGGGGTCAAATTTCAAGTTGTGCCCGGTATTACTGCCGCCGCCGGAGCCACCGCGTATGCCGGTATTCCATTGACGCACCGTGATTATGCGCAGTCTGCGCTCTTTGTGACTGGGCATTTACAGGCACAAGCCGAAGCATTGGATTGGTCAACCTTAGCGCGTGGCCAGCAAACTTTAGTCATCTATATGGGGCTTGGCAACGCAAGCATGATTAGTGAGCAATTACAGCTGCATGGTCGCCAAGCCAGCACTCCCGTCGCCATCATCGAACGTGGTACGCAAACTACCCAGCAAGTGCAAATGGGTACGTTACACAACTTGCCGAGTTTGGCGGCCAGTGCGGCGGCTCCCGCGCTGATTGTGGTCGGTGAGGTGGTGAAGCTGGCGGCTAAGCTTCACTGGTTTGGTGCTTGCGCTACGCCAATCTCGCGTGAGGCTGCGCAATTCGCTTAATGGTTAATCGGCTTAGTCGTGAAGTGGTTTCAGTCGCAAACAAGGAAGAGACAATATGGTTCAACAAGCTTTAACCCATTTACAACAGTTGGAAGCGGAAAGCATTCATATTATCCGTGAAGTGGCGGCTGAGTTTGCCAATCCGGTGATGATGTATTCGATTGGTAAAGACTCCTCGGTGATGTTGCATTTGGCGCGTAAAGCGTTTTATCCCGGCAACATTCCCTTTCCTTTGCTGCATGTTGATACCGACTGGAAGTTTCGCGACATGATCACATTTCGCGATGCGACCGCTAAAAAATATGGTTTTGAACTGCTGGTACATAAAAATCCACAAGGATTAGCCGCGGGGATTAACCCGTTTGTGCACGGTTCGGCCAAGCATACCGACATTATGAAAACCCAAGCCTTGAAGCAAGCGCTTAACCAGTATGGTTTTGATGCCGCTTTTGGTGGTGCGCGGCGAGATGAAGAAAAATCGCGAGCTAAAGAGCGAGTCTATTCATTTCGCGATAAAAACCATACTTGGGATCCGAAAAATCAGCGTCCAGAGCTATGGCGAACCTATAACGGCCAGATCAACAAAGGTGAAAGCATACGGGTGTTTCCACTCTCTAACTGGACCGAGCTGGATATTTGGCAATACATCTATCTCGAACAGATCGACATTGTGCCGCTGTATCTGGCGGCAGTGCGCCCTGTGGTCGAGCGAGATGGCATGTTGATCATGGTTGATGATCAGCGGATGACCCTGCGTGATGGTGAGCAGATTGAGCACAAAAGCGTGCGTTTTCGCACCTTAGGTTGCTATCCATTGACCGGCGCCATTGAGTCGCACGCCAGTAGCTTGACCGAAATTATTGAAGAGATGCTGGTGGCGACCTCAAGTGAACGGCAAGGCCGCGCGATCGACCACGATCAGTCGGGATCAATGGAACTGAAAAAACGGCAAGGTTATTTCTAAGCATCGCAGGAAAGCGTATGAATAATGCAATCAAACAGCAGCTCGCTGAGCTTGGTATTGAAGCTTACCTCAAGCAGCACCAACACAAATCATTACTGAGATTGTTAACTTGTGGTTCGGTTGATGATGGCAAAAGCACTTTGATCGGCCGTCTGCTGCATGACACAAAACAGATCTATCAAGATCAGTTGGCTGCGGTGCATCACGATAGCCAACGAGTCGGCACCACAGGTCAGCGTCCAGATTTAGCCTTGCTGGTGGATGGCTTACAAGCCGAACGTGAACAAGGCATCACCATTGATGTGGCCTACCGCTATTTTTCAACCGAGCGCCGCAAATTTATCATTGCCGATACTCCGGGGCATGAGCAGTACACGCGCAATATGGCGACCGGTGCATCCAACTGCGATCTGGCGGTGATCTTGATTGATGCGCGTAAAGGGGTGCTGGATCAAACCCGTCGCCATTCATTTATCGCTCATTTACTGGGTTTACGGCATTTTGTGGTGGCGGTGAACAAGATGGATCTGGTCGATTACTCTGCATCGCGTTTTGAGCAGATCCGCGCTGAATATCTGCAATTTGCTGAGCATCTACAAGGTGAGATTGATATTCAGATCATCCCAATTTCAGCCTTGGAAGGCGATAACGTGGTGGAACCAAGCCGCATTATGGATTGGTATCAAGGTCCATCACTGCTGGAATTGCTGGAACAAGTGAATATTGATCGCGACAAGAGCGGGGCGGAATTTCGCTTTCCGGTGCAGTATGTCAATCGTCCCCATCTCGATTTTCGGGGTTTTTCCGGCACCATCGCCGCTGGAGTGATCAAGGTTGGCGATCAGATCAAAGTATTGCCATCGGGAAAAACTTCGCAGGTGACCCGGATTGTCACCTTTGATGGTGAGTTGTTGCAAGCCCAAGCTGGATTGGCGGTCACGCTAACCTTAGCCGACGAAATTGACATCAGCCGTGGCGATTTACTGGTGCAGGAAAATTCAGTGCTTGAGAGCACCCATCATCTGTTGGCCGATGTGGTGTGGATGACCGAGCAAGCGTTGCAAATCGGCCGTGATTACGACATTAAAATTGCCGGTAAAAAAACGGTCGGCCAACTACAAGCGCTGCACCATCAGTACGATATTAATAATCTATCCACTTATCCGGCGGAAAGTTTACCGCTTAACGGGATTGGTTTATGTGAGTGGACGTTTACCCAACCCGTCGCGATTGATCACTATCTGGCTTGTGCCGATACCGGCGGTTTCATCATCATCGATCGCCTAACCAATGTCACGGTCGGTGCGGGCTTGGTGCGTGAGAGCGTGCAGCATCGCCCAGCGCAAGCGACGCCATTCTCCAGCTTTGAGGTTGAACTTAATGCATTAGTGCGTAAACATTTTCCGCATTGGCAAGCTATCGATGTTAGTCGTTTAGGGCAAAGTGAGTGAGGATCGTATGACAGATCAAGCAGAGAATATGCGTGATCAGCGATGGGAGCGTCAGCCCAATATCGTGTGGTATTCTCATCGTGTGGATAAAACGCAACGTGCCACGCTCAAACAGCAGCGTCCGGCGGTACTTTGGTTTACGGGGTTATCTGGCGCGGGGAAGTCGAGCGTGGCGGGGGCTCTGGAATATCGCTTAGCCGAGCTTGGTTATCACACCTATTTGTTGGATGGTGATAATGTTCGTCACGGTTTATGCAGTGATCTCGGTTTTTCAGCGCAAGATCGACGCGAGAATATCCGACGAATTGGCGAATTGGCCAAATTGATGGCGGATGCGGGGTTGATTGTGCTGACTGCGTTTATTTCGCCCTATCGAGCCGAGCGGCAGATGGTGCGTGATTTGTTGCCGAGCGGTGAATTTATTGAGGTATATGTCAATACGCCGCTGGCCGTGTGTGAGGCGCGCGATGCGAAAGGTTTGTATCAAAAAGCCCGTGCTGGGGAAATTCGCCACTTCACTGGGATTGATTCCGAGTACCAAGCGCCACTCGATCCTGATATTGATCTACTGGCAGCAGAAAAAAGCATCGAAGCGTTAGTTGAGCAATGCCTCACTGAGTTGAGTTTGCGCGGCATTATTTCGCACAATGGTGTTACTGGTTGAGTGAGCGCGCCAAACTGGATGGCGTGTTCGTTGATGAGCAACCCATTTTTCAGTCATGTGTGGTCATACCGCATGATGCATTGAGTTGCTTACTTCTGTTTGCAGCGTGAATTTCTGATTCAGTAACGTGATCAACTGATCGTAGTAAGTCTGATTAAACTTATTGCCGAGTAAGCGACACAACTCATTACCAGTCGGACTGAAGCGATAATAGATCAGACGTACCGCTTTGCTATGGGGCTGTAGCTGCAGGTGTTTACCTTGATAGTTGAGTAGGAGTGGCGGATCGGTTTCAATTTCACCAGACTCTAATTCAGTCGCGTGCAGTAGCCCAAGTTCAATCAGCACTAATAAACTGGAGTAGGGCAGCTGATGGCTGCCGATATTGATGGTTTGAGTGGTGATGCGTTTCGCGAAACTGAGCAGGCTATGCTGGACTTTGTAGCCAATCAGCAATTTTAAGCTGCTACTCGCTCCAAAGCTGCAGGCTAAGCTCGCGGCACGTTGCAGAATTTGTGCCTCTTTCGGGGTCATGTTTTTTAGAACTTTGAGCGCCTTCATTGAGGTAAAACCTGGATTGGTGACCTCACGTTTTAGCACTTGTGCCCACAACTGCTGCATTGCGCGGCTGTGAATATCTTGTGCCATGTCAAAAAAACGGTATAGCCAGTCAGGATCTGGGTCGCCGGAGCTTTCATTGCGGCAAGAGCTGTGAGCCAGTTTAATGATCTGCTCTAAGTTTTTTTGGCGCAGTTCTTTATGGCGACGTTCACGCTGTATCGCCCGCTCTAACAGGCTAGTTTTCGGTGTTTCGCTCAGTAATAGGCTATCTAAACCATGCTGACGGGCGATGCCCAAGATCCGACTGGCGCTGTCTTTAAGATGCTGGGATTGTGTGCGTTGCTCTTGGTTGTGTGGCGTGTCATGCTCGATCACAACTGGCGTAGGATTGTCTGCCATGTGCTACCTGAAAATCTCTGCTACGGGGTGGACGTCGAGTGTAAAATTTACTCTGTTCACCGGTTGCCAGCCAGTTAAACTCTCGGATTTAGCGCATAATTTTGCGCTCTGATCGCAAAAGTGGTGACGGAGAAAGGAGCTGCAGGTTTGAGTGGCGGAGGATGTTAGCCTCCCGATATTGAGCCGAGAGGCTTAACACTTACATATCGTCGTATTCCGCGATGTCCGTGCCAATTAGGGTATAGGCGGTTTCGGCCAGATCATGACTGAGTGATTCGGTTTTCAATTCGCCAATCACATAAATCACATCCCATAGCTCTTGGATTGGAGCGCCTTTAGGAAACTTGACGTAAATAATCTGGTTAGGTGGCGGTGGTGGCACATGAATGCAAGCCCCAAAATAAGGGACCAACAAAAACTCGGTGACTTTTTTATCATCGCCCTCTAGCGGGATCACAAAGCCAGGAATTTTAACGTGGCTACCATTGAGCTCACGGCGTACCGTGCCAATCATCGACTGTTTGGCCGGCTCTGCGCCATTGTGATCGGCCATTGGCATGCCTTGCTGATCAAATAAATTGCGCTCATGTTCTGGAATTAAATCCAGCCAGTCGAGTTGTAGCAATTGCGGATCTTCCGCCTGATAAGTGCTTTGCTCGGCCAGCAGTGGGCTTGCATAACATGGAGCCAAGATCAGGCTCACCAGCAACATAAATTTTTTCATCCAATGCATCCTTGTCAACCGGCTGATGGTGAGCCGGTTGGTGATTGTATTTTATAAGCGAATCGTCATGCCATCACTGAGTGATTGGCGATAAGCGCGTAGGGCTGGGATCACTCCAATCATCATTCCAGCCAGTTGCACGTAACCGATCAACTGCCATTCATAAGCGGTGAGCCCTGCTAGCGCGATTTGAATGCCATATTGGCTGGCAATCATCGGTGCGGCTACCAGCAGCAGTAAATAGAGTAAGCTGACGCCAAGCCCGATGCCCAACAGGGTCAGCACGCTCGCTTCACTGACCAGTAAGGCAAACACATGATGCGGCCGTGCACCCATTGCGCGCAAGATCGACATCTCGCGTCGTCGTTCCTGCAAGCTGGTCAGCAAGCTACTGAGCATGCCGAGCAAGCCTGCTATCACCACAAAAACGGAGACGGCCATCAGTGCTTGCTCAGCGACGGACATCATACCCCACAACTCATGCAGTGCGACGCCCGGCATAATAGCGCTGAGTGGTTCGTGCGGATAGCTATTGATCTGGCGTTGCAAGGCAAAAATTTGGATTTTCGATTTGACCCCTAGCAACATAGCGGTGATCTGTTTCGGGGTAAAATCGCGCTGCGCCAGTTGTTCGGCACTGCTGTGCTGACCAAGGTTGGCCCCTGATTCCCATCCGATATGGATCGCCTCTATCGCTTCTAAGGAAACATGCACTGTTTTATCGACCGGTGTGCCCGTAGGCGCCAAAATGCCGACCACAGTAAAGGGCAGGTTATCGTGGCGGCTAAAGCCGACATCGCTGATCCCGTGGGCGATGATCATTGGGCTGCCAATCTGATAGCCGAGCGATTTTGCCACATCGGAGCCAATGACGGCTTCAAAGAGGCCATTGAATTCAGTGCCTTGTGAAAAAGTAAGTGGTTGCTTACTTCCATAGCGGTAGTGCTCAAAATAGCTATGGTTAGTGCCAAGGACGCGAAATCCTTTATGTGAATCTCCCAAAGAGATCGGGATGGTCCATTTCACCGCCGGATGCTGGCTAAATTCTTGATAACTCTGCCAATCAATATTGTTGGTGGCGTTGCCAATTCGAAATACTGAATAGAGCAGTAAATTAACCTGACCAGAGCGTCCGCCAACGATGAGATCCGTACCGGCAATGGTATTGGCAAAGCTCTGCTTGGCTTGAGTGCGGATCCGCTCCACCCCGAGCAGCAATACCACGGCAATCGAGACGGTTAATACAGTTAACAGTGCGGTGGCTTTGCGGTTGAGTAGGCTTTTCCACGCCAAATTCAGGATAACTTTCATTGCCAACCTCCTGCACGATTGAGGGTCGGTAAGTGGACACTTCGCTCAAAAAGCTTTTCTAGTGTTGGGTCATGGCTAACAAACACTAAAGTGGAACCAACGCGCTCGGCTTCTTCACGCAGCAGAGCAATAAAAGCTTCACGGTTATCGTAATCGAGAGCAGAAGTCGGTTCGTCGGCGATGATGAGTTGTGGCTCACCCATCAGTGCTCGCGCCGCGGCGACGCGTTGCTGCTGGCCGATACTGAGCTCCGTCACCGGTTTATTCAATAAAGCGCTCGGCAGATGCAATCTGTCCAACAGTGATTGCGCTTTGTGCGACAACGGACCATCCACTTGTTGTTTGCGCAGAGCGGAAAAGTGGCATGGTAAGGTCACGTTATCGAACACCGACAGATAAGGCAGTAGATTAAATTGTTGGAAAATATAGCCTATATGGTCGGCGCGGAAGCGATCGCGCTGACTGGCACTCAAGCGGCTTAAGTCACTGCCAAGTAAAGAGACGACACCTTGGGTTGCAGTGTTAATGCCGGTTAAAAGGCTCAGTAAGGTGGACTTGCCGCAGCCACTTGGGCCTTTGATAAACAGGTGTTCACCCCGAGCTATCTGTAAATGGGCAATATCCAAGGTGGGGGAACTGGCTCCCGGCCAACAGAACACCACATCATTCAACTCAATCACGGATGAAGTAGGATCAGAACGGTGAGCAGGCATCATGGCTCCTCATGTTTGCAGAGAAAATCAAAGCATCTCCAATGAGGGATGGATGAGAGTCACCCATCCCGAGCACTGGAATTACAGTTTGATAAGCGTTTGCTTAGGGTTCAGTTGTAGCGCACTTTGCTGCTTTTCAGTTAACACATTAGCTTGGATTTGCTCGCTGCTTGGGAAATATTGGAACCATTGGGTATCGATCTGTTTGAGATTTTCGACCGCCTCACAGTGGAACTGATATTGAGCGCTGAACGAACCGTGCTGATGGTTGTCATGCTGATGATCGTCATGTGCATGGCCATCATGATCGTGGTGTTCATGTTCAGCGTGATCGTGCGCGGTGTGGTGATCATGGGTAGTATGGTTGTGTTGGTGCTTTTCACCGAGTTGATAAGCATGACGGTCTTGGTATTGCTTACCACCCAATGAGTATTGGATAAACACTTCACGTTTTTCGCAGCGCGCTTGCTGATTGATGATAAACAGTTGATCGGCATGGTGCAGTGTGGCGAGTGCTTGCTGCAAGGTGTGTTGCTGGGCCTCATTTTGTGGCTCATGCTCAAAGCCAAGCACATCGGCGCCTGGTGCGGTGATTTCAATCAGTAAGTCGTGACCATCTTGCGCGATATTTAGCTCCACTTGGCCATGTACATGTGCCTCGTGCTGACGATGTTGATGGTCAGTATGATGTTCGGCCAATACGTTGCCAGAGAGTGTCGCGCCAACCATCAGCGCAATCATTGTTGGGTAATGCATGAAAAACTCCTAATAAAACAAAAAAAGAAACAATCGGTTTGATTTGTTTTATGCCGCAGGTGGTGAGCGAGCAAAATAGGAGTGCAGCAGCAGCGTGCGTTGAATCGGCTGGGCTACTTGGCTTTGCGGTGGCGTTTGCGGCCACTGAGGTAGTCGCCACTGTGTGCTTGGCAATCCATGGTTAACCCCAGCAAATAACTGACAATCGTGTTGCCAATGGTGTTCAGGATGTACATCGAATTGGTGATCAATCACCGCTACGTTAAACCATAGCACGAATGCCATCGTCAGCAGAGCGACGATGGATAAGCGCGATCGGTACAACATAGATTTGGGCATGATGGCAGACCTGCAGTGAATGAGGTTTGTTATAATATAACAATTCATCAATCAGGCAAGCAGTGATTCAGTGCACTGCGCGGATGATCAATCGATGATTCGGTGAGCAAGTCAGCCCTTACTCACCGATGCTGCACGCGTTAAGTGGTTAACGCTGCTGCTCTTGGCTAATCACAGCTGTTGCTCAATCAATCCAAGCACGCTGGCAATTTCGGCCTCGCTGAGTGCGCCTTCTTTCACCCACAGCACCTGACCTTGCTCATCTAGCACTATGATAGTGGAAGATTCGGCGGGTAGCTGCCATGCTTTAGCCACTGCACCGGATTTATCCAGCACCATCGATGACCAAGGGAATTGTTGCTTGCTGTCCTGCGCTGATGATTTCACCAGTGCACCGGTGCCCCACAGCGCATCATCTTGATTGATGATGGTGGTGGTTTGGTAGCGTTCGCTAGGAAATTTTGCCGCTGAGATTGCGGCCATTAATGGTGCATTGAGCTGTTTTGCGCTACTGCGTCCAGCGATGGCTTGGATCACGCGCACTTTGCCAACCATGTGTTGTGAGTTCCACGCTTGATAGCTGAATTGCTGTTGTTGGAGCTGGATTTCGCCATGTTGCTCGACAGTTACGGCTGGCACGGCTGCGCCAAGGGTTAGATTGTGGGCCAAGGCAAGGGTTGGTGAGCATGCCAAGAGTAAGGCAATCAAAGTTTTATTGTGCATTGAGTTATTTCCTTCGGTTAAACCGGCCAACATATAGCATATAAATGGTCGCCAGCGAAAAATTCTGCGGGCCTGCTTGCCGTGATCGCTTATGCTCGTGATGGCCAGCGATTTAACCATTTTCGTACAGACGCCACGCGGCATTGACGCTATGATGCCGATGTAGCAAAAATGTCACCGTTGTATAACGAGTTTAATCAAGCATGAGACGACCATCACTTCGCGCCTTAATTCTGCTCTGGCTCTGCTCCGCCCTATTGCCTGCGTTATGTTACGCCAATGTGAAGTTGGAGATCACCGGATTGAGTGGTGCAGACAAAGATAACGTAGACGCTTATCTCTCCTCGATTGCCCCATCAGACTATTCCACTAGCCTACGTTTTCAATCTCAACTTGAAAAGAGCATTACCGAGGCACTGAACGCGGTGGGTTATTATCATCCGCAGATTGACTTTAGTGTGGCAGCCGATAATCAGCGCTTAAGTGTGGCGGTGACACGCGGTGAAGTGACACGCTTTAGTGAGGTTGACATAGTGATCAGTGGTGAGGCGCACAACGACAATGATTTTCAACGCCTGATCAGAACCAGTGGCGTGGTGGTTGATCGCCGACTTAACCATAGCTTGTACGACAATCTAAAATCTGGGATCCGCAATCTTGCTCTGCAAAAAGGTTACTTCAATGGTGATTTTGAGCTCAGCCGATTGGAAGTGATCCCCGAGCTGAATCAAGCCCGAGTTAAGCTGCATTTTGCCAGTGGTATGCGTTATCAGTTTGGTCTCACCAGTATCGAAGGCAGTCAGATTGAGCAAAATCGAGTGCTGTCACTACGGCCGTTTAAACAAGGCGATCCTTATCTGGTGTCACAGGTGGGCGAGTTTAACCAAAATCTGTCCAATACTGATTGGTTCTCCTCGGTGCTGGTTGAGCCGGATCTCTCACAGTTAGAGCAAGGTCGAGAGTTGCCGATCAAAGTTACCTTGGCAGCGCAAGCGCGTAATCAGTTGGAAACCGGGATCGGTTATTCCACCGACGTTGGCGTGCGTGGCTCGCTAAAATGGAAAAAACCGTGGGTGAATAGCCAAGGCCATAGTTTTGATAGTAGTTTTTCGCTTTCGGCGCCGGAACAAACCATTACCGCTGGCTACAAAATCCCCTTAGATGACGCTTTGCATGAATATTATCGTATCCAATATGGCATGAAGCATGTCGATAAACGTGATACTCAGAGTATGGAGTCTAACCTATCACTGGAGCGGCATTGGTTGCTAGAGAGTGGTTGGCATCGCTCGATATTTGTACGTTATCTACTGGAAAACTATGAGCAAGGTCTGCAAGACGATAACAGCCAATTTGTATTGCCTGGTGTCACTTATACCCGTACTCGTGCACGCAGCAACAGCGGTTTACTGACTTGGGGTGATAAGCAAACCATCACCTTAGAGTATGGTGATCCACAACTGTTGTCTGAAACTCGGGTACTGCGGGTGCAAACTGGCTCTGCTTGGTTGCGAACTTATGCGCGTAACCATCGAGCGTTAATTCGGGTTGATGGTGGCGCCAACTTGGTTGAGCAGTTTGATCAGCTTTCACCCTCATTACGTTTTTTTGCTGGTGGTGATAACAATCTGCGTGGTTACGGTTATGAATCCATTTCACCGAAAGATGCCAGCGGGGCATTGACTGGGGCGAAGTATATTGCGACCGGTTCACTGGAATATCAATATCGCTTAACCGGTAACTGGTGGGCAGCGATGTTTATGGATGTCGGCGATGCTTTCAATAATAACCCTGACTGGAAAAAGGGTGTTGGTACTGGGATCCGCTGGATCTCTCCGGTTGGGCCTATTCGGTTAGATTTTGCGTGGGGGTTGGATGCTACTCCTGGCGATGAGTTCAAAATCCACTTCACCTTAGGGCCTGAATTATGATCAAACGAGCACTAAAGTGGACCAAATGGTTGTCTATGTTGCTACTGATTTTGGTGATGGGGTTAGTGCTGGCGGTGGCAGGTGCGCTGTTTACCAACGCTGGACTACAAGCGGTGCTATGGGGGGCACAGTCGGCATTGCCTCAGTTGCAGGTTGCGCAAGCGCAAGGTGCGTTATTTCCCCGCTTTACTCTGCAAGGGGTGAGTTATGCCGACCGCGATCTTAATCTGACGCTGGCGGCGCAAACATTCAGCTTGGCGATCAATCCTAATTGTTTATTGGAGCCGAGTGTCTGCATTAATGAGTTGACGCTAAAAGGTTTGCGACTCGATTTACCCTCGCTGCCAGAGTCACCTACCGAGCTTGAGCCGATGGTCGAGTCTGAGCCGTTGACATCGCTCTCGACCCCGATTCCGATCCGGGTCGGTAAACTGGCGCTGCAAGATATTCAGCTTAATATCCTCGGCCAGCAACTGGCTTGGCAGCAGTTGACCACTCGCGCAACGTGGCAAGGTAATCGGCTGCGGATTGGTCAAACTGAGTGGCGAGGGATCCGCCTCGCTCTCGCTGAGTCACAAGCTGAGCCAAGCAGTGAAACGCAAGCTTCCGCGACCAGTCATGTTCCACCTATCGTATTGCCATCAGTGCTGATCCCGCTGCAGATCGAGCTTGAACGTTTTGATGTACGTGATTTCCAACTGCAGCAAACCACCCCGATAGTGGTCAATCATTTCGGTTTTGCGGCGCGTGCATTTGAGCATCAAGTGTCGATTTCGAGCTTAGAGTTAAACATGCCGGAGCTGGTTGCCGAGCTACAAGGCCAAGTGACACTGAATCATGATTATCCATTACAGTTGGAACTAAAGAGTCAACTGCGGCTCGCTGATTTCAACGGCCAAACATTAAACCTGAGCGCGCAGGGCAGCTTGGCTGATCTGCAACTACAAGCGCGTTTGGATAAGCTAGCTCAAGCACAATTACGGGCGCAGTTGAATCTGTTAGCCACCGATCTGCCGTTTGATCTACAACTGTCGCAAGTTCGTGCCCAGTGGCCAATGCTCGGCGAGGCGGATTATCAGCTCCAAGTGCCTAATTTACGTGCCAATGGCTCATTGGCCAGCTATCAAATTACATTACAAAATGCAGCTTTACAGGGCGCAGATCTGCCCGACCTCAGTCTGACTCTTAATAGCCAAGGTAATTTGGATCAGATCGCGCTGTCATCATTCGAGCTGGCTGCACTCGGTGGTAGCGTGGGCGGAACGGCTCGGTTGAACTGGAAAACTGCGCTCGACTGGGAGGCGCGATTAAAGCTCAATCATCTTCAGCCTGCCTTGCAGTGGCCAGCGGTGGAAGGTCATTTAAGTGGCGAACTCGAGACGCGCGGAGGATTAACTCAGCAAGGCGGCTGGCAAGTTGAGCTACCTCGTGTGGCAATTAACGGAGTGCTGCGAGATTACCCACTACAACTGCGCGGTCAAGTCAGCGCATCCGATCGGCAAGGGCTGGGCGATATTACTTTAGTCACGGAAGGTGTTTCTATCGTTCATGGCCCTAACTCATTGACCGCCAAAGGCCAATTGAACAAGCAGTGGCGCATGGCAGTTGAATTGGATGTGCCAGATTTAAGTAAATCGCTACCTGAAGCTCAAGGCAAAGTGATTGGTGATATTGTGCTGCGTGGTGATCTCAAACAGCCACGGGTTAAATTGCTGTTGGATGCCGATCAGGTGCGATGGCAAGATTGGGCGGCGATTGGGCATCTTACTTTACAAGGCAATTTAGCCGCGCTATCTGAGCCGCAAGGCGATCTCTCGCTGCAAGTGCGCGATGTGCAATATCAAGATCAACGCATCGATACACTCGATGTTAAAGCGCATGGCTCCCAGCAACGACATAACGTGACGCTGGATCTCACGTCAGCACTGGCGTCAACCAGCCTAGCCGTAAATGGCCGCTTACGTTTAGAGCCTAGCCTGCGTTGGCAAGGTGAGCTAGAGCGGATGTGGCTTAGCTCATCGCAAGGGCGGTGGCAATTACAGCAAGCCACCGCATTATCCTTTGACCAAGCCAGCCAACGGGTTAAGGTCGCAGCCCACTGCTGGGGCCAAGCTGCAGCTCAGATCTGTTTAGAGCAGGAGGCGCAGTTAGGTGAACGTGGTGCCGCACGTATTGCGATTAAGCAATTTGACTTTAGCCAATTGGCGGATTTATTGCCGAAACTAACCAAGCTCAGTGGTCAGCTTGATGGTCAAGTAACGGCGAAATGGGCGCCGAATACCGCACCGCAACTGCAAGCCGACTTGAGTTTAAGCAAAGGGCAAGTTATCCAAAAACTGGAAAAAAATCTGATTTTTGGCTGGGATCATGCACGGTTGTCGGCCAAGTTGGCGCGTAATCAATTGCAGGCCAATTGGCTAGTCGCAGCGACCGATAACGGGGATTTTTCTGGTGCCATCTCGATTGCTGATGTGCGTAGCGAGCAGAAAATCATGCAGGGCGAGCTTAATCTCAGCACGTTTAATTTGGATTTTCTACAACCTTTGATTGGCGAGTACAGCGAGGCAAAATCCAACCTGAACGCCGAGCTACAATTTAGTGGTCCTATGCTGCATCCACAATTACACGGTGAAATTAGTGCTACTGATATTCGAGTGATCGGTGAGATCACTCCGGTGGATATTCCTTCTGGCCAAGTGTCACTCAAATTTAATGGTTATCAGGCAAGCTTAAATGCGGATATTGCTACCAGCGATGGTCTGCTTGAAGTTGATGGTGATGCCGATTGGCAGCAATTAGACAACTGGCGCTTAACCACCCGCGTGCATGCCTCATCGATGAGGGTTGAGTTACCGCCTATGGTGCGGGTCAAAGTGGTGCCCGATCTCACTCTCGCCATGCAACCGCAATTGGCTAAAGTGACCGGCAATATTGCCTTGCCATGGGGACGGATTGTGGTGGAGGAGTTACCACCGAGTGCGATCGGTATTTCCAAAGATCAAGTGGTACTGAATGCCAATTTTGAACCAGTGACTGAGCCAAATTCACTGCCATTTAGTCTCGAAACCGATATTAATCTGCAAATTGGTGATGATTTCCAACTTAAAGCGTTCGGCTTACAAGGCAATTTAGTTGGACGACTTAATGTGGCGCAGAAGGATAAAGGCCCATTTATTTTGGGCGAAGTGAATATTCGCGATGGTCAGTACCGCTCGTTTGGACAAGATTTACAAATCAAAGAGGGTAAAATCTTGATGAATGGCCCGGTCGATCTGCCCTATTTGGCGATCACTGCCATCCGCAACCCGAATAACACTCAAGATGATGTGGTGGCTGGGGTGCGGGTCAGTGGCCCTTCGGATAATCCTTCCTTGGTAATTTTTTCTGAACCGGCGATGCCGCAAGCTAACGCGCTGTCTTATTTATTGCGTGGACAGAATATTGATGGTGAAGCGGGTGGTAATGCGATGACCACTACCTTGATTGGGCTAAGTTTGGCACAAAGTGGCAAATTGGTTGGCGAGATCGGCCAAGCCTTTGGCGTGCAAGATCTACAACTGGATACCGCAGGCTCAGGCGATGATTCGCAAGTGACGGTCAGTGGCTATATTTTACCCGGCTTGCAAGTTAAATATGGGGTGGGCATTTTTAATTCACTGGGCGAGTTTACGATCCGTTATCGTTTGATGAAGGATCTGTATTTAGAGGCGGTTTCTGGGGTCAATGGTGCCGTAGATCTGCTCTATCAGTTTGAATTTAACTAAGGAGGGAGATGTGCAGCACCTAGTTTTTGTGTATGGCACTTTGCGCCAGGGAGAGAGTAACCACTTTTATTTACAGCACAGTCAGTTGCTTGGCCAATTCGAAACCAAACCTGAGTATGCGCTGTATGATTTAGGCGCCTATCCGGGCTTAGTCGAAGGACATCAATCGGTATATGGTGAAGTCTATTTGGTGGATCAGCCCACCTTAGCCCAGCTCGATCAGTTGGAGGATGTGCCAGTAGAGTACCGGCGTGACACGATTGAAACTCCGTTTGGTACTGCTTGGATCTACATTTATCAACCGGCGCATCATTGCCATTCACTGATTGGATCGGGTGATTGGTGCCAGCGTGTTTAATCGGATGAATTGAACAAGCTGATTTAACGCATTGAGTTAAAATTTTACCTTAGCAGGATAAGCCGACCGTGGGTTGGCTTATCCTGCAGGTGCCAAGTGGTGATTACGCATCTTGCGCGCGTTGATAAGCCGTGAGGATCTCAGTGCGTGCTGCAGCGGCATCAGCCCAGCCATCCACTTTTACCCACTTGCCGGATTCCAATTCTTTATAATGTTCAAAGAAATGAGTGATCTGGGCTTTGAGGAGTAGCGGTAAATCATCCACATCTTGAATGTGATCGTACTCCTTAGACAGCTTAGTGTGCGGCACGGCCACCACTTTGGCATCTTGACCCGATTCATCACTCATCTGTAATACCCCAACCGGACGGCAGCGGATCACTGAACCTGGGATCAGTGGGTATGGCGTCGGAACCAATACATCAACCGGATCGCCATCCAGTGACAAGGTGTGGTTAATGTAACCATAGTTGCAGGGGTAGAACATCGGTGCGGACATAAAGCGATCGACAAACACGGCGCCAGATTGTTTATCAACTTCATATTTGATCGGATCAGCATTGGCTGGGATTTCAATCACCACATAAATATCGTTAGGTAATGATTGACCAGCAGGAACATGGTTTAAGCTCATGTCGTATTTCCTTGATTGGGGCCAGAGTTGAAATAATTGGTGGATAACTTGTGCAAGCTTAGTCAAGTTTGCGTGAACGTTTAGCCTAATCCGGATAATTTTTTAAAAATGTTTCGACCTGGCGCAGCATATTTTTTGAACCAACGAAAAAAGGCACGGGCTATGCCGCTTGCTGAGCATCGATTGTAAAACTCAGATCTTTTTATGGGTATTGAACTAACCGACCGAGATCTCACTTTGCTCGGCAATCATTTCTAATTTACATCTGGCGGAATAGTCAGGCTCGCTTTTACCTGGCGGATCGGGATAATGGAGAGATTCCAATTGCACCGTAACAAGGCTGGCTTTTTATGCACATTCATATCTTGGGGATCTGTGGCACTTTCATGGGCGGCGTCGCAATGCTGGCGCGGCAACTCGGCCATAAAGTCACCGGCAGCGATGCCAATGTTTATCCGCCAATGAGCACCATGCTAGAAGCGCAGGGCATCGAGATTATTGAAGGTTTTGATCCGGCTCAGTTGGAGCCTAAACCTGATCTGGTGGTGATCGGTAACGCGATGAGCCGAGGTAATCCTTGTGTGGAATATGTGCTTAACCACAATCTGCGCTACACCTCTGGCCCACAGTGGCTACAAGATTTTTTGTTGCACGATCGCTGGGTGATTGCGGTCTCGGGTACGCACGGTAAAACCACCACCTCCAGCATGATCGCCTGGATCTTAGAGCAGTGCGGTTATCAGCCAGGATTTTTAGTCGGTGGGGTGCTGGGTAATTTCGGCATTTCTGCCCGCTTAGGCGAGAGCATGTTTTTTGTAGTTGAAGCCGATGAATATGACAGTGCTTTTTTCGATAAACGCTCGAAGTTCGTGCATTACCATCCGCGCACGTTAGTGATGAACAATTTAGAGTTCGATCATGCAGACATCTTCGATGATTTAGAAGCGATCAAGCGGCAATTTCACCATTTGGTACGTACGGTGCCAGGCAATGGCCGCATTTTGGCGCCCAAAGCGGATGTGGCATTGGCCGATGTGTTAACGCGCGGCTGCTGGAGTGAAACCGAATTCAGTGGTGAACAAGGCGAGTGGCAAGCGGAAAAAATCACCGCTGATGGTTCACAATTCCATGTCTTGCTCAAAGGTGAGCGGGTTGGCCAAGTCAATTGGAGCTTAGTTGGCGATCACAATGTCAATAATGCCTTGATGGCGATAGCGGCTGCGCGTCATGTTGGGGTTGCGGCCGATCTCGCTTGTGAAGCTTTAGGGCAATTTATCAATACTAAGCGCCGTTTGGAGTTGAAAGGCGAAATTAATGGTGTGGCGGTGTATGACGATTTTGCCCATCATCCAACCGCGATTGAACTTACACTGGGTGGCTTACGTAACAAGGTCGGTGATAACAAAATCATCGCCGTGCTCGAACCTCGCTCGGCGACCATGAAACTTGGTGTGCATAAACAAACCTTAGCGGCTGCGCTGCACAGTGCAGATTCGGTCTATCTATATCAACCGGCGGATCTGAGTTGGTCGGTGGAAGAGGTTGCTCAGCAGTGCTCACAGCCTGCGCAAGTTTGCCGCGATATCGATCAATTAGTCGCGTTGATTGCCCAACAAGCCCAAGCGGGGGATCAGATTTTGGTGATGAGTAACGGTGGCTTTGCGGGCATTCATGGCAAACTGCTTAGTGCGCTACAAACGCAATAATTTAAGGTGAGCATGAACAATCTTCGAACCATTACCTTGGCTTGGACAGGGGCTTCCGGTGCCCCTTATGGGCTACGTTTATTGCAATGCCTGCTGGCGGCCGATTATCAAGTCTACTTACTGATTTCATCGGCGGCTCGCGTAGTGCTAGCGACCGAGCATGGCTTGAAGCTACCCGCGAATCCTCAAGCCGCACAAGCCGTGTTGGTCGAGCATCTCGGCTGCGCCAGTGATAAGTTGGTGGTGTGTGGCAAAGAAGATTGGTTTTCACCGGTCGCCTCCGGCTCGGCCGCGCCGCGACAGATGGTCGTCTGCCCGTGTTCGGTAGGCAGTGTGGCGGCGATTGCTCATGGTATGTCGGATAACCTGATTGAGCGCGCTGCCGATGTAGTGTTAAAAGAGCGCGGCCAACTGCTATTGGTGGTGCGTGAAACACCGTTTTCGACCCTGCATCTGGAAAATATGCTCAAACTGTCGCAAATTGGTGTGACGATCATGCCAGCAGCGCCGGGCTTTTATCATCAGCCGCAATCAATTGACGATCTGGTTGATTTTATGGTCGCGCGCATTCTCGATCACCTTGGCGTAGAGCAAGCGCTCGTGCCGCGTTGGGGCTATGATCAACGCGCGCGCGGCGAGTAATTAACTCTCCACTTCCTACTTTAAGCTGCAGCGGTGTTGGCTGCCATTCCAAGTCGTTTATAGCCAGTGGTGATTGTCCGCTACTGGCTAATTACCCTATTTGCCATTACAATTCAGTCCACTCACGGGGGGCCACCCATTCATTCGAATGGCGCTGAGATCAAGCACTGCTTGGGACCCGCAATGACCGCGATGTTCGCGGTTTAACCTGAACCAGATAATGCTGGCGTAGGAATTGAGTTAGGTGTGCAGAATGCAATAATGGACGATTCTCTGCCTCCCTCAAGCCTGTGCCGCTCAAAGGAGAGCGAGCCTTGAAATTTCAACTGACTGCGGTTGCACTAGCAACCCTATGTGTTACCTCTGCAGTGTCTGCTGCGCCAATCCTCACTGTTTACACTTACGACTCTTTTGCCGCCGATTGGGGGCCTGCTCCGGCGATTGAAAAAGCCTTTGAAGCACAATGTGGCTGCGATGTGCAATTTATTGCGTTAGAAGATGGCGTGTCCATCCTCAACCGTCTGCGCTTGGAAGGCCGTAACAGCAAAGCGGATGTGGTGCTCGGGCTGGATAACAATTTAATTGCCGAAGCCAAACAGACCGGTCTATTCGCCACCCACAGTGTTGATACCAGCAAGGTAACCTTGCCCAACGGTTGGCGTGACGATACGTTTGTACCTTATGACTATGGCTATTTTGCTTTTGTGTATAACCAAGAGAAGCTGACTAACCCACCGACCAGCTTAAAAGAGCTGGTGGAAAAACGTGATGATCTGAAAGTGATTTATCAAGATCCGCGCACTTCAACACCGGGGCAGGGTTTGCTGCTGTGGATCAAATCGGTGTATGGCGATCAAGCCGCGCAAGCCTGGCAGCAACTGGCGCGCAAAACCGTGACCGTGACTAAAGGCTGGTCGGAAGCCTATTCGATGTTCCTGAAAGGCGAAGCGGATTTGGTACTCTCTTACACTACATCACCTGCTTACCATTTGATTGCGGAGAATGATCCGCGTTTTGCCAGCGCTCATTTTAGTGAAGGGCACTACTTGCAAGTGGAAGTCGCCGCCAAAGTCAAAACCAGTCACAATGGCGAATTGGCGGATCAATTCCTGCAATTTATGCTTAGCCCTGAGTTTCAACGCGTGATCCCAACCGGTAACTGGATGTATCCGGTCACAGCCGTTGAGCTGCCGGCTGGATTTACTCACTTAGCCCAGCCAGACCAAGCACTGTCATTCAGTGCTGAGCAAGTCGCACAACAGCGTAAAGCTTGGATCCGTGAATGGCAGCAAGCGCTGAGCTTGTAAGGTGCCAGCTTGAATCACATTCCTCAATTAGGTTGGTGGGTCGCGGCGGGGATCGCGACCTTTGTCTGTGCCGCATTAGCGGCTCTGTTGTGGCAAGCCCCATCACTCAATCTGCAACTGATCTGGCAAGATGCCTATTATTGGCATGTAACAAAATTCAGTTTCTATCAAGCCTTGTGCTCGACGCTGCTCAGTGTCGGGTTGGCGATCCCGGTTGCCCATGCGTTCAGCCAACGCCGTTTTCCGGGGCGTGATTTGTTACTCAAGCTGTTTGCGATGACCTTAGTATTGCCGGTGCTGGTGGTGATTTTTGGCTTGCTGGCGATCTACGGTAACAGCGGTTGGTTAGCCCAATCGCTGCACCGTTTTGGGCTATCACTACCGTTTTCGATTTATGGCCTTAACGGCATTTTGCTCGCCCATGTACTGTTTAACTTGCCTTATGCCAGCCGTTTGCTACTGCAAAGTTTAGAGGCGATCCCCAGTGAGCAGCATAAATTGTGTGCTCATCTGGGCATGAGTCGTTGGCAGAAGTTTAAGTTGATCGAGTGGCTGCGTATGCGCCAGCAACTGCCACATGTGGCGGGCTTAGTGTTCATGCTCTGCTTTACCAGTTTTACCACCGTGATGGCGCTGGGTGGGGGACCACAAGCCACCACCATTGAACTGGCGATTTATCAAGCGATCAAATTCGATTTCGATTTACACATCGGCGCACTGTTGGCGATTTGGCAAATGTTGCTGTGCACATTATTCACTCTGGGTGTGCAGCGGTTAGCGCCCGCTCGCCCTTTCAGTCGCGTATCAAGCCAAGTCGCGCATCGTTGGTTACGCGATTCATGGCGCGCTAAGCTGTGGGATGCCGGTTGGATTATTGCGATATCGGCTTTGGTATTGCCGCCACTGCTGATGGTGTTGCTGGCTGGGATCAATGCAAAATTGGCCAGCGTGTTGACCAGTCGCGCGTTTTGGTCAGCACTGCTGAACTCGGTGCAAGTAGCGAGTCTTGCCAGTAGCCTAGCGCTGGCGAGCGGGATCGCGATGTTGCTCACCAGTCGTGCGCTGCGTTTAAAAGCGGCGCATCGCCGCGCGGGCGGTATTGAATGGGTGGCCAGTTTAATTTTGGTGACGCCGGGATTGGTGGTGAGCACTGGGCTATTTTTACTGCTGCGCAATATCACCGATGTGTTTAGTGTGGCGTTTTGGATTGTGGTGGCGGTGAATGGCTTAATGGCGTTGCCATATGTGGTGAAAACGCTCAGCCAGCCAATGTGGCATTTGGCACAGCAGTATCAATGGTTATGTGCCAGTTTAGGACTATCCGGTTGGCGTAGATTTCGTTTGGTGGAGTGGCGTGCGCTGCGTAAACCTATCTCCCATACGTTTGCGATCGGTTTTCTACTCTCGATGGGAGATTTAAGTGCGATTGCCCTGTTTGGTAGCCAAGATTTTCGCACTCTGCCGCTCTATCTCTATCAACTGCTGGGCAGTTATCAGATGGATACCGCTGCGGTGGTGGCGTTGGCCATGCTGCTCATCAGTGTCGGCTGGTTTTATCTGCTGGAGCGATTGTTGACTCAGCGTCAGCGAGGAGAGTCATGTTAAGGTTAGAAAAAGTGTGCTACGAGTATGAGCACGAATGGTTTGAGTTTGATCTGCAGGTAGCCGCTGGCACGATTATGGCGCTGATGGGCCCCAGTGGTGCTGGTAAATCGACCTTGCTCAGTTTAGTCGCGGGGTTTATTGAGCCGGTTAGCGGCAGTATTAAAGTTAATGACCAGTCGCTACTTGGTTTAGCGCCTTACCAGCGGCCATTTTCGATGCTGTTTCAACAACATAACTTGTTTGAACATCTGACAGTACGCGACAATATTGGCTTAGGTTTGCACCCGGGGCTTAAATTGAGCGCTGTGCAGCAACGGCAAGTAGAACAAGCCGCGCAGCAAGTGGGGATTGCCGAGTATCTGGATCGTTTACCCAATCAGCTTTCCGGCGGTCAGCAGCAGCGAGTGGCGTTAGCGCGCTGCTTCGTTCAACCCAATCCGATTTGGCTGCTTGATGAGCCTTTTTCAGCTCTTGACCCGCTACTGCGTGAAGAGATGTTAGCTCTGGTTAAACAGTTGGCCGCTGAACGCCAGCGCACGGTCGTGATGGTGACCCATCATTTAAGTGATGCGCGGGCGATTGCCAGCCAAGTGGCTTTCTTAAGTCAGGGTAAGGTGCAAGTGGTGAGTGATTGTCAGGCGCTCAGTGTGCAGCATCCTTATCCTCAATTGGCACAGTTTATCGCGGCAGCAGTGAGTGAGGCGTAATAACGTTTACTCAATGGTGATCAATTGGCTATAAAAAAGGTTAGCTTGCGCTAACCTTTTTTGATCCTGTTGCTTAACACGCGATGGCTTGTTGCCGAGGCTGTTATTGCGCGGAATCCAGATCGTCTTCACTCTGTTCTTCGATCTCTTGCTTGGCCAACATGGCTTCTTTTAGCAGTTGGAAGATCTCGCGTGACGATTTTGGCGGCTTGTTGGCCGCTTTTTCTTTGGTGGCTTGACGGGCTAACAGACGTAGACGTTGACGATCCGCATCGGGATAGAGTGCCAGCGCTGCTTCAATCGCGCTATCGCCTTCCGCCACAATACGATCGCGCAACAGCTCTAACTTATGCAGTAAAGCTGTGGTTTGCGAATGTTTGTTACGCACTTTATCCAATGCGGTTTGTAGCGGTTCTGGGTCAATATGGCGCATCAATTTGCCAATATATTGCAACTGGCGGCGACGGGCTTCATTTTTAAAGCGCTGGGCATCTTTAATCGCTTCTGCCAGTTCTTCGGTCAGAGGGAATTTAGCTAATGCTGATGGCTTGAGCTCAACCAGCTCTTCACCCAGTTTTTGTAATGCCAGCATGTCGTTTTTCATTTCGGTTCTGCTGACCCAAATGATCTCTTCTTCCTCTTCCCAAGGGGCCTTCTGATTTTTACGTGCCATCTTCTTTCATCATGATGAGTTATTTATGTCGGCTATTTTAGCAAGAATCGTGGGGAGAAAGCGAAATTCTTGTTATCCTATTCACATTAATCACCCATGGTGGAATGAGAGATGGATGTAAAAGAGCGAGTTGCGCTGCAGCGCCAAGAGCTGGAAGCCGCAGTAGCCAGAGCATTAGAGCTGGCGGCGGCGAGTTCTGATGCGGCAGAAGTGGCGATCACCAAAAGTACCGGATTAAGTGTTTCGACCCTGATGGGCGAAGTTGAGAATGTTGAATTCAATAGTGATGGCGCATTGGGCATCACCGTCTATCGCGGTCAGCGCAAAGGCAGTGCTTCAACTTCGGATTTGAGTGAAAAAGCGATCCGACAAACCGTGTTAGCGGCGTTGGATATTGCTCAGTACACTTCACCAGACCCTTACGCTGGACCCGCACCACAAGAGTTGATGGTGCAGGAGATCCCAGATCTTGATTTATTTCATCCCGATGAGCCGGATCCGGATGTGGCCGCGCAAATGGCGATTGCTGCCGAGCAGGCTGCGTTAGGTTACAGCAAGCGGATTAAACAGAGTGATGGCGGTAGCTACGATAGCCATTATGGTCTGCGTGTGTATGGTAACAGTCACGGTTTATTAGCCAGCTACGCCTCAAGCCGCCACAGCATTAGCTGTAGCGTGATTGGCGAAGGGCGCAATGGCGAAATGGAGCGTGATTATAGCTATAGTGTCGCGCGTCATCGTGATGATTTATGGACACCAGAAACCGTCGGTTTACAAGCAGCACAAAGCACGGTTAGCCGGCTTGATCCACACAAGCTAAAAACAGGCCAGTATCCGGTGATGTTTGCCGCGGATGTGGCAACCGGTTTAATCGGTCATTTGGTGATGGCGATCAGCGGTGGCAATTTATATCGTAAATCGAGTTTTTTACTCGATCATCTTGGCAAGTCGATCCTGCCCACTTGGTTTAATATCAGCGAGCGACCGCATGTCAAACGGGGTCTAGCTTCGAGCCCATTTGATAGTGAAGGGGTACGTACCCAAGATTTGGAGATCATCACCGATGGTGTGTTGGCGACCTATTTGCTGACCAGTTACGCGGCGCGCAAAATGCAGATGACCCCGACCGGCCATGCGGGTGGTATTCATAACTGGTATGTGAAATCGACTGGGCAAAATTACCAACAGATGCTCAAAGAACTCGGCACCGGCTTGCTAGTCACCGAAGTGATGGGGCAAGGCGTGAACGTAGTCACTGGCGATTATTCACGCGGAGCGTCTGGTTTTTGGGTTGAAAATGGGGTGATTCAATATCCGGTGGCGGAAATTACCATCGCTGGCAACCTCAAACAGATGTTGCAGCAGATCGTGGCTGTCGGCAGCGATATTGAAACGCGCTCACAGATCCAAACTGGTTCGATTTTGTTAGAAGCAATGAAGGTGGCTGGCGAGTAAATTCGTTGTTTGGCTTGATTTAAGCATCAAAAAGCCGACGCTAAGTCGGCTTTTTGGTGGCTGGTTGAGCGGTTCTAATGGACTATCAACAAAGTGGCTAAACCGAGAAATACCGATAAACCAATTACATCGGTCACTGTGGTTAATGCCATTCCGCCAGCCAGAGCCGGATCGATATTCATTTTTTTGAGCAAAATCGGGATCGAAACACCAGCAATGCCAGCCACAATTAGGTTGGTCATCATTGCCGCCGAGATGATCGCACCGAGCATCCAGTCGCCTTTCCATGCCATGACAATCGTACCAATGATCAATGCCCACATAATGCCGTTGAGCAGGCCGATAGCCGCTTCTTTGAGCAGTAATTCGCGTTGGTTACTGTCACCGATATGACCCAGTGCCAAGCCACGGATCACCAGCGCCACGGTTTGGTTGCCAGCGACACCACCCATAGACGGAACTATGGTCATTAATACAGCGACCGCAGCCATCTGCTCTAGGGTGGCTTCAAACATATTGGAAACCGACGCTGCGGCTAGGGCGGCCAGCACGTTGGCACCTAGCCAAATACTGCGTTTGCGCGCCGATTTGACCACTGGAGCAAAGGTATCCTCATCATCGTTCATACCCGCCATACTCATCATCGAGTGCTCGGCGTCTTCACGAATGATATCAACCACATCATCGATGGTGATCCGGCCCACCAGATGCTGATTTTCATCCACCACTGGTGCGGAAACCCAGTTACGCCGTTCGAACAGATTGGCGATGTCCGAGTCTTTCATATCGACTTTGATCGCTTCATCGGCATCGTCCATCACTTCACTGACCGCTACATCAGGTTGGGTAGTCAGCAGGGTCGAGAGCGAAAGGTGACCAATAAGTTTACTTTCATCATCAATCACATACAGTGCATCGGTTGCTTCTGGTAACTCACCTTTCATCCGCAAATAACGCAGCACAACATCGACATCAACATCGGCGCGAATGGTGATCACGTCGGTGTTCATCAAACCACCGGCGGTATCTTCTGGATAGGAGAGTGCGGTTTCCACTCGCAGGCGATCGGCGGCATCCATTTGTGCCAATACTTCACGTGACACATCATCTGGCAAGCTACGTAAAACATAGGCGACATCGTCGATGTCCATGCCTTCGGTCGCTTCGGCAAGCTTTTCCGGTGCCATCTTGGACACCAGCGCATCCTTGACGTCTTCATTTAGCTCATCAAGAATCTCACCGTAATCTTCAGGATCCGTCAGCTGCCACAGTACTTCACGCGCTTTACGTGGTGAGGCTTCCAGTAGATGAGCAATATCTTCTGGCTCCATGTCTTGCAATTGGCGACGAACATGGACAAAGCGGCCGTTATCTAAGGCATCGGTGATTTCTTGGAGGGTGAGGTGAGCTTGGTCAAATTCGATTTGCTCGGCCATGGCTTCCCCCTAGGTTGGCGTTGGAATAATGGTCAGCATGGTAACTTAATTTACCCGCTTATTTAATAAGATCTTATTACCGATGATGGATTTATTTGCTCGGTTTAGGCTTGGCTTGATGATTGACTCTCTGGCAGGGTGGTAAAGCCGTAAAGGGGCCAGCGTTAGCCGCTAAGTCCAGGTTGCGCTTTAATCATCTTCATCAAACTTCTGTTCGATCAATTGACAGACCGCATTGAGCGCTGGTTGGGCTTGTGAGCCTTCAGCGGAGATTACCACCTGCTGCCCTTGCGCCGATTCGAGCATCAGCAGCCCCATCACGCTATCGGCAGTAGCCGTGCGGCCATCTTGGCTTTGCACAGTGAGTATTGCGTCAAATGATTGGGCCAATTGCACCAGTTTGATGGCGGCGCGGGCATGTAGGCCAAGGCGATTTTGGATCAGTACAGTTTGGCAGAGCTGCGACATAGTCACCTCTAGGATTGCTGTTTTTCCAATGAAGTATGGCGAATTTGTACCTGATGTCCCTGTGCGGCAAAATATTCACCCAGTTGTTGGGTTAGGTAGACTGAGCGATGCTTACCGCCAGTACAGCCAATCGCAATGGTCAGATAACTGCGGTTATTTTTTTCCAGCATGGGTAGCCAGTGTTCGAAGAAGGTTTGGATCTGCTGTTTGAGTTCCAGCACTTCACTATGGCTGGCTAAAAAGGCTTGGATGGGCGCATCCAGCCCTGTCAGTGGACGCAGTTCGGGCTGCCAATGTGGGTTGGGCAAAAAACGCACATCAAATACGTAGTCAGCATCGGTCGGTAAACCGTATTTAAAGCCAAAGGATTGAAACACCATGACTAAGTCTTTGCGCTCACGCCCTTCAATACGCATGCGTACCGTTTCACTCAGATCATGCAACGATTGATTACTGCTATCGAGTAGCAGATCGGCTTGCTCTTTGAGCGGGGCCAGCAGCTGCTTTTCCAGCTCGATGGCTTGGGCAAGAGAGGGTTTACTGTGGCTGAGTGAGAGTGGGTGAATGCGCCGTGTTTCGCTATAACGTTTGAGTAGTGTTTCTGGATTGGCGTCTAAAAACAGCATGCTGACATCGTTATTCTGCTTGAGCTGATTGAGCACATCCTGCACTAGCCCCGGCTCTTTGGGCAGATTACGAATATCAATACTGACCGCGACGTTTTGCTGGCTACCTTGTACCGATTGAATGAAAGCGGGCAATAAGCTAACCGGTAGGTTATCGACACAGTAATAGCCTAAGTCTTCTAACACTCGTAATGCGACACTTTTACCCGCACCCGACTGGCCGCTGACTACGATTAAACGCATGAGGTTGACCTATTATTGATTAATCATCAGGTTGATTAACCATGATGTCATACAGTTGCTGATCGCTTGCTGCGTTGCGCAGCTGTTTGAGGATCTGCTTATCGTTGAGGCGTTCTGCCATGCAAGCCAAAGTTTTCAAATGTTCTTTACATTGTTCTTCAGGGACCAGTAGCGCAAACAGTAGGTCAACGGGTCGGTTATCAATCGCATCAAATTCAATCGGCTCTGCACATTGCAGTAAAACAGCGACCGCATGTTCACTGTTGGACATGCGTGCATGGGGGATAGCGATGCCGTTGCCAATTCCGGTACTGCCCATTTTTTCACGGCTGAGCATACACTCAAATAGCTCGGTAGAATTTTGACCAGTGTGCAGGGCAGCGACTTCGCTGATGATTTCTAGTGCTCGTTTTTTACTAGAACATTGGACTGCACTTTTGGTGCAGTCCAATGAAAGTACTTCGCTCAATTGCATGATTAATAACTACTTAGTTTTTCTTTATGCTTGTTCAATTGTCGAACCAATTTATCCACCACACTATCGATGGCGGCATACATGTTTTCATCGTCCGCGTGGGCGTGAATTTCGGCTTGGTTTACGTGGAGCGTAGCTTCGGCGATCTGACGCAGTTTTTCAACACGTAAAATAACTTGAATGTGATTAATGTGGTCGAAAAAACGCTCAAGTTTGTCAAATTTGGAGTGAACATAGTCTTGCATTGAATCGGTAAGATCAATGTGATGGCCTTGAATATTGATTTGCATAGACTTTCCTTCTCTAGTTTAGGCCTATAGTAGGCGTTTACGCTGACTCGATGGGGCGATGCCGAGTGATTCGCGGTATTTAGCGATGGTACGCCGCGCCACTTGGATGCCTTGGTCTGCGAGTAGGGTGGCGATCTTGCTGTCACTCAGTGGCTTAGCGGGTGTTTCCGCCGCCACTAATTTTTTGATCAGCGCCCTGATCGCCGTAGACGAGCACTCTCCGCCATTGTCGGTACTGACGTGACTGGAGAAGAAGTACTTCAACTCAAAAATGCCGCGTGGGGTATGCATGTATTTCTGCGTGGTGACTCGCGAAATCGTCGATTCATGCATCTCTACCGCCAGTGCTACATCGTTAAGCACCATCGGCTTCATTGCTTCTTCACCATACTCGAAGAAATCGTGCTGGTGTTCTACGATGCACTTGGCAACTTTGAGCAGCGTCTCGTTTCTACTTTCTAAACTTTTGATCAGCCATTTCGCTTCCTGCAAGTTGCTACGAATGTAATTGCTGTCGGCATTATTGCCGCGCATTAGGCTAGCGTACTGCTGATTGACCTTAAGTTTAGGGATGCTATCTGGGTTGATGGTGACCAACCATCGCCCTTGTTCTTTATACACTGATACATCTGGGATGACATATTCTGCGTGATCTTGGGCAATGCGACTGCCTGGACGTGGGTCGAGTTGCTGGATCAGTTGCAAAATTTCGCGTAACTCTTCTTCTTTGAGCTTAGTCTCTTTCAGAATAGTTTTGTAATCGCGATTGCCTAAATCATCAATATAGTGTGCGAGTAGTTGCTGTGCCTCGTTTAACCAAGGGGTATCGCTTGGATAAGTGGTGAGCTGCAGCAATAAACAGTCTTGCAAATTGAGTGAGGCGACGCCGAATGGATCGAATTGCTGAATACGTTTACGTACTGCTTCGATTTCATCGAGTTCAATATCCTCACTGTGCAAGCTCTCTTGGATGTCTTCAAGTGAGACAGTTAAATAACCGTAATCGTCGATCGCATCGATTAACGCAACGGCAATGGTGCGATCGACGTCACTAAATGGGGTTAAATCGAGTTGCCAATGCAGGTAATCTTGCAGAGTTTGGGTGGTCTCACCTTGGTAAATCGGCGCATCATCATCAAGGGCGAGGCCAGTACTGCCGGTATTAGCGCTGTAAACTTCATCCCAAGTGGTATCCATTTCTAATTCGGCGCTGATCTCGGAGCGTTCAATCAGCTCTGAGCTGTCTTGTGGCTCAGATTCATAGTGCTCTTGATCATGGGCCGTTTCTTCTGGTGACGCTTGATTGTCCGGTGCCGGCGTGTCGTCTTGGTGCTCTTCCACTTCTAACAATGGGTTAGACTCCAAGGCTTCCTGTATTTCTTGCTGCAAATCCAGCGTCGAAAGCTGCAGTAGACGAATCGCCTGTTGCAGTTGCGGAGTCATGGCTAATTGTTGACCAAGCTTGAGCTGTAATGACGGTTTCATGCAGTAATGGATGCCTTGTTATTGTTAGTATGGGGTGGACTCTACGCGTTGGTTAATCATAGGCGGAATTGTTCGCCGAGATAAACCTGCTTAACTTGCTCGTTATTGAGCACCTCTTGTGGGCTGCCTTCAGCAATCAGGCGGCCTTGGCTGACAATATAGGCTTTCTCACACACATCGAGCGTTTCACGCACGTTGTGATCGGTGATGAGAACTCCTAAGCCACGATCACGCAGATGTTCAATGATCTTTTTAATATCGATGACCGAAATGGGGTCAACCCCCGCAAAAGGCTCATCAAGTAAGATAAATTGTGGGTTAGCCGCCAGTGCGCGGGCAATCTCTACTCGGCGACGTTCACCTCCGGATAAGGCCATGCCAGCACTTTTGCGAATGTGTTGTATATGGAACTCTTCCAGCAGATCTTCGAGTCGGTCTTGACGCTCTTCATGGGTCAGCTCTTCGCGGGTTTGCAGTACCGCCATGATGTTATCTTCAACCGAGAGTTTGCGGAAAATCGAGGCTTCTTGTGGTAAATAGCCAATCCCCATCCGTGAGCGGCTGTGCATCGGTAGGATGCTGATGTCGTTGTCATCAATGGTGATCACCCCTTCATCACGCGCTACTAGGCCGACAATCATGTAAAACGAGGTGGTTTTACCCGCACCATTGGGGCCGAGTAGCCCGACAATTTGGCCAGATTCAACTTGTAAGCTGACATCGGAAACCACTTTGCGTTTTTTATAGCTTTTGGCTAAGTGCTGTGCTTTTAAAATGGCCATGATTACTCTTGAATGACTTGTGGTTGAAGAACGGTCGAGACGCGCCCTTTGCCATCGCTATCGGCAACCAGCTTTTGTGTGCTGATTTTGTAGCGAATTTTGCTGCCGCGAATTTCACTGTCATCTTGTGCGAGCATGGCTTTATTGACCATCACTAATTCATCATCACGCACTTTGTAGTACAGCTCTTTCGCTTCTCCGTACAGAGTTTTACCTTCATCAGTTAGCTGCGAGAACGTGGCCACATTACCGTAACCTTCAATCTCTTCAATTTTGCCGTTGTCGAGGTTGCGGATCACGATCAGCTTATCGGCATTGATAGTGATGCTGCCTTGTTTGAGTTTCACATCGCCCAAGAAGGTAACGCGGTTGCTCTTCATATCCAGTTGTTGACTATCCGAGTCGATGTAAACCGGCTGTTCCCTGTCGGTAGAGAGTGCATAAGCCTGAATCGAGGCGAGCAAACAAGCAATAAGGCTAAGGTGTGAGCGTTTCATATCTACCTTGTACTTGGTTATACAGTTCAGCCGAGTGATCGGCAAAATTGCCTTTCATCGCTTGACCATGTGTTTCAAATTGTGGACCGTGCAGTTTGACTGGCTTGTCGGCCCAAAAATCACGACTTTTCAGTTGGATGCTCATTTCACTGGTGGTCAGAGCATCAAAGCCTGAGTCAGGCAGTAAATTGTTCGCCACCACATCATCATATAAAGTCAGTACCTGATCTTTGCTCAGAATACCGCGACGGGCGGTGATTTCCCATTCTTGTAGCGTGCCTTGCTGATACACTTTGAGTATCGGTGCTTTAAACAGGGTATTACCACTTTTCGCATAGTGATCCAGATTGGTTGAGGTAATCACATAGCTGCGAATGCCTTGTTCACTGTACGAGATATTCTCTAAATTTTTGCCGCTGAACATTGGCAGCTCAAGATTCGGCGCGACCTGAATCTTGCTGGCTTGGTTTTGCTCAAGCAAGTAATACAGCGACCAAGTCGCAATAAACAGCAATAATACGTACACAATACGCGGTAAAGTCATAGGCTCAAGCCTTTATGCACATCCAATTCATCGCGCGCTTGTAAGATTAAATCACACACCTCACGCACCGCGCCGTAACCGCCTTTAATATGGGTAACATAATTAGCGCGCTGAGCCAATAATGGATGGCCGTCGGCGACGCACACGCGCAGCGCCACTTTTTCCATGACTGGCCAATCAATCAAATCATCACCAATATAACCCGTGTGTTCAGGACGGATCGCCAGTCGGCGACAAATGTCATTATAGGCTTGCACCTTATCATCCTGTCCCTGATAGATCAGTGAAATACCCAACGCTTTCATTCGATTTTCAACAATTTGTGAACGGCGACCAGTAATGATCGCGATCTCAACCCCTGCGCTCATCAGGGCTTTAACCCCATAACCATCACGGGTATGGAAGGTTTTCAGCTCTTCCCCTTGATTACCCATGTAGATCAAGCCATCGGAAAATACGCCGTCTACATCACAAATCAGCAGCTTGATCTGTTTGGCAATCGCGAGCAGTGAAGGTTCCACTGTGCCATACAGGGTTGCAACGCGAGTGCTCATTACATGACTCCTGCTTTAAGGAGATCATGCATATTGAGTGCGCCGACTAATTTGTGGTTTTCCACCAGCATCAAACCGTTAATCCGTTTCGCTTGCATCAGATTAAGCCCTTCTACCGCTAGCAAATTGGGTTGAGCAACGGTCGGATGGCAAGTCATTACTTGTGCAATCGTGGTACTGTGAATATCAATCCGCTTATCAAGGATACGGCGTAAATCGCCATCAGTAAAAATTCCGAGCAATTGATCTTGTTCATCAACGATGGCGGTCATACCGAGCCCTTTTTGGCTGATCTCCAGCAGTGCATCGCGGATCAGTGCGTGCGGGGCGACTTTAGGCAGTGCGTCGCCGCTGTGCATAATGTCGTTAAGTTTAAGTAATAGTTTACGTCCAAGTGCGCCGCCAGGATGAGACAGAGCAAAATCTTCCGCGGTAAAGCCGCGCGCTTGCATCACCGCGACCGCCAAGGCATCGCCCATGACTAGGGTTGCGGTCGTGCTTGAGGTTGGCGCTAATTCTAATGGGCACGCTTCACGTGGCACGGTGATTTGCAGATGGATATCCGCCAGTTTCGCCATATTGGAATGGGGATTACCGGTCATGCTGATCACGCGGATGTTCAAGCGTTTGAGCACGGGTAACAGAAATAAAATCTCCGATGATTCTCCGGAGTTTGAGATCGCTAGCACGATGTCACCACGTTCAATCATGCCGAGATCGCCATGTGAAGCTTCGCCAGGATGGACAAAAAATGCAGACGTTCCGGTGCTGGCCAAGGTAGCGGCAATTTTTTTACCGATGTGTCCCGATTTGCCCATGCCCATCACCACCACTTTGCCAGTTTGGTTGGCTAACATCATGCGACATGCGTTAACAAAATCGGTATTGATGTATTGTTCTAATTGTTGCAACGCCGCAATTTCGGTTTGCAGTACTTGTTTCGCCACCGCTTGGTAATCAAATGAGTTGGACATCCGCAATATTCCTCTTTCGCGCCGTTAAATATTCAGCAATAGGTAACTAATGTAACCGATGAAGCAGCTTAGCAGTAGTGCGCCTTCCCAGCGGCTAATTTGGCGACGCTTACCCAACACCAGCGCGACTAACAGCAGTGAAACGCCCAGCATCACCCAAAAATCACGCCCCATCGCTTGTGAACTAAGGAGTGATGGATTGAGTAAACCGGGGATCCCCATGACCGCTAAAATGTTAAACACGTTGGAGCCGATAATATTACCCACTGCCATGTCATCTTCGCCCTTGAGCGCACCGGCTAAAGAAGCGGCCAGCTCTGGCAAGCTAGTGCCAATCGCAATAATGGTTAAACCGATCACCAGATCGCTCATTCCGAAATATTTGGCGATCACCACTGCGTTATCCACCAGCATACTCGCACCGAGCGGCAGTAGGATCAGCCCCACGATTACCCAAAACAGTGCATGGCGATTATTCACCCCAGCCGGAATTTCTGATGCTTGTTCATCGAGTAAGGTATCGCCATGGGATTGCTCTTTGCGGCTAATTTGTAGCATGATCAAAATGAACACACTAAACAGGCCGATCAGTAAGATGCCTTCATAAAAGCCGAGGTAGTTGTCCCATAAGATCATGCCAGCGATCAGCGTGACACCAAGCATGATTGGCAGTTCACGGCGGATCACCGCAGAGCCAATCGAGAGCGGTTTAACCATCGCGGTGATACCTAAAATCAGCGCAATATTCGCAATGTTGGAGCCCAACACATTACCGACCGCCGTATCGGTTTTGCCTTCTAATGCGGCGGTCGCTGAAACCATCATTTCTGGCGCAGAGGAGCCCATGGCCAGTATGGTCATACCGATCACTAAAGGGGAGATCCCGATATTGCGGGCTAATGCCGCTGAACCAAACACTAATTTGTCTGCACCCCAGACTAAGATCGCGAGACCGATAAACAGCAAGACCACCGCTTCAAGCATGATGATTTCCAAATAATAAATGAATACTAACGCCATCGATGCTGAAGTGAGAGATGCAATATATGCCATCCTAATCAGTGAGTTAACCCATTTGATTATGAATTTATTCATCCTCAATCATCTGCAGCGAGTTAGGCCGAGAATTGATCGCTAATTTTGACTTGTTGGTCATTAAAAGGGAAGCTGAAGTTCGAATTAATTGCGCTGATCCACGAGCGTTGTTGGGCATCCACAGGTGATTGATGACCAGTAACGGCGGCATGCCACACGCTTAACCTATATTGGATGGATTGTGCTTAAATCGACATGTTAGCCACTGGTTGGCGAAACCAAGTCGGGTGAGTCAATCGTCTATGCTTAATTAAGAAGCTACCTAATTAAGAAGCTACCTAGGTGGTCATTGAAGTATTGGTGGATTGCGATCGCTGACGGTGCTTGTGACAAATCTTGGTCAAGAACCGTGCCTCGCACTGCGGTATGCTTTTAATTGCACCATATTGTGCATTATCATGCGCATTCTTACCGGATGTCGATTTAACTAACGCATCGATTTCACTAACAAGTCGATTTAGCTAATACATCGATTTAACTAACGTGTTGATCTAACTAAGAAGTGCTCGTATGTCCCAATCTGACTTAGTCACCATCAAAAATTTACGCTTCTCACGTTCGCGCCGAGTCATTTTTGATGATATTGATCTGCATGTTCCGCGCGGTAAAGTTACCGCGATCATGGGGCCATCCGGGATCGGTAAAACCACCTTGCTACGTTTAATTGGTGGCCAGCTGCTGCCAGAGCACGGTGAAATTTGGTTTGATGGTGAAAATATTCCGACTCTCAGCCGACGTAAACTGTATCGCGCGCGTAAAAAAATGAGCATGCTATTTCAATCCGGCGCGCTGTTTACCGATCTCAACGTCTTCGACAATGTGGCTTATCCGCTGCGTGAGCATACCGAATTGGATGAGGCGCTGATCAAAAGCTTAGTGCTGCTGAAATTAGAAGCGGTGGGTTTACGTGGTGCGGCCAATTTAATGCCTAGCGAGCTGTCTGGTGGCATGGCGCGCCGCGCGGCTTTGGCTCGTGCGATCGCGCTGGATCCTGAACTGATCATGTATGATGAACCTTTCGTTGGACAAGATCCGATCACTATGGGCGTTCTAGTCGAGCTGATCCGCAACCTTAACCAAGCCTTGGGCGCGACTTCGGTAGTGGTTTCGCACGATGTGCCAGAAGTGATGAGTATTGCTGACTGGGTATATCTGCTAGCTGATGGCAAAGTGATTGCCCAAGGCTCACCGCAAGCGCTGCGCGATAATCCTGATCCGCGAGTCCAACAATTTTTATGCGGTGATGCTGATGGCCCAGTGCCATTTCGTTTCCCTGCCCAGCCACTAGAACAGGAGCTGTTTAGTGCTAAATGATGTGATGCAGTGGGTAAGCCGTATCGGCCAGCGAGCTCTGGCGATCTGTGAAACCTTTGGCCGTGCCAGTTTAATGCTGTTTGGTGCCCTGGTTGGACGGCCGCAACCGGTGCGTAATTTCCCGCTCTTACTACGCCAGCTATACAGTATTGGGGTGCAATCGTTGGCGATTATCATGGTTTCTGGCCTGTTTATTGGCATGGTGCTGAGCTTGCAAGGCTATGTGATCTTGGTCGATTACGGTGCGGAAACCAGTTTAGGTCAAATGGTGGCGTTATCACTGCTGCGTGAGCTGGGACCTGTGGTGACAGCCCTGCTGTTTGCTGGGCGTGCTGGCTCGGCATTAACCGCAGAAATTGGTTTGATGAAAGCAACGGAACAGCTCTCTAGCTTAGAAATGATGGCGATTGATCCGCTCAAACGGGTGATTGCCCCACGCTTTTGGGCCGGAGTGATTTCGATGCCGCTGCTGGCGATGATTTTTATGGCGATTGGCATCTGGGGCGGGCAGTTAGTCGGTGTGGATTGGAAAGGGATTGATCACGGCAGTTTCTGGTCGGCGATGCAATCCTCGGTTGAATTGGGACAAGATATTGGCAACAGCGCACTCAAGTGTGTGGTGTTTGCGTTTACGGTAACGTGGATTGCTTTGTTTAATGGTTATGACGCGGTTCCGACTTCGGAAGGGATCAGCCGAGCGACGACTCGCACGGTAGTACACTCATCACTAGCCGTTCTTGGGCTAGATTTTATTCTAACCGCATTGATGTTTGGGAATTGATCATGCAACAAACACGAAAAATTGAATTTTGGGTTGGCAGCTTTGTGCTGGCTGGAATTTGCGCGATATTGGTGATGATTTTTCAGGTCGCTGACGTCAAAGGATTGGGCGCAACCAATACTTATCGCCTGACCGCAGAATTTGACAACATTGGCAGTCTCAAGGTGCGCTCACCAGTCAAAGTGGGTGGCGTGGTAGTGGGGCGCGTGGAATCGATCGCGCTCAACAAAACGCGTTTGTTGCCAACAGTAACGCTGGCGATTGATAGTCAATATGACCAGTTTCCAGAAAACTCCAGCTTACAGATCTTAACTTCAGGTTTGATCGGTGAGCAGTATTTAAGTTTAGTGCCCGGTTTTGTGTTTGAAGATGAAGCGATGCTTAAAGAGGGCGATCGGATTGAAGACACCAAATCTGCATTAGTATTGGAAGATTTGATTGGCCAAGTGCTGTACAGCGTCGGTGGATCAGACAAAGAGAAAAAGGAATAAGTGATGTGGAAAAAAGCGTTACTCCTAGCGAGTGCAATGTTAATGCCTTGGCTCGTGACAGCGGCAACCATTGATACCAGCAACCCTTACCAAATGATGAAAGCCGTTGCTGAGCAGTCGTTTGAGCGTCTAAAAAACGAACAGCCTCAAGTGCGTCAAGATCCGCAATATTTGAAAGTGATTGTCGAGCAAGAGTTGATGCCTTATGTCAACGATCAGTACGCGGCGCTTAAATTACTGGGCCCGAATCTCAGAGGTGCTAAGCGTGAAGATGTGGCGGAGTTTGTAAAAGCATTTCGCGCTTATCTGGTGACGAGTTACGCGCAGGTCTTGACTCAATACAGCAATCAAACCATTGAGTTTGCTCCTCCAATGCCACTGGAAGAGGATCGCCGCATTACCAGCGTCAAAGTCGATATTGTCGATGCGCCACGTCCCAACATTAAACTTGAGTTTAAGCTGCGCCAAGAGAAATCGGGCGAGTGGAAAGCATTTGATCTGATCGCCGAAGGCGTGAGTCTGCTCTCTAGTAAACAGTCCGAATGGAACGGAAAAATTCGTCAGCAAGGTATTTTAGCCACCGCGCAGGAACTTGAACAATTGGCTAAACAGCCGATTCGTTTTGAGAGTCAAAGCCAATGAGTCATCCGCAGTGGCAAGCAATCAATGACCATCAATTTGGCTTAAGCGGCGAGTTGGATCGTGATTCGGTGCCGCAATTATGGATCTTGCTCAAAAATTGGCAGCCGCCAGCAAGGCAAATCGAGATTTCTTTGCAGCAAGTTGGCAGAATCGACTCGGCGGGTATGGTGTTGTTAATTCACTTAATAGAGCATGCAAAACGAAGAAACTGTCATATAATGCTCAGCTTCGTGCCAGAACAACTGCGCACACTGTTTCAGTTGAGCAATATTGAACATTTGATGTCTCAACACATAGCCAGACCAACCGAGGTGAATGGTGGATAGCGCACAAGTCCAACAAATTTTACAGCAAGCCCTTAATCTTGAAGAGATTCAGGTAACAGGTGAGGGCAGTCATTATCAAGTGATTGCGGTTGATGCTTGCTTTGCCGATATGAGCCGCGTGAAGAAACAGCAGATGATTTATGCCCCGTTGATGGGATACATCCAGCGCAATGAGATTCATGCGGTCACGATGAAAACGTTTACCCCACAAGAATGGGCACGCAATAAGAAGTTGATGTCCCTGTAAGGTTTTTATGGAAAAGTTTCGAGTTATTGGGTCAAATCAACCTCTTCAAGGTGAAGTGACCATTTCTGGCGCTAAAAACGCCGCCTTGCCAATTTTATTTGCCGCGATTTTGGCCGAGCAACCAGTTGAGGTTGCCAATGTTCCCCATCTGCGTGATATCGACACCACCATGGAGCTGCTTGAGCGTTTGGGCGCAAAAGTTGAGCGTAATGGTTCGGTACATGTCGACGCAGGTCCGATCAATCAATACTGTGCGCCTTACGATTTGGTGAAAACCATGCGCGCTTCAATTTGGGCGTTAGGCCCATTGGTGGCGCGTTTTGGCCAAGGGCAAGTCTCTTTACCGGGAGGCTGTGCGATTGGTGCGCGTCCGGTTGATCTGCATATTCACGGTTTAGAGCAACTTGGTGCGACCATCACTTTAGAAGATGGTTATGTCAAAGCGCATGTCGATGGCCGTTTAAAAGGCGCGCACATTGTGATGGATAAAGTCAGTGTGGGTGCCACGATCACTATTATGTGCGCCGCGACTTTAGCCGAAGGTACCACAGTGTTGGATAACGCAGCCCGTGAGCCGGAAATTGTTGATACAGCGATGTTCCTCAACCAACTGGGCGCCAAAATCTCTGGGATGGGTAGTGATACGATTACCATCGAAGGAGTGGAACGCCTTGGTGGTGGCAAGCACACTGTGGTGCCGGATCGGATTGAAACCGGTACCTTTTTAGTCGCCGCCGCCGTCTCGCGTGGCAAAATTATTTGTCGTAACACGCATGCGCATTTACTCGAAGCGGTATTGGCTAAGCTAGAAGAAGCGGGCGCGGCGATTGAGGTCGGTGCAGATTGGATCAGCCTTGATATGACGGGGCGCGAGCTAAAAGCGGTTAATGTGCGTACTGCGCCACACCCTGGTTTCCCCACCGATATGCAAGCGCAATTTACTTTGCTCAACATGATGGCGAAAGGCAGTGGCATGATCACTGAAACGATTTTTGAAAATCGTTTTATGCATGTGCCTGAGTTAAAACGCATGGGAGCGAAAGCGGAAATTGAAGGCAACACTGTGATTTGTGGTGATGTTGAACGCTTAAGTGGCGCGCAAGTGATGGCGACCGATTTACGCGCTTCGGCGAGTTTAGTGATTGCTGGTTGTATCGCTAAAGGCGAAACCATTGTCGATCGTATCTACCATATTGACCGTGGTTATGAGCGGATCGAGGATAAACTCTCAGCGCTGGGCGCTAAGATCGAGCGTTTCCGCGACCCGCGTTAAATTTTCCATTTATAAATGGGCCGAAATCCAATGATTTCGGCCTTTTTATTCTAGCCCTTTGGGAGAGATAGCATGATTGCTGTATTGCGTATCTTCGCCGTGGCCGTATTTGCCATTGTGATGTTTGTATTTGGTTGTGGCTACTGCTTGCTTAGTCCGCGCAACCCAAAACATGTGTATACCTTTGGTAAAAAATTTGCCGCGATGTCAAAAGTGTTCGGGATTCAACTGGAATACCGAGCTCCTGCTGATATCGATCAGCGTGGTCAGCATGTGTACATTGCTAACCATCAAAATAACTGGGATCTCTTTACCGTATCTAAAGCGGTCACTCCAAAAGTGGTGACGGTGGGTAAAAAAAGCTTGGCTTGGATGCCGCTGTTTGGCCAGCTGTATTGGTTGACCGGTAATATTTTGATTGATCGTAGCAATAAAGCCAAAGCCAAAGGCACAATAGATCAAGTGATTGATTCAATGCGCCACAGTGATGTTTCGGTGTGGATGTTTCCTGAAGGAACTCGCTCACGCGGACGCGGTTTATTGCCATTTAAAGCCGGTGCCTTTCATGCGGCGATTGGTGCTGGGGTGCCGATCATTCCGATTGTGTGTAGCTCGACCGATAAGCTTAGCTTTAATCGCTGGAACAACGGGCATGTGATTGTCGAGGTGTTACCACCAATCAGCACTGAAGGCTACAGCAAAGAGAATATTCGCGAGCTGTCCCAGCGTTGCCATCAGCAGATGCAAGCTAAGCTCGCCGAGTTGGATGCCGAAGTGGCAGAGCTGAACTGTAAAGCCTAGTCGCAGAGTTGATTGATACGAATAAAAAGGGTTGCCTGTGGCAACCCTTTTTGTATTTGAGATCCAATCAATCGGATTACTTACGCACCGCGATGGCTTCAATTTCGATGCCGACATCTTTTGGCAGTCGTGCCACTTCGACGCAAGAACGCGCTGGGTAATGGGCGACTTTATGTTCATCAAAGAACGCACCGTAGACTTGGTTTACGCTAGCAAAGTCATTGAGATCTTTGACAAAGACCGTCATTTTAACAATGTCACCCACGGTAAGGCCTGAAGCTTCCACTACCGCTTTTACGTTATCCAGTGATTGGCGAGCTTGCGCTGCGATATCGCTAGGAATGTCACCGGTGGTTGGATTGACTGGGATTTGCCCAGAAGTGAGCACCATATTGCCCAGATCAATCCCTTGAATATAAGGGCCAATTGCCGCTGGGGCTGCTTGCGTATGCAGAACTTTTGTCATGTTGGTTATCCGTCAGTTATTACCAAATCGCCGTTTAGTTTGCCTGTAAACCCTGCATGGGTAAAGCGCCACGTCACTGGCGCTCTGCTTGCTTAGGCTTCGATTTCGGTCACGACATCGCGGGCAAATACTTTTTCACAGTATTTGCACTTAAGCCGGATATCCTGATTTTTCTCAATAATTTTAAAGCTGCTTTCTACCGGCTCATTATGTGAAATACAGTTGCTATTTGGGCAGGCAAACACATTATTGATCCGCGTCGGTAGCTGGAGCGCCAATTTTTTCACCACTTGATAGTCTTCAATCTGATTGACGGTGGCATGTGGCGCATACAGCGCAAGTTTGTTGGCTTGTGCTTCACTGATGAATACATTTTCAATTTTGAGCAGATCTTTGCTACCCAGCGCTGAAGACGGTAGATTAAGGCCGATGGTGACACGTTGCGCGGAATGGTGCATATCAAACAGTTTCAGCACTTTAATCCCTACTTGTGCTGGAATATGGTCAATCACCGTGCCGTTGTTGATCGCTTCAACTTGTAGTTTGGTCTCTTTTGTCATGATCGGTTCTCCTTACAACGATTCGTTTAAAACCAAAGCCAGCAGGGCTTCACGAGCATAAACCCCGTTTTCAACCTGTTGGAAATAGTAAGCGTGTGGGGTTTTATCAACATCGGTGGTGATTTCATCCACACGTGGTAGTGGATGCAACACTTTGAGATTAGTGCGAGCTTGATTGAGGTGGGCGGCAGTCAAAACGTACGCCGATTTAATATGCACGTACTCAGACTCATCGAACCGCTCTTTTTGCACACGGGTCATGTACAGAATATCGAGCTCAGGGATCACGCTTTCCATATCGTTGAACATTTGATACTGCACACCAGCTTCATCGAGTTCTTCACAGATGTAATCCGGCATCGCCAGTGCTTCAGGAGCGACAAAGAAGAAGCGGTTATTATCAAATTTAGCCAGAGCTTGCGCCAGCGAGTGTACGGTACGGCCATATTTCAAATCGCCGACAAACGCTACATTGAGATTATCGAGTCGCCCTTGCGTTTCAAAAATAGAGTACAGATCCAGTAAGGTTTGTGATGGGTGCTGGTTAGAGCCGTCACCCGCGTTAATCACTGGCACGCCATTAGAAAATTCAGAAGCTAAACGCGCCGCCCCTTCTTGTGGGTGGCGCATCACAAACGCATCAACATAAGAGGAAATCACGCGTACTGAATCGGCCAGCGTTTCGCCTTTTTTGGCCAGCGAGGTATTACCGCCGTTATCAAAGCCAATCACGCTGCCGCCGATACGTTGAATAGCAGTTTCGAACGAGAGGCGAGTACGGGTAGAGGGTTCAAAGAAACAGCTCGCCACCACCTTGTGCTTGATCAATTCAGGATTGGGTTGGGCCTTCAGTTGGCCTGCGGTTTTCACAATCAACTCCAACTCTGCGCGCGAGAGTTCAGCAATCGAGATAATGTGCTTTTGGTAAAGCGAATTCGCCATGATCGTCTTCCCTATATGTTCTAATAGCTATAAAAAAGCCCCCCATAAGGGAGGCTTTAACAAATCAATGAGGGGAAAAACAGCGGCGCTAGTAAGCCAAACGACTGACTACTATTGACACTATTTTGAGCTGCACGTTGTGCAAATTTCATTGGCTACCCCTCAGACAAACGGTCGAAATTATACGCCGAAAGTTTGTGAGCGCAAGCGATTACATCACACTGTGCGGGGATATTCGGTCACTTATCGTCGCCAATCTATGTCAGCTAGCCTAAGGTTGCCACCATCACCGCTTTGATGGTGTGTAAGCGGTTTTCGGCTTGATCAAACACAATTGAGTGGGCTGATTCAAAGACCTCTTCGGTGACTTCTAAGCCTTGCATGTCATATTGAGCGGCGATTTGTTGGCCAAGCAGCGTTTCATCATTATGAAAGGCCGGTAAACAGTGCATAAATTTGACCTGTGGGTTGCCGGTCGCTTGGATGGCCTCCATGTTGACTTGATAAGGCTTCATTAACGCCACTCGTTCGTCCCACGCCTCGGCCGCTTCTCCCATTGAAACCCACACATCGGTGTAGAGGAAATCACAGCCTTTAACGCCTTGTTGCACCTCTTCGCTCAAGGTGATTTTGGCCCCAGTTTGCTTGGCAATCTGTTGGCAGGTTGCCACCAAGTCGTCATTTGGCCAGTAGGCTTTTGGCGCGATTAAGCGAATGTCCATGCCCATTTTCGCGGCACCGACCATCAGGGAGTTGCCCATGTTGTTACGTGCATCGCCCAAGTAGGCGAACTTAATTTCATGCAGTGGTTTACCATCACCATGCTCTTGCATGGTGAGCAGGTCGGCCAATATTTGGGTTGGATGAAACTCATCGGTTAAACCATTCCATACTGGTACGCCAGCATATTGACCGAGCTCTTCAACAATTACTTGGCCAAAACCACGATATTGAATGCCGTCATACATGCGACCTAATACGCGCGCGGTATCTTTCATCGACTCTTTATGGCCAATTTGTGAACCGGATGGGCCGATGTAAGAGACTTGTGCCCCTTGATCGAAGGCTGCAACTTCAAAGGCGCAGCGTGTCCGAGTCGACGACTTTTCAAAGATCAGCGCAATATTTTTGCCTTGCAGCTTTTTCTGCTCAGTACCAGCGTATTTGGCTCGTTTTAGCTCAGCAGCTAAATCCAGCAGAAAGTGGATCTCTTTGGTGGTGAAGTCGAGTAGCTTGAGAAAATTGCGGTTGCGTAAATTGAAAGCCATTGGCTGATCCTTATTTGGCGATTCCAGTTGCGCTCAGTAAATCATAAAAATGCTGCAAAAGTGAATAAATATTTATCATTAGTAAATAAAAACCGCGATAAAAACGAGGTAATAAGGTGAGATGCAGATAACATCTCACCTTGCTGGTTTATAAATTTTGCTCAGCGAATTCAGCCAAGCGGCTGCGTACCACGCCATTCAGATGGATGTTGGCGCTGCCTGCAAAGTTTTTGAAGCGCTCAACCATGTAGGTGAGGCCGGAAGTGACAGGGGTTAAATAGTGCGAGTCAATTTGCGCTAAGTTACCTGAGCAGACAATCTTGGTGCCTTCACCACAGCGAGTAATGATGGTTTTGATTTGTGAAGCGGTCAGATTCTGGCACTCATCGAGCAGCACAAAGGCATTTTGGATTGAGCGGCCACGCATAAAGTTGATCGATTTAAACTGAATATTGGCTTTATCGCAGATGTATTTGAGTGAGCCTTCAGTGCAGTGATCATTTTTATGCAGCGCTTCTAAGGTATCGGTGATTGAAGCGAGCCACGGCAGCATTTTTTCTTCTTCGCTACCGGGTAAAAATCCAATCGATTCACCAATATCCGGTGTGTTGCGAGTGACGATGATTTTATCAAACATTTTACGCTCAAGCGTTTGCTCTAAGGCGGCGGCCATGGCGAGCAAGGTTTTACCACTGCCAGCCGCTCCGGTGAGGATCACCAGATCCATTTCAGGGTCGAGCAGCGCATCGAGCGCCATAGCTTGGTAAATATTTTTCGGGGTGATGCCCCAAGCGCGACGATGCAACATGCGATCGCGGCTTAGATCACGTAGGGTTAATTTATCGCCATCAATACTTTCGACTCGCGCGGCGAAATTGCTATCTTCATCGATCACATATTGATTGAGAAAGGTCGGGTCAAAAGGGGCGCGATCTAATTTATGAAAGGTGTGGCCAGCTAAAGTGTAGCTTTCAACCTCGGCGACACTATCCCAAAACCGTCCAGCGCGAGTTTGAAAGCCTTTAGTCAGATACTGAATGTCATCAATCAGTTGATCGGTACGATAGTCTTCAACCTGTAACACCCCAGCGCCTTTGGCCCGCAAACGCATATTAATGTCTTTGGTGACCAATACCACTGGGCGTGGGGCGTGCTGAGTTTGTAAATATAGCACCGCATTGAGGATCCGGTTATCCCCCTCTTTATCGGTAAACGCTTTGACCGTTTCCGCTAGGGCATAATCGGCCAAGATTGCCAGTGTGCCGCTGGCACCATGCTGTTTAGAAAGTGAAATCCCAGCGCTGATTTGTTCTGGTGTGGCTTCATGAAACAGGTGTTCTAAGGCGCGAATCGCCACCCTTGCATCACGTGCTACATCGCGTTTGCTATCTTTAATTCGATCAAGCTCTTCCAGTACGGTCATCGGGATGATCACGTCGTGCTCTTGGAAAGAGTAAATCGCGAGAGGTTCGTGCAGTAGGATATTGGTATCTAAGACAAACAGTTTGCGAATGGTATCGCTCATCAGCATCTCCTTACGGCATACACTACATTATTAGGGTAAACCAATACGTATTGGTGCGTGGTACCAGTTAAGTATAGTCATCACACTATTAAGCAATGCCATTGGCTGTTGACAATTTGATGTCAAGCCACTGACTTAGAAAAAAAAGTAACAAAAAGCCGCTTGTGATCGGGAATCAACGTGACCTGTATCACGCCATCAAGTAAGATTAGCGGCCTTTTTCTGCACCCCCAATCGGCCTGTATCGATAAGCGACGGCTGGTTGAATGGGAGTGCAAAATTCTCTGCAACGCTATTTGATGAGGTAATCCATTCATGTCATTTGCTTTAGGGCAACGCTGGATAAGCGATACGGAAAGTGAGCTCGGATTAGGTACTGTAGTGGCGCTTGATGCGCGTACGGTAACTTTGATGTTTGCGGCATCGGAAGAAAATCGTGTCTATGCACGCTCCGATGCGCCAGTCACCCGAGTGATCTTCAATGTCGGCGATGTGGTGGATAGCCAGCAAGGCTGGTCGTTACAAGTGGAACAGGTGCTCGAAGAGCAAGGCGTATACAGCTATTTAGGGACTCGCGTGGATACTCAAGAGCCCGCGATTGCGCTGCGTGAAATTTTCCTCAGTAACCAAATTCGTTTTAATAAACCGCAGGATAAGTTGTTTGCTGGTCAAATTGATCGCATGGATAACTTTGTGCTGCGCTATCGTGCGCTGACCAATCAATATCAGCAGCACAAAAGCCCGATGCGTGGCTTGTGCGGTATGCGAGCTGGCCTTATCCCTCATCAGTTGTACATTGCCCATGAAGTGGGGCGTCGCCATGCGCCACGGGTGTTGCTGGCTGATGAAGTCGGTTTAGGCAAAACCATCGAAGCGGGGATGATCATTCATCAACAAGTGCTGGCAGGCCGGGCTGAGCGGATCTTGATCGTGGTGCCTGAAACACTGCAACACCAATGGTTGGTAGAGATGATGCGCCGCTTTAACCTACACTTTTCTATTTTTGATGAAGAGCGCTGTGTGGAAGCCTTTAGTGAGGCGGATAACCCGTTTGAAACCCAACAATTGGTACTCTGCTCATTAGATTTTCTGCGTAAAAGTCGCCAACGCTTTGAGCAAGCCTTAGACGCCGAGTGGGACTTATTGGTGGTGGATGAAGCGCACCACTTAGAATGGCATCCCGAGAAACCGAGCCGTGAATATCAAGTGATTGAAGCATTGGCCGAGCAAACGCCTGGTGTATTGCTGCTGACGGCGACGCCTGAGCAGCTTGGCCGTGAAAGCCACTTTGCTCGTTTGCGTCTGCTTGATGCGGATCGTTTTTATGATTATCAGGCCTTTGTTGAGGAAGAGGCGCAGTACGCTCCGGTTGCGGATGCGGTCACCGCGCTGTTTAGCGGCGATAAACTGAGTGATGAAGCGAAAAATAAAATCGCGGAACTGCTGTCCGAGCAAGATGTCGAGCCACTGTTTAAAGCGCTAGAAGGCCATGCTTGTGCCGAAGAGATAGCGTTGGCTCGCCAAGAGCTGATCGATAACCTGATGGATCGTCACGGGACCGGGCGGGTTTTATTCCGCAATACGCGGGCAGCGATCAAAGGCTTCCCTGTACGTAATGTACACCTGTTGCCGTTGGATATTCCGAGCCAATACACCACATCGATGCGCGTCGCGGGCATGCTCGGCGGTAAGCTCAGCCCTGAAGCGCGCGCGATGAAAATGCTCTATCCCGAAGAGATTTTCCAAGAGTTTGAAGGGGATGAGTCTTGCTGGTGGCAATTTGATTCGCGGGTCAACTGGTTGCTGGAAAAAGTTAAAGCTAAACGCAGTGACAAGATTTTGGTGATTGCTTCACGTGCCAGCACTGCGCTGCAATTGGAGCAAGCGCTACGTGAGCGCGAAGGTATTCGTGCCACCGTATTCCATGAAGGCATGTCGATCATCGAACGCGATAAAGCTGCTGCCTACTTTGCTCAAGAAGAGGGCGGTGCGCAGGTGCTGATTTGTAGTGAAATTGGCTCTGAAGGACGTAACTTCCAATTTGCCAACCAACTCGTGATGTTTGATCTGCCGTTTAACCCAGATTTGCTTGAGCAGCGGATTGGGCGTTTGGATCGGATTGGTCAGCAACGCGATATTGATATTTACGTACCGTATTTGACCGACACCTCACAAGCGATTTTGGCGCGTTGGTATCAAGAAGGGTTACATGCTTTTGCTGAAACTTGCCCAACCGGGCGTGCGGTATACGATGCGTTTGCCGAACGTCTGATCCCGATCCTTGCTGCCGGTGGTGGTGACGAGCTGGAAGAGATCATTGAGCAATCGGCCAAGCTCAACAAAACCTTGCAGGCTCAGATGGAAGTTGGCCGTGATCGCTTGCTGGAAATGCACTCGAATGGTGGGGATAAAGCACGGCAAATCGCCGCACAAATTGCCCAAACCGATGGTGATACCAATTTGGTCACTTTCGCGCTCGGCTTGTTTGATGCGATTGGTTTACATCAAGAAGATCGTGGTGAAAATGCCCTAGTGGTGACACCGGCTGAGCACATGATGGTGCCCAGTTATCCGGGGCTGCCTTATGAAGGGGCGACCATTACCTTTGATCGAACAACGGCACTGTCCCGTGAAGATATGCACTTTATCAGTTGGGAGCACCCAATGATCCAAGGTGGTATCGATCTGCTGATGAGTGAAGCGGTTGGCGTATGCGCGGTTTCGCTGCTCAAAAACAAAGCGCTACCCGTAGGCACGATTTTACTCGAATTGGTGTATGTGGTGGATGTGCAAGCGCCGAAACGCAGTGGCATCAGTCGCTTCTTGCCGGTGTCACCGATCCGTATTCTGCTCGATGCGCGTGGTAATGATCTTTCGACACAAGTAGAGTTTGAAGGTTTTAACCGTCAATTAAGCCCAGTTAATCGCCATTTAGCCAGTAAATTTGTTAGCTCAGTGCAGCATGATGTGCATCGTTTGATCACGGCTAGTGAAACGCTCGCTGAGGTACAAGTCAATGCGATCCGTGAACAAGCACTGCGTGATATGCAGCAGAGTTTGCATGGTGAATTAGAGCGTTTGCTGGCGCTTAAAGCGGTCAATCCGAACATTCGTGATCAAGAGATTGAAGCGTTAGAGCAGCAAATTCAAGCCCTGACCGGTTATATTGCCAATGCGCAGTATCAATTGGATTCATTGCGTTTGATTGTGGTAGCACACAACTAATTTGCCGACACCAAGCACTTTATATGCCAAGGCCTTCATTAAATGAAGGCCTTTTTGATCTGTTTACAGCCGCCGTTGTTTATAGCAACCATTGTTTACAGTCACTATTGTTTACAGCAGCCATTTCCAGCCGATAAACAGTGCCAAAAAGCCAAACAGATAAATTAGTCCGGCTATCGATAACAATTTCATCTTGGGTCCAACCTGCAATGCGGCGGGGAGTTTGGTTCTGGTGACCAGAATGTAGTTGAGTAACGCAAAAAATGGCGTGGTCATAAACGCCATCACCATGGCAAAGTCGAGTAATGGCATTAGTGCTGAGGCGAAAAACAGAATAATCGCCATCGCCAACAGCGAAACCATCAGCATCCAAGCTTGTAAAACTTGTGGTTTTTGCTGCGCTTTACGTTGTAGCAAGCGCTGCGATTCCGCAACCACCCGTGAATAGCCATCCAGTACCGTGATGGTACTGCCAAAAATGCAGAAGAACGCGATCACGGCAATTAAGTAACGCGACCATTCACCAATGGTCGTGGCATACAAGCCAACCAATTGATGAGAAAAACCGACCCCTGAAGTGGCCAATTCCACGCCTGAGCCGTGTAACACTAATGCCCCGAGTGCCAAAAATACTATGGCTAATAGCGCAGTACCGATATAGCCGACATTAAAATCCAATAAGGCCGATTGAGGTGTAACTGTTTGCTGGCGGCATTGGCTTTTTAGCCACAGCGAGGTCAGGCTGGAGATTTCAATCGGAGCTGGCATCCAGCCCATGGTGACAACGATAAAGCCGATCGCCGCCAGCGTCCAAGGTGAGGTGGCTTGGCTAGTCACCACCTGTGGTGCTGGATTAGCCAGTGCGATCACTACCGCGATCAGTGTAGCGATAGTGAGCACGGCCATGATGACTTTGGATAGGGTATCTAACGCCCGATAGTGACCAGCAAATAAAATCACCAGACAGCTGGTGAGCACGATCACGCATAAGGTGAGGTTGGAGATCGCAAATGGCACAAAGTAGCTGAGCAGACTAGCACTAAACAGCAACAGCGCAGCGGTGTTGATGATGGCTGAAAATAGGCTGAGAGTGACAAATACCCATAGATAGGGGCGACCAAGTTTGGCATAACCCTCAACTAAGCTCTCGCCAGTACCCATAGTGTATTGTACGCCAGCTTTAAAAAACGGGTATTTAAACACGTTCACCAGCAGAATTAGCGATGCCAATTGCCAGCCATAAATTGCACCGGCTTGAGTGGAAGCCACTAAATGAGAGCCACCGACTGCTGCAGCGGCCATCATGATCCCAGGGCCAAGTGAGCGAATGAATTGAGCCAGTGCGCCTGGTTTATTGGAGCGATAAGCAACCACAGTTTCCATTTTGATTCCTTTTAAAATGGGGGGAGATGATGTTTGGTTTTTGATGTTCGCTTTATGTCAATAGAGTGAGTAAATAACATGATTGTTGCTGTCGTCAATCTATATTTACACCATGTGTAATCTTTTTGTTAGGTCATCAACTCAACTCAGCAATTGGCTAAGCAATTGCACAGCTTTAAGGCACACAGGGTGAGTAAGAGCTGATATAATGCGCTGTTTTTTTGTGATACGAGACAATAGTGATGGCAATGACCGAATACAATCCTCCTAAGGATCCGTGGATTGATGTGATTTATGAGGATGAACATATCATTGCAGCCAACAAACCTTCCGGTTTGTTATCGGTTCCTGGGCGACCCGTTGAGCACTACGATAGTATGTGGGCTCGTCTGGTCGATTACTGCCCTGAGGTGAAAGTGGTTCATCGGTTGGATATGTCGACTTCTGGTCTGATCCTATTTGCCAAAGGCAAACATATGGAATCGGCGTTGAAGAAGCAGTTTCAGTATCGCCTCACTCATAAAATCTACTATGCCCGCGTGTGGGGTGTGATGGAGCAAGATGAAGGTGAAGTCAATTTGCCATTGTGTTGCGATTGGCCTAATCGCCCGAAACAGAAAGTCTGTTTTGAAGAGGGACGTGATTCGCTGACCCGTTACCAAGTGGTCAAGCGCGAAGAGAAAACAACAGTGGTACGCCTAATCCCAATTACTGGACGTTCGCATCAACTGCGCGTGCATATGCAATCGCTTGGTCACCCGATCGTCGGTGATGATCTGTACGCGCCACCAGAAGCGGTTGAGTTTGCCGATCGCTTGCAACTGCATGCGGCCGAGCTGTGTTTCTATCATCCTCGTACTCATTGGCTACGTACTCTATTTGTGCCTTGTGAGTTTTATCCTGAAGCCGAGGAGCAAATTTTGCAGCATTTCGATCCTGAGCGAAAACTGCCGGATTATAAAAAGCTCAAGCAAGACTAACTGTGCGGTCTGGATGCCGATGTTTTTGAGGTGAGCGTGAGCTTTCGTTTGCCACCACCCAACGCTTAGCGACAAGAATAGACAATAAAAAAGGCAGCGAAATCGCTGCCTTGATATTTTTAAGTAAGTTATTACAGCGCAGCAATGGTCGCTTTTTGCTGTTCAAGTTTCACCAGCGCTTCTTGATAACCAGCGAGCTTTTCACGCTCTTTGCTGATCACCGCTTCTGGCGCTTTGGCCACGAAACCTTCGTTACCGAGCTTGCCTTCGATACGCGCAATTTCACCTTGTGTCTTCGTAATCTCTTTGGCCAGGCGATCCAGCTCCGCGTCTTTATCAATCAAACCGGCCATTGGGATCATCAGCTCAGACTTGCCAACCAGCGCAGTAGCGCAGGCAGGTGTGGCTTCGCCATCCGCCAAGACACGAATGCTTTCCAGCTTGGCCAGTGAAACCAGTACAGGTTTGTTCGCTTCGATACGCGCCGCATCTTGCTCATTCGCCGCCTTGAGCATCACTTCCAGAGGCTTACCTGGGTTGATGTCGTACTCAGCACGCAGGTTACGGATACTAGTGATAAAGGCTTTCACCCACTCAATGTCATCCAAGGCTTCTTGGTTGAAGTTGGCTGCATCGTACTGAGGCAGCGCTTGCAGCATAATGGTATCGCCTTGCACGCCGTCCACCAATGGCTTAACACTTTGCCAGATGGTTTCGGTGATGTAAGGGATCACGGGATGCGCCAAACGCAGCGTTTTCTCTAGTACAGTGATCAGCGTGCGACGGGTGGCGCGTTGCTGAGCTTCGCTACCTTTCCACAGTACTGGCTTAGTCAGCTCTAAGTACCAGTCACAGAATTGGTTCCAGATGAATTCGTACAGCGTATTCGCCGCCATATCCAAGCGGAAGTTATCAATGTGGCCATTGAACTCTTTCGCCGCCAGTTCGAATTGTGATTCGATCCATTTGTCGGCCAGTGAGTACTCAAGCTCTGCGCCTGCGGCAAAACCACAATCTTGTTGTTCGGCGTTCATCAGCACATAACGGCTGGCGTTCCACAGTTTATTACAGAAATTGCGGTAGCCTTCCAGACGCTTCATATCCCAGTTGATATCACGACCGGTGGACGCCATCGCGGCCAGCGTGAAACGCAGTGAGTCGGTACCGTAAGCTTCGATGCCGTTTTCAAACGTTTTACGCGTGTTTTTCTCGATCTTCGCCGCCAGTTGTGGCTGCATCATGTTGCCAGTGCGTTTGGCGACCAGAGATTCAAGATCAATTCCGTCAATCATGTCGATTGGATCGAGCACGTTGCCTTTCGATTTCGACATTTTGTCGCCGTTTTCGTCACGGATCAGGCCGGTTACGTACACGGTTTTGAATGGCACTTGTGCTTTGCCATCTTCATCTTTACAAAAATGCATGGTCATCATGATCATGCGCGCAACCCAGAAGAAGATGATGTCAAAGCCAGTGACCAGCACATCGGTAGGGTGGAACACTTTCAGCTCAGGCGTTTTCTCTGGCCAGCCTAGCGTGCCGAAGGTCCACAATGCTGATGAGAACCAAGTATCCAGTACATCATTGTCTTGACGAAGTACCACATCCGCTGCGAGGTTATTTTCTGCGCGCACTTCGGCTTCGTCACGACCAACAAACACATTGCCTTGTTCGTCATACCAAGCTGGAATGCGGTGGCCCCACCACAGTTGGCGCGAGATACACCAGTCTTGAATATCACGCATCCAAGAGAAGTACATGTTTTCATACTGCTTTGGTACGAATTGGATGTCGCCATTTTCTACCGCTTCAACCGCAGGTTTGGCTAGAATACCGGCGCGAACGTACCATTGGTCGGTTAGCATTGGCTCAATCACTACACCGCCACGGTCGCCATAAGGCACGGTGAGATCGTGATCTTTGATCTCTTCCAACAGACCTAATTGTTCAAATTCGGCGACGATCGCTTTACGCGCTGCAAAACGCTCCATCCCTTGATATTGGGCTGGGATTTCGGTGCCGTAAGCGGTACTCGCTTCGCCATTGGTGTTAAACACTTCAGCGGCATCACGAATGTTGGCATCAAAGGTCAGGATATTGATCATCGGCAACTGGTGGCGCTTACCGACTTCATAGTCGTTGAAATCATGCGCTGGGGTGATTTTCACACAGCCAGTGCCTTTTTCCATATCCGCATGTTCGTCACCAAGGATCGGAATACGACGACCGACGATCGGCAGGATCAGTTGTTTTCCAATCAGATCTTTATAACGCGGATCTTCAGGGTTAACCGCTACGCCAGTATCACCCAGCATGGTTTCTGGACGAGTGGTCGCTACCACAATGTAATCTTTACCATCGGCCGTTTTCACACCATCCGCTAGCGGGTAACGGAAGTGCCACATGTGACCTTTGGTCTCTTTGTTTTCTACTTCCAGATCGGAGATCGCGGTGTGCAGTTTCGGATCCCAGTTGACTAGGCGTTTGCCGCGGTAGATTAGGTCATCTTTATAGAGGCGCACGAACACTTCTTGCACCGCTTTATAGAAACCATCATCCATGGTAAAGCGCTCACGATCCCAATCGACTGAGGCACCTAGACGACGCAACTGTTGAGTGATGGTGCCGCCAGATTCGGCTTTCCATTCCCAAATTTTGTCGATGAAGGCATCACGACCGTAATCGTGTTTGGTTTTGCTTTCTTCTGCGGCGATCTTGCGCTCAACCACCATTTGCGTGGCGATACCGGCGTGGTCGGTTCCCACTTGCCACAAGGTATTTTTGCCCTTCATCCGCTGACAACGGATCAGAGTATCCATAATAGTGTCTTGGAAGGCGTGGCCCATATGCAGGCTGCCAGTAACGTTCGGTGGCGGGATCATGATGCTGTAGGCATCTTTAGTGGTGTCACCGTGAGGCTTAAAGTAGCCTTGCTCTTCCCAAGTCTGATACAGATCTTGTTCGATTGATGCTGGGTTATATGTCTTTTCCATAGTGCTCTTTAATGGATGCTGTGATGGTTAATTCAATCTATCGCTATAAGTGAGTTCTCTTGGATAAGAGAGCTTAACTATAAGGATGGACGGTTATGGATACTGGATCTCAACGGTTTGCAGCTGATAACCCGCTTGTCGATAGAGTTTATACCGCTCGCGAGCTAGCTGCTTGGCATTTTCTGCGCAGGGCACGAAGTCTACCACTTCGGCAAAGGTACGCGCAAAGGTTGTCTGATTATCCGCCAAATTTATTGCCAATTGACGATTCCAAGAAGGGGTGACGCCGACATAACCAATTTCAATCGCGCTGCCCGATTTAGGACCTTCACCCACTAAATTGTGCGCCAAAAATTGCTCAGCTTCGAGCTGCCAAAAGTGCTCAGCAAGCTGTTCCGCATGTTGTTTATCTTGGCATTGCAGGTAAATTCGTGCCCCTTGTGCGGTAAAGTGACGCGCCAAATACAGCACGTATTCAATCAAACCCGTTACAGTTGCCTGCGCGGAGCTGGGGGAGATGAGATAAAAGGTCGCGGTTGGCATCTTGGTTACTTTTCACTAAAAAGGGCCCGTAGGCCCTAGTATGATTACTCTTCTGCGTCTAGGCCGCCACTGCGATTGAGCAGGAATTGGACCAAGAGTGACACCGGACGACCAGTAGAGCCTTTGGCTGCGCCTGAGCGCCACGCTGTTCCAGCAATATCTAAGTGTGCCCAGTTGTATTTCTTGGTAAATTTAGCCAAGAAGCAGCCCGCGGTAATTGCGCCGCCCGGGCGACCACCAATGTTGGCCATATCGGCAAATGGGCTCTTGAGCTGTTCGTGATATTCATCGGCCAGTGGTAAGCGCCAAGCACGATCACTGGATTGCTCAGAGGCATTCACCAGCTCATGGGCTAATGGATTGTGATTGGCCATCACGCCACTGATGTGATGACCTAAAGCGATCACACACGCGCCAGTCAGTGTCGCGACATCGACCACGCAATCCGGTTCAAACCGTTCAACATATGTCAGCACGTCACACAGCACCAAACGACCTTCAGCATCAGTATTTAATACTTCAACGGTTTGGCCTGACATGGTGGTCAGAATATCCCCTGGGCGGTAAGCGTTACTGCCGGGCATATTTTCACAACCGGCCAAGATGCCAACGACGTTCAGCGGTAGACTTAGCTTGGCAAGCGCTTTCATGGCACCAAAAACCGATGCCGCGCCGCACATGTCGTACTTCATCTCATCCATACCTTCACCCGGCTTGAGTGAGATACCGCCTGAGTCGAAGGTGAGCCCTTTACCGACCAGTACAATCGGTTTGGCTTCTGGGTTTGGATTGCCTTTGTATTCGATGACCGACATCATCGATTCATTGCGTGAGCCACGACCGACTGCAAGGTAAGCGGCCATGCCCAGTTTTTCCATCTCTTCTTCACCAATGATTTTGGTGGTGATGCTCTCATAATCGTCGGCTAGACGACGAGCTTGTGAAGCAAGGTAAGCTGGATTGGCGATATTGGGCGGCATATTGCCAAGGTCTTTGCACGCTTTAACCCCAGATGAGATCGCAAGGCCGTGGGCAATCGCGCGTTCACCGAGATTTAATTCACGGCGAGTCGGCACGTTGAAGACTAATTTGCGCAGTGGACGGCGAGTTTCTGGCTTAACACTTTTGAATTGATCAAAGGTGTACAGGCTATCTTTGGTCGCTTCTACCGCTTGACGCACTTTCCAATAGGTATCACGACCTTTGACGTGCAGCTCAGTCAAAAAGCACACCGCTTCCATTGAGCCAGTTTCGTTTAACGTATTGATAGTTTTCTGAATGATCTCTTTGTACTGCCGCTCACCCAGCTCGCGTTCTTTACCGCAACCGACCAGCAGAACTCGTTCAGATAACACATTTGGGACTTGATGCAGCAGTAGCATCTGCCCTGGTTTACCCTCGAGATCACCACGACGCAGCAGTGAGCTGATATAGCCATCGCTGATTTTATCGAGCTGTTCTGCGACTGGAGAAAGGCGACGCGGCTCAAACACCCCGACAACGATACATGCGCTGCGCTGTTTCTCAGGGCTGCCACTCTTAACACTGAACTCCATGCGTACTCCTACATCCTGAAGACAAATAGAACTAAATGGTAGATAATGCATCTCTTACTTGCTGGATCCTATCAAAGATCGACCTTTTGTATGCACAACCTAGCCGTTAGCGAAATTTTCAAAAAATAAAAGGTTCATCCGGAAATTATAGTGATTCAATCAAAAAAACAAGTTTTGCATAGGTAATTTCAGCGTGATTATTGTTAGATATTTGATCCGAGAAACAATAAAAAGCCAGTTTGCGATCTTTTTCGTGCTGTTTTTAGTGTTTCTCAGCCAGAAATTTATCCGCGTGTTAGCCGAGGCCTCTGACGGTGATATTCCTACCAGCATGATTTTATCGATTGTCGGACTCAATATGCCGGCAATGGGCCTATTAATGCTGCCATTAAGTCTATACATCGGAATTTTGCTCACTTTTGGCCGTTTATATGCGGAAAGTGAAATTACCGTGATGAATGCCACTGGGATTGGCAATAAATTTTTAATTCGCGCAGCGTTATACCTTGCTTTGATCACCGCTTCAGTGGCGGCTTTCAATGCGTTGTGGCTTGCCCCTTGGAGCCAAGATAAAGAAGCACAATTAATGGAGCAGTTTGCCGCCGAAAACAGCGTTGAACTGTTGCAAAAAGGCCATTTCCAACGCTCTCCCGATGGTTCATCGGTGGTGTTTATCGATAATATCGAAAATAAAAAGCTGCATAACGTGTTTGTCGCCCAACTGATGCCCCGTGAATCGGTGCTGCCAAGTGTGATGTTTTCCAATTCTGGTGATGTGAAAGAGTTGAGCGACGGTCGCCAAATCATCACGCTATACAATGGGACGCGCTATGAAGGTATTCCTACCCGGGTTGATTATATGATCACCAATTTTGATGCTTATGATGGCTTGATTGGTCAGCGTGAAGTGAAGTCGTCGGATCGTGATTGGGAAGCTTTGTCGACTTTCAGTTTGTTGCACGATTCTAATCGTCAAGCTCAAGCAGAATTGCAGTGGCGGATCTCGTTGGTGGTGTGTATTCCATTACTGACCATGTTGGTGGTGCCGCTATCGGCGGTTAACCCTCGCCAAGGACGCTTTGCCAAAATGGGGCCTGCGATCTTGATCTATCTGACCTATTTCTTAGCGCTTAGTGCGACCAAGTCTGCCATCGAAGATGGCTCATTGCCCGTGATCATCGGTTTGTGGCCGATCAATGCGGCATTGTTAATCGCGGCTTTGATTGTCAATACCACGGATAGCATACCGATGCGCCGCTTTAGAGACCGATGGAAACAGAGAGCGAGGGCTTAAATCGTGTTTAAAATCCTAGATTGGTATATCGGTCGTACGATTGTTGCCACGACAGCTTTAGTGCTGGTGACCTTTGTTGGTCTATCTGGCATCATCAAATATGTTGAACAACTGCGTAAAGTCGGTGATGGCAGCTACGATTTACTGCAGGCGTTATGGTTTGTGGTACTCAGTATGCCACGCGACATTGAAATGTTTTTCCCGATGGCGGCTCTATTAGGGGCTTTGATTGGCTTAGGGGCATTAGCTTCCAGTTCCGAATTGGTGGTGATGCAGGCGGCGGGGTTTTCTAAGCTCGATATTGGGTTGTCGGTGCTTAAGACGGCCATTCCACTGATGATCATTATCACCTTGCTCGGCGAGTGGGGGGCTCCGCAAGCACAAAAACTGGCGCGTGATATGCGGGCTTTTGCTACTTCGGGTGGCGCGATCATGTCGGTGCGCACCGGCGTTTGGGCGCGAGATGCCAACGATTTTATTTTCATTGCCAAAGTGGATAACGAGCAGCTTTATGGGCTCAATTTATGGCGTTTCGATCAGAATAAAAAACTCAGTGAGGTCATTTTTGCTGAGTTGGCGGAGTATGTCGGCAGCAATGAGTGGCTGATGAAAGATGTTCAGTTGACCCGTTTGAACGATGAGATTGAGATCAGTAAACAATCCTTACCTGAATACCGTTGGCGCACGTCATTAGCACCCGATAAGCTCGCGGTTGTGACCGTCAAGCCAGAAGAGTTATCACTAAGTGGCTTGAATGATTATGTGCAGTATTTGCAAGCTTCAGAGCAAGATGCTTCCCGCTATCAACTGGCTTTTTGGCGCAAAGTCACGCAGCCGATCTCGATTGCGGTGATGATGCTGATGGCACTCTCGTTTATTTTTGGCCCATTACGTAGTGTGACAATGGGCGCGCGAATTTTATCTGGCGTGATCGCAGGATTCACCTTCTATATCTCCAGTGAGTTTTTTGGGCCGCTAAGTTTGGTGTATGGGCTGCCACCTTTATTAGGCGCACTTGCTCCAGGCTTGGTTTTCCTCGCGATTGCTTTAGGCTTATTAGGTCGAAAACTCTAACCCCAAGCAAGCGGTGATGAGCGACCAGGGTAATAAAGAGTAATAAAAGAGCGCGAGGTTTTCCTTGCGCTCTTTTATTATGCGGCGGACAAATCGATAAGTTGCGTGGTTTTTAAGGTAATACCACGACGCGCGTTTTGGCCCAGATATCATGAAACCCTCGCTGTTTGGGATCACACACCACAGTTAAGTTGGCCAGCCCAAAGCCCGACGTGGCTAAACGAATCAAAGCTTGAGTGACTGAAATGGTTTGCCCTTGTTCGCTACACAAATACAGCTTCCAAGCACGCATACCTAAAGTTTGCCCCGCGCGCGTCCAGAAATAGACAAAAAAACCGATCCAAGTGAGAGCCAGATAAGCACGATAAACCACACTCCATAGCGGATGTGTGCTGAGCAGATCACTGGCATCTTGATAGGGGGCGTAATTCACCAGCTGCGCGGCAACTAAAGCTTCAAGTACTGCGACCACGATCCCGCCGGCAATGATTAACATCGCTATCACGATCAGAGTATCGTAGCTCCAGGCTGCTAGACGGCGTAATAAACCTGCGCTAGGGAGGGTGGTGTAATTCATGTTGCTCAGTGCTGGCCATTAAAGGTAACAGAATAGCCAGAGGTGAAGGCTAAATAAAGAGCACTAGCACACCGCTTATGGTTCGATGGTGAAATAATCAGCAAACAACACGGTTTTCAATATTTTACTATTGCGTGACCGCGCTTCTTACGTATAATGCGTTCCATCAAAGGGCAACAGCCCAGATGCCGATGTGGTGAAATTGGTAGACACGACGGATTCAAAATCCGTTTCCTTCGGGAGTGACGGTTCAAGTCCGTCCATCGGTACCATAATTTAAAGAAGCCGACTCAATTGAGTCGGCTTTTTGCTTTTTCATCGACGTAAAATCTTTCCCTCTGATAGCCAAACTCTCCAGCGATGGTCTTTATGCAAACAGCTTGTTCCCTTAGCCAGTAATTCACGTGATCCGCTTGAGCAATACCTTGCTTCTTCTTTCTGACGTGGTTGATCGTTCGGAATAACGAAGCGGTCGTTTTATTAAGATTTGCGCAGCAGAAAAGCGACAAAACTAAAGGAAAAGTTCAATAAATAACAGTTTTGCTGGTTTTGTAGGCGAATGAATGGTTTTTTAGAAAAAAGTGCATTTAGGGTCTTGCCAGAAACAAAATCATCCCTATAATGCGCCCTCACTGACACGGCAGACGCCGCAAGGCTTCAGAAGCAGTCAGCTAGGCAAAACGCTTCGATGCAAAAAGATGAAAAAAGTGTTTGACACTGACCATTATCTCGCTAGAATGCACAGCCTCTTCGGTAAGAAAGCCGAAGCAAAACGCTCTTTAACAATATAAACCAATCAATCTGTGTGGGCACTCGTTGATGATAATCTCAAAAAGATTAATCAATGAACTGAGTGACCAAACGAGACGAAAGTCTTGGCACAGTCAATTCATTATCGTTCTGTTGGAACGATAATAGCTTTGAATTACTAAGGTAATTTAAAGTCAGTATTCATTGAGCCGAAGCGAAAGCTTCAAAAAACTTTTAATTGAAGAGTTTGATCATGGCTCAGATTGAACGCTGGCGGCAGGCCTAACACATGCAAGTCGAGCGGCAGCACAGAGGAACTTGTTCCTTGGGTGGCGAGCGGCGGACGGGTGAGTAATGCCTGGGAAATTGCCCTGATGTGGGGGATAACCATTGGAAACGATGGCTAATACCGCATGATGCCTACGGGCCAAAGAGGGGGACCTTCGGGCCTCTCGCGTCAGGATATGCCCAGGTGGGATTAGCTAGTTGGTGAGGTAATGGCTCACCAAGGCGACGATCCCTAGCTGGTCTGAGAGGATGATCAGCCACACTGGAACTGAGACACGGTCCAGACTCCTACGGGAGGCAGCAGTGGGGAATATTGCACAATGGGCGCAAGCCTGATGCAGCCATGCCGCGTGTATGAAGAAGGCCTTCGGGTTGTAAAGTACTTTCAGTCGTGAGGAAGGTTGTAGTGTGAATAGCACTATGATTTGACGTTAGCGACAGAAGAAGCACCGGCTAACTCCGTGCCAGCAGCCGCGGTAATACGGAGGGTGCGAGCGTTAATCGGAATTACTGGGCGTAAAGCGCATGCAGGTGGTTTGTTAAGTCAGATGTGAAAGCCCTGGGCTCAACCTAGGAGTTGCATTTGAAACTGACAAGCTAGAGTACTGTAGAGGGGGGTAGAATTTCAGGTGTAGCGGTGAAATGCGTAGAGATCTGAAGGAATACCGGTGGCGAAGGCGGCCCCCTGGACAGATACTGACACTCAGATGCGAAAGCGTGGGGAGCAAACAGGATTAGATACCCTGGTAGTCCACGCCGTAAACGATGTCTACTTGGAGGTTGTGGCCTTGAGCCGTGGCTTTCGGAGCTAACGCGTTAAGTAGACCGCCTGGGGAGTACGGTCGCAAGATTAAAACTCAAATGAATTGACGGGGGCCCGCACAAGCGGTGGAGCATGTGGTTTAATTCGATGCAACGCGAAGAACCTTACCTACTCTTGACATCCTCAGAAGAGACTGGAGACAGTCTTGTGCCTTCGGGAACTGAGAGACAGGTGCTGCATGGCTGTCGTCAGCTCGTGTTGTGAAATGTTGGGTTAAGTCCCGCAACGAGCGCAACCCTTATCCTTGTTTGCCAGCACGTAATGGTGGGAACTCCAGGGAGACTGCCGGTGATAAACCGGAGGAAGGTGGGGACGACGTCAAGTCATCATGGCCCTTACGAGTAGGGCTACACACGTGCTACAATGGCGTATACAGAGGGCAGCGATACCGCGAGGTGGAGCGAATCTCAGAAAGTGCGTCGTAGTCCGGATTGGAGTCTGCAACTCGACTCCATGAAGTCGGAATCGCTAGTAATCGCAAATCAGAATGTTGCGGTGAATACGTTCCCGGGCCTTGTACACACCGCCCGTCACACCATGGGAGTGGGCTGCAAAAGAAGCAGGTAGTTTAACCTTCGGGAGGACGCTTGCCACTTTGTGGTTCATGACTGGGGTGAAGTCGTAACAAGGTAGCGCTAGGGGAACCTGGCGCTGGATCACCTCCTTACACGAAGATTATCGTGATGAGTGTCCACACAGATTGATATGGTTTAGATTTGAGCATGAAGTGGGTCTGTAGCTCAGGTGGTTAGAGCGTACGCCTGATAAGCGTAAGGTCGGTGGTTCGAGTCCACTCAGACCCACCACTAACGATGGGGTTATAGCTCAGCTGGGAGAGCGCCTGCCTTGCACGCAGGAGGTCTGCGGTTCGATCCCGCATAACTCCACCATCTTTAAGCGCATTCGATGAGTGCTTTTAAAAATGGTTCTTCATGAATCTTGCTCTTTAACAATTTGGAAAGCTGACAAAACAACAAATTATTGTTGTTTGTAAAGTTCTCAATGTTTATCGAAAGATAAACACCAACAACACATTCAAGTGTGCTTGGTATCGAATAAGACTTAGGTCTTGTTCAAATTTGAGTCCGGCAAAATCTGTCTCGCACTCATGAAAATTAAACGCGAGACAACTTAGGTTGTTTAAACAACGACCCGAAACTCCTTCGGGTTGTATGGTTAAGTGACTAAGCGTACACGGTGGATGCCTGGGCAGTCAGAGGCGATGAAGGACGTACTAACTTGCGATAAGCGCAGATGAGGCAGTAAGAGCCGTTTGAGTCTGCGATTTCCGAATGGGGAAACCCAGCTGCATAAGCAGTTATCACTAGATGAATACATAGTCTAGTGAGGCAAACCGGGGGAACTGAAACATCTAAGTACCCCGAGGAGAAGAAATCAACCGAGATTCCGGTAGTAGCGGCGAGCGAACCTGGATTAGCCCTTAAGCACTCGTTGAAGTAGGTGAACAAGCTGGAAAGCTTGGCGAAACAGGGTGATAGCCCCGTAACCGACGCTTCATCGAGCGTGAAATCGAGTAGGGCGGGACACGTGATATCCTGTCTGAATATGGGGGGACCATCCTCCAAGGCTAAATACTCCTGACTGACCGATAGTGAACCAGTACCGTGAGGGAAAGGCGAAAAGAACCCCTGTGAGGGGAGTGAAATAGAACCTGAAACCGTGTACGTACAAGCAGTAGGAGCACCTTCGTGGTGTGACTGCGTACCTTTTGTATAATGGGTCAGCGACTTATATTCAGTGGCAAGGTTAACCGAATAGGGGAGCCGTAGGGAAACCGAGTCTTAACTGGGCGTTCAGTCTCTGGATATAGACCCGAAACCGGGTGATCTAGCCATGGGCAGGTTGAAGGTTGAGTAACATCAACTGGAGGACCGAACCGACTAATGTTGAAAAATTAGCGGATGACTTGTGGCTAGGGGTGAAAGGCCAATCAAACTCGGAGATAGCTGGTTCTCCCCGAAAGCTATTTAGGTAGCGCCTCGGACGAATACTACTGGGGGTAGAGCACTGTTAAGGCTAGGGGGTCATCCCGACTTACCAACCCTTTGCAAACTCCGAATACCAGTAAGTACTATCCGGGAGACACACGGCGGGTGCTAACGTCCGTCGTGGAGAGGGAAACAACCCAGACCGCCAGCTAAGGTCCCAAAGTATTGCTAAGTGGGAAACGATGTGGGAAGGCTCAGACAGCTAGGATGTTGGCTTAGAAGCAGCCATCATTTAAAGAAAGCGTAATAGCTCACTAGTCGAGTCGGCCTGCGCGGAAGATGTAACGGGGCTAAGCAATACACCGAAGCTGCGGCAATATCTTTTAGATATTGGGTAGGGGAGCGTTCTGTAAGCCGTTGAAGGTGAACTGTAAGGTTTGCTGGAGGTATCAGAAGTGCGAATGCTGACATGAGTAACGACAAAGGGGGTGAAAAACCTCCTCGCCGGAAGACCAAGGGTTCCTGTCCAACGTTAATCGGGGCAGGGTGAGTCGACCCCTAAGGTGAGGCCGAAAGGCGTAATCGATGGGAAACGGGTTAATATTCCCGTACTTTTGACTATTGCGATGGGGGGACGGAGAAGGCTAGGTGGGCCAGGCGACGGTTGTCCTGGTTCAAGTGCGTAGGCTAGAGAGTTAGGCAAATCCGGCTCTCTGTTAGGCTGAGACACGACGTCGAGCTGCTACGGCAGTGAAGTCATTGATGCCCTGCTTCCAGGAAAAGCCTCTAAGCTTCAGATAGTCAGAAATCGTACCCCAAACCGACACAGGTGGTCGGGTAGAGAATACCAAGGCGCTTGAGAGAACTCGGGTGAAGGAACTAGGCAAAATGGTACCGTAACTTCGGGAGAAGGTACGCTCTTGATGGTGAAGTCCCTCGCGGATGGAGCTGACGAGAGTCGCAGATACCAGGTGGCTGCAACTGTTTATTAAAAACACAGCACTGTGCAAAATCGCAAGATGACGTATACGGTGTGACGCCTGCCCGGTGCCGGAAGGTTAATTGATGGGGTTAGCGCAAGCGAAGCTCTTGATCGAAGCCCCGGTAAACGGCGGCCGTAACTATAACGGTCCTAAGGTAGCGAAATTCCTTGTCGGGTAAGTTCCGACCTGCACGAATGGCGTAATGATGGCCACGCTGTCTCCACCCGAGACTCAGTGAAATTGAAATCGCTGTGAAGATGCAGTGTACCCGCGGCTAGACGGAAAGACCCCGTGAACCTTTACTACAGCTTGGCACTGAACATTGAACCTACATGTGTAGGATAGGTGGGAGGCTATGAATCGATGACGCTAGTTGTCGTGGAGCCGTCCTTGAAATACCACCCTTGTATGTTTGATGTTCTAACTTAGGCCCCTAATCGGGGTTGAGGACAGTGCCTGGTGGGTAGTTTGACTGGGGCGGTCTCCTCCCAAAGAGTAACGGAGGAGCACGAAGGTGGGCTAATCACGGTTGGACATCGTGAGGTTAGTGCAATGGCATAAGCCCGCTTAACTGCGAGAATGACGGTTCGAGCAGGTGCGAAAGCAGGTCATAGTGATCCGGTGGTTCTGAATGGAAGGGCCATCGCTCAACGGATAAAAGGTACTCCGGGGATAACAGGCTGATACCGCCCAAGAGTTCATATCGACGGCGGTGTTTGGCACCTCGATGTCGGCTCATCACATCCTGGGGCTGAAGTCGGTCCCAAGGGTATGGCTGTTCGCCATTTAAAGTGGTACGCGAGCTGGGTTTAGAACGTCGTGAGACAGTTCGGTCCCTATCTGCCGTGGGCGTTGGAAGATTGAAGGGGGCTGCTCCTAGTACGAGAGGACCGGAGTGGACGAACCTCTGGTGTTCGGGTTGTGTCGCCAGACGCATTGCCCGGTAGCTAAGTTCGGAATTGATAACCGCTGAAAGCATCTAAGCGGGAAGCGAGCCCTGAGATGAGTCTTCCCTGACGGTTTAACCGTCCTAAAGGGTTGTTCGAGACTAGAACGTTGATAGGCAGGGTGTGTAAGCGTTGTGAGGCGTTGAGCTAACCTGTACTAATTGCCCGTGAGGCTTAACCATACAACACCCAAGGGGTTTTGATGGACTCAAAGTTAAGCGCATAAGAATGTGTGTGAGAATGAAGACAGCTTTCCAGAATTGTTGGTTTTCACTTTTTAAGAAGAAGTGAAATCAAAAACAGAATTTTGCTTGGCGACCATAGCGTTTTGGACCCACCTGACTCCATTCCGAACTCAGAAGTGAAACGAAACAGCGTCGATGGTAGTGTGGGGTTTCCCCATGTGAGAGTAGAACATCGCCAGGCTTTTAATTACAAAGTGCGCTATAAATAACGTGCTTTAAAAGTTTGTGTGCTGATATGGCTCAGTCGGTAGAGCGCATCCTTGGTAAGGATGAGGTCCCCAGTTCGATTCTGGGTATCAGCACCATCTATTTCAATGAGTAGCATTAAGCTAACATTATAAAATTTGCTTGGCGACCATAGCACTTTGGACCCACCTGATTCCATCCCGAACTCAGAAGTGAAACGAAGTAGCGCCGATGGTAGTGTGGGGTTTCCCCATGTGAGAGTAGGACATCGCCAGGTTTGCTTTCAAGGCCGCTGTAGTTATACAGCGGCTTTTTGCTATTTGAGATTTATGCATGTCTTTATTAATAATGCGATAAAAAGGCCACCTATTGGCAGCCTAGTGAGTATGCTCGATTTTAATCAAAGCGATCTATTTTAGAAAACTGGGGATATTTGTTTCATACTCAGTGATCTTTGCCTGATGCTGGAGCGTTAACCCGATGTTATCTAAACCATTTAGTAGGCAATGACGGCGAAAATCATCTATTTCAAAAGAATAGATATTGCCATTAGCCGACACACTGAGCGCTTCTAAATCAACGGTGATGGTCGCCCCTTGATTATGTTCAACATAGTTAAACAGCTCTTCTACTTGTTGTTCGGTTAAGCGAACTGGGACCATTTGATTGTTAATCGTATTGCCATAAAAAATATCAGCGAAGCTTGGCGCGATAATTACCTTGATACCATAGTCGGCTAATGCCCAAGGGGCGTGTTCACGAGATGAGCCACAACCAAAGTTTTCGCGCGCCAGTAAAATGCTCGCGCCTTGATAACGAGGCTGATTCATCACAAAATCGGGGTTTAGTTGCTCACCAGCATCATCCAAAAAGCGCCAATCGTGAAAAAGGTGTTTGCCAAATCCGCTACGATTTACTTTTTGCAGAAACTGCTTTGGAATAATCGCATCGGTATCAACATTAGCGGCATCCAGCGCCACGACTAAACCGGTATGTTGTTGAAATCCTGACATCGGGTTCTCCTTGAGTTAAAACTGACGAATGTCGACGAAATGACCGGCAATCGCGGCTGCTGCTGCCATGGCTGGACTGACTAAATGTGTCCGACCATCACGCCCTTGTCGTCCTTCAAAGTTGCGGTTAGATGTAGAAGCGCAGCGCTCTCCCGCCCCGAGGCGATCATTGTTCATCGCTAAACACATTGAACATCCTGGCAAGCGCCATTCAAACCCTGCTTCAATAAAGATTTTATCTAACCCTTCAGCTTCGGCTTGGGCTTTAACTTGCTCCGAACCCGGTACAATGAGAGCCTGCACATGAGAAGCAACTTTCTTACCTCTTGCGATCGCGGCGGCGGCACGCATATCTTCAATTCGTGAGTTGGTGCATGAACCGACAAACACTTTATCAACTGGATAGTCGGACAGTTTTTTGCCTGCTTCTAGCCCCATATAAATCAGCGCTTTTTCTGCTGAACTGCGCTCAACCGGATCACCAAACTGGCTGGGTGATGGAATCGGCTCATCAATCGCAATCACTTGCCCGGGGTTCGTTCCCCAGGTGACTTGTGGCTTGATGTCTCGCGCTTCAAGAGTGATGACAGCATCAAACTGCGCATCATCATCGGTAGTTAAAGTTTGCCAATATGCAATCGCAGCAGACAAATCTTCACCTTGAGGGGCAAATTTTCGGCCTTTGATGTAGTCGAAGGTGGTTTGATCGGGGGCGATCAAGCCCGCTTTGGCTCCAAGTTCAATCGCCATGTTACAGACGGTCATCCGCCCTTCCATGGAGAGATCGCGGATCGCTTCTCCGCAGAATTCCACAACATAACCGGTCCCCCCAGCTGCAGTCGTTTTACCGATGATCGCCAGTACAATATCTTTGGCGGTGATACCTGGAGCCACTTTGCCACGCACTTCAATTTTCATGGTTTTGGCACGCCCTTGCTTCAGAGTTTGGGTAGCCAATACGTGTTCGACTTCTGAGGTGCCGATACCAAAAGCCAGTGAACCAAATGCGCCGTGAGTGGCGGTATGTGAGTCACCACAGACAATCGTCATTCCCGGTAGGGTAATGCCGAGTTCAGGCCCCATCACGTGTACAATCCCTTGGTATTTGTGATTAATGTCGTACAAAGTGACGCCAAACTCTGCACAGTTTTTGGAAAGAGTTTGCATCTGGATACGTGCCATTTCACCAGAGGCATTAATGTCTTTGGTGGTGGTGGAGACGTTGTGATCCATAGTGGCAAAGGTTTTATTGACTTGGCGAACGGTACGGCCTTTTTCACGCAAGCCATCAAAGGCCTGTGGAGAAGTCACTTCATGGACTAGATGGCGGTCGATGTACAAAATCGGTGTTTCTCCCGCTGCGGCAACGACCACATGGGCATCGTAAATTTTTTCGTAAAGTGTTTTGGCTTTTGACATTGCTTGTTCCTTGCGCTCAGTGAGCTAAAGAGGTTTGCACCTCTTTGATCCTATGCATTCAAAATATAATTAGCGATTTGATCGCCCATCTCAGAGGTTGAGAGTGCCGGTTTACTGCCAGATAAATCGGCAGTCAGCTGTCCAGCGGCGAGTGCTTGGCTTACCGCTTGTTCTATATCACGTGCAGCGGCTTCTTCGCCTAGGCTATAACGTAACATCAGTGCGGCTGATAAAATCTGTGCCACAGGATTGGCGATATTTTTACCAGCGATATCCGGTGCGCTGCCGCCCGCAGGCTCGTATAAACCAAACTTACTCTGATTAATGCTGGCCGAAGGTAGCATGCCCATCGAGCCGGTGATCATCGCGCATTCGTCAGATAGAATGTCGCCAAAAATGTTCGAGCAGAGCATGACATCGAACTGAGCTGGATCTTTGATAAGTTGCATGGTGGCATTATCGATATACATGTGTGACAGCGCGACATCGGGATACTCCTTGGCAATCTCGCTGACCACTTCGCGCCACAGGATCGAGCTTTGCAGCACATTGGCTTTGTCGATCGAGCAAACTTTGTTACGACGCAAGCGAGCCGACTCAAAGGCGATGCGCGCGATACGTTCAATTTCAAAACGGTGGTAAACCTCAGTATCAAACGCTTTTTCATGATCGCCTTGGCCTTCACGGCCTTTCGGTTGACCAAAGTAAATGCCGCCAGTTAGTTCACGTACTACCACAATATCGAAACCGCGCGCAGATATGTCAGCACGTAGTGGCGAAAAGGCTTCTAGGCCTTGGTGGATCTGAGCGGGACGTAAATTACAAAATAGTTGGAAATGTTTACGCAGTGGCAGTAAAGCACCGCGTTCAGGCTGTTGATTGGGTGGCAGATGTTCCCACTTTGGACCACCGACGGAGCCAAACAAGACGGCATCCGCATTTTCGCAAGCATGCAAAGTACTTTCTGGCAGTGGACAGCCGTGGTGATCAATCGCAATACCGCCAACATCGTGCTGTTCACGGATTAAGCGTAAACCATGTTTCTTTTCTATCGCATCCAATACCTTATAGGCTTGTGCCATCACTTCCGGACCGATGCCATCTCCGGGCAATACGGCAATTTTGTATTGTTTATCTATCATGTGAGTCCTTTCTGAACGATTTGTAAGTTGGATTACTACTACTGGATATGATGGGTTATTTGCGGTGCCACCAAGTGGGTGGCCGCCTCAAAATGGCCATTGCCCTAAACCGTAGCCAGATTTTTTTTCTGTTTAATTTGCGCTATTTGATTGGCGCGATGAATGCTGTTGATAACATGCAATAACGCTTGACCTGACGCTTCAATAATATCGGTTGAAATGCCCGTACCATGGTATTTCTGCCCTTGGTAATTAGCGATAATATCTGCTTGACCGAGGCCATCTTCGCCTTCGCCTTTGGCGGTTAAATCGAACTTATCCAGCACAATTTCATAACCAGTAATCCGATAGATACATTGATACAGAGCATCGACCGGACCGTTACCGACGGCGGCTTCACATTTTTCTTCCGTGCCACACTGCAGTTTGATACTGGTGGTAGCCATTAGGCTGCCCGATTGCACACTTAAATAGTTGAGTTTGTAAAAATCATCTTCTTCACGCAAATTGGAAAAATGCATTAGGGCTTCTAAATCGTAATCAAATACCTGACCTTTGCGATCGGCCAGCTTCAAGAAGTCTTCATATAGAGCATCCAAGTTGTATTGGTCTTGGTTGTAGCCCATTGATTGCATATGACTTTTTACGGCAGCTCGACCGCTACGGCTAGTCAGATTAAGCACGTGGTTTTTTAGGCCGATCGATTCTGGGGTCATAATTTCATAGGTATTTTTGTTTTTGAGCATGCCATCTTGATGGATTCCTGAAGAGTGGCTAAAGGCATTGGCTCCCACAATCGCTTTATTGCTTTGGATTGGCATATTGCACAGTTGGCTAACCAGTTTACTGGTGCGGCTGATCTCTTCATGTTTTAGCGCTGTTGTCACACCAAGCAGTGCTTGGCGAGTTTTGATGATCATGGCGATCTCTTCTAATGCGCAGTTGCCAGCCCGCTCACCAATACCATTGATAGTTCCTTCAACTTGACGAGCCCCAGCTTGAATTGCGGCAATCGAATTGGCAACCGACATCCCGAGATCATCATGACAATGCACCGAAATAATCGCTTTATCGATATTGGGTACCCGATTAAATAGGGTGTGAATAATATTGCCAAACTCACTCGGCACTGTGTAACCGACAGTATCGGGAATATTAATGGTACGTGCGCCAGCATTGATCGCCGCTTCCACCATACGGCATAGGTTGTCGATAGGTGTACGGCCGGCATCTTCACACGAGAACTCGACATCATCGGTGTATTGGCGAGCATGCTTGACCGCTTTAACCGCCATTTCTAGCACATCGTCGTAGCTGCGCCGCAGTTTGTCTTGCACATGAATCGTTGAAGTCGAAATAAAGGTGTGAATGCGAAACGCTTCGGCAGCTTGTAATGCTTGCGCTGCCGCATCAATATCTTTGGTCACTGCTCGCGCAAGAGCACACACTCGGCTATGTTTGAGGTTTTTGGCAATGGTTTGCACCGATTCAAAATCACCCGGCGAAGAAACCGGAAAACCTGCTTCAATGATATCCACTCCTAAGCGTTCCAGAGCATAGGCGATTTGTAGCTTTTCTTTTACCGTTAGGCTCGCAGATAGCGCCTGTTCACCATCACGTAATGTGGTATCGAATATAATCACCTGATCATTCATGTTTGCTTCCTCGCACGGTAGAGTTAACTACTCACTTCCTAGATGTGGATAAAAATCGGCGATAAAAAAACCCGCATCGGCTGCGGGTTTGTTATCTTGTGTGGTGTTTTTCTGCCACAACCTACCCGCGTGATGTTTCCACGATCAGTAGTAGGCCCAGTAGCAGAGAAAAACGCATTGTCATTGGTAACAATCCACTCGATTAAGTTAACAGATTAGTACCGTACTCGACACAACACGTCAACCCCAAAGTTGATTTTTTATGCAATGCGGCCAAAGTGTCAGCGTTATTGTCACCATTTCGCCAAACAATTTTCACCGGACTGTCATTTGTCCTCGATAAGCTCAAAACATCACCCTAAGTGACAAAAGGATGTGTGATGCGAGTTATCAAACCTATTGCTAATTTGGATTTGGCTTTTTCGTTACTCTGCTTACAGCACAAGTATAACCTTCCGCTTGCCCGTTTTAGTAAGTCAATCTCCCACACTGGCGATGGCCATCTCTACATTGTGATGGGGTTGCTTGCTTGGTTGCTAGATAGCGTATGCGGAGCACAGTTTTTGACCATGGGACTATTGGCTTTTGCGATCGAACTGCCGATCTATTGGCTGCTGAAAAATAGTTTTCAGCGCCGCCGACCACAGGAACTCAGTGCATTGGTCACCGCTTATATCACGCCCAGTGATCGGTATAGTTTACCCTCTGGGCATACTGCTGCGGCTTTCGTGATGGCGACTTTAATTGGTTACCTCTATCCACAGTGGTATGTGGCAGCGGTGAGCTGGGCGGGATTGATTGGGCTAGCGCGAGTGTTACTTGGTGTGCATTTCTTAAGTGATGTACTGGCTGGCGCTGTGCTTGGCATTGCGAGTGCAACTTATGCGATTAGTGTGGTGGAGAAAGCCATTTGAAAATACTGTATGGGGTACAAGGTACGGGCAATGGCCACATTGCTCGTTCACGAGCGATGTGTGAAGCGCTACAACGACGACAGGTGGACGTCGATTATCTGTTCTCAGGGCGTGCCGCGGATAAGTATTTCTCGATGGAATGTTTTGGTGAGTTTAAAACTCGGCGCGGGCTGACGTTTGCCACTGAAAATGGTCACGTCAATTACGTCAAAACACTATGTAATAATAGCCTGTGGCAGTTTTGGCAAGAAGTGCGAACACTAGATCTCTCTGGTTATGATTTGATTTTAAACGATTTTGAGCCGGTGACCGCGTGGGCCGCGAAATTACACCAGCTACCTTGTATTAGTATTAGCCATCAAAATGCTTTTTTGTATTCAGTACCGTTAAAAGGTGCTTCTTGGCTGGATAAGCAGATTTTACGTCATTTTGCGCCAGCTAATCACCATTTGGGATTGCACTGGTATCATTTTGATCAGCCCATCTTGCCACCAATTATCTATCCATCCAAGATCTCACTCAGTCAGCAACCTTTTGTTCTGGTGTATCTACCCTTTGAAAATATTCATGAAATTTGCGAATTATTGTATCGCTTTACCCACACCCGTTTTATCTGCTATCACCCTGATGTACAACACCATGAATGCTCAGAGAATGTTGAGTTGCATTGTTTGCAGCATGGCAATTTTCAGTATCATTTGCATCAATGTCAGGGAGTGATCACCAGCGGTGGATTTGAACTGCCTTCGGAAGCATTAGGATTAGGGAAAAAATTGCTGATCAAACCATTACATGGTCAATTTGAACAAGTGAGTAATGCGGCAACCCTTGAGACACTAGGTCTAGCCAATGTGATGGAGTTCCTAGACCCGACCTGTGTGCGTAGATGGTTGGATGAAAAGCAAGCTGAGCGTGTCAGCTATCCTGATGTGGCTGAGAGTTTAGTCGAGTGGATTTTGCAGGGCCAGTGGCATGATAGTACGACGCTGTGCCAGCAACTCTGGCAACAAGTCGATTTTCCGAGTTATACGATCTTTACCGATGAACTTATCCACCCTATGAATCCTACGTTAAAACAGTTTTGACGTGGATATTAAACTTATTAAAACAAATGCATGTAACTATCATTAATGATCCATAAAAAACCATTATGTTTGAAACTTTATGGATTTTTATAAAAATTAATCACATTGATTAATAAGGCTTTTTTTAATTAATGGCTAAAATTAGCTGACTTTTTGTCAAGGCTATTGCAAAGGCTTGAATAATTAGTCGATATTACTCGCCATCCACCAAGTATCTGGCCGGTAAATATTAAAAACAGCACTTATTTATTCACCCGCGATGTATTCATTTCTATTGCGAGTGATAACACTGTGAGGCATGCAAATGTTAGATAAAAAAGACGCAATGAGTGCCATTGCAAGTTACCGTATGGAAAGCACTCTTCGAGGAGTTGATCTCAACTTGTTAACCGTATTTGATGCGGTCATGCAAGAGCAAAATATCACTCGTGCGGCACATAACTTAGGAATGTCACAGCCCGCAGTCAGTAATGCGGTTGCGCGTTTAAAAGTGATGTTTAATGACGAGCTGTTTATGCGTCAAGGGCGTGGCATTCAGCCTACTCAGCGCGCTCGTCACCTGTTTGGCCCCATTCGTCAGGCGTTGCAGTTGATCCGCAATGAATTACCAAGCTCAGTTTTCACACCAGAAACCTCGACCCGCCTATTTAAATTGGCTATTTGCAGCCCTTGTGATTTGCGTTTTGCTCCTCAGATCATGACCTCGATTGACGAGTTGGCACCCAGTGTACAATTGCATCTTGATGCAGAGTTTGATCGCCAAATTGCTGAGCGTATGCGCTATCAAGAAATTGATTTTGTTATCGATTATGCACGCTTTGATGAGCAAGGCTTCTCAAGCACAGAAATTTTTCAAGATGAGTTGGTGGTGGTGGCTTCTCAATTACATCCACGTATTCAAGGAGCGATTAGCGCTGAGCAATTGGCGGATGAAAAGCACGCCAAACTGTCTAAAATTCATGGTCAACGTAGTTTCTCTGAACTGGCGTATCGTGAGTTTGATTGCCAGTCTTACTATGAAGGGACTAGCTTGAGCAATGTGTTGTACGTGGTCGGCCAATCTGAATTAGTGACCGTAGCTCCGCGTTGGATGGTGGAGAGTGCGGCTAATCGTGAGCAGCTACAGATCCTGACTTTCCCTTTTGCTGATGCCAACATTGCAGGTTATTTGAGCTGGCATGAGTCGAGTGAGAAAGATAAAGGCCACATTTGGCTGCGCGATCAACTGATGATGATTTGCGGAGAAGTGGTCGCTCGGCGCTGAGCTTAATACATCAGCAAAAAATTAAGCCTTAGGCAGTGAATGCTGCTTAAGGCTTTTTTGTTACAGAATGAGTATTCATCAATAATTTTGATGTCGGTCAGTTGTGTTTTCGGTGCTGGAAGGTACACTCGTGCGCTGAAAAAAAGGCTTACAGGTGTAAGCTATAGGTAAGAGATATGACGAACTTAGATTTTCACATCGTTAAACGGATCCGCCAACGCATTACTCAAGGTGGCGAACGCGCTGCTCTCAAGTATAAAAATGCCGGTGTATGGCAAGACATCAGTTGGCAGCAATTTGGTGCGCAAATGGATGCACTGTCCATGGCCCTATTAGCGCAAGGAATTGGCGTTCAAGATAAAATAGCGATTTTCTCCAATAACATGCCACGCTGGACCATCGCCGATTTTGCTGCGTTACAGATCCGAGCGGTGACGGTTCCTATTTATCCTACCAACACTCCAGATCAGGCCGCTTACATTTTACAAAATGCCGATGTAAAAATCGTTTTTGTTGGCGAGCAAGCGCAATTTGATGCGGCATTCAGTCAGTTTGAACGCTGTGCTGAGCTACGTTTGATCGTAGCGATGAGCCGAGAGATTGATCTGCAGCAAGCGGATTGTGCAATCTACTGGGATGATTTTGTCGCACAACATCAAACCCAAGATCACGCACAACTCGATACGCTACTGGCACAAGCCAACTATGACGATCTATTTACCTTGATTTACACCTCGGGCACCACAGGTACGCCGAAAGGTGTGATGCTCGATTACCGTAATATTGCCGCTCAGTTAGAGGGGCATGATCAACGACTGAATCTAACTGAGCAAGATGTCTCGCTGTGTTTCCTACCGCTATCACATGTGTATGAACGCGCATGGACCGCCTATGTATTATACAAAGGTGTAGTTAACTGCTATTTGCAAGATGTCGCTCATGTGCGTGAGGCGTTAAGCGAAGTGCGTCCAACCGTGATGTGTGCCGTTCCGCGTTTTTACGAAAAAATCTTCTCCGCTATCCATGAACGAGTGTCTAAAGCACCATTGATCCGCAAAGTGTTGTTTACTTGGGCGGTCAATATGGGAGCCAAAATGGTTGTTTGCCATCAACAGCAACGACAACCTTCTTGGTTGCTAAAGCAAAGTCATCAATTAGCAGACAAATTAGTATTAAGTAAACTGCGTGCACTGCTTGGCGGGCGGATCAACTTTATGCCGTGTGGCGGGGCTAAGTTGGATGAAACGATTGGTCGTTTTTTTCATGCAATTGGGATTAACGTCAAGCTAGGTTATGGCATGACGGAAACGACTGCGACAGTCTCTTGTTGGGATGATCGCGGTTTTAACCCTGATTCAATTGGCATTACCATGCCGGGTGCGGAAGTAAAAATTGGTGCTAATAATGAAATTTTAGTACGCGGACCGATGGTGATGCGAGGCTACTATAAGCTTGAGCAAGAAACAGCGGATAGCTTTGATGAACAGGGTTTTCTGAAAACCGGAGATGCGGGTCACATCGATCAAGATGGCAACCTGTTTATCACCGACCGCATTAAAGAGCTAATGAAAACCTCTGGTGGTAAATATATTGCTCCACAATTGATTGAAGGAGCGATTGGTAAAGACCACTTTATCGAGCAGATCGCGGTGATTGCCGATACGCGCAAGTTTGTTTCCGCCTTGATTGTGCCTTGTTTTGATTCATTGGAATTGTATGCCAAAGAGCTCAACATCAAATATCACAATCGACTAGATCTGATTAAGCACAGTCAAGTGTTGGAAATGTTTGAAAAACGAGTCAATGAACTGCAAAAAGAGTTAGCGAAGTTTGAGCAGGTCAAAAAATTCAAGCTACTGCCGAAAGCCTTTTCGATGGACAGCGGTGAATTGACCCCAACCCAAAAATTACGCCGCAAAGTGATCAGTGATCGCTATCAAGATGAAATCGAAGAGATGTATCAAGACTCGCCGAAGAAATAGTCCCTTCAAGCGATAAGTGGATGATTAGACACCACCTGGTTTAGCGACCCGGTGGTGTTTTTTTACATGGCAAACAGGATCACACAGGCTGTTTATGGCCATCAACCCCCTATTGCCGCACGCGGTTGATGCGGCGGAACCACAAAATAATCTACTTTTTTTAGATGCCTGATTGGATATTCAATCTAAATCCCGATCACCTGCCAAAATTGCATGCTTAATCATCCACAGATTGTTGGTTGCGCTCAAAAAACACGCAAATTTGGGTTAGACCCATTGTTCATAACGCGTTACATTTGTTACGTAACCTGATGGCTGTTATGACAGACGCAGGACATAGCCGAAAGCGGAGCGTTTTCGAATTAGGCTACCAATAAGCCCTAAACTATGTAAAACCAAGCCTTGTGCTGACCGAGCATAAGGTTGGTTGGTAAGGAGACAATATGGAAATGTTATCTGGCGCAGAGATGATAGTGCAGTCTCTGATCAATGAAGGTGTCGAGCAAATCTTCGGTTATCCAGGTGGCTCGGTACTCGATATCTATGATGCCCTGCATGAAAAAACCGATCAAATCAAACACGTTTTAGTTCGTCATGAACAAGCCGCGACTCATATGGCCGACGGTTATGCGCGTGCGACGGGTAAACCCGGAGTAGTGTTGGTCTGCTCAGGACCGGGCGCGACTAATACCGTGACTGGCATTGCGACCGCTTATATGGATTCGATCCCGATGATCGTCATCTCGGGCAACGTCGCGACCAACTTGATTGGTAATGATGCGTTTCAAGAGTGTGATATTGTCGGCGTGTCACGACCGATTGTGAAACACAGTTTTTTGGTTAAAAAAGCGCAAGATATACCGGAAACGATTAAAAAAGCCTTCTACATTGCCGCCAGCGGGCGGCCGGGTCCTGTGGTGATCGATGTTCCGAAAGATGTGATGAACCCGCTGCATAAATTGCCTTATCAATATCCCGATACGATCAAAATGCGCTCTTATAACCCGACCACGGCGGGTCATAAAGGGCAAATCAAAAAAGGCTTACGTGCCTTATTAGACGCGAAAAAACCAGTACTTTATATTGGTGGCGGAGCGGTGATTGCCAATGCCGAGCGGCAGGTGCGCCAATTGGCACAAGCGCTCAATTTACCTGTGGTGAGTACTTTAATGGGGCTGGGCGTATTTCCCGGTAGCGATAAAAACTCGCTCGGTATGCTCGGGATGCATGGGGTGTATGAAGCCAATATGGCGATGCATCATGCCGATCTGATTTTTGGGATCGGGGTGCGTTTTGATGACCGTACGACCAACAACTTAGAGAAGTACTGCCCGAGCGCGAAAATTATGCATATTGATATCGATCCCTCATCGATTTCAAAAAACGTTAAAGTCGATCTGCCGATTGTGGGTTCTGCCGACCAAGTGCTGGATGGCATGATCAAGCTTCTTGAAGAGAACGCTGAGCGTAATGATCCGGTTGCATTAGATCGTTGGTGGAGTGAGATCCAAGTCTGGCGTAATCGCCAATGCTTGGCCTATCAAACCTCCGCTGAGCGGATCAAGCCACAGCAAGTGATCGAGACGCTATATCGCCTTACCCAAGGTAACGCGATTATTGCCTCGGATGTTGGTCAGCACCAAATGTTTGCTGCGCTTTATTATCCATTTGCTAAGCCACGGCAGTGGATCAACTCTGGTGGTTTAGGCACTATGGGTTTTGGTTTGCCCGCAGCGATGGGGGTGAAATTTGCCCTGCCTGAGCAAGAGGTGTTAGTGGTCACCGGAGATGGCAGTATTCAGATGAATATTCAAGAGCTGTCAACCGCACTGCAATACGATATTCCGGTAAAAATTATTAATTTAAACAACCATTTCCTAGGAATGGTCAAACAGTGGCAGGATATTATTTATCAAGGACGTCACTCCAACTCCTACATGAGTTCAGTTCCCGATTTTGCCGCTATCGCCGAGGCGTATGGTCATGTGGGGATCCGTATCTCCCATCCTGATGAGTTGCAAGCCGGGCTGGAAAAAGCGCTGGCGATGAAAGATCGTCTGGTGTTTGTCGATATTCATGTCGATGAAACTGAGCACGTTTACCCCATGCAGATCAAAGGCGAGGGGATGGACAAAATGTGGTTGAGCAAAACGGAGCGAACTTAACATGAGACACATAATTTCACTGCTATTGGAAAACCAACCGGGCGCTTTATCACGTGTAGTTGGGCTGTTTTCACAGCGCGGCTACAATATTGAAACGCTCAATGTATCGCCAACCGATGATGCCACTTTGTCACGGCTCAATATCACTACCAAAACCGATGAGATGCAGTTAGAGCAGATCCAGAAACAACTGCATAAATTAATCGATGTGTTAAAAGTTCAAGAGGTAACGGAGTGTGAGCATATTGAACGTGAACTGATGCTAGTGAAAGTCAAAGCTACTGGTTTTGCTCGCGCTGAAGTTAAACGCACCACAGATATTTTCCGCGGCCAAATTGTCGATGTTAGTGCAGCGCAGTACACCATTCAGTTGGCTGGTGCGAGTGAAAAATTGGATGCATTTATAGATGCGATGGCGGAAGTCACCGAAGTGATTGAAGTTGCACGCAGTGGTGTGGTGGGCATTGCACGTGGAGAACGCGCACTACGAGCTTAACGATCCACCGGAAGTAATAAAGCCAGCCGTTATTCAAGCGCTGGCTTTTTTGCTTTATCAGCCGAGATCACCTCCATCCAGTGATAGCTGGATGGAGGTGTAGCATATTAATGCAGAATACGAGCGCGAATGGTGCCTTCGATCGCTTTTAGCTTAGTTAATGCTTCTTCAGAACGAGCGGTTTCGACATCAATCACCACATAACCAAACTCTGCGGTGGTTTGCAGATACTGGGCGGCGATGTTGATCCCTTCCTCGGCGAAGATGGTGTTAATTTGAGTTAACACCCCTGGACGGTTGGCGTGAATATGCAGCAGACGCGAGCAGTTACGATGCTCAGGCAGGGATACTTCAGGGAAGTTGACGCTGGATAGGGTTGAACCGTTGTCTGAATATTTGGCCAGTTTACCCGCAACTTCAATACCAATGTTCTCTTGTGCTTCTTGGGTTGAGCCGCCGACGTGTGGGGTTAAAATGACATTGTCAAATTGCAATAAAGGCGATGTAAACGGTTCTTTGTTTGAAGCAGGCTCTTCCGGAAACACATCAATCGCTGCGCCAGCAATATGACCTGACTCCAATGCATGACATAGCGCTGCAATATCAACCACGGTACCGCGGGCTGCGTTGATAAAAATCGAACCTGGCTTCATGCGGGCAAATTCATCGGCCCCCATCATGTTTTTGGTGCCAGCATTTTCTGGCACGTGCAGCGAAATCACATCACATTTATTGAGCAGATCGCTGAGGGTATGCACTTGAGTCGCGTTACCCAAAGAGAGCTTATTTTCAATATCATAGAAATAAACCTGCATACCTAAGTTTTCGGCAATGATGCCAAGCTGAGTGCCAATATGACCATAGCCGATAATACCTAACCGTTTGCCACGCGCTTCATAGGCGTGATCGGCACTTTTTTGCCAAATGCCACGATGGGCGAGGGCGTTTTTCTCGGGGATGCCGCGCAGTAACAGTAGAATTTCACCGAGCACTAGTTCAGCAACACTACGGGTATTTGAGAAAGGTGCGTTAAACACCGGAATGCCACGTTTAGCGGCGGCATTAAGGTCGACTTGGTTGGTACCGATACAAAAACAACCGATCGCGACCAGTTTTTCGGCCGCATTGATCACTTTCTCCGTCAGATTACTACGTGAACGGATCCCAACAAAATGCACATCTTTGATCGCTTCGATCAATTCAGCCTCTTCGAGCGAACCTTTATGGTATTCAATATTGCTGTAACCGGCCGCTTGCAGTACTTCAACTGAAGAGGGGTGAAGTCCTTCAAGCAGGAGGATCTTAATTCTGTCTTTTTCCAGTGAAACTTTGGCCATTTTATCGTCCTTAAAACAATGGGAAGGTGGGCTAATTGGCGCCGTCGTTCGAAAGTTGAGTCATGATCTAGAAAAGCAAACGTTTTCCTTGTGCGCCTTCTGCTCATTAAACTAACAAACTTTTTTGGCTTTGGGTAAGAAAATTACGGAATAAGACAGAGTTTTCTTAGAAAAAAGCCTAAAAAACGGCACCGATGGGTGCCGTTTGTAAGCGAATAACGGAAAAGGGCGATGCCCTGTTCGCTTACTCTTCGATTTTGGCGCCTTGTGCCGTGCCGGTGATCACCACATCCGCTCCGCGGTGGGCAAAAAGACCGACCGTGACTACACCGGCGATGCCGTTGATCTTGGTTTCCAAATCTTTAGGGTGGCTGATGCGCATATTGTGTACATCGAGGATTACATTGCCGTTGTCGGTGATCACGCCAGTCCGATAGACCGGATCTCCGCCCAATTTAACCAGTTCACGCGCAACATAAGAGCGCGCCATTGGGATCACTTCGACCGGCAGAGGGAAATCACCCAGTACGTCAACCGCTTTACTGCCATCGACGATACACACAAATTTTTTGGCAATCGCGGCAACAATTTTTTCACGAGTTAGCGCAGCACCACCGCCTTTGATCATATCGCGCTGTGGATTGATCTCATCAGCACCATCGACATAGATGTCCAGCTCTGCAACGTCATTGCAGTCATAAACATGGATACCGAGAGCGGTTAATTTCTCGCTAGATGCAACCGAGCTAGACACGGCACCTTTGATTTGATCTTTAACCGAACCAAGTGCATCGATGAAGTGATTGACAGTCGAACCTGTACCCACACCGACAATACTGCCTTTTTCTACGTACTTTAGGGCAGCCCAACCGGCGGCCTTTTTCATTTCATCTTGAGTCATGCCTATCTCCAAAATAGCGTTTACCTTGCGCGGCGCGATTATAACCCCAAACCGCAACGGCAAGTCATCCTTTGGCGCAGGTCAAACTGAGCAATTGATCGGTTACCACTGCCAAACCTTGCTGGGGGTCACAATTTTTCGCAACGGAACGTCCCAACTTGCAGTGGGTAGATGCTCAACTTGCTGGCAATCATGTGCCAAACCCACCGGTAACACGGCGGGTTGATGATGTAAGCAAGGGGCTAAAGTACGATCGTAATAACCGCCGCCCATGCCCAGTCTTTGGCCATAGCGATCAAACGCCACCAATGGTGTGGCAATGATATCGAGGTGTTTGACCGGGCAGATCAAGCGTTGATCGAGTTTTGGTTCGCGAATACGGTAACGATTTTCGCTCATGATGGTATCAGGATGGTAGTGCAAAAATAGCAGATGCCCTTTGGCAAAGGGGTGTAATACGGGCAGATAGACCTGCTTACCTTGTTGCCATAACCACTCGATTAATGGTTGCGTATCGAGTTCACCATCGTTGGCAAGATACAGTGCTATGCGCTGCGCGGTGGAGAGTTCTGGCAGGGTTGCAAAACGGTCAATCAGTTGCAGGCTGGCCGTGCGCTGTTGTAAAGCGGATAGCGCTTGGCGACGCAGACGCATTTGCTGGCGAAGCTGAGTACGAGGATCGGTCATAAAGGGAACCCCAGGGTGCCGTTGAGGATTGTAGCCCTTGAACCTGCAGGTTCAAGGCGGATCAATAATGGTAACCGTAGGCTTCTCGGTACAAGCCGAGCTTGCTCAATAGCTACCCAATACCAATCCTGTTATGTTGCTTATCGGCTCAGGGGACGTAAATCCACTGACGAACACCCCAGGGTAAATCAATGCTTGCGCTTATTTGTTCAGCTGCACATTTTGCAATGCGGCTTCTAATGAGGTGGTGAGCTGTTCCATGCGCTGACTCAGTTGTGACTGAGCACCTACATTTTCTTGTTGCTTTGTTTGTAATTCATAGCAGATGTTGAGCGCCGCGATGGTCAATAATTTCACCTCATTGGTGACTTTAGTCCGCTCTGCCATTTCTTTCAATCTATGGTCGAGATCTTGCGCTGCTTGAAGTAAAGACGCTTCTTGACCTGCTGGGCAATTTACCCGGGTCACTTTGCCCAAAATTTCAATATCAACCGCTTGATTACTCATAATAAATGAACTCTTTTGGCGTATCGAAAAGATCAATCCGCTCTAGTGACCATTGAGGTGGAACTATAGGTAAAGCCAAAACAAGATTCAAGCCTTTCTGGTCGCAAGCGGATAAATCAACGCTTGAAAACTCATGATTTGGACAATTTGCGCAAAAGCTAAGCAGCAACCGCAGCTGAGCATTTTCGCTGTGGCGTTGAAGTGATAGGATTAGTGAAATTTCTCGCTGAGTGGATCCTACATGACCAAACCGACACTTCCTAGCTATCTTGCCTTAGCCGACCAACTTCATAGTGCATCTCTCGCGATGAGTCCCGCTGAATTACAAGGTTTACTGACCGGCATGTTGGCGGGGGGCTTAAATGTGCATGATAAAAGCTGGCAAGCGCTGCTGTTTGATTACACCAATGATGGTATGGGGTGGCCAACGGGTGCTTTAGCCTGTGCAGAACAAACGCTAGTTGCTACTCATGCCGAATTAGTGGCAACCGATCTTGAACTCTCTTTGCTACTGCCAGAAGAGGAAGGTGAGAATGCCTTGTTTGAACTCGCGGATGCCGTGGCAGAGTGGATTAACCACTTTATCTCTGGGCTCGGCTTAAGTGGCGCGGATCTGCCGCGCGCTTCAGCACAAGCCAAAGAGGCCCTCGATGATCTGGAAGAGATGTCTAAATTGGGCATTGATGAAGAGGATGATTTAGCCGAGCAGGGGGAATTATTAGAGCAAGTGATTGAGCATCTCAAAGCTTGTGTATGGGTATTGCACGCTGAGTTTGGGGCCAAACCGACCTCTGATCAGACCCCAACACTACATTAATCATCGAGCATGATTATCAAGTATGACTAAGGAAGCGTGATGATAGGCACCGACACCAGCACACACAATCGTGATTTGCCACCGATGTTTGATGTGATCATCGCTGGCGGTGCAATGGCCGGGGCGACGCTCGCGCTTGCCTTACAGCAACTCAGCCAAGGCCGGCTAAAAGTCGCATTGATTGACGCGGTTGCCGCAGATCATGCGGCGCATCCTGGTTTTGATGCGCGCAGTATTGCGCTCTCTTATGGCACGGTGCAGATTCTGCAACAGTTACAACTCTGGCCGAGCTTGCGTCCCGTCGCCACGCCGATTGCGCAGATCCACGTGTCGGATCAATTTCATGCGGGGATGACCGAGATTGATCGAGAATCGCTGGGGATTGAGGCGTTGGGCTATGTGGTCGAATTGGCCGAAGTTGGGCGTATCTACGCTGAGCTGATGGTGCAATATCCTGCGCTTTGGCAGTTTATGCCGCATCGCGTGAGCCATATTACGCGTCAAGCGGATTGGGTGAGCGTACAGTTGGATAGTGGTGAAAGCTTACGCGGTAAGCTGTTGGTGGCCGCGGATGGTGCCATGTCGAGCTGCTGCCAAGCCTTAGGGTTAACCATGCATGAGCATGATTTTGCCCAAGTGGCGCTGATTGCCAATCTCACCACTGCTCAGCCACATGCCGGACGCGCTTTCGAGCGCTTTACCCCGTATGGCCCGCTGGCTTTGTTGCCGATGAGTCAAGATCGCTTGTCACTGGTGTGGTGTTTGCCACCCGCGCAAGTCGATGAGTGGCTCACTTGTACGGATCGCGAATTTTTACACCGCTTACAGCAAGCGTTTGGTTGGCGGTTAGGCGAGTTTACTCAAGTCGGCCAGCGTAATGTCTATCCGCTGCTGCTCCGTTACCGTGAGCAAAATATCTCCCATCGCTTTGCACTGGTGGGGAATGCGGCGCAAACTTTGCATCCGATTGCAGGGCAAGGCTTTAATCTTGGGATACGTGATGTTGCGACTTTAGCCGAGCAGATTGCGCATAGTGAAGATGCCGGCGAGTATGCACTATTGCAGCGCTTTTCTCAGTTGCGTCAGGCCGACCGCGCCGCCACCATCGAGCTTACCACTGGCTTGGTGCATACTTTTTCCAATCCGTGGTGGCCAATGTGCGTTGGGCGCAACCTCGGTCTGATGATGATCGATCATCTTCCCTTATTAAAAACGCCGTTATTGCGCCGTACCCTCGGCTTAGTTAACCGCTAATAGGTAATAAAATGATGCAAAGTGTCGATGTGGTGATTATCGGTGGCGGTATGGTTGGCTTGGCATTAGCGGCCGCACTCAAAGAGAGTGACTTGCGCATTGCCGTGATCGAAAGCCATGTAGCGAATGATCAATTAACCCCTCTGCCTGATGTGCGAGTTTCAGCGCTGAGCCGCTCAAGTGAAATTGTGCTGCGTAATCTCAATGCATGGTCAGGCATTGTTGCGCGTCGTGCTGCACCTTATCAGGCGATGGAGGTATGGGAGCAAGACAGTTTTGCGCGCATTGAATTTAATGCCGACGCCATGATGCAACCTAATCTCGGCCATATTGTTGAAAACCGAGTGATTCAGTTAGCCCTGTTAGAGCAAGTAAAACAACAAGCCAATGTTGCGTTGCATGTGCCAGCCACTTGTCAAAGCATTGCGATTGGTGAGAGCGAAGCTTGGCTCACTTTGAGTAATGGACAAGCCTTCAGTGCTAAGCTGGTGGTGGGGGCGGATGGCGCTCACTCTTGGTTGCGTCATCAAATGAATATTCCGTTAACCCACTGGGATTACGGGCACAGTGCGCTGGTGGCCAATGTACGTACCCGTGAAGCGCACCAGCAAGTAGCTCGGCAGATCTTTACTGCCCAAGGGCCGCTGGCTTTGCTGCCTATGTCGGATCCGCACTTAAGTTCGATGGTTTGGTCCACCGAACCTTCGCGGGCAGAGGCGCTGCTTAATATGAGTGAGGCACAGTTTAACCGCGCCTTGACCGCCGAGTTTGATGCGCGTTTAGGATTGTGTGAAGTGGTTGGAGAGCGGCAAGTTTTGCCATTGAAGATGCGTTATGCCCGTGATTTTGTCGCCCCGCGAGTGGCGCTGGTTGGCGATGCAGCGCATACCATTCACCCATTAGCTGGGCAAGGGGTCAATTTAGGTTTGTTGGATGCGGCCAGCTTGGCGCAAGAGCTGCTAAGTGTGTGGCAGCAAAATCGTGATATTGGAGAGCTGCGTCATCTGCGCCATTACGAACGTTGGCGCAAAGCCGAAGCGGCCAAAATGATCGCTGCGATGCAAGGTTTTCGCGATTTGTTTGCTGGTGATAACCCAGCCAAAAAGCTGATCCGTGGGCTCGGCATGCATTTGGTCGGACAATTGCCGGGGGCAAAACATGAAATTATGCAGCGAGCACTGGGCTTAAAAGGCGATTTGCCTGAATTGGCTAAGCGGGTGTGGTTAGAGCGTGTCTACTAATTCAAACTCGTGCGATAAATCAGCATTGTTGATTTTGAGCTCGGTTATGTGAATTTTTCTTGCGCGACAGTTTAAAGCCCGCTCCGTTTGACATCGCTGATTTCTCACCACAGCACAAGGGGGAGTTTACCTTCCCCGTTAGCATGGCAGTATCGCCAACGACTATTTGCTGATTTATGCATAAGCACAGCGCAGCTTCATGATCGCTTGATTGACTTCTTTCACGGTTTGATAGTGGCGCTGCTCCGCTTGTTCTGGCAGTTGTAATTTACCGTGATCAAACTCAAATTTACCTATCCCATAAATATAAATTCGACCTTTAAATAAACGACTTACATGTTTAGCAATCATACCTGGTGTATAGCGCTTAAACAGTCTCATAGCTCGATCCTTGCATTGTTCTAGCACGAATAAGTGTAAAAAAATCCGCATAAAAATACTGTGATATCTCTGGTGAAATACGCAGTGGTTATCGATGATTTAGAGTATCTGTGCACAACTAGACAAATTTACAGTCAAATATTCAGTCTTGTATGATCAAACTTGAAATTTATTCTGATATCTGGCAGTCGGTGCTGAATAAGCAGTCAGCATTAAGCCAGCCAGTTATGACAATTTTAAGAATAAAGCTAAAAAATTTTCATTGAGTAAGTGTGCGGTTATTTGATGGTAAAAAAAAGCCCGCGATTAAGCGGGCAAATAGTCACAGATGCATTACACAAAAAGTGGCTAACTTGAATATTCAGTTAATTCACTTTTCCATTGATAAATAAAGAGCCAACTTGGGTGCTCAATATGTCAATCAACGTGGTATAGCCTAGATGATTGTGCGTTGTTTGACTAATTATGTTTTTATTGTGACTATAAATTCTTTGTCTGCGATTGATTTATTTGAAGAGGCTCGCAGCGTGATGTAAAAAATGCACGCTGTTACAGCTAAAGCGAGAGTGATGTGGTGTCGTGGTTAACTGGCCTGATCCGCGCAGAATACTGGCGGCTCAGGCTGTGGTGGTAAGCTTGTTTACGACTCATCCAGCAGTGAATAAGGTAATGGCTGGATCTGCCAATGTGTGGTTGGCTGATTAGTTAAGCGCAGTTTAACGTCGGGTTCCAGATCATTGGGTAAGATCATGAGGCCCATCGCAATCTGGTCAGTAAAGCTGTAATGGGTCAGTAATGTTCCCGCACTGCGCCAGTTTTCGCCGACCGCACGTTCGAGAGTGATGGGCTGGTGTGGCTCAAGTGGGGCGGTTAAATTACCTTTAACCAAGTACATCGCGCGTTTGTTGATGCCACGGTATTTGGCGCGAGCCACGGTTTCTTGCCCGGTATAACAGCCTTTGTTAAAACTGATGCCATCTAACGCTTGCAGGTTGAGCGCCTGTGGAATGTGCTCATTTTGCGCGCTTGCGGTGACGACCGGCACTGCTTCAGCAATATCCAACTGTGTCCAAATGGCTTGCTCAACACACAAGCCCTGCCAGGCAGCGACATATTGCTGTACGTGTGCTGGATCGAGCAAAAGTAACCAGCGCAGCGGGCTAATGCGTACCGCGGTGCCGCCTTCGATGTGACGAACATCGTCGCGAGATGTACTCAAACCATCAATCCACGCCTCGGCTTGGCTGCCCATAACACCCAAGCCGATATCGCTAGATTCAGTGATCTCTACTTTAGAGAAAATGGCGTATTTCTTCAGCTCACGCAGTTCGGTGGCTATGGCTGAGCGAGGTTGTAGCATCGCGTAGCCATCATGATGATGAAATAGACGAAATACTGACCACACTTTGCCTTTGGCATCACAGTGTGCGCCAAAGGTGACTTGTTGTGGTGTTAGCGAAACCACATTGCAGGTGACTTGACCTTGCAAATAGGCTTTTTTATCCGCGCCCACCATAGTGATGACTCCCCAGTCAGTGAGGTGAGTGAGCATCAATTCAGGGAGCGGATCGTGAGAAGAGAGATTGAGCACGGAAAAATGATTTTGCCAGTCCATGTTATGCACCGCTGAGGAAAAAGTGTGACTATGTTAATCGGGATCAAGTTTTTTGTCAGCTTGAACAGGGAGTGTGATTGAGTCACTAGCGGTGGGTGGGGGGGCTTGTTACACTCCAAGGCATAGCAAACGATTGTGTTATACACAACCAGCAGGTAAGGAAAAGCAATGTACACCGCTGAACAAAAAGCGCGCATCAAATGGGCGTGCCGTCGTGGGATGTTAGAGCTTGATGTGGTCATCATGCCCTTTTTCGAAGAGTGTTTTGATTCGCTGTCAGAATCGGAACAACAGGACTTTGTGGCGTTATTGGAAAGTGACGATCCCGATCTTTTTCGTTGGGTGATGGGGCAAGGCCGCTGTGAGAATTTAGGTCTTGCGGCGATGGTGGATAAAATTGTCGCTCATAACCTCAGCAAACACCGTTAAGCTGATCTTTATTCCTTCGCGCTACGCTCAGTTCAGCGCACTGTTGTTAATCATGTTGATGGGCTGGGTGCTCATCGCATCGGCAATACCTTTGCTGCTGGTGCCCTATTTTGCGGCTTGGATCTGGCATGGTCATCGACGCGGGGTGTGGATGCCACCTAGTTTAGTGGGGGAAGTGGATCTGACCTTTAGCGGCCAGTTGCAAATTGGCCAGCAGCGGTTGAGTTTTAAGGCGATCGATACTCTGTACGCGCCGTGGTTTATCCGTTTACAAGGCGAGGGGCAAGCTTGGTTGATCTGGCGTGATAGCTGTGATCCCATTACCTATCGACAACTGCTAGTGCGATTAAAACGGGAGCTTAATTGCTCCCGTAATGATTGGCCGATAGCCTGACATGGTGTCCTCAGGGATCGTGGCAAGTGATTAAACTGTGCCTAGTTTTTCTGGCACTCACTTTTTGGCACTTATCGCTCGGGCACTAAAATAGTTGGGCCACTGTGCGGCAGCGGATCCGGATAATCGAGCGTATAGTGCAAACCGCGGCTCTCTTTGCGCTGCATGGCACAGCGTACCATTAATTCGGCCACTTGCAGTAAGTTACGCATTTCTAGCAAGTTATTGGAGACGCGAAAATTGCTGTAATACTCATGGGTTTCTTGTTGCAACAACTGAATCCGGCGCATTGCTCGCTCTAAACGTTTGTCTGAGCGCACAATGCCCATATAGTCCCACATAAATAGCCGTAGTTCATGCCAGTTATGCTGCAATACCACTTCTTCATCAGAGCAGGTCACTTGACTTTCATCCCAACGCGGTAGCGGATCCGGCATGGTTGCCTGTGGCAATTGCGCAATAATGTCGCGCGAGGCTGACCAAGCGTACACCACACATTCCAGCAGTGAATTTGAGGCCATGCGATTGGCACCATGCAAACCGGTATAGCTAACTTCACCAATCGCATATAGCTGTTTAAGGTCGGTCTGGCCTTGTGGATTAACCATCACACCACCACAGGTATAGTGGGCGGCTGGCACGATCGGGATCGGCTCTTTGGTCATATCAATCCCTAAATCCATCAAGCGTGAATAGATGGTCGGGAAATGTTTTTCGATAAAATCAGCCGGTTGATGACTGATATCCAGATACATGCAGTCAGCACCTAAGCGTTTCATCTCAAAGTCGATGGCGCGCGCAACTACATCGCGTGGTGCCAGTTCGGCTCGCACATCAAAATCGGGCATAAAACGGCTGCCATCGGGACGGCGTAAATACGCGCCTTCACCGCGCAGAGCTTCAGTGAGCAGAAAGTTGCGCGCTTCGGGATGATACAAGCAGGTTGGATGGAATTGGTTGAACTCTAAGTTGGCGACTCGACAGCCGGCTCGCCATGCCATCGCAATCCCATCTCCGGAAGAGACATCTGGGTTTGAGGTATATTGGTACACTTTCGATGCACCACCAGTGGCCAGCACCACAAATTTCGCGCGAATGGTCTCTACGTGTTCAGCATTACGGTTCCACACATAAGCACCGACCACTTTATTGGCATCACCTCCAATCTTATCTTCAGTGATTAGATCTAACGCATTGTGGCGTTCGAGGACGGTAATATTCGGATGGTGGTGGGCATTATCTTGTAGTGAGGTTTGCATCGCCATTCCGGTCGCATCAGCCGCGTGTAAAATGCGTCGATGGCTATGACCCCCTTCGCGGGTCAGATGGTAGCGAGGATGTTCAGTATTGCTATCTTCGGCTTGATCAAACGGCACGCCACCATCAATCAACCACTGCACACACTCTTTGGCGTGTTCGGCGATAAAGCGCACAGTTTGTTCATTACAGATACCCGCACCGGCAATCAGCGTATCTTGCACGTGAGATTCGACACTATCGGTTTCATCAAATACCGCGGCAATTCCTCCTTGTGCATAAAAGGTGGCGCCTTCACTGCGTGGTCCTTTACTTAATACTACGACTTTTCCGTATTGAGCGACCTGTAAAGCAAGCGATAAGCCTGCCGCGCCACTTCCTATGACTAATACATCGCATTGATGCTCTCGGTCTGCGTTCATAAAATTGCTGATTCCCAAACTGTGTGAGTTATCCAACTCGAAATCTATTTAATTTGCTCATCTCACAACCAAGCTTGACTGAGGATGAGCAATATACCCTTCCTACTTGAAGTTGCAGCGGTGTTGGCTACATTCGCTCACCCCAATCACATAGTTTGCCTATGTTCATGGGGACTCACTCACTTGCCGCCTACCTGCAACTCCAAGTTGTTTGGGTATAACTCCGGAACCGTTGCGCGAAAAATAAATTCGCCAGCAGTAAGTGGCGAAAAATTATCGAAAAATTTGCATCGTTTGCACGGGGTAAATCCTGCTATTATCATCGCGCTAAATGCAATCGTTTGTAAATATTATTGTCATATTACTCGCTCTCTATTCCGGCGTGTTAGATATCTCGCTAGTCGTGGGATCACGCCGTAGGCTCAAGTGTCGTGCTGTGGCATGTCAGCTTGATACTGACGATGAACTGGCTGGATTGATGGGGTTTTAAGCAAAATATTTTACTGACTAATGAACTTTATCAATGATAGCGAGTCTCAAAGGTGCTCATATAAGCAGTGATGTCAATATTATAATTCGCACAATGAGTACCCATATCTGAGAGGGTAGAGGGACATAACAATAGGAGTGACCGCTCGCATGAACGAGCAACTGACCGATCAAGTATTGATTGAGCGAGTTCAGAATGGGGATAAGCAAGCGTTTAATCTTTTGGTTTTGAAATATCAAAATAAAGTCTGCAACCTTATTTCCCGATACATCAGCAATTCTGGCGATGTAGCGGATGTGGCGCAGGAAGCGTTTATTAAAGCGTATCGAGCCATTCCCACTTTTCGTGGTGACAGTGCATTTTATACTTGGCTATACCGTATTGCGGTGAATACTGCGAAAAATCACATTGTGGCGCAGAATCGACGCCCACCCGCTAGTGATGTTGATGCTGAAGACGCTGAATTTTATGAAGGTGGTGATGCATTAAAAGAAATATCGAACCCAGAGAACATTACGTTGTCCAACGAATTGAAACGGGCAGTGTTCGATGCGATAGATGCATTACCTGATGATTTGAAAACGGCAATGACCTTACGTGAGCTAGAAGGCTTAAGTTATGAGGAAATCGCGGAAGTGATGGATTGTCCGGTAGGAACTGTGCGCTCTCGAATTTTTCGCGCGCGTGAGGCGGTCGAAAAGAGAATTAGCCCGCTTTTGTAATGCAAGCTCGGTCGCAAGCGAATTTCGTAATAACGTTCCGTAATAACATTGCGTAATAACTATGGTGAACAGAATGGCTGACAAACAAAAACTTTCAGCACTCATGGATGGCGAGATGATCGACAATGAGCTGATTTTACAATTGGCTCACAATCCTCAAGCATGTACAACTTGGGGCAATTACCACCTAATTGGTGATGTGCTGCGCGGTGATGCGCCAGTAGCAAAGGAGTGGAATATTGCTGAAAGCGTTGCATTGGCCTTGGAAAATGAACCCGCTCATAATTTATTGCGTGATAAAAACCATTCATTACGTGATACCCACAATGTGATTGCTCTGCAGCAAACTAAGCTGACAGATCAACCCACACCACAACAAGCCAAGCGTCAACTGCCGGTTTGGTGGTCGCAATTGAGTCAATTTGGTATTGCTGCCTCGGTTTGTTTGGCTGTGGTGTTTGGTGTTCAGCAGTATGCCGGGCAGAGCTCGACGATCGATGGTGAGTTGCCCGTATTGCAAACTATTCCATTGGCCGGCAGTGCCGAACCTGTCAGTTTGACGCGTGACTCGGTTGAAAAGCATGCACCAGATAGTACTATGCAAGAGCAGCGCCGCCGTGTAAATGCCTTGCTGCAGGACTATGAATTGCAATTACGCTTAAATAGTGAGAATGCCGTTTCTCACCAACATTCAGTTGAATCGGTTGCGGAATGAAGAAATTTTTGATCAGTGCGCTGACGCTGTTTTGTGCCACTTCAACAACCGCCTTTGCAGAAGAACAGCCTGCAGAGGCGTTGTTGTATCAGATGAACCAAGCCAGCCAACATCTTAATTACGAACTCTCATATATCTTGGTTAAGAAAAACAGCATTGAGCCACTGTTGTATCGTCATGTGCGTCAAGATCAGCAGCAATTGGCACATCTAGTGTATTTAAGTGGTCCGGTGCGTGAAGTGATCCGGCGCGGCGATGAAGTGAGCTATATTGAGCCTGGCGTCGAACCATTTACCATCGAGTCGAGCGAGATGGTCGCGCCAACCATGCCAATGATTAATAGTGATGTTGCTCAACTGAGTCAGTATTACGATTTTGTCAAAATCGGCCGGGCGCGCGAAGCGGGTGTCCCTTGCCAGGTGTTGCGTGTGGTGCCGAAAGATGGCTTGCGCTATTCCTATGTGTTATGGGTTGATGAGAAGAGCCATTTACCGTTACGCGCAGACTTGCTGGATCGTGATGGTGAAGTCTTAGAGCAATATCGCACCATTTCCTATTCGATCAGTGAACGGTTAGCTGAGCTGATGGCTGGATTGAATTCGGTCCAACTGCCAGAAGTGCTGAAATTACCCAAAGGCAGCATGCAACAAACTTTTTGGCAAGTAAGCTGGGTGCCAGAAGGTTTTCAGGCGATGGAGTTGAATCGCTATCGTATGGCGATCACCGAGCGTCTAGTAGAAAGTCAAATGTACTCTGACGGCCTGTTTAATTTCTCGGTGTATATTTCGGCCAGTGATAATTACTCATTGAAAGGTCAATTGGTGCGACAAGGTCGGCGAACCTTGCACAGTTTAGTCAAAGGTGACAATGAAATTTCGGTAGTCGGCGATATTCCACCAGCAACCGCGCAGCGGATTGCTCAATCCGTGTTGATCAATGTGGCGGGAGTACCAGCACCATGATGACCGCGTTGGCGACCGTCACTCAAGTGGTCGCGACTCAACAAGGCTTTCAGGTTACGTTGAGCTGTCAGCAACAAACCAGTTGTAGCCACTGCCAATCATCCAGCAGTTGCGGCACTGGTATTGTATCGAAAGCGCTGGGTAGCAAAGCCCTATTATGGCAGCTACACACCCAGCAAGCATTACAGGCTGGAGAAGTGGTTGAAATCGGCTTGCCAGAAAAAAGCCTGTTGCAATCGGCGGCGTTAGTGTATCTGTTGCCGCTGTTTTTTATGCTACTTGGTGCTTGGTTTGGCACTCAATGGCTCGCCCCATGGTTAGCGATGGGCGAAAGTGTGGTGATCCTCACTTCACTATTGTCGATTGCGCTTGGCGTATGGGTGGCCAAACATTATGCCGCAGTGCTTGAGCGGTGCTCGGAGCAGCAAGTGGTCGTACTGCGTAAACTGGGGATCCCACTGGCCTAAATTATGATGCGAACCCAACCGAAATTGGGTAGAATCGCCCCACTTGAATGAATGGCCGCCAGCGCAGCTTTTCTATGTCCTTATTATTTAAGAGTTTAGTCATCCCAAGCCTATGAAGCACATTCGTAACTTTTCGATTATCGCCCACATTGACCATGGTAAATCAACACTATCTGACCGTTTAATTCAAGTCTGTGGTGGCTTGAGTGATCGTGAAATGGCCGATCAAGTTCTTGATTCGATGGATCTCGAACGTGAGCGTGGTATCACCATTAAAGCGCAGAGTGTGACACTCGACTACACAGCGAAAGATGGCCAAACCTATCAACTGAACTTTATCGATACCCCAGGACACGTTGACTTCGCGTACGAAGTATCACGTTCGCTAGCGGCGTGTGAAGGCGCACTGTTGGTGGTGGATGCCGGTCAAGGCGTAGAAGCTCAGACTTTGGCTAACTGCTACACCGCGATTGAGATGGATCTGGAAGTAGTTCCGATCCTCAATAAAATCGACCTACCTGCGGCAGAGCCAGAGCGAGTTGCCGAAGAGATTGAAGACATTGTCGGCATTGATGCGATCGATGCTGTGCGCTGTTCGGCTAAAACCGGAGTAGGCGTCGATGAGGTGTTGGAGAAGATTGTTTCAGCGATCCCAGCGCCACAAGGCGACCCAGAAGCACCGCTGCAAGCGCTGATCATTGACTCTTGGTTTGATAACTATTTAGGCGTGGTTTCTTTGGTGCGGATCAAAAACGGCAGCCTGAAGAAAAACGACAAGATCAAAGTGATGAGCACCGGCCAAATTTGGGGTGTTGATCGTTTAGGTATTTTTACCCCCAAACAAGTCGATACCAACGCACTCAATACTGGCGAAGTGGGCTGGGTAGTGTGTGGTATTAAAGACATCATGGGCGCACCAGTCGGCGATACTTTAACCTTAGCTAAAAATGGCTGCGAAACAGCGCTGCCGGGCTTTAAAAAAGTAAAACCTCAAGTTTATGCGGGCTTATTCCCGGTCTCGTCGGATGATTATGAAAACTTCCGTGATGCACTGGGCAAACTGAGCTTGAATGATGCATCACTGTTTTATGAGCCAGAAACTTCGGCTGCACTTGGTTTTGGTTTCCGCTGTGGCTTCCTTGGTATGCTGCACATGGAGATCATCCAAGAGCGTCTAGAGCGTGAATACGATCTTGATCTGATCACCACTGCGCCGACCGTAGTGTATGAAGTGCTCAAGACCAACAAAGAGATCATCCATGTTGATAGCCCAGCTAAACTGCCCGCTATTAACGATATTGAAGAGATCCGTGAGCCGATTGCGCGCTGTAATATTCTGGTGCCTGCCGATTATCTGGGTAACGTGATCACCTTGTGTATCGAAAAACGCGGTACTCAAGTTGATATGGTTTACCACGGTAACCAAGTCGCCTTGACTTACGATGTGCCAATGGCGGAAGTGGTACTGGATTTCTTTGACCGCTTGAAATCGACTTCGCGTGGTTATGCATCGCTGGATTACGGTTTCCAACGCTTTGAAATGTCGCACATGGTGCGTGTCGATGTGCTGCTCAATGGCGATAAAGTCGATGCGTTGGCCATCATCACCCACCGTGATCAGTCGCAAACTCGCGGCCGTCAATTGGTGGAGAAGATGAAAGAGTTTATCCCTCGCCAGATGTTTGACATTGCGATCCAAGCGGCGATTGGTAACCACATTATCGCCCGTTCTACCGTCAAGCAGTTACGTAAAAACGTACTGGCTAAGTGTTACGGTGGTGACGTGAGTCGTAAGAAGAAGCTACTCAAGAAGCAGAAAGAAGGTAAGAAACGGATGAAGCAGATCGGTAACGTTGAGCTGCCGCAAGAAGCGTTCCTCGCCATTTTGCATGTGGGTAAAGATTAATTTCTTTGCTGAGTTGAGATTGATGGGTTTAACCGATGAGTGAAAGGGTTTCGGCTCTTTCACTTTCGCATTTTTTAGATAAGGGAAGTCAATGGCGAACACATTCTCACTGATTTTGGTGCTAGTCACTCTGATCACCGGTCTGGTTTGGACTCTGGAAAAACTGCGCTGGGCAAAACAGCGTCAGCAAAAACAGGCTGAGCTACAAGCACAAACTCCAGATTTACCGGCCTCAGCGCTCAATAAAGCCTTGGTACAGCCGTGGTGGATTGAGAACAGCGTGTCGATTTTTCCAGTGATCGCCTTGGTGTTAATTCTGCGTTCGTTCATTTATGAACCATTTCAGATCCCATCTGGCTCGATGATGCCAACCCTGTTAGTTGGTGATTTTATTCTGGTTGAAAAATATGCCTACGGCTTGAAAGATCCGGTTTGGCGTACTCAGTTGCTTGAAACTGGCCAACCTGAACGTGGCGATATTGTGGTGTTCAAATATCCGGTCAGTCCGAATATCGACTATATTAAACGCGTCGTCGGTATGCCGGGAGATACGGTGCGCTACAGTGCAGATAAAGAGCTGTGTATCCAGCCACAAGGCCAAAGCCAATGCCAAGCAGTGACATTATCAAATGTGCAATCGAGTGAGTTTTATCAGAATAATATTCCGCTTATCCAGCTCGATGAGCAGTTAGGTCAACAGCCACACAGTATTTTGGTTAATCCACTGCGCATGGACAACGTGGCCGACTATCGTCCGCGTCGTGGCGTCAATGAGTGGGTGGTACCACAAGGGCACTATTTTGTGATGGGTGATAACCGTGACAATAGTGCTGATAGCCGTTTCTGGGGCTTTGTGCCAGAGCAGAATTTGGTCGGGAAAGCAGTTGCGATCTGGATCAGTTTCGAGTTTGAACGCGCTGCCGATAGCGTACTTCCATCTTGGATCCCAAGTGGAGTGCGATTGAATCGTATTGGCGGGATCCATTAAGCCTGCATCAGTGGGCCAATAACATTGAGATTATGACACCTCTAATGAATAAATTAACAAGTAAGCTCGGTTATACCTTTCAGGATAGCGGGCTGCTTAATCTGGCGCTGACACACCGCAGCGCCAATGGTAAGCACAATGAACGTCTTGAGTTTCTGGGCGATTCAATTTTAAGTTTTGTCATTGCTGACGATCTGTATCACCGTTTTCCTAAAGTGGATGAGGGTGATATGAGTCGTATGCGTGCCACCTTAGTGCGTGGGCACACATTGGCGGAACTGGGTCGAGAATTCGATCTGGGAGATTACTTAAAATTAGGTCCAGGTGAGTTGAAAAGCGGTGGTTTTCGCCGTGACTCGATTCTGGCTGATGCGGTAGAAGCCTTGATTGGTGGAATTTACCTCGATAGCGATCTGGAAACCGTGCGTGGGATTGTGCTCAAGTGGTATCAATGCCGACTGGATGAGATCAAACCGGGCGTATCACAAAAAGATCCGAAAACTCGCTTACAAGAGTTTTTGCAAGGCAGAAGAAAACCACTGCCTATCTACACTGTGACTAATATTAAAGGTGAAGCACACAACCAAGAATTTAGCGTTGCGTGTGAAGTTGCAGGTATGGATGCACCTGTGATCGGTAAAGGCACCAGCCGCCGCAAGGCAGAACAAGCGGCTGCAGAAACGGCACTGGAGCAACTAACTCATGGCTGATCAAGAATTTGATATCGATGCATATTTTGCCTCTCAACATGATGGCGAAGTCGTAGAAACATCCACTCCAGAGGATCAACACTGCGGCTTTGTCGCGATTGTGGGGCGTCCAAACGTTGGTAAATCGACCCTGCTTAATAACCTATTAGGGCAGAAAATTTCCATCACTTCGCGTAAACCACAAACCACTCGCCACCGGATTATGGGCGTGGATACCGATGGTGCTTATCAGGCGATTTATGTCGATACCCCAGGACTGCATATTGAAGAGAAGCGTGCGATTAACCGTTTGATGAACCGTGCCGCGAGCAGTTCATTGAGCGATGTTAACTTAGTGCTGTTTGTGGTCGAAGGTACCCACTGGACCGCCGATGATGAAATGGTGTTCAACAAACTGCAAAAAGCCAATTTCCCTGTGGTGCTGTGCGTCAACAAGGTTGATCAGGTGAAAGATCGTAACGAAGTGATGCTGCACATGCTGGATCTTTCCAAGCGGATGCAATTTGTCGATATCGTACCGATTGCGGCTAAGCTGGGTAAAAACGTGGATGTGCTGAAAAAGCATGTGCGTCAACACTTACCGAAAGCGCTGCACCACTTCCCTGAAGAGTATGTGACTGATCGTTCACAGCGCTTTATGGCGTCGGAAATCGTGCGTGAAAAATTGATGCGTTTTACCGGTGAAGAGCTGCCGTATTCGGTTACGGTGGAAATCGAGCGTTTCGATTACAATCCGGATAATGATGGTTTTCACATTAATGCGCTGATCTTGGTTGAGCGTATCGGTCAGAAAAAAATGGTGATTGGCAAAAATGGCGAAAAAATCAAAACCATTGGTCGTGAAGCACGACTGGATATGGAACAACTGTTTGGTCGTAAAGTGTATTTAGAAACTTGGGTGAAAGTGAAATCCGGTTGGGCGGATGATGAGCGTGCGCTGCGCTCACTCGGCTATATCGACGATCTTTAACCGCACAAAAGGTGGCAACTTTGTTGTCACCTTTTTTGATCCCCGCCCTTAACGAGATAATAGAACAGGAAAATGTCAGACGGACTGCAACGCTGTTTTGTTCTGCATCGCCGCCCTTACAGTGAATCGAGCTTGATCCTTGATGTGTTTAGTGAGGAGTATGGCCGAGTCAGCCTAATGGCCAAAGGGGCGCGTGGCAAACGTTCCAATCTTAAAGGTGCGCTGCAACCTTTTACTCCGCTGCTGCTAAAATGGTCGGGCAATGGCTCGATGAAAACCTTACGCCAAGCTGAGCCGATCAGCCTCGGTTTGCCTCTGTCGGGTGTCTGTCTGTATTCTGCGCTGTATATCAATGAGCTGGTCGATCGAGTCTTGATGCCTGAAGTCGCAAGCCCTGGGTTATTTCATGATTATCTGTTTGCTTTGACGGAACTGGCGCAAAGTACCAATCCGGAGCCTGCGCTGCGGCGCTTTGAGTTAGCGTTACTGACCGCACTGGGGTATGGGGTGGATTTTTTACATTGTGCTGGTAGTGGTGAACCGGTTGCACCACAGATGACCTACCGCTACCGCGAGCAAAAAGGCTTTATGGCGTCACTGCGTCGCGATAATCTCACTTTTCTCGGTGATGAGCTGATTGCGATCAGTGAGCGGCGTTTTACCAGCCAAGCTCAATTGCAAGCGGCAAAACGCTTTACACGTTTAGCCTTAAAGCCGTATCTTGGCGGCAAACCTTTAAAAAGTCGTGAGTTGTTTCGTCAAACAGCTCTCCCTAGAGCACGGAGTACAGAAAAATGAGCTCAATTTATCTTGGTGTGAACATCGATCACGTGGCGACATTGCGTAATGCGCGCGGCACCCAGTATCCAGACCCGGTGCATGCCGCGGAAATGGCTGAACGTGCCGGTGCCGATGGCATTACTATTCATTTGCGTGAAGATCGCCGTCACATTACTGATCGCGATGTGCGTATTTTGCGCGAAACGTTGCAAACGCGTATGAACTTAGAAATGGCGGTGACCGATGAGATGGTCGAGATTGCGCTGCAAACTCAGCCAGAATATGTCTGCTTAGTGCCAGAAAAGCGTGAAGAGCTCACCACCGAAGGTGGCTTGGATGTGGTTGGTCAGCTAGCGCGCGTTAAAGTGGCGACCCAAAAACTCACCGCGGCGGGGATTAAAGTCTCGCTATTTATTGACGCGGATCGTGAGCAAATTGATGCGGCGAAAAGCTGTGGCGCACCGTTTATCGAGCTGCATACTGGCCATTATGCTGACGCATCTAGCGAGCTTGAGCAGCAAAATGAGCTGAAAAAAATTGCTGCAGCTGCGGCTTATGCGGATGATCTGGGGATTACCGTCAACGCTGGCCACGGTCTGACTTACCATAACGTTGCGCCGATTGCGGCAATCCCTGAAATTTACGAGCTTAACATCGGCCATGCGATCATTGGTCGTGCCGTGTTTGATGGTTTAGCCAAAGCGGTCGCCGATATGAAAGCCTTGATGCTGGCGGCACGTCGTTAAGTCGATGATTGTAGGTCTCGGTACCGATATTACTGAAATCGAACGAGTGGAAAAGGCCTTGGCGCGCTCAGGTGAAAGCTTTGCGCGCCGTATTCTCACCGATGCGGAGTTCGAGCAGTTTCAGAGTTTGCAGCGGCAAGGGCGATTTTTAGCCAAGCGTTTTGCGGCCAAAGAAGCGGCCTCGAAAGCGTTAGGCACTGGAATTGCCCAGGGCGTGACCTTTCACGACTTCACCATCAGTAATGATGCTTTGGGTAAGCCGCTGCTAAGTTTAAGCGGCAAAGCCGCGCAATTAGCCGCCTTGCTTGAGGTGCGTTCGATTCACCTCTCTTTATCGGATGAACGCCGTTATGCAATGGCGACGGTTATTTTCGAGCGTTAAACGGTGCGTTCTGCGGCGAATTAATCCTCACTCGGCAGATAACCAGCCGCGGCTTGTATCACGTTGATCATCTCATCTTGTAGCTCAAACAGTTCTGGCTCCAGTTCTGCAATCGTGACACCACTGCGTAGCGCTTGTTCTAGATTGGCACACACTCGACGCAGTTTCGGTACGCCACTGTAGGCGCAGCTGCCATGCAGTTTGTGAATATGGTGCAGCAGATCACTTGCCGAATACTGCGGATCGGCTAACGCGAGATTGACCACGTTGGCCATCTGCGGTAAGAAATCGACTAACATGCCCAGCATCTCTTGGGCCAGTGCTGGTTTATGGGCGGCTTGTTGCAACGCCAGTGACCAATCAATCACCCTCTCATCATCCTTGACCATTGTCTGCTGTGACTCTGCTATTGCAGAGGAGGCAGCCTCTCCGGCGGAGAAAGGTTTGCGGATAGCGTGCTTGGTCGAATGAGGATCCCAATCGATTAATACCTGCTGTAATACCGGCTCATCAATCGGTTTGGTCAGGTAATCATCCATGCCAGCCTTGAGTAAGCGATCCCGTTCACCCGCCATCGCGTGCGCAGTGACGGCAATCACCGGAATCTCTTGATAGCCGTCGAGCTGCTTAATCGCTTTACAAGCGGTGACGCCATCCATATGTGGCATCTGAATATCCATCAAAATGATATCGAATTGCCGTTGTTGTGCTTGCTCGAGCGCTTCTTGGCCACTGGTGCAAGCGATCACACACTCCACGCGCTCTTGCAGTAGGGCGGTGATCAGCTTGAGATTGGCAGGGTTATCATCAACGGCCATCACACGCAGTGGCAGTTTCGCAGCTTGCGGTTTCGGAGCGCTGCTACTGCTTAACGCGGGTTGCTGTGCGGCTAGGGTTTGCAGCAGTTTTTTGCGTGACAGCGGCTTGCTGATGCATTTGATTGGGTAGTGTTGCATCAATTGATCGGCGAGAGCTAATTCGGTGGTCGGCATGCCAACAATCACATGCTGGCTGATCGTGAGCGCGCGCTGTACCCAGGTTTGCACTAGGCTCGGATTGATTTCTTTATTCGGCGCGAGGTTAAGCAATACATAGTCGTAGGTTTGATCGTGCTCTGGGAGCACCGAGTGGTAGGTGACTTCCAAGCCACTTTGCTGCAAGGTTTGCTGCACAATGGCGGCCGCTTGCATATTCGGTTCAATCAATAGTAAATGACGATCGGCCAGTAATTGAGCGTCATAGCCATCATTGATTGGCAGCTCAGTGGTATGGAGGCGCAGAGTAAACCAGAATGTCGAGCCTTGGTGTAAACGGCTGGTGAGGCTGATTTCGCCGCCCATATGGCTGACCAATTTCTGGGTGATAACCAGCCCAAGACCAGTTCCGCCATAACGGCGTGAAATGCTGGCATCAGCTTGACTAAAGGCTTGAAATAGCTGGGCTTGTTGGCGCTCCGAAATACCAATCCCAGTGTCGCGCACCATAAATTGCAGGTCGATCATATCGTCACGTTGAGTGCGCATTTCGATGCTGACATCAATATTGCCGCGCTCAGTAAACTTAATCGAGTTGCCGACTAAGTTGGTCAGCACTTGCTGAATACGCAGTGGATCGCCAACCACGCCACGAGGGATCTTAGGATCGATTTTAAGCGTGATCTCCAACCCTTTTTCGTGGGCGCTGGTGGCTTGTAGGTTGACCACCTCTTCCAACACATCCTGAAATTCAAAGGCAATGTTTTCAAGTGCCAGTTTGCCCGCTTCCAGTTTGGAAAAATCTAAAATGTCATTAATGATGGTTAGTAGGTTATTGGCCGATTTATCAATGGTTTGTAAACAGTCGGTTTGGCTGTTGGTCAATTGGGTTTTGAGCATCTGCCGAGTAAAGCCAATCACGCCATTGAGTGGGGTGCGCAGCTCATGCGACATGTTGGCCAAAAATTCAGATTTAACCCGCGCCGCTTCTTGGGCGCGTTTTTTGGCGATATCCAGTTCCACGTTTTGAATTTCAAGCTGCTCAAGGGTTTCGCGCAAATCGGAAGTGGCTTGGTCGATGCTGTGTTGCATCTCGACATGGTATTCCGACAGCGACACCGCCATCGCGTTGATGCCTTTTTTCAGAGCATCTAATTCGCCATGCATTTTGCCTTCAATCCGTACATCCAAATGCCCACGTCGGATCCGGTCGACCATATTTTTCATATGGGTGATCGGGCGGGTCACATCGTGCATCAAACGAAATGCAAATACCGCAGAGAGTAAAATGCCAATCACCAGCACTAATCCAGCCGAGAAAATTTCTTGGTATTGCTGTAAGCGCAGTGATGATAGATCCAGTTCAATCGCGATATAGCCAGTGACTGGCGTGGCCGGATTGGCATCACCATTTTCGAGTAAGGTGCGCTCGGAGACGATCGGAGTGCGTAAAATCAGCGTGTTTTCATCAATCACTGAGCTACTTAAAAATGGGATCGGCTGATCTTTGGGGTACATCAACTGTTCAAAATTGGGATGAAAGTTGGAGGTGACAAACAGTTCATGATGGAGATCAAAGACCGCGATACTGCGCACTAACTTGGAGTTTTTGCGGTGTGCGTAGCTGATGATGCGGCGTACCGACTCACGGCTCTGGATACGCAGCGCATCTTCACTGGCGATCGCCAGTGGCTCGATGATGCTCGCGCCAGAACTGATCACTTGGTTTTCTAAGTCGTGATAGCGGTTAAAAGAGAATAGCGCACTGAGCAGCAGACCAATAATCAGGGTGGGAGCCAGAGTGAGGGTAATTACGCGGGCACGCAAGCCATATCTTCGATTCATTATTGTCTAAACATTGTGGTGTGGATATGGGAAAATACCCCACATTAATTCGAAACTGGGTGAGGCAGGCTTAGCGCTAGCTTAATCAACTCGCTCAGCTTCGACAATCCTCCCAGCGCAGAATAGTGACACTGGGGCGAAAACACACCGATTTCAACACTTGAGCACAAAGCATGGCACGTTTCTTTCAACCGAAAAAACCCACTACGTTAGACAAAAAGCATCAACCGGTCAGTATTGAACGGTTGGATCATCAAGGCAGCGGGCTGGCCTTTTGGCACAATAAACCGTTGTTTGTTGACGGAGCTTTGCCTGGCGAACAGGTGCTGATCCAACTCACGGAAAGCAAAAGCAAATACGCCAGAGGCCAGTTGATCAAAGTGTTGCAGCCAAGCACACAGCGGGTGGCGCCATTTTGTCAGCATTACGGACAGTGCGGTGGTTGTGATTTGCAGCATTTAGAACGCGCGGCACAAATGACTCACAAGCAGCAAGCATTAAGTCAATTAATGGTCAAGTTTGCTAAGCAGACGCTTGCTCTGTCGCCGCCGATTTGCTCTGATGATCAAGGTTATCGTCGTCGGGCGCGGCTCAGTCTGCAATGGGATAAAAAAGCCCAGCAATTGCAGTTTGGTTTTCGCCGTAAGCAGAGTAAAGCGATCGTCGGTGTTACCGACTGCCCAGTGCTTGAGGTGAGCTTAAATGCCTTGCTCCCCCCTTTAAAATCACTGTTGAGTGATTGGAGCCAGCCTGAATTATTGGGCCATGTTGAATTGGTGCGCGGCGACAATACACGAGTACTGCTGCTGCGCCATCTCGGTGCGCTAGCCGCGCAAGATCATGCCCGTTTGAGCGAGTTTGCTACCCAGCACCAGCTTAGCCTTTATCTCTGCTTAGAGGCAGGGCAACTGCAACATGTGCAAGGGGAAATCGCCTATTGTGAGGAAGCCGGGGCGCGGTTAAGTTTCTTGCCGAGCCATTTTATTCAGGTTAATCGTAGCGTGAATCAGCAGATGGTGGCGCAGGCGCTAGCTTGGTTAGAGGTTAATCCGCAAGATCAGGTGTTGGATCTGTTTTGTGGTTTAGGTAACTTCACTTTACCGTTGGCTAACTTGGCGCATCAAGTGGTTGGCGTAGAAGGGGTGGCCGAGATGGTGCAACACGCCACCCATAACGCCAAGTTGAATCAAGTTAACAATGTGGCGTTTTATCAGGCTAATTTGGAACAAGATATGACACGCGCCTCATGGGCGCAGCAGAAATTTGCTAAAGTACTGCTCGATCCTGCGCGAGCGGGAGCGGAAGGTATAGTACAACAATTGGCGGCTCTCGGGGCTGAGCGGGTGGTGTATGTCTCGTGTAATCCCGCGACATTGGCTCGTGATAGTCAAAGCTTATTAAGCCAAGGATTTCGCTTAGAAAAATTAGGTATGTTGGATATGTTCCCGCATACCAGCCATCTCGAATCGATGGCACTGTTTGTAAAAAAGGGCTAATCGCTAAACGGTTTATTGAGGCGTCGGTCGAAGGCTAACAAAGACAATTATTAGGATGATATCAATGGTTGCGGTACGCAGCGCACACTTAAACCCAGATCAACAGTTTGAACTCGCAACATGGATCACCAGTCTCGCACAAGAGGCGAAAACCGCGGCGAAATTGACCGAGGTGTATCGCGATTGTGAGCAGTTGCTGGCTACCCATTCACAAGGCCCGCTGCTGCTATGGCGTGGGCGCGAAATGATCGAAATTTTGATCACCTTGTCGATGGATCGCCCAACGTTGGTGGCCGCTTTGCTGTTTCCTATCGCCAGCAGTGGCGTGTTAGATAGCGAATCGCTGCAAGAGAGCTATGGACGAGAAGTGCTGAAATTGATCCAAGGTGTGGAAGAGATGGCGGCGATTGGTCAGCTCAATGTCACCTTGCATGGCAGTGAAGCTTCCGCTCAAGTGGATAACGTTCGCCGGATGTTGCTCGCGATGGTGGATGATTTTCGCAGCGTCGTGATCAAGCTGGCCGAGCGGATCTGTAATCTGCGTGAAGTGAAAAATGAGCCGGATGATGTGCGCCGTGTGGCGGCCAAAGAGTGTGCCAATATCTATGCGCCGTTAGCCAACCGACTCGGGATTGGGCAACTGAAATGGGAAATGGAAGATTACGCGTTTCGTTATCAGCAGCCCGAGACGTACAAGCAGATTGCCAAACAGTTATCCGAGCGGCGGATTGTACGCGAGCAGTATATTCGTGACTTTGTCGACGATTTACGTGCTGAGATGCAACTGGCGGAGATCAATGCCGAAGTCAGTGGCCGCCCCAAACACATCTACAGCATTTGGCGCAAAATGCAGAAAAAAAGTCTCGCCTTTGATGAGCTGTTTGATGTGCGAGCGGTGCGAATTATTGCCGAAAAACTGCAAGATTGTTATGCCGCACTTGGCATAGTGCATACCAAATATCGTCATCTACCGAACGAGTTCGACGACTATGTCGCCAATCCTAAGCCGAACGGTTATCAATCGATCCATACCGTCATTTTAGGCCCAGAAGGCAAAACCATCGAAATCCAGATCCGCACCAAACAGATGCACGAAGAGTCAGAGCTTGGGGTCGCGGCACACTGGAAATACAAAGAAGGCAGCAGCGCTGCCCGCAGTGGTTATGATGAGAAAATCACATGGCTGCGTAAACTGCTCGATTGGCAAGAAGAGATGTCCGATTCAGGCGAGATGCTTGATGAGCTGCGCAGCCAAGTGTTTGATGATCGGGTGTATGCCTTTACTCCGAAAGGTGAGGTGGTGGATTTACCCATGGGCGCCACTCCGCTCGATTTTGCCTACCACATCCATTCTGAAGTCGGTCATCGCTGTATCGGTGCCAAAGTAGCGGGCCGTATCGTGCCCTTTACCCATAAATTGCAGATGGGCGATCAGGTGGAGATCATCACCGCCAAGCAGCCTAATCCATCGCGAGACTGGCTCAACCCATCGCTAGGGTTCGTCCACTCAGGGCGTGCTCGGGCTAAGATCAACGCTTGGTTTCGCAAACAGAGCCGTGAGAAAAATCTCGAAGCTGGCCGTGAAATTCTCGAGAGTGAACTCGCCAAAATTGGTGCCAATCTGAAACATGCCGAGGCTTATGCACTCAAGCGTTTTAACGTTAACAGTGTGGATGAAATGTATGTTGGGATTGGCAGTGGCGATCTGCGCATTAACCAAATTGTTAATCATATTAATGCATTAGTTAATAAGCCGACCGCTGAGCAGCAAGATAAGCTGGTGCTTGAGAAGCTGCAGGAAAACAAAACGCTCACCTCCCATCGTCCGCACAAAGATGCGGTGGTGGTGGAGGGGGTCGATAATCTGATGACCCACCTCGCACGCTGCTGTCAGCCGATCCCGGGCGATGAGATCCGCGGTTATATTACGCAAGGGCGAGGCATTTCCGTGCATCGCAGCGATTGTGAGCAGCTAGAAGAGCTGAGCCATCATGCACCAGAGCGGATCATTGATACCGTATGGGGCAGCGGTTTTGCTGGCAGTTACTTACTGACGGTTCGTATCGAGGCGATGGAGCGCAGTGGCTTATTGAAAGATATCACCACCTTACTCGCCAATGAAAAAATCAAAGTGGCGAGCATGAAGAGTCGCTCAGACTATAAGCGGCAGATCATCACGATGGATTTCGATCTTGAGGTCAATAATGTGGAAGCGCTAGCCCGAGTTTCCAAGCGGATTGAACAGATCAAAGATGTGATGCTGGTTAAACGCTTAGGTTAAATGAAATCTCCATATATAAGGCAAGCTATGTCACACCCAATTGAACAACTTGAGCAAATTATGCGTCGTCTACGTGATCCTGAATCAGGTTGCCCGTGGGATAAACAACAAACCTTTGACACGATTGCCCCGTACACGATTGAAGAGACGTTTGAAGTAGTGGATGCCATCACCCAGCGCGATTGGCCGAATTTGCGTGAAGAGCTGGGTGATCTGCTATTTCAGGTGATTTTCTACAGCCAAATGGCCAAAGAACAGGGGTTGTTTGAGTTTCGTGATGTGGTTGAGACAGTGAATGAGAAGCTGACTCGCCGCCATCCCCATGTGTTTGCGGATGCTCAATTTGATAATCAAGCGCAAATTGATGCCAACTGGCAAGCAGAAAAAGCCAAAGAAAAAGCGCTGGCGGGCAAGCATCAACAGAGCATCCTTGATGCGGTGCCACGTTCGTTACCCGCCTTGTCACGTGCGGATAAAATCCAGAAAAAATGTGCTCAATATGGATTTGATTGGGATAGCGTTGGCCCGGTGGTGGATAAGGTATACGAAGAAGTCGAAGAGGTGATGCACGAAGCGTTGCAAGTGGATGTGGATACTCAAAAAGTCGAACTCGAGTTAGGCGATTTATTGTTCGCGACCGTCAATTTAGTGCGCCATTTGGGTCATGATCCTGAGATGGCGCTGAGCAAAGCCAACGCTAAATTTGTGCGCCGTTTTCAAGGGGTAGAAGAGCGAGCGAGAGCGCAACATAAGTCATTGCAAGATTTCAGTTTGTTAGAGCTCGATCAGTTTTGGCAGCAAGTCAAACAGGCGGAAAATAACCAATAACCGGGCTGGGTTAGCCGAGTTGCCAACATCATCACTCGGCGCTAAAAAAACGCCCAATCGGCCAGCAAAACTAAGTTGGCAGGTCTTCGTTTTGGTGGCTTTGCATCAATTTGGTTTGATTTGAAGCAAAAAATAAAAAATTGAGTGTGATAGATTTCACGTTGTGGCAGTGGGGGGGTTCTGGTATAGTTTTGTCCCGTCCAGATGAAATTCATTTCCCTCATTCAACCAATTTCAGGTTAAACATGACGACAAATTATATTTTTGTTACTGGCGGGGTTGTATCCTCTCTAGGTAAAGGTATTGCAGCGGCATCCCTTGCAGCGATTCTTGAAGCTCGTGGTCTTAAAGTGACCATGATGAAGCTTGACCCTTACATCAACGTTGATCCAGGCACTATGAGCCCAACTCAACACGGTGAAGTGTTCGTTACGGAAGATGGCGCAGAAACCGACCTAGATCTTGGTCACTACGAACGTTTTATTCGTACCAAGATGACCAAGCGTAACAACTTTACTGCAGGTCGTGTTTACGCTGACGTACTACGCAAAGAGCGTCGTGGCGATTATCTCGGTGCTACCATTCAGGTTATTCCTCATATTACTAACGCGATCAAAGAGCGCGTGATTGCAGGCTCTGCAGGCCATGATATCGCGATCGTTGAAGTAGGCGGTACCGTTGGTGATATCGAATCACTGCCATTTATGGAAGCGATCCGTCAGTTGGCGATCGAAGTTGGCCGTGAAAATGCGATGTTTATGCACTTAACGCTAGTGCCTTATCTCGCGGCTGCCGGTGAAGTGAAAACCAAACCAACCCAACACTCGGTCAAAGAGCTGCTTTCGATCGGTATTCAACCGGATATTCTGGTGTGCCGTAGCGATCGCATGATCCCAGCCAACGAGCGTAAGAAGATCGCTCTGTTCTGTAACGTGCCAGAAAAAGCCGTTATTTCGATGAAAGACGTCGATTCTATCTACAAGATCCCACAATTGATCCGCTCGCAAGGGCTGGATGATCTGGTGTGTGCACGCTTTGGTATTAATGCGCCAGAAGCAGATCTGTCGGAATGGGAACAGGTGATTTACGAAGAAGCCAATCCAACGGGTGACGTGACTATCGGTATGGTAGGTAAGTACACCGAACTGCCAGATGCTTACAAGTCGGTCAACGAAGCGCTGAAACATGCGGGTCTGAAGAATCGTCTGAATGTGACTATCAAATATATCGATTCGCAAGATGTTGAAACCAAAGGCACTGATGTGCTCAATGGTCTGGATGCGATTTTGGTACCGGGTGGCTTTGGCGACCGTGGTATTGAAGGTAAAATCTGCGCTGCACAGTTTGCGCGTGAAAACAAAATTCCTTACCTTGGTATCTGCCTAGGTATGCAAGTGGCACTGATTGAATACGCGCGTAACGTTGCGGGTATGGAAGGTGCTCACTCTACTGAATTTAATAAAAGCACCAAATACCCAGTGGTAGGCCTTATCACTGAATGGGTTGATGGTGAAGGTAATGTTGAAGAGCGCAGCGAAAAATCGGATCTTGGCGGTACTATGCGTCTTGGTTTACAGCTGTGCCACCTTGAGAAAGGCACCAAAGCCTATGAAATGTACGGCAGTGCGACGATTCATGAGCGTCATCGTCACCGTTACGAAGTGAACAACCTGCTGCGTCCTCAGATTGAAAAAGCAGGTTTGAAGGTTTCTGGTCTGTCAGCAGATAAGAAGCTGGTTGAAGTGATTGAGAACCCTGCTCACCCATGGTTTGTTGCAGCGCAGTTCCACCCAGAATTCACCTCAACCCCACGCGATGGTCACCCTCTGTTTGCTGGTTTTGTTAAAGCAGCAGGTCAGTACCAACGCGGTGAATTGAAGTAAAAGGATACGGGTAGTCACTTTAGCTGTGTGGCTACCCTTTTAGTTTTGACATTTAAATTCAATTGAGAGGAAACATTAATGTCTAAGATCGTTAAAGTTCTAGGTCGTGAAATCATCGACTCACGTGGTAACCCAACAGTAGAAGCTGAAGTTCACCTAGAAGGTGGTTTCGTAGGTATGGCTGCTGCGCCATCAGGTGCATCTACTGGTTCTCGTGAAGCGCTTGAACTGCGTGACGGTGACAAGTCTCGTTTCCTAGGTAAAGGCGTTCTGAAAGCGCTGGCTGCGGTTAATGGCCCTATCGCAGACGCTCTGGTTGGCAAAGATGCAAAAGATCAAGCAGCTATTGACCAAATCATGATCGACCTAGACGCGACTGAAAACAAATCAAACTTCGGTGCAAACGCGATTCTAGCGGTTTCTCTGGCGAACGCGAAAGCAGCTGCTGCAGCAAAAGGCATGCCTCTGTTTGAGCACATTGCTGAGCTGAACGGCACTCCAGGCGTATTCTCAATGCCTCTACCAATGATGAACATCATCAACGGTGGTGAGCACGCTGACAACAACGTCGACATCCAAGAGTTCATGATCCAACCTGTTGGCGCGAAAACTCTGAAAGAAGCAGTACGTATGGGCGCAGAAGTGTTCCATAACCTAGCTAAAGTACTGAAGTCTAAAGGCTACAACACTGCAGTTGGCGACGAAGGTGGTTTCGCACCTAACCTGAAATCTAACGCAGAAGCGCTAGAAGTAATCGCTGAAGCAGTAGCAGCAGCAGGTTACAAACTGGGTACTGACATTACGCTAGCGATGGACTGTGCTGCTTCTGAGTTCTACGATGCAGAGAAGAAAGAATACAACCTGAAAGGCGAAGGTCGTATCTTCACTTCTAACGGTTTCTCTGATTTCCTAGAAGAGCTGACTGAGAAGTTCCCAATCGTTTCTATCGAAGACGGTCTGGACGAGTCTGACTGGGAAGGTTTCGCATACCAAACTGAGAAACTGGGTAAGAAAATCCAAATCGTTGGTGACGATCTGTTCGTAACTAACACCAAGATCCTGAAACGTGGTATCGACAACGGTATCGCAAACTCTATCCTGATCAAGTTCAACCAAATCGGTTCTCTGACTGAAACTCTGGCTGCGATCAAGATGGCAAAAGATGCTGGCTATACTGCAGTTATCTCTCACCGTTCAGGCGAAACTGAAGATGCAACTATCGCTGACCTAGCGGTAGGTACTGCAGCGGGTCAAATCAAGACTGGTTCTATGAGCCGTTCTGACCGTGTTGCTAAGTACAACCAACTGATCCGTATCGAAGAAGCACTGGGTGCACGTGCTCCTTTCAACGGTCTGAAAGAAGTAAAAGGCCAAGCTTAATTTTAAGCTAGCCCGTGCGCAGCGGTTGACATAACGGTTGCGTGATAAATCAAACGCCCTGCATTGCAGGGCGTTTTGCTTTTCTACTGTGGATAGAAATTAAGCTTAGACATCGATTAGCCTGTGCTAATTGCGGCCACGCGCCGTTTATCCAACTCTTGTTTGATATGCTTACCTTGAAAGCCAGCTGCAATCACAGCTTGTACTTCTACGCTGAGCGCGGCTTGATAAGCGCGCTGGAAAATGTCGCGTTGTGGATAGGGCTCGGTCTCTAAACCTAAACGGCCGCAATGATCCGCTTCGCAGCACAATAACACTTGCTCAAGCCGCTCAGGCTTACGCCATACATCCAACAGTCCTAGAACCTTGAGTTTGGTGGCGGGTTTTAATTCGTCCGCACGGTGGATATTGGAGTGCTGCGCGCACACTGCGAGCGCCAAATCGCGAAACTCATTCGGTATGCGAATCCGTTCACATAATGATTCAATGATTTTTAGCCCAGTATGGCCGTGTAATTTATGGCTTGGCCATTCCGCTGGCGGTGTCACTCCTTTGCCTAAATCATGCACTTGCGCCGCAAAACGCACCGCAAGCGAATCAGAAAGTCGTGCCGCTTGCTTCGCCACCATCAAGGTATGAATGCCTGTATCGATCTCTGGGTGCCACCGTTCGGGTTGTGGAACACCAAACAGACGATCGATTTCGGGCAGTACAATGGCGAGCGCACCACAATCGCGCAGCACCTGCAAAAACACTTCGGGATGATGGGTTGAGAGTGATTTATGCCACTCTTGCCACACTCGCTCGGCGGTTAAGTGCTGTAATTCGCCTGACTGAGCAATGTCAGCCATCAACTGCATGGTCTGCTCGGCAACCGTGAAACCGAGATGATGCAGCTTGGCCGCAAAGCGCGCTACGCGCAGTACGCGCAGCGGATCTTCGACAAAAGCCGCAGAGACATGGCGCAGCACTTTCGCGGCGAGATCGCGTTGACCACCATAAGGATCGATCAGTTGGCCGGCTTGATCTTGCGCGATGGCATTGATGGTCAGATCGCGGCGCAGCAAATCCTCTTCTAAGCTCACATCCGGCGTGTAATGGCAGGCAAAGCCAGTGTAACCAACCCCGGTTTTGCGTTCGGTACGCGCTAAGGCATATTCTTGTTTGGTCTTTGGATGTAAGAACACCGGAAAATCCTTACCGACCATTTGAAATCCAAGCTCTAACATGGCTTGTGGGCTTGCCCCCACCACCACCCAATCGCGATCATAAACCGGCAATTGCAGTAATTGATCGCGTACTGCGCCACCGACCAGATAAATTTGCATCATAGAGTCTCAAAAAATTACATGAATGGCATTGGCTAATCTTAGTCAGCAATGATACGTTGCACCCACAGTGATGAATAGGGTTAACCAGCATGTATCTACACTTCTTTGGGTTTGACGAGTTACCGTTTTCGATCGTCCCCAACGCGCGCTATCTCTATCTGAGTCAGCGTCATCAGGAAGCCATAGTACACCTGCAAGCCGGTTTGGGCGATGGTGGCGGTTTTGCGATGCTCACTGGTGAAGTGGGTACCGGTAAAACCACTGTCGCTCGAGCGATTTTGGCCAGTTTGCCGGGCAAAACGCGCGCCGGGATGATCCTCAATCCGACTTTTTCCGATCTGGAGCTATTGGAAGCGATTTGCGATGAGTTTGAGGTTAGCTATCCGAAACAAGCGACGTTAAAGACGCTCACACAAGTGCTGCATGAGTTTTTGTTGGCCGAGCATGCGCAAGGCATACAAGTACTCTTGATGATTGATGAAGCACAGCACCTCGCTCCGGATGTGTTAGAGCAGTTGCGTTTGCTAACCAATCTAGAAACCGACCAGCATAAACTGCTGAAAGTGCTACTGATTGGTCAACCGGAGTTGCAAGACAAACTGCGCATGCCGCAATTACGCCAGCTCGCGCAGCGGATCACGGGACGCTATCATCTGTTACCGCTCACCGAACAGCAATGTGTTCATTATATTCACTTTCGAGTCGAGCAAGCCGGGGGCGATCCCGCGCTGTTTGCTCGTAAAGGGTGCCTATGGATAGCTAAGCAAACACACGGTATTCCGCGCTTAATTAATCTGGTGTGTGATGCGGCGCTGAAGCAAGCTTATCAAGCGGGTGAGCAAACGCTGAGTTTGGCGAGAATTAAGCTTGCCTGCCAAGCAGTGATGAGCTTTCAATCCTCCGTTTATCAAGTGACATCAAGCAAACCACCCGCGCGCAAACTCTCTTATCTCTTCAGCGCATTGGGGGGGATTGTTCTGAGCGCAGTATTGGCATGGCAATTACCACCCCAGCTTGATCGAGCTATGCAAAGCTATTTTCCGCTAGCAGAAGTGGTGCCACCGACCGAGCAGATGGTTTTCCCTCCAGCACTACGTAGTGCGTTGCTCAATGCGACCAGTAGCGAACATGCCTTTGAAACCCTGTATGCAGTTTGGGGGTATCAAGCCTCGGTGATGGAGCGGTTTTGCCAAACTCAGGCGGATACGGCGCTCTGGTGCGAAGAGCAGAGCGGAGATTGGTCAACGCTGCAAATTTACGATTTGCCAGCGGTATTGACTTTAGTGCTGGATGAAGTGCCAGTTTACGCAGTGCTGTATCGCTTAACGGGCGAGCAAGTTGAGCTGTTGGTGAATGGCGAGCGTTATCGTGTTGCACGTCAATGGCTAGAGCCGCTATGGAATGGGCAGTTTGCTCTACTTTGGCAAGGTGGTTTTTCCCGAACCTTAAAACAGGGAATGCGAGGGGGAGATGTCGCGTTACTCGAGAGCAAATTGGCGCAAGTGTTAGGTGCGCCTGAACGTCCGCGTGAGCAATTTGATAAGGATTTGTCGCGTAAAGTTGAGTTATTCCAACGTTGGCAAAATATGCATGTTGATGGTATCGCAGGAAGACAAACCTTACGCCGCCTTGAGCTATTGACCCAGCAGCAAGCACCAAGCTTGCAGGAGGAGGGATAATGTCAAAAGTAATGCATGCCTTGCAGCAATCTCAGCACCATTATCAACAAGCTCATCCAGTCAGTGATCGCGCTTATACCGAGCAAGAACCCGCAGCGATGAGTCGATCACGCTGGTTGCATTTAATGCTGTGGCTCGTGCCGGGGTTAGTGACAGCGGGAGTGATGACTTACCAACGCTATGAACAAGTGCAGCAGGAAGTGGCTAATCGACCAACCGAGCCTAAAACGGTGCAAGTTGATGCGCCATTAGAGCGTTTAACTTATCCCGAATTTGAGGATCTGCAACCGACCTTTGTCGAATCAGTACTCGACGAATCCTATCCAGAAGAGGATTTGACGTCTTTAGCTGGAAACATAGTGTCACCACCGGCGACAATCCAAGCTTCTGCTCAACAGAGTGCATCAAATCAGGCGTTAGGCGATCTCGATTTAACTCAGCTTTCGCCTGAATTAGCATTGCGTGTTCAGGCGATTATGCGCGATCAATCCAGTGAGTCAGCCGCCCCAACCACAGCAACTTCTGCGGCGGTGCCATTAACTCAGCACAGCGATCGTTACCAAGGGCAGCTTCCAGCACTGAATTTTCAGATGCATGCTTTTTCCAGTAATGACCAAAAACGCTGGATAAAAGTGAATGGGGTCGAATATCGTGAAGGGGATAGCTTAGCGCCTGAGGTCAAGTTACAAAGTATCAAGCCCCAAAGCAGCGTGATTATCTTTGGTGGTGAGGAGATCGAGATACCAGCACTGTATGACTGGAAAGGTTAGGTGCAGCCCAACTCTTATTGCCCAACGATGAAAGAGAGCTAAAACAAAACGGTCACCTAAGTGACCGTTTTGTCTAAGTAAGCTGGATAGTTAGGCCCAACCAGAAGGATTACGTTTACGGCGTGGCACAATATGCGGTAATAGCAAACCAAATAGTAAGCCGATCCCTGCGACGCCACCGCCATAGGTGAAGTATTTGAGCAGCAAATCTTCTTTTTGCGTATCGAGTTTGGCGCGCAGTTCGCGAATTTCCGTTTGTGACTGGGTGAGCTGTTTACTGATCTCGCTGTAACTACGTTCCAGATCGGTGATCTGTTGATTGCGCAGCTCAAGGGATTCGGCCAGTCCCGCTTTTTCACTGTCGGCATTTTGTCGCGCATTGGCTAACTGCTTTTTCACATCGGCCAATTCTTGCTCCAGCGCGGGTAGGCGCAGTGCATTGCTGACTTGACGGCTAATCAAGCGACTTTCTACCCAACCGGTACGGCCGCGTTCATCGCTGATCTGGCTATAGCCATTTTCTTTATTGACACTGAGCAGCTTAACTTTTTCACCTGCTTCAATGCTGCCAAGAATACGGTATTGGTTACTTGGGCCTGAATGCATGTAAGTGAAGAGTTTATCGGCAATGTAGCGCTCTTGCGCGAACGTTGGTGCAGCCAACATGGAAAGTAGCACCATGCAGATCAGTTTTTTCACAGTAAATCCCTTAGGTTAACGATAGGTTTAGTGATAGGTCTCATCAAATGTGTCGCAAATAGTATGCAGTTTTGGTAAGCGCTGCAACTAACAAGGGAGGCTAAGCCTCCCTTTCTGTGCGTTTGAGCCAATCCTGACGGTTGGCTAACTCTGATTTTACCTAGGCTTAGCCGACAAACACTGCTTGAATAGCGTAGAAGAACACCACCGCCAGTAGCGCACCAGCCGGAAGGGTGACCACCCAAGAGGCGACAATGTTACGCACTACACCTAAGTTAAGTGCGGCAATACCACGTGCAAAACCTACCCCTAACACAGCACCCACCAAAGTTTGTGTGGTTGAAATAGGCAGACCAGTACCAGAAGCCAGCACTACCGTAGAGGCGGTGGCAAGCTGAGCGGCGAAACCACGGCTTGGCGTCAGTTCAGTAATTCCAGTGCCTATAGTGGCCATGACTTTATGACCCAGTGTGGCTAAGCCAACCACGATACCAAAACCACCAAGCGGTAGGATCCACCATGCGATCGAGCTTTTCGCTGCCACTTCACCCATATGCTCAACGGTTGAAACCACCGCTGACAATGGACCAATCGCGTTGGCGACATCGTTTGAACCGTGGGCAAAGGCCATCGCACAGGCGGTGATCACCATCAATACGCTAAAGATGCTCTCTACACCACTAAAGCCGTGGTCTTCATCTCGATTGGCAAATTTGCGTTGAATGTACAAGTAGCCGCCGACCATCACAATCGCAGAGAGTACCGCCGCCCACATCCAAGCTTCGGTGTTTGAAAGGTGTAGGCCAACGTGCTTCAAGCCTTTTTTGATGGTCACCAGCGCAATCACCATTGTAGTGATAAACATGTACACTGGCACAAAACGCTTAGCATTAATCAGCGGTTTTTCGGTATCAAAAATCAGGCGTTGGGCGCTGACAAAGATCAGGTAAGCAAATAAGCCAGAAATGACTGGCGTGATCAGCCAGCTACCGACGATGCCTTGTACTGAGCTCCAATCGACCGCTTCAGTGCCTACCGACACACACGCAAAACCGATGATCGCACCAATAATCGAGTGGGTAGTGGAAACCGGCCAGCCCATATAAGAGGCGACCAGTAACCAAGTTCCAGCTGCCAGCAGAGCTGACATCATGCCGTAGATCAGCACATCCGGTGTATTTACGAAAAGTGAAGTGTCGATAACCCCATTACGGATAGTTTCCGTCACTTCACCACCGGCTAAGTAAGCGCCTGCGAATTCAAAAATCATCGCAATAATAATTGCTTGTTTAACAGTGAGTGCTTTTGACCCTACGGAAGTGCCCATGGCATTGGCCACATCATTGGCACCAATACCAATTGCCATCAAGAAACCGAAGACAGCTGCCACAATAATCAACACAGTGCCGTAGTTTGCAAGGATTTCCATCGTAATACCTAGTTGTTGATAACAAGCGGAGCAACCTTTGCTTGTTTTTTTATGCACATGACAACCTTCAGCGTAGTGAGTACTTAGCGCCTAGCGGGTTGTCATCATATGGTTGCTCTTCGTTATTTGGTTAACTTTAAATTTAAGAACGAGAAAGCATCAGCTCTAAGCGAGCGCCAACGCGCTGCGCTTGGTCGGCAATGCCGCCCACCCATTCAAGAATTTTGTACAAGAACATGACATCAATCGGATTCATTTTCGATTCGATGGCCATCAGTTGCTGGCGCAGGCGAATCTGCATGGTATCGGTGTCATCTTCAATCACATCCAGTTGATGGATCATTTCAGCCACGAGGGTGACCTCACGGCCTTTGAATCCGGTTTCCAATAACTCGTCGAGCTCGCTGATCACCTTCTGCGCTTGGTTCGCTGCATCTAAACAGCGTTTAACGTAAGCGATGAAGTTTTCTTGGAGAGGCTCAGGGATGATAAGCTGACGGCCATACACTCGGCCGGCAATATCTTTGGCAAGGTTAGCTAATTTATCCTGTTGGGTGAGCAGTTCAAGCATGTCACTGCGATCGACTGGCATGAACAAACCACGAGGAAGTTTAAGGCGGATTTCACGTTTTAACACGTCAGCTTCTTTCTCAAGGTGAGAAATTTGTGCACGAATTTCACCGGCCGTTTCCCAATCATCTTTGTTACAAACTTCAAAGAAATTGATCAGATGTGAGCAGCATTCATTCACACACACAACATGACGTTGCAAAGGCTTAATTGGGGACTTTGCAAATAACCCCATAATTGTATTTACTGGCATGGTCATTCAACCTAATAGCTATAACCTTTAAATAACATACACCATAATATGGTGAAATGTTGAGCGTTGGCTATAAAGGCGCGCATGTTAACTCAAACACTGGCGCAATAAAACTGTTTTAGATCACGATTGAACGGATATTTCTCTCTTGCTCCTATGTCTATAAGGCAATATCCTGTCGGCATCTGCAGCGAAAGGTATAACTATGGAAACCGAGATAGAACTGAAGTTTTTTGTTTATCCAGAATTTTCGACGATTTTATGCGCCAAACTTTCTGAAACTAAAGTACTTCAGCACAGCTGTCGCGAGCTAGGAAACACGTACTTTGATACACCTGACAACTGGTTACGCCAGCATGATATTGGCTTGCGCATCCGTCGTTTTGATGAAGTGTATGTCCAAACGGTGAAAACCGCTGGCCGCGTGGTGGCAGGTCTGCATCAGCGTCCAGAGTTTAATGCCGAACATCATAGTAATGATCCCGATCTCTCTTTACACCCGATGGATATTTGGCCGGCCGCGAAACCGTTGGCCGAGTTGCAAGCCGAGTTATTGCCACTGTTTTCTACCAATTTTACCCGTGAACAATGGCTGATTAGCATGGCTGATGGTAGCCAAGTCGAGGTTGCTTTTGATCAAGGTGTGGTGGTGGCCGGTGAGCGCCAACAGCCGATTTGTGAAGTGGAATTAGAGCTTAAATCAGGGCAAACCGATGCACTGTTTACCTTGGCACGTCAGTTGTGTGAACAGGGCGGCATGCGCTTAGGTAACCTAAGTAAAGCCGCGCGTGGCTATCGGTTAGCGGCTAACCATGCGGGTGAGCCGATCACGCCATTGGCACTGGTCAGTGTCGATAAAAATGACAGCGCAGAATCGTGCTTCATTCGTGCGCTGGAACATGCCCTTGACCATTGGCACCGTCATGAGCAGATTTACATCGAGCGTGAAGAGGTGGCCGCTCTACATGAAATACACCATGCGGTCAGTTATTTACGCCAATTGTTGTCAGTGTATGGTGGGGTGATACCGCGCCGTGCCAGTGCCATTTTACGTCAAGAATTGAAATGGCTAGAGCAAGAGCTGCAGTGGCTAAAACAGTTTGAATACCTTGCCAGTTTGCAAGAGGACAAAGGCTATGCGCTGCGTAAATTGGATGCGCGTAAGTTCTTGGTGACTGAGCTAAAAACTGTGCAAGAAAGTTTACCCCAGCGTGAGGATACTCTGCGCTTGTTGAGTAGTGCGCGTTATACCGGACTATTGCTCGATCTTAGTCGCTGGGTATTGACCCGTGGTTGGCAGCCGTTTTTAGATGACAAAGCGCGTGAAAAAATGGCACTGCCGCTGGAAATCTTTGCGGTAAGAAAACTGGATCGAGCTTGGGCTGAGTTAATGGAAGCTTTCCCTCCGGGTAAAGTACTAACCGTGCAAGAGTACATCGATCAGCAGTATCGTTTAATGCGCAATTTGTACACAGGGGTCAGTTTTGCCAACTTGTATGCGGCGGAAGATCGTCAGGCATTTCGTATGCCGTGGGCCGATTTATTGCATGGCATTGATGATCTACTGCGCCTGAAGCCGTTAGAGCGGCTGGTGGATTTACTGCAAGGTGACGAGCAAGATCAACTGAAACGCTGGCTGAACCGTCAAGAAAACTCAATTCTGCATGCGATGGAGCAGAGCCGCACTATGGGGGTTGAAGCCCATCGTTATTGGCATGAGTAACACGTTTTTGTTGTTGATCACTGAGTGTGATTGAGATCAGGGAGGCTTTGGCCTCCCTGATTGCTTGCTACACCTTGGTAAAAACTCTTTAGTTTTGGTGGTAGAAGCCGATAGTAGGTGACGAGAATGCTCGGGAAGCCGACCAAGCTCACAAATTATTTTACTCAACGAAAGAATTAGCGATGTGCCGCGCATTGGTTGAGTTTAATGTTTGTTATCATCGGCATTATTCGTACAACTGATTGCATTAATACGCGCTCAGTTTGGTTACCTAATCTCAATAATATGGAGTCAGGATCATGACAACGATGTCTTTTAAGCCGTGGGAGCGTTTAATTACCGATTTTCGCTTAGTGCCGAAAATGGTGATACTAATGGTATTCAGCACGGTGTTGATCGTTGGCAAGCAGTTATGGGATGCCAGTATTTTCTACCAGTCGCTGCTCTCGGCTACCCAAAATGCGCAAGTCGCCCAGCAGTATTATGATAACTACTTGGTGCAAATCTTTTGGCAAACCCTGCTATTAATTGCTTTCTTTGCTGCACTGCTGCTGTTTGTTGCACGAGTCATGCTGCGCCAAACTCAGTACCTGAATGATGCAATTAAGTTAATGGCACAGCGTAATTTATCGCAACCGATCAATATGGACTGTAAAGATGAATACGGTGATGTGGCGCGTGAGCTAGAAAAAACGCGTCATCAATTGCAAGAGCTGATCCGCACGCAGATCAACGCCTCACAGGAATTAACTTCATTGACTGAAGTGATGACCATGAGCATGTCGGAAACCAAAGATTCGGCGCTGGAAGAGTTCAATGAGATTGATCAACTAGCGACAGCGATGAGTGAAATGTCATCGACCGTCCAAACTGTGGCGGAACATGCGCAAAATGCCTCATCCCTGACCGAAAGTACCTCACTGCAAGCCGATACCGGCCAGCAGTTTGTGAAAAGCACCATCAGTAAAATGAGTGAATTGTCGAAAGACATCAGCGCTTCTGCTCACGCGGTCAATCAGGTTGAAGAGCGAGTGGTCGCGATCAGCAGTGTGGTGGGTACCATTCGTGGCATTTCAGAGCAAACCAATTTATTGGCGCTCAATGCGGCGATTGAAGCGGCGCGTGCCGGTGAAGCTGGACGTGGCTTTGCGGTGGTGGCTGATGAAGTGCGTAATCTGGCGCAGCGTACCCAAAATGCGACGGTGGAAATTCAAGAGATGATCACTCAGTTGCAACAGAGTGCCAACAGCGCGGTCGATTTAATGGAAAAAAGCGTCGTGCAAGCGGCGGATGGGGTTGAGCTGATCACCAATGCTGGCACTGAGCTGGATGGGATTGTCAGCCAAGTGCAGCAATTAAATGATATGAACTTCCAAATTGCTTCTGCCGCCGGCCAGCAAAGCAGTGTGGCAGAAGAGATGAACAAAAATCTCAATAATGTCCGCGAATTGGTTGAAGGCTCAGTCACCGTGATGAGCGAACTGTTAGAAACATCAGAAATCATGCAAACTAACGCCGAAGAGTTGGATAGCAAAATCACTGCCTTTCGAGTGTAAACCCGCTAACACGGTTCCACTCAATAAAAAGAGGAATATAACGCTCACACTCTGCGGTGGGCGTTTTTTTTCAACCCCAGTTTGCGATATAACTCATCACTGATAACGAATCATGAATTAGCGTAATCACCATAGAGCTTAACCGATCAAGACAAGGACGCCGCATGCCACTGCCTAGTGCTCTTTTACCCATCGCCGAACAACATTATCAGCAACTGTTGGCATTGCAGCCAGAGATTGCTCAATGGCCGGCTGATTATCAAACCGAGCTGCATCGAGTGCTTGGGCTGAGTGAGTTTATTGCCGAAACTTTAAAGCGGGATCGCCAGTTGTGCCAGCAATTGCCGAACTGGCTTGCCCAAGCGTCACGTTGGCAGGGCTATCGACACCAATTGGCACAACATTTGGTGGATTGTCATGATGAATCCGCAGGGCAAGCGATACTGCGAAAATTTCGTCATCAAGAGATGGTCTACATCGCATGGCGTGATTTTTGTGGCAGTTGGACGATTGAGCAGAGCCTCACGCATCTTTCACAATTGGCGGAAGCGTTAATTTTTGAAAGTTACCAATGGTTATATCAGCGCTGTTGTCTGGAAATGGGTACACCATGTAATGCACAAGGCCAGCCACAACCAATGCTGATCATTGGGATGGGCAAACTAGGTGGTGGTGAGCTTAATTTCTCCTCTGATATCGATCTGATTTTCACTTATCCGGAAAATGGTGAAACCCAAGGTGCGCGCCGAGCAATCGCCAATGCTCAGTTTTTTACCCGGCTTGGCCAACGCTTGATCAAATTGTTGGATCAGCCGACACCGGAGGGCTTCTGTTATCGAGTTGATATGCGTTTGCGCCCATTTGGTGATAGTGGTCCACTGGCAATGAGCTATGCGGCGTTAGAAGATTATTATCAAGAGCAGGGGCGTGATTGGGAACGCTACGCGATGATCAAAGCGCGGGTGATTGGGCGCGAAATGTATCCCCAATACCAAGAGCTGCGCCAAATGTTGCGGCCTTTCGTCTTTCGGCGTTACATCGATTTCAGTGCCATTCAGTCGCTGCGTCGCATGAAATCGATGATCAGTAGCGAAGTGCGCCGCCGTGGTTTAAGTAACAATATTAAACTCGGCGCGGGCGGGATCCGCGAAATCGAATTTATCGCCCAAGTGTTTCAATTGATCCGAGGTGGCCGCGAGCCAAGCTTACGTAAACGCGGCCTATTGGAAACGCTGGATGCGATTGCTGAGTTAGCCCTGTTGCCACTCGCGCAAGTGCAAGATCTGCGGGATGCTTATCGCTTTTTGCGCCGAGTAGAAAATTTGCTGCAAGCGATCGCCGATAAACAGACGCAGACCTTGCCAGATAAAGAGCAAGATCAATGGCGGCTTGCGGTGGCAATGGGAGTGAGCGATTGGTCAAGTTTGCAACAACAAGTGAACCAGCATATGCAGCAGGTGCATCAGGTCTTTGCGAGCTTGATCGGTGAAGATGAGGAAGAAGATCAAACGGTGGAGCGCCATTTTCATGAGCTGTGGGATATGGCCCATAAGCCGGAAGTGATCGAGCACATTATTCAGCACGATCTTGGCCTCGCCGCTGGCGAGCAGCCGATTCGCATCATTACCCAATTTAAAGAGGATCTCGCCAAGCGTACTATCGGCCCCCGTGGGCGCGAGGTACTCAATCGCTTGATGCCGAAACTGTACCAAGCGGTGTTTGCTCATCCTGAGGCCGAATTTGGTTTAGCCCGCGTGCTCAACCTGCTGCACAATATTGCAACTCGCACCACTTACCTTGAATTGTTGGATGAGCATCCGGCGGCGTTAGTGCAACTGGTACGGTTGTGTACCGCCAGTCCAATGATTTCAGAGCAGTTAGCGCGTTATCCGATTTTGCTCGATGAACTGATCGATCCACAGCATCTGTATCACCCGATCCCACTAGAGTCTTATCAAAGCGAGCTGCGCGATTTTCTGGCGCGAATTCCAGAGGAAGATATGGAGCAGCAGATGGAAGCGCTGCGCCAATTTAAGCAGATCTCGATTTTACGCATCGCGGCGGCAGACATTGCGGGCGCGCTGCCGATCATGAAAGTGAGTGATCACTTAACCTATCTGGCCGAAGCGATTGTCGAAGCGGTGATCCGTCAAGCCTGGCTGCAAGTGAGCAGCAAATATGGCGAGCCGACCCATCTTAAACAGCGTGATGGCAAAGGTTTTGGCGTGGTGGGCTATGGCAAAGTCGGCGGTTGGGAGCTTGGCTACAACTCAGATTTAGATATCGTGTTTATGCACGATTGCCCAGCCGAGGTGTACACCGACGGCGAGAAAGTGATTGATGGTCGCCAGTTTTATTTACGCTTAGCCCAGCGCGTGATGCACATTTTTTCCACCCGTACCGCATCGGGAATTCTGTATGAGGTAGATACCCGCCTGCGCCCCTCCGGCGTTTCCGGATTACTGGTTTGCCCAACCCAAGCGTTTGATGAGTACCAACGCCAAGAGGCGTGGACATGGGAGCATCAAGCCTTGGTTCGAGCGCGGATGATTTACGGTGATGCACCGCTGCAACAAGCGTTTGCCACTACGCGGCATGAGATCCTTTGCTTGCCACGCGAGCCAGAGCAGTTGAAACAAGAGGTGGTTGCCATGCGCTTGAAAATGCGCGATCACCTTGGCGGCAAAAAAGCCGGTCGTTTTATGCTCAAGCAAGATCAAGGCGGGATTACCGATATTGAATTTTTAGCGCAATATCTGGTGTTATGTTTTAGCCATCAACAGCCTAAGCTGACCCGCTGGTCGGATAATGTGCGTATTTTTGAGTCGTTGATGCAGCATCAAGTGATGGATGAAACACAAGCGCTGGCTTTGACTCAGGCTTACACCAGCATGCGGGATCAAATCCATCGCCGTAATTTACTCAACCAATCGGCCGATGTGCGCGATACGCAATTTGTCGTGGAACGTCAACAAGTGATACAAGCTTGGCAGCAGTGGCTCGCTTGATGACTTCTGCCCTTTCAGTGGCTGTGATAGACTTGGTCGCAATCGGATTATTGGAGATTAAGCATGAAACCAGTCCTACCTGACTACAGCAAAGCAGGGGTATTAATTGTCGGTGATGTGATGCTAGACCGTTACTGGTATGGCCCAACTGGCCGTATCTCACCGGAAGCCCCGGTGCCTGTGGTCAAAGTAGAGCAGAGTGAGGAGCGGCCTGGCGGCGCGGCTAACGTGGCGATGAATATTGCGTCATTAGGCGGCCAAGCGCACATTATTGGCCTGATTGGGCAAGATGAACCGGCGCGTGTGCTGACCGACAAATTGACTTCACTGAAGGTAGATTGTGATTTTGTGGCGTTGGCTAATTATCCGACCATCACTAAATTGCGCGTTTTGAGCCGCGGCCAGCAGTTGATCCGTCTCGATTTTGAAGACAAATTTGAAAATACCGATGCGAATTTGATCTTATCGCGTATGCAAAATGCGCTACCTAAGGTGCGTGCGGTGATCCTGTCTGACTATGCCAAAGGTGCGCTAGAGCACGTGCAGCAGTTTATTCAACAAGCTAAGCAGGCTGGGGTTCCGGTGTTTATTGACCCGAAAGGCAGTGATTTTGAACCGTACCGTGGTGCATCACTGCTAACGCCGAATATGTCTGAGTTTGAAGCGGTGGTCGGTAAAGTGACATCGGAGCAAGATCTGGTCGACAAAGGCTTCGCACTGATTGAGCAGTTCGATTTAGAAGCGTTATTGGTGACGCGTAGTGAACATGGTATGACCCTGTTACGCCGTGGAATGACACCATTCCATTTGCCAACCCAAGCGCGCGAAGTGTATGACGTGACCGGTGCCGGCGATACGGTGATTTCAGTGTTGGCCGCTTCAGTTGCGGCAGGTAAAGATTTGGATGAAGCGTGTGCGCTGGCCAATGCCGCAGCTGGGGTAGTGGTAGGTAAACTGGGCACCTCAACCGTTTCGACCATTGAATTGGCGGAGGCGGTACACGGCAGTCAAGATACCGATTTTGGCGTGATCAGCGAACAAGCCCTGATTGAAGCAGTGAAAAAAGCCAAGGCGCGCGGTGAAAAAGTGGTGATGACTAATGGCTGCTTTGATATTTTGCACGCTGGCCATGTTTCCTATCTTAACCATGCGGCCGAGCTTGGCGATCGACTGATTGTAGCGGTCAATACTGATGAGTCAGTCAAACGCTTAAAAGGCCCAGCGCGTCCAGTCAACAGCACTGAGCGTCGCATGGCAGTATTAGCTGGACTCGGCGCGGTGGATTGGGTGGTGCCATTTAGTGAAGATACGCCACAGCGTTTAATCGCGGCCGTATTGCCTAATTTGTTAGTCAAAGGTGGTGATTACCAACCGCATGAGATCGCGGGTGGGCAAGAGGTGATGGCGGCCGGTGGTGAAGTGAAAGTGTTGAACTTTGAAGATGGATGTTCAACTTCAGAAATTATCGCGGCAATTAAAGGCGGGCGTGGTTAATTCCCCCCCAGCCAGTGCGCGACAGTGATTAACTGGATTGCTGAAGCGTTCGCTGATGTTATCAATAAGCAAAGGGGCCAAATGAACAGGCCCCTTTATTTTTGGTATCAATCGATAGTGGCGAATTATTTTTTCGCGACTCGCAAGCCCGCATTGACATCAATAATGTCTTGCTCACTCAGCGTACCAATGGCTTGGCGCAGTTGTAGTACATTCAAAATGTAGTCGTAACGTGCATTAGACAAGTTTTTGTTGGCATCATACAGACGGCGTGTAGCATCAAGCACATCGACAATGGTACGCGTACCCACATCAAAACCTGCTTCAGTCGCTTCAAGGGCTGATTTGGCCGAAATTACCGCTTGCTCGTAAGCACGCAGGGCACCGATTGAGGCATTAATGTTGTTGTTGTAAGCACGTACATCTTTCACCACCGAACGATAAGTCGCTTCAAGATCTTGACTGGCAGCCACGTAAGCAAATTCAGCCTGCTTGGTTAGTGAGGTAGTGTTACCACCGGTGTAAAGTGGTACCGACAAATTAACCCCGATTTTGAAATCGTTGTACTCTTCACCGGAAGTACCTTTGGCGTTATCGTTACTGTTGTTACCATAGTTGTAACCACCATCCAGTGTCAGTGATGGCAGATGGCCAGAACTGGCTAGCGAGATATTATCGCGCGCCACATCTTGGCTAATGCGCGCACTCAGCAGCGATAAGTTTTTCTGCTGAGCTTGCTCAATCAGCGCTTCGCTTGACTCTGTGGTACGGCTTGCCGCAAAACGTTTGGTGTCTAATACCGCCAGTTTTGAATATCCTTGGCCAGTGATTTCACGCAACGTCTCATAGCTATTGATCAGATTGTTTTCGGCGAGCACTTCATCGGCTAACACGCTATCGTATTGTGCTTGTGCATCGTGTACGTCAGTAATCGCCGACAAGCCAACTTCAAAGCGTTGTTTGGTTTGCTCTAATTGACGACCGACCGCCGCTTTTTCGGCTTGCACGAATTCAAGGGTATCTTGAGCGAGCAGCACTTCAAAATAGGCTTGTGCGACACGCAGGATCAAACCTTGCTGAGCTGCTGCGTATTGTGAATCCGCTTGGCGCGCTTTTTTCTCTGCGGTATCTAAATTTATCCAGCTTGAACGTTGATACAGCTCTTGTGAGAACGCAATGCCCGCCGAGAGCAGATCACTTTCCCGTGAGTCTTGATCACTACGGCTGATATTGTAACCAGCAGTCAGGTTAATCTGTGGTAATAGACTGCTGCGGCTGGAGTTTATCGCTTCAAATGCCGCTTCACGTTGCGCGGCGACACTGAGTAATTGAGGGTCATGTTCTTTTGCTTGGTTATAAATCTCTGCCAGGTTTTCTGCCCACACAGCAGAACTTAGTGTGCCTAGCGCAGCACTAACAAATAATGGAATCAGTTTTTTCATCGGTCCTATTCCTGACGTGATGTGAAAGGATTTATTCCTCAAGAGTTTAACCCAAATTGGTGGTAATTCACTCGAAACTTTGCACTTTTTTACACTTAACTATCCACTTGTGCAATAAAAATTTTGAGCCACTTAAAATTTAAAATAAAATTTACATAAAAAGTTGAGCACTTGTTGGAAGTCGGCAAATTCCGCGAGTAAACTGTAAAATCGACCGCGAGGAGATCACTATGCAAGATGCCAAGCCACAACCGCTCTGTTTTAATCAGCAACACGTCGAGATCCTTAACAAACAGACCTTGTTTCAAGGTTATTTTCGGATGGTGAAATATCGCTTTAAACACCAGCGTTTTGCTGGGGGATGGAGTGAGCCGATCGAGCGTGAAATGTTTGAGCGTGGTCATGCAGCGGCACTATTACCGTACGATCCGATCCGTGACCAAGTGGTGATCATTGAACAGATCCGAGTCGGTGCACTCGAGTGCGCGCAGCCTTGGCAATTGGAAATTGTCGCTGGGGTGATCGATAGCCAAGAGAGCTCAGAACAAGTGGTGCGTCGCGAAGCGATCGAAGAAGCCGGATTAACGGTTGCAAGAGTGGAAAAAATCCTCTCTTATTACCCCTCTTCGGGTGGCTGCTCTGAAAAGTTGGATGTGTTTGTTGGCGAAGTTGACTGCTCACTGGCGGGCGGCATTCATGGTTTAGACTGTGAAGGTGAAGATATTCAGGTTCATGTGCTGAGTCGAGCCAAGGCGTATCAGCTGGTCGAACAAGGCAAAATTGAGAATGGTGCGTCGATTATTGCCCTGCAATGGTTGGCATTGAATTATCAGCGCTTACAGCAACAGTGGCAGCATACAGAGTGATAATGGGCTGTGAATAGTCAATTGAGAGCAAGAAAGCCTTATCATGTTGATCTTAGAGAGCTGATGCGCGTCTATGAGACCAACTACGCTAAATTGAATGCGCTGTTGCCTGCCCAACCAGAAGTGGGAGAGCAGCGCTGTTACCAAGCGGCACAGATGGCCTATCAACTGGAAGTGCGAGAAGTCACAAAATACACAACTTTGCTGGAAATTTGTCAAAGTGATGACTGGTCGGCGTTTCCATTGCCGACTATGTCTGTCAGGCTATACCACGATGTTCGGGTGGCCGAAGTGTGCTCTACGCTGCCGCGAGAGCGAGTGTTACCGTGTTATGATTATCCCAATCAAAACATGGTGCAACCTGATGAAAAAGCGCAATTAAACCGCTTTTTAGGTGATTGGCTGACCTTCTGCCTAAAATATGGCATTAGCCGCAGCCCGATCACTCTATCACCATAAATAACAGAGGTAGGTTTACCGATTTTGAAAGTGTCATCTCAATCAGAACCGTCAGCAATCAAGCTTATTCAGATCACGGATACCCATTTATTCGCAGCAGAGGATGGTAGCTTGCTGAGTGTGAATACTGCGGATAGTTTTTCTGCGGTGGTGGCGGCCATTGTAGAAGAGCAGGTCGAGTTTGATGCGCTGGTTGCGACAGGGGATATTTCGCAAGATCATACGCCGGAATCTTATCAGCGTTTCGTGCGCACTGTTGCGCCGCTACAAACCACCCAAGCACAACCCAAAGTTTGCTACTGGTTGCCTGGCAACCACGATTATCCGCCCAGTATGCACAGTGTGTTGCCCAGCGAGCAGATTCAAGCTATTGAGCATGTTTTGCTCGGTGAACATTGGCAGATGGTGTTGCTCGATTCACAAGTCAGTGGCGCTCCGCATGGTTGCCTAAGTCCTGCACAACTGCAATTGCTTGATGACCAATTGAGCCAGCATCCTCAGCGCCACAGTTTAGTTTTACTTCATCATCATCCGTTATTGGTCGGCAGTGCGTGGTTGGATCAACATGCGCTGAAACAGAGTGAAGATCTCTGGGCGGTGGTGGCAAAACATCGTAATGTCCGCGCGTTGTTGTGTGGCCATGTGCATCAGGAGATGGATCGGATGCATTTAGGTGCGCGGGTGATGGCAACCCCATCGACCTGTGTGCAGTTTAAACCCAATTCACAAAATTTTGCCTTGGACAACTGTTCTCCCGGTTGGCGTGAGCTGACCTTGCACGCGGATGGGCAGATCAGTAGTCAAGTTAACCGTTTGAAGCACGGTCGTTTCTTACCTGACTTTACTTCCAATGGATACTAATATGGCTGCGCGTCCCTCACTGCTGGTTTACATCCATGGCTTTAACAGCTCACCGTTGTCACACAAAGCGCAGGTGATGCAGCAGTATTGCCTGCAACATCGGCCAGATATCACGGTCTTGGTCCCCAAGTTGCCGAGTTTTCCTGCCCAAGCCGCGCAGCATTTGTTCGCGCTGATCGAGCCGTATCGTGAGCAATACCGAATTGGTTTGGTCGGCAGTTCACTGGGCGGCTATTTAGCCACTTGGCTAAATGCTCAATGGGGTTTGCCCGCGGTAGTGATTAACCCGGCGGTCAAGCCTTATGAGCTGTTAGCGGATTTTCTCGGTGAGCAGCTTAACCCTTACACACATGAGCGTTACGTGCTTGATGCGGGTCATATTGATGAGCTCAAAGCGTTAGACGTCCCGCAGCTCAAGCAGCCGAGTGATTTTTGGTTATTGCAGCAGATGGGGGATGAAGTGCTCGATTATCTCCAAGCAGTTGAAAAATACCATGCCGCCAAGCTGACACTCGAAGCGGGTGGCGATCACAGCTTTATCGATTTTGAACGCTACCCAGCGCAGATCATTCAATTCCTAGCCCTTTGATTGATGGGCGAGTTTGCTCATTTAGGTGCAGCTTGTGTATTTTGCTGCGCAAAGCGTCATAAATTTAATCAATCCTTGCGCTCTGTCCTTGACATCAATCGGCAGCTTCCAGACTATGTTGCCCTTAGACTTTGGCGTCTAGTACACGCCTAATCATTCAGCAAATAAAGCATTCCGATTATGACTGAACAATATAATGCTGGCGCTATTGAGGTTCTCAATGGCTTAGAACCAGTCCGTCGCAGACCGGGAATGTATACCGATACCACGCGGCCTAACCATCTTGGCCAAGAAGTGATCGACAACTCTGTCGATGAAGCGTTGGCCGGATACGCCTCCAAAATTCAGGTTATTCTGCATGCCGATCAATCATTAGAAGTGATTGATGACGGGCGAGGAATGCCAGTGGATATTCACCCAGAAGAGAAAATCTCTGGAGTTGAACTGATTTTATGCAAACTGCATGCAGGCGGTAAGTTTTCCAATAAAAACTACCAATTCTCCGGCGGTTTGCACGGGGTTGGTATTTCGGTGGTCAACGCCCTGTCGAAACGGGTGGAAGTGACGGTACGCCGTGATGGTCAAGTGTATGACATTGCTTTTGAACATGGCGAGAAAGTCACCGAGTTGAGCGTGACAGGCACCTGTGGTCGACGCAATACCGGCACGAGCGTACATTTCTGGCCGGACAGCAAATATTTTGATTTCGCCAACTTTTCCGCATCCCGCCTGATTAATAATTTGCGTGCTAAAGCGGTGCTGTGCCCCGGTTTAGAGATTATCTTTACCGATAAAGTTAATAACCATGAGCACCGTTGGCTGTATCAAGACGGTTTGAAAGATTATCTGGCCGAAGGGGTGAAAGGTTACACCTTATTGCCTGAAGAGCCGTTTACCGGTGAGTTTAGCGCGCAAACTGAAGCGGCGACTTGGGCGGTGATTTGGCTGCCGGAAGGAGGTGATCTGATCAGCGAAAGCTACGTTAACCTGATCCCAACCGCGCAGGGGGGGACTCACGTTAACGGTTTGCGCCAAGGTTTACTCGATGCAATGCGTGAATTCTGCGAGTTTCGCAACCTGCTACCACGCGGGGTTAAGCTGACCGGAGAAGATATTTTTGATCGCTGTGCCTATGTGCTGTCGATCAAGATGCAAGATCCGCAATTTGCTGGCCAAACCAAAGAGCGTCTCTCTTCCCGCCAATCGGCAGCCTTTGTCTCTGGAGTGGTGAAAGATGCCTTCAGCTTGTGGTTGAATGAAAAACCGCAATTAGCTGAACAGTTGGCAGAAGTATGTATTACCAACGCCCATCAGCGCATGCGCGCTAGCAAAAAAGTGGTGCGTAAGAAAATTGCTTCTGGCCCTGCATTACCCGGTAAATTAACCGACTGTACCGTGCAAGATCTTAACCGTACCGAACTATTTTTGGTGGAAGGGGATTCGGCAGGCGGCTCGGCCAAACAAGCACGCGATCGCGAATTCCAAGCGATCATGCCGCTGCGTGGCAAAATTCTCAACACTTGGGAAGTCTCCGCCGATCAAGTGCTTGCTTCACAAGAAGTGCACAATATTTCGATTGCGCTGGGGATTGATCCTGATAGTGATGATTTGGAAACTCTGCGTTATGGCAAAGTGTGTATCCTCGCCGATGCGGACTCCGATGGTCTACACATTGCCACCTTGTTGTGCGCGCTGTTTACCCGCCATTTCCGTGCGTTAGTCAAAGCTGGCCATGTGTATGTGGCGATGCCTCCGCTCTATCGTATCGACTGTGGCAAAGAGGTGTACTACGCCTTGGATGATCAGGAAAAAGAGGGCGTGTTAGAGCGCCTGAGCCAGAAAAAAGCCAAAATTAATGTGCAACGCTTTAAAGGTTTGGGTGAGATGAACCCACTGCAACTGCGTGAAACCACGATGGATCCGAATACTCGCCGCTTGGTGCAACTGACGATTGATGATTCAGAAGCCACCGACGAAATGATGGATATGCTGCTGGGCAAAAAACGTGCGGATGACCGCCGTGCTTGGCTGCAAAGCAACGGCGACATAGCAGAGGTGTAACCCATGTCTACAGAAATCAGCTTTGATGGCGTTGAGCAGTTGCCGCTGCGCAAGTTTACCGAAGACGCTTATCTTAATTATTCCATGTACGTGATCATGGATCGCGCGTTGCCATACATTGGCGACGGCTTAAAACCGGTGCAACGCCGTATCATTTACGCGATGTCCGAGCTTGGGCTTTCCGCCTCGTCCAAATACAAAAAATCGGCACGTACCGTGGGCGATGTGTTAGGTAAATACCATCCACACGGTGATTCAGCCTGTTACGAAGCCATGGTATTGATGGCACAGCCATTTTCTTACCGTTATCCCTTGGTTGATGGACAAGGTAACTGGGGTGCGCCCGATGACCCGAAATCGTTTGCTGCGATGCGTTATACCGAAGCCAAATTGTCTAAATTTGCCGAAGTGTTATTGGGTGAATTAGGTCAAGGCACGGTTGAGTGGCAACCGAACTTTGATGGCACCATGCAAGAGCCAAAAATGTTGCCAGCGCGACTGCCGCATATTTTACTCAATGGGGTCACCGGCATTGCGGTTGGGATGGCGACCGATATTCCACCGCACAACGTGCGTGAAGTTGCTGAAGCGACCATGCATTTGCTGGATCATCCACAGGCGTCACTGACCGACTTAATGCAGTATGTCCAAGGCCCAGATTTTCCAACCGAAGCGGAGATCATCACCCCAACCGCTGAGCTTGAAAAAATGTACCGTTCAGGGCGCGGCAGCGTCAAAATGCGAGCGGTATGGAGCAAAGACGGTAACGATATTGTGATCACCGCTCTGCCCCATCAAGTGTCAGGTGCCAAATTGCTTGAGCAGATCGCTGCGCAAATGCGCGCGAAGAAACTGCCGATGGTGGAGGATCTGCGTGATGAATCGGATCATGAAAATCCGACCCGCATTGTGATTGTGCCGCGATCCAATCGCGTGGATTGCGATCTGCTGATGAACCACTTATTCGCTTCAACCGATTTGGAAAAAAGCTTTCGGGTGAATCTGAATATGATCGGGCTGGATAATCGTCCACAGGTCAAAGGCTTAGTGCAAATCCTCAACGAGTGGATCACTTTCCGTCGTGAAACGGTACGCTCACGTTTGCAATACCGCCTAGATAAGGTACTGGCGCGCTTACATATTTTGCAAGGTTTGCTGATCGCTTATCTCAATCTTGATGAAGTGATCGAAATCATCCGCACCGAAGAGGACCCGAAAGCGGTGCTGATGGCGCGCTTTGACCTGAGTGAGATTCAAGCCGATGCGATCTTAGATACCAAATTGCGCCACTTGGCGAAATTGGAAGAGATGAAGATCCGCGGTGAGCAGGATGAACTAGAAAAAGAGCGCAAAAAACTCGAAGAGTTACTCGGCTCGGAACGTCGTCTCAATAGCCTGCTCAAAAAAGAGATCAAAGCTGATGCGGATAAATTTGGCGATGATCGCCGTTCTCCATTAGTTGAACGCGAAGAAGCTAAAGCGCTGACCGAGCGTGATCTGATGCCAAGTGAAATGATCACTGTGGTGGTTTCCGAAAAAGGTTGGATCCGCCATGCCAAAGGGCATGAAGTGGATTGCCACAGTTTAAGCTATAAAGCGGGTGATAATTATCTGACTCACGCCTGTGGTAAGAGTAACCAGCAAGCGGTACTGCTAGGCAGTGATGGGCGCTGTTACTCATTAGAGTCGCACACTCTGCCTTCTGCGCGTGGCCAAGGTGAGCCGATTACTGGCCGACTCAATATGGCGGAAGGCACCTCGATTCGTCAGGTGGTGATGGGCGATGAAGAGCAGTTGTGGCTGATCGGATCGGATGCCGGTTATGGCTTTGTGTGTAAAGGTGACGATTTATTATCGAAAAACCGCACTGGTAAGGCGCTGATCAATTTGCCTGATCAATCAGAAGTGATGACGCCGCAAGTGATTGCTGATTTGGATCGCGATGAGATTTTAGCTATCACCAACCAAGGCCGAATGTTGCTGTTCCCGATCAAGGATCTGCCGCAACTGAGCAAGGGCAAAGGCAATAAGATCATCAACATTCCTGCCGCCAAAGCCAAAACACGTGAGGAAGTGTTATCGAACTTGATGGTGCTGCCACAAGGTGCCTCGATTACTCTGTATGCTGGTAAGCGCAAATTGGGCTTGAAAGCCAGCGATCTGGATAACTTCCGTGGTGAGCGTGGCCGCCGTGGGGCACTGTTGCCGCGTGGTTTACAGCGGGTGACCGCGATTGAGATTGAAACCTCAGCCGAGCCGCCAGTCTCTGATCATACTGAAGCATAAGAATAACAACGAGGAGCCAGTGGCTCCTCGTTGTTTATGACTGGCTTTATTACGGGTTATGACTCACCAGCCGATTGAGTGCGGATGATTTTACCGCCATCGATTATTAATACGGATCTTCTGACCAACCATCGCTGTCGGACATATCTGGCGCGCCAGCAATCGCGTTCTCTTCATCGGCCCATTCACCAAAATCAATCATTTGGCATTGCTTGCTGCAAAATGGGCGGTGTGGGCTCTGCTCACTCCATGGCACATCGGCGTGACATTGTGGGCATTTGACGATGGTGATTTTTTTGGTCATAACACGGTCCTGTTGAATAAGCCGCAGCGGGCTATTCTTAATTGAAGCGAATTTATTACGATTGTCAGTGACAACGGAGGAAGTTTAACAGCACACCGCTAAATCAAAGCCAATATCTTGGCTGCTGGCTTGTCCGCTGTAGAAGTCGAGAAACTTGATCGCAAAGCGATTTTTGTGACCGGAAATCATCGGGTAGACGCCATATTCCAGCGGGATCGCAAGACGTAGGATATTGGCATCCTCGGCATCACTTTGATAGAAGCCATTATTGGCCATCCGTGAACGGTAAGTTCCGGTTTCACGGGTCAGTTTCAGCCACAGTTTAAGGGCATTGGACAGTGGGGTTAGGGTTTGCATCCACTGCTTGGCATCGCGCGTTTTACGCTCCAGTGGCAGATGCAGCCAATAATGCAGCGCAGGCAGATCAAAGCAGCAAGCACCACCGGGCAAATTAAAACGCTGCCGAATGGCACTTAGGAAACGATCTTCTTTGAGCGATTGACCAAACCGCTCAGCGCTCATTAAATCGCGATGTACCGCATCCAGTTCGCTAAGTAGCGTTTTCAGCATCGCCTGATCGACACCTTCCACATTGAGCCAACTACGATAGGTTAGGCGCTGCTTTTCCATATCTTTCGCCAGCTCACTTTTCAGTTGGATCTGTTCAAAAATATCCAGCATATCGAACAGAGAACGGAAAAATAGCGGATACTGAATGCCATCACTGAAGTCTGATGTTTGCTCCATCTGGTTGAGCAGCGCTTCAACTCGCAGGTAGATGCGCGTCTTTTCATTGAGAGGATGTTCAAACAGGTGTGTGGTCATTGAGCTAGCCTTGGATTCTTTGCGCTTATTCTCACAAATTTTGCCTGCTCATGGCTAGATACTTTTGGTGCAATAGTGTGATTTGTGGCAAAAGTTTCTGGTTTTCTGCATCATTTTTGAGCACATCGTTGGCGATCGCCAGCCGTTCAGCGCGTGAAGCTTGTGCGGCGAGAATCGCTTGTGCTTGGTGGCGTGCAACCCCATCGCGCGCCATAGTGCGCTCAAGCTGTACTTTTTCATCCACATCCACCACCAGCACCCAATCCGCCATACTTTGCAGTTGGTTTTCAACCAAGAGCGGCACAATTAATAATGCATAAGGGGAGCGGGTTTGCTTGAGAGCCGCTCGCATCCGCTCACGGATCAGCGGATGCAGCAGTTGATCCAGCCAGGCTTTCTCATCCGGATCGGCAAAAATGCGCTCACGCAGCGCGGCGCGGTTGAGTGAACCATCGGCCTGGATCACTGAGGATCCAAAATGGGCAGCAATCGCTTGTAGCCCTTGCGTGTTGGGCGCCACCACCTCACGAGCGATCACATCGGCATCGACCAAATCGATGCCAAACTGCTCATGAAACAGGTTGGCAACCGTGGTTTTGCCGCTGGCGATACCGCCAGTCAGTGCAACGACTAAGCTCATAATGGCCCAACCCAAGTGGAGAAGTACCACGTAATGATCGACTCACCGTACAGCAGAGCCAAGCCACCTGCGATTGCCAAATAAGGCCCAAATGGGAAAGCTTTATCAATCCCTTGCCGTTGTAGGCGCAGTTGGATTAAGCCAAATACGATGCCAACCAGTGAAGAAAGCAGCACAATTACTGGCAACTGCTGCCAGCCAAGCCAAGCACCGAGTGCGGCGAGCAATTTGAAATCGCCATAGCCCATGCCTTCTTTGCCGGTCAGTAATTTAAACAGCCAGTAAATTGACCATAGGCAGAGATAGCCTGCCATAGCGCCGATCACCGCATCACCAAGTGATAGAGGAGAAAATCCGAGCAGGGCTAGCGCAATGCCCGCCCACAGTAACGGTAGGGTCAGTTGATCGGGCAGCAGCATGGTATCGAGGTCGATAAACGTTGCTGCAATCAGCACATAGCTGAAAAACAGTAGCGCCACGGCATAGATACCAAACGGAAATTGGCTGGCGATCAGGCCACTGATCCCGGCGCTCAGCAGCTCAATCAATGGATAACGCGCACTAATCGCCGCTTGGCAGTGCGAGCACTTACCGCGTAGCCAAAGCCAACTGAGCAGTGGGATATTATCGATGATTCGAATCGGGGTATTGCAGTGTGGGCAAGTGGAGCGCGGTACACTGAGGGTGAGCACTCCGTCTGGCGGGCTAATCGCGTATTCAGGAAAGCTTGCCGCACACTCAGCGCGCCATTCGCGTTCCATCATTTTCGGTAAGCGGTAAATCAGCACATTCAGAAAGCTACCGATGATCAGGCCAAATAAGCTAGCCAATAGCGGAAATAGCCACGGGTAGTAATCAAACAGTTCCATTTTTTATGCTCTAAGCTAATTGTCCCAGCGTCCAAGTGCGTGGGGATTGCCATACTAACCTAAGACACTCATCAAGTTAAAGATCGGCAAGTACATCGCCACCACTAAGCCACCCACTACCGTGCCAAGAAACACAATGATCAGCGGCTCAAGAATTTTGCCTAAATTATCCACGGTACTATCGACTTCAAATTCGTAGATGCTGGCGACCTTATTTAGCATGTCATCCAACTGGCCGGACTCTTCGCCAATCATCACCATTTGCAGCACCATTTCCGGAAACGCTTCGGTATTGCGCAGCGCAATATACATCGGTACCCCGGCCGCCGTATCGCGGTGTACTTGATTGATGGCGTGTTCAAAGTGGATGTTACCTGCGGTTTTGGCAGTGGTTTTTAAACTGGCGAGGATGGGAATACCCGCGGCAAAGCTGGTGGCGAGAGTGCGGCTGAATTTGGCGATCGAGGCTTTGGCCAGTACTGAGCCGATAACCGGTATTTTCAGGCTGAGGCGACTGGTGGCTAAACGCACTGCCAATGATTTTTGGCGTAGCGTTTTGAGCCCGAAGAGTGCCGCTCCCATCGCCAGTAATGCCCATCCACTATAGGCTTGTACCCAGTGTGATAGTTTGAGCACTTGCTGAGTAAACCAAGGTAGTTCCGCCCCAAAACCGCTAAACATTGCTTCAAATTCGGGGATCACCATAGTCAGCATTAGGTAAGAAACTCCAAGTGCCACTAACACCACCATGCTGGGGTAAATCAGCGCTTTGATCACTTTAGCGCGCAGTTGTTCACTTTTTTCCCGATAAGTCGCCAAGCGTTCAAACACATCCGGCAAATTGCCGGACATTTCACCGGTTGCCACCAAATCAACATACAAGCTGTCAAAATGCGCGCTGGCGGTACGCATCGATTTTGAGAGTGGCGTACCCGCTTCAACCCCTTTGGTGATTTGCGCTAGGATCGATTTCATCTCCGCTTTGCGATGGTTATCGCCTACCAACTTGAGCGCTTGCACAATCGGTACGCCAGTGGTGAGCATGGTGGCCAGTTGGCGGGTTAATAGGGTGATGTCTTTACCTTTGACCCGATGAGTGAGGCGAGACAGCAAGGAGACGCTGCCTTTTTTGAGTTTTTTGATCTGAATGTGCTGCTCTTTGAGTTTGTCGCGCACTTCTAATTCGCTGAGTGCCAGTAACTGGCCGTGGACTTTTTTGCCGTTACTGTTGATGCCTTTCCAGCGGTAGTGTTTTAAGGCTACAGATTTGCTCGCTTGCATAGAAAAACTCGTTATTTGGTCGATCGTGCTTGGTTTAGAAATCGTGCTTAGTTTAAAAATAGAGTACCCGTTGTAGCTCGGTAAAACTGGTGATGCCTTGGCGCAGTTTTTCTAAGCCGGACTGTTGCAGGGTTTGCATGCCGTTTGCGCTGGCTAGTTGTTCAATTTGTTGAATGGAGGCGCGCTGCATAATCGCTTCTGCCAGCTCTGGATTAAACGCCATCACCTCATAAATGCCGACCCGACCAGAATAGCCACCGGTACATTCATTGCAGCCAGCCGGATTGGCTTGATACAACACTTCTTGTGCTTGAAAGGCAAACTGGTTTTGCAAAATGGCTGATGGCGCATGAGCCACTTTGCACTGTTTGCATAAGCGACGCGCTAGCCGCTGGGCAATAATTAAACTCAGTGATGAGGCTAGGTTAAACGGCTCCACCCCCATATTGGCTAAGCGGATCACGGTTTCTGCCGCGGAATTGGTGTGTAAAGTCGAGAGTACTAAGTGACCGGTTTGCGCCGCTTTGACCGCGATTTCTGCGGTTTCCAGATCGCGGATTTCGCCCACCATCACCACATCGGGATCTTGGCGCAGAAACGAGCGCAGCGCTTCGGCAAAACCAAAACCAATTTTCGGTTGCACTTGTACTTGGTTAATACCCGTTAGGTTAATTTCGACCGGATCTTCCGCGGTGGAGATATTGATTTGCGCGGTATTAAGAATGCGCAGCCCTGTGTACAGCGATACGGTTTTACCGCTGCCGGTTGGGCCAGTCATTAAAATCATCCCTTGTGGCCGTTTTAGTGCGGTTAAATAGAGCTGTTTTTGCTGCGGGTTGTAGCCGAGCTTATCAATATCCAAATTGGCCGCGCTGCTGTCGAGCAGACGCAGAACAATTTTTTCACCCCATAACGTGGGCAAGGTAGAGACACGCAGATCAATCGCGGTATCGGCATTGAGGCGCAGTTTGATCCGCCCATCTTGCGGCAGGCGGCGTTCGGCAATATCCAGTTTGGCAAGGATTTTTAGCCGCGCGGCTAAGCGGCGGCTGAGCTGGCTAGCCGGTTGTTGAGTTTCGACCAAAATCCCATCGCAGCGTAGCCGAATGCGAAATTGGTTTTCATAAGGTTCAAAATGGATGTCGGAGGCGCCTTTACGCACTGCATCAAGCAGCACTTGGTTGATAAAGCGGCTGACCGGCGAGTCATCTTGGCTTAAATCTTCAATCGATTGCAGCTCATCGGCACCGACTTGCACCAGATCGGCCAGCTCATCTTGACTGATCTCTTTGCCTTGACTCGCCGCCCCTTGAATTGACCGACCATACAAACGGCGGATTGCCGCTTGCAAGGCGCGATGATTGGCCAGTGCCAACTCAACTTGTAGCCCAGAGGCGAAGCGAAACTCTTCTTCTGCTTGCAGTAAGGTTGGATCGGACACCGCCAGCAGTAGCACATGGCCTTGTTTGGCCAGTGGCAGTGCTTGATAGCGGGTAATTAGTTCACGCAAACCGAGCTGTTGGCACAGCTCGGCATAGTCGTAGCGGTTAAGATCGGTTTCCGGCAAGCCAAAAATATGGCTCAGTTGCTCGGTTAACTGCTGAGGGTGGAAAATCTTTAGCTCCAGCAGCGCTTCCGGCACCGAAGTATCGGCAGCGCTAACGTGTTCTAGCACCGCTTGCTGTTGTGCCGCGCTAATTAACTCCGCTTGGCGCAAGATGGCGATTAGATTGGTGAGCATTTGAAATTATTTACAACCTTTAGGTTTTAAATCATTGGCTTCAATTGTTGAACTACACGTCCACGTACCATTTCCATCACGTTGTAATGTGACAAGTTTACTTACTACACTTGGACTTGCCCCGCTGGCAGCGAATGTAAAGATGATAGTCCCTGAGCCTGTCCCAGCAGCCCCAGATGCTGCTTGCCCATAACTTATTTCCCCAGAGGTTGTGGATGGAATATTCAGATCATTGGTATCCTGAGGAAAAGCCCCATTTTCCACCACGTACATTTCCACATTGGTTCTATGAGCGGTAATTGAAGCCAGTGCTGCTGCCGCTTCACTTTTGGCAACGTATTTCTGATATTGTGGTACGGCAATTGCGGCCAAAATGCCAATAATTGCTACCACAATCATTAATTCAATCAGGGTAAAGCCCTGTTGCAGTTTGTTATACGCTTTCATCACTCTCTCCATTGTTATTGACGTATATCGTGGGGTGAGGATAAGCAGTGTGATGCACAGGAGAAATGGGCTTGATAGGAGGCTGCGAGCCACGCACAGATTTACCTGCCTTGCTTGCAGCGGCGGCGCAAAAGATTACGAGTCAGTTAAAAAAACGCAGGCACTTTATCGGTGGCCTGCGCGGGATGATGACGGGCTGCGCTGTTAATTGGGCTTGGGATCGGCGCTAAAGCGCATCGAGAGATCGAGCGCTCGCACATGCTTGGTCAGCGCGCCGACCGAAATATAATCCACGCCAGTTTCAGCACACTGTTTGAGGTTGTCTAAGGTGATGTTGCCGGAGTTTTCCAGCTCCGCGCGTCCAGCGTTAATGTTTACCGCTTCACGCATCATCTCAAGACTAAAGTTATCCAGCATAATGATGTCGGCTCCGGCACGGATCGCCTCTTCCAATTCGGCCAAACTTTCGGTTTCCACTTCAACCGGTTTACCAGGGTTAAGCTGCTTCGCGCGAGTCACCGCCTGTGTGATCCCGCCACAGGCGATAATGTGGTTCTCTTTGATCAGGTAAGCATCAAATACCCCAACTCGGTGATTATGGCCCCCGCCGCAAGTGACCGCATATTTTAGGGCGCTGCGTAAACCGGGAATGGTTTTGCGGGTATCGAGCAAACGGCACTGGGTGCCTTGCAGTTCACGCACATAGCGCGCAGTGAGCGTGGCGCAGCCGGATAAGGTTTGGATAAAGTTCATCGCGCTGCGCTCACCGGTGAGCAAAATCCGCGCTGGCCCGGTTAAGGTACACAAGGTTTGGTTGGGCGTAAGCGTATCACCGTCTTGCACATGCCACTCAATATGGACTTGGCCACCGAGCTGTTCAAATACCTGCTGCGCCCATTGTTGGCCGCAAAATACCCCCGCTTCACGAGTGATAATGGTCGCGCTGCTGATCCGATCGGCGGGGATCAGGCTTGCGGTAATATCGGCCGCGGGATCAAGTGTGCCGCCTAAATCTTCTTTGAGCGCGTCGCTGACGCTGCGGGTAATATCGGCCGGCAATTGTTGGGTTAAGTATGCTAGGCGATCTTGGCTGTTGTGAGTCGATTTCATCGCAAGTCGAGGGTCCGTGTTAATGGCTAACTAGGTCATGATACTGACTGTCGGCGAGAAATTCAGCCTTTAATCTCGCATTTCACTTGCCGCACGCTAGAATGGGCACCCTCTGCCAGCGACTTGGCGTTGGTTGTCAGCGGCAAATTTATTCCTAGTCGCGAACAAAGCTAAGCTTTGAATAAAGCTAAGTCGTCAATAAACCTAAGTAGCGAACAAACCCAAGTCGCGAACAAACCCAAGCAGTGAACCTATCAAGGAGCGAGCATGATCGATGCACAAGGCTGGTACCATCAGGCGAGAAAAGTCCCCTCGCCACACTGTGATGCGCGCGGTGATAGTGAAGATATTTCTTTGTTGGTGATCCACAACATCAGCTTGCCGCCCGGTCAATTTGGTGGCCCGTATATTGAGCAGTTTTTTCTCGGCCAATTGGATGCCGAACAGCATCCGTTTTTTAAAGTGATCGCGCCAATCCGCGTGTCGGCGCATTGTGTGATCCGCCGTGATGGTGAAGTGGTGCAGTTGGTGCCGTTTGGTTTGCGCGCGTGGCATGCTGGGGTGTCATCGTTTGCTGGGCGCGCGAAATGCAATGACTATTCGATTGGCATTGAATTAGAAGGCACCGATTTTGTGCCGTACACCGCAGCGCAATATCAGGCGTTGATCACCCTGACTCAAGCGCTGATGGCGCGTTATCCGCACATCACCGTGCCGCGGATTACCGGGCATCAATATATTGCGCCGCTACGCAAAACCGATCCCGGTTTAGTATTTGATTGGCCACGCTTGCGCGCGGGATTACAGGCTAAAGCGCTTTAATCGTTGGTGGCATGGTTTTACTTGGCAGCCTGGCTTTGCGGCATAGATTTGGCCTAGGCTTAAAGCGCGGCGTGGTATTCGCTCAGCACCTGTTCCACCCAAGTGGCGATGCGCTGATCGCTCAATTCATATTGTGAATCTTCATCCAGCGCTAGGCCGACAAAATGACTGCCATCTTCGGTCAAGGCTTTGGAAGCTTCAAACTGGTAGCCCTGATTGGGCCAGTAGCCAAGCAGCTTAGCTCCGCTCTGTTGGATCTGGCTGTGTAGCAGCCCCATCGCATCCAGATACCACTCGCCATAGCCTTCTTGATCGCCTAAGCCGAATAACGCGACGTACTTGTTTTTTAGCGACACGCCAGCGATGTGATCCCATACCGCCCCCCAGTCTTGTTGAATTTCACCGAAATCCCAAGTTGAAATGCCCAGCAACAGCAGATCATAATCATTCATCAAGCTGAGCGGAGCATGTTTGACATTGTGGATATCCACCAGCTCTTCACCAATTATGGCGCGAATTTTCTCGGCTGCCATTTCGGTGTAGCAGGTGCTAGAACCATAAAATAGACCAATCTTCATCAGTTGTTTGTATCGGTTGGGGTAGCAATGGCAAATTCTAACCATAAATATGGGCGCAATGCAGCCAATATCCTGCATCGTGGGCTTTTTTATGTTATACCCGTGCTACTTGCCGCCTAACGGCAACGCCAAGTCGGGCGGGAATTGTTGAGTTAAGAATAAAAACACGCTGTAACGAGACAGCTAAAGCTGAGGACTGTGTGAGCGAAGCCTTATCTATCGATCCCTTATCTATCGATCCCTTATCTGCTGAACCTTTATCGACAGATCTGGGGATGGTTGAACGATTTTTAGATGCGATGTGGTTGGAGCGCGGGTTAGCGGAAAATACCGTCGCTTCTTATCGCAATGATTTGATTAAATTATTAGATTGGATGGCCGAACAGGGCTATCGATTAGATTTCATTAGCTTTGCGGGCCTGCTGGAGTATCAAAGCTGGTTAAGTGAGCAAAATTACCAAGCAACCTCCAAAGCGCGCATGCTATCGGCCATCCGGCGGCTGTTTCAGTATTTGCACCGTGAGCAAGTGCGAGCCGATGATCCGAGCGCACTGTTGATCAGCCCCAAATTACCGGTGCGTCTGCCCAAAGATTTGAGTGAGGCGCAAGTGGAGGCGCTGCTGAATGCACCTGATCCGCAAGCGCCAATTGAGCTACGCGATAAAGCGATGCTCGAATTGTTGTACGCTACCGGTTTGCGGGTCACTGAATTAGTCTCGCTGACCATGGAAAATATGAGCTTGCGCCAAGGGGTGGTGCGCGTGACCGGTAAAGGTGGCAAAGAGCGTTTGGTGCCGATGGGCGAAAATGCCGTGGAATGGATTGAAACTTTTTTACAGCACGGACGGTCTTTACTGTTAGGTGAACGGACTTCAGATATTGTGTTTCCGAGCAGCCGTGGTCAACAAATGACCCGGCAAACCTTCTGGCATCGCATCAAACACTATGCGCTGATTGCGCAGATTGAACTCGATCAACTCTCGCCGCACGTATTGCGGCATGCGTTTGCGACTCATCTGCTCAATTATGGCGCGGATTTGCGTGTGGTGCAGATGCTGCTTGGGCATAGTGATTTATCCACCACACAAATTTATACGCATGTCGCGACTGAGCGGCTTAAACAACTCCACAACGAGCACCATCCAAGGGCTTGAAAATAAGGTGATATTGATGAGCATACTGCGCCGACTAACATGGCTGGCCTTTCCTTTATTGAGCATGGCAGCGGGCGTACAAGCCAGCACTGCGCCATCAAATACTGCGCAACTTGAACAGCGCTTTGCCAAACTCGGCCTGCAAGTGGTGCAGGTCAAACCGGCGGATATTGCCGGTTTACTCGAAGTGCAAACTTCTGGTGGGGTACTGTTTGCTTCCGAAGATGGTCAGCATTTTATTGCGGGCACGCTGTACGCGCTGGATGCTAATGGCGGCTATGTTGATGTGTTGGCGCAGCGTCAAGCTCCGCTGAATGCGCAAAAATTGGCGGCACTGCAACCGAGCATGCTGGAATTTAAAGCGGCCAATGAGCAATACGCGATCAGTGTGTTTACCGACATCTCTTGTGGTTACTGCGTACGCTTGCACAGCCAAATCCAAGAGTACAACGATTTAGGTATTACCGTGCGCTACTTGGCTTATCCTCGCCAAGGGCCGACTGGCCAAGTGGCTGAGCAAATGGCCGCGATTTGGTGCGCCAGCGATCCGAAAGCGGCGCTGCATGAGGCGAAAGTCAATCGTAAAACCATTAGTGCAGATTCGCTGGCCAAAGGTCAATCGCTCGCCCAGTGCCAACAAACCATTGCCCAGCATTACCGACTTGGCCAAGAGTTAGGTATTAGCGGCACACCGGCGATTTTCTTGCCTAATGGTGAGATGGTTGGCGGTTATCTGCCTGCGCCACAGTTGTTGCAACGTCTACAAGCCACTCAATAATCTGTTGTCATCCTTATTGACCATTAATTAAAGGATCAGGCCGAAGGTAACTTTGGCCTGTCATCACATGATAGAAATTCAACGTCGCTCTGCGCCTGATCTTGCGCTGTTACCTGATCACATCGACCCACTGTTACGGCGGCTTTATCTGAGCCGTGGTGTAAGCGATGTAGCACAACTGGAAAAAGCCGCCAAAGCGCTGCACTCATTTAAACAACTGCACGGCATTGAGCGTGCGGTGGAGTTGCTGTTTGCCGCGATTGTCGAGCAAAAACGCATCATAGTGGTGGGCGATTTTGATGCCGATGGTGCGACCAGCTCGGCGTTGTCGGTGTTGGCGCTGAGGATGCTTGGCAGTCGTAATGTTGATTACTTAGTACCAAACCGCTTTGACGATGGCTACGGCTTAAGCCCAGAAGTGGTGGATCAAGCGCTGCAGCGTGGCGCACAGATGATCATGACGGTCGATAATGGGGTCTCTTCGCTAGAAGGGGTGAGTTACGCCAAACAGCAAGGCTTGCAAGTGTTGGTCACCGACCATCATTTACCGGGGCAACAGTTACCGCCGGTGGATGCAATGGTGAACCCTAACTTGCAGCAGTGTGCTTTTCCCTCTAAGGCATTAGCCGGAGTTGGGGTTGCGTTCTATTTGATGATGGCGCTGTGCGTGCATATGCGTCAGCAAGGTTGGTTTGCCGCACAAGGCATGGCTGAGCCTAAATTAATGGAATTGATTGATCTCGTCGCGCTCGGCACGGTAGCTGATGTGGTGCCACTGGATGACAATAACCGCATTTTGGTCCATCAAGGGTTGCAACGCATTCGCGCTGGGCTTGCGCGTCCGGGGATCCAAGCATTGATTGAAATCGCGAAACGTGATGCATCGCGTTTGGTGGCGGCTGATTTTGGTTTTGCGCTCGGGCCTCGGATCAACGCCGCTGGCCGTTTGGATGATATGTCGTTTGGGGTTGAGTTGCTGCTGTGTAACGATATCCACGCCGCAAGGCGCATGGCCAGTGAACTGGATGGCCTTAATCAAACTCGCAAAGAGATTGAAGAGGGCATGAAGCAAGAGGCGGTGGCGTTTTGTGAGCGTTTGCAACTGAGTGACGATCGCGAGCTGCCTTACGGTTTAGTGCTGTTTCAGCGTGATTGGCACCAAGGGGTGATCGGCATTCTCGCTTCACGCATCAAAGAGAAATATCACCGCCCAGTGATTGCTTTTGCGCAAGGCAGTGATGGCAAACTGAAAGGCTCTTGCCGCTCAATTGCTGGGCTGCATATGCGCGATGCACTGGATAAAATTGACACCCAGCATCCCGATATCATCGTTAAATTTGGTGGCCATGCGATGGCGGCGGGTTTAACTATTGAGCCGCAAAACTTTGAGCGTTTTTGTCAGCTGTTTGATCAACTAGTACGCCAAGAGCTGGATGATGCCGCCTTGAAAGGCATTATTCTCAGTGATGGTGAGCTGACGCCGGAACAGTTTTCGCTACACACCGCTGAAATACTGCGCGCGGGTGGGCCGTGGGGGCAAGCGTTCCCTGAGCCACTGTTTGATGGCGAGTTTAAAGTATTGCACCAAAAATTGGTTGGCGAGAAGCATCTCAAATTGATGTTAGAGCCACTGTATAAAGGCTTTGCCAGCAATGTGATGATCGATGGGATTGCGTTTAATGTTGATCTGCGCCGCTGGCCGGATGCCTCGGTCAAAACCGTTCGCTTAGCGTATAAACTCGATATCAATCAATTCCGTGGTAATCAGTCACTGCAATTGATGATCGATCATATCGAAGCCAAATAGATTCATCCGTTTGTGATTTTAAGCATCAGCGGCCTGTTGCCGCTGATCCACAACGCCAAATCATTGAGTTGTGGATACTCCCATTTTGCCATTTCTTTTTCTGCCGTGGGCACTGACTGTCCACGCATTTTGCGCTGAGCAATATCCCCAAATCGCACTCTTGCGAGCAACAAATCCGCTGGTGTTGTCGTTTTCTAGCCCATTAATGCCCCGTTCGTGTGTTTTTTGTAACTGACTCGCTTAATTGTTTTACAGTCTCAATTAAATCTTGTTAGCAAAATGTTTGCTTGGTGGCATTTCCATGATTTGGGTCAATTTTTGGCTGGACAGTGATATTTTAATTATGTTAATTTCTGCAGCAACTTGAAATTGGTATGACCAATTGCCAGCAACAAGAATAAAAGTAGAAGAACAATAAATTATGGCCTATCAAAGGATTCGTCAGCCAAAACTCTCTGATGCGATTGAACAAGAATTGGAGAGATTGATAGTGGAAGGATCACTCTCGCCCGGTCAGCAACTGCCCCCGGAACGTGAGCTGGCCAAGCAGTTTGATGTGTCTCGTCCCTCAATCAGAGAAGCGATACAACGCCTAGAAGCCAAAGGTTTGCTCACCCGCCGCCAAGGTGGTGGTACGTTCGTTAGTGATCGTATGTGGCAAAGCTTTACCGACCCTTTGCTCAATTTATTGTCTAGCCACTCCGAAACGCAGTTAGATCTGTTGGAAGCGCGCCATGCGCTGGAAGGCATCTGCGCTTATTTTGCGGCATTGCGTGGTACCGAACAAGATTTTGCTCAGATCCAACACTGTGCGACTAAGATTGCCGAAACTCAACACGGCAACGATGTTGATCAACACAATGTCGATCAAGAAGCGGAATGTGTTATGGCATTTTTAATTGCCATTACTGAAGCGGCGCACAACGTGGTGCTATTACACATTGTGCGCAGTTTAAGCCCGCTGCTTGAGCAGAATATTCGTCAAAACTTTACATTATTACATCACCGCCCAGCAGCGGTAGAGAAAGTAACTAAGCACCGAGCTAACATTGTGAATGCGATTGTTTCTGGTCAGCCGGAAAAGGCGCGTGAAATGTCCCATTCTCATTTAGCTTATATTGAAGAAACGTTGTTGGACTTGACCCGAGAGCAGACTCGTCGAGAGCGATCTCTGCGTCGAATTCAGCAAGGTAATGCGCCGCAATAAGCGGCCATTGCGATTCAACTTAATCCAACCAACAGAAGGATAGATCGCCATGTCTGACATGAAGCATGACGTAGATGCACTGGAAACTCAGGAGTGGCTTGCTGCCCTTGAATCCGTTGTCCGTGAAGAAGGCGTAGAGCGTGCCCAATACCTGCTTGAGCAAGTATTAGAAAAAGCGCGTTTAGATGGGGTTGATATGCCAACCGGCGTGACCACCAACTACATCAACACCATTCCAGCGGCGCAAGAGCCTGCTTACCCAGGTGATACCACGCTCGAAGGTCGTATTCGTTCGATCATTCGCTGGAACGCGATCATGATCGTGCTGCGTGCCTCGAAAAAGGATTTGGAACTGGGTGGCCATATGGCTTCTTTCCAATCTTCTGCAGCGTTCTACGAGACCTGTTTCAACCACTTCTTCCGTGCGCCTAATCAGCAAGACGGTGGTGACTTGGTTTACTATCAAGGTCATATTTCTCCGGGGATCTATGCTCGCGCTTTCGTTGAAGGCCGCTTGAGCGAAGAGCAACTGGATAACTTCCGTCAGGAAGTGGATGGCAAAGGCATTCCTTCTTACCCACACCCGAAATTGATGCCTGAATTCTGGCAATTCCCAACCGTATCTATGGGTTTGGGACCAATTTCTGCGATTTACCAAGCGCGCTTCCTGAAGTATCTCAATGGCCGTGGCCTAAAAGACACTACCGCACAGCGTGTCTACGCTTTCCTTGGCGATGGTGAAATGGACGAGCCAGAATCACGCGGTGCGATCTCTTTTGCGGCCCGTGAGAAGCTGGATAACCTGTGTTTCCTGATCAACTGTAACCTGCAACGTCTGGATGGCCCAGTGACGGGTAACGGTAAGATCATCCAAGAGCTGGAAGGTCTGTTCCGTGGCGCAGGCTGGAACGTGGTTAAAGTGATCTGGGGTAACGGCTGGGACAAACTGCTGGCCAAAGACACCAGCGGTAAACTGCTGCAACTGATGAACGAAACGGTTGATGGCGATTACCAAACGCTCAAATCGAAAAATGGCGCGTATGTGCGTGAGCACTTCTTTGGTAAATACCCAGAGACAGCTGCGCTAGTGGCTGATATGACTGACGATGAGATCTTCGCACTGAAACGCGGTGGTCATGAAACATCGAAAGTGTACGCGGCGTACAAAAATGCCCAAGAGACCAAAGGTCGTCCAACCGTGATCCTAGCCAAAACGGTCAAAGGTTATGGCATGGGTGAAGCGGCGGAAGGTAAGAACATTGCCCACCAAGTGAAGAAGATGGATATGACCCATGTTCTGGCGATGCGTAACCGTCTTGGCTTGCAAGATCTGATTTCTGATGAAGAGATCAAAAACCTGCCTTACCTGAAGCTAGATGAAGGCTCAAAAGAGTACGAGTACCTGCACGCACGTCGTAAAGCGCTGCACGGTTATACCCCTGCGCGTCTGCCTAACTTCACTGGCGAATTCGTGGTGCCAGCGCTGGAAGAGTTTAAGCCGCTGCTGGAAGAGCAGAGCCGTGAAATTTCTTCAACTATGGCCTATGTCCGTTCGCTGAATATCCTGCTCAAAGATAAGAACATTGGTCAGAATATTGTGCCGATCATCGCTGATGAAGCGCGTACTTTTGGTATGGAAGGTCTGTTTCGTCAAATTGGTATTTACAACCCACATGGTCAGAACTACACCCCACAAGATCGCGATATTGTTTCTTACTATAAAGAAGCGACGTCAGGTCAGGTACTGCAAGAAGGTATCAACGAGCTGGGTGCGATGTCCTCTTGGGTTGCGGCAGCAACCTCATACAGCACCAACAACTTGCCGATGATCCCGTTCTACATCTACTACTCGATGTTCGGTTTCCAACGCGTTGGCGACATGGCATGGATGGCGGGCGACCAACAAGCGCGTGGCTTCCTATTGGGTGCGACAGCCGGCCGTACCACACTGAATGGTGAAGGTCTGCAGCATGAAGATGGTCATTCGCACATTCTGGCGGGTACCGTTCCTAACTGTATCTCTTACGATCCAACCTTCGCTTATGAAGTGGCGGTTATCCTACAAGACGGTATTCGCCGCATGTATGGTGAGCAAGAGAACGTGTTCTACTACCTGACGGTGATGAACGAAAGCTACGCTCATCCTGCGATGCCAGTGGGTGCTGAAGAGGGGATCCGTAAGGGGATCTACAAGCTGGAAAGCTATTCGTCTCAAGGAAAGGCGGGTGACAAAGCCAAAGTGCAACTGATGAGCTCAGGCACGATCATGAATGAAGTGCGTAAAGCCGCGCAAATTCTGAGTGCAGAGTACGGTGTTGCATCGGATGTTTACTCAGTGACCTCATTCAACGAATTGGCACGTGATGGCCAAGCGTGTGAGCGTTTCAACATGCTGCACCCTACCGCGGATGCGCAAGTGCCTTACATCGCACAAGTGATGGGTAGTGAGCCTGCGATCGCAGCGACCGACTACATGAAGAACTACGCGGATCAAGTACGCGCATTCATTCCAGCTGAGTCTTACAAAGTGCTGGGAACCGATGGTTTCGGCCGCTCAGACAGCCGTGAAAATCTGCGTCGTCATTTCGAAGTGAATGCTGGCTACGTGGTTGTCGCAGCGCTGAATGAATTGGCTAAACGTGGTGACGTGGAGAAGTCTGTGGTTGCAGATGCCATCAAGAAATTCGACATCGACCCTGAAAAAACCAACCCGCAGTACGCTTAATTGAAGGAAGGAAACGTAATGACAATCGAAATTTATGTACCTGACATCGGTGCGGATGAGGTTGAAGTCACTGAGATTCTGGTCAAAGTTGGCGACCAAGTGGCGGAAGAACAATCGCTGATCACAGTGGAAGGCGACAAAGCATCAATGGAAGTGCCTGCTTCTCAAGCGGGCATCGTGAAAGAGATCAAAGTCGTGGCGGGTGACAAAGTGTCTACTGGCTCGCTGATCATGGTCTTTGAAGCAGAAGGTGCAGCAGCGGCTGCACCAGCTCCTGCGCCTCAAGCAGAGGCACCTGTTGCTGCGGCTCCAGCCGCCGCGGCACGCAAGGAAGTACAAGTGCCAGACATTGGCGGTGATGAAGTTGAAGTGACTGAAATCATGGTCAAAGTGGGCGATGTGGTGGCAGAAGAGCAATCACTGATCACCGTTGAAGGTGATAAAGCGTCAATGGAAGTACCCGCGCCTTTTGCTGGCACGGTCACCGAGATCAAAATTGCCGCTGGCGACAAAGTCTCAACTGGCTCGCTGATCATGGTATTTGAAGTGGCGGGCGCAGCACCCGTCGCGGCTCCAGTAACGGCAGCTGCGACCCCAGTTGCTACTCCGGCCCCGGCTACTTCAGCGCCAGCAGCAGCGCCAGTCGCTGCAGCAGCACCGGCCGCCAGTGGTGAGTTTAAAGAAAACCATCAGTACTTACATGCCTCACCTGTAGTGCGTCGTTTAGCACGTGAGTTTGGGGTTAATCTTGAGCAAGTAAAAGGCTCTGGACGTAAGAACCGCATCTTAAAAGAAGATGTACAGCTTTACGTCAAAGAAGCGTTGAAACGTTTGGAATCTGGTGCGCAAGCGGCGGGTAAAGGTGACGGCTCGGCGCTCGGCTTACTGCCTTGGCCAAAAGTGGATTTCAGCAAGTTTGGTGATACCGAAGTGCAACCACTGTCGCGCATCAAGAAAATCTCTGGTGCTAACTTGCACCGTAACTGGGTGATGATCCCGCACGTAACCCAATGGGACAACGTGGATATCACCGAGTTAGAGAAATTCCGTCAAGAGCAAAATGCGATGGAAGCCAAGCGTGATACCGGAATGAAAATCACGCCATTAGTGTTCATCATGAAAGCAGCGGCGAAAGCGTTAGAAGCTTTCCCAGCGTTCAATGCTTCTTTGTCTGATGATGGCGAAAGCTTGATCCTGAAGAAATATGTCAATATCGGCATTGCGGTCGATACTCCGAATGGTTTGGTGGTTCCTGTGTTTAAAGATGTCAATAAGAAAGGCATCTACGAGCTATCGAAAGAGCTGGCGGAAGTTTCGAAGAAAGCGCGCGCCGGTAAACTGACGGCGGCGGATATGCAAGGCGGCTGTTTTACTATCTCTAGCCTCGGTGGCATTGGTGGTACTGCGTTTACGCCGATCGTTAACGCACCAGAAGTAGCGATCCTTGGCGTGTCTAAGTCGGAGATGAAGCCGGTGTGGAATGGCAAAGAGTTTGTGCCACGTCTGCAATTGCCACTGTCGCTGTCTTATGATCACCGCGTAATCGACGGTGCGGAAGGTGCTCGCTTTATCACTTACTTGAATGAGAGTCTGAGCGATATTCGTCGTTTGGTACTGTAAGCGAGTTTTCGGGTGGTGTAAGCCACCCGATCTATTGGTTCTCTCGCAATTTGACGCTGCAAGCTTGCTAGGTTGAATTGTTGTTTCGCTCACAGGCTACATGGATTGACTTTGCACACCATTAACATCTCGTTAAACTGTTACGGTCTGCAAGTCAGCGTGTTAGATGATTGGTTTGCCATTCTCGTTGCGGTAGGTTAAATCACACCACGAGAGATAACGCCCATCAGCCTGTTAGGGATATTGACTACAAGAGGTCGCAATGAGCAAAGAAATTAAAACCCAAGTCGTGGTGCTAGGTGCCGGTCCCGCCGGATATTCCGCCGCATTTCGTAGTGCAGATCTAGGTCTGGATACCATCATCATCGAACGTTACAACACGCTAGGTGGTGTATGTCTTAACGTTGGTTGTATTCCTTCTAAAGCACTGCTGCACGTAGCCAAAGTGATTGAAGAAGCCAAAGCGTTGGCTGAGCACGGTATCGTATTTGGTGAGCCAAAAACAGACATTGATAAAGTTCGTCTGTGGAAAGAGAAGGTGATCACTCAGCTGACCGGCGGTCTGGCTGGAATGGCGAAAATGCGTAAAGTGAATGTCGTCAATGGTTACGGTAAATTCACTGGCCCGAACACCATTGAAGTGCAAGGCGAAGACGGCACCACTGTGGTGACTTTCGAGCACGCGATTGTAGCTGCAGGTTCACGTCCTATCAAATTGCCATTCATTCCGCATGAAGATCCACGCATTTGGGATTCAACCGATGCGCTGGAATTGAAGCAAGTTCCGGGCAAACTGCTGATCATGGGCGGTGGTATCATCGGCCTAGAAATGGCGACCGTTTACCACTCACTCGGTTCTAAAATTGATGTGGTTGAGATGTTTGACCAACTTATCCCAGCGGCGGATAAAGATATGGTTAAAGTCTATACCAAACGCATCAAAGACAAATTCAACCTGATGTTAGAAACCAAAGTCACCGCGGTAGAAGCGAAAGAAGATGGGATCTACGTGTCAATGGAAGGTAAGAGTGCGCCAGCTCAGCCTGAGCGTTACGATGCGGTTCTGGTTGCGATTGGTCGTGTGCCAAACGGTAAACTGCTGGATGCTGAGAAAGCGGGTCTGGAAGTGGATGAGCGCGGCTTTATCCATGTGGATAAGCAAATGCGTACCAACGTTGCGCACATTTTCGCGATTGGTGACATCGTAGGTCAACCGATGCTCGCCCACAAAGGGGTGCATGAAGGCCACGTGGCAGCCGAAGTGATCTCAGGGAAGAAGCACTACTTCGATCCTAAAGTGATCCCATCGATTGCTTATACTGAGCCAGAAGTGGCTTGGGTAGGTAAAACTGAAAAAGAAGCGAAAGCGGAAGGGATTAACTACGAAGTGGCGACTTTCCCGTGGGCCGCTTCTGGCCGTGCGATCGCTTCTGACTGTGCGGACGGCATGACTAAGCTGATCTTCGATAAAGAGACTCACCGTGTGATCGGTGGTGCTATCGTCGGTACTAACGGTGGTGAACTGCTGGGCGAAATCGGTCTAGCGATCGAAATGGGCTGTGATGCAGAAGACATCGCACTGACCATTCACGCTCACCCAACGCTGCATGAGTCGGTTGGTCTGGCGGCGGAAGTGTTTGAAGGTACGATTACTGACCTGCCAAACGCCAAAGCGAAAAAGAAAAAATAATGCCTGATCTATGCGGTTAACTTTCCGCGTTTGATTGAAGAAACCGCTGCTGGCAGCGGTTTTTTTTCGTCTCCGCTTCCTGATTGGCGGCAAAGTAAGCAGTTAAAGCGAGATTTGAGCTGCTGACCGATTGTTTCTGGACTCTGTTCACACTTCCCGCTACAATCCGCCGCGGAGTTGACTGGGTAGTCGCTGCCTTATTGACGTCCCTTGGCCTTGTGTCAGGGAGACTGATAAGGGGGAGGAAAGTCCGGGCTCCAGAGAGCAGGGTGCCAGGTAACGCCTGGGGGGCGCAAGCCTACGACAAGTGCAACAGAGAGCAAACCGCCGATGGCCTCTCCTTCGGGATAGGATCAGGTAAGGGTGAAAGGGTGCGGTAAGAGCGCACCGTGCGACTGGCAACAGTTCGTAGCAGGGTAAACTCCACCCGGAGCAAGACCAAATAGGCCTCCACATAGCGTTGCTCGCGTTAGGAGGCGGGTAGGTTGCTTGAGCCAGTGAGTGATTGCTGGCCTAGAGGAATGGCTACTACCGCGCAAGCGGAACAGAACCCGGCTTATACGTCGACTCCACCTATTGCAGACCCATCATAGCCTTGTGTTATGGTGGGTTTTTTGCTTTTTGCTGACTCAGGTAACAGCAAAACCATTAAACTTAGCGCAAAGTCACGTCCTGTAACGCTTATAGTTAGCGGTAGTGTCTGAAATCAGTACACTATATGGCGGGTATGCCCAGCACAACGAGAAAATCATGACTGCATCTTTCCAACACATCTCAGTACTCCTTAACGAATCGATTGAAGGATTGGCGATCAAGCCGGATGGGATCTACATCGACGGTACCTTTGGCCGTGGTGGTCACAGCCGCAGCATTCTCGCCCAGTTAGGCCCACAAGGCCGTTTGTACAGTATCGACCGTGATCCACAAGCGATTGCCGAAGCGCAGAAAATCGATGATCCGCGTTTTACCATCGTCCATGGTCCTTTTTCTGGGATTGCAGAATACGCACAGCGTTATGATTTAGTTGGAAAAGTTGACGGCGTGCTGTTTGATTTAGGCGTGTCTTCACCACAGTTGGATGATGCCGAGCGCGGTTTTAGCTTTATGAAAGATGGCCCGCTGGATATGCGTATGGATCCGACCAGTGGTATGCCGGTTTCTGCTTGGTTAGCACAAGCGGATCTGGATGATATTACTTGGGTGATCCGCGAGTTTGGCGAAGATAAACATGCGCGCAGAATTGCCAAAGCGATTGTCGAATACCGCCAAAACGAGCTTAATGAGCCGTTAACCCGCACCAGTCAATTAGCCAAGCTGATCTCCGAAGCGGCACCAAAGAGTTTTAAAGAGAAAAAACATCCGGCCACCCGCGCTTTTCAAGCTTTTCGGATCTACATCAACAGTGAATTAGAAGAGATTGATACCGCGCTGCGTGGTGCGAGTGAAATTCTGGCTCCGCAAGGGCGTTTGTCCGTGATCAGTTTCCATTCGTTGGAAGATCGCATGGTGAAGCGCTTTATGCGTAAAGAGAGCCAAGGTCCAGTAGTACCCCATGGTTTGCCACTGACTCAAGTGCAGATCCAGGCCCTCGGTAGCGCCAAGATGAAAACCGTCGGTAAAGCGCTCAAACCAACCGATCAAGAAGTTGAACTTAACCCGCGTTCACGCAGTTCTGTGCTGCGCGTGGCGGAAAAGCTGTAGCAGGTTGCTATGCCTCGTCAGTCACCGCCGAATTTGGCTAAATTAATTGCCCTCGACCTACTCACCGTAGGTCGGCTGTCTTTATTGTTGCTGCTGCTGATTTTTAGCTGCGCGATGGCGGTGGTATTTATGACTCATCAGGCCAGACAAGCGATCAGCGCTAAAGACCAAGCGTTTATGGAGCGTGAACGGCTTGATAATGAGTGGCGCAATTTGATTTTGGAAGAAACTGCTCTATCGGAACATAGCCGAGTGCAACAATTGGCGAGACAAGATCTGCAGATGCAGCGTCCAGACTCAGAAACCGAAGTCGTGATCAATCTTAAATGAACAACAAAACTGCCCGAGCCAAATCAGCCAAAGTCTCGCCTAAAGTGAGCTCTACTCAGCCTGAGCCAGTTTTTATCCGCTGGCGCTTTTATCTGCTACTGTTTTTTGTGTTGATCGCTTTCTGTGCCTTGGTGGCACGGGTGGCGTATATCCAGATCATTGAGCCTGATAATCTGATCCGCGAAGGGGATTTACGCTCAATTCGCGCCAAAACCTTACCTTCCGCGCGCGGTATTATTTCCGATCGTAATGGCGAAGCATTAGCGGTGAGCGTGCCAGTGGAAGCGGTATGGGCCGATCCGGTCGACATCTATAAAAAAGGTGGCTTGGTCGATAAAAAACCGTGGCATGCCTTGGCTGATGTGCTCGGATTAGATCGACAAGAGATGATCAAAAAAATTGAGGATAACCGCACGCGACGTTTTATTTATTTGCAGCGCCAAGTCAGCCCCGCGATGGCTAACTATATTCGTGAACTGAAATTGACCGGAATTGGCCTTAAAGAAGAGTCTCGGCGTTATTATCCAGCCGGTGAAGTGAGTGCTCATCTAGTTGGAGTGACAGGGATTGATGGTGCCGGGCTTGAGGGGATCGAGCGCAGCTACAACAACACTTTGACCGGCGAGTCAGGCAAGAGCGTGATCCGCAAAGATAAAGATGGTCGGGTGGTAGAAAATATTGCGCTAGAAGAGCGCGAGCAGGGCAAGCCGTTACAATTGACCATCGATCAGCGCTTACAAGCGATCGCTTTTCGTGCCGTCAAGCAGGCGATGGTTGATTATCGTGCCACCTCGGCATCGGCGGTGATGTTGGATGTCAAAACTGGCGCGGTATTGGCGATGGTTAATGCACCATCTTATAACCCGAATAATCGTAATGACTGGCAAAGTTTTAAAATGCGTAATCGGGTGATCACCGATGCCTTTGAACCTGGCTCGACGGTTAAGCCTTTTGTGGTGCTGGCGGCGTTGGCCAATGGCATCGCCGATAAAAATACCGTGATTGATACCGGTGATGGCACCATGCAAATTGGTGGCAGTCGAGTGCGTGATACTTCTAAAGTGGGGAAAGCTGACTTAACCCTAATTTTGAAAAAATCGAGCAATATCGGCGTGGCGAAATTAGCCTTAGAGATGCCGCTGGAAGCTTTGCTTGGTATGTACAGTTCGGTCGGACTAGGCGAAATGTCTAGCTTGAATTTGGTTGGTGAAACGGCGGGGATTTTCCCCAATCGCCGCCGCTGGTCTCCGTTTGAAATTGCCACCTTATCGTTTGGTTATGGACTGGCGATCACTCCAATCCAACTTGCCCACGCCTATGCCACGTTGGGTAATCATGGCAAATATCAGCCAATCCACATTATTAAAGGCGATCAGCCTGCTCCTGCGCGCCAAGTGGTGGAGCCTAAATACGTCAAGCAAGTGCTAGAAATGTTGGAAACCGTTACCCAACCGGGAGGCACTGCTACTCGCGCTGCCGTACCGGGTTATCGGATTGCAGCCAAATCGGGCACTTCGCGTAAAGCGATTGCGGGCGGATATAGTGATGAATATTTTGCCTATACCGCTGGTGTCGCTCCGGTGAGTAATCCCAGAATTTCGTTGGTGGTGATGGTTAATGAGCCGCAGGGCGATTCTTATTATGGCGGTGCGGTGGCGGGGCCGGTTTTTTCCGAAATTATGAAAGGTGCGTTACAGATCCTCAATGTCGCGCCGGATGAAAACCGCTTCCAAGCCAGATAGTTTGATTATCTTTTGGCTAGATTCCTAAAGCAGAAACACCTCAAATTGGCCGCGTTGTGTCGAGCTCGCGGTCCGAATAAAGCATAGTGTGAGAGGGAACATGAACACGCATAAAGCGCTCTTTGAACTGATCGCTCCTTGGTTAGAGCTGAGCGACGCACATTTGGCGGCACAGCCCATCACTCATTTAGAGCTGGATAGCCGCCAGATCAAAGCGGGTGATACGTTTGTCGCGATTCAAGGCCATGCCGTTGATGGTCGGCATTATATTCAGCAAGCGATCGCGCAAGGTGCCGCGTTGGTATTGGCTGAGGCGGATGCCAAGCATGCCCACGGTCAGATTGAATATTGCCAGCAAGTGGCCGTGATCTACTTGGCTGAGCTTGGTTTGCACTTATCTGAGTTGGCTGGGCGTCTGTATGGCGGTCATCACAATCAATTGATTGCGGTGACGGGTACCAATGGCAAAACCACCATTAGCCAATTGATTGCGCAGTGGCTTGAGTTATTAGGCCATCAAGCGGCGGTGATGGGCACCACCGGCAATGGTTTTTTAAATGCACTTGAACCAGCGGCGAATACCACGGGTAATGCATTACAAATTCAAGCCAGTCTGCGTGATTTCGCCGAGCGCGGCGCGCAGTACACCGTACTGGAAACCTCTTCGCACGGCTTAGTGCAAGGGCGAGTCAAACAGCTTAATTTTGTTGCCGGGGTATTTTCTAATCTCACTCGTGACCATCTTGATTACCACGGCACTATGGAGGCTTACGCGCAAGCGAAATTCTCTCTATTTAGTGAGCATGCTTGCCAACGTTCTATCATCAATGTCGATGATGCAGTGGGTGCGCAATGGGTCAAACAGTTACCCGATGCGATTGGGGTTTCGTTGCTAGCACAACCAAGCACCGCGCAAGGGATTTGGGCGCGCCAAGTGCAATACACCGAAAGCGGTATCACGCTCAATTTTGAGAGTAGTTGGGGCGAGGGCGAATTGCACGCTCCGCTCATCGGTGAGTTTAATGCGTGTAATGTCTTGCTCGCTCTGGCGACCTTGCTCAGCTTAGGTTTTGACAAAAGTGCTTTGTTGGCGAGCGCGCCACAGCTGCGCCCTGTCTTAGGCCGCATGGAACTGTTTCAACGTGCGCAGCGTGCCAAAATCGTGGTCGATTATGCCCATACACCGGATGCATTAGAAAAAGCGCTGCGTGCTTTGCGCGTGCATTGTGCCGGACAATTGTGGGTGATTGTGGGCTGTGGTGGCGATCGCGACCGTGGTAAACGGCCATTGATGGCGGCGATGGCTGAGCAGTTTGCCGATCGAGTGATCCTCACCGATGACAATCCACGCAGTGAAGCGCCGCAAGCGATTGTGGCCGATATGCTGGCTGGACTTGCTCATCCCGAACTCGCTCATATTGAACATCACCGTTTTCAGGCCGCGAGTTATGCGCTGCAACAGGCCAGTGCACAAGACATTATTTTGCTCGCGGGCAAAGGCCATGAAGATTATCAGGTGCTGGCTCAGCAAACGATCCACTATTCAGATCGGGAAACCGCGCAACAGTTATTGGAGTTACCATTATGATCCGCGTGATGCTTTCACAGCTCTGCACTCTCCTTAATGCGCGCCTCGTTGGCGAAGATCGCGCGATCAGCGCGGTCTCGACCGATAGCCGCAACATTCCAGCTCAAGCGCTATTTGTCGCTTTGGTTGGCGAGCGTTTTGATGCGCACGATTTTGCCGCTCAAGCGGTGACCGGCGGCGCGGTTGCCTTACTGGTTGAGCGTGAGCTAGCAAGTGAGTGCTCGCAACTGGTAGTTGCGGATACCAAACAAGCGTTAGGTCAACTGGCGGCTTGGGTACATGCACAATGTCATACCCCCACCGTGGCGATCACTGGTAGTTGCGGCAAAACCACGGTTAAAGAGATGGTCGCGAGCATTTTAAGTGCCAAAGGCCAAGTGCTGTATACCCAAGGTAATTTTAATAATGATATTGGTGTGCCGCTCACTTTGCTGCGCTCAACCGAAGCGGATGATTATGCGGTGATTGAGCTGGGAGCCAATCATGTGGGGGAAATTGCTTACACTACTAGATTGGTTAAGCCGGATGTGGCATTGGTCAATAATGTCGCGGCGGCACACCTGCAAGGTTTTGGCTCTATTGATGGGGTTAAACGTGCCAAAGGTGAAATTTATCAAGGTTTAGCCGCTGGTGGGGTCGCGATTGTCAATCGAGATAGCCAAGGTGGCGAGTACTGGAACAATGTATTAGCCGATAAACAAGTGACAACTTTTTCTATGGTCGATCACAGCGCTGACTTTTATCCACGTGATGTGCGGTTAAATGCGCACGGAGTGGCTAGTTTTAGTTTAGTGACGCCACAAGGCGCGGTTGATGTCGAGCTTGGCATTATTGGTCAACACAATGTGGCTAATGCACTGGCCGCCGCTGCGTTAGCACAACAGATGGGCGCGAGCTTGACCGAAATTGCTCAAGGCTTAGCGGAGCTTGCCCAAGTCAAAGGTCGGGTTGATCTCACACAACTGCGCGGCGATATTCGCTTGATTGATGACAGCTACAACGCCAGTGTGCCGGCGATGCAAGCGGCGATTAATCTGCTCGCTAGCTTTTCGGCAGTGCGCTGGTTAATTTTGGGCAATATGGCGGAGTTAGGTGACGAAAGCCTTGCACTTCACCAACAAGTCGGTGAACATGCTGCACCCTTTGGTTTTGAGTTTGTCCTGACTTATGGTCAGGATGCAAAAGTGATCAGTGATCGGTGCCAAGGCCATCACTTTGCTACCCATCAAGACCTACTAGCATTTATTGAGCAACATATAGAACAACAACAGGGTCGCGCTCAAGTGCTGTTGGTTAAAGGTGCCAACAGTGCCGGAATGAGTAAGATTGCGGCTGCTCTTAAGGAGAAATTTGCATGATTATTTGGCTTGCTGAACTGCTCCAGCCATATTTTTCTTTTTTTCGTCTATTTGAATATCTGTCATTTCGCGCGATTGTCAGCATTTTAACCTCATTGGCGATTTCCTTGTGGATGGGACCGCGTCTGATTAAGCGTTTGCAGTTGCTGCAAATTGGTCAAGTGGTTCGCAGTGAAGGACCAGAATCGCATTTTAGTAAACGCGGTACCCCAACCATGGGCGGCGTCATGATCCTTGCTGCGATTGTGATCACCGTGTTGCTGTGGGCCGATCTCTCCAATCCTTATGTCTGGGCGGTACTCACGGTATTGCTCGGTTACGGTGCGGTCGGTTTTGTGGATGATTACCGTAAAGTGGTGCGCAAGAATACTGATGGCTTAATTGCTCGCTGGAAATATTTCTGGCAATCAACCATTGCGTTAGTGGTGGCGTTTGCGCTGTATGTACATGGCCAAGATACTGCGGCCACTCAACTGGTGGTGCCTTTCTTTAAAGAGGTGATGCCCCAGCTCGGTTTAATGTACATCGTGCTGACCTATTTTGTGATTGTTGGCACCAGTAATGCGGTGAACTTGACCGATGGTTTGGATGGTTTAGCGATCATGCCAACCGTATTAGTGGCGGCTGGATTTGCGGTGATTGCTTGGGCGACTGGTAATGTCAATTTTGCTAATTATCTACACATCCCTTACATCCCGCACAGTTCGGAATTGGTGGTAGTGTGTACCGCAATGGTCGGTGCTGGGCTAGGCTTTTTATGGTTTAACACCTATCCGGCGCAAGTGTTTATGGGCGATGTCGGCGCATTAGCATTAGGCGGTGCATTAGGCACGATCGCGGTATTGGTGCGTCAAGAATTTGTGCTGGTGATCATGGGCGGCGTGTTTGTTATGGAAACCCTCTCGGTGATTTTACAGGTTGGTTCGTACAAACTGCGCGGGCAGCGTATCTTTCGCATGGCGCCTATCCACCATCACTACGAATTAAAAGGCTGGCCTGAGCCGCGCGTGATCGTGCGTTTTTGGATCATTTCGATTGTGTTGGTATTGATTGGCTTAGCGACCCTCAAGGTTCGCTAAACTGGCTTAAGGATGTAAATTTCCATGGATCGTTGGCAAAACATACAGCATGTGGTGGTGGTTGGGCTCGGTATTACTGGGCTATCGGTCGTCAATTATCTGCGCAAATACCATCCGTCAGTGACCGTGCAGGTGATCGATACTCGCGCAACACCAGCGGGGCAAGAGCAACTTTCGCCTGACGTTGCACTGCATCGTGGCGGTTGGAATCTTGAGTGGTTGCTCAATGCCGATTTAGTGGTCACCAATCCAGGTATCGCGCTGGCGACAGCGGAAATCCAACAAGTACTGGCCGCTGGAATTCCTGTGGTCGGCGATATTGAACTGTTCGCTTGGCATGTGGATAAGCCAGTGATTGCGATCACTGGCTCGAACGGCAAAAGCACCGTGACCGATTTAAGCGGTGTGCTGGCCAATGCCGCTGGTGTAAAAACAGCGATTGGCGGCAATATTGGTGTTCCGGCGTTGGATCTGCTCGCCCCTGAGGTCGAGCTGTATGTGCTGGAGCTATCAAGCTTCCAATTAGAAACTACCTCTAGCCTAAAACTGAAAGCGGCCGCGTTTCTCAATCTTTCTGAAGATCATATGGATCGCTATCAAGGCATGGCCGATTACCGCCAAGCCAAACTGCGCATATTTGATCATGCTGAAACCGCAGTGGTGAATGCCGATGATCCGCAAACTTTACCTGATCAGACCGATCACCTTAAGTTGGTCACTTTTGCGGTTGAGCAGCCAGCACAATTTAGTGTGGCGAAGCGGCAAGATCGTGAATATCTGGTGGCCGGTGATCACGCGCTATTGGCGACTGATGAGCTGAGTTTGGTCGGGCGACATAATGTGGCGAATGTACTGACCGCGCTCGCTTTGCTTGATGCGGCCGGAGTGGATTACCATTTGGCTTTGCCTGCGCTTAAATCTTACACCGGTTTGAGCCATCGCTGCCAAGTAGTGGCCGACAAACATGGGATCCGCTGGGTTAACGATTCAAAAGCGACCAATGTAGCCAGTACTTTAGCGGCCTTGTCTGGGCTGCACATCCAAGGTCAATTATATCTCTTGGTCGGTGGTGTCGGTAAAGGTGCGGATTTCACACCGTTAGCGCCAGTGCTCGCGACTTTGCCAGTGCATTTGTGCTGTTTTGGCGTTGATGGTCAGCAATTTATGTCACTACATCCCACTGCGCGTTTTTATGACTCGCTGGAAAGCATCATCGATACCCTGCGCCCACAGTTAAAAAGTGGCGATATGGTGCTGCTGTCACCGGCGTGTGCCAGTTTTGATCAGTTCAAAAACTTTATGGCGCGGGGAGATCGCTTTGCTCAACTCGCTCAGCAATACGCATAACGATAGGTAACTTAGCTTGTCTGTAGCCCAAACTGTCACCGCACTGCGCACTTGGTTGAGCTCTCGTTCACCCAAGGCGCTGTTTGATCGTCAATTGGTGTGGATTACCTTTGGTCTGATGTTGATCGGTTTGGTAATGGTGACTTCGGCTTCGTTTCCGATCAGCTCGCGGCTGACCGATCAGCCATTTCATTTTATGCTGCGCCATGCACTGTTCTTACTGCTGGCGCTGCTCACCTCCAGTGTGGTGCTGCAAATCCCGTTAGAGCGCTGGATGAAATACAGCTCGCTGCTGCTCGGCTTTTCGTTCTTTTTACTGATCGTGGTGTTAGCTGCGGGTAAATCAGTCAACGGTGCATCGCGCTGGATCCCACTGGGTATCTTTAATTTACAGCCCGCTGAAGTGGCTAAACTATCGCTGTTTATTTTTATGTCTGGTTATCTGGTGCGCAAGCACGATGAAGTCCGGCAGACGTTCTTTGGCGGCTTTTTAAAACCGATCATGGTGTTTGGTGCTTTGGCGGTATTACTGCTCTTTCAGCCTGACTTAGGTACCGTGATCGTGATGCTAGTGACCCTGTTTGGCATGCTATTTATTGCTGGGGCTAAGTTGTCGCAATTTTTGGCGCTAATGGTAGCCGGAGTGCTAGCAGTAGTCGCGCTGATTGCTATCGAGCCTTATCGAGTGCGGCGAGTGACTGCGTTTTTAGATCCGTGGGAAGATCCGTTTGGCAGTGGTTATCAGTTGACGCAATCGCTGATGGCGTTTGGCCGTGGCGAATGGTTTGGGCAAGGTTTGGGCAATTCGATCCAAAAACTAGAATACCTACCAGAAGCACATACCGACTTTGTCTTCGCGGTGTTAGCCGAAGAGCTAGGTTTTGTCGGTGTGGTGTTGGTGCTGATGTTGATTTTCAGTCTGATCTTAAAAGCGATGTTGATTGGTAAAAAAGCCTTTCAGTACGATCAGCAATTTGGTGGTTATCTGGCGTTTGGGATTGGGATTTGGTTTGCGTTTCAAACCTTGGTTAACGTTGGTGCAGCCGCGGGTATGGTACCAACCAAAGGTTTGACCTTACCGCTGATCAGTTACGGCGGTTCCAGTTTAATTATTATGTCCGTGGCGGTATCGATTTTACTGCGCATTGATTATGAATGCCGTTTAGCCGAGCGCCACACAGCAGAAGAAAGCATAGTCGATGAACAGTAAAAAATTGATGGTGATGGCCGGTGGTACTGGTGGTCATGTATTTCCGGGTTTAGCAGTGGCAAAGCAGTTGCAGCAACAAGGTTGGCAGATCCGCTGGTTAGGCACTGCGGATCGCATGGAAGCGGATTTGGTCCCCAAACACGGTATCGACATTGATTTTATTCAGGTCAAAGGGTTGCGCGGCCAAGGATGGGTTAGTTTGCTGAAAGCTCCCGTGCAAATCGTTAACGCGATTTTACAAGCGCGTCGTCATTTGCAGGCTTATCAGCCCGATGCAGTGCTTGGCATGGGCGGCTATGTCAGTGGCCCGGGCGGGATTGCAGCTTGGCTACTCGGTATTCCGCTGGTGTTGCATGAGCAAAATGCGGTGGCAGGCCTGACTAATCAGTGGCTAGCGAAAATCGCTCGTCGTGTTTTTCAAGCTTTTCCTGGCGCATTTCGCAATGCGCCGGTGGTCGGTAATCCGGTGCGCCAAGATGTGGTCCAGCTTGCGAGGCCGGAACAACGTTTTGCCGAGCGCAGTGGCGCGCTGCGAATTTTGGTGATGGGCGGCAGTCAAGGTGCGCGCATTTTGAATCAAACCATGCCTGCGGTGATGGCCGCGCTTGGCGAGGGTTACCAAATTCGCCATCAAGCGGGTAAACACAATCAGCCAGCGGTAGCCGATGCTTATGCACAAGCGGGGATCGCTGACGCGCAAGTGACCGAGTTTATCGATGATGTCGCCGAAGCTTATGGCTGGGCCGATCTGGTGATTTGCCGCTCTGGAGCGCTGACCGTTTCGGAAGTCTCGGCCGCAGGGCTAGCGGCGATTTTTATTCCCTTCATGCATAAAGATCGCCAGCAAGCGCTGAACGCTGATCATTTGGTGGCTTGTGGTGCCGCGCAAATGATTGAGCAGCCCGATCTGAGTGTGGAAAAACTGGCTCAGGCCGTGCGCGATTTGGATCGCGCTCGGTTATTATCCATGGCCCACAAAGCTCGTCACGCGGCGAAATTAGATGCAGATAAGGTGGTGGCTGAGGCAATCATCGCCATCACCCAATAATGAGAACAGAATTATGACGATTAAACATACCCAAGACCTCGCGCAAATTCGCGCTATGGTGCCAGAGATGCGCCGCGTGAAAGCGATTCACTTTATCGGTATTGGCGGGGCTGGGATGAGCGGGATTGCAGAGGTGTTGCTTAATGAAGGCTACCAAATCTCTGGCTCTGATTTAGCGGCCAATCCTGTCACAGAACGTTTAGCGCAAAAAGGCGCGACCATTTTTATTGGTCATGCAGAGCAAAATGTGGCGCATGCCAGCGTGGTGGTGGTTTCAACCGCGATCAATGAACAGAACCCAGAAATTCAAGCCGCCCGTGAAAAACGCATTCCGATTGTGCGCCGGGCTGAAATGTTGGCCGAGCTGATGCGTTTTCGTCACGGGATAGCGGTGGCTGGTACTCATGGTAAAACTACCACCACCGCGCTGGTCACGCAGATTTATTCTGAAGCCGGATTAGATCCTACCTTTGTGAATGGTGGTTTGGTAAAAAGCGCTGGTACCAATGCACGCTTGGGCTCTAGCCGAATTTTGATTGCCGAAGCCGATGAAAGCGATGCTTCCTTCCTACATCTGCAACCGATGGTGACTATCGTCACCAATATTGAAGCGGATCACATGGACACTTACGGCGGTGATTTTGACAACCTGAAACAGACCTTTATCGATTTTCTGCATAACCTGCCGTTTTATGGTCAAGCGATTGTTTGCATTGATGACCCGGTGATTTGCGAGATTATTCCGCGTATTAGCCGCCAAGTGATCACCTATGGTTTTGCGCAAGATGCTGATGTACGCATCGAAAATTATCGTCAGCTTGGTCAGCAAGGTCAATTTACGGTGGTGCGTAAGGGCAAAGCCAATTTGGATATCACCCTGAATATTCCAGGTCGACACAATGCACTCAATGCCGCGGCCGCGATTGCGGTGGCGAGTGAAGATAACATTAGTGATGAGGCGATTTTACGCGCGATGGCCAATACCCAAGGTACTGGCCGCCGCTTTGATCACCTCGGTGAATTTGTTACCGGTAATGGGGTTGCGATGCTGGTGGATGATTACGGTCACCATCCGACAGAAGTGGATGTCACCATCAAAGCCGCTCGCAATGGTTGGGCTGATAAACGCTTAGTGATGATTTTCCAACCGCACCGTTATACACGTACTCGCGATCTGTATGATGATTTTGCGAACGTACTGGAACAGGTGGACGTCCTGATCATGCTGGATGTGTACTCGGCAGGCGAAAAACCGATTGCAGGTGCGGATGGTCGCTCGTTATGTCGTACCATTCGTAGTCGTGGCAAAATTGACCCGATTTTTGTTGCCGATAGTCACACCTTGCCTTCGGTGTTGGCTAACATCTTGCAAGATGGTGACTTGGTACTGACGCAAGGTGCGGGCGATGTTGGGAAAGTAGCCAAACATTTAGCTGCGTTAGAGCTCAATATTGCGCGTATGCAAGCAATATAAGCAACCTTATGGGTGTCTCATTGGTGAATTACTTGGTATCAAACCCAGATTTCTGATGTTGGGTATTTGCTACTTTTGACCACCTCAGTATAATCCGTGGGTTAAAGTTATTGCTTTATACTGTAATGATGCAGCGAAATGGAGCATCCAATTGCCAGTGGTTAAAACAGGAACATCAGGCTTTGATCAAGCAAGTACTTTTAGAAGGCCGTAGAATTACCCGCTCACCACATGTTCAGCAACATGCCTGTGGGGCGAGTTTTTTTTTGGTGGTACTGCTGCTGCTCGTGAGTCTGCTGTATACCACGATCAGTTGGATGTGGGATGAGCAACGCCTACCGCTGTCGAAATTGGTTTTACAGGGTGACTTACAATATGTTTCCGCGCTCGATGTGCAACGGGTATTAGCGCGCTTGAATCATATTGGAACTTTTATGTCACAAGATATTAATGTTCTGCAACAGAGCGTGCAGTCGATCCCATGGGTAGCTCAGGCATCGATTCGTAAACAGTGGCCAGATACGATTAAAGTTTATTTAACCGAATATCAGGTTGAAGCGTTGTGGAATGCCAATGCGTTATTAGATAAACATGGCCGAGTTTTTTATGGCGATATTGGCCAAGTTAAAGGCGAATACGTTAAATTATATGGCCCTGAGGGCAGCGCGTCACAAGTATTAAGCGCGTGGCGAGATTTCAACCCGAAATTTGCCCAGCTAGGTTTAAATATCTCCTCATTAGTTTTAAATGAGCGCAGAGCTTGGCAAATTATTCTCGACAATGGCATTCGTCTAGAATTAGGTAAAGAGTCATTAGAAGAGCGAGTGGCGCGTTTCTTTTTGCTCTATAAACAATTAGGTAATAAAGCTGAACAAGTCAGCTATATCGACCTCAGGTATGATACTGGAGCCGCCGTGGGTTGGTTCCCTGAACAAGAGTTAACACAAGAGAAAAACGATGACTAAGACTGTCGATGACAACATTATTGTTGGTCTGGACATAGGCACTGCCACCGTCTCCGCTCTCGTGGGTGAAATACTCCCTGATGGTCAAATTAATATTATTGGCGCGGGAAGTAGCCCATCGCGCGGAATGGATAAAGGTGGGGTCAACGACCTTGAATCGGTCGTTAAATCGGTTCAGCGAGCGATCGATCAAGCAGAAATGATGGCTGAATGTAAAATTAGCCAGGTATTTCTGTCTATCTCCGGGCGGCATATTGCCAGTCGGATTGAGAAAGGCATGGGGACGATTTCTGATGAAGAAGTCTGCCAAGAGGATATGGATCGCGCTATCCATACCGCTAAATCGATCAAAATTGGTGAAGAACAACGCATTCTGCATGTGATTCCGCAAGAGTTCACCATCGATTATCAAGAAGGAATTAAGAACCCACTGGGTTTATCAGGGGTTCGCATGGAAGTTAGCGTGCACTTGATCACATGCCATAATGATATGGCGAGAAACATTATCAAAGCGGTCGAACGCTGTGGGCTAAAAGTTGAACAATTAGTCTATTCTGGTTTAGCTGCCAGCAATGCGGTGATCACCGAAGATGAGCGTGAACTGGGTGTGTGCGTGGTTGATATCGGCGCAGGCACCATGGACATCGCGATTTGGACCGGCGGCGCACTGCGTCATACCGAAGTGTTTTCCTATGCGGGCAATGCGGTCACCAGTGATATTGCGTTTGCTTTTGGTACCCCAGTCAGTGACGCCGAAGAGATCAAAGTAAAATATGGCTGCGCACTGAGTGAATTGGTCAGCAAAGACGATACCGTGAATGTCCCCAGCGTTGGTGGGCGTCCTTCACGCAGTTTGCAACGGCAAACCTTGTCGGAAGTGATTGAGCCTCGCTACACTGAGCTGATCGGAATGGTTAACCAAACCGTGGATACCGTTCAAGAATCACTACGTAAAGAAGGCATTAAACACCAATTAGCCGCTGGGATTGTATTGACCGGTGGCGCAGCACAAATTGAAGGTTTAGTGGCATGCGCCGAGCGCGTATTCCGCAATCAAGTTAGGGTTGGTAAACCACTCGAAGTGAGCGGCCTTACTGACTATGTAAAAGAGCCGTATCATGCTACGGCCGTTGGATTACTTCACTACGCAAGAGATAGCCAAATCAATGATGAGGCTGAATATCAAGAGCCGAAACGACCGTCAATGACCGGTTGGATAAGCCGCTTGCGCAATTGGATACAAAAAGAGTTTTAACCTGAGAGACAGGAAAAACGGAGATAACACATGTTTGAACCGATGATGGAAATGTCTGACGACGCGGTAATTAAGGTCGTTGGAGTAGGTGGTGGCGGCGGTAACGCGGTTGAACACATGGTGCGTGAATCCATCGAAGGTGTGGAATTCATGAGCATCAATACCGATGCACAAGCGTTACGTAAAACCAGTGTGAGTACGGTGATTCAAATTGGTGGCAATATCACTAAAGGTCTTGGCGCTGGTGCCAATCCACAAGTGGGACGTGATGCCGCTCTGGAAGATAAAGAGCGGATTAAAGAATTTCTCACCGGTGCCGATATGGTGTTTATCGCAGCGGGTATGGGTGGTGGTACTGGTACAGGTGCCGCTCCCGTGATTGCTGAAGTGGCTAAAGAGTTGGGGATTTTAACCGTTGCGGTGGTCACCAAGCCTTTTAGCTTTGAAGGTAAAAAACGTTTGGCCTTTGCTGAACAAGGAATTGAAGAGCTGTCTAAGCACGTTGATTCTTTGATCACGATTCCTAATGAAAAGCTACTCAAAGTCTTGGGTCGCGGTATTACGTTACTGGAAGCTTTTGCTAGCGCAAATAACGTATTGAAAAATGCCGTGCAAGGTATTGCGGAATTGATTACTCGCCCAGGCATGATTAACGTCGACTTTGCCGACGTACGCACTGTGATGTCGGAAATGGGTCATGCGATGATGGGCAGCGGTGTTGCGCGCGGTGATGATCGCGCCGAAGAAGCGGCTGAAATGGCAATTTCTAGCCCGCTGCTAGAAGATATCGATCTGGCTGGCGCTCGAGGTGTGTTAGTTAACATTACTGCAGGCTTAGATATGCGATTGGATGAGTTTGAAACGGTTGGTAATACCGTGAAAGCTTTTGCATCGGACAATGCCACTGTGGTGATCGGTACTTCGTTAGATCCAGATATGCAAGACGAAATCCGCGTTACCGTAGTTGCAACTGGTATTGGTAATGAGAAAAAACCAGACATTACCTTAGTCGCTGGTGGTAAAGCGAAAGTGGCTGCGGTATCAGCTCCGGTTACTGCCCGTGTTGAAGAAAAAGCGGTTGCTTCTGTGCATGAACGAGTGGAAATCAAAGCTCAATCAGTCGCAGTGCCATCTCACGCTTCAGCCAGTCAAAGTGTGGCGCCAAAGCAGGAAAAAGAGAGTGGATATCTTGATATCCCTGCATTCCTAAGACGCCAGGCTGACTAAAATAGCAGCATAATTTGACAGTGTTCAAAATTCTGGTAGGATGACGGTCGGTGTTGTGCCGGCCGTGCATTATGGCTAATAAATTCGAGGCAACGAGATGATCAGACAACGTACTCTCAAAGAAATAGTGAAAACAACTGGGGTGGGCTTACACTCTGGTCGTAAAGTTACGCTAACTCTTCGCCCAGCTGCTGCCAATACCGGAATCGTTTATCGCCGTACTGATCTCAACCCACCGGTTGATTTTCCTGCTGATCCAGCTTCAGTGCGCGATACCATGCTGTGTACCGCTCTGGTCAATGACCATGGTGTACGCATCTCTACAGTTGAGCACCTCAATGCTGCACTGGCTGGCATGGGCATCGATAACGCGATTATCGAAGTCGATGCACCTGAAATTCCTATTATGGATGGCAGTGCTAGCCCATTTGTTTATCTGCTGCAACAAGCTGGTATTGAAACACTGAATGCCGCTAAACGCTTTATTCGCATTAAGAAACCTGTACGTATTGAAGACGGTGATAAGTGGGCGGAATTTTTGCCTTTCAATGGCTTCCGTATGGATTTCGAAATTGAATTCAATCACCCTGCGATTGATGGTGATGATCAACGCCTTGTGTTTGATTTCTCTTCGCAAGGTTTTGTGAAAGAAATTTCCCGTGCGCGGACGTTCGGTTTCATGCGTGATATCGAGTACCTACAATCACAAAATCTCTGTTTAGGCGGTAGTTTTGATTGTGCGATCGTGTTGGATGATTACCGGATCCTGAACGATGAAGGCTTACGTTTCGACAATGAGTTTGTCACGCATAAAGTGCTGGATGCGATTGGCGATCTGTACATGGCAGGTCATGCGATTGTCGGCGAATTCCGTGCTTATAAATCAGGTCACGGTTTGAACAACCAACTGCTACGTGCTGTATTAGCTGATCAAGAAGCTTGGGAATGGGCAACGTTCGAAGAGCAAGCGGGTTCTCCGGTTGCGTTTGCAGAGCCCAATATGGTTATTGCCTAAGCGCTTCATCAAGCACTACGTCACAATAAAAGCGTCGTAATAGAATTGCTAATAAAGCCAGACTTCAAGTCTGGCTTTATTGTTTCTCGGCAAAGCAAAGTGTGGAGCGGTGAAAGATCGCGCTTTACTGGTGTTTAGTCTGTGCCAACTGCGCTAAGCTTTGCAGGCGTTTCTTTACCTTATCAGAAGCGTGATCCGCAATCGCCAGCAGCACGTGCGCTGTATGCTCGGATAATTGTCGCCGAGACTCGGTTATTGGGGCAGCATCGGTATTGGCTAAGGTTTGCCGATATAGATCTGGGTTGACTCGTATTTCAATTGTGATCAAATGACCAAATCCGTTTTGCCTGAGCTGCGAGAGTAAATGCAAACGCTCGTAATCCACTTTCATCTTAATCGCGGCACTCGCGGCTTCTAATACTAGATTACCGCCGCGCACATTGGCGGCGCGCACTTGGCTTTTTAAGCCTTTTGGTAGGATTTCTTGTAATTGGCGATTAATTAGCAAAATAGCTTTCGCATGATCTTGGATTTGTTTGAGTTTGGATGCCTGAATCAACTCATCGGTAGCGGTAGGGCGATGATCACGCATCGGACTCTCCTTTGATTGGGGTAGTGGCTATTCTAGCGCGCTTCTTGACGTACCGAAACGTACATGTTTGCTGGCACTGTCCTGAGTAAAATCGCCTCGTAACCTTATCAACATTGGGCTTAGTGCACAAAACCGCAAGCTGCTATTCAACAAATCATCGAGAAACTTGGTTGTTAAGACAAAAATTCCTTACACTAGGCAGCACTTAATTAACCGCGTGCCTTGAAAATAAACGCCGTCATCACAATATCTCATAGTAATGATTTATCTCAGTATCCTTAGTTGAAAATAGGTAGAGACTAAACCCATTCCAAGGTCGATAGACAGCGATTTAGCACAGAGAGATCCATAACAAATGATAACTAAGCTACTGACAAAGGTGATTGGCAGTCGCAATGACCGCACACTGCGCCGTTTACGCAAGATTGTAAAACAGATTAATAACTTCGAGCCTGCCTTTGAAGCGCTCTCCGATGAAGAGCTCAAAGCCAAAACGGTGGAATTTCGTCAACGTCTTGAACAGGGTGAAAATCTAGACCAACTGTTACCAGAGGCCTTTGCCACCGTACGTGAAGCATCCAAGCGGGTATTTGGTATGCGCCATTTCGATGTGCAGTTGATTGGCGGTATGGTACTTGATGGTGGTCAAATCGCTGAAATGCGTACTGGTGAAGGGAAAACTTTGACCGCCACTTTAGCGGCCTATCTCAATGCGCTACCAGGCAAGGGCGTACACATTGTTACCGTGAATGACTACTTAGCGAAACGTGATGCGGAAACTAACCGCGCACTGTTTGAATTTTTAGGTATGACGGTTGGCATCAACATTCCGAATATGCCGCAGCCAGCCAAAAAAGAAGCTTATCAAGCGGATATTCTGTACGGCACCAACAATGAATTTGGTTTTGACTATCTGCGCGATAACATGGCGTTCCGCCCAGAAGATCGCGTGCAACGCGCTCGTTTCTTCGCCGTGGTCGATGAAGTGGACTCGATCTTAATCGACGAAGCGCGTACACCGTTGATCATTTCCGGCCCTGCAGAAGACAGCTCGGATCTGTATATCCGTATCAATAAGCTGATCCCACTGCTACAAAAACAAGATCAAGAAGATTCTGAAGAGTACCGTGGTGACGGTCACTTTACGGTGGATGAAAAATCTAAGCAGGTACATCTAACCGAAACGGGCCAAGAGTTTGTCGAAGAGCTGTTGGTGAAAAACGGTATGATGCTTGAGGGCGATACGCTGTACTCGCCAGCCAACATTAGCTTGCTGCATCATGTCAACGCCGCGCTGCGTGCCCATGTTTTGTTTGAAAAGAACGTCGATTACATCGTAACCCCGGATGGTGAAGTAGTGATCGTCGATGAGCACACCGGTCGTACTATGCCTGGGCGTCGTTGGTCCGACGGCTTGCACCAAGCGGTGGAAGCGAAAGAAGCGGTGAAAATCCAGAACGAAAACCAAACCTTGGCTTCGATCACTTTCCAAAACTACTTCCGTCTGTACGAAAAACTCTCCGGTATGACCGGAACCGCCGATACCGAAGCGTTTGAATTCCAACAAATCTATGGTTTGGAAACTGTGGTGATCCCCACCAACAAACCTATGGTACGTAATGATATGCCGGATGTGGTGTACCGCTCGGAAGCCGAGAAGTTTGCCGCGATCATTGAAGATATCAAACTGCGGGTCAAACAAGGCCAACCGGTACTGGTCGGTACCGTTTCGATTGAAAAGTCGGAGCTGCTGTCTAACGCACTGCAAAAAGCCGGCATTAAGCACAATGTACTCAACGCTAAGTTCCATGAAAAAGAAGCGGAAATTGTGGCTCAAGCCGGTATGCCTGGAGCAGTAACCATCGCGACCAACATGGCTGGTCGGGGTACCGATATTGTATTGGGTGGTAGCTGGCAAGCGAAAGTGGAAAAACTGGACAACCCAAGCCAAGAGCAGATCCAGCAGATCAAAGCGGATTGGAAACCGATACATGATCAAGTTCTGCAAGCGGGCGGTTTGCACATCATTGGTACCGAGCGTCATGAGTCGCGTCGGATCGATAACCAGTTGCGCGGTCGTTCTGGCCGTCAAGGTGATGCGGGCTCTTCGCGTTTCTATCTCTCAATGGAAGATACTTTACTACGTATTTTTACCTCTGATCGTATGGCTGCATTGATCCAAAGCGGTATGGATGAAGGCGAAGCAATCGAGTCTAAAATGTTGTCGCGTTCGATTGAAAAAGCCCAGCGTAAAGTGGAAGGTCGTAACTTCGATATTCGTAAGCAATTGCTGGAATACGATGATGTGGCGAACGACCAGCGTAAAGTGGTTTATGAGCTGCGTGATGAGCTGATGAGCGCTGATGATATCAGCGATATGATTGCGCAAAACCGTGAAGATGTACTCAACACAGTGATCGATGAATACATTCCGCCACAATCTCTGGAAGATATGTGGGACATCGATGGCTTGCAAGAGCGGCTGAAAAATGACTTCGATCTGCAACTGCCAATCCAATCTTGGTTGGATGCTGACAACAAACTGTATGAAGAAGTGTTGCGTGAACGCATCATCGAGCAGGCGGTTGAAGTGTATCAAGCCAAAGAGCAAGCGGTGAGTCCTGCGGTGATGCGTAACTTTGAAAAATCGGTGATGCTGCAAACGCTCGATACTTTGTGGAAAGAGCATTTGGCGGCGATGGATCATTTGCGTCAAGGTATTCATTTACGTGGTTATGCACAGAAAAACCCGAAACAAGAGTACAAACGTGAGTCGTTTGAGCTGTTTGAAGAGTTGCTTGAATCTCTGAAATCGGATGTGATCACGGTGCTGTCAAAAGTGCGCGTGCAGCAGCAAGAAGAAGTTGAGCGCATGGAAGCTCAACGCCAAGCTCAAGCGGCAGAAGCGGCGCGTCATGCGCAAGCCCAGCATGCTAATCCTGAAGATGAACCACAAGAGCAGGGTTCGAACCAACCTATGGTGCGTGATGAGCGCAAAGTTGGTCGCAACGAAGCGTGTCCATGTGGCAGTGGCAAAAAATACAAACAGTGCCACGGGCAAATTAATTAAACCGATTGTTGGTTAGTAAAATAAAAGAGTCGCTGTGGCGGCTCTTTTTGCAACTGAGTTTTAGCGCTCAAGCGTGTTGACCTGTGAATGATGCTTAGCACAGAATGTGATTGACCAGTGAGGCGGCTTGACCTCGATTATTTTCAGTTTGCTAGATTAAACCGGAGCTATAGTTTGAAACGTGTCCACATCGTTGCAGGGATCATTTTTAACCCAGAGCAGAACCAAATTTATATTACCAAACGTCCTGATCATCTGCATAAAGGCGGATATTGGGAGTTCCCTGGTGGTAAAGTTGAAGCCGGTGAGAGTGTCGAGCAAGCTATGGTGCGCGAGCTAGCAGAGGAGATTGGGATTGTGGTTACCGAGCAGCGCCCTTTTCAGCATTTTGATTATGACTACCCAGACAAAGCACTGTGCTTTGATTTTATGTTAGTCAGCGCTTTTGCACAGCAACCATACGGACGTGAAGGTCAACAAGGGCGTTGGGTCAAGGTAGCGGATTTAGTGGACTATGAGTTTCCCGAAGCTAATCAACCGATTGTTGAGCGGGTAATGGTAGAGTTTGCTTAAATTGATGTTTGCTTGTTTGAGTTTCGCCGCAGACTAGTCACCGGCGACGATAGTTGGTAGTTTAGCGCAACAAATTGCAACTGCGCAGGCAGTGGAGAATGGAGACAGCAAGATGGTTAGAATTGCGATAGCGGGTGCCGCAGGGCGTATGGGACGTAATCTGGTAAAAGCAACTCACCAGAATCCGCTGTGTGAATTGGGCACTGGCTCAGAGCGTCCTGAGTCCTCATTGGTTGGTGTCGATATTGGTGAACTGTGTGGGATTGGTAAACAAAGCATAGTGCTGGTTGATAACCTTGAGCAAGCAGTTGAACAGTTTGATGTGATTATTGATTTCACGGCTCCGGCCAGCACCTTAGCGAATTTAGCGTTGTGTGAGCAGTATGGTAAAAAGCTGGTGATTGGTACGACTGGTTTTTCTGATTTACAGCGCGCGACCATTGCTCAAGCGGCCAAACAGATCCCAATTGTGATGGCACCTAATTACAGTGTTGGGGTTAACTTGGTGTTCAAGCTATTGGAGAAAGCCGCGCAAGTGATGGGGGATTATTGCGATATTGAGATCATTGAAGCGCATCATCGCCATAAAGTGGATGCTCCTTCGGGCACCGCGATCGGCATGGGTGAGGCGATTGCGCATGCGATGGGCAACCAATTGAGTGATGTTGCGGTGTATGCGCGTGAAGGGATCACTGGTGAGCGTTCACGCCATGAAATCGGCTTTGCAACCATTCGGGCTGGCGACATTATTGGTGAGCACACCGCGATGTTTGCTGATATTGGTGAGCGAGTCGAGATCAGCCATAAAGCAACCGATCGGATGACCTTTGCCAATGGTGCGGTCAAAGCCGCTATTTGGCTGGCGCAGCAACCGGCTGGGTTGTATTCGATGACGGATGTGCTAGGTTTGAATGAATTGTAAATACATAATTATGCGCCAGCGATTTGCTGGCGTTTTTTTTATCATCCAAAATCGCAACAAACTCTTCTTGGCCATGTAATGGTGTTTACAAGTAACTTTGATGGTGTTTTTGCTGGTTTCGCTTGGTTTTCTTGCTTTGGTGGTGTTTTTTGTTCATAAAACTTGGTGGTGAACGTTTGCTTTGTGGTTGGTTGTTTTTTTGTCAATAATTTCAAATTGGAAAATCTTGATTCAGGTCGATGGGGAGATTGGTAAGGTTAATTGACTGGGTAAATGTGTGTTTTTGATGCTTTTGAACTGCAATTGAATCTAACTGCTGTAAAAATAAGTTAAGTTTTTAGGGTTATATTGACAGGTTAGATTTAGATCTCTAGAATATCGCCAATTTGCCTATGGCACCCTAATGCATAGTTTAGTGGCTGGCATGAGGGTGGGTTTGAAAAATAATTTATTTTTTATGCATTTTTATTCTGGAGGTTGTCTTGAGTAAATCAGCACTATTAGTCCTAGAAGATGGGACGGTGTTCCACGGAGTCTCCATCGGAGCAGATGGTATTTCCGCTGGTGAAGTTGTTTTTAATACCTCGATGACGGGGTACCAAGAAATCCTCACTGATCCTTCCTATTCTCAGCAAATTGTTACTCTTACTTATCCTCACATTGGCAATACCGGAACCAACTCCGAAGACGAAGAATCGACCGCGATTCATGCCCAAGGCCTTGTGATACGTGACCTCCCTCTTATTGCTTCTAACTTCCGTAGTGAACAATCACTCTCTGACTATCTAAAATCGCAAAATATTGTCGGTATTGCAGATATTGATACTCGTAAGCTAACCCGCATTTTACGTGAGAAAGGTGCACAAAATGGCTGCATCATGGCGGGCGATAATCTGGATCAAGCATTAGCGCTTGCCAAAGCTAAAGAGTTCCCGGGTCTTAAAGGTATGGATCTGGCTAAAGTGGTTTCGACTAAAGAAGCCTACTCATGGCAACAAGGATCATGGACGCTAAAAGGCGGCCTGCCAGAAGCTAAAGCTGACAGCGAATTGCCTTACCATGTCGTGGCATATGATTTTGGTGCCAAGCGCAATATTCTACGTATGTTGGTCGACCGTGGTTGTCGTTTAACTGTGGTACCCGCCGAAACCTCTGCAGAAGAAGTGTTAGCCCTCAATCCAGATGGTGTCTTCCTATCTAATGGCCCTGGCGACCCTGCGCCATGTACTTATGCGATTGAAGCGACTCAGGTTTTCCTTGAGAAAAATATCCCAGTGTTTGGTATCTGCCTAGGCCATCAAATTTTGGCCCTCGCTTCGGGTGCGCAAACGGTAAAAATGAAGTTCGGTCATCACGGTGCTAACCACCCAGTAAAAGATTTGGATCGTGGCGTGGTGATGATCACTTCGCAAAACCACGGTTTTGCTGCTGATGAAGCGACACTACCCGCTAACTTGCGTGCCACTCACAAATCGCTGTTTGATGGTTCATTACAAGGTATTCATCGTACTGACAAGCCAGCTTTTAGCTTCCAAGGTCACCCAGAAGCAAGCCCTGGCCCGCACGATGCCGCACCGCTGTTCGACCATTTTATTGAACTGATTAAACAATACCGCGCTTAATTTGGAGTAGTAGATAATGCCAAAACGTACTGACATTCAGAGCATCCTTATCCTTGGTGCGGGTCCAATTGTTATCGGTCAAGCTTGTGAGTTTGACTACTCAGGTGCCCAAGCGTGTAAAGCGCTACGTGAAGAGGGCTACCGCGTTATTCTGGTTAACTCAAACCCAGCAACCATCATGACTGACCCAGAAATGGCTGATGCAACTTACATCGAGCCAATCCAGTGGGAAGTGGTGCGTAACATCATCGAAAAAGAGCGTCCAGATGCCATTTTGCCAACCATGGGCGGCCAGACGGCACTCAACTGTGCATTGGCGCTGGAAAAGCATGGTGTACTGGCTGAGTTTGGTGTGGAAATGATCGGCGCGACGGCCGATGCGATTGATAAAGCAGAAGATCGTTCACGCTTTGATAAGGCGATGAAATCGATCGGTCTTGAGTGCCCACGTGCTGATACCGCGAAAAGCATGGAAGAAGCGTATAAAGTCCTCGATATGGTTGGCTTCCCATGTATTATCCGCCCTTCCTTTACTATGGGTGGTAGTGGTGGCGGTATCGCATACAACCGCGAAGAGTTTGAAGAGATCTGTGAACGTGGTCTGGATCTTTCTCCGACCAATGAGCTGCTGATCGACGAATCGCTGATCGGTTGGAAAGAGTACGAGATGGAAGTGGTGCGTGATAAAAACGACAACTGCATCATCGTTTGTGCGATTGAAAACTTTGACCCAATGGGTATCCATACCGGTGACTCGATCACGGTTGCGCCAGCACAAACTCTGACCGATAAAGAGTACCAACTGATGCGTAACGCATCGCTGGCGGTACTGCGTGAAATCGGCGTAGAAACCGGTGGTTCTAACGTTCAGTTCGGTATCAATCCGAAAGATGGTCGTATGGTGATCATCGAGATGAACCCACGGGTATCTCGCTCATCAGCACTGGCTTCTAAAGCCACCGGCTTCCCGATTGCGAAAGTAGCCGCCAAATTGGCAGTGGGCTTTACGCTAGATGAATTGATGAACGACATCACTGGCGGTGCAACTCCAGCCTCGTTCGAGCCGACCATCGACTACGTGGTGACTAAGATCCCTCGTTTCAACTTCGAAAAATTCGCCGGTGCCAATGACCGCCTGACTACGCAAATGAAGTCGGTTGGTGAAGTGATGGCGATTGGTCGTAACCAACAAGAATCGCTGCAAAAAGCACTGCGTGGCTTAGAAGTGGGCGCAGCAGGTCTGGATGAAAAAGTGGATCTGGACGCGCCAGATGCGCTGACCAAAATCCGCTATGAACTGAAAGAAGCTGGTGCTGAGCGTATTTGGTATATCGCCGATGCCTTCCGTGCTGGTATGTCAGTTGACGGTGTGTTTAACCTGACCAATATTGATCGCTGGTTCTTGGTGCAAATCGAAGAGCTGGTCAATATCGAAGCGCAAGTTAAAGCCGGTGGTTTTGCAGGTTTGAATCAAGACGTTCTGCGTAAGGTGAAACGTAAAGGCTTCTCCGATGCGCGTTTGTCAAAACTGCTCGGGGTGGGTGAAGGCGAAATCCGTCGTCTGCGTGACCAAAATAATATCCACCCAGTGTACAAGCGTGTGGATACCTGTGCGGCAGAATTTAAGTCCGATACCGCTTACATGTACTCAACTTATGATGAAGAGTGTGAAGCGAATCCAACCGATAAAGATAAGATCATGGTGATCGGCGGTGGCCCAAACCGTATCGGCCAAGGCATCGAATTTGACTACTGTTGTGTACACGCAGCACTGGCGCTACGTGAAGATGGTTATGAAACCATCATGGTTAACTGTAACCCAGAAACCGTATCAACCGACTATGACACTTCAGATCGTCTCTACTTTGAGCCAATCACTTTGGAAGATGTGCTTGCTATCGTGCGAGTTGAGAAGCCAAAAGGGGTGATCGTACAGTACGGTGGTCAAACGCCGCTCAAGCTAGCCCGTGCGCTAGAAGCTGCCGGTGTACCGGTGATTGGTACTAGCCCTGATGCGATTGACCGCGCGGAAGACCGTGAACGCTTCCAGCAAGCGGTACAACGTTTAGGTCTTAAACAGCCTGAGAACGCCACCGTGACAGCGATTGAGCAAGCGATTGAAAAATCGCGTGAAATCGGTTTCCCATTAGTGGTTCGTCCATCTTATGTATTGGGCGGCCGTGCGATGGAAATTGTGTACGATGAGCAAGATCTGCGTCGTTACTTTAATGAAGCGGTCAGCGTATCCAATGAATCGCCTGTGTTGTTAGATCGCTTCTTGGATGATGCTACCGAAGTCGATGTCGATGCAATTTGTGATGGTGAACGCGTTGTGATTGGCGGCATCATGGAACATATTGAGCAAGCGGGTGTTCACTCTGGTGACTCTGCCTGTTCATTGCCCGCTTATACGCTGAGCCAAGAAATCCAAGACAAGATGCGTGAGCAAGTTGAGAAACTGGCATTTGAATTGGGCGTACGTGGCCTGATGAACATTCAGTTTGCGGTCAAAGACAACGAAGTTTACCTGATTGAAGTCAACCCACGCGCTGCGCGTACCGTACCGTTTGTGTCAAAAGCGACTGGCGCACCATTGGCGAAAATCGCTGCGCGAGTCATGGTTGGACAAACTCTGGAGCAACAAGGCTTCACTAAAGAGATCATTCCACCTTACTACTCAGTCAAAGAAGTGGTTCTGCCATTCAACAAGTTCCCTGGCGTAGATCCACTGCTTGGCCCTGAAATGCGCTCAACCGGTGAAGTCATGGGTGTCGGTGCAACGTTTGCTGAAGCGTATGCCAAAGCAGAATTGGGCAGTGGCTCGGTGTATCCAGAAGGTGGTCGTGCGCTACTGTCGGTACGTGAAGGCGACAAACAGCGTGCCGTTGATCTGGCTTCTAAGTTGGTGAAATTGGGTTATCAGTTGGATGCGACTCACGGCACTGCAGTGATCCTTGGCGAAGCTGGGATTAACCCACGTCTGGTTAACAAGGTGCATGAAGGTCGTCCACACATTCTGGATCGGATCAAGAACCACGAGTACACCTACATCGTCAACACTGCCTCTGGTCGTCAAGCGATTGAAGACTCAAAAGTTCTGCGCCGTGGCGCGTTGGCCCACAAAGTCAACTACACCACGACGTTAAATGCAGCGTTTGCTACTTGTATGGCGCATACCGCGGATGCCAAAGCCTCGGTCACCTCAGTACAAGAGCTGCATGCACGTGTAAAAGCTAACCAAGCTTAATTGGTATTACAACAAGAGAGGCTTTAAGCCTCTCTGACAACCTCTTTGCCCGCTCGTCAGCGGGCTTTTTTACGCGCATCAGCAAGTGCAAGCGAGGTCATCTGTTTTTTTGAACATGAACCAGACTTTTAGCTTTAGGTCTTTTCACGATATGATTGGCTGGTGGTCGTTTAGCGTAGCTTGGTGGTGATGAGTAATAGTCCCCGTAATTTTAGTCGCCGTGATCTTTTTCGTGGTTTAGTTGCCAGAGGTAAGGCGGCTTATTATGAGGTTGATGATCAACCGCGACGTACCGTACCTCGTCCCCCTGGGGCATTGGTAGAGGCACAGTTTAGGCAGTTATGTGATGGCTGCGGTTTGTGTGTTAAAGCCTGCCCGAGTTCAGTGATCCAATTAACAGGGCAATGGCCAGAGCTATGTCTAGATTACAATCATTGTCAATTATGCACTCAGTGCGCCCAAGCTTGCCCAACAGGTGCGCTGCTACCTGCTACTAAAACTGAGCTATTACCGACCTTTGCTTATCAGTGCCATAACCGTTTATTAGGATATTGTGAGTTATGTACTGAGCAGTGTCCAACCCAGGCTATTGATTGTGAGCCTAAACAACAGCCGGTGGTTGATGAGAATTTATGTAATGGGTGTGGCGAATGTCGTCCAATTTGTCCAGCCAATGCGATTGCGTGGCAATTTCGTGAATCAACAAAAGATTAATGATAATTATTATTGTTAAGTTTTGGTGATAAGTGTTTAAGAAATGCAATGTTTAATGATATTTTTATTGATAGTGATCATAGGGTGACTGATGCAAGGTTTGGATAATAGACCAATACATTGGAGGGTCTACTATGTCCACATCAATAATCAAAAAATTATTCACGCGCCGTGAGTTTATTCAAAACTCCGCGGTTGCTTCTGGCGCAACCTTGGCCGCCAGTTCGATCAGCTTGCCATTCAATGCGTTAGCAGCACCAACGCCATCCTCCTCATCGAGTTCAGAACAGATCCGTTATAGCGCTTGTCTAGTAAACTGTGGCAGCCGTTGCCCATTTAAAGTTCATGTACGCGATGGTGTAGCGGTCAAGATTTCTCCTGAAGATGGAGTCAATGAAGCGATTTTTGGTCAGCATCAAATCCGTCCTTGCTTACGAGGTCGCTCGGCTCGTTTCCGAACCTATAACCCTGATCGTTTAAAGTACCCGATGCTACGGGTTGGCGCACGTGGTGAAGGTAAATTCAAGCGTATCAGTTGGGATGAAGCTACCACTATCGTTGCCGATCAGCTACAGCGGGTGATCAATACGTATGGCAATGAAGCGATTTACTATCAATACGGTAGTGGAACAACAGGAGCGAATTTACAAGGCCGCAATACGTGTAAGCGCCTGCTTAATTTAGCCGGCGGCTTCTTAGATATGCACAATAGCTATTCGGAAGCTCAACTTAACCGTATTCAACCGTTTGTTTTTGGGCAAGCGGGAAATATTTACGGTACAGAGCAACAAACGCTTTTTGCTGAGATTAAAAATTCGGATTTAGTGGTGATGTTTGGCCAAAACTTGGCAGAAACGCGCATGTCAGGTGGTGGGCAAATTGCTGAAATTTATCATGCTCTTGAACAAAGCGGCGCTAAGGTTATTTTGATTGATCCTCGTCGTACCGATAGCGTAACCGCATTTAATGCTGAATGGTTACCGATTCGTCCAGGTACCGATGCGGCGTTAGTTGCGGCAATCGGGCATACCTTGATCAAAGAAAATCTGCTCGATGAGGCCATGCTGAACCAATATACGGTTGGTTGGAGTGAAGATACCTTGCCAGCTAGTGCGCCAGCGAACTCATCGTATAAGGCTTATATTCTTGGTCTCGGACAAGACCAAATCGAAAAAACGCCAGAATGGGCGGAGGCATTGACCGAAATTCCAGCGCAACGTATTCGTCAATTGGCTCGTGAAATTGCTGGCGCTAAAGCGGCGTGGATTTCTCAAGGCTGGGGAGTTCAACGTACACAAAACGGTGAGCATGCTGCACGTGCGATCATGATGCTACCTATCATGACGGGTCAGTTTGGGCGTCCAGGAACCAATATTGGTACTTGGGGAGGCAGTGTCAATTATCCGCTAGCAGGTTTGGCGATACCGAACCCAATCAAAGTCTCGATTCCCTGTTTTAGCTGGGTTGATGCGATCACTCGCGGCACAGAGATGACACCAGAAAAAGACTACATCAAAGGTCGGGATCGTTTAACGACCAATGTGAAATTCTTATGGAATTACGCGTCGAATATCACCGCAAATCAGCATTCAGATCTTAACCAAGTGGATAAAGTGCTGCGTGATGAGTCGTTGTGTGAGTTTATTCTGGTGTGGGATAACCATATGACGGCGAGCGCTAAATACGCGGATTTATTACTGCCGGATGTCTCAACCCTAGAATCTGATGAATTGATTAATAATTCTTATCAATCAGGGTCTTATCATTATTTGGTTCGTTTGCAAAAAGCGATTGAACCCATGTGGGAAAACCGGCCGACCTATGATGTCTTGGCGGAAATCGCGGCTAAGATGGGGCTGAAAGAGGCGTTTACCGAAGGTCGAAGCTATCAAGAGTGGATCGAACATGCTTACAACCAAGTTCGTAAACAAGAACCGCATTTGCCTACATTTGAGCAAACCGATGGCATGGGGGTGATTGATCGCCGGATTGCCGATAGCAGCCAGCATATTGCGTTAAAAGATTTTCGTGATGATCCTGCGCAGCACCCGTTGAAAACGCCATCAGGCAAAATTGAGATCTATTCAGAGCAGTTAGCAGAACTGGCGACTCAGTGGCAATTACTGCCTGGGGATAAAATTTCAGCGATCCCAGAATACTGGCCAGCAGTCGAAGGCATCGAAGATAAAGCAATGCTTGAGAAATATCCGTTGCAATTGACAGGCTTTCATCCCAAAGGTCATTGTCACTCAACCTATTCATCGGTAGCTCAATTGAAAGAAGTTGCACCTGATGTTCTGTGGATTAACCCTATCGATGCACAAGTGAGAGGCATCCACAATGATGATTTTGTCGAAGTATTTAATGACAGAGGAAGAGTGCGAATTAAAGCCAAGGTATCACCACGTATCATGCCCGGTGTAACGGCGATGCCAGAAGGCGCATGGGCGCAGACCAATAAACAAGGTGTTGATATTGGTGGTTGTATCAACCGACTTACCTCGCAACGGCCAACGGCTTTAGCGAAAGGTAACCCACAACACACCAATTTGGTCGACGTTAAGCGCATCTGAGGAGATTTTTAAATGAAACAATATGGCTTTTTTGTCGACTCATCTAAATGTACTGGTTGTAAAACGTGCCAAATCAGTTGTAAAGATGAAAAGGCGCAAGAGGTAGGTCCGAAGTATCGCCGAGTATACGAGTATGGTGGTGGTGAGTGGAAGAAAGTAGGCAATGCTTGGCAGCAAAATACCTTCAACTATTATTTATCCATCTCCTGCAATCACTGTGCTGAGCCAACCTGCGTTCAAGGTTGTCCGACAGGGGCGATGCATAAGCGAAAACAAGATGGTTTAGTTGTGGTTGATCAAGAAAAATGCATTGGTTGTCGCTATTGTGAAATGCGCTGCCCTTATGGTGCGCCGCAGTTTGATCAACAAAAGAAGGTCATGTCGAAGTGCGATGGCTGCTATGAACGAGTGGCTCAAGGTTTAAAACCTGTGTGTGTCGAGTCTTGTCCACAACGTGCGCTTGATTTTGATGAGATAGCCACATTACGCGCCAAATACGGTGATACCAATGCGGTTGCACCATTACCCGATCCGCAGTTGACCAAGCCAAGTTTAGTCATTAAAGCGCATGCGGATGCCCGTATGACGGGTGATAAAACCGGTGCTGTTCAAAACCCTTCAGAGGTATAAACGATGCATGAATTACCTTTAGTCTTTTTTACGGTTTTAGGCCAAACCGCGGTTGGTATGATGGTATTGGCTTTTATCGCCGGTCTTCTTGGGCAAATTACTCACGCTCAGCGTCATAAAATCAATCTCGTTGCCATGATTTTATTGGCAGTAGGAATGGTGCTGGGTGGCTTACATATGGGGCAGCCTCTGCGTGCGTTTAACTTACTATTTGGTTTATTCCGCTCACCAATGAGTAATGAAATTGTGTTAAGCGGCCTCTATTTTGGTGGCGTTTGTTTAACCGTGGCTCTTAGTGCTACTCGCCTACGTGCAACCCTGCAAGCCAAGCTTAACGTTACGGTTACTGATACATTGCACCAATGGTTAAATGGAATCACGGCGCTATTGGGTCTTGCTTTTGCTTGGTCGATTACACAAGTTTACCAATTGGCCACCGTTCCAGCTTGGAATAGCCATTATACGTCGCTGCATTTGTGGCTGACCGTGGCTATCTCTGGTGGCATGTGTGCTTTAGGGCTTGGTGTTAAGCGACTCGCTAGTTTAGTGGTGATCATCGGAGCGGTGGTTTCCTTGGCTACTCGTACGGGATATATGGCATTTTTAACCGAGCAGGTACCAGATTTAGTGAGTGCACAAATGGTGTACTGGTACACTTATTGGTTCTCCATCGCCATTGCCCTTGCACTTGCGGTGTGGGTCTTACTCAAAAAACAAGCCGTTAAACCTTTACTTTTCAGTGGTGCGCTAATCATGATTATCGGCGAGTTAGCTTCACGTATTGCATTTTATAATCTGTGGTGGATAACGATGTAGTGATGGCTGTTGGGAGGATACTTTGACGGTATTCTCCTTTTCAACCGAGTTTAACTTTCAGCCTGTGAGATCAGATACCATAAGCAAGTATGCTTGGGTACTTGGATCGCAGGCTGAGTACGTTTTAGAACAAAGGAAAGTTAATGTTAGCAATTGTTCCCAGAATCCTGGGTAGCTTATTTTATTATGCACCGCAAAGTGAACCTGCGCAGTATGCGTTACACGATCTTCCACAATTAGCCAATTATTTCTCTTGGAGCGATCCTGATGCGATTGCGGCAGTGTGCCATCACCTACCATCACCGCAACCTGAACACTTTAGTCAACTATTCGAAGGGCTAGGGTATATGCTCGCTCCACCTTGGGGATCGGTGTACTTAGATCCTGAGAATATCGTGATGGGTGAAAGTACCTTAGCTTATCGTCAATTTCTTCAACGTCATGGCGTAGCGGTGCAACTTGATTGCCACGAGCCAGAAGATCAATTTGGATTGATGCTATTGGCCCTTGCTCACTTTCTTGAACAAGATCAAGAATCCGCAGCAATTGAACTATTAAACAAGCATCTTTTTCCGTGGGCGACGCTCTATTTACAACGCTTAAAGTCTGCCTGTGATGAAGGGGAATTTTATTATTGTTTAGCTATATTAGCGGAATATTTTTTGGCTGAATTACGTAACAAAACCTAGTTTGATCGAAATGATGCAGTAAATGAAATAGGTTGTTGTCTTGTGTTTCGCTGTTTTGAGCAGCGCTACTGTTAGAGCTTATCTTTGAATCGCTTGGGGAAAAATGGAACTTTCACTGGAAATATTAGGGCTGTTATGGATGGTGGCTTGCGTCGCCGGGTTTATTGATGCCATGGCGGGTGGTGGCGGTTTGCTGACTTTACCGGCCTTGCTGGCGGCAGGAGTACCACCGACTCAAGCGTTAGCGACCAACAAGCTACAAAGTTCGTTTGGTAGTTTTTCGGCTACGTTGTATTTTGTGCGCCAAGGTATCGTGAATTTAAAAACGATGCGACTGGCGATTGGCTGTACCTTTGTCGGTGCGGCGCTTGGCGCGGAGGCGGTGCAGTATATTGATGCCTCTTTATTGACCAGCTTGATCCCGGGGCTGTTGATCGCTATCTCACTCTATTTCTTACTCGCCCCCGCGACCAAAGTCGACCAAGGCCCAGCCCCCTTATCCGAGAGTGCTTTTGCGTTTACGGTCGGATTTGGGGTCGGTTTTTACGATGGTTTTTTTGGCCCAGGTACTGGCGCGATTTTTACCGTGTGTTTTGTCGCATTAGGCCATCTTGGCTTAGTCGAAGCCACTGCACGCACTAAGGTGCTCAATTTTACTTCCAATATCGCCGCGCTAACCTTTTTCATTATCGCAGGCTTACCGATTTGGCCGATCGGCCTAACCATGGCGGTGGGCGGATTTATTGGTGCGCGCTTGGGGGCGAAAGTGGTGATCAGCAAAGGTCAGCGTTGGATCCGACCATTAGTGATCACCATGTCGATGTTGATGGCGCTTCGGCTACTTTGGCAGCAGCACGCCAGCGCGCTGCAATCCATGATTGGCTTTTAGCTCGAGGCAAGCTCACTTATTTTGATAGGGCAAAAGTGGGGAGCGATAGATGCCAGCGAATCGCACCAAGCCGGATCAGTAACGTGGTAAAGATCCCAGAGAGCAGCGCGGTTGAGCTGCTGCAACCAATGCTCAGTGCGCTGGTATGGACTATGCCACCGATAATACAGGCGGTGGCGTATACCTCACTGCGCAGCACCATCGGAATTTCTCGCGCCAAGACATCACGAATAATGCCACCGCCACAGCCAGTGATCACCCCCATGATCACCGCAATCAGCGCTGAACTTTGGTAGCTCAGCGCTTTTTCCACGCCAATTCCAACAAACACCGCTAAGCCAATCGCATCACACACCGGCAGGATCCACCACGCGACTCTTTTCGGGCGGCGTACCAATAGCATGGTCAGCGCACAAGTGATCAGGATCACCCATAAATAGAGGGTATCTTTGATCCAAAAGACTGGCGTTGCACCAAGCGCCATATCGCGGATGGTACCACCCCCAATCGCGGTGACGCTGGCAAGTACCACTACGCCAAATGGGTCCATTTTCAAGCGTCCAGCCAGCAGCACACCAGAAACCGCAAATATCGCGGTACCAAACATATCAATCAAGTAAAGCAGAGAGGTATCCAAGGCTGTCTCACTATGTATATCGTATCGGGTAGAGAAATCGCGGCGGATTTTACGAAATTTTATCGGCTACCGTTACTGATTTTGTGCAATTTTGAGGTACTCACACACTTGTTGCACCGCATCTAAGCTTCTTGGGGTAGGGCGATTTAACCAGTCGGTGGTGAGAGGCCAAACTTGCTGGTTTTTTACCGCACTCAATTGGTTACGCCAAGCTTGCCACATGTGGCCATCACTCAGCGCATGGGGCGAGGTAAAAATCACTTCAGGTTGTTTGACCAATACCTGCTCGATGCTGACTTGTGGATAGGGGACGCTGCTATCGGCAAAGATATTTTCGCCGCCGCAGACGCTAAACACTTCACTTGGCCAGTGCCCCTGCGCGAGGGTGATGATCGGTTTTTCACTGAGCTGATAAAAATAGCGCATCGGCCGGTTAGTCGCATATTGCTCGCGCAGCGCCTGTAAACGCTGGCGAAATTGTTGTGCTGCTTGTTGGCCCAATTGTGGGTTGGCGGAATATTGGCTTAGCGCTTCAATATTATTGGCAATCTCAGCGAGCGTTTTGGTTTGCGAGTCATAAATCGTCAGGCCGAGTTGGCGCAGTTTGGCCAATTCCCGTGGTGGGTTGCCAGCCGGCCAAGCGATGATCAAATCGGGTTGCAGAGTAAGGATTTTTTCAATATTGATGCTTTGATGATTAGCGACACGATCCAGTTTTAGCGCCGCAGGTGGGTAGTCACTGTATTCACTGACGGCAACCAATTGATCGCCTAGCCCTGCTGCGTAAGCAATTTCCGTGGCATGTGGGGCTAGGCTAATCACGCGCTGCGCTACAAATGGCGCGGCGAATGCGCTGGTTGTAATAAACCATAACGCGCCGATGAACAGTTGGATAACTGGCATTTATACTCCGCGATAGATGAACAGTAACAACAGGCTTTCTAATGCGATCCAGACTAAGATGCGCCAAGCGATCAAGTGGTGTACTTGCGCTAGATGGATCGCAGCAGGGGCAATTCGCCCACCAATTTTCGCGCGAACACTTTTTTTATCACCATACATCGCAGGCCCACCGAGTGAGAGCTGCAATTTATTGCTGACTGCACACAATAGCCAAGCTGGGCCGGGTAGTGGCCAACTGCGGCTTTGTTCCCGCACCGCTTGGTAGACCGATCCCGCTTGTTTACCGAACATGATCAATAAGCTAAACAGCCGCAGTGGTAGCCAATCGAGCACGACTAAAATCCGCACCGCAGAGAGGCCAAAAGGTTGGTATGCGCTGCGCGAGGGTGACCATGCTCGCGCCAGTTCAGCCATCAAGCGATACAGTAGTGCGCCACTGCCGCCGAGTAGGCCATACCAAAACAGCACACACACCACGTTGCGTCCAAAGCCCATGATCAAGGTTTCCGCCCCTGCTTTACCAAGTCCAAGCGCTGAAAGTGGCGCGGTTTGTCGATTGAGCAACGGTTGTAACAGCTCGCGTGCTTGCGGTTTATTGTCTATAGCTAACGCTTGCGCCAGTTGATTGGCAAGCGTTTGCTGGCGTCGCCAATCTAACGCAATCAGCAGCAGAGCTAAATCAAACAACTGCGGTTGCCAGACCAGTGGTTTAAGCGCCCATAACAGTGCGAGAGTGGGGATGATCATTAACCCCCAAGCTAAAGTGCCGGACAGCAAAGTTTGCCGATAGCTGCTCGGAGTATTCACTTTGCTGGCCAGTAACTGAGCAAACTTGTGCCACAAAGTCAGCGGGTGCGCGGCATAAGGGATCGGTAGTAACCAGTGAAACAGCAGTGCGCCCCACATGACGAGTAGCGCACCATTGGCATACAGATGGGAAAATCCGTTATCCATCTATTGGCTCACTTATTTGAGCAATTCAATCATTTTGCACACCATCGCCGAAGAGCTTTGCGCAGCTAAGGGAAGAAATTCATCAAATGACATTGGCGATTGTTTATCCGCGACATCAGAGATAGCACGCACCACCACAAAAGGCACCTTGAATTGATGGCAGGTTTGCGCGATGGCGGATGCTTCCATTTCGACTGCGACAACCTGTGGGAAGTGTTGACGGATCACGCTTTGTTGCTCGGCGCTGCATACAAACGCATCACCGGTACAGATCAAGCCGCGTACTGCATGAGTGGCAGGTAAGCTGGCGAGTGCTTGCTCGGCGAGGGCGATTAATGCTTGGTCTGCGATAAAAGCCGCTGGTTGGCCTGCCATTTGGCCCATCTCATAACCAAAAGCGGTCACATCCGCATCGTGATGACGCACTTCGCTTGAGATCACCACATCACCCACATTTAGGCTGGCATCAAAGCCGCCAGCAGAGCCGGTGTTGAACACCACATCGGGTGCGTATTGGCTGAGCAGTAAAGTGGTGCCTAATGCCGCCGCGACTTTACCGATCCCAGATTGCAGCAGCACGACTTCGACACCTTGGATTCGACCGCTGTAAAACGTGCAACCGGCTTGCTCTACTTGCTGCACATCTTCAATAAGATCTTTTAGGATAGCGACTTCTTGTTGCATTGCGCCGATGATGCCGATTTTCATGGAAGCTCTCTTTTATCTATCAATAGGAAAACGAGTCGCAGTGTAGCACGAGCACGGTTAATCGATCGAGCTGCAGCGGGATCATCGAGTGTAGCGATTTTACGCCCAAAGAGTGTTTCTTGAACGTGGCACTGAAATGAACCGGGTTTTATAAAAAGGTTGGATAAAAAAGGCCAAGCCCGAGGGCTGGCCGAAATCAAACAAGATGGAAGGAAAGGTTTCACTCACAAGGCGCAAGCGAGGATGTATCGCTCGCGCCTGTGCTTTGCTTAAGCCGAAAGCATCAGTGAATCGGCTTTGGCTTCAAGGTGAGTATTGCCCATCAAGAAGGTGTCAATTGCGCGTGCGCATTCACGGCCTTCGTTGATGCAGCGCACCACCAGTGATTGGCCGGTACGCATATCGCCAGCGGCGAATACGCCTTTTTGGTTGGTGGCAAAATCTTGTGTGGCCACATTACCACGCTCATCCAGCTTGATACCGAGCTGAGCGATCACCCCGTGTGGTTCTGGATGCAGGAAGCCCATCGCCAAAAATGCCATATCGCAAGGGATCACCCGCTCACTGCCCGCCACTTCATTAAAGCTTGGCCGTTCACCGGGGGCGGCATCTTGCCACACGATGTCAGCAATGCGTAGACCCGTCACTTCACCTTGTTCATTACCAATGAACTCTTTGGTGAGAATATTCCAATGGCGCTGACACCCTTCTTCATGAGAAGTTGACGTGCGCAGAATCATTGGATACTGCGGCCAAGGCATATTGGCTGGGCGCATTTTGGATGGAACTGGCATGATCTCCACCTGAGTAATGCTCGCGGCGCCATGACGGTTCGAGGTACCGACACAATCTGAGCCAGTATCGCCACCACCAATCACCACCACGTGCTTGCCTTGAGCATGGATTTCCGCACTTTTGAGATCCATGTTATTGGCGCGGCGGTTGTTTTGTGCAAGGAACTGCATCGCGAAATACACGCCTTGCAGATCCCGTCCCGGAATCGCCAGATCGCGGGGTACGGTTGAACCACCGGTCAGCAATACGGCATCAAACTCTTGGCGCAATTGCTGAGCATTGATCTCTACTCCGATATGGGCATTGACCACGAACTTAACGCCCGCTTGCTCCATCACATTGATTTTGCGATCAATAACATCCATTCCCAGTTTGAAATCTGGAATACCGAAGCGCAGCAAACCACCGACTTTTTCATCACGTTCAAACACGGTCACGCTATGGCCTGCTGCATTAAGTTGCTCGGCGGCGGCAAGTCCGGCTGGTCCTGAGCCGATAATCGCCACCGTTTTACCGGTGCGTGAACGTGGGGTTCTTGGTTTGGCATAACCCGCTTGATAAGCGCGTTCAGCAATGGTTTTTTCAATGTTGCAGATGGTAATTGGATCTTGGTTAATCCCGAGCACACAGGCGCTTTCACAAGGCGCTGGGCAAACTCGGCCAGTAAACTCTGGGAAATTATTGGTTGAGCTCAGAATATTCCAAGCTTCTTCCCAACTGTCGCGATACACCGCATCGTTAAACTCGGGAATAATGTTGCCAATCGGGCAGCCGTTATGACAAAACGGCACACCACAATCCATACAACGTGAAGCTTGCTGATTGATCTTGTTACCAAATTCTTGGTTAAGAACAAACTCGCGGTTGTTTTTGATCCGCTCTGCCGGGTCGATTTTTTTCGGCAGCTCACGACCAAATTCTAAAAATCCGGTTGCTTTACCCATTTATACCGCCTCCGCTGCTAATGTGGCCTGTTGCTCCTGCTCAGCACGTTTGTGCAATACCGCTTTGTAATCACGCGGCATGACCTTCACCATAGTGGCTAGACTTGCATCAAAGTTGGCGAGGAAAGCTTTGGCCACTTCACTACCTGTGAATTGAACATGCTTAGTTAACATCTCTTTGAGTAGGGCTTGGTCTTGCGCTTCGATAGGATCGAGATCGACCAGCTCGGCATTGAGCTTAGCTTTGAAGTCGCCCGATTTATCCCAAACGTAAGCCACACCGCCACTCATACCCGCGGCGAAGTTACGGCCGGTTGAGCCGAGGATCACCGCGACACCGCCGGTCATGTATTCACAGCCGTGATCACCGATACCTTCAACAACCACTTTCGCGCCTGAGTTACGTACACAGAAACGCTCACCCGCTAGGCCGCGAATGTAAGATTCGCCAGAGGTCGCACCGTAGAAACAGACGTTACCGACCACAATATTCTCTTCCGGTACAATCGATGAATTACGGTTCGGGTACAGCACCAATGTGCCACCAGAAAGCCCTTTGCCCCAGTAGTCATTGGCATCACCTTCGACTTCAAAGTAAACGCCTTTGGTGAGGAATGCGCCGAACGATTGTCCGGCACTGCCGTTGAATTTCACCTGCATTGGTTGTGGCAGACCTTGGTCTTGGTAAACCTTACAGATTTCGTTCGACAGCATAGTACCAGTACTACGATCGGTGTTGATGATCGGCAGTTCCGCTGTCACTGCACTACCGTGCTCAAGCGCTGGCTTGGCCAGTTGGATCAAAGTGCGATCCAGTACGCCATCAAGCAGGTGATTTTGCTCGGTCTGACAATAAATGCCATCTTCATGGCGCGGTGGTTCAATAAACAGGATCGGTGAGAGATCGAGATTCTGGTATTTCCAGTGGCCGATATCATCGCGCACGGTCAGTTTGTGCGCTTGGCCGACCATTTCACTAATGGTTCTGTAACCCAGCTCGGCCATGATTTCACGCAGACCTTGTGCCATGTATTGGAAGAAGGTCACCACATCATCCGCGCGTCCCTCGAAACGCTCACGCAGTGTTTTATTTTGCGTTGCAATGCCGACTGGGCAGGTGTTCTTGTGACACTTACGCATCATGATACAACCTTCTACCACCAGCGCTGCGGTCGCGACGCCCCACTCTTCCGCGCCGAGTAGTACCGCAATTGCGATATCACGCGGGGTTTTCATTTGACCATCGGCTTGCACCACGATGCGGTTACGCAGTCCGTTTTTCAGCAGAGTCTGATGGGTTTCGGCCAAGCCAAGCTCCCACGGTAGACCCGTATGACGGATTGATGAAATCGGGGAAGCACCGGTACCACCATCGTGGCCAGCAATCAGCACCACGTCGGCTTTCGCTTTCGCGACACCGGATGCAATGGTACCAACTCCGGCTTCAGACACCAGTTTGACGTTAACCCGCCCTTTGCGGTTGGCGTTTTTCAGATCGAAAATCAGCTGGGCTAAATCTTCGATCGAATAAATATCGTGATGCGGTGGTGGTGAGATCAAACCCACTCCTGGTGTGGAGTGACGAGTGGCACCAATCCATTCATCGACTTTATCGCCCGGCAACTGACCACCTTCGCCCGGCTTCGCTCCCTGCGCCATCTTGATCTGGATTTCATCCGCGTTGGTCAGATAGTAAGAGGTTACCCCGAATCGGCCAGAGGCGACTTGTTTGATCGCTGAGCGTTCTGAATCACCATTGGCGTTGAGTTTAAAACGCATCGGATCTTCGCCGCCTTCACCAGAGTTGGATTTCGCGCCTAAGCGGTTCATCGCAATCGCCAGTGTCGAGTGAGCTTCGTAAGAGATCGAGCCAAATGACATCGCTCCAGTCGCAAAACGTTTGACGATGCTTTCAATCGGTTCCACTTGCTCAATCGGGATTGAGCCGGCCGGATTTTTGACAAAATCGAGCTGGCTGCGCAGAGTCACCGCTTTATCGCCTTGGCTATCGACCGCCGCGGCATATTGCTTGAACTGTGCGTAGTCTTTGTGGCGAGTAGACTGCTGCAGCAAGTAAATGGTTTCAGGGTTAAACAGATGCTGTTCACCGCGCTGTTTCCACTGATAAACCCCACCGACATCCAGCACTTGCAGGGGAATTTCCCGAGTTGGGTAACCAATGCGATGGCGTACCAGCACTTCTTTGGCGATATCGTCAAGAGTTAAGCCTTGGATACGAGTGATGGTGCCCGTGAAGTATTTATCCACCACCGCTTTGCTGATCCCAAGCGCTTCAAAAATTTGCGCACCGTGGTAGGACTGCAGGGTGGAAATCCCCATTTTCGAGAAGATTTTCAGCAAGCCACCGTTGACACCTTTGCGGTAGTTTTCGAAGTATTTCTCGACCGCAATATCCGCATCGAGTTTGTTTTGCCGTTTAAGCTCAACAATGGTTTCCACCACCAGATATGGGTTGACGGCATTGGCGCCATAACCGAGCAGAGTGGCAAAGTGATGGGTTTCACGCGCATCACCAGTTTCGACCACAATGCCACATTTGGAGCGCAGACCTTTGCGGATCAGGTGATGGTGTACCGCGCCGACCGCTAGCATGGCCGGAATGGCAGCATGGTTTGAGTTGGCGGCACGGTCGGTCAGCAAAATAATCGAGTAGCCATCAATTACCGCATCTTCTGCGTATTGACAGATCCGCTTGAGCGCGCGCTCAAGTTTGCCCGATTCATCACTGGCGCGAAATACGATATCTAAGGTTTTGGCTTGCAAGTGCTCGTTATCAATTGCGCGCAGTTTTTCCAACTCAGTGTTAGAAATGACCGGCGATTCAAGCTCGACTTTGCGGCAGTGGGCTGGGGTTTCCGCCAGCAAGTTTTGATCGCGACCAATGTAAGTGTTGAGTGACATCACCATGCGTTCACGGATCGGGTCGATCGGTGGGTTAGTCACTTGCGCAAACAGTTGCTTGAAGTAGTTGGCCAAATGCTGCGATTGATGAGACAACACGGCTACTGGCCAGTCGGCTCCCATTGAGCCAAGTGGTTCATAGCCGGTTTGCGCAAGCGGTAGAATGATGTCATTGACCTCTTCACTGCTCACCCCAAACGCTTGTTGGCGGTGCAGCAGACGCTCTGGCGATGGCTGGCTATGTACGTTGTCAGCCGCCGGCAGTTTTTTCAAACTGAGTAGGTTTTCTTCGACCCACTGTTCATAAGGCTGAGCTGAGGCGATGCCATCTTTGACTTCTTCATCGGAGATGATACGCCCTTGCTCAAGATCAGCGACAAAGATCCGCCCCGGCTGCAGACGACCACGGTACTCGACGTTGGCCGGATCAATTTCGACCACACCAGATTCAGAGGCCATGATCAGAAAATCATCTTTGGTTACGGTATAGCGTGATGGACGCAGGCCGTTACGATCTAATGTGGCACCCACTTGTACCCCATCGGTAAAGCACACCGAGGCTGGGCCATCCCAAGGTTCCATCACGTTTGCGTGATATTGATAGAAAGCGCGGCGTTTGGGTTCCATCGCTTTGTTCTCTTGCCACGCTTCAGGGATCATCATCATCAGAGCATGAGGCAAGCTGCGGCCGGACAGCACCAGCAGTTCAAGCACCATATCAAAGTTGGCCGAATCCGATGCACCTTCTTGGCAGATCGGCAGTAGCATATCGATTTCAGCTTGGGTAAACAGTTTGGATTGTAAAATCGCTTCACGCGCTTTCATCCAGTTCAAGTTACCGCGCACGGTGTTGATTTCACCGTTATGTGCGATGTAGCGGAAAGGTTGCGCCAGTCGCCATTTCGGGAAGGTGTTGGTCGAAAAGCGCGAGTGTACCAGCGCCAGTGCAGTGACCATGGTTGGGTTTTGCAAATCAAGGAAGTATTGTGGTACTTGTGCGGTAGTCAATTGGCCTTTATAGACCAAGGTCTTATAAGACATCGAGTTGATGTAAAAATCATCGCCGATGTTGGAGACGCTTTCTAGGCAGACGCGCACCGTGTAGTTACGTAGCACATACAGTTTACGTTCAAGCTCATCGGGCTGGATGCCGGGGCCACCGGAAATAAACACATGCTCAAACTGTGGCTCAGTACTGAGTGGATCGGCACCAAGCATCCGGTTATCGGTTGGTAGCACACGGTAGCCAATCACATCCAGATCAAGGCGTTTCGCGTTCCGTTCCAGAATATCGCGACACTGAGCGCGTTTGTGCTCATCTTTCGGGAATAGCACCACTCCCACGCCATATTTTTCAAATGAGGGCAGCTTGATGCCAAGCTTGACCGCTTCTTCGAGTAAAAATTCGTGAGGTTTTTGCAACAAAATGCCTGCGCCATCACCGCTGCGAGGGTCACAACCCTGACCGCCACGGTGTTCCATGCGTGCAAGCATATCCAAAGCTTGAGTGACCACCTGATGGGATTTGCGATTTTTCAGGTGGGCGACAAAGCCGATACCACAAGCATCGTGCTCCAACTCAGGCGTATAAAGACCACGCGAACGTTGCGCTTTATCTACCATAGATACATCCTTCCAGTTATCGAGGACGCAACCGCACTGAAGCGAGCTTCAGTGATCCCTTGCTACCTTAAGCCGTGCTAGCGATCGACTTGGTGCTGGGATGCTGCGTCTTATCCTTTTTTGGTTTTAAGTGAAATCTGCTTAGGCAGCAGATCCGCGTCCTTTCCGTCTCTCACAGGAATTATGTTGTGAGAAAGACAATCCTTAGCGATATTCCTATTATCGAGCCACTTTTCTAGTGGATTCTTTTGGTAGGTGGGGAATATCACCGACAAGTCTACCGCGTTGCTTGCTATTTCATGAGCAAAAAAGCACGGAAAACTGAAAGTATCCTACAATTTTGCTGGGGCAAATTCCAACGAAAACTCTGTGCTTGGGTTTATTTTTTTACCGGAAGATGAACGTTTTATTTAACTGCTTAGCGGTAAGCGGTGAATGAGGTTTGATTTGTGCCGATTTCTTGATTTGAATCGATTCGAAATTCAACTCAAAAGATTAAAATTCGCCGCCTAAATGATGCGGAATGTAATTTAATTACATGAAATATCGTGAATATTTATTGTGAGTGTTGGACATGCATCTACATCTATTAGTCAATACCATCGGACAAGATTTACAGCGTCGTTATGGTGAAAAAGTTCATAAACTGACGTTACATGGTGGGTTTAGTTGTCCTAATCGCGATGGAACGATTGGCCGTGGTGGCTGCACTTTCTGCAATGTGGCCTCCTTTGCCAATGAAGCCACTCAGCAGCAAACCATCCAGCAGCAGTTGCAAGATCGGGCCGGCGAAATCAAACGCGCCAATAAATATCTCGCTTATTTTCAGGCTTACACCAGCACTTATGCTGAAGTGCAAGTGTTAAAATCGATGTATGAACAAGCACTTGAAGCGGCGGATATTGTCGGTTTATGTGTCGGGACGCGACCAGATTGTGTGCCAGATGCGGTGTTACAGTTGCTGGCCGGGTATGTACAGCAAGGGTATGAAGTGTGGTTAGAGCTTGGATTACAAACTGCGCATAACCACACGTTAAAGCGGATTAATCGTGGCCATGATTTCGCCTGTTATGCAGAGGTCACCACCAAGGCAAGGGCGCTCGGTATCAAAGTGTGTACTCACTTAATTGTTGGTCTGCCGGGTGAGCATCGTGCTGATAATCTGGCAACGTTACAGCAAGTGCTTGAGGTGGGTACCGATGGTATCAAGTTACATGGTTTACATATCGTGGAAGGGAGTACCATGGCCAAAGCGTGGCGAGCAGGGCGGTTATCGGTGCTTGAACAAGAGGAATATGTGGCGATTGCTTGTGCGATGATCCGTTCGACGCCACCGCATATTATCTACCATCGAGTCTCTTCAGCAGCACGCCGTCCGACTTTGTTGGCTCCGCTATGGTGTGAGAATCGCTGGGCGGCGATGACCGCGATTGGTCAAACGCTGGCGATTGAGGGTGGGCAAGGTTCGCTACTTGGCACTCCTTTTGAGTCTCGCACACAGCTTTGATGTCGCAGATTGAATACAAGTGAGCGTGCGTGGCTAACCTTTGCCAAGGAAAAAGGCTAGACTGATGGCTGTTTATCTGACGGAGCAGTGAATGAAACCGATGAAAAATTTGGCCCAATACTATGTGGACTCATTGGCCAAACTAGGGGTGTTACGTTTTTCCATCCTGTTAGCAATTGCCTTGGCGGCACTGGATTTTGTTATTCATCTGGCTTTAACTCTGTTTTTAAAGGGGTTTGTGGATGATGTTGATATTCTTCGTTCGGTGTGTATCAGCATTATCATCACTTCGGCGGCGATCTATTTGTTGTCCGTGATCGTCGAACAACTGGAAAGCTCGCGCCAACGCCTCTCAAAATTAGTCTCTAAGCTCAAAGAGATGGGGGTGCGTGATCGCGAGCTGAATCAAAAATATCAGCAGAATATTCTCAAATTAAATCAAGAGATCGAAGATCGGATTAAGGCCGAAGAAGCCCGTGAAGAAGCGATGCTCGATCTGGAAAATGAAGTTTATCAGCGTGAAAAGACCCAAGTCGAACTGGCTGAACGGACCTCTTTATTACGCTCATTTATTGATGCTTCACCGGATTTGATCTACTACCGTAATGCGAAAGGTGAATTTTCTGGCTGTAACCGAGCGATGGAAGAGTTGACCGGCAAGCGGGAAAGTGAGCTGGTCGGGTTAACCCCTTGGGATGTTTACAATAAAGAAATGGCGCAATCGGCAGTCGCCACCGATCAGCAAGTTTTTGACAGTAATGCCGTCATAACGCATGAGCAGTGGGTGGTGTATCCTAATGGTCGTAAGAGCTTTTTTGAGTTACGTAAAGTACCCTTGTATGGCAAAGATGGTCAACATATTGGTTTGGTTGGTTTTGGCCGAGATATTACCGAACGCAAACGTAACGAAGAATCACTTGAAAAAGCCAGTCGCGATAAAACCACTTTTATTTCAACCATTAGCCATGAATTGCGCACTCCACTAAATGGGATTGTTGGCTTGAGTCGCATGTTGCTGGATACACCGCTTAGTGTTGAGCAGCGCAAACATTTGCAAACCATCAATGTCAGCGCCATCACTCTCGGTAATATTTTCAACGATATTATTGATATGGATAAGTTTGATCGCCGTAAGTTAGAACTGTTCCCCGAAGCGCTTAATTTTGAAGAGTTTGTGGCTGAAATTGAAGTGCTCGCAGCCTTGATGGCTGAGCAAAAAGGTCTGCGTTTTGATTTAGAGCGTTTGACCGAATTGCCTTGTTGGGTCGAAGTGGATGCGACTCGTCTACGTCAAGTGCTATGGAATTTGCTCAGTAATGCGATGAAATTTACTAAAGAAGGTGGCGTAGTGATGACGGTCAGTGCTGAGTGCCATGAGCAGCAAGCCGAAATCACCCTTGAAGTTGAAGATACTGGGATTGGCATTTCTGAAGCGGAGCAGCAAAAAATCTTTGCCATGTATTATCAAGTGAAATCCGGTAAAGATAACTTACATGCGGTAGGTACTGGGATTGGTTTAGCGGTATCACTCCAGTTAATTCAATTGATGGGGGGCGATATTAGTGTGGCTAGCGAACAAGGTTTCGGCAGTACTTTTACGGTTAAGATCACGGTGCCACTGTTGGAGCAGGCTCCGGCTAGTATTGAGCCGCCAGCATCGCCCACTCAGCTGAAAATTTTTATGGTAGAAGATATTCAGTTGAATATTACCGTGGCGCGTTCGCTATTGGAGAGTATGGGCCATCAAGTGACGGTGGCGATGACGGGAGAAGAGGCGATTGAGCGCTTTAACCCAACCGACTACGATTTGGTTTTTCTGGATATTCAGTTGCCGGATATGACCGGATTTGATATTGCTCAGCACTATCGTGCGACGTATACTTCTTTGCCGCCTTTAGTGGCGTTAACCGCTAATGTGCTAAAAGATAAAGAAGAATACCGTCGTAGAGGTATGGATGCTGCGCTCAGTAAACCACTATCGGTGGCAGCGGTGCGTAAAGTGATCGCTCAAATCACCGATCAGCGAGAAACGCTTGCCGTTTTACCCGATCCTCAAGTGACGGTACAAAAACCGATCCAAGATATGTATCGCAAGCTATTGGATATTGAGATGTTGCAATCTTATATCGATATTGTCGGCCGTCAGCCAGTGCTGGATAGTGTCAGTTTATTTGAACAATCGATGCCCAGTTATGTGAGTGTGTTGGATTCCAATATGATTGCCAAAGATCAAGAGGGGATAGTCAATGAAGCCCATAAAATCAAAGGTGCCGCTGGATCGATTGGGTTAAAACGGATCCAGATGATTGCCCAAAAAGCGCAATCACCCGACACGCCAGCGTGGTGGGAAAATATCAGCGATTGGGTAGAAGAGATTAAAAATGAGTACCCATCGGATATTGGGCTTTTGAAACAGTGGTTAATGCTGCCAGAAAAAAATTGATTAACCAGGCAAATATCAGTCGGTTAAAAAAAGACCCTAGCGATTAAGCTAGGGTCTTTTTGGGTGTCACTTTTGGCTACACAACGATTAGTCTTCTAAATCACCGCAGAAGCGGTAACCTTCACCGTGAATGGTAGCGATAATTTCTGGAGTACCAGACACCGATTCAAAGTGCTTACGGATGCGACGAATCGTGACATCAACAGTACGGTCATGTGGCTTCAGCTCGCGACCAGTCATTTTCTTCAGCAGATCGGCACGAGTTTGGATTTTGCCTGGATTTTCGCAGAAGTGCAGCAGAGCACGAAACTCTGAGCGTGGTAGCTTGTAGTTTTCACCATCAGGGCTGACCAGTGAGCGGCTGTTGATATCCAATTCCCAGCCATTAAAGGTGTATTTCTCAACACTACGTTTTTCTTCTTGTGCGTTGCCCGTATTCATTGAACGGCTGAGCAGATTACGCGCGCGAATGGTTAATTCACGTGGGTTAAAAGGCTTCGTGATGTAGTCATCCGCGCCGATTTCTAGGCCGAGGATCTTATCGACTTCATTGTCACGTCCAGTTAAAAACATCAGTGCAACATCGGCCTGTTCACGTAATTCACGTGCAAGCAGTAAGCCATTTTTTCCTGGTAGGTTGATGTCCATAATCACTAAATTGATTGGATAATCAGACAGCAATTGGTGCATTTCTTCACCATTGTTGGCTTCAAAAACAGCGTATCCCTCTGCTTCAAAAATACTCTTAAGAGTGTTGCGAGTGACTTGCTCATCTTCGACGATAAGGATCTGCGGGGTTTGCATTAGCGTTACCTAAACTTGTAAAAAAAACGTGCTAGTAGAAATCATTCTAGGCAAAAAGATCACATTTTGGTGGGTTATGTTAATTAATAAGATGAAAATTAATAAACATTACTGCTTTTTGTCCGCCATCCTTGATGTAACTCGCATTGAGGGTTCCCATTCTCAACAGGCTCTACCAGTCTATGGGGCGGGATTTTATAATGTTAACAGCATGCTAACAATGCCCGTATGTTAATTCCCATCACTTTGTTGATTTATATCAAGAGTTATAATGTAACAGATATTAAGCATTATCACGATTTGTAAACCGAGTGAATTATGCAACTAAGCGGTTGTTCAACCCTTGGTGAGCCTAATGAGAGTGGTGTTTTTTCTGGATGAAATTCATGATTTGGTCGTTTTATTTGCATAACTACCACATGGAACCCTGAGCGTTTGCACTTGTCATACAATGAGAATTGCGTAAATAATCAACGTTTACAGCTAGACTCAATTGATTATGATGGGATAAAAGTGACACTAGAGGGTGTTTGTTCGCGGCTTAGAAAATACTTTCCGCTGGATAATAGTGCTTTTCAATAAGCCCGATGATTGGTGATAGCGAGTTTTATCTCGGGTTAATCCCAAGTCAATAAATCTAAAACAGATAATCATGGAGGAATGATGAGAGATATAACCCCGGATCTTTGCGATAAGTATGAATCGCAAGTCACTTTGCTTAATCTGCCACTGCAGAATTTTGGCCAACGCTGTGCCTTTTGGGGCGAGATTGTGACGGTGCGTTGCTATCACGATAACTCGCAAGTCGCTGAAGTGCTCAGTCAAAATGGTAAAGGCAAAGTACTGGTTGTTGATGGACATGGCTCATGCCAAAAAGCACTAATGGGTGATCAATTGGCGATCTTAGCCATCAAAAATGGTTGGGAAGGCGTGATTGTCTACGGTGCGGTACGTGATGTGGTCGCGATGGCGGAGATGGACTTAGGTATCAAAGCGCTCGGTAGCTGCCCATTTAAAACCGAAAAGCGTGGTGCTGGTCATGTCAATGTCACCTTGACTATGCAAAACCAAATTGTTGAACCCGGTGATTACCTGTATGCCGACTGGAATGGTATTGTCATCTCCGAGACGCCGCTTGACGTGTTTTGAGCACAGGGATTACTGACGGCTTGCTGCGATGGCTATCCAGTGTTTGGTTAGCCAGTTCGGCAGGCTAAGTCACTGCTTAATTGCATCAGAAATTTTATTTCATCGCCTCACTGAACACGGATATAGATATTTAAAATCACAAATAAAAATTAGATTTTCGTTGACGAATTGAACAAAAATAGGTTAAACGTATTCGCAAGCCAATACACAGATAGACAAATGGACTTATGTTGAATCACAGCCTGATCGTAATGACCACCATTATTACCATTACCGACACATCGCATGTTGGGGCAGGCTGCTGAGCGAAAAAATTCACAAAAAAAGGCCTGTATCCCAACCGATACAGGCCTTTTTTTATACCAGTTTTAAATACGTTTGGAGGAAGGGATGCGAGTATTAAAGTTTGGTGGTTCATCATTGGCCGATCCAGAGCGCTTTTTGCGCGCGGCAGACATTATTGCCAATAATGCACAGCAAGAAGAGGTGGCGGTGGTGTTGTCGGCACCAGGTAAAACCACCAATAAGCTGGTGGCGGTGATTGAGAGCGCTTTGTGCCGTGGTGAAGTAGAAGCACAAATTGTTGAGCTTGAAGAGGCATTTTACGCGTTGCGCGATGGTCTCCATCAGCAACTGCCCAATTTAGAAATGGCGGCTTATAACGCTCAAGTACAGGCATCCATGTGCCAACTGCGTCAGTTTGTACAAGGTATTACCCTGCTTGGTATGTGCCCTGATAATGCCAATGCACGGATCATCAGTAAAGGTGAGCGGATCTCAATTCAACTGATGAAAGCGGTGATTGAAGCCAAAGGTTTACCGGCTAATCTGATTGATCCGGTGCAATATTTATTAGCCAAAGGCGACTATCTTGAAGCAATGGTCGATGTTGAAGCTTCGACTCAGCGTTTTCGACACTCACCACTGCCGCAGCGGCACGTCAACATTATGCCGGGGTTTACCGCCGGTAATGCGCAAGGTGAATTGGTCTGTTTAGGACGTAACGGCTCTGACTATTCAGCGGCTGTTTTGGCGGCTTGCTTGCGTGCGGATTGCTGTGAAATTTGGACCGATGTCGATGGCGTGTACAACTGTGACCCAAGATTGGTTGATGATGCGCGTTTACTGAAATCACTCAGTTATCAAGAGGCGATGGAGCTTTCTTACTTTGGTGCATCAGTATTGCACCCTAAAACCATCGCGCCGATTGCCCAATTCCAAATTCCGTGTCTGATCAAAAACAGCTTTAATCCACAAGGTGCTGGTACGCTGATTGGTCAGGATACCGGTGAAGATAAGCTGGCGATCAAAGGCATCACCACGCTGAGCAATCTGACCATGGTCAATGTGTCAGGGCCGGGAATGAAAGGAATGGTTGGCATGGCGAGTCGGGTATTTGGCGCGATGTCAGCGGCAGATGTCTCGATTGTACTGATCACCCAGTCTTCTTCCGAATACAGCATCAGTTTCTGTATTGATGGACAGCATAAAGCATTGGCTCAGCAGGCGCTGGCTGAAGCTTTTGAACTGGAACTCAAAGATGGCTTATTAGAGCCGGTTGAGTTTGTCGATGATGTGGCGATTATCACGCTGGTGGGTGATGGGATGCGCACTTCGCGTGGTGTAGCCTCACAATTCTTTGCCTCTTTGGCTGAAGTACACGTCAATGTGATTGCCATTGCACAAGGCTCTTCAGAGCGCGCCATTTCGGCAGTGATCCCAGACGATAAGATTGCAGAAGCGATCAAAGCGTGTCATGAAAACCTGTTTAACTCGAAACACTTTTTAGATGTGTTCGTGATCGGAGTCGGTGGCGTCGGTGGCGAGTTGGTTGATCAAATTCAACGTCAACAAACCAAATTGGCAGAAAAAGGCATCATCATGCGGGTATGTGGCTTGGCCAATAGCAAAGGAATGTTGGTGGATAGTGCTGGCTTAGCGCTTGAGCAGTGGCGCGATCGAATGATCAATGCTGATCAGCCGGTCAGCGTTGCCCACTTAACTGACCTAGTGCAGCGTCATCATATTATTAACCCGGTATTGGTCGATTGTACCGCCAGTGATGAGATTGCGAACCAGTATGCGGATTTACTCGCGGCTGGATTTCATGTCGTGACGCCGAATAAAAAAGCCAACACGGCCAGCATGAGCTATTACCATCAACTGCGTGAGGTGGCGCGTCACTCACGACGTAAATTGATGTATGAAACCACCGTCGGCGCAGGTTTACCGGTGATTGAAAACTTACAAAACCTGATTGCGGCAGGCGATGAGCTAGAAAAATTCAGTGGGATTCTTTCTGGCTCGCTGTCGTTTATGTTTGGCTTACTCGATGAGGGCATGAGTTTGAGTCAAGCGACTAACTTGGCTAAACAGAAAGGTTTTACTGAACCTGATCCACGTGATGATCTATCGGGAATGGATGTTGCGCGTAAATTGCTCATTTTGGCGCGGGAAGCCGGTTATGAGTTGGAGCTGAGTGATGTGCATGTTGAACCCGCATTGCCTGCCGGCTTTGATGCTTCAGGCAGTGTTGAAGCCTTTATGGCGCGCTTACCCGAAGCCGATGCGGCATTTGCAGCTCGGGTTGCTGAAGCCAAAGCGCAGGGTAAAGTGTTGCGTTACGTGGCGCAAATTGAAGATGGCCAATGCCAAGTGCGAATTGTGGCGGTGGATGAGCACGATCCGATGTTCAAAGTTAAAAATGGCGAAAATGCCTTGGCGTTTTACAGTCGCTACTATCAACCGATCCCACTGGTATTGCGTGGCTATGGTGCCGGAGCACAAGTCACCGCCGCTGGGGTTTTCTCCGATGTCATGCGTACACTGGGTTGGAAATTAGGGGTTTAACAGAGATGAGTGCAAGTGACATGGATTCAAGTGACATGAGTGTTGTGGTTTACGCTCCGGCATCGATTGGTAATGTCAGTGTTGGATTTGATGTATTGGGAGCGGCAGTGTCACCGATCGATGGTTCACTGCTTGGCGATCGGGTTAAGGTTGAGCATGGTGCGCAACCTTTTGAACTGAAAACGGTGGGTCGCTTTGTCGATAAGTTACCGAGCCATCCCCAGCAGAATATTGTGTATGATTGCTGGCAAGTCTTTGCCCGTGAGCTAGACAAAAAAGCGCTGCCGCTGAAACCGTTGATCATGACGCTGGAAAAAAATATGCCGATTGGTTCAGGGCTCGGCTCTAGTGCTTGTTCGATTGTGGCGGCTTTGGATGCGCTCAACCAATTTCATGGCAACCCGCTTGATCAAACCGAACTGTTGGCACTGATGGGCGAAATGGAAGGGCAGATTTCCGGCAGTATTCATTATGATAATGTCGCGCCTTGCTATTTAGGTGGCGTACAGTTGATGCTCGAAGAGCTCGGTATTATCAGTCAATCAGTACCAAGTTTTGATGATTGGTTCTGGGTGATGGCTTATCCGGGGATTAAAGTCTCAACCGCAGAGGCACGCGCGATTTTGCCGGCTCAGTATCGCCGGCAAGATATTGTGGCGCACGGTCGCTATTTGGCGGGCTTTATTCACGCTTGTCATACCCAGCAGCCTGAATTAGCCGCCAAAATGATCAAAGATGTGATTGCAGAACCTTACCGTGAGAAACTGCTGCCCGGTTTTGCCAAGGCGCGTAGCTATGCAGCAGCCGCTGGAGCGTTAGCCACCGGAATTTCAGGCAGTGGCCCAACCCTATTTAGCGTATGTAAAGAACAAGCCGTTGCTGAGCGTATCGCCAGCTGGCTTGAGCAAAATTATGTTCAAAATCAACAAGGATTCGTGCACATTTGTCGGCTAGACAAGCAAGGCTCGAAACGAACAGGAAGTGAGTTATGAAGCTGTACAACATAAAACAAAATGATGAGCAAGTCTCTTTTGGCCAAGCGGTTCGTCAAGGATTAGGCCGTAATCAAGGACTGTTTTTTCCGGCACATTTGCCGAAATTTGATGATATTGATGCACTGCTCGCGGAAGATTTCGTGTCACGTAGTAGCAAGATTCTCGCTGCTTTGATTGGTGATGAACTGCCGGTTGAAAAAGTTCGTGCTATGGTCGATGCTGCGTTTCAATTCCCCGCTCCGATCAAAAAAGTTAAGCAAGGGGTGTATGCGTTAGAGCTGTTTCATGGTCCGACCTTGGCATTTAAAGATTTTGGTGGCCGGTTTATGGCGCAATCTTTGGCGGCGGTTTCTAATGGCGGAAAAATCACTATTTTAACCGCAACATCGGGGGATACCGGTGCGGCGGTAGCGCACGCGTTCTATGGTATGCCAGATATCAATGTGGTGATCTTGTATCCCAAAGGTAAAATCAGTCCGCTGCAAGAAAAGTTATTTTGCACACTGGGTAACAACATCCATACCGTGGCGATTGATGGTGATTTTGATGCGTGCCAAGCCTTGGTTAAACAAGCGTTTGATGATGCGCAACTGCGTGAACAAATTGGCTTAAATTCGGCGAATTCGATCAATATTAGCCGTTTAATGGCGCAGATCTGTTACTACTTTGAAGCGGTTGCGCAGATGAGCAAGGCTGAGCGTGAAAATTTGGTGATCTCAGTCCCGAGTGGCAATTTTGGTAACTTAACCGCCGGTTTGCTGGCTAAAGCGTTAGGCTTACCGGTAAAACGTTTTATTGCGGCGACCAATGCTAATGATACGGTGCCACGCTACTTAACCACCGGGCGTTGGGAACCGAAACCGACCATTGCCACGACATCCAATGCGATGGATGTCAGTCAGCCTAATAACTGGCCTCGGATTGAAGAGCTGTGTCAGCGTATGGGCTGGGGCTTGGAAACCTTAGGCAAAGGTGCGGTTTCTGATCAGCAAAGTGCCAAAGCGGTACAGCAGTTGTATGAGTTAGGCTACTTATGTGAGCCGCATGGTGCGATTGCTTATCAGCTGCTTACCGAGCAGCTTGCGCCGCAAGAGACTGGGCTTTTCCTGTGCACTGCCCATCCGGCCAAATTTAAAGAGGTGGTGGATGAGATTTTAGCTACGGATATTGAACTGCCGGCACCGTTGGCTAAGCATGCGGCGCTCGATCTATTGTCTCAAGAGTTGGATGCAGACTTTACGGCTTTACGAGCCCTGTTAATCGGGATGCAATCATCGCGGTGAGCCGCGTTATTCGGTAAGGTCAAAGTTAGTCAGACAAAAATTAGTCAGGTGAAACTCATTTCGCCTGACTAGTGTTTAGAGATAAAAAAAACGGTGCTCATTGAGCACCGTTTGAGTAACCGGAGTACGGATTGCTGAATTACAGAGATTCAGTGAAAGTACGTGCGATAACGTCGCGCTGCTGCTCTGCAGTCAATGAGTTGAAACGCACTGCGTAACCTGAAACACGAATAGTCAGTTGTGGATAGTTCTCTGGATGCGCAACCGCATCTTCAAGAGTCTCGCGTTGTAATACGTTCACATTTAGATGTTGACCACCTTCGATGCGTGGTGTGGTTTCGATCGCCACTTCACGACACTCGAACTGGCCTAGTTCATTAATGTTAACCACTTGATCAGTTGTGTAGCCTTGCAACGCAGCAACGCAGCGTGCTTCATTCTTTTCGCTATCGATCAACCAGATAGAGTTCAATAGGTCGTCGTTGGCTGCTTTAGTAATTTGGATACCTTGGATCATCACTTTCTCCTAGTCCACATTGAAGTGGTATTATTGGTGTTAATTTTCAGATCTTGTTGAGCTGGCTATTATATAGCAAATGTCCACATTTTAAATATTGATTTAAGTCAATAAACCACAAGATTGCACTTTCGAATCGGACTTTTATTTTTGATTTGTATCAATAAATGTTTTAAAAATAACAGTAATTACATTTATTTGAATGATTAAAAAATTTTTAAATTCAAATTTGTTGTTAAATTACTACATTTTTGTGATGTGGTTTGACTTAGAATAGACAAAATCAGCAAGTTAGCTCGATGCAATGAAAGTCGGCAGTGATTAAGTAACAATGAGAGCAACATTATGTATGAGAAGTTAATTGGGGCACATGTTTCGGCGTCGGGTGGTGTAGAGCTTGCGCCAATGCGTGCGCATGAAATCGGTGCCAATGCCTTTGCTCTATTTACTAAAAACCAGCGCCAATGGGCAGCAAAGCCGCTGGAAGAAAGTACTATTCGGGCATTTAAAGCCAACTGTGCTAAATGGGGATTCACCAGCGAAGCTATTTTGCCGCATGACTCTTACTTGATCAATTTAGGTGCTCCTGAGCCAGAAAAATTAGCCAAATCACGCGCGGCGTTTATTGATGAGATGCAGCGCTGTGATCAACTTGGCTTGCGCTTACTCAATTTTCATCCCGGTAGCCATTTGCAACAGATTTCAGAACAGGAGTGTTTAGCCTTGATTGCTGAGTCAATTAACTTAGCACATCGGGCGGTGCCGAATGTTGTCGCCGTGATCGAGAATACCGCAGGGCAGGGCAGTAACCTTGGTTGGCGCTTTGAGCATTTAGCCGCGATTATTGAGCAAGTTGAAGATAAGCAGCGTGTTGGGGTGTGTCTGGATACCTGCCATACTTTTGCCGCGGGTTATGATCTGCGAACAAAAGCGGCATGCGATGAGACGTTTGCTGAGTTTGCACGCGTGGTCGGTATGCACTATTTACGTGCGATGCACATTAATGATTCAAAAAGCAAGTTAGCCAGCCGAGTCGATCGCCATCATTCACTCGGCATGGGCGAGATTGGCTGGGAGTGTTTCGAATATATTGCACAGGATGCTCGATTTAATGGTATCCCTTTGATTCTAGAAACGATTGATCCAGAACTCTGGGCGATGGAGATCGCAACTTTGCGGAAATTTTTACAATAAAAGTTTAATTAATTGGTGAGTTTCACAGATTTGGCATATTTCTTTCTTCATGATCCGTGCCAGTTTGTCAGAAGGATGCTGTTATGAATTCGTTCCCCAATTCAATTTCCCCCGCCCCCCGACCTGCCGCTCGTCGTCCGGTGCCTAATCGACATGTTAATGGACAAGGCCATCACAGGGCGCCACCACCAAAACCGCATTAATTGATAAGGCTATTGTTGTTTTCAAGATTGGATTGAACTTGCCGTTCATACCATTCGCTTGTGTTATTCAGTGTGTGATCTGTGACAAGGTTACACACTCGTCTGCAACTGTGCTTAATTTGGGTATACAATGCGGTAGGAAAATTGAATTTTAAGGTATTGATATGTCTCAATCTCTCACTTGGCATGATGTGATTGGCCAGCAAAAGCAGCAGGAGTATTTTCAACAAACCCTGCAATTTGTCGAAAGCCAACGCCAAGCTGGTAAGGTGATTTATCCCCCCGCCAAGGATGTATTTAACGCGTTTCGCTTCACTGAATTTAGCGATGTTAAAGTGGTGATTTTGGGTCAGGATCCTTACCACGGGCCAAATCAGGCACATGGCCTATGTTTTTCCGTATTACCGGGGATTAAAACGCCACCCTCTCTGATCAATATTTATAAAGAGCTCGCGCAAGATATTGCTGGCTTTCAAATTCCACCACACGGTTATCTGCAAAGTTGGGCACAGCAAGGCGTGCTGTTGCTCAACACTGTACTCACTGTCGAGCAAGGAATGGCCCATTCTCACGCCAAAACTGGTTGGGAAACCTTTACTGATCATGTGATTGATGTGCTTAATCAGCAGCGTAGTGGGTTGGTTTTTTTACTGTGGGGCTCACATGCGCAGAAGAAGGGACAACGCATCGATCGTCAGCGTCATCATGTGTTAATGGCTCCTCATCCGTCGCCACTCTCTGCACATCGAGGCTTTCTCGGTTGTCAGCATTTTTCACAAACCAATCAGTTATTACAAGCGCAAGGCATGGCTCCTATCGAGTGGCAGCTACCGTAGGTGATCTAATTCGGTTGGCGTTTTTTCGATCCGCCTCAAAGCTGGCATCGCGATCCATCTCTACACTGTTGCCTAGTATGATAGGGAGATTGAACCGATGATGATGGAGCAGATCCAGCGTGAACACCGTTACATGGTGCGTTTGTTGTCGATGTTAGGCCAAAAATTAGCGCGTGTGAAAAATGAGCAGCCGATTAACTACCGCCTGCTGAAAGAGATGATTGACTATTTAGCTACCCATAGTGAGCAAGTACATCATCCCAAAGAAGATATTTTGTACCGCTATTATCTGGCGCACTATGCTGATCCGCTGGTCGCCAATCTTGCACAGCAGCATCAAGCTTTAGCGCAAATGAGCCAGCAGTTTTTAGAAGTCACGGTGATGATTTTACATGACGCTGTGGTTCCTCAGGCGGTGTTGGTGGAATTATTGCAAACCTTTATCGATCAGCAGACTCAGCATCTTGAGCTGGAGGAGCAGTCGATTTTACCGCTGATCCGGCAAAGTTTCAGTGATGATGATTGGCGAAGTGTCGAAGCTCAATGGCAGGAAAACCTGGATGATCCTGTATTTGGTGACACGATTGCTGAGCGTTATGCCCATTTGGCTCACCGAGTGCGCACAAGTGAATCCGAATCCATTTAAGTGGAGCAATCGTCAGTCGCGGTTGAGTGGTTAATTAAATGGTGATGTCTTGCAGCTCGAGACACACATCCATCTCTAACAGCTCTTTTTCTAGCCGTTTTCGATCTCGAATTGCTTCGATTTCTCGCCACATCCGTTTGACAGGTTTGGTGCGGGTGTGACGGATTTTGGAGAATTCGAGTTCTAATAGTTCATCAAAGCGTAGTTCGTCCATAAATAGCCTCACTAGATGGTCATCATTCCCTGAGTGCTTTCTAAATAGCACACCTTAGCGAAGCGTAACTATGATTTATTTCTCATTTGTTTCGATTTAATGAAGCTTTGGTTGGTTTTTAAATGGAATTTCACATTTTGCAGTACTTTTTTTGATGAAATAGTAACCTAAAGATAAGCGCAAACGATTAAATTGCTCCGTTTGCTGTGTTGCTTAAATGTTATTCTTTTAGTCGCTGGTCATGGTTTAGCTTGTTTTTTGTGCAGACGATCGCAAAATGTCGGCTTATTTTATCGGTAGATATTGGGATAAATAGAAATCGTCTGATTCTCAGGGGGTGAGATTTCGTTTGTATAACCCGTAGTTGGTGGTTAATAAGTGAGCTCTGTTGTGATTATTTTACTCTTATATTGTGTCTGGTTTGTTGCTTAAATGGTTTGCTTATGTTATGAGAGCGTGATTCTAAGGTGAAAAATAACATTTTAACGAAATTATGTTCATATTGATTTTTGTGGGTTGAGATTGCATTATCCGCTCGTCAAAAAACAGGCTGGGTGCTATTGAGGGCCTTTATTTGCTCAATGGCGCTACGAGTGCACGGCAAAAAGATAATTTTAATAGCCTATCCGTGTAACAGAAACTTTTACTCATCGGAGTAAAAGCAGCCCATCACTCAAGACGAGGTTCCTGTGACAGACTTAATTAATTTAATGAATGACCTACTATGGGGCTCCATCCTGGTGTACCTATTAGTTGGGGTTGGTATCTATTTCACATTGAGATTGGGTTTTATCCAATTTCGTCATTTTACCCATACGTTTAGCGTGCTAAAAAACAGCCGTAAAGCCGATAATGCGGGTATTTCTTCTTTCCAAGCTTTATGCACCAGCTTAGCGGCTCGGGTTGGTACAGGGAATATGGCCGGGGTGGCCGTTGCTTTAACCGCCGGTGGCCCTGGGGCGATTTTCTGGATGTGGCTGATTGCCATGCTGGGGATGGCGACCTCTTTTGCGGAAAGCACGTTGGCACAGCTGTATAAAACCCGTGATAAAGATGGCAATTACCGCGGCGGCCCCGCTTACTATATGGAAAAAGGGCTGGGTATGCGTTGGATGGGCGTACTGTTCTCCATCTTCTTGATTATTGCGTTTGGTTTAGTGTTTAACGCGGTGCAAGCTAACTCGATTACGGGGGCGATGAAAACCGCATTTGGCCTTGAGCCTATCGCGGTGGGGCTAGCGCTGGTGCTACTCAGTGGCTTCGTGATTTTCGGTGGCATTCGCAAAATTGCCCGTACCGCAGAGCTGATCGTGCCTTTCATGGCATTTGCTTACTTGGCGATTGCTCTGTTTGTGGTCGTGATTAACTTCGATAAAGTGCCTGGTGCGATTAGCCTGATTTTCAAAAGTGCTTTCGGGTTACAAGAGGCGGCAGCCGGCGGCCTTGGCTATGCGATTGCACAAGCCATGATCAATGGTGTTAAGCGTGGTTTGTTCTCTAACGAAGCGGGTATGGGTTCGGCGCCTAATGCTGCAGCTTCCGCGACGCCTTATCCTCCACACCCAGCTTCACAGGGTTATGTGCAGATGTTGGGCGTGTTTATCGATACGGTGGTGATCTGTACGGCAACCGTGGCGATTATTTTGGTTTCAGGTGAATATGTGCCGCACGGTGAGTTGACTGGAATTGAGTTGACTCAGCGCGCATTAAGCTCACAAGTCGGTGAGTGGGGCAGCATTTTTATTGCCTTTGCGATTTTCTTTTTCGCTTTTACCTCGATCATTGCTAATTACTCGTACGCAGAAACTAACTTGGTTTTCCTGGAACATAACAACAAAAAAGGCTTAGTGCTGTTTCGTTTAGTGTTCTTAGGCATGGTGATGTTTGGATCGCTGGCCACTCTGCCGACCGTATGGGCGATGGCGGATGTGTCGATGGGGCTGATGGCAATTGTCAACTTAGTGGCGATTTTGCTGCTCTCTAGCATAGTGATTAAGCTGGCTAAAGATTACAACCGCCAATTAAATGCAGGTAAAGTGCCGACCTTCGATGCGAATGACTATCCAGAGTTGAAGTCTCAACTTGAAGATGGGATTTGGGATAACCAAAAAGTATCGTAGAAACAAAGCATTCTAGCTAGAGATCAACATCGAGATCTCCGATGCGAGCAATTGAAAAAGCCATGCAGACAGTGCATGGCTTTTTTTGTACTCTATTTTAGTCTGCTTATGCTTGCCGAAATGATCTGGCGAGGCGCGCCGTCACCGCGACCTCCGGCCAAACATAAGTTCAATTGAACCATAGGAATTATTATGCTGATTGTTGTTTCTCCGGCGAAAACCCTCGATTATGCCTCACCGGTTGCTAGCTCAACGTTTACCCAGCCTGAGCTTGTTTCCCATGCTGCCGCTTTAGTTGAGATTTGTCGCACTTTATCACCAAGTGAGATTGCCGCTCTGATGAGCGTGAGCGATAAAATCGCCGGACTCAATGTGGCACGATTTGCTGAGTGGAGTGAAACCTTTAGCTTGGACAATGCGCGTCAGGCGATTTTTGCTTTCAAGGGCGATGTGTATACCGGGTTAGACGCGCAAACCTTATCGGCCAGCGATTTGGATTATGCTCAGCAACACCTGCGCATGCTTTCTGGTTTATATGGCGTACTGCGTCCATTTGACTTGATGCAGCCCTACCGGCTAGAGATGGGCACCAAATTGGCCAATTCACGGGGCACCAATTTATATCATTATTGGGGCGATATTATTACTGAGCAGCTCAATCAGGCGCTGCACGCGCAAGGGGATCGGTTATTAGTCAACTTGGCATCGAATGAATATTTCAAAGCGGTTAATCCACAGCGTTTAAACGCTCAAATTGTCACGCCGATTTTCAAAGATGCCAAGCAGGGGCAATATAAGATTATCAGTTTCTTTGCTAAAAAAGCGCGCGGCATGATGGCACGCTACATCATTGAACATCGAATTGATTCGATTGAGGGGTTACAGGCTTTTAACAGCGCAGGCTATTATTTTGTTGCCGAAGAGTCGACACCGACTGAGTTAGTCTTTAAACGTGAAGAGGGTTAATTCAACGGTGTGGCCGTTATTTGATACTCATTGCCATTTTGATTTTGCCCCCTTCGTCAGCGCACCAGAAAGGGCGCTGCAACGTGCGGCTCAGCAAGGGGTTAAACATCTGCTGGTGCCTGCGATTGGGCCGCAAAATTGGCACCAGGTAGCCGAGCTTGCCCAGCGTTTTCCATCCAGCATTTCTTACGCTTTAGGTTTTCATCCGCTCTATTTAAATCGAGATTCGGTTACCCATTTAGCTGAATTAGAAACCGCGCTGAGCCATGCAGATGCCGCTTGTGTGGCGCTAGGCGAGTGTGGTTTGGATGATGCGATAGAGGTGGATGCTCAGTTGCAACAACAGATGTTGATTGCCCAACTAGCTATTGCTACCCAAGCCAAGTTACCAGTGATTTTACACAGTCGGCGTACGCATAACCGATTGTTGCAGTTATTGAAACAGCAGCGTTTTCAGCAGGGCGGTGTGCTACATGCCTTTACTGGCAGCTTGCAACAAGCGCAGCAGTTTATTGATTTAGGCTTTAAAATCGGGGTGGGTGGGGTTATCACTTATCCGCGAGCCAATAAAACGCGCCAAGCGATCGCCGCTTTACCCACCGAGCACTTAGTGTTGGAGACCGATGCGCCAGATATGCCGCTCAATGGCTGGCAAGGAGAGGCGAATCACCCCGCTCAATTACGTTTAGTCTTAGCCACATTGGCGAAGTTAAAAGGCGTTGCTGAGGAATCGATTGCGCCAATTCTGTGGCAAACCAGTCAAAACCTGTTTGGTTTGTGTAAATAAAATCTCAAAAACATGTGGTTATTTTGCGTAACTCTAACAAAAAGCATGATGCCCATCACAGAAATTGGTGAATGCGTGATGAATCTTATCCAAAACTGTGAGTCTGGCATTACTTTCCCCCAGTGCCCATGGGTATAATTGCCCCCGCTTAATCGCTCCATTTTGTCACACGCCAACATTAAACTAATAAGGAAGTCATAAACCATGAGCCTGTTTATGAGCCTAATCGGCATGGCAGTTCTGCTGGGAATCGCAGTACTTCTGTCAAGTAACCGTAAAGCTATCAATTTAAGAACCGTGGGTGGCGCTTTCGCTATCCAATTTTCACTGGGTGCATTCATTTTGTATGTTCCTTGGGGCCAAGAGCTACTACGTGGCTTCTCGGATGCCGTCTCTAACGTCATTAACTACGGTAACGATGGTACTTCGTTCCTGTTTGGCGGACTGGTATCAGGCAAGATGTTTGAAGTGTTTGGCGGCGGCGGCTTTATTTTCGCATTCCGCGTATTGCCAACGCTGATCTTCTTCTCTGCGCTGATCTCTGTTTTGTACTACTTGGGTGTGATGCAGTGGGTTATTCGCATTCTGGGTGGTGGTTTGCAAAAAGCCCTCGGCACTTCACGCGCAGAATCAATGTCTGCAGCAGCGAACATTTTCGTTGGTCAAACCGAAGCACCATTAGTGGTGCGTCCATTTGTACCAAAAATGACTCAGTCTGAGCTGTTTGCGGTGATGTGTGGTGGTTTGGCTTCTATCGCTGGTGGTGTACTGGCGGGCTACGCTTCTATGGGCGTTAAGATTGAATACTTGGTTGCGGCGTCATTCATGGCGGCTCCAGGTGGTTTGCTGTTTGCAAAACTGATCATGCCAGAAACTGAAAAGCCACTCGAAAACGAAGATGTGGTAATGGATGGTGGTGATAACAAACCAGCTAACGTTATCGATGCTGCGGCAGGCGGTGCTTCTGCTGGTCTGCAACTGGCGCTGAACGTGGGTGCGATGCTGATTGCCTTCATTGGTCTGATTGCTCTGATCAACGGTATGCTAGGTGGCGTGGGTGGCTGGTTCGGCATGCCTGAGCTGCGATTAGAAATGCTGTTAGGTTGGGTGTTTGCGCCACTAGCGTTCCTGATCGGTGTGCCTTGGAATGAAGCAACTGTAGCGGGTGAGTTTATCGGTCTGAAAACCGTGGCTAACGAATTTGTTGCTTACTCGCAGTTTGCTCCTTATCTGACTGATGCTGCACCAGCGGTGCTGTCAGAAAAAACCAAAGCGATCATTTCGTTTGCTCTGTGTGGTTTTGCTAACCTGTCTTCTATCGCAATCCTATTGGGTGGTCTGGGTAGCCTGGCGCCTAAGCGTCGTGGTGATATCGCACGCATGGGTGTTAAAGCGGTTATTGCTGGTACGCTGTCTAACCTGATGGCGGCGACTATCGCTGGTTTCTTCCTCTCTTTCTAATCATTAGAGATAGAGTTTAGAGCAACAATGCGATAGACACGTTTAAAAACACCCCGTAGCAAGTGATTGCTGCGGGGTGTTTTATTTGTGGGCTAGCTCGATGGCGATTTCACCTATCACTGGTGAGTTTTCGAACTTAGACCATTATTCAACAATGGGTTAGCGTAAAATATTGGCCCATTTTTTTTGAGATGCAAACCGTTTGCTCCTCGCGTATCACTACCGTCTAGCCGCAAACCTCTATACTGTAGTGATGGCGATACAACCGGTGACCCAAACGGGTACTGTGCGGTGACAAGGATTGCAATTGGTGCTTGAGCACCAAGTCTTCAAGGAACCAAGTCCGTTTATTTGTGGCTGTTTAGCGAACCAAGAATCGACTAAGCAGTAAAATAGATGACTATATTGATCGGAGATAGAGAGAAATGAGCGAATTGAAAGTAGCAGCTCTACGTGCACTTAAACTGATGGATCTGACGACCCTGAATGACGATGATACCGATGCCAAAGTGATCCAACTTTGTCGTGACGCGAAAAGTCCAGTCGGCAATACCGCCGCCATCTGTATTTATCCTCGCTTCATTCCGATTGCTAAGAAGACACTGCGTGAACAAGGCACGCCTGAGGTCCGTATCGCGACAGTGACTAATTTTCCACACGGTAATGATGATATTGAGATTGCAGTAGCTGAAACCAAAGCAGCGGTGGCTTACGGCGCTGATGAGGTGGATGTGGTATTCCCTTATCGTGCGCTTATGGCTGGCAATCCACAAGTGGGTTTTGAGCTGGTGAAACAGTGCAAAGCGGCTTGTGGTGAGCGGGTGCTGCTGAAAGTGATCATCGAAACCGGTGAGCTGCAACAAGCTGCGCTGATCAAACAAGCATCGCAAATTTGTATTGAAGCGGGTGCGGATTTTATCAAAACCTCAACCGGTAAAGTCCCTGTCAATGCGACACCAGAATATGCTCGCCTGATGCTGGAAGTGATCCGCGATATGGGCGTTGCGAAAACGGTAGGTTTTAAGCCGGCTGGCGGGGTACGCACTGCACAAGATGCCCAACAATATCTGGCGATGGCCGATGAGATTCTCGGTAGCGATTGGGCCGATAGCCGTCATTACCGGTTTGGTGCTTCCAGCCTACTTACCAACCTTCTGAATACATTAGAAGTCACAGACCAAAAGGCCGATCCTGCCGCTTACTAATATTCACTGTGTCTGATGGCAGCGCGAGTCTTCGCGCTGCTTTACCTCTTTACACTACGCAGTTTCATTTGGAACTGGGAGGCGACTATGTATTCATCGCAAACAAAATATTTACCTCAAGAAATCATCCGCAGAAAACGTGATGGTGAAATCCTCACTAATGAGGAGATCCAATTTTTCATTCAAGGTGTCGCCAGTAATACCGTTTCGGAAGGGCAAATTGCGGCCTTTGCGATGGCGATTTTCTTCCGTGAAATGACCATGCCAGAGCGGATTGCACTGACCTGTGCGATGCGCGATTCCGGGATGGTGATCGACTGGCGGCCGATGCACTTTGATGGCCCTGTCGTCGATAAACACTCAACCGGTGGTGTAGGGGATGTGACCTCATTGATGCTTGGCCCAATGGTGGCAGCCTGTGGTGGCTATGTACCGATGATTTCTGGGCGTGGTTTGGGTCATACCGGCGGCACGCTGGATAAATTGGAAGCGATCCCCGGTTATAACATCACGCCAAGTAATGAGCTATTTGGCCACGTCACTAAACAAGCTGGAGTGGCGATCATCGGTCAAACCGGTGATTTGGCGCCTGCGGACAAACGAGTATATGCCACACGTGATATTACCGCCACGGTCGATAACATCTCGCTGATCACCGCTTCAATTCTTGCGAAGAAATTGGCTGCTGGGCTCGATTCATTAGTCATGGATGTCAAAGTGGGCTCTGGCGCGTTTATGCCTACTTATGCTGCCTCTGAAGAGTTAGCCAAATCGATTGTCGCGGTCGCCAATGGTGCTGGTACCCACACCACCGCGATTTTAACCGATATGAACCAAGTGCTGGCTTCTTCTGCGGGTAACGCCGTTGAAGTGCGTGAAGCGGTACGTTTCCTGACGGGCGAATACCGTAACCCTCGCTTGCTGGACGTTACCATGGCGTCGTGTGCGGAAATGCTGGTACTTGGCAAATTAGCCAAAGACACCACACAAGCGCGTGACAAGCTGCAAGCTGTGCTGGATAACGGTCAAGCGGCCGAGCGCTTTGGCAAAATGGTGGCAGGCCTTGGTGGCCCAAGCGATTTTGTCGAGAACTACGATAACTACCTCGCCAAAGCTGAGATTGTGCGTCCGGTATACGCGCAGCAGTCCGGTATTATTTCTGCGATGGATACTCGTGCGATTGGTATGGCAGTGGTCGCTATGGGCGGCGGTCGCTGGGTCGCGAGTGATCAGATTGATTACGCGGTCGGTTTTGACCAATTTATCCGTCTGGGTGAAATCGCTGACCCTCATAAACCTTTAGCCATCATCCATGCACGCGATGAACAGCAGTGGCAACAAGCGGCTAATGCGTTACATAGTGCGATCAAAGTGGGCGGTGATTATGTGCCAACACCGGATGTTTACCGTCAAATTCGTGCGCAAGACGTGTAACCACGGGGAGAAGTGAACAATGAAAAGAGCTTTTATTTTAGTATTAGATTCCTTTGGGATTGGCGCGACAGCAGATGCAAGCGCATTTGGTGATGTGGGGGCGGATACCCTAGGCCATATTGCCGATCACTGTGCGCAAGGACTGGCCGATAACGCCCAGCGTACCGGTGCCTTACAGCTGCCAAACTTGTCTAAACTCGGTTTAGCTATGGCGCATAAAGAATCGACAGGACGTTTTGCCGCAGGGCTGGATCAGCGTGCTGATATCATGGGTGCTTATGCTCATGCGGCGGAACTCTCTTCCGGCAAAGATACCCCATCCGGTCACTGGGAAATTGCTGGTGTGCCTGTATTGTTTGAATGGGGCTACTTTAGCGATAAGCAAAATAGCTTTCCAAAAGAGCTAACCGATCGCATTTTAGCCCGGGCAGGACTGGATGGCTTTTTAGGCAACTGCCACGCCTCAGGGACACAAGTGCTGGATGAGTTGGGCGAACAGCACATGCGCACTGGTCAGCCGATTTTCTACACCTCAGCCGATTCAGTATTCCAAATCGCCTGTCATGAAGAGACGTTCGGTTTATCGCGTCTGCTTGAGCTATGCCAAATCGCCCGTGAAGAGCTGGCGGATTATAATATTGGTCGTGTGATTGCGCGTCCATTTATTGGGACGGGTAAGGGGCAATTTACCCGCACTGGCAATCGACGCGATCTGTCGCTTGAACCACCTGCGGCGACGGTGCTGCAAAAGCTGGTCGAAGAGAAGCAAGGCCGCGTGGTGTCGATTGGTAAAATTGCCGATATCTACGCGAACTGCGGCATCACCGATAAAGTGAAAGCGACGGGTATTCCTGCCCTGTTTGATGCGACCTTGGAGCAGATCACACAAGCGGGTGATAACACTATCGTGTTCACCAACTTCGTTGACTTCGATTCTGCTTATGGTCACCGCCGTGACGTGGGGGGTTATGCTGCGGCATTGGAGTATTTTGATCAGCGTCTGCCGCAAGTGTTGGCGCTAATGCAGGAGCAGGACATTTTGATCCTCACCGCCGATCATGGCTGCGACCCAACATGGCCGGGAACCGACCATACTCGTGAACATATTCCGGTATTGGTGTATGGCAAGCAAGTTGCGCCGGGTTCGTTAGGCCGCCGTGACACCTTTGCTGACATTGGGCAAACGCTCGCCAGCTACTTTGGCATTTCGCCAATGGATTACGGTAAAAAACTTTTCTAACACGCATATTCAAGGGCTAAATTTAGCCGTTGGGTTTTGTTAATGATGGCTGATAGCCAACAAACCAAAGGAACGAAAACATGGCAACTCCACATATTAATGCGCAAATGGGCGATTTCGCTGACGTAGTATTGATGCCGGGTGATCCACTGCGCGCCAAATACATTGCAGAAAAATTCCTTGATGATGTGGTTCAAGTGTGTGACGTGCGTAATATGTTCGGTTACACCGGTACTTATCAAGGACGTAAGATCTCTGTGATGGGACACGGGATGGGTATCCCATCATGCTCAATCTATGTGACTGAATTGATCAAAGACTTTGGCGTGAAGAAGATCATTCGCGTCGGCAGTTGTGGTGCGGTGAATGAAGGGATCAAACTACGTGATGTGGTGATCGGCATGGGCGCGTGTACTGACTCTAAAGTAAACCGCATTCGCTTTAAAGATCATGATTTTGCTGCGATTGCTGACTACAAGATGGTTAAGGCCGCGGAAGAAGCCGCCAAAGCCCGTGGGATTGAGGTTAAAGTCGGTAATCTATTCTCGGCTGAATTATTCTATACGCCTGATCCATCGATGTTTGATGTGATGGATAAATACGGCATCGTCGGCGTAGAAATGGAAGCTGCGGGGATTTACGGTGTGGCGGCAGAATATGGCGCGAAAGCTCTGACTATCTGCACCGTGTCTGATCACATTAAAACCGGTGAGCAAACCACTTCTCAAGAGCGTCAAAATACCTTTAATGAAATGATTGAAATCGCGCTGGATTCAGTGTTGATTGGCGATCAAGCGGGTTATTAATCACTGCTCTGATTTAGCCTGAACTATAAAAAACCTCAGTGCCAACTGAGGTTTTTTTATTTATGATCACGCTTGCTTGGCAGTGATCATTTGCAGAGGGTACTAACGTCGCGTGTTACTCATCCAATGAGGGTTCTGTTTGCTGGAGCAATAGATTTTCACCGGTTGGATTTTTGGCTTTACGGCGCAGCAGTAAGGTGAGCAAAACTCCGCTGACAAAACTCATCAATAGCATCCAATACATATTGTGATCACTTTTACGATAGTGATGGTCAGAAATCGCCGTCACTTTACCAGTTTCAAAACTGATCCGCACAAAACCAATCACACTACCATCGTGGATCACTGGCTCGACCAACTGTTGACGACCAATACTCGCCGTATGCAGTGGGGTATCTAAACCGAGCACCTCACGCACACTTAACGCGGCATCACTGGCGGCAAATAACACACCTTCTGAGTCATAAATTGAGGCATCAAACACTAGTCGTTCGGTAGCTAATTGGTTAGTAAGTGCTAATAGACGCTCTTGATCTTGATCGACAATCATGCTGCTGGCCGAAAGAGCCGCTTGTGTGATCAACACTTTAGTCAGGGTTTCCAGTTGGTTGGCTTGAATGCGCTCATTACCTTTACTGATCACCACACTATTTTGAATCGTGATCACAAACATCACTGCAATTGCGAGCATTGTGGTAATACGCGCCACCAGGCGAAATGAAAAAAGTGAACCATCCATGCGGAAACACACCTGCAAAAAAACAACTGCGCTCAGTTTGAGACTTGCGTTTTTAAATTGCAATAGGGTAACGTCTGGCTGTACCGAATAAGGAAAGTCGACATGGATGCTTTAACAATGTTACCCATCAAAAAACACCCTTCGCTGCTTAAGCGTTTCCCTGCTACGCGTGGGGTCAATCCGTTAGCGAAACATCGCGCCAGTTGGATTGTCTATGGCCATTACCTCACTCCCGCTCAGTTTGCCGATATGGATTTCTTTACCGAGCGTTCTGACGCCATTTTAGCCTTGTGGCAAGTGGGTGGTTATCAGGTGGCTTTAATGGCTGGAGAGCTGACGTCTGAGCATGAAACCATTTTGCAAGCTCTGGAGTTGGATTATGCGCGGATCCAAGATGTCCCAGATTTGAGCAAACCCGGTTTGATGGTATTGGATATGGATTCGACCGCGATCCAAATTGAATGTATTGATGAAATTGCCAAACTCGCGGGGGTGGGCGAAGAAGTGGCGCAAGTGACCGAACGCGCGATGCAAGGTGAGCTCGATTTTGAGCAAAGTTTGCGTTTGCGCGTGAGTAAACTTAAAGGTGCGCCAGAAGAGATTTTAAGCCAAGTGCGCGCAACGCTGCCTTTGATGCCAGAGTTGCCAGAGCTGGTGGCTACGCTGCATGCGCTAGGCTGGAAAGTAGCGATTGCTTCAGGGGGCTTCACCTATTTTTCTGATCATCTAAAAGCGGAGTTGTCACTCGATTATGCCAAGTCCAATCAACTGGAAATTATCGATGGTAAACTGACGGGTCAAGTGTTGGGTGAGGTGGTGGGGGCGCAAACTAAAGCGGATATTCTGCGCGCTCTGGCGCTGCAATACGATATCGAAATGCATAATACGGTTGCGGTTGGCGATGGTGCTAACGATTTGCTGATGATGGCTGCGGCAGGACTGGGGGTGGCATTTCATGCCAAACCGAAAGTTGAAGCACAAGCGCAAACCGCGGTGCGTTTTGCCGGATTAGGCGGTGTGCTGTGTATTCTTTCTGCGGCGTTAATTGGCCAGCAAAAGCTGAGTTGGCAAGCCAAACCAAAAACGCACCTGTAACCCAATTCCGGCCAAACCCGCCAAGCGTTTGATTACGCTCGCTTGGCGGGTTTTTGGGTTCCAACGGTCAATGGATACACGATTGGCTTAGCGGGTTAGCTCAAGGCGGATCAGCACTTCCTCGGTAATATCGACAATTTCGCCATAGCCCACTTGTGCCAACATCTCTTTTTCTAGACTTTTGGCATGCGCTGGGCTGATGGTGGCCAGCTCGTTCAAATCACTGCGCAACAAATTGGTGATGGGGGCAAATACTGGAACGCCACTGATCCTGAGTACATAGAGTTCTCCCATTGTCTGCCCTTGGCGAATGAAGCGGATCCGCTCGCCGGTATCATTAAAATCACTGAGTAAGCGTGATTCGATGGATTGAATTTGGGTCCCATACTTCACTATGCTCAAGTAAATTTCGCGGTATTGAGGCTCTGCTCCTTCAATCCGTTTCATCGGCGTTGCGAGTAGTGAATTAGTGTGGCCTTTAAAAATCGGCTGCAAGGTAATTCGCTGCTCACTGCTTAATTGAGCGAGTAGGTTGAGATAAGCTGGTAATGGGTAATTGACCCCAATCACTTTCGGCTTGAGGTTGCTAGCCACTTTTTCGACAAAAAATGGAGTGCTTACCATCTTATCTAGCAGGATGTTATGCAGGCTTTCGAGTAGTGGGTTGCTAGGCAGTATTTCCTCTTTTTTCAATAGTTTGTCTTGGTTGCATTCAATGATGCTATTGAAAAAGGCGATGGTTTTTATCGTTTGAACACTCTCTTGAATCACTAACTGTAAGCTACGCCCTGTCGGATCGATGCGCACCACTTGGTAAGGGGTATTACCCAGTGGCAGCGTTTTGTCATACAGCTTGAGCTCAAGATAATCGACCCAAACTTGATCATTGGCTTTGACCGCTAAGGGGGCCTCTAATTGCAGGCTTAAGCCCCGTTTGGATAGATCGACGGTCGCTCCTGTGACACTGTGTGTGCCGTTACTCACTTGCACTGGGGTTCGAAAGCGATAACGCGGCTCTTTACGCCGCGAACGAGCGTCAAAGTAGATGCCCATCGGATTACCCATCACTTGGCGAGGATGGCGAAAATCATTGAGCGCACCAGTGGCCAGATTCGGTTTGTCGGCCAGCAGGTAATCATGGCCAGTCTCACTATTACCAATTTCTTGCAACACGCCACAGTGGGTTAAAGCGCTAGAGTGATCGGCAAGCTCACTCGAATGTTGTGCTAAGGCTTGTCTTTCTTGATCGGATAACTCAAATACAAATAAGCGAAACGCTCGCCAACTGTCGCGCTTGGCTCCGATATGCCAAAACAGCTTACGTTGTTCTTGGCTGGCCTCAGGCATCAGCATCGAAAAAAACAGCGTTTTATGTTGATGCTCATGTTTAAATGCATAGAGCACATTATTGCTGCCACGCACGCCTGGAGCGGCTAAGTACGCCATACGTTCTGGTTTGAATAACGAGCCGAGTGCCTGTTGATTCCGTTCGTCATGCCAATATTGCCAAATCGGCCGATTATTTTCGGTCAGTAGTGCCAGTTTGAGCTCGTTGTGACTAAAAAACAGCGGCAAGTTACTGGTGTGTTTGAGGTACATATGCTCATAACCGCGAGTGCGTGCTCGGATGATTTTATCTTGATTGTCATGGCGTGCTTTTTGAGTATTGGTTTGAATCGCCTCCTCAATCACTTGTTCAATCACATCGCTATTATTGAGTTTTAGCACGCGCAAAAATTTAACCGCATCACTGTCATGGGCTTCATCAATACCGAGAATACGATATTCAAGACCTTGCTGCAGCCCAGTCACCATCGAGGCGCTATGCAGTTCAGCAAAGTAGATTTGAATAATTTCGCCAAGCTTGTAGTCAAAGGCGGCAGGGACTTTTAATTTGGCTCCGGAAGGCGAGAGATCGACACTTAAGCCATGGATCAACTGTTCGTTTGGTAATCGAATCTCAATTTGGGTAGCGATCTTTAAGCGATTTTCTTGACGCTTGAGGTCGTAGCCGAGTTTGAGTGGTTCAACCTCAAAGCTGGTATCTTTCGGCTGGTCATTTTTCGGTGCCAATTTGCCTTGCTGCTTCATGACTCGAAAATTATTGCGCGTGTTATTAACCGCTTCCCATACTCCCTCTGTATAGCCGCCAAATTTCTTCATATTTTTATGGTAGGCGTTGAACGCGACATCATCGAGCCAATGCTGGCGATTATCGAACGCATACTCCCGACATTCACCTTGCACCTTGCCGCGTAAATCAATGCTTTTGCTGCAAGGAGCCATTAGGCGGTTCAGCTCCATTTTCACCAATAACTTGGTGGATGGCGGTTGTCCATCGGTCATATGAGTTAAAAGCTTATCGAGTTCACCAGAATGGTAAACCGAGATAAGCCTTTCCGCGAGAGAGAGAATTTCGATTTGCTGCATACTTTTCTGTTAAAGTGTCTTCTATTGTGATGCATCGGCGGTCAGTGACATTTCTTTAGCGATATGTGGTTGCGATGCCTTTTTGTTAAAGTATTACGCTTGATCAGTGAGTGCAAGTTCGAGGATGAATAGTGAAAGCAAAACGCGCCTATGTATGTAACGAATGTGGTGCGGATTTCCCGCGTTGGCAAGGGCAGTGTAACGCCTGTGGTACATGGAATTCGATCTCGGAAGTGCGTCTTGCCGCTTCACCACAGGTTGTGCGTAATGAACGGCTCTCGGGGTATGCCGGTGCTCTTGAAGCCAAAGTACAAACCTTGGCGGATATTGATTTGCAAGAGGTGCCTCGCTTTAGCAGTGGTTTTAAAGAGCTGGATCGCGTGCTCGGTGGCGGTATTGTGCCCGGGGCGGCGATTTTGATTGGCGGCAGTCCTGGTGCAGGTAAATCGACATTACTGCTGCAAACCATGTGTTTACTTTCCGAACAGATGCCAACCCTATATGTCACTGGTGAAGAGTCACTGCAACAGGTGGCGCTGCGTGCAGCGCGGCTTGGCTTGCCGAAACAGCATCTAAAAATGCTCTCAGAAACCAATGTAGATCGCATTTGCCAAATCGCAGAGCAAGAAAAGCCACGCATTATGGTGATCGATTCCATTCAAGTTATGCATATGGCGGATGTGCAATCCTCGCCGGGGAGTGTGGCGCAGGTGCGTGAATCGGCCACAGCACTCACTCGCTATGCCAAACAGAATAATGTGGCGGTGTTTATCGTTGGTCATGTAACCAAAGACGGCACGCTAGCTGGGCCTAAAGTGCTGGAGCACATTATTGATTGCTCGATTTTACTGGATGGTGATACCGATAGCCGCTTTCGTACCCTGCGTAGCCATAAAAACCGCTTTGGGGCGGTGAATGAGCTGGGGGTGTTTGCCATGACCGGACAAGGGATGCGCGAAGTGAGTAACCCTTCGGCGATTTTCCTATCTCGCGGAGAGGAAGCCACCTCCGGTAGTTCGGTGATGGTGGTTTGGGAAGGTACTCGCCCGCTGTTAGTGGAAATTCAAGCGTTGGTCGATTACTCACAGTTGGCCAATCCAAGACGTGTGGCGGTCGGTTTAGAGCAAAACCGCTTGTCTTTATTGTTGGCAGTGCTGCATAAACACGGTGGTTTGCAGATGGCGGATCAAGATGTGTTTGTCAATGTGGTCGGTGGGGTTAAAGTCACCGAAACCAGTGCCGATTTAGCGTTATTGATGGCGCTGCTCTCCAGTTTTCGCGATCGACCTTTGCCTAAAGATGTGGTGATTTTTGGTGAAGTGGGCTTGGCTGGTGAAATTCGGCCAGTTCCCAGTGGCCAAGAGCGGCTCAATGAAGCCTTTAAACATGGTTTTAAGAAAGCGATTGTGCCGATTGCCAATTTACCCAAAGGTGGTGTAGCGGGAATGCAAATTCATGGCGTTAAGAAACTGGCGGATGCGATTGCTGCTTTTGATGAGTTGTAATCCTAAGCTAGTGCGGCTAAAAAAATCTGCTTGGAACCTCGCGAGTCGTGGGCGGATCACCTATAGTTTGTCTGCGACAGGCGATAGTTAATGGCACCTTAAAGATTTGCAGTTGTAGTGGGTAGCGGCGCGGTTTACACAGCATAAATCGAAGAGTTTTGCTCGGTGGATGAGCGTCAGCGCACTCGCGACTAAGCGATGATTTCAAGTCGGTTAAGGATATTTTTTATCAGCAGGTGTAAGCAAGGGTATCAGTCTTGACAGATTGTGATATACTCTGCGCGCACTTTATACCTTATTAACAGAGTAAGACAATGGCAGATTTATCATTATACAGAAACATTGGTATCTTCGCGCACGTTGACGCGGGTAAAACCACTACCACTGAGCGTATCCTGAAGCTGACTGGTAAAATCCACCGTCTGGGCGAAGTACATGACGGCGCTTCAACGATGGACTTCATGGAACAAGAAGCTGAGCGTGGTATCACTATCCAGTCTGCTGCGACTACCTGTTTCTGGAAAGGTCACCGTTTTAACGTAATCGACACCCCGGGACACGTTGACTTCACAGTTGAAGTTTACCGTTCTCTGAAAGTTCTTGACGGTGGTATCGGTGTATTCTGTGGTTCTGGCGGTGTTGAACCTCAGTCAGAAACTAACTGGCGTTACGCGAACGATTCAGAAGTATCTCGTCTGATCTTCGTAAACAAACTAGACCGTATGGGTGCTGACTTCTTCCGTGTTGTTGAACAAGTGAAGAAAGTTCTTGGCGCAAACCCACTGGTTATGACTCTACCTATCGGCCGCGAAGATGAATTCGTTGGTGTGGTTGATGTTCTAACTCGTCAAGCGTTCGTATGGGATGACTCAGGTCTTCCAGAAAACTTCGAAATCAAAGAAGTTCCAGCAGACATGGTTGATCAGGTAGAAGAATACCGTGAAATGATGATCGAAACTGCTGTTGAGCAAGATGACGAGCTGATGATGGCTTACATGGAAGGCGAAGAGCCAACTGTTGAGCAAATCAAAGCATGTATCCGTAAAGGTACTCGTGATCTCGCGTTCTTCCCAACTTTCTGTGGTTCTGCATTCAAAAACAAAGGTATGCAGCTTGTACTTGACGCAGTAGTTGATTACCTACCTTCTCCAACAGAAGTAGAACCTCAACCACTGACTGATCCAGCAACTGGTGAGCCGACTGGCGAAGTAGCAACAGTATCTGTTGATGCGCCTCTAAAAGCGCTTGCGTTCAAGATCATGGATGACCGTTTTGGTGCCCTGACCTTCGTTCGTATCTACTCAGGTAAGATTAAGAAGGGTGATACCATTCTTAACAGTGCAACTGGTAAAACTGAGCGTGTTGGCCGTATGGTTGAGATGCACGCAAACGACCGTAACGAGCTAGAATCTGCACAAGCAGGTGACATCATTGCGATCGTTGGTATGAAGAACGTTCAAACTGGTCACACTCTATGTGATCCTAAGCACGAATGTACTCTTGAGCCTATGATTTTCCCAACCCCAGTTATCTCTATCGCTGTTAAGCCTAAAGATAAGAACGGTTCTGAGAAAATGGGTATCGCGATCGGTAAAATGGTTGCAGAAGATCCATCATTCCAAGTTGAGACTGACGAAGATTCAGGCGAAACCATTCTGAAAGGTATGGGCGAACTTCACCTAGACATCAAAGTAGACATCCTTAAGCGTACTTACGGTGTTGAACTTGAAGTGGGTGCTCCTCAAGTTGCTTACCGTGAAACTATCACTAAAGCAGTTGAAGATAGCTACACGCATAAGAAACAGTCTGGTGGTTCAGGCCAATTCGGTAAGATTGATTACCGTATCAAGCCAGGAGAGCAAAACTCTGGTTTCACCTTCAAGTCAACGGTAGTTGGTGGTAACGTTCCTAAGGAATTCTGGCCAGCAGTTGAGAAAGGCTTCAAGTCTATGATGGATACCGGTACTCTTGCTGGCTTCCCTGTACTTGACGTTGAAGTTGAACTGTTCGACGGTGGCTTCCACGCAGTTGACTCATCTGCAATCGCATTTGAAATCGCAGCGAAAGGCGCATTCCGTCAGTCAATTCCAAAAGCGGCTCCTCAGCTTCTTGAACCAATCATGAAAGTGGATGTGTTCACTCCTGAAGATCACGTTGGTGACGTTATCGGTGACTTGAACCGTCGTCGTGGCATGATCAAAGACCAAGAAATGGGTCTGACAGGTGTGCGTGTTAAAGCTGACGTTCCACTATCTGAGATGTTCGGTTACATCGGTTCTCTACGTACAATGACTTCTGGTCGTGGTCAGTTCTCTATGGAGTTCTCTCACTACTCAGCATGTCCAAACAACGTAGCTGAACAAGTAATTGCTGAAGTTAAAGAGCGTAACGCGAAGAAGTAATTCTTTGTTTTAAAGCTTTAAAAAGCCCCGTAAGTGAAAGCTTACGGGGCTTTGTTGTTTTGGCGAGTGCCGTGACAAACGGTTAATCACTGAGCCGTGATATATTCGGTGAGTTACGACTGTGTATGCTGCTGTACTGCGCGGCGTAAGAATCCTTCCGACTGGCAAAGCTTGGCAGCTGCCTGTTGATAGCTCATACCGGTTAAATACATCAAAATTGCTAGCTTAGCGTTATTGCCACTCTGTTCAAGTAGTGTTTCCGCTTCATGGCGTTGGCAGTCGGTGGCTTGCATCACAATCCGGATCGCTCTGGCAATCAGTTTGCGATTACTTGCCCGCACATCGACCATTAAGTTTTGATAGCTTTTGCCAAGCCGGATCATGCTGGCCGTGGTCAGCATATTGAGTACCAGTTTTTGTGCGCTACCCGACTTGAGACGAGTTGAACCGGATAATGCTTCAGGTCCCACTACCGGCGAAATCGCGATTTGGGCAATTTCCGCAATCGGTGAATCTGGGTTACACGAGAGAGCAATGGTGGTTGCCCCGATATGATTGGCGTATTCTAAAGCACCCAGCACATAAGGGGTACGGCCACTGGCTGCGATACCGACCAATACATCTTGGGCACTAAAGCGGATCTGCTGTAAATCATATACGCCAAGGGTTGGGTTATCTTCCGCACCTTCTTGCGCAGTAAACATCGCCTCTTTACCTCCGGCAATCAGACCGATCACCATCTGGTCGCTGACCCCAAACGTTGGAGGACACTCTGAGGCATCTAATACACCAAGCCGGCCACTCGTTCCCGCGCCAAGATAAACCAAGCGCCCACCTTGTTTAAAGGCGGCAGTAATTTTATCGACCGCTTGAGCAATTTGTGGCAGCACCGCTTCTACCGCAAGTGGGACCTGTTTATCTTGCTGATTGAGGCGTTCGACAATCTCTTGGGCCGAGAGCAAGTCGATATCCATCGTATCTGGATTGCGTTGTTCGGAAACCAAATGAGATAGGGCGGCGATAAGAGCATCGTTAGTCATAACAATTCCTGTAGCGATTAATCAGGGTAGTAAATCACACCAAGGCTAGCATGGCGTGATGCGCCGGTCACACTCGGTAAATTACTTGGTAAATTATGGATCCGTCGCTGAGCCAGCCAAGCAAAAGCCATCGCTTCCATATTATCACCATCAACCCCCATTTGCGTGGTTGGAGCCACCTGCCAATTGGGCAGTAAAGCTTGCAGGCGTTCCATTAACAGTGGGTTCTGCGCGCCGCCACCACAGACCAGCAATTGTGGCTGTATACCTGCGGCAAATGGGTTGACTTGTTCGGCAATGGTTTGTGCTGTGAACTCACATAGCGTACGTTGTACATCGGTTGCATTAACCGTATTGGCTGAATGCATTGAAAATTTGCTCAGCTTCGCTTGCAACCAAGGTAGATTAAACCGCTCACGGCCTGTGCTTTTCGGCGCTGGTAAAGCAAAGTAATGGTCTTGTTTTAACTGAGTCAGCAAAGCATGATTGGTTTGGCCTTGTTTGGCCCATTTGGCATCTTGATCATAGGCTTGGTTATGTTGTTGCAAGATCCAACTATCCATCAAAATATTACCGGGGCCAGTATCGTAGCCGATCACTTCACCATTCGGTTTAAGCACCGAAATATTAGCAATTCCCCCGATATTGAGTACCACCACAGTCGATTGTGCCGCATGAAAAATGGTGCGGTGAAACGCGGGGACTAACGGGGCGCCTTGTCCACCAAGGGCGATATCTTTGCGTCGAAAATCGGCCACGGTCGTGATGCCAGTACGTGCGGCGATGATATTGGCATCTCCGATCTGCAGGGTAAAAGGTTTCGCTCCAGTCGGTTGATGGAACACGGTTTGCCCATGACAGCCAATCGCTCGGATCTGGGCGGAGTGATAACCACTGTGCTCAAGCAAAGCCAGCACCGCATCACTGAACAGATGACCGAGATCGTGCTCTAACTCACCCATCGTAATCAAAGTGGTGGGTTGGCCGATACAGATACTGAGTAGCCGCTGTTTGAGGCTGACTGGCATCGGATAATCATGGTGGGCGAGCAGTGTAATATGATCGCCTTGTAGGGCAACCAATGCGGTATCAACGCCATCCAAACTGGTTCCTGACATCACTCCAATGTAGAGCTCGCTTTCCGCCATCTGATCCGCCTCTTGTGATATTCAAACAAAGGCATTGTAATTGAAAAATAAACTGAATAACCTCGTGGTTTGTGACAATTTTGCCAAATTTTTCAAGGAGCAAACATGGGACCACTTTGGTTGGATGTCGCCGGTTATGAACTGAGTGGCGAAGATCGCGAAATTCTACAGCATCCGACGGTAGGCGGGGTGATCCTGTTTGGCCGTAACTATCATGACAATCAGCAACTGTTAGCGCTCAATCATGCGATTCGCAAGGCCGCCAAACGGCCGATTTTGATTGGTGTTGATCAAGAAGGTGGGCGTGTACAGCGTTTTCGCCAAGGTTTTAGCCGTATTCCTGCTGCTCAATTTTATGCTCGGGCAGATAATGGCGTTGAATTAGCGGAGCAAGGCGGTTGGTTAATGGCTGCAGAGTTGATTGCCCATGATGTGGATTTGAGCTTCGCACCAGTACTCGATATGGGATTTGCCTGCCAAGCCATCGGTAGTCGATCTTTTGGTGAAGATGTGACAACGGTGCTCAAGCATAGCAGTGCTTATCTACGTGGTATGCAAGCGGTTGGCATGGCCACCACCGGTAAACATTTCCCGGGGCATGGAGCGGTAGTGGCCGATTCGCATCTGGAGACGCCTTACGATGAGCGTGAAACGATTGCACAAGATATGGCGATTTTCCGAGCTCAGATTGAAGCGGGGGTACTCGACGCGATGATGCCGGCGCATGTGGTCTATCCACATTATGATCCACAGCCTGCCAGTGGTTCGAGTTACTGGTTAAAGCAAGTGTTACGTCAAGAACTCGGTTTTAAAGGCATTGTTTTTTCAGATGATCTGAGCATGGAAGGTGCGGCAGTGATGGGCGGGCCTGTCGAGCGTGCTCAGCAAGCGTTGCTGGCGGGCTGTGACATGATTTTGCTGTGTAATCAACGCCAAGCGGCGATTTCAGTATTGGATAATTTACCGATTATTGACGTACCGCAAGCCGAAAGCTTGCTGAAAAAGCAGCAGTTCAGTTATCGCGAATTGCAGCGTTCCGAGCGTTGGCGGCAGGCGGCCAATAATATGCAGCGTCTCATTGAGCAATTTAGTTGATGACAAGCCAGCGGGTTATTTATCCCCTTACGAGTTGAATCCAGCCTCGTGTTAGTGATCTCTAAAGAATTGTAAATTTAAATTTACAATTATTGTTGTGTTAAATTTACACTTGCAATGTTTTTAAAGCCTGTTAACGTGTTTTCTGTTGAGTTTTTCGACATGCTATCGATGGTGTGTAAATAATAAATTACAGGAAATGCGATGAAGAGAAGTGAATTGAGCGATGTCAATATCAGTGATGAACAGATCTTGCTCACCCCTGAGGCTTTAAAGAGCAAAATTCCGCTGAGCGATGCCGCGCGCGATTTTATTCGTCAATCACGCCAGACGGTGGCGAATATTATCCATAAGCGCGATCCACGTTTGTTGATTGTATGTGGTCCTTGCTCAATTCATGATATTGATGCGGCCAAAGAGTACGCGCAGAAACTCAAAGCGCTGTCTGCTGAGTTGAGTGATCAGCTTTACATTGTCATGCGGGTCTATTTTGAAAAACCGCGTACCACAGTCGGCTGGAAAGGCTTGATTAATGATCCGCATCTGGATGGCAGCTTTGATATTGAGCATGGATTGCATGTTGGGCGTCAGCTGTTAGTGGATTTAGCGGAAATGGGCATTCCGCTTGCCACCGAAGCGCTCGATCCGATTAGCCCACAATATTTGGCGGATACGTTTAGCTGGGCGGCGATTGGCGCACGTACCACTGAGTCGCAAACTCACCGCGAAATGGCCAGTGGTCTTTCGATGCCGATCGGTTTTAAAAATGGCACTGATGGTAATTTAGCCACTGCAATCAATGCGATGCAAGCCGCCTCATCCAGTCACCGTTTTATGGGGATTAACCGCGCAGGCCAAGTGGCACTGCTCACCACCCAAGGTAATCCTAATGGGCATGTCATTTTACGCGGCGGCAAACAGACCAATTATGATTCGGTATCGGTGGCGGAATGTGAGCAAGAGATGCTGCAACAGGGGCTAGCACCATCATTAATGGTGGATTGCAGTCATGCCAATTCACGTAAAGATTATCGCCGTCAGCCTTTGGTGGCGGAAGATGTGATCCATCAGATCCGTGAAGGTAACCGCTCGATTATTGGCTTGATGATTGAGAGCCATCTCAATGCGGGGAATCAGTCGTCTGACTTGGCACGTGATCAAATGCAATATGGTGTATCCATCACTGATGGTTGTATCAGTTGGTCGGCCACCGAAGCGCTGCTGCGTCATGCTCATCAGGAGCTGATCCCGTTTTTGCACAACCGCTTACAACCATAACAAGGATAGAATATGGCATTAGAGTTGGATCAGTTGCGAGAGCAAATTGATCAAGTTGATCGGCAAATGGTTGAGCTACTCGCTCGCCGTTTAGCCTTGGTTGAACAAGTCGGCGAGGTGAAAAGCCGCGCAGGTTTGCCGATTTATGCCCCGGATCGGGAAGCCGCGATGCTGGCTTCACGCCGAGCCGAAGCGCAAAGCAAAGGGGTGCCACCACAACTGATCGAAGATATTTTGCGCCGCACCATGCGTGAATCTTATGCCAGTGAAAAGGATGCGGGTTTTAAATGCCTCAACCCTAAGCTGCGTTCGGTGGTGATCATCGGCGGTCATGGTCAACTTGGCCGCTTGTTTGGACGAATGTTTAAACTCTCTGGCTATCAAGTCAAAGTGTTAGGCAGCCAAGATTGGCATAAGGCCGATCAGTTACTGCACGATGCCGGATTAGTGATGGTTACGGTACCGATCCACTTAACGCTTGGTGTGATTGGAAAGCTCGGCCAACTACCGGCAGATTGCATTTTGTGCGATTTAACCTCGATCAAAGCCAAACCGCTCGCAGCGATGCTGCAAGTGCATGCTGGGCCAGTGGTGGGGTTACACCCGATGTTTGGTCCAGATGTGCCAAGTTTGGCTAAACAGGTGGTGGTCCATTGCGATGGAAGAGGGGCTGAACATTACCAATGGTTGCTTCAGCAGTTGGCGATTTGGGGAGCCAGTTTGTGCCCAATTGATGCGGCAGAACACGATCAAGGTATGACGTTGATCCAAGCGCTGCGTCACTTTACTTCTTTTGCTTATGGGCTACATCTGCGTAAAGAAAACCCGAATTTGGCGCAATTGCTTAAGTTGAGCTCACCGATTTATCGTTTAGAGCTGGCGATGGTGGGACGCTTATTCGGGCAAGATCCGCATTTATATGGCGATATTATCCTCTCATCCGCCGATAATATTGCGATGATCCAGCGTTTTCAGCGCAGTTTATCTGAGGCGGTAGAGTTGGTCAGCATGGGGGATAAGGCGAGTTTTGTCGAACAGTTTGCGCGAGTTAGCCAGTGGTTTGGTGACTATTCCCAGCAGTTTATGCACGAAAGCCAGCATCTGCTCAAGCAAGCTAATGACACACTCCAGCGCACTTAGCCGACCGGCAAGTGCGATTGGCGGTGGCAAAAGGCATGTTAAATCGGGGATGATTAAGGTAGATCAATTAAGGCTGCTCAAGATAAGAGAGATGTTCTAAATTGCGATGCAGTAAGCTGTCATCACCGAGATTCCACTCTACTAAACGGCGCAAATGGGCAATGCTATCGATATCAATATGATTGATAGCCATGCGTAGAATGCGCTCTTGTACGCTAATGATCTTAGCGGTCAAACGCAAAGTTACATCACTGTCTGGTAGCGTAAAAACGACTTCCACTAGAGCGTGTGCATCCAGCTTGGGTGGCTCTTCGCACCACAGCAGTAAGCCATGCAATGACAGATCTTGAATACACGTTGCCAACTGTTTATCACCTTGGTTTAAGGTGGCAGGCGCTTGGTACAAAATCCGTGAAAAACGGCGTTTTTCGATCATAGCGTTCTCCTAGACAAATACGGTAGATAAATCAAGCATAGCAAACCAGCACCTAACTCCCTGAAGTCGAGCAATAATCGGTTGGTTTGATCACACGCTATCCCCTTCCTACTTGAAGCTGCAGCAATGTTGGCGACGTTCGTTCACCCCAATCACATAGTTTGCCTATGCTCATAGTGACTCACTCACTTGCCGCCTACCTGCAACTCAAAGTCGTTTGGGTATATGTTAAGTCGATTGAGCCAGAATTGGTTGACTCATTATGCTCATGGTAAAGAGCAAAGGTCGCATTGCGACCTTTGCCATAACCTGCGCGAAGGTTTTATTTGGTCATACGTTTATACTTGATCCGGTGTGGCTCAGCAGCTTGTGCGCCAAGCGTTTGTTTCAGCCACTCCATATATTCGGTGTAGTTACCTTCGTAGAAGTTGACTTTACCTTCATCGCGGTAGTCAAGAATGTGAGTTGCGATACGGTCAAGGAACCAGCGGTCATGAGAGATCACCATCGCGCAGCCTGGAAATTCCAACAGAGCTTCTTCCAAAGCACGTAGCGTTTCAACGTCCAGATCGTTAGTAGGTTCGTCGAGCAACAGCACGTTACCACCAGCTTTGAGCAGTTTGGCTAAATGCACACGGTTACGTTCACCGCCGGACAGTTCACCAATCACTTTTTGCTGATCAACGCCTTTGAAGTTAAAACGAGAGCAGTAAGCACGCGCAGGGATTTCAAAGTTGTTGATGCGAATAATATCTGCCCCTTCAGAGATCTCTTGGAACACGGTGTGCTTATCATTCATGCTGTCGCGGAACTGATCCACTGATGCAAGTTTCACCGTATCACCCAACTCAATGCTGCCTGAATCCGGTTGTTCTACACCGCTGAGCATTTTAAACAGCGTTGATTTACCCGCACCGTTAGGACCGATAATGCCCACAATCGCTCCTTTGGGCATGCTAAATGACAGATCGTCAATCAACACTCGGCCATCAAACGATTTGGTCAGGTTTTTGACTTCAACCACTTTATCGCCTAAGCGTTCACCTGGCGGAATGAACAGTTCGTTGGTTTCATTACGTTTTTGGTGATCGGTATTTTGCAGCTCTTCAAAGCGTGCCATACGCGCTTTCGATTTCGCCTGACGACCTTTTGGATTCTGGCGTACCCATTCCAGCTCTTTCTCAATGGTTTTTTGGCGCGCTTTTTCTTGCGAAGCTTCTTGCTTCAAGCGCGCATCTTTTTGCTCTAGCCATGACGTGTAGTTGCCTTGCCATGGAATACCTTCACCACGGTCAAGCTCGAGAATCCAGCCTGCGGCATTGTCGAGGAAGTAACGGTCGTGGGTGATCGCGACAACAGTTCCTGAGTAATCAACCAAGAAACGCTCTAACCAAGCGACGGATTCCGCATCCAAGTGGTTGGTTGGCTCATCGAGTAACAGCATGTCTGGTTTTTCGAGTAACAAGCGGCAGATCGCAACCCGGCGACGCTCGCCCCCTGACAAGAATTTGATTTGCGTATCCCATTCTGGCAAGCGCAGTGCATCCGCCGCGCGCTCCAATACGTTTTCTAAGTTATGGCCATCTTTGGTTTCGATAAGTGCTTCAAGCTCACCTTGCTCTTTAGCCAGCGCATCAAAATCGGCTTCAGGCTCAGCGTAGGCCGCATACACTTGATCGAGGCGCTTAAGGGCGTGTACCACATCAGCAACAGCTTCTTCCACCACTTCACGTACGGTTTTACTCTCATCCAGCTTTGGCTCTTGCGGCAGGTAACCGACGTTTAAGCCAGGTTGTGGGCGAGCTTCACCATCGATGTCTTTGTCAATGCCAGCCATGATCCGCAGCAGGGTTGATTTACCTGCGCCGTTAAGGCCCAAAACACCGATTTTTGCGCCTGGGAAGAAACTCAAAGAGATGTCTTTTAGAATTTGACGCTTGGGTGGCACAATTTTGCTCACCCGAGACATGGTATATACGTATTCAGCCATTGCCGATCGTTCCTAATCTTTCAAACGGAATAAAGTGATTATTCTATATCAAAGCAAGCCGCTTTGTTACTAGAGCGCCCGCTTTTTGGGGGGCGAAACATTTCTTGAGACTTTCTTATTTAATGGGAGTGAGCCGCGCGCGGACGAACGTGAGCCATTACAATCGGCCTAGAGCGATGGGTGTACGGTTTGGTCTTCGTGGCCAGCAATACTTAATAAAATGTTGCATTATTTGCATTAAGTTTACTTCACTGCTATTGAGAACTCTGGTGAGAATCCGTTCAATAGTCGGTATTACCCAGATAGGTGGTGTTAGCTTCTTTTTTGGTTGTGCTTATCGCTAGCCACAATTGCCATTGATTTTAAGGATGAGATCTTATGATGTCTGTGACGCGACTTAAGCCGGGTAGCCTCGTGTCAGTCTTCATGTTAACCGCCTGTGCTGTCAGCGCGAATATTGCGGATTTAACCGTACAGCGAGAGCAATATGAGAAAGTGCAGCTTAGCTTGAATCATCAGGATCTCGCACAATACCAGCGAGTTCGCCAACAAATCGATGACTATCCATTGACTCCTTATCTCGATTACCGTGCTTTTCTGATTGATATTGGCAATAAGCCGCCGTTAGTGGTGCGCAATTTTATTGATAGCCACCAAGAATTTCCCTTTGCCGCGCGAATTGCTGCACCGTATTTAGATGCACTGGCGCGTGATAAAAAATGGGTAACGTTACTTAAATTCCAAACCGAATTACCCAACGGGGAGACTTATCAGTGTCACTATTACTATGCCAAGTTACAAACCGGTCTGCGTAATGAGGCGTTCGCTGGCGCGAAAAAATTGTGGATGAGTGGGGCGAGCATTGCTGATGCATGTGACCCACTGTTTGCTGAATGGCAACGGGTGGGGGGCTTAACCGATGAGTGGCGACTCAAGCGGGCTTTATTGGCTTTTGAGGGGCGTAATAGAAACCTGATTGTCTATCTGCAAAAAAAATTGCAGGGTAAAAAGTCCCAAGCTAAAGCTCAAGCGATGCTCGAACTGTTTGATAAACCGGAGCGAGTATTGTCTTACAGCCGCAAGGCTGCGCAAGATCCGTTTAATCAACAACTGGCCGAATTGGCGCTGCAAAAGTGGGCCAGAGCTGAGCCGTTAAAGGCCCAAGCGGTGTTGAATGACGTTGCGAAAGCGCAAGCTTGGCCTCAAGCGCAAAAAAATCGAACCGCTCGCTTTATTGCAATCCGTCTGATGGATGTTCAAGAGCCTGCGATCAACGAATGGCGCGATCAGGTGATTCGCGATAGTCATGAGGTGCGTTTGATTGAAGCGCGCATTCGTTTGGCACTGCGTGAAAATGATTGGCGTGATTTAGCTAAGTGGATTGCGCGGTTACCGGAGCAAGAGCGCAAGACATTGCGCTGGCAATATTGGCAAGCGAGAAGTGAGATTGCTCTTGGTCAGCCACAGCAAGGTCGTGAGCGTTTACAAGCTTTGCTTGGGCAGCGCCATTTTTACAGTGTTGCTGCCGCCAAATGGTTGCAGCAAGCGGTGAATTATCCGACCAGCACCCTAGTGCTTGATCAATCCGCTCTTAAAGCCCATCACAAGGCGTTAGCTCGGATCAACGAGCTGGTCTTGCTAAATAAAATGACTGCCGCAAACAGTGAGTGGCGCTGGTTACTGGCCCGGGTTAGCCCAAGCGAGCAAGCGATGTTAGCCGCTTATGCTGCCAGTGTTGGCTGGCACCAGATGACCATTATGGCGACGATTGCTGCCAAGTTATGGGATAACAATCAGTTGCGTTTCCCTGTGGTCCATCAAGATTTATTTACTCTGCATGGACAGCAAAATAGTATTGACCCTATCACTTTGATGTCATTAGCCAGACAAGAGAGTGCGATGAATCCGAATGCTCAATCCCCCGTTGGCGCGCGAGGTTTGATGCAGATCATGCCAGATACCGCGCGTTATACGGCAAGCAAATACCAGTTGAGTTATAGCAATCCTGATCAGCTATACCAAGTGGCTAAAAATATCGAAATTGGTAGCCGCTATCTCAGTAGTTTACTTGAGCGCTATGATCAGAATCGGATTTTAGCGTTCGCAGCCTACAATGCCGGACCGAGCCGGGTTGATAATTGGCGGCAGCGTACGCAAGGCAAGTTGGATGTGTATGGCTTTATTGAGGCGATCCCATTTGCTGAGACGCGCGGTTATGTACAGAATATTTTAATGTTTGAAACCTACTATCGAGATTTAATGGGGGTAGAAGGCCCTTTTCTTAGTGAACGAGAGTTAAATACAAAGTATTGATTCCTCTCCCTGCTGCACTACAATAAGCGGGTGTATCACTTAATGAGTACAACTATGGTACCACAACCTTATTATACGCAGTGGCAGCAAGTTTTGGATCTGGTTAAGCAGGCGGTGCAGCAAGATCAGCATGAACTGCTACTGACATTACTGATGACGCTTGATGAACGTGAAGCGCTGGTTGCGCGAGTCAATATTGTGCATGAGTTGTTAAGTGGCGAGATGTCACAGCGACAAATTAGCCAGATGCTTGGCGTGGGGATAGCGACGATTACGCGAGGCTCGAATGAGCTTAAATCTCGTAGTGAGCAAGACAAAACCACATTAGCGCAACTGTTAACCTCGCCTGCCTCTCCAACTCGTTAAAGCTCAATAGCGATCAGTTTAGAACATGCTGAGCCGTGGCTGTAATATGAATAGCTGTAGCATTAATAGTAGTAATATGACTGGATAGTGGCATGAAGAATCCACATCAAGTCATGTTGATGATGCTTTGAGGGTAATGGTCAGGATTGATAAACGGGATCAGTGCTAAAATCAACGCTTGGTGATAAACCGAGCTACGGGTCAGGTGATGAGCGGTTAATAAGCCAATCGCTCCACCTTGCTGCTTAATATTTTCGGTACCAAACACTTGATCCATCACATCGCCTAATTCTGTGCCAGAACTAAGCTGTTCAAGCACCAATGGCGGTAACATTAAGCAAGCACTACGTGATTCGCCTCGTTGCTCGCTCGATTCAATAATCATCCAGGCAAAGGTTTTGTTATCTTCAATGCCGGCTTCTATACCGACGTAATAGTCTGCATCAGGATACCGCTGTTTGGCATTTCGTACCCGGTTGACAGCACCCTGTTTGGTTTCTGAGTCACTCATCGGCTGAGCGGCGACGTCACTGGGTACCGATACGCCAATAAACTCATCGTAATGATCGGCAAACACAGTGTTAAATGCACTTTGTACCGCATTTATTTTGGCCGGATTTTGTGAGGCGATAATAATTTTGCGCATAACTTTTCTTATCATGATGGTAACGAGGCCAGCCAGGGGCCAAGCTCGGAGAGGCTCATTGGGTGTCCCAAGTAGAAACCTTGCATATAGTCACATTCATATTCTGCTAACCACTGGTACATGGTTTGATTCTCGATACCTTCGGCGGTGACTTTGATCGATTGGGAGTGACAAAAATCAATCAATGGTTGAATAACACTTTGTTTGTTAGTGGCGATCAGTGTATCTAAAAATTGGCGATCAAACTTAATTTTTTGTACCGGGTATTGCACTAACTGAGTGATGGAGGTGTAGCCAGAGCCAAAATCATCAATCGTTAGTCCATAACCGCTATTTGAAAGCTCATATAAAAGTGAGGTGCTTTGTGAGTCGGCCGCAAAAGTCTCGGTAATTTCAAAATCAACCCATTGCGGATCGACCTTATACAGATTAGCTTGCAGGTGGATAAATTCAGCTAACTTTAGTGAATTGAGTTCAGCGGAAGAGAGATTAATCGAAATCTGCATCGGATCATTGCTTATCGCTTGCAGGCGAGCAAACTCTCTAAATGTTTGCATGATAACCCAGCGGTCTATGGTGCCAAAGAGTCCTATTTGTTCGGCAATCGGAATGAATTCATCGGGATAGACCTCACCTAGCAATTCGGATTGCCAACGTAATAACACTTCAAATCCCGCTAAGCGTTTGTCGGAACCAGTAAAATAAGGCTGATAAACCAAGCTGAACTCTTGATCAAACAGCCCTAAGCGTAGGGCGCGTTCGATATTATTACGTCGTTGTACAATTTGATCTAAAGCTTGTGAGTAATAGGCTAGCTGATTTTTACCGGCATTTTTGGCTTGATACATCGCAGTATCGGCATTCAGGAGTAATTTTTCGATATGAGTACCATCGTTGGGGAAAGTGGCAATCCCAATGCTGGCCGTAATCGGAAAATCACTCAGTGCGGAATGACTTTTGCTCTGAATTGGATCGAGTATCCGCTGAGCAAATAGGTTCACACAGTCAGTGAATTGCTTGGGGGCGACCAGCAAAATGGCAAATTCATCACCGGATAAGCGAGCGGCAATACTGAAGGTATTGTGGCTGACTTCAAAGCTTTTACACAGTTGATGAACATGACTAGCAAAGCTGACTAATAGCGAATCCCCCACTTGGTGGCCATATTTGTCATTCACATATTTGAAGTTATCGAGGTCGATATACATTACCCAGATCTGCTGAGTGGCATGATAGCGGGAAAGCAGCAAATTGGCTTGTACTTGAAACTGATAGCGGTTGGCCAGTTTAGTGAGATGATCATTTTCAGCTAAGGCTTTGGTACGTTGATACGTCGAGTTTAATTCGGTGTACATAGCGTAAAAACGTGAGGAGAGGCGGCCAATCTCGTCGTTAGTTTTCAGTGGTTCAATATTTTTGCGTTGATGATTCTCTACTTCTTGTAACTGTTTATCCAACTTAAGTATGGGGTTAATTACATGACGATAAAGTAGCATCAGTAGTAGGAGAACAGTAACCAAGGCTGAGATACCAAAAGAGAGTAACAGTCGAAACTGAATTGCTCCTAGTTTGGTATTCAGTATTTGTGGGGCGGGGTTTAATGTCGCGTAAAACCCGGGTTGTAGCTCAACAGATTGTGTGAATTGATTTTGATTCGTTGGCGGAGTATGACTGAAAAGAATGGGGCTTTGGTTATCAAATTCAATTTGTTGCCGCAGTTGGCTGAACTGCTCTAATACCACATACACCACCACAAAAAACACATCTTGCCGATTGTAACTGAGTGGCGTTAATAAGGTCTGTTGATCTAATAGATCATAGCGAACCAGTATATCTTCACCAACGGAATTGAGTGTGTAACTAATGTCGGAAGTTTTTTGGGTGGTTGAAAAACGTTGTGTGACGTAGTCCTGCACCTGAGGGTCGATGGTTGTAAATGGATCGGCACTATTTTCTGCATAGTAAAGCAGTTCTTGATTACCATTTAGAATCGATAGTGCAACGAACTGTTGCTCACTCGGTTGTAAAATATCTAAGGTTTCCCGCAGATTATCCACTAATGCCAGTTCTTGATACGGATTATTTTCTAGCGCGAAATAGTGCCGCATGATGTCGCTTTTGGCTAAGGTAAAAGCGTAGCTACTCACCAATGCTTGTGCTTGTTGATAATGGTTAGCTAATTTCTCAATATTCAGTTGCAGATAACTCTCAGTTCTTTTGATCAGCGCATTTTTCTGACTGGTATAAATCATATGGCTTGAAACAGCGGCACTGAGCAGGATCACTGGGGTGATCAGTAATAGAATTCTATGGTTTAGTTTCATAGTGATGAGTCACACTGTTGATGATTTTGGCGCGTAGATTGAGATTTTTGGCTGACAGCTCACTGTCGATAAGCGCCACTGCGAGACGTGGCTCCGGCAGATAAATCGAACTGTCTTCACGATGCTCTGCCGGAAGCAAAGCTCGTGCTTTATAGTTTGGACTTGCGGTTTGGATATATTCAGCGTTAATCGCTGCAATATTGGGTTGCATTAGGAAATCGAGAAAAGCTTTGGCTTGGGTGACGTTGGTTGAGGAACTATTTACCGCTAGACAGTCTACCCATAGATAGGCTGAGCCTTCTGGTACCACAAATTGCCAATCTTGCTCGTTCAAGAAACGGTTGAGTGAGTAGTGATCACCACTATAAGTCACCGCCATGTGCAAATTGTCCGGTCGAGGATGACTGCGCACATAACTTAGCGCATATTCATAAGTCAGAATATTAGGCTTGGCCGCTTCGAGTAGGTGGTAGGCTTGCTTTAAAAGATCAATCGAATCCGTGAGCGGTGAGGCGTTGAGCATCGATAGTGCAGGTAATAACGTTTCGACACTGTCTTTGAGCATCCCGACGTGGCCACGGTGCTCTGGTGCAATATCGATTACCTCGCTCCACTGACTGGGAGGCGTACTAAATCGGCTCTTACGATAGGCGATCCCCACTGCGCCCCAAAAATAAGGGATCGCGTGTGTGCCACAGGTCTGTAGCCAAAGTGGGTCATTATTATTGCGATTGGGTAGGTTTGTGAGATCTTCAAATTCATTTTGGCGTGAGAAAATCGATGCGGAGACGTTATCTAACATCACAATATCGAATGGCAGCTGAACACTTTTTAGCATCAGTAAGCTGCGTTGATCATCGTTATCAAAATGGTAAAGATTAATTGAAATGCCAGTTTGTTGCTGCCAAGTATCGATGATACTTGGGGCAATGGTATCTTCCCATAGATAGATATTGAGTGGTGAAGCGTAGGTGTGAGCACAGGCCGTGTTCAACATGATCAGCGAAAAAATGCGTTTAATCATTGGCCAATACGATCTCCATTCGTGATGGCTTTTCTTACTAGCAGCAACAAAACAACATGAGCAAGAAAACAACATAAGCAAAAAACAAGAGTCAGTAAACCGCAGTAAGCAAACAGCAGCAACAAAATGAATCACTTCGCGTTAGGCTATCGGCGACATGCTCTGTTTCGGCGAGTTAAGGCTATGTTTAATCGCGGAGTATTGTAATTAAATCTTATGCAACTGTCAGCTTAGTTGGTCAAATTTGTCGCTTCAAATAAATTTCACTTGGATTGGTTTGATATTTTCACTTGGGTAACAACCGAGCACTTTCAAGTGGCGAGTCAGTTGGGTAAGTTCGACTAACGCTTGCTGCATAGCTTGTGAATCAATGTGCGCGGCTAAATCGACATAGAACATCTCTTCCCAAGGATTGCCCATAATCGGCCGAGATTCGAGCTTGGTCATATTGATCGCATAACGTTGTAATACCAGAAGTGTCGCAACGAGTGACCCGGCTTCTTGTGAGGTCGACATAATTAACGTAGTTTTGGCTGGGATCTGTGGTGAGACTTCAACAGGCTTGCGCGCTACCACAATAAAACGAGTATGGTTTTCAGTTTGGTTAGCAATATTGGCTTGGATCGGTTGTAAGCCGTAGAGCTTACCACTGGCTGAATTGCCAATCGCTGCCACATCGGCGCGATTAAGCTGCTGCACTTTTTTCATGGCATCGGCGGTGCTGGCGCAGCTTTCTAATTTCACTCCTTTTAAGTGACTCAGGAATTCACTGCACTGTTGGTGTGGCTGGGGGTGGGAATAGAGCACTTTAAGATCTTCTAAGCGAATATCTTGGGTGGCGACTAAACAGTGTTCAATCGGTTGGGTCAGTTCACCAACGATGTACAAGGTAGTGTGTTGCAGCAAATCGTACACTTCATTGATTGATCCTGAACTGGTATTTTCAATGGGCAGCACACCGTAATCGGCATGACCCGATTCCACCGTACTGGCAACTTCTTTGAAACGATCGCAATTAAGCTCAATTAATTCGGTATTTTTACGGCTGAAATATTCGCGAGTAGCAAGGTGTGAATAAGAGCCTTTGGCTCCTAAAAAGGCAACTCTAGCTAATGGCTTACGACTTTGTGGATTGGCTAAGTTTTGCAAATAGGCTTGTTGCAGCAATACTGAATCTTCAATGATAGTGTGAAAAATCTTCGTGATGTACTGCGCATCTAGCTGGTATTTGTTTTTGCCTGCGTTGATCAGCTTGACCAATAGTTGTTGTTCACGCGCTGGGTCACGTACCGGTTTGGCGGTTTCGACTTTACTTTTAGCGACCTCAATGCTCATTTGGCGACGCTCTGACAGCAGGCTAAGCAATTGGTCGTCCAGTTCGTTAAGGCGTGAGCGAATATCATCGAGTGAGCATGGTTTGTCGGTCATAAACTTATCCTTATAAAAAAGCCCCCTAAAGAGGAGGCTTTCTGTTCGTTTTTGATTTGTCTTTAGAGCATCTGCGAGTTATGTGCACGATGGAAAAATAAATCAAAAAAGCACAGCTAATTAGCGTGAACAATGAATAGTTATCCAGTTTATTGTGCATACACAATAAGCAAGCCCCTACAGAGCGTCAAGCGAAAAAATAGCGCCTTGAGGCGCTATCTGTCGATTATCTTAATTGTCAATCGTCGCAACGGTGAATGGTTTTGGCGATCAATGGCTGTTTATTCTAGCTCTTCACTAGGTTCTGGTTTATCGGCTCGACGAGCTTCGGGTTTGTGGCGCAGTTTGTTTAATTGCCGTTCAAGTTTCTGCTCGACCTCATTAATGGCAGCATACAGATCTTCGTGAATGGCGGAGGCAACCAGTTGGCCACGTGGAATGCTCACTACGGCTTCAAATTTTTTCTGCTTATTCGGCTCTTCACTAAAACTGGCCTGACAACCAATAATGTCGACTTGCCATTTCTCTAATTTTTTGAATTTACCCTCAATATGATCGCGGATTGCAGAGGTGATATCGATATTTTTGCCAGTGATGTTGATCTTCATAATGCTTATTCCTCTGTGTCATCCCTTATGGGTTGCTTTCAGATTAGCGTGCTGAATGGGAAATAATGTGATCATTGTCACTTTTGATGCGGCATTTTTTTTGCTCTGAAATAAACGTGATCTATCGCAAAGCTTATACCAGTCAGGGCTATAAAAAGCTTGTTATCTCTTATAAAAGCGCTAAATTCGAAAGAAGCAAAAACTAAAAACTGCCGATTTTTTAGTGCCTTGCTGCGACTTAAAATACCGAAAGAATAAAAAAACACCACTTTGAGCTTGTGATTATCATCACGTTACATCACGGGATGTTGTAATAGTAAAAAGCAACTTGAAGCGGTAACTGTGACGAATGGAATTAGCGCGTGATGGCGATAATCCATTACGATAGAAAAAGAGCCACTTTTGAGTGGCTCTTTTTGTGTCAGTGAGAAGTTTAGCCTATAGCGGGTTTAGCTGGATCAACTGCTTAGTCCGCTCAACAGCATCGGTTAAGCCGAGCTGTTGGTAAGCTTTAAGCTGAATTTCTAATCCTTTACGTGCCGCTTGAGTATCCGGATAGGTTTTTTGCAGCTCTTGGGTGCGATTGATGGCGGCAATCCAAGCTTCACGGCGCAGATAGAAATCGGCCGTGGCTAAGTCATATTCGGCTAAACGATTTTTTAGCGCGAGCATGCGCTGCTGAGCATCTTGGGCGTAAGGGCTATTTGGATAGCGCTGGAGCAGTCGTTTAAAATCATTGAAAGCGGCTTTTACCGGTTCAGGATCGCGATCATGACGATCAATGTTGAACAGGTCATGCATAAAGTTGCGATCTTGTGCCATATGCGTCAAACCACGCATATAAAATACCCAATCCATCTTTTCATGGGTTGGATTGAGGCGGATAAATCGCTCAATCGTGGCTAAGCCTAATGCCAAGTCATCATTTTTGTAGTAGGCATAGATCAAATCAAGCTGTACTTGTTCAGAATACGCCCCAAATGGGTAGCGAGAATCGAGCGCTTCTAATTTCTCAATGGCAGTTAGCCAAGAGCCACTTTGCAGCGCGGTTTGAGCTTGCGAGTAAAGTTCTGATGGTGGTACATCCGGCACCACTTCTGGAGTGCTAGAGCAACCCCATAACAGGGATAACGCGAGTAGGCCTGATAAAGTTTGGTATTTCATGTCAGGGTGGAATTCCTTGCAAATGTTGCTTTTCAATAAGTGCGTAAGCCGCGCGCAAATCGTTTCGTTACTTTCTCAGCAGTAACAGCTACAATGTCGGGGTATTTTTCCATACTAGTGACTATTAGTCTCACGGTTTTTTAAAAAGTTCGATATGGCTCATCAGATTGAATTAACTCAAACAGTAAAAGATAGCCAGCTTGGTCAACGTCTTGATCAAGCTGTAGCTGAATTATTTGCCGACTTTTCTCGCTCACGTTTAAAAGAGTGGTTGCTGGAAGGCAAGATTGTCGTGAATGGTGAAGTTGTCACCAAGCCACGCACCAAAGTAATGGGTGGCGAGGTGATTACCGTTCAGGCTGAATTAGAAGATGAACAGCGCTGGGAAGCGCAGGATTTGCCACTGAACATTGTGTATGAAGATGACGATATTATCGTGATTAACAAACCGCGTGACTTTGTGGTGCATCCTGGTGCCGGTCAGGCGGATGGCACAGTGCTCAATGCGCTGTTATTCCATTATCCGCCGATTGCAGAAGTGCCGAGGGCGGGGATTGTCCATCGTCTCGATAAAGATACGACGGGCTTAATGGTGGTTGCGAAAACCATACCCGCACAGACCCACTTAGTGCGTGCATTGCAAAAGCGCGATGTGACTCGTGAGTATGAAGCGATCGTGATTGGCACCATGACCGCAGGCGGCATGATTGATAAGCCGATTGGTCGTCACTCGACTAAGCGCACTTTGATGTCGGTTTCGCCAATGGGCAAGCATGCGGTTACTCATTACCGTGTCGCGGAGCATTTCCGTGAGCATACCCGTTTGCGTTTGCGTCTAGAAACTGGGCGTACACACCAAATCCGGGTGCACATGGCATATTTGCAGCATCCTCTATTAGGGGATACCGCTTATGGTGGCCGCGCGCGCATCCCGAAAGGGGCGAGTGAAGAGCTAACGACAATGATTCGTCATTTTGACCGTCAAGCGTTGCATGCGGTGATGTTGAAGTTTGAGCATCCAATCACAGGAGAAGAGCTCGAATTCCATGCGCCAGTACCGGATGATATGGTGGAGATGACCCTCGCTCTGCGTGAAGACACTCAGCTAAATCCTACGGAAGAGTACTAAGCATGATTCTCCCCAACTGGAAAGCGCCAAAGCAAGTTCGAGCATTCAGTTCGACTCGTACGGGTGGTTTTTCACAAGGTGTGTATCAGGGTTTAAATCTTGGTATGCATGTTGGGGATGATCCGAAGCTTGTACTACGTAATCGGCAATCGTTGGTGGAAACATCAGCTTTGCCCTGCTCACCGATTTGGCTAAACCAAACCCATTCTACGATGGTACTCAATGTCGATGCTCCGACCGAACAAGTGCTAAACGCCGATGGTCTGATAACCTCGACTCCGAATGTGGTGTGTTCGGCGATGACGGCAGATTGTTTACCTGTGCTGATGACCAATCAGGCAGGAACTCAAGTTGCGGCTGTTCATGCTGGCTGGCGTGGTTTAGCCAACGGGATTGTTGAACAAACTGCAGCAAAAATGAGTGGCGATGTGATGGTATGGCTTGGCCCTGCGATTGGTGCGCAAGCGTTTGAAGTGGGCGACGACGTGTTTTCTGCCTTTGTTGCTCATCATTCCGATGCTGAACAGGCGTTTACTCCTCAGGCGCAGAAAGGCAAATGGCTGGCGGATATGGGTCAATTAGCCAAACTGCGTTTGCATGAACTGGGCATTGATCAAGTGTTTGAGAGTGGCCGGTGTACTTATCAAGACTCAACAAATTTTTATTCTTATCGCCGCGATGGTGTGACCGGTCGTCAAGCGACATTTATTTGGCTTGAAGAGTAATCTTGCGCTAAACACGATATCTTCCACTAAATACCCTATCTCCCACCGCTATTGTCTATTCCTTATCTTTTTACAACCCATTTTCTGCCACAAAGTTTGCCCCACTTACCTTGAAAATCTAGCCGTTGATAACCATCTTAATAGACAGATTTAGTTCATCTCAGATGAGATTAGGAAGGTTGATATGCGTCTTGATAGATTTACCAGCAAATTTCAGATCGCGATTTCTGATGCCCAGTCATTAGCGCTTGGGCGTGATCATCAATATATCGAACCGGTGCACTTAATGATGGCGCTGCTTGATCAAAATGGCAGCCCGATCCGTCCACTACTTACCATGCTGAATATTGATGTGATGCAGCTGCGTTCTAAGCTGGGCGAACTGCTCGATCGCTTACCGAAAGTCAGTGGTATTGGTGGTGATGTGCAGCTCTCTTCTGCTTTAGGTTCGTTATTTAACCTATGTGATAAAGTGGCACAAAAGCGTCAAGATGCTTACATCTCATCTGAAATCTACCTACTCGCCGCGCTGGAAGATAAGGGGCCGCTTGGGCTTTTGTTGAAACAACTTGATCTCACCGAGAAAAAAGTGTCTGATGCGATTGAAAAAATTCGTGGTGGGCAGAAAGTCAAGGATCCGAATGCGGAAGAGTTACGCCAAGCATTGGAAAAATTCACCATCGATCTGACCGAGCGGGCAGAGCAGGGCAAACTGGATCCGGTGATTGGCCGAGATGATGAAATTCGGCGCACCATTCAAGTGTTACAACGGCGTACCAAAAATAACCCAGTGATCATTGGTGAGCCAGGGGTGGGTAAAACTGCGATTGTCGAAGGCTTAGCGCAGCGTATCATCAATAATGAAGTACCAGAAGGCTTGCGTGGTCGGCGGGTGTTATCTTTGGATATGGGCGCGCTGGTGGCGGGGGCTAAATATCGTGGTGAATTTGAAGAGCGTTTAAAATCGGTGCTCAATGAATTGGGCAAAGAAGAAGGCAACATCATTCTGTTTATTGATGAGCTGCATACCATGGTCGGCGCGGGGAAAGGCGAAGGTTCGATGGATGCTGGCAATATGCTCAAACCGGCTTTGGCGCGTGGAGAATTGCACTGTGTTGGTGCCACCACACTGGATGAGTATCGCCAATATATAGAAAAAGATCCCGCCTTAGAACGCCGCTTTCAAAAAGTGCTGGTCGATGAGCCAAGTGTGGAAGATACCATCGCCATCTTGCGTGGTTTAAAAGAGCGTTACGAGCTGCATCATCATGTGGAAATCACCGATCCGGCGATTGTCGCTGCGGCGAGTTTATCGCATCGTTATGTTTCGGATCGGCAATTACCCGATAAAGCGATCGATTTGATTGATGAAGCAGCATCCAGTATCCGGATGCAAATTGATTCCAAACCGGAAGCGCTGGATAAGCTGGAACGTAAAATTATTCAACTCAAGATAGAGCAGCAAGCACTGTCAAATGAGCATGATGAAGCCAGTACCAAACGGCTGACACTCTTAAATGAAGAGCTGCAAGAAAAAGAGCGTGATTACGCAGAGCTTGAAGAAGTGTGGAAAGCCGAAAAAGCTGCGCTTTCTGGTACCCAACATATTAAAGCAGCATTAGAGCAAGCGCGGCTAGATCTCGATGTGGCACGTCGTGCTGGTGATTTAAGTCGCATGTCAGAACTACAATATGGCCGTATCCCTGAGTTAGAAAAGCAGCTTGATCTTGCCGCGCAAGCTGAAATGCAGGAAATGACCCTATTGCGTAATAAAGTCACCGATGCCGAAATCGCTGAAGTGCTGTCTAAGCAGACCGGGATCCCAGTTTCAAAAATGCTGGAAGCCGAGAAAGAAAAATTATTGCGCATGGAAGATGTACTGCATCACCGGGTGATCGGTCAGCAAGAAGCGGTTGAAGTGGTCGCCAATGCCATTCGGCGCAGTCGGGCTGGTTTGTCGGATCCGAATCGTCCCATCGGCTCATTCTTATTCCTTGGCCCAACAGGGGTTGGTAAAACCGAGCTGTGTAAGACACTCGCCAATTTCCTGTTTGATAGTGAAGATGCCATGGTGCGAGTCGACATGTCGGAATTTATGGAGAAACACTCGGTGGCTCGTTTAGTCGGTGCGCCTCCTGGTTATGTTGGCTATGAAGAAGGCGGTTACTTAACCGAAGCTGTGCGTCGTAAACCTTATTCAGTGATTTTGTTGGATGAAGTAGAAAAAGCCCATCCTGATGTGTTTAATATTTTACTGCAAGTTTTGGATGACGGACGATTGACCGATGGCCAAGGTCGAACGGTGGATTTCCGTAATACCGTGGTGATCATGACTTCTAACCTAGGATCAAGCCGTATTCAGGAGAATTTTGCTAGTTTGGATTATCAAGGTATCAAACAGCAGGTCATGGATGTGGTCACTAAACACTTTCGTCCAGAGTTTTTGAACCGAGTCGACGAAAGTGTGGTATTCCATCCGTTAGGTCAGCAGCATATTAAGTTGATCGCCTCGATTCAACTAGGCCGCTTGCGTCAACGTTTGGCAGAGCGTGATTACCCACTAGAGGTGGATGATCAAGCGCTTGAGCTGATTGCTCATGTCGGTTTCGATCCTGTATATGGTGCACGCCCACTGAAAAGGGCGATCCAGCAAAATGTTGAGAATCCTCTGGCGAAATCGATTTTGGCCGGAAAATTTTTACCAGGCTCACCAATTAAATTGTCGGTAAAAGACGGTAATATTTTTGCAACTCAGTAGTTGAGTCAAAAATGAGCTAGCAAAACAAGCACCAGAGAGCCATGTTTAGTGGTTCTTTGGTCTGTTTCACCGTTCATAATGGGGTGTATTGGTGTTTTTTGCTGGTTATTTGTCCGCTTGAGTTTGAAGTATAGAAAAAAGTGCATTTAGGGTCTTGCCAGAAATAAAATCATCCCTATAATGCGCCCTCACTGACACGGCAGACGCCGCAAGGCTTCAGGGCCAGTCAGCAAGGCAAAATGCTTCGATGCAAAAAGATGAAAAAAAGTGTTTGACACTGACCATTATCTCGCTAGAATGCACAGCCTCTTCGGTAAGAAAGCCGAAGCGAAACGCTCTTTAACAATATAAACCAATCAATCTGTGTGGGCACTCGTTGATGATAATCTCAAAAAGATTAATCAATGAACTGAGTGACCAACGAGACGCAAGTCTTGGCACAGTCAATTCATTATCGTTCTGTTGGAACGATAATAGCTTTGAATTACTAAGGTAATTTAAAGTCAGTATTCATTGAGCCGAAGCGAAAGCTTCAAAAAACTTTTAATTGAAGAGTTTGATCATGGCTCAGATTGAACGCTGGCGGCAGGCCTAACACATGCAAGTCGAGCGGCAGCACAGAGGAACTTGTTCCTTGGGTGGCGAGCGGCGGACGGGTGAGTAATGCCTGGGAAATTGCCCTGATGTGGGGGATAACCATTGGAAACGATGGCTAATACCGCATGATGCCTACGGGCCAAAGAGGGGGACCTTCGGGCCTCTCGCGTCAGGATATGCCCAGGTGGGATTAGCTAGTTGGTGAGGTAATGGCTCACCAAGGCGACGATCCCTAGCTGGTCTGAGAGGATGATCAGCCACACTGGAACTGAGACACGGTCCAGACTCCTACGGGAGGCAGCAGTGGGGAATATTGCACAATGGGCGCAAGCCTGATGCAGCCATGCCGCGTGTATGAAGAAGGCCTTCGGGTTGTAAAGTACTTTCAGTCGTGAGGAAGGTTGTAGTGTGAATAGCACTATGATTTGACGTTAGCGACAGAAGAAGCACCGGCTAACTCCGTGCCAGCAGCCGCGGTAATACGGAGGGTGCGAGCGTTAATCGGAATTACTGGGCGTAAAGCGCATGCAGGTGGTTTGTTAAGTCAGATGTGAAAGCCCTGGGCTCAACCTAGGAGTTGCATTTGAAACTGACAAGCTAGAGTACTGTAGAGGGGGGTAGAATTTCAGGTGTAGCGGTGAAATGCGTAGAGATCTGAAGGAATACCGGTGGCGAAGGCGGCCCCCTGGACAGATACTGACACTCAGATGCGAAAGCGTGGGGAGCAAACAGGATTAGATACCCTGGTAGTCCACGCCGTAAACGATGTCTACTTGGAGGTTGTGGCCTTGAGCCGTGGCTTTCGGAGCTAACGCGTTAAGTAGACCGCCTGGGGAGTACGGTCGCAAGATTAAAACTCAAATGAATTGACGGGGGCCCGCACAAGCGGTGGAGCATGTGGTTTAATTCGATGCAACGCGAAGAACCTTACCTACTCTTGACATCCTCAGAAGAGACTGGAGACAGTCTTGTGCCTTCGGGAACTGAGAGACAGGTGCTGCATGGCTGTCGTCAGCTCGTGTTGTGAAATGTTGGGTTAAGTCCCGCAACGAGCGCAACCCTTATCCTTGTTTGCCAGCACGTAATGGTGGGAACTCCAGGGAGACTGCCGGTGATAAACCGGAGGAAGGTGGGGACGACGTCAAGTCATCATGGCCCTTACGAGTAGGGCTACACACGTGCTACAATGGCGTATACAGAGGGCAGCGATACCGCGAGGTGGAGCGAATCTCAGAAAGTGCGTCGTAGTCCGGATTGGAGTCTGCAACTCGACTCCATGAAGTCGGAATCGCTAGTAATCGCAAATCAGAATGTTGCGGTGAATACGTTCCCGGGCCTTGTACACACCGCCCGTCACACCATGGGAGTGGGCTGCAAAAGAAGCAGGTAGTTTAACCTTCGGGAGGACGCTTGCCACTTTGTGGTTCATGACTGGGGTGAAGTCGTAACAAGGTAGCGCTAGGGGAACCTGGCGCTGGATCACCTCCTTACACGAAGATTATCGTGATGAGTGTCCACACAGATTGATATGGTTTAGATTAGAGAAGCAAACATAGTGTCCCGTTCGTCTAGAGGCCTAGGACACCGCCCTTTCACGGCGGTAACAGGGGTTCGACTCCCCTACGGGATACCACTTCCTTGCGAAGTCAAGGGGTCGTTAGCTCAGTCGGTAGAGCAGTTGACTTTTAATCAATTGGTCGCAGGTTCGAATCCTGCACGACCCACCAAACTCTTCCGCCACGGGAAGTAAAATACGTGGGCGATTAGCTCAGTTGGGAGAGCACCTGCCTTACAAGCAGGGGGTCACTGGTTCGAACCCGGTATCGCCCACCATATTATGGGGTTATAGCTCAGCTGGGAGAGCGCCTGCCTTGCACGCAGGAGGTCTGCGGTTCGATCCCGCATAACTCCACCATCTTTAAGCGCATTCGATGAGTGCTTTTAAAAATGGTTCTTCATGAATCTTGCTCTTTAACAATTTGGAAAGCTGACAAAACAACAATTTATTGTTGTTTGTAAAGTTCTCAATGTTTATCGAAAGATAAACACCAACAACACATTCAAGTGTGCTTGGTATCGAATAAGGCTTAGGTCTTGTTCAAATTTGAGTCCGGCAAAATCTGTCTCGCACTCATGAAAATTAAACGCGAGACAACTTAGGTTGTTTAAACAATGACCCGAAACTCCTTCGGGTTGTATGGTTAAGTGACTAAGCGTACACGGTGGATGCCTGGGCAGTCAGAGGCGATGAAGGACGTACTAACTTGCGATAAGCGCAGATGAGGCAGTAAGAGCCGTTTGAGTCTGCGATTTCCGAATGGGGAAACCCAGCTGCATAAGCAGTTATCACTAGATGAATACATAGTCTAGTGAGGCAAACCGGGGGAACTGAAACATCTAAGTACCCCGAGGAGAAGAAATCAACCGAGATTCCGGTAGTAGCGGCGAGCGAACCTGGATTAGCCCTTAAGCACTCGTTGAAGTAGGTGAACAAGCTGGAAAGCTTGGCGAAACAGGGTGATAGCCCCGTAACCGACGCTTCATCGAGCGTGAAATCGAGTAGGGCGGGACACGTGATATCCTGTCTGAATATGGGGGGACCATCCTCCAAGGCTAAATACTCCTGACTGACCGATAGTGAACCAGTACCGTGAGGGAAAGGCGAAAAGAACCCCTGTGAGGGGAGTGAAATAGAACCTGAAACCGTGTACGTACAAGCAGTAGGAGCACCTTCGTGGTGTGACTGCGTACCTTTTGTATAATGGGTCAGCGACTTATATTCAGTGGCAAGGTTAACCGAATAGGGGAGCCGTAGGGAAACCGAGTCTTAACTGGGCGTTCAGTCTCTGGATATAGACCCGAAACCGGGTGATCTAGCCATGGGCAGGTTGAAGGTTGAGTAACATCAACTGGAGGACCGAACCGACTAATGTTGAAAAATTAGCGGATGACTTGTGGCTAGGGGTGAAAGGCCAATCAAACTCGGAGATAGCTGGTTCTCCCCGAAAGCTATTTAGGTAGCGCCTCGGACGAATACTACTGGGGGTAGAGCACTGTTAAGGCTAGGGGGTCATCCCGACTTACCAACCCTTTGCAAACTCCGAATACCAGTAAGTACTATCCGGGAGACACACGGCGGGTGCTAACGTCCGTCGTGGAGAGGGAAACAACCCAGACCGCCAGCTAAGGTCCCAAAGTATTGCTAAGTGGGAAACGATGTGGGAAGGCTCAGACAGCTAGGATGTTGGCTTAGAAGCAGCCATCATTTAAAGAAAGCGTAATAGCTCACTAGTCGAGTCGGCCTGCGCGGAAGATGTAACGGGGCTAAGCAATACACCGAAGCTGCGGCAATATCTTTTAGATATTGGGTAGGGGAGCGTTCTGTAAGCCGTTGAAGGTGAACTGTAAGGTTTGCTGGAGGTATCAGAAGTGCGAATGCTGACATGAGTAACGACAAAGGGGGTGAAAAACCTCCTCGCCGGAAGACCAAGGGTTCCTGTCCAACGTTAATCGGGGCAGGGTGAGTCGACCCCTAAGGTGAGGCCGAAAGGCGTAATCGATGGGAAACGGGTTAATATTCCCGTACTTTTGACTATTGCGATGGGGGGACGGAGAAGGCTAGGTGGGCCAGGCGACGGTTGTCCTGGTTCAAGTGCGTAGGCTAGAGAGTTAGGCAAATCCGGCTCTCTGTTAGGCTGAGACACGACGTCGAGCTGCTACGGCAGTGAAGTCATTGATGCCCTGCTTCCAGGAAAAGCCTCTAAGCTTCAGATAGTCAGAAATCGTACCCCAAACCGACACAGGTGGTCGGGTAGAGAATACCAAGGCGCTTGAGAGAACTCGGGTGAAGGAACTAGGCAAAATGGTACCGTAACTTCGGGAGAAGGTACGCTCTTGATGGTGAAGTCCCTTGCGGATGGAGCTGACGAGAGTCGCAGATACCAGGTGGCTGCAACTGTTTATTAAAAACACAGCACTGTGCAAAATCGCAAGATGACGTATACGGTGTGACGCCTGCCCGGTGCCGGAAGGTTAATTGATGGGGTTAGCGCAAGCGAAGCTCTTGATCGAAGCCCCGGTAAACGGCGGCCGTAACTATAACGGTCCTAAGGTAGCGAAATTCCTTGTCGGGTAAGTTCCGACCTGCACGAATGGCGTAATGATGGCCACGCTGTCTCCACCCGAGACTCAGTGAAATTGAAATCGCTGTGAAGATGCAGTGTACCCGCGGCTAGACGGAAAGACCCCGTGAACCTTTACTACAGCTTGGCACTGAACATTGAACCTACATGTGTAGGATAGGTGGGAGGCTATGAATCGATGACGCTAGTTGTCGTGGAGCCGTCCTTGAAATACCACCCTTGTATGTTTGATGTTCTAACTTAGGCCCCTAATCGGGGTTGAGGACAGTGCCTGGTGGGTAGTTTGACTGGGGCGGTCTCCTCCCAAAGAGTAACGGAGGAGCACGAAGGTGGGCTAATCACGGTTGGACATCGTGAGGTTAGTGCAATGGCATAAGCCCGCTTAACTGCGAGAATGACGGTTCGAGCAGGTGCGAAAGCAGGTCATAGTGATCCGGTGGTTCTGAATGGAAGGGCCATCGCTCAACGGATAAAAGGTACTCCGGGGATAACAGGCTGATACCGCCCAAGAGTTCATATCGACGGCGGTGTTTGGCACCTCGATGTCGGCTCATCACATCCTGGGGCTGAAGTCGGTCCCAAGGGTATGGCTGTTCGCCATTTAAAGTGGTACGCGAGCTGGGTTTAGAACGTCGTGAGACAGTTCGGTCCCTATCTGCCGTGGGCGTTGGAAGATTGAAGGGGGCTGCTCCTAGTACGAGAGGACCGGAGTGGACGAACCTCTGGTGTTCGGGTTGTGTCGCCAGACGCATTGCCCGGTAGCTAAGTTCGGAATTGATAACCGCTGAAAGCATCTAAGCGGGAAGCGAGCCCTGAGATGAGTCTTCCCTGACGGTTTAACCGTCCTAAAGGGTTGTTCGAGACTAGAACGTTGATAGGCAGGGTGTGTAAGCGTTGTGAGGCGTTGAGCTAACCTGTACTAATTGCCCGTGAGGCTTAACCATACAACACCCAAGGGGTTTTGATGGACTCAATAAGCTAAGCGCATAAGAATGTGTGTGAGAATGAAGACAGCTTTCCAGAATTGTTGGTTTTCACTTTTTAAGAAAAAGTGAAATCAAAAACAGAATTTTGCTTGGCGACCATAGCGTTTTGGACCCACCTGACTCCATTCCGAACTCAGAAGTGAAACGAAACAGCGTCGATGGTAGTGTGGGGTTTCCCCATGTGAGAGTAGAACATCGCCAGGCTTTTAATTTAGCACCAAGCGCTAACCAGACAGCGGAGCGGTAGTTCAGTTGGTTAGAATACCGGCCTGTCACGCCGGGGGTCGCGGGTTCGAGTCCCGTCCGCTCCGCCACTTATTATGAAACCCAGTCCTCGGACTGGGTTTTTTGCTATCTGATATTTGTAGACTATATCTAGTTTTTATCTTTCTATGCATATCATCTGATAACTACATCTAATTTCTTCCTTGAGTAATCACTGTACTTTTACACCGTTTGATGGTTGCAACACATTTCTGGCTAATGGTTTGATGTCCGCTGTGCACTATGATGGATTCAAAATGTTATTGTTTATAGAATCTAATTCTATTTTTTGAATCGGAGCTAGTATGGGGCGATATCCCAACCCGCGTGATTATGTACTGGTCCCTTTATCTTTATTGTTCGGGATATTAGTTTTGATAGCCACCGTGGCATTAGTGATCGTCAATTTTTATCGTGATATTGATAAAACGATTGCCGGCTATGCACATATGGCTTCTTCGGTGGAGGCTGCTGTTGTTCATGAAATGGTACAGCGCAATGAGCGTCAGTTGATGGTGCTTGAAAGCTCACTCGATAAACAAGCCATCTCTCGTGGTGAGTCGGCATTTAATCCTACTTGGTCGATTGCGCATCAGATCAATCAGGTTGACCATTTTCTATTTTTTTATAATAAGCAATTTGATCGGATCGATACTTATCCACTCTGGGATCCTCCTAGTAATTACCGACCATCAGAGCGACCTTGGTATGCAGCTATCACAATGGAGGGACCATTACCGATTTGGTTTGGTCCCTACAAAGAATATATCTCTGGCGATTCGGTATTAACTCTGATTCAGCATGTCTATGCAGATACTGGTGAGTTACTTGGCCTATTGATGGTCGATATGTTGTTTGAACCACTGCGTTTGGCATTACAACGCACGATCGGCAATAATCAAGTGGCTCTTTATCTCACTCACCGTGGTAGCGATAGCATTTTAGTGGGCAGCCATTTTGATCTGTTACCGGATTCCCCAAGGGAAGAGGACAAGAGTGATTGGCTTGGTTTTGGGGTGCTCAAAAATGGTGCTTATATCAAGCGTGAACTAGATGAAGTGAGTTGGGATCTTAATCTATTTATTTCTGCTGATATTTTTCGCCAAGCACTGCGTGATGATCTATTTAAGATGGTTTTGCCACTTTTTATTATTATCTTAATCTGGTTGTCTAGCATTGCTTTATTAGTGCGAGTATTTCGCAATGAACAACAATTAGTTGCTAAATCTCTCAATCAAATTGTCGATAATTCAAAGGTGGTCAATCGGTTTGCTAAACATAAAACTTGGTTTGTTGGACAAAGCCTTAGTGAAATCGATCAGGTTAGGGTTCGCTTTCTTAAAGGGCGAGATGCACAACTACGTGATCCTCTGACTGGGATATTGAATCGACGTGCCTTTGAGCAGAGTAAGCAGATATTAGAACGACGTGGTGAGCCATTTTGGCTGATCCTATTTGATATTGACCAATTTAAGCAAATTAATGACAGTCAAGGACATAGTTTTGGTGATCAGGTTCTATGCCAAGTTGCACGGTGTCTGGTCGATGTTCTGGGTACCACGGCTGTTTTTCGGATTGGAGGAGATGAGTTCGTTGCCTTGATTTCCCTTGAACGTGAGGTGCTTGGTGATACTTTGACTCGTCTGCTCACACAAGTAAGGCAACTGCAGTGGTGTGAGTATAGTCTACCGATCACACTCAGTGCTGGGGCTGCTCGTTATTCACTGTTGGATGATGCCTTATTTGAACGAGCGGATGCGGCGCTGTATCGTTGCAAGGAGTCAGGACGCGATTGCTGGTTTTTGGCGGACTGATATAAGTGAGCGCTGGTGATCATCAATAATATTTCTCCATCATCACCGACAAGAGTTTGGTGATGGTTCGGGCTCAGCGTATTATCTTGATGCTCAATTCTGTCGAGGAGATGATATGAACCCCGTGATTAATACCATTCTGAGTCACCGTTCTATTCGGGATTTTACCCAACAACCGATTTCAGCGCTGCAACTTGAAACGATCATTGCTGCAGGGATTGCCGCTTCATCCTCCAGTTTATTGCAAGCCATTTCGGTGATCCGGGTTACGGATATCGCGCTGCGTCAGCAATTAGCTGAGTTGGCTGGCAAGCAAGCTTATGTTGCTAGTGCGGCTGAATTTTTGGTGTTTTGCATTGATTATCAACGCCACTATGCACTCAATCCTAAGGTAAAACCCGAGTTTATCGAGCTCACTTTAATTGGTGCGGTTGATGCGGGGATTATGGCGCAAAATTGTATGTTAGCTGCAGAGTCGATGGGGCTTGGTGGTGTCTATATTGGTGGTTTACGTAATTCACCCAATCAAGTGGATGCTTTGCTTAAGTTGCCACCTTACAGTGCGGTATTGTTTGGAATGTGTTTAGGCCATCCGGCCCAAGATCCAGAATTGAAACCGCGCTTGGCGGCGCAAGTGATCGTGCATGAAAACCACTATCAACCTTTGAATCAAGATCATGTCGCGGAATATGATCGCGTTATGGTCGAGTATTACCAAAAGCGTTCTGGTAATCCTAAACAACAAGGATGGTCTGAGCAAATCACCGCGAAGCTCTCACAAGAGTCGCGTCCATTTATGCTCAGTTATTTGCAGGGGAAAGGGTTAGCGCTGAAATAAGGTAACCATCCCAGCTCTTGGCTGGGATGGTGGGTTTATGCGAGTCCTTGAATGATCACGAACTTTTCAAGTAATTGCTCATCAGTTTCGCGATGAGCAGGATCGGTGATAATGCAGTTATTGATTGGACAAACTGACTGGCAGGTCGGTTTGTCATAGTGTCCTTTACATTCTGTGCATAAATCAGGGTCGATTTCATAGATTTTATCGCCCATCGCAATTGCACTGTTTGGACACTCTGGCTCACACATATCACAGTTGGTGCATTTGGCGGTGATCAGTAGCGCCATAATTATTTGCCTGTTGGGTTACGGGTATCTTGCCCTGAAACCAAGTTACGCATCAGCAGTGTGTAGCTGAGATCCAGCTCTTCTGGCACCGGAATGTAAACAAAGTGACCATTACCTTTGGCATCATCGGTTGCTTCACCTTTACGGTTTTCCATCGCTTGTAACGTGAAGATAATATTACCTTTGGGCGTCATCAGCTCAAGGCTATCACCAAGTACAAATTTGTTTTTCACTTCCACTTCAGCCAGCGCACCACGGCGTTTACCAGTGAATTCACCGACAAACTGCTGAGTGTCAGAAACGGAATAGCCGTAATCGTAGTTTTGATAAGCATCATGAGTGTGGCGACGCAGGAAACCTTCGGTATAACCGCGATGGGCCAAGCTTTCTAGCGTGGTCATTAGGCTCTCATCAAAAGGTTTACCCGCTACAGCATCATCAATTGCTTTGCGGTATACCTGCGCAGTACGTGCACAGTAGTAGAAAGATTTGGTCCGACCTTCGATTTTCAATGAGTGCACACCCATTTGAGTCAGGCGCTCGACGTGCTGAATCGCGCGTAGATCTTTCGAATTCATAATGTAAGTGCCGTGCTCATCTTCAAAAGCGGCCATTTTTTCATCAGGACGATGGCTCTCAGAAAGCAGCACCACATCATCAATCGGTTTGCCTGCACCAATGGTGGTATCGGGTCGTTGATCTTGGACTTCGATGGCTTGCGCCGCCTGTGGATCAAACTGTTCAACGATTTGGCCTGCTTCGTTTTCTTTGGCGGCTTCGACTTTATATTCCCAGCGGCACGCGTTGGTGCAAGTCCCTTGGTTTGGATCGCGTTTATTAATGTAGCCAGAGAGCAAACAACGACCAGAATAAGCCATGCACAATGCGCCATGCACAAACACTTCAATTTCAGTCTTTGGGCATTGCTCACGGATCTCTTCGATCTCTTCCAAAGAGAGTTCCCGCGAGACAATCACGCGCTCTACCCCTTGCGAGGCCCAAAATTTTACGGTTGCCCAGTTCACCGCATTAGCTTGTACCGAAAGGTGGATCGGCATCTGTGGAAACTCTTCGCGCACCATCATGATGAGACCAGGATCGGACATGATCAGCGCATCAGGTCCCATATCAATCACCGGTTTAAGGTCACGGATAAATGTTTTTAGCTTAGAGTTGTGCGGTTGAATATTGCACACCACATAGAATTTTTTACCCAGTGCATGGGCTTCATTAATCCCGATTTGCAGGTTTTCGTGATTGAACTCGTTGTTACGCACGCGCAGGCTGTAACGTGGTTGCCCGGCGTACACCGCATCCGCTCCGTAGGCAAAAGCGTAACGCATGTTTTTTAGGCTGCCGGCAGGGGAAAGCAGTTCTGGTACAAAGGGAGTTGTTGTGCTCATGGTTTGCGTCTCATCTGATCTCAAGTCAGGCCAATACCACCTGATGGTATTGGAAAGGGCGCAAATTTTACGTCAAAAACCCTACGCTGCCTAGTGAAACTCTCACCACCTCAGAGTGACTGAGGTGGTGAAATAATCGGCAAGTGGCGCTTAGGCTTCAGGATGGGGCAGGCCGCCTAATGCGTTGAACAGATCCGGTAAAAATACCGCCATTTCTCCACACAGCAGTGAGAAATCGGCATCTAGACGCGCGGCGCGATCTTCGCGGGCAATATCATCATTTTGCTCTTTCAGCTCATCGCTGTAAGCCAATCGCTTGATGCTGCAATCTTCCGCCAACATAAAGCGGATCCGATCTTGCCAGTTGATCGCCAGTTTGGTGACCACTTTATTGGCTTGTATATGACTGAGGATTTCATCACTACTCAGTTCTTGTTTTTTACAGCGAATGGTGGCGCCATCATCCAACAGTGATTTCAGTTCCGCTTCTTCCATGAGGCTAAAACCTTGGGGGAGATGACCATCCTTGACCCATTGGGTCAGCGTTGTTTCCACGGCAATCTCAGGAATGGCTGGTACTACTGGCAAGCTACCCATGGTTTTGCGCAGCAGTGCCAAAACTTCTTCCGCTTTTTTATAGCTGCCCGCATCAACTAAAATGAAGCCTTCACTTGGCATGATCAGCACAAAAGTCAGTTGGCTTTTGCTAAATGCGCGCGGCAGTAAATCGATCACAATCTCTTCTTTGAGCGCCTCTTGCTCTTTTTTCTTGAGTGGGCGGCCTTCTTGGATTTCCAGTGCTTCGACTTTGGCATTGAGTGACTCTTTGATCACTGATGCGGGTAACATTTTTTCTTCACGCTTCGCGCAGATCAAAATGCGGTTGTCACTAACATGGGTCATCATATCGCCGTGTTTACCTAGCGCAGCAACCCAGCCAAACTTCTGTTTATCCTGACTGCCGCATGGCGTAAAACGAAATTCAGCCAACTGTTTTTCCAGTTGATCGGCATTGAAGTTAACCTCGCGATTGACGCGATACAGCATACAGTTTTTAAACCACATTCGTGTTTTCCCTCGATTAGCAAGCGCCACATGATAGGGGAATCCGCTAATAAAGTCCTAACCCTAATTCAAAAAATCACCCTTTGCTGCTCACTGGTTGTGGCTGGTTTTCCTAGCTTGGCAATATGAATGGCGGCTGAATCTTATATGAAAATTTGTTTGCAAAGGTCACAAAAGTGTCATAAATATTTCCCATAATGCACAGCGTTGCTGAAAAACAAGGGTTAATCAATTATGTCTAGAAGGATTCTGGTTGTTGAAGACGAAGCACCAATCCGTGAAATGTTGTGTTTCGTGCTTGAACAAAAAGGTTATCAGGCGGTTGAGGCCGAAGATTATGATTCGGCGCTGAGTAAACTGGCTGAGCCTTTTCCTGATCTGGTCCTGCTCGATTGGATGTTGCCTGGCGGCAGCGGTATCAACCTCATTAAGCACATGAAGCGCGAAGAGATGACGCGCAACATTCCGGTTGTCATGCTCACCGCGCGTGGTGAAGAAGAAGATAAAGTACGCGGCTTAGAAGTCGGTGCGGATGATTACATCACTAAACCTTTTTCACCTAAAGAGCTGGTCGCGCGTTTAAAAGCGGTGATCCGCCGTGTCACTCCAACCGCACTAGAAGATGTGATCGATGTACAAGGTTTAAAACTTGATCCCGTGTCACACCGTGTGACCGCAAATGATCAGGCGTTGGACATGGGTCCGACTGAATTTAAAATGCTGCATTTCTTTATGACTCATCAAGAGCGAGTGTACAGCCGCGAACAACTGCTCAATAACGTTTGGGGGACCAACGTTTATGTCGAAGATCGCACGGTGGATGTACATATTCGTCGCCTGCGTAAAGCGTTGGAAGAGGCTGGGCATGATAAGTTGATCCAAACGGTGCGTGGTGCAGGATACCGTTTTTCAACTAAAGCCTAGTTTTAAACCAAAGCCTAGTTTTCAACTAGGCCTTAGTTGTGCAAGCAAAGCCAGTTGTTTAACGGTAAGTGTCGTTTTTTCGCGATTAAAGCCGAAGAGGTGGTATACAGATTCGTATGGTTGAACGTCTAACCTGGAAAAAGCTGGCTTGGGAGCTGGCTTTTTTTTACTTGCCATGGATTGTGGTGGGATGGATTTTTGGACAAATGCCGTGGTTGCTGCTGGTTGCGACAGCGTTGCAGCTGGCTTGGCATTTGAACCATCAAATTCGCCTCTCAGCTTGGCTGTGGGATGAAAAGCGCCTGACGCCTCCCTCCGGCAGTGGTAACTGGGAGTCGCTGTTTAATGGTATTTATCGTTTACAGCTGCGCCATCGTAAAAAACGCAAAGAGCTGACCAATTTGATCCGTCGCTTTCGTAATGGTGGTGAATCGCTACCCGATGCGGTGGTGGTGTTTCGTAGTGAAGGCAATATTGTATGGTGTAACCGTCTAGCGCAGCATTTACTGGGGTTTCGCTGGCCGGATGATGCTGGGCAGCCGATTTCTAATTTGCTGCGCACCCCCGACTTTATCAAATATCTCAAAAAAAACGATTTCACCGACCCACTGGAAATGCGCTCACCACTCAATAGTGAGCGGATGTTAGAACTGCGGATTGTGCCTTATACCGAAGGTGAGCACCTAATGGTGGTACGTGATGTCACTCAGCTTAAGCAGCTAGAAGGGATGCGACGTAATTTCTTTGCTAACGTTTCCCATGAGCTGCGCACTCCAATGACGGTGCTGCAAGGCTATTTGGAGATGACCGAAGATCCGGATGTGTTAGCGGGCCCAATGTGGGGGAAAGCACATGGGGTGATGACCGAGCAACTGAATCGAATGAATAGCCTAGTTAACCAGTTGCTGACACTATCAAAAATTGAAGCTTCGCCGATTGTCGAACTCGATCAAGTGGTGGATGTCCCAGCCATGCTGGATGTCTTAGAGAAAGAAGCTGCGAGCTTGAGTGGCGATGCGCAACATAAGCTGCATTTTGAGGTGGATAAAAGCCTCAAAGTGCTGGCGGATGAAGATCAACTGCGCAGTGCCATCTCTAATTTGGTGTATAACGCGGTGAAATATACTCCGCCCGGTGCGCAGATCGATGTACGCTGGTATCGCTCTAGTCAAGGCGCTTGCTTAGAAGTGGAAGATAAAGGCGAGGGGATTGAACCTCAACATTTGCACCGACTCACTGAGCGTTTTTATCGAGTTGATAAAGCGCGTTCCCGCGATACGGGGGGCAGTGGTTTAGGTTTGGCAATTGTCAAACACGCTTTGGCACACCACGACTCTCATTTAGAGATCCATAGCCAAGTTGGGGTGGGTAGCCAGTTCTCTTTTGTACTCCCTAAGCGTTTAGTGGCCAAACCATGATCTCGATGCTAAGTCGGATTGGGTTATTAAGCTCACTGACCTTGCTGGCGTCTGCTGTAAACGGGGCCGATCACGACTTAGCCAGCTATAACAAAGTCAGTGGTATCTCGGGTAGCTTGTTATCGGTGGGCTCTGACACGCTGGCGGGGATGACCACGCTGTGGGTCGAAGAATTTCAAGCCTATTATCCGGCGGTCAATGCACAAGTGCAGGCCTCTGGTTCGGCCACTGCCGCTCCGGCATTATCCGAAAGTACCGCTCAGTTTGGCCCGATGAGTCGCCCTATGCGCAGTAGTGAAATCGCCTCTTTTGAGGCGATGCATGGTTATAAGCCGACTGCTTTACGGGTGGCGATTGATGCGGTCGGGATTTTTGTGCAGCGTGATAACCCGATCCAAGGTCTCAATTTTCAGCAGTTAGATGCGATCTTTTCCTCAACCTTGCGCTGTGGGGCTAATTACCCGATCACCACGTGGGCGCAGTTAGGTTTGCCTTATGACTGGGCCAAGCGCAATATTCAGCTGTTTGGGCGTAATTCGGTTTCAGGAACCTATGGCTACTTTAAGCAGCACGCCTTATGTCAGGGCGATTTTCAAACTCGGGTCAATGAGCAGCCGGGTTCGGCCTCGGTGGTGCAATCGGTCGCCTCATCCATTAATACCCTTGGTTATTCTGGGATTGGCTATCGCGTTTCTGGCGCTAAGCTGTTACCGATAGCCCGTGAAGGTGAGCAGTATATTGAGCCGACTCAGGCCAATATTTTGTCAGGGGCTTATCCGCTCTCACGTTATTTGTATGTGTATGTGAACAAAAATCCTAATCGAGAATTGTCACCGATTGAGCGTGAATTTATTCGTTTTATTTTTTCCCAGCAGGGACAAGCGTTAGTCGCGAAAGATGGCTATTTACCCATTACCGCCCAAGTCGCCGCAGAAGAGTTAGCCAAAGTAGGGATTGTCAGCTCAAACCGCTAATCGTGATCTTAAACGCTGATGAACTTGCCTTTTACCGAACTGCAGCCCAAAGCAACCTCTCTAATCTCACATATCACAACGCCCAAGCTGAGTTGGGCGTTGTGGTTTTATAAATGGTGCAAATTAAAACAGCAGTTGCCAACCCGCTTCACGCCAGTACTCTTGTTCAGAGAGCAAATCCGCGTGCAGTAGCTTGTTGTTTTCTAGCCAGTCAGGCTGGGTCGAGTGTAGTTGCCATTCATCTTCTTTAGCCGATAAGGTCAGTGGTGGCAGTGGATCATCGTTACGCTGACCATTGACTAAAATCGCTAAGCGTAAAACGCGGATCAGGCCAATCACATGTTTTTTCTTAAATAGGCTAAAATCGTCCAATTCACTCAGTTTGAGTGATTTACGTTGAAAACGAGCCAAATTGGACAGCACCAATTGCTGCTCGCTGTTAAAGCCGGCCATGTTGTTATGGCGTAAAATGTAGGCTGAATGGCGATGAAAACCTTGTAAGTTAATACTCAGTCCCACTTCATGCAGTAGTGCACTCCATTCGAGCAAATCACGTAGCTCACTGTCTTGCGCTAAGCCAAGCTCTGCTGAAACTTGTGCCAGAAACTCACGCGCGTGGCCTTTGACTTTTGCCGCATGCTCTAAATCGACTAGATGCTTGGCGGCGAGGTTTTCGGTGGTGCGCAAACGAATATCGGAATACTTGAAGCGATCTTCCATCTCATACAGTAGCCCTTCGCGTAAGGCGCCATCAGAGAAGTGCATCTCTTTGATTTTTAAACCTTGGAACACAGCGGATAAGATAGCGACACCGGCAGCAAATACTGGCTTGCGATCATCGGTTAAACCGGGCAGTTGTAACTGTTCGATGTCATCGGATTCACACAGTTTGTCGATCAGCTTACTGAGTCGCTCAAAGGTGATCAGGCCATCATCATACCCCTGTCCGAGCAAGACTTCGCGAATCGCTTTAATGGTACCGGAAGATCCAAACGCAACTTGCCAGCCTTTTTTACGATATTGAGCGGCAATCGCTTCTAACTTCTGTTCACTGGCGACAATCGCTTGGGAAAAGTTTTTGCGTGATAGTTTACCGTTGGCAAAGTAAGCCTCAGTAAAATTGACGCATCCCATCTGTTTACTGTTGACCAGCTCGGCCTCAAAGCCTGTACCGATGATCATTTCTGTGCTACCGCCACCAATATCCACCACCAGCATCGAGTCGGCTTGTGGCTGAGTGTGGGCGACCCCAAGATAAATCAAACGAGCTTCTTCTGCGCCGGGGATGATCTCAATCGGAAAGGGCAACACTTCAAGTGCGCGCTGAATAAACACGTTAGCATTACTGGCTTGGCGCAGCGTGTGGGTGGCCGCGATGCGAACGTTATGTGGGTCAAACCCTTGTAAGCGTTCGGCGAACATGGTTAAGCACTCTAAGCCGCGTTGCATCGCCTCTGGATCGAGATTTTTCTCTGCATCTAATCCGGCAGCCAGCCGTACACGTTGTTTGTGACGACTGATCAACTGGAGATCTTGATCGACCACTTTGGCGACCACCATGTGAAAACTGTTGGAGCCGAGATCAATCGCGGCGATTTCTCTGGCATTACTGACTGTTGTCATTGGTTTCCTGTTGCCCCTGTGCTTTGCGAGTTTGTTTTTCGACATTTTTAAGATAGTCGTAAATGGCAATTTGGGAACGTACTTTTCTGCGATTGCCGCGTTCTACGTACTGATTGCTCATTTCCTTGTCGATACGACGCGCTTTGACCGTATCGATGAACTGAATATTAAGAATATCGATGATACGCTGTTTGATACGCTCGTCACGGATTGGCGTCATAACTTCAATCCGATGATCGATATTGCGTTCCATCCAGTCTGCGGAGGAAATCAACACCTGTGGATTGCCATCATTATGCACCACCAGCACACGCGGGTGCTCAAGGAAGCGGTCAATGATACTGATGATCTCAATATTGTCACTCACTCCTGCGACACCGGGGACTAACGAGCACATGCCGCGAATGATCATGCGGATTTTTACCCCGGCAGCACTCGCACCATACAATTTATTGATCAATCCCTTATCGACTAAATTGTTGACTTTGAGGGTGATCGCTGCAGGTTTGCCTGCCTTGGCATTGGCAATTTCACCATCTAACAGGCGGTAGAGTTGGATGCGAGAATTACGTGGTGAAACAATCAGATGGTTAAACTTGACCGGCCGGAAGGGATTTTCAATATAGGCAAATACAGCGCGGACTTCGGAAGCCAATTCTTGGTTGGCGGTCAGCAGCGCAAAGTCAGTGTAAATCCGTGCGGTACGTTCGTGGAAGTTGCCTGTGCCAATATGCGCATAACGAACGAAATCATCGCCCTCTTTGCGGGTAATTAATAGCAATTTGGCGTGAATTTTCATGCCCGGCACACCAAAAATAACATGCACACCGGCATCGGTTAGAATGCGTGACCACTCAATATTGGCCTCTTCATCAAAGCGCGCCTGCAATTCGACCACCACAATCACCCGTTTGCCATTGTGCACTGCATCGACCAGTGAGTTCATCAAGCGTGAATCTTTTGCGACCCGGTAAATATTGATTTTGATGCTGACGACTTTGGGATCAAAAGAGGCTTGGCGTACCAGCTCGGTAATGTGTTCAAAGCTGTGATAAGGGTAGTGCAATAAAATATCTTGCGCGCGGATCGCATCAAAGGCGTTGGCATGCCCTTCAAAATCGGCACAGGTCATTGGCGGTAACGGTTTATTTTCTAAGTAGTCACGCCCGACGTTCGGAAAGGAAATAAAATCTTTAAAATTGTGGTAGCGCCCCCCTGGGGTCAAACTATCGTAGTGCGAAATTTTGAGTTTCTGGCATAAAATTTTCAGCATCGCTTCTGGCATTTCACGCTCATACACAAAGCGTACCGGCAGCGCGGTTAAACGTTGACTCAACCCTTCCGACATCTGTTCGAGTAAGCTGTATTCCACTTCGTGGCGTAAATCATATTCGGCATCGCGAGTCATTTTCATCGCGTAGCCGTTGAGCGAGTCATAGTGGTAAAAACCACGAAAAATTTCATCGAGACAAAGGCGGATAATATTATCGAGCAGAATAATGGTTTTACGGCGTTTGCCTTTTTGCTCTGGTAGCATCACGAAACGCGGCAGTTGATCGGTTGGGATCTCAATCAGCGCGTACTTAAACTCCGCACCACTGCGCATTTCAACGGCAATGTAAGCGTATTCGTCTTTCAAAAACTGCATTACATCGATGTCATCTCGCAGCATGATCGGGGTCACATGCGGTAGCACTTCTTTATGGAAATACTTCTTGACCCATTTGAGCTGGATGTCATCGAGTTGAGTTTCATTGACTAAGAAAATGCGCCGTCTGGCCATTTCTAAAATCAGTTCATTGTAGAGATTATCGAAGTCTTGGTTGAGTTTGAGCGCTTTACTTTGCATGCGCGAGAGCAGGTGCTTAGAAGTGTCGTTACCGCCTCGTTCGCGGTTGATCAAAATTTGCCGTTTCACATCGGCAAAGCGCACTTTGTAAAACTCATCGAGGTTGTTGGAAAATATTCCGAGAAAACGGATACGCTCAATCAGTGGCACGGTTTTATCCGCGGCTTCTTGTAATACGCGCTCATTAAATGAGAGCCAACTCAGTTCCTTGTCGATGTACAGCTTATCCGCACTCATACTTTACCTTTGCCATTGTGACGTTACGTAATCATCAGAAGCCATGCAAATTAGGTCATTTTTGTGACAGTTTTATTGCGCTGCCTTCTGTATCATAGAGTTGTTTTGATTTCAGTAATTTATTGTCGCTTGTAATATAATTGTCACTGAATAGAAATATTATGACACTCCTCCAACCTGTAGGTAATCCCAAGCATGGTCAGACAGTCATTTTCATTGAAAGAACGTGATCGCGCACGGTTAGTCAAAGACCGTGTGGTACGTTTTGCAGTGACCTGTGGTGGGGTGAGTGTGTTGGGCGCTCTGGTGCTGATCTTTATCTATTTGGCGTTAGTGGTATTACCGCTGTTTGGCGATGCTAAATGGCATGCTGATGTCGCAACCCAATCGATTTCAACTCCGGCACCGTTAGCGATGAGCATTGATGATTATGGTGAGAATGCTTGGCTATTATCCGCGCAAGGTGTCGCCGAATTTTGGCCATTAACGCGGTCAACGCCGCAACCCATTTTCAGACAAGCCTTAGGTTTTAAACCTGCGCTCTGGGCGCAAACACCGGCTGCGCAAGGCTGGTTTGCCGCCGTCAGTGAACAGAACCAAGTGGCGGTATTTCATCCGCAACTGGCCCATTCGATGACTGCGCAGGGGCGTCAATTTACCCCCAGTGTTGAGCGTCTCGCTTTGCCTGCCGAGTGGCGCATCAGTGAGCAGCGATTGCAGCAATTGGCGTTTGCGCTCACTGAGCTGCAACTGATTTTTGTCACTTATGATCAAGCGCAGCGCATCCAGATAGTGCATCTCGATCGGCAAACAGGACAAGAGCAAAGTCGCTTCAGCCTTAGTGTGCCGTTTGAGGCGTTGAGCCAACTATTGCTGACCCCTGATGGAAAAACGCTGTATTTGCGTACTGGCTCTGAGTTGGTGGTGATCCAGCTCGAAGCGCATACGTATCAGATCCGCCAAGTATTGGATATGAGTGCCGGTGATAACCACCACCAAGTGGCGCAGCTTTACCTGTTGTCAGGGGCATTTTCGTTATTAGCAGTACATCATGATGGCTTGGTGTCACAGTGGTTTGATGTGCTGCGTGAGGGTGAGCGCCAATTGAGCTCAATTCGGCATTTTAAACTCGCTTCTGAAGTGCGATTTTTGCTGCCTGATACGCACAGTAAAGGTTTTTATAGTTTCTATCGCAATGGCACTTTGCAAAGCCATAACACCACCAGCGAAAAATTGGTGCTGTTTGAGCGAGCTTATCAACAAGCGCCACAGTTAGTGGCGATGTCAAACAATCAATCTTATTTAGCCAGTTATGATCAAGGCGAGATCCGATTAGCGCGAGTTGAAAATCGCAATCCCGAAATCTCCTTTTCGGCTTTGTGGCAAAAAGTGTGGTACGAAGGGTATCCAGAGCCGGAGTTTGTGTGGCAATCGACCTCGGCCAGTGATGACTTTGAAGCAAAATTCAGCTTAGTGCCGATAGCTTTCGGGACCATCAAAGCCGCGGCGTTTGCCATGCTGTTTGCAGTGCCGATTGCGGTATTAGGCGCGATTTATACCGCCTATTTTATGACGCCAGCGATGCGACGAGTGGTGAAGCCGAGCATTGAATTGATGGAAGCATTGCCGACGGTGATCATCGGCTTTTTGGCTGGACTCTGGTTTGCGCCGTTTGTCGAAAGCCATTTACCCGCCGTACTGGCATTGATGGTGCTGCTGCCGGTTTCGACGATGGTGATCGGTTTTATTTGGTCTCGTTTACCGAAAACTTGGCTGCGTCGGATCCCAAATGGTTGGCATGCGTTAATTTTGGTACCACTGCTGATTGGGCTGGCCTTGCTTATTTTGGCGTATAGTGGCGAGCTAGAAAGCGCGCTGTTTGCTGGCGATTTACGAGTCTATCTGGCTCAGCATGGTATTGGTTATGATCAGCGCAACGCGTTAGTGGTCGGCTTTGCTATGGGATTTGCGGTGATCCCAACTATTTTCACCATTGCCGAAGATGCGATTTTCTCCGTGCCTAAACATCTGTCTGATGGCTCGTTAGCTTTAGGGGCGACGCCATGGCAAACCTTGCTGTACGTGGTGTTGCTGACTGCAAGTCCCGGGATTTTTTCCGCGATTATGATGGGGCTTGGCCGTGCGGTAGGGGAAACCATGATTGTGTTGATGGCGACCGGCAACACGCCGCTGCTGGATTGGAATATTTTTGAGGGGATGCGCACCCTATCGGCGACCATCGCTGTCGAATTACCGGAGTCGGAAGTGCAAAGTGCGCATTTCCGGATCCTGTTTTTAGCCGCGCTGCTGCTGCTGACCTTTACCTTTGCGGTTAACTCGGTAGCAGAGTGGGTGCGTCAGCGGCTGCGTGAAAAATACCGATCTTTATGATGGAGCAATATGTTGAAGTGGTTTAAATCCGGTGCTCCTTGGATCTGGCTGACCGGAGGAGCAGTAAGTGTCAGCTTGATTGCGGTGCTTGGTTTGCTGCTGGTCATCGGCTGGCGTGGCCTTACCTATTTTTGGCCAGCACCGTTATTCGAGTGGCAAACCAGCGATGGTCACACGGTGATTGGGCAGATCTACGCACAGGAAAGTGTTGCGGTGAGCCATTTAAAACAGATGAATATTCCGCTTCCGGCTGCGGTAGAGGCGGCCGGTTTGGCGACGCGGCTTAATATCAAAGTCGCCAATCGAGATCTGTATGGTTCAGATTTTATTGCGTTACTCGATTTTCAAATTGAGCTCAAAGGTGCACCGCAAGGTTGGGCGGTGATTGAGCGTAGCCGCGGTGGGCAACTGTTTGGCAAACCGCTCCATTTTGAACCGGTGAGCGCATCGCTCAGTGATTCGTCATTGCCCACTGAGCCGCTCAGCACTGCGTTGCGAAAAGCATTGCAACAAGCTCAAGCGATCCGGCTGCAAGTTGAGCAGATGGTGGATCAGCAAGTGCGTGTGATCAGCGGAGATCTAGAAAAACTGCGTTTGGAAAGACGGCGTAAGCAGTTGGATAACCGACTGACCGACGCTTATCAACAACACTATTTGTCACGTAAAAATGATTTAGAAACACAACTGGCTATAGTGCAGCAGCAGCTCGATGCTCTGCGCGCGCCCCTTGATCAGCAAATTTTGCAGGTTGCGGATATGCGCGGTCAGGTGGTTGCTGTGCCGTTAAGTGAGATTTTGGATTTCTGGTATCCCAATCAGATGACGCTAGATCAAAAACTGACCCAATGGGGCAAGCAAGCGTGGCGCTTTTTGTCGGAATCGCCGCGAGAGTCAAACTCAGAAGGTGGCGTGTTTCCGGCAATTTTTGGTACGGTATTGTTGGTGTTGATCATGTCGATCATTGTGATGCCACTTGGCGTGATTGCCGCGATTTATTTGCACGAATACGCCAAAGAGGGCGCATTCACTCGCCTGATCCGCGTGGCGGTGATTAATCTCGCTGGGGTTCCCTCGATAGTGTATGGGGTATTTGGGTTAGGTTTTTTTGTCTATACGCTTGGATCTTCGGTAGATAGCCTATTTTATGCCGAGCGTTTACCTACCCCCACTTTTGGTACACCTGGGTTATTGTGGTCAGCGTTGACGCTGGCGGTATTAACTCTGCCAGTGGTGATTGTTGCCACCGAAGAGGGCTTATCACGCATCCCTAATTCACTGCGTCACGGCTCATTGGCATTAGGGGCGACCCAGTTTGAAACTTTGTGGCGAATTGTGTTACCGATTGCTAGCCCTGCTATCATTACAGGACTGATTTTGGCGATTGCGCGTGCTGCTGGTGAGGTGGCACCGCTGATGTTGGTGGGGGCGGTTAAGCTGGCTTCAAGCTTACCGGTGGATGGTGAGTTTCCGTTTGTGCATTTGGAACGTAAGTTTATGCATTTAGGCTTTCACATCTATGATATTGGTTTTCAAACCAACAATATTGAGGCGGCGCGCCCACTGGTTTACGCCACTTCTTTTTTATTGGTCACGGTGATTGTTACGCTAAATTTAACCGCTATCAGCATTCGTAATAATTTACGCGAAAAATACCGAACGTTGGGGCAAGACTAGTTATGTATTCTGCAAATCCCACCCTGGGCTACTATGTAGCGCCTTTAGATGTCAATAATTTAACCGAACAACAGACGGCCATTTCGATTGAGCATTTAAGCCTGTATTACCAGCAGAGTTGCGCCTTGAGTGATATTTCAATGCGCATTCCGAAAGGTCAGGTGACCGCTTTTATCGGCCCTTCTGGTTGTGGTAAATCGACACTATTACGCTGCATTAATCGGATGAATGATCTGGTGGAAGGTACTCGTGTTGAAGGCGAAGTCAAACTGCATGGCAAAAATATTTATCATCCTGATGTCGATGTGCCCACCTTGCGTCGCCGTGTTGGCATGGTTTTTCAGCGTCCGAATCCTTTCCCCAAATCGATTTATGAAAATGTGGTGTATGGGTTGCGCCTACAAGGGATCAAAAATAGCCGCACATTAGATGATGCCGCCGAGCGCTCGTTGCGTGCTGCCGCGCTGTGGGATGAGGTGAAACACCGTTTGCATGAAAATGCCTTTGGTTTATCAGGTGGTCAGCAGCAGCGCTTGGTGATTGCGCGCTCGATTGCGATTGAGCCTGAAGTGTTGCTGCTTGATGAGCCAACCTCAGCACTCGATCCGATTTCCACTTTAACCATTGAAGAGTTGATCCACGAGCTGAAAAACAAATATACCGTGGTGATCGTGACCCATAACATGCAACAGGCGGCGCGCGTGAGCGATCACACCGCTTTTATCCATATGGGAAAGTTGATCGAGTACGCAGATACCGACACTATTTTCACCTCACCATTGAAAAAGCGCACGGAAGACTACATTACCGGACGATACGGTTAAGCCTTTGTTCAGTCAGTTTTAGTAAGGATGTACTATGCAGTTAGGTCGACATATTTCAGGGCAGTTCAATGTGGAATTGGAGTCTATTCGTAGTCAAGTGTTGACTATGGGCGGCTTAGTCGAGCAGCAACTGACGTTAGCGATGCAGGCCTTGCATGAAGATGATGAAAAACTGGCGCGCCGAGTGATTAACGATGATCACAAAGTGAATGCGATGGAAGTCTCGATTGACGAAGCCTGTACCCGCATCATCGCCAAGCGGCAACCGACCGCTAAAGATTTACGTTTGATCATGGCGATCATCAAAACCATTACTGATTTAGAACGGATTGGTGATTCGGCAACTAAAATGGCTTATATCGCACTAGAGCGTCCGCCAGCCAAACAGCAGCAATTTCAGGTGTCCCTCGAACCTTTATGTCGTCAAGCGATAGCTATGCTGCATCAAGTCTTGGACGCGTTTGCCCGCATGGATGTGCAAGCCGCGGCAGAAATTTACCAGCAGGATGACCGGCTCGATAAAGAGTATGAAGCGGTGGTGCGCCAACTGATGACCTATATGATGGAAGATCCGAAAAATATTCCGCATATCTTACAGGTCATCTGGTCGGCGAGTGCGATTGAGCGAGTCGGTGATCGCTGTCAAAACATCTGCGAGTACATCATTTACTTTGTCAAAGGCAAAGATGTGCGCCATTTAGGCGATCAAGGCATCAATGAGGTCCTCAAAAAACCGAATTTGTAACCACATGATGGGATCGCGATGCCGCGATCCTATTGCTCAATAGCGCTGTGGTACAAAGGTTTGATCTTCGATCGGTGGTCGCACGTAACCCTGTTTATTAATTTCAGGCAGTATGATCGGCGGATGTTCAATCTCTTGATACTCAATGCTGCTTAGTAAATGGCTAATACAATTGAGTCGGGCGCGTTTTTTGTCATCAGAAGGAACGACCCACCAAGGGCAATGTTTACTATCGGTATAAGCAAACATCTCATCTTTGGCTCGTGAATAAGCCGCCCAGCGGGTACGTGACTCCAGATCCATCGGGCTGAATTTCCAGCGTTTCACTGGGGTGTTGATCCGTTCAATAAAGCGCTTTTCTTGCTCCTCATCGGAGACCGAAAACCAGTATTTGAGCAGGATAATTCCAGAGCGCTGCAACATGCGTTCAAATTCAGGGCAGGAGCGCAGAAACTCTTGATACTCTTCCTCGCTGCAAAAGCCCATCACTCTTTCGACCCCTGCGCGGTTATACCAACTACGGTCAAACAGCACGATTTCGCCCCCTGCTGGAAGGTGAGCCACATAGCGCTGAAAGTACCATTGAGTCTTCTCTTTTTCGGTCGGCGCGGGTAGCGCAGCAATCCGGCACACCCGTGGATTGAGCTTTTCGGTAATGGTTTTGATCACCCCACCTTTGCCTGCCGCATCGCGACCTTCAAAAATCACCACCAGCTTAAGTTTTTGTTGTTTGACCCACTCTTGTAATTTAACCAGCTCAATTTGCAGTAGTTCTAATTCACGCTCGTAGCTGCTTTTATCCAATTTGGTCATCGCATCTTCTCCTCTAATCGCGTAAGTCCTTTAATCGCTTAAGCATAGCAGCGAGTGGCACTAAATTCCGTGAGGCTTGATCGCGCGCAGAGCTTGTACGGTTTTTTGCAAGATCTCGCGGCTGGTGATCGGGATGATAAAGTCATCACACTCGGCGGCGCCCATTTTGCTTTCTGCGCGTACAAACTGCATTTGGCTTGGACGTGTGCTTTTCGCTGATAGGTGCAACTCATGCACACCGGTGGCCAACGCAATCTGCGCCACATTATCTGGATTGACGCCAGCCCCTGCCATGATGGAAATCCGTCCGGCGCTTTGCTGGACCAATTGTGCTAAGCGCTCGATACCCCGTTCGGCGCTGCTGGCCAAACCTGAGCTTAAAATTCGCTCACAACCAAGTGCAATAATCTGTTCTAAAGCGCATTCAGGGTTGGCGCAGTGATCAAAGGCACGGTGAAAAGTGACCCCCAACCCCAGTGATTGAGCCAGTTCGACCAATGGTGTGCAACGTTTGACATCAATATTGCCATCTTGAGTCAGTAGGCCGAGCACCACGCCCTGTAATTGGGCGCGATGTGCTGCGTGAATATCTTCCGCCATAATGGCCAACTCTTCATCGTGATAGAAAAAATCACCGGCTCTGGGGCGGATCATGGCATAAACCGGTACGGCTGCGAGTTGTCCTACACGCTGCATTAACCCTGCACTTGGGGTTAAACCGCCTAATGCCAGCGATGAGCAAAGTTCAATCCGGGTTGCCCCGCCGGCTTGTGCATGATGCAGTGATTCAAGGTTATCGATGCAGACTTCAAGTTGATAATTCATGGGCTGAGCTCCTACGGGAGTAACGGAAAAGTACAAGCTGTTGTAAGTCGTTATGATAACAGTAGAAATGGCGGGTGATGAGTCAGAATAGGGGTAAAGTTTAGCGCTGCAATTACCTATTTAATCCCCATGTTGCTGGTGGCTAGGTGAGTGGAGAGTTGGGATAGATACGCATCAGCAGGATGCAAAATAAGCGAGATAAAAAAAGCCCGCAGCAATGCTTTGGGCTTTGAGGACTTTACTTCTTAACTGATTGGCGTTGCGTTTTCGCTTTATTATTTCCAACCACCCGTGTTGAGCGCGGGGTTAAGAGATTTATTTTAGGTCAGCAGAGTATTGAGAGAGGAATGCGGCTACACCTTTTGGTGACGCTTCCATACCGGCTTTACCTGCTTCCCATTGCGCAGGGCACACTTCACCGTGAGTTTGGTGGAAGTTCAGTGCATCAACCATACGCAGCATTTCATCGATGTTACGACCCAGTGGCAGATCGTTAACCACTTGGTGACGAACCATACCTTGGTCATCAATCAGGAATGAACCACGGAAAGCCACGCCCGCTTCTGGGTGCTCTACATCGTAAGCTTTACAGATTTCGTGTTTAACGTCGGCAACCAGTGGGTATTTCACTTGACCGATACCGCCGTTTTCAACTGCAGTGTTACGCCATGCGTTATGAGAGAATTGAGAGTCAATTGACACACCAATTACTTCTACGCCTTTAGCGATAAAGTCTTGGTAACGGTTGTCAAAGGCGATCAGTTCTGATGGGCAAACAAAGGTGAAGTCTAGTGGGTAGAAGAAAACAACCGCTTTCTTGCCTTTAGTAAATTCTGCGAAGTTGAAGTTATCAACGATTTCACCGTTACCCAATACCGCTGCTGCAGTAAAATCAGGGGCTTTACGACCAACTAGTACCATTTTTTTGCTCCTAAGCAATTTTGTAAGTACTGAACTATCTCGATAGAGTTCATAATTCAGTCCGTGAAGAACGCCAAGAAATATAGTACAAAGAACAACAAGTAAAAAATGAATTAATTAGATTAGGTTAATCGAAAAAAACGATAATGCTGGTCTGATGCAGATAAAGGTGGATTTTGAGCATGTTTTACACTCTAGAGCGGGTTAAGGTCGTGATCAAGTATGAATAAATGGCCAAGCCTCAAGCAGTTATCGTATCTGGTCACGTTATACGAAACGCGCCACTTTAGCGAAGCGGCGCAGCGCTGTTTCGTTAGTCAATCCACCTTAAGCAAGGGCATTCAAACTCTGGAAGAGCTCATCGGTTGCTCCTTATATGAAAAGCAAGATAAAAAAAGCCCGTTGGTGTTTACCCGTATTGGTGAGTTGGTGGTGCAACAGGGGCGAGAATTGCTCGCCAAAGGGCAAGATTTAGTCGAGCTTGGTCAACTGTGCCAAGGCGATAGTATGCAAGGGCAATTGCGCCTAGGCTGTATTCCGACCATTGCGCCCTTTCTACTGTGCGATTTAGTACAACAGATTAACCAGCGTTATCCGCAATTGCATCTATTGCTGCGTGAAGATACCACGGTCAATCTACTGGCCGCACTGCGCAGCGGTGAACTGGATGTGCTGATTTTGGCGTTGCCGGTCGATATTGGCAATATGGAGAGTTATGTGGTCGGGCAAGATCTGTTTCGTATGGTGATCAGTCGTGATCAGGTCGGACAGATCCGCCAACCGATCCGTTATGCGGACCTGCCGGATGAGTCGGTGTTTTTATTGGAAAAAGAGCACTGTTTGACCGAGCACGCGGTCTCCGCTTGTCAATTGACCGATAAAGAGAAAATCAATCCGTTTACCGCGACCAGTTTGCATACCTTAGTGCAAATGGTTGCCAATGGCTTAGGGACAACCTTTATCCCACAAATGGCCATCGATCATGGTTTGCTGGATAAGCAAAATTTGGTAGTGGTCGACCCGCCGGGCCAAAAAGCCTATCGTGACATCGGCTTGGTTTGGCGTCCGAGTTCTTCGCGGATTGAGACCTTCCATCAACTTGCTAAAGTGGTTGCTGAGCTATTGTAGTGCCTAGATCTACAGATCTTCATCTAACGGTTCGGGGTCACTCTCTTCTTGTAATTCGAGCAGATTAATCGCGATGGTGACAAAATCACTGTCGGTGATAATGCCGACCAATTCGCCCTTGGCCAGCACCGGTAAGCAGCCAATTTTATGCTTTTGCATATACATCGCGCTCTCTTTGAGCCCCGCTTGCGGGGCTACGCTCATCACATCGGTATGCATTACTTCGAATAGTGGCGTATCGAGTGTGTATGAGCCATTGGGACTGATCCGTGGCAAGCTTGGTTGTGCGGCCAATAAATCGCGCTGACTAATAATGCCCAATAATTTTTTATTGCTATCGACCACCGGTACATGTCGGATATCGAGTGCTTCCATCAGATGTTTGGCATCGCTGAGCGTATGTGTGTGCAGTAAAGTGTGCGGATGACGCGTCATCATGTCTTCAACTTTGATCATCGCTAACTCCTTTCTCAAACAGAAAAACCTGAGCGGTGTTTAACCTTGCACTCTAACTATAGCGCCGCCGATCAACGACTGCTGCGAACTGTAGCAAAATATCGGTTTTATTGTGCTGCAGTGTATTGCTGCGAATGCTTTACAAAAGGTTACCTTGCGATGGCGGCATCACCACAGCATTCCTGTATCTTGATCGCAGTTCGGTATATACTGGCGCGCCGCGAAATCGGGCGATGATCCTGACCACTTAATCAAGAAAGAGCCATGCAAGTTTCAGATTTTCACTTTGAACTCCCAGACGAGCTGATTGCTCGCTACCCTAAAGCAGAGCGTACTGCCAGCCGCCTACTACAACTGGACGGCAATAGTGGTCAACTGACCGATGGCACCTTTAAAGATATTCTTGATCTGGTGCAAGCGGGCGATCTGTTGGTGTTTAACAACACGCGAGTGATCCCTGCTCGTATGTTTGGCCGTAAAGCCAGCGGCGGTAAATTGGAAGTGTTGGTGGAGCGAGTGCTCGATCAACACACGATTTTGGCCCACGTTCGTTCATCAAAACCGCCAAAACCGGGTACAGAACTCTATTTAGGTGAGCACGATGAATTTCATGCGGTGATGCAGGCGCGTCACGATGCTTTGTTTGAAATCCGTTTTAGCGCACAAACGGTGGTATTGGATATTCTCAATCAAATCGGCCATATGCCGCTGCCGCCTTACATTGATCGCCCAGATGAAGCGACCGATAAAGAGCGTTATCAAACCGTGTATAACCAAAAACCCGGCGCGGTGGCTGCACCAACTGCAGGGCTGCATTTTGATAACGCGCTGCTTGAGCAAATTCAAGCTAAAGGGGTTGAGCTAGCCTATGTGACTTTGCATGTCGGAGCGGGGACTTTCCAACCGGTACGCGTGGAAAATGTTCACGATCACCATATGCACGCGGAATACGTAGAAGTGCCACAACCGGTCGTTGATGCGATTGCGGCGACCAAAGCGCGTGGTGGACGAATTATTGCGGTCGGCACTACCTCGGTGCGTTCACTGGAAAGTGCCGCGCAAGCTGCACTGCAGCAAGGAAGCGAGTTAAAACCTTTCTTTGGTGATACACAAATCTTCATCTTCCCTGGTTATCAATACCAGTTGGTGGATTGCTTGATCACCAATTTCCACTTACCCGAATCGACGTTGATTATGTTGGTGAGTGCCTTTGCCGGTTATCAGCACACCATGGATGCTTATCAACATGCGGTGCAGCAAGGTTATCGTTTCTTTAGTTATGGTGATGCGATGTTTATTCGCAAACAGACGACTAAAGCGTAATGTCCCCAACGATGTGGTGACTAGCAGGGTCGCGACTATCGGAAAGGGATGATCAAAATGAGTGCTGGCAGTAAGCCAGAAAAGGTATACACCTTTTGCGCAGGGAGCCGCGCCCGCTCCTCAAACCGCCTTATGCCATAGTGCAAGGCTTGGATTGTAGACGGTCAGACTGTTTCTCTGACATTGGAGGCTGAGTGAAATTAACATTTGAACTGAAAAAGAAAAACGGTAACGCGCGACGTGGTCAACTGACCTTTGAACGCGGCACAGTACAAACCCCAGCGTTTATGCCAGTGGGTACTTACGGCACCGTGAAAGGGATGACCCCAGAAGAAGTGAAAGAGACTGGGGCTGAAATTCTGCTCGGTAACACTTTCCACCTGTGGTTACGCCCAGGTCAAGAAGTGATGAAAATGCACGGCGATCTGCACGATTTTATGAACTGGCAAGGTCCGATTTTGACCGACTCAGGCGGTTTTCAAGTGTTCAGTTTAGGCGATATTCGTAAAATCACTGAAGAGGGGGTGCATTTTCGTAACCCAGTCAACGGTGACAAAATCTTTATGGATGCCGAAAAATCAATGGAAATCCAAAAAGATCTCGGCTCTGACATCGTGATGATTTTCGATGAATGTACCCCATACCCAGCGACCCATGATGAAGCGAAAAAATCGATGGAAATGTCGCTGCGTTGGGCTCAGCGCTCACGGGATCACTTCGATAAGCTGGAAAACCCGAACAGCCTGTTTGGCATTGTGCAGGGTGGCGTGTATGAAGACTTGCGTGATATTTCGGTCAAAGGCCTTACTGAGATTGGCTTTGACGGTTACGCAGTCGGTGGACTTGCGGTTGGTGAACCTAAGCCAGATATGCACCGAGTTTTGGAGCATACTTGCCCACAACTGCCAGAAGACAAGCCTCGTTACTTGATGGGCGTCGGTAAGCCGGAAGATCTGGTGGAAGGTGTGCGTCGCGGTATCGACATGTTTGACTGTGTTATGCCAACCCGTAATGCGCGTAATGGTCATCTATTTGTGACTGGCGGTGTGATCAAGATCCGTAATGCAGCACATAAAACCGATACAACGCCTCTCGATCCGCAATGTGACTGTTACACTTGCCGAAATTATACCAAGTCATATCTGCACCATTTGGATCGTTGTAACGAAATCCTCGGTGCTCGTCTGAATACTATTCATAACCTGCGTTACTACCAACGCTTGATGGAGAGCATTCGCACGGCGATTGACGAAGACCGTTTTGATCAATTTGTGACAGAGTTCTACGCGCGTCGTAACCGCGAAGTGCCACCACTGCAAAAAGATCTGGCTTAATTTGGTGCTCTGGGTTGGATTTCCGCATTCTGCGGGTTGAATTCAACTCCGGGCATCCCAATACAATCAACATTAAACAACAATAATTTAGAGGACGTTTCTCAATGAGTTTAATTTCTGTAGCCCATGCCGCAGGCGAAGGTGCCGCACCTGGTGGCGGTTTTGAAATGCTGATCATGCTTGGCATGTTCGCGGTGATCTTCTACTTCATGATCTACCGCCCACAAGCTAAACGCGTTAAAGAGCACAAAAATCTGATGTCAGCCATGACCAAAGGTGATGAAGTGCTGACCAGCGGCGGTTTAGTTGGTCGTATCACTAAGATTGCGGAAGACAATGCTTACATCACTATCGAGTTGAATACCAACAATGAAGTGGTGATTAAGAAGGACTTCGTGACTGCTGTACTGCCAAAAGGTACGCTGAAATCTCTTTAAAACAGCCATAGGATCCTCGCTGTGCTAAACCGTTATCCATTGTGGAAGTATCTGCTGGTGGTGTTGACCATCGCGATTGCAGCTTTGTATGCACTTCCGAATATCTACGGTGAAGATCCAGCTATTCAAATTACAGGGGCGCGTGGCGCCTCTGTTGATATGTCAACGCTGGATGCTATCACCACTGCGCTCGATAAAGCGCATCTCTCCCAAAAGTCGATTGCTCTTGAAAATGGCTCGGTCTTGGTCCGTTTCAATGATACCGATACTCAACTTAGCGCCCGAGATATTATCAGCGAAGCGCTAGGCCAAGATAAAATCGTGGCATTAAACCTTGCGCCGGCTACCCCTGATTGGCTTGAATCGATTGGTGCTGCACCAATGAAACTCGGCCTTGATTTACGTGGTGGTGTGCACTTCCTGATGGAAGTGGATATGGACGCGGCGATGGAAAAGCTGGTCAACCAGCAAGAAGAGTCTTTCCGCAGCGATTTGCGTGATGAAAAAATTCGTTACCGTGCGATCCGGCCGTTATCTGATGCGGTGGAAGTGACCTTGCGTGATGCGCAGCAGCTTGCGCAAACTAAGTCGTTTTTGGAGTCAAAACATCGTGATATGACGTTTACGACGACAGAAACTAATGGCCGTTTTGTGCTATTGGCTAAGTTTACAGAAGCTCGCTTACAGGAAATTCGCAATTACGCGGTCGAGCAAAATATCACGATCTTACGTAATCGAGTTAATGAACTGGGTGTTGCTGAGCCACTGGTGCAGCGTCAAGGCGCAGCACGTATCGTGGTTGAACTGCCCGGTGTGCAAGATACCGCACGTGCCAAAGAGATCTTAGGTGCGACGGCCACTCTGGAATTTCGTGAAGTTGATGACAGCGCTGATCTGGCGGCTGCAGCGGCAGGACGCGTTCCTGCGGGCAGCGAAATTAAGCTAGATCGCAATGGTCGCCCTGTGGTGTTGAAAAAACGCGTGATTCTCGGTGGTTCAAGCATTACCGATGCCAGCTCAAGTGCCGACGAATATGGTCGTCCGCAGGTGAACATTTCGCTCGATAGCGAAGGTGGTAACAAAATGGCCGCGTTCTCGAAAAAGAACATCGGCAAATTGATGGCGACCGTTTTTGCGGAATACAAAGACAGCGGTAAGCGTTCACCGGAAGGCAAGGTGCTGCTGATCAAGCATGAAGAGGTGATTAACCAAGCGACGATTCAATCGGCCTTGGGGCGTAATTTCCGCATCACTGGCATTGATTCTCCCGCCGAAGCTTACAACTTAGCACTGCTACTGCGTGCTGGTGCGCTGATTGCGCCGATTTCAATTGTCGAAGAGCGTACCATTGGTCCATCAATGGGCCAGCAAAATATCGATATGGGGATCCAAGCCTGTATTTGGGGCATGGTCGCAGTGATGCTGTTCACTCTGCTTTACTATCGCAAATTTGGCGTTATCGCCAACGTGGCGCTGATGGTGAACATTGTGCTGATTATTGGCGTGATGTCGATGATCCCTGGGGCGACGATGACCTTGCCGGGGATTGCCGGTATTGTGTTGACGATCGGTATGGCGGTTGATGCTAACGTATTGATATTTGAGCGTATTCGTGAAGAGCTGCGCGATGGGAAAAATCCACAGCAGGCCATTCATCACGGTTATGCTAATGCCTTTAGCACCATTGCTGATGCCAATATCACCACCTTGATCACCGCGATTATTTTGTTTGCGGTGGGAACCGGGGCGATCAAAGGCTTCGCGGTTACGCTATCGATTGGTATTTTAACTTCTATGTTTACTGCGATTATCGGAACACGTTGTATCGTGAATCTGGTGTATGGCGGTAAGCGTATTCACAAGCTGTCGATCTGAGGCTGGGGTCAGTTATGTTTCAAATCCTAAAAGCAGATAAAATGATCGACTTCATGCGTTGGTCAAAATTTGCCTTCGTATTGTCGTTGGTGATGATCGGCGCATCGATGTTTACACTGTCGACCAAATGGTTGAACTGGGGCCTCGATTTCACTGGCGGAACCTTGATTGAAGTTGGCTTTGAACAGCCAGCCAATTTAGAGCAGATCCGCAGTGCGTTGGCCGCGCAAGGTTTTGGCGATGCCACTGTACAAAATTTTGGTTCAGCGCGCGATGTGATGGTGCGCTTGCGTCCACGTGAGGCGATGACCGGCGAAATGCTCGGTAATCAAATCCTGGCTGCGATCCAAGAAGGCACGGGCGTCAATGTTGAAATGCGCCGTATCGAATTCGTCGGTCCTAATGTCGGAGATGAATTAACCGAAGCGGGTGGTTTGGCGATTTTGGTCTCTTTGCTGTGTATTTTGCTCTACGTTTCGGTGCGCTTTGAATGGCGACTGGCGGCGGGAGCGGTGTTGGCACTGGCGCACGATGTGATCATCACCCTTGGTATTTTTTCGCTGTTACAGATCGAAGTGGACCTGACCATTGTTGCGGCATTGCTCACGGTGGTTGGTTATTCGCTTAACGATACTATCGTGGTGTTTGACCGGATCCGGGAAAACTTCCGTAAGATGCGTAAAGAGTCACCCGCTGAGATCATGAATAGTTCGGTGACCCAAACCTTGAGCCGTACCCTGATCACTTCAGGTACTACGCTGTTTGTGGTGATTGCTCTGTTCACTCAAGGCGGTGCGATGATCCACGGTTTTGCCTTGGCTTTGCTACTCGGGATCACGGTCGGGACTTACTCTTCGATTTACGTGGCCTCGGCATTAGCGCTGAAACTTGGTATCACTCGTGAGCACTTACTCCCACCACAAGTGGAGAAAGAGGGTGCTGAATTGGATGAATTGCCTTAGTTTTGATTGGCTTTTTCTTCTCAAAAACCGTTGCCTTGGCAGCGGTTTTTTTATCCAACGGCTTGTGCGCCAGTGATTGATCCTCGTGACACTAGCGCTTGGATTTGCATGCTAGTTTTTTAGTTTGAAAGGTAAACCGGGACAAAAAAAAGCCCTGCCATTATTATGGCAGGGCGATATCTACTGTCGTAGAGCCGATCTTATTTCAAGATCGCGCTGTTACCGTTTTCACGGATGTGTTGCAAAATGGCTTTTACACCACGTGGGCTAGAGGCCACGATGTTGCCTGATTGCATATAATCAGTGCCACCAGCAAAGTCAGTCACGATGGCGCCTGCTTCACGAGCGATCAGTTCACCTGCTGCCATATCCCAAGGTTTTAGGCCGAGTTCGAAATAACCATCAACGCGGTTGGCGGCTAGGTAGCATAAATCCAATGCGGCTGAACCGGTGCGACGGAAATCAGCACATTCAATAAACATGGCAGAGACGATTTTGATGAACGATTCTGAGTGCTGTTTTTGTTTGAATGGGAAACCGGTTGCCAGTACTGCGCCTTGCAGATCTTTCAGTGGCTGAACACGAATACGCGCATTGTTGAGCTGAGCACCTGAACCACGTTGTGCGGTGAACAGTTCATTGGTCATTGGGTCGTAAACACAAGCCACTTCGGTTTTGCCTCTAAAGCGTACAGCAATAGAAACGGCGAAGTGTGGGAAACCTTTTACAAAGTTAGTAGTGCCATCCAGTGGGTCGATGATCCATTGTACTTCTTTATCTTTGCCTTCGATAAGGCCGCCTTCTTCTGCAATGATGCAGTGCTCAGGATAAGAGCTTTTGATGGTTGCAATGATAATCGCTTCCGCTTCTTTGTCGACGTTAGTGACAAAGTCGTTAGTCCCTTTCTGGGTCGATTGAATTTTCTCTACGTTTTCCAGAGATTTGGCAATATGGTTACCTGCTTTTCGCGCGGCGCGAATAGCGATATTAAGCATTGGATGCATACGAGTTTCCCAACGGATGTTAAAGAACGAAAAAGCGGCCGGCAGTATACCAAAACCAATCGAAAAAGGAAGTGGTTATTTTTTGTGCGTTTGGTTGTCTATTGCCGCAAACGGTCTGACCATTTTAATCTGCTTTATGATAATATCCGGCGGCTTTATTGGGAGTACTTTGGGCAAATGATGTTAGATCGCGTAAAAGTCGTATTGGTCGGCACTTCTCACTCTGGAAATATCGGTTCAGCTGCTCGGGCGATGAAAGTAATGGGCTTAAGCCGCATGGTATTAGTCGATCCGCAATGTCAGGTTGATGCTCAAGCGATTGCCTTGGCCGCGGGCGCTAGCGAAATCGCACTCAATGCTGAGATTTACCCAACCCTTGAAGCGGCGGTGGCCGATTGTGGGCTAGTGGTTGGCACCAGTGCGCGCTCGCGTACATTGGAATGGCCAATCTTAGAGCCGCGGCAGTGTGCAGAAAAATTGATCGCCGAAGCCGAGCTCCATTCGGTAGCGGTGGTTTTTGGTCGAGAGCGTACTGGCTTAACCAATGATGAGCTGCAACGCTGTCATTATCATGTTTGTGTTCCTGCCAACCCAGAATACAGTTCACTCAATATCGCGATGGCGGTGCAATTGCTGAGCTATGAACTGCGCATGGCATGGTTAGCGCTCAAGCCGAACCAAGATCCACATCAGGTAGAATCCGCCTATCCGCATCATCAAGAGCTGGAGCGTTTCTATCAGCATTTGCAAACGGTCATCACTCAGACCGAATTTATTTCGGCCCAGCAGCCGGGGCAGGTGATGAATAAACTGCGCCGCATGTTTACTCGTGCTCGTCCGGAAGCTCAAGAAATTAATATGTTGCGTGGTATTTTAACCGCGGTGCAAAAATCACTGGCAGCGAAGCAGTAAGTCTATAAGAAGCAGTAAGTCTATAAAAAGCAATACGTCTATAAAAACTAATAAGCCTATAGACGGAATAAGCCTATCGTTGTTAGGGATGAATACCTGACTGAATTAGTCAAATAAATACTTGACCTAAAGAGTCGGGTATGGAACACTTCTTGCCACATAAACAGTGTCGAGATGGTGATTATGAGACTGACATCGAAAGGAAGATATGCGGTAACCGCCATGTTAGATGTGGCTCTGCATTCGCAACAAAATCCGGTACCGTTGGCCGATATTTCTGAACGGCAAGGCATTTCTCTCTCGTACTTAGAGCAATTGTTTTCTAAGCTACGTAAAGCAGGTTTAGTCGCGAGTGTGCGCGGCCCTGGTGGCGGTTATCGACTCGGTATGGACTCATACGCGATTGCGATTGGAACGGTGATTGCCGCAGTCGATGAATCGGTTGACGCCACCAAATGCAGTGGCAAAGGTGATTGTCAGGGCGGTACTCGTTGTTTGACTCACACACTGTGGCGTGATTTGAGTTCACGCATTAGCGATTTTCTTAACAACATCACGCTCGGCGAGCTGATGGTGGATAACGAAATTCTCGAAGTTTCCGATCGGCAAGATCTGCATCTTGCGGTCAACCAAAGGGTTGCACACAATAACTCAAATCCAGCCACCTGCGCTGCGGCACCTTTTGGTATTAATGTTCGCTCATAGCGGCAAGCTTTACACTGGAGTAGAAAATGAAACTGCCTATTTATCTAGATTATTCAGCAACATGCCCGGTTGATCCGCGCGTGGCTGAAAAAATGGTTCAGTACATGACGATGGATGGTACCTTCGGTAACCCAGCTTCGCGCTCGCACCGTTATGGCTGGCAGGCAGAAGAAGCCGTCGATACCGCGCGTGAACAAATTGCGGCCCTGCTTAATGCTGACCCACGTGAAATTGTCTTCACATCGGGAGCCACTGAATCGGATAACCTTGCGATCAAAGGCGTCGCTCACTTTTATAACAAGCAAGGCAAGCACATTATCACCAGCAAGACCGAGCACAAAGCGGTGCTGGATACCATGCGCCAACTGGAGCGCGAAGGTTTTGAAGTGACTTATCTTGACCCACAAACCAACGGTTTAATTGATTTGGCTAAACTGGAAGCCGCGATGCGCGATGACACCATTTTAGTCTCGATCATGCATGTCAATAATGAAATTGGTGTGATCCAAGATATCGCTGCGATTGGCGAATTGTGCCGTGCGCGCAAAGTGGTGTTTCATGTTGATGCGGCACAATCGGCGGGTAAAGTGGCGATTGATGTACAAGAGATGAAAGTTGATCTGATTTCTCTGTCTGCCCACAAAATTTACGGTCCGAAAGGCATTGGTGCACTGTATGTGCGTCGTAAGCCACGCATCCGTTTAGAGGCGCAAATGCACGGCGGTGGTCATGAGCGTGGTTTCCGTTCAGGCACTTTGCCAACCCACCAAATTGTTGGAATGGGCGAAGCGTTCCGCATTGCGAAAGATGAGCTACAGCACGATTATCAGCATGCACTGGCGCTACGCGAGCGTTTGCTGGCAGGCATCAAAGATATGGAAGCGGTCACCATCAATGGCGATCTGGAGCAGCGTGTCCCGCACAATCTCAACATTAGTTTTGCCTTTGTTGAAGGTGAATCGTTGCTAATGTCGTTGAAAGATTTAGCCGTGTCGTCAGGCAGTGCTTGTACATCGGCCAGCCTTGAGCCTTCTTATGTATTGCGTGCTTTAGGTCTAAACGATGAATTGGCACACAGCTCAATTCGTTTCTCTTTTGGCCGTTTTACCACGGAAGCGGATATCGACTACGCGATTGAATTAATTCGGGTTGCGGTGGATAAATTGCGTGACATGTCACCACTGTGGGATATGTACAAAGAAGGTGTGGATCTCAACACGGTTGAGTGGGCACACCACTAATCATTCCAAGGTTATACAGGATTCGAGGTAACGAACATGGCATACAGCGAAAAGGTCATTGACCATTACGAGAACCCACGTAACGTTGGGTCATTTGATAAAGAAGATCCTTCTGTCGGCAGTGGCATGGTTGGCGCACCGGCGTGTGGTGACGTGATGCGTTTGCAGATCAAAGTCTCCCCGGAAGGCATCATTGAAGATGCGAAATTCAAAACTTACGGCTGTGGCAGTGCGATTGCTTCTAGCTCGCTAGTGACTGAATGGGTGAAAGGCAAGAGTATTGATCAAGCGGCTGCGATCAAAAACAGCGAAATTGCGGAAGAACTTGAACTGCCACCAGTGAAAATTCACTGCTCGATCCTTGCTGAAGATGCGATCAAAGCCGCGGTAGCGGATTACAAGAAAAAGCATCAGCACTAATTTATTGTTATTAGGGAGTTATGCTAATAACTCCCACTTGTTCATTGATTAAAATCATTAAGGTTGAAGTATGGCCGTCACTCTTAGCGAAAGCGCAGCAAACCGAGTTAAAACTTTTCTGGATAATCGTGGAAAAGGCATCGGTTTACGTCTTGGTGTCAAGACCACTGGCTGCTCAGGAATGGCGTATGTGCTCGAATTCGTTGACGATCTAAACCAAGAAGATCATGTCTTTGAAAGCCATGGGGTTAAGGTGATCATTGACACCAAAAGCATGGTCTACTTAGATGGCACCCAACTGGATTATAAGAAAGAAGGGTTAAACGAAGGTTTTGAATTTAACAACCCAAATGTCAAAAGTGAATGCGGTTGTGGTGAAAGCTTCAACGTTTAACGGTAACTGGCCAGCGAGACCGCTCTCGACCACAGGACCGCGAACAATATGAATTATTTTGAATTATTTGGGCTGCCGATCCAGTTTGAACTGGATGGTAGCCTTCTTTCTTCCCAGTTTAGAATGCTGCAAAAACGCTTCCATCCGGATAATTTTGCCAACGCTTCTGAACGAGATCGGCTGCTCTCAGTACAACAAGCCGCGCAGATTAACGATGCTTATCAAACGCTCAAAGATCCGCTACAGCGTGCCGAATATCTTTTGTCGCTGCAAGGTATAGCGATGAATGCCGAGCAGCAAACACTGCAAGATCCGCTGTTCCTAATGGAGCAGATGGAGCTGCGTGAAGAGTTGGAATCGCTGGCGTCACTCGCGGATCCTGACGCGGCATTGCTCGACTTCGAGCACAAAGTGAGCGCCATGCAGCGTACTTATCTGACCCAGTTACAAGATTTATTGAGCCACGCTGAGTGGCCGGCGGCGGCCGATCAAGTCAGAAAGCTCAAATTTATAGCCAAACTCAAACATGAAGTCGAACGCGTCGAAGACCAACTGCTTGGCTAATTCAAGATTCAAAGGAACAACTGATGGCATTACTTCAGATTGCAGAGCCGGGTCAAAGTTCGGCACCCCACCAGCATAAATTGGCGGTAGGGATTGATTTAGGCACCACCAACTCGTTAGTGGCGACGGTACGCAGTGGCACGGCGAGTACCTTGGTCGATGACCAAGGGCAGAGTATTCTCCCATCCGTGGTCAACTATGGCGCCGAGCAAACTTTGGTCGGTGATGCTGCTCGTCAGCAAGCCGAAACCGATCCACACAACACGGTGATTTCGGTTAAACGTCTGCTTGGACGTTCACTGCAAGACATCAATCAGCGCTACCCACATCTGCCTTATCGTTTTAAAGCCAGCGAAAAGGGCTTGCCGATTGTGCAAACTGCGCAAGGTGACAAAAACCCGATTCAGATCTCGGCGGATATTTTGCGTGCGTTAGCTGAGCGTGCGACGGCGACTTTAGGTGGGGATTTAGCTGGCGTTGTGATCACCGTACCAGCCTATTTTGATGATGCACAGCGCGTTGCCACCAAAGATGCTGCAGGGTTAGCGGGCTTGCATGTGCTGCGTTTACTCAATGAGCCGACCGCAGCGGCGATTGCTTATGGCTTAGATTCGGGCCAAGAAGGGGTGATCGCGGTATACGATCTCGGTGGCGGTACTTTCGATATTTCGATTTTGCGTTTGTCACGCGGCGTATTTGAAGTGTTGGCGACCGGTGGTGATTCTGCACTGGGCGGAGATGATTTTGATCAGCTAATTGCTCAGTACCTGCAAACGCAGATTGGACTGAACAACTTAACCGCGCAGCAGCAGCGAGCGCTGATTAATGCCGCCAGCCAAGCTAAAATTGATTTGACCGAACAGATGACGGCGCAAGTCAAGGTACTCGGTTGGCAAGGGACGTTTACCCGTGAGCAGTTAGCCAACTTAATTAGCCCATTGCTGAAAAAGACCTTACTCGCCTGTCGCCGCGCATTAAAAGATGCTGGAGTGACGGCGGATGAAGTGCTGGAAGTGGTGATGGTCGGAGGTTCAACCCGTACCCCATTGGTGCGCGAACAAGTGGGTGAGTTTTTTGGTCGTACCCCGCTGACCAGCATTAACCCTGATCAAGTGGTGGCGATTGGCGCGGCGATTCAGGCTGATATTCTGGTCGGTAATAAGCCAGATGCGGAAATGCTGCTGCTCGATGTGATCCCACTTTCGTTAGGGATTGAAACCATGGGCGGTTTAGTCGAGAAAATCATTCCGCGTAATACCACCATTCCTGTGGCGCGCGCGCAAGAGTTTACCACCTTTAAAGATGGGCAAACCGCGATGAGCGTACATGTGGTGCAAGGTGAGCGTGAAATGGTCGACGATTGCCGCTCTCTGGCGCGTTTTTCACTCAAAGGTATTCCACCGATGGCGGCGGGAGCTGCGCACATTCGCGTCACCTATCAAGTTGATGCGGATGGTTTACTGTCGGTCACCGCACTGGAAAAAAGCACTGCAGTGCAGGCTCAAATTCAAGTTAAACCGTCTTATGGTTTAAGCGATGATGAAGTGACTCAGATGCTGAAAGATTCGATGGCCTACGCCAAGCAAGATATGTTGAGCCGAGCACTGGCCGAGCAGCGCGTAGAAGCGGATCGGGTTATTGAAGGCATACTGGCTGCGCTACAAGAAGATGGTAATGAGCTACTGACTGAGCAAGAGCGCCAAACATTACTACAGGCCATTGAACGCTTGATTGAGCTACGCAATGGCGACAATGCCGATGCCATTGAGCAAGGAATAAAAGACACCGATAAAGCGAGTCAGGATTTTGCGTCAAAACGAATGGATAAATCGATTCGTCGCGCACTGGCTGGCCACTCTGTTGATGAGATTTGAAGAGACAACCAACATGCCTAAAATTATTGTTTTGCCTCATGAAACCCTTTGCCCTGAAGGCGCAGTTTTAGAAGCGCAAATCGGGGAAACGATTCTTGATGTAGCCCTAAAACATGGTATTGCCATTGAGCATGCGTGTGAAAAATCGTGTGCTTGTACCACTTGCCACTGTATTGTTCGTGAAGGTTTTGATTCACTGCAAGAGAGTGATGAACTAGAAGACGATATGCTGGATAAAGCATGGGGGCTAGAACCAGAATCTCGCCTCAGTTGTCAGGCTCGCGTAGCGGATGAAGATCTGGTGGTTGAGATCCCGAAATACACCCTCAACCACGCGAGCGAAGAGCATTAATTGTTAACCTCGCGGTTCGCGAGGTACCATCAATAGGAAGGTTAACCATGAAATGGACAGATTCGCGCGAGCTCGCCATCGCATTGTGTGACAAGTTTCCTGAGCTTGATCCTAAAACGGTTCGTTTTACCGATCTGCATCGTTGGATTATGGAGCTGGACGATTTTGCCGATCAGCCGAATCACTCCAATGAAAAAATTCTTGAAGCGGTGATCTTATGTTGGATGGATGAATTTGAGTAAGTTATCGCTAAAAACTGCATTTGGTTAACAATTTTGATCAAAAAAAACGGGCCATTGAGTCCGTTTTTTTATTCAATTGATACTTTAACGCGTCAAAATGTTAACATCTTGGTCAATTATAAGATGACATAAATAAAGCCAATATTTAAGGCAAGGAGAAACCATGTCTACACCGATGTCTGTATTTTTGAGTACGCAAGCTGCCCAGCCTCAGTGGGGAGAAAAAGCGCTGATTTCTTTTGCCGAGCAAGGGGCAACCATCCACGTCACCCAAGCGCAAGATCTGGGTGCGATCCAGCGCGCGGCACGTAAATTAGATAATCAAGCGATCCGTAGCCTAGTATTAGCTGGTGAAGGCTGGCAACTGGAAACGATTTGGGCTTTCTACCAAGGTTATCGTGAAGCGAAAAAACGCAATACCCTTGAGTGGGCTGCACTAGCTCCAACCGAACAAGCTGAGCTTGAAGCGCGGATTAAAACCACCGATTGGACGCGCGACATTATCAATAAAAGCGCAGAAGAAGTGGCGCCACGCCAGTTAGCAACCATGGCCGGTGAGTTTATTAAATCACTGGCTCCTGAGCGTGTGACTTATCGGATTGTGAAAGATAAAGATTTACTCACCGAAGGGTGGGAGGGGATCTACGCGGTTGGGCGCGGCTCAGAACGTTCTTCCGTCATGTTGCAACTCGACTACAACCCAACCGGCGATGAGAATGCGCCAGTCTTTGCTTGTTTAGTCGGCAAAGGCATTACTTTTGATTCGGGTGGTTACAGCCTCAAACCTTCCAATATGATGTCAGCCATGAAATCTGATATGGGCGGCGCGGCAATGATCACTGGCGCGTTAGGCTTAGCCATGCTGCGTGGTTTAAATAAGCGGGTAAAACTGATTTTATGTTGTGCAGAAAACATGGTGTCAGGTCGCGCTTTAAAACTGGGCGATATCATCACCTACAAAAACGGCAAAACGGTTGAGATCCTCAACACCGATGCGGAAGGGCGCTTAGTGCTGGCTGATGGTTTGCTGTACGCCAGTGAGCAACAACCACAACTGATCATCGATTGCGCGACATTAACTGGCGCGGCCAAAAATGCTTTGGGTAACGATTACCACGCGTTACTTTCATTTGATGAATCGCTGAGTCAACAAGCTTTAATGGCGGCGAAACAAGAGAATGAAGCCTTGTGGGCACTGCCACTGGCGGAGTTTCATCGTGAGATGCTGCCATCAAACTTTGCGGATCTGTCTAATATCAGCAGTGGCGATTACACGCCAGGTGCGAGTACTGCCGCGGCATTTTTGTCTTACTTTGTGCCAAACTATCAACAAGGTTGGCTGCACTTTGACTGCTCGGCCACTTACCGCAAATCAGCCAGCGATAAATGGGCGGCGGGTGCTACAGGCATGGGTGTGAAAATGCTCGCGCGGGTTCTGATGCAATAAGTCTCATGTTAAGGGCAGCGCATTACGCTGCCCTAGTTTCATTGCTTGGCAAATTATCGCAGCCAAACAATTGCAGTCAGACAATCGTAGTCAAACCACAATAATCACAACAAACAAAAGGACATTTTATGGCTCTAGAAAGAACATTTTCGATCATCAAACCAGATGCAGTACAGCGTAACCTGATTGGTGAAATCTATCATCGTATTGAAAAAGCTGGATTACAGATTGTGGCGGCCAAAATGGTGCACCTGAATGAACAGCAAGCGAGCGGTTTTTACGCAGAGCATGAAGGTAAAGAATTTTTCCCTGAGCTGAAAAAATTTATGACATCAGGGCCAATTATGGTGCAAGTTTTACAAGGCGAAAATGCTATCACTCGTTATCGTGAACTGATGGGTAAAACCAATCCAGAGCAGGCCGCCTGTGGAACTTTACGTGCCGATTATGCTTTGAGTATGCGTTATAACTCAGTGCATGGTAGTGACAGTCCAGCATCGGCAGCGCGTGAAATTGAATTTTTCTTTCCTGAGGCAGAAATCTGCCCACGCTAACTTATTATCCCCTTCGTACTTGAAGCGGCAGCGGTGTTGGCTAGGTTCGTTTACCCCAATCACATAGCTTGTCTATGCTCATGGGGACTCACTCACTTGCCGCGTACCTGCAACTCCAAGTTGTTTGGCTATATACGTTAACTTATCGCTGGCTGAGTTGCCGGCGGTTAGGTTCGCAGTTTGGAGTCTAACCGGGATTCTCGCTGATCTATCCCCACTCTGATGCTTGATTCGCCGTACCGTTGTGACCCTTGTTGTCATTGCATAAAGGCTGTACAATTCGCGCCCTTAATTACTGTTCCGTCTGTCTGAGAGGCACCATGACCACAGAAAAAGTCAATCTACTCGATTTTGACCGCCAAGGTTTGCGCACATTTTTTGCCGAACAATTGGGTGAAAAAGCGTTTCGCGCCGAGCAGGTCATGAAGTGGATTTATCACTTTGGTTGTGATGACTTCGATCAAATGAACAATATCAACAAACAACTGCGCGAGAAGCTCAAAGCGCAGTGTGAGATCCGTGCACCTTATGTTTCAGCAGCACAGCACTCTGCCGATGGCACGATTAAGTGGGCGATGCGTGTCGGTGATCAAGATGTCGAAACCGTGTATATCCCAGAAGAAGATCGCGCAACGTTGTGTGTCTCTTCCCAAGTCGGTTGTGCATTAGAGTGCAAATTCTGTTCAACCGCGCAGCAAGGTTTTAACCGTAATCTGCGCGTGTCGGAAATTATTGGTCAAGTATGGCGTGCAGCGCGTGAAATTGGCTTAGAAAAAGAGACCGGTCGTCGTCCGATCACTAACGTGGTGATGATGGGCATGGGTGAGCCGTTGCTAAATATGAAAAACTTGATCCCAGCGCTTGAAATTATGCTCGATGATCTCGGCTTTGGTCTGTCTAAGCGTCGAGTAACGGTTTCCACTTCAGGAGTAGTTTCTGGTCTTGAACAGATGATTGGTCAAATCGATGTGGCACTGGCCATTTCGTTGCATGCGCCGAATGATCAGTTACGTAGCCAAATCATGCCGATCAACGATCGTTGGAATATTCAAGAGTTCTTGGCTACCGTGCGTCGTTATATTGCTTCATCGAATGCCAACCGCGGTAAGGTAACGGTGGAGTATGTATTACTGGATCATGTCAACGATGGCACCGAGCATGCTCATGAGCTGGCCGAATTAATGAAAGGTACCCCGTGTAAGATTAACCTGATCCCGTTCAACCCTTATCCGGGCTCGCCTTACCAGAAACCGAGTAATTCGCGTATCGATCGCTTCCAAAAGACCTTAATGCAATATGAGCACACGGTAACGATCCGCAAAACACGTGGTGATGACATTGATGCTGCGTGTGGCCAGTTGGTTGGTGATGTGATTGACCGCACTAAGCGTACAAAAACCAAACTGCTTGCTGAACAAAGCATCGCGATAAAAAATCTTTAATCCGTCGATTTAATCAAGCCAGAGCAGGTCTCTGGCTTGATTTTTATTGTATATCAACCAAAAGTGCTGCTTTTAATGGTCAAATCCAACAAAAACCTTGAACTAACTGTGATTTATTGACCATTTCTTTATTGTTTAGTCAACAATATCTATTAGAATGGGCCTCATTCCTCAAAGTTGATTTGAGCCACTTTAGCCAAGCGCTAACCCATTGCACCGATTAAGCAAACGCGTCTGAACACTACCGATAATCAACCATAAAAGTGACTGATGCACCGTTTAATCCAGATAAAGAGATGAAGATTACGGATGACTACTCAACACCACGATGATCACCAACCGGAAACGGCACAACCAAGCATTGAAAAAGTGCCGCCAGGCACGTTACTTAAGCAAAAGCGCCAAGAGTTAGGTCTCACTCAGCGCCAAATTGCCGATCGGCTCAGATTGCGCGTTTCTTTAATCGAACGGATTGAAGAAAATAGCTTCGAAGATGGGCTGGTGGCTACTTTTACGCGTGGTTATCTGCGCTCTTACGCCAAAGCTGTTGGCATGAGTGAGGCGGAAGTTCTGTGTGCTTTTGATGAGAGTTATGGGCAAGCGCCAGTGGCAACCCAGCCGGATATGAAAAGCTTTTCTAAGAAAACCAATCGCCAATTGCACGATAGTCGCATCATGCTGATTACTTGGGTGATTTTTGCGGTGATTATTGGCATGTCTTCGCTGTGGTGGTGGCAAAATAGCCAGAAAAATAACGTTATTCCGGAATCAACACCACCAAATATGAGTACGTTATCTGAGTCCTCTAATTTGGATGAGGTGAGTATTGCCAATCAAGAGTTCGCCAGCGTTCCTCCTCTGAATGATCTGCAAGATAATTTGCCACCGAGTGAGGAGGCGATTGCAGAGCCGCAAGCCAGTGAAGTAAGTGATGCTGCAGCAGAGGTCGATGCCTCTGCTGTGCTACCCAATACGATCAGCTCTGATCCTGTGGTGAGTGTTACGGTGCCACAAGCGGCTCCTGCTGTTGTCGCGGCACCCAGTCAAGTAGCGTCAACTAGCCCTGCTCAACCATCGGCTTTACTGGTACTTAATTTTTCCGCCGATTGCTGGATTCAAGTCAAAGATGCTACTGGAAAAACCCTCTCCACTGGGGTGAAAAAAGCCGGCCAAAGCCTAAATTTAACCGGTCAGCGTCCTTATAATGTGGTATTGGGTGCTCCAGAAGGCGTCTCAATCACATTAGCCAGTGAACCGGTTGACCTTTCTGGGTATACTTCCGGCAAAGTAGCAAGATTGACCTTACCGTAGAAAATGTCTATGCAACATGAGTCTCCTATTAAGCGTCGCCGCTCAACACGTATTTATGTGGGCGGCGTTCCTATTGGTGATGGTGCGCCCATCGCCGTACAATCAATGACCAATACTCGCACCACCGATGTGGCTGCCACGGTTGCACAAATTCAATCGTTGCAAAAAGTCGGGGCTGATATTGTGCGTGTTTCGGTTCCGACTATGGAAGCCGCAGAAGCCTTTAAGCTGATCAAGCAGCAAGTCTCGATTCCGTTAGTGGCCGATATCCATTTTGATTACCGGATCGCACTTAAAGTCGCGGAATATGGCGTGGATTGTTTGCGCATTAACCCAGGCAATATCGGCAACGAAGCGCGGATCCGCTCAGTGGTTGACTGTGCGCGTGATAAAAATATTCCAATTCGAATTGGGGTGAATGGCGGTTCACTCGAAAAAGATCTGCAACTTAAATATGGCGAACCGACTCCAGAAGCGTTAGTCGAATCGGCGATGCGCCATGTGGATATTCTGGATCGCCTCAACTTTGATCAGTTTAAAGTCAGCGTTAAAGCTTCTGATGTTTTTCTGGCGGTTGGCTCTTATCGCTTACTAGCTCAAAAGATCGATCAACCTTTGCATTTGGGGATCACCGAAGCGGGTGGCGCACGCGCGGGTTCGGTCAAATCAGCGGTTGGTCTCGGCATGCTGCTGGCAGAAGGGATTGGTGATACGTTGCGTGTTTCGCTAGCTGCTGATCCGGTGGAAGAGATCAAAGTCGGTTTCGATATTTTAAAATCGCTGCGCATTCGTTCGCGTGGCATTAACTTTATTGCCTGCCCAAGCTGTTCGCGTCAGGAATTTGATGTGATCAGTACCGTCAATGCACTAGAACAACGTTTGGAAGATGTATTAACCCCGATCGATGTATCCATCATTGGCTGTGTGGTCAATGGCCCTGGTGAAGCTGAAGTGTCTCATCTAGGGTTAGCGGGCAGCAATAAGAAAAGTGCGTTCTATGAAGATGGCGTGCGTTTGAAAGAGCGATTGGATAACGATGATCTCGTTGCACAATTGGAAGCACGTATTCGTGCTAAAGCGGCGCAATTAGATCAAAAAAATCGCATCGACATTAAGCAAGTAGAACAAGATTAATCTCAACGATATAACGGTAAGCATTGTGGCAAAAACTATTCAAGCAATCCGAGGCATGAACGATTGTCTCCCAACCCAATCGCCACTTTGGCAAAAAGTCGAAGGTGCGGTGAAAAATGTGATCAGCGCTTATGGCTACAGCGAAGTGCGCATGCCGATTGTTGAGATGACTCATCTATTTAGTCGTGCGATCGGTGAAGTGACCGATGTGGTCGAAAAAGAGATGTACACCTTTGCAGACCGCAATGGTGACAGTTTAAGTCTGCGTCCTGAAGGCACTGCAGGTTGTGTGCGTTCTGGCATCGAAAATGGTCTGTTGTACAACCAAGAACAGCGCCTGTGGTACATGGGCCCCATGTTCCGTCATGAACGCCCACAAAAAGGTCGTTACCGTCAGTTCCACCAATGTGGTGTCGAAGTGTTTGGCCTTGAAGGACCAGATGTGGATGCTGAATTGATCATGATGACCGCGCGCCTATGGCGCGAGCTTGGTATTGCTGAGCATGTACGTTTAGAGCTTAACTCGATTGGCTCGCTCGCGGCGCGTGCTAACTACCGTACCGCTTTGATTGAATATCTTGAACAATATCAAAACGTGTTAGATGAAGATTGTCAGCGCCGTCTGTACACCAATCCACTGCGCGTGCTCGATTCAAAAAATCCACAAGTACAAGCAATTTTAGGTGATGCACCACAGTTGTCTGATTACCTAGATGCTGATTCCAAACAACATTTCACCGGTCTGTGTGAACTTCTCGATGCGGCAGGTATCGAATACACGGTTAATCAGCGTTTAGTGCGTGGTTTGGACTACTACAATCGCACCGTGTTTGAGTGGGTGACTGAAAGTCTGGGTTCGCAAGGTACTGTATGTGGCGGTGGTCGCTACGATGGTCTAGTCGAGCAGCTTGGCGGTAAACCAACGCCAGCGGTCGGTTTTGCTATGGGCTTAGAGCGCTTAGTGCTGATGATGGAAACCCTCGGTAATACCGATGTACGCCGTAGTGTTGATGTCTATATGGTAACAGCAGGGGAAGGCACTTTACTGGCTGGAATGAAACTGGCAGAGCAGTTGCGTGAGCAAGTACCCGGTCTACGGATCATGAGCCACTTTGGTGGCGGTAATTTTAAAAAGCAATTTAAACGTGCCGATAAAGTTGGCGCAGCGATAGCCTTGGTATTGGGCGAAGATGAAGTGGCGGCTCAAACTGTAGTGGTTAAAGATTTAATCGGCGGCGAACAGAGCACCGTTGCTCAGGCACAAGTGGCCAGCTTATTAGCCCATTTAGTGTAATTCTCCCGCGACAGATTTTAAATAAGAGGACAGGAAGTGGAACTCTACGATACTGAAGAACAACAAGTTGAAGCAATCAAAGATTGGTGGAAAGAGAACGGTAAAGCCGTGATGTTTGGTGCGGTGATCGGTTTGGGCGGCTTATTTGGCTGGCGTTATTACCAAGACACCGTGGTTGCTGCGCAAGAAGCTGCTTCACACAGCTATAGCCAAGCGGTTGATGCACTGCTGGCAGGTGGCGTTGCAGCTGAAGCAACGCTGCAAACCTTTATTGATGCTAATCCGAAAACCGAATACGCGGTATTGGCCGCGATGCAGTTGGCCAAAGTGCAAGTTGAAGCTGGTCACTTAGATGAAGCACTCGCCCAGCTAGAGTGGGCAAAAGGTGCTACGCAAGATCCGGCACTACAACCATTGCTGAGCTTGCGTGTTGCACGGGTACAAGCCGAGCAAGGACAGTTTGATGAAGCATTAGCTCAACTAAGCAGCATTCAACAGTCTGCTTGGGCTGGACGAGTCGCAGAGCTGCGTGGTGATATTCTGCTGCGTAAAGGTGATAGTACGGGCGCTTACGCGGCCTACACTGAAGCGCAACAAGCGACAGATGCTAGCCAAACATTGCAAATGAAACTGGATGATCTCGCTAAGTAAGGGCACTCGCTGATGAAGAAGTTGTTCAAGCAAGCGCTGGTCGCAGTGAGCGTGTTAGCACTGCTCGCTGGCTGTGCTAGTGAAGAAGAAAACGTGATCATGGCACCCCTGCCGGTGGTGAAAAGTGCATTTACTCCGAAAACGCTGTGGAGCGCTTCGATCGGCGATGGTGTTGGGCATTATTTCTCTAAACTGGCTCCGGATTATGCTTACGATAAAGTGTATGTGGCTAGTCGTGATGGGCTTGTCAAAGCGCTCGACCCACAAACCGGTAAAGCGCTTTGGACCACCGATCTCGAGGGTGACAGTTCGGCTCGTTTATCCGGTGGGGTGACGGCAGCGTTCGGTAAGTTATTTATCGGTAGTGAAAATGGCGTGGTGACGGCGTTAGATGCAGAGAGTGGCGAACCGTTATGGAGCGCTGCGATTGATGGCGAAGTACTTGCTGCGCCCGTTGCCGACAACAACATGGTGATCGTCAATACTAGCCGTGGAACCTTGATTGCTTTGGCGCAAGATGATGGTAGCCAGAAATGGACCATCAGTACCGAAGTCCCGACCTTAACTCTGCGTGGTGATAGTCGGCCTACCGCAGTGGCGGGAGGGGTATTTTGGGGAACCCCAAGTGGACGCTTGGCCGCCGCGATTGCTGAGCGTGGTCAACTGATTTGGCAACAGCCGGTCGGGCAGCCGAAAGGGGCGACGGAAATTGATCGCTTAGTCGATGTCGATGCATCGCCATTGGTGATTGGTGGTACGCTATTTACGGTTGGATTTAACGGCCAATTGATGGCGATAGATTTACGCTCAGGCCAGCCAATCTGGAAGCGTAATTATTCTGCCACCATCGATATGGCGACCGATGGTAGTCGCCTCTATCTGGTGACCGATAAAGATCATCTCGTGGCGGTTGATACGCGCAGTGGTACCGAGCTGTGGAGTAACACCCAGCTTGAACACCGTTTGCTGACTGCCCCAAAAATGATCGGTGACTATGTGGTAGTCGGTGATGGACAAGGTTATCTACACTGGCTGGATCGTAATAGTGGAGAATTTGTCGCACAGCAGCTGGTCAACAACAGCGGTTTTGCGGTTGGGCCATTGGCATTAAATGATGGCTATGTGATAGTTACGCGTGATGGCCAGCTAAAGAAGCTGACGCTTCAATAGTAAACTGTGATATGATTCACACACGGCTCCTGGCTGGCAACAGTTAGGAGCCGTTTTATTGCTGGCGTTTTATGACTGGCTTTTTATTACTCCCCATTTAGGGTTTGTTGCCTAAAATTGAGAGTGAAAGGCCGTTATCTCGATTGGGTTAATCTCCAGTTGCACAGTTTAAAGTGGTTATAGGTAAAAATTTAGCGCTTGTGACAGAGTGTTTACCTATAACTACATAAAATGACATTTTGTAGAGGTTGTTATGGTACCTGTTGTTGCTCTTGTTGGGCGTCCTAACGTCGGTAAATCGACGCTGTTTAATCGACTCACTCGCACACGGGATGCATTAGTTGCAGATTTTCCCGGTTTAACCCGCGACCGTAAATATGGCCAAGCTAAGCTGGGTGAGCACCAATTTATTGTGATTGATACCGGCGGTATTGATGGCTCTGAAGAAGGGGTTGAAACCAAAATGGCCGCGCAGTCACTGGCGGCGATTGATGAAGCCGATGTGGTGCTGTTTATGGTCGATGGCCGTGCCGGTTTGACCGTGGCCGATGAAGCGATTGCCCAACACCTACGCCGTATCGAAAAGACCGCCGTGTTGGTGGTTAATAAAGTGGATGGTATTGATGGTGATGCCGCTTGTGCCGAATTTTGGCAGTTAGGCATGGATCAAATGTATCAAATTGCGGCGGCACATGGTCGTGGTGTTGGTGCGCTGATTGATCGTGCGTTAAACCCGCTGGCAGAACAGATGGAAGCAGAGCAAGCCTTACTGGTCGATTTAACCGATGAGCAAGAGCCAGAACAAGAGCAGTTAGAGTACAGCGAAGAAGAAGCGGAAGCCGAATATAAGCGCCTGCAAGACTTACCGATTAAGCTGGCGATTATTGGCCGCCCGAATGTGGGTAAATCCACGCTGACTAACCGGATTCTCGGTGAAGAGCGAGTGGTGGTTTACGATATGCCAGGCACCACACGTGACTCGATCTACATTCCGATGAAACGAGATGAGCGTGAATATGTTCTGATTGATACCGCTGGGGTACGTCGTCGTAAGCGTATCAATGAAACCGTTGAAAAATTCTCAGTAGTGAAAACGCTACAAGCGATTGAAGATGCGAACGTGGTGCTGATGGTGGTTGATGCGCGTGAGAACATCTCAGATCAAGACCTAAGCTTACTTGGTTTTGCGCTTAACTCTGGGCGTTCGATTGTGATTGCGGTCAACAAATGGGATGGTTTAGATACCGAAGTTAAAGATCGGGTGAAAAAAGAGTTGGATCGTCGGCTCGGCTTTGTTGATTTCGCCCGCATTCACTTTATTTCAGCGTTACATGGTACTGGTGTCGGCCACTTATTTGAATCGGTGCAAGAAGCTTATCGCTCGGCAACCACTCGGGTTGGTACCTCGGTTCTGACTCGGATCATGAAAATGGCCACCGATGATCACCAGCCACCTATGGTGCGTGGACGTCGTGTCAAACTGAAATATGCCCATGCGGGTGGTTACAACCCGCCGATCATCGTGATCCATGGTAACCAAGTGAATGAACTGCCGGATTCTTATAAGCGTTATTTGATGAACTACTATCGTCGCGCGCTGGAAATTATGGGTACGCCAATTCGTATTCAGTTCCAAAACAGTGAGAACCCATTTGAAGGTAAAACCAACAAAATGACGCTTTCACAAGAGCGGCAACGTAAGCGCTTGATGAGCATGGTTAAAAACCGCAGAAAATAATCAATATAGCCCAAGTTTACTTGGGCTTTTTTGTCTCTGAAGGAGAGAGATGCTATGACCTACTTCGCGACTGAAGTGACTTTTCCACAAGGGATCACCACACTGGATAGCCAAATCATGCTGTGTCAGCCCCATTCCGCAGGGGTGGATGTGGTGACGTATCGCACGCCATTCCATCCGGTTAGCCATATTTGGCCAGATCATCCGGCTGATCGCGGTCTGCTGATCTGGCAGGGAGAGGAGTATCCGCTCAGCCAATGCTTAGTCGGTGCGATTGAGCAAGCATCAGGTCGGTTGTATGTCGACAAGGAGATTCCGGTCAAACGTAGCGAGAGCGGCTGGGTGTTTGTGGTGGTACATCGATTAGATGTAGTTTCGGAGGAGCTGCCAGTGGGTGATCATGTTCAGTTGATCGTCGATGCAGCATATCAAGCCAGTTTAAGCCGCGGGCATAGTGCTGGCCATTTGGCTTACTTGGCGCTGAATAAAGTGCTCGCGCAAAGCTATTGGCGCAAGGATGCCGAGCGTAAAGATGCCCATGGTTATTTTGATTTCAATAGCTATGCGCAAGTTTCTAGTTATGTCACGCCAGATTGCTCAACCGATAGTTATCGATTGGGTAAAACGCTGCGTAAGCGCGGTTTAAATAGTGATGATGTGCTAAGAGATCTCAGTTTGATAGAACAAAAAACTAATCAGCAGTTGGCTGAGTGGCTAGCACTCGCCAGTCCGATTGGGTTGGAGTGTGCGGGTTCGACGCTCACCGATTCGCGTTATTGGGTGTGTGACTTACATGAAGCTCAGATCGCGAAAATTGCTTGTGGTGGCACGCACAGCAATGGTTTAAAGGCATTGGGATCGATCCGAGTGACACTTAAATCGCTCGATCAACAACATATTATCGCGGTGACGAAGGTACAAGCGGCAGAATGGGAATGATCTTTTTGTTATATTCTGTTTGCTGTCGATAAAATGGATTTTTTAAGTGTTTTAATCTGTTTAAAATTGAAATGCAGGATATGTAACTTATGCTTTCGGTGGGTGGTTATATAAAAGTTCTTTTATGGGCTGATCGCTGATCAAAACCTTTTGAGCACAAGATCAGCTTAGGATCTTGTTTAAAAGAGTATCAGTTATTGGTTAAATGCTGTGCGTTCAACGGCGCAAGCGTGATAAAGATCATCGCGGATGATCTTTGCTTGATAGATTATGTGATGTAATGCAAAAAGATCAGGAGTCGTCATATGGACAACCTATGTCCGGTGTGCAGCCAGCAATTGGAATGGGTAGGGCAGTATCATTGTACTGCCTGTACTCAGGATTATCGTAAGGTGGGATTTTGTCCACAATGCGCGGGTGAATTACAAAAACTACAAGCTTGTGGTGCGGCCAATTATTTCTGTAATCAGTGTAATGAGCTGAAATCGAAGTCGAAAATTCGCTTTATCTTCCAACCGGTTAATCAGAACTCACCACAGATCTGATTTCACCATCTCGCAGTTGGGTGACCAAGTAGTCACCCGCTTTTACTTGTGCGCATTCGCGTACTAATTCACCGCTGAGTTGACGAGTCACCGAATAACCACGGGCTAAGGTGGCCAGTGGGCTTACCGCGTCCAATTTCTCACTGAGTAAAGCTAATTGGTGGCGCGCTTGGATCCTATGCTGCTGAGTGGACTGAGTAATACGCTGCTGCTGTTGGAGGAGATCAAAACGCTGCTGGTGGATCAGTTGCAGTGGTGAATGCAATTGGATCTTGTGGCGTAAATGATCACAGCGCTGCTGCTGACTATGCAAGTGGCGCTGGATTTTTTGGGTCAGCCGCAGGCTTAATTCATCTAATTGCTGCTGTTGGCGCTCTAGGCGCGCTTGAGGATGCTGTTTATCCAGTTGGTAATGTAAGCGAGTAAACTGAGTATGTTGCTGAGCCAAATAGTGACGCATTGCACTTGCTAATTTGGCAGGCCATTGCACCAGTAACTGCTGTTTATGGCGTTGATCTCGGCTGACCAGTTCTGCTGCCGCAGAAGGGGTTGGAGCACGCATGTCGGCGACAAAATCGGCAATCGTGACATCTACTTCATGCCCGACCGCACTGATGATTGGAATCTGACTGGCTGCGATAGTCCGCGCGACGATTTCATGATTGAAACACCATAAATCTTCCAATGAGCCCCCACCACGGCCCACAATCAACACATCACACTCGGCGCGTGAGTTGGCGCGACCAATCGCTTGAGCAATCTGTAGCGCGGCTTCTTCACCTTGCACTAAGGTTGGATAAATGACGACCGGCAACTGAGGATCACGCCGTTTGAGCACTTGCAAAATATCGTGCAGTGCCGCGCCCGTGCGTGAGGTGATGATCCCGACACAGCGTGGATGTTCTGGTAATGCTTGTTTACGGCTTTGAGCAAACAACCCTTCTGCGGCCAGCTGCATCTTCAGTTGTTCAAACTGCTGCTGTAAACGGCCGTCGCCTTCTGGCTGCATGCTTTCAAGGATGATTTGGTAATCGCCACGCGGTTCATACAAAGAGAGTCGCGCTTTGACTAACACTTGCTGGCCATTTTGTGGCTTGAAATTGACCAGACGGTTATTGCCCTTAAACATCGCACATTTGACTTGCGCTTGGCTGTCTTTGAGGGTGAGGTACCAGTGGCCTGAAACAGGGGCAGAGAAGTTAGATATTTCCCCGATCAGCCAGACGATGCCCATTTCATTTTCTAGTAACAAACGGACTTCAGCATTTAAACGGGAAACGGTGTAGATACTTGGATTGCGAGCAGGAGAGGACAAGGCTGATCTCCCAGACGTGGGTATGGAAATTAGCCGCAAGATAATACATAACAAGGGGTAAAATGCAAATAAAAAATGAATAAATGTGTAGTCAACCGATTGCCTCGGGCGTATAATCCGTCCGCAATATCAAATATAAATCCCTTTATTACGCGAAACGATAAAGTGGGTTTTCGTTCTTAACACTCCTGTTGTGAGATATTGCACATGCTACGAATCGCAAAAGAAGCTCTAACCTTTGACGACGTTTTACTCGTTCCTGCTCATTCTACCGTTCTTCCTAATACTGCTGATCTTCGCACTCGGCTGACCAAAAATATTGCGCTAAACATTCCTATGGTGTCTGCGTCGATGGATACTGTCACGGAAGCACGTCTTGCGATCGCTCTGGCTCAAGAAGGTGGCATTGGCTTTATTCACAAGAATATGTCGATTGAACAGCAAGCGGCTCAAGTTCACCAAGTAAAAATCTTTGAAGCGGGGGTGGTGACACATCCGGTCACAGTGCGCCCAGAGCAAACCATTGCCGATGTGATGGAACTGACTCATCGCCATGGTTTTGCTGGTTTCCCTGTCGTGACCGAACACAATGAACTGGTGGGGATCATTACTGGGCGTGATGTCCGTTTTGTGACTGACCTAACCAAACCGGTTGCTGCTGTTATGACGCCAAAAGAGCGTCTGGCGACCGTTAAAGAGGGTGCGACCGGTGCTGAAGTGCAAGAACAGATGCACAAAGCGCGGGTTGAGAAAATTCTGGTGGTCAATGATGAGTTTTTACTCAAAGGCATGATCACGGCGAAAGACTTCCATAAAGCGGAAAGCAAACCTAACGCATGTAAAGATGAGCAAGGCCGTCTGCGTGTGGGGGCGGCAGTTGGTGCGGCTCCGGGTAATGAAGAGCGAGTTAAAGCGTTGGTTGAAGCGGGCGTTGACGTACTGCTGATCGACTCTTCACACGGTCACTCTGAAGGCGTTTTACAGCGTATCCGCGAAACTCGCGCCGCTTATCCACACCTTGAAATCATCGGTGGTAACGTAGCTACGGCTGAAGGTGCTCGTGCATTGATCGAAGCCGGCGTGAGTGCTGTAAAAGTGGGGATTGGTCCTGGCTCTATCTGTACTACGCGTATCGTGACCGGTGTGGGTGTACCGCAAGTGACCGCGATTGCTGATGCAGCAGGCGTGGCACAAGAGTTTGGTATCCCTGTGATTGCCGATGGTGGTATTCGCTTTTCGGGCGATATTTCCAAAGCGATTGCGGCGGGGGCTTCTTGTGTGATGGTAGGTTCAATGTTTGCTGGTACTGAAGAAGCGCCGGGCGAAGTGATCCTGTTCCAAGGCCGCTCTTATAAAGCTTACCGTGGCATGGGCTCACTGGGTGCGATGTCAAAAGGTTCCTCAGATCGTTACTTCCAAACCGATAATGCAGCAGACAAGCTGGTTCCAGAAGGTATTGAAGGCCGTATCGCTTACAAAGGTCTACTCAAAGAGATCATCCATCAACAAATGGGTGGCTTACGCTCTTGTATGGGCCTAACTGGCTCGGCGACGGTAGAAGATCTGCGTACTAAAGCACAATTTGTGCGTATCTCTGGCGCGGGTATGAAAGAGTCTCACGTGCACGATGTACAGATCACCAAAGAAGCACCAAACTACCGTATGGGCTAAGCGTAAACGTTTGCTTTAATGCTTGATGAGTCAATGTGAGGCGAGTAGACTCGCCTCCGTTCATCACTCGATATGATGACTCACCTGCTTTTAACTGTTACCTGTATTTAATTCTCGGCTGATAAGACTGCTAAATAATGACTAAGAATATTCATGACCAACGAATTCTGATCCTCGATTTTGGATCGCAATATACTCAACTGGTAGCCCGTCGCGTGCGCGAAATTGGTGTGTACTGTGAGCTGTGGAGCTGGGATGTCGAAGAGGCGGATATTCGCGAATTCAATCCAGATGGCATTATTCTTTCTGGTGGCCCAGAAAGCGTGACCGAAGCCAATTCGCCACGCGCCCCACAATATGTGTTCGACAGTGGCGTGCCAGTGTTTGGTGTTTGCTACGGCATGCAGACCATGGCTGAGCAGCTCGGTGGCCGCGTGGCAACGTCTGATGAGCGTGAGTTTGGTTATGCTCAAGTGAAAATTGCTGGCGAATCCGCGCTGTTTAAAGGTCTTGATCTGACACAAGACGTTTGGATGAGCCACGGTGACAAAGTGGTCGAAATTCCGGCCGATTTCGTCAAGATTGGCGAAACCGATACTTGCCCATACGCTGCGATGGCCAATGAAGAGAAAAAATACTACGGCGTGCAGTTCCACCCTGAAGTGACCCATACCAAACAGGGTTTACAGATGCTGGAAAACTTTGTGCTGGGCGTATGTGGTTGTGAGCGTCTGTGGACTTCGGAATCGATCATTGAAGATGCTGTGGCACGGATTAAACAGCAAGTCGGTAACGATGAAGTGATCCTTGGCCTGTCTGGTGGTGTTGACTCTTCGGTCGTGGCGATGTTGGTACACCGTGCGATTGGTGACCGTCTAACTTGCGTATTTGTTGACAACGGTTTGCTGCGCTTAAATGAAGGCCAGCAAGTGATGGATATGTTTGGTGACAAATTTGGTCTCAACATCATCAAAGTTGATGCCGAAGAGCGTTTCTTAAGCGCACTAGAAGGCATTGATGAGCCAGAAGCTAAACGCAAAACCATTGGTCGTGTGTTTGTTGAAGTGTTTGATGAACAGTCGAAAAAACTTAGCAACGCTAAATGGTTGGCACAAGGTACTATCTACCCAGATGTGATCGAATCGGCTGCGTCTAAAACCGGTAAAGCGCATGTGATCAAATCGCACCACAACGTAGGCGGTTTACCAGATGATATGCAAATGGGTCTGGTTGAGCCACTGCGTGAACTGTTTAAAGACGAAGTGCGCAAAATTGGCCTTGAGCTTGGCTTACCTTACAACATGCTGTACCGCCATCCATTCCCAGGACCAGGCCTTGGCGTGCGCGTACTGGGCGAAGTGAAGAAAGAGTACTGTGATTTACTGCGTCGTGCCGATGCGATCTTTATTGAAGAACTGCATGCCGCCGATCTGTACAACAAGGTTTCACAAGCCTTTACCGTGTTCCTACCAGTACGCTCAGTGGGCGTAATGGGCGATGGCCGTAAGTACGATTGGGTCGTGTCACTGCGCGCGGTGGAAACCATCGACTTTATGACCGCACACTGGGCGCATCTGCCATATGAGTTCTTAGGCAAAGTGTCTAACCGGATCATCAATGAAGTGAATGGCATTTCTCGTGTGGTGTATGACATCTCAGGTAAGCCACCAGCAACCATTGAGTGGGAATAAGATTAGGTTAATCCCTGCATCTAACTCATTGTAACTTAAAGATAAGCCTTGATGGATTCCACATTGTGATGACCTTTGTGGTGACCGTCAAGGCTTTGTTATATCTGTTTCATGTACTACAACTAACTTCTCTGTATTCACCCCCGTATGGGGTAAAGTACAAACATTAATCAATTGGATACCACTACAGAGTGGATTAACTCAGGTGTGGCAAAATCCAACCATGCCTATCATTGTAAATGACTAAAACGGGTAGCCCTGATTGTAGTCAGAGGGAGCCTACCCGTAATTACTCATTTACTCAATGAGTGTTCTTAGAAGCATCGAACATCCAACAAAACTGAGGCATATAGTCCAGATTCTCTTTCACTGTCTCTTTCAAAGCCTCGTCCAGCACAGTTCCCGTGTTGACAATAGGGTTCAATATCAGGCCACGTTTAGCAGCAACAAGATTTCCGGTGACAGCCGCTTCAACGGTTAAGGTTTCAAATTCTTTCATTAACTGAATCAGACGTAGAGTGTCACTTGGGAATGGCGCCACATTGAGAGGAAGCGGACCATTTTTTGTGATCATTGAACTGACTTCTACCGCGCAATCATCAGGTAAGCCACTAATCGCGCCATTGTTACGCGTGTTCACGTGCATGATTGTGCGTTTATCGTTGTGGATTGAAGCCATAAGTTCACAGGCGGCTTCTGAATAGTATTGACCACCGCGTTTTTCTAGTTCTTTTGGCTTTTCTGCTAGTTCTGGATTTTTGTAGATGTCGAACAGGCGTTTTTCCATCGCTTTAACAACTTCACCTCGCGTGCCTTCACCATCAGCTTCTTCTTGCTCCTGCTTCATAATATCGTCACTGGTGTAGTAGTAACGCAGGTACGCACACGGAATCATTCCCATCTCTTGTAGCAAGTCTTTAGGCCACTTAAATGGTGGAATGTTGGCAGGAACTAAAGGGTCGTCACCGTTGAGAATTTCGTTCATCACGTAACCGAGTTTGTCCTGGCCTTCATGAAGTATCTGACGCGCCCAGATGAAGTGATTCAATCCGGCTACCTGCATGATGAAATCATCCTCCTTAGCGTTCAGCATTTGTGCGACGCCTTTTTGCATGATGACCGGTACATTACACAGTCCGACAGCTTTAACCTTGGTATGTTTGAGTACTGCTTCTGTAACCATGCCAGATGGGTTGGTGAAGTTCAGCAACCATGCATCAGGGCACAACTCTTCCATATCCCTGCAGATTTCTAACGTGATTGGGATGGTGCGACATGCATTCGCAAAGCCACCTAGCCCGTTAGTTTCCTGGCCAATCATGCCATATTTGAGTGAGATACGTTCATCCCGAATACGGCCTTCCAAACAACCTGCACGAAACTGTGAGCAGACGAAATCGGCATTGTCCAGCGCAGGGCGTCGATCCAAAGTAACGTGCACATCAATGTTCAGACCTTCTTTTTGGATCATACGGCGCGCTAAGTCCGCAATGATATTAACCTTTTCCCGGCCATCTTCGATATCCACTAACCACAGCTCACCGATAGGCAGTTCGTTTTTACGTTTTAGTAAGCCTTCAATTAACTCTGGAGTGTAGCTTGAACCGCCACCGATAACCGCGATCTTCAATTGTTTGTCCATTTCAGTTTCCTCGTTTGAATAAGATGTGTTAATTTCACAATGATATTCAAACAGTGACAAACTAAATAATCGTCATTATACATTAGTCAGAGTAATGCATGTCATAATATGGAACATAAACAAAATCTACTTACTCATCTGTATACCTTCAGTGTGGTGGCTAAGTTTCTGAGCTTTACTTTGGCCGCAGAAGAGTTATGCCTGACACAAGGGGCTGTCAGTCAACGAATAAAAAAGCTAGAAGAAGAGTTGGGATTCAAGCTGTTTATTCGGTTAACTCGTAAGCTGGAGCTCACTGAAGAAGGTAAGCGTATCCTGACGACACTGACATACTCACTCGATAATGTGTTCGCAGAAATTGAAGATATTCGCTTCAATGAACTGCGTGGTGAGTTATATCTTGGTGTGGCTCCAACGTTTGCTCAATCATGGCTTGTTCCGCGCTTTTCAGAGTTTCAAAGTCTGTATCCTCATCTTGATGTCAAAATTCGGGTTAAAGCCAGCAAATTAGACTTTCAAAATCAGCCTGTTGACCTCGCCATTTATTATGGGGACAACACGCATGCCGACTTCTATCATTATCGTCTCTTTGATGAGTACCTGTTACCCGTTTGTACACCAGAGTATGCAGCAAGGTTGGGCTTGCTAGATGATGATAGCCGGTTACATGAGGTGTGTTTTCTGCACTGTACCGAATCGTTAGAGTTTTTATCGCCGCTAGCGGAATGGCAGCACTGGTTAAAGCAAACGGGACGGGATACCGACTTGCTACAACGTAAATACGTGTTTAATCATGAAGAGTTGACTATGGTGGCAGCAAGACAATCGATGGGAATAGCAATGGGCCGTTACCATTTGATAAAGCCTTACCTAGATAGCGGGGAACTCATCGCTCCATTTGAACGTGTTCCTTCAGGGTTCGGCTATGATTTGATCTGCCCTAAAGGGCATGAAATCCGCCCCCGATTTAGTGCATTTTCGCAATGGATTAAAGAGAAGGTGGCAATTAATGGGTGATTATCGACCCGTTTGATGACCACTTATATCAAAGATCTAAACGTGTTGATGAAATGTTTTCCTCCACTGGTTCGGTGTCACTGAATCACGCTCTTTGAACTTATCTCGGAAGATGAGCACTGAACTAGAGCCTATTTTGGCCACGATTTGTTCGATGGACAAGTCGGTAGACTCAAGCAGATCCTGAGCCAAATTAAGCCACTCTGAAGCGAGCCATCAACATAACCCTGATGAAAGAGCCGGACGGAATGTGACACTCATGTTTTGATGCGTTTTAAAATGTACTGCGACAAGTTGGAGGCACAAGATGGATAGAATTACCTCGGGTCCACGACGGCTTAGTGTTGAAGAGATACAAGAGCTTCGTCGCGATATGCAAGAATCCTCCGCTTGGGGCAAAGCCGAACTAAAACGTCGACGAGCCGCAAAAAATCAAAAAAATTCTGTGCATGGTATAAATGATGGTATCGAGAAAGCTCGCCTTTCTAAATAGCTGTTATTTAGGTGGATTTTCTGCGCGTTGATATTCGAGTGGGAATAATCCTCCTTTAAGAAAGGTCTGGCATTAACAGGCACCAAATCAACCTTAAGTCCGCGTAATTGCGGACTTTTTTTGTTTTTGGCTTGGTCATGGTTAGCCATAATGTAACTAACTGTTTCCTCAATCTAAGTTTCCAATAAGATCTTTTTTCTTTTGTTGGCTGGTTAATTAAAATCCGCGCGTAATTTTTATACACATTTTTGAATTCACACTCTGAAGGTAAGTTCACATGTCAACTAAGTTAGCCAACCCAGCCCCTCTTGGCCTGATGGGTTTCGGTATGACCACCATTCTGCTCAATATCCATAATGCAGGTTTTTTCCCTATCGATTCGATGATCCTCGCGATGGGTATTTTTTACGGCGGTCTGAGTCAGGTTATTGTCGGCATCATGTGCTTTAAACGTGGTGACACCTTCGGTACCACAGCATTTACTTCTTATGGGCTATTTTGGCTGACTCTCGTTGGGTTGCTTGTGATGCCACACATGGGCTTGCCTGCTAGCCCAGCTCCTTTTATGGGTTGGTACTTAGCACTGTGGGGCATTTTTACTGGCTTTATGTTTATTGGTTCACTGTGCTACCCAACCGCCAAGCAAGTGGTGTTTGGTTCTCTGACCATTCTGTTTGCTCTACTAGCTGCGCGCGATTTCACTGGCAGTGAACTGATCGGTACTATTGCCGGTTTCGAAGGTATCTTCTGTGGTGCCAGCGCAATCTACTTTGCGATGGCGCAAGTGCTGAATAATGAATACGGCCGCATCGTGTTACCAGTCGGTCAAAAACGCATTCAGCCTGTGCAACAAGCATAATTGCTGAGTCTCCGTTGATCGGTAACGCAGAAAGGTTAGCCAATGGCTAACCTTTTTTATACGTCTAAAATCAACAAGCTCGCTGATGGTGATTAAATTGAGTGTTAAGAGTCAATCTTTGCGGTCTCTTGCGGCTTAGCTTTGGCGGCTTTGCCTGTTTTGCGCAGATAGCGATCTTCCCAGTAAGTGGCTCCTTGGATACCCAGCTTGAGCGGGTTAAAAATAAACTCAGTGACACCTTGTTGTTGCTGCTGTTCATAATCTTTCAACGCGGCCATCGTCGGCTTGGCCATAAAAAAGATGATGATAATGCCAATAATATTCAGCCAAGCCATCAAGCCAACTCCGACATCACCCAGTGCCCATGCTAAGTTAGCGGTGCGCACCGTACCGTAGAACACCGCGGCCATTAGGGCCAGTTTCAGCACGAACATCAAGCCATTGACTTTAAACGTGCGGCGAATGTAAGCCACGTTGGTTTCCGCAATATAGTAGTAAGCCAAAATAGTGGTGAAGGCGAAGAAAAACAGCGCAAAGGCCACGAAAGGTTTGCCGATCCCGGGTAGTGCACTGTTGACGGCGATTTGAGTAAAGGCTGGGCTGCTGGCAATCACATCGACTGGTAGATTTTGTACTATAAATAAGCTTTCTGTTGCGCCATGCACATTGTAAGCCCCAGTGATCAAAATCATAAATGCGGTGGCTGAGCACACCATCAAGGTATCGATATAAATCGAAAAAGATTGCACTAAACCTTGCTGGGCAGGATGCTGCACGTTAGCCGCCGCCGCTGCGTGTGGTCCAGTGCCTTGACCGGCTTCATTGGAATAAACGCCACGTTTTACCCCCCAACCGATGGCGGCACCGACACCAGCCATTGGTGAGAAAGCATCGCTAATAATCAGGCCAATAATGCGTGGTACTTCACCAATATTGAGCAGAATAATCACAAAGGCGGTGATCAGATAGGCGAGGGCCATAAACGGCACCACGATTTGCGTAAAACTGGCGATCCGCTTAACCCCACCAAAAATGATGAATCCGAGCAGAATTGAAATCACGGTACCGGTAAAAATTTTGGCAAAGCTAAACGTGCCGATGGCAGTTTCAATCATCGGGCCGGAGCCAAACGCCGATTCTACGGCATTACCAATGCTATTGGACTGCACACCCGGCAGTAGCACGCCACAAGCGATGATGGTGGCTATTGCAAAAATCCAAGCGTACCATTTTTGTCCCATCGCTTTTTCGATGTAATAGGCTGGGCCGCCGCGAAACTCACCGTTATCTTCTTCTTTATAAATTTGCGCCAGCGTTGATTCTGCATAGGCGGTAGCGGCACCAAAGAATGCCACCATCCACATCCAAAAGACTGCGCCAGGGCCACCAAAGCCAATCGCGGCTGCCACTCCGGCAATATTACCAGTACCGACTCGGCCAGAGAGCGATACGGCCAGCGCTTGAAAGGAAGAAATTCCTTTAGCGGACTGTTTATTATTGAGCAGTAGACGCCACATTTCGAATAAGTGGCGAACCTGTACAAAACGGGTCAGGATCGAATAAAACAAACCCGCGCCAAGACACAGGTAAATCAGTGCTGGGCTCCAAATAATTCCATTTATAAAATCAACGAATGACTGCATAACTCTTTTCCATGTTAATCAGTGATTGTGCATTTATTATACTAACCTTGTGATCCGGCTCGGGAGAACCAGTTTGTGTAGCAAAGCGCCGATGCGTGATGATGAGCACAAAATGTACAGGCTGGGTGGTTGTTCGAATTGATCAACCTTGTTGTGCAAATTTGTCGGCTAATACTGTCCGCCTCTTCGCGCTATGCTGAATCCGTTATCCTGTTTCCCGATAAGGAGTGGTTATGTACCATGCTCATGTTTATTTTGACGCCGAACAAATCCTCATCGCTGAACGTTTTCGTCAGCAAATCGCAGCCGAGCGTCGTGATGTATTGGTGGTATTTGGCTTAGTGCCACGTCGTGTTGGGCCACATTTAAAACCGATGTTTGAACTGCATTTTCGTGATAACCAGCAGCAGCTTATCGAGTGGCTCGATGCTCAGCGTGGCCCATTGAGTGTGCTTATTCATCCAGTATCAGGCGATGATGCGGATGATCACCAAGCGCACAACATTCGCTGGCTGGGCGAACCGTTAGGGTTAGACCGTACAATTTTTCGCAATATTCGCTAGTGAGCTGAGAGGGCGGCCAACAGGATTGATGTCTGGTTTGCCTAACCGCGTGGGTGGCGGTTTGATGACGCGCCCCTTTAGCTGACCGAGGCTTTGCACTATAATTCGCCGGCATTTATCTCGGACAGCATTATGATTTCGAAAACCCAACTCAAATTGCTTCGCGCTTTAGGGCAGAAGAAACAGCGCAAAGCGCATGGCTTATTTCTGGTTCAGGGCGAGAAAAACGTCCTAGAGCTGACCCACAGCACGCTTAACGTGCAACACATTTTTGCCACCGCTGAGTTTCTCGCCGAGCATGCGCAAGCCTTAGTGGGTTTCGAGTGCATTGAAGCGGCTTTGGATGATTTAACCAAAGCCAGCACTTTGGTTAGCAACAACGCGGCGATTGCTGTGGTGGCGATCCCACGTATCGAAGTGCCTAAACCACAAGGTTTAATGATCGCGTTAGATGGCGTTTCCGACCCTGGCAACCTCGGCACCATTATTCGCGTGGCGGATTGGTATGGCATTTCGCATATCATTGCCAGCCAAGATTGTGCGGATCCGTATAACCCGAAAACCATCAGCGCCACGATGGGCAGTTTTGCTCGCGTACAAGTGAGCCAAGTCGATCTCCCCGACTATTTAGCTAAGGCCAATTTGCCCGTGTACGGTGCCTTTTTGCAAGGGGGGAGCGTGCACCAAACCGCTTTTCAAGCGCAAGGCATTGTATTGATGGGTAGTGAATCTCACGGCATTCGTGAGCAAGCTGCGCAGTATGTGACGGATAAAATCACTATTCCGGCGTTTGGCGGCGCGGAGTCGCTGAATGTCGCCATGGCGACTGGGATCATTATTGATAACATTCGCCGCTTACATCCTTGATCGGCGTTTACTTATCGGATTGCAAAAAAAGCGTCGCTTCGCGACGCTTTTTTTATCTCTAGGTTTTTTATTTCAAGGCGTTAGGTTCAATACTTCTGGCTTCAAGGCTTCAAGGCTTCAAGGCTTCGAGGTATAGCACGCTCAAAATCGCGGCGGTTTTTTATTTTTCCAGCATATCCAATTTGTTGGGTACGCCATCCCATTTGACCGCCTCTGCCATCGCTGGTTTGACTTCAGTGAGATTGGGCCAATGTTCTGCCAGCTCAGCGTTGAGCTGGATAAAAATCCGTTGCTCGCCGACCAATTCGTCTTCCTGAACAATCGCTTGCGCGGTACATTCCGGCACACACAATCCACAATCGATGCACTCGATCGGGTTGATCACCATAAAATTTGGCCCTTCATGGAACGCATCGGCGGGGCACACCGCCACACAGTCGGTGTATTTACATTGAATACAGTTATCGGTGACGACAAAAGCCATAACAGTTCACTCTCTCATTAGCCGTTTCGCACACGCCAAGTGTACACAAAAATCAAGGATCGCGATGATACTGTGCTGCCGCGAAAATTCAACCCAAGCGGTTGCGATGCTCCCGCTTTGCTGTTTGAAGCGAGCTTTTCATATGACCAAGCTTTTCATATGACAGAGAAAGCGAATTCTCGTAAAATGCGCGCCATTGTGAGCCGCCACCGTGGTGGTGAGGCTAAGACACCTATGACCGACGAGATATCCGATGATACGTTTAACTGAACTTAAGCTGCCGCTCGACCATGAGCAAGGCGCACTGCTTGATGCCATTGCGGCCAAGTTGAAAATTCCTGCGCAGCAAGTGCTCTCTTTTAATTTGTTTAGACGTAGCTACGATGCTCGGAAAAAAAGTGACATTCAACTGATTTACACCGTGGATGTGGTCGTGGAAAACCCAGAAGCATTGCTCGCTAAGTTCAGTAAGGATCAGCAGGTGCGCCCAACGCCGGATATGGCGTATAAATTTGTCGCCAGCGCGCCTGACAATTTGACCGAGCGCCCACTGGTGATTGGCTTTGGTCCTTGTGGTCTGTTTGCGGGTTTAGTGTTGGCGCAAATGGGCTTTAAGCCGATCATCGTTGAGCGCGGTAAAGAAGTGCGTGAGCGCACCAAAGACACCTTCGGTTTTTGGCGCAAGCGGACTTTGAATCCAGAATCGAATGTGCAGTTTGGTGAAGGCGGGGCTGGCACTTTTTCGGATGGAAAACTCTACAGCCAAGTCAAAGATCCGAATTTTTACGGCCGCAAAGTGATCACTGAATTCGTTGACGCCGGTGCGCCAGAAGAAATTCTCTATGTCAGCAAGCCGCATATCGGTACCTTTAAACTGGTGACCATGATTGAAAAAATGCGTGCGAAAATCCTTGAACTGGGCGGTGAAATTCGTTTTAGCACCCGAGTGGATGATCTGCATCTGCAAGATGGCCAAATTACCGGAGTGACACTGTCCAATGGTGAAGAGATCAAATCTCGTTACGTTGTTCTTGCGGTTGGCCACAGTGCGCGTGATACCTTTGAAATGCTGCACCAACGCGGTGTGTATATGGAAGCCAAGCCGTTCTCGGTCGGTTTCCGGATTGAGCATAAACAATCGATGATTGATGAAGCGCGGTTTGGCCCAAGTGCTGGCCACCCAATTTTGGGTGCGGCGGATTACAAGCTGGTTCATCACTGTAAAAATGGCCGCACCGTATACAGCTTCTGCATGTGTCCGGGTGGCACAGTGGTAGCGGCGACTTCGGAAGAGGGCCGCGTAGTGACCAACGGCATGAGCCAATATTCACGCGCTGAGCGTAACGCCAACAGTGCGATTGTGGTGGGGATTTCACCAGAGCAAGATTACCCAGGTGATCCGCTGGCAGGGATCCGTCTGCAACGTGAATTGGAAGCCAATGCCTATAAACTTGGCGGTGAAACTTACGATGCGCCGGCGCAGAAAATCGGTGATTTCCTGCAGGGGCGTAACCCAAGTGAATTGGGCGATGTGCAGCCTTCTTTCACTCCGGGCATTAAGCTGACCGATCTTTCGCAAGCGCTGCCTGCGTTTGCAATCGAAGCGATCCGTGAAGCTATTCCAGCGTTTGATAGCCAAATTAAAGGCTTTGCCTCTGAAGATGGTTTATTGACCGGAGTGGAAACTCGTACCTCTTCCCCCGTATGCATCAAGCGTGGCAAAGATTTCCAAAGCATTAATCTCAAAGGCTTTTACCCAGCTGGTGAAGGTGCGGGTTACGCCGGCGGAATTTTATCGGCCGGGATTGATGGGATTAAAGTGGCGGAAGCCGTCGCGCGTGATATGGTGGCGCAGTTCGCTGGCGAGTAACATTTCGCTGGCGAATAATATTGGCGATAAAAGCAAAGGGCTCCGTTGAGCCCTTTTTTGATCATGTAGCATGAAGTAAGTCATTACTTACTACGCAAAAAATCTTCGATTTTATGTCCAGTGATGCTGGCAAGGCTGCGAAACAGATAAAACAGCGCGCCCATCATTAATATTGTCACTGGCAGTGAAATCACCGGAAAGCTTAGCGCGGTCATTTTACCGATCTCTTCATTGAACGCTTCGCTGCCGGCTGGGCTTTTGACAATCCACTTGGCTAAGCCATAGTTGAGCACCGCAGAAACAAAAAATGAGCAGGCAATCAGATATGAGCTGATATTCACTCGTCGCTCAAATTGCGCCTGTTTTTCTGGCGAGTTTAACGCGCTGTGCAGTTTATCGTGATCAACAATATCTTCATTGAGCAGCATTTTGCGCACCAACGGATAGCCAAGCAGGTTACTCACCACCAAAATCACGAAAATCAGCCCTGGAATGGCCGCTTCTTTAATTGCCACATAGGCAGGATCCAGTTGTAGCAGACCAATGCCTCCGGTCAGCAACACACTGATCATGCCAAGCGCCGAGTAAAAATTGACTTTGCGCTCTTGCACAAAGCTAAACAAGCCAAACAACAGTGGGAAGGCTAATGCGGCCACCAGTGCCCAAGTTGGGCCGAGGCTATCTTCGCCACTCATTTTGCTCAAAATAAGCACCGGGATCACAATGTTGAGCAGCACATTACTCAATAAGCTTTGGTTGGATTTCATACGACACATTTCCTATTTATTGAGCGCCCAGTATACGAATCAAGCCGTTTGACTCAAGCCTGTTGCTGATTGCTGGCTTGGTTAATTGTAAGTAGGTGTTGGTTAATGCTGGAGCGGCGCTGGATCTGACCAAGGGGGTTATCGCCTCGCGGGCTGGCAAATTTGGCATGTTGGATTTAGTGCCAGTAGGCAAACCACACAGTAAACGGATAAAAAACCATAACCGGATAATCAGCGTCTACACTTGAATAAAAACGTAGTGTAGAGCTGGAAAAATTGGCTATCACTGTATGGTTTAAGGTGTGGTAACCACTTGAGGGAATGGATTATTACAATGAGAATTGTGGTGTGGGTTGGTATTTTGCTTTGTCTGGTTGCAAGTTGGGTACAGGCTGAGGAGGTTGTGACGCCTAACCCTCCTGCGGTTAACGTGTTTACTAACCCTTGGCAGCGTTTGTTTTCGGGTAGTGAATCATCGTTTTCTGCGGCATTAAGTTATAGCACTACGCTGGAGAAAACTGGCGTTAGAGTACCGACGGGTGAAGAGAGCTCGGTCACTCATCAACGCTATAACCAGCGCGCTTTATTAAGTATGCAATATTCACCGCTGAGCTATTTTTTTGCCAATATCACGCTGGGAACGCCAATTCAGGATGCCAGTAAATACAGTACCAATTTTGTGTACAGCTTTGGCTACGATGATTGGCATCCCGGCACGTTCAGTTTGGTCTATGGCAATTACGGTAGCAGTAACTATTTTTATCCGGCCAAAGGCGATCAACATACCTATTTTGATCAAGGCAAATGGACCTTAGCCTATAAATTTTCGCTGCCTGCTAGTATTGAACCCTATCTGCTGCTTAATCAAAAGGATAACTTGATTTGCCAAGTCGGTTATAGCTATGTGGCGCGCTTTTATTCTCTGGCCGACAACGGTTTGCTGCGCAATAAAAATCAGCTACTGGCCAGTTGTGGCTACACCTTACTGCAACACTATTTTTTGCGCGTTTCCACTTTTTACTATCTGGATGATCAACAGCAACAGCCTTGGGATAGTGATTACACCTACAGCTTTGGCTATGTTTCTAGCTACCTACCCGGGGCGGTCTCATTGCGCTACGACAATTATTCCGGTGCGCGTTACCCGTGGCGAGCCAGTTCTAGTACCAATTTTCGGCAGGGAACAATTAATCTAAGTTGGACACTACCTTTTTAAGATGGATGAGCCGTGACGATGATAGACAGCACTGAATTGCTTCCTGAGCTTACGCTTCTGGTGGTGGATGATTCGAAAAGTTATCGGTTTCTACTGGCGAATATTTTGAGTCAGTGGGGCTACCGTGTGTTACAAGCGGAAGATGGGCAGGATGCGCTGCTTAAACTCAGTGAGCATAAAATTAATATCGTATTAAGTGATTGGGAAATGGAGGGCATGGATGGCTGTGAGTTGTGTCGTCAAATTCGTTTAACCGATTATGGCCACTATATTTACATTATCTTGATCACCGCAAGACAGGCCACGAGCGATATGGTGCTGGGTTTAGAAGCCGGTGCGGACGATTTTTTGTCCAAGCCGGTTGTGCAAGATTCACTGCATGCTCGGCTGCATGTCGCTGAACGTATTTTACAGCTAGAACACAAATTAGCGGTACGTAATCAACGTTTGAGTAGCGCTTATCAACAGATTGAACAAGATCTACAAGCTGCGGCACGTCTGCAGCACAGTTTGTTACCAAGCAAAAAATTGACCAGCCGAGGCTATGAAGCCAGTTGGATGTTTTTACCATCTGCCTATCTTTCGGGCGATTTATTGAACTATTTTATGCTCGATCAGCACCATATGGCTTTTTACAGTGTTGATGTTGCAGGGCATGGCGTGAGTGCGGCAATGCAGTCATTGGCGGTGGCGCGTGAGTTTTTATCTGGCCGCTTGAGTGGACGGTTATTAATTATTGAAGGGCAGATAGTGCCGCCACACGAGGTTGTAGCAGCATTGAATCAACGCTTTTGTCTCGATAATGAGGATGTTGCCAGTTATTTCACCTTGATTTATGGGCTGATTGATACTCGTACAGGGCAGGGGTGTTTGTGTCAGGCTGGTCATCCGACGCCTTTTATTGTACGCCAGCAAGGGGAGTTGATATTAGTTGGGGAAGGCGGAGTACCGGTCGGGTTATTTGCTGAATCCCAATACCAAAGTTGTCATTTTTGCCTGCAAAAGGGAGATCAACTTTATCTGTATAGCGATGGTATCAGCGAATGTGAGAATAATGCTGGTGAATTGTATGGGGAAGATCGTTTACACGCCCTCATGTGTGATTTACGCAATAAAGAAAAAACTAAAATTTTTCAGTTTGTTGAAGAGGTATTAGCGAATTGGTGTCAGCCGCTGAGGGTGGAGCATAGCCAATATCCACAGCTTTTTAAGGATGATATTTCGCTAGTCGCAATCGAGCGTATTGCCTAGTTTCACTAAACAGGATTGAGGATGATTATGAATTTTGAGATGTACAGTGAAAAGGGGGTTGAAATTGTCGTTCCAGTGGTTCGTCGGTTGGATGCTTCAGTTGCTGTCGCTTTTAAGCAGCAAGTGCTTGATGTGATAGGACCAAATAACCACCATCTGCTGCTGGATTTTAGCCACGTTGATTTTATTGATAGTAGCTGCCTTGGCGCATTGGTTTCGATCCTCAAAAGTTTAAATGGTAAAGGTGATTTAGTGTTGTGTTCATTGAATAGCAATATTTTAAATCTGTTTAAGTTGACCAGAATGGATCGTATTTTTTCGATTAAGGACAATCGTCACGACGCTTTAAAAATGCTGATTGGCTGATTTTTCCGCTTGTTCGGTGAAAAATGATGGAAAAACTCAACACAACAACGCTTCAGTTATCGGCCTCACTCGATAATTTAGAGCACCTGAGTCAGGCGCTGGGGCAATTTATCGCTTGGCTTAAACTCGATCCGGCGGTGGTGTATCAGCTTGAACTCGCCGCTTGTGAGGCGTTCAGCAATATCGTGCGACATGGCGTTAATTATGACCCTCAACAGTGGGTCGGGGTGACGTTCTGTTACCGCGATGGTGAGCTAACCATCGAGCTTTGTGATACAGGGAAACCAATACCAGCAGCCGTTTTACAAGCACTCGAAGCGGGAGCGACGCTTTCTGAGCTGGATCCTGATGAGCAAATGACTTGGCCAGAAAGCGGTATTGGTTTGAAGCTGATTTTTAGCATGATGGATCACGTCAGTTATCGTTGCATCGCAGGGCATAATCGACTGAGTTTGCTCAAACATGTTTAACCTTCCGTCTCTTGAAGCCTCTTAGATCTCTTGAAGCCTCTTAGGTCCGCGCGCTAAACCTTGCGGCGCTAAGTTGCTCAAACCGAATCACTTAGCGCGAATTATTGAGTGGTAATGGTAAAGTAGCGGCTATTTTTGCCTAATGAATGGCCATCACTGTCCTGCAGTTCAGTCACCAGCAGTAAAGGCTGGCTTGAACGTGGCGTGATCGTCAGTTCTGTCACTTTAAAACCAGTGTCTGCCAGTAGATCGAGCCATTGTTCACCTTCGGCTAATTTACGTTCATCTTGTAATACTTGCCAACGCAGTTTGGCATCGCGGTAATCTTGCCAACGGTCGTTGATGGCCCATAGGCCAATTTTGCCACTTTTGCCCACCTGCCAGGTGAGGGTGATCGGTTCAATTGAAGGCAGCACAGGTTGATAGGCTTTCTGTAACGCAAAATAACCGGGTTTGGGGACTCGTTGATAATCCTGTACCGCCCAGTTAATCGAAGGCCAAGTTTCGCTAAACATAAATTGAAACAGCGCGGCGACAGGTTGATAGCGCTGCCGACGATAGCTCTCCGCGGCCAGTTGGATAGAATTGGCCTGATACGCTTGGCTATGGGCAATAAACTCTTCAATCGTGTTGCCGCGGGATATTTTAGCATTGCGAAAAGTTTCTAATGGCTGAAAGTTATGGTACTGCCAGATATCCCAACCCGGATCATTAGGGTCGGTGCTGGTAGGCCACATTTGCTGGTCGGGAATAATCGTGCGTAAGGTGGTGAGATTGGGTAGTGCTTGAGCACCAAATTCGCTAATGATCGAGTTTTTGGCTACGTTCAAAAAATCGTTTGCGACGCCAAAATACCAACCTTGCCAGTAGTGTTCGCTGACTGCGGACCAGCGATTAATGATCCGGCTCTGATCTTCACTTAATGTGGCAGCAACGGTTGCTGCGAGCTGCCGATTTAAATCTGGCGTCCAATCGGCGAATTTCTGTTTCATCCAAATCGAGTCAAAGGGCGGTTCATTTTGACCTGACCATACAATGATTGATGGGTGATTTGCCCATTGTCGCAGTAAATCTTTGGCCTGCTGAGCGGCTTTTTGCGCAAAACTGGGGTTGTCATCGTATCCCCATTGCAGCGGCATATCTTGCCAAATCAGCATGCCGGCTTGATCCGCTTGATCGTACAGCGCTTGACTGGCGATGTGCGCATGCACTCGCACCGCATTGATATTGGCTTTACGCATCAGTTGTAAATCGCGTTGATAGTTAGCTGCAGTCATGGTGCCGAGCCAAGGCGATCCAATATAGTTGGTGCCTCGGATAAACAGCCGATGACCATTGAGTAACCAAGCTTTTTTATCCGGCGTGGCGCGAATTTCTCTTAGCCCAGTTTGGGTAATTTTTTGATCCATTAGGCCGTTAGCATCAGATAGCGTTGCCTCAATACGATATAGGTTTTGTGCGCCATAGCCGTATGGCCACCACAGTTTGGCGTCTGGCATCGGTATTGCGGCAGAAAGCGACATTGGGCTGTGCGCAGAACCATGCAATTGCACCGTCTGCGTTAATTGATAGTGTTGGCCTGAAAAATTAATCGGTACTACGCGTAACGTCAGTAATGCCTCACGCGGATGATTAACCCGATAATTGAGGCGAATATTTAAGGCGGGATGATCCAATCCGCGGCTCCAGTCGGCGATGGCTATCGTGTCATCAATCACTGCACCACGGCTAATATGCAAAGTAACCGGTTGCCAAATTCCCCCTGAGTTGGCATCTTGCCCTTGGCTCGACCAAGCGCCACCCGGGCGCGTATCATGCTGTGATAATACTCCCTTGATCGCTTGCTTATGCAGCGGCCAAACCTCGCCGATGGGTTCAAATGGGCTGGTGACTTTGACTCGTAGTTCATTTTGTTGTTGCAATAGGTTGGTGGCATCAAACTGAAAACGTTGAAAATAGCCTTCATGTTGCCCGATGCGTTGCTGATTGAGCCAAACCTCGGCCTGATAATCTACCCCAGCAAAAATCAAGGTAGCTAATTGATCGGCGCGCAGTGCCGGTTGGCGAAACTCAGTGCGATACCAGAGTGCACCATGATGATCGACACCCGCGCTGTACCAGTTGGCCGGCACCGCAATGGTTTGCCATGTTGCTGGTCGATTGGTGGCGCGTATATCGTCAAACGGCGGATTGGCATCGTGATATTGCCACTGACCATCAAGGGAGTAGGTATTTGGAGTAGTGTGTAATGGAAACCAAGCACAACCTTGCAGCATTAAAGCCAACAATCCTATTCCGCGATAGATGTGCGTCATTTAGCCTCCAACGTGGTGTGCAGTGCCTGTTGCAGTTGTAGGCACAAGGGTTCCAGTTGCCGCTGTTGAACCATGATCGATGGCATATCCTGTGCAATCGCCGAAAATTCAATCTCTTTAAGGCAGTTTTCTAGTGCTTTACAGACAAAATGCAGTGTTTCGCCTTTAAAGCGATGGGCGCTGCGCCGGATCTCTTCAAACGACTGTTTGGTGATCGCGGCATTCAATTCTGCCTGCAAATGGGGCAGTTCATCGATGAACATCAGCGCCAGTTGCTGAAATAATGGCTGATCATTATTCAGTTGTACCAACGCTGCGCTGATATCCACTATTGGTGGCGTGCTGACATCTAAGCTCATGTTGTTGCTGTTGCTGTTGCTAGAGCTAGAGGCCATGACCGCGGCAATCTGTTCGGCTAATAACTCCAAGCGGATTGGCTTGGCAATATAGCCATCAAAACCGTGTTGTAAGCAGCGCTCTTGATCGCCTTTCATCGCATGGGCCGTCATCGCGATAATCGGTTGGTGCACTGGGTTGGTGGATGAGTGCGCCGCTTCGCTGTGGCGAATGGCCGATACGGTTTCAAAGCCATCCATTTCCGGCATCTGAAGATCCATCAGGATCAGGTCGTAGTGGGCACGTTGGCGTTTTTCTAGCACCTCTAGACCATTATTGGCAATCTCGGCGCTATGACCTAATTTGCCAATAAAATGGAGCGCCAATTTTTGATTGACCAGATTATCTTCCGCGATCAGCAGATGGTAATGGGCTGAGGATTGCGTGCGTGGAGTGGCTAATTGGGTGAGCGGTGTGGCGGGTTCAACTCGGTTATTAGATGGTGTATTAGAGGTTTGATTGGTCGTGATTTGCTCTAGAGGCCGTGATAAAAAGGCTTGCACCATAGTTTCAAATAGCTCTTTAGCATCGATAGGTTTACTGAGTAAAAAACAGACCCCGATTTTTTTGAGCACTTCCCGATCTAGGCGATTGCCGGTTGAGCTGAGCATGATCAACTTACTTGCACGTAGCCTTGGTGAATACATAATTTCCAGTGCCAAAGCCATGCCATCCATCTCCGGCATTTGCGCATCTAATAGCACGAGGGGAAAGGTCGGGCTGGCATTCATTATTTCCAGTGCTTGTTTGCCTGAGCTTGCTACCACAGGTTTGAGCCCCATGTTGCGTAATAGCCCAGAGAGTAGCCGCAGATTGGTATCATTATCATCAACCACCAACACATCGACCCCAGATAAAATCGGCGGCCAAGATAGGGTCTTTTTGTGAATATCTGCAAATACAGGGAGTGAGAAATAAAAACAGCTCCCTTGGCCAACTTGGCTAGTTAATTTTAGCTCTCCGCCCATTTTCTCGACCAATCGGGATGAAATAGTTAAACCTAATCCGGTACCGCCATATTTGCGGGTGGTGGAATTATCCGCCTGACTAAAAGATTCAAAGATCACTTTCTGTTTATCGGCCGCAATGCCGATGCCGGTGTCAGTAATGCTAAAGACAAGCCGATTAGGAATTTCAGGATCAGCCATAATGCGTAATACGACTTCACCGCGCAGGGTAAACTTCAGTGCATTGCCGATCAGATTGGTCAGTACTTGTCGTAATCGCAGCGGATCACAGTGAACTTCAATTGCCACATCGGGGTGAATATCGACCAGCAACTCAAGATTTTTTTCAGCAAATTTAACCGCTAGTGGGCGGGTAATCTCCTGAATCAGTGGGCGCAGCGCAAATTCTTCATTATTAAGGATCAGTTTGCCTGCCTCGATTTTAGAGAAATCGAGAATTTCATTAATGATATTTAATAAGGCACTGGCTGAGTTGTGCGCCATATTAATGTAATCGCGCTGATCTGGTGTAAGGTCAGTTTCTAAACACAATTGAGTCATGCCCAAGATGCCGTTCATTGGGGTACGAATTTCATGGCTCATATTGGCTAAAAATTCACTTTTGGCTTGATTGGCAGCCTTGGCTACTTCCACCGCTTGGCGCGAAGCGGCTTCGGCATTCTTTTGCTCAGAAATATCTTGCAAGGTGCCGATCACTCTTTGCACCGCGCCTTGTAAGTCTTGGGCAACAATTTGCCCCTGAATTAATACCCATCCATAGGTATTTTGCGGGCGCAATACGCGCACTTCGCAAGTGAAAATTGGTAGTACCGCTCGTGTTGCATCATGGATGCTTTGGTGAAGTCGTGGTAGATCATCTGGATGGAAAGCGTGAGCCCATAACGCACTGGTCATGATGTGGGTATCACTCTGGATCCCCAGTAGCAACAGTAGTGCTGGGTTGACTTGTAGTTCATCGCTCTGGTATTGCCAGCCCCAAATCCCAATGCGAGATGTTTCTGCCGCCAGAATAAAATCATTATGCAGCCGCTGCTCATTTTTGATGATGTCGGCGTAGTGGCTGATGTCGGTATGTGAGCTAATAATTCCCCCGTCAGGGGTGCGCTGATATTGGATATAAAGGGTGCGCGTGGTGACACGTCTTACTTCATAGTGATTATTACGTCGATAGTTGGCCAGTACCGATTCTAGCATTCTGGCTTTGCTTTCCGCGTGTATGCTTGGGTAGGTAATCTCGATGATCATCTGCAGTACATCACTGAGCTTAATCCCTATGTGTAGCCAATCTTTTAGCGCGGGGTAAAAATCAAGGATCCTTTGATTCCAATATTGTAATTTTTCATCTTGATCATAGATGGCTAACGCGATATTGGGCGCGTTGAGTGCCGTATGCAGTTGCCGATGGCCTAGCATGAGCGAGCCTCCTGAATGGATGGTTTGTGGTACAACTCGGCCTGGCGGCGCATAAATTCAAGCCCTGGAGCTAAAATGACCGCCCATGCGGTGAGCGTTTCTTCATCCCATTGTGGGTCGAGATGCTGCACGGTTTGCAGTACCGATTTACGCCATAATGCATAGCGAGAAGGGGCGAGGTTGAGGTTTTGTGGATGGTTATCGCGGGTGATTTGGATCAGATAATCAGCGACTACATGGGTGTTGGCAACCGAAAGCATATAGAAAAAGGTTTTGTAGATGATTTTTTGCTTTTCTAAACGAACCGCCTGACTTAAAGGGGCAATATCCTCATCGTGACTGGCACTAAATAAGGCATAGAAATGGGTGAAGAAGCGATCACCCTTATCGCTGGCCATGATCCGTGCGTAGCTACTATTGAACAGTTCTGCGTAATTGATGCCCATTTACTCTTCCTTTTGCATCGGCTGAGGGTTTCGCTCCTGTGGCAAGCACCTACGCGGCCAGTTAAAAATATTGTGCATCTGTGCTTCAAGATAACCGCCTGAGGCGACCGAGCGGATCAGCGGTTTGCCAGTCGATTTAAATAAGATGGCTTCCAGTACCAGAGTGTTAGTGGTGAGAGTATAGGTGCGGTTGTGGCTACCATTGGTTTCATAGCGTCCTTCAAACCAGCCATGCTCGGCATCTTGATGTAGATTGCCTAACTGCATCAAGGCTTGGGTATAGGGGGTGTCCCACAGAGCCCACAAGCCAAAAATCGCCCGGGTTGAAAGAAGGGCTAATTCTGGCGTGTAACGAGTGCCCTCGGCGAGCGTATTCCAAGGATAGCCATTGGCAAAAATACTATCGTAGATCTCCCAAGGGGCAACTGAGCGGGAGTATTGTGCTCGCGCGGTGAGGATCTGATCTTGTTGCCAGCGCTTTTCTTGTATTTGATAAACCCGTTTCGCGCGCGTTTGCATACGCGTGCTTGCCAGCGAGTTATCAGGCATTTTCCAGCCAAGTTCAAGGCCAGTCACAATATAGGGAGTGCTCTCCACACCGGCTGGCCCACCGCCTAAACGAGGATCGCGGGGGGTATAATCAATCACAAATCCAGACATGATGGCTTTTTTGAACGGCAAGGGCTGTTGTGATAGTTCAAAGCCCCATAGTGAAAACCCAGCACGGCTGTAATCAGCGTATTCAATATCGGCAATGGCCTGCGTTTTCCAACGGTTATTTTGTTGCTGGCCATCTTGCAGTAAGCCTTGATTATCGATAATCGGGCAGAAGTTCCAGCGCATTACGCTGCGCTCAAGATAGGTGCGGTACTGCGGAAAATGGCTGAGCAACATCCGCATTCCAATCAGTAAGCGCGCTAAATCCTGAGCTTTGGTTGTCGTGGGTTGCTGTTGATTTAATGAGCCATCGACACTGTTATACAGTGAGTTAGGAGTACCTGCAGTGGTTAGTGGTAGCTTACTAAGGGTGCGTAATAGAGCCGATAACCGTACATCGAACTCGGCTTGGCTGATCAGATTAAGTCGTCTGGCACTGGTTAGGGCAATCAAAGTATCGCCGAGATTCCAAAGTGTGGTCGCTGGATAGCGATCTTTGCCATTGACTAAACCAGAACTTGGTTGGGTGTTATTTTGCACATAACGCCAAGCCGTGGTAGCCCACTGACGTTGTTCATGGCTCAGCGCACCTTCATCGATCAATGCTGTACCATCAGAACGCACATTGATTGTGATCAGTGCGGCTGAGATGATCGCCGCTGTCAGTGCGAGGATCAGCGTTATGGTCTTAAGCATGATGTTGCTACCGGCGGCAATTTTACAGGGGCATCAATATCACATTGTGGACATTGACACGCTTGGCATGTAGGTGCATCGCGTAATGCGATGCCCGTTTGTTGACACCAGTTTTTTAAATTTTTGTCAGGTTGAATAAATGGACGATTAAAGGGCGTATTTTTCTCATCGAACACATTGACCAAGGTTTTATCCCACAGAGAAGGCGCATATTGCGCATCCTGCGGATTATTGGTGTTGAATTTTAAAATGCGGCCCTGTTTTTTAAACAATAATGCTTCGAGCATGATCCCATTATTGTTGGCGGTGAAGGTTCGGATCGGGCCATTACCATTTTCATACAGTCCTTCGTAAAAGCCTTTGTCTTGTTCATTGGCATTTTCAATCGCATCAAACAATCTATCGGTATAAGGCGATTGCCACAAACTCCACATTCCTAAGGCTGCTTTGAGCGAAATGGCTGCCATTTCAGGTACATACTTACCTCTGTCCGTAATCGTGTTCCAATCAAAACCATCGGAATAGACACTGTCGTACACAAAGTAGGGGGCTTTATCCAGTTGGTGTTCTGAGCGTGCAGTCATGCGGCCGGTGATCTGATAGCGATTTTCCTGCGCTTGGTATACTCGGTTGGCAAAATCCTGCATCCAAGGGTGGCTATATTTTTTGTTATTGTTGGAGCGATCATCACTGGTGTCCCAACCCATTTCTAGGCCATGCAGTACATAGGATTCTGCAACCACATAGTTATGTTGATTGCTAGTGCGTGGATCGCGCGCATCATACGGTACTAGCACACAATAAATATCGGCTAACTGATAAGGTTCTGGACGCGAAGCTTGGCAGGTTTTAAAGCCCCACAATTGGAAACCGCTAGCGGCATATTCTTCATAACCGAGCCGTCCCTCCTGAACGTAGATCGGGCGTTTGTTGCCATCCAGCATTGCGCCATACAGTGTTCCGCAATCATTAATCACATTGCTGAAATCCCAGCCCAGTACCACGTTGTCAACATCATTGGAATATTCAGGGTAGAGCTCCTTAATGATTTTCAGCCACAGTAGCATCCGACCAATATCGATGGCAGAAAAGCCAATCTCGCCAGGTTTGTTTTGATAGTCAACTTTTTGCGCGGTCTCAGTGTGATAGGCTTTATTTGGTAATTCATTTTGAAACAGCGGCAACGTATTCAAGGTAGCGAGGAATTTAAGCAAACGATGATCAAACTCCTCTTTATTGATAATGCCAAGTTCTCGTGCTGAGGTGAGTGCGGCCAGATAGGAGGCGCTATCCCACATGGTAGTTGATGGATAATTATTGACCGCGTTGACTAACCCCGTTGCTGGCTGATAGTTGCTGACAAAATAAGCCCATGCTTTATTGGCAACCGCTTGCTCACGCGGTGTTAGCTCTCCATGGCGGGGAGGATAATCGGCTGCGGGTAGCTGGATGCTGGCCATCGCGAGTGGGGTTATTACTAGTAAACTGACTAAACATAGCTGTTTGGTTATCAGCAGTAAGTTGCTAAACGATTGGACAGTAAAGTAAATAGGCATAGTCGTTCCTTATCGCAAATTATGGCTGCTGATCGTCAGCGGGAGTGGCAACGGATGTCGGCATACAGTTTTGGCAAAATAATGGGCCCATGGAGATATAGACCAAGCTTTCTAAAACCGCGGCATTGGTGGTCGCACTGATCATATCGCTGCGTTGTTGGGTGTCCGCCGTAATACCTTCATACCAGCCTCGACCGGGTTCATAGAGTGTGATTAACCGCTGCAACTGGCGGGTATTCCATGGTGTGCCAAATAGAGCGTATTCGCTAAATACTGAGCGGGTAGAAAGTTGCAGTGCGCTTGCACTGATTTTTCGGCGAGCGTTATCAATCGCGCTAGGTGGTTTGTTCGGATTCGAATTATCGATAAAGCGCGGGATCTGCGCTGCATAATCAACCCCTAAATACGCCAAATCGCCAACACTGTTATAACGGTTTTCTTGTACTTTCATGATCCGCCAGCTCATTTCGGCTGAGTCCAGATCAAATCCTACTTCTAACCCAATTAACAGCAGAGGCAAGTTAGAGACGACGGGGCGATTAATGCCGGCAATCGATGAAAAACCTTCATAAGGGATGTTAAGTCCATCGATATTGATAAACCGTTGGTTGGCTTGTGGAGTGCTCAGCACAGTGCCAGCCAGCCGATGGGTTTGGCGCAAGCTGCTAAGCGCATACAACTGATCGCCATAGCTGGGGCGATTGGCCTGTGAAATCAGTCGCCAAGTTTTAGGCTTCTGTAAACTGAGGATTTTTTTGGATTCACGCTGCATGAAAAGGGCATCAAATTGCCATTGACCAGTCAATTGTTGAATTGCCGCGGAATGTTCAGGATAGAGCCTGCTTGCCATATTCAAGGCCATCATGAGTCGGCTGAGATCGATAGCAGACCAATCCGGTTGACGTGGATTGTGATCTAAACTGTGCTGTGGGGTGAGATATTGGGAGTGATAATACACCGCCGGTAACTTGCCATCGGTGAGTGGTAATAAAGCAAGAGTCTTGAGTTGGGTTTGCAGCCGATGATTGAGTTCAGTGCGGGAGATTATCCCGAGTCGTTCGGCACTGATCATCGCCATCAGATAATTGCCTGTATCCCACATGGTTGAGTAGGGTTGGTTATCAACGGCATTCAGTAAGCCGTTGGGTTGTAAATTATTGACAAAATACTGCCAAGCAATTCGGGCCCAAATCGCTTCATTAAAGGTTAATTGTCGTGGTGGAGGCAGGAGTGGGAAATCATTACTCAGGGTTAAATGATTTGGCACGTATCGGGTTGGCTCGATGTGACTTTCAACTTGCAGCACCACATAAAAAGCAATCAAAAAACCGATCATCACTGCAATATAACTGCGCGCGCGCAATAAATTCTGTTTCCAAGACATCTTAGCTAGCCTCCTGCGCGGAGGGGGATCCACTTTCTTCTGGTCGCCAAATTGCGGCTAACACCATCGGCAGCATCGCGGCAATATTCGCACCACCCCAGAATAGATTAATCACATACCCAGAAGGTGATTCGACATTGCCCAAGTAGAGTTGTAAGCCTCCCCAACCCATACCGAACAAGGTTAAGCCAATAATCCATAATTGTGGTTTAACTAACGCCAGAAAGTTGCCTTGCTGGCGCTCTTTAGGCGTGACGTGAAATTTGATTTTTTCCCCGCGCAGCACGGTATCTAATGCCCTCAGGTTCATGGAAAACAATGCCAGATAGGAGGATTTGCCATCCCATGCGGAAATTCCCCAAGTACCAAACATAAAAGCCAGTTCAGAGCACAAGAAAAAGGGGAGAAAGTGCAGATAAAACGGCGTCGAGTAGGCTGAAATTGGTGGGATCCCGGTAAACAGATAGATGATCGGTGAGATTAAAAACACCGCATTCCACAAGCAGGCGAGATACGACCAAAAGGTGGTGCCGTACATCAGTTTCTGCGCCATGCTTAATTTAAAGTTCGCTTTATGGAAGATCGGATCATGCAGCAGAATATCGAGTGAACCGGCGGCATATTTAAAACGTTGGATCATCCAAGTTAACAAATCTTGGGGAGATAACATTTTTGATTCAACCTCAGGATGCATCACAGAACGCCAGCGCCGCTCGGGATCGCCATGCAACAAAATCGAGGTGTAAATATCTTCAGAGACATGAAATTTATACGGCGTTAACTCAGTGTCATACGCGACGTGTTTTTTCATTGCTCGACTTAATTCATCACGCAGATCTTCATCGGTGATTTGTTGAGTAAAATGGGAGATTTCCGATTCGACCGCATGTGCATAACGGCGTAATGCGCTTTGTATAATTGCTTCCCGACGGTGAATGGATGCCGCACCGCAGCAAAAGGCCGCATTGGCCCAGTTTCTGCGCCGCAGTATCACGTCATAAAACATTTGTGGATCATTAAAAAAGGGGTCGTGGCCGAGTGTGATTGGCCCGATCAATCTCTCAACCAACCAACCAACGGCTTGACCTGGGCGGCCTAATTTTTTTTTAAGCACGAGCGGAAGGCGTTTTCCTGCGGGTAAGTCATAAAACCATTGCGGAGTTTGCACCCAAGCGACTGATGGATCGCGAAAATAGCCGAGCGTATTGGTTAATAGAGATGGAAAAACTCGTGTATCCGCATCGCAGATAACAATGAAATCTCCGTCGGTTTGTTCCATGCCATTGCGTAGATTACCTGCCTTAAAACCGATATTGTTTTCTCGGCACAGATAGTTAACCTCTTCTTGCTCTGCCACCCATCTCATGGCTGGACGTTTACCATCATCTAACACATGGATTTTATATTCGATCGGGAACGGGTAAGTGATACGTTTAGCATCCTGAATCGATAAGCGGACTAATTCGGTATCTTCGGAATAGGTGGCAATAAATAGATCGACTTTAATCGTTCGTGGCTCAATATTTTGTTCAGGCTCAACACATTGAGTAATACAGTCTGGGGCACTTTGCTTGGCCACATCCTTGACTTGCCAGAGGTTGATAGTAAATAGAATCGAACCCAAAAAGGCCAGTGTTTCGGCTACGACAAGAGGGACCGCATACCATAGCGCATCGTAATTTAATGATTCCATCCACCGCCAGCGAATATAATTGGCACCGAAAACCAGTGTCACGACAGAGAGCAACTGCCAAGTAAATTCGATGATTGGATTTGGCTTTAGTGGTGGTGGCGGAGTCCTTTCTTCAAAACATGAAAAATAAAAATTTGCCACGTCTTATCCATAGTTATAGTAATGTTATTAAATAGAGTCTAGACAAGGGTAAGTGATATGCAAGGATGTGCTTTAAACAATAGTATTACTTATCAATATACTGTCTGGCTTGATAAGCGCTGTGCATCGAAAAAGGCCAGTCTATGAGTGTCAAGCAAACGACATTGCCCGCTAGGCTGAATATCTCTTATACCTCTGTTGATAAACGTGATTTACGCATCGATATGCTGCGTGGCATGGCGATGTTGATGATGGTAGTTGCGCATGTTGAGGTGATGTCGCTGTTTAATATTTTAACTTGGGAGCGATTCGGTTTGATCACTGGTGCGGAGGGGTTTGTGATCCTCTCCGGATTTGTGCTCGGTTTTCTTAAACGACGACAGTTACAAACTGAACCGTTGCTGAGTGTGTCATATTCTTTGATTCGGCGAGCAGTCACATTATATGTGGTTAATATTGTTATTATTCTCTCGATACTTATTCTTGGATGGATAAGTTTTATCGACATTTATGAACTGACTCACTTTGTGGATCGTTATTCCGGTGTGGCTTATTCTATGTATCCGGTGAGTGAGCAAATCAAAGAAGCTTGGTTCAATCAGATCATTTTTTTGCAAATTGGCCCTCATCAATCTCAAATATTAGGTTTGTATTTTTATCTATTATTATTGAGTCCGATTTTTTTATGGTTATTGCATGCTCAGCGAGTGTTCTATTTAGTTATATTATCACTATTTTTATACTGTTATTTTCAACTAACCCAGCAACATATTGTTTCGGCTAAATTTGATTCAGCCTTTCCATTATTGGCTTGGCAATTGATCTATGTGCTGGGCATGAGTTGTGGCTGGTATAAAGATGAGCTGCTTTCCTTAGCGAAAACCCAAACGGGGAAATGGGTTATTGCCGCTATGGTCGTAATAGCCATGGTGATGTTTTTTATTGCGCAAAACCATACCAATCTCTTTATGCCAAGTTATCTTATGCTGCATGTTATCCCCGCTGAACAGTTTGATTGGCTGTATAAAAACTTTGCGGCCAAAAATGAATTAGGACCGCTGAGAATATTAAATAATGCTTGCTTGATTGTATCGCTGTATCTGCTATTAACTTATTGTTGGCTACCGATTAATAAATTATTCGGCTGGTTTTTTATCGTCTTAGGGCAAAATTCATTATATGCCTTTATTTTGCATGTTTATATTGTCTTGCTGGCGAGTCAATGGGTTAAATTTAATTTATGGGAACAGCATTGGGTACTAAATACTTTAGTACATACTCTGTGTCTGCTCGCATTATGGTTGATGGCAAAATTCAAGGTATTAAAAAATATCATACCCAATTAGTTGTGACGTTTATCTCTGATAGAGAATCGTGCGCAACCATACCCGCAGTCATTTGGGGCAGCATAGGTACACCCCAATTTTAGTTGGCCACTATACTCAAATCACTTGGAGTTGCAGGTAGGCGGCAAGTGAGTATCCATGAGCATAGACAAACGATGTGATTGGGGTGAACGAACCTAGCCAATACCGCTGCAGCTTCAAGTAGGCAGGGCATATCAATCCACCGAATATTTTTTAATTTGATGGCGTAATCACGGCTTTCAATCTCGCAAAGGTTTTCATCATCTCTGTCGCTAGCATATTGGGATAATCAGGGTTTTGTGCTTGTAGTTCGTATTGATTCGGCGCAATTTTACGCACTACTCGTAATAAGTACTGGTTATCTCCAGTCTCATCTTGAGTTTCGATCGCTATGGTGAGATTACTGATAGAGCCAGCACTGCTTGGTGTTACCCATTCCAGCAGCAATAACGCCCCATCTGCAATAGGGTTTTTACCGCCATTCATTGAGTTACCCGAAGCAGGAGCAATAAAATGGCGGGTCGGATCGAGCAATCCATAACCGTCTGGGACAAGGTAGAGCTGTGCATTCTCTTCAGAGCCGTGCTTAAAGTGACCACAGGCAATTTTAAGCTCTGGATAAAATGGGATGAGTGTGCCCGCCGTTTTGGGTTTGGCAACGAGAGGAATGATGGGGGCTTTGGTCTTCGCTGCAACAAGGTTTTCTTTATCTTGTTTGGAGCGCTGACCATATTCGGCCAAACGCAGATCAACCAGTTCTTGTACGCAATCGTGCAATCGTGCGAGATCTTGATGTCGGATGTTAAAGCTAGCCACAAAGCGCTGTTGGTCATCAATTGTGAACCAAGTGGGGGTTTTAGTGCGATTGTTAGTAAAGGCTTTAATTGGATTTTCTTGCCAATATTTGAGCCAGCCTTTATCTGTAGGTTTAAATTGTTTGGCCTTCTCCGTTAATTCTTGAGCCATTAAATCTGGTTGGCGAGCGAAAACTAAATAGCTACGTTCAGCTAATGCGGCTAGAGTTGGTGGTGTACGTAGCCCATCAAGTTCGAGCAGGGCTTCAAGCAAGATCGCTTTGAACGATTTGGTCATGCTGGTGGTTTCAATACCATAGAGTAGAAAATCACCATAATGAGTGAGCATGGTGCTCAATTCTGGATCATTTTCTTGGCTAGCAACCAAATGAAACCAACTTTGCGCTTGTTGTCGCACTTTGTTCATTTCAACGCCATGATAGAAAAATTCACTGGCGGTTGGTCTATGTGCGAGTTGATGCGCCAGTTGTTGATACTCTTCTTGCACCGAGAAACGCATTTTTTTGGTTAATTGGTGCCAAAAGTCGAGTAGAGCCAAATCAAAATTAACATGGCATCCATCAGGTAATGTTTGCTGTTGCTGTTGCTGTTGCTGATGTCTGGCTAAGGCTTCGGTTAAATGACCAACGTTGTAGAGTGTCGTCGGACGATTTAAAAATGAGTCATGATTACCAATAAAATCAATAACAACCAGCTTTTTCTTGTGGGTTTCAAGGCTGTGGCGCAATCCCCGCCCCAACTGCTGCAAAAAAAGAATTTTAGATTCTGTTGGGCGGATCATCAAAATCGTATCAATAGCCGGTAGATCGGTGCCTTCATTAAACAGATCAACTGAGAAAAGGATGTCAATTTTGCCTGAATCTAGCCAGTTTAGCGCTTGGTTGCGGCGAACCTTGGAATCACTGTAAACGGCAATCGCCTTAACGCCCTTATTCAGATAGAACTCGGTCATAAAGTCTGCGTGTTTTTTAGAAACACAAAAAGCCAGTGTGCGGGTTTGTTTTTTCTGTTGCCAATGTTGGTAAACGTGTTCAGCACGACGTTGAGTCGCTAGCGCATTATCGAGTGAGTCAGGGGCAAATTTACCATTACGCCATGGGATCTCTTGGTAGTTGATCCCTTGGTCGTAGATACCGTGATAATCAAAAGGCACCAGAATTTTTTGATCAATGCCATGCACGAGATTGCGTTCAAAGACCAAATTATTGTCGCAAAGCGAGAGAATATCCGCTTGATCAGAACGTTCCGGAGTTGCGGTTAAACCGAGCAGAAATTTTGGCTGAAAATAAGCGAGCAAATCTCGGTAACTTCTCGCTGCCGCATGATGAAATTCATCCACCACAATGTAATCAAAGTGATCGGCGGCAAAACGTTGTAGGTGATTTTGTTTGCCTAGCGTTGCGACGGAAGCAAACAGGAGACTCGCTTCGCTATTTTGCATCGATCCGTTATACAGCCCCGTTTTTGCATTTGGCATTAACTGGCTAAAGGTTTTTTCTGCTTGCAGGAGAATTTCTTCGCGATGAGCAACAAATAAGACTTTTTCTGATTGAGTTTGCAGTACATCAAATGCAGCTAACCAAGTTTTGCCCATGCCGGTTGCGAGTACCACTAAACCGCGAGAGAAGCCTTGGACACGAGTGGCATTCAGTGCGGTGAGCGCCTCAACTTGAACCGGATTGGGCGTGGGTGGCTCGGGTTGAATCTCTTGGCTATCGACAAGCATTGCAGTGCCGTATTGCTGTTTGGCTTTTTGATAACGTTCGAGGTAATGATCAATCCAAGAATGAGTTAATTCTTGGCTATTTGGATGATGTAAGATAGCTGCAAATTGTTGACGGATATGACCAAATTCAATGGCTGCGTGAGAGCTTTTCGGCAGTTCAAAATCATGGCGTAATGCCCATTCATGACTGGCGACGAGTGCTGTGCGGCTGATATTGTTAGAACCAATCCATGCGCAACCTTCGATGATTTCTTCCTGATTGCTACGTACAAAAATGTACGATTTCATATGAAAACTGTGCTCACCACATTCAAACACTCGGCACACTGCTCCACGCTCGGTCAGTAACATGAGGCGTCGCAGAGCCACAGGATGAGTGATGGAGAGGTAATCCGATGTCAGCAGCGTGACCTTAGCTCCGCATTGCACAGCATCAAAAAGCGGATCAAACAATAAATCCAGCCCAGATGGTTGAATAAATGAGACAGAAATTTCGATTTCACTAGCATGATTAATGGCTTGGATTAGTCTCGGTAAAAGAGGATCCGTCGCCCCACCGGAAGAGAGCTTGTGGCCAGAGTAGAGCAAGTTTTGTTTATCACTCATGACTTAACGCTTAATTAATATGGCATTGAGCCATTGTTCGTTTTTTCGTCCCGCTCTGAGATCTTGCGTAACCCAAAGCTGCTCTATTGTCAGGGGTAAAGAGGAGATCAGTTGGCTAAAAAGGGCTTCATTGCAGTTGGTGAAATGACGACTATCTCGCTCTATTTCATCCTGACCATATTTAAATGAGCAATAAAAGGCACCGCCACTTTTGAGCATTTGTGCCAAATGAGCAAACGTCTCTGGTAGGGACTCCCGCATCACATGTAGCAAGGAAGCGCAGGCCCAAATTCCGTCATAGTGTTTATTGCTAGTAAAGCGAGTAAAAGTTGCCACCGTGACAGCTTGATTGAGTAATTGTTCGGCTAAAGCCGCCAACGGGGCGCTAGCATCGAAAGCATCAACCTGAAAGCCCATATCCAACAGTCGCTTACTATCTCGCCCCGAGCCACATCCTGCATCTAGCACTAAACCACCTTCGGGTAGATAAGGTACAAATCGTTCGAGTAGGGAGGAGGAATCGACCTCTACGGTAGAAGAGAAAAACAACTGTGCGTTTTGATTGTAGAAGTCGATAGACATAGACTTAAGCCCCTAGTATTGATTGCAAATTGTAACGTTCTTATCTTTATTACTCAATGAGTTGCAATCTGACGGTCTCGGTATGTTTAGGAACCATAATAAAGAACACAAAACTATGGTTACTACAATGGTAACTAAAAGTCAGGGCTTAGCTGATTTGGTATCTTTGTCTGTTAGACGAGTGGTGATTTTTACCATGTTAGGTACATCAGATTAACTCATTAAAATCAGTGTACCCAGTGGTGTACCCAAAAATCAAAGAAGTAGAGATATGTCTTGAAATACCAATTGATTCTAAGTTGTTGATTTTAATATATTGCAGGTAAGAAAAAAGACGTCCTGAGACGTCTTTAAACTATGATTTGGTGGAGCTGGCGGGAGTTGAACCCGCGTCCGAAAATCATTCATCTTTGGTACTACATGCTTAGTCGATCTTTAATTTCACCAACGCCTGCGAACCGACACGCTAACGAATGGCTAACCTGAATTAGGTCTTACGCTTCATCCCTCAGGTGGGGGAATCCACGCCAGCTTGATTTGGTTTGACCTTCCTGATTTCCCCGTCTTACAAGCGGAAGCTAGGGAGGAAGGGCTCTGAGCAGGGTATTAAGCTGCTAGTGCGTAGTTTTCGTCGTTTGCGACTATTTTTTTGCGGTTTGTTAACGAGGCCTACCGCACCTCGGCATGCACCTCAGACTGCAAAATTCCCGTCGAATCCTGAATCAGCCCCAGAGGTAACGGGTGCATAGTACCAGAATCAATGCTTCTGTCTAGCTCCCATTGTTTAAGTGGTGATTATTAGCGCAATGCGCTTTTCATCACTCGATCTTTTTGGCGTTGCCACTCTTTTTCTTTCAGATCTTCACGTTTATCGTGCAGTTTTTTACCTTTCGCGACGCCAATTTTGATTTTGACCCACGAACGAGACCAGTAGAGTGACAATGCGGTAAGCGTCATCCCTTCACGATTGATACGACCAAACAGGTTGTCGAGTTCGCGGCGTGAAAGTAGCAGCTTGCGGATACGGGTTGGGTTGGCGATCACGTGAGTTGAGGCTTGCTGCAACGGCGTGATGGTCATACCTGAAATAAACGCTTGGCCATCTTTGATGTAAACGTAGCTTTCGGCAATGTTGGCTTTACCTTGGCGAAGTGATTTTACTTCCCAGCCTTGCAGCTCCATGCCGGCTTCAAATTCATCTTCGATGAAGTATTCGTGGCGAGCTTTTTTGTTCAGCGCGATAGTGTTGCTACCCGCTTTGGTATTGGATTTTTTTTTCGTCATAGTGGGCGCATTATACGGATTGGTCGGCGGTTAGGAAACGCTTTTGTTTGCCGTAGCATACGGCTATCTGGGTGTTGACTCAAGCCTCCCAATCACAGAGTTTCTATGTCATAGAACAGTATTTTTATCGTTGCGCGATAACTTTAAACCGTTTGTACTGTCATCGAGGATGGCTTGAGGTGCTAGGGGGATGAAAGTACAATCCATTTTCGCAAGCAGTCTGAGTCGTGGTAAGGAGTAAAAATGAAACAAGTCAGTCGTTCTGCCTTGGTTGCGTTTAGTGCAGAGCAGATGTTTCATTTGGTCAATGATGTGGCTCGCTATCCGGAGTTTTTACCGGGGTGCTCTGGCTCTCGTGTATTAGAGCAGAGCGAGAGTCATATGTTGGCATCGGTGGATGTCGCCAAAGCGGGGATTGGCAAAACGTTTACAACCGCCAATCAATTAACCCCAGGTGCTGCGATTGTAATGAGTCTGGTGGATGGGCCATTTAAAACTTTGCGTGGCGGGTGGTTTTTTACCCCTTTAGATGAAGCCGCTTGTAAGGTGGAACTGCGCTTAGAGTTTGAATTTTCCAGCAAGATGATTGAGCTGGCATTTGGCAAAATTTTTAACGAATTGACCAGCAATATGGTGAATGCATTTACCCGTCGAGCCAAACAGGTGTATGGAGAGTGATGATGAGCAGTGAAAGGCTACAGGTTGAGGTGGTGTATGCACTACCGCATGAGCAACATGTTGTTAAGTTAGATGTTGAGCCATCGGCAACGGTTGAGGAGATTATTCAGCATTCTGGTGTGTTATTGAAATACCCTGAAATTGATTTGGCAGTCAATAAAGTGGGCATTTTTAGTCGTAATGTGAAGTTAGACGCTCTGGTTCGCGATAAAGATCGGATTGAGATTTATCGTCCGTTATTGGCTGACCCGAAAGAGATCCGTCGTAAACGCGCGGAACAGGCCAAGCTGGCGGCGGGGCAAACAATACAAAAATAAAAGGCGGTTCAAAGCCTTTTATTTCTGATCCTGCCTAATGTTATTGCGTAGCAAGTTGTCCGCACATCATGTCGCGGAAAGTCTTAATTAACGCCTTCGAAGAAGGCTTTACCGGTCGGGAAGTCACCTGTCACGTTAACCAGTTTGCCATCATCAAATTTTACGATCAGGTTTTTCTGCACCGAGTCATTATGGCCTGGAGTGTGGTGATAAATGTAGTACCAGGTATCTGGGTAGCTATTTTCAATCAGCATTGGCGAACCGAGTACAAAACGTACTTGTTCTTTGCTCATGCCAAATTTAAGTTGTTGCACCGACTGTTGATCGACGTAGTTACCCTGATTGATATCGATTCGATACACCAAGCGCTCTAATAAAGAGCAGCCGGATAAGGCGGTCACGGCAAGAGGAAGGGCGATAAACCACTTAGTAAACTGCATTGTTAAAACTCTCTGTCCCACAGGGCTAAAAACTTGGCTGATAATAAACAAGCTCAGCGCAGATGTAAAAACCTCGATCGCACTCTGAGCTTATTCAGACTATGAATTTTGAGTTTGGTTGCAAAGCTGAACAAAAAGTCCGGCGATAAGTGGTGCCATTAGGCCGCGATCAGTAACTCCTTGGCATTCGCTAGGGTTGACTCGGTGATTTGACTGCCACCAAGTAGGCGTGCGAGTTCTGCAATCCGTTGCTCGTGATCCAATTTGAGCATTTGCGTTTCAGTTTTGCCAGCTTTGGTTTGTTTGGCGACAAATAGTTGGTGGTGACCACACCCTGCTACTTGCGGTAAGTGGGTCACACACAGTACTTGGGTTGATTCGCCGAGCTTGCGTAGCATTTTGCCGACCACGGCGGCGGTGGGGCCGGAAATTCCAACATCGACCTCATCGAAAATTAGGCTTGGTGTTTCTACTTTTTGCGCGGTGATCACTTGAATGGCCAGTGACATGCGTGACAGTTCGCCACCGGAAGCGACTTTAGCGATCGCTTGTAGTGGTTGTCCTGGGTTGGTGGAGACTAAGAAGGTCACGGCGTCAAAACCTAACGGTGAAGAGTGGGCATTATCTTGCTGCACTTCAATTTTGAACTGCGCTTGCTCCATACTCAATTCATGCATGCTACGACTAATCAACTTATCTAGCTCTTTTGCGTAGCGAGTGCGTGATTTATGCAGTTTGTCTGCTGCGGTAATAAACGTTTGGTATAGTGCATCGACTTCACTGATCAGCGCCGCCATTTTTTCATCCGAACAATCGAGTCGAGCAATTTGTTGCAGTAACGCTTGATGATGTTGATACAACTCTTCTGGTAGTACATGATGCTTACGTGCTAGTGACATTACTTTGGAATAGCGCTCTTCGATATAGGCCATCTGTTCGGGATCAACCTCAATCCCATCCAAATAGTGGCGCAGTTCATGGTAGGTCTCTTCGAGTTGGATTTGCGCTTCTGCCAGCATGGCAGGTAGGCCACTGAGTTTGCTGTCCATATCGGCCAAATCGGTCAATGTTTGGCTCACGGTTTGCAATAAGCTTAACGCATTGATTTCTTCACCTTCATTTAATAGCTCAATCGCGCGTTGGCAATTGAGTGCCAGATCGCCACTGTTGGTCAGCCGTTTATGCTCTTGCTCTAGCTCAATAAATTCTTGTTCGCCAAGTGCTAACTCGCTGAGTTCTTTAATTTGGTATTCTAAAAGCTGTAATTGAGCTTGATTTTGCTGGCTGTTTTCGCGCAATTGCTTGAGTTGGTTGTTGGCCTGCCGCCAATTTTGGTAGGTGTGGCGCGTGGTTTTGAGTAAATCCGCATGGCCTGCGTATTGGTCGAGCATGGTGAGTTGGTATTCGGGCTTCATCAGTTGCTGGTGTGCGTGCTGACCATGCACATTAATCAGCAATTGTCCGAGTGTTTTGAGCTGTGATAATGGCACTGGGCTGCCATTGATAAAGGCTTTTGAGCGGCCATCTTTGCTAATGATGCGGCGTAGAATGCACTCTTTGCCCTCTAATAATTCATTATCTTCTAGCCAGCGACTGGCAAGCAGGTTGTTATCGAGATGAAAAGCAGCACAGACTTCGGTTTTATCTTCACCTTGGCGCACCATGCTGGCTTCAGCGCGTCCTCCTAAGCATAAACCTAGCGCATCAATCGCAATCGATTTGCCTGCGCCGGTTTCACCGGTAATGGTGGTCATTCCTTTGGATAGTTCAAGTTGTAGCGATTTAACAATCGCGAAGTTATTGATACTCAAGTGAGCCAGCATGTTTGCACCTGTATGATTAACCAATACTGTATAAAGAAACAGTTTATACTGTTTCTTTATACAGTAAAGTCACGCAGGTGAATTTTTTTATTGATTGTCACTATCCTGTGAGCAATATCAAAACAGCTTACTCGACCAGCCGAGTTTAGTACGCAGCACATGGTAGTAGCTGTAGTCTTCAGGATGGATCAGTTTGAGTAGATTGGGACTTTGATAAATATGAATTTCATCGCCGGGAGAAACCGGAAGCGACACTTGCCCATCACAACTGACTTCTTGGATACCGCGGTTTTCCGGTGACACCACCAGTTTAATTCGGCGATTGCCATCAACCACCAAAGGGCGGCAGGAAAGGGTATGGGGAAACATTGGCACCAGTGTGATGGCATTCAGGCTTGGGGACAGGATCGGGCCACCACCGGAAAGCGAATAAGCGGTCGATCCGGTTGGCGTCGACACAATTAAACCATCGGAGCGCTGTGAAAAAGCGAAGTTATCATCAATATAAACTTCAAATTCAATCATATGTGCGATTTTGCCTGGATGTAATACCGCTTCATTTAAGGCGGCATTATGGCTTTTGATTTGGCCATGGCGATGGATCTCCGCTTCTAACAAAAAGCGGGTTTCTTGCCAATAATGACCATCAAGCACTTGCTGTAGGCGGCGTTGAAAATCTTCCGGATTGAGATCGGTTAAAAAGCCTAAATTACCGCGGTTGACGCCAATCACGGCGATATCAAAACGGGATAATACCCGCGCAGCACCGAGCATGTTGCCATCACCACCGACCACGATGGCGAGATCCGCCTGCTGACCAAGCGCAATTAAGCTCGCAAAATGTTCTGCCGGTAAATCGGGCAAAATTTCCTGTAAACGATCATCAATCAACACGGTATAACCGAGCGCGGTCAGCCAGTGATAAATGTCTTTATGCGTTTGAATCGCTTGTTGATCACGCGGTTTGCCGATGATGGCCAGCACGTTGAATGGCTTTTTCATAAGGTTTCCAACCGATTTAGGCTTGAATCAGAATTCATCGTCCCCATAATAAGGGCAAGTTGTGCTTTTATGCGAATTTTTGTGCTAGGCAATCCGGGCTGAGACAATGCCTCCTAGCCAGTATCAAGTGAATTTTGGAGATATCATGAGCAACCAAGAGATCAAAAACCAAGACGAGCAACTGCCGCAAGACGCGCTTGCAACAGATGCAGAAGTAGTAGGCACAGATGCCGATATCGACTGGAATCCTGAAGAGATGGATGAACAAGCAGCGAAAATCGCTCAATTAGAAGCGGCTTTGCTGGTGAGTGAAGAGCGAGTTAAAGAGCAACAAGATCACGCTCTGCGTGCGCGTGCTGAAGTAGAAAATATGCGTCGCCGCAGCGAGCAAGAAGTGGATAAAGCGCGTAAATTCGCACTGAGTCGTTTTGCTGAAGAGTTGCTACCGGTGATTGATAACCTTGAGCGTGCGATTCAAGCGGCAGATGGTGCGGTTGAAGCAGTGAAACCGCTGCTGGAAGGGGTTGAGCTCACCCATAAAACGTTCGTTGATACCATCGCGAAGTTTGGCTTGAAAGAGATTAATCCGCACGGTGAAACGTTTAATCCAGAGTTCCATCAAGCGATGTCAATTCAAGAAAGTGCCGAGCATGATTCAAACACGGTGATGTTTGTGATGCAAAAAGGCTATGAACTAAATGGTCGCGTGGTGCGTCCTGCGATGGTTATGGTCGCGAAATAATACTCACCATGTGCGTGAACCAGCGAAGCCAGTGGCTTCGCTTTTTTATGCCAATCACCGATTTATGCTGAAAAAGCCCATAAATCGGATTTTTTTTCATTTTTGCCCTTGAAATGGTGTTTGAAGACCTTATTTAAGGGGCATACGAGAAGCAAACAAGCCCGTTTTGGTTTGTGAGTAGGGGTTGAAACCCCATTCTCCATCCCCATATAGGGGATAGACAAATCGAACATAGAATTTTTTTGGAGATAGCCTGATGGGTAAGATCATTGGTATTGACTTAGGTACTACAAACTCATGTGTTGCGGTATTGGATGGCGATAAACCTCGCGTAATCGAAAACGCAGAGGGTGAGCGTACAACACCTTCGGTAATTGGTTATACAGATGGCGAAACGCTGGTAGGCCAACCTGCCAAACGTCAAGCGGTTACTAACCCACAAAATACGCTATTTGCTATCAAACGCCTGATCGGTCGTCGTTTTGAAGACGAAGAAGTGCAGCGCGATCTCAAAATTATGCCTTACAAAATCGTTAAGGCAGATAACGGTGATGCTTGGGTTGAAGCACGAGGCCAAAAAATGGCTGCGCCTCAAGTATCGGCTGAAATTTTGAAAAAAATGAAGAAAACCGCGGAAGATTTCCTCGGTGAACCAGTGACCGCAGCGGTTATTACTGTACCGGCTTACTTTAACGATGCGCAACGCCAAGCGACCAAAGACGCTGGCCGTATTGCGGGTCTGGAAGTGAAACGTATCATCAACGAACCAACAGCAGCAGCGCTGGCTTACGGTCTAGACAAGCAAGGCGGCGATCGCACTATCGCTGTGTATGACTTAGGTGGTGGTACATTCGATATCTCTATCATCGAAATCGATGAAGTTGAAGGCGAGAAAACTTTCGAAGTTCTGTCAACCAATGGTGACACTCACTTAGGTGGTGAAGACTTTGACAACCGCATGATCAACTATCTGGTTGACGAGTTCAAAAAAGAACAAGGCATCGACCTGCGTAACGATCCACTGGCAATGCAACGTCTGAAAGAAGCGGCAGAGAAAGCGAAGATCGAACTCTCTTCTGCACAACAAACCGATGTTAACTTGCCATACATCACCGCTGATGCAACCGGTCCTAAGCACATGAACATCAAAGTGACCCGTGCTAAATTGGAAGCGTTGGTTGAAGATCTGGTACAACGCTCACTGGATCCATTGAAAGTTGCACTGGCAGATGCTGGTCTATCTGTTAATGACATCAATGATGTGATTCTGGTTGGTGGTCAAACTCGTATGCCAATGGTTCAGAAGAAAGTTGCTGAATTCTTTGGTAAAGAGCCACGTAAAGATGTTAACCCTGATGAAGCGGTTGCCGTTGGTGCAGCAGTACAAGGCGGCGTTTTGGCTGGTGATGTGAAAGACGTTCTGCTGTTAGACGTGACTCCACTTTCACTGGGTATCGAAACCATGGGCGGTGTGATGACCAAACTCATCGAGAAAAACACCACCATCCCAACCAAAGCGAACCAAGTGTTCTCTACGGCGGAAGATAACCAAAGCGCAGTAACTATCCATGTACTGCAAGGTGAGCGTAAGCAAGCGACATACAACAAATCGCTGGGTCAATTTAACCTAGAAGGCATTAATGCTGCGCCACGTGGTATGCCACAAATCGAAGTTATTTTTGACTTGGATGCGGATGGTATTCTGCACGTTTCAGCCAAAGATAAACAAACCGGCAAAGAGCAGAAGATCACCATTCAAGCTTCTGGTGGCCTGAGCGATGCTGAAATCGAAAAAATGGTTCAAGAAGCGGAAGCCAACAAAGAAGCGGACAAAATGTTCGAAGAGTTAGCGACTGCGCGTAACCAAGCTGACCAGATGATCCACGCAACGCGTAAGCAGATCACTGAAGCAGGTGAAGCTTTGCCAGCGGATGATAAAGCCAAGATTGAAGCGGCGATCGGTGAGCTGGAAATTGCGAAAAAAGGCGAAGACAAAGCAGAAATCGATGCCAAAGTACAAGCTTTGATGGCAGCGGCACAGAAGCTGATGGAAATTGCCCAACAACAAGCTCAAGCCCAAGGTGGCAACGCGGGTCAGTCTTCAGCGCCAGAAGATGACGTGGTTGACGCTGAGTTTGAAGAAGTGAACGACGATAAGAAATAATGACGTGCTTTCGCACCCTGAGTGGGTGCGGATTCACTGACTCTTATTGAACTTTATCGCGGGCGTTTGAGGCAACTCTTACGCCCGTCTGTTTAATGAGTGTCGCTACAGATAAAGGCATCAGATCTCCCTTATCTATATCGATACCCACCGAGCGGCGTAGCCGCTGACAGTAATAAATTGGTGACTGAGAACATGTCAAAACGTGATTTTTACGAAGTACTAGGCGTAGGCCGTGACGCCTCCGAGCGTGATATTAAAAAGGCCTATAAACGCCTTGCGATGAAATACCACCCGGACCGTAACTCGGGTGATGCCGGTGCGGCGGAAAAGTTTAAAGAAGTGAAAGAAGCGTATGAAATTCTGACCGATGGCCAGAAGAAAGCCGCTTATGATCAATATGGCCATGCGGCGTTTGAACAAGGCGCTGGTGGTTTTGGCGGCGGTGGCGGCGGCGCTGATTTTGGCGATATTTTTGGTGACGTCTTTGGCGATATCTTTGGTGGCGGTCGCCGTGGCGGCGGTCCAAGAGCGCAGCGCGGCTCCGATCTACGTTACAACATGGAATTGAGCCTCGAAGAAGCGGTGCGTGGCTGCTCGAAAGAGATTGAAGTTCCGACGTTAGTGCATTGTGATACTTGTGAAGGCTCTGGCGCGAAAAAAGGCACCTCAGCTCAAACTTGTGGTACTTGTCATGGCCACGGCCAAGTGCAAATGCGCCAAGGTTTCTTTGCGGTGCAGCAAACCTGTCCAACCTGTCATGGTAAAGGCAAGATCATTAAAGAGCCTTGTCATGTTTGCCACGGTCAAGGCCGCAAACAGAAGAACAAGACTCTGAATGTGAAAATTCCGGCAGGGGTGGATACGGGTGATCGCATTCGTCTGGCGGGCGAAGGTGAAGCCGGAGAAATGGGTGCACCAGCCGGTGATTTGTACGTACAAGTGCATGTTAAAGAGCATCATATTTTTGAGCGTGATGGCAATAACTTGTACTGTGAAGTGCCGGTCAGCTTTGCGATGGCCGCGCTTGGTGGTGAAGTTGAAGTACCAACGCTCGATGGCCGTGTGAGCTTGAAAGTGCCGACTGAAACCCAAACTGGCCGTATGTTCCGTATGCGTGGCAAAGGAGTGAAAGGTGTTCGCTCGGCTGCGTTTGGCGATCTGATTGTTAAATTGGTGGTAGAAACCCCGGTTAACTTAAGTGCGCGCCAGAAAGAGCTGCTGAAAGAGTTTGAAGAGTCCTGTGGTGGCGAAGCGGCCACCAAACATAAACCGAAAGCCGAAGGCTTCTTTAATGGTGTGAAGAAGTTTTTTGATGACCTAACCAGTTAATCAACGCTTCAATCGGTAATCAAGAAAGACAAAAGACCAGCTTGCTGGTCTTTTGTGCTTTTTGACCAGAGATGTGCCACAGCTCAAACATCCTTTCAATAGACAATCATCAGTTCCAGCAGGCAATCGGAGTGGTTTCCCCTTGGTGATTAAGGGTGATCTCTTGATAAGTTTGAGCGCCACATTGATCGCTGGTTTGCCCTTTGTCTTTTTGCGGTATGGCTTTGATCGTGTAGCTCTTATCGTCAGCCAGTACTTCAATTTTATAGCGTGTTATATCCACCGCGCAGAAGGTGCCACATTGCTTATTGCCATCAACGATGCCCGCAGCGGCATCCGTATAGCCATGGTTATATTTTTCTTCTAAATAGAGTTGAATCTTGGCCATATCGGCGAGCGCCTGCTTACGATGCCCTTCTTTGACGTAGTCGGTATAAGCGGGATAAGCGATGCCCGCGAGTATTCCGACTATCACTACCGCGATCATTAATTCGATCAAGGTCATACCTTGTTGCCAGACTAACCTTGGCTTGCAGAAAAATTTTCGAATCATTTCCATTAGTTCTCTTTATCAAACAACGCCATTGTTGATAGCTGTTAGCATCTATGCAAGTTGATTCATCCTCTTCTCACAGCTTGCAAAGGATTTTGGGAAATGCATCGCGGCTTTACCTTACTTGAGCTACTGATCACCGTAGCCGTGCTTACTACACTGCTGCTGTTTGCAGCCCCCAATTTTTCGCAAATTAGCCAACAGAGCAAAATGGTTAATTTAGCCAATGAGTTACAAGGTTTTTTGATCCAAGCGAAATCAGAAGCGGTATTGAGAAATCAAAATTTGTGGGTACACATGCAAGGCTTACCTTCTGCAAGTGGTGATTGGACATTGCGCTTAGCCAGTGTAGAGGCCGCCGCTGATATTACCGAGCACACTACGTTGGCGGTATTGCAAGGTGCGCGCTATCGCAATGTGCTGGTATCGAGTTCTGGTACCTTAACGAATCTCAAATTTGATCCGGTGATGGGCAATCCTCAAACTGCCGGCAGTATGGTGCTTAAACAAACGGAATTGGATGCCAATCCGATTAAAGTGATTGTGCATAATCGGGCGGGACGTATCCGAGTCTGTGCTGACAATAAGGCAAAATATGGCTTTGAAAAATGCTAAATATCAAGGCAATAGCTTGATTGAGTTTATGATTGCCGCATTAATTGGAGTGATCGCACTTGGTATCATCGGCGGTGTTTTTTTGGCTAACCAAAAAACGGCGGCCCAGCGTAGTAAACAGATTATGCTGCAACAGCAAATGAGCGGCGTGATGCAGCAGATGAAAGAAGATATTCAGCGTGCGGGTTTTGCTGGCATAGAAACCTACTCGTTGATGCTATCTGGAGCGAGCTCGGTGCTTTACCATCAAGCGAATCAAATTGGCTATGTTTACCGATCAAGCTCAAGCTCGGTGAGCAATACCGTATATCGATTAAATAATCATATGTTGCAATATTGCCAAAATGAAACCCCGTTACCTCTAGATATTGCAAGCGTTGCGAGTGGATGTTTCGATCTTTTTATGCCGAGCCAAATTAAAGTGGTTCAATTTGATGTCAGCCATTCATTACTGCAAGGTGCTTCGGTGGATAGTGCTTTGCTTGCTATTACGATGGCGGCTGAATTAAAAAATGACCCGACTATTTCGCATACCATTGGATTAACGATTCAGCAAAGGAATTGGCAATGAGAGCTAAATATCAACAAGGTATGACGACTTTACTGATTACCTCAATCTTGTTGTCGGCAGCGTTAGTGGTGACCTTAGGTTCCTATAAAAATTTATTTTATCAAATTAAGCGTGCTCAGAATGAAGTGACGGCTCGCCAGCAACATTGGCAAGCAGAAGGTGGACTCGAATGTTTATTTACTTACGTTAAGCAAAATATATCAACCATTGATAAGCTTACTCCGATTGATCATGGTCAGCTTAATCAGATCTGTAAAGATGCCTTAAATCTTAGTCAGTTAAATATTACTGATTTCGCTGATGGTCGCTATCAAATTAATGCTAAATCCCACAATGGTTGGACGCAGTTGAGTAAAATCTTCACCATGCACAATAATAGCAGTAAAGGGGCGATTCAAACCACATCGAGGTTAACCACTTACGGCGATTTACAAGTTAATCCCGATGCAAAGGGTGGCATAAATGAAGATGGTGAATATGAGTGTGTATCGATCACTTATAAATACAGCTACACCCTGCAAGGCAGCCCCAGCGCTAAGTATCAAACCGAAGGCATCAAAGAAAATAGTTTATATGCTGGTTCACCCGCGGGGAGTTGTACGCAAAATACCATCACCGATGTGTATTTAACCGGCCATGCCTCTAAAACTAAAACGGATAATCCTGACAATTCCGATTCTGAATTAAAAGATGATTTTGTACATGATAATAAAATTGATCCATTTGAATCATTTTTTGGCTATAAAAAAACACCAGAAAATATTGCCAAGGTTAAAGATAGTTTTCCTACGGCAGGAAAAATAAATATTTCTGATAATGTTCAAGCTAAGCAATGTGGGCAATTAATTAAAAATGCCTTGGATCTTGTCGATCAAGTATGGGTGACCGGGAATTGTATTTTAACCGAATCATTTACTTTAAATAAAAAAGAAAATAACACCTTGGTGATTGAAAATGGCATGTTTGCCAATTTTGGTTCTACTGTATTAGAGGGTTCGATATTTCATTTGGTTGATAATACGCAAGAGCAGTTTTCACCAGAGAATATAGATAGTTTCTGGCAGTCGATGTTTTACGATAAAGTCGATATGGGAAATGGTCATATCGCCAATGTTCCAACCGTATTACAAGGTGCCGAACAATATATTAATAAAGATAATAAAGAAGGTAAGACTGTCTATGTTGATGCTGGCTCTTTTAAAGCAACTGGTGGGTACGGGTTTGATAGTGATGGCTTAGGCGTTTCTATCGCAGGAGCCATGGAGCTGTCATTTAACTCCAGTAAACGCCCAACCTCTGGCCTGAATAATATCCGTTGGCAACAAGGAAGTTGGTATGCGCAATAAGCAAGCAGGTTTTAACTTAATTGAAGTCATGATCTCTTTTGTGTTGATTGGCGTCGGTGCACTCGGGCTAGTCAAACTGCAAACCTATATTGAGCAGCGGGCCGATTATGCCCTGCACAGCGTCGCGGCATTAAATCTTGCCGAGCAGAAATTAGAGTGGTTTCGTACTCGTGGCTCTTCTTCTGTCAGCGCTGCGCTGCCGAGCGCTGATTTTGCTAGCAGTATTGTTGCTGGGCAGGATCTCTCACATCCGCTTTATCATTTGTCTTGGTCGGTGCCTGCCGTAGAACTGGCGGGTGAGTTAAAAAGTATTGAGATTGAAGCGCGCTGGCAAGATCGGCATGGTACCGCTCAATCGGTGACGCTGCACACCATGATTTCACAACACAGCGAATTCGACTAATCCGCCATCTCTACTCTGCTCGCCTTGTCATGAGAGCTTGAATCGATCGGCGAGATTGAGATTTCTGCCACCTTAGTTTTGCACATTGGTTGCGAAAATGTATCTATTGTTTTCTCTGTAATGTTTGCTATCCGTGTCTTTATTTTTGCTTTTTTGCAAAATATGTCTCTAACTATGTAAAAAAATAACGAATCCTGTGCTTTAAGTTAGCGGTTTCTATACAATGTCGGACGAAAAATTACCGTTTCACGGTGACGGATTGATCTCCTGCACACGGAAACTTGAAACGGCAACAGAAGGTCGAATAAGTAGGGCCTCACGCAGCAACATCACATTACGGAATTTACTATGAGTAACCACACTACCAACCAAGCGACATCCACTAAAGTGAGTGGCATGGATCGCTTTTTAAACTTTATTGAACGGGCGGGAAACAAAATCCCTGATCCGGCAATTCTTTTCTTTTGGGCTTTGATCATCATTTGGGTCTCTTCAGCGCTGCTGTCGAACCTGAGCTTTGATTTAATTAACCCACGTACCGGTCAAGCACTCGAAATCAACAATTTACTTACCGGTGAATCTCTGGCGCACTTTCTTGCCAATATGGTGACTACCTTTACCAGTTTTGCGCCGCTTGGCATTGTATTAGTGGCGATGCTTGGGGTCGGTGTGGCGGACTCTTCTGGGTTTATTACCACTGGCCTGAAGAAAATGCTCAATGTTACGCCGTTAAAACTGCTAACCCCAATGCTGATTTTGGTGGCGATTGTGTCGCATACCGCGGCGGATGCGGGTTATGTACTGGTTATTCCATTAGGCGGGATTATCTTCCATGCGGCGGGTCGTCATCCGTTGGCGGGGATTGCTGCGGCTTTTGCTGGGGTTTCAGGCGGCTTCTCGGCTAACTTTATTCCATCTGGAATTGATCCTCTGCTGGCCGGTTTTACCCAAACTGCAGCGCAAGTGTTGGATCAGTCTTACCAAGTTAACCCATTGGCGAATATCTATTTCACGGGTCTTTCATCGATCATCATTGTCGCGATTGGTTGGTATGTTACCGATAAAGTGATTGAGCCACGTTTAGCGGCAACCAAAGTCGATGAGGACGCTGAATCCGCTCCGGATCTTGGCTCTTTTACGCCAATTGAATCTAAAGCGTTCCGCTACGCAGGTTGGGCGATGGTTGCCGGTCTTGCGCTGTTGGTGGCTGCGGTATGGCCTGAAAATTCAGCTCTGCGTTCACCAGACGGTCAAATCACCGCGTTCAGTGCGCCGATTATGAAATCAATTGTGCCACTGATTTTTATCCTATTTATCATTCCTGGTATCGTTTACGGCCGCGTGGCTGGCACGTTTAAAAACAGCAATGATGTGATTAAAGCCATGTCTGGCACCATGTCGACCATGGGCGCTTATATTGTGATGTCGTTTTTCTGTGCGCAGTTCCTTTCGGCATTCGGTCAATCGAACATTGGTACTATGCTTGCCCTGTATGGTGCGGAAGGCTTAAAAGCGATGAACTTGCCAGGTCAAGCGACGATTGTCGGGATGATTTTACTGACCGCAATGGTCAACTTGTTGGTGGGCTCTGCCTCTGCGAAATGGGCTCTGATTGGTCCAATCCTTGTGCCTATGTTGATGGCGGTTGGCATCTCTCCTGAGCTTTCTCAAGCAGCGTACCGCGTGGGCGATTCTGTATCTAACATCATTTCACCTTTGATGGTGTTCTTCCCACTGGTGGTGGTGTACTGCCAACGCTATGTGAAATCGACCGGTATTGGTACTTTGGCTTCGATCATGATGCCTTACTCAATTGCGATGCTGATTGGTTGGTCATTGTTCCTGCTTGCTTACTGGGCGGTTGGTATTCCTCTTGGTATCCAAGCGCCTTACACTTACACCATGTAAGCTACAGCATGTAAGCGCGAAATATTCTCTAAGCCAAGCCCACTCAATTGAGTGGGCTTTTTGCTACGCTGGCTTTCGTTTTGTCAGCAATCTCAGCTAGAATCAGCGTTTTCAATTCACGCCGGAGTAGGTTTGTGTCCGAGTCACTATTTTCTGCTCAAGATGAACAATTTATGCGTCGAGCTATCGCATTAGCCGAACATGCCGAGCAACAGGGTGAAGTTCCGGTTGGGGCAGTATTAGTGCGTGATGGTGAGATTATTGCAGAAGGTTGGAACGGTTCGATTACGCAGCATGATGCGACAGCACACGCTGAAATTGATGCGATCCGCAAAGCAGGAGTGGTGCTCAATAACTATCGACTGCTCGATACCACCTTATATGTCACGCTAGAACCTTGCCCAATGTGTGCCGGAGCCTTATTACATAGCCGAGTGAAACGGGTGGTGTATGGTGCACCGGATTTGAAAGCGGGAGCGGCGGGGACGGTGATGGATCTGTTTAGCAGCCAAGCGGCATACCATTATGCGACGGTTGAAAAGGGACTGCTGGAGTCAGAATGTCGCGCTCAGTTGCAAGCTTTTTTCCAGCGTCGCCGTAAAGAGATCAAAAGCCAACGTAAGGCGCAAAGGTCATTGGAGCTGTGAATCTTTGGCAAACATCGAGTGATGTTTGCCATACGAGCTATTAAGTTTTAAGAATATTACTTTTCGAGCACATTACGCTTCGATCAGTTGTACGAAAGCGCGGTGACGAGCCAGCAGTTTTTTCTTGCTGTTGGCTAACATACGGCGGCGACGATTGGCTGATACGGTTTTGTTCAGGAGTTTTGTTTGACGTTTACGTCGCAACATAAAACACCCTCCTACTGCTTACTGAGATAAAAAACCAACCCCTTAGGGGGTGGAACCTACAATCCGTGTGTACCCTTCCTACTTTAAGCTGCAATGGTGTTGGCTAGGTTCGTTCACTCCAATCACATAGTTTGTCTATGCTCATGAGGACTTACTCACTTGCCGCCTACCTGCAACCCCAAGTTGTTTAGGTGTATTATCACGCGTGAATGTTACTTATTTTTGACTATAGGCAATCAATCGCATTCACGCCTTGATTTAGCGATTTTCTTAGCAAAAAATCAACGAGCTATTTTTGCTTTTCATCAGCCGATGATAAATCGCGGTTACGATTACCGATGGATTCCGCTTCGAGTTTAACCACTTCTTCATCAAGCTCATCATTGCTGGTATCTTGATTAAGTAAAGTTTCATCAAATTCAATGACTGCCAGATCTTCGATGCTTTCATCACCGACCGCGACTTGATGCTGTTCAAGATGGCCAATAATGCTTTGATAGTAACGTCGAATGTTTTCCACATAGCTACGCGCTTCTTCCCCCCGGGCATAGCCATAACGTGTTTGGGTGAAATATTTCTTCTGTTGTAACTGGGGGAGACGATCTTTGACGTCGACCCATGAATCAGGATCGCCATTTTGACTCTTGGTTAAACGCCGCGCATCCATCATATGGCCATAGCCGATATTGTAAGAGGCGAGTGCAAACCAAATTTTTTCATGTTCAGAAATCGAATCAGGCACGCGCACCATCATTCGCCGCAGATATTCAACTCCACCACGAATCGATTGTTCAGGATCGAGGCGATCGCTAACACCGACACTGCGTGCGGTGGGTAGGGTTAACATCATTAAGCCGCGCACCCCAGTCGGTGATTTTGCATACGGATTCCAGTGTGATTCTTGATACGCTAATGCTGCGACTAAGCGCCAATCAAACTCAGCTGAGTATTGTTGGAATATCGGCATCCATCTCGGTAATCGGCTGTCAAGGGCACGAATAAAGGCGCGCGTATCGACATAATCAAAGGCACCGACATGGCCGATGTATTTTTCTTCCAATGAAGCAAGATAACCAGACTGTTTTAAATTACCAAAAAACTCAATCATCAAAGCATACAGACTTTCATCATCCGACCGACGTAAAAACCATGAGATAGGTTGATCTTCGGTCAGCTCAAATGCCGCGGCTAAATCAGGGTAGACTCGCTGTGACAGAGACACTTCGACCGAATCAGCCATGGTAAACAGCAATTCACCTTGTGATACTTTTTTCAGCAGATCATTCACATCGGAATTGGTATCAACATCAAATTGAAACTCTGGGTGCAGTTGCTGCTTGGCTTGCAAGGTGTATTCAAAATGTGAGTCATCCACCACGCTGAAAAAATCCAATTCAAGATTATCTTTGCGCAATGTTTGTTGGCGTTCGACCAACTGTCTGAAGTCGCGAGGTCGCCATGCGCCTTTTTTATAGACGACCTGCTGCGACACATAGTAATAGGCGGGACCAGCCCGAAAATCTTTTAACCTCTGCTCGGTTTGGCTTAATCCAGCGGCAATAATATCCACTTCTCCATTTTTCAGCGCTGGAAACAGGCTAGCAAGGCGATAGGCTGGCTTCATTTCCAGTTTTACCCCCAGCTCTTTAGCAAATTCGCGAGCTAACTCGTAATCCAATCCGGTTGGGCCATCGGGACCAATGTAGTAGGAGAGCGGATTATTCAGTGTGCCGACCCGTAATACTCCGCGCTCACGGATTTTTTCTAGCTCGCTTTTCGGCTCGGAATCAATTTGGCAGCCGAGCAGCACTAGGCTCAATAAGCCTAGCCAGAGTGCGCGAATGGGGAGTTTATAGGCAAAAGGAGTCATCAATTTGGGTTTTCTCTCATCAAGACAGATGTCTTTATATCAAAGGCGCTGGTTTTGGCAAAGTCCTCACTGAATAGCCTGTCATTTAGCTCGAAGATTTGTGCAAATGGGCCGTAACTCAAAATTAACGAAAAAAATGACGCAAACGGTTGCTTTTGGTGTTACGTCACAAAAAGAATTGCTCTATAATGCGCAGCCATTAGCTGAGGTGAAATCGGCATACATTGGTTGTTTACAGTTTAATTTGCTGTATTTAAAAGAGTTTATGCCAATTACACCTCAATCAATTGGACATAGAGACCTAAGCACATGAGAATTTTGCGTGGCTCCCCAGCTCTTTCAGAGTTTCGTGTTAACAAGCTCCTTACTGCGTGTCATCAACAACACCTACCGGTAACGGGTATTTATGCTGAGTTTATGCATTTTGCCGATCTTAATGCCGAGCTTAATCAGCAAGAGTTGGCAAAGCTCGAACAACTGCTCACTTACGGTCCAACCATTCAAGAACATCAGCCACAAGGCCTACTGCTGCTGGTGACACCGCGTCCGGGTACCATTTCTCCTTGGTCTTCGAAAGCCACCGATATCGCGCATAACTGTGGGTTAAGTACCATTAAGCGCTTAGAGCGCGGTACGGCTTATTATGTGGAGACAGAAGCGCCACTGACGGATGCGCAAGTCCTGACTCTTAAAGCGCTGCTGCACGATCGTATGATGGAAGTGGTGTTCGCAGAACTCACCGATGCGCAGCAACTGTTTAGTGTTGCACAACCGACCCCAATGAGTCAGGTCGATGTGTTGGCCGGTGGTCGTCGTGCGCTTGAAGAGGCAAACGTTTCCCTTGGTCTGGCATTGGCGGAAGATGAAATCGACTATTTGGTCGCGAGTTTTACCAAGCTTGGCCGCAATCCTAATGACATCGAATTGATGATGTTTGCGCAAGCGAACTCTGAGCACTGCCGTCATAAAATTTTCAATGCAGATTGGACGATTGATGGTGCGGTGCAAGATAAATCACTGTTCAAGATGATCAAAAACACCTTTGAGCAGACGCCGGATCACGTACTGTCCGCCTATAAAGATAATGCCGCGGTGATGACAGGCTCGACCGTGGGCCGTTTCTTCCCGGATCCGGATAGTCGTAAATATACCTATCATCATGAAGATGCGCATATTTTGATGAAGGTGGAAACTCATAACCACCCAACCGCGATTTCGCCTTGGCCGGGCGCTTCAACCGGTTCGGGCGGTGAGATCCGTGATGAAGGTGCTACCGGGATTGGCGGTAAACCTAAAGCAGGTTTAGTCGGCTTTACTACCTCAAACTTACGAATCCCAGGTTTCGAGCAGCCATGGGAAAGCGATTTTGGTAAACCAAGTCGCATCGTCAATGCGCTGGATATCATGCTGGAAGGCCCACTCGGTGGTGCGGCGTTCAATAACGAATTTGGTCGTCCAAATCTGCTCGGTTATTTCCGAACTTATGAAGAAAAAGTGACTTCACACGCCGGTGAAGAGGTGCGTGGTTATCACAAGCCGATCATGATTGCTGGTGGTATGGGCAACATTCGCGCCGAGCATGTTCAGAAAAAAGAGATCCCGGTCGGCGCTAAACTGATCGTACTTGGTGGTCCTGCGATGAACATTGGTCTTGGCGGCGGCGCAGCTTCGTCAATGGCCTCTGGCCAATCTGCAGAAGATTTGGATTTTGCTTCGGTACAGCGTGAAAACCCAGAGATGGAGCGCCGTTGTCAGGAAGTGATCGACCGCTGCTGGCAATTGGGTGAACAAAACCCAATCGCCTTTATCCATGATGTGGGTGCCGGTGGTATTTCTAACGCGCTGCCTGAATTGGTCAATGATGGCGATCGTGGTGGCAAATTCCAACTGCGCAGTGTACCGAATGATGAGCCGGGCATGAGCCCGTTAGAAATCTGGTGTAATGAATCGCAAGAGCGCTATGTGTTGGCGGTAGCGGCACAAGATATGCCGCGTTTTGAGGCGATTTGTCAGCGTGAACGTGCGCCTTATGCGGTCGTCGGTGAAGCCACTGCAGAGCGTCACTTGACGCTAGAAGATAGTCATTTTGACAACACACCAATCGATATGCCGATGGAAATCTTGCTTGGCAAAGCCCCTAAGATGCATCGCGAAGCGAATTCACTGAAAGTGGCGAGTCCAGCGTTAGATCGCTCAGGGATTGAACTTAACCAAGCACTGGATCGCGTATTGCGTTTACCGGCCGTGGCTGAAAAAACGTTCTTGATCACCATTGGTGATCGCTCAGTAACCGGCCTCGTAGCGCGTGATCAAATGGTTGGCCCATGGCAAGTTCCGGTCGCCAACTGCGCGGTAACCGCTGCAAGTTTTGATTCTTATCACGGTGAAGCGATGTCGATGGGGGAGCGTACCCCAGTGGCATTGTTAGATTTCGGTGCATCAGCACGTTTAGCGGTAGGCGAAGCGATCACTAACATTGCTGCCACCGATATTGGTGACCTTAAGCGCATTAAACTCTCGGCTAACTGGATGTCTCCAGCCGGTCATCCGGGCGAAGATGCTGGTCTTTATGAAGCGGTAAAAGCGATTGGCGAAGAGCTATGCCCAGCGCTGGGGATCACGATCCCAGTTGGCAAAGATTCGATGTCGATGAAAACCAAGTGGCAAGAAAATGGCGAGCAGAAAGAAGTGACTTCGCCGCTATCGCTGATCATCACCGCTTTTGCGCGGGTTGAAGACATTCGTAACACGGTCACACCACAACTGCGCACCGATCTTGGTGATAGCAGCTTAGTGTTGATTGATTTAGGTAACGGCCAGAATCGGCTTGGTGCCACCGCATTGGCGCAAGTGTACAAGCAATTGGGTGATAAACCGGCTGACGTGGATAACCCAGCCCAGCTCAAAGCCTTCTTTGATGCGCTGCAAGCTTTAGTGCGTGACGACAAGCTGGTGGCTTATCACGACAAAGGCGACGGCGGTTTATTGGTGACGCTGGCAGAAATGGCTTTTGCGGGTCACTGTGGCATCAAAGCCAATATTGAGAGCTTAGGCGATGATGCGCTGGCGGCACTGTTCAATGAAGAGTTGGGTGCTGTGCTGCAGGTAAAAAATACTGAACTGGATATCGTATTTGCTACGTTATCGGCACATGGTTTGGCGACCTGCTCACACGTGATTGGTGAAGTAGAAGCGACCGATCGCTTGCTGATCACCCGTGGTGAGCAAGTGTTGATGGAGCGTTCTCGTACTGAACTGCGTACCATCTGGGCGGAAATGACCCATAAGATGCAGGCATTGCGTGATAATTCCGCCTGTGCGGATCAAGAGTTTGCCGCCAAACAAGATAACCGTGACCCAGGTTTGAGCGCCAAGCTAAGCTACGATGTGCAAGCCGATATAGCGGCACCTTACATCGGCAAAGGTGCCCGTCCGAAGATGGCGATTTTGCGTGAGCAAGGTGTCAACTCGCATGTGGAAATGGCGGCCGCCTTTGATCGCGCAGGTTTTTATGCGGTCGATATCCATATGAGCGATATTTTAACCGGACAAACCGTGCTCGATGCTTATCAAGGTTTAGTCGCGTGTGGTGGTTTCTCTTACGGTGATGTTCTGGGCGCGGGCGAAGGATGGGCAAAATCAATCCTGTTTAATCCGCAAGCGCGTGAGCAGTTTGAGCAGTTCTTCCAGCGTAAAGATAGCTTTTCACTCGGGGTGTGTAATGGCTGTCAGATGCTGTCTAACCTGCGTGATTTGATCCCAGGTGCTGAGCTGTGGCCACGTTTTGTGCGCAATGAATCTGAGCGGTTTGAAGCGCGCTTTAGCTTAGTCGAAGTGCAAAAATCACCGTCGCTATTCTTTAGTGAAATGGCCGGTTCAAGAATGCCGATTGCAGTATCTCACGGTGAAGGGCGTGTTGAAGTGCGCAATGAGCAGCATTTGGCGGCGCTGGAGCAATCTGGCACTGTGGCTGTGCGTTTCGTGGATAACTTTGGTCAGCCAACTCAAGCTTACCCAAGTAACCCGAACGGTTCACCTAATGCGATCACCGGCTTAACCACTCAAGATGGTCGAGTGACGATCATGATGCCGCACCCTGAGCGTGTTTTCCGTACTGTAGCCAACTCATGGCACCCAGATAATTGGGGTGAGAACGGCGCTTGGATGCGGATGTTCCAAAATGCCCGTAAATACCTTGGTTAAAGGTTAATGTGAGTTAACCTTAAGCTAACGACCAACCAAAAGCGCAGAGAGAAATCTCTGCGCTTTTTTGTATAGAGAAAACCCCCAGCTAGGCTAGGGGGCTGCTAATTTGCTGCGCACCGCTTTGATTAAGGGCGCTTGGCTATGACCTTGGGTGCTTTACTATGACCCTCGGCGCTTAGCTATGATCATTGATTTAGCGAAATTGGCCGACTGGCGCTAAAAACTCAAAGCCTGCACTGGCTAATTTAGCTTCTAACGCGCTGCGATCAATATCGAAATAGTTGACCAGTTTGTCTAAATCGCCAGCAAAATCGTCACGCAGTTTCATGTTCACGATGCTCATCAGCATGATCGGATCCATGGTGGCAAAGTTGGCTAAATTCATGGGGATTAATCCTCAAAATCGGAAATCAGTAAATTGGCCGCGGCAAACGCGGCTTTTTGTCTGGTTTCGAGCGGTAAAGCGGGATCGGCGGCGATCTCGTTTAATGTGCGCAGCGCACAACTGATCGCTTTAGGAATGTAGCCTTGATCGCCACTGCCAATTTGCGCGTAAAGCTCGCGTACTAATTCACAACAATCGTAAACTTGCATTGGGTTGTCCTCAAATGATAACTGCTCTCAATATACACAGAGCGGGTGGAAATACCAAACTTGCCACTTGCGCAAACGCAAACTCATCGCTCATTTGAACAATGATTATCCGGCGATCAGCTCTGGGCTGGCATAAGTAATAAAAAGGCCGCCCGAGAGCGACCTGATGAGTTGATTGAGCGCGATGTTGATCGTGCCGGTGATTAGGCGATCTGAGCTTGGATAAACTCGTGGATCGACGCCATCGCCACCGCTTGTTTTTCACCACTACGACGATGTTTATATTCGAAGTGGCCTTCATCCATGCTGCGCTCACCAATGATGATGGTGTGTGGCACGCCGATCAGTTCCATATCGGAGAACATAACCCCTGGGCGTTCTTTACGATCATCAAACAGCACTTCAATACCCGCAGCGGTTAATTCTGTGTACAGTGTTTCAGCCGCTTGTTGCACGCGCTCAGATTTGTGCATGTTCATCGGTACAATCGCGACTTGGAAAGGCGCAAGCGCATCAGGCCAGATGATGCCGTAATCATCATGGTTCTGCTCGATAGCCGCAGCCACCACCCGAGAAACACCGATCCCGTAACAACCCATCTCCAAAATGGTGTTTTTACCATTTGAGTCAAGTACGCCACAGTTCATTTTGGCTGAGTAGTTCGTGCCCAATTGGAAGATGTGGCCCACTTCAATACCACGTTTAAGCATCAGAGTACCTTTGCCACATGGGCTTGGATCGCCTTCTACTACGTTACGCAGATCTTCCACTTGGCCGAGTTCAACGTCACGACCCCAGTTGATACCGAAGTAGTGTTTACCGTCGATATTGGCGCCAGCGCCGAAATCGCTCATCACCGCAACAGTACGGTCAACAATGAATGGCAGTTTCAGACCAACAGGGCCTAATGAACCAGGGCCTGCACCGATCAGAGCACGGATCTCTTCTTCGCTGGCCATTTCCAGCGGTGAGGCCACTTGCGCCAGTTTCTCGGCTTTGATTTCGTTCAGTTCATGGTCACCACGGATGAGCAGCGCAACGATAGGCGCATCGATTTCATCTGAGGCTTTAACAAACAGGGTTTTCACGGTTTTTTCGATAGGCAGACCATGCTGCTCAACCAATTCTGCGATGGTTTTTGCGTTAGGTGTATCCACTAACGTCATCGCTTGCGCAGGCGCTGGGCGCTCAATCGCCGGTGCCACCGCTTCGGCTTTTTCGATGTTGGCCGCGTAATCGGATTCGGTTGAGAAGGCAATCAGATCTTCGCCACTTTCCGCCAATACGTGGAACTCGTGTGAGCCGTTACCACCGATCGCGCCGGTATCTGCTAGCACTGGGCGGTAATCGAGGCCCATACGGTCAAACGCTTTACAATACGCAACGTGCATGGCTTCGTAGGATTTTTCTAGGCCCGCCTTGTCGATATCAAAGCTGTACGCATCCATCATGCAGAATTCACGGGCGCGCATCACCCCAAAACGTGGGCGGCGTTCATCACGGAATTTGGTTTGGATTTGGTACAAGTTCAGTGGCAGTTGCTTGTACGAGCTTACTTCATTACGCACCAGCGCGGTGATCACTTCTTCCGCGGTTGGGCTTAATACAAACGGACGCTCATGGCGGTCAGTAAAGCGCAGTAACTCAGGGCCCATTTTTTCAGAGCGACCTGTTTCTTCCCACAACTCAAACGGCTGCACCACCGGCATCAAGGTTTCGATAGCACCGGCATTATCGATCTCTTGGCGAACGATGTTTTCGACTTTACGCAGCACACGCAGACCCGTAGGCAGCCAAGTATAAAGACCTGAAGCCAGCTTACGGATCATACCTGCACGGAGCATGAGCTTGTGGCTCACAACTTCTGCGTCGTTTGGAGTCTCCTTCAGAGTGGAAAGAAGATAGTTACTGGTACGCATTCTATGGTATCCGTTTTATCAAAGTTTAAGGAATCGCCTTAACAGGAGTCAGCTATAAAGCGAATTTGGGCGCTAATAATATCAGCCAAATGGTTTTGTCAAAAGGGTTCAATTGCACTGACTACGATTGCTTGATTGCTCACGCTGAATTTCACGTTCCAATCGTACAAATTCACTGCATATAACTTGTCGTCAGCATGATTTTTTTTGTAAGCCGGGCGCGGATCTTGCGCCAGCACTTGATGGATCACCGCGCGGCGCTGTTCTCCGGCTGCATGAGTGTTGAGTACGTGCTCGGCGGATGGGCTAAAGCTGACTGGTAGACAGACAGGTGCTTGATCGGCGTAACCGCCTTGTGCGTCAGGGATCGCATCGGAGTAGGGAATATAAGGTTTGATATCAATAATCGGCGTGCCATTGACCAAATCGACGCTGCCAAGTTCGAGATAATACTGATCACCTTGTTTACTCACCCCATGTAGCTCAACCGCGGACATGCCGATGCCATTCGGGCGAAACGTAGCACGGGAGGCGAAAACTCCCAAGCGCTGATTGCCGCCAAGGCGAGGCGGGCGCACGGTCGGTTTCCAACCGGCGGCGAGGTTTTGGTCAAACAAAAACAGCAGCCATAGATGACTAAATTGTTCAATCCCACGGATCGCCTCTGCGCAGTTGGCTTCACCGAGCAGTTTAACTCTCGCCCTAGCACTCGGCACTAAACGAGGTTGACGAGGGACGGCAAACTTCTCTTGGTATGGGCTTTCAATAATGGCAATTGGGGCAATCGAATACATATTGTGATGATAAGTCGGCGCGAATAAGCGAAAAATAGCATAGCTGGTGGCAAAAATCGCGCGCCGTGATGTAGGTTCAGCGTTGCACAAGGCGAAATGGCATCTTAGCTGAGCCTGCCACCGAGCTGGCAGGCCATCGACAGTGTAGGGTTTATGCTCGACGCTTGGCTAAAATCCGGTCGAGATGATTGGCAAATTCGCGGCGATCGGTTTGCGAAAGTGCTGCCGGACCACCAGTCTGAATACCGCTGGCGCGCATGGTATCCATAAAATCACGGATATTGAGCCGCGCTTTGATGGTTTCTTTGGTGTACAGCTCCCCCCGTGGGTTGAGCGCTAAACCGCCTTTGCTGATCACTTCATCGGCAAGGGGGATATCGGCGGTGATCACCAAATCGCCCGCTTCGCTGCGTCTGACTATCTCATTATCGGCAATATCAAATCCTGCAGAGACTTGCAGCGCACGAATGTTATCGCGCTTTGGCAGTGGGATCAGATGGTTGGCGACAAAGGTACACTCGATACCGGTACGCTCTGCGGCGCGGATCAAGGTTTCGCGGATCACTTTTGGACATGCATCGGCATCAACCCAAATTTTCATACTGGTGCTCCTTGGGTGCTGGCTTCTAATTCAGCGACCCGTGCTGAGAGTTGCAATAAGGTTTGTTCTAACAGGGCAACCCGCTGCTCAAGACTTGCAGGCATTGGGGCTGCCACTTCGATGCTCGGAATGCGTTGGCTATTTTTCCAACTTTTGAGCGCAGCAATGATGGCTGGCATTGGCACGGGGGTGGTTAAACGCGCTTTGACCAACGCCACCGAGGGTGTTTTGCCTTGTTGGGTGAGCTGATTAAGGATCTGTTCTAGTTGTTGCGAAACGTTGGTGGTCTGCATAATCGTTCCTGATCGGAGTTTGCTGGCATCTTACTGACAAAATGGCCGGTCAGCAAAAGCGCTCAGCGCTGCTGAGATAATCTTGAGTTAAATTCGGTATGGCGGCAGGCTAAAACGTCCTACTCTTAAGCCGCGCATTTCTAGCTGACCTTGATAACAATCATCACCAAGCGCTGAAAATTCAAACAGATACACCGTGTGCCAACCCCATGCACCTTGGCTGGTTTTGAATTTGTGCTGACCTAAGGCCACATTGAGTAGCTGTAAATCAAGCTGGGTGCAGTGGCGTTGAATCGCTTGTCTGGCGGTTTCCGCTTGGTGGCGCTGCTGCCAAAATCCCCATCCGGCGCAGCAGAGGGCTAATATCCACAATAAATCACCGATCATGCTTTATCCTTGGTGTGCAGGGAGCTTATAACAGAACTGCTCCTAACTTGGGCAGAGTCATCAGTACAGGCGTTATCAGTACAATAACGCGTTGGTTCATCACCCTGTGGTGAGAATCGGTGCTATTCTATGGCACTTTTTGAAAACTAGCCTACAGATAAATCGGATCTATTATGTTGTTGAACACCCGATTGGGGAATTTACTCGTCGAGTTGGAATCGAGTTTGCGTGCGCTGCAGTTGTGGCAGACAACGCCACCGAGCGCGCAAGCACTGGCTAGCCAAGCGCCTTTTGCGGTGGATACGTTAGCCCCTGAGCAGTGGTTACAGTGGATTTTTGTACCGAAAATGCAGCAAGCCATCGCTCAGGCCAGCGTGCCGCGCGGTTTTGCACTGGAGCCTTATTTTGCCGAAGCGTGGCAGGGAGAGGCGCAGTACCAAGCGCTGCTGGCGCTGATCCGAGGTATTGATGAGGTGTGCCAATAGATGCTAGAGATTATTTATCAAGATGAGTATTTGGTCGCCGTCAATAAACCGGCTGGCATGCTAGTGCATCGTTCATGGCTTGATAAGCATGAAACTCAGTTTGTGATGCAGACTTTGCGCGATCAAATTGGCCAACATGTCTTTCCACTGCACCGTTTAGATCGGCCGACATCCGGCGTGTTGGTGTTTGCACTTTCCAGTCAAATTGCCTCCGATGTGATGCCGATGTTTGCCAATCATGAGATGGAGAAAACCTACCACGCGATTGTGCGCGGTTGGATCCGCGAGGCGGATGTGCTCGATTACCCACTCAAAGAAGAGTTGGATAAAATCGCCGATAAATTTGCCCAGCAAGATAAACCCGCGCAGTCGGCGATCACCGCTTATCGACCACTGGCGCATGTGGAGCTGCCGATTGCGACCGGAAAATTTTCAACCACGCGTTATTGCTTGATGGAAATGCAACCCAAGACTGGGCGTAAGCATCAATTACGGCGGCATATGGCGCACTTGCGCCATCCGATTGTCGGGGATACCACCCATGGTGATGGTGTGCATAACCGACTGTTTCGGGAACACTTTTCGGCGCAGCGTTTGATGTTGCATGCCAGCGAGTTGCGTTTTGTCCATCCTTACACTCAGCAGCCTTTGTTGTTGCGCGCTAGTGTCGATCAAGTGTGGCAAGGCTTGTTGAATGAGTTTGCTTGGCCAGCTAGCTTGCTGAATCGTTAGGGCTTAGCCCCATTGACAATGGTGCGCGAAAGTATAATTTCGCGTGCCAATAACAGCAAAGCCTTCGTGATGAAGGCTTTGCTCGTTAATGCGTGGTGATTCAAGCGTGGGTGATTAAAGTGCGTCTACTTGGCAAGGTAGCGACGGATCGCATGTTCGATCCCTGTGCTATCTAAGCCGAGCTCTGCGTGCATCTGTTGCTGCGAACCTTGCACGATGAATTGATCCGGCAGGCCTAAATTCAATACCGGCTTAATCCATTTTTGTTGCATCATCAGCTCAATCACTCCGGCCCCAGCGCCGCCTGCAATCGCGTTTTCTTCTAACGTCACTAACACATCGTGGCTTTGGACTAACTGCTGGATTAAGTCTTGATCCAACGGTTTAACAAAACGCATATCGGCCACCGTTGCATTGAGTTTCTCTGCGGCCGCTAAAGCATTTGGTAATAGCGTACCAAAGTTTAAAATCGCCACTTTTTCACCGGAGTTAGCCTGACTTTCACGCATGATGCGCCCTTTACCGATGTCTAATGCGCTAAAGTCACTCTTTAGCTCAACGCCCATGCCGTTACCGCGTGGATAACGGACGGCGCTTGGCCCTTGATGTTGGTGGCCAGTATAGAGCATCTGCCGGCACTCATTTTCGTCAGCCGGTGCCATGATCAGCATATTCGGGATGCAGCGCATAAAGCTTAAATCAAATGCCCCTTGGTGAGTTTGACCATCTGCGCCGACAATCCCAGCTCGGTCGATAGCAAACATTACCGGTAGGTTCATGATCGCTACATCGTGGATCAGTTGATCGTAACCGCGCTGTAGAAAGGTTGAGTAAATCGCCACAATCGGATGATAGCCAGCAATTGCCATACCGGTTGCGAGGGTAACGGCATGTTGTTCTGCAATCGCCACATCAAAGTATTGCTCTGGGTACTCTTTTGAGAAGCGCACCATGCCAGATCCTTCACGCATCGCAGGCGTGATCGCCAGCAGTTTTGGATCTTGCGCGGCCATATCACACAGAAAATCACCGAAGATTTTCGAGAAAGTTGGCTGAGGGTTGTTGCTTTTCGGCAAGCTATCATGGCTTGGGTCAAATTTAGGTACCCCGTGATAGCCGATCGGATCTTTCTCCGCGGGTGCGTAGCCTTTGCCTTTTTTGGTCATGACGTGCAAAAACTGTGGCCCTTTTAGCTCGCGCATATTTTTCAGGGTTTTGATCAGTTCCAGTACATCATGGCCATCAACCGGACCAATATAGTTAAAGCCAAGCTCCTCAAATAACGTACCCGGCACCACCATACCTTTCAAATGCTCTTCGGTGCGACGTACCAGCTCTTTGATCGGCGGAATGCCGGAAAGTACTTTTTTGCTTCCTTCGCGAATCGACGTGTACCAACTGCCCGATAGCACTTGGGCTAAATGATTATTCAGCGCACCGACATTTTCCGAAATCGACATTTCATTATCGTTGAGGATCACCAGCATGTCGGGGTGGACATCGCCAGCGTGATTCATCGCCTCAAACGCCATGCCCGCGGTAATCGCACCATCGCCAATCACACTGACCACTTTACGGTCTTGACCTTCTTTACCCGCACAAATGGCCATACCCAGCGCGGCACTGATCGAGGTTGAAGAGTGGCCAACAGACAGAGTGTCGTATTCACTCTCTTCGCGCCAAGGGAAGGGGTGTAAGCCCTCTTTTTGGCGAATGGTCGGCATCTGATCGCGTCGTCCAGTCAAAATTTTGTGTGGGTAAGCTTGGTGGCCGACATCCCAAATCAACTGATCAAAGGGGGTGCGGTAGACATAATGCAGTGCGACGGTGAGCTCGACCGTACCTAGCCCTGAGGCTAAATGGCCGCTTGATTGGCTGACCGAATTGAGTAGGTAACTGCGTAACTCGTCACACAGTTTCGGCAGCATGTCTTTAGGCAGGCTGCGCAGCTCATCTGGAGTATTCGCCAGAGCTAGAGTTGGGTATTTTGAAATATCAAGAGTCATAACTATGCGCGCTTATGGTTTAATTTTTGCGCTCGACAACATATCGGGCGAACTCTTCCAGAGACTGAGTATTGTAGGGGATCTCACTTAACGCTAGCAGCGCTTCTTGTAATAAAGCCTGCGCCTTTTGCTGCGCTCCAGCTAAGCCGAGCAATGCAGGATAAGTGCTTTTGTTGAGTTGTTGATCCGAACCTTGTGGTTTACCGAGCGTTTGCGTGTCGCTGATGATATCTAAAATATCATCTTGTACTTGAAAGGCTAGTCCAACTGCATCCGCGTAGCGATCCAAATATGGCAACATAGCGCGGCCTGTTTCGCCTGCCGCCAATGCACCTAAGCGGATCGCGCAGCGCATTAACGCTCCGGTTTTATTGCGATGGATGGTTTGTAATTGTTCTAGTGAGATTAAGCGGTTTTCTGCCGCTAAATCGAGCGCTTGTCCAAGACACATTCCTTGCGCACCAGAGGCTTGCGCTAGGATTTGGATCATGGCAACCCGCTGAGTTTCTCCCGCTGCAGACAAGCTGCCTTCCGCCAAAATGGTAAAGGCCAGTGTTTGCAAGGCGTCACCAGTTAAAATCGCGGTCGCTTCATCAAATTGGATATGGCAGGTCGGCTGGCCGCGGCGTAATTCATCATCATCCATCGCCGGCAAATCATCATGGATCAGCGAATAAGCATGGATACACTCAATGGCCGCCGCAGGGGTATCGAGCTCGCTCAATGCGCAGCCCAACATCTGCCCAGTGATGTAGACCAAATAGGGGCGTGCGCGTTTGCCGCCAAGCAGTAACCCGTAACGCATCGCCTCGATCAATGGCAAGTTTTGAAACGGGATCTGCTCTAGCCACTGCTCCAGTTGCTGATTATTTCGCTGTTGGTATGAGGATAACGCCTCAATCATAGGGCTCTCGTCTGTATCGGTTGTGCCGGATCTGTGGTTTGAGATCGACGGCCTTGGCGAAGTGGTTTACTCCGCGACTGGGTTAAAATCGCTTAGCGGCGCATCGTCACTTTGACTGAGTAAAATGCGTACGCGTTGTTCGGCGTCATCAAGCTTGAGTTGACCGGCTCTAGCGAGCGAAATACCGCGTTCAAACTTTTTTAATGCTTCATCAAGAGCGAGATCGCCACTTTCCAATTGTTCAACCAACTGTTCCAGTTCATCGATCGTCGATTCAAACGACATGTTTTCTGGTTTCTTGTTCGCCATAATCGGTATGCCTTAGTTAAGATGCACGAAAGTTACCTCAGGGGGCTGAGTTGGTCAAATTGAACCAAACGATTTTGTCAGAAACGGAAGGCTTTTTTACCGTGTCAGATAACGAAATGAAAAAAAGCCCGTTGAGTCACGCATCGATGGATAAAAACTCGCTACCCGAGCGCAGCCTATTGCTTGCTTTTCCGCTACACTAGGCCGGTTTTTCACTGTCAATACAGACAATTTGCTTAAAGAATTTATTCTGTTGCCGATAATCAAAGTAAGCTTTTGATTATCGCGAATGTATAGCCTGAGGAGTGCTTGGTGGATTTAGCAACATTGATAGGTCTTATTGGCGGCTTAGCTTTCGTTCTTATGGCGATGGTGCTAGGCGGCAGCTTGGTGATGTTCGTCGACGTTATTTCGATTCTGATTGTAGTCGGTGGCTCAACTTTCGTGGTGCTCATGAAGTTCACCTTTGGGCAATTTTTTGGTGCCGGAAAAATCGCTGGTAAAGCGTTTATGTTCAAGGCCGATGAGCCTGAAGATCTGATTGCCAAAATTGTGGAAATGGCCGATGCGGCACGTAAAGGTGGCTTTTTGGCGCTAGAAGAGATGGAAATTCCCAATCCGTTTATGCAAAAAGGCATTGATTTGTTGGTCGATGGGCATGATGCCGATGTGGTGCGTGCTACTTTACAAAAAGACATAATTTTAACCGATGAGCGACATAGTAAAGGCACTCAAGTGTTTCGCTCTTTTGGGGAAGTGGCTCCTGCGATGGGCATGATTGGTACCTTGGTTGGATTGGTGGCGATGTTATCCAATATGGATGACCCTAAATCGATCGGTCCTGCGATGGCGGTGGCACTATTGACCACCCTTTATGGTGCGATATTGGCCAATATGATCTGTTTTCCGATTGCCGATAAACTGGCCTTACGCCGCGATCAGGAGACGCTCAATCGCCGCTTGATTATGGACGGTGTGTTAGCGATTCAAGATGGACAAAACCCAAGAGTTATCGATAGTTATTTGAAGAACTACCTTAACGCAAGCAAGCGTGCGCTTGATGTTGATAAAGAGTAGCGGAGCTGACTGACGATGGATGACCAACAACCTTGTAAATGTCCGCCTCCTGGTGCGCCGGCTTGGCTTGGTACCTTTGCCGACTTGATGTCACTGCTGGTGTGCTTCTTTGTTTTGCTGCTGTCATTTTCTGAGATGGACGTGCTCAAGTTTAAGCAAATTGCAGGGTCGATGAAGTTTGCCTTTGGGGTACAAAATCGTCTCGAAGTGAAAGATATTCCGAAAGGCACCAGTATTATTGCTCAAGAGTTTCGTCCTGGGCGTCCTGAACCAACGCCGATTGATGTGATCATGCAGCAAACCATTGACATCACCCAGCAAACGCTTGAGTTTCAAGAGGGGGATGCAGATCGTGCGGGTGGCAATCAGCGCGATTTGGGGCAAATGACCGGGGGGCAATCGCCCGACACTGCCACTCAAGATAATCAGAATACCCAGTCAGAGCAGCAATCTCAAATCATGTCTGAGCAGATGGAGATTGTGGCTGAAAGCATTAAAAAAGCGTTATCGCGTGAAATCGAACAAGGCGCGATTGAGGTTGAAAATTTAGGTCAACAAATTGATATTCGGATCCGCGAAAAAGGGGCTTTCCCAGAAGGTTCGGCATTTTTGCAGCCCAGATTCCGTCCATTGGTGCGACAAATTGCCGATTTAGTGAAAGATGTTCCTGGCAAGGTGCGAGTGACCGGGCATACCGATAATCAAAGGCTCGATTCTGAATTGTATCGTTCAAACTGGGATCTTTCCGCTCAGCGCGCGGTATCGGTGGCGCAAGAAATGGAAAAAGTGAAAGGTTTTGACCACTTACGATTACAGGTGCGTGGTTTAGCCGATACTCAGCCACTGGGTAGCAATGATAGCGAAGTGCAACGAGCGCTCAACCGACGGGTCGAGATTAGTATTTTGCAAGGTGAGCCGCTGTTTAGTGATGAAGTTCCATCACGAGCAGTAGCGCGCTAGGTAGGCGGATCACCATAAGGCAAGTCGTATGACTTGCCTAGTTGATGGGCATTTCTCTGCACCAGAGGATCGTGTATAATCGCGCCCCTTTAGCGGTAAGCGCCTTAGAGCGCCTTACCTGCAGCTTGGCAGATTGTCTAACTCAGATTGCGAATAACCTTATGAAATTTATCGTCAAACCCCATCCGGAAATTTTTGTGAAAAGTGAATCGGTGCGTAAGCGTTTCACAAAGATCCTTGAAAGCAATATTCGAATTATTGTGAAAGCCCGCACACAAGGGGTGGCGGTATTCAATCGTCGCGATCATATCGAAGTGACCTCGGCCAGCGATACCTATTATGCGGAAGTGCTGGAAATTTTGACCACCACGCCAGGTATTCAGCAAGTTTTGGAAGTGCAGCAATCGACCTTTACCGATCTGCATAACATCTATGAACAGGTGCTTGAGCTTAATCGAGCCAATATCGAAAACAAAACCTTCGTGGTGCGCGCTAAGCGTCGTGGTAAGCATGATTTTACCTCGATTGAACTTGAGCGTTATGTCGGTGGCGGCCTCAATCAAGCGGTGGCCAGTGCCAAAGTGAAACTGACCAATCCAGATGTGACGGTTCAAGTTGAAGTGGCTGATGATCTGCTCAACCAAATCATCGCTCGTTATAAAGGTTTGGGCGGCTTCCCGCTCGGTACCCAAGAAGATGTGCTGAGTTTGATCTCTGGCGGTTTTGACTCAGGCGTGTCGAGCTACCTACACATTAAACGCGGTTCAAAAGTGCATTACTGCTTCTTCAATCTTGGTGGCCCAGCTCATGAAATTGGCGTCAAGCAAACCGCTTACTACTTGTGGCAGAAATACGGTTCATCGGCCAAAGTGCGGTTTATTGCGATTGATTTTGAGCCGATCGTGGCTGAAATCTTAGAAAAGATCGACGATGGCCAGATGGGCGTGGTGTTAAAGCGTATGTTTATGCGTGCCGCTGGTATGGTGGCTGAAAAGTTAGGTATTCAGGCTTTGGTGACTGGTGAAGCGCTAGGCCAAGTGTCGAGCCAAACCTTAACCAATCTACGCCATATCGACAATGTAACCGATACGCTGATTTTGCGTCCGCTGATCAACTGGGACAAAGATGACATTATTCGGCTGGCGCGCGAGATTGGTACCGAAGATTTTGCCAAAACCATGCCTGAATTTTGTGGGGTGATTTCGAAAAGCCCTACCGTTAAAGCGGTGCAAGCGAAACTTGAGCAAGAAGAAGCGAAATTTGATTTTGCGCTGCTTGAGCAAGTAGTGTACAACGCACGCCAGATCGATATTCGTGAAATTGGTAAACAGTCGCTGGAACAAGCACCAGAAGTGGAACAGGTTAGCATTGCTGACCAAGCCAATGCGGTGGTGCTGGATATTCGTAGCCCAGATGAAGAAGACGAGAGTCCACTGCAACTGGATGGCGTGACCGTTAAGCACCTGCCGTTTTACAAGTTAGCGACTCAGTTTGGTGATTTAGATCCATCGAAAACGTACTTGTTGTACTGCGCGCGTGGGGTGATGAGCCGTTTGCAAGCCTTGTATTTGCAAGAACAAGGATTTAGCAACGTGAAAGTGTATCGTCCATAAACGTTAGTCATGTTGGTTATCACGCACCGTTTGCTGAGCAGGCGGTGCGTTTTTTTTGCTTAATTAACGGGGTTCACTCAACGGAATCTGTTTAATGGCGGGAGATAAAAAAACACCGCCCAGAGGCGGTGCTAAAAATTTGACAGACAGGTCAAAAATAAATACAGGAAGTATTTGTTTTGTGGCAGGGATAATTGCACAAAACAGAGGGTAGAAACTACCTAACTCGAAATTCGAGTTTGCAAACACAACATCGCAACAACTAAGCCTATTGATTTACAAAGAAATCAAGCCGTTCAGGCCGCTGTTACGCGGTGAAATATAGATTTTCTCTGGTCGATTAGCAACGGACAAATTATAATGTTTCAGATAAAAAAAACTAATCACTAACCGAGTGTCTGTATGTCCAGAAGATTACCTCCTCTCAATTCGTTAAAAGTGTTTGAAGCGGCAGCTCGCCATTTAAGTTTTACTCGAGCTGGTGAAGAATTATTTGTGACACAGGCCGCAGTTAGCCACCAAATCAAAGCGTTAGAAGAGTTTCTTGGTTTGAAATTATTCCGGCGCCGTAATCGATCTTTGCTGCTGACCGAAGAGGGGCAAAGTTACTTTCTGGATATTAAAGATATTTTTGGTTCATTAGCTGAAGCCACAGATAAATTACTTGAACGCAGTGAAAAAGGCGCATTGACGATCAGTTTGCCACCGAGCTTTGCTATCCAGTGGCTAGTGCCGCGTTTGGCGGATTTTAACCAGCAAGAGCCGGATATTGATGTGCGGATCAAAGCGGTTGATATGGATGAGGGATCGCTGGCGGATGATGTTGATGTGGCGATCTATTATGGTCGCGGTAGTTGGCCTGGGCTGCGTGCCGATAAACTGTATCAAGAGTTTCTGATCCCGCTCTGTTCACCTGCGTTGTTGCTGGGCAATAAGCCGATGGAAACCTTAAGTGATTTAGCTCATCACACTCTGTTGCACGATACTTCGCGCAAAGATTGGAAGCAGTTTGCCAAAGAAAATAGTCTCAACAACGTCAATGTTAACCACGGGCCGATTTTCAGCCACTCAACTATGGTGTTGCAAGCGGCGGCCCATGGTCAAGGGGTGGCGCTGGGTAATAACGTATTAGCCCAACCCGAAATGGATGCTGGGCGCTTAATCGCACCGTTTGATCAAGTGCTGATGACCAATAATGCTTTTTATGTGGTGTGTCATGAAAAACAAGCGGACATCGGGCGGGTGGCCACATTTCGTGACTGGATGCTGAACAAGGCACGCAGTGAGCAGGTAGAGATTCTGCAGCAAGTGTAGTGATAGGGTGTACTCTCTGCTGGTGCTGGAATTGGGCATATTGGCGATCGATGTGCAACGCCAAGCATCGACCAACAGCACAGTGTTAGCTGCTGGAGGGCGCGCTAAAGCGGATCTCTTGTAAGTTAAAACCAAGTTCAATATCGGTTTTTAATGTACTGATTTGTTTGCAGATCCGCGCCATCTCAATCTGAGGTTCGAGTTTTTTACGGTATTTATCCGCCAGTTCAGGGCTTAAATACGCTTGTTCAATGCTGCTAAACTGGTGCAAAATTTGTTGCGCCGCTTTAGGGCCAATCCCGACGACGCCTGGAATTTGGCTTGAACTGACCCCGGTTAAGCCCCAGTAGTCGGTCAATTGTGCTGGTGCTACGCCAAATTCTTGGGCGATAAACGGTTGATCTAACCAGCGCTGCTGAAAATAGTCTCTAATTTGCAAGGTTGGTGAAAGCAGTTGGCAGTAGCCTTTATCGGTCGAAATGATGGTGACTTTTTGTTGCCGTCCGGCGACTTTACAGGCCAGTGTCGCGATCAAATCATCTGCTTCATCACCTTCGGATAACAGCGAATCAATCCCGAGTTGCCACCACGCATCTTGAATGGTTTCTAATCCTTGCTGGAGCATTTCTGGCATCGGTTTGCGGTTGGCTTTGTAGCTAGGTAGTAATTGAGCGCGCCAGCCACGATCGGCTAATTGATGGTCAAAAACCGCGATCATATGGCTCGGCTGGGCTTCATTAATGATGCGTTGCAGTGTGCGAGTGGTGGTTTGTGCCGTTCGGGCGATGTCATTCGGATCAGGCTGTGCAGAGTGTACACGGCGGATCAAATTAAGGGCATCAATAATAACCAGGTGAAGGGACATAACCAGCAATCAACAACAATAAGGGCTTATCAGGCCCTTATTGTAATCAAAACCCGCCAGATTACGAATCTGAATTTGAGCTTATCACCTTGTTTGGTGGGGGATGTGAACGCGATTCGCTCATCGTTACCTTCTAGAGCACGATTTTATAGCATGGCTCATAGGCGGTACCACCGGGTAATTTCATACGATGTTGCGCGACAAAATCATTGAGCAGTTTATCTATTTTATCCATCAACTGTGGATCGCCATGCATGATAAAGGGGCCGTGGCGTTCTATCTCGCGGATCCCTTCTGCTTTGACATTACCTGCCACTACCCCAGAAAAAGCGCGCCGTAAATTGGCAGCTAATATTTCTGGAGGCTGGTTTAAATGTAAATCGAGATTAGCCATGCTGTCATGATTGGGTTCAAATGGCAGTTGAAATTCAGGCTCAATTTTAAGTGACCAGTTAAAACTGTAAGCATCGTCTTTGTTTTTCCGATGCTCACGTACCCGCGGCATAGCATGACTCATTATCCGAGCTGCTTCGGCTGGATTATCAATCACAATATGGTAGTGTTTACGCGCTGCTTCACCCAAAGTCTCAGTGATAAATTTATCTAACGAATGGAAGTAAGCTTCACTCTGTTTGGGGCCGGTTAACACGATTGGCATCGGTTGATCGGCATTGTCCGGATGCATCATGATGCCAAGGATATACAACAGCTCTTCGGCGGTGCCCGGCCCTCCGGGGAAGATAATAATCCCGTGTGCCATGCGCACAAAGGCCTCTAAGCGCTTTTCAATATCGGGCATAATCACCAGTTGATTGACAATTGGATTCGGCGGTTCTGCAGCAATAATCGATGGCTCGGTTAAGCCAAGGTAACGATAGGCTAAATAGCGCTGTTTGGCATGACCAACTGCGGCGCCTTTCATCGGGCCTTCCATGGCTCCTGGGCCACAACCGGTACAGATATTGAGCTCACGTAGTCCTAATTCATGGCCGACCTCACGGGTATATTGGTATTCGACCGGATTGATTGAATGGCCGCCCCAGCACACCACTAAATTAGGCTCAATTCCAGGGGCCAGCACCCCAGCATTGCGCAAAATACTAAACACTAGGTTGGTGATATGAGTGGTATTGGTTAAGTTAAGCCGCTGACTATCGGCTAAGTGCATATTGATGTACACAATATCGCGCAGCACCGCAAATAAGTGCTCTTGAATACCTTTGATGATTTGTCCATCCACAAAAGCGTGTTCAGGGGGATTAACCAGCTCAAGTTTAATGCCGCGTTCGCGGCGCATGACGGTGATGTCAAAATTTTTATATTTATCGAGTAGTTCTCTAGAGTTATCGGTATGGCTGCCGGAGTTGAGCACCGCAAGGCTACAGTTACGGTAGAGCTGATACAGATCGCTAGACGCAGTTTTTTTCAGGCGTTCGACTTCGAGTTGAGAAAGCAGATCCATACTGCCGGCTGGGCTGACTTGAATAATCATACTGTCCTCCTTCAACCTAGGGTTGAGGCATGCGAGAGCGTGAGGATAACCCACGTCGCACAGAGCTAGACGTGATACCGCTGCGACTTAAAGTAGGCGACTTTAAGTGGTGTGGTATAGATAACCTCTTGATATGTTTGTTTCAATCTAGAGGCATCTCATCATAGAAGGAAATATCATCAGCGGTTAATTGTGAAACAGAGCACAATTAAAGTGAGAGGTGAGCAAATATTATGCGTTTATTTCCAAGCCAACTGGCTAGAACCACTGCTTTTGGCTTGGTTTAAGGTCAGATTCAACCGATCGAGTACCGTTTCTGGAGTGTCAGAATCGGCAAAACGCAGACAGGCGGCTGAAACCGTAATGGTCAAATTTTTATCGCGGAATTTAAACGGCAATTTCGAGACGTTAAGCTGAATTTGATGAATGATTTGATAGCTGTCGCTATCTGAGCGCTCAGGCATTAAGACAATAAATTCTTCGCCGGCAAAACGCGCTACAGTATCACCATCGCTCAGCTCTTTTTTGATGGTGCGCGCAATAATGGTTAACGCTTTATCACCTGCGGTATAGCCAAAGCTGTCGTTGATCGATTTGAAGTTATCGATATCAAATAGCACAATTCGAAAATTGTGCTGACCACGGATCCAACGGCGGTATTCGTGTTCGAGCCGTTCAGTAAAGTAGCTCCGATTATAGACCTTAGTTAAAGGATCTAACTGTGCTCGTAACGCTTGTTCTTCCAGTCGGTGGTGATAATTCTGCGCCAAATCCGACAAGGCGGCCATTTGATCTTTGCTGTATAACATCCGTTCGAACAGGGCTTGCTCACGCTGTTCAGATAAATGTAAACGTTCAGTCAGTGAGGTCATTTCGCGCAGCAAAGGGGTCATTTTTTGCTTAAGTTGCGCGATATCGGTTTGTTCGGCGAGGGTGGTTTGGCTACGTGACACTAAGTTGCCTAGTTCACTATTCATCTGTTGGCGATGGATGAGATAATTTTGGCTCTGCTCTAGATTTTGGGTGACACTTTTGAGGTTGTTGCCAACCGAGAGATTGACTTGTTCTAAGAAGGCTTGGGCCGATTTCCGTTCCATCTGGCTGCCATTCACCACCAAACGCAGTACTTCAAGGGTTAATTCAAGCAGAGTGTGAGGATTGACACCGAGCAGAAGTTTAGAGCGAATATCATTCAATTGCTCGCCAGATTCACCATTAAAATCAAGTTCAGTGATCAACTGTTGTAGATCGATACACAAGCGATCGAGTAACTCACGATCCGCTGACCGAGCGATGTCACTTTGCGCCAAATTGGGATTGATGGATTGGATTTTGACCGCGCGTTGGTAGATGTCCAACAAGCGCAGTGCTTGTTCGGTTTTTTCTTGCGGTTGGGCCGCGCTAAAGCTGATCAGATCGCGCAGATCGCGTTTGATTTTTGGTGGCAACCCAGCCACGCGCAGCAGGGTTTCTGCGCTGTGTTGTAATTGGCGATCTAGGTGATGGTGATGTTTATCCATGGCAAGTGACCGTTGTTTCAACATGCGTTCCAGCACCGCCAATTGAGGGATCAGTTCGCTGATGTCTTGTGGCTGCTGTAATGCATAGCTAAGCTCATCTAAACTTTGGTTTAGCTCATGGCTACCTCGATAGTGGTTAGCCAATGAAGATACCATGCGTTTAAGAACCTGTTGTTCTCGGTTAAATTTAAACGACGTGTCCCTTTGGGTCAGACGGACTTGCTCTAACTGAGATTTAAATTTGTCAAGCTCTGCTTGAAGATCGTGTTCTAGAACGCCCATGTACAACAAACTAGATAGTAGAGGATCAATGCTGATCCTATTTATTAATTCATCGATAATAACAAATATTTTCTCAAGGTCACTGAATGTTTATGTCGACTGGGCAGCATTTAGCCATCTTTTAGTCATCTTTTAAGAGTTTTTTGATATTGTCCTCATTCTGTGAGGAAGAGTGAACTTTGATTAGCCCTTGATTGATGGCGTGTTTGCAAGCAAGCCGAATATTTCCAGAAGCAAAACAGGCCGCGGGTGCATTTTCAATCGCTTTAAAATACACCCAGTGGCTTTGACCTTCGCTTAGGCTTAATTCACGGGCGATATGGGTCGCCATCAATAAAATATCCAGCAATTCTTTATCATTGATGGCGGTATAAGCGCGTGGCAAAAATGGATAATCAACAATCCCCATCCGAATGATTGGATTTAGCTTACGATTAGCGGCAAATTCATTCATCCACAACTGAATTTGATTGAACAGTGTTTCCGGAGCGCTTTTTTGTTCACCACTTTTCTCGATATAAAGCAGGCTCGCATCAGAAAAATGGTACAGCCGATTCGGCTCTTTGATTTTCTCTCTCAGGAATTGTCCAAAAGCGTGCTCTAACTCTAAACCTGCACTGTAACCGTTTTGTAGGTACATATTACGCATAAAAGGAAAGTCGATCAGCGCGAAGCGTAGCCGGTCATTCAGCGGTTGGTGGATTAATTCACCGAGCTGCCATTGTTCATAGTTATGGTGGCTTTTTTCTAATGAACTGGGCAGCTTGGCATGCAGCATACGTAGGTTATTGAGCTGGGATCGCGAGTGAGTAAATAAGGTGTCGTGTAGCTCTGAAATTTCATCTTGCTGACGTTGCATAATATAGCCACGTCGCCAATTTATCATCAACATCACTAAGGTGATCAGCAGTAAGAACAGGGCAATTTTACGTAGCTGAGTAAATTGGTTTTGGGTCTGTTGTAGCTGTTTTTCTTGCCCGACTAGATGCAAGGTTTGTTCAATAAATTCCCGTTGTTGGCGGAAAGCATCTTCACTAATTTGGTTGAGTTTATTTTGTCGTTTTTGTGCCAAGGCTTGGCTTTGTTTAAAGGCCGCTAGGGCTTGGTTAGCGGAACCACTTTTTTCATAACCGAGTGACAGTAAGCGATAAGCTTGCTCTTGTAGCTGATCATCTTGCAAGGATTGACCGATGGTTAAGGCTCTTTCTGCGTAGCGAATTACATCTTGAGCCATTTTTTGATAATAAGCCAATCCGGAATGCAGTAATGCGACATGTCCATTTAAGCGCGGAGCATCGGTCAGAGCCAGTAACTCTTCTGCGCTGGTTAAATATTGTTCGGCGATCGAGTAGTTGTAGAGCTGTAAATAAGTGGCAGCCAGATTAATGCGTATTTCAATCTCATCATTAAGCAATGCACGATGATTTTGATGATCGATGACATTAAAATAATGCACTAAAGCTAAGTTGTATTTTCCTTGCTGATAGTAAATATCACCCATCTGTTTCAGCACTAAAGGCAAAAAAGGTGATTGCTCGTAGCGACCATAAAAATCGGCGGCTTGTGAGAAATGATCGAGTGCTTTATCTAAAACTTGCCGATTGAAAAAAAGTTGACCAAGTCGGGTATTGGATTTGGCCAATAATACCCCTGAGTTACTTTCAATCGCACTCCAGTATGCGACTAAAAACTCAGACAGCGCTAGGTTATAGCGTTCATGGTTGAGATGATGCTCGCCCAATTTGAGGTGATATTCAATCGCCGGTTTCTCACTGGTTAAGGTGTCAAGATACGGCTTTAATTGGGCGAAGAGTTTATCTGCCACCTCTACTTGATTGGCTTTTGAGGCAATTTCCGCTTGCAGCAGGGTAATTTTATAATTAATGCTTTTGGCGATTTGATCCGCATTTTCGATCTGTCGATACTGAGCAGTGATCTGTTCGAGTCGTTGCTGCGCATGCTGTGCATCGCCATCGGTTTGCCAGGCAAGGCGAGTGCTGAGCAGTTGTACCTCCAGCCGCAAATAGGGCAATTGATATTGTTCGGTAAGCGCTTGAGCATCGATTAGGATCAATTGTGCTGATGGATGATCCGCTAGGTTATCTAACGCTTGCGCGAGAATCATCATCGCATCGACACTGCTGCTCGGAGTGCGCATACGGCTGTCTGGTTCATCACGAGCAATAGCCGCCGGATGATTTTCGATTTTTTCGGCTAAATGGCGCTCATTGAGATATTGCTGGGCTATTTTTTTCGCTTGCAAAGGTGAGATTTCAACTAAGCCATCGGCTTCATTCAGCATCGGTGAAGTGTAAATTGCTGCTTGTAGTCCAGTTGCGAGCAGCATGCCCACCAGAGTCAGCCAGTGTAGAAATCTCATCCTAGATTACATCCTTATTGTCGTGCCATACGGCGATTATCTGTTGGCGCAGCTTGATAGTTAGATCGGAATGGGTTGATATCAAGTCCACCACGCCGTGTATAGCGCGCATAAACGGTTAAGGTTTCTGGCTGGCAGTAGCGCATAATATCAGTAAAAATCCGCTCGACGCACTGTTCATGAAATTCGTTATGTTCGCGGAAAGAAACCAGATAACGCAGTAAAGCTTCGCGGTTAATTTGTGCGCCGTGATAAGCAATTTCAACACTGCCCCAATCGGGTTGATTGGTGATCAGACAGTTGGATTTGAGCAGGTGGCTGTGCAGTATCTCGTTGACTACCTCACCTTGAGCCGCGCCTTGTAATAGGGTGTGATCAAACTGGTAATCTTGAATCTCAATATCTTGCTCATCGATGCATTCACCCTGCAGGGTGGCAATCGGTTCGGCAGTGTAGTGGGTCAGCGGCTGCACCTTGACGGTTACTGTTTCTCCAGCACAGGCGGAAAGATCGCGTATCAGTTGTGCCGTTACCTCATCCCAGCTGGCAAAGCGGGTCTGGTTATAGCTATTAAGATAGAGCTTAAACGATTTGGATTCGATCAGATTCGGGCTGGTAGCAGGGATCGCCACTTCTCCGATCGCCACTTGTGGCAAACCGTTTTGATTAAGCCAAGAGAGTTCATACAGCGTCCAGATATCACAGCCCTGAAAGGGCAGTTGGCTGCCAAGCTGCAGATCGTCGCGGTTTAAGCTACGCGGTACCGCTTGCAATAGGCTTGGATCGTACTGGTTGGCATACTCGGTGGTTTTACCCAGTGTCAGGCCTGCCAGTGCTTTGGCATCGGAATATTTGCTCATGTTTTTCAGTCAATTCAATTAGAATATGCAGAATTTTACGCAATCCCAGTGCCAGTGTCATTAATTAGGCGGCGCAAACTCTACATGGAGATGATGATGATGACGCACAGCGTTGTACAAGCCCTACGCGATTTCAGCCAACGTTTTTTACAACAATCGCAGCAGCAAAATGGTCAGTTACCCATAAGCTATGATCTGTTTGGATTGGCTTCACCTTGTGTGGTTGAGACGCTGGCAGATGCGGTGCGTTGGCAACCCGTCAGTCGTGCTGTATGGGCCGATTTTACGGCGATGGAACAGGCGATTGAGCTCTCTTTACATGAAGACAGTAAAGCCTTTTATGCCAGCCAGTTTAGTGCGGATATGCCTGCGCTGTGGCGTGGTCGAGCATTGACACTGCTGCAAGTCTGGAGTGAGGAGGATTTCACCCGTCTGCAAGAAAATCTGTTGGGGCATCTGGTCATGCAGCGCCGCTTAAAACAGCGCCCTACGGTGTTTATTGCTACCACGGATGATGAGATGGCGGTGATTGCCGTGTGCAATGTGACGGGCAATGTGATCCTTGAAAAACTCGGCACCACTCAGCGCGAAGTACTGAGCGTGGATGTGGCGGAATTTTTACAACAACTTGAACCCGTGGTGAATTGAGATGTACGTGGTTGAATTGGAATTTGAGTGTTTTGATAACACCACCATTAGCGCAGTGGATAAAGCGATCAATGGACTGATGGATGCGCTACGCTATAACGGTCAAGTATTGGGGCGTGAGTTTCCGATTGTGCTCGGCGATGGAGTCTTTTATCTGCGTGCGGTATGCCCAGAAAAGGAGAGTCTGCACCCTAAGTTTCATTCGCAATATGTTGAACGCTGCGTGAGCCGCTTAAGTGAAGCCGGTTTATTAGCCCCGAAAGTGCGGTTATTAGGGCTGGATATTAACTCTGAGCAAGCCGCTGAAACTGATACGCCAAGCTGGCAGATACTGTATACCACTTATGTACATACTTGCTCGCCGCTGCGCAGTGGCGAAAGTTTATTGCCGATCCCTCTTTATCGTCATCCTCCCACCTTCAATGGCGATCATAAAGCGGTGATCAAATGGCAAACCGAATGGCAAGCGTGTGATGAGCTACAAATGGGCGGCGCGTGCCAAGCTGAGCATGCCGCTTTACATGAAATCTGCGATGTAGGCAGTGATTTATTTCGTCGTGGGCGAGATTTGTGTGGACGGATTGAATATCTGACCCAAGTGCCGACCTATTACTATCTGTATCGTGTCGGTGGCACCAGTCTTGCCGATGAGCGGGCGCGTGTTTGCCCTCAATGTGGTGGCCAATGGTTACTTGATGAGCCACTGCACGATATTTTCCATTTTCGTTGTGAGTCGTGCCGAATTGTCTCTAACATTTCATGGGATCATTTGAAATAACGCTGACCCCATATTTTGTTACCATCCCTAAACTTCGGCCTTGGACGGGGATGATTTTAGCGAGCCAGTTGGGCAGAAAAGGTGGCCATCGCCAGTATTGACTGAGGTGCTTAGCTGGATTGGTGGCATAAAAAAGGTTGGCGTGTTGCCAACCTTTTAATGTTTTTCACTGCATGCTCAGTCAGTGGATACTTGTCCGGTGCATGCATTACGACATAGTGATCACCAACCTTGCACCGATCCACCTTGGAAGATTTCTGCTGCCGCTTTAGCAACTTCATCGGTTTGGTAAGCTTTCTTAAAGTTTTGCACATTTTCTGCGTTGACGTTGGCTTCACGTGCGACCAGTAAATTGACGTATGGCGACTCTTTATCTTCCACGAAGATCCCGTCTTTTTCTGGGGTCAGATTAATTGAGCTAGCATAAGTGGTATTGATGATTGAGAGCGCGACATCATCCAATGAACGAGGCAGTTGCGCTGCATCTAGCTCTAGGATCTCGAGTTTCTTTGGATTGGCGATGATATCACGTACTGTGGCCAGCAAGCCCACCTCTTCACGCAGTTGCAGCAGACCTTGTTGTTGCAGCAGCAGCAGCGCACGACCTAGATTGGTTGGGTCATTCGGTACCGCAATGCGTGCGCCATCTTGTAGCTCATCCAGTGAAGTGATCCGCTTTGAGTAAGCCGCAATCGGATAGACAAAGGTGTTGCCAACAATTGCCAATTTGTAACCGCGATCGGCGATTTGTTTATCGAGATAAGGTTTATGTTGGAACGCGTTGGCATCGATTGAGCCATCATCCAGCGCCGCATTGGGGGTAACGTAGTCGGTAAACACCACTAATTCGACATCTAAATTGTATTTTTCTTTGGCAATTTTTGCCGCCACTTCAGCAACTTGGGCTTCCGCTCCTGCGATAACGCCAACTTTGATTTTGTTGTTATCAACTACTTTCTCACCACAGCCAGCGAGGATCAGGCTTGAGGCCGCTGCGGCGATAGTCAGTAAATGTTTCAGGTTAAACTTCATGATGAACTCCTTGTTCAAACAGAGGGGAAATCGAGGGTTAGCGATGATCAACGCGGCGAACCAGTGCATCACCGATGGATTGAATAATTTGTACCAGTACGATCAGCATCACGACCGTGACTGCCATGATGGTGATTTCATAGCGATGAAATCCATAACGGATCGCGACATCACCTAAACCGCCGCCACCGACCGTGCCCGCCATTGCCGAGTAACTGACCAGCGTAACTAAGGTAATGGTCACTGAGTTGACAATGGTCGGCAGCGCTTCAGGCAGCAGCACTTTACGAATAATTTGTAGTGGGGTTGCTCCCATCGATTGGGCTGCCTCCACCAAGCCGGTGGGTACTTCCAGCAGCGCATTTTCAATTAAGCGCGCCACAAATGGGATTGCCCCAATCGTAAGCGGCACAATGGCGGCGGTAGTACCAATAAAGGTTCCTACTAGCAGCTTAGTGACGGGAATGATCGCGACCATCAATACCAAAAAGGGTACTGAGCGACCGATATTCACTATCGCACCTAAGATCCGGTTCAACGGGCGGTTTTCCAGTAAACCGTGCTGCTTGGTTGTGTGCAGGATCACACCCAGTGGAATACCGACCGCAAAGCCGACCACACCGGCAATCGTCACCATATATAGGGTTTGCCAAGTGGCGGTCAGTAATAAATCGCTGTTCAGCGTAAGCCATTGAGTAAGAGTATTAAAGGACATAACCGAGCACCTCGACTTTTACGTTGTTATCGCGCAGATATTCAATCGCCGCTTGGTCGTCATCCGCATTACCAAAAATTTCCGCCACCAGCATGCCAAATTTCACGCCACCGGCATAATCCAGATCGGAGCTGAGGATGCTGACATCAATATTGTATTTACGGGCAATTTGCGTCATTAACGGCGCATCAACCGTGGCGCCGGTAAACTCCAAACGCACTAAGGGATAGCTACCGGCCACGCGGGTTGGCTGCAGGCGAGCTTGGTAGTCGTCCGGAATCGACAAATCTAAAGTTGAGCGAATAAATTGGTGGGCTAAGGCGGTTTTGGGATGGGCAAAAATATCGCCTACGCTGCCTTTTTCGACCAATTCTCCATCACCAATGATCGCCACTTGATGGCAGATGCTTTTCACCACATCCATTTCATGGGTGATCAGCAAAATGGTCAGGTTAAGCTGGCGGTTAATCTCTTTAAGCAGCTCAAGAATCGATTGAGTGGTGGCGGGATCCAGCGCACTGGTCGCTTCGTCACACAGCAGCACTTTCGGATTGCAGGCTAAAGCACGCGCAATTGCTACCCGCTGCTTTTGACCTCCGGACAGATTGGCTGGGTAACTGTCGTGTTTTTCCGCTAGCCCAACCAAAGCGAGTAATTCTGTCACTCGGCTTTTGATGTAAGCTGGCGCTTGGCCGGCTAACTCTAGAGGCAGTGCCACGTTAGCAAACACAGTGCGTGATGAAAGCAGATTAAAATGCTGAAAAATCATGCCGATATTACGGCGAGCGGCGCACAGTTGTGAATGGTTCAGCGTGGTTAAGTCAACCCCATCGACGATGACTTGGCCACTGGTGGGTTGTTCTAGCATATTGACACAGCGGATCAGGGTACTTTTGCCTGCGCCAGAGGAGCCAATTACCCCAAAAATGGTACCTTGTGGGATCAATAAATTAATATCTTTCAGCGCGTGAATTGGCTTCTCACCCTGATAAAACACTTTATTGACGCTTTTTATCTCAATCATGTGTCACCCTGAACTGCATCAAGCAGAATAATCTTTTGGTCTTCCTTATTGGTTAATGATGCTATGAGCTTGGCTAATTGAAGTCAATAGATATTTTTACGTCTAGACGTCTAAACGCACTCGATGGTTAGATGAGAAAGTAATTAGATAGTGATGAAAAAAATAAAGCGTGCAATAATTTGCGCCAAATGAGTTAAACGAGAAAGCATTTTGGCTAAACCAGCAGTATTTCTAGACCGGGATGGGGTGATCAACGTTGATCACGGTTACGTGCACGATGAGCATGATTTCCAATTCATTGATGGTGTGTTTGAGGCGACCGCTGCTTTGCAACGCATGGGATACTTATTGGTGTTGATCACCAATCAATCCGGTATTGCGCGTGGCAAGTTCAGTGAAGAGCGTTTCATCTCTTTAACCCAGTGGATGGACTGGAACTTTGCTGATAATGGTGTTGAGTTTGACGGTATTTATTACTGTCCGCACCATGCTGAACACGGCATAGGGCAATACAAAGAAGATTGTGATTGTCGCAAACCCAAGCCAGGGATGTTTTTATCGGCGCGTGATTTCCTCAAGATCGACATGGCTAACTCGGTGATGGTCGGTGACAAAGCGGAAGATATGATGGCGGCCGAGGCGGCTGGCGTAGGTACAAAAATTTTAGTGCGTACCGGCAAACCGGTGACCGAGCAAGGTGAAGCACTTGCAACGGCGGTGCTGGATAGCATTCGTGATGTGCCACATTATTTGCTGCGAGTGAAAAAGTAACATAAAAAGTTACATAGTGATCGGTCAGGCTGGTTTAGCCTGATTGATCAAGCATACGATAATAAGCCGCCGACTAATCAATAGTGGTGCGATAGCAATAAAAAATAGCAACAAAAAAGCCAACTCGATGAGTTGGCTTTTTTATGTATCAACAGAATATGGTGGAGGGGGACGGATTCGAACCATCGAAGGCGGAGCCGGCAGATTTACAGTCTGCTCCCTTTGGCCACTCGGGAACCCCTCCAGGGTGTTTTTCTTATCATTGCTGATAAGACTTAACTGACGTTTTCCCAACGCATCAATCAAGGGTTTCTCTTGCGAGAGAATATGGTGGAGGGGGACGGATTCGAACCATCGAAGGCGGAGCCGGCAGATTTACAGTCTGCTCCCTTTGGCCACTCGGGAACCCCTCCAGGGTATTTTTCTTATCATTACTGATAAGACTTAACTGACGTTTTCCCAACACATCAATCAAGGGTTTCTCTTACGAGAGAATATGGTGGAGGGGGACGGATTCGAACCATCGAAGGCGGAGCCGGCAGATTTACAGTCTGCTCCCTTTGGCCACTCGGGAACCCCTCCAGGGTGTTTTTCTTATCATTACTGATAAGACTTAACTGACGTTTTCCCAACGCATCAATCAAGGGTTCCTCTTACGAGGAGAATATGGTGGAGGGGGACGGATTCGAACCATCGAAGGCGGAGCCGGCAGATTTACAGTCTGCTCCCTTTGGCCACTCGGGAACCCCTCCAGGGTGTTTTTCTTATCACTACTGATAAGACTTAACTGATGTTTTCCCAACACATCACTCAAGTGCGGAGCGCATCTTATCAAACTCGCTCCCTCTGTAAACTGTTTTTTTAGTAAATTGAATTGAATGCTGTCTTTTTCGGCAAACTCGCAACTTATTGAGCGTTTTAGTCGCTTAAGTCACAGTGTGCCTTACACTTTTACTGGCAATCTTTACGTTCCTTGACGTTCAAGTTGCGTATCACTCGCTACAATATAGCTAGATTTTCTAAACACTAAGCCAGATCATGAATAAAAACACTGTATTTTCATTGACATTACTGACGCTGCTTATCCATAGCGCAGGGTTATCCGCTCAAGAGCCAGCGCAATCTCCTGCGATTTCTGTGGTCACTGAGCAAGTTCAATCGCAGCAGATTTCTCAATCGCTTTCTTTAGTCAGCAAGCTCAAAGCCCAACAATCGGTAGAAATGGCCGCAGAAGTGGCGGGCAAGGTCAATTTGATTGCCGTGCAAGCCAATCAGCAGGTGAAAAAAGGTCAGTTATTGATCCAGTTAGAGGATGACAAAGCCCAAGCTGCGGTGGTGGAGGCGAAAGCTTATCTGCAAGATGAGCAGCGTAAATTAACCGAATATGAACGCTTACTGAAACGTAATGCGATTACGCCAACCGAAATTGATGCGCAGCGTGCCAGTGTGCAGATCGCGCAAGCGAGATTGGATGCGGCGCGCGCTAATTTGGCCGATTTACATATCACGGCTCCGTTTGAAGGCACGGTCGGCTTTATCGATTTTAGCCGTGGCAAATGGGTGAGTGCTGGTGCAGAGCTAGTGACCTTGGATGATTTATCGCTAATGCAGCTCGATCTACAGATCCCTGAACGTTATCTGCCACAGATCAGCGATGGTATGACAGTACAAGGGATCAGCGATGCTTGGCCTGCTCATCAGTTTGTTGGTTCGGTGGTGGCTGTGGATTCTCGCATCAACCAAGAGACGCTCAATTTGCGGGTGCGAGTGCATTTTCCTAATCCCGATCAGCGATTAAAGCCCGGCATGCTGATGTCGGCACGGATCAATTTTCCTGAAATTAGCGCGCCGATTATCCCGGTGCAAGCATTGGAATACTCGGGCACTAAACGTTTTGTCTACGTGATTGGCGACGATAATCTGGCCAAACGCCGCGAAGTGATACTAGGCGCGCGGGTTGAAAATCAGGTGGTGATTGAACAAGGTTTGGCGATAGGTGAAAAAATTGTCGTGCAAGGTATCGTCAACATGCGCGATAACGCACGGGTTACCGAAGTGACCGTCGAAGGGCGTCCGCTGAAAAAGGATGACAAATAATGTGGTTGTCAGACGTTTCAGTTAAGCGCCCAGTCGCGGCGCTAGTTCTGAGTATGTTGCTGTGTGTGTTTGGCTTGGTGTCGTTTAGCCAACTCGCAGTGCGTGAAATGCCGGATATTGAAAACCCAGTCGTTTCGGTTTCAACCCGCTATCAAGGTGCTTCTGCTACGATTATTGAAAGCCAGATCACCAGCGTGCTGGAAGATCAATTGGCCGGCATCAGCGGTATTGATGAAATCACCTCAATCAGCCGTAACGGTATGTCACGCATTACCGTGACCTTTGAGCTGGGTTACGATCTCAATACTGGGGTGAGTGATATTCGTGATGCAGTGGCGCGGGCACAGCGCTCCTTGCCTGACGAGGCCGATGATCCACAAGTGTTCAAAAACAACGGCTCTGGCCAAGCTTCGGTGTATATCAATCTCAGCTCATCGGATATGGATCGCACCCAACTGACCGATTACATTGAGCGGGTGCTGCTTGACCGTTTCAGTTTGATCTCAGGGGTGAGCTCGGTCGATGTTTCCGGTGGCTTATACAAAGTCATGTACGTGCGCTTGAAGCCAGAATTAATGGCTGGGCGTGGTGTGACCACCAGTGATATTTCTGATGCGCTGAATAAAGAGAATATTGAAAGCCCTGGTGGCGAAGTGCGCAATGATTCAACGGTAATGTCAGTGCGTACCGCGCGTGGTTATCAATCGCCGGAAGATTTTCAATATTTGGCGGTGAAGCGAGCGAGTGATGGCTCATCGGTATATCTGAAAGATGTCGCGGATGTCTTTATTGGTGCCGAAAACGAAAATTCGACCTTTAAAAGTGACGGTATTGTTAACGTCAGCATGGGGATTGTGCCGCAGTCGGATGCCAACCCACTGGAAGTGGCGAAACGAGTACACCAAGAGGTCGATAAGGCGCAGCAATTCTTACCGAAAGGCACCCGTTTAGCGATTGACTATGACTCGACCGTATTTATTGAGCGTTCGATCAGTGAAGTTTATAGCACGCTGTTTATCACGGGCGGTTTAGTGGTGCTGGTGCTGTACATCTTTATTGGGCAATTGCGTGCGACGTTAATCCCAGCGGTGACGGTACCTGTTTCACTGATATCCGCCTTTATGGCGGCGTATTATTTTGGCTTTTCGATCAACTTGATCACCTTAATGGCGTTGATCTTATCGATTGGTCTGGTGGTGGATGATGCGATCGTGGTGGTGGAGAATATTTTCCATCATATTGAGCGGGGCGAAAAACCACTGCTGGCGGCTTACAAGGGCACGCGAGAAGTGGGGTTTGCGGTCATTGCCACCACTTTAGTGTTGGTGATGGTATTTCTGCCGATCTCCTTTATGGATGGGATGGTTGGGCTACTGTTTACCGAGTTTTCGGTGCTGTTGGCGATGGCGGTCATTTTCTCTTCCTTGATCGCGCTGACTTTAACCCCTGTGCTTGGCAGCCATTTGTTGAAGGCGAATGTTAAACCGAGCCGATTCAATTTGTGGATTGACCGCTTTTTTGCCAAATTGGAGCACGCTTATCGTCTGGTGGTGAGCCGTGCGATCCGTTGGCGTTGGGCTGCGCCCGTGGTGATTATGTTCTGTCTGGGTGGCAGTTATGGTTTGATGCAATTGGTGCCTGCTCAGCTCACTCCATCAGAAGACCGCGGGGTTATTTTCGCCTTTGTGCGTGGTGCCGATGCGACCAGTTATAACCGGATGGCCGCCAATATGGAATTGGTTGAACAGCGTTTGATGCCGCTGGTGGGACAAGGCTTTTTGAAATCATTCAGTATTCAATCGCCTGCGTTTGGTGGTAATGCCGGCGATCAAACTGGTTTCGTGATCATGATCCTCGATGACTGGAATGAACGTAGCGTTACCGCACAACAAGCGCTAGGCCAAGTGCGTAAAGCTTTGGCGGGTATTCCTGATGTGCGAGTTTTCCCATTTATGCCCGGTTTTCGCGGTGGCTCAAATGAGCCAGTACAGTTTGTGCTCGGCGGCTCGGATTATTCAGAGCTAAAAACGTGGGCGGAAAAGTTAGAACAAGCGGCCGAGCAGTCACCATTTATGACCGGTGCCGATATTGATTATTCGGAACAAACCCCAGAATTAGTGGTGACTATCGATAAACAGCGAGCGGCAGAACTTGGGATCAGTGTTAAATCGATCTCCGAGACCCTAGAGGTGATGCTCGGCGGTAAAAGCGTTACCACCTTTGTTGAGCGTGGTGAAGAGTATGACGTTTATCTGCGTGGTGATGAAAACCGCTTTAACAATGCGGCTGACTTAAGCCAAATTTATCTGCGTACTAGCGCAGGTGATCTGGTGACGCTGGATACGGTGACACGCATCGATGAAGTGGCATCTGCAATTCGTCTTGCCCACTACAACAAGCAAAAATCGGTGACGGTGACCGCCAACTTGGAAACGGGTTACACCTTAGGTCAAGCGCTTGATTTTCTCGATCAACAGGCATTGGAGCTATTACCAAGTGATATTTCGGTCAGTTACTCAGGAGAGTCGAAAGATTTCCGCGAGAATCAATCGAGTGTTGCAATTGTGTTTGGCTTAGCTCTGCTGGTTGCGTATTTGGTATTGGCAGCTCAGTTCGAAAGCTTTATTAACCCATTGGTGGTGATGCTAACGGTGCCTATGGGGCTATTTGGTGGTTTCCTTGGCCTGTTTGTGATGGATCAAGGCATGAACATCTATAGCCAGATCGGTATGATCATGTTGATTGGTATGGTGACTAAGAACGGTATTTTGATTGTCGAATTTGCCAACCAGCTACGTGATCGTGGCATTGAGTTTGAAAAGGCGATTGTCGATGCTTCGGCACGTCGCTTGCGCCCAATTTTGATGACTGCGTTTACTACCTTGGCCGGATCTATCCCATTGATTATCTCTACTGGTGCTGGCTATGAGAGCCGAATTGCGGTTGGTACAGTGATTTTCTTTGGAATGGGATTTGCCACCATCGTCACTTTGCTGGTGATCCCAGCGATGTATCGTTTAATCTCAGGTTCTACTCAAGCGCCTGGGCATGTCGAAGCTGAACTTAATCATGAGCTACAGCTTGATGTAAAAGGACGCGCTCAGCACTAGCGAGCCGTGCTGCCCACCACCACGTTATGTGGTGGTGGGCTTTTCATTTCACCAATGTCAATCCTCATCGTTAAGTAAATGTCACCTGTCGTATTTTTGATTCAAATTGGTGACGCTCAATTCTAATAAAATAAATCAAACGACTTTTATTATACTGCTTTCGTTCTAATTAATATCCAGCTCAATTTTGAGACACACATCATCGGTAAGGTTGGGATAAGCTAACCATCAGTTTTTACCAATAAGTTAGAAGCTATGCTGAAATCATAATAAAGCTTGTATTGAAATATGAAGACGAAACCTTTATCGATACTGATCGTTTGTACGGGTAATTTATGTCGTTCACCGATGGCTGAAATTATTTTACGTGAAAAAATTCGCCAGCAGAATTTGAATATTAAAGTCAGCAGTGCAGGGATGTTAAATACACAACGAAAACAGCCTGATCAAAAAGCACTGCAAGCGATACAGTATTATGGCTATCAAACAGGATTTAATCCGGTGCGGCAAATCGATCAACAAGATTTTATTGAACATGATTTTATCTATGCGATGGACCGAACCCATTTGGCAGATTTGCTCGACCGATGCCCAGTGCATCATAAACATAAACTCGCCCTGTTCCTGAGCCAAGCAGCTCGGCTGGAGCGAGAGGTCCCAGATCCTTACCAAGGGGCGTGTGACGTGTTTCTGCGCACTGCACTATTGATTGAGTCTGGGGCAATCGCCTTAATTGATTATTGGCAACAGATGGGATTAGGGGCCCATGAGGTTAACCCATTAGACGAGAATAAATAACGGAATATCGCATATGGATATGATGAATCAAACAAAGCAAGGTAAATCGAAAGTTTAGTAATTTCTTTAACTAAAGAATGAAAGCGATCGCCACCGTTAAATAGCGTAGCCCTTCTGTCTGATGGCTTGGTTAAATACGAGATTATTTTAAATTGAGTTAATAATCTATAGACGTATTAATAGCAGGCAACTTAGGTTGTGAACTTTATTTGTGGTGATAGTGAGCCTTGTTTTATTCGAATATATCTAATTGGCTAGTAAAAACTAATGCTAAATAATTAGTTTTGTTAAAGCTGTTGTTTATGTTGCTACTCATTATTAATGGGCATGAATGACTGTTGCTCGGATTTAATAGAATTCCCTTTAAGGAATATTTACGGAAGAGGATATAGGGACGTGAAGAAAGTTCTCATCGTATTTGGTACCCGCCCTGAAGCGATCAAAATGGCACCATTGGTTTTGCAACTCAGCCAAGATAGTCGTTTTGAAGTCAAAGTGTGTGTCACTGGGCAGCATCGCGAAATGCTTGATCAAGTATTGCAACTATTTGCTATCACGCCAGATTTTGATCTCAATATCATGCAGCCGGGGCAAACTCTGAATGGGGTCACGAGCAAAATTTTGCTCGGGATGCAGCCGATATTGAGCAGTGAGCAGCCTGATGTGGTTTTAGTTCATGGCGACACTGCGACCACTTTTGCCGCTTCGTTAGCCGCTTATTATCAACAAATTCCGGTTGGGCACGTCGAAGCTGGTTTAAGAACGGGCAATCTTTATTCGCCTTGGCCTGAAGAGGGCAATCGCAAGCTAACCGCTGCGCTGACCGAGTACCACTTTGCTCCCACCGACACCTCGCGTGACAATTTATTGCAAGAGAATTACTCCGCGCAAAACATTTTTGTCACTGGCAATACCGTGATTGATGCTCTGCTCAAGATCCGCAACAAAATCCGCGCCGATGCCGATCTGCAAGCCACCTTAGAGAGTCAGTTTCCGCAGTTGGATGCCAGTAAGAAACTGATTTTGGTTACTGGGCATCGCCGTGAGAGCTTCGGTGGTGGTTTTGAACGTATCTGTTACGCCTTGCGCAATACTGCCGCTCGCCATCCTGAATGCCAAATTCTCTATCCCGTACATCTCAATCCTAATGTGCGTGAGCCTGTGAATCAGTTACTGCGCGGGGTCAGCAATATCATGCTGATTGAGCCACAGCAGTATCTGCCTTTTGTCTATTTAATGGATCGCGCGCACATCATTTTGACCGACTCCGGCGGTATTCAAGAAGAAGCGCCATCACTGGGCAAACCGGTATTGGTGATGCGTGAAACAACTGAGCGCCCGGAAGCGTTAGCCGCAGGTACAGTGAAATTAGTCGGAACCGATCCACAACAAATTTGTGCCGCATTGAGCTCACTGCTGACCAATCAACAAGCGTATCAAGCGATGAGTCAAGCTCACAACCCATACGGGGACGGTCAAGCCTGTCACCGTATTGCCGACATTTTAGCGAAATCGATGAATTAGGGGATAGAAGATGTTTAGTAAAGTTTCAGTGATTGGTCTGGGCTACATTGGGCTGCCAACCGCGGCAGTATTGGCTTCGCGTGGCCTCGATGTGGTAGGGGTGGATGTCAATGCTCATGCGGTGGAAACCATCAACAAGGGAGAAATTCATATTGTTGAGCCGGATCTCGATATTGTGGTGCGCAGTGCGGTGATGACCGGCAAGCTTAAAGCAACCTTAACTGCCGAACCTGCGGATGCCTTCTTGGTGGCCGTTCCTACCCCATTTAAAGGTGACAATCACGAACCCGATCTCAGTTACATCGAAGCGGCGGCAAAAACCATTGCTCCGGTACTGGCTAAAGGCAACTTAGTGGTGTTGGAAAGTACCTCTCCAGTGGGAGCCACGGAACAATTGACCCAATGGTTGACGCAAGCGCGGCCTGATCTGACCTTTCCTGCCCAGAAGGGCAGCTCAGCAGATATTAAAATTGCCTATTGCCCAGAGCGAGTGTTGCCGGGACATGTTCTACAAGAATTAGTCAGCAATGACCGCGTGATTGGTGGCATTAGCAAAGCGTGTAGTGAAAAAGCTGTCGCACTATACAAAACCTTTGTTAAAGGTGAGTGCATCGTAACTAACGCACGTACGGCCGAAATGGCCAAATTGACCGAAAACTCATTTCGTGACGTCAATATTGCCTTTGCTAATGAACTGTCATTGGTGTGTGACAAGTTAAAAATTAACGTGTGGGAGTTGATCCGTTTAGCCAACCGTCATCCTCGGGTGAGCATTTTAAGCCCCGGCCCTGGCGTCGGTGGGCACTGTATTGCTGTCGATCCGTGGTTTATTGTAAATAGTTGCCCAGCGCAAGCACAATTAATCCGTACCGCGCGTGAAGTCAATGATGGCAAGCCACATTGGGTGGTTGAGCAAGTTCAGCAGGCGGCAGATCAATTCAAAACCCCGATCATCGCTTGTTTAGGTTTGGCGTTTAAAGCGGATATTGACGATTTACGGGAAAGTCCAGCCTTAGACATTACTTATCACCTAGCACAAAGTCAGGTCGGCCAATTGCTCGCCGTTGAGCCTAATATCACCGACTTGCCGAGCAAACTTGCCAAGCAAGGTGTTGAGTTAGTGTCCTTAGAACGAGCACTGGAATTGGCGAATATTATTGTGGTGTTGGTTGATCATAAAGAGTTTAAAGCGGCGGATAAAACTGAATTTGCCAAGAAGGTCGTGATCGATACACGCGGAGTGGTGGCATGAGTTCACCTTGGATGCTGATTAAAGCCGATCTTTATCGGCATCCAGTAATGCTGGAAATAAATTGATGAAAAAAATACTACTGATTGTCCCTCTTACTACCCTTGAGTGGGGAACGAAAAATGCAGGTGGTGTTGATTCCGTATGCCAGATGTTGGTGCGCGAGCTGGCCTCTAAAATAACACAGTATCATTATCGCATTCTTGCATTTGATCCTACCAATCAAGAGCCATTTACCGGTCAACCTATTGTTCTTTCTGAACAAGTCGAAGTGATATTTGCACCAGCAAATGAATCACGTATGGGCTTGCCTTTACCTAGTATTGTCACTGGCTGGCTACGAGTTAGGGAGCAGATAGTGCAGTATCAACCAGATATAGTGCATGCACACATGAATAGTTGGATGATAGGCCTTGGTAGTCAAACTAAGAATATTTTAACACTTCACTCTTATAAAAAAATAGCACGCAAATCGGTATCGTTTAGTAATGACTTTTTATACGAAAAAATCGTCCCATTATTAAGTGGATTTTCATCTGATATATTTACCTGTGTTGGGAGTGAATTGAAATATTTCCTAAGCAAAGATACCAAAAAGTCGATAAATGTAATCTATAACCCAATAGATTTTAGATATTTTTCTGATTCAAAAAGAAATCAACTTAGAAATAAAGAAGAAATAATATTAGTTACCTGTGCCCTTATTTCTCGAAGAAAACGCGTAGATTTAATTTTAGGTTTAGTTAGAGAAATTAAAAAAACAGGTAGAAAGGTAACTTTAAGAGTGATCGGGCCTAATGTTGACCATATTTATTTTTCTGAACTTGAGAAGTTAATTGGGCTGTGGGGGCTTTCCGATAATGTTGTTTTTCTTGGGAAATTGAATCAGAACCAGATTATTCAACAATATAACAACGCTGATATTGGTGTGTTTTTGTCTGCTCAGGAAACTTTTGGGCTAGCTCCTTTGGAGATGCTGGCTGCAGGGTTGCCTTTAATCGCAACTCCGGTTGGGATACTGGGTGAGCGGCAAGATGAGTTTGCCAAACTTGGTGTGGTTTTTATGAAGGAGAGTGAGCAAGCGGCTATTGCCCAGTGTATTGACCAGATTAAATTGGTCAATACTCACGCGGCTAGAACCTACCTGCGCGAGCAGTTTGCGGTAGAAAATGTGGTTGAGCATTATCAAAGCTTGTATCGAGAGGTGCTGCATTGATTGGCCAATTGCTGCGCTATGCACCGGTGCAAGTTTTCTCGGCGCTGAGCGTATTTTTGTTGATTGCTATTCAAACCCGTTTTCTGACTCCGGAAAATTATGGTTTGTTAGCGGTGAGCATGGTGGTATTAGAACTGGTGCGTGCTTTTACTACCCAGTGGCTGAATACATCCATGTTACGCCTCTATCCGATCTACTCCGCTCAAGAACAGCAACAGTTAGTACAATCCATCTCTCTCACGATATTGTTTGGTGGACTGGTTGGCTTTGTGGTGATCGCATTTGCTCTTTATGCCAACCAGCAGTTGAATGGATCTCTACTATCCATACTGTGCTTGCTTTTGTCCGTAAAATCGCTGTTTCAATACCAATTGGAATTAGCACGGTTAAATGAGCGCTTGAGTGCTTATCGCCAAGCCATTTTGCTGCAATCTATTTCTGTAGTGGTACTTTCTTTAGGTTGGCTTGCCTATTCAGCGACGATTGAGTCGGCACTGCTATCTTTAACTTTAAGCTACGGAATTGGTGCATTGATCTTTGGGCTGCCCAGTCAACCGAAGTTGCATCGCCTGATGTTGAAGCGTTTGTTTGCCTATGGGATCCCAATCATGTTAGCAGGGGGGATCGGTGTGATCGGTGGGCGTATCGATCGGCTATTTATCGCTCATATTAGCGGTATGCAGCAAACTGGCATTTATGCAGCACAAGCGAACTTATTAGCAGGTGTGCTTGGGCTGGTTTTTATGGTGATTGCACTACCGCTTTATCCAAATTTAGCTAAAGTCAGCGCCGATCGCTCGGTATTACAGCATCAGCATCAAACTTACCTTCATTTACTTTTGACGCTCACAGTACCTGCGGTGATCGGTTTGGGTTTATTGCAGCAACCACTGATTAAATTGTTATTAGGTGAGCAATATATGACTGGCTCACCAGCGCTATTTTGGGTACTTGCACTAGCCGTTTATACGATCAATTTTAAGGCGCACTATTTAGAACACGGTTTACAGTTTTTATTACAACCCGGCAAGTTACTGTGGATTTCGCTCATCGGATTAACCTGCAGCATACTACTTCTGCCGAGCATGTTGCATCGGTTCGGGATATTTGGTGCAGCATTAACATTACTGATGGTGAGTGTGCTACTGGCTTCGCTTGTTTTTTTATGCGCATGGCGTGCTGGGTATCGCTATTCGCTAGGTAGCGATGGCATTAAGGTGCTGATCGCAGCAGCAGTGATGGGCGGCTATTTGTTCCAAATCCTCAAGCTTCCATTATCTATTAATCCATTGCTGGCATTGAGCGGTTATATCGTGTCGTCGATTGCTGTGTATGGTCTGAGTTTGTGGCTGTTTAATCCATTTAAAGCTCGCCAGCGCTTAACCGATTGGTGGAGAAAATCTTGAGTGAAGATAATTTAAGCCGCTGGCTGGCGGTAATTATGGTCAGTGGGTTTATTCTCGGGGCTTTTTTACTGGAGAATATTGGCATTAGCTATGTTGCTGAAGGTGGTCATCCGCTGACGAAAATTCATCTGTATTCCTATCTTACTATGCTGCTGGTGATGGTTTGCTTGGTTCGAGTTGGGGTGTTGGAATTTTTGCGTCCATTGCAGCAACTGGCTAAGCCATGGTGGGTGGCAATCTTATCCATCTTGGCAGTCATGGGATATGGGTTTATGCGGTTTGGTACTTCAGGGCTTGCGTACTTAATCGATACTTTATTAGTACCGTTATTGTTGCTTCCTCTATTGGTTCGGCTTTCGTTATCGGCTCGTGAGCAATTGCTCACACTATTAGCCCATTTATTACTGCTGAATGCCGCGATTGCGATTATCGAGTTGATGGTTGGGCAGAGCATTATTGCGGTTGAAATTGGTGGATTTTCGGTTTTTCGCTCGACGGCGTTTTTAGCTCATCCTTTGAATAATGCTTTGATTACGGCTGCGTTAACCCCGCTATTGATGCGCTATAGCTCGATACCTAGCGTACTTTATGTGGCTTTTGCGATCTTAGCTCTGTTTGCTTTTGGCGGTCGATCTGCACTCGGTATTTTTCTGTTGGGTAATGTGTGGTTAGCGTTACCGAGTATGTGGGCTTTTATCACCCAAGGTGTGGCTTATTCTAAATTGAAATTCGCTTATTTGCAGGCGCTGGCTTATTGCTTGGTGATCGTAGTTATTGTGATGCTGATTGTTACACCGATTGGTGAGCGAATTTTCTCTAAGTTATATCTCGATACGAGTGCTGAAGCGCGCTTGGATGTATTCATCTTGCTTGAACAACTCTCTGTTTCCGAATGGCTGTTTGGGGCAAGTTATGGGCTACTGAATGATATTGCTTTTTATATTGGCATCAATGTAGTGGAAAACTACCTGATTGGCTGGATATTGAATTTTGGTATTTTTGGTTGCATAGCCCTATGGCTGGCCTCGTTTATTGTGCCAGTTAAGCTTGTTTGGCAGCAACCACTGGCCAACCAAATCAGCTTACTAAGCTTTGTATTGATTTCGATGACCAATAATGCTTTGACCGTCAAAACACCAGCGCTAATGCTGCTGGTCTTCACGTTGGCCTGTTGTTATCGAGGGCCTGAACGCTCGGTGGTGAAGCGAGTGCAATAGGAGGTTGATCATGTTGCTATATAGAGTCGGGCATATTGCCCATCAGCATAAGATCCCCCTTTTGCCGCAGTTGTGCAACGTTTTGATTCGTTTGATACACAGTTGTGCAATTTATAGCCAATCCAAGATTGGCCGGGGTACCGTGTTTGGTTATGGCGGTATTGCGGTAGTGATCCATCGTCGCTGCGTGATCGGTAGCCAGTGTGTGATTGGTAGTAATGTCACCATTGGTGGTCGTTCTCACTCTTGCGGTGTTCCCGTGATTGGTGACCATGTCTACATTGCGACAGGTGCCAAAATACTCGGTGATATTCGCGTCGGTGATGGCGCTGTGATTGGTGCGAATGCAGTGGTACTGACTGATGTGCCTGCGTACAGCGTCGTGGTCGGGATTCCCGCCAAAGTGATTAAAACCGGTATTAATCCAAAGGACTTTTACTAATGTTTACCAGTTCATTTTATACCCAAGCACCAATCTGGCTGCAAAATGTCATGCTTTCTGTGCGGGCGATTGCACGCAAAATGGTTAGAGAAAACGGTGAGATGCGCGCAGTGTTGCAAGAGCTACAAGCTAACGAGTTTTCACCGACTCATTTAACGGATTATCAGCGAAAGCAGCTGCAAAAAACCTTGGTGAATGCACGTAACCATGTGCCGTTTTATCAGGATTTAGATGTCGCCAATCTTGAGGCGTTCCCTTATCTGGATAAAACGGTATTACGCCGTGATCACGCACAGTTCATCTCACATAACAAACCTTCAGTGGTAGTGCATGGGGCGACCAGTGGTACCACAGGTACACCGTTGACCATCTTGCAAGATATGCAGTCGGTGATCCGTGAACAAGCTTTTGTTGAAAGACAAATGGCTTGGGCTGGGTATTGTAAAGGTGATAAACGTGCTTGGCTACGTGGAGATATGGTGGTGCCATTGAGCCAAAAGCAAGGCCCATTTTGGCGCTATTCGTGGTTTGAACAGATGATCGTTCTGTCATCATTCCATCTCACTGCACAAACTATTCCGAGTTATCTGCAAGCCATGGTCGATTTTGGGGTAGAGATAATTCAAGCTTACCCGTCTTCGATTGCAGCTTTAGCTCGCTATTTAGAGGCGAAACAAAGTTACTACCCAGCCAAGCTCAAGTCGATCATCACCTCTTCAGAATCCTTATCAGCAGAAGATAGACAAATTATTGAAACACGTTTTGGCTGCAAAGTGTTTGATTGGTACGGGCAATTTGAGCGAGTTGCGGCGATTGGCCAGTGTGAGCACGGGCGCTATCACCTGTTATCTGATTATTCGTATGTTGAATTACTGCCGGCGGGAGAAGGTCGCTATGAACTGGTGGGGACTAATTTTAACAACCACTATTTTCCATTGATCCGTTATAAAACCGGTGATCATGTTTATTTAGATAAACATGATAGTTGCCCTTGTGGCCGCGTATTTCCTGTTATTCAACATATTGATGGACGAATTGGCGACTATCTGTTGGGGGAAGATGGACAAAAAGTGCATATCCTTAATCATATTCCCAAAGGGGTCGCAGGGGTTATTGCTTGCCAATTTGTACAACATGAACGGCAACATATTGTGGTGAAAGTTGTTGCTGAAGCTGAGCAATTTAATCTGGAACAGCAACAGAAATTAATCAGTAATACTCAAACACGGTTAGGTAGTTCAATTAAGGTTACGGTTGATATGGTTACCGAGCTTGAGCGCAGTGCCAACGGTAAAATTCGCCAAGCAATATGTTATTTATAGAAGAGAATATGGATATTTTAAATTACATTAAACATCAAATGTTAGATCATGTTAGGTTCTGTTATCATCGTTTAACTAATGAACGTGTGAAAGCTAATTTCACGCGGTTTAAGAGAGCTCAAAATAAAAAACCAAGTGCAGTTATAAAGAATGAGTTAAATCAATTGAGATTATATTGGGGTTACATACCAACTCAATATTACACATATGATTTTTATTCTTTGGATTGTGGTTTGACTTTGGATGATATGAAGAAGTACATTCCTAGCTATTACTTCTACAAACTTATTTTTCCTCAGTATGATAATGTTAAAAATGTCATGAAGTTTATTGAAAACAAAATAGCCATGAACGCCTTGTTTAGAGAGGTTGGTTTAAAAAGTTCAGCGGTAATTTTAATAAAAAACAATTCTAGATTGACAAACTTTAAAAATGAATTCTTACAAAGTAAAGATGTAGACGAAATCTTAAGCTTATTAAGTTGTAATAAATTATTCATAAAGCCAGTTATGGGTAGAGGCGGCAAGGGGATTATTATTGCCAAAAGGAGTGGTATAGATTTTTATGATAATGGTCAGATAGTAAATTATAATTACTTAATTGATTTGAAAGGTGATTACATAATTGAATCTGAAATTGAACAGCATTACTATTTGAATAGTATTTATTCAAATAGTGTTAATACATTAAGAGCTATTACAGTTAGACATGATGATGGAAGAGTAGAGTTTATTGCTGCGATCTTGAGAATGGGCGTTGCGGGTAATGAAATTGATAACTGTTGTGCTGGCGGGCTCTTAATTGGCATAGATACAAATACCGGCAAATGTTTAAATCCTTTTGCTACATTTAGTTTTGGTAATCAGAGAGTTGAGTACCATCCTGATTCAGGATTTGATTTTTCAGCATTGCAATTGCCTAATTGGGATTATGTAAAGCAAGAGATATTATCTTCAGCAAAAAAAATTACACAGTTGAATCTTGCCGGTTGGGATATTGCTATAACACAAGATGGAATTTCTATTATAGAAGTCAATACTCTTTTTGGTATTGATGGTTTACAAGCTGGTATTGGTGGTATTAGAGATTTATTTATTGGTGGTGAACCAAGGTTTTTATCTAATATTTATGATTTTAAGGGTAAATAATATGAAGCCAAAGGTTTTAGTAATTAGTGTTAGCTATAATGGTCAAGGTGGGATTGCGACTGTGGTTAATACATTTATGCATAACAAATATTTGAATTCAAGATTTGACATGCACTATAGATGCACAAATAATCCTGGCTCTAACATTATAAAATTAATAAGCACATTATATTTAATGTTTTTATTTCCTTTTGTTTTGCTATTTAATAACTTTGATCTTGCTCATATTCATGGTGGAAGTGTGATTAGAAAAAGTTATTATACCCTATGGTTGAAGTTTTTTAGAATTCCAGTGATTTATCAGAATCATGCTGCTAATTTTGATGTCTATTATAAAAAAGCAAATATAATAAAAAGAAATTATCTAAATTATGTTTTCAGTCTTTATGATATTAGACTTTGCCTAGGTTTTTTTTGGATGAATACTCTGCAAGAATTGACAGGAAGAAAATGGAATATTTTATATAATCCTGTTTCTGAGATAAATTTAATTAAAAGACATAATGAAAGATGTAATTTTACTTTTATCGGTGAACTTAGCAAGCGAAAAGGTATAAAAGATTTAATATATGCATTTGCATTACAAGATATAAAAAATGCACATCTGTTAATAGCTGGCAATGGAGATGTTAAACAGCTATCTGAACTATGCTCCAATCTTGGTATTTTAGATAAAGTTGAGTTTTTAGGGTGGGTTAATCATGAACAAAAACTTGATTTGCTAACTAGAACAGACGTTGTTGTACTGCCGAGTTATGCCGAAGGTTTACCTATGAGTATTCTTGAAGCCATGTCGGTCGGCTTACCTGTTATAACAACATCTGTTGGGGCTGTTGGAGATGCTGTAACGCATAATATTCATGGTTTATTAGTACAACCAGGTGATATAGAACAAATTTCCTTAGCCTTGAATGATCTTGCCTCTAACATAGATAAGCGTATAAAACTAGGTAAGGCAGCTAAACTTAAGTTTAATGAGTGCTTCTCTGAGGATGTTGTAGCTAAAGATTTAGCTTGTTTTTATTATAAGTTAATAGGAAGGCATAATGAATAATATGTGTTATTTTAAATTGATATAAATATTAATTATACTAATGTTTTGTTGGTGTTTTTCTAAAAGGATGGGCGATATGTTCAATGTTATTAACAAGGGTAGAATAAGCTATCTTTATAATGATTTTGTAGTTCAGATGTTGAAAGATAAAAATAGGAAGCCATTTTTTCAGCAAGTTAAAGAAATTTTATTTTTATCTTTAGAAATTAAATATTGGCCGCATAACTACTTTAAATATGGAGGTTATAAAAAAAACATAACAATAGATGAAATAAAACTATACATGACAGGGCTTATTTTTTCTGACTTTAGACGTGAATTTTTAAATGATATTAGATATGCAGCTTTTGCTGATGACAAATTTTTATTTCATAAGTGCATGTCTGGAGCTAATATACCTACGGCGAAGTTTATTAATGTAATTTCGTATAATCACCTCACGAAGCAAGCGACAGGAATTGATGGTGAAAATGCCTTGACTGTTTTAGATTCGATATCTTCGGATGCAATAGTTATTAAGCCAGCTATTGACTCTCAGCAGGGGGCCGGCGTCTATGTAGTTAATGTTACTTGTGGTGAGAATAAAAAATTTGAAATTTCAGGTGTTCTATATAATTCAATGGAATTGATTGATAAAATTTTCATGAATTCAAAGTGTGTTTATTTAATTGAAGAAAAGATAAAACAGCATCCGTTTAACATGAAACTTCATCCTCATTCTGTCAACACAGTCAGAATTGATACATTGCTAACAAAAAATGGAGAGATAATCATAAACTCTGCATACTTAAGAATTGGTAGGAATGGTCGTAATGTTGATAACTGGTCTGGAAAGCTGGGTGGAATTGGTGTGAATATAAATATTATAAATGGAGAGTTGAGTGAATGTGGTGTGGATTATTCTAGGAATGTCTATTTATCACATCCTGATACACACATTGATTTTTTTGGATTAACTATTCCTTATTGGAATGACATTGTTGATTTAGTAAAAAAAGCAGCTCTTGAGTTACCTAAGTTAAGATCTCTAGGATGGGATGTGGCTTTAACTGAAAATGGCCCTATCTTGCTAGAGGTTAATCGTGATTATGATATTCTAGCGCAACAAACTTGTACGCAAGCATTTGGTAAAAATAAGGCTTTTTATAATGAGTTAATCAATTATGCTGATACCACTAAGTATTGTAAAAACTTTGTACTATAAAATGCTTATTGGAATATATGGCTTAGTATTAGTAATACAAAATAAACAGTGATTACTTGTTTGCTAGAAAGTAATCTCATTGATCTTTTTAAAGAGAATTTTGCATGGAAATTACGCAAAACTTGCTTCATGGTAGACGAGTTTTTCGTTGCATTTTTACTATCAAGGATGTGTCGTGAGAAAAGCGATCAATCTAATGGTGTCCACCGACCATAAGGGGCAAGGTGGGGTGGCGACTGTGGTATCAACTTATGCCGAATGCAGTTTTTTAGAGGCCAATCAAATCAAGTTGATTGCCTCCCATTCGAGCCTAGATCAAGCAAACAAGTGGCGCATGCTATTGCGTTTTATGTTTGCTCTCTGCCAATTGCTTTACTGTTTTATTGTTTACCGAGTTGGGGTCGTGCATATCCATATGTCTTCCCGTGGCAGTTATTGGCGTAAAGCGATTATCGTACGTTTGGCTAAGCGCTTAGGTGGTAAAGTGATTTTGCATTTACACGGTGCGGAGTTTCGTGATTTCTATCGAGATGAGTGTAATGTAGTTCTAAAAAAGAATATTAAAAAAACTTTTGCGCTAGCCGATCATGTTTTGGTGCTATCAACTCAGTGGTTGAGCTGGGTACAACAAACTTTCGGCCGTTTCCAAGGGGTTTCTGTTCTGTATAACGCTGTCCCCAGTTTGGATTTAGATCGCCAACTAGCCGAGCCCGGTAGCATTGCTTTTCTTGGTCGTTTAGGTGCGCGTAAAGGTGTTGGTGATTTGATCCAAGCGTTTGCCCTAGTAAAACAGCGTTGTCCGAACGCACAGCTTTTTTTAGCCGGTGATGGCGATCTTAACACTTATCAAACGCTCGCTGAGCAGTTAGGGGTAGCCAACGCGGTGCATTGTCTCGGCTGGATCTCCGGTCAAGATAAGCTCAATTTACTGAGTAAAACCGATATTTATTGTTTACCGAGTTATAACGAAGGTTTTCCGATGGGAGTGATCGAAGCGATGTCAGCAGGGATTGCGGTTGTTGCCAGCCGAGCGGGCGGGATCCCCGATGCCATTACCGATGGTGACCAAGGCCGCTTAGTGAATGCTGGCGATGTGGCAGGACTGGCTCTGGCACTGGGTGATCTGATTGAGAACAGAATAGAAAATCAACGTGTTGCAGCCGAAGGTAAGCAAAAGTTTAGCGAAAATTTCTCGTTGCAGGCGGTTATCCCGCAGCTACAAACTCTTTACGATGAGCTTTTAACATCATGAAATCATCCACGATTAGTCACATTAGCCAAGTTTTACTTGACCAAGCTCGAGCGGAACAGTTTGCCGGCTATGATCCATTTGATGGCCTGAACTCAAGCTGGTTTGGTTGGTTACCGGTAGGTAAAGATTCGCTCTTTGGATTGGCTTGGATCCAGCTATTCAAGCGCTCGCCGTTTAATCTTCGCCCATGGTTTGGCGTGCCTAAAGCACGTAATCCTAAAGGGGTGGCTCTATTTATCCTTGGCTTGATTGAACACTACCAAGTGACCTCAGATCCTGCGTTATTAACGGAGGCCGAGCGACTTGCCGAATGGCTGATTAGCCAACGTTGTGATCAAAATACCTGGCATGGTGCCTGTTGGGGATATCATTTTGACTGGAAAGCGCGCGCGTTTTTTGTGCCTAAAGGCAAGCCCAATGTGATCACCACCGTTTATGTTTGCCGCGCCTTACATCGGTTAGGAAGTATTACTGGTCGTAGCGACTGGGTTGCACTAGCGCTCAGCAGTGGTGAGTTTATTACTCAACATTTATTGACGCAAAATGAGTGCGGTGAATTTTTTGCCTATATCCCCGGAGAAAGCGCATTTGTACACAATGCCAGTTTATGGGCAGCTGCGTGGCTAGCCGTAGTCGGTAGTGAAACCGGGCGAGCGGAATACCGCCAGCTTGCGTTACGTATTGCACGTAACAGTGCGCAAGCTCAGGCTAGCGATGGTAGCTGGGCTTATGGCACGCGTCATCACCATCAATTTATTGATGGCTTTCATACCGGCTATAACCTCGAAGCGTTGCATCTTTTGAGTAGTGTATTAGTGACCAGAGAATTTGATGCCGTGATTGCCCAGGGGTTAGCGTTTTATCGACAACACCTGTTGGCGGAAGATGGTACCGCTAAGTATTACCATAACAACCCTTATCCACTCGACCCGCATTCGGTCGCACAAGCGATTATCACGTTGTTGACCATCGGTGATGATGAGAGTGATATTGTTTTGGTTGAGCGCATTATCCAGCGTGCGGTAGCCACATTGTATCTACCTGATCGAGGTCAGTTTGTTTATCAGCGTAACCGACATTCATTGAATCGTATTCACTACACGCGTTGGACTCAAGCATGGATGTATTTGGCATTACGCCTGTCTTTAACCCACAGCAACAAGGAGTAGCAAATTGAAACGCATAACTTTTCTTGGTAGCCCAATGGATGTCGCTTCAATGAGTGAAACCGTTGCGCTGATCCGTGAACGTATTCTGCGCCACGAGTTTACCCAGCATGTCGTAGTCAATGTGGCGAAATTAGTCAACATGCGTAAAGATCCGCAATTGGCTCAATCAGTCACCGAGTGTGATCTGATCAATATTGATGGTATGGGCGTGGTCTGGGGGGCTCGTTTTCTCGGTCACGCGGTACCTGAACGAGTCGCTGGTGTTGATTTATTCTTAGAACTCAATGCGATGGCAGAGAATGAACAGCTTGCGGTCTTTTATTTGGGCGCTCAACCGGACATTGTAGCCAAAACCGCTGCGGTCATGCAGACTAAGCACCCTCAGTTGACCATCGCCGGATACCACCATGGCTATTTTTGGGATGATGAACAAGCAATCGTGGAGAAAATTCGTCAATCAGGCGCTCAGTTGCTGTTTGTCGCGATTACCTCTCCGAAAAAAGAAAACTTCATTAACCGTTGGAAAGATCAGTTAGGCGTCTCGTTTGTTATGGGCGTTGGCGGTACGTTTGATGTGGTGGCTGGACATGTATCCCGTGCACCTTTGTGGATGCAACAATTCGGCTTGGAATGGTTTTATCGGGTATTACAAGAGCCTAGAAGAATGTGGAAACGTTATTTATTGACGAATAGTCAATATATTTGGATGCTACTTGTTGAGAAGTTCAGCGATTCAAAATAAGTGAATAGTTCTTTTGTTTATTTATGTTTTTTTGTTTGTAATTATTTTGGATGAAATTTGAGTAATCAGTTATGAAGTCTATTGGTGTAAGTTTGTCTTATTTTCGATAAGCACAAATGCTTTTATCAAACTGGCGTGTTTTTATTATGATTTACCTTTAATATTTACTCTAGCTTGATACCAAAATGACACATTGATGCATATTAAGATGTTGCACTATGTTGATCATTCATTGCAGCATAATATGCTGGGTACAGGCCTAACCATTTACTTTTACAAGGAAAGGTAAACAATATGAAAATCCGTCGAACTTATCTAGCTGCATGTTTTGCATTGTTATTTTCATCAGCATCTTTTGCCGATGAAACTTGTAGTATTACTCCTGAAGTAACATTAAATCAAAATCAACTGCCTAGCGAAGGTGGCTACATATCCACTAAGTTGTCCATTGCTAATGAAAATTGTGGTAGCGTAAAATTTAAATATTGGCTTTCAGTGACTGGTCCTGATGGTCTTTATTTTCCGGCTAAAGCGGTCGTTGGTGCCGATACCTCACCTATCGAGTCAGAGCAAGGTCTACGTGAAGGAAACAACTTAAATGTTACTCGTGGTATTTGGGTTCCTGAATATATGAGAGATGGTAAATATACAGTCTCTTTACAGGTTGTTACCCAAGACGGTGATATCTTTAATAGTGATGAAGATTTTGCCAAAGGGGTTGACTTTAATAGCTTGCCCACAATTGATGGTGTCACACTTGAAGTGACCAATCAGCTAGATATTAAAAATGTAGCGAGTACTGGTGGTTATGTGCCATTTTCAATTAATGTTGAAAATGGACGCGATACTCAAGCTAAAGTGGAATTCTGGATGAGCGCCATTGGTCCTCATGGGTTGGTTATTCCTGTTCATGCTCGAGAAAAGTGGACCATCGCTTCCGGTGCTGATTATTCTAAAGTAAGAGGTTTTTGGTTCGAAGAAGGTTATCCTGCAGGGTATTATGTTATTAAGACTGAAATGGTAGATTTAGAGTCTGGTGCAAAAACAGAATCACTACTATTAGTCATTAAGGACTAATCTTCCGATCTGCGATCTTACTGAAACTGAGGCATATATAAGATATGCCTCAGTTGTTTTATCTGCTTATTCATTTTTCTGAGTTATACTCTACAGTTATATTGGTGGTTTTGTTGTCTATGGATAGAAACTGGCTAGATGGTGTTAGGTTATATTGGTTGTTTTTGATTTGAACATGGTCGAAAGATAAAACACTATCTTGAGTTGTTGTTCTAATGATGGACTTATATTGATCTTCTATTCTGTTTTTTCCTTTTTCAAAATGGATATTATTAAAGGTATTCTGTTCTATTTTAATCTTTTTTATCGGTTGCTTTGCGGTGTTTTTTTTACCAAAGCTTTGTAATCTTATTCCTTGCTGAATGGTGTCAAAAGTATTACCTATGATCGAGATGTTACCCCATTGAATTTCTTTTGTTGTTCTTGGATTTGGATAAATGTTTATTGCAAATCCAAGGATATTATAAAATTTATTATTGATATAGCTGACATCAGAATAGTAGCTCACTTCATTAGCAGTTCCATTAATATCTGTAAATGTGTTGTTGGTGACTTTTGCTCCACGAGTTTCTGCGCGAGCAGAAAGCTTTAACTTACAACCAATAAATTGATTATTATCAATCAGGATATTTTGTGTGCCTGCTTTTTCGGTTCCTGTGGTTGCTTGGGTGGTTGTGACTTGCGCACAATCTTTAAACTTATTACCTCTGACGATGATGGAAGTGGAGCCTGGTTGATTGGAATGGTCATTACTGGCAGTGGTGATGCGTAATCCGGCATCACCAAACTGGTTAAATTGGTTGTGTATGATCCGGCTACCTTTAGTACTGCCTAAATAAATGCCTTGCTCTCCCCATATCGGTTGTTGATTACCATTATTAATTCCTTCGAAATGAATCGATTGCAGTGTGAGGTTTTGGGTATAAGCAATATGCAGTAAATATTCCCCAACAAATGGAGTGCATTTTTTTAAATGGCTACCATCTACACCACGGATAGTGATGTCATTTTTTTGTTTCAGGTGCAGCGTTCTGCAAATTTGATATTCGCCTGATGGAATGGTCAATATATCGCCATTGCTTAACTGATCTAGGGCATCTTGAAAGGCCGATGAATCATCAAGCCCATCATTGGCGATTGCACCAAAATCGGTTACATCAAAAGGATTAGCACTAGCTAAGCTGGAAAAGCTTAATAATAGCGCGAGAGAGCTTAATTGATAATGCACCGTGTGATCCTCTGATTAGTTAGCCATTTGTGTTCATATTGTGTTCACAGCCATGATGGATTGGCAGTAGGTAGGGTTGATATTAGCTTACGCTTCAACCAAAACTTTTCCTAATTGTGATTAATTTCCTTGTTTCTCAAAAATAACTCATGTGAAGGATATTGTCTCTATCATCTAAGCACTTTTCAATATGGTTGTTTTTATTTGTTTATTATATTTTGATTTAAAACTAAAGTTTATTTTCAGCATAAACCTTAGTTTTGATTTTTATACTAAGATTGGCTTGTCATTTAATGGTTTTTGTTTTCTATCTATTTGTTTTTGTTTTGTTTTTATTTATTTTGTGCTTTTTGATTAATTTGATATTAATGATTTTTACTGTGTTGCTTAGTTGGTGATATACATTGTGTCTTACAAATGACGCATGTTTTTCTATCAATAAAGATGTAGCCTGTATCCCACATGTCTCATACGTTAAGATTATTTATTGATGGTGTTTGTTTTTCTATTTTCTACATTTGATGTGGCAGGTTGGATAACATGATTCGATAAGGAGAGGGTGTGATGAAGGAAAAAGGTAGAATTCGGATTACTCATTATCAAGGGAAGTTCTTTTATCGACTGATCGATATTTTCTTTATTTTGTTGGTTATGTATCTTGCAGTAAAGGTTAATCAGCATGTAGTTACCATGGCTTATATTTCATTGGCATTGTTGGGTGGGCTTTTTTATTCATATATTGCTGAAAGTTTAGATATTTACAGTGATTGGCGTACGGCAAAGTTGCGATCTTTATCATTACATACCGCATTCTGTTGGGCTGCAACAATTGCTTGTCTCACCTTGCTGGGTTATTTCTTAAAAGTGAGTATCGACTTTTCCCGTCTAGTGATTGGTAATTGGTTTATTGGTACTTTTATTGTATTGATTGGCTGGCGTATATTGGCATTTGCCACTGTTTATTACATGCATAAAAAAGGCTTACACACTAGAAACTCAGTCATTATTGGTATGACAGTTCAGGGCAAAGAGCTAGCGGCGAATCTCATTCATAACCCTGAATTAGGGATTGTGATGCAAGGTTTTTATGATGATCGTGAACCTGCGCGCCTTGAAGATGGAGCACCAGTATTAGGCAGTATTAATGATGCGTTAAGTCTAGCTAAAACCGGTCAGGTGCAAAATGTGTACATTGCGTTGCCGATGCAGGCTCAGCATCGGATTAGCCAAATTCTAGAAGCGTTCTCTGATAGTACAGTCAACACCTACATCGTGCCTGATTTCTTTACATTCAATTTATTGCACTCACGTTGGTACACGATTGGCGATGTTAATGCCTTTAGTATTTTTGATAGCCCATTTAATGGACTATTGAACTGGGTTAAACGCTTTGAAGACTTGGTGCTGAGCAGCTTGATCTTGCTGTTGATTAGCCCTGTGTTATTAGTGGTGGCGCTTGGCGTCAAACTCAGCTCGCCTGGGCCGATCATCTTTAAACAAAATCGTTATGGTCTGGATGGTAAGCCAATTCAAGTTTGGAAATTTCGCAGTATGCGAGTGATGGATAATGGCAGCCAAGTATTGCAAGCCACCAAAGGCGATCCACGTGTTACTCGATTTGGAGCATTTATTCGCCGTACTTCATTAGATGAATTACCGCAATTTTTTAATGTGCTGCAAGGCAGTATGTCGATTGTCGGGCCAAGACCACATGCTGTGGCACATAATGAGCAATACCGCACCATTGTTAACCGCTACATGCTACGCCATAAAGTCAAACCGGGCATTACCGGATGGGCACAGATCAATGGTTGGCGTGGTGAGACGGATACCTTAGACAAGATGGAGCAACGAGTTCGCTTTGATCTCGATTATATTCACCGTTGGTCGCTGTGGTTCGATCTCAAAATTGTTTTTCTGACTATTTTTAAAGGCTTTGTGGGCAAAAATGTCTATTAAGTTAGTGTTCACTTACTTGAATGGCTCATGTACGACAGGTGAATCAATATGGAATGCAATAAAGGTAAGCAAAGGGAAGTGATGAGACTGACATCTGTGGTGACCGCCAGTTTAGTGATACAGGCGCTATGTTATGTGCCGTTGGCGGAGGCGAAGCCAACTCCGAACCCGATCGTGACCGCGTCAGGGGTGGCGATAGTACCGCAGCTTAATTTAACCAGTGGTTACAACGACAATTTAGCGAAATCTCACCGCCAGCAAGATAGCTCCGCTTTTACGATTATTGAACCCGGAGTCGGGTTAAGGTTTGAGCCGCAAGGCAATCAAACTGAAGTTAGCTATCGGTTACGTAATGGGCGCTATTTTAGCTCCGAGCAAGATAACTTTACCGACCATTTTCTCGAGCTTTCTAGCCAGTGGCCGTTGAATTCACGTCACCGTTTCGCTGTGCAATATCACTTAGCATTAGCCCATGAAGGACGTGGTGATAACGATACTACGTTTGGCCTAGCGTATAACCAGTATGATAGCCATACACTTAATTTTGGCTATAGTTTTGGTGCTACCCAAGCGGTAGGTCGTGTTGAGACCAATCTAGGTTGGCAGGATTTTCGTTATCAAAATAACCGAACGATTACCCAATATCAGGACTGGGAGGAGTGGCGTTTTAATTCGACCTTTTACTATCAGGCTTGGCCACGCACTTCATTGATTGCACAGGTGATCGCCAACTCGCGTCGCTATGACCTAGTGGAGCCGAAGTCCAGTAGTAAAGATAATGATCATTACTTTGCTTACGTTGGTGCGTTTTGGGATGCCACCGGTAAATTGCAAGGCAGTGCCAAACTGGGTTATCAGCAAAGAGAGTTTGTTGCCACCAGCCGCAAGGATTTTGATTCTCTATCGTGGGATGTCGATGTGACTTACCAAATTCGCACCTATTCAGCATTGCAACTGTTGACGCATCGCCGCTCGACAGACGCCGATGGTGACGGCGATGCCATCGATGCGCAAACCTATCAAGCCAGTTGGTCGCACAATTGGAATGCCAAGTGGCAGACTGTCGCGCAATGGACTCAACTTGATGAAGCCTACACCGTTTCTGAGCGTGAAGACCAAACCACCAAGGCGAGTTTAAATCTCAGTTATGATTTTCGGCGCTGGTTAACCTTTAACGTTGGGGTTGGCCGCGAAAGCAAAGACGCTAGTTTTGATCGACTCAGCTATAGTCAAAATGTTTATTTACTGTCCATTTACGGTGTGATGTAACCCACTATGAAGTCTCTATTCTCTTTTGTGCTCTGCTTGTTACTGCCAGTTCTGGCGATAGCCAATGATGGTTTTTATCGTTTGGGGGTTGGCGATCAAATTCGGATCCAAGTCTATGACGAACCCGAGCTCTCTTTTGAAACTCGGGTCAGTGACAATGGTACGTTGGATTATCCATTTCTTGGCAAAATTAGTTTGAAAGGTCAAACCTTAGAACAGGTCAAAACTGAGATTCATGATGGTTTGCAGGATGGATATCTGCTTAATCCGAATGTGTCGGTATCTATCCTCGAATATCGCCCTTTCTTTGTGAATGGCCAAGTGATGAAGCCCGGTAGCTACCCATACCATCCCGGTTTGACAGTTAATCAAGCGATCACTATCGCGGGGGGATTCACTGAACGCGCCTCAAAAACCAATCTATTTATTGCTAATAACGATGATCTTGAGGCAAAACCACTCAAAGTCACGTTACTGAGTAAACTTCAACCGGGTGACATATTGACTGTCTCCGAAAGCTTCTTTTAATTTTAGGGTGTAACGGTACACAAGATGGCAGGTAAACAATTCACTCAAGAAGAAGTCATTGATATTCGTCAGTATTTCAATGTGCTGCTTAGCTACAAATGGCGAATTTTGCTGTTTTCAACTTTAGTCACCACAATAAGCTTATTGCTCGTGCTCTCAATGCGTTCAGAGTACACCGCTCGTGCCACGATTTTGATTGAATCGACACAAGCGAAAGCGGTATCGATTGAAGAGGTATATGGGCTCGATACCAAAAGTCAGGAATACTATTTAACTCAAATTGAAATTCTTAAATCGGATGCGATTGCAGAGCAGGTCATTCAGCGTTTGGCTTTACAGAGCCACTCTGAATTCGACCTTACTCCGCAAAATAATCGTTTATCCGAGTTAAAAGAGCAGATCTTGCAGTGGCTACCGATACTTAACCGCTTCAAGTCACAAAATGTGGAGCAAGATCCAGAACAGTTGGCATATCGTCAAAATCGCCTAGTGTTATATAAGTTCAAGCTGGGTATGGAGATTGTTCCTATCCGTAAAACGCAGTTGGTCAATATTTACTATACCGCGGGAGATCCTCAATTAGCGGCTAACATCGCTAATGAAATCGCTCGGGTTTATATGGATAGTCATCTGGAAGCCAAGTTGGAAGTGGAATTAAAAGCCAACACTTGGCTCAATACGCGTATGGAAGAGCTGCGTGAAAAAATGCGCAGTTCCGAGACTCAACTGCAGGCATTTTTACAAGCCGAAGGTTTAGTAGATGTGCAAGGCGTGGAAGGCTTAGCAACCCAGGGGCTGGAAGAGCTGACTTCACAGATGAACCGAGCGCGCGATCGTCGTGTTGCCGCAGAAACCCTGTATTTGGTCGCTAGCAGCTATAGCAAAAATGATCGCGATATCACTGCACTCTCATCCATTCCAGAAATTTCCAACCATCCGACCATTCGAGATTTGAAGGTAGCAGAGGTCGATGCTGAGCGTAAAGTCTCTGAATTTTCTAAGCGTTATGGTCCGAAACACCCGAGATTGAAATCGGCGCAGGCACAGCTAGATGCGGTGCGTAGCAATCTGCGCGCTGAGCTTAGGCAACTACTTAATGGTATCAACAATGAGTTACAGGGCGCAAAACAAGCGGAGCTGGCACTGCAGGCGGAATTTAAGCAGCGTAAATCAGAGTTTCAAACTCTAACCGTCAAAAATGCCAAATTTTCAGAACTCAAACGTGAAGTGCAAACTAACCGTGAGCTGTTTGATCTATTCTTAGCTCGCCAAAAAGAAACCAGTGCTTCAGGGGATTTTAATACCACTATTGCCCGCTTTACTGACCAAGCGAGCCCACCGTTAGCGCCGAGTAAGCCGAACAAAAAGCTGATTGTGCTGTTGACGTGGGTGGCATCGTTTGGTTTTGGGTGTGTGTTGGCATTTATTTCTGATGCGATGTCCGACACTTTCACCGATATTAAGCAAGTAGAGAAACAGCTGGCGCTGAGTTTATTAGGGGTGATCCCAATGATTGGTAAACGGCGTGCTAAATTAGATGCCAAAGCGTATTTTGATGCGGGCTTACATCAACTCACCGAAGCGGTGCGTACTATCCGCACCAGTTATTTACTGGCTCATGTTAATCAGGGGCAGCATGTGGTGATGTTGACCTCCTGTATACCGGGCGAGGGTAAAACGCTATCCAGTATTAACTTAGCCTTATCTTTAGCTCAAATGGAGAAGACGCTGCTGATTGACTGCGATTTACGCAAGCCAGCGGTTGCTCATCGGTTTGGGATCTCCGGTGCACAGCCGGGTATCACTAATTTGTTAACCGGGACCCATAGTCTTGCAGATTGTATATATCATGATCAGCAATCTGGGCTAGATATCCTCACGGCGGGGGTTTATACCTCGAATCCGTTAGAGTTGCTGTCATCTTCGAAATTCAGCCACTGGTTAACGCAATTACGTACTCAATATCAACAAATCGTGATTGATACTCCACCCTGTTTAGCGGTAAGCGACAGCTTTATGCTGGCCAAATACGTTGATTCGGTGATTTTAGTGATTGATGCTCATCATACTCGCACACCGATGGTGCGTGATGTAGTGGGGAAATTGACTCATCAAGCCAGTCGTATTGATGGGGTGATCCTCAATCGCTTGAATGCTAAACAAGCCTCACGCTATAGCGGTTACTATCATCCTCAAGCTTATTATGCTGATTACGGTAAAGCGAGTGCGCGCGAGTAGAAGCCAAAGTGAAAAAAAAAGTTTGTTGGTTTTCAATCAGGGGAAGCGAATGTGGCATGTATTGCGTGCGCTAATTGAGCAGCGTCCAGTTTCTATGCTGCTGTTGTGGGGATTAGCACTAATGACCGCATTGGCTTCAGGGCTGAAATCATTCGGTTGGCATGCTGATTACGTGAAACAGTTGGAGCTTATGGTTGGCAGCGATTTACACCTGCATGCATTATTAGCCCTGAGTTTAACCTTGGTTGTTTATCGGGTGCTTTCGGCGACCTACGCTAGTTATCAAGGTGTACTGTTCGCGGGAGGGATTGTCGCGATCGGTTGTATGGTGGATGAAGCGTTGCAAGCTTTTGCACCGTTACGGACTTTTAGCCTGTTAGATATTTTGGCCAGCTTGATGGGGGTGATGAGCGCAAGTTTATGCAACGCTTTTTGGGTAGGATGGCGGCAACGTAAGCCGGTTGCTGTTCATTAAGCTATCCGGCTTCTAGGCCATACCCTTCCTACCTGAAGCTGCAGCGGTGTTGGCGACGTTCGTTCACCCCAATCACATAGTTTGCCTATGCTCATGGGGACTCACTCATTTGCCGCCTAGCTGCAACTCCAAGTTGTTTGGGTATATTTAACCATGTTTACGTGGTTAAACATGCAGGTAGTCTCTGGCGTTATGAAAAAACTGCATAATAAATTCCGCTAATTAGGCTTTATGATAAAGATCAAATTATGTAGAATGCGTTGCATAAAGTGATGACGAAAACGTTTGCGTTGAGTCGTTGTGTGGTTTTTTTGCAATTTCAGTCAAATCTGAGTCAGGAGATACAGATGCTTAAGCGTGATATGAACATCGCTGATTACGATCCGGAGCTTTACGCGGCTATCCAAGAAGAGACTCTTCGCCAAGAAGAACATATTGAACTCATTGCTTCAGAAAACTACACCAGCCCGCGTGTAATGCAAGCACAAGGTTCTCAACTGACCAACAAGTATGCGGAAGGTTATCCTGGCAAGCGTTACTACGGCGGCTGTGAGTTTGTTGATAAAGCGGAAGCTTTGGCGATTGAACGTGCTTGCCAACTGTTTGGCTGTGAATATGCCAACGTGCAACCGCACTCTGGCTCTCAAGCGAACAGCGCAGTGTATATGGCGCTACTTAACCCAGGTGATACTGTGCTTGGTATGAGCCTTGCGCACGGTGGCCACTTAACCCACGGTTCGCCAGTGAACTTCTCTGGTAAGCATTACAACATCATTCCTTATGGCATTGATGAAGCTGGCCAAATCAACTACGACGAAATGGAAGCGTTAGCGTTAGAGCACAAACCTAAGATGATCATCGGTGGTTTCTCGGCTTACTCACAAATCGTTGATTGGAAGCGGATGCGTGCTATTGCCGATAAAGTCGGTGCTTATCTATTTGTCGATATGGCGCACGTTGCTGGTTTGGTCGCGGCTGGGGTTTACCCAACACCCGTACCATTTGCTCATGTGGTGAGCACAACAACCCATAAAACTTTGGCTGGTCCACGCGGCGGTTTGATTTTGTCAAATGCTGGCGAAGAGATGTATAAGAAACTGAATTCTGCGGTTTTCCCTGGCGGCCAAGGTGGCCCACTGATGCATGTGATTGCGGCCAAAGCAGTGGCATTTAAAGAAGCGATGGAGCCTGAGTTCAAAGCTTATCAAGCGCGCGTAGTCAAAAATGCTAAGGCGATGGTGGCGCAGTTCCAAGCTCGCGGCTATAAAATTGTCTCGAACAGCACCGAGAATCACCTGTTTTTGGTCGATCTGATCGATAAAGACATTACCGGCAAAGATGCGGATGCCGCACTCGGTGCAGCGAACATCACGGTTAACAAAAACTCGGTGCCAAATGATCCACGCAGTCCATTTGTGACATCTGGCATCCGCGTAGGTACACCGGCGATCACCCGTCGTGGCTTTACCGAGCAAGATGCACAAGATCTGGCTAACTGGATGTGTGATGTGCTCGATAACATCAATGATGCTGCGGTAATTGAAGCGACCAAGCAAAAAGTGCTGGCGATCTGCCAACGTTTACCCGTTTATGCGTAAGCGGTCAGTCGAACAGATACTGCGATAAGTGAAAGCCTGCATTTTTGCAGGCTTTCTACTTTTTATCTTACTTAGAAGCGCAATGGTTTTTACTACTTAACTTCTAACCCTTTGGCTTGCAAATCCGCATGATAAGAAGAGCGCACAAACGGGCCGCATGCCGCATGAGTAAAGCCGAGTTGCAGTGCGATGGCTTTTAGTTCATCAAACTCAGCAGGGGGAACATAGCGCTCAACCGGTAAATGGTGGCGGCTTGGTGCTAAATATTGGCCGAGTGTTAACATGGTTACCCCATGGGCACGTAAGTCTTGCAGTACTTCAATGATCTCTTGCTTGGTTTCACCTAAGCCCATCATTAGCCCTGATTTAGTCGGGATATGCGGGTGCTGCTGTTTAAATTGGCGCAGTAATTCTAGCGACCACTTGTAGTTTGCCCCCGGGCGCACTTTACGATACAAGCGTGGCGCCGTTTCTAAATTATGGTTAAACACATCCGGTGGATTATCTTGCAGCGCGGCTAAGGCAACATCCATCCGGCCTCGGAAATCTGGCACTAGGGTTTCAATTTTGATGTGTGGATTTAACTGGCGAATTTCACGGTTACACGCAGCGAAATGTTGCGCGCCACCATCACGTAAATCATCACGATCTACTGAGGTGATCACCACATACTTGAGCTGCATATCGCGAATGGTTTGTGCTAGTTTTTGCGGCTCTTGCGCTTCCGGCGCATTTGGGCGGCCATGGGCCACATCACAGAACGGGCAGCGTCGAGTACAGATGGCACCAAGGATCATAAACGTGGCGGTACCATGGTTAAAACATTCCGCCAAGTTGGGACACGAAGCTTCTTCACACACTGAGTGCAGGCTATTTTTACGCATCGCGGCTTTGATGTCTTGGATGCGTTGACTGTCGCTGGGCAGCTTTATTCTCATCCATTCCGGCTTGCGCAGAATTTCTTGCGGCTCTGTCGGCATATTTTTGGTTGGAATTAAGGCCATTTTGGCGGCATCACGATACTTAATGCCGGCTTCCATCTGAATTGGTTTACTCATAATTATAGGCTTCTGTGCTGAATTCGACTTGCTCGTAGTCTAGTTGAGCAACGAGGTTTTGGATTAATAGTTGTGCTACGGCTTCGAGGTCAACCGAGCGATCAAAATCGCTGATTTGCACCATCTCCATGCCGGGATAGCCACAAGGGTTGATGCGTTGAAAAGGGCTAAGATCCATCTGAATATTCAATGCCAACCCATGGAATGAGCAGCCTTTGCGGATACGCAAACCTAATGAACAGATTTTTTTATCTTGTACATAAACCCCAGGCGCATCAGGGCGGGCAGCAGAATCAATCTGGTAGTCTTGTAAGGTGTTAATGACTAACTGTTCAATCTTAGTGACCAGTTCACGAACCCCGAGGTGTTTACGGCGCAGATCAATTAATACGTAGGCGATTAATTGCCCGGGGCCATGGTAAGTGACTTGCCCACCACGATCACTTTGCAGCACTGGAATATCACCAGTATTTAATAGATGTTCAGTTTTGCCAGCTTGTCCTTGAGTAAACACTGGATGGTGCTCGACCAGCCAGACTTCATCGCGCGTTGTTGAGCTACGCTGATCGGTGAAGTGGTGCATCGCCTGCCAAACGGGCGTGTAATCCTGCTTACCAAGGTATCTCACTAACAACTGATTTTCCATCAAGCACATCCATCTGAGATATGTAAAGTATTTCGATTATAAACTGCTTGTGCATAATCAACTACCTATCTGCGGCATCTTTTTGATGTTATGGTGGGGGTGGCTAATTAACTTGATGAAAAATAAAGAAAAGCAGCCGAAGCTGCTTCCAATAATATTTTAACAAATAAAATAATGACGAGGTTTACAACACCATACGCACAATATCGATTTCACCTAGCTCTTTATAGAGGATTTCCACTTGTTCGATCGAGGTCGCGTGAATGGTCACTGATACGGAATGATAGTTACCTTTTGCGCTTGGTTTGACTCGTGGGCTGTAATCACCAGGAGCGTGGCGCTGAATCACTTCTAACACCCGTTCTGGTAGCTCAGGTTTAGCATATCCCATGACCTTGTAAGTAAAGGAACATGGAAATTCGAGCAAATCTTTTAATTTCGCATCAGAGTTGATGTTGAGCATAGTGACACTCCAGTTTGAGCATTGGAAAAACGGGACGAAATACTACAGCCATTCCGATGTGATCTCAAGCGCACAAAAAAGCCGCACTAGGCGGCTTTGTTTAGTGTTGAATCGATATGCACTCAAGCTAGGATAGGGTTCACTTAAAACCAGCTTTTAAACAGCAGTACCAAGTAGTCCCACAGACGATTAAATAAGCTACCTTCTTCTACATCTTCCAGCGCCATCAGTGGGTATTGCACTAGATCGTTGCCAGAGAGTTGATAGTAAAGCGTCCCGACCACATCACCTTTTTTCAGTGGTGCTTTAAGCTCTTTTTCCAGCACAAAGCTGGCGGTGAGATCTTTGGCTTGGCCGCGAGGTAGGGTGACATAAGTATCTTCTGCCACGCCGAGCGCGATGGTATTTTGGCTACCCATCCAGATGGTTTCGTTGACAAAGGTTTCGCCAGCTTTATGTGGCGCTACGGTTTCAAAAAAGCGGAAGCCATAACTGAGCAGTTTTTTACTTTCTGCTTTGCGGGCGTTTTCACTGTCGGTACCCATCACCACAGCCACTAAACGCATGCTCCCTTCAGTCGCTGAGCTCACTAGGTTATAACCCGCGCCACTGGTGTGTCCGGTTTTGATCCCATCCACATTCATGCTTTTATCCCACAGTAAGCCGTTGCGGTTATATTGGGTGATACCGTTGTAGGTGTATTTTTGCTCCGCATAAATGGCATATTCATCCGGTACATCTCGGATCAGTGCTTGGCCAAGTAGCGCTAAGTCATAAGGGGTTGAGTATAAATTCGCATCATCCAAACCATGTGAGTTGGTGAAGTGGGAATTTTTCATATTCAACGAGCTAGCCCAAGCATTCATCAGATCGACAAACGCATCTTCGGTTCCGGCAATGTGTTCAGCCATGGCGACACACGCATCGTTACCGGACTGAATAATAATGCCACGGTTAAGATCGCTGACTTTTACTGTGGTTCCGACTTCAATAAACATTTTCGATGAGTCAGGAAAGTTTTTCGCCCAAGCATTTTTGCTGATCGTTACATCATCATTGAGTGAAATATTGCCACGTTGGAGCTCTTGCCCAATCACATAGCTGGTCATCATTTTGGTCAGGCTGGCCGGAGAAAGTTTGGTATTACTCTCTTTTTCCGCTAACACTTTACCTGAATGATAATCCATCAACACATAGCCTTTGGCGGCAATTTGTGGTGCATCAGGAACCACGATCGGAGAGGCTAATGCGCTGCTGCTTAATGAGATGGCGAGCGTAATCGAAGACGCTAACCCAGATTTTAGGATTAATTTTTTCATGGTGAATGCTTAGTTCTACTTAAGTGTCCGTAATCTTAACAAAAATAACCTCTCAAACCAGACGCGGATGATCAAGTCTGGTTTGAGTTATTATTGAGTGCGTTTATTAAGCGTTTTAATAAATGCGCTGTCGTAACCAGCAGATTTTACTTGTTCAAGTAAATTCTGGGTTAGATCATCGTCAGTAAAGGGGCCAAGGTACAAGCGATGATGGCTGTCTGCGCTTTCCACAAAGCTTGGCACCGATAAGTTCTGACCTAAGTTCTGCGCTAAAGTTCGCACCCGTTCAACATGTTGTGATGAAACCACCTGAATCACATATTCAAGCGCATTAATTTTCGGGCGCGGGGCTGTTGGCTTGTCGACACTGATGACTTCAATTTTGACATTGGCCGTGCCAGCTTGTACTACGCCAATTTTGTAGGCGGCCGCATAGCTAAGATCAATCACTCGTCCGTCATGGAACGGACCGCGATCATTGACTCGGACAATGGTGGTTTTGCCATTATCGGTGTTGGTCACTTTTACATAGCTCGGGATCGGCAGGGTTTTATGCGCAGCCGTCATCGAATACATGTCGTAAATTTCACCATTTGAGGTGCGGTGACCATGAAACTTTTTACCATACCAAGAGGCTTTACCGCTTTCGGCAAAGCCTTTGGGATCTTTAATAATGCTATAGCTCTTACCGCGCAGGTTGTAGTTTTTATTGCCGCCTAAGCTATACGGCTCATACTGTGGATGAGCATCTTCAATATGCTCAACTGACAGTGGTTTATCTGGTGCTTTATCATCCGACATCTCGTAGCGGCCACTGGAAGAGCTGCATCCAGCCAAAATGAAAATAAGCAAGGTGTATAAATAAAATCGGTTCATTAAAGTGTCTTCGAAAACGCCTTACGATGGGTATGAATGGACATCAAAATACCGAAACCGGCCATCAGAGTCACCATTGAAGTCCCACCATAACTAATCAGCGGTAGCGGTACGCCTACCACAGGTAAAATTCCGCTTACCATGCCTATGTTAACAAACACATACACAGAGAAGCTGAGTACGATACTGCCCGCCATCATGCGCCCAAAGGCATTTTGGGCATGGCTAGCTAAGTACAGCCCGCGGCCAATAATAAATAAATATAGGCTCAACAGCGCTAAGATGCCGATCATACCCCATTCTTCAGCAATTACTGCAAAGATAAAGTCAGTATGTCGTTCAGGAAGAAATTCCAGTTGCGATTGCGTGCCATGTAGCCAGCCTTTGCCGGATAACCCGCCCGATCCAATCGCAATCTTACTTTGGATAATATGATAGCCCGCTCCGAGTGGGTCGGATTCTGGGTCAAACAGCGTGCGTACCCGAACTTTTTGGTATTCGTGCATCAAAAAGAACCACAGTACAGGCACAAAAGCACCCACGGAAATGGCCGCAGCCGTGATCAGCTTCCAACTGATCCCGGCTAAAAAAATCACAAAAATGCCGGATGCGGCAATCAGAATTGAGGTACCTAGATCGGGTTGTTTCGCAATCAAGATAGTCGGTACAAACACCATCAGTAGTGAAACTGCTAAGGTTTTTAACGAGGGCGGCAGAGCGCGTTTGCCGATATAACGTGCCACCATCAGCGGAACCGCCAGTTTGAGCAATTCTGAGGGTTGGAAACGGACAAAACCAAGGTCAAGCCAACGCTGTGCACCTTTGGAGGTTTCTCCAAACAGCAGTACACACACTAGCAGTACCCCCCCACAGAAAAACAGTATTGGTGCAGCACTTTCGTAAGTGCGAGGTGAAATTTGTGCGAGCAGCACCATCACCACCAGTGACATCGCCATACGCATCGCTTGGCGATCCATCATAGCGATGCTTTGCCCGCTGGCACTATACATCACTACTAGCCCAAATCCCATCAGGGTTAAGACACCAATTAACAGCGGTAAATCGAGATGAAAACGCTCAAACAGCACCCGATTTTGTCCGGTAGAGGGATCCATCTTCATTATTGTTGTGCCTCTTGTGTCACACTGTTACCTAAAATCACCCGATCGAAGATCTGACGGACCACTGGGCCACCATTGCTTGAACCGCCACCGCCGTGTTCGAGAACCAATGTGACGATCACTTTGGGATCATTCACCGGAGCGAAACCAGTAAATAAAGCGTGGTCGTGTAGATGTTCCGCTAATTCGCTGGCGTTGTATTTTTGGCCATCAGCCAAACCAAACACTTGCGCAGTACCGGATTTGCCCGCTGTAGGATAAGACATATTTTGAAAAGCGCGTCGCGCAGTACCTTTCGCGCCATGGTTAACCAAGTGCATGCCTTGGATCGCCATCTCCCAATACCGTTTTGGCACCCCATCAATCGGCGGATAGGTGGTGTAAGAAATATCCCGCTGACTAGCAAATTGGGCACCGTTTTCAATGGTAGCACGCAATAGATGAGGTGCAGTGACAGCACCATGATTGACTAACACCGAGGTGGCTTTGGCAATTTGCATCGGGGTTGCGGTCCAATAGCCTTGGCCAATGCCAACCGGAATCGTATCACCTTGGTACCATGGCACTTTATGGCGGGCCATTTTCCATTCCCGAGTAGGCATATTGGCCTTACTCTCTTCGTAAATATCAATGCCGGTAAATTCACCAAAACCAAAACGCATCATCCAACTGGAGAGTTTATCGATCCCCATATCGTAGGCGATTTGATAGAAGAAGGTATCCACCGACTCTTCAAGGGATTTGATGATATCAACTCGACCATGTCCCCAGCGTAGCCAATCACGGAAAGGGCGCGTATCGGTATTAGGAATGCGCCAATAGCCGGGATCGTTACGCGTGGTATTTGGGGTGATGACGCCGTCTTGCAGTGCTGAAACGGCGATAAAGGGCTTAACCGTTGAACCAGGTGGGTAAATCCCCAGCGTGGTACGATTCACCAACGGGCGGCGTGTATCATTGAGTAATTCATTGTAAGCCTTGGCGGAAATACCATGTACGAACGAGTTGGGGTTATAGCTTGGGCTCGATACCATCGCCAGTACACCATTATCCTGTGGATCGAGTGCAACCACAGAGCCACGGCGTCCATCTAATAATTGATAAGCGTAGAGTTGTAGCTCAATGTCGAGGTTGAGCACAATATCTTGCCCGGGGATAGGCGGAACATATTTTAGCGTACGGATCACCCGCCCGCGGCTATTGACTTCCACTTCCTGATAACCGGCAGTGCCATGCAGCAAATCTTCGTAGTAACGTTCAATGCCCAGCTTGCCAATATCACGTGTGGCTTGATAGTTGGCTTTTTTATCTTCTCGCTCTAAGCGCTCCAGATCTTTATCGTTAATGCGTGACACATAGCCAATCACATGAGTCAGCACTTCGCCATATGGATAATAACGTTTTAGGTTAGCGCTAACTGCAACGCCGGGAAATTTGTGCTGATTGACCGAAAATTTAGCCACTTGCTCGTCGGTGAGCTGAGTCAGTAATGGTACCGAGTTAAAACGCCGTGTTTGGCGGCGTTCTTTTTCAAAAGCGGCCAGTGCTTCTGGGCTAATTTCGAGGATCTGCTGTAAGCGCTCAATCGTTTCCGTCATATTGGGCACTTTTTCTGGGGTCAGCTCTAAGTTGAAGACGGGACGGTTTTCCGCCAGCAATACCCCATTACGATCAAAAATCAGTCCGCGATTCGGTGAAATCGGCACCACTTTGATTCGGTTATCATTGGAGCGGGTTTTATAATCTTGATACTGGTTGATCTGGATATGATACAAGTTAGTGACCAGCAGCCCCATACACAGCAAAATCGCCAAGAAAGAGACGATAGCGCGATTACGAAACAGCTGCGTTTCGGCTTGATGGTCGCGGATTGGGGAATGCTGGTGTCGCATGGCACGCTATTCTCGATGATAAGGGTGGTTAGTTGTGATGCTCCAAGCACGATATAAGCTTTCCGCCATCACGACTCTGACCAATGGATGAGGTAGGGTGAGCGGTGAAAGTGACCAACTTTGATCCGCCGCGGCTTTGCAAGCAGGAGCAAGTCCTTCTGGCCCGCCAATCAAAATCGAAACGTCGCGGCCATCGTGTTTCCAGCTTTCCAGTTGTTGCGCAAGCTCCTCGGTATCCCAGCGTTTACCGGGAATATCCAAGGTAATGATGCGATTACCTTTCGGTACCGCAGCGAGCATCGCTTCGCCTTCTTTTTGCAAAATGCGCGCAATATCGGCATTTTTACCCCGTTTACCCGCGGTAATCTCTACCAATTCGAGTGGCATATCATGCGGGAAGCGACGGCGGTATTCTTGAAAGCCCTCTTCAACCCATTTCGGCATTTTGGTACCGACCGCGATCAGTTGAATTTTCACACTTAGCCCCAGAGTTTTTCCAGTTGATACAGTTCGCGTTGCGATGCTTGCATCACATGCAGCATCACGCTGCCCATATCTAACACCACCCACTGACCTTCATTTTCACCATTGATGCCAAGTGGGGTTAGACCAGCAAGTTTGGCTTGGTTGGCAACATGTTCAGCAATCGAGGTAACATGGGTTTTTGAGGTGCCGGTGCACACAATCATAAAATCAGTAACGCTGGATTTACCTTGAACATCTAGCGTGGTGATATCCACCGCTTTAATATCATCGGCTTTGTCGGCAAGAAAGTCTTTGAGTGCTTCAGCTTGCAAGGGAATATCCTCTCAATTGAGTTAATAAAAGCCACAGTTTTTATCCCCTTCTTACTTGAAGCTGTAGCGGTGTTGGCTAGGTTCGTTCATCCCAATCACATAGTTTGTCTATGCTGATGGGGACTTACTCACTTGCCGCCTACCTGCAACATCAAGTTGTTTGGGTATATAAACGGCGCAGTATATCACGCTTTTAGTGTGGCAAAGGCAGCTTTACCTGAGGATCACAGCATTGCAAACTCAATTGCTGCAAGATTGGCCATACCGGTTGTTGATATTGTGTTTTGGCCAGTAATTCAGCTTGTGCCAGTAAGCTCAGTAGTGAGTGCAGTGTATGAGTGGGTAATCGCTGCAAGGCTGCTGAATAAAGTGGCCTACGATTTTGCCATACCCGATAGCGATCAAATAGAGCACCGAGATTGCCCTGCGTTTGGCGCTCTTGCTGCCATTTTAACAGTTGGATCAGCTCTTTTTGCGCACTACGGATCAATATGATTGGCTCACTCTCTTCCAGCATCAGTTGGCGTAAGATGCGCTGAGCACGGTTAGCCTTGCCCTCAAGCAAGGCATCCATCCAGTGATAAGGCGTGAAATGGTTATGGCGGCTTAGTGACTCTTCTAAACGCACTAAGGTGAGTCGGCCATCAGGGTAGAGTAGGGCTAATTTTTCTAGGCTTTGACTAAGTGCAAACAAATTACCTTCATGCCACTGTGCCAGCATTTGTACCGCTTCAGCGTCCGGTTTTAAGCCGAGTGTGTAGCAGCGCTGTTGCACAAATTGTGGTAGGCGGTTTAACTCAGGAGTGAGGCAATTGACCCAACAGGCGTTTTGGCTCAGGGTTTTAAACCAAGCGGCACTTTCTTGGGCCTTAGTTAGTTTAGGACCGATCACCACCAGCAGAATATCCGCGTGGAGCTGACCTACTAAGGTGTTTAACTCTTTTGCTGTCGCGGCGTTGATGCCCGATTCTGGGATTTCCAGCTCGATTAACTGACGATTGGAAAACAGGCTGAGAGCCTGACAACAATCATAGACAGAGCTCCAATCTAAGCTGGCATCCGCGCTGAAGCGATGTTTTTCGATAAATCCTTGCGCTTTGGCCGCGGTTTCAATCGCGGTTTTGGCTTCTTGGATCAACAGCGGTTCATTACCCAATACGAGGTAAATCGGATACAGGGTTTTGTGCAGTGACTCGGCCAGTTTTTCAGCGTAAATGCGCATCGAAACTACTCACTTTGGCCTTCTGTGGCGGTTGGCTCCGTCAATTCTTGAGTCTCAAGCTGATAATCGGCCTGAGCGTTTTCATGTTCTAAGGCTTGCTCATCCAGTGTTTTACGGGCGAAGTCGGCTTTTAAACGTGCCATTTGGCGCACAATTTGGCTAGCGGCCAAGCGGCGCATCTCTTCTTCAATCATGTCGCGTTCAACAGATTTTGCCAGTGCAGTCAGTGGGTTATCTAGATAACTACGCGTAACGCTGGTTGAAAAAGTCCGGCTGCCTAGCTCAGGCACGGTTACTCGATAAGAGGCTCGAAAGGTCAGCTCTTTTTCTGCGGCGCGGGTATTTTGGTATAGCGATAAGGTGCGTTCGCCGACACTTTCACTGAGCAGATGTAAATTCGGCACATCGGCGGCGGGGGTTTGTAAGTTGACCTTATTCAGACGTAATTGGCGATGAACTAAGCGTGTAAAGCTGCTGTATTGGTCATAACTGGTTAAAGACATGCTCGATAGCTCTTGTGGAATACTGTAGTCACCACGTAAGTGGAAACCACACGCGGTCAGTAAGCTGGTGAGCAATACCAAAAGTGACCATTTCAAACTAGTAACAACAGGGGTAGGCATGGAGGCTTCAGTCTCATTATTAGGCACAATACTTATCTCAGCTTATCAAGCGTTGATCATGCGATAAGCTGAGATAAATACACAGGACGATTCCTGTTTACTGACCTTAAAACCCGCCATTAGTTCATTGGTTACGCTAATGGCGGGTTGATTGGTTACGCTAGGCTAAGTTAGCTCGCTACGATATTGAGCAGTTTACCCGGCACATAAATCACTTTACGTACGGTTAGACCATCGGTGAATTTCTGCACGTTCTCATCTTGCATGCCTAATGCTTCCACTTGTTGTTGAGTGGCATCAGCAGCAACGGTCAGTTTGCCACGCAGTTTACCGTTGACTTGTAGCACGATCAGCTTTTCATCTTCGACCAGTGCGGCTTCATCGTACGTTGGCCAGCTTGCCGTATCGATATTGCTTTGACCGAGTGCCACCCACATTTCGAAACAGATATGTGGAGTGATCGGGTACAGCATCAGCGTGATGGCTTTCAGTGCTTCATCCAGAATCGCACGATCTTGCGCTTCGGCCATTGGTGCTTTAGTCAGCTTGTTCATCAGCTCCATGATCGCAGCGATAGCGGTATTGAAAGTCTGACGACGCGCGACATCATCGGTCACTTTGGCGATGGTTTTGTGGACATCGCGGCGCAGCGCTTTTTGGTCTGCATTCAGAGCAGATGCATCCAGTGCTGGAGCTTGGCCAAGCGCAGCATGTTCACGAACCAGTTTCCAAACCCGACGCAGGAAGCGGTTAGCGCCCTCAACACCAGATTCTTGCCATTCCAGGGTCATATCCGCAGGTGAGGCAAACATCATGAACAGACGTACCGTGTCAGCACCGTATTTGTCGACCATCTCTTGTGGGTCGATGCCGTTGTTTTTCGACTTAGACATTTTGATCATGCCTGAGTGCTCAACTTGACGACCTGTGGTATCCACTGCCGAGACGATACGGCCTTTGCCATCACGCTCTACTTTGACTTCAGTTGGCGCAACCCACTCTTTACCACCTTTGTCATTGGTGTAGTAGAAAGCATCAGCCAATACCATGCCTTGGCATAGCAGCTTTTTGAACGGCTCATCGCTTTGCACGTAACCTGCATCACGCAGCAGTTTGTGGAAGAAACGTGAATAGAGCAGGTGCATACACGCATGCTCAATACCACCGATGTATTGATCGACTGGCAGCCAGTAATTGGCTTTGGCTGGATCAAGAATATCATCCGCTTGTGGTGAGCAGTAACGCGCGTAATACCATGAAGACTCCATAAAGGTGTCAAAAGTATCGGTTTCGCGCAGGGCTGGCGCACCGTTAAAGGTGGTTTTTGCCCACTCTTTATCGGCTTTGATTGGGCTGGTTACCCCATCCATCACCACATCTTCGGGCAAGATCACAGGCAGTTGGTCTGCTGGTACTGGGTGGACTTGGCCATCTTCAGTCGTCACCATCGGAATTGGTGCACCCCAATAACGTTGACGGGACACGCCCCAGTCACGCAGACGGAAGTTAACTGTTTTAGTGCCTTTGCCTTCTGCTGCCAATTTGGCCGCGATCGAGTTAAAAGCGGCTTGAAAATCCAAACCATCAAATTCGCCAGAAGCGAACAACACACCTTTGTCAGTGTAAGCGGCTTCAGACACATCCAGCTCGCTGCCATCAGCAGGCTTAATCACAGGGATGATATCTAGGCCGTATTTGGTCGCGAATTCAAAGTCACGTTGGTCATGAGCTGGTACAGCCATCACTGCGCCAGTACCGTAATCCATTAATACGAAGTTGGCGATGTAGATCGGTACTTCACGACCGTTTAAAGGATGGATAGCGGTTAGGCCAGTTGCCATGCCTTTCTTTTCCATGGTCGCGAGTTCAGCTTCGGCCACCTTGGTGTTTTTACATTCGTCAATAAATGTGGCGAGCGCAGGGTTATTGGCTGCCGCTTTACTGGCCAGAGGGTGACCTGCGGCGATTGCCACGTAGGTCACACCCATCAAGGTATCAGGGCGTGTGGTATACACTTCAAGGTCTGTGCTTTCGCCTTTGACGGCAAATTTCAGCTCTACACCTTCAGAGCGGCCAATCCAGTTACGCTGCATGGTTTTAACCATTTCAGGCCAACCATCCAGGTTATCCAGATCATCAAGCAGCTCTTGGGCATAGGCCGTGATCTTAATAAACCATTGTGGGATCTCTTTTTGCTCAACCGGAGTATCACAGCGCCAGCAGCAACCATCTTCTACTTGCTCGTTGGCCAGTACAGTTTGGTCATTAGGGCACCAGTTAACCGATGAGGTTTTTTTGTACACTAAGCCTTTTTCAAACAGCTTAGTGAAGAACTCTTGTTCCCAACGGTAGTACTCTGGGCGGCAAGTGGCAAATTCACGATTCCAGTCATAACCAAAGCCCAGTAACTTGAGCTGGTTTTTCATGTATTCGATATTTTCGTAAGTCCAAGGCGCTGGCGCAGTATTGTTTTTGACCGCCGCATTTTCTGCTGGCAGACCAAACGCATCCCAACCGATAGGTTGCAGTACGTTTTTGCCTTGCAGACGTTGGAAACGAGAGACTACATCACCGATGGTGTAGTTGCGCACATGACCCATATGCAGTCGGCCGCTTGGGTACGGGAACATAGAAAGACAGTAGAATTTTTCTTTGTTTGGGTCTTCACTAACCACGAAGGTTTGGTGGTTGTCCCAGTGCTGTTGAACCTTGTGTTCAATCTCTTGTGGGTTGTATTGCTCTTGCATCGATGACATCCATCTTGGAATTTGTGAGTTCAGTAGGAACGAACTCTTTCGGTTCGGCATAGAATACAGAAAGCAGGGGTTTACAACAATAGCTATCCCCTCCCAACTTGAAGCTGCAACTTGAAGTTGGAAGGGGATGATCCGCTAGTCATCAGGCTTGAGAGAGGTAAGATATGCCAAAACAGAAAGCAAGTTATGAAGCCTTATTGGCTGAGGTGGTAGAAACCCTTAAACACAGTTCTGATGGTGTGCATGAGATTGTGCAATCTTCCGCCAAGTATGTGAATGCGGTTAATGATTTAACCAAAGATGAGCTCGCCTTAATCTCAGCTTATATCGAAGCCGATCTCAAAGAGTTTTCGGAACGTGTTGAGCAGAGCAAAAGTGGCCCATTTTATCTGATGATCACCAACTCGATTTGGCAGGGGTTATTGGATATTACCGATCGCACCACGGTTGAGTGGCGAGAGCTGTTTGCCGATTTGGAGCATCAAGGCTTGTATCAAGTCGGTGACATGATTGGCTTGGGGATCTTGGTGTGCGATCACTGCGGTCACAAAACCGAGTTTAATCACCCAACGGTGGTCGAGCCTTGTACTCAATGTGGTGGAAAAGCTTTTAGCCGCCAAGCTCTTAAGCCTTAGCACAACCTTAGATCTATTGAAAACCCCAACCTGATCCAAACCAATCACGGGAAGCTCTGCTTCCCATTTGTGTCAAGGCTTACATTCGTGCCAGCGCTGATATTTGTATCAGTTCTATACATGGCGACGTCGCCAGCCAGCCAAAAGTAGAACCAGTCCGACCCAAAGATAGAGCGGTGTGGTGCCGAATTGATGATAAGGCGTGCTGCCCCGAGTTGGGGTGACTGTGGCTCTTAATACACCAGTTTCAAATTGTGGCAGTTGAGCGATAATCCGCCCACGTTGATCGGTGATCGCGGTAATGCCATTGTTGGTCGCACGGATCAGTGGTTTACCGAGTTCTAATGCGCGCATACGGGCAATTTCCATATGTTGCATCGGACCGATGGAGCGGCCAAACCAAGCGTCATTGGATAGCGTGAGCAGAAAATCGGTCTCAGCGGTCACATTGTCACGCACTTGCTGATTAAAGATAATTTCATAACACAGTGCGGCAGCAAACGCGAAGCCTTTGGCAATCAGGTTCGGCTGTACATACTCGCCTTGGCTAAACGAGGACATCGGCAAATTAAAAAAGGGAGCGAGCGGTCTTAACAGCGCCTCAAATGGCACAAATTCGCCAAATGGCAACAAATGGTATTTGTGGTAGCGCAGACTTAGGTCATAGCGATACTCTTCGTGAGGAGTAACGCCAAGGGTCAGTACACTATTGAAATACTGTTGGTCATCATTTTGATTGATAATGCCGGTGATCACAGCACTCTGATTGATTCGCGCCGCAGCATCTAAATTATGCAAGAATGACGGAATTTCAGATTCCAGTGCAGGGATTGCCGCTTCTGGCCAAATAATGATGTCCGCATCCCAGTTTTCTCGGGTGAGATCGGTGTATTTCATGATGGTTGGCCAGCGCTGGTTGGGCAGCCATTTTAAGCCTTGTTCAATGTTGCCTTGGATCAGCGCGACCGTTGTGTTGCGTTCGGTTTGCGGAGTGACCCATTGGATCGCTTGTAAGCCATAGCCAGTGGCATAGATGATTAGCGGGATTAAGAGAGTGAGCCAGCGGCGATTGAGCAGAGCATAAGCACAACTGCCGGCACAGATCAGCAGTAGTAAGGTGATCAACTCCACTCCGCCGATCGGCGCGAAGTTAGCCAATGGACTATCAATTTGGCTGTAGCCAAGCCATAGCCAAGGAAAGCCGGTCATCACCCAACCGCGTAACCAATCAGTGATTAACCATAATGCCGGTACTGCGCCTAACCATTTGCTGCGCGAGTTATTGGCAAACCAGCGATTGAGCAGCCAGCCGAAAAGTGCCGGATAAAGGGCGAGATAACCGACCAGTAAGGTCATTAAAAACAGGCTAGCGATTTTAGGCATTCCGCCAAAGGTGTCGATACTGACATGTACCCAACTGATCCCGAAGGCAAATTGCCCAATTCCCCACGCATAACCAATCATCGCTGCTCGCCGCGCAGTTTGTTGATGCAGCAGCAGCAGCAGTAAAGTGGGGCTGATTAAGGCGAGTGGCCAAATTTGATAGGGGGCAAAAGCCAGCGGGGTCAACACACCAACCAAAGCGGCCGCGAGCGGCCGCATTAGGCGATGAGATAATAGGCTGTTCATCGTGTTGTTATTTACCGTTGCTCAGTCATCGGAGAGGGTTATTCTTGTGCATGCGAGAGTGTTTCTAGATCTGGCACGGTCACTTGCAAGGCGACCACGCGGCGATTGTCCGCTGCCATCACTTTGAAACTGTAGCCTGCGATATCGACCACCTCGCCACGGGCGGGTAAGTGTCCAAAGGCGGTCATCACCAAACCACCGACAGTATCCACCTCTTCATCACTGAATTTGGTGCCAAAGGTGTGGTTAAACTCTTCAATAGTGGCAAGAGCTTTGACCGAAAAAGTGTGCTTGCTCAGTTGACGGATATCTTTTTGCTCTTCATCGTCAAATTCATCTTCAATGTCACCGACGATCTCTTCCAGAATGTCTTCAATAGTCACTAGCCCGGAAACACCACCAAACTCATCCACCACAATCGCCATATGGTAACGTTCTTCACGGAACTCTTTGAGTAAGCGGTCAACCCGTTTACTCTCCGGAACGACCACCGCTGGGCGGATCACTTGCTGGATATCGAATGGAGCACTATTCGAGCCGAGATATTTGAGTAAGTCCTTCGCAAGTAGAATGCCTTCCACATGATCTTTATCTTCGCTGATCACTGGATAACGTGAGTGCTGCGCATCGGTCATGATGGCGACTAAGCTATCGAGATTGTGGGTACGATCGATGGTGACCATTTGTGAGCGTGGGATCATGATGTCGCGTACGCGCATTTCGGCGATTTCCATCACCCCTTCCAGCATGTCGCGGGTGTCATGGTCAATCAAATCGTTGATTTCAGAGTCGCGGATCACATCGACCAGCTCTTGGCGATCTTTTGGCTCACCCTGAAAAAGTTGGCTTAGGCGTTCAAAGAAGGACTTTCTACTCGGACCTTCCGAATTTTGAGCATTGTCGTCGTTCATTATGTCTCAATTTACTAACGCTATCAGAAGTGTGATAGCTCACATGTGCCTTATCTTGGCCGATAAGGATTACATTTTTTCGGTCAGATACGGATCACTAAAGCCCATTTGTTGCATAATTTCGGTTTCCAGTGCTTCCATCTCTTCGGCTTCATCATCTTCGATGTGGTCATAACCTAGCAGATGCAGGCTACCATGTACAACCATATGCGCCCAATGAGCCTGTAAAGGTTTATTTTGTTCAATCGCTTCATGTTCAACCACTTGGCGACAGATCACCAAATCACCGAGCAGATCAAGTTCGATACCCGGCGGAGCTTCAAATGGGAAAGAGAGCACATTGGTCGGTTTATCTTTGCCGCGATAATTGAGATTGAGCTGATGACTTTCCGCGCTATCGACAATCCGAATCGTTACTTCAGCTTGGGCTTGAAATGGGCTAATGGTGTGGGTTAGCCAAGTGGCAAAATCAGCAGCGCTTGGTAGCCCATGGTGATCGCTGACGGCAAATTGTAAATCCAGTTCGATACTCATGACAGGTGCGACTCATGTGGGTTAGATGACGTTGGCTGAGCTGGTGAAGTCTCGCTCACGACGCTACTGAGTAGCCCCGCTGCTCGCTCCTCACGGCGGCGCTGCTCATGTAGCTGACGCTGCTTTTGATCTTGCGCTTCCCACTGTTCATAAGCATTGACGATGCGTGCCACCACTGGGTGGCGTACCACATCCTCAGCTTGGAAAAAGTTAAAGCTGATCTCTTCGACTTGACTGAGTACTTCAATTGCGTGGCGCAGCCCCGATTTTGCACCGCGTGGTAAGTCGATTTGGGTCACATCACCAGTGATCACCGCTCGCGAATTAAAACCAATCCGGGTGAGGAACATTTTCATCTGCTCTACGGTGGTATTTTGGCTTTCATCAAGAATGATAAACGCATCATTTAAGGTGCGTCCGCGCATGTAGGCGAGGGGAGCGACTTCAATCACATTGCGCTCAATCAGTTTTTCAACCCGCTCAAAACCGAGCATTTCAAACAGGGCATCGTACAGTGGCCGCAAGTAAGGATCGACTTTTTGGCTGAGATCGCCAGGCAGAAAGCCGAGTTTTTCCCCCGCTTCAACCGCAGGGCGGGTGAGCAGAATGCGACGGATTTCTTGGCGCTCAAGTGCATCCACTGCGGCGGCGACCGCAAGATAAGTTTTGCCGGTGCCGGCTGGGCCAACGCCAAAGGTAATATCGTGGGTCACCATATTCATCAAGTATTGAGCTTGATTCGGGGTGCGCGGTTTGATCACGCCTTTTTTGGTTTTTACCACCACTTCTTTGCCGTAGTGAATACTTGACTCATGCTGCTGTTCCAGCACGCCAGACTCTTTGATCGCTAAGTGAATTTGCTCAGGTTCAATATCGGTAATCTCACCACGCAGCGGCGCGGTAGCCACATATAAGGTCTTAATAATATCCAGTGCTGCAGCGGCAGTATGTGTTTGGCCGACGATGGTAAAAAAATGGCCACGGTAATTGATTTCAACCCCTAAGCGCCGTTCGAGGTGCTTGATGTTATCATCGAAAGGGCCACATAGGCTGGCTAAGCGTTGGTTATCAGAAGGGTGTAGATCGATTTCTAAGGTTATAATTTTATTGCTCAAATTTGCCTCTCACTATGCCAATAAATGTCCGATTGTGACCGGACATTTATCGACAGTGTATACGAGATTAAGGAGTAAATGTAGCCACTCCAAGCTCATCTTCACGGCGAGTCTTGGCTTTCATTGCTGAAGGTGAGGTGGCAATCCGCAGATTCATTTGCGATTCGGTACGCACTAATTCACCACGCAGCGAGTTGGCAAACACATCCACGATTTTTACATCGACAAATTGACCAATCAGATCTGGTGAGCCTTCAAAGTTAACAAAGCGGCTATTTTCAGTACGACCACACAGCTCCATCAAGTTTTTCTTCGAAGGACCTTCGACCAAAATTCGCTGCTCAGTACCGAGCATCAAGCGCGAATAACGCATCGCTTGGCTGTTGATCTGTTGCTGTAGCTCGTACAAGCGTGCTTTTTTCACCTCTTCCGACAGATCGCAAGGATAATCTGCCGCTGGGGTGCCTGGGCGTGGCGAAAACACAAAGCTAAAGCTCATATCAAAATCCACATCGCGGATCAGCTTCATGGTGTCTTGGAAATCTTTATCCGTTTCACCAGGGAAGCCAACGATGAAGTCTGAGCTGATCTGAATATCTGGGCGTGCTTTACGCAGTTTGCGAATGATCGATTTGTATTCAATCGCCGTGTGTGGTCGCTTCATCATAGTTAAGATGCGATCGCTACCACTTTGTACCGGCAGGTGCAGGAAGCTGACTAACTCAGGCGTGTCTTCATACACAGCAATAATATCGTCGGTAAATTCCAGTGGATGGCTAGTGGTAAAGCGAATACGATCAAGCCCGTCAATGGTGGCAACTAAACGCAGCAGTTCAGCAAAAGAGCAGAGATCTCCATCATGCGTTGCACCACGATAAGCATTAACATTTTGGCCGAGTAGGTTAACTTCACGCACGCCTTGTTCAGCCAGTTGTGCAATTTCAAACAGCACGTCATCGACTGGGCGGCTCACTTCTTCACCACGAGTGTAAGGCACTACGCAGTAAGTACAGTATTTTGAGCAGCCTTCCATAATCGAGACAAAGGCTGTCGGGCCTTCAGCTCGCGGCTCAGGTAGGCGGTCAAACTTTTCAATCTCAGGGAAAGAGATATCCATCACCGGTGCAGAACTGGTTTGTGAACGCTGAATCATTTCAGGCAGACGATGTAGGGTTTGCGGGCCAAAAATTACATCGACATACGGTGCACGTTGGCGAATCGAGTCGCCTTCTTGAGTCGCCACGCAACCACCAACCCCAATCACTACACCGGGTTTCTTATCTTTTAGCGTTTTCCAACGCCCAAGTTGGTGGAAGACTTTTTCCTGTGCTTTTTCACGAATTGAACAGGTATTTAGGAGTAAAACGTCTGCTTCCTCGGGTATTTCGGTCAGCTCATAGCCGTTAGCAGCATTAAGCAGGTCAGCCATTTTGGATGAATCGTATTCGTTCATCTGGCAGCCCCAAGTTTTAATTAGCAGTTTCTTACTCATCACACTTTCGCTCGTTCAATAGTTCTTCAATCATTTGAGCTTTAGCTCACATTCTAGCCGCCCTCTCGGCGGTAAGCGGCGTATTGTACTGCTTTAAAAACCGACTGACTAGTAATTGGCATCATTCTCTGTTGCCCTTATGGCGATTGGGTTTTGCTCTGATTCGTCGTTAGGTTTCCCGGTAAAAAAGGTCGCAATCTTGGAAGCACTCCGTACAATGCGTTGGGGATGATAGGCCGAGTGAGAAACCGATGAGCAGCAACAAGTTTGACATTTTAGTAGTAGGTGGTGGCATGGTTGGCGCGGCGGCGGCGCTGGGATTTGCCCAGCAAGGACGCACGGTCGCTTTGATCGATAGCTGTGCACCGCAGCCATTTGAGCCAGCTCAAGCGATGGATGTGCGTGTCTCGGCTATATCACACACCTCAGTGCAGCTTTTAGAATCACTTGGCGCTTGGCCAAACATTGTGGCGATGCGTGCTTGTCCCTATCACTATTTGGAAACGTGGGAACATCCTGAGTGTCGCACACGTTTTTCCTGTCACGCCTTGGATTTACCACACTTAGGTTACATGGTGGAAAATCGCATTATTCAACTCGGCTTGTGGCAGCAGTTGGCGGATTATCCGCAACTGACCTTGATGTGCCCAGATCAGTTGCTAAAACTGGAGGTAAGTGAACAGGGATGTCAGGCTATTTTGCAATCGGGTACCGTACTGGAGTGCGATTGGGTGATTGGTGCCGATGGCGCCAACTCCCAAGTACGTCAATTGGCACAGATTGGCATCACTGCGTGGGATTATCGCCAACACTGTTTGTTGATTAATGTTGAGACTCAGCGTATTCAGCAAGAGACCACTTGGCAGCAGTTTTTTCCAACTGGGCCGCGCTCTTATTTGCCGCTAGGTGGCAATCAAGCATCGTTGGTTTGGTACGATAGCCCACAGCGGATCCGCACACTGGTAGGTTTAAATCCAGCGCAATTACGCAGTGAGATTATTGAGCATTTCCCAGCCGAACTCGGAGATATTCGCGTATTGCAGCAGGCCAGCTTCCCACTGACTCGTCGTCATGCTCAGCAGTATGTGAAAAATCGCTGTGTGTTAGTGGGGGATGCAGCACATACCATTAACCCACTCGCCGGGCAGGGGGTAAACCTTGGTTTTAAAGACGTGGCGGAATTATTGGCCCAAACCGAGCATCAAACACTGCTGACGTTAGCGCACTTTACCGCTTATCAGCGTGGTCGGCGTGCCGATAATCTATTGATGCAAACCGGTATGGATCTGTTTTATCAAACGTTCAGTAACTCGCATCTACCACTCAAGTTGCTGCGCAATGCTGCGCTAGCGGCTGCCGAACGTGCCGGGCCATTAAAAAACCAAGTGCTGCGTTATGCGCTCGGCCTTTAGTATTGGTCATCTCTCGCAAGTCAGATGAATGTTCAGCATCCATTCACTGAATACGCTTTGTTTATGCTAAAGTGGCTAGCAAGTTTTAATCTGAGCTGTGGTATAATTATTAATCAAAGGTATTTGGGGCGATGAAGATGAACGATACAGGCCAAATTACACAAAAAGATCTACTCAAATTACTTGTTGATCAGGCGCAGCATAACGCTACCCGTGATGAACTTAACCGTGTGGAAGATAAACTCATCATTCGCATCGATGCCGTTGAGGCTAAGCTTTCAGCCCGTATCGATGCCGTTGAGACTAAGCTTTCAGCGCGCATTGATGAGGTTGAGACTAAGCTTTCTACTCGCATTGGTGAGCTTGAAACTAAAATGGATATGAAGTTTTCTTCTTTGAAATCAACAATTATTGTCACCGCTATTGGTTCGGTTACTGCTCTTGGCGGCTTATTAATCGCCTTAGCACAACTCATCAAAGCCTAATCTGCTGACTGACGACTTATCAAAGAGCAGCATAGGGATAACTTCCTGATTCTGGTGCTAAAAACAAAAAACGCTGCATAAGGCAGCGTTTTTGATATCACACAAGTGGATTACTTGGTAACGCGTAGGATAGCAGTTTCGCCAACCACTACTGAGCCAGCAAGTTTGTTCAGCTCTTTGATCTCATCCATGTTAGAAATAACCACAGGAGTCAGAGTTGATTTTGCTTTCTCTTCTAGTAGAGCCAAATCGAATTCGATAATAGTATCGCCGATTTTTACTGATTGACCTTCTTCAGCGATGCGAGTGAAGCCTTCGCCTTTCAGTTCAACAGTATCAATACCGAAGTGAACAAACAGCTCGATGCCGTCGTCAGATTCGATAGAGAATGCATGGTTGGTTTCGAAGATTTTGCCGATAGTACCGTTAACAGGAGCTACCATCTTGTTACCAGCAGGCTTGATCGCGATACCGTCACCAACGATTTTTTCAGCAAAAACCACATCTGGCACATCTTCGATGTTAACGATTTCACCAGAAAGAGGTGCGATGATTTCGATTGCACCTGCGTTAGCGCTGTCGTCAGAGACGAGCTTCTTAAGTTTGTCAAACAGACCCATTGTGTCATGCTCCTAACGTGTTAGTTTTATTCTGTCGAAGTATAGTATACCAATCGCCAAAGATAGACGACTATTTTCATCGTCTATCTTGTTGGTATTAACCAATAATTACGCTTTTGCAGCGATGAACTGATCGACACAAGCTTCAATTTCTGCCGCAGTTGGCAGTGAAATTGCGTGTTCAGCCATCGCTTTGATTTCAGCGAAATTAGCGTTACGGATCACTTTCTTCACAGTTGGAATCGAGATACCGCTCATTGAGAACTCATCAAGACCCATACCCAGCAGTAATAGAGTAGCACGTTCGTCGCCAGCTAGCTCACCACACATACCAGTCCATTTACCTTCCGCGTGAGAAGCGTCAATCACTTGCTTAATCACGGTCAGTACCGCAGGCGAAAGTGGGTTATACAGGTGAGAAATCATCTCGTTACCACGGTCAACCGCCAGTGTGTACTGAGTTAAATCGTTAGTACCGATAGAGAAGAAAGAAACTTCTTTAGCTAAGTGGTGCGCAATTGCAGCCGCAGCAGGAGTTTCCACCATCACACCGATTTCGATGTTTTCATCGAACGCATGACCTTCAGCACGCAGTTCAACTTTGTACTCTTCAATCGCGTTTTTCAGTTCACGGATCTCTTCTACCGAAATGATCATTGGGAACATTACGCGTAGTTTACCGTGAGCAGATGCACGCAGAATACCACGTAGCTGATCACGCAGGATTTCACGACGATCTAAGCTGATACGTACTGCACGCCAACCCAAGAATGGGTTCATCTCTTTTGGCAGATCCATGTAAGGCAGATCTTTGTCGCCGCCGATATCCATAGTACGGATAATCACCGCTTGACCGTTCATCGCTTCTGCCACTTCTTTATAAGCGTGGTATTGCTCTTCTTCAGTCGGTAGTGCGTCACGATCCATAAACAGGAATTCAGTACGGTATAGGCCAACACCTTCACCACCGTTACGGATGATGCCGTCACAGTCTTTGACTGTGCCGATGTTGCCGCACACTTCAACGCGGTGACCATCTAGCGTTTCTGCTGGTAGGTCTTTCAGTTTCGCCAGCTCTTCTTTTTCAGCCAGGAAAGCGGCTTTAACTGCTTTCGCTTCTTCAATTTGAGCTTGGGTTGGATTGACAATGATCTTGTTGTTCATTGCGTCCAGGATCAGGGTGTCGCCGTTTTTCACTTTCTTAGTGATGTCGTTAGCGCCGACGATCGCTGGCAGTTCTAGAGAACGTGCCATGATAGAAGTGTGAGAAGTACGGCCGCCGATATCACACACAAAACCTAACACATAGTTCAGGTTAATTTGTGCGGTTTCAGAAGGCGTTAAATCGTAGGCCACTAGGATCACTTCTTGATCGATTTCGCTGAGCGAAACGATATGCATACCTAGGGCATTTTTCACAAAACGGGTACCGATATCACGGATGTCGGTGGCACGTTCTTTGAGATATTCATCGTCTAATGACTCAAGCGCGGTAGCTTGTTCTTCGATAACGGTGTAGATCGCGTTATCGGCCGCCATTTTATCATTCTTGATGAGGGCTAAAATCTCTTCTTCTAGCTCTTCATCTTCAAGCAACATGATATGGCCTTCAAAGATGGCTTCTTTTTCTTCACCAAAAGTTTCAAGTGCTTTTTGTTTGATCACTTCTAACTGCGCAGAAGATTTGTTACGCGCAGTGTAAAAGCGCTCAACTTCGGCTTCTACTTGATCATCTGAAATGGTGTTTGTGTTTAGGACAATTTCATCTTCTTGAAGAAGTAGTGCTTTACCAATCGCAATACCTGGAGATGCTAGAATGCCTGAAATCATAGCCTTACCTTAAACTGGTCAACTGTAAACGGGAGATGGGACAAACGCTAACCATAAATATGTAGCGTATTTCTCGGGTTATTTCCAACAAAGCCATTTTGTGTGCACAAAATGGCTTTAACAGGAAGACAGGATTAGTGAAGTTGGTCCATCAGAGCCACTAAGTGGTCAACGGCTTCTTTCGCTTGAGGACCTTCGGCAGAGATAGTCACAACTGTGCCTTTTACCAGACCTAGCGTTTGCAGCTTGAACAGACTTTTTGCACTTGCACTTTTACCGTTAGAAGTCACAGTGATGTCTGCATCGAAAGCTTTCGCTTCTTTTACAAACTGTGCAGCTGGGCGAGTGTGAAGGCCATTTTCTGCTGTGATTTCTACTTGCTTCTCGTACATGTTTAATACCCCAATAAGATTATTTTTTGTAAGTTTGTCAACCAGAATTAGCTTAACTGCATAACCCGCTTTGTGCTAGCACTGTCACAGGCTTTTCGTGTTAGAACTTAAGACTGGTTAAAATTTTACCTATCGCCTTTGCTATTTTTTGCAATTTGAGCGGTAGAGTGTAAATCAATGGCTTCTTTATTTTGAAGCGAAAAATAAAACGCCCCGATATTACCAAAGGTGAGGCAGGGATCAACAAAAAAGCCCCTGACTGGGGCTTTTTTAAACGAAAAATTGATTTCGCTACATATTATTGTTGGTTCTCTTTATCGGTAAAAATGCCCGAAAACAGCGCGGTGCTCAAATAGCGCTCACCAGAGCTTGGTAGTACGGTTACGATGGTTTTTCCTTTAAATTCAGGTGATTGTGCGATTCTATTCGCGGCAACTACCGCCGCGCCAGAAGAGATTCCGGCTAAAATACCTTCTTCTTCCATTAGGCGACGCGCCATTGAAATCGCCTCTTCTGAGGTCACCAGCTCAACACGGTCAATCAGGCTTAAATCTAAGTTGCCGGGGATAAAACCGGCGCCAATGCCCTGAATTTTATGCGGAGCGGGTTTGATTTCTTGGCCCGCTAACGCTTGGGTGATGACCGGTGACTCGGCCGGCTCGACCGCCACCGACACAATTGCTTTGCCTTTGGTGCCTTTAATATAACGGCTGGTGCCGGTTAATGTGCCGCCGGTACCGACCCCAGCCACAAACACATCCACTTGACCATCGGTGGCATCCCAAATCTCTGGGCCAGTGGTTTGCTCGTGGATTTGTGGGTTGGCTGGGTTGTTAAATTGTTGCAATAACAGGTATTTTTCTGGATTGCTGGCGACAATCTCTTCCGCTTTAGCAATCGCGCCTTTCATGCCTTTGGCTGCTTCGGTGAGCACTAAATTGGCACCCAGTGCTTTGAGCAGTTTACGCCGCTCTAAGCTCATTGATTCTGGCATGGTCAGGGTTAATTTATAACCCCGTGCCGCGGCGACAAAAGCCAGCGCTACTCCAGTGTTACCACTGGTTGGCTCAACTAATTCCACCCCAGCTTTGAGTTTGCCTTGTTGTTCGGCATCCCAAATCATGTTGGCACCGATCCGGCATTTAACACTGAAACTCGGGTTGCGCGCCTCGATTTTGACCAGCACGTTACCCGTTGACACTTTGTTTAAGCGCACCAGCGGTGTGTTACCAATCGTCAGGGAGTTGTCTTGATAGATTTTGCTCATGGTGATGTTCCTTCATTCAGTACGCCGTCAGCCCGTTAAGCGGTATGTGCGTGAATAGTGAGTATGATGAGAGCATAAGTGGATATTCACTAAGGGAAAAAGATTAAAAAGTTATAACTTATGTGGTGCTCATCGCGGGTAAAAACCTTATTTTAGTCGGCGCATATTTGTGTGCGAATATGCGCGCTTGCGGTCATCCTAACTGATTGGTTTATAGTGTGGTTTAAATTTTTCAACCCACATGGCGGTTGCTCCGCACACCGCCACCGGCATGATAAATAGATTGATGATCGGAATACTGGCGAGCAGCGCCACCATCAATCCAAAGCTATAAGCCTGAGCTTGATTTTGTTGCAAAGTATTACGCATATCATCAAAAGCAATTTTATGATTATCGAACGGGTAGTCACAATATTGGATCGCCAGCATCCAAGCGCTGAACAGCAACCAAGCCAGTGGACCGACAGTTTGGCCGATCGCGGGGATTAACAGTAACAGCAGTAACCCCAGTGCTCTGGGCAGCATATACAGTAGCTTGCGCCATTCGCGTGCCAATATGCGTGGCACATCTTTGATCAGTGACCATACACTCTGTTCGCTGAGCACTTGGCCGGATAAGTGCTGCTCGATTTTTTCCGCTAATAAACCATTAAAGGGTGCCGCAATAAAATTGGCCAAGGTGCTAAAAAAATAAGAAAAGGTTGCAATGATGGTTAGCGCCAGTAATGGCCACAGCACATAGCGCAGCCAAGCCAAAAAGAGTGGCAGGTGGCCGAGCCACTGGCTAATCCACATATCCAACTGGCTAAATAAGTAGTACATTGCGCTGCCCACCAGCACCATGTTAGCCAACAGCGGCAGTGCGACAAAGCGGCGGATACCGGGAGTGAATGCCAAACACAGGCCATAGTAGAAGTAGCCAAATCCAGAGCGGGTAGGGTGCATAAATGCGATGTTCCTTGATAAACCAGGCTCAGATTGTACTGGATTGCGAGGTAAGTAAAATGCTTAAACCGCAAAAAAAACGCGTGATGTTGGCAACTTCTCGCATTAAGTTGTTCTAAATTCAACGAGAGTTTTGGTAAAGTATCGCGACAAGCCAAACCCACACCCTGAACCACGTCCTGTCGGGCGCTAGAGCTCAGAACATCAAACGGGATATTGAGAGTTTAAGATGCAGGAATTGCGATTCGTATTGATAATGGTTGGCGCGCTGGCAATTGCCGCGTTGCTATTTCACGGTCTGTGGACCAGCAAAAAAGAGGGGAAATCCAAGTTTGGGCATAAACCTCTGCGTAAAATTGATACCGCTAGTGAGCAACCCACTGCGCCGTCATCTGCAGCTGCCGATGAGTTTGAGATCATTCGTAAACCGCGTAAAGAGCCTGATTTTGGCTTGTCAAAAGGATCTGCCGATCCTCTGATCGCCGATTTTCCCTCTAGCGATGAGTTGCCCGAATCTGCAACTGAATCTGCAGCTATTGAGGCGAATTATCATCGCCAATCAGTACCCGTAGCATCGGCGACTTCCTCGCTCTCTGAGCCTGAACCGGTGGTGCATACTGTCATTGCCTCCGAGAGTCCAACACAACCATCGCCGCAGATTGAACCTTCGCCTCAGGAAGAGCCACTCGATGTGATTGTGCTTAACGTGCACTGTGCAGGTAACCAGCAGTTCGTTGGTACTAAGCTATTCGATAGCATGCAACAAAATGGCTTGTTATTTGGTGAGATGGATATTTTCCATCGTCATGCGGATCTTTCAGGCACTGGCAAAGTGCTGTTTAGCGTCGCCAATATGATGCAACCGGGAACCTTGATGCATGATGATCCGGCCGATTTTACGACCCAAGGCATCTCGTTTTTTATGACCTTACCGGGTTTTGGCGATCCTGAGCAAAACTTTAAATTGATGCTGAAAACCGCGCAGCAAATTGCTGATGATCTCAGTGGCCATGTGTTGGACGATGCGCGCAACTTAATGACGCCCAATCGATTGGATGCTTATCGCAAGCAAATTCAAGATTTTAAAGCCAAAGCGCGCACTACCCATGCCTAGTATTGATTAAGATGCGCCGCGTTCAGTCTGCTCTACCCAAACAATTCGAAGTAGGAAGAGCATAAAATAACCCGATACCCAAATGACGAATAAGGCTCTGCGGAGCCTTTTTTTATCATCCGAGAGAATGACCATGTCAAATATCGTGCAACGATTAACCGAGCTAAGACAAACCCTGCATCAACATGGTGTGCGTTATTATGTAGAAGACGCACCGACCATTCCGGATGCCGAATATGATCGCTTAATGCGCGAACTGCTCGCTTTAGAAGCTGAGCATCCTGAATTAATCAGCCCAGATTCACCCAGTTTGCGCGTGGGTGGCCGCCCATTAGAGGGCTTTACACCGGTTGAGCATGAAATCCCGATGTTATCGCTGGATAATGCGTTTGATGATAGCGAGCTGGATAGCTTCTATCGCCGTATGCTGGATCGAATTGCTGCAGTAGCCGATAGCCCATTTTGCTGTGAGCCTAAACTCGATGGTTTAGCGGTCAGTTTATTGTATGAAGAGGGAGTGCTGACTCGCGCCGCGACTCGTGGTGATGGCGCGACGGGGGAGAATATCACCGCTAACGTACGCACCATTAAAGCGATCCCACTGCGTTTACAAGGCAGCAATTTCCCTGCTCGACTGGAAGTGCGTGGCGAAGTGTTTATGCCTAAAGCCGGTTTTGAAGCACTTAACGCACGTGCGCTTAAAAAAGGCGAAAAGCAGTTTGTCAACCCGCGTAATGCGGCGGCTGGCAGTTTGCGTCAATTAGATTCTAAAATTACCGCCCAGCGTCCATTGGCATTTTATGCTTACAGCGTCGGTATTATTGAAGGTGGCGAGTTAGCGGGCAGTCACTATCAGCGTTTTCTACAGCTGAAAAAGTGGGGATTACCGATTTGCCCAGCCACTCAGCAGGTGAACTCGCTCGATGAGGTGAAAGCCTTCTATCAAGATATTTTGCAGCGCCGTAGCGAGCTGGCTTATGAAATTGATGGCGTGGTGATCAAAGTCGATGATATTGCCCTGCAAGAGCGGCTTGGTTTTGTGGCCAAAGCGCCGCGCTGGGCGATTGCCTACAAATTTCCCGCTCAAGAAGAGTTAACTCTGCTTAATGAAGTGGAATTTCAAGTCGGTCGCACGGGTGCCATCACTCCGGTTGCCAAACTCGAACCGGTGTTTGTCGGCGGCGTGACCGTCAGTAATGCCACCTTACACAATGGTGATGAAATTGCCCGTTTAGGTGTAATGGTCGGCGATACGGTGGTGATCCGCCGCGCGGGTGATGTGATCCCGCAAATTGTCTCGGTGGTGCTTGAGCGCCGTCCAGCCGATGCCAAGCCGATCGTCTTTCCACTGTGTTGTCCGGTTTGCCAATCTGAGATTGAGCGAGTGGTCGGTGAAGCGGTAGCACGCTGCAGCGGCGGGTTAATTTGCCAAGCTCAGCGCAAACAAGCGTTAAAACATTTTGTGTCGCGTAAAGCGCTCGATGTCGAAGGCTTAGGCGATAAAGTGATTGAGCAGTTGGTGGATCGCGAACTGGTGCATACTCCTGCCGACCTATTTCGCTTAACCCTAGCGCCACTTACGCTATTAGAGCGTATGGGGCCTAAATCGGCGCAAAATGTGCTGGATGCGCTCAATAAAGCCAAACACACCAGCTTAGCCAAATTTTTGTATGCGCTCGGCATTCGTGAAGTGGGGGAAGCCACCGCGCTCAACCTTGCGCAGCATTTCTTAAGCTTAGAGGCGATTGCCAACGCCGATCGCGAGCAATTGCTGGCGGTTGCCGATGTCGGCAGTGTGGTGGCCGACCATTTGCTGGCCTTTTTTGCTGAGCCACGCAACCAGCAAGTGATTGCCGATCTGCAAAATCTGGGAGTGACTTGGCCAGATATGATCGCTACGGAGGCGAGCGATTCACCGTTAGCCGGTAAAGTGGTGGTGATCACCGGCACGTTCACAGAGCTGTCGCGCAGCGAAGCTAAAACAGCACTGCAAGCATTAGGCGCGAAAGTGACCGGTAGTGTTTCGGCCAAAACCGATATTCTGTTTGCCGGAGCGGCCGCGGGTTCAAAGCTTAGCAAAGCGATCGAGCTTGGGGTTGAGGTGCAAGATGAGGCCGCATTGCTGGCGTGGTTAAAATAAACCGGCCGTAGCCGATGACTGAAATCGCTTATCAGGTTGGCTTATCGAGTTATCTGCTAGCGTAAAGTCGCCAAATTGAGATCTCTGCCCGCTTTTGGCACATCAGTGCCGCGATGATGGGAACTTATTTGCTTAAAATTATCTAAACCTCAGCCTGTGCTGGGGTTTATTTTTGTTCAAAAACAACTCGGCTAATTTCCCGATTTGATGACTTTTTTATGCTTTGAAAAAGTCACGATGCTTTTTACCTTTCTTCGATCTAATTCAAAAAAAATAACAATCAAAAAATAAAATTCATTTAAATTCATATAGTTAATTTTGGTGACTGTAGGGGCTACTCATAAGTCGATCTCGATCACTTACTGGCCAGAAGTTTGCCGTAGCTCATATTTTTTTAGATAAAAATTAAGTTCTGATTGATGTTTCTGAGCCGAGCGTTAGTCTACAGACATGGATACACAACAGTGTGCCAACCACTAAGAGCATCGAACTCGATACTCGAAAAGGAAATGACTTCTCCCTTCGGCGGCCAACTTAAGGGGGAAATTCAAAAACAGCTATATCCATTTTTAGGAGTTATCCATGGACAAAATGTTTAAACGTACTCTTCTGGGTGCTGCAGTAGCGATGGCGTCAACAGGTGCATTTGCGGCATCTGAAACTGGTGCAATCGGTGTTCTGTCTGATTTCAATGTACAAGCGTACGGTGTAGCAGCAATTTCTGTATTCTATCAAGAAGATAGCAGCGGCTATGATTACGAAAATGAATCGCGTATCGGTTTCCGCGCAAGCAAAGATATGTTTGATAACGTAAACGTATTTATGCAAATTGAATCTGGTTACGTTGGCGAAGATGGTAAAGGTAACACATTGGGCGCGCGTGACACTTTCATCGGTCTGCAAGGCGATTGGGGTAAAGTACGTTTCGGTCGTATGCTGACTCCTTTGTATGAAATTGTCGACTGGCCATACTCTAACCCAGGTTTAGGCCGCGTGTTTGACTGGGGTGGCGATGTTGCTGGCCATTATGACCGTAAAGGTGATATCGCTCGTTACGACTCACCAGCATTTGGTGGTTTAACTTTCAATGTTTCTGTGGGTCGTGGTGATACCGGTACTAAAGGTTCTAACCATGTTGGTGCTGCAGTACACTATAACCTAGCTGATATGGTTACCTTACATGCTGGCTATGAAAGTAACTCTAAATTCAAGTATGGCTATAAAAATGCTCAAGATGTTGACCAAACTTTCTTGACCGATGCAACAGCATATATTGTAGGTTTTGAATTACCTCTGCCAGCTGGTTTTGGTCTTGCTGGTGCTTATAAATACACTGAAGGCGCATCTAAGATCGTTAATGGTCAAGAAGGTGAGCAAGCTCAATACTCACTAATTGGTCAATACTGGAATGGTCCATGGGGCTTCAAAGTCGGCTATGCCGCGAATATGGAATCTGAAGTCAACAATGTTAAGCAAGGCGACGATGATGAAGTGTTGTCTGCACAGTTGATGTATGTGAAAAACGGCTTTGTACCATACCTTCGTGTTGGTCAGCATGACGCCTACAATGCTGCCGATAAGACAATGTTCGTACGCTTAGGTATTGAATACGGCTTCTAATCTTACGATTTACGCCTATCTTTAATGAAAACGCCGGCCTTGTGCCGGTGTTTTTACTCCATAACAAGGACATAAATGATGAATTTATTTAAAACGACCATATTATTTTCAGCTATCACCATGGCCGTTGGATGCAGTAATTTAGACAGTTCTAGTGAGTTCAATGATGTGGCGAAAGAGGTTAAAGAGCGGCACAACTACGTTCAAGTCGTAGCTAAAGATATCAAGCCTGATGCGAAAGCGGTTTTAGGGCCCGATGTTGTAAAATCCGAATTGAACTATGTGGCTAATTTCCCTAAAGCTGGCGCGCAGAACATTGGTGGTTCATATGTGAATATGAACGTCACCTACTTTAAAAATTACGATCAGTTTGACAGCGTAGCGTACTCAGCACAGCAGTTTAAACTGGAAACGTATCGGCCATTAGCCGAAACCTGTACGGAACATTGCACGACTACACAGTGGTTTAAGTTCCCCTTATCTCAAGAATATATTCAGCAACTGAACTCTGATTCAGTGCTATTCACCTTAGTTTCATCAACCAATAGAAACCAAATCGAATTTAGCGTCCCGAAAGCTTATTTTACCGCTGTGATTGATGAAGCCGATTTTGTTACCCAGCGGACAATGGTTCAAACTACTGCGGTTGCCGCTGTTCCATCTCAAGCTGTAGTTGAGCCTGCGTCAAAAACTAACCAAATGGTGCAATATCTGTATAGCGAAGCCACTAGCGCAGAACAGCAAGAATTTGCCAACTGGGCATTTGCCAACCGCGCGGTGGTTAATCAACCCTTGGTCAGCGAGCATAAGCTGGTGATTATGATGGCGGATTGGTACCAAAAAGCTGACAAAGCCGATAAAGCGGCGATTCTGGCTTGGCTGATTAGCCAAGAGTAAGCGTTTACTTAGCTTATCTGTAACGCCAAGTTGTTGGCGGCTATTTTTCTCGCCCACGGTATTGAATTGCATTTTTAATCCTAACAAGGCATGGTTAACCCCCATGCCTTTGTGGTTTTTTATCGTTGGGTTTATTTTTTTGTTTGGGATGGGGGAGCCTATACCCAAACAACTTAGAGTTACAGGTAGGCGGCAAGTGAGTGAATCCCCATGAGCATAGGCAAACTATGTGATTGGGGTGAGCGAACGTAGCCAACACCGCTGCAACTTCAAGTAGGAAGGGTATATGAATATTAGCCAAATCGCCAAACTGACCGAGCTTACCGCCAAGTCGATTCGCCTATACGAAGAGAAAGGTCTCATCACCCCGCCACTGCGCTCCGCCAGTGGTTATCGCACTTATACGCAGCGGCATGTGGATGATTTACTGCTGATCGCACGCTGTCGGCGGGTAGGGTTTAGTTTAGATGAGTGCCAAGCCATGCTGGCGCTGGCCAATAACCCAGAGCGCACCCGCGCCGCCGTTCGTGCCCGAGCGCAACACAAGCTGCAACAAGTCTCAAGCCAACTGGCTGAGCTAAGCCTGATCAAGCAGCAGCTCGAGAGCTGGGTAGCCAGTTGCCCCGGCGATGAGGGCAGCGAATGCCCGATCATTGATCAGCTCAAACAAGGCGAGTGTTGCAATCAATCCACGATCAAAGTTTGAACTCGCCTACCTGCAACGCCAAGTTGTTTGGATATATCAAGCGGGTTAGCGAGAGTGTCGGCTAAATTGGCTCAACAATCAGAATAATGCCATCCAACGCAATCACACTGACCACAGTACCTGCGGCCAGCGGGGTAGCGCAGCGCGCAGTCCAGCGCGTATCACCCAGCGCGACTTGAAACTCTCCGGCGGCGGTATCTTGCGCAATCGGGATCATCCGCCCAATCAGTTGCTTCTCTTTTTGGTTCAGATCGCGCGTGGCATCGTGCTGTTTATCTTGGCTAAATTGGCGTCGCCACCACAACCAAGTGGTGACGAGAGCGAAGCTGGCAAACGCCAACCACTGTAATTGCCAACCTAAAGGCAGCACCAGCAGTAGCGCTCCGACCAATAATGCAGAAAGGCCCAGCCACAGGAAATAACCTGCGGTACCGAGCAGTTCGACGGCGAGCAGTAGCAAGCCTAAAGTTAGCCAGTGCCAAACATTCAATTGCGAGAGTAGCGTGATCACAGGACTACCTTACCTATTGCTTAGATTGAGAGGATTGAAACATTTCTGCAATTCCCGCCACAGATCCCATTAAGCCGGTTGCTTCCAGTGGCAGCATAATGATTTTGCTATTTTCTGCTTGGCCAATCGCTTTAAGCGCTTCGGTATAGCCTTGAGCAATAAAGTAATTGACCGCTTGCATATCACCTTTGGCGATGGCTTCGGACACCATAGTGGTGGCCTTCGCTTCGGCTTCGGCGGCGCGCTCACGCGCTTCGGCTTGTAAAATCGCCGCTTGCTTTTCGCCTTCAGCTTTCAATATTTCGGATTGTTTTTGACCTTCGGCACGTAAGATCTGCGCTTGGCGTACCCCTTCAGCTTCGAGTACTTCGGCGCGTTTGTTACGCTCGGCTTTCATCTGCGCATTCATCGCCGCGGTTAAATCTGCCGGTGGTTGCACATCTTTAATCTCGATACGGGTAATTTTTACTCCCCACGGACTGGTGGCTTGATCGATAATAATTAAGAGTTTGGAGTTGATCATGTCGCGTTGACTGAGCATTTCATCGAGCTCCATTGAGCCAAGCACAGTACGCATATTGGTCAAGGTTAAATTACGGATTGCGTGTTTAAGATCATTCACTTCATAAGCGGCTTTGGCAGCATCAACCACTTGTACAAAGCACACCGCATCAATCACCACGCTAGCGTTGTCTTTGGAAATCACTTCTTGAGCCGGAATATCTAACACTTGTTCCATCATGTTTATTTTTTGCCCAACTCGATCAATAAACGGGATGATGAGATTGAGCCCCGGTTGTAAGGTTTGGGTGTAACGCCCAAAGCGCTCGACTGTCCAGTTGTGGCCTTGAGGCACGGTTTTGACCGCCGATGAGAGAAAAATAACCACGGCGAAAACCAGTATTGCTAGGGTGATCAATGAATCAATAGCCATAATCTTTCCTTGTTGTTGAGTGAAGCGTGTGGTTGTGATGCCGTGTTGGCGGCAGCGGCAAGTGGTTTGGGTATACGCCTAAGTAAAAAGTATACGCACTTACTGGTTAGAGAGTGCCACCCATCGCTAAGATTGCGATCTGGTGGCAATTTATCGATTCTGGCTAAATTAATACAGTCGCGAGTAAAGCTGCTTGCGATATTGGGTAGCGAGCGGGTTGCCTTGGCCGAGTGCGGTGAGCATATCGATCAAGGTTTTTTTCATTTCTCCCTCAAGCGTATTGAGATCCTGACTGAGCCAAGACCACAGTAAACTCAACGCTTCTTCATCCCGTTTAACTTGATGGTATTGGCGTGCCAGTTCCAGAGCTAGGCTTGGATTTTTGGGATCGGCTTGCCACTGCTGTTCAAGCGCGATTAACTCAGGGCTATTTGCGGCCTGCTGATGCAATTCAAGCTTGGCCAATAGGGTTCGGTAATCGCCTTGTTGGTAGGCGAGTGGAATGCTGGCCAGCATCGTCTCGGCGGCATCGAACGCGCCGGTTTCGAGATAACAAGTAGCTAAAGCGAGTTTGACTTCGCCTTGACTACACCACGGTTCCGTTAAACCGGATAATAGCGTTAGCGCGGGTTGGTATTCGCCTTGTGCAACCAACTCAAGCGCTTGCTGAATTAAACGCTGTTCCGCATTGGGTAAATGGCGTTCAAGCATCTCTTCAATCGCACTGATTGGTTGCGCGCCACCTAAACCATCGACGGGCTGACCTTGAATAAATAGGGCAATAGTTGGAATGGCTTGAATGCCAAATTGTGCGGCAATCGCTTGTTGCTGCTGACAATTTAAACGAGCCAATACCACTGCGCCTTGATAACGTTCAACCAGTTGCTCCAATGCCGGTAGTAGTTGCACGCTCTCTGGGCTGGCCTCTGCCCAAAAATAAAACAGCACTGGCGTAAGGCTAGAGTGTTCAAGTACCTGCTGGAAATTATATTCAGTAACATCAATCATAGTGCTGGCTGGCATGGTCGATCCTTAGTGGCACAATATCCCATTTAAATTGGGGAGAAGTTGGGCTTAATATCCCCTTCCTACTTGAAGTTGCAGCGGTGTTGGCTACGTTCGCTCACCCCAATCACATAGTTTGCCTATGCTCATAGGGATTCACTCACTTGCCGCCTACCTGTAACTCCAAGTTGTTTGGGTATAGTTGTTTGAGTGCGCTTTCAATTCGGCAATAGTCAAATTGAAAGCCTAAATCAGTCAGTTTTTTCGGTTTGGCTCGTTGGCTATCGAGCAGTAGCTCGCTGGCTTCACCCATTAACAGTTGTATCAGCCAGCGTGGAATGGTCAATAAATGTGGGCGCTGTAAGGTGTTAGCAAGGGTAAGGCTAAATTGCGCATTGGGTACTGGATGGGGCGCACAGAGATTATACGCACCTTGGGCGTGTTCGGTTTCGAGCAAAAACAGTATCGCGCGCAGCATATCTTGCATATGAATCCACGGCAGATATTGCTGACCATCGCCAATCGGTCCACCGAGACCGAGCCGGTAAGCGGGCAGCATTTTTTTGAGCGCACCGCCATGGCGGGCGAGCACAATACCTGTGCGCAGTAGGCAAACACGGGTCTGACTTGATTGTGCTTTCAAAGCGAGCTGTTCCCATTGCTGGCAAACTTGATGTGAGAAATGTTGACTATGTACGTGTAACTGCTCATCAAACGCGTGCTGTTGCTGATCGCCATACCAACCGACCGCTGAGCCGCTGAGTAATACTCGTGGCGGTTGGGTGCTGGCATGAATTTTTGCGACCAACTGTTCGGTGATGTTTAAGCGACTGTCGGTAATGCGCTGCTTTTGCGCGGTCGTCCAGCGCCGATCGGCAATCGGCTCACCAGCCAGGTTGATTACCGCATCAATTTGATTGAAATCGGCTAGCGAATCCAGTGAGTCGAGCAAGGTCAGATTTGCGCGCGCCTTTGGCAATACCCCGAGCGCGCTAAAATGCGCGTGCGCTTTGGTTATGTTGCGAGTCAGCACCAGCAGTTGATGCCCACTCAGCATCTTTATCAGTTGACTACCAATAAAACCACTACCACCGGTGATCAGTATGCGCATAACAGCTCCTTGTTGCGGGGCTTAAAACTAAAACTTAGGACATAGACCCTAGGACCTAGGACCTAGGACCTAGGTCCTAAAACCTAAAACCTAAAACCTAGGTCCTTACCTACTCATTACTAAACAATACAGCCGAACCATGATTGAGGCTAGTAAACAGCAGCGTTCTGGGATTGACAATATTGATCCGGCGACTCTGTTGTGCTTCCATTTTGAACAGTTGAGTGATGAGCTGAAGCTGTTCTGGATTAAAATCGTTGTTGTGGCTGGATGAGATATCTTTAAATTCGTTTGGGGTGACCAGCAGATAATTATCACTGATATCCCATTCTCCGGATTCGGAGATATTAATTGAACTCTCAGATGTATGATCTTCGGCAAACAGTTTAACAATCGAAACCCGCGAATAAGTACCGTTGGGCAAATATTTCACATTCGAATTAACTTCGACGCGACGTAACTCGCCCATGGCTGGGCTGTTATTTTGGCTGGTGATCAACGCAACCATTTTGGATTGCCATTCACGCGAAGTTAACACTTGTTGCAGTTTAAAATCACTGCCCCAGTACAGCTTGGCGGTGAGTAACAGGCTAAACAATAAGCTGCCAATCGCGATATATCTATATTTCATCGAAAAGTCCTATTCGCACACTTTAATTGCATCGCTGGGATTGGCCACAATGCGTAAACTGATATTGCTGTTAGAGGCTGCAGTGCTATGAATATAGTTGAGCGTGAGTTGGTTATTTTGCCCACCGGTGGCAATCACCATCAGTGGCTTTAATTGATCCGTATGTTGTTGATTATATTTTTGGATGCATAATTTGATCGGAATTAGCCAAGGTGACAGATCCGGATGGTTAATCGGGGTATTGACCGCAATTCCATCGACCGTGGTTAACGGTTTGAAATTGGCTTGGCTTGGGTTGGTGAGCAACACTAAACATGGCATCACAATCGCGACCAAAAACATTAGCCGAGTGAGCCAGTCGGGCTTAGTTTTGACTGGCGTTGCGCTAGTTGAGGGGGGAGAGTGGCTGATTTGGGGGGCAGTACACTCTTCGAGCACTTCAGACGACATCTTGTCAGTTTCGGCAAACTCGGTGCTTAATAATTCGCTGTCACGCTGAATGGTTTGTTCAACAATTTCCACCCGCGCGATGAGTTGATAACCACGTTTGGGCACGGTTTTAATGTATTGTGGCAGTTTGGTGGAATCTTTCAGCGTTTTACGCAAGGTTGAAATGGCTTGGGTCAGGCTGGAGTCATCGACCTCAAATCCTTGTTCGCGCCAGACAAAAGCATGTAAATCATGGCGAGACACCACATCGTTGGGACGCTGGGCCAGTAACCATAGAATGCGGCTTTCGTTACTGCCGAGCCGGATTAACTCTTGATCATTGTCTTTATCAATCAGCGCATTGCTTAAGGGATCAAAGGTGAATCTTTCAGCAACAATGAATTTAGTACCAATATTACCCATCGATATCTTCTTTTGAGTTGCGTCCTAGTATGAACATCGGCTATCCCAGTATTTCCTTGTCCCAATAGGCAGACTTTACTGGTTTTTTATCTTTTTTGATAAAAATATGTGGCTAGGATAATCCAATCGCCAACAAAAAACAGTGTTTTTATGACTTTTGACCTTGAATTTACATTTTTTGTCCATATCTCTCTGACAGATCAAGGCATTCCATTGTCTCTCGATGGATCAACAGTTTGAAACAGAAGTAAACGGAGCGATTATGAGCGATACAGTAACCACTAATAAAGAAACCCGTGGTTTTCAATCGGAAGTTAAGCAACTACTGCACCTGATGATTCACTCTTTGTATTCCAACAAAGAGATTTTTTTACGTGAATTGATTTCTAATGCTTCTGATGCAGCGGATAAGTTGCGTTTTCAAGCTCTCTCAAACCCTGAACTGTATCAGGGGGATGCCGAGTTAGCGGTCAAGCTATCGTTTGATAAAGATCAGCAGACGTTGACCATTGCCGATAATGGTATCGGTATGAGTCGTGATGAAGTGATCGAAAACCTTGGCACCATTGCGAAATCGGGGACCGCGGAGTTTTTCTCCAAACTTTCCGATCAGCAGTCGAAAAACTCACAATTGATTGGTCAATTTGGGGTTGGTTTCTATTCGGCCTTTATTGTTGCCGATGCGGTGACCGTGCGCACCCGTGCTGCGGGAAGCGCGGCGGCCGATGCGGTACAGTGGCATTCGCAAGGGGAAGGTGAGTACACGGTTGAAACCATTAATAAAGCCTCGCGTGGTACCGAAATCATTCTACATTTGCGCGAAGATGGCCAAGAATTTCTGTCCGAGTGGCGTCTGCGCGATGTGATTGGTAAATATTCTGATCACATTGGTATTCCGGTTTATATCCAAACTGCAGAGTTGGATGAACAAGGTCAAGCAACCGCTGTCACTCAATGGGAACAGGTCAATAAGGCGCAAGCGTTATGGACACGTTCTAAATCAGAGGTGAGCGATGAAGAATATAAAGAATTTTATAAGCATGTGTCGCATGATTTTAGCGATCCTTTGCTGTGGAGCCATAACAAGGTTGAAGGTAAAAATGATTACACCAGCTTGCTGTATATTCCAGCCAAAGCGCCGTGGGATCTTTACAACCGCGACCATAAACATGGCTTGAAGCTGTATGTGCAACGCGTGTTTATTATGGATGATGCAGCGCAGTTTATGCCTTCTTACCTGCGTTTTGTGCGTGGTTTGATTGACTCCAACGATCTGCCGCTCAACGTGTCACGCGAAATTCTGCAAGATAACAAGGTGACCCAATCGCTGCGTCAAGCCTGTACCAAACGCGTGCTGACCATGCTGGAGCGTATGGCGAGCAATGATGCCGAAAACTATCAAAAATTCTGGAAAGAGTTTGGTTTGGTACTTAAAGAAGGCCCAGCCGAAGATTTTGCCCACCGTGATCAAATTGCTAGCTTGCTACGTTTTGCTTCTACTCATGTCGATTCGGCAGAGCAAACCATCGGTCTTGCCGCTTATGTTGAGCGCATGAAAGAAGGTCAAGACAAGATCTACTATCTGACGGCAGACAGCTATACCGCTGCGAAAAACAGCCCACACTTGGAGCAGTTTAAGTCAAAAGGGATTGAAGTCATTCTGATGTTTGATCGCATTGACGAATGGTTGATGAATTATTTGCCAGAGTTTGAGGGTAAAGCGTTCCAGTCCATCACCAAAGCCGGCTTGGATCTCAGCCAGTTCGAAGATGAAGCCGAAAAAGAGAAACATAAAGAGACGGAAGAGCAATTTAAGTCTGTGGTTGAACGTATCAAAGGCTATTTAGGTAGCCGAGTGAAAGAGGTTCGTACCACGTTCAAACTGGCTAACACACCTGCAGTAGTGGTGACCGATGATTATGAAATGGGTACCCAAATGGCGAAACTATTGGCCGCAGCGGGTCAGTCTGCACCTGAAGTGAAGTACATCCTTGAAATTAACCCAGAGCATGCGTTGGTGAAAAGCATGGCTGATCAAGCGGATGAACAAATTTTTGGCCGCTGGGTTGAGGTATTACTGGGACAAGCCATGTTGGCCGAACGCGGTTCGATGGAAGATCCAAGCCAATTTTTAACGGCGATTAACCAACTATTAACCTCTACACACTAAAGCTTACTGGTGTGATCTTCGGTTTCTTAGCCCGCTTCGGCGGGCTTTTTAGTTGCTGAAGTTGGCGTTTTTAGAGTGGTGGTTGCAGCAAGCTGACGGATGCAGGTTTGGGTTATCCCCTTCCTACTTGAAGCTGCAGCGGTGTTGGCGACGTTCGCTCACCCCAATCACATAGTTTGCCTATGCTCATGGGGACTCACTCACTTGCCGCCTACCTGCAACTCCACGTTGTTTGGGGTATCACATTCTTTTGCAGTGGCCGCTATGCGGGCAAATTTGTGTGGTAGAATGCCGCACTTGAATGTGGTCATTAACGCGTGTATTTTTGCACGCCAGCTCGCTGTGCGGGCTGTTCTGTCTGTTATACCGAAACTTACCGTGAGTTTTTGCAAGCGCTGTGAGCTTCGGTATAAAAATTAATTAGTATGAGGATAAAACATGCGCATCATTCTTCTCGGCGCTCCGGGTGCAGGTAAAGGCACACAGGCTCAATTCATCATGGACAAATTTGCGATCCCACAAATTTCGACTGGTGACATGCTGCGTGCAGCCATCAAGGCGGGCACTGAGCTTGGTCAGCAAGCGAAAGCGGTAATCGATGCCGGGCAATTAGTCTCAGATGAGATCATTTTAGGTCTGATCAAAGAGCGTATTGCTCAAGCGGATTGTGAGAAAGGTTTCCTGCTTGATGGCTTCCCACGCACTATCCCACAAGCGGATGGCTTAAAAGCGATGGGTATCAATGTCGATTATGTGATTGAGTTTGATGTGGCTGATGATGTGATTGTTGAGCGCATGGCCGGTCGTCGTGCGCATATTGCTTCAGGTCGTACTTACCACGTAGTTTACAATCCACCGCAAGTGGCGGGTAAAGATGATGTGACTGGTGAAGATTTAGTGATCCGCGAAGATGATAAAGAAGAGACCGTTCGCGCACGTCTGCAAGTTTATCACACCCAAACTGCGCCGCTGATTGATTACTACGGTAAAGAAGCTGCGGCTGGTCATACTCAATATATTAAGTTTGATGGTACTAAACCAGTGAGCGAAGTGAGTGCTGACATCGCTCACGCTTTGGCGTAATAATTCTTTCGATTATCTGATTGGATTGATAGGTCAAATAAAGCGGCAGTGATGCCGCTTTTTTTATACACTTTAATCCGTAGAACGATAATCTTAGCCTTGTGCTTATTGAAGGAAGCGATGAATCAGCATAAAAAAGTCGGTATTTTGCTGGCCAATTTGGGTACGCCTAATGCACCAACGACGCAAGCGGTGAAAGCGTTCTTGAGCCAGTTTTTACATGATCAGCGGGTGGTGGATATGAATCGCTGGTTATGGTGTCCATTGCTGCATGGGATTATTTTGCCGACTCGTGCACCGAAAGTGGCTAAGCTGTATCAGTCGATTTGGATGGAGCAAGGCTCGCCACTGATGGTTTATTCGCTCAGTCAACAGGCAAAGCTGGCACAGCTAACTCAATTTCCAGTCGAGCTGGGTATGACTTATGGACAGCCGAGCTTATTGGACGGTGTACGTAAGTTGCAGCAGCAAGGCGTAGAGCAGATTGTTGTGCTACCGCTCTATCCGCAATATTCCGCTACGACAACGGCGGCGGTATTTGATGGTCTAGCACGAGCGTTGCGCCAATTACCTGTAGTCCCTCAGTTGCAATTTATTCCCGATTATCATGATCATCCGCTGTATATCCAAGCGCTCGCGCAAAGTGTTCGCGCTTCATGGCAGCAACATGGACAAGGTGATCTGTTACTTTGCTCTTACCATGGTATTCCGCAGCGCTATGCCGATCATGGCGATATTTATCCCCTACAGTGCCAAACCACCACTCGCTTACTGGCTGAGGCGTTAGGGTTAGCGGCGGATAAGGTGATGATGAGTTACCAGTCGCAGTTTGGTAAGGAAGTATGGCTGCAGCCTTATACTGACCAAACCATGCAAGCCTTGCCCAATCAGGGGGTGAAAAAGCTGGATGTGATTTGTCCTGCTTTTTCAGTCGATTGTTTAGAAACGTTAGAAGAGATCGCGGAGCAGAATCGGCACATTTTCCTGCACCATGGTGGTGAGGTTTTCCATTACATCGCTTGTTTAAACGATAGCTCGCCGCATATTGCCCTGATGGCGGATCTGGTCAATACGAATATTGGCAAGCCAATCATGGAGTATTAGAAAATCCCCCTTGGTGTGCTGGTATGGCAATCTAGTGCAATGGCGCTTAATGGCTGATTTCACCTTTGTCAGTTGGGTGTGATAGCATGCCCAAAAAAGTTGGCTGATAAGAATAAATATGAAACGTTGGTATTTACTTTACTGTAAGCGCGGTGAGCAGCAGCGCGCGCAGTTGCACTTGGATAATCAGAGTGTCGAGTGTTTCTACCCGAAAATATGGGTGGAGAAAATTCACAAAGGTAAGCAGCAAAAGCGCTTGGAACCACTGTTTCCATCCTATCTCTTTGTGCGCTTTGATTTTGAATTGGGTCCTTGCTTTACCACTGTGCGTTCAACGCGAGGAGTGGTGGATTTTGTACGCTTGGGGCTCATCCCACATGAAGTGCCAGCAGAACTGATTGATCAATTAAAGCTGCTTGATGCTGAAAAATCGTGCCAAGTGGTTAATCAGTTGCCAGAGCAAGGACAAATGGTACACGTTGCCCGAGGCCAGTTTGCTGGGATTGATGCTATTTATCAGCAACCGGATGGCGAAACTCGCTCGATTATGCTGGTTAACATGATCAGTCAGCAAGTACCGATCAGTATTGAAAATACGGATTGGGAAATCACCTAACGCTGAGTGAGTTTTCTGCGCTGCACACGATAAAAAAGCCAGAGCGATCGGATCGACTCTGGCTTTTTTGTTATCTGCGTTCTATTTGAGTTTGCTGTGAACGCATTAAAACTTAGTAAGCCTGTTTGTGCACCGCTTTCACCGCACGACCGGATGGATCGATGCAGTTTTTAAACGATTCATCCCACTCAATGGCTTTCGCGGAAGAGCAAGCGACGGATGGGCCTCCCGGTACGCAGCGTGCTGCTGATTCAAGTGGGAACAGTTCTTCAAAAATTTCTCGATACACGTAGCCTTCTTTGGTGGTCGGCGTGTTGTAAGGGAAGCGGAATGAGGCGCTCTCCATCTGTTGATCAGTGACTTTGGCTTCCGCAGTGGCTTTCAGAGTATCAATCCAGCCGTAACCGACGCCGTCAGAAAACTGCTCTTTTTGACGCCATGCAATCGACGCCGGCAGATAATCCTCAAAGCATTCGCGTAGAATGTGTTTTTCCATCTTACCGTTGCCACACATTTTATCTTGTGGGTTGAGGCGCATCGCGACATCAATAAACTCTTTATCGAGGAAGGGAACACGGCCTTCTACGCCCCAAGCCGCCAGTGATTTGTTCGCGCGAGCACAGTCAAATAGGTTGAGTGCTAGCAGTTTGCGAACCGTTTCTTCATGGAATTCTTGCGCGTTGGGGGCTTTGTGGAAATAGAGATAGCCACCAAAGATTTCATCTGCCCCTTCGCCAGAAAGCACCATTTTAATCCCCATCGCTTTGATTTTTCTGCCCATTAAGAACATCGGGGTTGAGGCTCGAATCGTTGTGACGTCATAAGTCTCAATGTGATAAATCACATCACGGATCGCGTCTAATCCTTCTTGCAGGGTATAGATCATTTCATGGTGAACGGTGCCAATTTGCTCTGCCACTTCACGCGCCGCTTTGAGATCTGGCGCGCCTTCTAAACCAATCGCGAATGAGTGCAATTGTGGCCACCAAGCGGCGGTTTTCTCATCATCTTCAATTCGCATGGCGGCAAAACGTTTCGCAATCGCTGAGGTAATTGATGAGTCGAGTCCACCAGACAGCAGTACCCCATAAGGCACATCGGTCATCAGTTGACGTTTTACTGCGGCTTCTAACGCTTGGGTGAGTTCTTGCTTGCTGCTGACGTTGTCTTTTACTGCATCATAGTGGTTCCAGTCTCGCACGTAGTAGCGCGTCGCGGTTTTATCTTGTGAGCTTAAATAGCTACCAGGAGGAAATTCACTCAAGGTTTTACACACCGGAACCAGTGCTTTCATTTCCGAAGCGACATATAAGTTACCGTGTTCATCATGGCCCTGATAAAGCGGGATGATGCCAATATGGTCACGGCCGATCAGGTACTGGTCTTTTTCTTCATCGTAGAGGACGAAGGCGAAAATGCCGTTGAGTTCTTCTAATAGCTCAACCCCTTTATCACGGTATAGAGCTAAGATCACCTCACAATCAGAGTCAGTTTGGAATTGATATTGGCCTTGGTAACGCTCACGGATCTCTTTGTGGTTATAGATTTCACCATTGACCGCTAAGATCAGCTTACGATCTGGGCTATACAGGGGTTGCGCACCGCTGCTCAGACCGACAATTGCCAGACGTTCATGAGCCAGAATGGCTTTGTCGCAGGCGTAGATCCCAGACCAGTCAGGGCCACGATGGCGCAGTTTTTTCGACATTTCCAGTGCCACTGGTCGTAATGCCGCTGCATCGGTTTTAATGTCTAAGATGCCAAAAATAGAACACATATCAATTCCTTTTAAATGTTTTTTAATCTGTTGGCATTAATTTGCCATTCTGATTAAAAATCGCAACCCTTGCTTAGGTTTTATTTTGAATAAAAAGATTTTGATTAAATTTTTTCTATTTATTTGTTGGTTTGGTTAGATGCGGTTTAATAATTGATGGGAAAATAGACGATAGGGCGAAATTCGCCCTATGCCTGACTAGCGTTTGGTAAAGTTTGGCTTGAGTTGCTCCGATACATGGCGTGCAAAACCAGTACCCGCCTCACTGTAAATGTTGAATGCCGCGTGAGCTCCTTGCTCAAGCAGGCTCTCGATCTGATCTGGATACTCTGCTATCGCGGCAATTTGTCCTTGGTAATGGCGTTTGTGTAATTGTTCAAGTGCCACTTGGTTAGCTTGATGGTGGGGCATCGCCAGTAACACCAGTTTGACTTTTCCGGTGTCAAAAATGCGCTCCCAAAAATCAGGGTCGGTTGCATCACCAGAGATCACATTGCGTCCCTGTTCACGATGGCTAATTGCGGCATCTTCACGAATTTCGACCCCGAGACAGATCTCGCCATGCCGTGAGGTGAGCTCTTCATAAGCGCCACGGCCGATCCTGCCCATGCCTAAAATCAGCACTTGTGCTGTACCAGGATCAATCAGCCGATCACGGGTATGCAGTGACTCGGCGGCACACTCTTTCAGCCATCTGGCTGAACGCTGGTATATGGCATGACCTTTACGTTCAATTGGCGCGGCTAAAATAAACGATAAAGGCACCGAAACCGCTAGGGCGACCAGAATATCACTGTTGATCCAGCCCATTTTGAACGCCAGTCCACCGACAATCAGCCCAAATTCACTGAAGTTAAACAGTGAGAATGACGCAAGCAATGAGGTGCGCACCCGGAAATGGAATTGATGGATGACCCAAAAATACAGAACCCCTTTGATTGGCAGCAGCAGCAGTAACAGCAGCGCAAGCATGATCCCGGTGCTGGTCGGTTGGGCGGACAGTCCGATATTGAGAAAGAAGCAGACTAAGAATACTTCTTTGAGATTGAATAGGGCTTTGGATAATTCCGAGGCTTTATGATGGCTGGCGAGCATCATGCCTAAAATCAGTGCGCCAAGATCGGGTTTCATACCAACCAGTTGGAAGCTGCCTGCGCCAACGACTAGCGCAAAGAAAATGCCAAATAGGACCAGCATTTCACCATGGCCGACCCAATCTAATAGTTCATAAAACAGTGGGCGTAGTAACGGCAGAATGAATAGGCCAATGGCGTACCACTCTGGCAGTTTGCCAGTGGAGGCGGTGAGGAACACTACTGCAAAAATATCCTGCATGACCAGAATACCAATCGCCAGCGTGCCGTAGGTGGCATTCATTTCACCTTTTTCTTGTAGCGATTTTACCGCAAAAACCGTACTAGAGAATGACAGGGCAAAACCGACCAAAAGCAGTTTATCCAACGAGAGCTCGGCCAGACTGGTGAGTCCTAGTTGTTTGAAGATCAACAATAAAATCGTGAATAGTGCGGTCGAGAGCAAATTGTGGATGGTCGCACCGGCCCAGATCTCTTTCGCGAGCAGAGTTTTGACCTCCAGCTTTAAGCCGATGGTAAACAGAAGCAGAGTGACCCCTAAATCCGCCAAGGTCGAAAGGGTCGCATTGCTTGTAAATCCATAAGCATTGAGGGCAAATCCGGCGATCAAAAAGCCGACCAGTGGGGGTAAATGGCACTTTAAAGCGATAAATCCGGCTAGAAAAGCCGCAGAAAGAAGTATCAAATCCATGAGCTATGTTCTTAATTTAATAATAAAAAAACGGTGGTATTACATACCACCGCCATTATAGGTTAATCTGTTGCTCAAATTTAACTAAAAAGCTTAGTCTTCCAACAATTTTTGTAACAAAACGCCATTTAACATCGCGCGCTTGATCATTGCAAAAGCACCTATGGTTGGTTGCTTATCGAGTTGTGAAGCGACAATAGGCAAATGTTGGTGGAACGTTTTTAGTGATTGATTTTCGACATTACGTTGAATGGCAGGAAACACGATCTCTTTGGTGGCGGTGATTTGTCCGGCAATCACAATTTTCTGTGGGTTAAACAGGTTGACGGTAATGGCAATCGCTTTGCCGAGTTGATTGCCGACTCGCACCAGCGCTTGTTTAGCCAGTTCATCACCTGCATTGGCATGTTGGCAAACTTCATCAATCGTGATGCTGGATAAATTAGCCAGTGATGATTCATAGCCTTGTGCGATCAATTTTTTAACTCGTGAAACAATCGCTGGATTGGTGGCGACAGTTTCTAGGCACCCAAAATTGCCGCACTGGCACTGTTCACCTAGTGGATCAATTTGAATATGGCCAATTTCACCAACGTTGCGGTTATAGCCTAAAAATACTTGGCCGTTAACGATGATCCCTGCCCCTGTACCGCGGTGCACGCTAACTAAGATCGAGTCTTGGCAGTCTTGACTGGCTCCGAAATAATGCTCGGCCAGCGCCATACCGCGTACATCGTTACCGACAAAACATTCCACCGCAAACTGTTCACGAATGGCAGCACCAAGCGGTAGTTGATTGATCTCAACATTGGGCATGTATTCCACTACGCCCGTCTCTGGATTAATCAAACCAGGTAGTGCAACACCAATCGCAATTAATTGTTCAATCAGAGCGTTATGTTGTTGCACAAATTGTTGGATGCGTTTGATAAGGTTGGTCAGCAACACCTCTTGGTTGTGGTAGTGAAACTCATGGTGCTCATCAACCAGCGAGTTTCCGCCCAAGTCATACAGACTGAGCTGGATATAGTCGCGGCCGATACGGACCGCGATAGAGTGAAAGGGTTGTACTTCGGTGGTTAACGAAATCGCTCGTCGACCACCCGTCGAAGCTTGTTGGGCGACCTCTTTAATCAGGCCGCGCTCAAGCAGTTGGCGGGTAATTTTAGTAACACTGGCGGGAGCCAACTGACTGATATCAGCCACTTGGATTCGACTGATCGGTCCTTGTTGGTCAATCAAGCGGTAAACCGCTGCACTATTTAGTTGTTTAACTAAATCTACGTTACCAATTTGTCCGCCATTCATTATTAATTGTGCTCGTATTGTCCGTTAACTACTGTCGCTTTAACATTGAAGTCGCGGTCAAAAACAGTCAGGTTGGCGATCATACCTTTTTTGATACGACCTAATTTATCATCAACACCGATTGCTTTGGCTGGATACAAAGTCGCCATTCGCAGCGCTTCATCTAAAGCGATCCCTACATGCTCAACCGTATTTTGAACTGCTTCAATCATGGTTAGGGCTGAGCCGCCAAGTGTACCATTTTCATCAATACATTTGCCGTCTCGGTAATATACTTTCTTACCAACAAAAATAAAGTGATCCATCTCTGCGCCTGCAGGAGCTGTGGCATCGGTCACTAATACTAGCTTATCGCCCTTGATTTTATGAGCAATTCGGATGTTGGCGTAATCAACATGGAAGCCATCGGCGATGATCCCCGCATACACTTCTGGCGTATCATAAATTGCGCCGACTACGCCGGGTTCACGACCCACCATTGGCGTCATCGCATTAAATAAATGAGTGGCGAAAGTGATGCCAGATTCAAAGCTTTGGCGTGCTTCGGCATAAGTTGCGTTGGTGTGGCCGATAGAAACTACAATCCCGGCTTTAACCAGTTTTTCGATGTGCTCAGGTCGGTTATTTTCCGGCGCTAGAGTCACTTTGGCGATCACATCGCGATTGGCACACATGGTTTCAATCATTTCGTCATCAGAAGGGCGGATAAAATCGACACTGTGAATGCCTTTTTTCATCACATTGAGGTAAGGGCCTTCTAAATGCAAACCGAGCGATTGATTCGGATATTGGTTTTGATACTCACGAGCTGCTGCAATCGCTTGACGCATATCTTGATCAGAAGAGGTGATCAGGGTCGGTAAGAAGCTAGTACAGCCAGATTTCAAATTGGCTTGGTGCATGATATCGATGGTTTTTGCCGTGATCTCATCATTGAGCATCACTCCACCACAGCCGTTGAGCTGTAAATCGATAAAACCAGGGCTAAGATTCGCACCTTGTAGGTCAATCACTTTAATATCCGCAGGCAAAGACGCGACTGGGCAAACCGCTTCGATTTGTTGGTGTTGGATAACCACCGCGTGGTTTATTAGTACATCATTGCCAGTATAGATTTTGCAGTTAGTTAGCGCGTACATGATCAGCTAATCCTCTTGTCAATATTTTTAGATTCAGTGTCTTCCCTTACTCGTTGACATTGTCGAGCAGCCTTCGCTCACCCAGTCGTAGCCTGTTGCTATGCTCATGGGGACGGATCTGCTGCTTAGCTGCAACACCAAGAGGTTTGGGCATAGCGACTTGACAAGATGACGCCACTAAAACGTGTATCCCCTTTCTGCTTGAAGCTGCAGTGGTGTTGGCTACGTTTGCTCACCCCAATCACATAGTTTGCCTATGCTCATGGGGACTCAATCACTTGCCGCTTACCTGCAACTCCAAGGAGTTTGGGTATCTTTCACTTAGTTAGCGAACTTTAATCAAGACGCGAATTATCTTTTTTGCTGAAGCCGACAGTAACTGCGGCTAAAAATAAGTGCTGGTCTGGCTATTTTTTATCGAGCTTTACCTGGTTAATTAAGTGCGTAAAGCGATGTTTAATAGTGTAACACGATGGAGGTCTGACCAACAAACGCTATGATACTAGTGTATCAAGGTTGTTTTTTTGTATCTTAAAATAAGTTTTATGATCTGGCTAGCAAAATCCTTGTATTGTGCCCGCGTCTGGTGATTAGGATCACAAATGATGAGGTTTTAATTTGCGGAGCAAAATTAATGTCATAAACTGACTTGGACTAAATTGGGAGGCTAAAAAAAGTCTTCTAATACTATATAAAAATCCTATAGGGGGAACTTAAGGTGAATATTCTCGGATACTTCCAGAAAGTAGGTAAGGCGTTGATGGTACCGGTTGCCACCTTGCCTGCCGCTGCAATACTCATGGGCATCGGTTACTGGATCGACCCTAATGGTTGGGGTGCAAACAGTGCATTAGCCGCTTTCTTGATCAAGGCGGGTGCTGCGATTATCGACAATATGTCAGTACTGTTTGCGGTCGGTGTCGCGTACGGTATGTCTAAAGATAAAGATGGTGCAGCGGCACTATCGGGTTTTGTTGGCTTCTTAGTGGTGACAACCCTACTGTCGCCAGGAGCGGTTGCACAAATTCAAGGTATTGATCCAAGTGCTGTGCCTGCTGCGTTTGGCAAAATTAACAACCAGTTTGTGGGTATCTTAGTCGGTATTGTTTCGGCGGAAATCTATAACCGTTTCTCAAGTGTTGAGCTGCACAAAGCGTTGGCGTTCTTCTCTGGTAAACGTTTGGTACCAATCTTGACCTCTTTCGCGGGTATCTTCATTGCCTTTATCCTGATGTACGTATGGCCACATGTGTATGGCGGTCTGGTGACATTTGGTGAGTCTATCCAAGATTTAGGCTCTGCTGGTGCGGGTATCTATGCCTTCTTTAACCGTTTATTAATCCCTGTTGGCTTACATCACGCACTTAACTCAGTATTCTGGTTTGATGTTGCGGGTATCAACGATATTCCTAACTTCTTAGGTGGTGCAAAATCTATCGCTGAAGGTACGGGTATCCCAGGTATTACCGGTATGTACCAAGCGGGCTTTTTCCCAATCATGATGTTTGGTCTACCAGGTGCGGCACTGGCTATCTATCACACCTCTACAGCTAAGAATAAAGAAAAAGTGGCTTCGATCATGATCGCAGCAGGCTTTGCTTCATTCTTTACTGGTGTAACTGAACCACTTGAATTCTCATTCATGTTCCTAGCTCCAGCGCTGTATGTACTGCACGCAGCGTTAACTGGTCTGTCAGTGTTCATCGCCGCTTCAATGCAGTGGATTGCAGGTTTTGGTTTCTCAGCCGGTCTGGTCGATATGGTGTTGTCATCTCGCAACCCTCTAGCCGTTAACTGGTACATGCTGATTGCACAAGGTCTGGTATTCTTTGCTCTGTACTATGTGATTTTCCGCACTGCAATTTTAAAATTCGGTCTGAAAACACCAGGTCGTGAAGATGATGACAGCGACAATCAAATCTCTGGCGCAAAAGAGTCTTCTGAGCTAGCAAAACAGTACCTGAAAGCTCTGGGTGGCCATGCTAACTTGTCAAGCATTGATGCGTGTATCACTCGTCTACGCCTATCGGTTAACGATATGAGCGTAATTGATGAGAAAACTTTAAAAGCATTGGGTGCAATGGGTGTGGTGAAATTGGGTACCAATAACCTGCAAGTGATCCTTGGCCCTCTAGCCGAAATCGTGGCGGGTGAAATGAAAAATATCAACCCAAACGATGATCTCTCAGCTGTAAAACTGCCATAGTCGTTGATCAATTTTAGAGATACTTCAAGCCTTCGCGAAAGCGGAGGCTTTTTCGTTACCGCTTGCCAAGCGACAACCGGTGACCGCTACCCGTCATTTGATGAGTGAGCGACGATATAACCAGCAAACCATAGAAATAATCACAACAAATCCATAGTTTTTATTGTGCCAACGCTAAGAATTGTGGATGATTAGCGGCAATATTTTCTGTTTTCTAGCCTATGCTACGCTACGCAAATTTTTGCCGCGCAAGAGACAGAAACGCTTTCTGACAATACTAAATGAATTTTGAGGTGCTATAGATGAGTGAAGCTGAGGCTCGTCCATCGAACTTTATCCGCCAAATTATCGATAAAGATCTTGCGGATGGTAAACACACCACCGTGCATACTCGTTTCCCGCCGGAGCCGAATGGTTACCTGCATATCGGTCACGCGAAATCAATCTGTCTGAATTTTGGTATTGCTCAGGATTATCAGGGCCAGTGTAATCTGCGTTTTGATGATACCAACCCAGAAAAAGAAAACCTCGAATACGTTGAGTCAATCAAGAAAGATGTGACTTGGCTTGGCTTTGAGTGGTCAGGTGAGGTTTGTTACTCATCGGATTATTTTGACCAGTTGTATAAGTATGCGATTGAGCTGATTGAAAAAGGCTTGGCGTATGTTGATGAGCTGACACCTGAACAAATTCGTGAATACCGTGGCACCTTAACTGCGCCAGGTAAGCACAGCCCATACCGCGATCGTAGCGTGGCGGAAAACCTGGCCTTGTTTGAAAAAATGCGTGCCGGTGAATTTGCTGAAGGCCAAGCGTGTTTACGCGCCAAAATCGACATGGCTTCCTCTTTCATTGTGATGCGTGATCCTGTGTTGTATCGCGTGCGCTTTGCCACTCACCATCAAACCGGTGATAAGTGGTGTATCTACCCGATGTACGACTTTACTCACTGCATTTCCGATGCGCTAGAAGGGATCACTCACTCAATCTGTACTCTTGAGTTCCAAGATAACCGCCGTTTGTATGACTGGGTTCTGGATAATATTACGATTGCTTGCCAACCACGCCAGTATGAATTCAGCCGCTTAAACCTTGAATATACGGTGATGTCTAAGCGTAAACTCAACCAACTAGTGACTGAAAAACTGGTTACTGGCTGGAATGATCCGCGCATGCCAACCATTTCCGGTTTACGTCGCCGTGGTTTTACCCCAAGTGCGATTCGAGAGTTTTGTAAACGGATTGGGGTGACTAAACAAGAAAATATGATTGAATACAGTGCGTTAGAATCATGTATTCGTGACGACCTGAATGAAAATGCCCCGCGTGCGATGGCGGTGCTGGATCCAGTTAAAGTGGTGATTGAGAACTTCGCCGCGGAAAGTGTAGAAACCCTAACTTTAGCCAATCATCCCAATAAACCGGAGATGGGTGAGCGCGAAGTGCCATTTACGCGCGAATTGTGGATTGAGCGCGAAGATTTTCGTGAAGAAGGCAACAAGAAATACAAGCGTTTGGTGTTAGGCAAAGAAGTTCGCCTGCGTGGTGCTTATGTGATCAAAGCTGAGCGTATCGAAAAAGATGCACAAGGCAATATCACCACTATTTTCTGCTCTTACGATCCACAAACTTTGGGTAAAAATCCAGCCGATGGACGTAAAGTGAAAGGGGTGATCCACTGGGTATCTGCAGAACAGGGTGTCGCTGCTGAATTTTGTCTGTACCAGCCTCTGTTCACTGTGCCAAATCCGGCCGCTGCCGATGACTTTGCGGCTACAATTAACCCACAATCATTAACCAGAGTGCAAGGTTATGTTGAGCCAAGTTTGCTTGCCGCCCAACCGGAGTGCGGTTATCAATTTGAGCGGATGGGGTATTTCTGTGCCGATAACCAAGATTCTACGCCACAAAGATTGGTGTTCAATCGCACGGTCGGTTTACGTGATAGCTTTGCAAAAATCGATGAACAGTAATCAAAACGGTTAGTTTTGTTCGCTAAGCCAGCCACAGTGCTGGCTTATTTTTTACGGTGAAAATAAATTTGGTTGAGGTTAGCGCTGAAATTTGTGTGAGATTGCTGCGATTATTCCGGTCATGACACATTTTTTGCCTGCCAGTCTATAGTTTTGCTAAGTGGATCCGATATATTTAATCAATCTCCGTACTTCAAAATTCAAAGCACATATTGAGCCTTTTATGCGTCGATTTTTTCAACGACTGCTGCTGTCGATAACCACTGTGGTTGTGACTCAGATTTCTTTTGTCAGTGCAGAAAGCATTCGTTTGGTTGGTCCTAATGGCCAAGTACAATCTGCACCACAATACAGTGATAACACTGTGCGTCCATCGGTGGTTAATACCGAGCCAGCTCGATTTTTTGGACCGACCAGCGCCGATCAAACTTTATGGTCGATTGCGAGTCAATTCCGCCCATCAGCGAGTGTTTCGGTACAGCAAACCTTGTTGGCGATTTATCAACTCAACCCACAAGCGTTTGAGGGGCAGAATATTCATACGTTGATCCCCGGTAGCACGTTGCGTATTCCCTCATTGGCACAGATTAGCGCGAATACTAATCAACAAGCGGTTGATATTATGGCGGCTCATCAAGCGAAATTAACCGCCTCTCCAGTTACCCCACCACGGGTGCGTCCGGCGCCAGTTCGTAGCGCACCTGTGCCAGTGGCCAGCCCTAAAACTGAAGTGGTAGCCCAAGTACAAGCGGAGACAATCAACGCTAATGTTGCCAATAATGCTCAACTTGAGGCAAACCGTGCGGCGGATATTAATCGAGCGGCAGAAGCGGAAGTGATGGCGCTAGAGGAGAAAAATCACAGTTTGCGGGTCATGCTGTCACAAGTGCAATTAGAAATGAGCACGCTCAAGCAAGAATTGGGTGATGAAAACCGCATCCGTAGCGAAGTTGAGAAACTGCTTGAAGAAGAAAGGATTAAAGCACAAGAGGCGCAGCGCCTCGCACCTTCTGCTTTAGATAATTTACTCGCCAATGGTTGGTTAGTGGCCGCGCTGGCTTTGATCCCCGGGTTATTGATGGCCATTGTGATACTGCTGCTGATCAATCGTCGTTCGGCGGCTCAGCAACAAATGGCGCAGCCATCATCCAGCATCGCTGGGGATCTAGCCATGGCGGCCCCTATGGGGTTAGCTGCGGATCAGATCGAAGATATTGGTGATGATTTACTGCTGGATGATGACTTATTCAGTAGCAGTGATGAAAAACCACTGGATGATGTTGAACAAGCTTTTGCTGATGATGATGTGTTTGCTGATTTAGATGAAGCAGATCTCGACTTCAATCTGAATCGACCAGACAGTGAAGAGCTATTTGTCGGCATCGATGATGACGGTGATTTGGATACCGAGTTTGATATTTTGGGGACCAGCGCCAATGGCATCTCAGTCAACGAAGAGGATAAAGCCCTCGGTTTAGACGAAATGGTGCGCGCGCTGGATGAAGCGAGTCAAGCCGATGCTCCTATGATGGCGGCAGACTCGTTTGACTTAGCCGATCAAAATCACCTTTCCGATGATGATATCGAATCGCTATTAGCGGGTGATGAAAATGATCTGTTGCTGGAGGGGAAGGTCGAACAGTCATTGCTGGATGAGTTATTAGCCAGCGAGTTGGATGCGCTTGACCCTGAACCAGCCTTGCAGGATAGCGCAACACTACAGGGGCTGCTTAATCAAGAGTTGGATTCACTCTCTACGGATGATGATTTTGAACTGAGTGATGCCACAATAGCGGACACTGAGTTAGATCCTAAGCCGGAGTTTGCCACCCTTCAACCGCAGGCCGATTTTGAACCGGTTGAGCTAGCTGATCAAACCGCACTGCTGGATGAAATTCTTGCTGCACAAGACACTCCGATTGCTCAGGATAGTACAGAGCTACTGGAAGAATTATTAGCTGAATTCGATGCTCCTGAAACCGATGAATTGGGCCTACGCAGTTCAAACCTTGATCAGTTAGAGCCTGAGCTGGTTGAATTAGATCAAAATAGCACTCAATTGTTGGATGAAGTGCTCGGTGAGTCCGCGGTGAGTGACGAGCTGGCTCAGTTTGATATTGATGCGAATAGCACTGAGCTACTGGATGAACTGTTGGCGGATTTCGATCTCGCCGATGATGCGACCGAGCCTGCAACCCTGAGCGTCGAAGATGGTACCGAACTGTTTGATGAACTATTAGACATTGAACAGCAGACACAGCCATCGCAACCAGCGATAAGCGATGAGTTTAATCGCGATACCTTTATTGATGATTTACTTACCTCTGCACCCGCGCAAGATCCTTTGTTAGAGCCGCAGGAGCAGCATCAATCAGTAGGGTTAGCCGATGAGCCGGTCATCCAACCGGAAATCGAAGTCAGTGCAGCACCTATGCCGGTTTCTAATCCCTTGCCCGCCAATGAATTTGGTATTCCACAAGATGACGATTGGCTGGAGCAGGCTGGTGCGGGATCCGAGCCAGCGCTCGATATGACGCCATCAGCCAGCCAAGCCTCAACGCTCACGGCGATGACGGATGCTGAGCTACCCGAATACACCGAAGCCGACGCTTTGGCCGATGCACTACAAAGCGCACCTGAGCCAGCATTGGCTGCGGAGCTACAAAATATCGAGCAGCCGAGCACTGTTGCCGAATTTGATGAATGGGAATTACCCGAATACACCGAAGCCGACGCTTTGGCCGATGCGCTACAAAGTGCACCTGAGTCGGCATTGGCTGCGGAGCCACAAAATATCGAGCAGTTGAGCACCGTTGCTGAATTCGATGAGTGGGAATTACCTGAATATACCGAAGCAGAGGCTTTGGCCGATGCACTGCAAAGTGCGCCTGATCCGGTATTGGCAGCTGAGCCAGAAAATATCGAGCAGCCTGGCACAGTCGCTGAATTCGATGAGTGGGAATTACCCGAATACACCGAAGCCGAGGCTTTGGCCGATGCGCTACAAAGTGAACCCGATCGAGCATTGAATGTGCAGCCAGAATCGGATCCGCAGCATACAGTGCTTGACGTGCCGAATAGTACATTGCCCGAGGTTAGCACCGAAGAGGATGTATTGGCCGACTTTGCAGAAATTGATCAAGAAGAGAATGATTTCTTAAATTTTGCCGAGTTGGCGTTGCCGACGGTGAGTGAACCAGAGCCCGTTGCCGATGCCATTGTGCAAACCAGTGCGCCAGCACCAGCGATTGCCGACCCCGCGTTTGATGAGCAGGCGTTACATGATTTACTCAGTGAACCCAATCCGGTTGATCAGCCTCTGCGCTTCGAACAGCCGTTGGATGCACAAACCATCGATAGTGCTGGAATGGATATTGATGCCATGCTGCAAATGGGCGGCGAGGATTGGAATGGTTTCCACCTCACGCCAGATCAGCAAGCGCAACTGCCTGATGAGGTTCCCGCAGAAGAGCAGGATATTTGGGCTGCCAATACTCCAGAGCCTCAAGTTAAGTCAGAAGATTGGGGTGTGCAAGAGGAACAATTAGACTTCGACCCACGGCGTGATGGTTACATGACCATTGACCAACTGATGGCACAAGTTGAATCGCAAGAGCAGGAGTTGGACCCCGATCAGCAAGAGCTAAAGCTTAATGTTGGTTTGGATGAGTTTCCTGATGTGATTGGCGATGTGCACGCGATTGATGTCGATAGTGGAGCAGAGGCGGCCGGTAAGCTCGATTTAGCTAAAATCTACATCGAAATGAATGATGAAAAAGGGGCAGTTAAATTGCTCGAAGAGGCAATTGTTGATGGTGATGATGAGATCCGCCAGCAAGCTAAACGATTGATTGACCGAATTAATGGTCGAGTATGATCCTAAACGAGAGGCCGCTTAGCGGCCTCACTTTTTGATCCTGGTTAGAAATTTGCTCGCAAACTGTTTATACTGCCCGCCCCATTTTTATAGAGACAAACAGCATGAGAATCGCGTTAGGTATCGAGTATGACGGGACTCACTACTATGGTTGGCAGCGCCAAAGAGACGTTAAAAGCGTCCAACAAGCGTTAGAGACCGCATTGAGTAAGATTGCCAATCATCCGGTTGAAGTGCAGTGTGCCGGTCGAACTGATGCTGGGGTGCACGGCACCGGTCAAGTGGTGCATTTTGATACCACGGCTGAGCGGCAGATGGCTGGCTGGACTATGGGTTGCAACGCCAATTTACCCAAAGATATTGCCGTCCGCTGGGCTTGTGTGGTGTCGGATGAGTTTCATGCACGCTTTAGCGCGACTGCGCGGCGTTACCGCTATGTGATTTATAACCATGCTTACCGGCCTGGCATTTTGAGTTCAGGGGTCAGTCATTATCACGGCGAATTGGGTGTCGAAAAAATGCAGCAAGCAGGTCAGTACCTGCTTGGGGAAAATGATTTCACCTCATTTCGCGCCGTCCATTGCCAATCGCGTAGCCCTTGGCGTAATGTGATGCACTTAAATGTGACTCGCCACGGCAATTATGTGGTGATTGATATTAAAGCCAATGCTTTTGTACATCATATGGTGCGCAATATTACCGGTAGCTTAATTGCAGTTGGGCGTGGGGAGCAGCCACCAGAATGGATCGCGTGGCTGTTGGCACAAAAAAATCGCACCTTAGCCGCGGCGACCGCTAAAGCGGAAGGTTTATATCTAGTTAGCGTTGATTATCCGAGCCATTTTGGTTTGCCCACCATGCCGATCGGGCCACTTTTCTTAGCGGATAATTTGAACTAATTGCGAGTCATTGACTCAAAAATAAACAATATTGTGCGGTGGTCCAGTTGTAGAAATAGGTACAACCAGTTTTTTGTCTACAGTTGGCATTTTCTGTGCTTTAATCCTCACGCGTTTTTGTCGAATTTATCTTCCCTGCTGATGGTGGGGGATTGAGAGTAAAAGGTCTTCCATGAGTTGGCTCGAAAAAATTTTAGAGAAAAGCAACATTGTCAGTTCACGCAAAGCTTCTATTCCTGAAGGTGTTTGGACTAAGTGCACCTCGTGTGAACAAGTGCTGTATTACGCGGAATTGGAGCGTAACTTAGAAGTTTGCCCTAAGTGTGATCACCATATGCGCATGAAAGCGCGTCGCCGTTTGGAAACGTTTCTTGATCAAGACGAGCGTTTTGAACTGGGTGAAGAGCTAGAGCCACAAGATAAGCTGAAATTTAAAGATTCTAAGCGCTACAAAGAGCGTCTTGCTGCGGCGCAAAAAGCCAGTGGTGAAAAAGATGCGCTAGTGGTCATGAAAGGCGCGGTGCACGGTGTGCCTGTCGTGGCGTGTGCTTTTGAGTTTTCCTTCATGGGTGGCTCGATGGGTTCAGTGGTTGGCGCACGTTTTGTGCGTGCGGTTGAAGCGGCGATGGAGCACAATTGCGGCTTGATCTGTTTCTCAGCCAGTGGCGGTGCACGTATGCAAGAGGCTTTGATGTCGCTGATGCAGATGGCGAAAACCAGTGCTGCACTCGAACGTCTCTCAAATAAAGGTTTGCCGTTTATTTCGGTGATGACTGACCCAACCATGGGTGGTGTTTCGGCCAGTTTAGCGATGCTCGGTGATATTAATATCGGTGAGCCTAAAGCACTGATTGGTTTTGCTGGTCGCCGCGTGATTGAGCAAACCGTACGTGAAGATTTGCCAGAAGGTTTCCAACGCAGTGAGTTCCTACTTGAGCATGGCGCGATTGATATGATTGTGGATCGCCGAGAAATGCGTCAGCGGGTCTCTAGTTTACTGGCCAAACTCACCGGGCAGGCCTCGCCGCTGGTGGTTTCTGTGAACGACGCGCCAAATGAAGTGCCTTATGCGGTACCAGAAGCCAATAAAAAAGGGTAAAGTAAGCGCTAACTAAACCAACAGATTCTATGGTTGTACGTTAGATGACTCAAAAGCCTATTCCCCAAGCCACATCGTCACTCGCGGTGTGGCTTGATTATTTAGCCCATATTCATACCTCTGCGATTGATCTCGGCTTAGAACGCGTTCAAGCCGTTGCCCAAACCGCCAAACTCACCAAACCTGCGCCAATCGTGATCACCGTTGCCGGTACCAATGGTAAAGGCTCAACCTGTGCCTTAATGGAAGCCATTTTGCTGCACGCTGGCTATTCGGTTGGGGTGTACAGTTCGCCACATCTGATCCGCTACAATGAGCGAGTACGCATTAACGGCCAAGATCTTGCCGATGAGATGCACACTCAAGCTTTTGCGCATATCGAGCAACAGCGCGGTGATATCAGCCTGAGCCTGTTTGAATTTGGCACACTGGCAGCGCTGTATCTGTTTGAGCAACAAAAAGTCGATGTATTGCTACTTGAAGTTGGCTTAGGCGGCCGGTTAGATGCGACCAATGTGGTGGATCATGATGTCAGTGTGATCACCAGTTTGGCGCTCGATCATATTGATTGGCTAGGCGATGATCTGGGCGTGATCGGTTATGAAAAAGCGGGGATTTTCCGCGCTGGTAAACCGGCAGTGTGTGGCCAGCCTAAACCGCCGGCCAGTGTGGCCGGTCATGCGGATGATATCGGTGCCAAGTTGCACCAAGTTGGCATTCAATTTACTTATCAAACCACTTCATCCACGACATGGGATTGGCACAGTGGTCGCTTTGCATTAACTGATTTGCCGATCCCGGCCTTGCCATTACCTAATGCGGCAACCGCGTTAATGGCGCTGGGTTGCTCAGGGTTGGAGATTAGCGATCTGGATATTGTGGCCGGTTTGGCCAGCGCTCAGCTCGCTGGCCGCATGCAGCAGATCAGCAGCGCACCAACCATAGTGCTCGATGTCGCACACAATCCGCACTCGGCACACTATTTAGCTCAGCAGCTTAAACAGCGCTACCCACAGCAAACGCTCCATTTGGTACTGGGCATGTTGCACGACAAAGATATCGCTGCGACCGTGGCCGAATTAATGCCGCTGGTGAATCATTGGTATCCGGCCTCGTTGTCTGGCCCACGGGCGGCGACCGCGGCGCAACTCTGCCAGTATTTACCCGCTGACACAACTCACTATGTGGATCCGGTAGCCGCATTTAAAGCCGCACTGACACAGGCTGAGCCACAAGATGTTATTGTGGTGGCCGGCTCTTTTCATACTGTGGGTGAAGTACTGGAAGATTGGCAAAAGAGAGGCGAAAAAGAGAGGGCAGTAGATGGCCAGTAAATTTCAAAGTCGTTTAGTCGGCACCATAGTGTTGGTGGCGCTCGGCGTCATCGTATTGCCCGATGTGTTGGATGGCAAGAAAACCCATTTTAAAGAGCAAGTGGCGAGTATTCCGCTTAAGCCACAGTCACAAGGTGAGGTTGAAAAATTTGTGGTACTTGATCCGGTGCAAGATACGCTCGCTTTGCCAGCCACGCCGGTTACGGTCACGCAAACAAGCAATCAAGCGAGTGCTCAGACAACAGCTATTGCGAGTAATGCACCGCAGACCTCCGCTTCGTCAGCCAACAGCTTGGTGGAGCAGAGTTTGCCAGTGACCATCAGCACCGCAACAAGCAATGATTACCAAGACTCTGCGTGGATCATTCAGTTAGTGGCGCTGAAAAATGCTGACAACGCGCGCAACTTGGTGGCGGATTTGCAAAAACGTGGTTATCAAGCGCATATCAAACAAGAAAACGATTTTACACGAGTGATTATTGGCCCGGATGTTTCGAAATCTAAGCTCGAAACCCAGTTACTGGAATTAGAAAAAATTACCAGTGCTAAAGGTCAATTGCTTAAATTTAAACCGTTAAACCCATAAGAAAACGTTTGCGTCGCGATTTTTTCTGTTAAAATGCGCGCCAACTTAAGATGTAAGAGCTCATGAACTGGTTAGATATTGTCATTTTAAGTGTGATCGGCTTGTCTGCGCTGATCAGTCTTGTCCGCGGCTTTGCTAAAGAAGCCTTGTCTTTAGTGATCTGGTTTGGGGCGTTTTATATTGCCTCACAGTACTACCGTAAATTAGCGGTGTACTTTACCAACATTCAAGACGATATGTTTCGCAATGGGGCTGCTATCGCGGCGCTGTTTGTGGCGACGTTAATCGTTGGAGCGATCGTGAACTATGTGATTGCTCAACTGGTGGAAAAAACAGGATTATCAGGAACCGACAGAATTCTCGGAGTAGTGTTTGGTGCACTGCGTGGGGTGTTGATTGTCGCGGCAGGTCTGTTCTTTATGGATGCGTTTACCGCATTTCCAAACACAGAGTGGTGGAAGAGTTCGCAGTTAGTGCCTGAATTTAGTCGCATTATTGCTCCGTTCTTTGAACACCTAAAAGCAACATCAAGTTTTCTCTCTGGCGCAATTTAGCGCCGGAGACGGTCGAAATCGAGGATTAGGACATGTGTGGTATTGTTGGAATCGTGGGTACAACGCCTGTAAACCAGTCAATTTATGATGCATTGACGGTGTTGCAGCATCGTGGCCAAGATGCTGCGGGTATTTGTACCATAGAAAGCAATCGTTTCCGTCTGCGTAAGGCCAATGGATTAGTCAAAGATGTGTTTGAAGCCAAACACATGCAGCGCCTACAAGGCAATGTGGGTGTCGGCCATGTGCGCTACCCAACCGCGGGCAGTTCCAGCGCCTCAGAAGCACAACCTTTCTATGTTAACTCTCCTTTTGGTATCACGCTGGCGCACAACGGTAATTTAACCAATGCCAATCAAGTGCGACAAAAATTGTTTGAAAAAGACCGCCGTCACGTCAATACCACCTCGGATTCAGAAGTGCTACTCAATGTACTTGCCCATGAAATCGACACGGTCAAAGGCAATGTCACCGCTGATGATGTGTTTCGCGCAATCAGCAATGTACACCGTACCATCCGTGGCGCTTATGCGGTCACCGCGATGATTATTGGCCACGGCATGGTGGCATTTCGTGACCCACACGGAATTCGTCCACTCTGCTTAGGCAAGCGTGAAGTGAATGGTCAGCACGAGTACATGGTCGCATCCGAATCGGTGGCCTTGGATGCCGTCGGTTTTGACTTTGTACGCGATGTCGCTCCGGGTGAAGCGATTTATATCACTTTCGATGGTGAGCTTTTCACTCAACAATGCGCGGATCATCCGGCGCTCAATCCTTGTATTTTTGAATTTGTTTACTTTGCGCGTCCCGATTCTTTCATCGATAAGATTTCGGTATACAGCGCTCGGGTTGAGATGGGCAAACGCTTAGGTCAGCGCATCAAAGATGACTACAGCGAGCTGGATATTGATGTGGTGATCCCCATCCCGGAAACATCATGCGATATCGCGCTGCGCATCGCGCAAGCAATTGATAAACCGTATCGGCAAGGTTTTGTCAAAAACCGCTATGTCGGCCGCACTTTTATCATGCCGGGTCAGCAGCAGCGTAAGAAATCGGTGCGCCGTAAACTCAATGCGATCCGCTCAGAATTTAAAGACAAGAACGTGTTGTTAGTCGATGATTCGATTGTGCGTGGCACAACCTCAGAGCAGATCATCGAAATGGCGCGTGATTCTGGTGCGAAAAAGGTTTACATCGTTTCGGCGGCTCCGGAAATTCGCTTCCCGAACGTTTATGGTATTGATATGCCAAGCGCGAACGAGTTGGTGGCCCATGGCCGCGATAATGATGCGATTTGTAAACAGATTGGAGCCGATGCGCTGATTTTCCAAACCCTAGACGATCTGGTGGATGCAGTCGGCTGCGGTAATCCGGATATTGCTAAGTTTGAAGCTTCGGTATTTAACGGTGAATACGTAACTGGGGATATCGATCAGCAGTATTTGGATTTTCTGGAATCGATGCGTAGCGATGATGTCAAAGTGCAGCGGGAAATTCAGCAAGATCTCGCCAACTTAGAGCTGCACAACGAAGGTGCTTAAGCTCAGATAGAGAGGGGGGTTGAGTGACCTCAGCCACCATTTGATCACCAACCATTCGATGATTAACGGCTTGGTGATAAAAAGGCTTCCCTCGGGAAGCCTTTTTGCTTTGATGTGTGCTGGATGATAAAGGGCGAGTTATAGCACTAATGCCGCAATCCAACCAAAGATGATCAGTGGCAGGTTATAGTGGATAAAGGTCGGGACCACGGTTTCCCACACATGCTCATGTTGTCCATCGGCATTAAGGCCAGAAGTTGGGCCTAAGGTTGAATCTGAAGCGGGTGAACCGGCATCGCCTAATGCAGCCGCGGTACCAATCAGCGCGACGGTTGCCATCGGTGAAAAGCCAAAAGAGAGGCACAGTGGTACATAAATGGTGGCAATGATCGGAATGGTCGAGAATGATGAGCCAATCCCCATCGTCACCAGCAAGCCAACTACTAACATCAGTAATGCCGCGAGCGCTTTGTTATCGCCAATACTGGTCGAAAGGGAAGTGACCAGCGTTTCTACTCCGCCAGTGGCTTTCATTACCGCAGCAAAACCAGCGGCTGAAATCATGATAAAGCCAATCATCGCCATCATGTGCACGCCTTTGGTGAACACATCATGAGTCTGTTTCCAAGCAATCACACCACCAAAAATAAATACCATAAAGCCAGCCAGCGCACCGATAATCATTGAGCCTGTGGTTAATTGCACGGCAAGTGCCACCACAATGCCTACGCCGGCAATTGCGATATGCTTAGTATTAATCGTGGTACAGGTGGACTGTGTTACGGTCAGTTCACTGGTTTTGTATTCGCGCGGTTTGCGATAGCTGAATAATACGGCGATCAGCAGACCGCAGATCATGCCAGTGGCGGGCAGCAACATCGCGGTCGGAACTTGGCTCGCGGTGATCGTTTCTAGCCCGTTATCATGCAGATTTTTGAGCAGAATATTATTGAGGAAAATGCCACCAAAACCGACCGGCAGTACCATGTAAGGGGTGATCAAACCAAAAGTGAGTACACAGGCCACTACGCGGCGGTCGAGTTTGAGTTTGGCAAACACACTCAGTAGTGGTGGGATCAAAATCGGAATAAATGCGATATGGACTGGGATCACGTTTTGCGATGCCATTGCCATCAGCAGCAGTGAGATCAGCACAACGTATTTTAAGCCAGTTGAAGCGATATGGTTTTCTTGACCATGAATACGCCGGATCACGTTCTGCGCCAACAGGTCAGTGATGCCAGATTTAGAAATCGCTACCGCAAAAGTACCAAGCATAGCGTAACTGAGGGCGATCGTCGCACCACCACCCAAACCGCTTTCAAAAGCGGCCACAGTTTCATTGAGACTCATACCTGCAACTAAACCACCAACTATTGCGCTGAACGTCAAGGCAACCACGACGTTTACTCGCATCAGGGCTAGCAGCAGCATGACACAGACGGAAATGACTACTGGATTCATATTTTTTTCTCGAGATGTTGTGTTTCCCCTGCTGACCTGATCTTGCAAGTGCACAGGGTTTTGCCTTATCGGTTGAAGTGAGCTATCGATTGAGGTTAATCATCGATGATTGTGCGCTTCAAGCTAACTCGGCATCATTGTTATTGTCCTCATTATCAGTGGCCAGTGGCCAGCCACCTAATGCCTTCCACTGGTTGACAATGGTGCAGAACAGCTCTGCGGTTTTTTGGGTATCGTACAGCGCTGAATGCGCTTCACGATTGTCAAACTCCAACCCTGCCGTCGCACATGCTTTGGCCAACACGGTTTGGCCAAAGGCAAGGCCGCTCAGTGTTGCCGTATCAAAGGTGGCAAAGGGATGGAAAGGGACTCGTTTCAATTTGCCGCGTTCGCTGGCGGCCATCACAAAACTATGATCAAAATTGGCGTTGTGGGCCACAATGATCGCGCGACTACAATTGGCCGCCTTTTGCTCTTTGCGCACCAGCTTATAAATCTCTTTTAACGCATGTTCTTCACTGACGGCTCCGCGCAGTGGGCTAAAAGGGTCATAAATGCCAGTAAATTCCAGTGCGGCTTTTTCAATATTCGCGCCTGCAAACGGTTCAACATGAAAATGGATGGTACTCGCTGGGTGCAAGTCGCCATTGTGATCCATACTCAAAGTGACCGCACAAATTTCTAATAGTGCATCGGTTTGCGCGTTGAATCCTGCGGTTTCTACATCGATAACTACCGGAAAATAGCCACGAAAGCGTTTTTTTAGGGTCAGCGCGTCATTTTTATCAGTCATGCGGGTTCTAATTGGGGCTAATAAGAGGAGCATTATTGCAGATTCTGCGCAGGAGCAAAACCTAGCGGCCTTTATTTGCGCTAATTAATTGAGCAATGTGAAGAGGATAGAGTCTCGTGTGTCGAGTGAATGGTCGTGTTACACGCTATGGGAGTGGATCATCTGGCTAGATTTTTGCATCTAATCGTTCAGAGTTTCACAGGCGGCAAATTATCTCCTGAGCATCCGCGAGCAGTGGTGAGAAAAAGTATTTATGAATAAATGGGTTATCACAAGCGTGTTTGCCTTAGGCACGTTAGCTGCGCCAGTTGCGTTGGCGTTAGAGGTGCGTTATGCGGCGACACCGCAGCAGTCAAGCTGGCAAATGGTGGCCGATACACCGTTGGAGTGCCGCTTGGTGCACCCAATCCCTAATTATGGCAATGCCGAATTTTCTTCGCGCGCGAGTAAGCAAATCAATCTCGATTTTGAGTTGAAAATGCGTCGTCCGATGGGGGAGACACGCAATGTCAGTTTGGTGTCGCTGCCACCGATCTGGCGTCCTGGTGAAGCGGCGGATCGCATCACTAACTTGCAATTTTTTAAACAGTTTGATGGTTATATTGGCGGCCAGACGGCGTGGTCCCTGCTCAGTGAATTAGAAAAAGGTCGTTATCCCACGTTCAGTTATCAGGATTGGCAAAGCCGGGATCAGCGGATTGAAGTGGCACTTTCAGCCGTGCTGTTTCAACCCTCTTACAACCAATTCAGTGATTGTATTGCTAAGTTGCTGCCGTACAGTTTTGAAGATATTTCATTTACGATTTTGCATTACGATCAAGGGAATAGCGTTGAGCTGAATAAAGCTTCACAAAAGCGTTTAGCGCAAATTGCCGAATATATACGCTACAACCAAGATATTGATTTAGTGCTCGTGTCGACCTATACCGATTCGAGTGAGAGTAACAGCCACAGCCAAAATCTGTCTGAGCAGCGGGCGCAAGTGTTACGCGAATACTTTCAATCGATTGGTTTGCCAGAAGATCGTATTCAAGTGCAAGGGTATGGCCGACGTCGGCCGATTGCGGATAATGCCTCACCAATCGGTAAGGATAAAAACCGCCGCGTGGTGATCTCGTTTGGTCGTACTCAGGTGTGAGCAGACTCACACCTGAAAGCTTGAATGATTAGGCGAATAGCGACTTAACCGACTAACCCAGCATTGGCTTGTTTGTTTTGAATTAATTCAATCAGGTAACCATCAGGATCTTTCACAAACGCAATCTGCGTGGTGCCGCCTTTCACTGGCCCCGGTTCGCGGGTCACAATTCCACCGGCAGCTTTGATCGCATCACAAGTGGCATAAATATCATCGGCACCAATCGCGATATGACCATAGGCGTTGCCTTTGTCATATTCAGTGACACCCCAGTTGTAGGTCAGTTCAATCACCGCGCCTTGTGATTCATCGCCGTAGCCTAAAAAGGCCAGCGTATATTGGTACTCGGGATTATCATTTTTGCGCAGCAGATTCATGCCCATCACTTGAGTATAAAACTCGATCGATTGATCTAAATTACCGACGCGTAGCATGGTGTGCAAAATACGATGGTTCGACATAAAGGCTCCTTGCTTTTAATAAGTTATGATCCCTACCGACTGGCCACTATCAGTGGTGTGGGTCTCAGTGGTATGGGTATCGTTGTGAGTGAATTCGTTTTGGTTAATTTGTGTTAGTTAATTGGCCTGATCGATGATCTGCCTGGGCATGATCAGTTGTCTGGGTAAACCTTGTCTTTGAACTCACACAGATCTTCAATAATACAGCTACCACAACGGGGTTTACGGGCAATGCAGGTGTAGCGGCCATGCAAAATCAACCAGTGGTGCACATCGAGTTTAAATTCCGTTGGTACCACTTTAAGCAGTTTCTGCTCGACTTGATCGACATTTTTCCCCACGGCAAATTGAGTACGGTTCGCGACGCGGAAAATATGAGTATCGACCGCAATGGTCGGCCAACCAAAGGCGGTATTGAGTACCACATTGGCAGTTTTGCGTCCAACGCCTGGTAGTGCTTCTAGTGCGGCGCGATCTTCTGGCACTTGGCCTTGATGCTGCTCCAGTAAAATCTGGCAGGTTTTGATCACATTTTCAGCTTTAGTATTAAATAAGCCGATGGTCTTGATGTAGCTTTTTAGGCCAGCAACGCCGAGATCGAATATCGCTTGTGGCGTATTGGCCACCGCATACAGTTTATCGGTGGCTTTGTTGACACTGACGTCGGTCGCTTGCGCAGAGAGGAGTACCGCAATCAACAACTCAAAAGGTGAGCTCCAGTTTAATTCCGTCTCTGGCTTCGGGTTATTCGCTTGTAGGCGCTGTAATATTTCAATCCGTTTGGCGTTATTCATACGACAGATAAGCTTCCTTGATGGTTACGAATTGGTGACTCGAGCCCGCTCAATGGTTGGTGTGGTTGGCTTGGGTTGGTGGGTTGCAAGCTGTTTATCGATGACACTTTTCGCTGCAATCAAAAAGCCTACCCCAATAAAGGCACCGGGAGGCAGTAGCGCCAGCAAAAATTTGCTTTCGAAATGAAACACTTCAATGCGTAGAACGCTAGCCCACTCGCCAAGCAGCAGGTCAGCACCATCAAACAGAGTCCCATTGCCGATGATTTCACGCAGTGAACCGAGCACGACTAGCACTGAGGTCATGCCAAGTCCCATCCATAAACCATCTAAGGCGGCGGGCAGTACCGCATTTTTAGAGGCAAAGGCTTCAGCACGGCCGATGATGATGCAATTGGTCACAATCAGCGCGATAAAAATACCAAGTGAGAGATACAGACCGTAAGCGAATGCATTCATCAGTAACTGCACACAAGTGACCAGTGCCGCGATGATCATCACGAAGACGGGAATACGTACATCTTTGGGTACGTAGTCGCGGATTAATGAGATCACGACATTGGAAGCCACTAATACCACTAAGGTAGCGATACCCAAACCGAGCGCATTAGTCAGTGTTGAAGAGACTGCTAAAAGTGGGCATAAACCCAGCAATTGAACTAAGGCAGGGTTGTTATTCCACATGCCATTTAACATCAGCATTTTGTTATCACTCATGTCATTAAGCCTCACAAGGATTGAGCTGGCTATGCAGCTGCTGTTGATGTTGATTGACATAGATTACCGCTTTTTTCACGGCTTGTACCACCGCTCGTGGGGTAATCGTCGCGCCGGTAAACTGATCAAACTGTCCGCCATCTTTACGCACTTGCCACTCATCTTGATTTTCACTGCTGACTCGTTGGCCATTAAAACTTAATATCCAATTGCTGATCCGTAAATCAATTTTATCGCCTAACCCTGGGGTTTCGTGATGAGCCAGTACCCGCACACCCAGTACAGCACCATTATCGGCAATGCCAATGATCAGTTTGATATCGCCGTTATAGCCATCGGGCGCGATGGTTTCAATTGCGATTGCGCTGGGCTGCCCATTGCGCTTAGCCAAATAGGCGTGCATGGTTTGCTGGGTGCCGAGTGCAGTATCGTTGACCAAAGTGCAGGCTTGCACCAATGCGTTATCGTAATAGTGGTGCGGGATCACCTGGTTGAGCACTTGTAACAACTGTTGTTGCTGCTGCTGATGGATTCGCTCGGCGGTCAAAGTATAAGTCAGCGCCACCAAACCGGTGGCAATACAGGCAAACACCGCGAGGGTTAAGCCATGGTTTCGAATTGCTGTCAGCATAAATCGCGCTCTTAGTGTCCGTAAGTTCTCGGTTTAGTGTAGTAATCAATCAGTGGTACACATAAGTTGGCGAGTAGCACTGAAAAGGCAACCCCATCAGGAAATCCCCCCCAACTGCGGATGATAAACACCATAGCTCCGATAAAGAAACCATAAATCAAGCGCCCCTTATCGGTGGTGCTGGCGCTGACCGGATCGGTCGCAATGAAAAATGCACCAAGCATAGTTGCCCCAGATAATAGATGCACGATCGGCGAGGCGGTGGTTGCTGGTGCTAAAAACTGCGCCAGCAGTGAAGTAACCATTAAGCCTGTTAACATCGCCAGCGGAATATGCCAGCGGATGATGCGTAATTTGAGCAGCATTAGGCCACCGATCAGATAGGCAAGATTCACCCACTCCCAACCAATCCCAGCTAGGCCACTAAATTGAGATTGAGCTAAGGTTTCGCTCATCGTGTGTCCCGCTTTGAGTGAGGTTTTGATGGCGTCTAATGGGGTGGCGGTTGTTACCCCATCAATCCCGGTACGAATTTGCTGTAGTGATAAACCATCGCTATTAAATCCACTGAAAATCAAAGAGATTGAGTCGTGCAGTGAGCTTGGCTCGACGGTCAGTGGAGTGGGTGCCATCCAACTGGTCATTTGCACAGGAAATGAGATCAGTAGTACCACGTAAGCGATCATCGCCGGATTAAACGGGTTTTGCCCTAATCCACCGTAAAGTTGTTTGGCAATCACAATCGCAAAGATCAAACCGATCACCACCAGCCACCAAGGTGACAATGGTGGAATGGCGACCGCTAATAACCAAGCGGTGACAATCGCGCTGTAATCACGCAGAGCGGAGATTGGTGAGCGTTTTCTCAGCAGCATCACGCCAGCTTCCAGCACCACAGCGACCGTGATCGCGAGCAGTAATTGGATCAGCGTGCCGTAACCAAAAAAATAACTTTGCGCAATCAAACCAGGTACTGCGCACAGCAATACCCAGCGCATCACATCGGCTGTTTTACGTTTGCGGCGTAAGTACGGCGAGCTAGCAATAAAAAAGGCCACTAGTTATTTTCCTCAGCGTTTGGATCGGTTAATGGTGTCGCCGCTTTACGTGCTTTAGCCCGTGCAATCGCTGCGGCTACAGCGGCTTTTTTAGGGTCAGTTGGCTCAACGGTTGGCACGGCGCTGGTTGATGGCGGTTGGTTTGCCTCTGGTGCTGACACGTCGGTGTTTGACTCAGCTTTACGAGCTTTAGCTCGCGCAATCGCCGCGGCCACTGCAGCTTTTTTATCATCAGCCGGTTCAACGGTTGGTGCTGCGCTGGTTGATGGCGCTTGGTTTGCCTCTGGTGCTGACTCATCGGTGTTCGATTCCGCTTTACGTGCTTTAGCTCGCGCAATCGCCGCGGCCACTGCAGCTTTTTTAGGGTCAGTTGGCTCAACCGTTGGTGCTGCGCTGGTTGATGACGATTGGTTTGCCCCTAGTGCTGAAACGTCGATGTTCGGCTCCGCTTTACGTGCTTTGGCCCGCGCAATCGCTGCAGCCACTGCGGCTTTTTTGGCGTCAGTTGGTTCAACGCTTGGTGCCGTGCCTGTCGATGGAGCTTCGACCGGGGCTGGCGTTGCCATTGCTGTGTGCTGTGTGTGTGTGACTTCGCTCTTTTTCGCCTTGCGCTCACGAGCTTGGCGTTTACGTTCTTCACGTAACTTGGCCATTTCACTGTTGTCTGGCTCGCTAGCTCCATTTTGCGCTGCTTCTGCCTGTTTGGCTTTGGCGCGTGCAATCGCTGCGGCAATCGCCGGTTTTACGCTACTTTCGGTTGGTTCAAGCTGAGCTTTTTGGGCTTTAACACGTTCAATCGCCGCGGCAATTGCATCTGCTCCACCTTGTTGCTGCAGCTCTTTACGCCGCTCTTGGGCGGCTTGTTGGAAGCGATTTTCGCGTTCAGCTTTCTCGCGTTCGATGCGTGCTTTTTTCTCTTCAAAGCGTGCTTTCGCCCGTTCGGCGGCTTCAGCTTCTAAACTGCGGGTGCGAATTTCAGCTTTGGCTTGACGATAATAGTGTACCAGTGGAATTTCACTAGGACAGACATAGGCACAAGCTCCACACTCAATACAATCTTTAAGGTGCAGCTCGGTACATTTGTCGAACTCTTGCGCTTTGGCATGCCAATGCAACTGTTGAGGTAGTAATGACACCGGACAGGCCTCGGCACATTGACCGCAGCGGATACAGGCCATTTCCTGTTCACTGCCGGTTAACTCATGACGTTTGGGAGCCAAAATACAGTTGGCAATTTTGGTGATCGGCACTTGAGCATGCGCGAGGGTAAAGCCCATCATCGGGCCACCCATGATCAGGCGCGGCTGTTTGCGGTCAGCTTGGTAACCAAACTCATCCAGTAAGGCTTGTACAGGTGTGCCGAGCAGTGCCCATACATTACGTGGTGTGCGGAAACACTCTCCGGTGAGGGTCACGACGCGGCGGATCAGCGGTTCACCATGCAAAATAGCCCGCGCAATCGCCTGTAGTGTGCCAACGTTTTGCACCATCAGGCCAATATCAGCCGGAATGCCGCCTTGTGGCACCTCCAAATTGGTGAGGATTTTGATCAACTGCTTCTCGCCACCGGACGGGTATTTGGTGGGGATGACGCGGATCACCAGCGGTTTATGTTGTGCGGCTTGCTGCAATGCGGCGATCGCTTGCGGTTTGTTATCTTCAATCCCGATAATGGTCAGTTTCGGCTGTAAGATGTGCTCAACAATGTCAATTCCTTGCACAATTTCATCGGCATATTGGCGCATTAACGCATCATCTGCAGTGATATAAGGTTCACACTCTGCAGCGTTAATCACTAATATTTCCGTGCGCGATAGTCCGGTTTGCAGTTTGTTAGCGGTGGGAAAACCCGCCCCGCCCATGCCTGAGATACCTGCTTGGCTGATCAGGTCGAGCAAGGTGTCTGGAGACAACTGCTGGTAGTCTGGTTGTGGTTGTAACGCTAGCCACTCATCTTGCTGATCCGGCGTCAGCACGATACATAGCTCACTCAAGCCGGAAGGGTGTGCCACCGTACGTGGCTCAATCGCGCTGATCACTCCCGAAGTAGGAGCATGGATCGGCAGCATCAAGTCAGAGCTCGCTTGTGTCAGGCACTGGCCTTTAAGCACACGTTCACCGACCTTGACTAACAGATCGCCCGCTTGACCAATATGTTGTTTGAGCGGCAGTATCAATTGTGCCGCAATAGTGGCATTGGTGAGCGGTTGATGAGTAGATTGATGTTTATTTTCAATCGGATGGATGCCTCCGGGAAAATCCCAAAGTTTACCGGATTTAATTTGTTCGATTAATGACAGCATAACCATCCTTAATTCATCCGTTGCGGCGCACTAGGCGCTGCAGCGGTCACGTTGCGTACAGGGATGGCGTTAAGTTGCCACTTCCAAGTTTCTGGTGTGGTTGCTCGTGGGATCATTTCAATACAGTCGGTTGGGCAGGGCGCGACACACAAATCGCAACCCGTACACTCGTTTTTAATTACGGTATGTACTGCTTTGTTACCGCCGACGATGGCATCGACCGGACAGGCTTGAATACATTTGGTGCAGCCGATACACATATCTTCATGGATAAAGGCAACCATTTTGACTTTATTATCCAGATCGTGGGCGGAGTCTTGTACTTCAACACCCATCAAATCCGCGAGTTTTTCTATCGTGGCTTGGCCGCCGGGAGGGCACTTAGTGATGATATCGCCATTGGCGATGGCCTCGGCATACGGCCGACATCCGGGATAGCCACATTGGCCACATTGAGTTTGCGGCAACAGAGCGTCAATTTGTTCCACTATCGGGTCGGCTTCGACCTTGAAACGGATTGAAGCAAAACCGAGGAGTGCCCCAAACAGTGCGGCTAATCCGGCTAGAACAAGAATCGCGATGATGATGGCACTCATTACAGTTTCACCAAACCGGTAAAGCCCATAAAGGCTAACGACATTAAACCTGCGGTGATCATGGCAATCGACGCACCTTTAAAAGGCGTTGGCACATCAGCCACTTGGATCCGTTCGCGCATCGCAGCAAATAAAATCAACACCAGTGAGAAGCCGACTGCCGCACCAAAGCCGTAAATGATCGATTGAACGAAGTTATGATTTTGATTGATGTTGAGCAGTGCCACCCCTAATACTGCGCAGTTGGTGGTGATCAGCGGTAAGAAAATCCCCAGCAAGCGATAAAGGGTTGGACTGGTTTTATGCACGATCATTTCAGTGAACTGTACTACGACTGCGATCACTAGAATAAAACTCATGGTGCGCAGATATTCAATCCCGAGTGGACGCAGTACATAGCTTTCCATCAGATAAGCGCAAACGGAGGCGAGGGTTAACACAAAGGTGGTTGCTAGCCCCATGCCAATCGCGGTTTCCAGTTTTTTCGATACGCCCATAAAAGGGCATAACCCCAAAAACTTTACCAGTACAAAGTTGTTAACCAGCACTGTGCCGATTAACAACAAAACATATTCGGTCATAGTTATATCAATTTTTGCTTCCGATCCCGGCATTATCCTGCTTTGCTAACGCAATAACAACCAAGGAAAGTTAAGGTTTTAGAGAGTTGAATAAATTATATGCAATAACGGCATTTTGTTGCGCTATTCCGCTAAAAAGTCAGTTTTGGTTGATTCTTCAATAAAAAATGGGCCTCATTAGCTGAGGCCCGTTTGGATTAGTTTGCGGCGTTAACCACTACGGTGGGTGAGAGGTCGCGCAGGGTTATACCTTAAAGGTGGCGACTTTGGTGCGCAGATCATCGGCTTGTTGTTTGAGCTGATTCGATTGGCTGAGGCTATCTTGCGCGCCATCGACCAGTTGCTCGGTCACATCTTTGATCGCAGTGATGTTTTGAGTGATCTCTTGAGTGACATGGGTTTGTTCCTCTGCTGCGGTGGCAATTTGGGTGGCCATATTGCTGATCACCTCGACAGCGGCATTAATTTCCTCTAACGCATTGGTGGCTTTATCCGCATCGTCGACCGAATTCGCCGCTAAACTAGAGCTGGTTTGCATCAGGCTAACGGCGCGTTTAGTGGTTTCTTGCAAGGTATCGATGGTGGCCTTGATCTCTTCAGTTGAAGTATGGGTACGCTGTGATAACACACGAACTTCGTCGGCTACTACCGCAAAACCACGACCTTGTTCACCAGCACGAGCCGCTTCAATCGCCGCATTGAGAGCCAGTAAATTGGTTTGCTCAGCAATACCTTGAATAGTCGCCAACACCGTATTGATTTCTTGAGCGTACTGATTCAGTGCGGAAATCACCTCATTCGCTTGGTTGATCTCTTGCGCTAAATTATGAATCGAGGCTTTGGTATTGAGTACCAAGGTCCGTCCATGTTCAGTGCTGTTGGTCGAATTTTGCGCCGCTTGCGCGGTTTGCTCAGCATTGTAGGCAATCTCTTGGGTCGCACTGGCCATTTCGGTGACCGCGGTGGCGACCATGGTCACTTCTTGCTGCTGTAAGCCGAGCTCTGACACGGAGAGATTCGAGCGTTGCGCACTGTGCTCTGATTGTGAGGTTAACTGCTCAGATTGGTTACGAACATGGGCAATTAATTGTTGTAAACTGGCGACAAAGGTATTGAAGCTGTTGGCTAATTTGCCTACTTCATCGTTATTTTCCACCTTGATCCGTTGGGTTAGATCACCGCTACCATTGGCAATTTGTGCCAGCGCTCGTGAGACATTATTCAGTGGCAGGAATAACATATTACACAGTAAATTAAACAGTACCGTACAAATCACCACCACAATCAGTGTGACCAGCAATTGTCCCCACAGGGCAGAAAATAGTGGTGCAACCAAAGAATCTTTATCAATCACAATCACACTGATTAATTGGGTGCCGGCAATCGCGCTGGCAAACAGCACACTCTCTTGCCCATTCACATCACTGTTAATGTATTGGCCTAAGCGTTGTGCGGTTTGAATATCATTGAAACGTAAGCCCAACTCGGCGACATTTTTATTAAGCAATTGGGTGTTGGTATGAGTAAAAATATTGCCTTGCTGATTGGCAATAAACATATATCCCGAACCAGGTAAGATCACCTGTTTCATACTATTAATGATATCGGTAATTTCCACATCACTGCCGAGGACTAAATCTTGGCCGTGCAGTCTGATCATCTTACCGAGTGATACCACATTGGCCCCCGTTGCTGCCGCAACGGTCGGGTTATCCATAAACACTGCTTGGGGATTCGCTTTGGCATTGATATACCATCCCCATTTGCGCGGGTCATTATTGTTGGAGGGTAATACAACGCCATTGGCATTTTGCTGACTGCCATCCGGATAGGCCAAAAACACATTATCGAATGAACCAGAATGCTTGACCTGTTTGAGGTGGGTTACGATGGCTTCTGGTTTCACTTCCGCACTTAGCGCAGTCAATGCCCGTTCTTTGGAGATTAACCAATCTGTCACATATTGGTTGTAAGATGCGGTCGCACTTTGCAAGCGCTGTTCAACTTCCACATCCAAGCGGGTCAGAGCCGCTTTGAAGGACACCGCCTCAACGAGTAGGCCGCCGATCACAATCGCGAGGCTAGCCGAAATGGCTAATTTATTTTTCAATGACAAGTTTTTGAACATACATATCCTTGGGGTTATCTGATAAGCGAATCTAAACAGCGATCTCTTTCTACTGTAAAGCAGCGATATTATGGTGGTAGTTATGATGTGTAAGCATAGTGTTGTTGATTTGTTGCCATGCATGCACTTGCTGCTTATGCCATTTCTGATGTGTTCAGAATGGCTTACTGAATTGAATAGTAAAAAGTTTGGCTAGCAAAAAACGAGGGCGATTATCGCTCTTAAAAAGTCGCGGATGCAATTGTTTCACTATGATTTTGCTCAAAGAATCGCGAAAAATAGTGGATTATGTGGCCATTTTGGGGGCTGTGATCCAATGGGGATCGTTTTTAAGCGAGAACTCAAGATACAAAAAGTATGTGGTGACAAATGTGGTAAATTGCCGGCTATTGCTGCTTATGAAAGTTTTCATGATTATGAAATTTTTCATTGGCGGTATTTTTTTCAACTACCCTCCGTCGTTTTTTTTTGTGACCGAGTCCCTCAAATTTTTATGAAATGAAAGCGATTTCATTCTCCTCATGGACGCTATTTTTTATCTAAAGCGAAGAGTTGCCTTCTCTTTCTTTTATTGTTTTTTTTACGTGTTGTTTCACGCGTTTTATTTCAATAAGTCGGTGTGAAGTCGGCAAATATTTTCAAAAGTTTCATGGCTTATTATTTTCTTGAATTAGAACAATTCTAAAATGAATAGGGAAATAACATGAAAAATGTAAAAATTTTACCAATAACTTTAGCTGTGGCATCTATTTTATCGTCTGCGTCTTTAATGGCCGCAGATCCGCTTGGTATTACCTTTTCTGGTTATGCTCGCTACGGTGCGCATTACTCTGATGGTGATAGTCGCTATGTCAACGTTGGTAGTACTGGTCGCTCTGTAGGTCGATTGGGTAATGAAGGCAACGGTGGTGAGTTTCAGTTTGGTAAGTCTATCCAAACGAATAACGGTCCCAAGTGGGATCTAGTGTTAATGATTGATGAGTGGGCTCATCGTGATTGGGACTCTGATGGCGGTGTGAGCTTGAAAAAAATGTACGCTGGGGTAACTAATGTTTTTGAAAGTCAGCCTGAGTTGTATATGTGGGCAGGACGTGATTTTCATGGGCGTGTCTCACAATCATTGAATGACTATTTCATGATGACCCACGATGGTCAGGGGGCGGGTTTTAATAACTTAAATCTTGGTGTCGCGAAACTCGATATGGGTTTTGTGGGTAAGGTCGATGCTGAGGGTGGAAGCTTAAATAACGATACCGGCATTTATGCTATCACATCAAAACTACATGGTATTAATGTGGGTATTGGTAATCTTGACCTATATGCCAACTACGGTTTTGCTTCTAAAGAAGCGGGTGTTGACAAAGAAGATGAAACTTCATGGCAAGTGGGCGCGGTATTAGGCTTGGGTAGTTCAAATAAATTGGTGATGAAGTACGCTGACGGGGCGGATAACTCAGCTTTTGACTTGGCAGGTGACAAGCAAGTTGTCTACCTAAGTTTAGATGGTAATTTCCAAGCATCTGAGCAATTTATTATCGATTACTTAGTCTCTTACAAAGAAATCTCAAGTGCAGATGCAGCTGATGGTAAAGTGAGCGAATATGCCGGTATTGTGCGCCCTCAATATCAATGGAATGAAGTGCACTCCACTTGGCTCGAAGCCGGTTATGGTATTGAAGATTGGCAAAGCGGTAAAGAGGTTAACGGTTGGAAAGTAACCCTATCACAAAACGTTTCACTAGGCGGTCTACCGGGTAGTCGCCCAATGCTACGCTTCTATACCACTGTGGGTGATGTTGAAACCACCGCTGCAGGTGCATCTAACTCAACCACTGCCGATACGCTTGCGGTTGGCGCAATGTTTGAAGCGTGGTGGTAAGTTACTCATCGTTCATAGTGTCCATTACTGGCCCAAAGGTAGAGAATTCTGGGCCAGGTTTATTTATCAAATTAACTCCCAAGTTGGGCACTTATGTGCCCTTTTTTCTCTTTCTAAGAGCGATATAAGGCGAATTGTTTATGAGTCGTTGGACGATGCCCTTTCAAACGTTAGTTTCTCGTCTTTATTTTGGTTGTGTGTGTTTAATTGTCATTATGTTGGGATGTGCATGGCTTTCGATCAGTAGTAACCAGAGTGTTACGGCTAAGATGGAATCGATTACCCAAAATGCGACGCCGCTGATGCTACGTTCAGCTCAGTTAACTATTGATTTTCTAAATATTAACCGCAGCCTTACCCCATATTTGGCTGCACAATATTTAGATGAATTGCCATCTTTACGCCAGATCATTAACACCCATATCGATACATATAATGATCAGTTGGTTTGGTTTGTTACTCAGAGCGATCTGCGCCCAGACTTGCTTGATTATGTCGATCCCATCACTATGCAAGGTGAACAGACATTAGGCTTGATCACATCGGTGATTGATGCTCACACAGTATATTTAGATCACTTAGATCAAAGCTATCTTCTACAGTCGCAGTTTCAGTCCTTAAATAGCCAGTTGGCTAATACACTACAGCGAAATCGTAGTCGTACAGAATCTGAAGTGGCCTTAAAAACGTTAGATGGATTGGCCAGCCAACTTAGTTTATTGAAGCACGAAGCGGAGGCGGTGTTTAGGCAGCAGGATATGATCGAGCTTCGTTCGGTGGCTCGCCAGTTAACCAATCGTCAACGTTATCTTGAGGAGAGTGAGCAATTATTTATTAAAGACAACCCGGCACTGTATGCATCGCTTGAAGCTCAGATAGCCTCACTCAAGCAACATGCATTTGCAGCATCAGGGGCGGTGAAGATGCATATTGACGTGGTTGAACGAGCACAGAGTCTTGTTGAGTTACGTGATTTATTAGAGCAAAAAATCGATGTTCAGCTGGCTAATGTTGATCGCCTTTCTCGCTATGCTAACCAAATCTCTAATCAGCTGTATAACCAAGCGAGGCAAGCCTCGAATGAAACCAGAACTCTATTTATAGCCATTTCATTAGCCTCTATTTTGGTTACGGCGAGTATGGTGTTGAGTTTTACTCATATGGTGCGCAAAGCTACCCAATTATTACTCAATTCGTTAAATAAAATTGCTGCTAAAGATTTGACTTCCGAAGTTGAATATTTGGCCAACAATGAATTTGGGCAGGTGGCTGAAAAGGTCAATTTAGTCGTTCGCCATCTTTCCGTCATCATTGAACGTATTCGTCACTCGAGTGCAGAGCTTAACCATGCCTCATTAACTAATCAGACAATTAGCACTGAACTCAATAGGGCAATTGATGAACAAACTTCACAAACGGTTTCATTGTCCTCTGCAATGGAAGAAATTGAATCTTCAGTGCGTGAGATTGCTCAGTCTACCGAGCATACACTGAACCTTGTGACACAATCTGTGGAGCACTCAGATAAGGCTCAGACCGACATGACGGCCAATGTCGTGATGTTAGAGCAACTCTCGTTGGAGCTCAATCAAGTGACACAGACTAATCAGGAGCTCGGGCAGGAAAGCGTTAGTATCGCATCGATCCTTGACACGATTGCGGGCATCTCAGAGCAGACCAATCTACTAGCATTGAATGCTGCGATTGAATCGGCTCGTGCTGGAGAGCATGGGCGAGGATTTTCGGTAGTAGCCGATGAAGTGCGTAACCTTGCAGCGCAAACCACCCACAGTGCTCAGGAAATTCAGAGCAAAATTGAGCGCTTGCAACTCAAAACAGATCTGGCTGCCAAGCAGATTTCTAATTGTTTATCAGGAATGACACAAAGCATGCAGCAAGCCAAGCAAGTCAATGGGCGATTTGTCAGCTTGCATCAGTTGCTCAACCAAGTTTCAGAACGCAGCCATCAGATTGCCGAGGCTACGATCATGCATCAATCTGTTGCCGGTGAAGTCAGTAAGAATATAAACCATATTCATATGTTATCTGAGCAAAATTTACAGCGTGCCTCACAAGTGGCTCTGCATGGTGAAAAATTAGAGCAGCTTGCTGAAATCCAATTTGAACTTACCGATAGTTTTATTTTGCAACAAAATAATAGTGCCGTTTGATTTTTAATTAATTTTCAAACTGTTACATTATATTTGCCCACCTTAATGGTGGGTAAAATTTATGTGTCCGATAGGGGTTTAATGTATTTCATGAAACTGTTTCATGGAGCAATTAGGAATTGTAGTGGCTCTCAATCTTTATTAAAGAGCGTTTTTTTCTTAAAAATTAGTGTGACTACACTCACTCATTCCACACTCTATATTCGGAATACTGTGCCTACCTTGTAAGCGTTTTCAACCATAGCAGCAGTATTGAGGTATCGGTGGCAACAATTAAACACGTTTCTGAGCATGCGGGGGTATCTCAGGCAACAGTATCAAGAGTGATCAATGGTACTAGTCGGGTCAGTCACGATAAGAAGCTTAAAGTAGAAAAAGCGATTAAAGAGTTGGGCTATCGTCCTAATTCGATCGCTCAAGCTTTGGCATCAAGCCGTACTGGCAGCGTGGGTATTGTGGTTCCAGAGCTTGGCGGACCTTTTTATTCAGGCATTCTCCATTGTTTAGAAGGGAATCTACGTCGCTTTGGTTACCACGCAGTGGTAACGGCTGGCTCCAATAATGAGCGGGAGCAACGTGAATCGATTGAGTTTCTTTTAGGACGCCGAGTCGATGCATTGATCCTCCATGTTCAACATTTGAGTGATGATTACTTGATCGCCTTGGAAGAGCAGGGCGTGCCGGTAGTGCTGGTGAATCGTTTTATTCCAGAGATGCACCGCAGTTGCATTGATATTGATAACGAGTTGGGGGGCAAACTCGCGACACAATATCTGTTGCAACATGGCCACACTGAAATTGCATGTATTACTGGGCCGTTGGAAAAATCTGATGCTAGAGAACGCTTGCAGGGTTATCGCAAAGCTTTGGAACAAGCGGGGGTGGGCTACAATGAAGCACTAGTTTCTGAGGCCGGTTTTACTGAAGAGACTGGCGCTATTGCTACTCGCAAACTACTCAGAAGAGATTGTCGATTTACGGCTATTTTTGCCTGCAATGATCACATGGCTTTTGGTGCGTTTGAAGTGTTACGCGAGGCTGGCTATTCGATTCCGAAAGATGTATCACTCGTCGGTTTTGACGATAACATTTTTGCTCGTTATCTAACCCCTTCTTTAACCACGATTAATTTTCCAATTGAAAAAATGAGCCTTGAGGCCGTTCAGCTCACTTTACAGAAGCTAAACAAAAATAAGCAAGATGTGAATTTCAAACTCAACCCTGCGTTAGTAGTGCGAGATTCAGTCATGGATATAACAAGTACCCTAACTACATTAAGGATAAAGGATGAAATTTAAGACATTAGCACTGCTGAGTGCGATTTCGCTCGGACTTGCTGCACCAGCAACTGCAGCAAATAGCCAGATCCGTTTTGATGGTTTTCCCGATTTTGATAGCAGTTTGAAAGCCCTGTTACCAGACTTTGAGAAAGAGACGGGTATCAAGGTTGACTATCTGATGAATAACCATGGTGACCATCACACGAAATTAACCACCAACCTTGCAACCGGCTCCGGTGCTGGTGATGTGATTGTGGTTGATGTAGAAAAAATTGGCCCGTTTGTGGTGTCTGGTGGCTTAGTTAATTTGTCAGAAAAATATGGTGCTGATAAATATGCAGACCGTTTTGCACCGTATGCTTGGGCACAAGGTAAGGGCCCTGATGGCAATGTTTATGGTATTCCGGTCGATCTTGGTCCAGGCGTGATGTATTACCGCACCGATATCTTTGAAAGTGTCGGGATTGACGTTAATGAAGCGATAAAAGACTGGGACTCTTACATTCAAGCCGGTGAAAAGCTTAAAGCGAAAAATATCCAATTGATTGCTTCTGCTGCAGATGTAGCGCAAGCCATCATTTTCACCACAGTCCCTGAAGGTGAAGGCTTGTATTTTGATAAAGATGGCAACCCAGTTGTGACCTCTGAGCGCTTTGTGCATGCATTTGAAGTTGCTAAGAAAATTCGTGATAAAGGCTTAGATGGCAAAATCTTAGCTTGGTCTAACGAATGGTATGAAGGTTTTCGTAAGGGCACCTTTGCTACACAGCTATCGGGCGCTTGGTTGCTTGGTCACTTGAACAACTGGATTGCGCCAGATACAGCAGGTAAATGGGGTGTTTCACACTTACCTGATGGTATTTATGGTAGCTGGGGCGGATCTTTCCTTTCTATTCCAACCCAATCTGCCAAGCAAGATGATGCATGGAAGCTGATTGAATATATGACCACTCGTCGTGATGTACAGCTTAAGCATTTTGAAACTATCGCTGCGTTCCCAGCCAATGTGACCACTTACGATGACGCGCTATTTTCACAAGAGATGGCCTTCCTAGGTGGCCAAAAAGCACGGTTGCTGTTTGCTGAAGTGGCCAAAAATATCAAGCCTGTTGCGCCTGCTAAAGGTGACCATGTGGCGCGTTCTATCGTGTTGGAAAATGCGCTGATGGAAGTGTTGGATGAAGGTAAAGATATTAAGACTGCGCTTGAAGAAGCTGACCGCTTGATCAAGCGCCGTACTCGCAATCTGTAAGCCAAACTGGATTTAAATTTGGGAGGCGTTGATACGCCTCCTTAGGTAAGGGGTTGTTATTATGAGCCGATTATTATCTGACTCAGCACAAACATTAAACACGGGAAGTTTTTTTTCTCGTCTAAATTTGAAAGCGCTTACACCGTATTCGTTTCTGCTACCGTTTTTAATTATCTTTTCTGTATTTGGAATATTTCCATTACTTTTTTCGGTTTTTTTATCATTTCATTCATGGAATCCCGTCGAGGGGATTGGGGCAATGGAATATGTAGGACTTGAAAACTATCATATTGCATTGACTGATCCATGGTTGTGGCGTTCATTACAAAATACCTTTTGGCTGGCAATTACTTCAGGTTTAGCTCAGCATTTAATTGCCATTCCCGTAGCATATATTTTAGTGTCAATGGGAGACCGGATCCGTCATTGGTTAACTTCAGCCTATTTTCTACCGTATATTACTTCGACGGTCGCTGCATCTCTGATCTTTTTCAACATGTACTCACCCAGTACCGGCATCATCAACCAAACCTTGATGGCCTTAGCTGATAGTTCATTATTTGGCTGGGCATTTGCGTGGGTAAATCAATATCAACCTATCCGTTGGCTAGATGATGCAACTTTGATTAAACCATCCATCGCGATCATGGTGTTTTGGAAGTACACCGGTTTTAACATTGTGTTGTATACCACCGGGCTAATGACCATTCCTAAAGATATTTTGGAAGCGGCACGCATGGATGGTGCCAATGCCTTCCGCCGCTTCTGGAATATTTCACTGCCGATGATCCGCCCATTTGTCTTCTTTGCAGTAACGATGACCATTATTGGCAACTTGCAATTGTTTGAAGAGCCATTTGTGTTGACTCGTGGAGGCGGTGGTACCGGTCAAGCTGGTTTGACCATCTCAATGTACCTTTACAAAGTGGGCTGGGAATGGCTCGAAATGGGAACCGCCTCGGCTATCTCTTGGTTACTGTTTGCCTTAATCGCAATGTGCACCATGGTTCAATTTTTCTTCTTCGGTAAAAAAGGTTTAGGGGAGCAATAACATGGCGACTCATTCAATTGTATCAAACTCGTCGTTATGGATTTCGATCAAGCCTAGCGATAGAGCAATTAAAAATCTGACTAAGGTTTTAATGGTTGTTCTTGGCTTTGTTTTGATTATCTCTGCGATTGTCACTGTATTCCCATTCATTTGGTCCGCCTTGTTATCAACCCGTGATCGTACGGAAATATTTAGTACAGGAATCAGTTTTGCGATCGGTGACAGCTTAGCCATCAACTATGCCAAATTGCAGGAAATTATGCCGTTTTGGCAGGCGATGTTTAACTCGATTTATATTGCGTTTTTAGGCACGTCTATTTCGCTGCTGTTTTGTAGCATGGGTGGCTATGCATTTGCGGTGTTCAAATTTCGCGGTAAAAGCATTTTGTTTGGCATGTTAGTTGGGTCAATGATGATCCCATCAGTGTTAAGTCTTATCCCTTATTTCATGATCGTGAAATTTTTAGGCTTACTCGATAGTCACGTTGCGGTATGGCTGCCATTTACCACTACGCCATTTGGGATTTTTCTGATGCGTCAGCATGTAGTTGCTTCCATTCCTAGAGAGTTGCTTGAAGCGGCTAAACTCGATGGTGCCGGTGAATTTAGAACGTATTGGAGTGTGGTATTACCGTTGATGAAACCCGCCCTGGCTACTTTGGCTATCGTCCAGTTTGTCTTTTTCTGGAATATGTTTATGCAACCTCTTGTGGTGCTGATGACTCCAGAAAACTATGTGATTACCCAGGCTCTGCGTAGTGTGCAAGGAATTCCCAATACACCATGGGGAGCAGTGATGTTGGGAACCACAATTTCAATTTTACCGCTGGTTGTGACCTATCTCTTTGCATCTAAACAGATGATCAGTGGTTTAACCTCAGGTGCAGTAAAAGGTTAGAAAGGTATAAAAATGGATAAATATACATTTCCGAGTGATTCGAAGTTACTCAGTAAAGATTTTGTGTTTGGTGTGGCGACCTCATCTTATCAAATTGAAGGTGGCATAAATGCAGGTGGCCGTTCAGCTTCGATTTGGGACACGTTTTGTAAATTGCCTGGCAAGGTTGATAACGGTGATTCAGGTGCAATCGCCTGCGATCATTACCATCGATGGTTGCAGGATATTGCTATGATTGCTGATCTCGGGGTCGATGCCTACCGTTTATCGATCGCATGGCCACGTATTTTGCCGCAAGATGGTGTGGTTAACCCGGAGGGGCTAGCATTTTATGAGCAGATCATTGATGAGTGCCATGCGCGAGGTTTGAAAGTTTATGTGACGCTTTATCATTGGGACCTTCCACAATATTTGGAAGACAAAGGTGGTTGGCTTAACCGTGAAACTGCTTACAAGTTTGCTGAGTATGCACAAGTGGTCAGTAGCCATTTTGGTAACAAAATTGATGTTTATACCACGCTTAATGAGCCTTTTGTCGCAGCATTCCTTGGTTATCGCTGGGGAATCCACGCTCCGGGTATTGAAGGTGAAAAAGAAGGGTTTTTAGCGGCTCATCACTTATTACTGGGCCATGGTTTGGCGATGCCCATTCTGCGTGCCAATGCACCGAAGTCATTACATGGCATCGTGTTTAATGCTTCGCCTAGTTACCCATTGACCGAGAAAGATCAAAGCGCTGCCGATTACTGTGATGCAGAAAACTACCATTGGTTTGTCGATCCTGTACTCAAAGGTGAATATCCAGCTCTGGTTACAGAGCGCCATGCGCAGAACATGCCAATGGTACTTCAAGGCGATCTCGAAATTATCAGTGCTAGCGTTGATTACATTGGTATCAACTATTACAGCCGAGGGGTAGCTCATTACAACCAACATGGTGACATTGAGCAGATCAAACCTGAAGGCGCGGAATATACCTACATTGGTTGGGAGGTTTACCCTCAAGGATTGACCGATCTTCTGCTGCGTTTTAAACAGCGCTACGACAATTTACCCCCGATTTATATTACCGAAAATGGTGCGGCGTGTAATGACCAGCTCTGTGATGGAGCGGTGAATGATAGCCAGCGAGTAGCTTACTTCCAGTCTCATTTGGATGCATTGGACAAGGCGATTAAAGCAGGTGTGCATGTAGATGGTTACTTTGCATGGAGTTTAATGGACAACTTTGAATGGGCATTTGGCTATAAGCAACGCTTTGGAATTGTCCATGTTGATTACAGTACACAGCAAAGAACATTGAAGCAGAGCGCTATTGCATACCGCAATATGTTGCTAGAGCGTGCCGAGGAGAATAAGTAATGGCTAAAGTCGAATTTTGTAATATTAAAAAGTCATTTGGTAATGTCGATGTGGTTAAGCATTTTGACTTCACAGTCAATGATGGTGAATTTGTAGTTTTTCTTGGTCCTTCTGGCTGTGGAAAATCGACGACTTTGCGTATGTTAGCTGGACTTGAAGACATTTCGTCGGGCGAAATCTATGTTGATGGTAAGTTGATGAACAAGATTGACGCTAAAGATCGTGACTTGGCAATGGTGTTTCAAAGCTATGCGTTGTATCCCCATATGACGGTGTATGAAAACATTGCTTTTGCTCTCAAATTGAAGGGCATGAAAAAAGCTGAGATTGATGTAGAAGTGCGTAAAGCGGCCAAAATGCTTGAGCTAGAGCCACTGCTTGATCGTAAGCCGAAGGAACTTTCTGGTGGACAGCGTCAGCGTGTGGCGATGGGACGCGCAATGGTTCGAACTCCCAAAGTGTTTTTATTTGATGAGCCATTATCGAATCTTGATGCCAAGCTACGTGGTGTGATGCGTGAAGAGATTAAACAGTTGCACCGTGAGTTGAAGACCACCACCATTTATGTCACCCATGATCAGATTGAAGCTATGACACTCGCTGATCGGATTGTGATCTTAAAAGATGGCTACGTGTCACAAGTTGGTACTCCAACCGAAGTTTTTAAACGACCAGCCAACAAATTTGTCGCGCAGTTTATCGGTAACCCATCGATGAACATGTTAGATGCCAAGTTGATCAATAATCAAAATGAGTTTTTCATTATGCTCGGAGATGTGAAAATTCCATTACCTGAGCGTTTTAAAGCTCATGCGTCAAAAAATCTTGCCCTGCATTTTGGTATTCGCCCAACCGATATTCACTTGCGTGCCGAGCAAGTGGAGCACGACCGTGTATTGCCAATTCCTGTCACAATTAAAGACAAAGAGTTACTTGGAGCGAGTATTCTGCTTCGTACTGAAGTTGGTGGGCAACCCTTGACGGTAGAGACTCAAGCCGCCGAAGTGCACAGCCAATCACTCACGCTGTATTTAGATCTCGATGCCATTCATCTATTTGATGCATTCAGTGAAAAATCATTGGCGCACTAGTCATTTATTTCAAACCCATAATACCAATTAATAGTTAGCTCCCAATTGATGGGAGCTAAGGATAGTGATATGAAATTCGGATATTTTGACGATAGTACTAAAGAATATATCGCCACCACGCCATGTACACCAATAAAGTGGTGTAACTATGTCGGTACGCTCGAGTTCGGCGGTCTAGTTGATAGCAATGGTGGTGTGGTGTTGTGTAAAGGTGATCCGGCATTAAACCGTATTACCAAATATATTGCGCAATTACCTAATTCAGATTTTAAAGGTTCAACGGTTTATCTGAAAGTGACCAATCGTGCAGGCCAAGTAGAAGTCTTTTCACCTTTTTATACCCCAACTTTAAAACCGCTCGATAAGTTTGAGAATCATACAGGCCTTTCTTACACCAAAATTGTGGCAGAGGGCTATGGGGTTCGTTGTGAGGTGACGCTGTTTGTGCCGAAAGATGCACCGGTGTTGCTGGAAGACATTAAGGTGACCAACTTAAGTGATGAAGAGCTGCATGTCGATGTCGTGCCAGTTTTTGAATTCACTCATTTTGATGCATTAAAACAATTGGTGAATGCCGATTGGGTACCGCAAACCATGACACTGAAGTCTCACCAACAAGCTTCTGGCCATACTGTGCTTGAGCAGTATGCCTTTATGAAGCGTGACTATGCGGTAAATTTAATGACTGCGGATCGCCCTGCGACATCTTTTGATGGTGATCGTCAGAAGTTTCTTGGCAATATGGGTTATGGCAGTTGGGCTGCACCTGAGAAACTATTTACGGCAGAGCTTGGCAATAGTGAGTGTTTACGCGGCGACAATATCGGTGCGTTAAATTTGCGTTTAGGCTGGTTGGCTCCTCAGCAATCAGAACGCACAGTGGTGCAATTAACGCAAATGCCAAGTTTAAAGCAGGCAGAAACTTTGCTTGCTCGGTATCGAGATCATCAACAAGTCGATCAAGCGTTTGCTGATCTCGCTGAGCACTGGGACCAGTATCTGGCGGCGATTCAAGTTGAAACCCCAGATCCGGCCATGAACTCGATGCTTAATATTCACAACCCACGCCAATGTCACACGACAAAAAACTGGTCACGTTATTTGTCGTTGTATCAGCTTGGTTATGGGGCACGAGGTATTGGTTTTAGAGACTCTTCCCAAGATACGCTTGGCGTGATCACTCACATGCCAGAAGAGGCACGTGCATTTATTGAGCGTTTACTGTCGGTACAAAACATCGATGGTTCCGCTATGCATCAGTTCTTCCCATCCACGATGGAAGCCAATGCGGGGGATTCCCGTGAAGAAGCAGATCGGCCTGATTACTACGGTGATGATCATTTATGGATTGTTTACGCGGTGACCCAATATGTGAAAGAAACCGGTAATGCTGCGTTTCTCGATAAGCTCATCCCGTTTTATCAAAAAGATAAACAAGGTAAAGCGCTAGAATCGGCAAGTGTGTGGGATCACTTGTGCCGTGCGATTGAATTTACACGTAGCAATACCGGCCAACATGGTTTGCCGCTGTTGGGCTTTGCTGATTGGAATGATACGGTCAATCTACCCACGGGTGCGGAGTCGCTAATGGTGGCGAGCATGTACGGTAAAGCTCTGCTCGATATGATGGATTTATGTCATTTGCGTGGTGAAGAGGCACGCGCGCAGCAGTATCAGGCTCAATACCAGCAAATGAAAGCGATTGTTAACCAATGTGGTTGGGATGGTGAGTGGTTTGTGCGCTATTTTGATGAACAAGGTCAGCCAGTTGGCTCACACACCAACGAACAAGGCCAAATTTATACCAATGGTCAAAGCTGGCCGGTGATTGCTGGGTTTGCCGAGCAAGAGCGAGCCAGCCAAGCGCTAGAGTCTGTCTATCAAAAACTCAATACCGCCAATGGGATCAAGCTTTCGACGCCAGGTTACAATGGCTTTAACCCCAACCTTGGCGGGGTATCGACTTACCCACCGGGTGCCAAAGAAAATGGTGGCATTTTCTTGCACGCTAACCCTTGGGTGATGATTGCGGAAGCCAAAATGGGCCATGGTGATCGCGCTTACCAGTATTACCGTCAAATCAACCCTGCATCGAAAAATGAGGTACTCGATACCTTTGAGTCAGAGCCCTACTGCTATCCACAAAATATTCTTGGTGATGAGCATCCGCAATTTGGGCTTGGCCGCAATGCTTGGTTATCTGGAACCTCGTCCTGGACCTACATTGCCGGTACCCAATGGATTCTGGGGGTTCGACCAGAAATTGACGGCTTAATTGTGGATCCTTGTATTCCATCCGCTTGGCCAGAGTTTCGTGTAAAACGCCAGTTCCGTGGAGCGACCTACCATATTCATGTCACCAACCCTAACAAAGTGAGTAAAGGGGTGGCTGAGTTGCGGGTCAACGGTGAGCGTATTACGGGGAATAAAGTCCCAGTGTTTACTCAGGGAGAGCATCAAATTGAGGTGCGATTAGGCTAATGGTGTGGGGAGCGCTCTGGCTCCCCTTTAACTGATTAGCCCCATTGAGCTTGGCAGTGCCAATTTAATTGCACGCTTTGCGTGGGAGCCAACTCGAGCAAACCAATATGATTATTAAACGCATCAGCAGGACAAGTCATTGGCTCAATGGCAATACTGGCTTCTGATGGTGGAGTGTAGAGTTGTACGAAGGAGTAGCCGCTACCTTGCTCGAAAGACAATGCAGCTTGTTGATCATTGCGAGTCAGTCTAATCGATTGTGCTGATGCTGAGCTGAATTGGTAACAATGGTTAAGACTTATCCCTTCTAATGAGGTTGGGATTAAAAACTGCTCGTTAGGGAGCAAGGTGCCGGTTGGTAAGTCGTTTTGGTGTTGAACTTCAGCCTGTGGATCGATCATGAGCTGGCATTGGTCGAGATCACAACCCAGTGAGAAGTAAGGGTGCCAAGCATCCCCAAACGGGAAAGGTTCAGTGCTTAGGTTGGTAATCGTGGTGGTACAGCTTAATCGGCCCTGATGATTGATGTGGTATTGAACATCAAGCCGAAATGCAAAGGGATATCCATCAACTAATTTATTGGTTTCAAAACGAAATGTAGCTTGAGCGTATTCTTGGGTAGTTTTATGTGCAATTGGTTGAAATGGTTGGTTATACAGTAAACCGTGCACGGCGTGCTCAGACCATGGGAAGTTGGCAGTCAGTTGGTAGTCTTGTTGTCTATAGCGGTAATGACCATCTTTTAGGCGATTGGGAAAAGGAAATAGTTTTGCGCTGCGCGAGAAGAACGGATGAGATTGAATTAGATCATGGCTGTCTTGGTATCCGACAATAAATGAAAATGGACTGTGATTAATTCTATATTGATTAATTATCGCTCCGAAGTCATGGATAATATCAACTTGAATTCCTCGTTCAGAATTCAATATGGTTGTTGCTTTGAATTTACCAAAATTATTTTTAATTAATTTAAACATAGATTCACTCCTTTTTTTATATATTAAAGGATGAATTTAAATATTCAATGTTGGATTTGAAATCATGATAAATAAAATTCCATATACATCATACTTAGGGCCAGCAGGGCAGTTATGTAGCCAAGGTAATGCCGTCGAGTTTCTTCAGCCTTGGTATACGCCTATCTCCACAACTCCTGCCAATACTGGCATGGCGGTTGGTGGGATAGGCTCAACCTTTACCTTAACACCGCAAGGTAATACTCCTAACTTTAGTTTTATTCCCGGTGTGTTTATTGATTGCGAACATGAAAATATTCATTTTAATGATTTTTATTGTTCGGTGATGGATGAGCACAGTCTAGATAATTTAGCGATTCCGAACCTTGATGAATTATTACTGTTCTTAAGATTTTATCCGGCAGATTTTTCATTTGTTATTGAATCGTGTGACGATAAACTTAATATTCTTGATGGAATAAAAAATTGTTTAAAATCAGGGTTATTTTATACCACTAACCAAGCTAATTTTGTACGTTGGCATATTGAATTTTCCAACCAGACTCAGCAAGCGATTGCCAATGATCCCTTCAGTCTGAAAACGCAGCTACTGGTCGCGCTTGATTTCTTTAATGGTTTACTCATCAATGGTTCTGCGCGTGCCTGGTCATTGACGGCCAATCAGAAGACCAGTATTGCATCAATTGAAGCAAGCCAAATCGACTACCGTGCACTATATCCAATCGCAGAATATGAGTATCAAGGGCTTGGGGCTATCACGCTGACGCGTCAGGTTGTTTCTCCAATGGTGAAAGATGACCAAACTCTCTGCAGCTTACCTATGCACTGGAACCAATTTGAGATCAGTAACCGCAGTGATCGAATTCAACTGGTTACCTTGGTTCAGCCTCTGCGTAATTTACTTGGGTCTACCTATAAAAAAGCGCGCGAGGGGGTACAAGATTCCTGTTGTCATTTGGTGCAAAATACCATTGGTCAGCAGCATCAACCTGTGACGTTCACCGGTGATAACTACACGTTTCAAGGCGTGAGTATGACATCCCATTCACCTTATGCCGCTGATATCTCAGGGGAGGTGGTGTATGGCGTGCATACTCAGCATTCGGCAGCTGCCGGCAAGATCACCGTCACGGTTAAACCACAGTTATACAGCAGTAAAACTGAGCAGCAAGTGGAGCGAGCATTAAATACGGGACGAACCAATCAACATTTTGATCGTGGAACATACAGTGGTCGAGAGTCATTAAGCGCTTTAGTGTGTGTGCAAGTGACGCTTGAGCCGGGAGAGACGATTGCGCTTCGCTTTGCGCAAGTGATGGAACACAGCAAAATTTTGTTAGATGGTTGGGAAAGTGAAAAGGCCTATGTCCGCTACTTCTCATCGGATCTGCGAGCGCAATCGATACTTGAATATACGTTACCCAAACTTGATCAGATTGAACGAAGCATTATTGCTGAGCAATCAAACTTTTTGGCTCAAGCAGAGCAAAATTTTGTTGATCGTGACAGTGCACGGCGTTATGCGACCATGGCGATGAACTGTTTATCGTTTTTAGCCGAGTCTACCGTGTGGGATAAAGAGAATATCTTGTTGGTGAAAGAGTGTGTCGATTACCCATTCTTTAACTCATTAGATGTATATTTCTATGGTTCATTTTCATTGCTCTATCTGCTGCCAGAGCTGGATGGCTGTGTGATGAAGCACTTTGCAAAAGCTATTTTGAATAGTAATGATAGGCTGCGTCGCTATTGGGAATATGAAGATAAGCCCTATGCAGAATTGGTGGATGAAAAATACCAAGGAACTCGAGCTGAACGAGGTGCAGTGATTCACGATCTGGGCAGTCCATTTGATATTGAGCCAGACGCTTACAGTTGGCATAACGTTAAACAATGGAAAGATCTGGCCCCTAAATTTATTTTAATGGTGTATCGACATTGGCAAAAAACAGCAGACCGTGACATCGTCGAAACTTGCTGGCCTTCTGTTCAGGCGAGTATGGATTATCTTATCCAACTAATTGAACCGGGAGATGTCCTGCCTTTGACTCGAGGTACCGACGACACGTTTGATAATTTGGCTTCACATGGTGTTTCAATCTATTGTGCTAGTTTATGGGTTGCCGGATTACGTGCTGCGAGTGAACTGGCAGTATTGGTTGGTGAAAGCGAATTGGCACAAGATTATACACAAAGGGCGAAGCAGGCCCTTGAAACGCTAGAGCGTGGTTTGTGGGATGAGCAAAAAGGTTATTACCACTTTTTTATTACCCCGCTACAAGCCAAGCATCTGACTGGCAGCCATTTCGAGGCGCTCGAAGCACTTGGATTGAGCTTGACCGGAAATCCGCTGCATGATGCTCCCCTAGTGAATGCTTATTTAGATGCTTACCAATTAACCGGGGAATTCAGTAAGCGTGAACAGCGCCTAGCCAAGAAGCAGCGTTTGATGGATTTAGCACCACTGGCATTTACCGCCGAATTCGCCCAATTAGAAACAGATTCTGATAACAGTTTTGGCGATGCTTTGTTAGCTGATAGTTATTTAAAACTGGTTGATTTACCGGGTTTATTTGATTCCTCTCGCATTGAGCGCACCTTAGATTACATCTATCAAACAAACTTTATCACTAATAGCCCGACATTGGGTGTCGCCAATATGACTCTGGCTAATGGTCAACCGCATGACGCGTTTCAGGCACAAGATGTGTGGATTGGAGTTCAGTTTAGCGTGGCAACCGCCTTACGTCTTGCTGGTAAACAAGCACAAGCCGAAGATCTGATGGATACGGTGTATCAGGCACTTTACCATATGGCGAAAATTCCTTTTGCGGCACCAGAAGGGTTTAATTGCTCAGTCACCATCAGCGGTAAGGACATCGAACAACGCTTTAACGTAAGCGGTGAAGTGGCGACGAAGTTGTTAGCACAGTTAAAGAGCGAGGGACATTTACTTACTGATGGCCGAGTTAATCCTGCGTTAACTCAGAGTGTTGACCTGTTCAAGTTGAGTCTGTCTGAATTACCCTCAAATGTCAGTGATGGTGAACTGTACACTTGGCTGCTCAGTACCGGTTTAAAATACACGGCTGGACGCTATTTCCGACCCGGGATGATTTTTGCTTATCTTTATCAATCAATTTGTTAGTTGGTTAAAGGCTAGAAACGTGGGATTAAGTATGATAATTAATCCCACGCTATATTCGATTATTCTAATGAAACTATGCATAAAAAGGAGAATAACGCCATGGCCAATAAAAAGAAAAAAGAGCCAACCGTGTATGACGTGGCTAAATTAGCAGGGGTATCGCCAAGCTCAGTTTCGCGATTTTTAAATCGAACCACTTATGTCTCGGAAGATAAGAGCTATAAAATCGAACAAGCCATCACCACACTCGGTTACAAACCGAATTTCCAAACTCAACAAGATAAAAGTTGTCGCTCAATGAAAATTGGCGTCTTAGTCCAGCATCCTGATAGTCCGTACACCAGTAGTATTCTCAATGACATGGAAAGAGTCCTTATGAAGCAGGGGTATTCTTTAGTGCTCGCCAGTGGCCATTGGCAGAATAAAATGGGTATGCATGCACTGGAGTATTTAGTCAAATGTGCGGTTGATGGCATAATTTTGATCACCGGCTGCTTAAGTGACCAATTAATTTTAAAAACCTCCGAGTCGATTCCAGTCGTAGCGGTCGGATATGACATCGAAGGGGAAAATATTCGCACACTAAACATGGATAATGTGCTCGGTGGCTATATGGCGACTTTGCATTTATTACAATTGGGTCATATGAACATTGCGCATATTCGAGGTTTAGATAGTCAGCCTGATTCTCGAGCACGTTTTAAAGGCTATAAAAAAGCATTACAGGAATTAAATATCAAACCCAATCCTAAGCTAATTAAGCAAGGTGATTTTAGTATTGAAACTGGATACCAAAAAACCGTTGAATTAATCGAATCTAAAGTTCATTTCTCTGCGCTGTTTGCGGCCAATGATCAAACCGCTTTTGGCGCAATTAAGGCGTTGAATGATCATGGTCTGAATGTCCCTCAAGATGTCTCGGTAATAGGATTTGATGATCTGCCCATTTCAAAATATTTCACTCCAGCCTTGACAACTTTACGTCAGCCAATTGAAGAAATCGGTTCCTTATGTGCTAAATCAATGTTGAATTTGCTTTCTGGTGAGCGTCACGAAGCGAGATTACCCCCGATAGATCTTATTGTTCGTCAGTCTACTAAGTCTATTTATCGATAATGTTTCTTGAAACAGATTCATTGGCCTAGAAGCAATTGTTAGCGAAATCACGAACGGAATAATTGATACAATTAGGTCTGTTTTTTTGTGCACTGGCATCAAATTATGCACCATCGATATCACTTAATTTGGTGGTGTATTAAATTCAATGTCTAGGAGTAAGTATGTACAAGATGAGGCTATCACTGTTAACAGTTCTAATTCTTTCTTCGAGTTCTCTATATGCCAAGGAACAAATCAATAATGGAAAATTTAACGGCAATTTAGATGGTTGGTGGAGTGCCGGGGCAGATGTAAAAGTTATTGACGGCGAAGCGTGCGTTGAGATTAGAAATCCTGGCGAAAATTCTTGGAATATCATATTAGGTCAAGGAGGGATAGGTCTATCTAATAATGCTGATTATCAGCTTTCATTTGATGCATATGCAACTACTGACACTCAGGTCAAAACGCTTATCCAGCATGAAGGACCTCCATATACCAATTATTTTGTTGATGAGACTAAAATATCACCTACAAAGAAAAGCTATAAATTTAAATTTAATCACCAAGTGGAAAGTGATGCTAAAACTGAATTCCAGTTTCAAATGGGTGCTCAAAAAAAGGCGACCGTATGTTTTAGCAATGTTTCGGTTGTTGGTGATAAGTTTAAGGAAGAGTTAAAAATAAACTCAGTCCGTGCTAACCAATTAGGTTATCTTCCTCAGTCTGATAAATTAATTTTTGTCTCTAATCAATCAAAAAAGCCGCTAAAGTGGGTGTTGACCAACAGTAGCAATCTCAGCTTAGATTCCGGGAAAACAGAAGTTTTTGGTCTGAATAAAGCATCGGGTGAACATCTTCATCGGATTGATTTATCAAAATACAAAGCGCCAATGGATGGTTTGCAAGTGACAGTGGGTGATGAACAAAGTTTCCCATTTCGGATCAATAGCGATATTTATACTCAGTTGAAATACGATGCATTGTCTTATTTTTACCAAAATCGCAGTGGTATTGAGATAGATCAGTCATTGGTGCAAAGAGAAAACTTGGCTCGTCCTGGTGGGCATATGAGTGATGTGGTCACCTGCTTTGATAAAACTGACAGTTGGGGTAATAGTTGGCCAGGCTGTGATTTTACGGTAGATGTCACCGGTGGTTGGTATGATGCCGGCGACCATGGTAAATATACGGTTAACAGCGGAATTTCGACTTGGACACTATTAAACCTGTACGAAAGAGGTCGATGGGTTGCCAATGCATCAATTCCATTTGCACAAGGAAAGGTAAACATTCCAGAGGCAGGCAATGGGGTCAATCCTTTGTTATCAGAGGCTCGGTGGAATGTTGAGTTTATGCTGGCAATGCAGATCCAGACCGATAAACCAGTCGCAGTGCCAGTGGGTGATCAATCTGGTTCCAAGACGCTAAAATTAAGCCAGATCAACGCGAAAGGAATGGCATTCCATAAAGTTGCAGACGAAGAGTGGACAGGAATGCCTCTGCCACCTCATATGGACACTCAGAAACGTTATGTCGGTTCTCCAACCACAGCAGCAACTTTAAATTTGTCGGCTGTTGGCGCTCAATGTGCACGTATTTGGCAAGAAATCGACCCGGATTTTTCAAGACGCTGTTTGAATGCCGCACAACAAGCTTGGGACTCCGCAAATCAGCACTCTAATATTTTTGCTTATGATAATTTTATTGGTTCTGGTCCTTATGACGATCTCGAACTTTCTGATGAGTTTTATTGGGCTGCTAGCGAGTTGTATATCACAACTGGTGAATCGAAATATCTTACCGTGCTGAAAAAGTCACCTCATTATCTAGAAACGCCAAAAGGTAATATTGAAGCTAAGGATGAAATGTTCTGGGGTTACACCGCACCGTTAGGTACTGTGAGCTTAGCTATCGTCCCTAATAATCTAGGCGAAGATCTAGTTAATACCGCAAGAAATAATCTCATAGCCACGGCTGATAGTTTTGTTAATCAGATAAAGAACGAAGGCTACCATATTCCTTATACCGTTGAGGAATATCCTTGGGGCTCGAACTCTAGCTTTGTGAATAGAGGTATTTTATTAATTTATGCTCATGACTTCACCGGTGATAGCAAATATGTCAAGGCCGCAGCCAATGCGATGGATTACTTGCTAGGTGCTAACCCGATGAACCTTTCATATATTACTGGCTATGGTCCTAATGCTGCTCAGCGTCCTCACCATCGCTTTTGGGCGCATGCCGCTGATGAAAAATCGCCAGCCCCTGCGCCTGGTGCTTTGGTTGGTGGTCCCAATTCGGTGAGTTACAGTGACCCTGTTGCGGCTACCTTAAAAGGTGAGTGTGTGGGTCAAACTTGCTATCGTGATAACATTAATGCCTGGTCATTTAATGAGATTACGATCAACTGGAATGCACCTCTGGTTTGGTTAACATCTGCTTTAGATGAAGGGAAACTAAACTAAATTTAAATTATCATCTTATTACCGTGTAGTATTTTTATTTGTCGGTAATAAGATGATCATAATTGTGATGGTTTTATTCATTGGAAAGAAATAATTTTAAAATTCTAAGTAATATTTAAATTTTCGTTATATATCTAGCGATGGCCTGTATTGCCGTTGATGTTAATTATAATCGAAATGTATTTATTTTCTTCGATATTGCTAATTATAGTGCCGCTTAATGCAATATGCTAACTTTTGATGCAGTTATAGATTTATGCTGATTATATTGTAATTAATTAAAAACAATGCCACATTGAGTATGTGAGAATTATTATCATGAGAGAAATTAGATTTGTTAAATTTTGGTTGTTAGTGTTTTTTATGGTGTTTCTTAATATTGGTTGTCGCTCGGAAGATAATGAAGGACCAAAATTATCTGACCAATACTACACTGATTTGTATTATTGGAATTCTAGTAAAGGTTTAGACTTCAGTTTTCTTGGTCGTGGAATAAATCTTGGTAATTATTTAGAGTCACCTAATTATGAAGGTGAGTGGAACAATGATTTTATTATTCAGTCTTCTGATTTTGAAAATATTGAATCTGCTGGTTTCGCTAGTGTTCGAATCCCTGTACGTTGGAATGCTCATACCCAAAGTGACCCCAAGGTTATTGATGAAGTTTTTATGGCTAGAGTCCAACAAGTTGTCGATTATGCTATTCAAAATCAATTAAAAGTAATTATTAATAGTCATCATTTTGATGAATTATTTTATAACAAAAACGAGTTTGATCAACATCGTCAGCGTTTACTCTCATTTTGGAATCAAATCGCACAGCGATTTCCGTTGAGCGAATATGATGAAGAGCAGTTAGTATTTGAATTTCTCAATGAACCACACGGTAATCTCGGAGTTAAGGAATGGAATGCTCTTGTTGCAGATTTAACTAAACTTATTTGGCTGGATAATGCCAGTAGTCAACATAATTCTTTAGGGCAAAGAAAAATTATGATTGGTACGGCTGATTGGGGCGGGCCTACCAAGCTTAACGATTTGGTCTTGCCAGATAGTGTCAGCGCTCAGAACACTATTATAACGGTACATTTCTATGAACCGTTCCAATTTACTCACCAAGGTGCAGATTGGGTTGAAAATGCAAAAAATTGGATAGGCACCAGATGGTTAGGTACAGTAGATGAACAGAAAGTTTTAACCGATTATCTCAATGTTATTACCGATTGGAATCAACAGGCTGGACGAGGATTTGAAATAAACATTGGTGAATTTGGTGTATATAGCAAATATTCTCAGCCACAAGATCAAAAAGCATGGACTGCTTATATTGCCAGAGAAGCAGAAAAACGGAGTTTTAGCTGGCACTACTGGGAATACAGCTCAGATTTTGGTGCTTATGATTTTAATTCTAATCAATGGCGTTCAGAACTAATAGATGCATTAATTCCACAATAAAAATTCCATGAAATTAATATGTAATTTTTATTTATCAATTTTTTAATTAAGGAGTAAACATGAAAGCAAATAATGTTAATTGTCTTGTGACATTGATTTTTATTGGTTTAATAAGTGGCTGTAATTTAAAAGATCGCGATATTAATGTTGACTTTAATCCAGGTAGTCCAGATAGTCCTGCATTCAATAGTGCTCCAGCTCTCTCTAATGGTGATTTCGCCGTATTTTATTCCGGCGACTTTTCACTGGCGACGGATCTGAGTGATAAGCATAAATTTGATTCCTTCGGTGCAGAGCGAGAACTAACCGAAGATGTGATTGATGTGTTATTTTCAGGTAATGGCGGTATTTTCTTTGAGCCTGCTGCTGGTCAAGTGACAGATCTATCTGAACTATATGCAGCGGGAGTCATGACTATTGATCTGAAGGTGAAGAATTACGGAGAGTCTAATGAGATACAAGTCAGGCTTGAGTCTGCCACACCACAGTATAGTAATTTTTATCAAATCGATAAGGGACAAGTTCCTGCCGGTGGCGGTTGGTATCGTTGTCAACTTCTAGTGAGTGATTTAGCTCCTAGTGCGGATTATTTAAATGCCGCATTTAGAACACCTTATATTTCAGGCGTTTGGAATTCAATGGCTGATTTGCAATTTACGTTGGCCAATGTAGCGTTTCTGGTCTCATCAAGCGCACCGAATGGTAACACTGGCTGTCGTCCGCTGTAACAAGCATTTATGTATAGGCATCGGTCAGAAAAACATTAAGAGCAAAATTGCTTGAAATGGCGACATTTACATACAAAAAAGACGTCCTAGGACGTCTTTTTTGATGGAATTTGGCTCCTCCTGCGGGGCTTGAACCTGCGACATACGGATTAACAGTCCGCCGTTCTACCGACTGAACTAAGGAGGAATAATTTTCGTGTCGGATGTTAGCGAGCGGGCCGATGGGTGTCAATCATTTCAAATTAAAAAAACACATTTTTATGCAGTGAAGGGTTTACTTTTGTGTATCCCTTACCGCTATTGAGCTGGGTTCACTTATCCACTAAATTTGTGGATAAGTATGTGAATGGATCTTGATTAACCTTTAATGCCGGTATTGAGGATGTATAACGCTGGTTTTGAATGGAGTTTTATTTTTGCTTAACGCTTTATTTTTCATTGTTTATTTGAAATTTGTCACTCTTGAGTGGCTGAGTGATGAAATCTGGCCTTTTCGGCTCGATAAGGCGTGCAGAACAAAATCTGGGGAAAACTAGTGGATTATTTTTATGTTCGCGTTCGGCGTTAAGCCGAAATGGGGGCAGCAAGATTAGCAACTCTGGAGTGATAACGCTAGGATTAATTGCAGTAAACTTTACTGACATCGCACTGCGATGGATAGACCTGCAACGCCAAGTGGTTTGGGAATAAGTGGTGGAAGAAGTACTTGATCACTGGCTGTACATCCAGTAACAATGGCGCCGAGCAGATAAGCGTAATGAGGATGGCATGAGTAAAGCATTTGAACTGGTTTCCGATTATCAACCCGCCGGTGATCAACCCAGCGCGATCCAGCAGTTGTTGAATGGTCTGCAAGCGGGATTAGCCCATCAAACCCTGCTCGGTGTGACGGGCTCAGGAAAAACCTTCACTTTGGCCAATGTGATTGCCCAGTTACAACGCCCAACGATTTTGCTCGCGCCGAATAAAACCCTCGCGGCGCAACTGTATGGCGAAATGAAAGCGTTTTTCCCGAACAATGCGGTGGAATTTTTCGTCTCCTATTACGATTACTACCAACCCGAAGCCTATGTGCCCACCACCGATACATTCATTGAAAAAGACGCCTCGATTAATGCGCATATTGAGCAAATGCGTTTATCGGCCACCAAAGCCTTATTGGAGCGCAAAGATGCGGTGATCGTCGCATCGGTCTCGGCCATTTATGGTTTGGGTGATCCCGATTCTTATTTAAAAATGATGCTGCATTTGCGACGTGGCGATGTGATTAATCAGCGCGACATGCTACGCCGTTTGGCCGAATTACAATATTCGCGCAATGATCTGGCGTTTGAGCGTGGCCAATTTCGTGTTCGTGGTGAGGTGATTGATATTTTCCCTGCCGAATCGGATCAACAGGCGGTGCGGGTAGAGATGTTTGACGATGAAATTGAGTGCATCAGTCTGTTTGATCCATTGACTGGCATGATCCTATCTCGTGATTTGCCACGTTACACCATTTACCCGAAAACCCACTATGTGACGCCGCGTGAGCGGATCCTCGCCGCAATTGAACAGATTAAACATGAGCTGCATAGCCGACGTCAGTATCTGTTGGATAATAATAAACTGCTGGAAGAGCAGCGGATTGCCCAACGCACCCAGTTTGATCTTGAAATGATGAATGAACTGGGTTTTTGCTCTGGGATTGAAAACTACTCGCGTTATCTCAGTGGGCGTGCCGAAGGTGAGCCACCTCCGACACTATTTGACTACTTACCACACGATGGCTTGCTGATCATCGATGAATCTCATGTCACCGTGCCACAAATTGGCGCGATGTTTAAAGGCGATCGCTCACGCAAAGAAACCTTAGTCGAATTTGGCTTTCGGCTGCCTTCCGCGCTGGATAATCGTCCATTGAAATTTGATGAATTTGAAGCGCTTGCACCACAAACCATTTTTGTCTCGGCTACGCCAGGCGAATATGAGTTAAACAAATCGGCGGGTGAAGTGGTGGATCAAGTGGTACGTCCTACCGGTTTATTGGATCCCTTGATTGAAGTGCGCCCTGTGGCCACTCAGGTTGATGATCTGCTCTCCGAGGCTCGCGTGCGTGCCGCTAATGATGAGCGGATTTTAGTCACCACCTTGACCAAGCGGATGGCGGAAGATTTGACCGAATATCTGCATGAGCACGGGGTGAAAGTACGCTATCTGCATTCTGATATTGATACGGTTGAACGTGTTGAAATCATTCGTGATTTACGTTTGGGCGTATTTGATGTGCTGGTTGGGATCAACTTACTGCGTGAAGGTTTAGATATGCCAGAAGTCGCGTTAGTGGCGATTTTGGATGCCGATAAAGAGGGCTTTTTACGTTCCGAGCGCTCACTGATCCAGACTATTGGCCGCGCGGCGCGTAATATCAATGGTAAAGCGATTTTGTACGCAGACACCATCACCAAATCGATGGGGAAAGCGATGGATGAAACCGAGCGCCGCCGAGCTAAGCAGCAAGCGTATAATCAGCAGCGCGGGATCACTCCGCAGCCGTTAAAACGCAATATCAAAGATATTATGGAGTTGGGCGATATTGCTAAATCGCGCAAACCGAAGCACAGCAAAGTGGTGCCATTGGCGAAAGTGGCGGAAGAGAGTGCCGGATACCAAATATTGACTCCGCAGCAGTTAGATAAACAGATCAGCCAATTAGAAGCGGCAATGTATCAACACGCGCAGAATTTGGAATTTGAGCTGGCCGCCCAGAAACGTGATGAGATTCATCAGCTACGTCAACAATTTATCATCAACAGTTAGCCTAGCCAGTGAGTGAAATGAATTCAAATTTGTAAAATGCAAGCGCAAATGCAATATTACCGCAAAATGCAAAACAATAATGGCTAGGCTATGCAACACAACCCCTCTTTGCCGCCGGTGAAGTATCTATTAATGGTCGAAGATACCGCGTCGATTGCGGCGCTGTATCGCTCTTTTCTCGCACCGCTAAATATCGATATCAATATTGTGGGAACTGGGCGTGATGCGATTGCGAGCATTGCACACCGCGAGCCTGACTTGATTCTGCTTGATTTACGTCTGCCGGATATGACTGGCATGGATGTGTTGCATGCGGTTAAGCAAAAAGCCCCTGATGTACCGATCGTGTTTATGACCGCGCATGGTTCGATTGACAGCGCTGTGGAAGCGATGCGCTACGGTGCGCAAGATTTTTTGATCAAACCTTGTGAAGCCGATCGGCTGCGGGTCACGGTCAATAACGCGATTCGTAAAGCATCAAAGCTTAAAAACGACCTTGATAACAACAATCATACTTATCAAGGTTTTATTGGTAGTAGCCAAACAATGCAAGCGGTGTATCGCACGATTGATTCCGCCGCGAGTAGCAAAGCGAGCATTTTCATTACCGGTGAAAGTGGTACCGGTAAAGAGGTGTGTGCGGAAGCCATTCATGCGGCCAGTAAACGGGGTGAAAAACCGTTTATCGCGATTAACTGTGCAGCGATCCCGAAAGATTTGATTGAAAGTGAGCTATTTGGCCACGTAAAAGGCGCGTTCACTGGAGCGGCCAGCGAACGGCAAGGTGCCGCGGAAGCGGCTGATGGTGGAACGCTGTTTTTGGATGAGCTGTGTGAAATGGATTTAGAGTTGCAGACCAAATTACTGCGCTTTATTCAAACTGGCACATTCCAAAAAGTTGGTTCGTCAAAAATGAAAAGCGTGGATGTGCGTTTTGTGTGCGCCACCAACCGCGATCCTTGGAAAGAAGTGCAAGCTGGGCGTTTTCGGGAAGACTTATACTACCGTTTATACGTGATCCCGCTGCATTTGCCCTCACTGCGTGAGCGCGGTGATGATGTGATTGAGATTGCCTATTCTTTGCTGGGTTTTATGTCCAAAGAGGAAGGCAAAGATTTTGTGCGTTTGTCGGCCGAAGTGGTGGAGCGTTTTCGTCGCTACGAATGGCCAGGTAATGTGCGCCAATTACAAAACGTATTGCGCAATGTGGTGGTGCTGAATGAGGGATGTGAAATAACCCTTAATATGTTGCCTCCTCCGCTTAATCACCCTTCGGTACCGCATTTACGTGAAGAAATTAAACTAGATCAACAGCATGTAATCTCAGTACATGAAATTTTTCCGTTATGGGTCACGGAAAAACAAGCGATTGAGCAAGCGATTGCCGCTTGTGATGGTAATATTCCGCGCGCCGCCAGTTATTTAGCCGTCAGCCCATCGACCATTTATCGTAAGCTGCAAACTTGGAATGAACAAGCGACAGAGAAAGTCACAGTAAAAGAGAAAGTTACCGCAAAAGAGCAGGAGCGCTAAGTGATGAGAGAATGGATTAATCAAAGTCAAATCGATGTATTAGCCAAAGAGATCGGTGCGGAAAATATTCCGCTGTTACTCAACATTTTTGTTGATGAATTAAACGACTATCAACGCCGCCTGCGTAGTGAGCCGCACGCGAATCAGCGTGAATACCTGCAAGAGATCAGCCACGCGCTGAAAAGCAGCGCCGCCAGTTTTGGCGCGGAGCGCTTACGCGGTAAGGCGATCGAATTAGACCGCCTTGCTCACACTGATCTGACGTTTGATCTCGCCTATGAAGTGGAACAGATGCTGGAACTGCTGGACCAAACCCACCAACGATATTTACAACTGGTTGATTAATTGCTCTTCAATCGCTTGTCTCAGTTTTTGCCGATCATGACGCCAGTCACGGTTGGCAGAAGCCAAATCACGGGTCACAAAATTCCAACGCTGTTGTAAATCGGGATGAGGATGATGACCCAACACCACATCAATTTTGCGGCCTAGGCAGGCTCTTTCGCACCATTCCAATTTTTGCTCTAGGCTCATTCTGCCCGCAGGACCATGTTCTGGTGACAAGTTTTCGACAAAAATGACCGTGGCGGCCGGATTACGAGCAATTGCTTTACCCAACTCAGGAAGCAGTAGCGGCGGCATCACACTGGTTAAAAAGCTACCCGGGCCTAAAATCACACAATCTGCTTGTTGAATCGCAGAGATCGCCTCTTTGGTGGCGGGCACTTCTGGGGCTAAATCGAGGCGGCGTAAATCTTGCGCCATTTCATCTACGCTAGTTTCACCGGTGACCCATTTGCCATCTAGTGCTAACGCGGCCAGATCCGATGGGTGCTCAGACATTGGTAAAATATTGACATCAACCTTAAGCATATTGCGGATCAGATTGATGGCATCCAGCGGTCGCACCGAGAGATTATCTAATGCGGTGAGCATTAAATTGCCCAAATTATGCCCATTCAGCTCGCCTGTGCCTTTAAAGCGATACTCAAACATCATCGAACTGATCGAGGGCTCAGTAATTAACTGATTGATGCAGTTACGCGTATCACCCCAAGCAATTCCTCCTTGGCAGTGACGAATTCGGCCAGTTGAGCCGCCATTATCGGTGGTGGTGACGATACCGGTGGCATTGGAGCCAAACACTTTCAGTGCCGCTAGCATCCGGCCAAGACCGTGACCACCGCCGATGGCCACTACTTTTTTGCTTTGATAGAGAGACATAGGATCCTGCTTATTTTGGCTGCTGAGCAGCAATTTAACCAAGTTGATCCAGATTAGATACCCATTTAGGGCTAAATTTATTGTTAGCGCCCCTTTTTTAGGGAGAGAGGTAGCATCGCGGCAGATTATTGAGTATTTTACCCGCAGCAGCCAGAGCTAAGAGGTTGGAAACATCACTCTGCTTGGCCGTAACTCCGAGCTTATCGCGCTAAGTTTTTTAAATATGCGTTATAAGCCAGTGACGGAAGGTCACAAGGGCATGGTGAGAAATGACGATGCCTCCCGTATTTGGAAAGGTGTTCCGTGGCGCAACAATTCGAAGACAGATTTCAACGTAAATTTTATTATTTACGTCTCTCGATCACTGACGTTTGTAATTTCAAATGTACCTATTGCTTACCTGATGGTTACCGACCAGCAGCGGGTAACGCTAACTCTTTTTTGCGTGTCGCTGAAATCCAGCGGGTGGTGAATGCTTTTGCTGAGTGTGGTACTTCAAAAGTCCGCATCACTGGTGGTGAGCCATCGCTGCGTAAAGATTTTAGTCAAATCATCCAAACCATCGCCGCTACACCCGGCATTAAAAAAGTCGCCACCACCACCAATGGTTATCGTTTAGCCAAACAGATCGGCGAGTGGCGAGAGGCTGGGCTTACTCAACTCAATGTCAGTGTCGACAGTTTAGATCCACGCATGTTCGCGCAAATCACTGGTGAAAACCGTTTCCAACAAGTGATGGCGGGAATTGATCGCGCTTTTGAGGTTGGCTTTGCACAAGTCAAAGTTAACGTGGTGCTGATGAAAGATCTTAACCATCTTGAACTGCCTAAATTTATGGCGTGGATTAAAACGCGTGCGATTCAACTGCGTTTTATTGAGCTGATGCAAACCGGTGAGATGAACGACTTATTTGCCCGTCATCATTTGTCTGGTGCCGCGATACGCGACTATCTGATCAACAACGGTTGGCAGCGTAAAGTGCGCGCCGATAACGATGGTCCGGCGCAAGTGTTTATCCATGCGGATTATCTTGGTGAAATCGGCTTGATCATGCCTTATGAGAAAGATTTCTGCAGCAGTTGTAATCGCTTGCGTGTTTCGGCGCAAGGTAAGCTGCATCTTTGCCTATTTGGCGAACAAGGCATTGAGTTACGCGATCTGCTGCAGCACGATCAACAGCAAGCCGCATTAATTGAACGAATTAAAACTCAGTTGCACAACAAAGCCCAAACCCACTTTTTGCAAGATGGCAAAGTGGGAATGACGCCACATTTGGCATCGATTGGTGGTTGAGCGGCTAATTATTACTTAGCCTCGCGCGCGAGGCTTAACTATTTCGAAAAGGTGAACTTATGGGCCACGCAGTAAGCAAATTTCAAGCCGCAAATATTGCGGTGCTGACGGTATCCGATACGCGTACTGAAGAGAATGATACTTCTGGCGGTTATTTGGCCGAGCAGTTACAACTGGCTGGGCATAAACTGGCCGATAAACAGATTGTGATTGACGATATGTACCAAATCCGCGCCGTGGTGTCACAGTGGATTGCAGAGCCGACGATTCAAGCGATTTTGATCACGGGTGGAACCGGATTTACTTCGCGCGATAGCACGCCTGAAGCGCTTAAGCCACTGTTTGATAAAGAAGTGGAAGGTTTTGGTGAGCTGTTCCGCATGGTCTCTTATGAAGAAATTGGTACCTCAACCATCCAGTCGCGTGCGGTGGCCGGTTTTGCTAACCATACCGTGATTTTTGCGATGCCGGGTTCGACTGGAGCGTGCCGGACTGGCTGGACTAAGATTATCCAACAGCAGTTGGATGCTGCGCACCGTCCATGTAACTTTATGCCGCACTTGACGGTGTAAGGGGATTTAATGAGCCAACTGACCCACATCAATGCGGCCGGCCAAGCCAATATGGTCGATGTCTCAAACAAAGCTGATAGCGTACGTGAAGCGCGTGCCGAAGCGTATGTACGCATGGCACCTGCAACGCTGCAACTGATCCTTTCCGGCCAGCATCATAAAGGTGATGTGTTTGCTACCGCACGTATTGCTGGGATTCAAGCCGCCAAACGGACATGGGAACTTATCCCACTCTGCCACCCTCTGCTACTGTCCAAAGTGGAAGTACAGTTAGAAGCACTGCCGCAACAAAACAGTGTGCGTATTGAAGCGCTGTGTAAACTGAGCGGTAAAACTGGGGTAGAGATGGAAGCGTTGACCGCAGCATCAGTGGCGGCGCTGACCATTTACGATATGTGTAAAGCGGTACAAAAAGATATTGTGATTGAGCAGGTGCGTTTGCTGGAAAAATCGGGCGGTAAGTCTGGACACTTTAAGGTGAATGCATGATTACCGTGTTGTTTTTTGCCCAAACCCGTGAGTTGGTGGCGTGCGAGAGTATGCTGGTTGAGCAACCGTTCGCCAGTGTCGAAGCGTTGCGACAGCATTTGGCGCAACAACCTGGCAAATGGGATATCGCGTTACAACCGGGTAAGCTATTGGCCGCAGTCAATCAAGCGATAGTGCCGTTTGACACTCCGCTGCACGCGGGCGATGAGGTGGCTTTTTTCCCACCGGTGACGGGAGGTTAACATGGACAATCGGGTTGCAGTACAAAGCGCAGATTTTTCGGTAGCAGATGAATACCAAGCGTTGGCGCAGGGCACTCAAGCCGGTGCAGTAGTGACGTTTGTCGGTAAAGTGCGGGATATGAACTTAGGGGATAATGTGCTTGGTTTACATCTTGAGCACTATCCAGGCATGACCGAAAAAGCCTTATTGGAGATTTGCGATTTAGCCCAAGCGCGTTGGCCGTTACAGCGTGTGCGCGTTATCCATCGGATTGGTGATATGCTCAGTGGTGACCAAATTGTGTTTGTTGGGGTCACCAGTGCTCACCGCAATGCCGCCTTTGCTGCGTGTGAATTCATCATGGATTATTTGAAAACGCGGGCCCCATTTTGGAAAAAAGAGTTGACCACCGAACAGAGTCGCTGGATTGACTCGCGCGCGAGTGATCAACAAGCGATGCAGCGTTGGGAAAGTGACGTATCGACGCCTCCGCGTTAAATGATTGCGCTACTCAAATGATAGCGCTGCTTAAAATGTGCACAGTGCCGCGTTGATGATGTTTGGCATAAAACAGCGCTTGGTCGGCGACCGCCACCAGTTTTTCAGTGGTGACATCTGGCTCTAACTGATCACTGTGGCGGATGCCGATAGTGATGGTGACATGATCTGACACTCTGGATCTTGAATGTTTGATATTCAGCTCGGTCACCATCAACATTAACTGTTTGGCGCGCTGCTGACTCTGCTCGGCACTGACATTGGTCATAAAAATTAAAAATTCATCCCCACCATAGCGAAAGCAAAGCTCACCTTCCGATTTCCAACGTTGTAGCGTTTGGCTGATTTGGCGTAGCACCTCATCACCTTGCAGATGGCCATATTCATCGTTGTACTCTTTAAAACAATCAATATCGATCATCAACAGCGCAGCACTTAGGTTATCTTGGCGCGCGGTATCCAGTGCTTGTGGCAGTAAATAATCCATCGCGTAGCGGTTATACACTTGAGTCAGGTGATCGATATGGGTCAAGTGTTCCAGTTTTAATTGATGCTGAGCCAGTTTTTCCACTGAGCGTTTGTAATTGGAAATATTACGGATGATCCAAAGTACCATTTCAGTACCGGGTAATGGGATGATCAGGGCTGAAAAATACTGTTTTTCGATTGGGCCAAGGGCAAGATTAAAATACGCCAGTTGGGTCGGATCGATTTCATACTCTAGCTCTTTGGCACAATTTTGATCAATCGCTTGTTCAATCACACTCAAAAATTGAGTCGCTTGCGCCACTGGCAGCACATCATACTGGTTTAAGCCGATCAGGTTAGCCGGATTGTGGTGACGATTGCTGTCTGATCCACCATACACTTCCAGATAAACGCCCTGTCTATTCAACAGAAAAATTGGCTCGGGTAATGATTGGAAAATAAACTGCAGGATTTTTGGATTGGCAATGATCATGGTGGATAAAATAGAAGTCATCAACTTAATGCCTGTTGAATGAATAGGTATTCTTCTATTTATAGATGATTTTGCTGCGCCCCGATACGGGGTGAGCATGACTTTTTACCGATAAATCACTAAACCAAAGAGTGATGTTCTTATCCGGTTAAAAATGGCCGCGTAAAGCTCGTGCTTCAGCGATTGGCGAGCATTATTTTATCAATCGAGTGAAAAAATCTGCTTGACCTTAAAGTTAACTCCAAGGTGTAAGCTGACAGCAGACTATAAAAAGGAGATGAAATATGTGTGCTAAACACCATGCGTGTCGTTCAAAATCGTTAACTCAACCAACGCCAACTCATCACACTAGCTGTTCGGGAAGCCCGAAAATCGTGACCATTCGTGCTGCGGGAGTAGCCGCTGTGTGTGATGGTGATGGCTGTTGCAGCACCGTGGATAGCGGCGGTGGTTCACCATTGGAAGATGAGCCCGAGCAACATCGAAGCGAAGAATCAGCATCGCGCTATCAGCAGAGTTGGTATATCGCAGGGATGGATTGTCCCTCCTGCGCACAAAAAATTGAAAAAGCGGTCAAACAACTGAATGATGTTGTTCAGGTGCAACTAACCTTCGCCACACAGAAGTTGGTGGTGGGCTTTAATCAACAAACAACCGCGTTAAGCATCGAACAAGCGGTTATCAATAGCGGCTTCACTTTAAGTTCATCGGGTGCGGCGGCTTCTAACTCCGAACAGACTCAATCTCCTTTCTGGCAAAGTGAAAATGCACGAATCATCGGCATTGCTGCCCTGATGGCTGTGGGTGTGTTAGTCAATTCCGCTGAAATCAGCCGTTGGATTTTCACTATTACCTGTCTTTTGGGTTTGCTGCCCATTATTCAACAAGCTTGGCGTTTGGCAAAATCGGGTTCTCCTTTCTCGATTGAGACCTTAATGTCAGTGGCGGCTATCGGCGCGTTATATCTTGGTGAAACCTTAGAAGCGGCGATGGTGCTGCTACTGTTTTTAATTGGTGAACGGTTAGAAGCGTATGCCGCGTCACGAGCACGCAGTGGCGTGCAGGCTTTGATGGCGCTAGTGCCTGAAACCGCATTGAGAATTGAAAATGGTCAACGTGTCTCTGTGCCTGCGGAGCAGTTGCAGCCCGGCGATGTGATTGAAGTCGCGCCCGGCGCTCGCTTACCCGCAGACGGACAACTTCTGGCGGCAGCCAGTTTGGATAATAGTGCGTTGACAGGTGAATCTCTCCCCGTAGAACTTACAGTTGGCGCTCGCGTTTCTGCTGGGTGTGTGGTGGTCGATAAAGTGGTGCAGGTCGAAATTATTTCTCGCCAAGGTGAGAATGCCATCGATCGCATCCTACACCTGATTGAACAAGCGGAATCACGCAAAGCACCGCTTGAACGCTTCTTGGATAAATTCAGCCGTTGGTACACACCACTAATGATGATGGTGGCAATCGTAGTGATCATCATCCCGCCATTAGCATTTGGTGCGGATTGGCAAACATGGATTTATCGTGGCTTAGCGCTGTTGCTGATCGCTTGTCCGTGTGCATTAGTGATTTCAACTCCTGCAGCAATTACTTCTGGCTTAGCCGCTGCAGCCCGTCGAGGTGCTTTGATCAAAGGTGGCGCGGCATTAGAGCAGTTAGGCAAAATTGAAACTATAGCCTTTGATAAAACCGGCACCTTGACTGAAGGTAAACCACAAGTCACTGACCTTATTCCCTACCAAGGTTGGGATGGACTCACCTTATTGGCGAGAGCGGCTGCGATCGAGATGGGTTCACATCATCCACTGGCGAGATCATTAGTCGCCAAAGCACAAGCTGAGCAGCTCGTACTTCCCGAAGCGCATGAAAAAACTGCCTTGGCTGGGCGTGGGATCAGTGGAGAGATTGCCGGTATCACTTATCACATCCTCGCTCCTAATCGGGTTGAGGTTGAGTTGCCGCCAGCGGTTGCTGAGCAAGTCAGCGGTTTAGAAGCACAAGGCAAAACCGTAGTGGTGATGCTGGACAATCAGCAAGTGGTCGGCGTGATCGCTTGGCAAGATATTTTACGTGATGATGCACGCGCCGCGATTGAAGCGTTGCAACGGATCGGGATCAAAGCGTTGATGCTGACTGGGGATAATCAGCGCAGCGCTGCTGCGATCAGCCAGCAACTGAACATCGATTTTCGAGCCGGATTATTACCGCAAGATAAAGTTAGTTATATCGAACAATTGGCGCAAACTCAGCGCGTGGCGATGGTTGGCGATGGTATCAACGATGCACCCGCGATGAAACAGGCCAGTATCGGCATCGCGATGGGCGGTGGTACGGATGTGGCGCTGGAAACGGCGGATGCGGCACTGACGCATAATCGGCTGCTGGAGCTGGCTGGCATGGTTGAGCTATCACGCGCCACTCTGGCGATCATTCGGCAAAATGTCATCTTAGCGCTAGGGCTAAAATCGGTGTTTTTAGTGACCAGCCTGATTGGTATGACGGGATTATGGATGGCGGTATTGGCCGACAGTGGGGCCACTGCATTGGTGACACTGAATGCGTTACGGCTGCTCAAATTTGGTCAGCGTTCGGTTTAAATCGGGCGCGTAGCGAACGGATTTCTATTGGTGTTCAGGGCATTAGTCACTCATCATCATTGGGCAAATAATAATGGTGGGTGATAGCTGATGCTGACCTATGCTTAGCAGGATGACTCTCATCGCTTGTTATGGTGTTGGGTGAAATCCTCCAATAACGAATAGTCATGTGTGATGCAAATCGATTAACCGTGCAATCTAATTGATTATTGCTCTGTGCAGTGTGACTGAGTTCGCTTATTTGCGGGCATCTATCGACTAAAGTGACTGAGTACCCTAATGATCAATATGCTGAATAAATGCAAGAGCAGGAGCCTGTTATGACCAAAACTGTATTCCACCTTGGCGTCACTGACGCTGATTTAAACGGGGCCACCTTAGCGATTATTCCGGGGGATCCGGCTCGAGTGCAGAAGATTGCCGAGTTAATGGATAACCCAGTGTTTCTGGCTAGCCATCGTGAATATACTGTATATCGCGCTGAGCTAGCGGGAAAATCGGTTGTGGTGTGCTCAACCGGGATCGGTGGCCCTTCAACCTCGATTGCGGTGGAAGAGCTGGCGCAATTAGGCGTGCGTACTTTCTTGCGCGTCGGTACCACCGGGGCGATCCAGCCGCACGTTAACGTGGGCGATATGATTGTTACCACCGGCTCGGTACGTTTGGATGGTGCTAGTTTGCATTTCGCACCGATGGAATTTCCTGCGGTGCCGGATTTTGAGGTTGCCACGGCGATGAAAGCGGCAGCGCAAGCCAGTGGTGCCGCTGTGCATATGGGCATCACCGCATCTTCTGATACTTTCTACCCCGGCCAAGAGCGTTATGACACTTTCACTGGACGAGTGGTGCGGCGTTTCCAAGGTTCAATGCAAGAGTGGCAACAGATGGGGGTATTGAACTTTGAAATGGAATCCGCGACGCTGCTGACTATGTGTGCCAGCTCAGGTTTGCAAGCCGGTTGTGTTGCCGGGGTGATCATTAATCGCACTCAACAAGAAATCCCAGATCACGCCACGCTGAAAGAAACGGAAGCGCGTTCGATTAAAGTAGTGGTCGAAGCAGCGCGTCACTTGCTGCAATAATAATGGCTGAGTTTCAGCATTAAAACTCCCATCGAGACCAAACCAGCGCCGTGTTATGGCGCTGGTTTATCTGTTAGCCACATAGCTAAATCAGCACTAATTGTGGCAAAGGTTGATATAAGCTTTTCACTAACTGATTGAGCATATCATCGTAAACCTGAGCGATGGTCGCGGAGATCTCGCTGGTTAATTGATACAGCGCATCACTATTCAATACGTCGCTATCCAATACATTGCTGTCCAATAACAGGCCGTTATCGCAGATGGTGTTAAGCTGGCACATCGCCGCACTACCCACTGGCGAACTGAGTGTTAGTGGGCTGATCAACGCCAATTGCTCAAGTTTACGTCGCATCAACTGACCATAATGCACGACTCGGACTGGTTGGTCGGTATTGGGCAGATCTTCAATACACAGACGTAGTTGCGTCAGGGTTTCCATTGCATCAAAAATTTGTTGCCAATTCATATGGTATTGATCACGCAACTCTGCACGCCCTGCATCCACTAACCAAGCCATACTCACATCATCCATTAAATACATGCAGTGGCGGATCAATTTGCCGTGTAGCCGTTGGTTTTTCCCTACCGTGGCTTGTGACCATTGGTTGAGCACGGCTTGCAGTGAATTTTGCAAAATACGATACGACGGCTTGTTGTCAAAATGAGCGATCTGGATCAGTTGCTCCGATTTGGCAAGCCAACGTTGTTGTAGGGCGGAGAGATCGCTTAGCTTGACTTGATCGCGAGCTGATTGACTGAGTGCTTGATGGGTCAGGCTACGATGCTGGCGACAGAGCGCCAACATTTCACGCAGGCCAATCAGCAGCTCGAATTTGCGTTGCTGCGCCGAGTGTTTGGGTTGAGCGTAGCGGTAAATTGCACCAAGCATCGCCAATCCAATCAGCAGTGATATTGTTCCCCACATAGTCACCTCCGAAGCGGTATTTCACGGTTGCCGATCATCTGCTACGTAGTCATTACATAGCGACATATGGAGTAGTGCAGTTTGAATGCCAAGAATTTTATGATTTAAAATCAATGAACTATTTTTTGGATGAGATTTTTGCTGCTCATTAATGGTGCAGAACGCGCAAAAAGTGTGAGCAAGGTTCAGTTTTAGCAGGTGATGGACGGATAGCTAATCGCTGAGGAGGTTGTCAGCGTAACTTATAAAATCCGCATTAAAAAAGCCTTTGCGTTTGGCAAAGGCTTAGTGGTTATGACGGAACCGCTCGATGTTGCAGGCGGTATCCTAAGGCTTACATCACACGCATACCTGCTTGTGCACCTTGATGCGGTTCAAGCAACCACAAGTCGCTGCCACCAGGACCAGCGGCGAGGATCATGCCTTCCGACATGCCAAACTTCATCTTACGCGGTTTAAGGTTGGCCACCACCACCGTGTATTTACCAATCAAATCTTCTGGTTGATAGGCCGATTTAATCCCAGAGAAGACTTGGCGAGTTTCACCGCCGATATCGAGCTCAAACTTGAGCAGCTTGTCCGATTTCTCGACCGCTTCACAAGAAAGGATCTTAGCAATCCGCAGATCGACTTTGGCGAAATCATCAAACTCAATTTCTGCCGCGAGAGGATCTTTGCTTAGCTCGGTTGCTGCGCTCTTTGGCTGTGCCGCTTCCGCTGCGGCTTTTTCTGCCTCGGCTTCAGCTTTCGACGCGGCAATCATCGCTTCAACCTGTTTCGGATCGATCCGGTTGAACAGCGCTTTGAATGGGGTCACTGCGTGATCGGTCAGCGGTGTCGCGATATTTTCCCAAGTTAACTCTTGGTTGAGGAAAGCTTCCGTACGCTGTGCCAACGCTGGCATTACCGGCTTGAGGTAGGTCATTAGTACGCGGAACAAGTTAATCCCCACGGTACAAATATCTTGCAGCGCTTGATCTTGGCCTTCCTGCTTGGCCACTACCCAAGGGGCTTTTTCATCCACATATTGGTTAGCTTTATCGGCCAGTGCGGTGATTTCACGAATGGCACGACCAAACTCACGTGCTTCAAACAGCGCAGCGATTCGATCGGCTGCGCCAGCAAATTCGGCGTATAGCTCTGGCTCAGCCAATTGAGCTGACAATTTGCCATCGAAACGTTTGGTGATAAAACCTGCATTACGTGACGCTAAGTTAACGATCTTGTTGACCACGTCAGCATTGACGCGCTGGGTGAAGTCTTCAAGATTCAGATCGAGATCGTCAATCCGATTGTTGAGTTTGGCCGCGTAGTAATAACGCAGACACTCGGGATCCAAGTGGTTGAGGTAGGTGCTGGCTTTGACAAACGTACCTTTGGATTTGGACATTTTCGCGCCATTCACCGTGACATAACCGTGTACAAACACGTTGGTCGGTTTACGGAAACCAGAGCCGTCAAGCATCGCCGGCCAGAACAAGCTATGGAAGTAAACGATGTCTTTACCGATGAAGTGGTAAAGCTCGGTTTGGCTGTCTTTATTCCAGTATTCGTTAAAGTCGAGATCGTCACGCTTGTCACACAGGTTTTTAAATGAACCCATGTAACCAATCGGCGCATCCAGCCATACATAGAAGAACTTGTCTTTCTCACCCGGAATTTCAAAGCCGAAGTAAGGCGCATCGCGGGAAATATCCCACTGTTGCAAGCCGCCTTCAAACCACTCTTGCATCTTGTTGGCAGTTTCTGATTGCAGCGAACCTGAGCGGGTCCACTCTTTAAGCATGCTTTCAAACTGCGGCAGGTCAAAGAAGAAGTGCTCAGAATCTTTCATCACTGGCGTCGCGCCAGATACTGCTGATTTAGGATTGATCAGCTCGGTTGGGCTGTAAGTCTCACCACACGCGTCACAGTTATCCCCGTACTGATCTTCGGATTTACATTTCGGGCAGGTGCCTTTGACGAAACGATCCGGTAGGAACATCTGTTTTTCAGGGTCAAACAATTGAGAAATGGTGCGGCTAGAAATAAAGCCGTTGTTTTTCAGTTGCAGATAGATGTGTGACGCCAGCTCGCGGTTTTCATCGCTATGGGTGCTGTGGTAGTTATCAAAGCTAATATCGAAGCCAGCAAAATCGCGTTGGTGCTCTTCGCTCACCATCTCGATCATCGCTTCTGGTGTCATACCCATTTGCTGTGCTTTCAGCATGATAGGTGTACCGTGCGCATCATCGGCACAGATAAAGTTTACTGTATTGCCGCGCAGACGCTGATAACGAACCCAAATGTCAGCTTGGATATGCTCAAGCATATGGCCAAGGTGGATTGAACCGTTCGCGTAAGGCAGGGCACAAGTGACCAGAAGTTTTCTTGGATCGTTTGCCATACTTAATATTCGCTTTTGTTGATAGGGACTAAATTGAAGCGATAATACTACCCTAAGCACGCAGTCACGCCAAGGCGCGCGGCAGTTGATTCCCCTATCTTTTTCAGGGTTCAGTTGACAGCCAAGCGGTGCTAGCATGGGTAAAAAAGGGGAAGTTATGCTATCCATCCAATCCAAACACGATCTCTGCCTATGGCTGAGCCAATTTTCGCATCCTGATTTAATCAGTGACTGGGCGCTGGCTCCCGGGCTGGTTAAGGTGACGCCTAATCAACAACTTATCATCCAACTGCCGTTTGCGGCGCATGATCTGGTTAGTCAATTGAACGCTTGGCTGCTCAAACAGCAAGCCAGTGGAGCAATCGCGCCGATCACCTTTGAGATTCAAGTGCAACCCAAAGCGTTAGTCACCCCGCTTGGAACATCCGTCAACGGAGTGAAAAACATCATCGCAGTGACGTCCGGCAAGGGTGGGGTGGGTAAATCGACCACGGCCGCTAACCTAGCATTGGCAATCGCGCAATCGGGTGCCAAGGTTGGCTTGTTGGATGCGGATATTTATGGCCCATCGGTCCCCTTGATGTTCGGCAAAACCCAAGCCAAACCACAAGTGCGTGATAATAAATGGATGCAGCCGATCTGCGCCCACGGGATTGCCACCCATTCGATTGGTTATTTGGTTGATGAGGCGGATGCGGCGATTTGGCGCGGGCCAATGGCCTCTAAAGCGCTGGGGCAACTGCTTAATGAAACTGAGTGGCCAAATTTGGATTATCTGGTGATCGATATGCCACCAGGCACCGGCGATATTCAGCTTACGCTTGCTCAGCAAATTCCAGTCACTGGTGCGGTGATTGTCACTACGCCACAGGATTTAGCGCTAGCGGATGCGCGCAAAGGGGCGGCGATGTTTGCCAAAGTCGCTGTGCCAGTGCTTGGGCTGGTGGAAAACATGAGTTATCACATCTGTAGTCACTGCGGTGAAAAAGAGTCTATTTTTGGGGTTGGCGGAGCGCAAACCCTGGCTGCTGAATTTGGTTTATCACTGTTGGCGCAAATCCCGCTGCATATTGATTTGCGTGCCGATCTGGATGACGGTGTGCCAACCGTGGTTGCGCGCCCAGACAGCGAACATACTGAGCGCTATTTAGCCCTAGCGCAGCGTGTATGTGCCACCCTGTATTGGCAAGGTAAACCTAAACCGGAGTCGATTGCGATCCAGTGGATGAACTAAGCCGAACTCGGTTATTTGGGTCAGTGTCAATGTAATCGGTTGCACTGACTGAAACTTATCCATCCAAGCTTGGCTGGCTGGTTTTTGCTAAATGCAAACTGGTATCTAGGTCACAGTTTCCCTATAATCAGGCGGTTTACCTTCATTCCTCACAACCATGTTCGGGTGCATAAAACCATGTCTGAAAATAATCAATGTGTCATCGTCGGTATTGCTGGCGCTTCTGCTTCTGGTAAAAGTCTCATTGCGAGCACGATCTATAACGAGCTGCGCGCCAAAGTAGGTGACCATCAAATCGGTGTGATTACGGAAGATTGCTACTATAAAGATCAGAGTCATCTGAGCATGGAAGAGCGGGTTAAAACCAACTACGACCATCCGAATGCTTTAGATCACGATTTACTGTGCCAACATTTAGAAATGCTGGCCCGTGGTGAAGCGGTTGAAGTGCCAGAATACAGCTATACTGAGCATACGCGCACCGCAAACACCACCACCATGACCCCGAAAAAAGTGATCATTTTGGAAGGTATCTTGCTGCTGACCGACCCTCGCCTGCGCAGTTTAATGCATGCGACCGTGTTTATGGATACTCCGCTGGATATCTGTTTATTGCGCCGTGTTAAGCGTGATGTACAAGAGCGTGGCCGTACGATGGAGTCGGTACTCAAGCAGTATCAACAGACTGTGCGCCCAATGTTTATGCAATTTATTGAGCCATCGAAACAATACGCTGACATTATTGTGCCGCGTGGGGGTAAAAACCGGATCGCGATTGATGTGCTGAAAGCACATATCGCCAAACTGCTGAAAGCGTAATTTTTACCACAGCTTTACATCAGTTTGCTTTATTTTTCCCAATAGAAGTGGCACGTTAGGTGCCACTTTCTTTTTATCGTCAAGCAAGGATATGCCGATGAAAAAACTCTTTCTTTTCGTTCTGGGCGTGGTGGTACTGCTGGTTGCTGCACTGCTAGCCTTAGTCTTATTGGTCAACCCTAATCAATTTAAACCGCTGATTGTGGAACAAGCTAAGCAGCAGACTGGATTAGAACTGGTGATGGAAGGCGATATCGGCTGGCAATTTTATCCATCCATCGGCTTTGAGTTAGGCAAAACTGAGCTGAGAAATCCAGCCGGTTTCCAAGCGCCTAATCTGTTTAAAGTGGATAGCGTAGGGATTGCGATTGAGCTGATACCACTGCTCGATAAACAGCTTAATATTGGCCAACTGCGTTTAGATGGAGCGGAGTTTTATCTGGAAACCCTCAAAGATGGTCGCTCGAATCTTGATGTGGTAACCCAAGCGCTACAATCAGCTAAGACCGCTCAAGCGTCCCCTCAAACTATTTCTGAGCAAGCAAGTTCAGGATCGGCCAATAGTGCGTGGAATATAACTTTGGCTGGCGTTGCGGTGCGCAATGCGCTGCTGCAAATTGTTGATCACCAAGCTGGCAGCCAAACCAAGTTGTATGACGTGCAATTAGCGGTGAGCGAGTTTGCTCCCGAGCGTTGGACTAACGTGACCTTTGCTGCCAAAGGCGATAAAGATCAGCAGAAATTTGCCGCGCAAGGTACAGCAGAAGTGCGTTTAGCCGCTGATTTTAAACAGTATGCGCTGCGCAATATTAATCTGGATGCCAGCTTTAGTGATCCGAGTAACCAAATCGATTCTGCCAAGCTGAAACTCGATACCTTTGAGTTTGATAAAGCCAATGCCTTGACCTTTTCTGTCGTGGGTAAAGCAGCAGAGATGAAGCTCAATGCGCAAGGTTCAGCTTCACTGATGGTTAACCAAGCGATGAGCAAAGTCGGTTTGGAGGCACTGAAACTGCAAGCCGAATTGGAAGGGGCTGCGTTACCGCAATCCCCGATGAAGTTAAGTTTAGACTCGCAAATTGCTTTTGATTTGACCCAAAACCATCTCAGTGTGCTGCTCAACAAACTGACGGCCAATGCGCTGAGTTTCGATGGCAAAGTGGATGTTACCCTCGCAGATATTCCGAAGGTGCGTTTCAGCTTGCACAGCCCTGAAATTGATGTGGATGCCTTGTTAGGCACCAAAGCTCAAGAGTCGCAACCTGCACCTGCCAAGGAAGCGGTGCCATCCTCATCGTCCGCTAGCGTGGCAAATGCGCCTAGAGAAGTAGAGCCGGACTTATCCGCCTTGAAAACTTTGGATGTAGCGGGTGAGATCCGCATCGACAAATTCACTGCCAGTAATGCCCATTTGCAAAACGTACAAGTCAATTTCGCGCTCAATCGTGGTGTGGTGGATTTACAATCGTTGACGGCCAAGCTTTACCAAGGTTCACTGCAAGCCAAGGCTCATTTGGATGCACGTAAAACACCGGCAAATTACACCTTGCAGTCACAGCTCAAAGGAGTACAGGTTCAACCCCTCCTTAATGATGTGCTGAATAATCAAATGCTGGCCGGCACCGGTAATATCGATCTCAACTTGCAAGGTCAAAGTTTAACCCCAACCGGTATTCAGCAAAATCTGCAAGGCACGGTGGCGATTAATTTTGCTGATGGTGCGGTGAAAGGGATCAACGTTGCACACCTGATCCGTACTAACTATGCCAAAATCAAAGGCCAAAGTGTCGAGGAAGCGGATACGGTTAAGCAAACCGATTTCAGTGCCATGACAACCACGTTGCAACTGAATAGAGGCCAAGTGACCACCAATGATCTTAGTCTCCAGTCGCCACTGCTGCGTATTCATGGTGAAGGTCAAGCCAACTATTTAAAGCACACGGTCGACTTTTTAGTGCGTACTTCGGTGGTTGGCACGCTGGAAGGCCAAGGCGGTAAGAGCTTGGATGAGCTGCGTGATGTGACGATCCCAATCAATATTTCTGGTACTTGGAGTGCGCCTAAATTCCGGCTGGTGTTTGATGAAGTGCTGAAGCAAAAGGCCAAAAAAGAGGTCGATCGCGGGGTCGAGAAGTTAACCGATAAAATCAAAGACGAGCAGACTAAAAAAGCGGTCGATGGGTTACTGAAAGGCTTGTTTAAATAGCGATACCCTTCCTACCTGCAACTCCAAGTGGTTTGGGTATATCGCATTTCTCAACTCATTCATTTCTCAGGTCGTTGAGCGTTCAATAAGGGCTGAAATTCAGCCCTTAAGTTTATTTGTGCTTCGCCAACTGCGGCAATTGTAAGTAGCAAGGCTATCGTTACCAATCCACCCCTTTAAGGGCTTTCACTCCCGCTTCAAAGGCGTGCTTAATATTTTTTACTTCCGAGACGGTATCCGCCAGCTCAATTAAACTGCGGTGTGCGCCGCGTCCAGTGATGATCACCGATTGCATACTAGGGCGTTGCTCTAGCGCTTGCAGCACTTCATCCAGCTCGATATAGCTGTAGTTCACCATATAAGTCAGTTCATCCAACAGCACAACATCAAGTGTTGGATCTTGTAGCATCCGTTTACAGTGTTGCCATACTTGCTGTGCTGCTGCGCTATCACTGGCGCGATTTTGAGTATCCCAAGTAAAGCCAGTTGCCATCACTTGGAATTCGACGCCCAGCTTTTCTAATAGATTACGCTCGCCATTGTCCCAAGTGCCTTTAATAAATTGCGCGACGGCACAGTGCTTACCGTGACCGACGGCGCGGGCAATGGTGCCAAATCCGGAGGTTGATTTGCCCTTACCATTACCCGTGATGATCAGCAATAAGCCTTTTTCTTGCTGAGCGGCAGCAATTTTGGCATCGACTTGCTGTTTAACTTTCTGTTGGCGGGCTTGGTGGCGCTGGTGTTTGATGTCATCACTCGACATACACAATCCTTTTTCCATTTGGGAGCGGTGTTTATCATAGCCCAATTGATTGCTGGCCAACAAAATAATCAGGCCAGCATACAGCGCTGGCCTTGGTTATCATTGCTCAAGCAAGGGGGAATATTAGAAGCGGTAGTTTGCCTGCACACCAATTAGCCAGACATTGCCAGAGATACCACCAGAAAACTTACCACCCAGTAGTTGTGCATCATTATCTGAGTCATAGCCACGAGATTCAGTGATCTGAGCATTTTTAGCAAAAATATAGGTGAAACCAGTATCAACACTGAGTTGTTTTGACACATCGTAAGTTGCACCTAGACTTAACCAAGTGCGGTCTGTTTCAGGAATCGTGATAGTACGATTTTTATCACTGACGGCTGAAATATCGTAGGCAATACCTGTTCTAAGCGCTAGTTTAGGCTGAATTTGGTAGGTCGCACCAAGCGCAAAGCGATAATTATCTTTCCAGTTTTCGTCTTTTACCTTAGAACTGTCGTTGTGGTCTAAGTTAGCATAAAGCTCTTTAAAGCTACTCCACTCAGTCCAGTTGATGCTGGTATGCAGCGCAAAATGTTCACTGAGTTGGTGATGGCTAGCGATTTCTGCTGTAGCTGGCAGGTCCAGGTTCATGCTGCCAGAGTCATAAAATTTTGTAGTATCACCTTTAATTTCATTAAATCCAAAGCCTTCTGCATGACCTGCAAGTTTTAGTGAAACCTTTGATTTGTAGGTAAAGCCTAAACGATGAAAATCATTGATTTGCCATACTGAACCGATTTGCCAGCCCCACGCGGTATCTTCACCTTCCATATATTTTAGGGTTGTACCTTGCGCAACCCCAAACAGATTGTCGGTGGGGGCGGTGGCACCAAAATGCCCTTCACCGATCACATAGCGCACGCCTGCCCCGATGCTGAGCTGTGGCTGAATTTGGTAGGCGATATTTAAGTTTAACTCTTTGCTGATCACGCTGGCTTGGTTACCAAAGTGAGCGGCGGCAAATTCAGTACCCAGATCGGTTTCCATACCGTAGTTGGTGCCGAGTGCCAAACCTACCGCGAATTGCTCATTCAACTGATGCGACAAATAGAAATTAGGGATCACCGCATCATGGGCAAAGTCGGTTGCACTGGCATTAGTTGACCCGAATAGTCGATGGCTTACCGTGCCATTCACATCAATATTGGGATTGACGTAAATCGCTCCGCTTGAAATTTGTGTGCCGCTTAGGTAAGTCAGCAGCGCCGGGTTACGCCATTGTGCGCTGGCATTATCCGCGATTGCCGCTTCACCGGCGTAAGCGCGGCCTAATCCAGTTGCGGAATACTCTGCCAGCTGAAAGCCTGCTGCTTGGGTGAACGTTGCCACACTGCTCAGGCTTAATGCAACCGCGCAGGCAAGGAAAGTTTTATTGGTGTACATAGGAATTGTTCACTGAAATTCGCCAAATTAAGTCGGCAAAGTCTACGGTTAGAGTGATTGCTTTAAAACTTCAAATCAGAATAAGCGGTGTATTCAAAACTTTAAACTAAAAAATCTGAAATATATGGATGATATAACTGGAGGCGCGCCTGTGTGGCTTAAGCTTTCGGCGTACAAATGTAGGTTTATTGCGGGGTTTGATCGCACGCTTGTGCGCTGATATTGGGCGATTGATGGGTAACAAAATCAATAAAGGGGCTGAATTTCAGCCCCTTAACCATAAGTTCTGGTTTAATGGTAGATTAGAAACTACGGCTATATTGTAAGCCAAGCATAATCGCGTCCGCGTGCGTTGTGGCTGTGATCGAAGACAAACCTAAATCTTCCGACACTTTTACATCATCACCCATTAGGTAGGTAAAGCCAAAATCAATATTCGATTGCTGGTCAATATGGTAAGTGAAACCAGCTGAGAGCCATTGGCGATCCGAATCAGGGACCGAAATCGAGGTGAGCTTATCTTGCGCACTGGTGTCATACATATAGCCAGCACGCAGGGTCCAATCGCGGTTTAGATAATAAGTCCCACCAATCGAGTAGTGCCAGCCATCTTGCCACTCGTATGGTTTTGAATAAATACCATCTTTAGCTAATCCAGCTGCAATTGGAGATTTAGTTGGGCTTAGGTTTTCAAAATCGATTTTATCAAATGAGCTCCAACCGATGTATTGGATAGAGTAGTGAACCGCAAATTTGGTGTCTTCAATTTTATGGTAGCCAGAGAATTCAAAAATATCCGGCAGCGGTAGCGTGATCTGCTGGCCAGCGTCATCTTTGGCTTTAAATTTAGGGCTGTAGTGGTAAGCGGCGCCAAAGCGGTTATTGCTATCCAATTCGTAGACTGCACCTAAGTTAAACCCAAGTGCCCAACCATCGGCTTTATCAACATTGAGTAGGGTTTTTCCACCAAAGCTAGCTCCACCGATGCGCTTCATGGTGCCTTGCCCATAAATCAGATCTAAGCCTGCGCCTAAACTGAGCTGCTGATTGACGCGATAGGAGCCCGCAACGCCAAAGTTGACGCTCATCACATCGGTGAGGCCGCCATATTCAGAGGCAACGTAGTCATCGGCAAACTCGGTTTTGGTGCCAAAGTTAGTGTAGGCATTAAAACCGACCGCAAACTGATCATCAATTGGTACAATCAGATGGATATTAGGTGCAATCGAAGTGCCCCCTGCATCATCAAAATTGGCATCTTGTGCTGCTGATAATCCTAATTTGCAACCGAATCCACAGTATTTTGCATCTTTGACATCAATCATGGTGGTGATGGTTTCAAAACCCAGTGACAGCGAGGTTTTATCAAACAGTGCCATCGCGGCTGGGTTACGCGCCATCACGGAAGCGTTATCGGCAATTACTGCATCACCCGCGAAAGCACGGCCAAGACCGGTGGCTGATTGTGCGTTGAGCTGGAAACCTGCGGCAAAAGCTTGTTGGGTGGCGAGCGTTACCGTTACGGCAAGCAGGGATTTTTTAAACAGACGCATAGTGTTCATTTCGGCTTTTCCTTTTTTGTTTCGCCTCTAATGGGCGTTTTTGAGCATTGGCTGATGACAGCTATGGCTCAGTGGTGGCTGATCCTAGTCGCTAGTATAAAAAATACAAATCCGACCATTGACTAATTATGCGATAAATTTGTTGAAATAGTAGCGATTGGGCGGTAATTGATGTGAAAGTGGTAAAAGTTAGAGTTTTCACTCTATTAGTTTTATTCAAGGGAGTGAGGTGTTGTGTACTTGGTATGCAAAATTCGGATAACAAAGTGGCGTGATCGGTGCCAATATGCCGACTTATTGCCCTCGCAGATCGTACCTTGTGGCGCCAGATCGGGTATAAATCACCTTAAAATTGATCTAATTCAAAAAATCTTGCCCTGAAGTGGTTATAGTAACCCTCGTCATCTTGTTAGTCATTGCGACTAACTTTGTTGAGCAAAGATGATACTTCCTTTTGAAGGCTGACTTTACTTTCTCCTAATCAGGAAACTGATTTTTCAATTGGCGCAAGTTAATTGCTTTACCCATTCCAACCACACAGTTTTGTGTGGTTTTTTTTTTGCTGCAACAAAATCCTAGCAACCCTCTTCACTGAACCTTTTGGGTTATAAAGTCGGTTTAAAAGTTTGTTTAAATCACGCTTATTTACACAACGAGTGTTCACTGTTTAACATCTTTATTACAATGTGTTTAATCCGACTTCTTATCTGAAGGACATCTGATGAGCACACAGCAAGTCAAAACCCGTAGTGGAGAGCGAATCGCGATAGTCGCGGGGCTACGCACTCCTTTTACGCGGCAAAGCTCCGAGTTTAGCCAATTAGCCGCGGTTGATCTGGGCAAAATGGTGGTCCAAGAGCTGATCGCGCGCACTATGCTTGATCCTAAATTGATTGAACAAGTGGTGTTTGGTCAGGTGGTACAGATGCCTGAAGCGCCCAATATTGCGCGCGAGATTGTGCTCGGTACGGGCATGTCGATCCACACCGATGCGTACAGTGTCACTCGCGCTTGTGCAACCGGTTTTCAAGCGGTGGTCAATGTGGCAGAAAGCATTATGGCCGGCACTATCGATATTGGTATTGCCGGTGGCGCGGATTCTTGCTCTGTGCTGCCGATTGGGGTATCCAAGCCGATGGCTGCTGCGCTATTAGCTTTGAGTAAAGCCAAAACCCTACGCCAAAAAGTCATGGCACTGCGCGGCCTCACTTGGCGTGATGCACTGCCGGTTCCCCCTGCGGTGGCAGAATATTCTACCGGTTTGAGCATGGGGCAAACCGCAGAACAAATGGCCAAAAGTTACCGTATTTCCCGAGCTGAACAAGATGCGTTAGCGCACCGTTCGCATAGCCTGGCGGCGCAAGCGTGGCGTGAAGGTAAGCTACGCGCTGAAGTGATGACCGCTTTTCCTGAGCCGTACCAACAGTGGCTAGATACTGATACCAATATTCGTTTTGATTCAAGCTTAGATAGCTATGCAAAGCTGCGCCCAGTGTTTGATCGCCAATATGGCTCAGTGACGGCAGCCAACTCTACCCCATTAACCGACGGTGCGGCAGCAGTGATGCTGATGCGTGAAGGTCGGGCCAAAGAGCTGGGTCTTGATATCATGGGTTATATCCGCGCTTACGCATTCAGTGCCAGTGGTGTTGCGCAAGATATGCTGATGGGGCCTGCTTATGCCACACCGCTGGCTCTGGATCGCGCAGGGATCACGTTACGTGATTTAACCCTGATTGATATGCACGAAGCATTCGCGGCGCAGACGCTAGTCAATCTGCAAATGTTTGCCAGTGATAAGTTTGCGCAGCAGCAGCTTGGGCGATCACAGGCGATCGGTGAAGTCGAGATGAGTCAATTTAATGTCTTGGGCGGCTCACTGGCTTATGGTCACCCATTTGCGGCGACGGGTACCCGGATGATCACTCAAACTCTACGCGAATTAAAACGCCGTGGCGGTGGTTTAGGGTTAAATACCGCTTGTGCTGCCGGAGGTTTAGGTGCGGCAATGATTCTGGAGGTGGAATAATGAAACCGAAGCAAGCCTTTCAGCTTTCGATCGATGCGCAGCATTATGCTTGGTTAGCGATTGATGTGCCAGATGAAAAAATCAACACCTTGCAAGCGGCGTTTGTCGAAGAGATGCAAGCGGTATTTGCGGCACTGCAACAACACACTGCGCCGATCAAAGGGCTGATCATTCACTCGTTAAAACCTGATAATTTCATGGCCGGCGCAGATATTCGCATGCTGCAGGCTTGCCAATCGGCGCAGCAAGCACAGGAGCTAGCGTTACAAGGGCAGCAAATCTTTCAGCAACTGGCCGATTTACCGTTTCCGGTGGTGGCGGCGATTCATGGCCCGTGCCTAGGTGGTGGTTTGGAATTAGCCTTAGCGTGTGATTATCGAGTATGTAGTGAGGAGCCAATCTCTCAGCTTGGTTTGCCTGAAGTGAGGCTAGGGCTGCTACCCGGCTCTGGCGGCACACAACGTCTGCCACGTTTGATTGGCTTATTACCCGCACTGGATCTGATTTTGACCGGTAAGTCACTGCGTGCTCGGTCAGCGAAAAAACTCGGCTTAGTGGATGCGTGTGTCCCGCATTCGGTATTGCTTGAGGTTGCTGTGCGCCTATTAGAGCAGAACCAGCATCATAAGCGTACATCGCGCCGATTATCGCTCCAGCAGACTATGCTCGCTAAAACTGGCTTAGGGCGCAAACTGGTGTTTGAGCAAGCGCGCCGTAAAACCGCGCTCAAAACGCGTGGTAATTATCCGGCGATACCAGCGATCTTAGCGGTGATCGAGTTTGGACTGGAACACGGCATGTCAGCTGGTTTAGCCGCCGAAGCCAAGCGTTTTGGTGAGTTGGTGATGAGTCCGCAATCAAAAGCGCTGCGCTCGATTTTTTTAGCCACCAGTGAGATGAAGAAAGAGTTTGGTGTTTGCGCCGAGCCAGCGGTGGTTGGTGCGGTGGGGGTACTAGGTGGCGGTTTGATGGGGGCTGGGATCAGTCATGTCACACTTGCGAAAGCTAAGCTGCCAGTGCGGATTAAAGATGTGACCAATGATGGAGTATTGCATGCGCTGCGTTACAACTATCAATTATTTGATAAACAAAAACAGCGTAACCGATTAAGTCAGGCACAGTTACAAGCACAGATGGCACAGTTGACGGGCGGAACCGACTGGGTCGGTTTTGAGCGTTGTGATGTGGTGATTGAAGCTGTGTTTGAAGATCTTAAACTCAAACAGCAGATGGTGGCAGAGATTGAGGCCCATGCTAAACCAACCACTATTTTTGCCACCAACACCTCATCATTGCCGATTGAGCAAATTGCCAGCCAAGCTGCGCGCCCAGAGCAGATTGTCGGTTTGCATTATTTCAGTCCGGTGGAAAAAATGCCGCTGGTGGAGGTGATCCCACATCGGCATACCTCACCACAAACCATTGCGACTGTGGTTGATTTTGCGCGTAAACAGGGGAAAACCCCGATTGTGGTTCAAGACCGTGCCGGTTTTTACGTCAACCGAATTCTAGCGCCTTATCTCAATGAAGCGGCGCAAATTTTGTTGACTGGTGAGCCGATTGACAAGATTGATCGTGCGCTGCTCGATTTTGGTTTTCCGGTGGGGCCGCTCGCATTAATTGATGAAGTGGGGATCGATATTGGCGCGAAAATCATGCCGATCCTCGTCAGTGAGTTGGGGCCACGCTTTCAAGGGCCTGAGGTGTTTACTGCACTGCTCAACCAGCAACGTAAGGGCCGTAAAAGCGGCAAAGGTTTCTATCTTTATTCAGGCGCTAATAAAAAACGGGTCGATAAAACGGTCTATCGACTGCTGAAATTACGCCCTGAATCGAAACTGAATGATAAAGCGCTGGCGATGCGCTGTGTGCTGCCAATGCTTAACGAGGCGGTACGTTGTTTGGATGAGGGCATTATTCGTAACCCACGTGATGGTGATATCGGAGCGATTTTTGGGATCGGTTTTCCGCCATTCTTAGGTGGCCCATTTCGCTATCTCGACACACTCGGTTTAGCCCAAGTCGTCGAAATGATGAATCAACATACTGAACAATACGGTGAAAGATTTGCCCCCTGCGATGGTTTGTTGACCAGAGCGGGCTTAGGCGAAACATTCTATCCACTATGCTAGGACCGACCCAAACATTAAGCTGTCACAAGGAATCGAATATGCAAGCACTCGACTTATTGCTCAACCGTCGCTCAATCGCTAAGTTGGAGGCTCCTGCGCCACAACAGCAAGCATTAGACAATATTTTACACGCGGGCTTGCGTGCGCCAGATCATGGAGGATTAACGCCATGGCGCTTTGTGATCGCGCAGGGGGAGGGGTTGGCAAAATTGGCGGCAATTTTAGAGCAAGCCGAGATCGCTAACGGCAGTGATCAAACCTTGATCAATAAAGCTCAACAAGCCCCGTTTCGGGCACCGATGGTGATCACCGTGATTGCCAATGTTACCCACAGTGACAAAGTGCCCGCTTTTGAGCAGCATTTATCGGCGGGCTGCGCAGTACACGCAATGCAAATGGCCGCGGTGGCACAAGGCTTCCAAGGGATTTGGCGCTCAGGCCATTGGATGTTCCATCCGGTAGTGCGCCGTGCATTTAATGTACAAGGTGAGGATCAGATCGTGGGCTTTTTGTATCTTGGTACCCCGGCCACCACGGCTGGGAAAGTGCCAGAGCGTCGCTTAGCTCAGTTTGTCGAGTACCTATAATTTGCGATGCGATCGACGAGATGAAAATGTCGCTGAGAGAAAAAGGGCGGAAACGCCCTTTCTATGTGACGGATTAATCGAGTCTCACTCACTGCAAGTGGTAATTAATCACAAAATCAATCAACAGTCGCACTTTCTCCGGCTGGTGATCTTTGTGGTTATACAACATATAAATATCGCGTGGGTTGGCACTCCAATCGGTCAACACTTGCACTAAGCTACCGTCATCTAAAAATTCATGCAGCATCACATCTGGCATTAGCGTGATCCCTAAACCTTCAGAACATGCACTGCGTACCACATTCAGCGTGCTCGCTTGAAAGCGGCCATGATCCGCATTGACGATGGTTTCACCTTGACTATTGGTCAGTTGCCACTTGAGTAACGGATAACCTTTCAGCAGTTGATGGTGATGTAACTCTTCGGCATGGATCGGTTGTGGATGGTTGGCCAAGTAAGCTGGACTGGCGACCAAAATATCTTTAACCGTACCAATTTTGCGGGCAATCAGACTGGAATCACGTTGTGGGCCAACCCGAAAAATGACATCCCATTCAGTGGGATCGAGTTCATCCGCTTGGTGATCCATCATCAATTCAATATCAATTTCAGGATAGCGTGCCATAAAGGCATTGAAGACCGGCATCATCATCCGTTTCGTGATATTGGTCGGTGCGGAAATTCGAATGCGTCCTGCGGCACCGCGGCAATCATCGGTGATCTCTTCAGCCATTGAGGCTAGGCGGGCAAGTAGCGGTGAGCATTCGTTATAAAATCGCTCACCCGCTTCAGTCAGGGTTAGCTTACGCGCATGACGATTGAGCAACCTAAGATTCAGTGACTCCTCTAACGCTTGAATACGCCGAGTAATGGTGGCGACGGGGATCATGGTTTTCTTAAAGGTTGAGGTGTAACTGCCATGTTCAACCACCAGCCGAAACAGGTTTAGGTCATCTAGTTTCATCGTTTTTGACACATTATGTTGCAATACTGAGTAATCTATACATATATAAGCGGTGAAATTTTGCGTCATGTCAACTTGTGTGCTGATTTGCAAAACCCATACATCTAGTGATAGAAAAAATTTTAGTCCCCACGGTTTGTGCAAAGCGGGTTTCGGGGCTATTTTTAAATTAATCAATAATTGCTGTTGTTAGTCATAAATTAGCGATAATTTGTGCCATCCGTTTTAGTATGAGGCCGAAGTCTATGCATCCATCTCACTTCTCAGAGAGTTGTGGAGAAGAGAATCTAATTAGCACAGAAAAACTGATTTTACTGGTCGATGATGATGCGATTTTTCGCTGCATGATCAAAAATTTTCTTGAGCATCAAGGTTATCAAGTGCTAGAGGCGGAAAATGGTTTAGAGGGTTTACGCCAGTTGCGTGAGAATCGACCAGATTTGGTACTGTGCGATCTCTCGATGCCGATCCTCAATGGTATGGAGTTTGTCGAAGAGGTTAGCCTTATCTATCCGTCACTGCCTTTAATTGTGGTTTCCGCGACCGAAGAGATATCGGATGTGGCTAAGGCGCTGCGTATTGGGATCAAAGATTTTTTAGCCAAGCCGATTATTGACTACCATAAATTGAGCCGTTCAATTGAGCATGTCTTGGCCAGCAGTAGTCAAGAATGTGACTATGCCAGTTGGTTTGCGGTTGATGATCAAGCCGGTCTCAATGAGCAAAAAGAGCTGCATTGGCATTTGCAATATTTGCAGCAAGATCCCGCGGCGGCGAAACAGTTGCTGGCGGCATTACTGCCAGCAACTGATGGTCAACACGGAGCTTGGAAATTCAGCTATCGCTTATTGCAGTCAACCGAATCCATGCCGCTCGTGTTTGATTATGCTCGGCTTAATAATGGTCAGTTTGCCTTTTATGCGGTTGATGCTGCGAGTAATCAGCAGTGGGGATCGGCTTCCACTTTGCTGCTTTATGTACTATTTCATAACTATATACGCAATTTAGGTAATGCTCGGCTTGAGCTCAAAGATCTGGCTGAAATTGTCGAGCGAGGACTCGGCTGTGCCGAGTGTGTCGGACCAGTGGCGGCACTGTTTGGTGTAGCGGATTTAACCGAGGGTAAACTCTCGCTGTTGCCCGCTGGATTGGATTGCCAGTGGTCAAATGGTTTGTTACCACAGCCTATTCATGGCGGGATTACGCTGGGTGAGAACTGTTTGCGTAACTTTATTACCAAAGATTTGCCCATCGGCTCGGCGGGTCAAATCATGGCCAATAAACCGAGCGCTTATCGCTTGAGCTTGGATTTGCAGCGGGGTTGACTAGGTTCGTTCACCCCAATTACATCGTTTGTCTATGCCCATAGGGACTCACTCACTTGCCGCCTGCCTGCAACGCCAAGTGGTTTGGGTATATTATTTTTTCGGTGTTATGGCTGTATTATTGATCCCAATTTTGCCCGCAATCTTGATTTGGATTCGGATCGTCAATGGTTACGCGAGTTGTTAATGTATTTATCTTTACAACGCTGGTTATTTGCGGTGATTGGAATAACCAGTTTATCTCTTGGCGTCGTCGGCCTCTTTGTTCCGGTATTACCAACCACGCCATTTATTCTGCTCGCCAGCGCTTGTTTTTTACGCAGTCATCCTCGCATACATGATTGGTTGCTGCGGCATCCTAGCTTTGGGCCGCTGATCCAACATTGGCAGCAATATGGTGCGGTCAGTCACACGACCAAAAAGCGCGCAATATTTTTTATGCTACTGAGTTTTGCTTGGTCGATTTGGGTGGTGCCTTGGTGGTGGCTTAAAGTCGCACTGTTGATTGGGCTTGTGCTTTTGATCACTTGGTTTATTCGCCTACCGACTTATGAGCTGGTTGCTAAGCAACAAGAAAATCACTAGCATTAGCGAGAAGTGTGCCCACTGTTCGAGTGGGCTTTGTTTTTTCTGTGCTGTATCGCCCTGATTACGCTAAGTAAAAGGGACCCAACGGCACTGAAATTGTTTTGTTCTCACTTATTTGTTGATCATTTAGGTGACCAAGCCACTAAAGCTAAAAGTAATTATGACAACTGAAACTCTTGCACTGATCAAATCCAGCATTAAAAGTATTCCAGACTATCCAAAACCAGGCATTTTATTTCGTGATGTCACGAGCCTGCTGGAAGATGCCACCGCTTATCAAGCCACCATTCAACTGTTGGTCGATAAATACCAAGCGATGGGTTTCACCAAGGTCGTGGGCACCGAAGCGCGTGGTTTTCTGTTTGGCGCACCGTTAGCATTAGAGCTGGGCGTTGGCTTTGTTCCAGTGCGCAAACCGGGTAAATTGCCGCGCGCGACCATTGCTCAATCTTATGATTTGGAATATGGCACTGATACGCTAGAAATTCATGTCGATGCGATTGAAGCGGGCGACAAAGTGTTAGTGGTTGATGATCTGCTTGCCACTGGCGGAACCATTGAAGCGACCACCAAACTGATCCGTCAATTAGGCGGTGAAGTGCAACACGCGGCTTTCGTTATCAACCTACCAGAAATTGGTGGTGATAAGCGTCTTGAAGGGTTAGGCTTGCAGGTTTACAGCATCTGTGAATTTGAAGGTCACTAACCGACAACGGATATTGCAATGAGTTATCTGGCTTTAGCACGCAAATGGCGTCCGACACGCTTTAACGAAGTGGTTGGGCAAGCCCATGTTTTAACCGCTTTAGAGAACGCACTGGCGCAAAATCGTTTGCACCATGCGTATCTGTTTAGTGGTACGCGAGGTGTGGGTAAGACCACGATTGGTCGCCTATTTGCGAAAGGACTCAACTGCGAGACCGGTATCACTGCGACACCATGTGGCCAGTGCGCCACTTGCCAAGAGATTGATCAGGGTCGCTTTGTTGATCTGTTAGAGATTGATGCGGCATCGCGTACCAAAGTGGAAGATACGCGTGAACTGCTTGATAACGTGCAGTACAAACCAGCGCGTGGCCGCTTCAAGGTTTACCTGATCGACGAAGTGCATATGCTGTCACGCCACAGTTTTAATGCCCTGCTGAAAACACTCGAAGAGCCGCCGGAGTACGTAAAGTTTTTGCTGGCGACCACAGATCCGCAAAAATTGCCGGTCACCATTTTATCCCGCTGCTTACAGTTTCATCTAAAGCCAATCAGCGTGGAAAAGATTCAGCAGCAACTGGATAAAGTGTTGCAAGCGGAGCAGATCACCAGCGACAGCAAAGCGCTCAATCTGTTAGCTCATGCTGCGGATGGTAGTATGCGCGACGCTTTGAGTCTCACTGACCAAGCGATTGCACTGGGCAATGGACAGGTGAAAAGTGACTTAGTGGCGCACATGCTCGGTACGTTAGATACCGATCACGCGCTGCATCTACTGCAAGCCATCAGCCAACAAACTGCGCAGTTGGTGATGGAGTGTATTGAAACGCTGGCGCAAAATGGCGTGGAATGGGATGGCCTGTTGCAGCAACTGGCGAACCAATTGCATCGGATTGCGATGTACCAAGCTTTGCCTGCCACGTTAGATAAATCCCTGCCTGAAGTCGCGCGGATTGAATCGCTGGCCAAAGCGTTAACGCCACAAGATGTGCAGCTCTACTACCAAATTGCGTTAAAAGGGCGGCAAGATCTGCCGCTCGCTCCGAGCGCGCGGATTGGGATTGAAATGCTGCTGCTGCGTATGCTGGCGTTTCGTCCATCGAATGTCTCTTTGGCGAGCGTGATTATGCCTCCCAATACGCCAGTGGTGGCTTCAACGGTCGCTGCGCCTCAAATGCCCACGCCTGCACCGCAAGCAGCATCGGTTGTGCAGCCTAGCGTGGTACAACCAGCATCACAAACGATGCCGCATTCTGTGGCACCGCCGATGGCTGCTGAATCTGTGCTGGAAAGAGCCGCTCAGCGCGAAGAGCCGCAACCCTCGATACACAGCACACCAGACTCTGTGGTCACCCATACCGATACGCCAACTCCAGCGAGCATGCCCGCTTTAGCTGGGCTGCGCCATCAGCTGCGCTCTAAGCGTCAAGAGGTACAAAATAAAGGGTCAGATGCAAAAAAGTCTGATGCGGCATCCGCACCTCCCGCTTCCGCGCTAGAGCGTATCGCGCTGCGCGCGCAGCAAGTGCCGGTGTCGCCCCCCGATAGTGATGACGATGAGTTGGAGCCGGAAGAGGAAATCTATCAATGGCGTCCGATGCAGCCAGTCGATGTGGTGGTGAAAAGCGAGGTCACCCCTACGCAACTGAAAAAAGCGTTAGAGTATGAGAAAACGCCAGCCATGGCGGCCAAGTTGATTGAAGAAGCCGTGGCGCAAGATGCTTGGTCTGCCCTGATCCAGCAGCTAGCTACCGCCAAATTGGTCGAGCAGTTGGCACTCAATTCAGCGTTTAGCCGTCAAGGCGATCAGATAGCCCTGACCCTGCGTCCTAGCCATGCGCATTTGCAGCATGACAAAGCGCAGCAAGAGTTAGAGCAGGCGTTGCATCAAGTGCTTGGTGAAGCTTGCCATTTGCACATCTCAATTGGCGACAGTGGCGAAACGCCGCTTGAACTGCGTGAGCGGCTCTATCTCAATAAGCGCAGCGCAGCGCTGCACAGCTTACAAACCGATCCTCATGTCCAATTTATTGAGCGCCGTTTTAATGCGCAGTTGGATAGTGATAGCGTACAACCCATTTAACCGGGGTTGAAACCCAAGTGTCTCACCCCCACTTTATGTAAAACATTTAACCATAACCAGAGAGATAAACATGTTTGGTAAAGGCGGAATGGGCAACCTGATGAAGCAAGCCCAACAAATGCAAGAACGTATGCAAAAGCTGCAAGAAGAGATTGCGAACATGGAAGTGACCGGTGAATCCGGTGCTGGTCTTGTTAAAGTGACTGTCACTGGTAGTCACAATGTACGCCGGGTTAACATCGATGAAAGTCTAATGGAAGACGATAAAGAGATGTTGGAAGATTTGATTGCGGCGGCATTTAATGACGCGGCTCGTCGTATCGAAGAGACACAAAAAGAGAAAATGGCCTCGGTGACTGGTGGAATGCAATTGCCACCGGGCATGAAAATGCCATTCTGATCTGAGCGAACTTGATGCGTACCAGTCATATGCTGGAACATTTGATGGAAACCTTGCGTTGCTTGCCGGGCGTTGGCCCTAAATCGGCACAGCGCATGGCGTTTCATCTATTACAGCGCGATCGTAAAGGCGGCTTACAACTGGCTGAGGCACTCAGTCAGGCGATGGTGGAAATTGGCCATTGTCAGGAGTGCCGCACCTTTACTGAGCAGGATGTTTGTCATATCTGCAGCAATCCTAAGCGTAAAGAAAATGGTCAGTTATGTGTGGTGGAAAGTCCGGCGGATATTGCTGCGCTTGAGGCCACCGGTCAGTTTTCTGGGCGCTATTTTGTGTTGATGGGTCATCTGTCGCCACTGGATGGGATTGGGCCGAGCGATATCGGCCTCGATACACTCGATTATCGCTTACAACGCAGCGACATCAGTGAAGTGATCTTAGCTACCAATCCAACCGTGGAAGGTGAAGCGACGGCGCAATATATTTCCCAATTGTGTCGTGAGCACCAAGTGACGGCCAGCCGTATTGCTCATGGTGTCCCTGTGGGCGGTGAGCTGGAGTTGGTGGATGGCACGACCTTATCGCACTCGCTATTAGGTCGGCATAAACTGTGTTAACTCAGCCTCAGCAATTCTAATGCCGCTCAATGAGCGGCATTGTTTTATCTGGTGGTGAATACGGTCAATACGGCAAATTGCCTTGCCTTAGCGAGTGTTACCCTTCCTACTTGAAGCTGCAGCGGTGTTGGCGACGTTCGTTCACCCCAATCACATAGCCTGTCTATGCTCATGGGGACTCACTCACTTGCCGCCTACCTGCAACGCCAAGTTGTTTGGGTAACTTTTCAAGTTAATTGCTCAAGCTCGGTTAAATTGGCGAGGGCTTGCTGATTAGTTTTGCCACAAACGACAGGGCAGGCTTTGAAATCGTGGCACACTTTTGGGCGCTCAGGGCGGCCAAATAGCTTGCACAAATTATGCTCATTGAGCTGAATGCAGCGCACCCCAGCTGGTTTGCCGTGTGGCATGCCGGGGATCGGGGAGGAAATACTCGGTGCGATACAACACGCTCCGCAGCCTAATCGACAATCCATCATGCTCTCTTTACACGGGGAAAAATGGGCGGCCATCCTAACAGAAAGCCTCGTTGGATGCACTGACTTGCTCTTTTGTTGCACTTTGGCAGCGCAAAGAGTATAAATCGAGCCCCAATCGATTAAGCGTAAGACACTGCAATGAGTACACCCTTCTGGCACAGCAAAACTTTAGACCAAATGACCGAAACGGAATGGGAATCGCTGTGCGATGGTTGTGGCAAATGCTGCCTGCACAAACTCATGGATGAAGATACCGATGAAATCTACTACACCAATGTGGCGTGTAGCTGGCTCAATAGCGAAACCTGCTCTTGTAAAGATTACCCTAATCGTTTTAGCTCTGGCGAAGAGTGTTTAAAACTGACTCGTGACAAAATTGCCGAATTTATCTGGTTGCCTGAGACTTGTGCTTACCGGTTGTTGGGCAGTGGTCAAACGCTACCTAAGTGGCACCCGCTGTTAACCGGATCGAAAGATGCGATGCATGCTGCGGATGAAAGTGTACGCGGGAAAGTGGTGTATGAAGTGGATGTGATTGATTGGGAAGATCATATTGTGCTGATGAGCCGCGATTAAGCGCTTTCCTCATCGATAGTGATGTTAGAGAACCCAAAACGCCTTGCTACTTGCAAGGCGTTGGTCTTCCTGCGCAAGCCAAAACTAAAGCGCGTTATTTCTTGGGTTGCGCATCAATACATTGACCATGCACCGCGCGCCCTTCAGGAGCCATTAAGTACAGATAGAGCGGCATAATATCGAGCGGAGTTTTTAACTGCTCAGCATCCTCTGCAGGGTAGGCTTTGGCACGCATCGCGGTACGGGTTCCCCCTGGATTAATCGCGTTAACGCGAATGGTCGTTTCGCTCAGTTCATCGGCCAAAATCTGCATCATACCTTCGGTGGCGAATTTTGAAATGGCGTAGCTGCCCCAGTAAGCGCGTCCACTATGTCCGACCGTTGAGCTGGTAAACACAATCCGAGCATCGCTGGATTGATGCAGCAGTGGCAGTAACGCTTGGGTCATCAGCAACTGTGCTTTGACGTTGACTTGCATCACTTGATCAAAACAGGCTTCACTAATTTGTTCAAATGGGTCTAACGTGCCGAGCAACCCCGCATTGTGTAGCACACCATCTAAACGGCCAAACTGATCGGCAATGCTGTCGGCCATATCCAAATAGTTTTGTTTGCTGGCGCCTTGCATGTCCAAAGGCATTATCACTGGGGTGGGATATCCGGCCGCTTCAATCGCATCATAAGTCTGTGCGAGCTTTTCAACATTACGGCCGAGTAGGATCACCGTCGCCCCATGTGCGGCAAAACTTAATGCCGCTTGTTTGCCGATGCCATCGCTGGCTCCGGTGACTAAAATCACTTTCTCTTTCAAAGCGTCGGTTGAAACTGAATAATTCACGTCTTATTCCTTATTATTTTTTAGCTCTTCCGGCTGGCAAACACGGGTTAGCGCGGGTCAAAAATCCAAGCTTAGTCGACTCGGAAGAGGATTTGCTTTAAGTCTGCGTGACAAGGTGGTTACAATACACCAATTCGTATTCAAGAAGGATGAATCACTTGGCGTTTTTATTAGAATATGGTCTGTTTTTGGCCAAGATAGTGACGGTGTTAGTCGGATTGGTGGCGCTGCTCGTGATCGTAAAATCACTCGGCGCACGCAGTGCTGCGGGCAAAGGTGAGTTGGAAATCACCGATCTAACTGAGCAATATAAACACACGGTTGAGCATTTAGAAGCTTATCTGCATGACGAAGCATTTTTAAAAGCGCGCGATAAAGCGGATAAGAAAAAAGAGAAAGCGGAGCAGAAAAGTCGTGAAAAATCGCTTAAGCAAGCGGCTAAACAAGGCGATCTAGCGAGCAAACGTGACTCGCATCTGTTTGTGCTGGATTTTCATGGCAGCATTGATGCCAAAGAAGTGGCTTCACTGCGTGAAGAGGTGAGCGCGATCTTAGCGGTTGCCCAAAGTGGCGATGAAGTGCTGCTGCGCTTGGAAACCGGTGGCGGTATGGTGCATGGTTACGGCTTGGCATCATCACAATTGGATCGCATTAAAGCGGCTGGCTTACCACTGACCATTGCGGTGGATAAAGTGGCGGCCAGTGGCGGTTATATGATGGCCTGTATCGCAGATAAAATTGTCAGTGCGCCATTTGCGATTGTCGGCTCGATTGGGGTGGTGGCTCAGTTGCCAAACTTCCATAAGCTACTGAAAAAAAATGATATCGAATTTGAGCAACTGACTGCGGGCGAATACAAACGCACCCTAACCATGTTTGGTGAAAACACCGATAAAGCGCGGGATAAATTCAAACAAGAGTTAGAAGAAACGCATCAACTGTTTAAAGACTTTATTGCCGAGCGCCGTCCAGCGCTGGATCTTAATCAAGTCGCGACGGGTGAGCACTGGTTTGGCACTCAAGCCAAAGCGTTGGGATTAGTCGATGACATTCAAACGTCGGATGATTTGATCAGTGCCGCGTGCAAAACCAAAAAGGTATTGCAACTGCATTATGTGCAGAAGAAAAAGCTGGCCGATAAATTAGCCGGTGTGGCAGGGGAGGCGGCTGACAACGTGCTACTCAAACTGATCAGCCGAGGTCAACGTCCCCTAGTATAACGACCATTGGTATAACGACCCTTGATATAACGACCCTTGATATAACGACCCTTGATATAGTGGTCATTATGGAGTGATTTCTAGCCAGCGCTCTCACCAATCCAACGCGCTTAGCGTGAATTCTAAGCGCGTTTTTGTATTTGGTCAGTGAGGTTGTTTAATCTAAGCAGCCAGTGGCGGAGAAAGTCTCTAATTTGTGCAGGTACTCGCTCAAATCGCCAATATTGTGTTTGACCCACTCTGGGTTGTAATAGGTATCCAGATAGCGTTCACCGCTATCGCATAACAGAGTGACAATCGAGCCTTGCTCGCCACGCCGCTTCATTTCACACGCCAGTTGTAGAGCGCCATACAGATTGGTGCCGGTTGAGGCTCCAGCCTTACGGCCAAGAATGTTCTCCAACCAATAAATGGTGGCAATGCTGGCTGCATCGGCGACTTGGCGCATCTCATCCACCACATCAGCAATAAAGCTCGGCTCAACTCTTGGGCGGCCAATCCCCTCAATTTTGCTGCCACACTCACCAGTCAAGTCAGGATTGCGAGTGCGGTAGTAGTCATAAAACACCGAGTTTTGTGGGTCAACTACGCACAGTTTGGTGTTGTGCTGTTGGTAGCGAATAAAGCGTCCGATGGTGGCCGAAGTGCCGCCAGTCCCTGGGCTCATCACAATCCAACTCGGCACTGGGTGTTGCTCTAACTGCATCTGGCTGAAAATACTGTCCGCGATGTTGCTGTTGCCGCGCCAATCGGTGGCGCGTTCAGCATAAGTGAACTGATCCATATAGTGGCCTTGCAGCTCTTGGGCGAGGCGGTGAGATTCTGCGTAAATCTGATCCGAGCGATCCACAAGGTGTGCTTTGCCACCATAAAATTGAATTTGTTCGATTTTTTTGCGTGCGGTGCATTTTGGCATCACCGCAATAAAGGGCAGGCCAAGCAGGCGAGCAAAATAGGCTTCGGAAACCGCCGTGCTGCCAGAAGAGGATTCAATAATCGTGGTTTGTGGCCCAATCCAGCCGTTACATAAGGCATACAAAAACAGTGAACGAGCTAAGCGATGTTTGAGTGAACCGGTTGGATGGGTACTTTCATCTTTCAAATAGATATCGACCCCGGCGACGCAAGGCAGATCAAGTTTGATTAAATGGGTATCGGCCGAGCGTTGATAGTCGGCTTCTATTTTGCGGATCGCACTATTGATCCACTGATGGTCAGTACACATAGCAAAGTTTCCTGATTGAGTTACCGATCTAGTGTAACCAGTCATCCTGAGAAAAACTTTGCCATTTTTGCTGTGTTTTTGTAGTTTTGGAGAAAAATTTTCTCTCTACATCGAGGTTACTATGTTACTGGATCAGGTTGATCGGCAAATCTTGGCAATTTTGCAAAAAGATTGCACCATATCGCTCAATGAGTTAGCCCAGACGGTGAACTTAACCACGACACCTTGTTGGAAACGTTTAAAAAAAATGCAAGAGAGTGGGGTGATCCGTGAGCGCGTGGCACTGCTGGATGCGCAAGCGCTTGATCTTGCGTTTACCGCTTTTGTGATGGTGACGACCAATAACCATTCTCACGCATGGTATTGCCGCTTTGTCAGTGTGGTGGAAGAGTTTCCCGAGGTGATGGAGTTTTATCGTATGGCCGGTGAATACGACTATATGATGAAGGTGTTGGTCAAAGATATGGCCTGTTTTGACCAGTTTTATAAAAAACTGGTCAATAGCATTGAGGGATTGAACAAAGTGACCTCCACCTTTGCGATGGAGTCACTCAAATACACCACTCAATTACCGTTATAAACGGCGTGTTTTAGTTCAAAAAGCGCATCACGCCTTCTTGCACCGCGGTTGCGATCAAATTGCCTTGTCGATCATAGATTTCTCCACGCACTAAGCCGCGGGTATTGCTGGCGGTTGGACTTTCGATCGCATACAGCAACCAATCGTCCATTTTGAATGGGCGATGAAACCAGATCGAGTGATCGATAGTCGCGACTTGGAATTTAGGGGTCAGCAAGGAAACGCCATGCGGATGTAATGCTGTGGTGAGAAAACCCCAATCTGAAGCATAACCGAGTAGGTATTGGTGAATTAATTGATCCTGTGGCAGGTTGCCGTTGGCACGGATCCACAAATACTGCTTGGGTTCAATTTTTTGTGGCTTGAGCGGATTGACCACGGTCACTGGGCGTATTTCAATCGGTTTTTCGCCACACAAGGTTTTTTGCAGTTTTTCTGGTAGGAATTGAGCAATCTGCGCGGCTAATTCGGTTTCAGAGGCAAAGTTTTCCGGTCCTGCGACTTCCGGCATGCTTTTTTGATGCTCAAATCCCGGCGCTTCCCCATGATAAGAGGCGGTTAAGTAGAAAATTGGCCGCCCATTTTGAATCGCTTTTACTCGGCGGGTACTAAAACTTTTACCATCGCGCAGGTTTTCTACATCGTAAATGATCGGTTTTTCAGGATCGCCCGGATACAAGAAATAGCTGTGGAAAGAGTGCACAGTACGGTCTGGTTCCACCGTGTAGCGAGCGGCAGAGAGTGCTTGGCCGATCACTTGACCACCGTACACTTGCGGCAACCCTATGTGCTCACTCGCGCCGCGATATAATCCCTCTTCTAGCTTTTCTAATTGCAGCAGCTTTAGCAGCTCATCTAACGGTTTACTCATGAGTTACGATCCTTTTCGTCTATTTCGCTGATCTTGGGATGCGAGTCAGATATTTGTCAATAATCTCGTGCTGCCATGACACAAATATCGCCATGGCATATAATTTGCTGGTTTGCCAATTCCGATATTTTTCCAGTGTAGTGAGGCTTTATGCAAAAGGTTTTTTTGGTTCTGTTCTCAGTGCTGTTGACGGCGCTGCTCAGTGGATGCCAATTGAGTGAATCCAGTCAGGAGCAAGATAAAATGCAATCCATCACTGGCACAGTCGCTTATCGTGAGCGAATTGCGCTGCCCGATAATGCGTTGGTGACGGTCTACCTACAAGATGTCTCATTGGCCGATGCCCCAGCAATCGTGATTGCCAAGCAAAATTTTATTACCAATGGATCGCAGATACCACTGGCGTTTAATTTGAGCTATGACCGCAGTAAGATTGATCCGAGCCACCGTTACAGTGTCAGTGCGCGAATTGAGCTTGATGGTACGCTACGTTTTATTAGCGATAGTCACTATGCGGTGATCACCGATGCTGATGCGACCAAGCAAGTGAATATGATGCTGGTCGGCGTTCATAGTCAACCGTAAAAGAGTCACTGAGTTGGCCTTATGGCCGAGCGTCATTTAGTCAATCCAAGGACAGCAAAATAGGGCAGCGGTATTGGGGCTGCCCTTGTGGTTTTCACCTGCTTGGTTAAAGTTGCCACTGTGGGTTAAGGTTGCCACTGATAGTGGCGTAACGATATTTTCCCCGTCGGACTCACCTCGACGCCTTCTGCCAATAGATGTTGCTGTTGGCGAACGAAATCCTCTCCTAGCAGTGATATCTTTCCTTGGCTATTGATCACCCGATACCACGGCAGTTGGCTATCGGCTGGTAGTTGACTGAGCGCTTTACCCACCTGACGAGCATAACCCGGATAACCCGCCATTTTGGCCACCGCGCCATAAGTTGATACCTGACCAAATGGAATTTGGTGAATCACGACAAAGATCTGTTGTAAAAATGGGTTCATAATGCAAAAGCCCGTAATGATTTACCAAGGATAGGTATAGGGAGTTGGCATGTTATTGTCTGCCTTACAATTTTTGAGTGCTGCCTTATGTTCAATGGCTGCGGCACATGTGGTGGGAGTGAGTGACGGAGCAATCCCCATCATCGCCTTTTTGATCCCGAGTTTATGGTTAACCTTACGCTTTTCTAGCCTAGTATTGCTGGTCACGCTGGGGGCTTTTGCCGCCACTTTGCCACTGCAACCCGTCGCTTTATCGGTGAGTCAATGGATAGTGATCCCGTTATTGATGGTGGCCTTTTCTGCGCACAGCAATTGGCGAGTGGTCGCGGTATGCGCATTGATGGCCATCACCTTATACGTTGGCATTATGGTAACTCAATCTGCCGGCAAACTGGAAGGTTCACCGCTGATTACGCTAGGGCAATTATTGCTGGTGATGCTGACATGGTGGGTGGCACGCGGCTGGCAACCAAGCCCTTCTCACCATTGGTGGGTGTTAGGCTTGCTTGTGCCGCTGTGGGTTGCGGAGCAATTTGATGCCGTTGCCATCGCTTTGCTGCTTACTGGCATGTTGGCCGCGGGTGAGCAGTTACTCTCTAAATCTGCCTCTATGATCAATTGGAGCAATTTATTGGGGTGGAGCCTACCTTGTGTCAGCTTTGCTACGTTAGTGCTCTCACCGAGTGTCGAGATCCCCAAACCCGTTTTCGTGGTATGGATATCAATCTTAGCGACAGCATGGATAACTGATTATGTGTTGAAAAGCACTGAGCAAGCATCTCAGCCATAGCAAAAGACCAGTAAGTGGTGAAATGCTGCGCGTTTAGGTTGGTGTATCGACCGAAATCAGTATTATCGCTTGCATTGGTTAGGTCGATGTTTAATAATCGCCCCGCTTTGGAGATAATCCAAACTCAAATCGATGGGGGCCCTGGTCCTCCCGCAACACTAGTTCGTGAACCTGGTCAGATCCGGAAGGAAGCAGCCACAGCGGATGACGTGTGTGCCGGGATGTGGCTGGGGCCTCCGCCCATCTTGTCGCTGAAAGCATAAAGTGTCCAATTAAAAGCATAAGCTGTAAGTTTATGAGCTTGCAGAATGATACAGTTGTTCGCACTTTCTCCATTCTGGGGTTCGATTTCTGTTTTCACCTCGAATACCACCTAAATATCAAAAGTTTTACCTCTCAACTTTTTGGTTATTTAAGAGCTGCAACGTACTTTTGCCCCAAAACGTGTTTAGAAGGAATTAAACCATCATGAAATTTAATTGGGCAACAAACCATTGCCCAATTGTAAAATAACCTGTTTCGTGAATTGTTTCTGCTCTAATAAGGAAGTTAGAATAAATTATCGTTCATATTTTCCTGATGCTATACCCGTGATCATTGAAGATGCTTGATTTTCGATAGAATCAGGGTCATGCTACGAACCATGAAAATTACACTGACTCCTCAACAGAAACTGCAACTCGAACAAATGCACGACATTGAACGTGATAGTCGAGTTTGCGACCGTATTAAGGCTGTTTTGCTGGCTTCTGAAGGCTGGAGTCAGACTATGATTTCACAAGCTCTTCGTATTCATGAATCGACCGTTGCTCGTCATCTCAGCGACTACGTTCTTTCTGAAAAACTTAAGCCTGAAAATGGCGGAAGCCAAAGCAAGCTTTCTGCTACTCAAACCATGCACCTAATCGAGCATTTGACTGAGAAAACCTATTCTCATACGCATCAAATTGTCACTTACGTTAAAGAGACATTTGGACTGGATTACACGGTTTCTGGTATGAATAAATGGCTTCACCACAATGGTTTTAGCTACAAGCAACCGAAAGGCGTACCACACAAGTTTGATGAAGCACAACAGCAAGCATTTATAGAGGCTTATGAAGCGTTAAAGGCAAGCTGTGGCAAGGATGAATCGATAGTCTTTATCGACGCAGTTCACCCAACACTATCAACAAAAATATCTCATGGCTGGATACGAACTGGTCAGGATAAAGTGATTGAAACAACGGGTAATCGTAGCCGATTGAACATTATTGGCGCACTGAACTTGTCGGATATTGGAGCAACCATTGTTCACAACTATGAGAGCATTAACAGTGAATCGATTGTTCGCTTTTTCTGTGAGTTAAGAAAGAGTTATCCCTTAGCTCATAAGCTTCATATCATCTTGGATGGTGCGGGATATCACCGCAGTGACTTAGTCAAAGATGCGGCGTTTGTCCTGAATATTGAACTGCATTATCTTCCACCTTACAGTCCAAACCTCAACCCAATCGAGCGGCTATGGAAAGTAATGAATGAGAAGTCGAGGAACAACGTTTACTTCAAAAGAAAACGGGACTTCAAGGCGGCAATAGACCAATTTTTTGCAGTGACTCTTCCAGAGATCGCAGGCTCTTTGACATCTCGAATTAATGATAATTTTCAGGTTCTCAAGCCAGCATCTTCAAGTTGATTCGGTATAGCTCGAACTACCAAATGTTACCCGTAAGAGTATATGAGCGTTACCCCAGCAGCGCTGGGGTTCACCAATATTTCATTATAGATAATTTTCAGTTGCTGAAACTGTATCCTTAATATGGCCAATAATATATGCAATAGCTAGGATTCAAACTGATAAATACTTCTAATCATCTGGTTGTTCCAATTTATGGTTTTCCCATTTTGACTTCATTAGATCCGCCAGTTGTTCATTGCGGAACAACAATGAAGGATGCCCATCGGCTCGTTTTATTATGTAAATCTGTCCATTACCGCGTATCACTTGGTATTCCAAATCGCCGAAAGAAATTGTTCCATTGTCAGCTGAAATGATTTTAATTGTTCCACCAGAAAGCTCCCTCAGAGAAGGTTTTGGCGACCAGTCTGTCGATTTATCATCCAAGTGATGATAAGTATTTAGCTCGATTGAACTGCTGGTCAAGTCGAACTGGTCCACACCGTTCAACGTGTGATCTATGGACTCTGATTCCCTTGGCTTGAGGTAGATCTGAATATCACCATCAACGGAAATAGCCAATGCAAATTCATTCTCCATGAAGATGAAATCATCTTGCATCTCTGATCGACATACTGAGCCATAAGGGTATTCACATTCAACGTTTGGCTCTTTCGACCAAGTCATAAAGAAAGAGTTAGGGTTCAACTTATCAAATGCCAGTGAGAGAGGTATCTCATTTAACTTAACCGCATTGTTGTTGATATCAAACTGCCAGTACGCGACCTCATCACCATTATCTCGGGTACGCCAGAAGTCATTCATACTAAATGAGACATACGTCTGCTTGTCCATAAATTCAGTAAGTGTTGGCGGCATGGAAGATACAGAAGCTACACCTGTATCAGACAGATAGATCACTATGTCATCCAACTCTTTGTCTTGGTTAATAAGTTTATCTATCTCATCGTTAATTGATTTCATGCGGGTCGCAAAATCATCACTGTTTTTATCCATATCCAGTGACGAAACAATACTTCTCGCAAAAAGGTGCGCTGATTTGGCATCTTCTGCTGAGTTTTTCAATGCCACATAGTCATGACTTAGCGTATTGCTATCATAGCCAAGTTCAGCTGCCAACGCTTCCATGGTTTTGTTCTGGGCAAAAGCTATGGTTGTGAAAGGAGATGCCACTGAGCTGGTGCTTTTTGCAAGCAATTCAAAACTCTGCTCAACTGTGCCACCTTTATCGCTATCTCGGGTTTTACCAGCGATGGCTTTCACAATCACATCGAACTCTGCATCAGCGCTCGGAATAGCGATTTGGCCTTTTTCACCACTGAGCTGATCCAGTTTTTCATCCGCATCTGCTTTGCCATTTTGGTTGCGATCAACATATACCTCTGCTCCAATCAAATAGCCGTCGATGGCCGTTAGTGTTTTTGGTGGTAACGGACTAGATTCTTCTGAACCACCACACGCAGAAAGTAAACCTACTATAATGGCTACCGCTACCGTTCGCTTTGGAAATTGCATACCTGTTCCTTATCAGAATAAAAAACTAAACTTATACGAATCCGCCAAACTTGAAATCAGTAAAAAATACTGGGAAGTCCCCCTTCTTTGAATGCAGAACAATCAATCAAACCAAGAATGCACTACACGAAAGGAAAGTAAAAAAGATGTACGAAGACCCGTTTTATTGTTAAGCTGCCGCCGCAGGAAAAGTCTCTGAATTCATGTGCTTTTAGCAATATTGAGAATTTGAAACATTGAACCAAAGCTTACTATTTAATAGCCTTCGCTGTATTGTTACCTTTTTCATTCTTTACGAGTTTTCTCTACTATTTCTGCTCAATCCCAACGTGGCAGCTATCAGTGCATTTTTCCCTGCTCCAGCGTTTATCGTAGCGTTAACCTTTACGCAAGGATTGCGGTTTTTCCCGATCATTTTTCTCGCTGCCGTCTTTGCTAGTTTTTCAGACAAGCCACCATGGGATTTAACCTTATTTAATTGGCTCCATATCACACGCCAGACCCTGATATATGCTCTTGCTGGTTATGGACTAAAAAGGCTGCTTGCTGCATCTGAGCTGAAATTTTCCGATGTTGATGCCGTTTGGCGGTTTATTGTGATGGGGCTGTTAGCAACCGCTTGTTCTGGCGTTATTGCTTCAGCCTTGTTCTACACGTTTGGCTTCACTCCTTTCAGCAGGTTGCACAATATCTTTATCTCTTTTATGGTGGGAGACTTAACTGGGCTACTCATGTTCACGCCTGTTGCATTTGCGCTGGAGAAACTAATTCAGAGCCCCACCCCTCTTCAAACAGCGAAAGAACACCTAAAGAAAATCACTCCGAGTCAGATAGCAAGTGTGACTCTGGCGACACTGTTGAGCTTGGCTATTTTTGTTGTGGTCATCGTTGAACCCAATTGGTCATACTTCCATTATCTAGTGCTCATCCCTATCGCACTGGTCTCAGTTAAACATGGCGTAAAAGCGGGCATATTCTCTGCGTTTTCTGTCAATATTTTATCCGCTACAATATATAATCTCTTTAATGCTCAGGTTTACAGCATTATTGAAATTCAAATGCTCTATGCCGTTATGGCATTAATTACGCTTTTACTTGGTTCGTATCGCGATAATCAAATAGCCGTGAATGAACGATTGCGGGATAATCAATTGATGTTGGCAAATCTAATGCAGAAGTCATCGCTCAGCGAATTAAGCTCAACCATTGCCCATGAGGTGGCCTCTCCATTACAAGCGGCACTAATGAACAGTCAAATGTCGATGCAATTGCTTCAAAGTGACCAACAGATAAACCGTGGCCTTTTGCTTGAGTTGAATCAAGATGTCGAGTTTGCACTGAATAAAGCTGTTCAAATCCACCGCTGCATTTATAAAGGTATTGGCGAAGGCAAATCTTTTCACATCGAAACTGTTGCTGTTCACCAGTGCCTTAACGATGCACAGCGTCTACTCAGTGAAACCATCATTAAACACAATGTCCAAATCTTCGAGCAACCTGATGTGAGCCTCATGTCTGTCAACGTGGACAAACTTGCCCTTACTCAGGTATTGGTTAATTTGATAAAGAATGCCATTCAAGCTAACGCCACAGATATCACATTCCATACTGTTAGTTCTGCTCATAACGTAGTCATTGATATCCATAACAACGGTGATCAGATTGAAAGTGATGTACGTGCCAAGATTTTCCAAACACTCTTCTCGACCAAAAAAGAGGGTATGGGTTTAGGGCTCTCTATTTGTAAAACAATGCTGGAAGGGTTTGGCGGTCATATCGAACTGCTTGATGATAACAAGCAATCTTCTCAGTATTCCGGCACAACGTTCCGAATATCGTTGCCTAAAGTGGAGGCCGGCCAATGACCGTATTTGTCGTAGATGATGACCTACAAATTAGAAAAGCCATGTCGCGTTGGTTTGCCCTCAATAACTTAAAGGGAGAATGCTATTCATCTGCTGAAGCGTTCCTGAACCAAGTAAGACCTAACTTTTTACCTGCCTGCATCATTCTAGACTTACGGATGGGAGGGATGAGTGGTTTAGAGTTACAGCGTCATCTGAAAGAATTGATGCCACATTGGCCGATCATTTTTCTGAGTGGACACGGACAAGTGCATGTTGCGGTTGAAGCCCTGAAACAAGGGGCGATGGATTTCCTCGAAAAACCTGTGGATAGCGACTCATTATCGAAGGTAGTCACCGCTGCACTCGAACGTAGCAAATGTTTGGTCTCCTTAGCGCAAAGCAGATCCAAACTCACTGAAAGGGAGTGTGAAATCCTTGATCTCTTGGCATTCGGCTTTTCTTCCAAAGATGTTGCGTCAAAACTCGGTATTTCGGTGAAAACCGTCGAATATCATCGTTACAACATCAAGTCAAAAATCGAATTGAGTTCCTATAAACGAAGCGTTTTGGCCGTTCGTTAAACTAAACAATTAGTTGGAAGATTCGCAATATTTAAGTTAATCCATTTTGCTAAATTAGAAAAAGCACTAACACGAAATTGTCTAAAACTTTATTAAACGTATGATCATCCATTTTCTAATGCACAGGATTATCTACGGGCATTGGCGATGATACAGTCCACTCTTTGGCATCAAAAACCATCAGCAACATAGTCAACTCTCTCCTCATTTCATTAAACTCAGCAAATATTCACACGCTGCTTTGGGATCGTCTGCATGACAGATTGCTGATAGCAGTGCTAAGCCGTGTACACCGGTTGTAGTTAGGGCTGGAATATTGCTTTGGTTGATGCCACCGATCGCGACGATGGGGAGGGTGGTTGTGTTGAGCGCCATCTTCAATCCATTGATACCCCAGTGTTTTTTAGTATTGGTTTTGCTTGGCGTGGCATAGATGGCGCTTAAGCCGATGTAATCAATCGGCAGGGCGTCGGCTTGTGCAAGCTGTTGTTCATTTTCAATCGATAAACCTAGGATTTTATTGGGGCCAATCAGCTGACGTGCGATGTGCGCTGGCATGTCCGATTGGCCGAGGTGTACGCCATCAGCATCGACCGCCAGCGCGACATCCACTCGGTCGTTGATGATCATCGGTACATTGGTGCCTTGGAGGATCTGTTTTACCGCGATGGCTCGCGTGATAAAAGCACGCACATCACCATGTTTTTCTCGAACTTGCACCATAGTGACCCCTCCTTGTACCGCTTTGCTGACCACCCACTTGAGGGTGTCTAAATCTTGTTGGTCATCGGTGACTAAATACAGACGATAGGCATTCATGGGATTTCCTCACTGCCACCAACCCTTGCGATGAGTTGGGGCATTTTTCAGTTGCTCGTTTTTTGGGTTTTAATTACTTGAATTTTCAATAATTTGTAGCTTGAGTCGCTTAGTTAATGTTTGGTCATCAAGTCGATATAACTCGTCAAGTAAAGTGAATTGTAAGCTGCCGGGGCCACGTGCTTGCTCTGCGGCGATTTCACCGGCTACGCCCAGTACTGCGGCGGCAGCCAAACCGGTGTGATCGCCCACTGCCGCAAAGGCACCCGTGAGTGCGGTTAGGGTACAACCCATTCCGGTGACGTATGGCATCATCGGATGACCATTGTGCAGGCTTACGATGCGAGATGGGGTGACGATGTAATCGGTCTCGCCAGAAATGACTACGTTTGCGCCATAGTTGGCGACGAGGAACTGAGCGGCTCCTAAGGCAGCATCACTACAGTCTAGGGCATCGACCCCTTTACTGTGTGCTGGCTGACCGGCGAGCGCAATAATTTCTGAGGCGTTACCACGAATGATCAGTCGATCCGCCAAGCGCGCAATCTGGCGCGAGGTTTCGGTTCTCAAGCCACTAGCGCCACAGCCGACAGGATCAAGCACGACGACTTTATGCTTGGCATTCGCTTGTTGTACCGCGAACCGCATGCGTGGTGTCCAAACACTATCGAGCGTGCCAATGTTGATCACGAGCGCTCCAGCCAAGGCGATCATTTCTGCCATCTCTTGTTGTGAGTGGGCCATGATTGGCGATGCGCCGATTGCCAGCAGAGCGTTGGCCGTGTTGTTCATCACCACGTAGTTAGTGATGTTAACCACCAGCGGTTTTTGTTGGCGTACTGCGTTTAACGTTTGAGTGATTTGTTCAATTAACATGTCGATTTTCCCTATTTGCCTTGTTTCGCGTTCAAGCCTTGTTGCCAGAAAGCCACTTCCATGCGTGTTGCGGTTTTGAATACCTCAATCAGATTTTGACCGCGTTGGCTATTGAGGTCGATTTCCGCTAATAGCTGGTTAAAGTGTTGTGTGCCTTTTTCAACCCCAGCCTGGAATTCTGCTCCACCATAGAGAGTGATCCAACTTGCATAAGGATTACCGACGATAACGGTATTTTTATCGTTGATCAGCATTTTGCCGATAGTCGCATAACCGATAGAGCAAGGGGCTAATGCCGTGTACAGGTCAAGCAAATCACCGCTCATGCCCGCATCCAACACATAGCGGGTATAGGCGATGGTGCCAACATCTTCCGGCTCATGTTCCAGATCGGACTCGGTGAGTCCCCACTGCGCACAGTAAGTGACGTGATGAGTAATTTCTGACTCTAGCAGCGCCTGAACACTTGGCAATGCCCGGCGCATGTCATGCAATGTGCGAGCTTTATAAATCGCTAACGCGTAAGCGCGAGCATATTGTTTGAGAAATAAGAAATCCTGTTTGAGATAGTGCAGAAAACAGGGCTGAGCCAGTGTTGCTTGGGCTAATTGTTGCACGAAAAGGTGTTCGGTATATTGCTGCCAATCTTGACGGCATGCGTTGATTAAATCTTGGTATTGCATAGGGGATAACCTCGGGATCAGTCAAAATTAGGTAGGTAATCTTTCGCTTGTGGGCGTGTTGTAATGATGTTTTGCGAGTACATGAACTCGGCATACTCGTCATAGCGTTTTAGATCAATCGCGGCTGGACGAAGTGCGAAACGGGTCAAGGTGTCATTCCAAGCACGTTGGTTGAGTGGGTTGTTGAGCGTGTCTGGTGAGTAAGCGACAAATGTGGCCCAAGAGGATTGCGGATGGTTGATGATGTACATGGTGGCTCGTTCAAGCGCTTTGTTGAAGGCGGTGATCGCTTGCTTGTCGTAAGTTTTGGCATTTGCGACAAACACCAGTTCATCATATGCCGGTACGCCATATTCTTCAGGGAAGAACGCTTTGGCTTGGTAACCTTCTAACGCGAGTTGGTTCATTTCGAAGTTACGCAGTCCACCCCAAATCGCATCCACTTTGCCTGAGGCTAAAGATGAAGAGAGCGCCCAGCCGACATTGATGATTTGCACCTCGGACAGCTTGATATTGTCTTGGGCCAGCATAGTGCCGATGGTCGCTTCTTCATTGCTTGCGATCGCAATCCCAATTTTCTTGCCTTTGAGATCGGCAAGGCTGTTATTTTTGCCGTTGTCGAGCACCATCATGGTATTGAGTGGTGTCGCGATCAGTGTCGCGGAGCGGATCAATGGCAGGCCCGCGGCCACGTCAATGATCAGGTTTGGCTGGTATGATATCGCCAGATCAATTTTACCTGCCGCGACCAGTTTAGGCGGCATACTGGGATCGGCTGGTTCTTGAATATTGACCTTCAAACCTTGCTCTTGGAAGTAACCAAGCTGCTGAGCCACAATGATCGGGCCGTGATTGGGGTTCACGAACCAATCTAACATCAACGTCAGCTCTTTTTGTGCCGCGAGGGTGTGAGTGGCGATAAGCGAAGCCAGCAGAGCCGTAGCGCGAATAAGTCTGTTTCTGTTCATAGAGGGGATCCTTTGCGTTATCTTGATTGGTTTTGCCAAGGTATGGCTTTTTTCAATAATCTGTCCGTGATGAAATAGAGTGCGATGGAGAGCACGGCAAGGATAAACAGCGCGGCAAACATCTCGTCGATCATCATCCGTGCGTTGGCTTGCAGCATCAGATAACCCAAGCCAGCACTGGATCCAACCCACTCTCCGACGACCGCACCGATAGGAGCGATCACCACCGCAACCCGAATGCCAGAGGCCAAGGTGGGTAGTGCCGCCGGTAATTGAATGTGCCACAGTAGTTGCCATTTCGAAGCGCCCATGGTTTTGGCCAGATCGAGGTATCCAGTTGGGGTATTGCGTAAACCGTCATAACAACAGGTGGTCACTGGAAAGAAGATGATGATCGCGGCCATCACCACTTTGGAGGCAATGCCATAGCCAAGCCACAGCATCAGAATGGGCGCGATGGCAAACACCGGAATGGCTTGGCTGGCGATCAGTATCGGCAGTAGCCAACGTTTTAGTGGTTCGTACAGCAACATTTGTAGCGCGAACAGCAATCCCATAGACAAACCGAGCCCTAGACCGAGCAAGATTTCCTGTGCGGTGACCCAAGTGTGTGCAAGTAACACGGGGTAGCGAGCGAGTAGCCGCTGTAACACATCCAGTGGTGCTGGCAAAATAAAGCTCGGTATATTGAAGGCCATGACCACCAGTTGCCACAGGCCTAAGATGACTGCGGTCGTGATCACTAGGCGTAGAATTGGATCGCTGACGGGCTGTGGTTGAGTGATCGATAGCGAGGCTGCGGGGTATTGAGTTATATCACGCATAATCTTGCTCCAACTGATCTAAGATCGCCTGTTGTAAAGTGGCGCAGGCACCATCAAACAAGCGAGGAGGGCGAGTGTCGGGCAGCGCTAGAGGCTTAGCTTGGGCGGGGGAGCCTTGCAGTACATACAACTGATCAGCCAGCCGCACCGCTTCTTGTGGATCATGAGTGATCAGCACCACCGTTTTATTTTTGAGTAGCGTGGCAGATAAGGTTTGCAACTTATGCCGCGTTACGGCATCGAGTGCCGAGAAAGGCTCATCCATCAAAACCAAAGGCTTGTTTTGCATCAGAGTGCGGGCCAGTGCTACGCGCTGCCGCATTCCTCCAGAAAGCTGGGCGGGTTTGGCATCGGCATAGTCCGCTAAGCCAACTTGCTCAAGCAAGTGAATCGCTGGTTGTTTTTCCGCTGCGGGATTGGAGTGCGAGCCAGAAAAGCGTGCACTTAAGCGAACGTTGTCCAGTACATTGAGCCACGGCAACAACAAATCCTGTTGTGCCATATAGGCGATCCGCTCGCGCAGGGGTAATCCGTCGCTGGTTGTTAACTGACCTTGCCAAACCACCTGCTGATCTAACAAGCCAGCCAGATAGCGTAACAGCGTAGTTTTTCCGCAGCCGCTGCGCCCCAATAACACCGTCCACTGACCAGCAGGAATGGTCATGCTCATTCTTGCTAATGTCGCCGTCTGGCTGTCTTGGTATCTCAGACTGGCATCACTAAGCTCAATCCCTATTGCTTTAACGCACATCCTGGTGCCCTGCAAAGAAGTGGTGTACCGGGCCGTGACCTTTACCCACCTGCAGCTCATCGGCATGAGCGATCGCTTGAGAGATGTATTGCTTAGCGAGATGAACCGCTTGGCTAAGGTGATGGCCTTGTGCAAGATAAGAAGCCATCGCCGCCGAAAGGGTACAGCCTGTACCATGAGTGTTGTTGGTGGGGTAACGTTGTGCCCTGATCAGTTCGGCACTATTTGGCGTGATCAGCAGATCATTACTATTTTGATCGTGCTCCAGATGGCCGCCTTTTAACAACACCGCTTTAGCGCCAAGCGCGCGAAGGTCATCCATCATCGCCTGCATTTCTGCTTCCGATTGCGGTACTGATTTTCCGGTTAGTGTCGCGCCTTCAACAAGATTGGGGGTGATGATGTCTGCAAGCGGGATGAGCCGTTGTTTCAATGTGCTGATCGCGGATTGCTCCAGTAAGAGATCACCGCTGGTGGCAACCATAACAGGGTCAATCACCAGATGTTTAGGTTGGTATTGTTGAATTTTATGCGCCACAACGTTGATGATATTGGCATCCGCCAGCATACCGATTTTTACCGCCACGATATTGAGATCGGTAAAGACAGCATCGAGTTGACTGGCTACATGTTCAAGCGGGATCGGAAAAATGGCTGACACGCCTTGGGTATTTTGTGAGGTGATGGCGGTAATCACCGAGCATGCAAAACTGCCCGTCGCCGAGATGGCTTTTATGTCGGCTTGAATGCCTGCCCCGCCACCACTGTCTGAGCCTGCGATGGTTAATACAATAGGAATGGCTGAGGATCGGGTCTGGTGAGAACAAAACGGTGATGGTGCTGTCATGGTCGCTCCTATAGCAAGACGTATAGGAACTGACTTTGCTGGCTGAGAGCGATCAGATTTCGGATCGGCTTTCCCCGCCGGAGAAATGAGGCATAAGGCAAAGTACTTATAGTTCCCTACGTCAGTACGAACTGAATCAGGTTCAACGGGTCTCGAATTTCGATCTCAGCCGACGTTTATCACGTGGCCCCCCGACTATTTGCCAAGGATAATAACAGGACGTTTAAGCAAGCGATACGTTTTTTGAGTGTTGATGTGAGTGGTAAGGATGATGAGTTGTAGTCAGTGTCAAATATAGTGCGGGATAAGATATGCCCAATGCTTCCGTTATTTATCCCCTTCCTACTTGAAGTTGCAGCGGTGTTGGCTATGTTCGCTCACCCCAATCACATAGTTTTCCTATGCGCATGGGGACTCACTCACTTGCCGTCTGCCTGCAACTCCAAGTTGTTTGGGTATAGCACGCCGCGAATTTTGCTTATATCCGCTTCACATTCTGCATGACATTTGCTTAGGAAAGTGAGAGCGCTTGAGTATGATGTTACACGCAACATTCCCCTATGTTTAATGTGGGAAATGATAATAAGTCGCTCAGATGGCGGAACAATGGCTTGATGTAAGGCCACTCGCTTGCTTTTGGCGCTACAAAATCTGCTGCAACACGCTGGCTGAAGGGGTAACGTATGATCCAAATTGTCATAGATGGTAAATATCGTATCGTTGAGGCAGGGCAAACCGTTCTGCAAGCGGCCAAAGTGTGTGGAGTTGAGATCCCGTCGCTGTGTGGTCTGAATCGCTCAGCAGAGAAAATTGCCTGTGATTTGTGTGTGGTTGAAGTGGAAAGTGGCGGTATTCGCCGCGCTTGTGAGCTTGAGGTTTACAATGGCCTCAGCGTAAAAACCCAATCTGCCGCCCTTTCGCTACAGCGTAAACAGGCACTTAACCGCATTATGCGTGACCACTATGCAGACTGTGAAGCGCCGTGCAAAACGGCGTGTCCTGCCGGTGTCGATATTCAAGCGTATCTTTATCATATCTCGCAAAACGACCATCAAAAAGCGATTGAAGTCATCAAACGCACCTTGCCGATGCCATTGTCGATTGGTCGCGTCTGCCCTGCATTTTGTGAAGCAGAATGTCGCCGATCGCTGGTGGATAATCCGCTGGCGATTCGCCAATTGAAGCGCCATGCTGCGGATGCCGACCTTGCCGCGCAACAGGCTTACACGCCAGAGAAAAAAGCCGACAAATCCAAGCGCATCGCGATTGTCGGTAGTGGCCCTAGCGGCTTAACCGCCGGTTATTACCTGACTAATGAAGGCTATCAAGTGGATGTATTTGAGGCGATGCCTCAAGCGGGCGGATGGCTGCGCTACGGCATTCCAGAATACAGGTTACCGAAAAGCATTCTTGATCAAGAGATCGCGTTGATGTGCCGTAACGGTATGGTGATTCATACCGATAAAAAACTTGGCCGAGACATCACGTTATCGCAATTAAGTCACGACTATGATGCGTTATGCCTAGCCATCGGAGCCTCACAAGCGGTAGCCATGCACTACCCAGGCAGTGATCTTGCCGGTTGTTATTTGGGGGTAGATTATCTAAAAGACTTTGTCACCGAGCAACGGTTTACCACGGGTAAGAAAGTTGCGGTGATCGGTGGCGGCAATACGGCGATTGATTGTGCACGCACCGCGGTACGCACTGGGGCTGACACCACTCTTATCTATCGTCGTACCCGCGCTGAAATGCCTGCTGCAGAGTATGAAATTGAAGAAGCTGAGCATGAAGGGGTGAAGTTTCTGTTCTTAACCAACCCGCTAGAAAATATCGCCGATCAGTACGGGCGAGTTAGCGCGGTCAAGTTGGAAAAAATGGCCCTTGGTGCTGCGGATGCCTCAGGGCGTCGCCGTCCTGAAGCGACGGGAGAATATTTCACGGAATCGTTTGATACTGTGATTGCCGCAGTTTCTCAGCAAGCAGATTTGAGTTTTATGCAAGGTGAAGCATTAACAATTCCACTCACGCGTTGGAATACGGCGGATGCCAACCCACAAACCATGCACACCGGAACCGGTAATATTTTCAGCATTGGCGATTTTCGTCGTGGGCCGGCAACCGCAGTAGAAGCGGTCGCTGATGGTCGTCTTGCTGCACAAGCGATAGATCGTTTCTTTGACGGTGATATGGACAACATTCCCGTGACGCCTTTTAACTCTCGCAAAGAGAAGAAGCTGCAGCAGGTTGATCCCTACCATTTTGCCCATATTCAAAAAGTGGCTCGCACAATAATGCCAGAGCTCACATCCGTACAGCGTGAACAGTGCTTTGCAGAGGTAGAGCTCGGTTTTGATCATACTCAAGCGATGGCCGAAGCGGCGCGTTGCTTAGAGTGTGGCTGCCAAGTCAATACATCGTGTAACTTGCGCGATTACGCGACAGAGTATGGTGCAACGCAACACTTTGACCATTCGGTGAATATTAACAGTGATGCTGAATGGCAAGAGCTCCGTCGCAGCGATCCGCGCCATAAATATGCTGTCGATCGCAGTTCACAGTTTATTGTGTTTGACGCCAACCGCTGTATTAGTTGTGGTCAATGCATTCAAGCCTGTCAAGAGCAGTCTGTGCAAGGCGTGCTGAGCTTTATGCAGCTTGAACATGGTCGTCCTGTGCTGCGCCCTGATTGCCGTCCGAATTTTGGTGGTCAAGGGGTGATGATGGGCGATTCTCGTTGTGTGCAATGTGGTGCTTGTGTACAAGCATGCCCTGTTGGGGCGATGACCGATGCGCGTGATCGCTCACAAGGCCGCGTAACACCTTTGAAGAAAGTGACGACCATTTGTACTTACTGTGGTGTGGGGTGTAAGTTGACTATGCATGTCGACCAAGCGGCAAACCGAATTCGTTATGTTGAAGGAGCACACTCGCCAGTCAATCAAGGCATGTTGTGTGTGAAAGGCCGGTACGGTTTTGACTTTATCACCAGCAAAGAGCGCCTTACCACCCCATTGATCCGCAAAGATGGTGAGTTGCAACCGGCCAGTTGGCAACAAGCCATTACCTTGATTGCGGATAAATTCCGTACTATCAAACAAGATTTCGGTGGTCGCTCATTGGCTGGTTTCTCTTCGGCGAAAACCACCAATGAGGACAACTACGCTTTTCAAAAATTTATGCGTCGTGAGTTGGGGACCAATAACGTAGATCATTGTGCTAGGCTTTGCCACGCATCGACCGTTACCGGATTAGAAGCCTCGCTCGGTAGTGGGGCGATGACCAACGATATTCCCAGCATCAAACACTCAGATGTTATCTTTATCATTGGCTCTGATACCTCAGCGGCGCATCCGGTGATCGCCTCTCACATCAAACAAGCGGTTCGTCATCATGGTGCGCGTTTAATTGTGGCAGATCCGAAACGTATCGCGATGGCCGATCATGCCGAACTTTATTTGGCACATCGTCCGGGTACCGATGTAATGTTGATCAATGGTGTGATGCAGCAAATCATCAAAAATGGTTGGTACGATAGCGAGTATATTGAAGAGCGGGTTGATGGTTTTGATACCATGTTGCAATTGGTAATGTCGCCTGCTTATGCCTTAGATAAAGTCGAGCTGGTTACGGGCGTAAAAGCGGATGATATCTTTGCGATGGCGCGGATGATAGGCACCGCAAAGCGCACCGCCGTATATTACTCCATGGGTATCACGCAACATACTACCGGACATGATAACGTTCGCTCGATCGCCAATCTGCAACTACTGTGTGGCAATATCGGGATTGAAGGCGGAGGTATCAATCCATTACGTGGTCAGTCTAACGTGCAGGGCGCTTGTGATATGGGAGCGCTGCCTAATACTTACCCTGGTTATCAAAAAGTGTATAACCCCTTGGTGCGTGAAAAATTTGCCAGTGCATGGAATGCACCGCATCTCTCGGCGGAACCCGGTTTAACCCTGACCGAAATCATTGATGGCGCATGTCGCCGTGAAGTGCGCGCGTTGTATGTGATGGGTGAAAATCCGGTACTGAGCGATCCTAATCAGGCACATGTGATTGCAGGTTTACAAGCGCTGGATTTCTTAGTGGTGCAAGATATTTTTCTCACCGAAACCGCGCAATACGCGGATGTGGTGTTGCCCTCCTATTCGTTTGCTGAAAAATCCGGTCATTTCACCAATACTGAGCGTCGTGTTCAGCGTATTTATCCTGCGCTGAATCCACCGGGTGAAGCGAAAGAGGATTGGCGCATTATTCAAGACATTGCCAATGCGATGGGTAGTGATTGGCACTATCGTTCGGTAGCTGACATTACCAATGAAATCTCGCGGGTCACGCCACAATATGCTGGCCTCAATTGGGACAATATTCCCTATGATGGCGTACAGTGGCCGAGTAGTAAAAATAATCCTGCTGGAACACGCATCATGCATCAAACCCAATTTACACGTGGCAAAGGACAGATGGAGGCGATCCCATTTCGCTATGCCGCTGAACTGCCGGATCAAGAGTTTCCAATGGTGCTGACCACCGGGCGAGTGTTAGAGCAATTTCACACGGGTACCATGACACGTAAAACTCCAGGTTTAAACAAGCTTGCCGGTCCACGAGCGATGATCAGTGTGCAAGATGCGCAGACGCTTGGAATTGGCAACGGTGATATGCTCAAAGTTTCTACCCGTCGTGGTGAAATTGAAATCGCTGCCTTTGTCACCAAGCGAATGCAAGCTGGAGTGGTGTTTATTCCATTCCATTTTGTCGAATCGCCTGTCAATCGTCTGACCACTACGGCAACCGATCTTCATGCCAAGATCCCAGAGTTTAAAGTCGCTGCGGTGCGAGTGGAAAAGCTGTAGCCGTCATATAGCCTTCCCACTTGAAGCTGCAGCGGTGTTGGTTTCGTTCACCCCAATCACATAGTTTGCCTATGCGCATGGGGACTCACTCACTTGCCGCCTACCTGCAACTCGAAGTTGTTTGGGTATAGTTGTTTATTATCTGCGTTTCTCAACAGCAGCCTTCACTGGTTGTAAAAATCTCACGGCTTAGTGGCTGGTCATCTGATCACCGATTACATTCTTGCTACTCATCAACAATATGGCGTGCTCTACCGACGCCATCATTGACATTTTTTTCACATCATCATTGCGATACTTCTTGTGTTGTAGATATTTGGATGATGGGGCATTCACCAAATCGTATTGATTATTGGATGTTTTTACAATTAAGCGATGGATTTGAATTGATCGTCTAAATTTCTGCAACTGTATATCCCGATAATATCAAACTAGGACTAGGTTATTATTGATGAGAACAGTAACGCGATTCCCCTTACACCGTATTCCAATGACGATGACCACGCTAATTCTATGTTGTGCCGTCTATTTTGGGACAGTGATGAATTATCCCATATTAAAAACCATTTTTAAGTTAAGCGAGAATGTTTCTAATCCTCTATTTGCTTACACAGCACCCATATTACTGATTTGTGCTTTTATTATTCTATTTTCATTATTTGCTTGGCCGTATGTTTTTAAGCCATTTATGGCGTTTGTGGTGCTGACCTCGGCAGGGGTACTGTATGCCGCAATAAATTTTCAGGCCATGTTTGACTTGACGATGATGGAAAGTGTGTTTGAAACCAACTCATCAGAAATACGATTCTACTTGAACCCTACCACACTATTGTATCTGTTGGTGTTTGGTGGGTTGCCTTGCCTATTTTTGATCTTGGTTCGCATCACTCCCTACCGCAGTTGGCAACATGCGCTGACTGCTCGTTTAGGGATAGTGTTAATCGCCGTGGTGGGGATCGGTCTGATTGCTGAAATGTGCTACAAAGATTATGCCTCTGTGGGTCGAAATAATAGCTATCTGAATAAAATGATTATTCCAGCTCATATCTACAATGGGGCTAAATATTTAAAAAAGTCTTATTTTGAAACGCAACTTGCATACCAAGAGTTGGGCGGTGATGCGAAAGTTTTAGCTGTGGAAAATGGTAAACCAACCTTAATGGTTGTTGTGCTCGGTGAAACGGCGAGGGCGATGAATTTTGCCTATAATGGTTACCCACGTAATACCAATCCATATACCCAAGATATGGGCTTAATTTCATTTCAAGATGTTTCTGCATGTGGCACTTATACCGCTTTATCAGTGCCGTGTATGTTTTCTAATATGACGCGTCATAGCTATAATAAAGCTGCCGCTGCCGCACAGGATAATGTGTTGAATGTACTACAACACGCCGGAGTGGATATTTTGTGGATTGATAATGATGGTGGAGATAAAGGGGTTGCGAAGCAGTTACCTTATATCGCCATTGATGCCTCACTAAAAAATCAAGACTGTAACGGTTCTACCTGTTTTGATGTCGCGATGTTGAAAGATGCCCAAGAGTTTATCGACCAAGGTCACCATAATAAACTACTGGTATTACACACTATTGGTAGTCATGGTCCAACTTATTGGCAGCGTTATCCCGATGCGCAGGCTCCTTTCCAACCCGCCTGTAACCGTAGTGATATTGAAAACTGTAATGATCAACAAATTGTCAATGTTTACGACAATACATTGGTATACACCGATTATGTGTTAGCACTGGTGATCGATGAGCTGAAAAAGGTAGCAAATGACTATAACGTGATGATGACCTACATTTCTGACCACGGTGAATCACTGGGCGAGAGTGGGCTATATTTACACGGAACCCCTTATGCCATTGCTCCTAAACAACAGACTCAAGTGCCATGGCTGATGTGGATCCCAGAACCTTATGCGCAGCAAAAAGGCTTCAGTACTCAGTGTCTTAAGGAGAAAGCACATAAATATAGCTTGTCACATGATAATTTATTTCACAGCTTGCTTGGCCTATATGGCGTACAATCACAAGTGCAAAATCTTGAACTTGATATTACCCAAAATTGCCGATTAGCGTCATAAATTGATGAATAGAGAGCCGAGAATATGCAACAGGAAATTATTATTAAGCGGGTGGGTATGCAGCGGATCATGTATACCTTTGTACATAGTTTTAATGGGTTTAAATGGCTGTGTAAAAACGAAGCGGCCTTTCAGCAAGAATTGATGCTGTTTGTGCCGCTGACAATGTTTGCTTTTTGGCTGGATTTACCCGCCATGCATACCCTATTCGTGATGTTAGGAATGGTATTTGTTTTATTTGCGGAAATGGTCAACACTGCGATTGAAGCGGTGGTCGATCGGGTAGGGTTGGAATATCATGCGCTATCGGGTGTGGCGAAGAACATTGGCTCTGCAGTCGTATTACTGAGTATGATCTGTTCGCTGACGATTTGGTTTGTAGTGGTGTGGACAAATTATATTTAACCATCAACACTTTTTAATCATCAATATCGTTTTAAATACAATAGGGTTTGTGGTTGCATAAGGCTATCAGCAAATAATATGAAGAGAGTGCTTATCGTCGAAGATAATCGAGAAGTCGCCGGGATTTTATTTGATTATTTTTTAAGTGAAGAGGTCGAGCTTGATTATGCCGATAATGGAGAGTTAGGCCTCAAGTTGGCATTAGAGACTGCATTTGATGCGATTATTCTGGACCTTATGCTGCCACGTATGGATGGCTTGACCGTGTGTGAAAAGCTTAGATCCGCAGGAAATGAGACCCCGATACTGATGTTAACCGCACTTGATAGCCGCGAGGATATGTTAAATGGTTTCAACTACGGTGCGGATGATTATTTAACCAAACCGTTTGACCTTGAAATATTAGATGCTCGCTTGCAAGCGTTAATTAAACGCTACCGGCGCACGGTTACAGAAGCATCTTTACAATTTGGTAGTTTGCGCATTGATCAAAAAACTCGTCAAGCTTATCGTGATGGTATCCGGATTTTATTAAATCCCACAACTTATTCAATTTTAGAATTACTTTGCCAACGAGCTCCAGATATTGTCACCCGTGATGATATTACTAATATGCTTTGGCAAGATAATGAACCTAATAATGATATATTGCGCAGCCATATTTACCAATTACGTAGTCAATTAGATAAGCCTTTTGCTTCATCTATGCTGATCACTGTGCCAAAAATTGGTTTTCGGTTGGAGAAAGCAATATGAAAAGTATTGGTATGAAAAGTATTGGTTTTGCCAGTACCCGAACTCTAACTAATCAGTTGGCGATTTTTTTTACCATTGTCTCGCTTATCATGGGAGTGGTGAGCTATATAATTTTTTTTGCAGCGCTGCATTGGTCTGAAGATAAAGTTGGAGAGCGGCGCATTGAAATAGATAAAAATGAAGCTATTCAAAGATTTATTAATGGCGAGTCTGGTGAGATCACGATTGATATTCTTACTCATGCTTATGATGATATTCAGTTGATTCCGAAAAAATATCATAAATATTTTAAGGGCAGAGAGAGTTTTGTCGGTGAGGTAGGCTATGGCACCGAATCGGTTATGCTCTATTTCGGTTATTACTTAAAAGAGGGTGAGAAAAAGCCGGTTATATTAATTTCTGATATTAACCAAATTGAGTTTGCTGATTATGAAACTGTCTATGCCAGCCTGATTGTTATCACGAGTATTGCAGGATTGTTACTCATTTTTGCGATACTATTAAGGCGCTTGTCGCAACGTTTAATTAAACCGATTAATTATTTGATCAAACAATTAACTGAGCAAAGTGGTAATGCGGCTCACGTATTTGTGATCCCGAATGGCAGTGCCAGTGAATTTCAGATCTTAGCGGATCAACTTAATCAATATCGACATGATATTCATAGTTTATTAAAACGTGAGCAAGCATTCGCTCGTTATGCCAGCCATGAATTAAGAACGCCGCTGACAATTGTGAAAGGGGCAAGCCAGCTATTAGAACGTAATGTGCATAACGCTTTTCAGCAGCGGCAGATCGTACGTATCAATCAGGCCACATTGCAAATGACGGTGATGGTCGATGCTTTATTAGCGCTCGTACGTTACGAGCGGGTCGAAGAGGAAACCGTATTGCGCTCGGTTAGCCAAGCCGAACTGGCAACCATCATTGAGCACAATAGTGCTCAGGCCAAAGATAAAAACATTAGTGTGGAACTGATTTTTCACCAGATGCCACAGATCTACGCCTCACCTGCGGTGCTGAATATGGTGGTCGGTAACTTGCTCAGAAATGCGATTGCAGCCACCGATCATGGTGGGGTTAGGGTTGAGGTTGATGCGCTATCGTTCACCATTCGCGATAGTGGTCAAGGACTCAATCAAACTCCCAATCAAGATGGGCATGGTCTAGGTCTATTAATTGTTGAAGATCTGTGCCGTCGCTATGATTGGCAATTTTCCATACAAAATGCGCCAGACGGTGGCTGTGAGGCGATCATTATTTTTGGGTAAATTATTTTTAGGTAATAGTGCGTTGCTATCTTTAATGGAATTAGCGACAACCATGTGCCGCGATCAGTAATATCAGGTTTGATTAATCACATTACCGTATTGAAAAAGCCTATCCGTTTCGAACTGATAGGCTTGTTGTGATTGATAAACCATCGCCAATAGTGGGTGATGGTTTGCACCGGTGAGCGCTAAGGCTATTTAATCTCTTGCCACCACATGCTGAACGCTTGTTGGTCATTATCAATCTCGACCATCTCACCAATCATTGGTGTCATCAGCTTGAAAGGCTGGTTTAGGCTCGCGTTATAAACTCGTTGCAGCGGGTCATACCAAGTATGACGCGAAAGCTTAAACTTGCTGTTGTGCGAAGGTAACACAGCCTTGGTGCCCAAATCTTTTGCCGCTTGTACCGCTTGCTCTGGTGTCATGTGAATATAAGCCCAATCGTCGTTATATTGACCATTTTCCAGCACGGCAATATCAATATCACCGATTTGCTCGGCAATTTGCTTGAAGTGCGGGCTATAACCGGTATCGCCACTAAAATAGATCGTGTGTTTAGCGGTCACAATTGCAAATGATGCCCACAACGTTCGATTACGCTCTAGCATTCGCCCCGAAAAATGTTGCGCAGGTAACACATGAATGGTGATATCTTGCTGTTCAAACGTGGTGAACCAATCACCTTGGTAGATTTTATTGGCATCAAATCCCCACTGTACTAGGTATGATCCCACCCCAATTGGGGTAATAATCTGATCGATTTTGGCTCTCAGTGCATTCAGGGTTGGGTAATCTAAATGATCCCAGTGGTCATGAGTGATCAGTAAGTAGTCAATTTCAGGGATGTCCTCTGCACGATAGATATTTGATCCAGCAAAAGCTAAGTTGGTCATCGGCACTGGCGAGGCATTTTGACTAAATACTGGGTCAATAAGGAATTTCTTTCCCTCTAATTGCATATAGTAAGATGAATGCCCCATCCACACGATAATATTTTCACTCGGATCCAACTGATGTAAATTTGTTTTACGAGATGGAATGCTCTGTGTTGGAGTCGCCTCTTCATATTTAGCAAACACAAATTTATAGAGTTTAGATGCAAAGCTTTCCGAGCTAGTACTGACCGGACTCTCAATCGGATTGTTAAAATATCCGTTCGAATAATGGTCACTGTTAAGCTGTGGTTCAACTATCGGGTTGATCAACGCGGGTTGTTTCATATAGAAATAAACACTGGCTAATGCAATTGCCAGAATAATAAACAGAATTTTCACGTGTAAACCTTAGTTACCTTTAAATTTAAATTTAAATATACCCGTGATCATTGAAGATGCTTGATTTTCGATAGAATCAGGGTCATGCTACGAACCATGAAAATTACACTGACTCCTCAACAGAAACTGCAACTCGAACAAATGCACGACATTGAACGTGATAGTCGAGTTTGCGACCGTATTAAGGCTGTTTTGCTGGCTTCTGAAGGCTGGAGTCAGACTATGATTTCACAAGCTCTTCGTATTCATGAATCGACCGTTGCTCGTCATCTCAGCGACTACGTTCTTTCTGAAAAACTTAAGCCTGAAAATGGCGGAAGCCAAAGCAAGCTTTCTGCTACTCAAACCATGCACCTAATCGAGCATTTGACTGAGAAAACCTATTCTCATACGCATCAAATTGTCACTTACGTTAAAGAGACATTTGGACTGGATTACACGGTTTCTGGTATGAATAAATGGCTTCACCACAATGGTTTTAGCTACAAGCAACCGAAAGGCGTACCACACAAGTTTGATGAAGCACAACAGCAAGCATTTATAGAGGCTTATGAAGCGTTAAAGGCAAGCTGTGGCAAGGATGAATCGATAGTCTTTATCGACGCAGTTCACCCAACACTATCAACAAAAATATCTCATGGCTGGATACGAACTGGTCAGGATAAAGTGATTGAAACAACGGGTAATCGTAGCCGATTGAACATTATTGGCGCACTGAACTTGTCGGATATTGGAGCAACCATTGTTCACAACTATGAGAGCATTAACAGTGAATCGATTGTTCGCTTTTTCTGTGAGTTAAGAAAGAGTTATCCCTTAGCTCATAAGCTTCATATCATCTTGGATGGTGCGGGATATCACCGCAGTGACTTAGTCAAAGATGCGGCGTTTGTCCTGAATATTGAACTGCATTATCTTCCACCTTACAGTCCAAACCTCAACCCAATCGAGCGGCTATGGAAAGTAATGAATGAGAAGTCGAGGAACAACGTTTACTTCAAAAGAAAACGGGACTTCAAGGCGGCAATAGACCAATTTTTTGCAGTGACTCTTCCAGAGATCGCAGGCTCTTTGACATCTCGAATTAATGATAATTTTCAGGTTCTCAAGCCAGCATCTTCAAGTTGATTCGGTATAAATTTTTATTGATCTGAATTGGAAACTAACCTGCTAAATTGAGCTGTGTCAATATTTTTTATTTTCACATGCCAATAAAAACTCAATCTAACTGGTTATTTTCATGGCTTAAACCATACTGACTTTTGCTTCTTGTGCCCTTGCTGCTGAAGCTTGGTTTAGACGTTCTTGAATAGTTGCGACTTGCGAATCTTGGTAGCCATTACGGCGCACAATACCTGAATTGAACATACTCAATGTGGCGACGGATTTGAAACGTTTGTCAGTTTGCGCCGCTTTTAATGAGTAACCGCCACCGCCACAAATGCCCAGTAAGCCTAATTGTTCGCTATCAACGCCGGGATATTGGCTAATAAAATCCGCCATGCCGTGTATATCTTCAACTCGGTGAGAGGGTTTATCGATATTTCTTGGCTCACCGCCACTGCCACCTTGATAAGCCGCATCCGCGGTAATCGTAATATAGCCCAGGTCGGCGAGTCTCTGTGCGTATAAGCCAGCCACTTGTTCTTTTACACCACCATTAGGGTGTGCGACGATAATAGCAGGATATTTTTGGCTAGGATTATAATTGGCTGGGGTATATACGTTAGCCACAATATTAATATTATTTAAGGCGTAGTTAACCGGATGAATATTGACTTGGCCGGTGATATTTTGCGTAATTGCATCTTTATACGTCAAAGTAAATGGATTTTTTCTATAATCTTCCGCCAAAGCGAAGCCAGAGCTAAGACTGATGGCTGCTGCGAGAAATGTCACTTTAATAATATTTCTATTCATGCGGGTTCCCTTAATCAATATGACATAAATGGATTTTGTCGTTGGATAAAAAAGTTAATAATCGGCTGTGTGGTGATGCTAAGACCAGCATAGTCGGATCACACTGACCGGAAAGTGACGATGAGATAACGCTTTTGTCAGTTTCACTTTAAGTTGCTTGCGGGTAGATATTTTTCATGTTGGTCACCTTGAGCGGCTTAACTGATAATTTCGACAGGAAAATGTCAGCTACATGTTATGTAACTCCCGTTATAATCAGCCCGTAACATCCCTATCCAGCGAGTAAATAAAAGGAGATCCGATGCGATTACTCTTGGTTGAAGATGAAAAAAAGACATCTTCTTACGTCCATCGCGCATTAACCGAGTTAGGCTTCATGGTCGATGTGGCCGAAAATGGTATCGATGGGCGCTATCTCGCACTGGAATATGATTATGATGTGATCATCTTGGATGTCATGCTGCCCATGTTGGATGGCTATGGTGTGCTAGAAGCATTGCGTAAGCAAAAATCAACGCCAGTAATTATGTTGTCAGCCCGTGGCTGTGTGGATGATCGGGTAAAAGGTTTGCAACATGGCGCGGATGATTTCTTACCTAAACCTTTTTCATTAACCGAACTGGTCGCTCGGGTGCAAGCACTGCTGCGCCGTCGACCGAGTGATGGTGCGGATATTACCCGGTTACAGATCCATGATTTAAGCCTAGATTTATTATCGCGCCGCGTGATCCGGGCTGAAAAACGGCTGGATTTAACCGCCAAAGAGTTTGCTTTGCTCAGTTTGCTGGCGCGTCATCAAGGTGAAATTTTATCCAAAATGATGATTGCTGAACAAATTTGGGATATGAATTTTGATAGTGATGCGAACGTGGTGGAAGTTGCGATTAAACGGTTAAGAGCAAAAATTGATTCGCCTTTTAGCGATAAACTGATCCATACCGTCAGAGGTATGGGCTATGTGCTCGAAGTTCGATAATCGCTCCGGTTTTTTAGATGATATGTGAATTATGGCAACAGTAATCTTCCCTCGCTCAATAGCGATTCGTTTAGCGGTCATGTTTGTGGTGGCTTTTGTGGTGATGGTTTCGGTTTATGGCTTACTGCTGCGTTTTTCGCTGCATGATTCCTTAGCCAATCAAATGCATAATGAATTGGCGTTTCGAGCTAACCTGATTGAACCTTGGATAACCTCCCGAACCGATCTCAATAGCTGGCAAATCTTAATCACCAAGCTTACCGATTTAGCGTTAACCGAAGGCGGGCGAGTGAGTTACTGGATTTTTGATGCCAATCATCAATCGATGTTAGGGAATGCATTTTTGCCGGGAGTTAACGTTGCTGACCTAAGCCCAGGTTACGCGCGCATACCTTCTCCAACCCCGGAATCTTGTTCTAACTATTTGTATATCGTTGATTTACCTAGTGCAGATGGCATGAAAGGTATCCGTTATGTGATTGGTTTAGAATCGAGTGCTTATATGAGCACTTATGATGAATTTACCCGCAATTTGGTGATTATTACGGTTTTTGGGCTCGCTTTGATCGCGCTATTGAGCAATGTGATAGTGCGGATTGGGATGCAACCGGTCAATCAGCTCAGTGAGCAGGCGCAGCACTTAGCCCCCAATCAGCATGGGATGCGTTTAGATTCAGAAGCATTACCGATTGAACTGAAAGAGCTGGCGGTTTCTTTCAATGGTGTTTTAGATCGACAGCAAAGGGCTTGGCAGCAGCTAGACAGTTTTAACTCCGATGTGGCCCATGAGCTGAAAACGCCGCTGACCAATTTAATGGTGCAAACGCAACTGGCATTATCCAGCCGTCAATCAATCGACAGCATGCAAGATGCCTTAGGTTCCAATCTCGAAGAGTTGGAACGTATGACTTCGATTGTGAATGACATGCTGTTCTTATCGCGGGCATATGCTGGCGAGAATGCCACCAATGTAAAAAAAGTCTCTCTGCGAGAAGAAGCCGAGAAAACCCTTGAATATATTGCGCCGTTGTTTTTTGAGCATGACATTAAAGTGGTGATCGAGGGGGAGGCCTGCGCGTGTATCGATTATCGGCTTTTTCATCGTGCTTTAGCCAACCTGTTGAGCAATAGTGCGCGATACGCAATAAGCCACACTTCGGTGGTAGTTAAATTGCAACCTGATCGGCATGAAGTGCGAGTCTCGGTTACTAATCACGGTGAGGTGATTGAAGCACAGCATTTATCGCGCCTGTTTGAGCGTTTTTACCGCATGGACTCTGCTCGCAAAGACAGTCATGCTCATCATGGCTTAGGCTTGTCGATTGTTAAAGCGGTGGCATTAATGCATGGAGGAACGGTTTTTGCTACCAGTGAGCGAGATATTCGCGGACAAGGTATTAATACGTTTGGTTTTACGTTAGGCCATCGATTAGAGCAATCTACAGCCAATACGGAGTTATAAATAGACTCTTCCTACTTGAAGTTGCAGTGGTGTTGGCTACGTTCGCTCACCCCTATCATATAGTTTGCCTATGCTGATGGGGACTCACTCACTTGCCTAACTGTAACTCCAAGTTGTTTGGCTATAAAAGCTTATTTTAATTTCGGATGCATCTGACAAAAGTGTCAGCTTAAGGTCAGTATCCTGACCCGATTGAGTGGTTAATCTTATTTCATCTTATTAATGGATCGCGATTAAATAGAGGAAATTTAAGATGAAAATAAAATTATCCCAATCATTATTTTTGGTCACCGTCATGTTCATCGGCAGCACAGTTAATATTAGCTATGCCGATGAGCAACCTTCCCGCGCTCAGCTTTTAATGGGGGATATTGCCCCTAAATTGGCGCAACTTACTGATGATGTTTTGTACGCAGATATTTGGGAGCGTAAAGAGCTATCACCGAGAGATCGAAGCCTGACAACGATTAGTGCACTAGTGGCGATGAATCGACCTGATCAATTGCGATCTCATATTCGGATTGGTTTAAAAAATGGCTTAACTCAGCAAGAAATCATCGAAGCGATCACTCATCTGGCCTTTTATTCTGGATGGCCAACCTCAGTGACTGCGGTATCCGTGGCGAGAGAGGTGTTTAATGAATCGACACCGAAAGCAAGACCGCCATTGGTAGAGAGTAACCGTAAAAGATAATCACCGAATATGCTGCATATTCTCTAATCGAAATGACTTATCTATTCCTGATTTGGCAGTCAAACCATAGATAAGTCATTGGTGTTAATTTTAAAAAGGTTGATGATGATGAAAATTATATTGCCGATTCATATTCACATGACGCGCATGCTGTTATTGATTTCTACTATTTATGCGCCAATCCTACACAGCGCAGAAAGCAAAATACTGGTCAGTTATTTTTCTGTGCCAGAAGATGTGGCATTAAATGGGGTTGATGCAGCGACAGGCGCGAGCCTATTACTGAAAGATGGCATGCTTGTCGGTTCAAATCAGTATGTGGCTCAGCTGATTCAGCAGCAAACCGGCGCAGATATTTATCGTATTGAAGCTCCATTTGAATACCCTAATACTCATGACCCATTACTGGAATTTGCACAGCAAGAAAAGCGCACCAATACTCGGCCAGCGATTAAGTCTGCCATCGAGAATCTAGCGCAGTATGACACTATTTATGTTGGGTATCCGATTTGGTGGTATCAAATGCCAATGATTATGTACTCGTTTTTTGAACAGAATGATTTTTCTGGCAAAACGATTATTCCATTTACCGTCCATGGAGGCAGCCGATTCTCTGGTTCGATAAAGCAGATCCAAAACCTTCAACCCAATGCAACGGTGATTACCACGGGGTTAGCGATTTCACGCAATAATATTGCAGAGAAACAGATACCGGATCAGGTTGCTGAATGGGTGAAAACGGTGACTCAACCATAACGCGATGCTCTGATGAAAAAATACCTATTACAAGTTATACAAGATATATTTTTACTCTTATTAGCCGGCACATTGTTTGGTTTTCACTTGTGGGGTGAGATATGGCATGAATGGCTGGCTATCCTTTTCTTTAGCTTAATTATGCTGCACTGTCTATTAAATTGGCATTGGTTTAAAAATGCCGCTAAGCGGAATGGCGACTTATTTCTTCGGTTAAGGTCTTGTTCTACCTTCGCTCTGATATTGGGATTGATTATTGCTGTGGCTAGTGGCTTGATGCTCTCGCAATACTTGGTGCCGAATGTTTTTTTCCATAATGCGTCCAATTTAATCCGGAAAATACATATGACCAGTGTGTATTGGATGCAAATTTTGCTAGCAGTACATCTTGGTATGCATTGGAAAATGTTATCCAAATTTTTTAGTGGTATTTTAAATATACCACTGACTTCATTATTTGCTCATCGGCTAATGCCCACTCTGTTTTTGGTTATTACCGGCTATGGATGCTATCAACTGATTGCTCGACAAATTCATCACTATTTATTGATGCAGGTAAATTATTCTTTTTTTGATTTTGACGAGTCGAAATGGATCTTTTATCTCGATTTTCTCTCCATCATCATCGCCGTTGCCTACCTTACCCGGATCTTGATTGGGTTGGTGTTATGGTTAGTCGCGAGAGTGGCAGTAAAATAAGTGGCGTGGCTAAATTGGATTGTGCATGACGTTTTAGGGCAGGATGAACAGAAGAGGCGCTGACGCCTCTTCTGTCGTTAACTGATGGATTTCAATATTTAAAGCGTGCAATCTGTCCGGAGAGCTCTTGGGTATAGCCCAAGATGTCTTCGGCGAGAGATTGTAAGTTTCCGTTAACCACCTGCATTTGGCTGGCGCTTGAATTTAAGCGGTGCATATCGTCGGTGACGGTTGAGCTGACATTGGATTGCTCTTCACACGCCGAGGCTACCGAATCGACCATAGTATTGATCGACGAAACGGAATGAATAATGCTGCTCAGTGCTTGTTGGATTTCAGCTGAGCTCTGTTGGGTGCGCTCAATCAGTTGCTTGGATTTTTGGGTAGCGTTGAAGGATGCTGAAGCTTCGGTTTGTAGACGTTGAATGATGGTTTCAATTTCGTTAGTGGAATCATGGGTTTTTGATGCCAATGCCCGCACCTCATCGGCAACCACTGCAAAACCACGTCCGCTTTCACCAGCTCGAGCTGCTTCAATCGCGGCGTTGAGCGCCAGTAAGTTGGTTTGCTCGGCAATCGCTTTGATCACCACAATCACTCGACCAATATCATCGCTGCTGACTTTTAATGAGTTGGCACAGTCTGCCGCACTCTCTAGGCTAGTCACTAATTCATCGATGTTGCTTGCGTTGACTTTAATTGTTTCACCACTGCGATGACTTAATTGCAGCGCATCATTAGATTGATGCAAGGTGTTTTCTGTGTGCGCAGCAATTTCTTTGGTGGCCAGATCAAATTGTTCAATTTTGCTTAGGCTTTCATGGGTGAGTAATGATTGCTGGCTAGTTTGTGCGTTCATTTTATCGCGTAATTGTGCAATCGCATGTCCGTTATGAGTGAGATGCTGGGTGGTGTTTGCGGTATCCACGATAATGCTTTGCACGGTTGCGACAAATTGGTTGAAAGCGGCGGCAAGTTCGGTGATTTCATCGTTGCCTTGCTCGGCAACACGCGAAGTCAGATCACCGCCACCAGCTGCGATGTCGCGCATATTGTCTGACATCTGTTTGATCGGATTGACGACTTTGCGATCTACTACTAGAGAAATTAATAGCAAGTTGACGACAAAAACCAACAACATGATTAATGAGGACATCGTCATAGTGTCGGCTAATTTTTCGCGCATAGCCGCTTGGTTAAAGCCGATGGTGACTTTACCAACCGCTAAGTTATCCCACGTGATCGCAACATCGGAAGTGTTTTCCGCAGGGCGAACTTTTACTTCAGCTAATGGTTTACCGTTTTGATCGGCGACCAAGATAAAAGCGATGGAATTTTTTGCCGCGTAGGCATCGATGATATTTTGTACCAGAGGCTTATCGTATACATACACCGGCTCTTGTAAGATCACTTCAAGTTCTGCTGCCACTTCAAGCGCATTGTGTTTGGCTTCTCGTTCAGCGGCATTTTTAGTGATGATATATTGAGTCGGCAGCGTCACGGCAGCAACCATAACCATGATTGCCGAAATCATCAGGATCATTTTTTTAGTCAGTTTATTCATGGGGTTCAATCTCAGTTTGCAAGCGGGTCAAAAAAGTATTTCTGAGGTATGGTTTTGGCTTCTTCGGTCAAATATGGATTGTCCAGATCGATGATGGTGCGTTGATCTAATTTAGCCAGCGACAGCACCATATTCACTTCTCTATCGGCAAAGAACATCTGTTCGTAGGTACCATCGGCAAAAATTTCATCGATAATGGTAAATAAATGCTGCTGCAATTCCGTATTGCCTTTTTTAACGAATAGCATGTAAGGCATTCGGTAACGCAGCATAATGTGGCTATCTATCGCCAGAGGCAATTGAGGGTGAGATTCCGCCTCGGCAAAAGGTTCCATCACGCCACGAGAGAAGAAATGGCAGCGATTTCCTGCCAGCATCATTTCAAATATGTTGGGGTATTTTAGTGATTTAGCGGTTTTTAAGCCGTTAGCATCAAGGATGAAAGTGTCAGGCCAGGTTTTTCCTGAACAGATGGTATATTGCTGAAGATCGGCTTTGTTGCGCACATGGGCCAGCAGTTGGCGATCTTTTTGATGGATTAAACCGATGCGCATCCCAAGTAAGCCTCGATAAATCGGAAAGCGTATCGCAGTAAAACGTTGCTCCATTTCTGTACTGGTTGCTACCCACATAACATCGAGGGCCCCAGACTCAAGATCGGCCATGATGCGCGAAGCGGCTGGCTCACCATTTTGACGGTAAATAAATTCAAGACTGTCAAAGCGATCGGACCGTTTGATCACTTCTTTAATTAAGGTTAAGTGTAATTTGTCATCATCAGGCTTCCCCGCCACTTTTAACGGTTCAGCAAAAGTGCCTACCGAAAAAAGGCTAGATATCAGCACGCTTAAAGTAAAAATTTTGCTCATAACTCCCTCTATATTTTGAATAATTATCTGCGATAAAGAGTACGCCATAGTCCTATAGCATTATCGACTGAGTTCAAATATATCATATTGGGTTACTGTATTGAACGGCGTTCAGAATAAGGACTTGGATTAATGTGGGTTAATTCTTATTGTGGTATTGATTATTGTTATTTTTTTATATTTTGGAATTTGTCTGGGTGATGCTTTATTGGTGTTCAGATTAGTTACGACTTAATTATTTTATTATTTCTGCCGTTTTGTTGTGCAAAGTGTAATTAAATGTTTCAAGTGAATAAGGGGTGGCTAACGCTATTGTAATAGAAGCATGACATTACTATTAGTTTTTGTTTTATTTCTATGTTTTGGTATTGATGATTGTTATGCAGTATGGCTGTGATGGAATTATTTTATTGAACCGTGATCTCAGATGTTTTTTTGAGATTGCATTTTTGATTGATTTGATTGCGTGCTGTGCGATGGTTTGTATTTATCGAGTGATGTTTACATTTGCTTACATCCAGATGAAACAGAATGAAATTGTTTTCTTCTTATAATAGGAGAGAAAATTTGTTCAATTAAATAAGTCTGGTAACGATGAAAAAATCAACATTAACTTTAATGCCAACCATTCTTGCGTTAGCAGTAGGAATGGCGATGCCTGCAGCGCAGGCGGCAATCAACAGTAATGCTTCTATCGTTGGTTCTGAGAGCGAATGGTGGAACAACTACAAAATCACATTGACTAACAATGGCAATAATCCAGTCGAACTGCGTGATGCCAGTATTGTGTTTGATAGCAACCTCTCTTTAACGACACCTTCTTGGTCAGCTACCGGCATTTCATACCCAAGCATGAGCTTTAGCAGCACCGCGCAAGGTTCAGTATTTAATAACCGCTTAACCTTAGGCTTTGATCAAGGCAGTTGGGTTAATAGCCAACTGTTGCCAGGTGCGAGCATCGAGATGACTTTGGGCGTGAGCGGCGTTCTCGACCTAAGTCTGCTGCAAAGTACGATCACTGTGGAGACAGATGGTGAGGTTGAGCCAGGTCAACCTGAACTCTCTTTGGAGCTGGCTTCTCCAGTTCAAGGTGCTGAATTTATTGAAGGTCAAGTGGTTGCGATGCTGGCTAACGTAAGCGCTACCAATACCACGGTGAAAGCCGTAACTTTCTTGGTTGACGGTGAGCAAATTGCCGAGCTGACACAAGCACCATTCCAAGCTAGCTGGATTGCGGTGGGCGAGGGTGCACACTCGATCAAAGCGATCGTAGAAGACACTTCAGGTCTGCTTAAAGAGCAAGCGGTACGTATTACCGTAAAAGCCGAAGAAATTGATCCACCGGTTGAGCCAGAGCCAGAAGTGCCAGTTGCTCCACAGATTGAACTGACCAATCCACGTAACGGACAAACGGTATTTTTAGGCAAAGCCACCACGTTAGCGGCCAATGCGAGTGATGAAAATGGCGATCTGACGGCGGTTGAGTTTTTAGTCAATGGCAGTTTGATTGGTCGTGTTGCTCAAGCCCCATATCAACTGGCTTGGACTCCAGCAGCGCTGGGTCAATACACCATTGAAGCGATTGCTTATGATGCCGCTGGGCATCAAACGTCAACGCCAACCATCACAGTGAATGCCCAAGAGATGGGCACCGGTAACCTAAGCTGTGACATCAAACAAATTTATCGTGAAGATGGTACTGAATGTATGGGTGATGATCACCCACGCCGTATTATCGGTTACTACACCTCATGGCGTACTGGTAAAAATGGCCTGCCAGCTTATTTAGCCGGCGATTTACCGTGGGAAAAACTGACTCACATTAACTACGCGTTTGCCAGCATCAATCCTGCTGATTTCAGTATGCAAGTGGATGAGTCGGCAACCCAAATGACGTGGGATAATGTACCGGGTGCAGAGATGGATCCTGCTCTCCCATATCAAGGTCATTTCAATTTGCTGAGCAAATTCAAGCAGCAGTATCCTGATGTTAAAACACTGATTTCGGTTGGTGGCTGGGCAGAAACCGGTGGCTTCTATCCAATGACCACTGATCTGGCGTCTTGCTCCGTCAACATGGAAGGCATTAAGGCGTTTAATCAGTCAGCGGTAGATTTCATCCGTAAATACGATTTTGATGGGGTGGATATTGACTATGAATACCCATCATCGATGAAAGATTCCGGTAACCCAATTGATTTCGAGCAGTCAAACAAGTGTCGTGGCCAACTGTGGGATAACTACATGGTAATGATGACTGAACTGCGTAAAGAACTGGATAAAGCCGGTGAAGAAGATGGTCGTCGTTACATGCTGACTATCGCGGCACCATCATCGGGTTACCTACTGCGCGGTATGCAAGATTTTGCGATGCAAGATGTGCTGGATTACGTCAACATCATGTCTTACGACCTGCACGGTACGTGGAACGAGTTCGTCGGCCCGCAAGCAGCGTTGTTTGATGATGGCAAAGATGCAGAGCTGGCCAAATGGGGTGTTTATAACACCGCTGAATATCAAGGTGTTGGTTATCTGAACCAAGCGTGGACACATCACTTCTTCCGTGGTGCATTCAAGCCAAGCCAAATCAACATGGGTATTCCTTACTACACTCGTGGCTGGCAAGGTGTGAGCGGCGGTGAAAAAGGGTTGTGGGGCCGTGCGGTTGAGCCAAACCAATCTACTTGCCCTGCGGGTACCAGCATTTGTGGCTGGGGCGCAGAAGGTACAGATAACATCTGGCATGATCTGGATGAGAATGGCAATGAAATCAAAGCCGGTGTCGTGCCAATGTGGCATGCGATGAACCTGATGCACGCTGATGCACTAGGCATTGATGGAATGCCAAGCTATGGTCCTGCGTGGGGCATGGATCCTACCAATCCAAAACACCTGATTGAAGGTAAGTATGAACGGGTATGGAGCCAAGATCTGCAAGCTGCATGGCTGTGGAACGACACCAAAAAAGTGTTCCTAAGCATTGAAGATAAAGACTCACTTAAGCCAAAACTGGACTACATCGTCGATAACGGTTTAGGCGGCATGATGATTTGGGAAATGGCTGGCGACTATTCGTATGATGCGGTGAAACGTGAATATGTGATTGGTTCAGACATGACCACTTATGCTCATGAAGTGTTTGCAGCAGCAGATCCGATGGATATTCGTCATAACGATCTGCCACAGCCTGACTCGGTGATTGATATCACAGTGTCGACCACCGATTGGCCAGAAGGCGATAGCAACTACCCAATCAACCCAACGGTAGTGTTTAAAAACCACTCAGACGTTGCCATCCCTGGTGGTTCTACGATTGAGTTCTTAATGCCAACCTCAACCGGTGACATCGTTAAAGATTGGAGTGGCGCAGGGCTTAAAGTGATCGAAAGTGGCCATACTGGCACTAACTTCTCAGTAAATGGTGAGAAGAAACTGTTCCACAAAGTAGCGGTAACGCTACGTGCCACGGAAACGATCCCAGCTGGCGGTGAATACAGTGTCGATATGGTGTACTACACGCCAGTTTCAGGTGTGGCTAACGGGGTACGCTTTATTGTTGGTAATGAAACAGTTGGCTTGAAGAAAGAGTTCCCAACTCTGCCAGCGTTTGCAGGTGCCACCGATGGCGGCAATGGTAGCGAAGGTGGTGCGAGTCAATCTTGTGCTGATGCTGGTATTAACCCAACGGGACTGAAAGTTTACCCTGAGTTTCCACGCGGCGATCACGCAGCCGGCGGTGATCAACTGATCCACAATGGTTCAGTATGGCAAGCCAACTGGTGGACCAACAGTACACCTTCTGCGGCAGATGGCTCATGGAAAGCGGTATGCAAAATCTAAGCTAAATTGAGTTTTTAGCTAAGCCCAACCTTCGAGTTGGGCTTTTTTGTCTGTGTATGATCAGCTTAGCGCGTGAGGTCTGCGATATCCTATAAAGGATCGCCATCACTTAGTAGACGAGTCATATTGCTGCAAGCATACAGATATGCTCAAATGATATTTATTTGGTGGTTATTATGAGTTTTTGTGTTGCCCCGCTCCGCGTAAAAAAAGGTAGAGTAGTTGGGTCAACTTAATTAGGAGAATATCTATGAAAGCACTTTATGTTTTACCTGTACTCGCCGCAGCGGTAACTTTTCCTGCGCTGAGTAGCTCAATGATGACCATCACCAGTCAAGATATCCAAGAAGGCAGCCGCATGGCGAATCATTTTGCCTTCAATGGTTTTGGTTGCAGCGGTGATAATTTGTCGCCACAACTGAGCTGGAATAATGCGCCGCAAGGTACCAAAAGTTTTGCGATCACCGCCTATGATCCAGATGCGCCTACTGGCAGTGGTTGGTGGCATTGGGTTGCATTAGATATTGCACCAAATCAACAAGCGGTGGCTCGTGGTGCCGCAAAGCAGCTTAAAGGGGTACGTGAACTGAACAACGATTACGGATTTAGCGGCTTTGGTGGTGCTTGTCCTCCACAAGGTCATGGTATGCATCGTTATCAATTTACCGTATGGGCACTTCCTTTCGAAAAAATGGAGATCCCGCAAGGCGCTTCGAATGCTTTAGTCGGTTTTATGCTGCGCGCTAATGCGCTCGGCCAAGCCACACTCACCGCAACTTATGTGAGCGAGTAATAAGGAGCAATAATGAGTCAGGCTATCGTCCAAACTGGGCAGTTTAAAGGTTTACGTAAACAACCTCTGCATAATGTGTTGATTTACGCGCCGACGATCATCTGGGTGACGCAAGGCGATAAACAGCTCTGGTGGCATGATACGACGCTGAATTTTAACGCTACTGATTGGCTGCTGTTACCCGCCAATCAGTACCTGACTTTTGTGAATGTGCCGCAGCAAGCACAATTTTATTCGCGTACTTTAACCTTATATCAAGCCCCTCCCGCAGAATGGATCGCACAATCGAACCAATCAGCGCTCAGTCAGCCGCCGAAAATTAAAGTGACGTCTGCTTTAGCTTGGTGCTTTGAGCTGGTTTACCAAATGCATCAACAGTCACTTGCGACAGAGACGCAGCGCCAACTGGTACTCGGCTTGTATGCCCAGTTACGTGAGGCCAATGCGCTGCATTTGCTGTTTCCAAGCGCGAATGCTTCGATGCGTGAGCGTGTCGCACGTTATCTGAGTGTCAATCCGGGTGATGAACACAGCATCGAAACGGTGGCCACACACTTTGCGATGAGTCGCGCAACCTTAGCTCGTCATTTAGCGGGAGAAGGGAGTGGCTTTCGTGAAGTATTGAGTGAAGTACGGATGAACTATGCGCTCGCCTTGTTGCAAGAGTTACGCCCTCTAATGGAGGTAGCGCTGGCTTGTGGCTATCAATCACTGACCCGTTTTTCTGCGCGCTTTAAGCAGCAGTTTCAATTAACGCCTTATCAATATTCACAAACTTTGTTGGCTGAGATGAAATAACATTGGGTGAGGTTAATGAGGTTAATGAGGTTAATGAGGTTAAATAGTATAAGAGCCACTTCACGTGGCTCTTACTGTATCGGCTAGTGCGAGATTAAATGCCTGCGCGCTTGAGTAATCCAGCCATCAGTGCTGAGCTGGATTTCACTTGCTTAGATTTGTTCAGCAAATTTTTCGCGAGGGTTGGATTATCAATCCCTTTGGCGATAAACGACATCGCATGATAAAAATCACTGGCTGATTTAACTTTTTTTGCATCATTCAGTGGTGCCAGCAGTTTCACCATTTCGGTGCCTTTCATCTTTTGCTCGGTAGCATACACTTCCACCGCATCCAGTAGTAGGTCGAGATCGCCCATCGCTTCGGCGCTTTCTACCCCTTGTTTTTTCATCTCTTTTTGGTTGCGTTTGCGCAATTGCTTGATCATAAACGCAGGTTTATTGATCTTTCTAAACCCCAAATACCCGGCCGCGATCACCAGTACAATTCCGCCGACCACATATCCCCAGATTGAGCCGCTAGATTCAACAACAGGCTGAACGGTTTGGGTAGCAAATTCGACGGTAGTGGAAACATCAGACATCTTACAAATCCTATCGGTGGTGCTTCGAAACAGAAGCGAATAATGAATCTGGCGCGGTCGATGACGCATTGCGATACGTCAATCTTTATTGAAAAGCACAACTTTTTCACCAGCTTTACTGCCATCAATGGGGATGGCTTGCTACAAAACCAAGTCAATTATCGCTCACGGCTCTATTTGCTTACTCACTTTGCTGGGAAAGCTCACAAAAATTGCCGCACGAGAAGAGCTGCGAGCTGCAGTCATTTATGTCACGAAAAATTAATTTTTCAATGCGTTGCTGATTTTTTGAAACTTAACCATATTGTCATTGCAGTGTCATAAACATAAAGCTCAAGGGGTTCACTATGGAACACGTTGAAATGGTACAACCTAGTGTGCTAGGTGTTGTGGGTCGTATTTTAGTGTTTTCCTTGCTGGCATTAGGAGTCACTTTCATCCTGCTGTAATGGCACAATCCGCTTCCTACTTGAACTGCCGCGGTGTTGGCTACGTTCGTTCACCCCAATCATATAGTTTGTCTATGCGCATGGGGACTCACTCACTTGCCGCCTACCTGCAACTCCAAGCTGTTTGGGTATAAAAATCGCCAAGCCGAGTTCAAAGCTCGGCTTGCAAAATAAGAGCAAGATCTCCTTTTCTGCTTTTCAATAAAAAAAAGCCTCGATTCCATTGAAAAAGCCTATATTGTCCCCATTTTAGAATCGTTAGAGGTTCCCTTGTGGTGGAATTTTTAGCACTTGATTGGGTTTTCAGAAGATTGGCTTGACTATGACGGGGATTCACTCGACAGCTTAGGCTGTGGTCGTTAGAATGTCGCGTCTGAAATTTTGTCCTGAGACTAATCGGAGATACCTTTAGTTAAAGATATCGCTCATTAGTCTGGTTTTCGGGTCATGTACTTGAAAACCGATGCTCAATATTTACATTTCAGTGTTCAATCGGGCACAACACAACAATGCCGTCTCACCTTGTGGTGTTGGCGCATGATGCTCAGAGATCCTGAGCCAGTTTTTGAGGTTTAGAAATAATGCAAGTTACTGTTGAAACCCTAGAAGGCCTACAGCGCCGTCTGAATATTACTGTTCCAGCTGCCAACATTGAAGACGCTGTAACATCAGAATTACGCAATATCGCGAAGAATCGTCGTTTCGATGGTTTCCGTAAAGGCAAAGTGCCAATGGCGATGGTTGCAAAAATGTACGGTAAAGCTGTGCGTCAAGATATGCTGGGCGAAGTCATGCACCGTCATTTCATTGAAGCGATTGTGAAAGAGAAAATCAATCCAGCGGGCACTCCGACTTTTGCTCCAGTAGAAATTGCTGAAGGCAAAGATCTGGTTTTCACTGCAACATTTGAAGTGTACCCAGAAGTTGAACTGAAAGGTCTAGAAAACATCAACGTAGAAAAACCAACTGCTGAAGTGACTGACGCGGATGTGGCAGAAATGCTGGAAACACTGCGTAAGCAACAAGCGACTTGGAAAGAAGTTGACGAAGCTGCAGATAACGGCAAACGTGTTTCTATCGATTTCGTTGGTTCGATTGATGGTGAAGAGTTTGAAGGCGGTAAAGCGGAAAACTTCCCTCTGGAAATGGGCGCTGGTCGCATGATCCCTGGTTTTGAAGACGGTATCGTTGGCAAAACTAAAGGTATGGAACTGGTGATCGACGTGACATTCCCAGAAGAGTACCACGCAGAAAACCTGAAAGGTAAAGCTGCTCAGTTCGCGATCAAAGTGAACAAAGTTGAAGCGCGTGAACTGCCAGAGCTGAACGATGAGTTTGTCGCTCGTTTTGGTGTTGCTGAAGGTGGCGTTGAGGCTCTGAAAGCGGAAGTGCGTAAGAATATGCAACGTGAACTGCATCAAGCCATCAAAGCGCGCATCAAAGAGCAAGCGATTGAAGGTTTGGTCAAAGAGAACGAAATCCAAGTTCCTGCGGCACTGATCGAGCAAGAAGTGAATGCGCTGCGTCAGCAAGCAGCACAACGCTTTGGTGGTAATGTTGAAGCCGCTGCTCAACTGCCAAGTGAACTGTTCGAAGAGCAAGCGAAACGCCGTGCTATGGTTGGCCTGCTGCTGGGTGAAGTGATCCGTACTTATGATCTGAAAGCGGACGAAGAAAAAGTTCAAGCGCTGATCACTGAAATGGCGACGGCGTACGAAGACCCAACAGAAGTTGTGGCTTACTACGAGCAAAACCAACAGTTGATGAACAATATGCGTAACGTTGCTCTTGAAGAGCAAGCGGTAGATGCGATCATTGCGAAAGCACAAGTAACTGAAAAAGCAATCAGCTTTAGCGAGCTGATGAACCCAGTTGCCGCTTAATCAGCAAACTGTCGTGTAGAAGGTTGACGTAATAAGCAATCATCTGCTAACAATGGTCCGTGTGATACCCATCATTCGGGCCATTTATTTTAGGGATATAAGGCTATGATCTATCAAGAAAAAAATGCAATGTCGCCGATTGTTGACGCACTAGTGCCTATGGTGGTTGAACAAACCTCCCGTGGTGAGCGTTCCTACGACATCTATTCTCGCCTACTTAAAGAGCGGGTGATTTTCTTAACTGGTCAAGTAGAAGATCACATGGCAAATCTTGTTGTGGCTCAACTGCTTTTCTTAGAATCTGAAAACCCTGATAAAGATATTTTCCTCTACATCAACTCGCCAGGTGGCAGTGTGACCGCAGGGATGTCGATCTACGACACCATGCAGTTTATCAAGCCTAATGTGAGCACTGTGTGTATGGGGCAAGCTTGTTCAATGGGTGCTTTCTTGCTTGCCGGTGGTGCGCCAGGTAAGCGTTATGTGCTACCGAATTCACGCGTGATGATCCATCAACCACTGGGCGGATTCCAAGGCCAAGCATCGGATATTCAAATCCATGCACAAGAAATTTTGACCATTAAGAATAAGCTGAACCGCTTACTGGCTGAGCACACCGGTCAACCACTCGAAGTGATTGAGCGTGACACGGACCGTGATAACTTCATGTCGGCCGATCAAGCAGTAGAGTATGGTTTGGTGGACGCGGTGCTCAAACATCGCGCTGGGTAAGCGGGTAATTGTATAACGCATTTCTGATGGAATTGTTATACACTCAAACCAAAATGAGTAAAGGCTAAGAGGTTAGCGAATGACAGATAAAAGCAAAGAGGGCGGTAGCAGTAAACTGCTGTACTGCTCTTTCTGTGGCAAAAGCCAACACGAAGTTCGCAAACTGATCGCAGGTCCGTCGGTATACATTTGTGATGAGTGCGTTGATTTATGCAACGACATCATTCGTGAAGAGATAAAAGATGTTCTACCGCGAAAGGAATCGACGGCGTTACCAACGCCAAGAAAGATTCGTGAACATCTTGACGACTATGTGATTGGTCAAGAACACGCCAAAAAAGTGTTAGCGGTTGCGGTATATAACCACTACAAGCGTTTACGTAATGGTGATACGACAGGGGATGGCGTTGAACTTGGCAAAAGTAATATTTTGCTGATTGGCCCAACCGGTAGCGGTAAAACCCTGCTGGCAGAAACACTGGCGCGTTTGTTGGATGTGCCATTTACGATGGCCGATGCGACCACGCTGACCGAAGCGGGTTACGTGGGTGAAGATGTAGAAAATATTATTCAAAAGCTGCTGCAAAAATGTGATTACGATGTCGCTAAAGCAGAGCGTGGTATTGTCTATATCGATGAAATTGACAAAATTTCTCGTAAGTCAGAAAACCCATCGATTACCCGTGATGTCTCGGGTGAAGGGGTTCAGCAAGCGTTGTTGAAACTGATCGAAGGCACGGTAGCCTCTGTGCCGCCACAGGGTGGACGTAAGCATCCGCAGCAGGAATTCCTGCAAGTGGACACTTCAAAAATCTTATTTATCTGTGGTGGCGCTTTTGCTGGCCTAGATAAAGTGATTGAACAGCGTGTGGCAACGGGCACTGGTATCGGTTTTGGTGCGGATGTGCGCTCTAAAGATAACAGCAAAACCTTGAGTGAACTGTTTACTCAGGTTGAACCAGAAGACTTGGTGAAATACGGTTTGATCCCAGAATTTATCGGTCGTTTGCCTGTTACGGCAACGCTGACTGAGCTGGACGAAGCGGCATTGATTCAAATTCTGTGTGAGCCGAAAAACGCATTGACTAAGCAATATGCGGCGTTGTTTGAATTAGAAAATGTTGACCTTGAGTTTCGTGAAGATGCGCTAAAAGCCATTGCGGCTAAAGCAATGAAGCGTAAAACCGGGGCACGTGGCCTACGTTCTATCCTTGAAGCGGTACTGCTAGAAACCATGTACGAACTGCCTTCAATGGATGAGGTCAGTAAAGTGGTGATTGATGAATCTGTGATCAACGGTGAGTCAGCTCCGCTGCTGATCTACAGCGCCAATGAGAGTCAAGCCGCAGGCGCAGAGTAATCTCAAGTAACAAAAAATAATCAGGAGGTATTCAATACCTCCTTTTTTTTATTCTGTCATTGAATCCAGTCAGTTAGCCCCCATATACTGCGTAACAAATGCAAAGCGGAAGAGAGAAAAATATGAACTTGGAGCGTTCCGAGCGTATCGAGATCCCCGTACTACCCCTGCGTGACGTGGTTGTCTACCCACATATGGTCATCCCTCTGTTTGTTGGCCGCGAAAAATCGATCCAATGCTTAGAAGCAGCGATGGATCACAACAAGCAAGTTCTGTTGGTCGCCCAAAAGAAAGCGGAAACGGATGAGCCGACAGTGGCCGATTTATTTGAAGTCGGGACCATCGCCACCATCCTACAATTGCTGAAATTACCTGACGGTACGGTAAAAGTGCTGGTTGAAGGGCAGCAACGCGCCAAAATTACCCAGTTCTATGAAGAAGAGTATCTTTTGGCGGATGCGCAGTATCTGATCACCCCTGAGCTGGATGAGCGTGAGCAAGAGGTGGTGGTACGCAGCGCAATTAATCAATTTGAAGGCTTTATCAAACTGAATAAAAAGATCCCGCCAGAAGTGTTAACCTCACTTAACGGGATTGATGAAGCGGCGCGGCTAGCGGATACCATTGCGGCGCATATGCCACTCAAATTGGTTGATAAACAAAAAGTGCTCGAATTGCTCGACGTGACTGAACGTTTAGAGTTTTTGATGGGACAAATGGAGTCCGAAATCGAGCTACTGCAAGTCGAGAAGCGTATTCGCACTCGAGTTAAAAAACAGATGGAAAAATCGCAGCGTGAGTACTATCTGAATGAGCAGATGAAAGCGATCCAAAAAGAGTTGGGTGAAATGGAAGACACACCTGATGAATTTGCTACGCTGCAAAAGAAAATCGAAGATTCGAAAATGCCTAAAGAGGCACGCGAGAAAACCGAGCAAGAGCTGCACAAGCTGAAAATGATGTCGCCGATGTCAGCGGAAGCAACCGTAGTGCGCAGTTACATTGATTGGATGATTAATGTGCCGTGGACTAAGCGCAGCAAAGTCAAAAAAGATCTCGCCAAAGCGGAGGAGATCCTCAACGCCGATCATTATGGGTTAGAGCGGGTTAAAGAGCGTATTCTAGAATACCTCGCGGTACAAAGCCGAATTAACAAGCTGAAAGGGCCGATCTTGTGCTTAGTTGGACCGCCGGGGGTGGGCAAAACCTCACTAGGCCGTTCAATTGCTGCCGCTACTGGTCGCCAATATGTACGTATGGCACTGGGTGGCGTGCGCGATGAAGCCGAAATCCGTGGTCATCGCCGTACCTACATTGGCTCTATGCCGGGTAAGCTTATTCAAAAGATGGCGAAAGTCGGGGTTAAAAACCCGCTGTTCTTGCTCGATGAAATTGACAAGATGTCCTCTGACATGCGTGGCGATCCCGCTTCTGCCTTGCTAGAAGTGCTCGATCCAGAGCAAAATAATTCGTTTAACGACCACTATCTGGAAGTCGATTACGATCTTTCTGATGTGATGTTCGTCGCGACATCCAATTCGATGAATATTCCGGGGCCACTACTCGACCGGATGGAAGTGATCCGCTTATCGGGTTACACCGAAGATGAAAAACTCAATATTGCCAAAGATCATCTGGTCAATAAGCAAATTGAACGCAATGGCCTGAAAGCTAGCGAAATTGTTATCGAAGACTCAGCGATTGTTGGCATCATCCGTTACTACACCCGTGAGGCTGGAGTGCGTGGTCTAGAACGTGAAATTTCCAAAATTTGCCGCAAAGCGGTGAAGAAAATTTTGTTGGATAATAGTGTTAAAACCGTAGTGATTAACCAACAAAACTTAAAAGAGTTTTTGGGGGTTCAGCGTTTTGACTATGGCAAGGCGGAAGAGAGCAACCGAATTGGCCAAGTTAACGGTTTAGCTTGGACCGAAGTGGGCGGCGATCTGCTGACCATTGAAACCCAATCGATGCCTGGGAAAGGCAAGCTCACTCAAACCGGTTCGCTTGGCGATGTGATGCAAGAGTCGATTCAAGCCGCGATGACCGTGGTACGCTCGCGCGCTGAAAAATTGGGCATCAACCCCGATTTTTACGAGAAAAAAGATATTCACGTGCATGTGCCAGAAGGTGCCACGCCTAAAGATGGCCCAAGTGCGGGTATCGCGATGTGTACAGCATTGGTATCGAGCTTGACTGGCAATCCAGTCAAAGCCGAAGTGGCGATGACCGGTGAAATTACCTTACGTGGTGAAGTATTACCGATTGGTGGTTTGAAAGAGAAGTTGCTGGCAGCACACCGCGGTGGGATTAAAACCGTGCTGATCCCGAAAGATAATGAGCGTGATCTGGAAGATATTCCGGACAATGTGATTGCCGATCTGCAAGTGCTACCAGTGCAGTGGATCGATGAGGTACTCAAGGTTGCCTTAGAGCAAGACCCGACCGGGGTTAGCTTTGAGAGCAAAAAGAGTGATGCGCAGCAAAAATAAGTAAATCTTTACGCTGATAGACCTAAAAAGGCTTGTCAGCGTTTTTTTTGGGCGCTAACGTTACGAGCTATAGCTTGTAGCCCTGATGCAACAAGGCTTTAGGCTAGTTTTAAACTTTAATGGAACGAAATCGGCACCGATAAAATAATAAAGGGTGACCAAAGGGGAATCACAGTGAATAAGACACAACTAGTAGAACAAATTGCCGCTAATGCAGACATTTCTAAAGCCTCTGCAGGTCGCGCTCTTGATGCATTTATCGAAGCGGTAAGCGATACGCTTCAATCTGGTGACCAAGTGGCACTGGTTGGTTTTGGTACATTCAGCGTACGTACTCGTGCCGCGCGTACTGGCCGTAATCCAAAAACCGGTGAAGAGATCAAAATCGCTGAAGCAAAAGTGCCTGCATTCAAAGCAGGTAAAGCGCTAAAAGACGCTTGTAACTAATTTGAATCAAGATTTTGCGGTTTTTTTGCAAAATCTCTGCGAACCTTTTGAAATTATGCGCATCCTACTGATGCGCATTTCTTTTTCTGATATTATCGCGCCATTCACTTTGGGCTTATAGGCCTGATATCAACCCCGGAGAGTAGTAGCATTATGATGGATCGATTACGCGAAGGCGTGAACAGCATCGCGGTTAAAATTATCCTTGGATTAATTATCCTGTCTTTCATTTTTGCTGGTGTAGGTAACTACCTGATCAGTGGTGGTAATAATGCGGCCGCTAAAGTAGGCAATGCAGAAATCAGTCGTGGTGACTTTGAGCAAGCCTATCAAAACGAACGTAACCGTATGCAAGCTCAACTGGGGGATTATTTCTCCAATTTACTGGCGGATCCGGCTTATGTTGCTTCTTTCCGTAAATCAGTACTTGATCGTATGGTCAACGATTTGTTGATTGAGCAATATGCCGCCTCACTGGGTTTGCGTGTCAGTGATCAGCAAGTGCGACAAATGATTTTAGAGATGCCACAGTTTCAGCTACAAGGTCAATTTGATCAGGAACTGTACCAAACGGCGCTACGCCGAGCAGGATTCTCGCCTGATATGTTTGCTGAGTATTTGCGTACCGATTTAGTGCGTAACCAGTTAATCAGTGCATTGCAAGGCAGTGAATTCAGTTTGCCTGGTGAAGTGAATTTACAAGATCAATTGATCTCACAAACACGAAATATCCGCACCATTGCTTTATCCTTGGCTGATTTTGCCCAAAAAGTGACTCTGAGTGATGAAGAGATTGAGCAATATTACCAAGCGAATACTGAGCGTTTCACGCGTCCAGAGCAGATCAAAGTCTCTTACATTGAGCTGTCAGCCGATGGATTAAAAGCGACTTTGAGCATTGATGATCACGCTGCACAGCAGTTCTATCAAGAGCATCTGGACAAATACTCCACGGCAGAGCAGCGTAAGGTAAGTCATATCCTGATTGAGGGCGATGATGCGCAGTCAGCACAGGCCATTTTGGATCAACTGAAGGCGGGTGGTGATTTTGCAACTCTTGCCCAACAAAAATCGCAAGATGTAGGTAGCGCGCAAGATGGTGGCTCATTGGGCTGGATTGAGCGTGATACGATGGATCCGGCTTTTGAGGCGGCGGCATTTGCACTTACCGAACCTAACCAAGTCTCAGGTTTGGTCAAATCGGAATTCGGTTATCACATCATTCGTCTGGATGAAGTGAAAGCCCCAGTGGTTAAGCCATACAGTGAGGTTGAACAAGCGATCAAACTAGAACTGGCCGATCAACAAGCATTAGATAGTTTCTATGCCAAACAAAGTGAGTTGGAAAAGCTGGCTTTTGAGCATGCCGATTCTCTGGATGACGCCGCTAAAGCCATTGCTGCTAGAGTGGAGCACACTGAGTTTGTCTCATTCGCACAACTTCCCGATCCACTGGCAATACCTGCCGTCCTACAGGTTCTCAAATCAGCAGAAGTTAAAGAAGATGGCCTTAACTCTGAACTGATTGAAGTAGCACCAGAGCATGTCGTGGTGGTGCGTGTTGAGGAGTCACGTCCTGAAACCCTATTGCCTTTGGCTGAGGTCAAGGCTCAAGTGGTTGAGCAATTGTCTCGCATGAAAGGTGAACAGCAAGCCTTAGAGTTGGCTAACCAACTGGTTGCTGGTTTAGCGGCGGGTAATAGTGCGCTACTGAGCGAATCTGGCTTAGCGTTTGGTGAATCGCAAATGATTGATCGCAGCTCACCACTGGCCAATACCGTTTATGCGATGGTTAAACCGCAAGATGGACAGCAAGTGTACGCACAAGCTAAAGATTTTGATGGCAACATTGTGGTGATTGAACTGAATAAGGTAGAAAGTAAAACCACCCCAGCTTACCATGAGCAAATTGCTAGCCAACTACAACGGATCGGTGCACAGCAAGATTTGACCGGTGTGGTTAGTGTATTACGCCAAAGTACTAAGATTGAATATCACATTGCGACCGAATAAGCAGTTACGATGTAATTGATATGTTTAAATAAACGGGCTATAGCAATAGCCCGTTGTATTTATATTAAACTGTAATTTTCGCCTCGATTTAACCTCGCTATGCTGCGGACTCCATAACCCAATATGAGAGTCTATTATGCAATTCAAAACTAGAATGATGACGGCCTTGCTTGTACTGTGTTTACCTGCGGCTCCGATGTTGACTTGTGCACAAGAGGCGACATCGGTTGCACCGATCGAAGAAGGGATAGTGATCACGGTAAATATTAATACCGCATCAGCAGAAGAGCTGGCTACTTTACTGAAAGGGGTTGGTATTAAGAAAGCACAAGCGATTGTGGATTATCGACAAACCAATGGCCCGTTTGCGAGTGCTGATGATCTTACCCAAGTGACTGGAATTGGAGAGTCTATCGTGCGCCAAAATGCAGCAAGAATTTTGCTATAAACTGGCTGATGATTTGGCACTGTCAGTGTGTGGATCGGATTTAACACGAATACTCATTGTGAAACTCGGCTTAGGCCGAGTTGATTTTTTTAACTGGATCGGCTTTTTCTGGCTATTCTCAGGACTCTTACCTAGCACCTCGACGCCTTTACACTTATAATTCTACGCCGAAAATGCGGACGTGCTCTCGACCGCCTAAAACAAAAAGTGGAGAAAAACATGTCTTCTCATACGCCGATTGTTACCGTTGATGGGCCTAGCGGTGCAGGTAAAGGCACATTGTGCATGTTGTTGGCTAAACAACTCGGTTTTCAACTTTTGGACTCCGGAGCGATCTATCGCGTACTCGCACTGGCGGCGCTTCATCATGGGGTAGATCTTGAATCGGAACCGGCGCTAGTTCCTCTGGCGACCCACCTTGATGTTCAATTTATTGCCGAAGGCGATTTGGTCAAGGTTATTCTCGAAGGTGAAGACGTTTCTCGTGAATTGCGCAAAGAAGAGACGGGTATGGCGGCATCAAAAGTTGCCGCATTGCCACGTGTTCGTGAAGCGTTGCTACGTCGTCAACGCGCATTTGCTAGTGGTATTGGTTTAGTCGCGGATGGGCGCGATATGGGAACTGTGGTTTTCCCAACGGCAGAAGCCAAAATCTTCCTTGATGCTAGCGCAGAAGAAAGAGCGCGTAGACGCTTCAAGCAGTTGCAACTCAAAGGGCTTGATGTTAAATTTGACGCCCTTTTAAGCGAAATTCAGCAAAGAGACGATCGCGATAGAAATCGTACTGTGGCTCCTTTACGTCCTGCTGAAGACGCGTTAGTGCTAGATTCAACCGCATTGACTATCGATCAAGTGGTTGAACAAGCGCTACAATATATCGAATCTAAACTGGTGTGAGTTAATCACGTCAGGTGAGAACGTTGGTCGCAAGGATGATGACCGGCGAAGCTAATAACCCCATGTGGTAGGATACCCGTGGCCGTTTACTTATTGAAGATTAAATAAATGACTGAATCTTTTGCTCAACTCTTTGAAGAGTTTCTGAACGAGACCCAATTCCAACAAGGTACCATCGTTAAAGGTACTGTAGTAGCGATCGAGAACGGCTACGTTCTGGTTGATGCTGGCCTGAAGTCTGAGTCTGCTATCCCTGCTGAACAATTCAAGAACGCTGCTGGCGAACTAGAAGTTCAAGTTGGTTCTGAAGTAGACGTAGCTCTGGACGCGGTTGAAGATGGTTTCGGTGAAACTCAACTTTCTCGTGAGAAAGCGAAGCGCCATGAAGCTTGGATCGTACTTGAAAAAGCTTACGAAGAAGCTGCAACTGTTATCGGTATCATTAACGGTAAAGTTAAAGGTGGTTTCACTGTTGAACTGAACGGCATCCGTGCGTTCCTACCAGGTTCTCTGGTTGACGTGCGTCCAATCCGTGACACTGCTCACCTAGAAAACAAAGAGCTAGAGTTCAAAGTTATCAAGCTAGACCAGAAGCGTAACAACGTTGTTGTTTCTCGTCGTGCAGTGATCGAATCTGAAAGCAGCGTAGAGCGTGATGAACTGCTGGAAACTCTGCAAGAAGGTACTGAAGTTAAAGGTATCGTTAAGAACCTGACTGACTACGGTGCATTCGTTGATTTGGGCGGTGTTGACGGTCTGCTACACATCACTGACATGGCTTGGAAACGCGTTAAGCATCCATCAGAAATCGTTAACGTTGGTGACGAAATCCTAGTTAAAGTACTGAAGTTCGATCGTGATCGTACTCGCGTATCGCTAGGTCTGAAACAGCTAGGCGAAGATCCATGGGTAGCAATCGCTAAGCGTTACCCAGAAGGTCACCGTCTGTCAGGTCGTGTAACTAACCTAACTGACTACGGCTGCTTCGTTGAAATCGAAGAAGGCGTTGAAGGTCTGGTACACGTTTCTGAAATGGACTGGACTAACAAGAACATCCACCCATCTAAAGTTGTTAATGTTGGCGACGAAGTTGAGGTTATGGTTCTGGATATCGACGAAGAACGTCGTCGTATCTCTCTAGGCCTGAAACAGTGTAAAGCTAACCCATGGCAATCTTTCGCTGAAGCGCAAGCTAAAGGCGACAAAGTAACGGGTAAGATCAAGTCTATCACTGACTTTGGTATCTTCATCGGTCTAGACGGCGGTATCGATGGTCTGGTTCACCTGTCTGACATCTCTTGGAATGTACCTGGAGAAGAAGCAGTTCGTGAATTCAAGAAAGGCGACGAAATCTCTGCAGTAGTTCTGGCAGTAGACGCTGAGCGTGAGCGCATTTCTCTGGGCATCAAGCAAATGGAAAATGATCCATTCAACGCTTATGTAGCAGACAACAAGAAAGGTGCTCTGGTTAACGGTACTGTTACTGCAGTTGACGCGAAAGGCGCAACCATCGAGCTGGAAGACGGCGTTGAAGGTTACATCCGTGCTTCTGAAGTATCACGTGATCGTATCGAAGATGCATCACTGATCCTGAGCGTTGGTGACAAAGTTGAAGCGAAATTTACTGGTGTTGACCGTAAAAACCGCGTAATCAACCTGTCTATCAAAGCAAAAGATGAAGCTGAAGAGCAAGAAGTAATGGCAACTCTGAACAAGCAAGATGAAGCTGCGTTCGGTAATGCTATGGCTGACGCTTTCAAAGCGGCGAAAGGCGAATAATAGCTTAACGCAAATAGATAAAAGGAGCCGCAAGGCTCCTTTTTTGTGCTTATCATCTCATGCTGGCGAACAGAGCTGAATAACGACTAAACGTGGCGAAATCGTATGATGATACGCACGGTTAATAAGCTGAATGATGAATCTAGAATAAGAGTCGGTTCACGATCAAATTCTTTTTATCCAATGTAAATCAGATGTTTGTTGGAATTGATATTACTGACTATAATTAGTCGGTAAACACTCGAAGAGGGAAGCTATGACTAAGTCCGAACTGATTGAAAGACTCTGTGCTGAACAAACACACTTGTCTGCGAAAGAAATCGAAGATGCGGTAAAAAACATCCTTGAGCAGATGGCCGCGACCCTAGAAGCTGGTGAGCGAATCGAGATTCGTGGTTTTGGTAGTTTTTCTTTACACTACCGTGAGCCACGTTTTGGACGCAATCCTAAAACAGGCGATAAAGTAGAGCTAGAAGGTAAGTACGTGCCACACTTTAAACCTGGCAAGGAACTGCGCGAGCGCGTTAACCTGTAAGCGTTATTGAGTATAATTTGTTCATCTGAGCGGCATGCTGATTTAGCGTGCCGCTTTTTTATAGCGGGCGGTGATTAGCCGTGGTTTGTCGTACTGTTTTCCTGCATAATCTGTGTGCCATTTTGTGAAAAGGTGATGACTTATGAAAATTATAAAGATAGTCGCGGTGCTGGCTCTTTTCTTAATCGCATTAGCTTTAGGCTCTCAAAATCAATCGGTGGTGGTGTTTAACTACTTATTGGCGCAAGGTGAGTTTCATCTATCGACCTTACTGGGTAGCGTATTTGTACTTGGCTTTGCTTGTGCTGGTGTGCTTTTCGCTGGTTTGCATCTCAAATCACAATTGAAGATCCGCAGGCTGACTAAGCAACTCAAACTAGTTACTAATCAGCAATCAGCACCAGCAACCACAGTACATAGCGGATAAGGCTGCTTCAATGTTAGAAATACTGTTCTTGTTATTGCCGATTGCCGCCGCTTACGGCTGGTATATGGGGCATCGCAGTGCTCAGCAAGACAAGCAGAAGCAATCACACCAAATTTCTCGTCAATACGTCACGGGTTTGAACCTGTTGCTTTCTGATCAATCGGATAAAGCGGTTGATCACTTTATCGAACTATTGCAAGTGGATAATGAAACGATCGATACCCACTTGGCGTTAGGTAATCTATTCCGCTCGCGTGGTGAAGTCGATCGAGCGATCCGGATCCACCAAAATCTTATTTCACGCTCAGGCTTGACCATAGATCAGAAGAATTTGGCTCTGCAGCAGTTAGCGAAAGATTACATGGTGGCTGGTTTTCTGGACCGCGCGGAGAAAATTTTTGAGCAATTGATCGATGAACCGGAGCATCGTGAGTCAGCGCTCCAGCAATTGACCGCGATTTACCAACAAACTCGTGAATGGCACAAAGCTATTGAATGTGCATCCGCGTTGGTGAGGCTTGGGCGTAAGCGCATGAAGGTGAGTATCGCCCATTTTTATTGTGAGTTGGCCATGCTTGAAAAAGCCGATGGTCATGATCATAAAGCGATGCAATTGTTTAAAAAAGCATTACATGAAGACGCTCAATGTGTGCGTGCCTCCATTTCATTGGGTAAGCTTTATCTGCAAAATCGAGATTACCAGAATACGATTGATTATTTAGAAAAGGTACTTGAACAGGATATTGATTTTGTCAGCGAAGTGCTCAATATCTTGGCCGAGTGTTACCATCATTTAGGCCGTGAGCAAGATTTGATCGCTTTCTTACGGCGTTGTATTGCGGAAAAAGCCGGTGTGTCGGCTGAATTAATGTTAGCTCAGTTAGTCGCTGAGCATGAGGGCATTGCATCCGCTCAAGAGATTTTAACCCGCCAATTAGTCAAAAACCCGACCATGAAAGGCTTCTATCGGTTAATTGATTTTCATATTGCCGAAGCGGAAGAGGGCAGAGCCAAAGCGAGCTTATCAACCTTACAGCGTTTGGTTGGTGAACAACTTAAAGTGAAGCCTCATTATCGGTGTCGCAAGTGTGGTTTTTCCACCCATTCACTTTATTGGCATTGTCCGTCGTGTAAAAGTTGGGGATCGATTAAACCGATCCGAGGTTTGGATGGCGAATGAGCCCATCATTTGATTACCATGCAGCGACTTTCGCTGCTTTTTTAAACATGCAGTACAGATAGGAGAAACGATGAACGACCCAAAAGTGATTGTTGCACTGGACTATGACAATCTCGCGGATGCGCTCGCGTTTGTAGATAAAATCGATCCAAACACCTGCCGACTCAAAGTAGGCAAAGAGATGTTTACTTTATTTGGTCCAGATTTTGTTCGTGAATTGCACAAGCGTGGTTTTTCAGTGTTTCTAGATTTGAAATTCCATGATATTCCGAATACTTGCTCAAAAGCGGTGAAGGCGGCGGCTGAGCTTGGGGTATGGATGGTCAATGTGCACGCCAGTGGCGGTGAACGTATGATGGTTGCTGCGCGCGAGATCTTAGAGCCCTATGGTAAACAGCGTCCGTTATTGATTGGTGTAACGGTGTTAACCAGTATGGAAGCAACTGATTTACAAGGTATCGGTATCGAGTGTGCTCCGCAGGATCATGTATTGCGCTTGGCAACATTAACCAAAAATGCAGGTTTGGATGGGGTAGTTTGCTCGGCGCAAGAAGCATCACTATTGAAACAGCATTTAGGCGCGGAGTTTAAGCTAATTACCCCAGGGATCCGTCCTGAGGGGGCAGAGCAAGGCGATCAGCGCCGGATCATGACGCCAGCCCAAGCTATGATTTCTGGCTCTGACTATTTAGTGATTGGCCGTCCTATTACCCAAGCGCAGCAACCGGACTTAGTACTGCAAGCTATCAATCGCTCCCTTATCTAATCTCTAGTGTGGATGGCTCAATAACATAACGCCCTAGCTTACTAGGGCGTTATTGTTGGTGCTGAATGAATTAAAGCAATATGGCGTAGCGCATTACCATTTTTTCTTCTCACCAAATAGCACGTCCATATCACTTTTACGTTCATTCTCTTCGAGTTGCTGCAAGTCAGCGGCACTTTTATGCTGACGTTTTTGCTCAAGTTCATCGTACATGGTTTGCAGTTTCTCACGCGCTTGGTTGGAGTAACTGTCATTTTTTGACGCTAAGACATCAATCCCTTTACGCAGTAATTGGATGGCCGTGCCAGGCTGGCCACGTAGAATGGAATCATTAGCCCGTTTGATGACGTTTTCAATGTTGATGCGGATCTGGATGGTTTCTAAACGGGCATTTTCAGTCACATAACTTTGGGTTTCAAAACGACCTTTGTTGTGCTCACTACGAATGGTGTCACGTAGGCGTTTCACCAATTTCAACATAACAATCGCTTGTTTATCGCCGCTCGGTACTTTAAATGAGGTACTTTCACTACCGGAATGATTATTTTTAAGATGATCGATCTGCCCCTTCATATTTTCAATTCGTTGAGCTAATTGCTTATTTTTGGGGTCAAGGTCATACATACTTTGTAGCGCATCGAGAATACGGTTATTCAAGCAAACTAAAAGTTCTTTACTAAATGGTAGATGGTGAGCATTACCGATCAGATCTTCGGTGGCATCAATAATCGCAACATAACGTGAAGATTCTTGTTTCTTAACACTTTCGAGCCTCACTCGGTATTGCAACATAATGTTGTAGCCAAGGACCAAGACAAGCAAAATGGCCACCAGAGCAATGATTAAAGCTGTATTCATAAAATCCGTATCTTCAGTTTCAATGGCGAACGATTAAGGATACACGTTCATGGTGATCCCGACAATTTACTCTGCTAATTATTGCTGTTTTATCAAGTAAAAACAGCGATGTTACGATAGTTTTGAGGGTTAGATGGTAAATTTTCTGCCGAATGAAGCAAACGGCTAAATTGCCTAATCACGCTTCTTGCGCTAAAGGCTAGGAATTATCACGCTGAAGCGTTATAACTAATCATTATAGAATATGGGTTTATCTGGCAAACCCCACAAGGGATTATCGCAACAATGAAATTGCAGCAGTTGAAGTACATAGTGGAAGTGGTCAATTACAATTTGAATGTGTCAGCCACTGCCGAGAATCTTTATACATCGCAACCAGGGATCAGTAAACAGGTCAGGCTATTAGAAGATGAGCTGGGCATTCAAATTTTTGAGCGTAGCGGCAAGCATTTAACTCAAGTGACACCTGCGGGTGAACATATTGTGCGCATCGCGACTGAGATTTTATCCCGAGTCGAAAGTATTAAAGCGGTAGCCGCCGAGCATACCCACCCTGAAATGGGCACTTTGAATATCTCAACTACCCATACCCAAGCCAGATACGCGTTGCCAGAAGTGATCAAAGGTTTTACCAAACGTTACCCTAGAGTCTCGTTACACATGCATCAGGGTACACCAACGCAAATGTCAGAAGCGATTGCGAAAGGTACGGCCAATTTTGCCATTGCCACCGAAGCGCTGCATTTGTATCAAGATGCGATCATGTTGCCTTGTTACCATTGGAATCGTTCGATTGTCGTGCCGAAAGATCATCCACTGACCAAAAAAGAGCATGTCACGATAGAGGATCTTGCGGGGTATCCATTGGTGACTTATGTGTTTGGATTTACAGGGCGTTCCGAGCTAGATAGTGCGTTTAATCGTGTCGGCATGACCCCTAAAGTAGTGTTCACCGCTACCGATGCTGATGTGATCAAAACCTATGTACGAATGGGGATTGGGGTTGGGGTGATTGCGAGTATGGCGGTCGATAAAAAACAGGACACCGATCTGGTTGCTATCGATGCCAGTCATATTTTTAGTGCCAGCACCACCAGTATTGGCTTTCGTCGAGGCACTTTCTTGCGCTCTTACATGTTTGATTTTATGCAACGCTTTGCGCCACATCTTACGCGTCCGGTGGTTGAACAAGCGATTTCATTAAAGTCCAACGTTGAGATAGCCGAAATGTTTAAAGATATCGACTTACCCGTTCGCTAACGTGCTTTTACTTCCACTTCATCATGCTTGCTTCTAAAATGCTCCTCCCACGGGAGGATGCATGCACGCACAGTTTAAATTACTCGATTTATTTTTAACTCAATCGCAATCATTTTGGCGCTATGAGGCGTTTCACACATGTCGTGGAAGTGACTTACCATGGGGTGATCAGCATCCGGAACTTAGTGCATGGCTGACTGCGCTTGAGCAAGATCAGATTGAGTATTACAAACTTAACCCCGAGCATTTGTGTGCGATCTTGAGTGAGTTTTTTCCGCAACTGGCTAAAATTAAGGCGATGCTTGCGATCAAGCTCGCTCCCCGCGCTACCGTACTAAGCTTGCCAAAGTATCTTGACCAAGGGATCCCTGGGCGTAAATGGCAACAAATTGTCGCAATGGGCAGTGTGTTATTGGCTCACCATCAAGGAACACAATGGTTAGAATGGTGTGCAGGTAAAGGTTATCTGGGCCGGATTTTAGCCAGTGTTAGCCAGCAGCCGGTGGTTAGCTTTGAATATCAAGCTGAACTTTGTGCTGCGGGTCAGCAACAAGCCAAATTGCTGCACTTACCGATGAATTTTGTACAAGGTGATGCATTTCAATCTGAGGTGGCAAGGTTATTTGAAGCGAATACTCATGCGGTTGCGCTGCATGCATGCGGCGATTTGCACGTCAAACTGTTGCAATACGCAACGGCTGCACAAGTGGCTGCGATCAGTTTTTCGCCGTGCTGCTATCATTTGATCCGCGATTCGCATTATCAAGCGATGTCGAATTTAGCCCAGCATTCCGCACTACACTTGACTCAGCAAGAGCTACGTTTACCACTTCAGGAAACGGTAACCGGTGGCGAAAGAGTGCGTAGGCAGCGTCAACAGGAGATGGTTTACCGCTTAGGCTTGGATGCATTATTAAGCCATGAGTTGAACCAAACCGCCTATATACCGATACCGAGTATTCAAAAATCGAATTTAAACCAAGGCTTTGCTGCGTTTTGTGATTGGGCGCTGCACCAGAAAAATATTGATTTGGATGTGACACAGTACGATCTAGCCTATTTCGAGCAATTAGGCGAACAGCGTTTTTGGCAGATGGAGCGAGTCAGTCTCGTTCAGCAAGGGTTTCGGCGTTTACTCGAAATGTGGTTAGTGTTAGATAAGGCGCTGTATTTACAAGAACAAGGCTATCAAGTCACGATTGGCGAATTTTGTGACAGACAAACTACGCCGCGTAATCTGATGGTGAATGCGCAGCGTATTGTCAGCCTGAGCCGATAGCTTCGGCTCTCGGCGACTATTTGTTGAATATTGATCATTCGTTGAACATCGCGATCGCTTGAGCAGGATCGAGATAATCGAGACCAAAATTGTCCGCCACCTCCTTACAGGTGACTTTACCGTGGATAACGTTGAGCCCTTTTAAAAATCCGCCATCTTGCAATAGTGCTTTTTGGTAACCTTGATTGGCGAGTTTTACAATGTAGGGCAGGGTGGCGTTATTAAGGGCAAAGGTTGAAGTTCGCGCCACCGCACCAGGCATATTAGCAACACAGTAGTGTACTACCTGATCAACGATATAAGTCGGATCGGCATGGGTAGTCGGGTGCGAGGTAGCAAAACAGCCACCTTGATCGATAGCAACATCGACCACCGCTGAGCCCGGTTTCATGCGTTTAATCAGCTGTTTAGTGACCAGCTTAGGTGCAGCAGCACCAGGGATAAGCACTGCACCGATGACGAGATCGGCCTCTAATACGTATTGTTCGATGGCATCGGCCGTTGAGTAAATTAATCTTGCTCGGCCTTGAAACTCTTGATCGAGTCTACGTAGCGTATCAATATTGCGATCTAAAATAGTCACTTCGCTGCGCAGCCCAATCGCCATACGAGCGGCATTGGCACCGACCACACCACCGCCAAGGATCACCACTTTAGCCGGCGCAACTCCCGGTACACCACCGAGCAATAACCCGCTGCCACCGCGTGATTTTTCTAACGCTTGTGCGCCCGCTTGGATTGACATGCGCCCTGCAACTTCAGACATTGGAGCCAACAGTGGTAAGCGACCCATATTATCTGTTACAGTCTCATAGGCGATGCAGACGGCTTTGCTATTGATTAGCTCTGTAGTTTGTGGAAAATCGGGAGCAAGGTGCAGATAAGTAAATAATATTTGCCCTTCTTTGAGCATTGCTCGCTCAGTAGTTTGAGGTTCTTTAACCTTTACAATCATCTCTGCGCTCGCGAAGACGTCTGCAGCGGTAGGAAGAATGGATGCGCCTACAGCGATGTAATCATCGTCTGAAAAGCCGATGCCACAACCGGCATTTGTTTCTACATTAACTTGGTGGCCGTGTGCGATAAGTTCGCGCACGCTAGCGGGAATCATACCCACTCGATATTCGTGGTTTTTGATTTCTTTTGGAACACCAATAATCATCCTGACTCCTTAGATTGATTTGGTTATATTGACTAGATGTAGGCTTGTTCTGTCGAGTTTATGACTAGTATAGTAACTAGTGTAGAAAATTTGATGCCAAATATTAAGCAGTTGTAGTGTATTTTTTTGCAAGGAAGTAATAAGGTGGAATAAAAAATGGTGGATAGTTATAAGAAGCCGTCTAAGGACTTAGACCGTATTGATCGCAATATATTGAATGAATTGCAAAAAGATGGTCGAATTTCAAACGTAGAATTATCAAAACGTGTAGGGCTTTCACCTACACCATGTCTTGAGCGGGTACGACGTTTGGAACGTCAAGGATTTATTACCGGTTACACCGCGTTATTAAATCCCCAGTATCTGGACGCGTCACTATTGGTATTTGTTGAAATTACGTTAAATCGTGGTGCGCCCGATGTATTTGAACAATTCAATACCGCGGTACAAAAATTGGATGATATTCAAGAGTGTCATCTAGTGTCGGGTGATTTTGACTATCTGCTTAAAACTCGGGTATCGGACATGGGCGCTTATCGTCGTTTGCTTGGCGATACCTTGCTGCGTTTACCTGGCGTCAATGACACACGTACCTACGTAGTGATGGAAGAAGTGAAACAAACCAACCAGCTAGTGATTAAAACTCGTTAAGCAACAGCGAATGTTGGAGATATTGCCACATTCTGACTTACGCGAATTGGGTTTTTGCTGTTGATATGGTTAAATCTCCCAACAAACCGAGCGGCGTATGCCGCTCGGACTGTTTTCACGCCATTAAGCTGCGTATTGTATTACGTAGTGTGGCCTTAATCGTATTCAAGTTGGTTTATGTTCAAAGAGCGCAAAAATAAAGTCGAAACCATTATTAAAACGAGTGAGGAGCTTCCTTCCTCTCGACTCAATGGCTCACAACGTCTGAAAGAAAGCAGCCTGATTTTAGCTGTTTTATTTGCTATTTTTCTCGCGATTGCACTGTTTAGTTTTAATCCGGCCGATCCATCATGGTCACAAACGGCTTGGGGCAGTGATATTCATAATGTCGGTGGTCTGGCCGGAGCTTGGCTCGCCGATACGCTATTTTTCATTTTTGGTTGTTTGGCCTATCCGTTGCCAGTGATTGTGGCGGCGATGGCTTGGGTCACGCTGCGCACTCGTGATCAAGATGAGCCGATTGATTTTACCCTTTGGGCGACCAAGCTACTTGGCTTAACCATCCTTTTACTGACCAGTTGTGGCTTGGCGGACATCAACTTTGACGATATTTGGTATTTCTCATCGGGCGGTGTGATTGGCGATGTATTAACCAGCTTAGCGCTGCCCACGCTCAATTTACTCGGCACCACGTTAGTCTTACTTTTTTCATGGGGAGCTGGCTTTACGTTGCTGACTGGGATCTCTTGGTTGCGGATCGTCGAGTGGATTGGTGAGCGCAGTATTAGTGCGTTTATTCGCGTATTGAGCCGGCTACGCGGTGAAAAAAGCGAACGGCTGATCCCTGAGTTAATTAAGCCAGAATTGATCAACGCAGATCTGCACCAACCTGAATTGCTCTCTGCAGAGTTGGAACCACCATTGTCCGCTACGAGCGAAGTTGTCCTTGTTGAACCCACACTTAACTCACGGCGCTTTAATATTCATATGCCTGAAGCGCGTGATAGCGCACCGATTGACCCATCGTCGCTGTGTCAACCTGAACCGCCAGCACCAGAAGTAATAATCGCTGAGCCAGCTAGGTTTTCGACTCGCACTCAGCAGTGGGATGCCACGATTGAAGAGCTCGATCAACAAGCGCGTTTGGTTGATGATTATGCCGATGAATTGGCTGAGCAAAGCTCAATCACTCATCTGGCTGACAACCCTGTATCGCCGGTTATCACGCCAGACGATGAAACGAGTGATGAGCCTTTTAGCCACAGTTTTAACGTCGATATTGCCGATGAAGAGAGTGAACCGCGCATCTCAAATATGGATTGGTCAGAAGAGGAGCTTGATGAGTTACCTGCGATTTCGATGGAACCTGAGTTGGATGCGCAAGATGATGATCAATTCGCGGATAGCGATGTCAGTGCATTTCAAAATATTGTCGCGCAAGCACAGGCCAGTGTGGCGGCCAAACAGAACCCATTTTTAGTGCAGCAAGCGGTCAATTTACCTAAGCCGACCGAGCCAATGCCGACCTTAGAGCTACTGTATCACCCAGAGAAGCGTGAAAACTTTATCGACCGCGAAGCGCTAGAAGAGATCGCGCGTTTGGTGGAAGCCAAATTAGCCGATTACAAAATCCAAGCTCAGGTAGTGGATATTTTCCCTGGTCCAGTGATTACTCGTTTTGAATTGGATTTAGCGCCTGGGGTTAAAGTTAGCCGTATTTCTAGCCTGTCGATGGATTTAGCTCGCTCATTATCGGCGATGGCGGTTCGGGTTGTGGAAGTGATCCCGGGTAAACCCTATGTGGGGCTGGAATTGCCCAATATGTCACGTCAGACGGTGTATCTCTCTGATGTGATTGCCAGCGCCCAGTTTAAAGAATCAAAATCACCAACCTCTGTGGTCCTTGGACAAGATATTGCTGGCGATGCAGTAGTGGTAGATCTGGCTAAAATGCCACATGTGCTGGTGGCTGGTACCACGGGCTCCGGTAAATCGGTCGGCGTCAACGTGATGATCCTGAGCATGCTTTATAAAGCGTCTCCGGAAGAGGTTCGTTTCATCATGATTGACCCTAAAATGCTTGAGCTTTCGGTTTATGAAGGCATTCCTCACTTGCTCGCTGAAGTAGTCACCGATATGAAAGATGCGGCGAATGCTCTGCGTTGGTGTGTGGGTGAAATGGAGCGCCGCTATAAGCTGATGTCCGTGCTTGGGGTGCGTAACATCAAAGGCTTTAATGATAAGTTACGCATGGCCGCAGAAGCGGGGCATCCGATCTACGATCCGCTCTGGAAAGAGGGTGATAGTATGGAGAGCGAGCCACCGCTGTTGGAAAAATTGCCTTATATTGTGGTGGTGGTTGATGAATTTGCCGATCTGATGATGGTGGTCGGCAAAAAAGTTGAAGAGTTGATCGCCCGTTTGGCACAAAAGGCTCGTGCGGCTGGTATTCACCTGATTTTGGCCACTCAGCGTCCATCGGTCGATGTGATCACCGGACTGATTAAAGCCAACATCCCAACTCGGGTCGCCTTTACGGTATCGACCAAAACGGATTCGCGAACCATTTTGGATCAAAGTGGTGCGGAATCATTGCTCGGTATGGGGGATATGCTCTATTTACCACCGGGTTCAAGCCACACGATTCGGGTACATGGTGCTTTTGCTTCGGACGATGATGTGCATGCGGTCGTTAATAACTGGAAAGCGCGCGGTAAACCGAATTACATCAGCGAAATCATTCAAGGTGATCATGGCCCTGAAGCGATGTTGCCGGGTGAGCAGTTAGAATCGGATGAGGATCTCGATCCGCTATTTGATCAAGTGGTTGAGCATGTGGTTGAAACACGCCGCGGCTCGGTCTCAGGTGTTCAACGCCGTTTTAAAATTGGCTATAACCGAGCAGCACGCATCGTTGAGCAACTTGAAGCACAAGGTATTGTCAGTTCTCCGGGCCATAATGGTAACCGCGATGTGCTTGCCCCTGCGCCAATGCGTGATTAATCAAGCATCACTACGTGGTTAAAAAATAACTAAGGCGCTATAAGCGCCTTAGTTATTTGAATCCTTCCATTATGGATGAGGGTAAGCCGTCGCGCTCGAGCGTTAGCTAAACGCTATGATTTTAATAGTTTAGCCAACTGTGCCAGCACGAAAATCGTTAACGCGATTAAATTGGCAGCAAAAATAATCACTAGCCATTGCGGCATTGAAAGGGTTAAAAATTGCCAGACAATTTTACTGCAATCGCCATAAGCTTCGAACAGGTTAGGAGCCCATTGATTCAGCGGTGCCCAAGCTGGAAAGGTAACAAACAGATCACAGGTGGCAAAAGGTGATGGATTGAACTGATAGTTGACATGTTCAATCGCCAAGCTCAAACCTTTATAGCTACTGGCTCCCCAAGCGGCAAAACCGAGCCAACGCATTACTGGATTTTGTGGTGCCACCGCACCGATTAACGCGGCAGCTCCGATCCCCAACATCGCAATACGTTCGTAGATGCACATCACACAAGGTGCAAGCTGCAGTATATGTTGGAAATACAGCGCACATAAGGTAAAGAAAACCACAAAAGCCAGTAGCAATAGCCAAGCTAGCCGTGATTGAGAAAAGCGGTTCAGTAAAGAGAGTACACGCACAGATAGATCCTTTTGAAAAAAGCTCTGAATAACTCAGAGCTTTTTAGCTTGGATTAGTTTCCGGTGCAACGCAAATTTAGTGGCCATTGGGCAGTAGCGTTGCCGTCGGCACGGGGTGATGAGTGATCCAGCCCAAACTATAGAAAAGCTCGGTCATTGGTTCTAGCAAGAACATGATGCTAATAAAACCGATCAGTGATAGCGCTAGGGTATAAGGAAACGCCATCACGACCATGCGCCCATAAGAGAGCCGGATCAGCGGTGCGAGTGCTGAGGTTAATAAAAACAGGAAGGCGGCTTGGCCGTTCGGGGTCGCAACCGAAGGTAAATTGGTACCGGTATTGATGGCGACCGCCAATAAATCAAACTGATCGCGCGAAATCATCCCTTCAATTAGTGCAGTTTTTACTTCGGTGATGTAGACCGTACCGACAAACACGTTATCTGACACCATAGATAACAAGCCATTGGCGACATAAAATAAGGCAAGTTGGGTGCCATGATCTTCGACATTAAGTACTGCATCAATCAAGGGTTTAAACAGCTCTTGGTCGATAATGACAGCGACAATCGAGAAAAATACGGTCAGTAATGCGGTGAAAGGCAGCGCATCTTCGAAAGCCTTGCCGAGTGAATGCTCTTCAATAATGCCGGTAAATGCGGTGGCGAGAATGATCACCGATAAACCGATTAGACCGACTGCTGCTAAATGGAGCGCTAAACCCGCAATCAGCCATACTGCGATCATGCCTTGTACCCAAAGTTTGGCGATATCTTGCTTGGTGAGATTTTGGCGTTGTTCTGCATCAAAATCGAGCAAAATTTGCCGCACATTGGTAGGCAAATGTGCGCCATAACCAAACAGCTGGAATTTTTCGATCAGCGTGCAAGTGATTATGCCAGCGATAAATACCGGTACCGTAACCGGAGCCATACGCAGTAAAAACTCACCAAATTGCCAGCCCGCTTGATCGGCGATGATCAGGTTTTGCGGCTCACCAACCATAGTGGTAACGCCACCCAATGCGGTTCCCACCCCAGCATGCATAAGTAATGAGCGTAAAAATGCGCGATAACGTTGTAAGTCATCACGAGTCAATTCCGATACGCCATCATCATCGTCTTGCTCATCGGCCTTTTCATCGGCTGCAGACAAACTGGGCTGACCTGAGGCTACTTTGTGATAAATCGAATAAAAACCTACCGCGACACTGATGATCACGGCAATCACGGTTAATGCATCGAGAAAGGCGGACAAAAAGGCTGCGGTGACACTAAAGGCAATCGAAAGGAGGATTTTAGAACGAATACCAAGCAGGATCTTGGTAAAAATGAACAGTAGCAACTGCTTCATAAAGTAGATGCCTGCGACCATAAATACCAGCAGCAGCAGCACTTCAATATTGGCGACCAGTTCATGTTTGACTTGTTCTGGGCTGGTCATGCCAATCGCAATCGCTTCTAGTGCCAGTAATCCGCCAGGCTGTAGCGGATAGCACTTCAGAGCCATCGCGAGAGTAAAAATAAACTCAATCACCAGTAACCAACCGGCCAAGAACGGATTGATAAAAAAGAACACGATAGGATTAATAATAAGAAAAGCGATGATGGCTACTTTGTACCAATCAGGCGCTTTGCCAAGGAAATTTTTGATAAACACATTTCCGAGGGATATTGGCATGGTGATTACTCTTAAGTTGTTATCCCCTTCCTACTTGAAGCTGCAGCGGTGTTGGCTACGTTCGTTCACCCCAATCACATAGTTTGCCTATGCTCATGGGGACTCACTTACTTGCCGCCTACCTGCAACTCCAAGTTGTTTGGGTATAGGTGATGACTTTAGTTTGCATCTGCGGTTAATGATTGGCTGGCCTGCCGCCAACGCATCATTCCAAATCGTGTGGATATTGAACTTACAACGAAATTGCACCGTTAAATAATAGTCAACAATCAACAGGATGATGATAAAAAATTGGCTAGCTTTAGTTAAAAACGCGATCAAGGTGGCGTATGCCATGGATTAAACCATCTAAAAAATCACCTAGTCGCGGTCAGTCAGGCAAAATGGAATTTAATACATATTAACTCGGAATAAATACCTCTTTGGAGTAAGTTTATTTTGCTAAAAAGATTCATCAAAGTGTGAGCTAACTCTATTTAATTCCAAGTGATTTATGTGGTTCGGTGTATGCAAATTTATTTCAGCTTATTTTTGCAGCAAATGGCTCCAGTTGGTTCTGTTAGGTTAAATTAGAGTAATTACACTATTTCAGCTTTGTGACAAGAATAGTGCTGCTTGGTTTTCGGCGAAGAGAAACTAGTGGTATGATGAGTGCCATTCGACCCAAATAAAATAAGCATTGGATAACTGATTAATGGTCATTAAGGCAAAAAGCCCAGCAGGTTTCGCTGAGAAGTACATTATTGAAAGTATTTGGAATGGTCGCTTTCCCCCTGGCTCGATTTTACCTGCAGAGCGTGAGCTTTCTGAATTGATCGGCGTGACGCGTACCACTTTGCGAGAAGTATTACAGCGTTTGGCGCGTGATGGCTGGCTGACAATCCAGCACGGTAAACCAACCAAAGTGAATCAGTTTATGGAAACTTCCGGGTTACATATCTTGGACACCTTGATGACACTCGATGCCGACAATGCCACCAGTATTGTGGAAGATCTGCTGTCGGCGAGAACCAATATTAGCCCTATTTTTATGCGCAATACTTTCAAACTCAATAAAGAGAGTGCTGAGCGCATCATACTCAATGTGATTGAATCGTGTGAGACGCTAATTCAAGCCCCATCTTGGACGGAGTTTATTACCACTTCACCTTATGCTGAAAAAATTTTGCAGCAAGTCAAAGAGGATAGCGAAAAAGATGAGTTGAAGCGGCAGGAGATCTTGATCGCGAAGACCTTCAATTTCTATGACTATATGCTGTTTCAGCGCTTGGCGTTCCACTCTGGGAATCAGATTTATGGCTTGATTTTTAATGGGGTAAAGAAGCTATACGATCGGGTCGGCTGTTACTACTTCTCTAATCCGCAAGCGCGTGAATTAGCGATGGATTTTTATCGCCAATTATTGGCGGTTTGCCAAAGCGGTGAACGAGAGCAATTGCCTCATGTGATCCGTCAATACGGTATTGCCAGTGCTCACATCTGGAATGAGATGAAAATGACCTTGCCATCGAACTTTACTGAAGATGATTGTTAGGATAGTTGAGTGAGTCTTGGCTCCAAACTCCAAAACCGCACAGCTTGCAGTCAAAGCAGTGCGGTTATCACATCAAGCCAACGGGATAAGGATTAATGTCCTCCGGCCTCTTTGAACCATTGCGTCAAATGGGTTTTTAGATCTCTTAACTCGTCAGGGCCGATCAGCGCTAGCCCCAGATCGGCGGCACGAGTAATATCATTGTGGCGTAATGGCCGGAAGCTAACCAACATCGCTCGGGCTTGTAAACCGCCAAGCAGATCACGCAGCGATTCCAGTTTGTACAAGGTATCGTCACCATCATCGCACATACCTTTGGTTTTGCATTCAATGATGTGCAATTTGTTATTGACTACCGTGGCGACATCCAACTCGTTACGTACCTCACGTTCGCCGATTTGACGATAAACTTGAACATTGAGCGAGCTATCTTGAATGGTGGGCAGATCATCTTGTATTTGCTTCACGGTGTTATGCACCAGCGCTTCTAGCCATTCACCATTGGCAAATCGACGTGCTTCTTCACTACTGAAAGTTAGGGTGCCATTAGCATAATGGGCGAGATTGGCATCGACCAAGTCAGCTATTAATAAATTGAGTTCACGATAACCTTGTTGTTTATCGGATAGCTCAACATCGAGTCGTTGTTCCTTGCGGCAAGTAGTGGCCAAATAATTCAACGTGGCTAGACCGGGACCGAATTCCAACGCTTTTCCAGCCCAGCGTTCGCCTAATTGGTGCTGCCGTTGGTCTAATGGTGGGGGAATTTGGTATGGATTGAATTCAGCTCGCGCACCAAAAATGGTCAGATAATCGGCGATGGTGATGTGATCTTGCACTTGAGTGTCCTGATTTCCATCAGGGTAAAGCCAGCACAGGCAATCACTGTTTGGCTCGACCACAAAGATCGGCCACTGATAGCTACGAAAAATTTCATAGGCAGAGAGTAAGCGATGACGTAGGCCACAACTGGCATTAAATTTGACCTCATCTCCCCGAGCTTGCAATGTGGCAGCCAACTGACCAATCGCATTTTTGATGGCAGAAGTATTGGCTCCTGCTGGGATCTCAAAAAAATCCGAGCCAATAGCGCGTTGTTGTAATACCGCACTCAGGCGCTGGAACATCAATTGCTGGCTTTGGTCGCCAATGAAAATAATGTGGCGGCTGAGCATTCGGTTATCGAGTAGCGGTGTGATTAAGCGTACCGGATCTTGGTCAATAATCCCGACGTGAATTGCCATAAACCATCCTCATCAGTGGCTTGCCGAAATCAAGCAAACCTTGGGTAAGTGTTATCCGTCATATAACGGTCAAGAGCCCAAAAAACAAGAGCGACTCCGGTGAAAAGTCGCTCTTTGAGGAAAAATTGACACTAAGCTGTTGTAGTGAACCGTTGGGTTAGAGTTTAAATCGATGTACTAATGAACTCTGTTGTTCGGCCAGTGTGGTTAAGTTGGTGCTAGTTTGCGCGATTTGCGACATCGCTTGATAGCTTGCATCAGAGATATGGTTGATATCTTCAATGCTGCGTGCAATCGAGCTGGTGGTCTCATTTTGTTCACCCGCGGCTTGAGAAATATGGGTACTCATATGACTAATTTCGATGATTAAAGCTTGAATTTCCTCCATCGCACTGTTGGCATGGGAAGCTTGTTCAACCGACAGTTCCATATCTTGCATACAACTTTCAATCACATTATTGGCCAGTGAAGAGCTAGCTTGCAGATTGCTGATCATTGACTCGATTTCTGAAGTTGATTGAGTGGTACGCTGGGCCAGCACACGGACTTCATCTGCGACCACCGCAAAACCGCGCCCTTGTTCACCCGCACGTGCTGCTTCAATGGCGGCATTGAGTGCCAGCAGGTTGGTTTGTTCGGCAATGTTGCGGATTACATCGAGGATTGAGCCGATCTGGCTACTCATCTTACGCAAATCCGCCACGGCTTTGACCGACTCAATTAAACGCGCTTCTAGCTGACCAATGGTGCTGATATTGGTGCTCATAATATGGCGACCAGATTCAGAAGCTGCTTCTACTTGCTGGACCATCGCCAGAGAATTTTGCGCACTATTGGCAACTTCTTGCACCGAATGAGCCATTTCAGTCATCGCAGTCGCCACATTTGAGGTTTGCTCTCGTTGGCTATTGAGCTGGCTTTGCGCACTCAGTGAGGTGGTTTGGTTATTGGCTGCGGTAGCGGTTAAATCATCGGATGCGCTGTTTAGTTTGACTAAAATCTCGTGCAAGCTATCTGCGAGAGTGTTGATATGGCGACTTAAGCGACTAAATTCATTATTGGAGCGAATTTCAATCCGTTGGGTCATATTACCTTGGGTTAGGCTTTCTAATGCTTTTAGGATGCGGGTGACAGGTTCGCGCACACTGTGTGCTAAGTGATAGCCGATCGCCGTGGCGAGCAAAATAACCGCAACGCTAATCACCAACGCTTTGATGACGCCTTGCTGGTAAACCGTACCCGCTTCGGCAAGAGATTGATTGAGATCATCAGTCGCGGTGTGGTTAAACGCGTCTAAAATGATCATCGCATTATCGACTTGATTAGCGAGATTGGTGATGTTGTCATACAGCGCGGTTCTGGCTCGTAAATACTCATCATGTTGATCGAGAACCCCACCTTTTTGGCCAATATCTCGACTAAATTTTTCGACTAATTCATCAAAACGATCTTTTAATTGTGGCATTTGGGTTGCCAGCCCACGGTAAGCATAATTCAGATGCGTGACCGCCTTCCGATTCTGATTAACTGCTTTGTCGACAAAAACCACATCGGAGCTGGCTAATGCATCGGAGGTGATCACTTCGGCATCTTTCAATTTGATGAAATAACTTTTCGCCATCACCTTGACTGAAATGCTGTCGTTATTGTCGACAAACTCTTTCATACCGATACTTAACTCTGAGTGCAGGCGTTGAAACTCACGGGTTGATTTTTGCACCGACTCTTGCGCAGCAAACATCGCCTGATAATTATTCATGGCTAAATCTGCTTCGTTAAAATAACGTGCTTCGAGCTGTTTTAGTTCAGCAAGTGGCTGTTCAAGTTTGGGATGATTTAGGCTTGCTTGACTCAATGCCGCAAGAACGGTTTGAAATTGCCGTTTTGATTCGACAAATTCTTGACGCATGTCTTGCATGCGTGCCGTGTTTTGCGTGGTCAAAAAATCTTTAAACGATTTATCGGCCGATAACAATTGAACACTGGTTTGGTTTGACAACGAAACCAAAGGTAGCGCGATGTTAGAGACGCTTTCAAAATTACTGTGGATCTGACTCATGCCACGCAATACGATTGTGACGGTAACAATAAACATAATAATAATGAGTGCAAAACCTGCATACATACGTCTAATTACGGAACCCCGCATATGTTCTCTCCCTCGAAAATGACGCATTCTGATGAAAATAAATGAAAGACAAAGGTGTCTTAAAAAAATAACAAAACGATCCGCATTGTATTGAGGTTGAGAAACGCATTTTATGACCGAGACAGCAAAAAAACTCTTTCAGCAGTGAACTGGCTCGGGTTCTGTTAACTGTACAGTGTTTTTTATTGAGCTTTGGCACTGCTTAACGCATACTCAAATCAGAAATTTTTCAATCCCAAGCTTTGTATGGAGTCACTCATGGCGCAAGAAACCATTTTCAGTAAAATTGTTCGCAGAGAAATTGCGGCCGATATTCTTTATCAAGATGATCTGGTCACTGCATTTCGCGACCTTCATCCGCGCGCGCCAAGCCATATTTTGATCATTCCGAATAAGTTGATCCCAACGGTGAATGATGTAGAAATGGCCGATGAATTAGCGCTAGGCCGGATGTTCACTGTGGCCAAAAAAATCGCCCAACAAGAAGGGATTGCCGAAGATGGTTACCGTTTGATCATGAATTGTAATTCACACGGCGGCCAAGAGGTCTATCATATTCATATGCATTTAGTCGGCGGCCGTCCTTTAGGTCCTCTCTTAATGGGTTAAACCAGAGTAGGTTGTGCCAAGGTGACCAATTAAAGTGATTCAATATATGCAACGTTTTTTCTCGCGCATTACACTGATTTTGACACCATTACTGCTCGCGGGGTGTAGCAATCTCACCGCGGGCAATCTTTTTAGTCATTACAGCGCACAAAACAGTGGATTACACCAATCGGTTGCCGCAGGGCAATATCAGCAAGCGACACAATTATTGCCGGAATATGTGGCAGGCGAGGTGCTCGATAACCTTGAAAGAGGTCGCGTTTATTTTCTTAATCAACAATACGCCGAAAGTCGACAAAGTTTAGCGGCCGCTGATCAAGCAGTGCAGCAGCAGCAAGATCGCGCGATCATCTCACTGAGTAGTAGTGCAACCAGCGTTGGTTCACTGGCAGTTAATGATAATTTAAATGAATATGAGCCTAGCGATTATGAGCTAGGCTTTTTACATTTGTACTTAGCGTTGAACTATGTACGCAGCAATGATTTAAATAGCGCATTGGTCGAAATTCGGCGGGCTAATCAAGTGCAGGAGCAAGCTAAACAGCAGCGAGAACAGCAGTTGGGGAAAGCTGAGCAAGAGATGCGTGCCCAAGGCTTATCACCAAATTTAGGGAGTGTGCTGGCTCAATACCCAGATGCGGGTAAAAGTTTACAAGCGGTACAAAATGGCTATCTGCTTTACCTGTCTGCGCTACTTTATGAAGCCGATAACGATTTGAACTCAGCTTATGTCGACTATCGCCGAGCACTGGCGGTGGCACCCAATAATCGCGCGGTGATCGACGGTACGTTGAGGGTCGCGTCGCGCTTAGGGATGACGCAAGATCTTGCATTACTTAAGCAGCAATACGGGGAACCGCAACGTTTGGCGGCTGGGCAAGCCCGAGTGATCGTGCTGGCTGAGCAGGGCATTGTGCAAGCCAAACAAGGGTGGCGCATTGCTTTACCGTTATTTGACAGTCGTGGTAACACCGCGTTGTATTCTCTTGCACTGCCGTATTACCCGTCATCAGTGTTAGCCAATAATTCGCCATTATTACTCAATGGCCGTCAACTGACATCAATGCCAGTGATGGATGTGAACTTAATGGCCTCCAACGCATTAAGTGAGCAAATGCCGACATTAGTATTGCGTCAAGCTCTGCGGGTGATTGCGAAAGACCAACTGCGCAAAGAGGCTGCCAAAGATGAGGATGTGGCGAATTTAGTGTTTAATATTTGGAATACCTTAACCGAGCAGCCCGATACGCGCAGCTGGTTAACTTTGCCTGCGACTGTTAATACTGCCACTCAAGTGGTCAGTGCAGGCGATCAAGTGCTGGATATTGCAGGGACTCGCTATACCTTCCATGTTCCAGAAAATGGCACTGCATTAGTTTGGCTATCACAGCAAGCTAATAGTGCGACCATTTGGCATAAACAACTGGGGATACGCTAATGAAAACATGGCTATTCGCTGTACTAACTGGGTTACTGTTGGTGGGATGCAGTGCGAATACTGCGGGCTTGCGCGTTGATGGTGCATCGCGACAGGTGTTATTTAATGACAGCAGTTTGAGCAACCATCTCAAGATTGAGGGCATCACAACCACACTGGTTGATGGCCATACCCGAGGGGTAGTGCAGATCCTCAATCAAAAGAAAAGTGACTTGAATATTCAGTATCGGTTTTACTGGTATGACAATGATGGGCTTGAGGTGAACACCAAGTTAAGTCCTTGGAAAATTGTGATTTTGCGCGGTATGGAGACGGTGTCACTGAGTGAGATTTCCGTGAATCCTAATGGCAAGCAGTTTCGCGTCCAGATCCGCGAAAACAGTCAATAAACGAAAAAACAATCAATAAACACAAAAACAGTCAACCAACAAGCAAGTCACCAATAAAGAATCAGTGTGTTAAGAGGAATTATGATGAAAAAAAGTATTTTTGCCCTGCTAGGTTTAGCGGTCATTTTAGGCGGATGTTCAAATAAAGTCAGTTACGGTGATGCTCAAGCTGTGGAAACTGTCACGGTCGATTTTGGCTCTACCGATTTGCAGAAAATTGCGGCCGAAATGGTTGATAGTATGATGATGTCAGGCTCGGTGGCGGCGATAACGCGTGATAGCCGTCCGATTGTTTTTGTTGAGCGGATTAAGAACAAAACCAGTGAGCATATTGATACTGAGTCGATCACCGATACCATCAGTACCAAAATGCTCAATTCCGGTAAGTTCCGTTTTGTTGATATGGATCGGGTGGAAGCGGTACGCAATCAGCTTAACTTCCAAAATAACGATGAGCTAGTCAATCAAAGCACGGCGATTCAGTTTGGTAAAATGGTCGGCGCGCAATATATGTTGTACGGTAACCTTTCGAGCATTAACAAAAGTGCTGGTAAGGATAAAGATGTCTATTACAAGATGACCATGCGTTTGATGGATTTACAAACCGGCTTAATTGAGTGGGCTGACGAAACAGAAATTCGTAAACAACAATCGAAGAGTCTGCTCGGTTTTTAGTGCGTAGTTTTTTAACGTATAGGGTTTTTAACACCTAGGTTTTTCACGCATGGCTTTTTAAAGCATGGATAGGAAAGGAGTGACATGATGGCAAAGATTGCGTGGCGAGAAGCTTGTTCGCTCGACCCTACTTTGTTGTCATTGAACCACTTTTTCTCGCAGCCTCCGGATTATGCGCAGACCTTAACCGGAGGTCTGACCAATCGTTGCTGGAAAATTGTGGCTGGTGAGCGTGCTTTTGTATGGCGTCCGGTGACGGCGATCACCAAAGCATTTTCAATTTCTCGCGTTCAAGAATATCAAATACTTAAAGCGATTGAGCATGCTGCGATTGGTCCTAAAGCGGAACTGATTAATCCACAAGGTTTGTTGGTTGAGTGGATCGCCGGAGAATCTCTGACCGATAATCTTACCTTTGATTCGTTACTCAAAACTCAAACCCGCATCCATCAATTGGCGATTCATCGCATCCCAGTTGCTCCATTTAATTATCTTGGTCGAATCGATCATTACTGGTTGCAAATCGGTGATGGGTTGAAATCGGACTCAATTAAAGCGCTGTATGCCAAGTGGCGTAACATCCCCAATTTGGTGGATGTTGGCCAAGCGTTATGCCACTTTGATCTGGCTGGTTATAACATGGTTGGCAGTGCACAGGGGCCGCGAGTGATTGATTGGGAATATGCCGCGTTAGCGGATCCGAGGATTGATTTAGCACTGAGTATTGATGTCGCCGATCACCCTGTGCAAGAGGCGGTATTTCGTTATTGCCAATTGCGTCAATTATCCGCGATTGATGATTGGGTGGAAGGGGTACTCGCGTGGCAGCCGCGTACCACAATGTTAGCGATGCTTTGGTATCTGCTTGCTTATCAGTTGTGGGGCGATGAGCTTTATCGGCTGCAGGCACAGCGCTTAGAGAAAATTCTGTTGGCGGCGAGTTAGAGTTAGCACCGTAATTTAACCCTACAGCTCGTAGTGGATTAAAATTCTTCGTGATAGAGTGAAGTTTCAAGCAACGGGGGAAATATTATGATTATTTATTTACATGGATTTGATTCAACCAGCCCGGGCAACCATGAAAAAGTGCTGCAATTGCAGTTTATTGATAGTGATGTACGTTTTATTAATTACAGCACCTTACATCCAAAACACGATATGCAACACTTGTTGAAAGAAGTGGATAAGGCGATCCATCAATCGGATGATCCGCAGCCGCTAATTTGTGGTGTTGGGCTTGGTGGTTACTGGTCAGAACGGATTGGCTTCTTGTGTGGAATAAAACAGGTGCTGTTTAATCCTAATTTGCATCCCGAACGTACGATGCTTGGTCGAATTGATCGCCCAGAAGAATATGACGATATTGCGACCAAATGCGTAGCAAAATTTCGCGCCAAGAACCAAGGCCGCTGTTTAGTGATCTTATCGCGTCAGGATGAAATCCATGATAATCAGTGCAGCGCGCAAGAGTTGCAGGATTATTATCCAATCCGATGGGATGAAACTCAGACACATAAATTCAAAAAAATTTCTCACCATTTACAAACGATTAAGGCTTTTAAAAGCGCCTAATTGCCCAAACTGATGATATGCAGCAACAGTCTCTTCATGAGGCTGTTTTATTTTATCGTTACCCACCAGAAACCTCATCAAAGCACATCAATCTATAGTTGCAGGATCCAATCAGGCCGATATAATGGCTCACACTAAAATTTATTGATAAATATCAAAAAAAATTGAGAGCGAGTGATAAACTTGCCAATAACTTGTGCTAACGCAAGCTTTTGCTACCTTATAACGTGTTGCTGAGAGTAATCCACCCGCACCCAAATCTGCCAGTCAGCCAATAAGTTGCTGCTGGTAACCCATTTTCTCAGCGCGAGTGATCGAGCTGGATAATAATTATTAATCTTTAGTTGAGGATTGTTGCTGTGACACGAATTATCGTTGTAGGTGGTGGCGCTGGCGGTTTAGAGCTAGTCACCAAACTGGGTCGCACTCTTGGTCGTAAGGGACGAGCCAATATTACGCTAGTGGATCGTAATTCAAGCCATTTGTGGAAACCACTGCTGCATGAAGTGGCCACTGGTTCATTGGATGAGGGGGTAGATGCGCTCAGTTACCGTGCACATGCGAAGAATCACCGTTTTGATTTCCAGCTTGGTAGTTTGGAGTCGATTGACCGCGACAATAAAACCATCACGTTAAGTGAGCTCAAAGATGAGCACGGTGAGCTGCTGATGCCTAAACGTGATTTAGCATACGATATGTTGGTATTAGCGATTGGCTCAACCTCGAACGATTTCAATACCCCAGGGGTGAAAGAGCACTGTATTTTCCTAGATAGTCCTGAGCAGGCTAATCGCTTCCGTACTGAGATGAACAATGAGTTCCTCAAGCTGCACGCGAAAAACGGTCAGGGTACGGTTGATATTGCGATTGTGGGTGCAGGTGCGACTGGGGTTGAACTGTCTGCTGAACTGCACAATGCCGTCAAAGAACTGCACACTTATGGCTTTGGCGATCTTGATTCAAGTAAATTGAATGTTAATCTGATTGAAGCGGGTGAGCGTATTTTACCTGCGTTACCCCCACGTATTTCTGCTGCTGCACATCAAGAGTTGACCAAACTTGGGGTGAATGTGCGTACCATGACGATGGTGACTAAAGCGGAGCAAGACGGTTTAACCACCAAAGATGGTGAAAAAATTGCGGCACAGATTATGGTATGGGCGGCTGGCATCAAAGCACCTAACTTTATCAAAGATATTGCCGGTCTAGAAACCAACCGCATCAATCAACTGGTGGTGAAAAATACCCTACAAACGACCCGTGACGATGACATTTTTGTGATTGGTGATTTGGCACAATGCACGCAAGCCGATGGTAAATTTGTCCCACCACGCGCTCAAGCTGCCCATCAAATGGCTTCATTGGCATTTCGTAATATCGTGGCCAAAATGTATGGTCGCGAATTGAAACACTACGTGTATAAAGATCATGGTTCATTGGTATCACTCAGCCGTTTCTCAACCGTCGGTAGTTTGATGGGTAACCTCACTCGTGGTTCGATGATGGTTGAAGGACGTATTGCGCGCGTCGTTTATATTTCGCTGTATCGTATGCACCAAATGGCTTTGCATGGTGTGTTTAAAACCGGACTGATGATGTTAGTCGGTAGAATTAACCGAGTGCTTAGACCCAACCTTAAATTACACTAAGACTTCCCAACGAAACAAACCAAGCGGCCAATGGCCGCTTGGTTTGTTTGGTGTGGAACTTAAAGCTACTGTAATGGAACCCGAACTGTCGCCGAGCGGAAGCTGTTATGGCTTAACCAACTTGGCAGTGGCGGATTAGGGTCGTCATTATTCACCGCTGAGAAATGGAAAGCATATTGCTCCCATGTCCGAGTGGCATTTTGCCAAGGTTTACTTGGGTCTGCCGATTCATACACATATACACCATGGTTGATTTTGCTGTCGCGATCGTAATCATTGGCCACCATGATCAGTGCTGCATTATTGTCGCCGGCCAAATCGACGACGATAGGGTATTCCCACAGTGTGCCTGATGAGTTGGCAATAGTGCTTAATACCTGACCGGTTTTACCATCAAGAATGCGCATTCTTAAACGATCTTGCACGAGCACTTCATCGATGCCATCACCAGTGAAATCGTAGGCCGACACCCCAATCTTACCGCTGTTTAAATCATCATTTGCTACAGACCAGACTTGGTTACCTGCCGCATCGTACATATCAACCGCATAATATCCGGCATATACGATGCCCATATGTGAGGCGTCGGTACTGAGTTTACCGGTCAAAAATTGCACCGCGTTAACCTGCTGTAATTGCTTGATCTGATGTGGTGGTTTACTCCACACATTGACCCCTAACAGTTGTGAGTCTTTTGGGACCTCATAACGAACTGTCGTCGATTTTGACAGCATTACTGGAACTGGGTAAGGAATGGTTTTTTCTTTCCATACCGGTGCTAAGTAGGAGACTTGCTTGGTGTGCCAGCCAAATAACCAATAAGACACCGTTTTGCTTTGCCATTCAAAGTCTAAGTAAGTGATGGTTTTGGTTTTCCATTCAAAACTCGGATAAGTAAAAGCTGAATCCTTAGTCCCAACAGTGACTTGTTCGCCATTATCGAGTGTAAAGATCATTTCAAGTATTCCGTAAGTCCACCAATATTTATTCTTACCATAAGTCACTTCAATGGCGCGGACTTTACTGGTATCGATGCTGCTTACTGAGCCACCGTTACCCCCAAACATGGTTTGGCTATTTACACCTATTGCATCAACTACCGCACCAGAGCGAATCAGTAGTGGTTGGCCTGGTTCGACTACGATCTTTTGGCGATCACCCCATTCGGAGTAACCGTACACCAAAGATTCGGCATCGACTGTGGTTGCGATCCGACTCGGTTTGGCCAAGAAACTGGAAACGGCTTGTACGCTACCGCCAGGATTAGATGAATTGCTGATTTGCCATTTCACACTGCCATCGTGCTCAAGTACCGCGATAGTACTATTTTCTGGGGTGCTAAGTGACGCCGGAACAGAAACAATCAGTTCAGGTTGTTCATCCAAATCGAGGTTGGCGACTGAAGAGAACCACACAGTATCGTTGGCGGAATATTGCCATAGATACGCGCCACTATTTTGGTACAAGGTGCCATTGGCAAACACTTCACGTTGGCCATCGTCATCGCTATCAAAGGCCAGCGAACTGGGAGCCCAGTCATGGCTAAACAGTAGACCCGAATGGTAGTTGTACACCCCATCGGCCGCTAAAATATCAATCTGGCCATCGTTATCAATATCGGCAAGGCTAATATCGCCGACAGAACGCCAGCCAGAGGCTGATTTCAGCAATTGCTGTTTGAGGTTGCCTTGGTGATCGACAATATTGATATAGGGGCTTAGCCCGCTGGTGGAGACAATTTCGACGATTCCATCGCCATCAAGATCTGCGGCAGCGGGAGCATAGCGTGCATCGGCAATCACGCCACCATTGCTGTAGTCCCAAAGCTCTGAACCATCAATGCCACTTAGTGCTCGAAGGTAGCCACCTTGGGAATATTGATTACCGGTAAAAGTCACAATCACAATGTCAGCGACATCATGCTGATCAATTTTTCCATCGCCATTATCGTCATTGAGCTGTACCACAATCGGGGTCGTCATCACTTGGTTAGACTCAGGATGAAAAGCACTGGTTGACCAAGACCATTTCAGTTGGGTTAGGATCTCATCTGCAGCATGGGCAGGATCTTGAATCCCCCAGCTACTGAGTACTACGGCCCCAAGGGTGCATAGGGGGAGGTTAAGTTTCATGGGCTGTCCTTATCGTTTATATCCAGATCGTATCTTCGTGTTATAAGCAGCATTAGATGGTGTTAGGGATGGAGGCTGATCACTAAGCAAACATGAAGAAAATATACTGATAGTGACAGGATTATCGGTGTTGGATCATGGATGATTCAACCCAACAACACTGCAACTTAGGAGAGTTCTTGTGTTACAGACAGATCTCATTGTTATAAATGAGATAGCGTAAGGTTTATGAGACAAATACCTCGGGGGAATGGTCGTGGGGCTAACTATAATTGGCCAGCCGCCGTAGACAGGAACTGGGTTGGTAAAGGGGTTTGCCGCCACAATGGCTATCACGGCTCAAACCCCTAAGAGAGATTATTCGGCGACTCGACGGACTTGAATGATCACACCCATCAATGGGTGATCCAGATAGTGGGTTTCACCACTGCGCATCCGACGCTTTTGATCAAGCCGATAGCTTTTGAGGAAGCGTTGCTCTTGAACTTGCGGTGATACCGCTTCAAGCAACCCAGCTTGTACAGTCGCATCTTGCTCCTCTGGCATTAGACTTAGTTGCAATGGGGCATCTTGCAGTGTCACTTCACGCACGGCTGGTTTTTTCAAATCCAATAGTGCTTCGGCAAATAAAAAATGTTGTACATAGATTTGCAAAGTACCATCTAGCTCATAAAGTGGTTTAGCAATGCTCATTTCGGTGACACCATCAATCGGAGCATCGCTAGTACGGCTGCCGATTGGGTTGCCGTCCGCCTGAAATTGGTCTGAGAAATCCCGCCCTGCTTGAATATGAAATACCGGTGCAGCTTGGCGTCCCTGATCATTTTGTCGCCAAGCGGTATGCAGCAGCACCGTAAAACCAGCATGGTTACTTAATTTCTGAGCTTGCTCATTGAGTTGATAGGCCGATGAGGGCAGTAAAATGACACCTTTGCTTTGGCGAAAGCTGACATCGGCAAAACTGCCTGCGCGGGCAAAATTCAGTGGTGGTAGGCTATTGGGCCAAGATTCACTCACTTTTTCTGCATCGACCGCTCGTTTAAACATGATCACTTCAATATCAAACTGGCGAGCCGCCATGCTAGGCATGGCCAACAGCAATAGCAGCAGTGGGATCAATCGGTTCATTGTCACTCCATCGTTCAGTGCTCAACACTGGGTTATTACCTCAAGGCATTACCTATCGGTGTTCAATTATTGCTGGTTAATCACCGACGTTGCTATAGCCTTCCTACTTGACGCTACAGCGGTGTTGGCTAGGTTCGTTCACCCCAATCACACAGTTTGCCTATGCTCATGGAGACTCACTTACTTGCCGATAACTTAACGCGCAGGCAGCACATTTTGCTGGAAATTATGCAACATGTCAGCGACAAATTGGATCCGCGCACTGCGTTCAAGCAAAGGTAACGTAAATTTGAACTTAGTAGGTCCATCCATGGCAAACTGCTTAGGCTGCGATTGCAGCAGTTTAACCAAAAACAGTGGATTAATGTCAGCATTGGGATAGAACTCAATATAGCCCCCCCGCTCATGGGCTTCAATTTTGCGTACTTTCAGCCGCATCGCATTCAGTTTTAGCTTAGCAATGGTCAGCAAGTTTAACGCGGCATCTGGCAATTTACCAAAGCGATCAATCAACTCGACTTTAAGCTCGGCTAACTCATCTTCACTTGCTACGCTGGCGATCTGTTTGTACATCGATAAGCGAGTATTGATATCTGGGATATACTCCTCAGGCAGTAAGGCCGGCAGGCGCATTTCGACTTCGGTTTGCTCGCGCAGCAGATCATCCAGCGCTGGCTCTTTACCTGATTTAAGCGCTTCAACGGCTTGTTCGAGCATTTCCATATATAAGCTAAAGCCGACCGATTGGATCTGGCCACTTTGCTCTTCGCCTAGCAGTTCACCAGCGCCGCGGATCTCTAAATCGTGAGTCGCGAGGGTGAAACCCGCCCCCAAATCTTCTAAAGAGGCGATCGCTTCTAAACGTTTCACCGCATCTTTGGTGATGGCTTTAGGTGGGGGCGTGAGTAAATACGCATACGCTTGATGATGCGAACGACCGACTCGGCCACGCAGTTGATGTAATTGAGCTAAGCCTAAGTTGTCCGCACGATTAATAATAATCGTATTCGCGGTTGGGACGTCGATCCCGGTTTCGATAATCGTGGTACACACCAGTAAGTTAAAGCGCTGGTGGTAGAAATCGTTCATCACCTTTTCTAACTCACGTTCACGCATTTGGCCATGGGCAATGGTGATTCGGGCTTCAGGGATCAGCTTTTCTAAATCTGCTGCAACTTTATCGATACTTTCGACTTGATTGTGCAAGAAATAAACTTGGCCACCGCGCATGATTTCACGCAGCACCGCTTCGCGGATCACGCTCTCTTCGGTTTGGCGTACAAAGGTTTTGATGGCGAGCCGTCGTGCTGGAGGCGTAGCGATGATCGAGAGATCGCGCATACCACTCATCGCCATATTCAGAGTCCGTGGGATTGGCGTGGCGGTCAGGGTCAAAATATCCACATCGGCCCGCATCGCTTTGACTTTCTCTTTTTGCCGCACCCCAAAGCGGTGTTCTTCATCGACAATCAATAAACCAAGATCGGCGAATTGCAGCTCGCTCGATAATAATTTATGGGTGCCGACCAGAATATCAACCTTACCCTCGGCGACCTCTTGTAAGATCTGTTTTTGCTCCTTGGCCGATTTAAAGCGCGATAACACTTCCACGCGGATCGGCAAATTGGCAAAACGGTCGCGCAAATTCTCAAAATGTTGTTGAGCCAGTAGAGTGGTTGGCACTAATACCGCGACTTGTTTATTGTTATCGGTGGCGACAAAAGCAGCGCGCATCGCTACCTCGGTTTTACCAAAACCGACATCGCCGCACACTAATCGATCCATCGCTTTGGCTTGGCACATATCAGACAGTACCGCGTTGATCGCCATGGCTTGGTCGTCGGTTTCTTCAAACGGGAATGTGGCTTTAAAGGTTGCGTATTGTTCGCGATCAAGCTGGAATTTAAAGCCGGGTTTGATTTCACGTTTGGCATAAACATCGAGCAGTTCGGCAGCCACATCGCGCACTTTTTCTGCCGCTTTGCGACGGGCCTTAATCCAAGCTTCACCACCGAGCTTGTGCAATTGGGCCGACTCTTCTGCGCCGCCAGAATAACGGCTGATCAAATTGAGTGAAGAGACGGGCACATACAGCTTGGCTTCATTTTGGTACTCAAGCATCACGTATTCGCTGATCATGCCGCCGGCACTCAGCGTTTGTAAGCCTAAGTAACGACCAATCCCGTGATCGATATGCACCACCGGTTGCCCTGGTTTTAGCTCCGCCAGATTGCGGATCACCGCATCGCTATTGGTCGTGGTCTTGCGATCTTTTTTACGACGACGTTGCAGCACGCGATCGCCAAGTAAATCACTCTCACAAATTAGTGCGATCGGTGATGGATTATCATGACCGGTGAAGATAAATCCGTGTTCGGCCGCGCCTAAGATCAGCGAAAATTTCTCGGGCTGTTGACAGGCCGCGCTGAACGTAGGGTGATTGACTGGGCGTAACTTAATCCGTTGCAGCAGTTCCAGCAGCGCTTCACGGCGACCTTCCGATTCGACCGAGAAAATGATCTTGCCAGCAAACTGTTCACTGAATTGCCGCAGTGCCGCCAGTGGATCTTTATTTTGATGCTCAACCGCTAATGGCGGCAGCGCCTGCAAGGGTGGATTGATGCGACCGGCGCGCAGCTCAATCGGCTCGTTCGAGAGTAAGATCTGGGGCAGAGCTTTAAAGTGGCTGAATAGCTCATCTTTGCGTAGCCACAATTCATGGGGTGCGAGCAGTGGGCGCAGCGGATCAATATTGCGTTGGTCGTAGCGATGCGCTACATCGGCTAAAAAATGGTCGATGGATTGTTCGATTTCACCCACCACCAACAGTTGACTGTCGGTGGGCAGGTAATCAAATAAGGTTTCGCAATGTTCAAAAAATAGCGGTTGCCAATATTCAATGCCCGCTGGCCAAGTACCTTTAGAGACTTGACTATAGACAGATTCGGGTTCACGACGCGCTTCAAAGCGCTGACGCCATCGATTACGAAACTCTTCAATCGCCGCGGCACTGGTGGGAAATTCATGGGCCGGTAGTAGGCGAATTTCATCCATTTCCGCGATTGAGCGTTGGTTGTCCGGATCGAATGTGCGGATGGTATCGATTTCATCATCGAAAAAATCGATCCGGAATGGATCACTGCTGCCCATTGGGAACAGATCGAGAATTGAGCCACGACTGGCATACTCACCGGGACCAAATACTTGATCCACATGGCGATAGCCGTTGTTGGTCAGTTGTAAACGCAGTTTATCGAGCGAGCAATGATCGCCACGTTTAACGATTAAAGTGTGTTGCAGCAAAAACTCACGTGGGGATTGGCGCTGCAGCAAGGTGCTGATCGGCACAATCGTGATGCCGTGAGTTTGGCTCGGTAGCTGGTAGAGTCGCGCAATTCGATCAGAAATAATATCTTGATGCGGTGAAAAATTATCATAGGGTAGCGTTTCCCAATCTGGGAATAGCGCAACCTCATATTGGCTAAATTGCTCGATTTCCTGCAGCAGTTTAAGCGCGGTTTGTGGATCCGGCACTGCCAGTAAAGTATGGCTGTGGTGGGCATTGGCCAGTTCGGCAATCGCCAGCGCTAAGCTGGCGCCCGGCAAGTTACCGATGGCTTTTTTGTCTCCGGCACCTTGCGCCGCAAACAGAGAGAGTAGGGAGTTTCTAGTCATAGTCACGCTGTTTTTTCTCGATCTAGTGAGCGTTGACGCAGCAGGCGCTGCTGCTGGTATAAGGCGGCTTTGATCAACAGATCCTGATCCATATCACGCAGCAGTTCATATTTGAGCGTGATTAAGCAATGTTCAGCTTGCAATAGGCATTCAGTCACGCTCGCGTAGCCATAAATCGCCGCTGCGGGGTATTCCAAAAACAGTTTGATCCGCACTTTTTGGCCTAAAGGGAGTGGGGCTGGTGCCAAATAGGTGAGTTGGCTGGCACCAAAGCTCGTGGTGCTGGTGCGTAAGTCGGGATCATCTTGCTGGGCGAGCATAAAGGTCAGCAGCAGATTGAGTTTGGCGTTCTGTGCTTCGAGCAGTTGCAATACACTTGGAAAATCGCTGTTTTTGAGCTCGCTGCGCGCATTATCGCTAAGCTGCTCTAACTGGCTAAACTCGCTCGCCACTACAAATGGAGCGGGGATCTCGGCTTCAAAAACGGGGTGAGAAGGCAGGGTAAAATCGCTAGCCAGCGGCTGGACATTGAGAGTCAGTGCATGGTGAACAGTAAAAAATTCTTGGTTGGTCATAGGGGGTTCCTTCTCACATCAATGTTGATTATCGTCATAAGCGGTAACTAATCAAGGTATGTCCTTGTTCTCGGTGTGAAATAAATGCTTTGTTGCATTGATTTGCGAAAGAAAAACTACAACCGAACAGGGATTCTCGTTACAGTAGCGCCATGGTATTTCTAAGGTTGGATTTATGTTTCATCCGGTATCGGCTTTTATTGGTTGGCGTTATTTGCGCGGTCGTTCTGGCGATCGTTTTAGCCGTTTTGTCTCGTATATGTCGACAGCAGGGATCACGATTGGTGTGATGTCGTTGGTGACCGTGTTATCGGTGATGAATGGCTTTGAAGCGCAGCTTAAATCACGCATTCTTGGTGTACTGCCACAAGCGGTGGTCAGTGAGGCGACGGGAAAAACGACTCTGACGGCCACTCCGCCAAGTTTTATCGCAGCGTTATCGCCTTCGCGCCCAGCTGAGCCTTTGGTGCGCAGTGAAGCGGTAATACAAAGCCCAGCGCAATTGGCGGCGGGTCTGCTGATCGGCATTGAGCCGCAGCATAACGATCCGTTGAGTGGCTATTTAATGGCTGGCAGTGTTTCGACCTTACAGGCGGGCGAATATCAATTGCTGCTCGGTCATTTATTGGCACGCAATTTAAATGTCTCGCTTGGTGATAAGGTGCGCCTTATGGTCACTGAAGCCAGCCAATTTACCCCGCTAGGTCGCTTACCCAGTCAGCGTAATTTTACCGTGGCTGGGATATTTAACACCGGCTCGGATGTTGACGGCCAACTCATGGTCACCCATCGCCAAGATGCCGCTCGCTTACTGCGTTACGATGCGCAGACCATTTCAGGCTGGCGGCTATTTTTTGATGATCCCTTTGTGGTGAGTGATTATGCCCAACGCTCTTTACCGGAGGGTTGGCGTTGGAGCGACTGGCGCGAGCAGCGTGGCGAGCTGTTTCAAGCGGTACGTATGGAAAAGAACATGATGGGCCTAATGCTGGGTTTAATTGTTGGCGTGGCGGCGTTTAATATTATTGCTGCGTTGATCATGGTGGTAATGGAAAAGCAAGCGGAAGTAGCGATACTCAAAACCCAAGGTATGCAAGCGCAGCAAGTGCTGGCCATTTTCATGGTGCAAGGCGCGAGCAGTGGCGTGCTTGGCGCACTTAGTGGTGGTTTGCTTGGCGGTCTGTTGGCGGCGAATTTAAATCGTTTGTTGGAAACCTTCGGCGTAGCCCTATTTTCGGCGGGCGGCGGGTTACCGGTGGTGATTAATCTATGGCAAATTGGGCTGGTGATTGCTCTTGCGGTGGCTTTAAGTTTATTGGCGACACTGTTTCCTGCCTATCGCGCATCTTCTGTTCAACCCACTGAGGCATTACGTTATGAATAAGCTGTTATGTTGTTCGCAGGTGTGTAAAACCTATCAAGAAGGCGAGCTACACACCCAAGTGCTGCAAGGGATAAGTTTTGAACTGAAACGTGGCGAGTTGGTGTCGATTATTGGCTCCTCTGGCTCCGGCAAAAGTACCTTGCTGCATATTCTTGGCGCATTGGATGATGCGAGCTCTGGCCAAGTGGCGTTTCTTGATCAACCCTTGTCGCAACTCAGTTCTAATCAGCAAGCGAAAATCCGCAACCAGCATCTGGGGTTTATCTATCAATTTCATCATTTGTTAGCTGATTTTTCGGCGTTAGAAAATGTGGCCATGCCGCTGTTGATCGGTGGTCATCCGGTTGCGGCCGCCAAAGCAGCCGCACAACGTTTGCTTGAGCGGGTGGGTTTAGCCCATCGCTTAACTCATCGTCCCGCTGAGTTATCTGGCGGGGAGCGTCAAAGAGTCGCGATTGCACGTGCCTTAGTCAATAAACCGGATTTGGTACTGGCCGATGAGCCAACGGGTAATCTTGATCATCAAACGGCGCTGTCGATTTACGATTTGATGCGTGAGTTGAATCGCGAATCGGGCACCGCGTTTTTAGTGGTGACCCATGATAGTGAACTGGCGGCGAAAATGGATCGGCAGATGCAGATGAAAGATGGATTATTAACCGAGATTACGGGGGCGTAACGCTTGATTTCTCTCGCTCTGTTTATTGGTGGGCGTTTTAGTCGTGCCAAACAACGCAATAAGATGGTGTCGTTTATTTCACTCTCATCAACGCTGGGGATTGCCGTTGGAGTGGCGGTGATCATTATTGGTCTGTCGGCGATGAATGGTTTTGAGCGTGAGTTGCAATCGCGGGTGTTGTCGGTGATCCCTCATGGTGAGTTTGAAGGGGTGCGTGGCCCGGTGCAGCGTTGGCCGGAGCTGATCGCACAAGCGACCGAACATCGGCAAATTGTTGCGGCGGCGCCTTATGTAAAAATGACGGCGTTGGCAGAAAACGGCACTCAGCTAAAAGCGCTTGAAGTACGTGGAGTCGATCCACAGCGTGAGCAAACGGTATCGCGTCTGGCACAATTTATCAGTGCGCAGGCGTGGCAAAATTTTGTCCCCGATCAGCAGCAGGTGATTTTGGGCCAAGGGGTGGCAGAAAAACTGGGTGTGCAAATCGGTGATATGATCACTTTGCTACTGCCCAGTACCGCCAGTGGTGACAAATTACAAGCTCCGAAGCGAGTGCGAGTCACCGTGAGTGGCTTGTTGGCGCTCAATGGGCAAATTGATCACAGCTTGGCGCTAATACCGCTTGAGGATGCCCAGCGTTACGCCAATTTAGGTGATGGTGTCACCGGGGTGGCGGTGAAAGTTGATCAGGTCCTGCAAGCGACCCAGATCGTACGTGAGGTGGGCAACCAGCTTAGCGAATATGTTTATCTCAATAGCTGGCAGCAAAAATATGGCTTTTTATACCGTGATATTCAGCTGGTGCGCACCATTATGTATTTAGTAATGGTATTGGTGATCGGGGTCGCGAGCTTTAACATTGTCTCTACCTTGATGATGGCGGTCAAAGATCGGGCGGCGGAGATTGCTATTTTACGTACCATGGGGGCCAGTGATGGCCTGATTAAGCGTATCTTTGTCTGGCAAGGGGTCTTTTCTGGTGTGCTAGGCAGTGTGGCTGGCAGCATCGCGGGAGTATTAATTGCATTCAATTTAACCCGATTGGTCAACGGGTTAGAGCAGTTGATTGGCCATCAGTTTTTATCTGGCGATATCTATTTTGTCGATTTTTTGCCTTCACAAGTTGAAGCCTTGGATGTGCTATTGGTGTCCGGTACTGCGATCGTGTTGAGCCTGTTGGCGACCTGGTACCCAGCGCGGCGCGCCAGTCGATTAAATCCAGCCCAAGTGCTCAGTAGTAAATAATCTCCATGTGGGATAACTGAGGCCACTGCAGGCAACATCAACAAAAAAGGACCGAATGGTCCTTTTTTCATCTTAATTTGACACGCTTTGCATCGGTAGTTCGCTTATCACTCACAATTTACTTGGCCCAGGGGGAGGCCGCGGTGCATTACGGTCGATTCTCCGGCATGTTATTGACGCGGCTTTTATTAATTCGACTATTAAGACGGCGTTTTTGCCAACTGCGCACCACCGAATAACGCCATAAGGCATGAATACTAAAATAGCCGATTAATGCTGCTATCACAGCGCAAACTACCGAGCCGAGTAAAAACGGCAGGCCGATGGTGTTCATTTGATTGAGCAGAAATTCCCAACTCAACTCTAAGTGGAATGATTGGGGAGGGATGCCCATGAGCCAAGCGCCCACTTTATAAGTGCAATAGAAGATCACTGGCATGGTGATGGGGTTGGTGATCCACACTAACGCAACGGATAGCGGTAAGTTAACCCCCAGAGCAATTGCTGCACCTGCGGCCATGATCATCTGACTGGGTAGAGGGATAAAAGCCATAAATAGACCAACCGCAAAAGCCCCTGCCGCTGAGCGGCGATTAAGACACCAAAGGTTTGGGTTGTATAACACATTTCCAAATACGCGCAGGGCTTTTTGGCGTTTGATCACATCGTGGTCAGGCATAAACCGTTTAATAAATTTTTTTGGCATACGGGATTATGACTCTCTTGTCGAATTACTGGTCGCTAATGGCATTTTCACTCACCATGCTCTCTGCACCATATTGGCCATGGATGCCAACGTGGGGCTGGGCGTGGTTTTGCCTCATGATATGTGGCCTGTGCATCTATTACCGAATTTGCCGTCAATGGCTTGGTTTAGGATTGGCCATCCTGACCATAGTGCTACATGGCAATCTTATACGAGATCAATCCAACCTGCTCTATCAAGCAGGCCCGGATATTAGCATAAAAGGCCGAGTTGACAGCTTTTTTACACAAACTCGTTACGCCTATGAGGGGTTGATCTTAATTCATCAGGTCAATGGTCAAAGATTGCACCGATGGCATCAACCGCGCGTGCGTTTAACCGCGCCATTACCGTTACAGCCCAATGATCAATTCGAATTTTCCGTAACCTTGAAACCGGTGATTGGGCGACTTAATCAAGTCGGTTTTGATTTAGAAGCGCATTCGATGGCGCAATCGGTCTTAGCTCGCGCCAGTGTTAAACCCAATACCAGCTACCAAATTATCCAGCGGGGAGATGTCCGGTCTGCTTGGCTAACCCAATTGACCGCATTGACTGATGCTAGCCGCTTCCAAGGCTTGATCTTAGCGCTGACCTTTGGTGAGCGTAAAGCGATCGAGGAATCCGAGTGGCAAGCACTGCGCAACAGCGGTTTGATTCATTTAGTGGCTATTTCTGGCTTACATATTGGTATCGCATTCAGCTTAGGCTATGTGCTGGGGGCGGGTTTGATGCGTTGGCATGTCAAGCTGATCTGGTCGCCTTTTATCCTCGGTGGCTTATTAGCACTGCTGTATGCTTGGTTGGCCGGATTCACGCTACCCACTCAGCGTGCGCTGATCATGTGTCTGCTCAACGTGGCGTTGGTGGTATTGGCTTTGCCATTGTCGGCGTATCAGCGCATTTTACTCACCCTCGCGGTGGTGCTGTTTTGGTCGCCGTTCGCTTCGCTCTCCAATAGCTTTTGGATGTCATTTCTCGCGGTTGCAGTGGTGCTTTATCAGCTCGCCAGCCAAAATCAACGTCAAGCCAAGTGGCAGAGATTATTGTGGGCGCAAATCTCTCTGGTCTGTTTAATGGCGCCGGTCACGGCGTATTTTTTTGGTGGATTGAGCATTACGGCTGTGCTGTACAATTTGTTGTTTATCCCGTGGTTTTCATTGGTGATTGTACCGGTGCTATTCTTCGGTCTGCTACTGATGGTGGCGCTTCCGAGTTGGGCACCTGGCTACTGGCCATGGGTGGATTGGACTTTTATGCCACTGGAGTGGGCGCTGCAATTTGCTGAAGTCGGTTGGTTGGTGGTACCCAAGCAGGTACAAGGTATCGTGATCGGAATTGTGGCGGTGAGTTTGTTGTATCGAATCATTAGCCGCCAAGCGTGCGCGTTGATATTGATCATGATTGGGTTATGGTGGTGGTTTCCCGGCATCAAGCCGCTTTGGCGAATCGATGTGCTGGATGTTGGGCATGGCTTGGCGATCATGATTGAGCAGAATCAGCGGGCGATTATCTACGATACTGGCAGCAGTTGGCCGACTGGAAGCTACGCTCACAGCGTGATTGAGCCGCTGTTACAGCAGCGTGGGATTCAGCAATTAGATGGGCTGATTTTAAGTCATCTGGATAATGATCATGCGGGAGATTGGCAAGGATTGGCTAGCCGCTGGCAGCCGCGTTGGATCCGTAGTAGTCAACACGGTGTGCAATTTGAGCCTTGTGTCCGAGGTGTGAGTTGGCAGTGGCAGTCACTTGAATTTAATGTGTTATGGCCGCCGCAACGGGTGAGCCGAGCTTATAACCCGCACTCCTGCGTGATCCGCGTCAGCGATACACAATCCCAGCATTCGGTGTTGTTATCCGGTGATGTCACCGCGCTGGGTGAGTGGTTACTCGCCCGAGATGGCGTTGTATTACAAAGTGATGTGATGCTAGTGCCGCATCATGGCAGTAAAACCTCATCGACCGCCGAGTTTATAGCCCAAGTGCAACCCCAGTTGGCGATCGCTTCTCTGGCCAAAGATAACCGCTGGAACTTGCCTCATCCACAGGTGGTTGCACGTTATCAGCAGCAACAAGTGCAGTGGCTAGATACCGGACAAATGGGGCAGATTTCGCTATTTTTCTATCCGGATCAGCTTGATTGGTTGGCTCAGCGGCGGCGCTACTGGGAGCCTTGGTATAGGCAGATGCTACGTAAAGGGGTAGAATGAGGCCAATTTTGTAATCAGAAAAGCCTTTCTATGTCACTTCACTCTGACGAATCTAACTGGCAGACCTTTAAACGTCTGTGGACTTATATCAGCACCTATAAAGCGGGGCTGGTGGTGGCAACCATCGCGTTGATCATTAATGCGGTTGCCGATACCTACATGATTTCACTGCTTAAACCCTTATTAGATGAAGGGTTTGGTGATGCTGAATCGACTTTTTTGCGCATTCTACCGTTTATGATTTTAGGTCTGATGTTTGTGCGTGGACTAAGTAGTTTTGCTTCTGCCTACTGCTTGAGCTGGGTATCTGGCAACGTGGTGATGCAAATGCGCCGTGGTTTGTTTAACCATTTTATGCATATGCCAGTGAGCTTTTTCGATCAACAATCCACGGGCGGACTTTTGTCGCGGATCACTTATGATTCGGAGCAAGTCGCTGGAGCCACCAGCCGAGCTTTGGTGAGCATTGTGCGGGAAGGGGCCAGTATTGTTGGCTTGCTGGTACTGATGTTTTGGAACAGTTGGCAGCTCTCTTTAGTCTTGATTGTGGTTGCACCAGTGGTGGCGTTTGCAATTAGCTTTGTCTCGAAGCGTTTTCGCAAGATTTCCCGCAATATGCAGACGACGATGGGACACGTCACTTCGTCTGCGGAGCAGATGCTCAAAGGGCATAAAGTGGTGCTCAGTTACGGTGGGCAAGCGGTGGAGCGTAAGCGTTTCGACCAAGTCAGTAACCGAATGCGTCAGCAAACCATGAAATTGGTGTCGGCACAGGCGACGGCTGATCCGGTGATCCAGATGATTGCTTCCCTAGCACTGTTTGCGGTGCTGTTTTTGGCGAGTGTTGATTCTATTCGAGCCGAATTGACCCCGGGTACCTTTACTGTGGTGTTTTCCGCCATGTTTGGCTTAATGCGTCCGCTGAAAGCGTTAACCAATGTCACTTCGGATTTCCAACGCGGGATGGCCGCATGTCAAACTCTATTTGGTTTGATGGATCTGGAAACCGAGCGTGATAATGGCAAATATGCGGTGGATCGTGTGAAAGGTGAGGTGGTAGTGCAAGATGTCACTTTCACTTACCAAGGCAAAGACAAGCCGGCGTTATCCAATGTGTCGTTCACCATTGAGCAAGGTAAAACCGTCGCATTGGTGGGGCGCTCAGGCTCTGGCAAATCGACCATCGCGAACCTCTTTACTCGTTTTTACGATGTGGATAGTGGCGCGATCCGTTTAGATCAGCACGATGTGCGCGATTATAAGCTGACCAATCTTCGTCGCCATTTCGCATTGGTATCACAGAACGTACATCTGTTTAATGACAGCATCGCCAACAATATTGCCTATGCTGCGGAAGGCGAATACACCCGTGAGCAGATTGAGCAAGCGGCGCGTCAAGCCCATGCGATGGAGTTTATCGAAAATCTGCCGCAAGGTTTGGATACTGTGATCGGTGAAAATGGTACCAGTTTGTCTGGTGGTCAGCGGCAGCGAGTGGCAATTGCTCGGGCGTTGTTGCGTGATGCACCAGTGCTGATCCTTGATGAAGCAACTTCGGCGCTGGATACGGAATCAGAGCGAGCGATTCAAGCGGCACTCGATGAGCTACAGAAAAACAAAACAGTGTTAGTGATTGCCCACCGTTTATCGACCATTGAACAAGCGGATGAAATCTTGGTGGTTGATGAAGGGCAAATCATTGAGCGTGGTCGTCATGCTGAGTTGCTAGCTCAAGACGGCGCCTATACTCAACTGCACCGCATTCAGTTTGGTGAATAGCGGTGATTGAAAAAATTTGGTTTCAACGCCATCTGCTGAGTTACTTATTATGGCCACTGTTGTGGCCGTTAAGCTTGATATTCGCTGCGATCAGCCGCGCACGGCGTAACGCTTATCAAACTGGCCGTAAAGCCACTTTCCGAGCTCCGATCCCTGTGGTGGTGGTGGGTAATATTACCGCTGGCGGTAATGGTAAAACGCCAGTGGTGATTTGGTTAGTGGAAACGTTGCAAAAACTGGGTTATCGACCGGGCGTTGTATCACGTGGTTATGGGGCGAAAGCACCGAGTTACCCGCTGTTGGTTAATCAGCACACCCCGCCAGAGCATTGTGGTGATGAGCCAAAGCTGATCTTTCAACGCAGCGGCGCGCCGGTGGCGGTGGATCCGGTACGTAGCCAAGCGGTACAAGCACTTGTGGCATGCGGAGTGAATATCATCATCAGTGATGATGGTTTACAGCATTATGCTTTGCAGCGCGATATTGAAATTGCCGTGGTTGATGGCGTGCGCCGTTTTGGTAATCAGCAGTTGATCCCGCTTGGGCCGCTGCGTGAACCGATTAGCCGGTTACAGCAGGTGGATTTTATTATTACCAATGGCGGTCGTGCGCAACCCAATGAAATCGCTATGCACCTGCAGCCAGATTTGGCGGTTAACCTGCGCACCGGTGAGCGTTGCCCAGTCAATCAATTGACTCGTGTGTGCGCTATGGCTGGAATTGGTCACCCGACGCGATTTTTTAATACTTTACGGGCACTGAATGCGGATTTGTTGGTTTGCCAAGGGTTTGCGGATCACCAGGCGTTTGATGCCACGCAGTTAAAGCAACTGGCACAGCAGGGTGACCATCTGATCATGACGGAAAAAGATGCAGTTAAATGTGCTGGATTTGCACAAGCCAATTGGTGGTATTTGCCCGTTTCGGCTCAATTTGCTCCAGACATGGAGCTGCGTATTGTCGACAAAATTAAAGAGGTAATGGAGTCATATGGATCACCGTCTGCTTGAAATCGTCGCTTGTCCAGTGTGTAAGGGTAAGCTGAGTTACGATAAAACTCGCCAAGAATTGATTTGTAAACTGGATCGTCTGGCTTATCAAATCAAACAAGGTATTCCGGTGCTGTTAGAGTCAGAAGCTCGTAGCATGAGTATGGATGAGGGACGCTAATGTCATTTACGGTTGTGATCCCAGCCCGCTATCAATCAACCCGTTTGCCGGGTAAGCCGCTGGCCGATATTGGTGGCAAGCCAATGATTCAATGGGTGTACCAGCAAGCGATGCAAGCGGGAGCTGAGCGAGTGATTATTGCCACTGACGATCAGCGGGTGGCTGATGTCGTGCAAGCGTTTGGTGGTGTAGTGTGTATGACCTCGCCTGATCATCAATCAGGTACCGAGCGATTGGCGGAAGTGGTTGAAAAAATGGCGATCCCTGCTGAGCACATTGTGGTTAATGTGCAAGGTGATGAGCCTTTGATCCCACCAGTGATTATCCGTCAAGTCGCGGACAACCTAGCTGCTTGCCATGCGCCAATGGCGACTCTGGCAGTGCAAATTGAGCAGCAAGCGGAAGTGTTTAATCCCAATGCGGTTAAGGTAGTGACTGATAAACACGGTTATGCGCTGTATTTTAGTCGCGCGACCATTCCTTGGGATCGCGATCATTTTGCCACGCCAGAGCCAACGATTGCACAGCCAGTGCTGCGCCACATTGGCATTTATGCTTATCGTGCGGGTTTCATCCACACCTACCTTCAGTGGCAACCTAGCCAATTGGAAAAAATTGAGAGCTTAGAGCAGCTGCGCGTGCTTTGGCATGGTGAGAAAATTCATGTTGCAGTAGCCTTACAAGCGCCTCCGGCTGGCGTTGATACCCCAGAAGATTTGGCTTTAGTTCGGCAGATTGTCGCTCAGCAAGCTCACTGAGCGGCCTGATCCGCGATGATCCGTTGGTGATAGTCAGTAATGATTGACTGATTATCACCAAATTATCGACAGCCAAACTATCGACTACAAAACTACCAACTACAAAACCATCAGATCATCCAATCACCAAGCGGTTAAATTGGGCATTCAAAATGGCTCTTTTTCGGGCATGTCGCCAGCAGATCTCGACGCCCGCTCTCTTTAACTTCTTCGAGCTTAACCTCAAAGCCCCACAGCCGGTGCAAGTGTTTTAGTACCTCTTCATAGTTGGCTTCTAACGGGATGCGATTATGAGGCACATATTGTAAGGTTAAGGAGCGATCACCGCGAATATCGACGCTATACACTTGAATATTCGGCTCTAAGTTACTCAGGTTGTATTGTGCCGCGAGCTTTTCACGGATCGCTTGATAGCCGAGTTCATCATGAATGGCACTGATTTCAATTTGATTCTTTCTATCGTCATCACAAACCGCGAACAGCTTAAAATCGCGGATCAGCTTGGGCGATAAGTATTGGCTGATAAAGCTCTCATCTTTAAAGTTACGCATCGCAAAATGCACCGCTTCTAACCAATCGCTGCCGGCTAATTTGGGAAACCAGCGTTGATCCTCCTCGGTTGGCTCTTCACAGATGCGTTTAATGTCACGAAACATCGCAAAGCCAAGTGCATAAGGGTTAATCCCATTGAAATAACGGCTGTTATAAGGTGGCTGTGCGACGACACTGGTATGGCTATGTAGAAACTCGAGCATGAAGCGGTCGCTGAGTAAGCCTTCATCATACAGATGATTGAGCAGGGTATAGTGCCAAAAGGTCGCCCAACCTTCATTCATGACTTGGGTTTGTTTTTGCGGATAGAAATATTGGCTAATTTTACGCACGATACGCACAATTTCACGCTGCCAAGGTTCGAGTAATGGGGCATGTTTTTCAATAAAGTACAGAATGTTTTCTTGTGGTTCAGCCGGGAAGCGGTGCTGTTGTTCTGCGGTCACGTTTTTTTTCGGTACGGTACGCCACAGTGTATTAACCTGTGATTGCAGATAGTTTTCGCGCTCTTCTTGGCGTATTTTTTCTTCGGCGATGGAAATTTTTTCTGGCCGCTTATAGCGATCAACCCCATAGTTCATTAATGCATGACAAGAATCGAGTAGCGTTTCAACTTCCTCCACCCCGAATTTTTGTTCACATTCGGCGAGGTAATGTTTGGCAAACAGCAGATAATCGATAATCGAACTGGCATCCGTCCAAGTTTGGAACAGGTAGTTACCTTTGAAAAAAGAGTTATGCCCGTAGCAGGCATGTGCCATGACCAAGGCTTGCATGGTGATGGTGTTTTCTTCCATCAGATAGGCGATACACGGATCCGAGTTGATCACGATTTCGTAGGCTAAGCCCATTTGACCGTGTTGGTAATTTTGCTCGGTTTGGATGAATTTTTTACCAAATGACCAGTGATGATAATTAATCGGCATACCGATGCTGGAGTAAGCATCCATCATCTGCTCTGAGGTGATGATCTCAATCTGGTTAGGGTAAGTCTCTAAACGGTAAAGCTCTGCTACACGGCTGATCTGTTGGTGATAGCGCTCCAGCAGTTCAAATGTCCAATCTGGGCCATCTGGCAGTGGTTGGTGGTGCAGTGTCGCTTGGATGGTCATGTTGCGCTCTCCCTACTCGTGTTCCTTTTGAAACAGCTCCCTAAACACCGGAAAAATATCATCAACACTACGAATATGTTTCATCGCAAAGTGACTGAAAGAGGGCTGCAATTTTTCATATTCGTGCCACAGCGTTTGGTGTGAACGGCGCGTGATTTCGATATAGGCATAATATTGGCAATCAGGCAGCAATTGGTTGGCCAGTAGCTCTTTACAGCGCGGCGAATCATCCGCCCAGTTATCGCCATCCGAAGCTTGTGCCCCATAAATATTCCATTGGTTAAGTGGGTAGCGCGCTTTAATGATCTCATTCATTAATTTCAAGGCACTGGAAACAATGGTTCCGCCAGTTTCTTGTGAGTAGAAAAAATCGTGTTCATTAACCTCTTTGGCTTGGGTATGATGACGAATAAACACCACCTCGACATTGTCATAAGTGCGAGTTAGAAATAAGTAGAGCAGCACATAAAAGCGCTTAGCAATCTCTTTAGTCGCTTGATCCATTGATCCTGAGACATCCATCAGCGAGAACATGACCGCTTGACTGGATGGGATCGGCCGCTTCTCATAGTTTTTAAAACGTAAATCAAAGGTATCGATAAAAGGCACGCTATCGATTTTTTTACGCAGATCTTCAATCTGTTGTTTGATGTGCCTCTGTTCGATGATTTGTGGTGGTTCAAGGCGCTGGATTTCGGTTAATTGTTGTTGTAACTCATCAAGCAAACGGCGTTTGCTGGCAGTCATCGCTGTGCGACGGGCTAATGATTGTTGCAGTGAACGAACCACCGCAATGTTAGACGGTACACCGGCGGTTTTGAAACCTGCGCGATGGGTTTTCCATTCGGCGATTTTATTAGCGTGATTTTTTTTGAGGTTGGGTAGCGCTAAATCTTCAAACAAAATATCAAGATATTCATCTCTGGAGAGCTGGAAAATGAAATCATCACTGCCTTGGCCATCAGCACTGGCATCACCTTCTGCTGCACCGTTATTACCTTGACCTGTTTTGGGGCGTTCGATTTTATCACCGCGGATAAATTGGTCATTACCCGGATGCACCTGCTCACGCACACCACCTTTGCCTTGCTGAAACATCGGCTCTTTAATGTCGCGAGTTGGGATGGCAACGCCTTCACCGCTTTCGGTATTGGTGATTGAGCGGCGGTTAACCGCATCCGCGACTGACTCTTTGATCTGCTGCTTATAGCGACGTAAAAAGCGTTGCCGATTGACGGTACTTTTGTGCTTGCCGTTGAGCCTTCTGTCGATAAATTGCGCCATGCACTGCTCCCTAATCACCGCTGCTCAATACAGAGATTGAGCCGATCTGGTGGTTGCCAATTGCCGATCTGCTATTTTTTGCAACCACTATGCTGGCTTGGTGAACGCCAAGCATAGCTGCCAATCGCACTTATGATGATTTACGTACTCGTAAATACCATTCAGACAATAAGCGAACTTGTTTTTCGGTGTAGCCTTTTTCCATCATGCGTGCCACGAAATCATCGTGTTTTTTCTGATCATCAGAAGAGGTTTTGGCATTAAACGAAATCACTGGCAGCAGATCTTCGGTATTGGAGAACATTTTTTTCTCGATCACCGTGCGCAATTTTTCGTAGCTGGTCCACAGTGGATTTTGACCATTATGGTTGGCGCGCGCGCGCAATACGAAGTTGACGATTTCGTTACGAAAATCTTTCGGGTTACTGATCCCGGCGGTTTTTTCAATTTTTTCTAATTCACTGTTCAGCGCTGAACGTTCAAATAGCTGACCGGTTTCCGGATCGCGATACTCTTGATCTTGGATCCAGAAATCGGCATAGGTGACATAGCGATCAAAAATATTTTGCCCATATTCAGAGTAGGACTCCAAATAGGCAGTTTGAATTTCTTTGCCGATAAACTCGACATAGCGCGGGATCAAATACCCTTTGAGAAATTCATGATAGCGATCAGCCGTTTCCGGCGCGAACTGTTCACGCTCTACTTGCTGCTCAATAACATAGAACAGATGCACTGGGTTGGCCGCGACTTCGGAATGGTCAAAGTTAAACACGCGCGATAGAATTTTGAACGCAAAGCGGGTCGAAAGGCCGGCCATCCCTTCATCCACCCCTGCATAATCACGGTATTCCTGATAGCTTTTGGCTTTGGGATCGGTGTCTTTGAGCGTTTCACCATCGTACACCCGCATTTTGGAAAATAATGATGAGTTTTCTGGGACTTTCAGACGTGACAGTACACTAAATTGCGCCAGCAGTTCGAGCGTGCTAGGCGCGCAAGGTGCTTGAGCCAGCTCACTGTGATCGAGCAGTTTTTGGTAGATCTTCACCTCTTCTGATACACGCAGGCAGTAGGGCACTTTGACAATATAAACTCGATCGAGGAATGCTTCGTTGTTTTTATTGTGGCGGAAAGTTTGCCATTCCGATTCGTTGGAGTGGGCGAGGATCATGCCATCAAAGGGTAACGCGGAAAGCCCTTCAGTGCCGTTATAATTCCCTTCTTGAGTTGCGGTGAGGAGCGGATGCAGCACTTTAATCGGCGCTTTGAACATTTCCACAAATTCCATTAATCCTTGATTGGCGCGGCACAGTGCGCCGGAGTAGCTATAAGCATCCGGATCATCTTGTGAGAAATGTTCCAGCTTGCGAATATCCACTTTGCCAACCAGTGACGAAATATCTTGGTTGTTTTCATCGCCCGGCTCGGTTTTGGCAATCGCGATTTGATCCAAAATCGATGGGCGTACTTTCACCACTCTGAACTGGGTAATATCACCACCAAATTCGTGCAGCCGTTTTGCCGCCCAAGGCGACATAATTGAGTGCAAATAGCGGCGTTCAATCCCGTATTCTTGCTTGAGTAGATCGCCATCTTCGTTGACATCAAACAGACTAAATGGGTGATCGTTGACTGGGCTACGCTGCCCATTGGCCGATAACACATAAATCGGCATTTGCTGCATCAAGGCTTTCAGCTTTTCGGCTAATGAAGATTTACCGCCACCGACTGGGCCTAACAAATAGAGGATTTGTTTACGCTCTTCTAAACCTTGTGCCGCATGTTTCAGGTAAGCCACAATCTGTTCGATCGCTTCTTCCATACCATAGAAATTTTCGAAGGTTTTATAGCGTGCAATCACTCGATTAGAGAAAATACGGCTCAGGGTCGGGTGTTTAGAGGTATCGACCATGATTGGCTCACCAATGGCCATCAGTAAGCGCTCGGCGGCATTGGCATAAGCACTTTTGTTTTCTTTACACAGGGTCAGAAAATCTTGAATCGACAGATCTTCATCTTTGGCGGCTTCATAGCGAGCCTGAAAGTGTGAAAAAATACTCATTGTGTTTCCCCTTTGAAAATGTCGTCCCGACACAGCACAGCCATAAAGCAATGCTTAACGTATTAAGCCTAGTTAGTGATTGACGGTTTTGCTTAATCAATCATTGATTAATTTCAATTGAGATCAGGATGAAACGGGTGAGTAAAGGCAAAGTAGGGGATTGAAAATTGGACTAATAAAAAGCTGGCATACTATGGCCAGCTTTAAAGTGGATTTCACGAGCTTGGTGTTAACGATGAGCCATTGCTTAGTGCTAGCCTTAAGCGTTGATAATTTGCCGCAGTTCATTGGCCGAGAGATGGTACTGACGCGGGCAGTCACGCCACATGGTCAGCATACGTTGGTATTTAGCCAGCATCGGTACTTGGCTGTTGAAATGATGATCGCCTTTATCAAATTGAGGATATAAACCTTCCGAGTCGACTAAAAAGCGTACGTAGTGGGTGAGCTGCGCTTCGCTCGCCAAATCAAAACCGAGGAAAGTTAAGCGGCGCTGGTCGACTTCTTTGCGTGCTGCTTCATCGAGCATGCGGTTTGATTCCTGCATCGCATGATACATTTCCATTATATCGATAATTTGACGACATTCGCTTTCTGCTAGGCAACCGAACTCACGATTGAGTTCGCGCATTTGCAGTTCATAGCCACGTTCGACAATAGTTTGTAATCGCTGGTATTGATTGGCGTTACTTGGGTCGAGCTGTGACATCAGGAAATATTGATTCGATAGGATCAAACGTTGAGCGTTAGTCATTTCCATATAAGGTCTCACTTTAAATCAGAGTTATTATTTTGCTGAATTAAGGTTAACAGGATTGGTGTGTTGTGAAATATGATCTGGCTACACTTTTGAGGGCGAAAGGGTAAAAAAAAGCCAATTGTTCACTACTGACGGGCAAAAAAATACCAACCAGATCGGTTGGTATGGCTGGAACAGTTTAGGTGATGTGAGATCAGTATTTGACGTTAGAGTGATACTGCTCAAGGATGGCGACTATACTATCCATTGTTTCTTTGCTGGGTGGATTGACCCCTTCCAGCGGGTATTCTTCACCCATCGCTTCCCATTTATGAGCGCCCAGCTTGTGGTAAGGCAATAGCTCTATCTTCTCGATATTTTCCATATCTTTAATAAATTCGCCAAGCTGGTGAGCTGATGCCGCATCATCGGTATAACCCGGAACTACGACATAACGTAGCCAGGTTTTTTGGCCAATCTGATGCAAATAGCGGGCAAAATCTAGAGTGCGTTTATTGGATACGCCAATCAGATCTTGGTGGATGTCATCATTCATCTGTTTGATATCGAGCATCACCAAATCGCTGACTTCCAGCACTTCATCAATGACCGGAGTGAATTTACGAATATGACCATTGGTATCTAAACAGGTGTGGATACCTTCGGCTTTGGCGGCGCGGAATAAATCACGCACAAACTCCGGTTGCAGCATCGCTTCGCCGCCGGAACAAGTAATGCCACCACCAGAAGCATTCATGAAATGGCGGTAAGATTTGGCTTCTTGGATGATTTCCTCAACCGTGACTTCTTTGCCACTATGGGTGTCCCATGTATCTCGGTTATGGCAATACTTACAGCGAAACAAGCACCCTTGTAGGAATACAATAAAGCGGATTCCTGGGCCATCAACAGTGCCACAAGATTCGAAAGAATGGATTCGACCAATGGTAGACATGAGCGCTTCTCAATTATGTAATTTGAGCGGCATTTTATTACAAATAGCAGGGATTAAATAGGCTTATCTCGCGGAGAGTTGCTCGCTTTACTAGCCGTAGCAAGGGCTCACGCTCGATAAGCCAAATCGGTTCACGGCATGTGAAGCGCAACATATGATGCAGAGTGCCTGCCCGGTTAAGTCACGGGTAGGTGTGGATCATTCAGATTAGAAAAACGCATACAACGTCACGCTACCAGTACCGCTGATCGAATTTTGATCCTCTTTATATTCAGGGCTACTTGCGGTGAGAGTTAAGCTGGCACCAAAACTGCGAGCGTACATGGCAAAGCCTGCGACAGCGGTGGTTTGCCATGGTTTCACATGCACTTGATAGTATTCAGCGGACGGATACAAATTATCCAGTGGTCGATCCCCTTCGATCGTGACATCGTTAAAACGGTAACGTGCTTTGATGCCGCTAAATACAAACCAACCTTGAGCGGATGCGCCAATCATACCGGGGGTAAAGGGGTTTTCAGAGGAGATTTGTGCCGCACCAAAGTTGTTTTCTAAATCGGTACCCCAGCGCAGCATCAAGCCGGAAGAGAGATCACTGCGAAAATTGCCCACATTGACTTCTGAGATGTTAGCCAATTCGAATGTTGTGCCTGCCAATGCTGGGTAACGTCCCCAGTTGAAATGCGAGCGGTAACCTAAGCTGCCTACCAATTTGTCTTCAACTTGGTATTCCCAGCCATTCGGTTTATCCGAGTTGGTAATACTGTGCACGATTTTCTGAGCTTGTTCGGATAAGGAGCCATCGCCCGTTAAGCCTAAGGTTAGGTTGAAGCGCTGAGCTTGCTGTGGATGTAGGCTAAGATAATTAAATTCAGTGTGCAGATAACCCGCATAAGGCCGTTCATTTGGCTGTGGTTTGTCAAGCTCAATGTTAGAGGGAGTCCACATTTTATGGCCGAGAGAAAACTCCCATTTATCTAAGCTGCTCGCTCCCCACACGCTTAAGCTAAGTGGGCGAGCCCACCAATATGGGCTAATAGATCCTGAGGTGTAACTGAGAAAAAAACCATTGGTATAGTTTTGGTCAATCCCAAAAACACCATCATTATCGATGCTGAGGGAAAAAGTCGGCGTAGGTGCAGCGGCGGCATAAGTGCTGACCAGCAGCAAAGGCAAATAGCAAATCGATTTCATGATGTAGTGGACTATGTGTTGGAAAAATAAAACAAAAGCTGATGGATCATGAGCTATTGCGGGTAATAAACCTAGTAGAGAAGAGCACAAATGTGCGCTCAGATACACAATTTTTTACGTACGATGAAAAACAAAAAGCCCCGTTACAACGGGGCTTTAGTTTAATTCGCTAAATCTTACAGAGACTCAGTGAAAGTACGCGCGATAACATCTTGCTGCTGTTCTGCAGTCAGAGAGTTAAAGCGAACTGCATAACCTGATACACGGATAGTCAGTTGTGGGTACTTTTCTGGGTGCTTAACAGCATCAAGCAGAGTGTCACGGTTTAGAACGTTAACGTTCAGGTGTTGACCACCTTCGATGCCAGTTTCATGATGGAAGTAACCATCCATCAGACCTGCTAGGTTAGCACGTTGTGCGCCCTCATCTTTACCCAGTGCATTTGGCACGATAGAGAAAGTATAAGAGATACCGTCTTTTGCATGAGCAAATGGCAGTTTACCAACAGAAGTCAAAGATGCTACTGCACCTTTTTCATCACGACCGTGCATTGGGTTTGCGCCTGGTGCGAATGGTGCGCCAGCACGGCGACCGTCTGGTGTGTTACCTGTTTTCTTACCGTATACCACGTTTGATGTGATAGTCAGAATTGACTGAGTAGGAATCGCATTGCGGTAAGTTTTCAGTGAACGGATCTTGGTCATGAAACGCTCAACCAATTCACAAGCAATGTCATCTACGCGAGCATCGTTGTTACCAAATTTAGGGTAATCGCCTTCGATTGCGAAATCGATAGCTACACCATCTTCGTCACGAATTGGCTTCACTTTTGCGTACTTGATAGCAGACAGCGAGTCAGCCGCAACAGACAGACCTGCGATACCACATGCCATAGTACGACGTACATCACGGTCATGCAGTGCCATTAGAGCGGCTTCGTAGCTGTACTTGTCATGCATGAAATGGATAGCATTCAATGAAGTGACATATTGAGTGGCCAGCCAATCCATGAAGTGATCCAATTTGTCCCATACATCGTTGAAGTCAAGAACTTCGTCCATGATCTTAGGCATTTTTGGACCGACTTGGATTTTCAGTTTCTCATCCACACCACCGTTGATTACATACAGTAGAGTTTTTGCCAAGTTGGCACGAGCACCGAAGAATTGCATGTGTTTACCAATCACCATTGGTGATACACAACATGCGATCGCGTAGTCATCATTATCGAAGTCTGGACGCATCAAGTCATCATTTTCGTACTGGATTGAAGATGTATCGATCGATACCTTCGCACAGAACTTCTTGAAGCCTTCAGGCAGTTTTTCAGACCACAGAACCGTGATGTTTGGCTCTGGAGATGGACCCATAGTGTACAGTGAGTTCAGGAAGCGGAAGTTAGAACGTGTTACCAGCGTACGACCATCCAGACCCATACCACCCATAGATTCGGTTGCCCAAATTGGGTCGCCAGAGAACAGCTCATCGTACTCAGGAGTACGTAGGAAACGAACCATACGCAGCTTCATTACGAAGTGGTCGATCATTTCTTGTGCATCAACTTCGGTGATCTTACCGGCTTTGATGTCGCGCTCAATGTACACGTCCAAGAACGTAGAAGTACGGCCAAGCGACATCGCTGCACCGTTTTGAGACTTAACAGCAGCTAGGTAGCCGAAGTAAGTCCACTGGATCGCTTCTTGCGCAGTTTCCGCAGGGCGAGAAATATCGTAACCATATTTCTGAGCCATGACTTTCATTTGGCCTAGCGCACGGTGTTGCTCTGCAATTTCTTCACGCAGTTGCATGGTCATGTGCAGATCTTCGCCAGTTTCGAATCTTTCCTGTAGAGACTTGAACTGAGCCAGTTTGTCTTTCATCAGGAAGTCGATACCGTACAGTGCAACACGACGGTAGTCACCGATGATACGACCACGACCGTATGCATCAGGCAGACCAGTCAGCACGCCAGATTTACGACAAGCCAGAATTTCTGGTGTGTAGATGTCGAAAACACCCGCGTTGTGGGTTTTACGGTATTCTGAGTAGATTTTTGAAATTTGTGGATCCAGTTCACGGCCGTAGGCTTTGCATGAACCTTCTACCATACGCACGCCGCCGTTAGGGATGATCGCGCGTTTTAGAGGAGCATCAGTTTGTAGACCAACGATTTTTTCTAGGTCTTTATTGATGTAACCAGCATCGTGAGCGGTGATGGTAGAGATAAGTGAAGTGTCGAAGTCAACAGGAGCGTGAGTTGAGTTTTCCTGTTTGATGCCAACCATCACTTTTTCCCAAAGCTTGTTAGTCGCTTCAGTACCTTCAGAAACTAGGAAAGATTCGTCGCCTTCATACGGTGTGTAGTTCTTTTGAATAAAATCACGAACGTTAACTTCGTTTTGCCAGTCACCTGCTGCAAAACCTTCCCAAGCGTTAGCAAATTGCTCTGCCATGACATACCTACCTTTATTAGTAGAAAAAACACGTACTGTTTTCGCTGTTGAGTCAGCTATCCCCGTAGGGCGCAGTACACTCTTCAATAACGATATCCAAATTCACTCTTTCATAGTTTGAATATGGATATTGCTATTAGTTCCAGCAACGCAGCTATTCTACACTAAAAAAAAATCGCAATCCTTAAACTAAATCAATAAAAGTTAAAAAATTAAAATAAAGTTTATTTGGTATCACTAAGATCGGTTTATCTATCGGCATCAATAATCAATGGTGATGATTGCAAGTGTCGACTTGTAGCACGAGTTAACAGCAAGCATAGCAATCAAATCCATCCTGCGCATCTCAGTTGGTGTACTACTTTGCACCCCAGATACGTACTCATTGCTCGTGTCCTAACTACGAGGGTTATAGGATTGAGCATTATAGGCAAGTCTGTGATTGGCGGCGAGTTTAGCGTGCTTACTCTGTGTATCGATTGATCTTGATCACTTTACTTATGTAAATGAATGATTCCTGATTATCATTATTAATATCAATAGGATAGTTTGATTTTATTTGTGTACTTAAAGTAGTGTATTTTATCTAGTCGCGCACTGTAACACAGTATCACCACCAACACAGGAATCTCGATATGAAAAAATGGTTAGTTGCCAGCGTATTAATGGTGGTGACTCTGAGTGGAGTCAGCCAAGCAAAACCATGGGCCACGCTACACTTTGGTATTGAAGGGGCGTATCCTCCCTTTAGTTGGACTGCCGCTGATGGTTCACTACAAGGCTTTGATGTTGATATGGCGAATGCGCTGTGCGCTGAAATGCAGGTGGAGTGTAAAATCGTTGCTCAAGATTGGGATGGGATCATTCCAGCGCTGCTCGCACGCAAATACGACGCGATTATTGCCGCGATGTCGATAACCGAAGATCGTAAATTGAAAGTCGATTTTACTGATAAATATGCGCTGATCCCGAACAAGTTTATTGCTAAAAAAGGCACTAATCTATCGTTTAGCCGACAAGGTTTAAAAGGGGTGAAGATTGGGGTGCAACGAGCCACCACTCACGATAAGTATCTTACCGATAATTATGGCGATGTAGCAGAGATTGTGCGCTACGGATCTTCGGAGCAAGCTTACCGAGATTTGGCTAGCGGACGGATTGTGACGCTGTTGGGCGACGCTTCAGTATTAGAGGCGGTGCTCAATAAAGTGGGTGGCGATGGATATGAGTTTGTTGGCCCTGCTCTCACCGATGCTAGATGGTTTGGTGAGGGGTTTGGGATTGCCGTACGTAAACAAGATAAAGATTTAGCTCAGCAATTGAACGCGGCGATCAAGGCGCTGCGTGATAAGGGGATTTATCAGAAAATCCAAGCCAAATATTTCACCTACGATGTGTATGGTGAATAATTTCTGCTTCGCTCGGTTGCAATCGGTCAATATGCCTACCGCGATGCGAGGCGGTGAATCTCCCCCTGATTATGGCTCAATAGGGGGAGGGGAATCGCCAGTTGGTTAAGCGGTGATTAAGGGAGTTAAGCAGTGACTAAGGGTTGCTATTAACTAAAAGTGGCCCAAATCGGGGCGTGATCTGATGGCTTCTCAATGGCGCGCAGCTCATAGTCGATGCCAGCCTCTTGGCATGTCTCTGCCAGCGCTGGTGTAGCAAGGATCACATCAATACGTAGACCGCGGTTATCTTCAAAACCACGTGAACGGTAGTCAAACCATGAGAATTGATCATCCACCGTTGGATGCAGTTGACGGAAGGTATCGACTAAACCCCAATCTAATAAGGTTTGTAACCACTCACGCTCTTGTGGCTGGAAGGAACACTTACCAGTTTGTAACCAGCGCTTGCGGTTAGCTTCACCGATGCCGATATCCAGATCGAGAGGGCTGATGTTGATATCGCCCATCACCACTAAACGTTCGCTATTGCTGCGTTGTTCGCGCAAGTAGCCCATCAAATCACGATAGAACTGACGTTTATAAGGGAACTTAGTCTCATGCTCAATATTGTCACCTTGCGGGAAATAACCGTTAAGAATGGTGGTTTTATTACCCGCTTGGTCGGCAAATGTCGCCATAATCATCCGTTTTTGGTGATCTTCGCTGTCGGTTGGGAAACCTTTAATCACTTCCAGCGGGGTTTGTTTGCATAAAATCGCTACCCCATAATGGGCTTTTTGACCATGGAAATAGACTTGATAGCCCATCTCTTCCACCGCTTGACGAGGAAACGCCTCATCATGAACTTTAATTTCTTGCAAACCAATCACATCCGGCTGGTGCTTATCGATCAACGCTTGCAGTTGATGCAATCTGGCTCGCAGACCATTGATGTTGAAGCTAACGATTTTCATGGAGATTCCTTTTGATTGACTGGAGGGTGATGGTATCACCTCTATTTGAGAGCTCACCAGCGCTTGCGTAAGCGTGATATTAGCTAAATCGAATGTGGTTTTGGTGCTAATTTAGATTCTAAGTCATGCTTGACGATCTCAATCGCGGCCAGTGCGATATGTGGTGCAATGGCATGAGATTCCAATAAATAGATCAGATCAACCGCTAGTTTGATCTCATCGGCGGCTTCATTTAATGGAATAGATTGTAAAGGGGTAGATTGCGGCGACATTTAGGCTTTTCTCTCCTGCATGGTGATGCGTTGCTCAAGCTTGATTTTTGCCGCTTGGCAGCGGTTTAGCCGCTGCTCGGCGAGCAGCAATGCTTGTTGCGCGTTCATTTTTTGGATTGGGGGCGCTTGCGCCAGCAATAGCTCTTTATCACGCACCAGTTCCATCAGCCGACGTTCCCAATCCTGATGCTGCGCCAATTCTTGGTAAAGCGCATTAATGGGCTTTTTAAAATAACCGGTGGGCTTCGGCTCTTTACGGCGCACATTTTGGGTTGAAATCTCACGCTTAAGCGCCGCGATTTGTGCTAATAAACGTTCGGATAAATATTCAGCGCGTAGTGCGGTCAAACGGCCACTCTCTTTTTCGCGGATCAAGGCTTGCAAAGTGGCATAGGCTTCGGCAACACAAGGTGTCAACAGCTTACCATGACAATGAAACAGCACCGCATCAAATAATGGTTGGGTGTGTTCACCGCGTTGGCGATCCACATGTGCCGCAGAAGATTTGAGCTCGTTGAGCGCCTCATCCAGTTTGGTGTATTTATCGATCATGTTATCCACCATGCATCGTAAGCCAGTTTTGTGGCGAGCAAAGTCACCAGCACAATAAACAGTGGCCGAATAAAACGCGCGCCAAAACGAATGGCGGAATGCGCTCCGACCCATGCTCCCGCCATTAAGCAGATGCCCATGGTCAGGCCGAGTAACCAGTTAATATGGCCGAGCAGGGCAAATATCACCAGTGAGGAGAAGTTACTGGTAAAGTTCATCGCCTTAGCAAGTCCTGAAGCGAACAAAATATTAAAGCGGTATAGCGCCATTGAACTGACCGTCCAAAATGCGCCAGTGCCCGGCCCCGCTAAACCGTCATAAAAACCTAACCCGAGACCTTGTAAAATTTGTTTACGCTGCAATTTGGGGCAAGGTTGTGGGGTAGTGCTTTGCCGATTGGACTGCGGACGATGCCATACCGTATAGAGAGCGGCGGCTAAGATCAGTAATGGTAGCACTTTGGCGAGCCATTCGGTGCTGATCGCATCAACGGTTAGAGTACCGGTTATCGCGCCAAGTAAGGTGGCAATAAAAGCACGTTTCCAACAAGCCGGATCAAACAATTTTTGTCGATAGTAAGCCCACGCTGCGGTTGAAGAGGCAAATGTCGCTGCGAGTTTGTTGGTGCCTAATGCAAGGTGAGGAGGCAAACCGAGTGACAGCAGAGCCGGCACCGTCAGCATGCCACCGCCACCGGCGACCGCATCAATAAATCCGGCGATAAAAGCCACCAGAGCCAGCACCACTAGAGTGGTGGGTTCTATCCATTCCATCAAAAGCGCATCCTAAGTCGATGATTCGTTATAATTAGTATTCGATGGTACGTTTAAACGGCGGTAAGGCATCCAATAATGCTTTTCCGTAACGCTTAGAGACGACTCGCCGATCAAGGATGACTACTCTACCAGAATCACGTTCTTTACGCAGTAAACGGCCAACCGACTGGATGAGCTTTTTACTGGCTTGTGGAACGGTGATCTGCATAAATGGATTGCCACCGAATTGCTCAATATACTCGGCATGAGCTTGCTCGACGGGGGAAGTTGGCACCGCAAATGGGATTTTGGTGATGATCACGTTCTCCAATAAATCGCCCGGCAGATCCAGTCCTTCCGAAAAACTGCCAGTGCCAAATAAAATACTGGTTTTTTGCTTTTTTATTAGTTTTTTATGTTGATTTAGAATTTCTTGGCGTGATTTTTCGCCTTGGATTTGCAATACCCAACCTCGCTTAGTCAGCTCTTTTTGTAAAATTTCTGCCACTTCACGCATTTGCCAATAGGAAGCAAACAGCACCAAGTTGGCTTTATCTGCTTGTAAGTAGCAGAGTACTTTATCGGCTAAATACGCGGTATAACCTGCCGCTTGTGGCTCAAGCGCCATGTTAGGAATGAGCAATTCTCCTTGCGTGGCATAATCAAATGGTGAGGCGAGGGCCAAAAATTGTACCCCATCCTCGGCTTTTTCACTGATCCCTGCTTGGCGGCAGAAAAAGCTAAACGAATTTAAGGCTCTCAACGTGGCAGATGTCAGCACTGCGCCAATACAGCGGCTCCAGATTTGCTTATCAAGCTGCCAACCAATTTCTAGCGGTGATACGCTGACTAAATAGTCGCCTTCACGTTCGGTACTGATCTCTAACCAACGAGCCAGCGGCGCACCTTTATCTTGATTGGGTTTGGCCATCAGTTGCCAAACTTGGCTGAGATTTTCTAAACGTTGAATATAAAACCCGAGTTCGCCTAATGCCGGTTCGGCAATTCTGGCCGCCAATTCGCCCTCTTTGACCTTTTCCGCAATTAAATCGGTAATTTTGCCTATAGCTTGTGTGGTTTTCTGCGCCGCCTTACTTAGTGCTTGCGACTCTTCGGCCAGCCACGCCGGTAACTCACCATGTTCAAAGCGGTAGATACCCTCGACAAATTGCTGGGCGACAAATTGTTTAGGCAGTTGACCTAACGTGGGAATTAAAAACTGCATTGCCTCGCGAGCTTCTTGTGCAAATCGCTCGGCACGCTTCTCATCACCCAAAGCGGTAAATTTGGCTAATGATTGATTGAGTTTTTCTAGCCAACTGGCTGCGCCTTTTAATGTGGCGGCCGCTGAGGCATGCTCGCGCGCGACAGTTGGTAAATGATGCGCTTCATCAAATACGTAGATTGTCTCTTCCGGCGCAGGCAGGATCACCCCACCACCTAAATCAGCATCCGCCATCACCAAACTATGATTGGCAATAATCACATCCGCTTTATCTAACTCGGAACGTGCTTTTTGAAATGGACAGTGGCGATGAGCGCTAAAACTGCCATTACAGCTGTGTTTATCACTGACAATCATCGCCCATAAATGATCGGCAATCGGGGTTGGCCAAGCGTCGCGATCACCATCCCATTTGCCTTGGTTGAGCGCGTTATAAAGCTCATTCAACAATGCGGTATCTTGCGGTTTCGGTTTGCTTTCGAACAGGGCTATTTGTGCATCATCGGCGGTGCAAGTGGCGGCTAAACGCTCGCTACAGCAATAACGTTGACGTCCCTTAGCCAGAATAAAGGAAAAGCTTTGATCACTGATGCGCCGGTAAAGCGGCAGATCTTTATTCAGCAGTTGCTCTTGCAGCGCTACCGTCGCGGTGGATACCACAACTTTACGTCGATTGACCAGTGCAACCGGGATCGCCGCCATTAAATAAGAGAGGGATTTACCAATGCCGGTTCCGGCTTCGGCCACCAAGATTCGGTTCGATGGGTGATAGTTGCCACTCAGTGTCTTCGCGATTTCAGCTACCAGAAAATTTTGCGCGCGTCGTGGAATAAAGTTATCCAGTTGATGTTGTAGATTGTGATAACTGTTGCGGATCGAGTCTTGGATGTTTTTTGTCAGCATAAGGGAGCCTAAAGTACGTTGCCGTGATGGTAGCACAGTTCAATCCGTGATACCTAGGTCACGAAATTCCATGGTTTTGATTCAAAGTTTGATCTGGATCACGAAATAAAAATGAACTTTTGAGGTGCCGGGTTTGCTTGGTTGCGTGAAAAATATATCCCTTGATCTAGGTGATGAAGTTTTTATTAAAAACTATATTTTCATATTTTGTGGTTTTCTCTTGGAGTTTTGTGCTGTCTAGCCTTGCAATTAGCATTTCGACCCTGTCTGACTTCTAGTTCAGAAGTCGCTCGAAAAAATCACTGCAATAAGTGTAACGCTATGATATTTTTCATTTTATATTTTTTTTGTTGGTTTTTTTTATGATATTTGACATGCAGAATATTCTTTTGCAATCTTAGTCACGCACAGTGGTGGTTATGACTAAACAAAGAGTTAGCAAGCCATCATCACAAAAACAGGGAACCGGATAGGGAATTCCCAACTTAAGAAAAGGCAGTGGATTAATATGAAAAAAACATTATTAGCACTTGCAGTGCTTGCTGGCGCAAGTTCTGTTAACGCAGTTGAAATCATCAAGTCAGATGAAGGTACAGTGAATTTTTACGGTCAGCTCCGTGAAAATATTAAATTTACCGATGCTAAAGGTGAGTCGGACGCAAAAATTGATGCTAGCTCTTCTCGTGCCGGTATTGATGCATCATACAAAATTGCCGATGGCCTAAACCTTATTGGCCTGGTTGAAGTGGGTATTAGTAGTGACTGGTCTAACCGTCAACACTATATTGGCGTCGCAAGTGATACTATGGGGTCGTTGATCTTTGGTCAAAGCTCACCGATTGCCGATGATGTATACGGTGCTGAGTACTCTTATGTCTATGGTGGTTCTGCATACTATTTATATGACAAAGGTCTTGCTGACGAATATTTTTGGCAACCAAATATGGTTAAATATGAGCTGACCAAAGAAGCTTTTTGGCTTAAGGCTTCTTATAATTTAGATGAGCGTGATTCAGCTCCAGAGTTGTATGAACTGTTTGTTGGTACCTCAATCGCTGATCTGACTTTGCATGCCGGTGTAGTTCAGTACACAGATAAGACAACGACTAAAGATGAAAAAAGTGGTAATGATGTTGTACATGACATCGATTCTACGTCAGTAGAAGTTACCGCGGAATACACCTTTGGTGATGCGCTATTTGGTGTAACTTATGCTCATATTGATCGCGATAATAAAGGTGTGGATGAAAGCTCTGATGCATTAAGTATCGGTACTATCATCAAAGTTGCCGATAAAACCAGCGTGTATGGCGGTTTCCAATTTGCCGACACTAAAGCTGCTGGCGATCTAAAAACTGGTTATGCAGGTGTGGAATACAAATTTGCTAGCTGGGGACGTACCTATGTTGAGTACGGCTACAACAAAGAAGATAAAGCCGATGCTGAAAACAATTTAGCAATTGGTGCACGTGTTTACTGGTAATTAACTGTTACCTGAATAAAAACCCAGCGATGGCTGGGTTTTTTTATAGATTAGGTATAACGTTGGCGAAAAGAGTTAAGGATGTAATCAAATGAATCTATTTCTAAAGCTAGTTGCCTCGCTCTCATTAGTGCTGGTATCACTGCATGTTCACGCTAAAGTCATTTTGGAAATTCCTGAATTTGTTGATCTGAAAGTGGTTAACATGGCTAAGCCTAAGTTAATCGGAGGCTTACTCGACACGACCAAAACGGTAGAACTGCCGAATGGTGTTAACCAAATCTTATTTCAATACAATCCGGTATTTGTTAATAAGGACAAAGTTGAGCGAGTTTATGGCGAGTTAATCGTGGTTAAATTTACCGCGGTAGATGACATACTCTCGTTTGCGTTGCCTAACTATAAAAATGCTTTTGAAGCCAAGCGATTAATTGGATCATTACAATGGCAATTGAAGTATGCCGATGGATCTGAAGTGGCTAAACAGCAAGATCAACTGCATATTGAAGGGATAAGGTTAGGCCGTGATTTTACCCAAGACATCGAACAATATAATAAAGATCAAGGTGTAGCAGCGGTAGGTTTGAGCTATATCACGGTAAATAATATCGATGGCCAAGCGGTAGTAACATCGGTTGAGGGTGTTGATCACCCTACGGATTTGCTCGATGAGCTAAAAAAACTTTACCAGACGGCTTCTGAGAGGGAGCGAAAAGAATTTCAAAAATGGATCATTGACCAGCAATGAAGCGTGGTAGCGCTATAAGGTGAATAAGCCAAGTCGGTAATTGCTTGGCTTTTTTATTCATTTTTTACCCACAACACTTTTTAAATTTTTTGCCACTACCACAGGCGCAAGGGTCATTGCGCCTCTGTTTCGGTGTGGCGGCAAATTCGCCATCAATAAATTCACCATCAATATAGTACCAAGCCCCATTTTCACGCACAAAACGCGAGCGCTCAGCAAGGCACTGCTCTTTGCCTTGTTGCTCAAAATAGGCACGAAACTGTACAAATCCTTCCTCGCTGGTCGTGCCAGGCTCGGCAGCCAGCACTTCGAGGCGTTGCCAGTGGCTGTGTACCGATTCGCTGATCGCTTGGCGTTCATCCTCGGCATGACAAGATGGATGGTAAGTTTTGATCACAAAATCAACATCTTGCAGCATGTGGGCACTAAAGCGTGCCCGCATCAGTTGCTCTGGGGTTTTGGCTAGCAACGGATCATGATGGATCGGTTGGCAGCACAAGGCATAGGATGGGGTATTTCCGCAATAACAGGACATAACAATATTCAGCCGATGATCGAGCCGCCAAGTTTAACTATCGATGGGCTTAATTACCAGCTTGTGCGCCGAGTAGATCTTCGCTCCATTTGATCGCTTCGATATAACATTCGTTGAGCGCATCACTGGGTAGATTGAGGGCTTTAGTCAGGGCTAGCACTTGTTCCCAGTCGGCCATTTCATACGCTTTGTTTAAATTCAGGATCTGCCCAAGCGTGCCGCTACCTTGGGTTAATGCTACTTTAATCTCTTCTTCGATGGGTATTTCATGCACAATCGAGTCTAAAGGCTGGTCAAGTAAGCTATCGAGTAATGAGAACATTCCGGTGAGAAAACCGGCCTCAGCATTGATGGTTGGAGTGACTTTCTCGCACAACCGTTCACAGAAACGGGCACGTAAAATTGCCAGATCATATAAATACTCAGGTTTAGGATCTTGTGTTGAAGCGACCGCCATTAACGCAATAAATCTGCGTAATTTCTGTAGTCCTAAATAAGCCAAGGCTTGGCGAAACGATTGAATTTTGGTGCACACATTGGTCGATGAGTTAACAAAACTGAGTAATTTATAAGACAGCGAGACATCTTGAGCGACAATGGCTTCGATTTTTCCAAAATCGACCTCGGGCTTGGAGACCTCTCTTAGTAAGTTGACCACAGCAAGAAAAGAGGGCTGTAATGCTTTGCGTTGAATTATTTCTGGTTTACTAAAAAAGTAGCCTTGAAAGTAGTGAAATCCAGCGGTTTTAGCCTCTTCAAACTCTTGATAACTTTCTACTTTTTCAGCTAAGAACTCAATCTTGGTTGCTCGCAGTTTATTGATGAATAGGCGAGCTTTCGGGATCGGCACTAAACGGATATCAAACTTGATGATCGAAATATAAGGCAAAAAAGCTTGCCATTCATTGCTGGGAATAAAGTCATCGAGAGCGATTTTATAGCCATAATGAGCCATTTTTTTGACCGCATTAAGCAATTCATCACTCGGGGGGCAGTCTTCGAGGATCTCAATCACTAAGCTTTTAACTGGAAATAAGGTCGGGATCATATTGATCAGACTTTGATAAGGAAAGTTAACAAAGCCAAGGTGATCGCCAAGGGTCTTGTAATGCGCGCTCAAAAAGTGATCGGAAAGTAATCGACTGGTTGCCTCTTCAGGATCGATATCTGGAAAGGTATTTTTAGGCCCATCTCGAAACAGTAATTCATAGCCGATAGTACATTTATCGCGATCTAAAATCGGTTGTCTGGCTACGTATGAATATTTCACAGGCTCATCTATCCTTCAGTCTTGTTCATTTATTATTCACTATTGATTATACGAAGACGTTTATCCCGTAAACGTCCCTTTATTAGCATACAATCAACTGCTATTTTTAAGCGGTTTAGACAATAATTGGTAGTTTATGTGCTTAGAATAGGCTAATACTGAACTTTGCTCATACCAATCACCTAATACAATGCGTGTTTTTGGCTTATTTTGATCGGCCACAATCTGGTGAATCGCCGGGCGATGAGTGTGGCCGTGGATCATTAAGTCAACCTGATGATGTTGCATGACCTTTAGCACTTCACTGGGTGTAACATCCATGATCTGCATCGATTTGTGCTGTTTATGATCTCGAATATCAGACTGAATCTTGCTTACTATGCGCTGGCGTAGTGCAAAGGGCAATAATGCAAACAAGCGCTGCAGCCAAGGTTGGTGAACTTTGTTACGAAAAGCGAGATAGCGAGTATCTTGGGTGCAGAGGGTATCACCGTGCAGCAAGACGGCTGTTTGTCCATATAAATCAACTACCGCTTCATCCGCCAGCAATTGTACACCGGTCTGTTTGGCAAACTGTGGTCCGAGTAAAAAATCACGGTTGCCTTTGATCAAATAGCAGGGGACACCTTGTTGCGTCAGTTGGCGAAATTCGGCTTTGATCTGCTGAGCAAAGGCGCTTGGGTCATCATCTCCCACCCAAAAATCGAACAGATCACCAAGCACATAGAGTGCATCGGCTTGAGTGGCCTGTTCACGCATAAACTGGATAAAGGCGGCAGTAATCTCAGGCTGGTGAGCCGAGAGATGGAGATCAGAAATAAATAGTGTGTGCATCTTTATAACAAAAGGAGCGCCTAAGCGCTCCTCATCCAATTAAGCTTCAATAGTGGTGCTGGTGATCAGCACTTCTTCTAGTGGTACATCTTGATGCATGCCATAAGATCCAGTGCTAACCGCCTTGATTTTATTGACGATGTCCATTCCTTCAACCACTTCGCCAAATACGCAGTAACCCCATCCATCCCGGCTTTCGGCACGAAAATCTAGGAAGGTATTATTGTTGACGTTAATAAAGAATTGCGAGCTGGCTGAATGTGGATCCATGGTACGAGCCATCGCTAGAGTACCCACTTTATTGCTCAGGCCATTGTTGGCTTCATTGCGAATCGCGTCGCGTGTCTCTTTTTCACGCAGGCCAGAAGTCATGCCGCCGCCTTGGATCATAAAACCATCAATCACGCGGTGGAACAAAGTGTTGTCGTAAAAACCTTCACGGCAATATTGCTCAAAGTTCGCGCTAGTGATTGGTGCTTGTTCAAAGTTGAGCTGAATTTTAATGTCACCAAAATTGGTATGCAGGGTGATCATGAGTTTTACCTTCGCATTTATCGATTGAGAGCCAGAGTTTAGCTTAACTTTTTGTGCATTCAAAACATCAAATGGATGACCTGGCAATCTTTGAGTTGTTATACTGTCCGCCATTTATAATTTTGCTGGTAATCAGATAGCGATCATGTTGAAGATTTATAACTCACTTACACGACAGAAAGAGGAATTTAAACCCATCACCGCTGGTAAAGTGGGCATGTATGTGTGTGGTGTCACTATTTATGATCTCTGTCATATTGGACACGGACGGACCTTCGTCTCTTTCGATGTGGTCGCCCGTTACTTACGTTACTTAGGCTATGATTTGACCTTTGTGCGTAACATTACCGATATTGATGACAAAATCATCAAACGTGCGACAGAAAACCAAGAAAGCTGCGAATCATTAACTGAACGTTTGATTCAAGAAATGTACGCCGATTTTGATGCATTAAACATTAAGCGTCCGGATGTAGAACCTCGCGCTACGGCCTACATTGAAGAGATTATTGCGCTGGTTGAGCGTTTGATTGAACGTGGTTTCGCCTATGTGGCGGCTAATGGCGATGTGATGTTTGAAGTGGGCCAATACCGTGAGTACGGTAAGTTATCTAAACAAGATTTGGATCAATTGCAGGCTGGCGCTCGGGTAGACATTGAAGCCGCTAAACGTAGCCCGCTGGATTTTGTGCTATGGAAAATGTCAAAGCCGGGAGAGCCAACTTGGCAATCACCGTGGGGAGCGGGTCGCCCTGGTTGGCACATCGAATGTTCTGCGATGAACTCATCGATTTTAGGTCATCATTTCGATATTCACGGTGGGGGTTCGGATCTGCAATTTCCTCACCATGAAAATGAAATTGCGCAATCTTGCTGCGCTCATGATACCCAGTACGTTAATACTTGGATGCACAGTGGCATGGTGATGGTCGATAAAGAGAAGATGTCTAAATCATTAGGCAACTTTTTTACTATCCGCGATGTACTTGGTCACTACGATGCAGAAACCATTCGTTATTTCTTGATGTCCGGCCACTACCGTAGTCAGTTAAATTACAGTGAAGAGAACCTCAATCAAGCGCGCGCTTCGTTAGAAAGATTGTATAACGCGCTACGTGGTTTGGATCGCTCGGTGCCTGCCGCTGGTGGTGAGGAGTATGTTTCTCGTTTTACTGCCGCGATGAACGATGATTTCAATACCCCGGAAGCGTATTCGGTGCTGTTTGATATGGCGCGTGAAATTAATCGCCTGAAAAGTGAAGATGTGACCAACGCCAGCGCATTGGCGAGCCTGATGCGTGAGCTAGCGGATGTGATTGGTATTTTGTACCAAGAGCCAGAAGCGTTTTTCCAAGGTGGCGCTGAAGATGAACAAGCAGAACAAATTGAAGCGTTAATCAAACTGCGTAACGATTCGCGTGCCAGTAAAGATTGGGCAAATGCCGATCTGGCGCGTGATCAGCTTAATGCGTTGGGCATCGTGCTGGAAGATGGCCCGAACGGCACGACTTGGCGTCGTAAATAACCACCATCCAATCAAAGAGTGGGCTTAGGCCCACTCTTTTTCTAACGGTTTTATATTTGCTAACGGTTCTGTATTTTTTAAGCGTTTTGTATTTTTGCGTGTTATGCGCCGGTTTCAAATCAACAAGGCAAGCGAGTTATGTCGATCATCTTAGGAATAGACCCGGGATCACGAGTAACGGGGTATGGGGTGATCCGTCAGCAAGGGCGGCAACTTATCTATCTTGGCAGTGGTTGTATTCGTACTTCAGAGCAAGCATTACCACTGCGGCTAAAACAAATTTATGCGGGAGTGAGTGAAATCATCACTCAATTTCAGCCCGATGATTTTGCTATTGAACAAGTGTTTATGGCCAAAAATGCCGATTCAGCCCTCAAGCTTGGTCAAGCCAGAGGCAGTGCGATTGTCGCTGCGGTAAACGCTAATTTACCGGTTTATGAGTATGCGGCCAGATTGATTAAGCAGGCTGTCGTCGGCACTGGCGCTGCCGACAAAAGCCAAGTGCAACATATGGTACAACAAATGTTAAAACTGCCCGGTAAACCACAAGCCGATGCCGCAGATGCATTAGGGGTGGCGATTTGTCATGCGAATACCAATAACACGTTATTGGCATTGGCGGGGCAGGCGACCAGTGCGCGTCGTGGTCGCTATCGTTGAGGGGATTAAACTTAGGCTGGTTTTTACTGGCTATCCATCCAGTTATTGATTATCATCTTGCCCATCTTACTTTTCCCTCATCCATAAGGAATTTCCTGTGATTGGACGTCTTCGCGGCACGCTGATTGAAAAATTGCCACCTCAAATTTTGCTTGAAGTGGGCGGAATTGGCTATGAAGTACAGATGCCAATGAGCTGTATTTATGAACTGCCCAACCTTGGTGAAGAGGCGATCATTTATACTCATTTTGTGGTGCGTGAAGATGCGCAATTACTGTATGGCTTTAATACCGTTAATGAGCGAGCTCTATTTCGTGAGGTAATCAAAGCTAATGGTGTTGGGCCAAAAATGGGGCTGGCTATTTTATCGGGAATGACCGCTACTCAGTTTGTCCGTTGTGTCGAAAAAGAAGATATTTCGACCCTGATCAAACTGCCTGGTGTGGGCAAAAAAACAGCAGAAAGACTGGTGGTCGAAATGAAAGATCGCTTAAAAGGTTGGGGGGAGGGTGATCTGTTTACTCCTGCGACCGATGCCGCACCGATGGATTCGATGCCTGCCATGGCGCAGAACGCCCAAGAAGAAGCGATAAGTGCGTTGTTGGCGTTAGGCTACAAGCCTCCTCAAGCTTCCAAAGCAGTGACCCAAGTCGCCAAACCGGGCATGAGCAGCGAAGCGTTGATCCGCGAAGCTCTGCGATCTATGGTGTAGCCACAGAGATTGATGCACCATTTGCCACTCAGCGTTAAGTCAATAGAGAACATATGATAGAAGCCGATCGTTTAATCGCTCCGGTTAATCACACTTTTAAAGATGAAGAAGTGATTGATCGCGCGATTCGTCCTAAGCAGCTTGCCGATTACCAAGGCCAAGATCACGTGCGTGATCAAATGGAAATCTTCATTAAAGCCGCGCAACAACGCCAAGAGGCGTTAGATCATCTGCTGATTTTTGGCCCGCCGGGTCTGGGCAAAACAACCTTAGCCAACATTGTCGCCAATGAAATGGGGGTGAATATTCGTACCACTTCTGGCCCGGTATTGGAAAAAGCCGGTGATTTAGCGGCGCTGCTGACCAACCTTGAGCATAATGATGTGCTGTTTATCGACGAGATTCATCGCTTAAGCCCGATGGTCGAAGAAGTGCTGTATCCAGCGATGGAAGATTACCAACTGGATATTATGATTGGTGAAGGGCCTGCGGCACGCTCGATCAAAATTGATTTGCCTCCTTTTACTTTAATCGGCGCGACCACTCGTGCCGGCTCTTTAACCTCACCACTGCGTGATCGGTTTGGGATAGTCCAGCGTTTGGAGTATTACCAAGTGGCTGATTTACAAAATATTGTTCAGCGGAGTGCCCACTGTTTAGGGCTTTCAATGGACAGTGATGGGGCATTAGAAGTCGCACGACGGGCACGCGGCACCCCGCGGATTGCCAACCGCTTGCTGCGCCGAGTGCGAGATTATGCGGAAGTCAAAGGTGATGGGCATATTTGCGCGCAAACGGCAGATAAAGCCCTCGATATGCTTGATGTTGATCATCAAGGGTTCGATTATATGGACCGAAAATTGTTGCTGGCGATTATGGAAAAATTTTCCGGTGGTCCAGTGGGATTAGATAACTTAGCTGCGGCAATTGGGGAAGAGAAAGATACCATTGAAGATGTGTTAGAGCCTTTTTTGATCCAGCAAGGTTATTTACAACGTACACCGCGTGGTCGGATTGCCACCGATCGCGCTTACTTACATTTTGGGCTTGAAAAATAATAGTGGTATTGCTCGCCCAGTATATTGGGCGAGTTCAACTGGTTTGATAACGATCGCATTTCTACCATTTACTTCATCTAATCAATTGTTGGTATCACTAATCAATTGTTGGCGCTATGTTGCTTTTTGTTTGAGTGGCATCACTTCATTTACCGCTTGATAACTCCATGGCTTTTTCCATTTTGATTTAGATCATTATGATGATTTATTACGCACTTTTCTGTGGGTAAAACTGATGTAGATCAAAGCGTAATTCTTCTAGAAACCTTTTGAAACAAGCTCTGTTTGGCATTAGTATTAGCGCTAGCTTATATCAGCTGTGACTTAACAATTAACTAATTATATTGGTGCTAAATCGCAACGCAACCGCAGCATTTTACTGACGTTTGGTTTTGTGATTGTTGTGCTATGTCGAACGTGTCATTCAGCCGACACAAAGGAGTTATCATGATCGATGTCGTCGATTTATCGCGGTTGCAGTTTGCGCTGACTGCGATGTATCACTTCCTGTTTGTTCCTCTGACTCTAGGTATGGCGTTTTTACTTGCCATTATGGAGTCTCTCTATGTTATGACCGATAAACAGATCTACAAGGACATGACCAAGTTCTGGGGTAAGTTATTTGGGATTAACTTTGCGCTTGGTGTCGCCACCGGCCTCACCATGGAGTTCCAGTTTGGTACTAACTGGTCCTACTATTCACACTACGTCGGCGATATTTTTGGCGCGCCTCTCGCGATTGAAGCCTTGGTGGCTTTCTTCCTTGAATCTACTTTTGTCGGCTTATTCTTCTTTGGCTGGGATCGCCTATCTAAGCGCCAACACTTGACCGTAACTTGGTTGGTGGCGTTAGGTTCTAACTTCTCGGCATTGTGGATCTTAGTGGCTAACGGTTGGATGCAAAATCCAGTCGGTTCTGAGTTTAACTTTGAAACCATGCGGATGGAGATGGTGAGCTTTGCCGAAGTAGTGCTTAACCCAGTGGCACAGGTGAAATTTGTCCACACTGTCGCGGCAGGTTACACCACGGGTGCGATGTTTATTCTCGGTATCAGCGCCTACTACTTATTGAAAGGTCGTGATGTTGCGTTTGCCCGCCGTTCTTTTGCGATTGCGGCCTCTTTTGGTATGGCTTCAGTGCTGTCGGTTATCGTACTAGGCGATGAATCTGGCTATGAGCTGGGTGAAGTGCAGCGAGTCAAATTGGCGGCGATTGAGTCTGAATGGCACACCGAACCTGCTCCTGCGGCTTTCACTCTGTTTGGTATTCCAAACCAAGAAACCATGCATACTGACTATGCGATAAAAATTCCTTACGTGATGGGGATTATTGCAACCCGTTCACTGGATGAACAAGTGATTGGTTTGCGTGACCTGCGCGCTGAACACGTAGAGCGGATCCGTAATGGTATGTATGCCTATGAGCTACTTGAGCGTTTACGTGCTGGTGAAAAAACGCCAGAAAATATGGCAACCTTTGATGAAGTAAAACAGGATCTGGGCTACGGGCTTCTGCTTAAGCGTTACACCGACAAGGTGACCGATGCGAGCGAGGAGCAAATCCAAGCGGCTGCCGATGATTCAATTCCAACCGTATGGCCACTTTTCTGGTCATTCCGCATCATGGTAGCTTGTGGCTTTATTATGCTGATCGTGTTTGGTGCTGCCTTTATCCAGACCTGTCGTCAGAAAATTGAGCAGAAAAAATGGGTACTTAAAGCGGCATTATTCAGTATTCCGCTACCTTGGATCGCGGTCGAAACCGGTTGGTTTGTGGCTGAATTTGGCCGTCAGCCGTGGGCGGTCGGTGAGATTTTACCGGTTAATGTGGCCGCTTCTGCGCTTAATGCTGGAGACATCATTATCTCCATGCTGGCTATTTTAGCGCTGTATACCATTTTCCTTATTGCTGAAGTGTATTTGATGGTGAAGTTCGCACGGATTGGGCCAAGCAGCCTGAAAACCGGGCGTTACCACTTTGAACAAGGCTCGGCGTCTGTTCAAGATCAAGTTAATCGTCAAGTTGAAGCATAAGGCGAGGAGAAATAACCATGTTTGATTACGAAATCTTACGGCTTATCTGGTGGGTACTGATTGGTGTGCTGCTGATCGGCTTCGCCATTACCGATGGCTTTGATATGGGCGTGGGTGCCTTGGTACCTGTGATTGGTGAAACCGATAATGAACGTCGCGTGATGATCAACTCGATCGCTCCACACTGGGATGGTAACCAAGTTTGGTTAATCACCGCTGGTGGCGCACTGTTTGCCGCTTGGCCATTAGTGTATGCGACATCATTCTCTGGATTTTATCTCGCGATGCTGGTGACGTTAGCCGCATTGTGGCTGCGTCCTCTCGGGCTTGATTACCGCTCAAAAATTGAGAGTACCAAGTGGCGCAATAATTGGGATTTAGCCATCTCAGCATCCGGTTTCATTCCTCCGGTGATTTTCGGGGTTGCGTTTGGCAATTTGCTGCAAGGCGTACCATTCCAATTGAGCGACTTTTTGATGCCAACCTACCATGGCTCATTCTTTGGTCTGCTTAATCCATTTGCACTGCTGTGTGGTTTGGTTAGCTTGTTTATGATCTTGCTGCAAGGTTCGACATGGCTACAGATGAAAACAACGGCTCATGTGCATCAACGTGCACGTAATGTCGCCCAGCTGATGGGTATTTTGACCGTAATTTGTTTTGTTGCCGCAGGTTTCTGGATCCAGCAAATTGAAGGTTATCTATGGGTGGGTGTCGTTGATGGTAATGCCGCTTCGAACCCGTTGAATAAAGAAGTGATTCGTGAGGCGGGAGCTTGGCTGCGTAACTTTGAACAAGTGCCGCTACTGTGGTTAGCCCCAGCTCTAGGTGTGTTGATGCCGCTGCTGGCTGTACTTGCATCACGCTTGAATAAAGGTGGTTTTGCGTTCTTGGCTTCTAGCTTAGGTAACGCAGGTGTGATCTTGACCGCTGGCTTTGCGATGTTCCCATTTGTGATGCCTTCTAGCCTCAATCCATCACATAGCTTGACCATGTGGGATTCAACCTCAAGCATGCTGACCCTGGAATTAATGACTATGGTCGCCGTGGTGATGGTACCGATTATCTTGGGTTATACCATCTGGAGTTACTACAAGATGTTTGGCCGTCTCGATGATCAATTCATCGAAAATAATAAAAATTCATTGTACTAAGGAGCAATTATTATGTGGTATTTCGCATGGATTTTGGGCGTATTGCTGGCCTGTTCATTCGGTATCATCAATGCTCTTTGGCTAGAGCATTCTGAGATGATGGATAAAGATAGTGAATAATCGGTTGAAATCGTGGTCTGAACAGATCGCCGTTTTCCACCGCATCACAGATAAGGCCTGGTTACAGGCCTTATCTTTAGGGTTAGGTTTTTACCATACGGCAATGGTGATGTGGGATCCCAGCAGTTATGCCGCTCGGATTGGTGGCTTTAACGCACTGCTTGCTCCGCTGATGATCTGGGCTATCTGTGCCAGTATGATATTTGGTATCGGGTTTAAACCGCGTTACTGGCTATGGCAGGTGGTGTTTAGTCCCTATATCTCACTGACGATCTTGAGTTATCTGACCTTGGTGCCATTTATCGGTTATCCTCTTCCTACTTGAAGTTGCAGCGGTATTGGCTACGTTTGCTCACCCCAATCACATAGTTTGCCTATGCTCATGGGGATTCACTCACTTGCCGCCTACCTGCAACTCCAAGTTGTTTGGGTATAGCTGATGGGTTAATAATTGACGAGCTTTTAAGCAGATTGGCGCTGTCTCTTTGAGATAGCGCCAATTTTTTATTATTCGCTTAAGAAAACTTTATCCGCATTTGTACTATCATCGAAGAGTTGCGTTATAGTAGCGGCCGATCCTAGGTATATGAGATTTTTATCAAAACCATGAAAACTTTTCGTTGGCCTGTGACAGTGTATTACGAAGATACTGACGCTGGTGGTGTCGTTTATCACGCCAATTATCTCAAATTCTTTGAAAGAGCTCGTACGGAAATGCTACGAGCATTTGGCGTTAATCAGCAAAGTTTGCTGCAACAAAATACAGGTTTTGTGGTCAGACACATGGAGATAGATTTTCTTAAAGGGGCAAAATTAGATGACCACCTTGAAGTGATCACTTACGTGTCTGAATTAAGAAAAGCTTCTTTAACCTTCTGTCAGGAACTGGTTAATCCTGACGGCGCTGTATTGTCTAAAGCGAAGGTTAAGGTAGCATGTATTGATCATGAAAATATGAGGCCGAAGGCATTGCCTCAATTAATCAGTTTGGAGTTTAACGGTAGTGAGCGCTGATATTTCATTTCTGGATCTTTTTTTACAAGCCAGTTTTTTGGTAAAAATGGTCATGTTGACCTTGCTAGGCATGTCGGTGGCTTCTTGGGCGGCCATTATCAAACGCAGTAGAGTGATTGCCGCTGCGGAGCGTGAAGCGGATGCATTTGAAGACCGTTTTTGGTCTGGGCTTGATCTTGGTGCTCTTTATCAAGATGTAAAAAAACGCAAAGACGAGATCTATGGTATTCAGGAGATCTTTTATGCTGGCTTTACCGAGTTTGCTCGTTTACGTAAAACCAATCCTAGTGCCCCAGATTTTGTGATGGAAGGCACCGGACGGGCGATGCGCGTCGCGGTAGCACGTGAAGTGGATTCTTTAGAAACCAGTTTGCCTTTTTTGGCGACGGTTGGCTCTATCAGCCCTTATATCGGTCTATTCGGCACGGTGTGGGGCATTATGCATGCTTTTATTGCTCTTGGTGAAGTTAAGCAAGCCACGCTGGCAATGGTGGCGCCAGGGATTGCTGAAGCCCTGATTGCGACTGCAATTGGCCTGTTTGCCGCTATTCCTGCAGTCATGGCGTATAACCGTTTGAGCCATAAGGTCAGTAAGCTTGAGCACACCTATGCGACTTTCTCTGAAGAGTTCCATACTATTTTGCACCGTCAAGCGATGGCGGGTCGAGAGTAGCTATGGCTGGTTATCAACCGAAAAAGCGTGAGATGAAAGCAGAAATTAACGTGGTGCCTTATATCGACGTTATGCTGGTTCTGTTGATTATCTTTATGGTGACTTCGCCATTTGTCACTCAAGGCGTTGATGTTGAATTACCCAAAACACATTCGGCAAAATCAGCTGCCGATATGGCCGGAGAGAGCGATTCAAGTTTTATTATTGTTGAGGTCGATAAAGAGGGTAATGTTGGCTTGAGTGTCAATGATGAGGATGTACAGCGCGGGTTATCACTGCAAGATGTGATCGTACGTGTTAAAGCCGAATTGAGCCTTAAACCTAATTCGCCAGTTGCCGTGGGTGGGGATGCTGCTACGCCTTATGCAGAGATTGTTTTGGTATTGGATGAGTTGAGTCGAGCCGGCATTCCCAAAGTAGGGTTACTCACCGACCTTAAGTAGTAGGTTTCACATTGAGCATGAAAGAGAATAAGTCCAGAACCAGTAGTAATGCTAAATCAATCGCGCTTTCACTGGCTATGCATGGTGCTTTAGTGGTGATTTTATTCTGGGGCGCAGATTTCAGCATGTCGGAGCCTGAACCGACAGGACAAATGATTGAAGCGGTGGTGATTGATCCGCAATTGGTGCGCCAACAAGCCCAGCAAATTCGTAATCAACGCGAAGAAGCGGCTAAAAAAGAGCAGCAACGATTAGATAAATTGCGTCGAGAAAGTGAGCTGCTTGAGAAAAACCGTCAAGCGGAAGAAGAGCGGATCCGTCAGCTCAAAGAGCAGCAAGCCAAAGACGCAAAGGCCGCCCGCGAAGCGGAAAAATTACGCCAGCAGCAAGAGCAACAGCGTGTTGCCGCCGAGCAACAAGCGCGTGAAGAACAGCAGCGTGCCGCTAAAGCCGCCGCTGAACGTAAAGTTCAAGAAGATGCGGCGAGAAAAGCCGAACAAGAGCGAGTCGCCAAAGAAGCGGCGGCAGCCAAAGCTGAGCAGCAGCGCATCCAACGGGAACAGGAAGCCAAACAAGCTCAAGAGAAAGCTAAACGCGAGCAAGAGCTGGCCGCGAAAGCTGAGCAAGAACGTTTAGCCAAAGAAAAAGCGGCAAAAGAAGCGGCAGAGAAAGCGCGCCAAGAGAAAGAACGTGCCGCTAAAGCTGCGGCTGAGCGTAAAGCACAAGAAGCGGCACTGAATGACATTTTTGGCAGTTTGAGTAGTGAAAATCAGCAAAATAATGCTGCGCGGCAACAGTTTGTGACTTCAGAAGTTGGCCGTTACGGTGCAATTTATACCCAATTGATTCGCCAGAATTTATTAGTGGAAGAGAGTTTTAGAGGTAAGCAGTGCCGGGTGAATTTAAGGCTGATCCCTACCGGAACAGGAGCTTTACTGGGCAGCCTTAGCGTGATTGATGGTGATAGCCGTTTGTGCGCAGCAACCCAACGAGCCGTGGCACAAGTGGACAGTTTTCCACTACCTAAGGATCAACCTGACGTAGTGGAAAAACTAAGAAATATTAATTTAACCGTAGCACCTGAATAAGGAAGGGAAGGCTTGTGTTTAAGCGATTAGTTTTTATGTTGATGCTCATCGGTACTAGCTCTGTTCATGTCGCTAATGCGGCATTAGAACTGGTGATCACCGACGGTATTGATTCGGCACGTCCGATTGCGATTGTCCCTTTCAAGTGGGATGGTGGGATCAAATTACCGGAAGATGTTTCGGCGGTCATTGCTTCGGATTTACAACGCAGTGGCAAGTTTAGCCCTATACCGACCAATAATATGCCGCAAACGCCCTACAGCGATGAGCAAGTGAATTTTACCCAATGGACCTCCATGGGGGTCGATGCGTTATTGACCGGAAACATCACGCAGAATGCTGAGGGTAATTATGTGATCAATTATCAATTGATCGACATTGTTCGTGGTCAATTGACGCAAGGGCAGAGTAAATCACTGTCTCAGGATGGCCAACTGGTACTTTCAAAAGATCATGTGCTGTTCAATAAAGTAGCGACAGTACCAGCTTCACGGCTGCGTGAGTATGCTCACCGGATTGCCGATTTAGTATATGAAGAACTCACCGGTGAACGCGGTGCATTTTTAACTCGGATTGCTTATGTGGTGGTCAATGATAAGGACCCTTATCCTTATCAACTGAGAATTGCGGACTATGATGGTTATAATGAACGGCTAGTGCTGCGATCTAAACAACCTTTGATGTCACCCGCTTGGTCACCAGATGGTCAAATGCTTGCTTATGTAAGTTTTCAAAACGGGCAAGCTGAAATTTACATGATGAACATCTATACTGGCCAGCGTGAAAAGTTGACCTCATTCCCACGCCATAATGGTGCGCCTAGATTCTCACCAGATGGTAAAACTCTAGCGCTGGTATTATCAAAAACGGGTAATTTACAGGTCTACACGATGGACTTGGCCACTCGACGCTTAAAAGAGGTCACAACTGGTCGTGCGAATAACACCGAGCCGTTCTGGCATCCAGATGGTAAATCGTTAATTTTCACCTCAGATCGTGGTGGTAAACCACAGATTTATCAAGTAAATTTAGCCAGCGGTGAAACTAAGCGTTTAACTTGGCAAGGTAGCCAGAACCTCGGTGGTCAAATCACGCCAGATGGTAAATTTTTGGTGATGGTCAATCGTAGTGATGCGGGCTTTAATCTCGCTAAGCAGGATTTAGAAACCGGGGCAATGCAGATCCTAACCAAAACACTGTTAGATGAGTCCCCAAGTATTGCGCCCAATGGTGGTATGGTGATTTACAGCTCCATCTACAATAAGGCCAACGTGTTGTCGATGGTTTCCATTGATGGACGTTTTAAAGCAAGATTACCGGCAACCAATGGACGTGTTCGCGCTCCAGCATGGTCACCGTTTTTATAACAAGTAACTGTTTTATAGAAAGGAATAAAAAATGAAACTTAACAAAGTTCTTAAAGGGCTATTGATTGCGCTACCGGTTTTAGCGGTTACTGCTTGTAGTTCAAGTGACGATGCAGCAAATTCAGGTTCGCAAACTAATAATCAATCTGAAGTTTCTAATGTTGATGGCAATGCTTTGTCTGCGCAAGGTCAACTGACTGAGCAAGAACTGCAACAACAAGCACTGCGTCAAAACCAAACAATCTACTTCGCATTCGACAATGCAACGATTGCCAGCGATTACGAAACCATGTTAGCAGCACATGCTACTTACTTGGTTAAAAACCCAAGCCTGAAAGTGACTGTTGAAGGTCATGCGGATGAGCGTGGTACACCAGAGTACAACATTGCACTGGGCGAGCGTCGTGCTCAAGCGGTGGCTAAGTACCTAGAAGCTTTAGGCGTGCAAACTGAGCAAATCGCTATCGTAAGCTACGGCGAAGAGAAACCGCTAATGCTTGGTCAATCAGAAGATGTGTACGCGAAAAACCGTCGTGCAGTTCTGGTTTACTAATTGAGGTGATGCCTCATGTTCAGTAACTTAAAGCACGTTGTGATGCTGATGTTACTGGCTAGTGCAGCGGGTCAAGTACTCGCTGCACCGGCTCCAGTATCTGACCTAAGTCGCAACGTATCCGCTGGTTCTGCGAGTGGTTCGCGGAATTCTGACCTTGAACGCCTTGAGCGTTTAGTTGAGAGCCGTAATCTTGTGCAGTTGCAAATGCAAAAGCAGCTCGATGACATGGTACTTGAGGTCAATGAACTACGGGGCCAAATTGAAAAAAATAACTACGACATGCAGCAAATGTTGCAACGTCAACGTGAGTTGTTTGTAGAACTTGATCGAGTGCGTGGTGAGCTTAAATCACCCGCGGCAGCAAGTGCTGCTTCAGTCGCTAACAGCAATGATGCTGCACAAGGCACATTCAGTAGTGATACCAATGAGCAAGCGGCTTATCAAAATGCAGTGGATCTGATCCTCAAAAAGCGTGATTACGCCGGTGCGATTGCTGCGTTTCAGCAGTTTCAGAGTGATTATCCCAACTCGACTTTATCGGCTAATGCCCACTATTGGTTAGGCCAACTCTATTTTGCCAACAAAGATGATCAAGCGGCAGCTAAGAGTTTTGCGGCGGTGGTCTCTCAGCGTGATTCAAATAAACGTGCCGATGCGTTGGTGAAATTGGGCGATATTGCTAAGCGTAATAATAATGCTGAGCAAGCGCGTAAGTTTTATCAGCAAACGATGGATGAATACCCTGACAGTGCCTCGGCGGAAATTGCCAAACAGAATTTAAAATAAATTAAAAGGGCTGAGTATTCAGCCCTTTTAAGCATATTCCTAATTGGTGTGATTCACTTTTGCTTACAGCTTTATTTCAGGTGTACAATGCGCGGTCTATGAAAGTTGTGCAGAGCAAGAGTCATGAGCCACATACTCGATACTATCAATACCGTTTATCCTTTTCCTCCTAAGCCGATCCCGCTCACTCGTGAGGAGAAGCAAGCTTATATCGCCCAAATCAAACAGCTATTGATTGAAAAAAATGCGGTGTTAATTGCCCATTATTATACCGATCCGGAAATTCAGGCACTGGCTGAAGCAACCGGTGGCTTTGTGGGTGATTCACTAGAAATGGCCAAGTTTGGCAATCATCATGCGGCAACTACGCTGATCATTGCTGGTGTGCGCTTTATGGGGGAATCGGCGAAGATCCTTACCCCTGAAAAACGGATTTTAATGCCAACCTTACAAGCCGAATGCTCACTCGATTTAGGTTGCCCAGCGGATAAGTTCACCGAGTTTTGCGATGCGCATCCAGATCATACCGTTGTAGTGTATGCCAACACTTCTGCTGCGGTTAAAGCGCGTGCTGATTGGGTCGTCACCTCCAGTATTGCGTTAGAAATTGTCGAACACCTAGATGCTCAAGGCAAGTCGATTATTTGGGCTCCGGATCGCCATCTAGGCTCTTATATCGCCCATAAAACCGGTGCCGATATGTTGCTTTGGCAAGGTGAGTGTGTGGTTCACGATGAGTTTTCTGCTGGTGCATTACGCAAAATGAAAGCACTGCATCCGGATGCGGCAGTTTTGGTACATCCGGAATCGCCGTCTAGTGTGGTTGAATTAGCTGACGCGGTGGGTTCAACCAGTCAATTGATCAAAGCGGCTCAAACCTTACCACAACAAAAAATGATTGTGGCGACCGATAAAGGCATCTTCTTTAAAATGCAACAAATGGTACCAGACAAAGAGCTGTTTGAAGCTCCGACGGCGGGTGCGGGTGCTACTTGTCGTAGCTGTGCCCATTGTCCGTGGATGGCGATGAACGGTTTAACTGCGATTGCTAAAGCGTTGCGTGATGGTGGTGAAGAGCACGAAATTTTTGTTGATGAAGCGCTGAGACAAAAATCGCTGATCCCCTTAAATCGAATGCTGGAGTTTGCACAGCAACTGAACCTGAGAGTAAAAGGTAACGCATAGGCTAGCCGATATCGATGCTGAGACTAAAAATGCCCAACCCCTAGTGGATGGGCATTTTTTTGCGCACAGCTTTGCATGCATTTTGCTCTGAACAGCTTTTGGCGGCTAATTGGGGCTTATTGTGCTTCGGCTAGTGCCACACCACGTTGGGTGATGCCGCTTAGCATGGCGGGAATCGCCGCATAAATTTCGGCAAATTGTTCTAAACCGGTAACACCTTGATCATAAAGTGTGGCGATGGAGGTTTCCGGATCGTACAACATGCTCAGCGAGAGTAGCACGCCGCCAAGCAATGTATTATCGGAGCTTTGTTCTGGCATCAGAACTTCCCAATCATCACGCGCCAACTGCCAGCCTTGCAGCATCCCTTCACAAAAATCACGCACAGCTTGATTGACAATCTCTTGCTCATCTAGCGCATACTCTGCTGGCCACTGCCATTCAGCGCTGAGCAGTTGCTGGCGGGAGGTGTTCCAAAGTTGAATAATATGCTGAAGATAGGTTTCTAATTGAGTGGCATCGGTAAATGGGGCGTTTTCTTCGCCTCCCCATAGAAATGGTAGCCACTCTTCAGGCGGCAGAACATTGGGGCAACAGGCCATTGAGGTGACAAAACCAACCGTTTTCGCTTGGTTGAGCAGTTTATGTTCTAATTCTGGCTGTTGCAGGATTTGTTGTAAGCTTTGCATGAGTATTTGGGCTCGATATCGTCAGTCAGGGCGCTAGTTTAGCGGTAAAGTGGGCGCAGAGCACTCGCTTGTTGGCCGAATCTTGTTTTGATAGGCTCATGAGCCATTCAATCAACCAGTCACGTTAACGGTTGTGGATGTTACGCCATTACTCATCGATGAAAAGTGCAGCTAAAAATCGGCTGACTATCGTTCACTCGGTTTAGCTTTCCGAAACCGTATAGCCGGGCACTTTAAACCAACGACGGCACATGTCGAGGAAATAACCGTATAACACGCCCATCGCACATGACACTAATGCATTGGTGCCCACTGCGGTGATGATTTGATCGCTAGAAGCACCAACCGTGAACAAAATGGCAGCATAGACCGGGGATTGAAAGAGAACGTAAGCGACCAAGTCGCTCAGATTTTTCATCCCACTGTGGCTGGAAAGCTTATAACCTTGTCGCAACACATAGTCGCGAAATACGCCATACGGCCAAGCGATCGCTATATTGACCGGAATCGATAGGGTACGCGAGGCAAGCGATTGTTGTAAAGTCATGCCAGAAATCAGCACTTCAATCATCATTCCAGTCACAAAACAAAATACAACCATGGCAAAAGTATCTGCCGCTGCATGACGAATGCAAAACGGTCCACGCGCTTTCATTAATATCCACCCGTAAAATATATCACTATAGATTTGGCTTGATAGCCAAATATGAAGCTGTAATAACGATCAACTTCCAGTTAATAAGACTATTAAATCATAGTGTTAGTGGTTTTAAATTTTATTTTTTATACGGATGGTAAATCAATAACCTAAAAATGTAATAAAAATAGCGCCTAAGGCTAATTTTTGACTTTAAGTGCTTGTAAATCGGTTAATGAGTTCAACAATCGTTATAAAATTACAGGTTGGTGGCTTTGCTCACACGCAGGAGATGTTGCGACTATGCGGTTTGGTTTTGCTTAGAGTCAGCTTAGTGATTTGAGAAGTTAACTGAGTGATGGGTCTTTGACTTCACTTTGCTGCATTTTGAGCCAGCGACCCGGGCTTACTCCAAACTCACGTTCAAAGGCTCGACTGAACGCGATGCTGCCACTGTAGCCTGCGCTTAAAGCGACTTGCATAATTGATTCACCAATCAGTAATTGTTGACCGGCGAGTAACATTCGCCATTGGGTTAGGTAGGCTAACGGTGGCATGCCGATGTGCATTTGAAAATGTGCCGCAAACCGTGCACGTGACATTCCAGCTTGTTTGGCTAATGTGGCCACGGTCCATTTTTCTTCCGCCCGTAAATGTATGGCAGCTATCGCTTTTGCGAGGCGAGGATCGGATAAACCAGCGAGAGTACCTTGCTGGCACAGACCATTTTCCACCATATGTCGCAATAGCAAAATCAGTAAGGTTTCCAGTAAGCGAGTGAGAACGGGTTGTTGGCCATAGCGGCTAGTAAATGCTTCATCAAACAGTAGAGTCAGCAATGGCTCTAGAGCAGGCAGTTCACGTAATGGCAGTATCACAGCATCTGGTAGCGCCAATTTCAGTGGTGAGGTTGCGGTTTGACTGAATGAAACAGAAGCGCAGACAAGATCGCATCCACCGAGTTGGCGTGGCTGCATGCGATGGGCCAGACCGCTTGGAAAAAAAATCAAAGTTTGCTCGGCCAGTAAACGTGATTCCGCCCCCTCATAGTGCAGAGTCAGTTCACCACTACGCAGTAGATGCAGATGTCCCCCTGCGGGATAGTCTTGGCTATCGGAATTTAAGCAGAGGTTACCCGCAAAAAAGAGTTGAGCGCGTGGGTTAGTATGTGCCAGTAAAATAGAAAGCGGATCCATATTTGAGACGAATTGTGAGTATTTGGCGACTATGAGTTATAAAACATATCACGATGTGCGCCAGACTGCTATCTCACTCTGACTAACATATAGGATATGACTATGAGCTGTAATTCCATCACCTCTCAATCGGCGAAATGCCACTTTAGCCTTTTGCAGCGTTATGAGATTGGTTTCCTTGTTGCTCTGGCTGGTGTCGTGCTCACCCTACTTTGGATTGGCATTTTCAAATTTACGCCAACCGAAGCGGCGGCGATTCGGCCTTGGGTTGCGAGTCATCCATTAATGAACTGGCTGTACTCCTTTCTTTCTGAGCAGGGGGTATCGAATCTGATCGGTTTGGTTGAGATTGTCATCGCCGCAGGGTTAATTGCAGGACTTTGGCAGCCACGTCTTGCTTATTGGAGTAGCTGGGGGGCGATCATCACTTTTATCGCCACATTAAGCTTTCTGTTTACCGTTCCTGGGATTTGGAAATGGGCTGATGGTGTTCCGATCACTAATTTCTTTCTGGTTAAGGACTTAGTCTTCCTTGGTGTGGTATGGCATTACTGCAATCTGTCTCGAGAGCAGTTGGCTAATCAATAATACAGCGCCAATTAATTGCAAGGAGTGAACAATGAAAATCCATATATTGAGTGCAGTATTATCCTTGATTTTTCTCGCTTCCGGAATCGCTAAGCTTGCGAGCTTAGAGTTTGAAATGGCAGCATTTGCACGCTGGGGCTATGCACTGTGGTTTATGTATGTGATTGGCCTGCTCGAAGTGATGGGAGGAATAGGCTTGCTCCTACAACGCTTGGCTGGCTTGAGCAGTATCGGTTTAGCTTTGCTGATGATCGGGGCACTCGCCACCCATCTGCAGCATGCTGAGTGGGGAATGCTAGCTGTTGCGAGTATTATCCTGTTACTCACATTGACACGAGTGTGGTTGGGGCGCGCTCAACTGAGCCGAATGGCTAGTCATATATTTGCTCGGTAACGTTTGGGCAAACAAGCTTGTTGAAGTGTAAAGCAATAGAGGTAAGGGATTGGCCTTTATTGCTTACACAGCCTGTTTAATCAATATCACCTCTTTAATCGCGGCTTGCAGTGACTTGTGAGCCGCGATTTTTTTATATTGATTGCGTACTTATTGATGTAAACGTTACTCATTACTTGTGTGGTGGTTGCTGTTTGCTTATCAATGATTGCGAATGATATAGGCATTCATCTTGGGTAATTATCATGTAAACGTTTCCACTTTGGGGTTTTTATCACAGAAATACGCGCAATGGTGCTGCTAGAATCAATCGTGTTGAACTGAGCCAAGGGGTGAGTTATGAGCGTATTGATTACTGGAGGTATTGGGTACATAGGTAGCCATACTTGTGTACAGATGATAGAGGCCGGTCTTGAGCCGATCATCGTGGATAATTTATGTAATGCCAAAGCGGAAGTGTTAAATCGTATTGAAGCACTAACGGGTAAAAAACCGACTTTTTATCAAGGTGATGTGCGAGATGAAGCGCTGCTTGATTCGATTTTTGCTGCCCATCGCATCCAAGCGGTGATTCATTTTGCCGGGCTAAAAGCGGTGGGTGAATCGGTGATTAAGCCACTGGAATACTATGACAATAATGTTAATGGTTCATTAGTGTTGCTGCGTAGTATGCGTAAGGCAGGCGTGAAGTCGATGGTGTTTAGCTCATCCGCGACGGTATATGGCGACCCACAAACGGTTCCTATCACCGAATCATCGCCGACTGGCGCAACCACCAATCCGTATGGCACCAGTAAACACATGGTTGAACAATGCTTGCGCGATTTGTTGGTGGCGGAACCGGACTGGAGTATCACCTTATTACGCTATTTTAATCCGGTCGGCGCCCATCCATCGGGCACCATGGGTGAAGATCCGCAGGGTATTCCCAATAATTTAATGCCGTTTATTGCGCAAGTTGCAGTCGGACGACGAGAAAAGCTATCGGTTTTTGGTGATGACTATGCCACCACCGATGGTACTGGGGTGCGTGATTATATTCATGTGATGGACTTGGCGGATGGCCACCTTGCTGCGCTCAAAGCAGTAGGGCAAAGCGCAGGATTACACATTTATAACCTAGGTACGGGTAACGGCTCTAGCGTGCTCGAAATGGTGGCGGCGTTCAGCGCGGCATGTGGTAAGCCAATTCCGTATCAAGTTTGCCCACGCCGAGCGGGCGATATTGCCCAGTGTTGGGCCAGCACTGAAAAAGCCGAGCGTGAGCTGGGATGGAAAGCCCAATATAGCGTTGCACAAATGGCGGCAGATACCTGGCATTGGCAGGTTCAAAACCCCAATGGTTATTAATTTTCGCTTTGCAGGTTGAGTAATTAAAGATGTCGAATAGTAAATTTAATCCGGTCGATCACCCTCATCGTCGCTATAACCCATTAACGGGCCAGTGGATTTTAGTTTCTCCGCACCGTGCCAAACGGCCATGGAGTGGGGCCGATGAAAAGCCAGCGCTGGCTGAGTTACCAAGCTATGATCAACAGTGTTTTTTATGCCCAACCAATACGCGGATCTCGGGGGATGTTAACCCGAATTATTCCGGCACCTATGTTTTCAATAACGATTTTGCCGCGTTAATGGTCGATTCACCGGATGCTCCGGCAAGCGATAATCCGTTGTTCCAAATGCAAGGGGTACGTGGGTTAAGTCGAGTGATCTGTTTTTCGCCGGATCACAGCCAAACGTTGCCTGAGCTACCGGTTGAAAAAATTCGTGGGGTGATTGATACCTGGAATGAACAAATTGAACAGCTCGGTAAAGAGTATGTTTGGGTTCAAGCGTTTGAGAACAAAGGCGAAACCATGGGGTGTTCACAACCACATCCCCATGGACAAATTTGGGCAAACAGTTTCTTACCCAATGAGATTGAGCGTAAAGATCAGCATTTAACCGCTTATTTTCAACAATATGGTCGCAATTTGCTGGTCGACTATGTGCAAGCTGAGCTCGCCGATGGGGCACGTATTGTGGTGGAAACGGAACATTGGGTAGCGCTGGTACCGTACTGGGCGGCTTGGCCTTTTGAAACCATGTTGTTACCCAAGAAGCACATTCGGCGTATGAATGAACTGTCTGATCACGAGCGGGATGATTTAGCGCTCGCCATCAAAAAATTGACCAGCCGCTACGACAACTTATTCCAGTGCTCTTTCCCTTATTCGATGGGTTGGCACTATGCGCCCTTTTTTGAACAAGGCACCAATATTGACCATTGGCAATTACATGCGTTGTTTTATCCACCGCTATTACGCAGTGCTAGCGTGCGCAAGTTTATGGTCGGCTATGAAATGCTGGCCGAGAGCCAACGTGATTTGACCGCGGAACAAGCGGCGCAGCGCCTACGTGAACTCAGTGACGTGCATTACAAAGAACAAACCAATTATTAAAATGAATTGATAAGATTAGGAATTGAACATGTCTGATTTAATCCAAAATGTGCAAACATCTTTTGAGCAAGAGTTTGGCTATGCGCCAAGCCACATTGTTCAGGCTCCGGGGCGTGTTAATTTAATTGGTGAACACACCGATTATAATGATGGCTTTGTTTTACCTTGTGCGATTAATTATCAAACGGTGGTGGCAGCAGCTAAGCGTGACGATCATCTGGTACGAGTGATCTCCATCGATTATGGCAATGCGTTAGATGAATTTGACCTTAGCCAAGAGATCACTTTTCAAGCCGATAAAATGTGGGCGAACTATATTCGTGGAGTAGTGAAATGTTTGCTGGCTCGTGGTCATTCATTGTCAGGGGTTGATCTTGCGGTTAGTGGCAATGTTCCGCAAGGGGCAGGATTAAGCTCATCGGCAGCACTTGAAGTGGTGATCGGACAAACCTTTAAAGAGCTGTTTAACTTAGCGATCAGCCAAGCGGATATTGCGTTAAATGGCCAGCAAGCCGAGAACGAGTTTGTCGGCTGCAACTGCGGAATTATGGATCAGATGATTTCAGCACAAGCGCGTGCTAATCATGCCATGTTATTAGACTGCCGTAGCCTAGAAACGCAAGCGGTGCCAATGCCAGAAGAGATGGCGGTAGTGATCATCAACTCCAATAAAAAGCGTGGGCTGGTGGATAGTGAATACAACACTCGTCGCCAGCAGTGTGAAGCCGCCGCGCGTATTTTTGGGGTTAAAGCACTCAGAGATGTCAGCCTTGAGCAATTTGTGGCTCAAGAAGCTCAATTAGAAGCCACCGTGGCGAAACGTGCTCGTCATGTGATTACTGAGAATCTTCGAACCTTAGAAGCGGCGAGAGCACTCGGCGAGAATGATCTGCGCCGAATGGGTGAGCTGATGGCTGAATCTCACGCATCGATGCGCGATGATTTTGAAATCACCGTGCCAGAAATTGATATTTTGGTTGAGATGGTCAAGCAAGTCATCGGTGAACAAGGTGGTGTACGTATGACCGGTGGTGGTTTTGGTGGTTGTGTGGTGGCTTTAGTGCCTAGAACGCTGGTTGATAAAGTTACCGCGACGGTTGAGGCTAATTATCAACAGGCAACAGGGTTGAGCGCAGCAATTTATGTCTGCCAATCTACCCAAGGTGCTGGCTTGGTTGTGAATTAATTGATGCTGAGGATGGGCAATAATGTCAAACTTTGAACAAGTGACCTTAGCGATGGGCCAAAGCCCATCGTTTGATGGGCAGCCAGCTAAATTTGTTCATTTAACGAATGCTCAAGGTATGAGCGTAGTGTTGATGGATATTGGGGCTACGTGGTTAAGCTGCACATTGCCAGTCAATGGTTCTGAGCGCGAAGTGTTGCTGCGTTCTCCCAATATGGAAGAGCACCTCAAGCAAGGTGCTTATTTTGGTGCGATTGTTGGTCGCTTTGCCAACCGGATTGCTAAAGGGCAGTTCGAAATAGATGGCGAGCGTTATCAACTGGCGATCAATAATGGGGAAAATGCTCTGCACGGTGGTTTGCAAGGGTTTGATAAACGGCGCTGGCAGATCGTTGAGCAAAGCGCACAACAGGTGAGGTTTACCTTGCACTCTGCCGATGGCGACCAAGGTTATCCGGGTAATCTCGACGTGCAAGTGACTTATACACTGAGTGATGACAATCAATTGCTGATCGCTTATCAAGCTCAGACCGATAAAGCGTCACCGCTGAATTTAACCAATCACGCTTACTTTAACTTAGCGGGAGAAGGCGCAGTGGCCAATGCGCTTACCCATAAGTTACAAATCCATGCTTCCCACTATTTGCCTACCGATAACGGATTGATCCCAACCGGAGAGTTAAAGTCGGTGATGGGTACCAGCTTTGATTTTAACCATGCCAAATTGATTGGTGAGGAGCTACTTAGCGATCAAGATCAGCAGATCGCCCAAGGCTATGATCACTGTTTGGTGTTTAGCGATCCGGTGACCGATGGCATACAAGCGGCCGCGGTCTTGACTGCTCCGGCTGGGGATGTGCAGATGACGGTGAAAACTACCAAACCTGCGATGCAGTTTTATTCAGGCAATTTTTTAGCCGGTACGCCTGGGCGTTCGAAAACCTATGCCGCTTATGATGGCGTGGCGTTAGAAACCCAGTATTTTCCTGACGGGCCGAATCAGCGCCTGTGGAATGGGCAGGCCGCAATACTCAAAGCGGGTGAGCGCTACCAGCATCAAACCTGTTATCAGTTTGTATTTTAATCAATTTGTCCATAACTCGCTTGACACGGATTATACCCAAACAACTTCAAGTAGGGCGGGTATCTGTTGAGTCAGTGGTTTTTCCTCTAGGCTTAGGTGTGCAGTAAGCGGATCTTGCTACGAGCAGGCTCCGTGCTGGGTTATACAGTGACTTGGGGGAGTGATTGTATAAATTGTCATCTAATGCCTATGAGGTTTTTTTATGGCGAATGTTGTCACTCACCCGTTCGCTCACCAGCTCGATTATCAGCGATGCGCCAACATGATTTTTAGGTTGGCTTGACGCTAACAATACTCGCCATACGCTTTGATCTTTTAACGCGGAGCATTAACCGTGGTCACAGAATCTCGCTTGACCATAGTCGGTGAGTAGCGTTTTGGGCTCTCATCGATCAGCGTTTCATCTTTAGATAACTGCAAAGCCAGCAAGGCGGCTTTTTCTGCCATCATCTGGATCGGGTAGCGGATAGTGGTTAAGCGAGGCTTAACATAACGCGCGATTAAGCCATCATCAAATCCAATTATCGATATCTGCTCTGGCGTGGCAATGCCATTTTCGGCCAGCACTGACAACGCACCAGCCGCCATATAATCGTTATAAGAGACCACTGCGCTCATCTCAATCGCTTTGGTGAGCAAGTTGGTCATCGCTGATTCGCCGCCCTCACTATTGGGCTCACCATATTCAATATAAGAGTCGGGTAGTTGAATATTGTGTGCCGTTAATGCGGCACGATAACCAGCGATCCGCTCATCGGCATCGGCAATCGGGTGGCTAGAGGCAATACAGGCAATATGCTGATGCCCTTGGCGGATCAGAAATTCCGTCGCCAAATAAGCGCCCTTATGGTTATCGAGTGAGATACAGCGTTCAGCTAACTGCGGGATATGGCGGTTGATGATCACCATGCCTTTAGTCTCTTTAGAAAAATCAATTAACTCTTGATCAGATAACGCTTTGGAGTGAATCACCAAGGCATCGCAGTGGTTGTTGATCAGTAGCTCAATCGCTCGGCGCTCATCTTCGGCGCTATGATAACCATTGCCGACCAGTAAATGTTTACCATGTTGATGAGCAATCGTATCCACCGCTTTAACCAGTGTGCCAAAAAAAGGATCGGAGACATCCGCCACCAACACGCCCATGGTATGAGTACTTTGACTGACTAATGCGCGCGCAGCAGCATTGGGTCGATAGCCTAATTCGTGCATGGCTTTATTGACCGACTCAATGGCGCTTTTACTGGCTTTCGGTGATTGATTAATCACGCGTGATACCGTTGCAACAGAAACGCCCGCCGCCTTAGCGACATCCTTAATAGTAGCCATACAAATTCAACCTTTATCAATGCATAAGGTGAATTAAACACTTTTCAACTACCCATAGCAATCTTTGCCTCACGGCAGAGCGACAGGTCGGATTGGTGAGCGAGGCTAAACCGTGTGTGAGATTATCCTTGGTTGTGTTCGGGGGATGATAACGTTTCCAGCTAGCGGGTGGAGCTGGAGTGCGCAATCACCGATGCACGACGGATCATGGTCGGTACAAAAATACGGATCGGATCAGTGATCGGTTGACCTGTGGCGAGTAAAAAAGCTAAATGCACCGCTTTTTCGGCCATCATTTGAATGGGATAACGCATGGTGGTCAGTTTTGGACTCAGATATTTAGCGATAATCCCATCATCAAATCCGATCAAAGAGATATCGCGCGGAACTTGAATACCGTTTTCATCGAGGATGGATAACGCTCCAGCGGCCATATAATCGTTGTAGGTAGCAATCGCAGTTAATTGCAGATCTTTGGACAGCAGGTGAGTCATGGCTTCTTCACCGCCTAATTCGGTGGGGGCACCATACTCAATATAAGCCGGATTGACCTTAATATTGTAAGCTTGCAGGGCCGATAAATAGCCATTTTTACGCTGTTCGGTATCTTCTATCTCGTGATTAGAACAGACATAACCAATCTGAGTATGGCCCATTTTGATCAAATGCTCGGTCGCTAAATACGAACCACGAAAGTTATCCAGCGCAATACAGCGCTCGGCAATTTCAGGAATATAACGGTTGATCAAAACCATGGTCGGTTTTTCCTCTGCAAAGCGGATTAACTCTTGGTTACTGAGCGCTTTACTATGGATAACCAGTGACTCACAGCGACTATTGATCAGCAGCTCAATCACTTCCCGTTCAAAATCCGCGTTATGGTAACCATTCCCGATCAGCAGATGTTTGCCATTTTGAATCGCAATGGAATCAATTGCTTTGACCATGCTGCCGTAAAAAGGATCGGAAACATCGCCGATCAGTACGCCAATGGTATTGGTGGTTTGGCTTACTAATGCCCGAGCATTGGCATTGGGGCGATAACCCAGTTTCAGCATGGCTTGTTGCACCACGGATTTGGTTGCCGCGCTGGCGTGGGAAGAGTTGTTCATTACTCGGGAAACGGTGGCCACAGAGACACCCGCTTCTCTTGCCACATCCTTAATCGTAGCCATAAATATCTCACATTAATCAGTCAATAAAATCAGCACTGGAATGTCGCCTCTGCTGAGTGAGCAGAGGCAAAACGGATCAGGCACTACGTGCCAAGGTGACTGCGGCGGGCTGGATGCGGATATTTTCGCCTGCCGCATTAAATAAATGCAGCGCATCAAAATCAGTATACAGCGCCATTTTGGTATACGGTTTGATGAAAAAATCACCCGGATTTAAGAATTTAAAATCATCAACGCCGAGGCTTTGACCGAAGATATAAGTGCTGCTGCCTAAACGCTCAACCACTTCTGAGTGGAAGGTTAAGCTCAAATCACCGGCATCTTTATTGAGGTGTTCTGGTCTTATCCCAACCGTGATTTGCTCTCCTTTATTCATCGGTTGCGTCACAATCGGCAAAGTTGTTACGTTGGTTTGATTGCCCAAAATAACGCTTAAACTGTCAGCTGACCAATGGTCGACGGTTGCGTTAATAAAGTTCATTTTGGGTGAACCAATAAAACCGGCTACAAACTTATTGGCTGGGTGATAGTAGAGATCCATCGGGCTACCGACTTGTTCCACACAGCCTTGACGCAGAACCACAATTTTATCGGCCAATGTCATCGCTTCAACTTGATCATGAGTCACGTAAACCATGGTTGACTGTAAATCTTGATGCAGCTTTGCGATGTGTAGACGCATTTCAACCCGTAATTCGGCATCTAAGTTGGACAATGGTTCGTCGAATAAAAACACATCTGGATTGCGCACAATCGCCCGGCCAATCGCGACCCGTTGCCGTTGACCACCGGATAATTGCGCCGGCTTGCGATCCAGCAAGCTGTCTAATTGTAACGCTTTGGCCACTTTTAACACTTTATGCTCAATGGTCGCCGGTGGAGTTTTATTCACTTTCAGTGCATAACCCATGTTTTGTCCCACCGTCATATGTGGATATAACGCATAGGATTGGAAAACCATGGCAACACCACGTTGCGAAGGTTGCACATCATTGACGATGCGATCTTTGATGGCAATGGTTCCTTCCGAGATCTCTTCTAGCCCCGCGATCATGCGCAGCAGGGTGGATTTACCACAGCCTGATGGACCCACAAAAACAACAAACTCACCATTATCTATGGAAAGGTTTACATTGCTAATGGTTTGCACATCACCAAATCGCTTGATTACATTCGATAGTTTTATAGAGGCCATAGGGCTTATCCTTCATGATTCTTTGATTTAAGTTATTGATTTATATTTTAATTGTCGGCTTATTGCCTAGGCGGATTGCCGTTGTTTTAGCGATTATAAAACGTAGTGTAAACGTATTCCATTTTTTGGGCTTTTTTTGTGTTAACTGTCACGATTGTGAGAAAAAATCATAGTCAAGGCAAAGGGAAGCGCCTATTTTAAACCGGGTAATCGTTTTACCTACGCAACAGAGAACAACATCAAAGCTGTACCTACACATTAACTAGGAGACGTTATGAAAAGACGTACATTAACCAAAGCAATCCATGCTGCTCTTATCGCTAGCTGTACTTTTTCTTCACTCAATGCCCTTGCTGCAGGCAAGTTGCTGATTTGGGAAGATATTCAAAAATCAGCGGGTAATGCTCAGGCTACCAAAGCGTTTGAACAACAATATGATGTGAAAATTACCGTGCAAGAATTGCCTTATGGCGGGCAAGTCGAATCACTACGTATGGATGGTCCTGCTGGAACCGGTCCCGACGTGATTAACCTACCGCATGACCAAATTGGCAGTGCGGTGGTACAAGGCTTATTGACGCCACTGAGCGTGGATAAAGCAGTATTGGATACGTTTACAGAATCAGCCGTTGATGCACTGACTTATCAAGGCCAACTGTATGGTTTACCGAAAGCCGTCGAAACTTTGGTGATGATCTATAACAAAGACTTAATGCCAGAGCTGCCTAAAACCATGGAGGAGATCTACCAAGCTTCTCTACAAGCTCGCGCACAAGGCAATTATGGTTTGCTCGCCAAATGGGATGAAATTTATTACACCTATGGCATCTTAAAAGCGATGGGCGGTGATGTATTTGCCAAAAATCCGGATGGTAGCTACGACGCAAAAACCATTTTGCTGAATACTGACGGTGCGGTCAAAGGTGGTGAATACGTACAAAAATTCTTTAAAGAAGGGGTGTTCCCAAGTGGGATTGTGGGTGATTCTGGTTTGAATGCGATTGACTCGCTATTTACCAGCAAAAAAGCCGCGATTGTACAAACCGGCCCATGGTCATTCCAGCCTTATAAAGATGCCGGCATTAATTATGGTGTCGCGCCTTTGCCTCTATTACCGAATGGAGAGCATATGGGATCATTTATGGGCGTAAAAAGCTACAGCATTTCAACGTACTCAAAAAATAAAGATTTGGCGCAAAAGTATATTGAATTCATCAATAATTATGAGAATTCCAAGCAGCGCTTTGAGTTAACCGGTGAAGTACCTGCGGTGAAAGCATTAATCGATGATCCAATCATTAAAAATAATGAAGGTGCACGCGCAGTTGCTATGCAAGCAGAATTTGCTACCCCGATGCCATCTATTCCAGAAATGAATGAAGTCTGGGGGCCTGCTAATAGTGCATTACAGCTGATCGCAACGGGCAAACAAGCGCCAAAACAAGCATTAGATAGTGCAGTGGAAGCAATTAAGATGCAAATCGAAGCTAACCACGCAATGATGGGATTGTAAGTTTTTTAGCCAGCCCGTATTCGGGCTGGCATTTGTCGTTGTGTTCAGGATGTGAATTATGTCTATTTTATCTTCAGATATATCACCAAGTGATATCCAATATAAAACTCAGCACCGAGTTATAGCGTTATGGTTATCGATCATTCCAGGGTTAGGGCAGCTTTATAATCGACAGTTTGCTAAATCCGCCATGTTTTTTGTTTTTTTATTGAGTTTTTATGGCGTATTTTATGACTTTTTAAAAGAGGGCTACTGGGGTTTGTTTACTTTGGGTGAATCATTACCTGAAGATAATTCCGTGTTCTTGCTAGCGGAAGGTATCATCTCACTTATTGTATCGGTGTTTGGTATTGGCGTTTATAGTTTATCGTTATACGATGCTTATACTAACGGTAAACTGCGTGATCAAGGTCGAGAGTTACACTCTATTCGTCGTCAATATCGGACCATCATCGAATCGGGTTTTCCTTATTTAATGGTGACTCCGGCATTTATTTTGTTGGTGTTTGTGGTGGTTTTCCCGATCGTATTTGGTTTTGCGATTGGTTTTACTAACTATAATTTATATAACTCACCACCAGCCAAACTGGTCGATTGGGTCGGTTTGAAGAACTTTATTAATATTTTTCAAATTAATTTATGGCGTAATACATTTTTTGATGTATTACAGTGGACGGTGATCTGGACCTTACTGGCGACCACATTACAGTGTACGGTCGGGGTGCTGCTAGCGATTTTAGTCAATCAGAAAGATTTAAAATTTAAACCATTAATTAGAACCATCTTTATTTTACCTTGGGCCGTTCCTGGCTTTGTGACGATCCTTATTTTTACCGGAATGTTTAATGAAACGTTTGGCGTGATCAATAACGTCATATTAGATTTCTTTGGTATTGACCCTAAACCTTGGCTCACGGACCCATTTTGGACCAAGACGGCATTAATCCTGATCCAAACTTGGCTAGGTTTTCCATTTGTATTTGCTATGACCACTGGGGTGTTACAAGCGATCCCGAATGATCTGTATGAAGCGGCAACTATTGATGGCGCAAGTAAATTTCAGCAAATGAAGACCATTACCATTCCATTGGTGCTGTTCTCGATTGCGCCGATTTTGATCACTCAATACACCTTTAACTTTAATAATTTTAATATTATCTATTTGTTTAATAATGGTGGGCCAGCGGTGATCGGCAGTAATGCTGGCGGTACTGATATCTTAGTGTCTTGGATTTACAAGTTAACGATGTCTTCATCACAATATTCTATTGCGGCCGCCATAACCTTGTTACTCTCAATCTTTGTGGTAGGTATTGCACTATGGCAATTCCGCATGACCAATTCATTTAAAGATACCAATTAGAGGCGCTGAAAATGAGTATTAAAAGAAGTAATGCTATCAGGCTAACGCTTAGTTATATACTAATTGCTATTGTTAGTATCATTATTATCTATCCATTGTTATGGACGGTCGGTGCCTCATTCTATCCTGGTAATAGTATTATGGGTGATTCGATTTTTCCGGATAATCCAACTTGGAGTCATTATTTAACTTTGTTTGAAAACAATAAAGTTTCTTACTTAACTTGGTATTGGAATAGTTTGAAAATTAGTGTGATGACCATGGTGTTAACACTGATTAGTGTCTGTTGTACTGGTTATGCTTTCTCTCGTTTTCGTTTTAAGGGACGTAATAATAGCTTGATCCTATTTCTATTATTACAGATGGTGCCGCAGTTCTCAGCTTTGATCGCGATTTTTGTATTAGCGCAAATGCTCGGCTTGATTAATAGCCATATTGCACTGGTCTTGGTATATGTCGGAGGAATGATCCCGATGAATACCTATTTAATGAAAGGTTATTTAGATGCGATCCCTAAAGATCTCGATGAATCAGCCCGCATGGATGGTGCCGGTAATTTCCGAATTTTTATTGAAATCATCATGCCTATTTCAAAACCGATTATCGCAGTAGTTGCTCTGTTTTCATTCACCGGCCCATTGGGCGACTTTATTCTGGCTACCACGATTTTACGTACGCCAGAAAATTACACACTGCCGATTGGTTTATATAACTTGGTTGTCGAGAAAATGGGCGCGAGTTACACCACCTACGCGGCTGGTGCAGTATTAATCTCTATTCCAGTAGCAATACTTTATCTATCACTACAAAAGTATTTTGTTTCTGGTTTAACCGCAGGTAGTACAAAAGGATAAAAAAATGAATGTAACCTACAAAATGACATTAGCTGCCGTCCTGAGTAGTTCACTATTAATCGCTGGATGCCAGTCTGGGAAAGTAGAATCAGACACCAATAGTTCATCCTCGGTGATTATTCCGGCTCAGGTTGCCAATAATTTTATTAAAGGCATGGATGTGTCGATGATCCCTGAAGTCGAAGCATTAGGTGGAAAATATTATCAAGATCATCAGCAGCAAGATCCGATTGCAATCATGCAAGCACATGGCATTAACTATTTGAGAATGCGTGTGTGGGTGAATCCACAAAGTGAATCAGGCGTTGCCTATGGTGGTGGTAATTCCACATTGCAACGAGCCATTGCCATGGGTAAGCGTGCCCATGAGCACGGCATGAAATATTTGCTCGATATTCATTACAGTGATTTCTGGACCGATCCCGGTAAACAGGTCAAACCGAAAGGGTGGGAAACACTCAACTTTGATCAGTTGGTTGCTGAAGTAGGTAGCTACACCGCCGAGGTGATGCAAGCGCACCGTGATGCGGGAGTGATGCCTGAGATGGTGCAAGTGGGCAATGAACTCAATAGTGGCATGCTGTGGCCGGAAGGTAAAAGTTGGGGTGGCGATGGCCGTGAGTTTGATCGCTTAGCTGAGCTTCTAAAAGCTGGCATTAAAGCGGTGAAAGGGGCATATAAAGAAGATGAACAGGTGGAAATCATGCTGCATCTCGCCAAAGCTGGAGACAATGGTGCATTCCGTTGGTGGTTTGATGAAATCACTCAGCGTAACGTCGAGTTCGACATTATTGGTATGTCTTATTACCCATTCTGGCACGGTCCAATGCAGCAGGTAAAAGAGAACATTGCTGATGTGATTGCCCGTTATGGCAAACCGGTGGTGATTGCTGAAACCTCTTACGCTTATACCACTGCCAATGGCGATAGTTTAGAAAATGCTTATACCGGTGCTGAGCCAGCAGAAGGCTATCCGGTGAGTGTGGTTGGCCAAGCTCAGTTTTTGAAAGATATGATGGAATTAGTTAATGCCGCACCAGAGGGTAAAGGCATTGGCATTTTCTATTGGGAACCAGCGTGGTTACCGGTAGAGCATGCTACTTGGGCTACTCAAGCCGGTATGGAATACACCAATGACATTTGGCAAGAAGGGAACTCTTGGGATAACCAAGCTCTGTTTGATTTTGAAGGCAATGTGCTTCCTTCAATGAATGTGTTCAAAAAACAGTAAAGCATGACGTTAGGAGTTGTCGTTATGGGAAATTTTGCACCTATTTTGCCTAAAGTTGGCCAACTACTGCATGGGGCGGATTATAACCCTGAGCAGTGGTTGGATCGTCCTGATATTCTGGAAAAAGATATCGAATTGATGCGCCAGACCCAGTGTAATGTGATGTCGGTTGGGATCTTTAGCTGGGCGAGCTTAGAGCCACAAGAAGGCGTGTTTGATTTTGCTTGGCTTGATGATGTACTCGATCGTTTAGCGCGTAATCACATTCATGTGTTGCTGGCTACCCCAAGTGGCGCACGTCCTGCCTGGTTATCGCAGCGCTATCCTAGCGTGCTGCGAGTTAATGCTGCGCGAGTCAAACAATTGCATGGCGGGCGTCATAATCACTGCTATACCTCGCCGCAATATCGCGAAAAAGTACGAATTATCAATACCCAATTAGCCGAGCGTTATTCCAACCACCCGGCGGTGATTGGTTGGCATATCTCCAATGAATATGGTGGCGATTGCCACTGTGCCGATTGCCAGAACGCTTTTCGTGAATGGTTGCAACAGCGCTACACCAGCTTAGATGAGCTGAATCAGAAATGGTGGAGTAAGTTTTGGAGCCACACCTATCAAAATTGGGATCAGTTAGAGTCGCCATCACCGATTGGGGAAAGTGCGGTTCACGGGCAAAATTTAGACTGGAAACGTTTTGTCACCGAGCAAGTGACCGATTTCTGCTTACAAGAAATTAAGCCCCTTAAGGCGGTGAATCCACACTTACCGGTCACGGCAAATCTGATGGAATACTTTTACGACTACGACTATTGGAAGTTGAGTAAAGTGATTGATATTGCATCCTGGGATAGCTATCCGCTATGGCACAAAGGAGCCGATGATTTAGCTTTGGCATGTTATACCGCGATGTATCACGACTTGATGAGAACCTTGAAACAGCAACCGTTCTTATTGATGGAATCCACCCCAAGCCAAACGAACTGGCAGCCGATCACCAAGTTGAAAAAGCCGGGTATGCATCTGCTCTCCTCAATTCAGGCGGTGGCGCACGGTTCGGATTCGGTACAATATTTTCAGTGGCGTAAAAGCCGTGGCTCATCGGAAAAATTCCACGGCGCTGTGGTTGACCATGTTGGTCATGTGGATACGCGCGTTGGCAAAGAGGTGACCCAAGTTGGCGCATGGCTTGCACAGCACTCGTCATTAGCCGGCAGTCGCACTGCAGCACAAGTGGCGATTATCTTTGATTGGGAAAGTCGCTGGGCGATGGATGATGCGCAAGGCCCTCGTAACCAAGGGCTCAATTATGAGCATACCGTGAACCAACATTACCGTGGTTTTTGGGAGCAGGGTATTAACTGTGACATTATCGAACAGTTGAGCGATTTTTCACCTTATAAAGTGATTGTCGCTCCCATGCTGTATTTGATTAAACCCGGTGTCGCGGAGCGCTTGGAGCAGTTTGTGCAACAAGGTGGAGTGTTAGTGGCTACTTATTGGAGCGGGATTGTTGATCAGCACGATCTGTGTTTCTTGGGCGGTTTCCCAGGTGGTGAAAATAGCCCGCTGCGGCGAACGCTTGGGATCTGGGCAGAAGAGATCGATTCTTTATACGATGAAGAGCGAGTCGCTGTGGTCGCGGATGACTCGACAGCGTTTGGTTTGCACGGCACTTATCAAGCTCATCACCTATGTGAGCGGATCCACTTGGAAACGGCTCAGGCACTAGCCAGTTACGGCAGTGACTTTTTTGCTGCTACGCCGGCGGTGACTCAGCATCAGTATGGTTCGGGTTCTGCGTACTATATTGCCTCCAGAAATGATCTACGTTTCCACCAGGATTTCTACCGAGCTATTGCTCAGCGTCACCAAATCACTCCTTGCTTGAATGTGGATTTACCATCCGGAGTCTCGGTCACTGAGCGGTATAATCAGCAAGGTCGATATCTGTTTGTGATGAATTTCAATCCGTATCCGGTTGAGGTGGATTTACATGGTGAAGTATTGATAAATATGGCATCAGGTAGCAAAGTGGATGACGTATTATCGCTAGCTGCGTATGGTGTTTGTGTATTGCAGCGCTAGACATATCGCTTTTATTAACATCTGGCCGACTCAGCAATGAGTCGGCTTTTTTATTGGCTGAGCATGGGCTTATACCGTGATGATTTTGTGATCAATTTAGCAGAATCATCATCTTCTTAATTATTGGTGGTAACGTTTACACAAGTGTGAGCTATTTATAATTTCTGAACCATGATCTTCGCTATAGTAACGGCGAAACATAAGGAAGCGCCTGTATTGGGCGACAACAATAAAAACTGAAAAATTAAGGACATATTGATGAAGATGAACTTAAAACCTCTGGTTCCTGCTATTCTCGCTGCTTTATCGACTCTACCTGTCCAGGCGGTGGACTTTACTGGCTATGTACGTTCCGGTCTTGGCATCTCCAATAATGGTGGTGGTGTCAAAGGTGGGGATGAGCTGGCTAAGAGCAAATTAGGTCGTTTAGGTAATGAATTTGATACCTATTCGGAAATCGGCTTAGGGCAAGAGCTGTATCAAGAAGAGGGCAAAAGCTTTTACTTTGAAAGCATGTTTGCCATGTCGGCTGATGGAGAACTGGAATTAGAAGATTCAGATTTTTCTATCAAACAGCTTAATTTGCAGGCCAAAGGCTTTATTCCTGCCGCGCCAGAAGCCACGATTTGGGCGGGTAAGCGGTTTTATCAACGCCACGATCTGCACATTATTGATACCAAATATTGGAATATTTCCGGCTATGGTTTTGGTGTCGAAGGGCTAAATCTTGGCTCAGGTGCATTATCCGCCGCGATTGTCCGCGGAGATAAAGATGGCGCATTAAATGGACCTCACAAAGGAGATCCGCTAAATATTAATTACTTGGATATTCGTTATGCTGGTTTTTCCCCATGGCAAGGCGCTTGGACTGAAATTGGTATTGATTACGCGTTAGCTAACCCTACTGATAAACAAAAGGAAAACGGCAGTAATGTTGATAATGGTCTGATGCTAACTGCCATGTTGAGTCAAAGCTTTGCTCAAGGTTACAACAAAACCGTATTGCAATACGCTGACAGTGGTCTAGCGCAGAATATGATCTCGCAAGGTGGCGGCTGGTTTGATCTTTGGAGTGGTGATGTCAACAGTGCCAAAGGTTATCGCATCATCAATACCGGTGATTTTACACTCAGTGAAAAAATCTCCTTTAACCATGTGCTGACTTATGGTTATGCCGAAAAACATGGCGATTGGCTGAAAGATGAAGAACTCTTTTCAGCAGTGATTCGTCCGCAGTATGCCTGGTCTAAGCATAATAAAACCGTGCTTGAGCTTGGCTACTATACGCAAACCAAAACGTGGGACTCTGGCCATGAAGATAAATCGGGCGGGCAAAAATTCACTGTAGCACAAGTGTTGAGTGCTGGTGAGTACCTGTTTGTGCGTCCAGAGATGCGTCTGTATGCCAGTTATCTAAAAGATAATGAAGAAAAGTCATTTAATGATGGTCGTGATCAAGACGATATTAAATTTGGCGTACAAATAGAAGCTTGGTGGTAAAACGAAATTTTGGGCAGCATATTTGCTGCCCTTTTAAAATTTCACGTAATTAAATGATCGTTATTTATAATTATCACCCTGTCATCTATTTAATGTCATTATTCAATTAGCTTACATTTTTCTCATCATTGCCACAATTCAGCTGCCCACAGGTTATATATGAATCTATTTGCATTCAAAAATAAAATATTAATATTGATGATGACAACAATCGTAGCCACTATCGCGGTGTCTTTTATTAGTGTTAAAAGTGTGATTAATGATTATATTTATCAATCATCAATGCAAGATATCGCGAAAGATGTGTCATTAATTGAAGATAACATTAATGAATATCTACAGGGCAAATTGAATTTGGTGGATAGTATTGAATTTGGAATTATGCACATCAAATCGACCAAAGATAAACTGGATTTTGCTCGTGTGGTTAAAGTTATGAATAGAATGGCGCTGAGTGATGAAGGCAGTATGGCTGATGAACAGGCGCAGCAATACATTCAATTCGCTCATGCACATCCAGAAGGGTTGCAGGTCGGAGAGGTGGTACAGCAGGCCGAGCAATTAAGCTTAACCTTGTCGCGTAAGAAAAAGAATATCGTCGATTTTTTTGTATTGGATCTGCATGCGCTCGGATCTTTAATTGAAAAATTTTCCCGCGAGGGAACCTATTTTGAATTGATCGCAGAAAATGGCGTGATGATTTATAGTAATAAACCCGCCGTGGCAAATTTGCAGCAATCCCATCGTAACCTAAGCATCGGCAATCGGGGTTGGCAACTCATCAGTTATATTGATCAACAATTTATTGCTGAGCAAACGACACGGATTAATACAAAAATAAATATTTATTTAATGAGTTGCGCTCTAGTTATGTTGCTATTAAGTAGTCTAGTACTGCAATTATTATTGCGTCCAGTTGAACGGCTGAGAAATTTAGTCCAAGGCTTAACAGCTGGAGAGGCGGATTTAACGCAACGTTTAACGGTGCATAGCCGAGATGAGTTAGGGCAAATATCGCAAGCGATCAATCATTTTATGGGACAAATTCAAGAGATATTTGTCCAAATTAAACGCACTAACTTGCAGATCGCACCGTTTATCGTGCAATTAAATGATCAAGCAAAAAATAATATGTTGTCTGCTGAGCAACACAGTGATCAAACGCAGGATATTGTTAAAGCCATGCACAGTGTTACTTTACTGTCTAATCAGGCGCAGCACAGCAGTGTGCAAGCGGCGGAGTTTGTGCAGAGCGTTAAACAGCAGATGAATCAATCCGCGCAGGCTGGGCGCACCGCATCCGGTAGTATGGATACTCTTGTTCAAGATGTACAAGCCATGGCCGATCAAGTGCAGCAAATTACTCGAGATTCGCAAGCGATTAGTGATATTTTGCACACCATTAAACAAATTGCCGATCAAACTAACTTATTGGCGTTAAATGCCGCGATTGAAGCGGCGCGGGCCGGGGAAAGCGGCCGCGGTTTTGCGGTCGTAGCGGAAGAGGTCAGAACCCTTGCTGCCCGCACCGGCTCTTGTACTACTCAAATCGATGATCTGTTAACCCAATTTACCCAGACTACTCGCACGATCCATCAAAAAATGGCATCGACCCAGCACAACTGTCATAGCTCAGAAGCGAGTTCGGCGACCGTGGTCGCACTGCTCGATGAGATGACCTTAGCCATCGACCATATCCTTAACCACAATTTGAGCGTTTCAGATCTGGTCACTCAACAAACGCAAGTGATCAGTTCCGTCAATGACACCATGACCGAGCTGAATCAGATCGTCGCCAATATGAGCCAAAATGAAAAAATGGCTTATCAAGCCTGCGGTCAATTAACCGATATGTCCGCCGAACTGAGTCAGTATTTGCAATGCTTTAGAACTTAAGCTTCTTTATGCTGTTGGCTGAGCGAGTCTGGCGATATATCCCTTAGTCACTGCTGGAATTGTAGGTCGCTAACGATCGCTAACACTGCTGCACTTCGAGTGGGAGAATTTCTTTCACTCGAGGAGTTAGTAAGAGGTAGGTAAACGGTGGAGCTTGCTACTTGTCTTTAGCTCTTCACTCGATTGATTAAATGATTTTCGCCACTGATTGGGAGTTACGTCATAGCGCTGTTTAAATTTTTCGCGCAGTAGCATGGCTGAGCTGAAGCCGGTTTTGGCGACAATTTGTTCTAATGATAAGTCGGTCGATTCCAGCAGATCTTGTGCTAAATTGAGCCGCTCGCTTGCCAGCCACTCGCCAAACGCCATGCCGGTAGCCTTATGAAATTTGCGCGTGAAGGTACGGCGAGTCATCGCGATCGAATTAGCTAATTCATCTAAGTTGTATTTTTGATCAAGCTGAGAGTGGATAGTCTCCATTAATTGGTTGATTCGTGAATCTGAAGTGGTTACCGGAATCGGCTGATCAATAAACTGCGCTTGCCCCCCTGCTCGATACGGAGCCACTACCATTCGTCTGGCGAGGCGGTTGGCGATGGTGCTGCTGTAATATTTACGGAAAATGTATAAGCAGCAATCAATACTTGCCGCAGTTCCTGCTGAAGTGATTACGCCTTCATCTTCTACATACAGTGCATTGGTATCAAGTCTGGTATCCGCAAAACGTTGGGTAAAATCTTGTTCCAATTCCCAATGCGTCGCCGCACGCTTACCCGCTAATAGTCCAGCATAAGCCAGTACATATCCGCCAAGGCACAAGCCCGCCACTAATGCTCCGCGAGCATGTGCACGGCGTAAGGCAGTTAGCAGTGCTGGATTGGGCTGCTCATCAACGGCTCGCCAATATGGAATAATGATGATGTCGCTGTGCTCAAGAGCGGCTAATGTGGCTTGAGTATGGATCTCAATACCAAGATTGCATTGAAGTGGCCCTTCTTCACCAGCAACCAACTGCAGATTAAATAGGGTTTGGTTCAATGTTTCTGGGCCAAAGACTAAGCTTGGAACCGAAATATGAAAGGGACTAAAGTGATTAAATACCACCACGCTGACCTGCGGGGGCGCGTGCTCGGTGATAAAAGACATAATAATGAAATCCAAAAAAACAGGGCAATAATGAATATAGCCCTGTAGTTAATTTGTGGGGTTAGAACTTAATAATATCACCTTGCTGAGGAACAAGAACGCGATCACTTAGTTTGTTTTCAGTGACATAAGCACGCATATCATCACTGGTCACTGTCATGTGATTTACAGCATCCATATGCACTGTGATAATTTTTGCCTCTGGCAGCATAGAGTAAGCTCGGCGGACATCTTGCTTGCTCATAATGATGCCATCATCTGGGAACGCGAGCGTGCGCGCATCACCAGTATTGACAATTAGCACCTGAGGCTGATGTTTGAGGATCGCTTTATTAACATCGGCGGTCCATACTGTATCTCCTACCAAATAAGTTGTCGGATGGCCTTCGGCTTTAAAAACCACGCCCATGGCTTCCCCTAACATTTCTCCTAGTGGTGTGGCGTACATTTCCGCAGTGCCATGTGCACCGTGCGTTTTCACCAATGTCACATTATCTACTTGCAGAGTATCTTTCAGTATTTGTACGTTGTTAAACCCTTGAGCGCGGATCAACTGGGCATCTTGCTCATGCTGCGTAATGATCAGCATTGTTTTTGGTAACTTATCTTGGGCGGCGGTATCCCAGTGATCAAGGTGGGTATGGGTTACAATCACACCATCGACATCATGATAAATTTTCTCAACAGTCAGAGGCAGTTCTGTTAATGGATTGCGTAATTGACTATTGTGTGTGCCTTCAAACCCAGGATATGCCCCTTTATTGGCTAGCATAGGGTCAATTAAAAAAGTTTTATTGGCAATGCGCAGCTTACCTGTGGCACTACGTAGATGTTGGTAGCTGTCAGCAGCAAATGTTGACATGCTGAAAGTGGCACAAGTTAAAACGACACAACTGAGTAAGGTGGTTAATTTCATAGTATTGCTCCTAATAGGCACAGGATGAGTTCAGTGGTGCTTATTTTAAGTGATTGACCAGCCGCTAAAAGTGGCTTAAAGGACACATAACGCTGTGATCGGGACAAAAAACGGGAGCATGTGTCACAGCGGATACTTGAGAGTGTTGTGCAGCTAATCGTAAGTAGAAGTTAATTTATTAACTCATTGTTACGCTTTCTCTAACACGCGTACTGACATGCTGGCGGCCGAGGTGCGGTTATCGACCGCGAGCTTTTTATAGATCTGTTCGAGATGCTTATTAACGGTGCGTGGACTCATCGCAAGTATTTGGGCAATTTCCCAGTTGGTTTTGCCAAAACAGATCCAATACAGCACTTCGGATTCACGTTTGGTCAGATTAAACTCCACGCGTAAATCTTCTGCCGTCCCGGCTTGTTTCGGCAACTGGATCCGGATCAATTGATGGCTGTGGTCATAATTTCCGGCCAAGCTTGCAGCAAGCGGCGAGTCAAATTGAGTCAGTATTAGCGGTGTTGTGCTGTCACTCTGGTTAAGCCACTGCGCAATGTCGGTTTGTAGGCATGCCCAAGTTTCGGTGAGATGGTAGGCACTGTCAGCGCAGTGATTGCTCTCACACAACAGTTTTTGCGCCTGTGGGGTGGCCCACGCTAAGTCGCCATGCGAAGATACGCAGCACAGAAATTGGCCGGCATAATCGAGCGCCGCTTGTGCCGATTTTGCCACTTGCGCGTTGTGGCTATGTACCCGAATGCGCGCGAGTACCTCCGCTGGCACCACAGGTTTGGTGATGTAGTCGACCCCACCAGCCTCAAAGCCTTTAATCACATGTTGGGAGTCATTGAGGCCAGTCATAAAAATGATCGGTGTGGCGGGCAGTTTTTCCTTTAATCGCAAGCAAGTCTCAAAACCATCTAATTTTGGCATCACCGCATCTAACAAAATAATATCGGGCTGAATTTTTTCGATAATCGACAGCGCTTGATAGCCATCGAGTGCGACCAGTACGCTAAGACCAGCTTGATTCAGGCTAGCATTGAGCATGCCTAATGATTCTGGTGAGTCATCGACCACTAAGGCGATGATGTTTTTTGCTAAGAAACCGTTCATGAATCGATTAATCCATTAATCTGTTCGACGATGTGAGCAAAACGGCACTGGCGTGCTTGCTCTCGCATTGTGGTGATAAATTGGCTGCCTTGATGACCATTACGCTCTAAGTGGTCAAGTCGCTCACTGAACGCCGACATAAAGCCAATCTCTGCGTAGCTTTTCAGTTGATGAAGCTCCGCTTGATCGGGATAGCGGACATCGGGCTGCGCTGCAGAGCTTGCGCTTGGCGGTTGATAAATCCAATCAATCTGCAGCAACTGGCTCAGTTTGCCAAGCAGTAACGGTAACGCTACCGGTTTGGTCAGATAACCATTGTGATAGCGGCAGAGCTGATGATTAGTTTCCAACTCTTGAATATTGGCCGAGAGCATTAAGATCGGCTGCTGATAATGCTGCTGTCTTAACTTTATTGCTAACTGCCAGCCATTCATTCTGGGCATAAAAATATCTAACATAAATAGGTCGATGGCCTGCTTGGCCGCAACGGCTAATGCCGCTTCGGCTGAGTCGGCTTGCAGAATAGTAAACCCAAGTGGGCTTAAAATATGGCTGATTAAGGTACGCTGATCCGCGAGGTCATCGACCACCAACAGTGTTTTTCGCGCGCCCTGATAACCGATGACATCACTATGGATTAACTCGGCGGGTTCGATGTGGTCATACACTTCAGACAGCATCATTTTCAGGGTGAAGTTGCTGCCTTGGCCGATTTCACTCACGCACTCAATTTCACCGCCCATTAACTCAGCTAAGGCATTAGAGATGGTCAGCCCTAATCCGGTACCACTCACATGCTTGGTTTGCTCGGATTGAATGCGCTCAAAAGGACGGAAAATCAGCAACTGATCTTGGGCGCTAATGCCAATGCCGGTATCTTTGACGCTAAAACGTGCCACCTGATTGCGGTAGGTGACGGAAAAATCGATTGATCCTTCAGCGGTGTATTTCACCGCATTGGTCAGCATATTGATCAAAATTTGTCTTAGCCGCTGTTGATCGCCACTGATAAAGACTGGCAGATGGCTGGCCGCATAGAATTGAAAACGGAGTTTTTTGTGCTCGGCTTGCAAACGAAACATGTCGACCAACTGTTGTAACAAGACGTGAAGATTAAAGGTCTCCCGCTGCAGCTCTAAGCGGCCGGCTTCAATTTTAGAAATCTCCAGCAAGCTTTCCAGTAAATCGCCAAGATGCTTGCCATTTCTCTCTAGTGTTGCAGCATATTGACGCTTTTGTGGGCTGAGTTCTGGATCGTGGCTGAGTAACTGGGCATAGCCCAATAGTACGTTCAATGGTGTTCTTAATTCATGGCTGAGTCCGGCGAGATAGCGACTTTTCGCATCATTGGCATGTTCGGCCTTTTTCTTGGCGCGTACCAACTGTTGTGAGGTTTGCTGATGCGCGCTGATCTCATCCGATAGCAATTCGCTATGGGTTTGCAGCTCTTGCATCGCAAGGTGGCGGTTGCTTTTGGCTAGCACCAACAGCCAGCTGATGATGCCGGTCGGGATCAGCAGTAAAGCGAACGCTTTATATAAACTGAGCGAGAGCGAATTCATTTTGGTTGGATCTAAGCTCGGTACTTGACTGTAGGCTAGCGCTAAAATAATGCCAATCGCTAGGCTCATGATGGTCATCACGATGATAAATTGGCTTAGCGAAGAAGAGAGCTGATTGACCCAAGTTATCGGCAAGTAAGGTTTTAACGCCTGTTTAACCTGCGCGCCGAGTGTGGCTTGCGGGCGGCATTGATCATGACAACGGACATCAAGCGAGCAGCAAAGTGAACAGATATCGCCTTGATAGGCGGGACAGTGTGCCATATCTTCCGTTTCAAAGGGGTGCTCACAGACTACGCAGCGCTGTTCGGCGTTGGACTTGGCTGGCGTATGGTCGGCGACTAAGTAATATTGGCTACGCGTGGCAAGGGCAATCAGTGGCGCGGTGAGTAGCGGGATCGCAAAAGCAAGGTATGAAGCCAATGCTTTGAGCATTTCGTTATAAAGCCCAAAATGTGCTGATAAACCAAATAGAGAGGCAATTAACATTGAGCCGAGGCCGACAGGGTTGAGGTCATACAGTTTGGATCGTTTAAATTCAATATGCGCTGGGCTAAGTCCCAACGGTTTGTTAATCACTAAATCAGCGACTAGGCAGCCTACCCAAGACAATACCAGCACCGAATAGATTTGCAGGGTTTGTTCAATCAAGCGATACACCCCAAGTTGCATCAGCAGTAGCGCAATCAGAACATTAAACAGCATCCACACTACGCGTCCGGGGTGGTGGTGAGTCAGGCGTGAGAAGAAATTCGACCAAGCCAGTGAACCAGCGTAGGCATTCGCAAGGTTAATTTTTAGTTGGGAAATGATCACGAACACTCCTGCGCCAATCAGGGCTAATTGAGTGTTGTCGGTCATATAGCCAAACACATTCACGTACATATGCGCGGGATCTTTGGCGAGATCGGGCGCGATACCTTGTTGGATCGCCAGCCAAGCCAACAAACTGCCGAGGGCTATTTTTAATGCACCGAATAGCATCCAGCCGGGCCCCCCGATCAGCATTGCAGCCCACCAGCGAGAGGATGTCGCTGCGGTTTTTTCTGGTAAAAACCTCAGAAAATCAACCTGTTCGCCAATTTGTGCCACCACGGCCAGTAACACCGCTGAGGCAGCCCCAAACAGTAACCAGTCAAATTGAGCAGCATGTTGATCTAAGCCGCCGTAAGCGAGCCACTGGTCAATCTGAGTATTGGGGTGGCTGAAGACAAACCATAGTGGCGCCAGTTGCAGTAACAGCCACAGCGGTTGTGACCACATTTGCAAGCGGCCGATATTGGCAATGCCTAAAGTTACTAGCGGGATTACGATCACGGCGCTGATCAGGTAGCCGCACCACAGTGGGATCGCCAACAGCAGTTCGAGAGCCATAGCCATAATTGCCGCTTCGAGTGCGAAAAAAATGAACGTAAAAGAGGCATAAATCAGTGAGACGATAGTCGAACCAATATAACCAAAACCCGCCCCGCGGCTGAGCAGATCAATATCCACCCCATATTTGGCCGCGTAATAACAGATCGGAGCGCCGCTGAAGATCACCACCAGCGAGACCCCAGCAATTGCCCATAGTGAGTTAGTGACACCGTAATTAAGGGTGATGGTTGCGCCGAGCGCTTCTAATACCAGAAACGAGACAATGCCTAAGGCGGTGTTAGCGACCCAGCCAAGCGACCATTTTCTTGCGCGCTTGGCGGTAAAACGCAGGGCAAAATCTTCCAGTAACTCATTACCCACCAGGGTGTTATAACGCCGGCGCGTTATAGGAACTTTCGGCATAGCCTTTCTCTTCATCCTTTATGCAGCGCTCTGCATTCCTTGCAGAGCTCGCTATGTTACCACAAGCATTGGACGCCGCGAGCAATGATGGCCGGGGCGATCGCATGCGGTTTAACACGCCCGCGCGAGTATAGCGCGAATTTTTTGCATCGAATATGCGTTGTTTGACGTAGGACGGATGCGCAATGTGCGCATATCGTTGCCGGGCTATTTCTCTGATACTTGGGGCGAACTTGCTTTTGATACCCGCGAGGCTCGCGGCGATTGGAGGTGTAAGTTCGGACCATTTATTCGTCAAGGGAAGGTGAAAAATGATACGGAAATTCCTCGCTAGTGCGGTATTGACCGCGCCACTAATCAGTACCTCATTACTCAGTAGTGCACTGTTCAGTACGTCGGCACTCGCCGCTGATACCATTAAAGTCGGAGTGTTGCACTCATTGTCCGGCACCATGGCGATCAGTGAAACCACGCTTAAAGATACCATGCTGATGCTGATCGATGAGCAAAACAAAAAAGGCGGTTTACTGGGTAAAAAATTACAGCCAGTGGTGGTGGATCCTGCCTCCAACTGGCCGCTGTTTGCGGAAAAAGCGCGTGAGCTGATTGCCAAAGAGCAAGTCGCCGCAGTCTTTGGTTGTTGGACTTCCGTTTCGCGCAAATCGGTTCTGCCGGTATTTGAAGAGCTGAACAGTATTTTGTTTTACCCGGTGCAATACGAAGGCGAAGAGTCATCGAAAAACGTGTTTTACACCGGAGCTGCACCAAACCAACAAGCGATTCCGGCAGTCAATTACTTAATTGATCAAGGTGTGCAACGCTGGGTGCTGGCTGGTACCGACTATGTTTACCCGCGTACCACCAATAAAATTTTAGAAGCCTATTTACTGGAGCAAGGCGTCGCGCCTTCCGACATCATGATCAACTACACGCCATTTGGTCATTCGGATTGGCAGTCAATCGTCGCCGATATTAAGAAATTTGGCTCAGCCGGTAAAAAGACCGCAGTGGTTTCCACCATTAATGGTGATGCTAACGTCCCATTCTATAAAGAATTGGGTAACCAAGGGATTAGCGCCGAGCACATTCCGGTGATTGCTTTTTCGGTGGGTGAAGAAGAGCTGTCAGGCATTGATACCACTCCTCTGGTGGGTCACTTAGCGGCATGGAACTACTTTGAAAGTGTTGAGGCACCAGCGAACCAAACCTTTATTCAAACTTGGCGTAAATTCATCAAGGATGACAAACGAGTCACCAACGATCCGATGGAAGCCACCTATATCGGTTTCAACATGTGGGTAAAAGCGGTGGAAGCCGCAGGCACTACTGAGGCGAGCGCGGTGCAAAATGCGCTGATCGGCACATCGGTGGCCAACCTTTCTGGTGGTTACTCAACCATGATGCCAAACCATCACATCACCAAACCGGTTCTGATCGGTGAAATTCAAGCCGATGGTCAGTTGCAAACCGTTTGGGAAACCACAGGGTTAGTGGTCGGCGATGAGTGGTCTGACTATCTTCCCGGCTCCAAAGACCTGATCTCAGATTGGCGTGCGCCACTGAGCTGCGGTAACTACAACGTCAAAACCGGTAAATGCTCAGGGCAGAACTACTAGCGGGTTAGAACTACTAGCGGGTTATTAATGGTATCGAGTCATTAATCCTCGTTGCGTGGTTAAGGCAATAAGTGGGGTGCAAGCCCCACTTCTCCGCCGTGACCATCCGCCAACATTGAACCGATAAGGCTTAGAGATAAGCCGAGTGAGAAAGGGTTATTCATGGTGTTCATTTTGCGAATCTATGCTATCGCGCGCATCATCAGGGATGGGGTTCGCTTGGGCGTTCTCGGCATCACTGTTTTATTGATGAGCAGTTTGGCTCAGGCTGAAAACCGCTCTGAATTTGAGCAAGGGCTACAAGCGATCGCGATGCTTAAATTTAATCACATCGAAACGGGGGTCAATCGCCTGCTCCACAGTGGCGATCCACGTGCGGTGGATGTGTTAAGCCAACTGCTCAATGGTGAATTGTATGTTGAGCAATCCAACGCCGATTTGGTCGTGATTAAACTTAAACAAGGCAGTGATTATACCATTCAGCCACTGTTTGGCAGCGACGCGGATGAGCGGCAGGTGATGAGCAGCGCGATTAAAAAAGTCGCGATCAACAACCGTCTGCGCGGTCAGTTAAAAGCGGCGATTGCGCAGTTGAGTATTACTCATCCTGATCCGGCGCGGCGAATTAAGGCGCTCAACCAGTTAATTGGCGCGCTGGATCACGCCAGCTACTCGTTAGTGCAAAGTCACTTGCCACAAGAAACCAACCCCAAAGTCAAAGCGTTAGGCTTGAGTGCGTTAGCCATCTACGATTTGCAGCACAGCAGTGATCCGACACGATTGGCGCAAGCGATGGATACGCTGAAATCCAGTTATCAGCCTGCGGCACGCAATGCTTTGCAGCAGTTTATTGAAGCACATCCTGATAGCGCTTTGAATGATGCGGCACGCGGTGCGCTAAGTCGGATTGAGCAACGAGAAAAAGTGGCGGATTTGGCGCAGACGCTGTTTTTTGGTTTAAGCCTCGGATCAGTTTTGGTATTGGCCGCGATTGGTCTGGCGATCACCTTTGGGGTAATGGGGGTGATCAATATGGCGCATGGTGAACTGATCATGCTCGGTGCCTACACCACTTATGTGGTGCAAACGCTAATGCCGGAGCAGATTGGATTATCCATCATGATTGCTATTCCATTGGCATTTGTGGTTTCCGCCGCAGTCGGAGTACTGATTGAGCGAGGAGTGATGCGGTTTTTATATGGTCGCCCTTTAGAAACGCTACTGGCCACGTTTGGGATCAGTTTGATCTTGCAACAAGCGGTGCGCAGTGTGTTTTCTCCACTAAATCGCTCGGTTGCCACTCCCGAATTTATGCAAGGCGTGTTGGAAATCACTCCGCTGCTTAGTCTGACGTTAAACCGATTATACATCATTGTATTTTGTTTAATGGTGTTTGCCCTGTTGTACCTGATTTTGAACTACACCCGCTTAGGGATTGAGGTGCGGGCAGTCTCACAAAATCGCAGTATGGCTCGTGCCATGGGCGTGCGTTCCGAGTGGGTCGATGCGATGACCTTTGGTTTAGGCTCGGGGATTGCCGGCATTGCTGGGGTGGCGTTAAGCCAGTTAACCAACGTTGGCCCCAACTTAGGTCAAGCTTACATCATTGACTCATTTATGGTGGTGGTGTTTGGCGGGGTTGGCAATTTGTGGGGCACGCTGGTGGCGGGAATGTCGCTTGGGGTTGCCAACAAAATTTTAGAACCTTGGGCGGGCGCGGTATTGGCCAAGATCTTGGTTCTGGTGTTCATCATTCTATTTATTCAGAAAAAGCCCCGAGGACTGTTTCCTCAAAAAGGGCGCTCCGCGGAGGGATAAGCATGGTCTATCAACCTAAGTTATTGGATCGCTCGACCATGACCTTTCTCTTGGTTTTGGCGAGCGCGTTATGTGTGGTTCCCGCATTGAATATGCTGGTCGATTCAAACAGTGTCCTACACATCTCTACTTACACCATCACCTTAATTGGTAAATATTTGACCTACGCCTTACTGGCGGTGGCGGTGGATCTGGTGTGGGGCTATCTCGGCATTTTGAGCTTAGGTCACGCGGCATTTTTTGCTTTGGGTGGTTACGCCATGGGCATGTATTTAATGCGCCAAATTGGTGAGCGTGGCATTTACGGCCACCCAGAACTGCCGGATTTTATGGTGTTTTTAAACTGGCAACAGTTGCCTTGGTTTTGGCACGGATTTGACCAGTTCTGGTTTGCGGCGCTGATGATTGTCACTGTGCCAGGAGTGCTGGCCTTAGTGTTTGGCTGGTTAGCTTTTCGCTCACGAGTGACAGGGGTGTATTTGTCGATCATTACTCAGGCTTTGACTTATGCACTAATGCTGGCCTTTTTTCGCAATGAGATGGGGCTGGGTGGCAATAACGGCTTAACCGATTTTAAAGATCTGCTCGGCTTTGATTTACAAGCCAACGCCACTCGGATCAGCTTATTTGTGCTGTCTGGTCTTGCGCTGGGGCTTGGCTATATTGCGTGCCGTTTTATCGTAGTCAGCCGCTTAGGGCGAGTGGCACTGGCGATCCGAGATGCGGAATCGCGCACGCGGTTTACGGGTTATAAAGTGGAAAATTTCAAACTGGCGATTTTCGGCTTTTCAGCCGTATTGGCCGGTATTGCTGGTGCCTTGTATGTACCCCAAGTGGGCATTATCAACCCCTCAGAATTCTCACCACTCAACTCAATTGAATTGGTGGTGTGGGTTGCGTTAGGTGGACGAGCCACCTTATACGGTGCGGTGGTCGGTGCCTTGGCGGTCAATTATGCCAAAACCTATTTGACCGCAGTATTGCCCGAAGTGTGGTTGTTTAGCTTGGGAAGCCTATTTGTGCTGGTTACGCTGTTTTTACCACAAGGGGTGGTTGGGCTATTCAAAGCCAAGGAGGTACGCGCATGAGCTTAAGAGCATTGAGCCGATCCATCACCGATAGAGAGCGGGTTTATGATTTCTTGGTGCCTAAAGTCAATCCGATGTTGACGGTTGGGCATGGTTGCTTGCTGTATCTGGAAGGATTAACCGTCAGTTTTGATGGCTTTAAAGCGATCAATAATTTGAATTTGTACATCAACGAGGGTGAATTGCGCTGCATTATCGGCCCCAATGGTGCCGGTAAAACCACCATGATGGACATCATTACCGGCAAAACGCGCCCAGATAGCGGTAGCGCATGGTTTGGGCAGAATATTGATTTACTCGAATTGAGCGAGCCACAAATCGCCCAAGCTGGGATTGGCCGTAAATTTCAAAAACCGACCGTATTTGAACAGCAAACGGTATTTCATAACCTTGAGCTGGCAATGGCGGGAGCCAAAACCGTACGAGCCAGTTTGTTTGCCAAGCTCTCGGCTTCAGACATCGATTATATCGATTATGTGCTTAAACAAATTGGCTTAGTGGCTCAGCGCGGCTTGTTGGCAGGGGCATTGTCCCATGGACAAAAGCAGTGGTTAGAAATCGGCATGTTACTGATGCAAAACCCGAAGCTGCTCTTGGTCGATGAACCTGTGGCGGGAATGACCCATCAAGAGATGGACCGTACAGCAGAGCTGCTGACCAGTCTGGCTGGTGAGCGAACGATTATTCTGGTCGAGCATGATATGGATTTTGTGCGTTCCATTGCCTCGCAGGTGACGGTGCTCCATCAAGGTTCAGTATTGGCTGAAGGCAGCATGGATCAAGTACAGAGCAACCCCAAAGTGGTTGAAGTCTATTTGGGAGACGCCGCATGTTAAGCATTAAAGGATTAAATCAGTTCTACGGGCAAAGTCATACCTTATGGGATTTGGATTTAGAAGTGCCAGAGGGGCAATGCACCTGCCTGATGGGGCGCAATGGGGTGGGCAAAACCACCTTGTTGCAATGTGTGATGGGGCTATTGGCAACCCAAAGCGGGCAAATTGAATACCAAGGCCAAGACATTACCCGCTTGAGCGCCGAGCAACGAGCACCGTTGGGTATTGGCTATGTGCCACAAGGTCGGCAAATTTTTCCTTTACTGAGTGTTGAAGAAAATTTGCGGATTGGGCTGCCTGTGCGTGGCGATAAGTGCAAAAACATTCCCGATTTTATCTATGAGCTGTTTCCCGTGTTGCAGCAAATGCTGCACCGCCGCGGCGGGGATTTATCCGGTGGGCAGCAGCAACAATTAGCGATCGGTCGCGCCTTGGTGATTAACCCCAAACTGTTGATCTTAGATGAGCCTACCGAGGGTATTCAGCCCAATGTGGTGGCTGAAATCGGTGACATTATCCGTCGCTTAAATCAAGAGATTGGCTTAACGGTCCTGCTGGTCGAGCAAAAGTTACCCTTTGCTCGAAAGGTGGCGGATCGCTTCTCGCTGCTCGACCGTGGCCGCCAAGTGGCAAGCGGTGAAATGGCCGCACTCAGCCCAGAGCTGGTCAAACAATATCTCACGGTATAGCGCGATATGAGACGATCTCGCTTTGACCTCAGCACACAAACCGAGCGCCATTGGCCGGCTAAGATCCGCTTAGGATTTGATTATGATGGTGAGCAAACCCGCATGGCGCAAATGGCTTTCCAAGGCCCGCTACGTGTACAGCGCCCTTTTTATCCTGAACAGGAGGTGTGCCATGTGTATCTTTTGCACCCTCCCGGCGGGCTGGTTTCCGGTGATGATTTGCGTATAGACATCACTTGTCAGCCCGGTAGCCATGTGCTGTTGACCACGCCATCGGCGGGCAAGATCTATCGTGCTGATAGTCAAGGCGGCACGCAGCGCCAGCAAGTGCAGATTGATGTGCATAGCGCCGATTGTGAATGGTTACCGATGGAAACCATAGTGTTTGATGGTGCGCACGGCCTGCTTTCCACTCGGATCAATTTGTATGGTGAGTCTAAATTTGTCGGGTTGGATGTATTTTGCCTTGGCCGCCCGAAAAGCTTGCAGCCTTTTGTCAGCGGCAGTGTGGAGCAACGTTTAGCCATTTACCTGCACGATCAGCCGATCTTGCTTGAGCGGCAATATCTGGCGGCTGATGATCCACTATTGCGTGCCATGAGTGGCTTTAATCAGCATTTGGTCTCCGGCACTTTGCTGATGTTTGGAATGGCCGACCCTGAAGCTGCGGTGACGAGCTTAAGGCTTAGTTCGCTATTTGAATCAGCAACGCTAAGTGTTACTCATCGCTTGGGGGTGATTGTGGTGCGCTATTTGGGTGATTGTAGTCAGCAGGCACAGCAACAATTAAGAGCGTGCTGGCAGCAGTTACGGCCTCAACTGATGGCAAAGCCGGCTTGTCCACCGAGAATTTGGAATACCTAATTTACTGCGATTGTAGAGGGATACGATGGAACTATCACCAAGAGACAAGGATAAGCTGCTGTTGTTTACCGCAGCCTTAGTGGCCGAACGCCGCTTAGCCAAAGGCATCAAGCTCAACTATCCAGAAGCGAGTGCCTATATCGCCGCTGCGATTATGGAAGGCGCACGCGAGGGTAAAAGTGTCGCGCAACTGATGAGTGAAGGGCGTACCTGGTTAAACAAAAGCTTAGTTATGGACGGTATTGCTGAGCTGTTGGATCAGGTGCAAGTCGAAGCCACCTTTCCGGATGGCACCAAGCTGGTCACCGTTCACAATCCGATTCAATAGGAGGCGCAATGAAACCGGGAGAGTATCAACTGCAGTCCGATCCGATTGAACTGAATGTCGGGCGTAATACCTTGCGCATTTCGGTGGTGAATCATGGTGATCGGCCGATCCAAGTGGGCAGCCATTACCATTTTTTTGAAACCAATCCAGCCCTCGATTTTGAGCGCGCGGCAACCCGAGGTATGCGTTTGAATATTGCGGCGGGGACCGCGGTTCGTTTTGAGCCGGGGCAAACCCGTGATGTCGAATTGGTGGCACTGGCTGGCGACCAAGTGGTGTATGGGTTTCGCGCCGCAGTAATGGGTAAGGTGTAAGGAGCATAACATGGCACAAATCTCGCGGGCGGCCTACGCCGATATGTATGGCCCAACCACGGGCGACAAAGTTCGGCTGGCCGATACTGAGCTGTGGATTCAAGTTGAAGATGATTACACCACTTATGGTGATGAAGTGAAATTTGGCGGCGGTAAGGTGATCCGTGATGGTATGGGCCAAGGCCAAAAATGCCGAGCGGAAGTGGTTGATTGCGTGATCACCAACGCGCTGATTTTAGATCACTGGGGGATAGTCAAAGCCGATATTGGTATTAAAGATGGTAACATCCATGCGATCGGCAAAGCGGGTAACTCAGATATTCAACCTAACGTGACTATCAATATTGGCGCCAGTACCGAAGTGATTGCCGGAGAAGGGTATATTGTCACTGCGGGGGCGATTGATGCGCACATTCACTTTATCTGCCCACAGCAAATTGAAGAAGCCTTGATGGCTGGCACGACCACCATGTTAGGTGGCGGTACGGGACCAGCTACCGGAACCAATGCCACTACCTGTACTCCGGGCGCATGGTATTTAGCCCAGATGCTGCGTAGCACCGATTTGATGCCGATGAATTTTGGCTTTTTAGGCAAAGGTAATGCAAGTTTACCTGCCGCCCTAGAGGAGCAACTGCAAGCGGGCGCGTGTGGCTTAAAGCTGCATGAAGATTGGGGCACTACACCAGCATCAATAGACAACTGTTTGGCCGTGGCGGAACAGTACGATGTGCAAGTGGCCATTCATACCGATACGTTAAATGAATCGGGCTTTGTCGAAGATACCTTAGCCGCTTTTAAAGGGCGCACCATCCATACCTATCACACTGAAGGGGCGGGCGGTGGACACGCGCCTGATATTATTGTGGCTTGTGGGCAAGCGAACGTGCTGCCATCGTCAACCAATCCCACTCGTCCCTATACCGTTAATACGGTGGATGAACACCTCGATATGTTGATGGTGTGTCACCATCTCGATCCCAATATCCCAGAAGATGTGGCATTTGCTGACTCGCGGATCCGCAAAGAGACGATTGCTGCCGAAGATATTTTGCATGATTTGGGGGCATTTTCGATGATCTCTTCCGATTCACAAGCGATGGGACGTGTCGGTGAAGTGATCTGTCGCACTTGGCAAACCGCGCACAAAATGAAAGTACAACGCGGTTTGCTACCCGAAGATGAGGCACGCCAGGCCGATAACTTTCGCGCCAAACGCTACATCGCCAAATACACAATTAATCCGGCGCTTGCCCATGGGATCGCGCATAAGGTGGGTTCACTGGAAGTCGGTAAATTGGCGGATATTGTCTTGTGGAAGCCAGCCTTTTTTGGGGTTAAACCAGCGCTGATCATCAAAGGCGGCTTCATTGCTGCCGCTCCAATGGGCGATGCCAATGCGTCAATTCCCACCCCTCAGCCAGTGCATTATCGCTCAATGTTTGCCGGTTTTGGCAGTGCGGCGGCACAAACCTCGGTCACATTTACCAGCCAAGCGGCCGTTGGCGCAGGTTTGGCACAACAGCTTGGACTGAAACGACAGCTGGTCGCTTGTCGTAATTGCCGCAACGTGACTAAACACGACATGATCCATAACCACTTTATGCCGCAGATCAGCGTCGATCCGCAGACTTATGAGGTGAAAGCCGATGGTCAAGCGTTAACCTGCGATCCGGCGAGCGAGCTGCCCTTGGCCCAACGTTACTGGCTGTTTTAGTGACGGATGGTTTTAATGACTGATGGTTTTAGTGAATGATTGCTTAATTAATGATGGTTTTAAAACGCGATTCTTACTCAAACCAAGCTTGAGTGAATTCAACTAAGGAGAGTTGTATGTTGAAAGTGATAGGACGTTCCGATCATTGCCACAGTGCGGTGCTCGATAAAGTGGTTTTGCCTTATGCTTTGCGCCAAAAAGGCCGCTTTAGAGCTGTTAGTCAGTCAGGGTTGGAAGTTGGGGTCTTTTTACCGCGTGGTGCGCTACTCAAACAGGGGGACTATCTGCACACTGAGTGTGGTCAAGTGTTACAAGTTGTCGCGCAACAAGAATCCGTCATCCTCGCCAAAAGCGACGATTGGCAAACCTTTGCTAAGGTGTGCTACCACATGGGCAATCGCCATGTGCCGATGGAGATTGGCGATCGCTGGTTACGCTTTCAGCCCGATCATGTTTTGCAACAAATGGTGAGCATGATGGGGCTAGTATGTGAGCCACAACTGGCTGAATTTAACCCCGAACATGGTGCGTACCATACCAGCAGCAAGCCCCATTTTCACCCCGTGCATGAGCATGCTCACTCACATTCCCATGAGCAGGATCATGCCCATCATTCATCACATGCTCAGCAGGAGCGGGGACATCATCACTAATGCAGATTGGCGCGCTGTTATCTTTGCTGCATCTCAGCAGTCCCAGTTTGCCGATTGGCGCATTTGCGTATAGCCAAGGCTTAGAAGGGGCCGTTGAGCTCGGCTGGGTGGTGGATCAAGAGAGTTTACAGGCGTGGCTTGCACCTTTGCTGCGCAGTGGACAAGCCCATTTGGAATTGCCGCTACTCAAGCGATTTTATCAGGCGTGGCAGCAGCAAGATGTTGAGCAGATTGCTTATTGGCAACAAGTGTTACTGGCTAATCGTGAAACGGCAGAGCTGGTGCTGGAAGAGCAAAAACTGGGGCAAACCCTGCATCGTTTATTGGTGAGTTTAAAGGTTGAACTGGGTAACCAGACACAAAACTTAAGCTATCTACCGCTATATGCCAAAGCTTGTGTTCACTTTAACGTTCCGCTGCCGATGGCCGCGACGGGCTGGCTGTGGTCTTGGCTAGAAAATCAGGTCACGGTGGCGTGTAAAACCATACCGCTTGGCCAGACAGCGGCGCAGCAAGTGCTGTTGGCGATGATGCCGTTAATCGAACAAGCGATCACCGTTGGGCTGACGGTCAGTGATGACAAGATTGGCCTGACGCTACCTAATTTTGCCATGGTAAGTGCATGGCATGAGACGCAATATTCAAGATTATTTCGGAGTTAATATGAGCACACAATGTTTACGAGTGGGGGTTGGTGGCCCGGTCGGGTCGGGTAAAACTGCATTGCTGCGTCAGTTATGTTCAGCGATGCGCGAACACTACAATTTGGCGGTGGTGACCAACGATATATACACCAAAGAAGATGCCGAATTTCTGATGCGCCATCAGGCACTGGATCAAGATCGCATCATCGGCGTCGAAACGGGCGGCTGCCCACATACCGCGATCCGAGAAGATGCGTCGATGAATCTCGCGGCGATTGATGAGTTGCAACAGCGTCATCAGGGTTTGGAGCTGGTACTGGTGGAAAGTGGTGGTGATAACTTAAGCGCAACGTTTAGCCCCGAGCTTTCTGATCTGACCTTATATGTGATTGACGTGTGTGCGGGGGATAAAATTCCACGTAAAGGCGGACCGGGGATCACGAAATCCGATCTGCTGATCATTAATAAAACCGATCTGGCTCCGATGGTGAATGCCTCATTAGAGGTGATGGACCGCGATGCCAAAAAAATGCGCGGTGAAAAACCGTTTGTCTTTACCAATTTGATTCGCGGTGATGGCTTAAAAACCGTGATCGATTTTATTGTTCAACAAGGTATGTTGGTTGATCGCCCCGTTAATCTGTGATCAGTCACTCGCATTAATCAAATAAGGAAATTTATATGCAATACTCTTTTCGCAACATCCTGCTAGCGGTGAGCACATTAGTGATCAGTACTCCGAGCTTGGCACACGTCGATCATGCCATGCAGGCCAGTTTTTCGGCAGGGTTTTGGCACCCGCTGACCGGATGGGATCATTTAGCCGCTTTACTGCTGATCGGCTTTTTTGCCGCCGATTATGATTATAAAAAATCGGCGCAAATTATTGGCTGTTTTTCAGCGGCGTTAATCTGCGGTTTTTTGATTGGCGTTGAGTGGTCCAATGCCGAGCAAGTTGAATTTTTGGTCGCCGGCTCTTTAATTGCGTTACCGCTTGCTTTGTATGCGTACCGAAAAACCGGTGCGATCAAATGGCTTTCCATCATCAGTATTGCGGCATTTAGTGCCTGTCACGGCTTGGTACAAGGGGCTGAGGCGATGGGGGCAATCAGCGAATTTGGCCTAGGTTCCTTAGTCGCCAGTGTACTGGTGATGATCGGCGTTAATCTGCTGGTTAAAACCCTGCGCAGCATTGTGGGCAGTGGCAAGGTGGCTAAATCATAATTCGGGTATCACCCATACCGTACCCAAGCCTTGGGATTTAAGCACAAGGCTTGGGTACTAGAGGTTCTAAGATCAGGGCATTTCAATAATGAAGTTATCCCGTGAGCGACGTACCTTAGCTAAATTAACTAGCCAGTCACCGTCATCGGCTCGATACCCGAGCGGCAGTAAAATGACTGAACGTAGGCCACGTTCACGCAGTTGGAGGATCTCATCAACTTTAGCCGGATCGAATCCTTCCATCGGCGTACTGTCGACTCCCTCTTCCGCAGCAGCAATAAGTGCAGTACCCAGACCAATGTAGGCTTGGCGAGCGGCATGCTGATAATTAATTTCAGGCTCCCGTGGTACATAGCTGGCCAATACTTGCTGGCGATAATTTTCCCAGCCTTCATTGCGAACTCCTCGCACCTCATTGACTAGGTCGAACATCATATTGATGCGTTCGGCGGTGTAATTGTCCCAAGCGGCAAACACTAGCAGATGGGAAGCATCGGTGATCTGCGCCTGATTCCAAGCATGGGGCACGATTTGCGCACGCAGCTCGGGATTGGTGACTACTATCACTTCATAAGGTTGCAGTCCACTGGAGGTAGCCGTGAGGCGGATTGCTTCCAAGATCCGCTCAATCTTTTCTTGTGGTACCACTCGGTTGGGGTTCATTTTTTTGGTTGCGTATCGCCATTTGAGTTTGCTGATCAGATCGGACATAAATTGATACCTTTTAGGTAATAGAATGACGCAATCCCCTTCCTACTTGAAGCTGCAGCGGTGTTGGCGACGTTCGGTCACCCCAATCACATAGTTTGTCTATGCTCATGGGGACTCACTCACTGATCGCCTACCTGCAACTCCAAGTTGTTTGGGGATAAATCACGGATACAGTACTCGATACAGCGTATTTATCCGCCGTGTGCCGAGTGCTGGGTTCGTTGCATAATATGGTCTAAATTGTTGCATTGTTGAAGTGTTTTATTGTGAGGGTGAAAGTTACTCAGTACAGTGATTGTGATAAGTCGCACTGCGATGTTTGCCGAGTTCAGTTGCTGAATGGTTGCTCGGCATTGGATTTAACGGCTTGATATTAGGTGGCTGTCTATGATTATTGCTGATAGTTAGTGCTGATATTTATTTTTCCAATTTAGATTTGTACTTGGTGAACGGCAAAGTAGATACGCCGCTATCCAGGCTGTGAATGGCGCTACGAGTAACATAGAAATACTACCGACCAATGTTCTCGAAATTTCCGCCGCGACAAGTTTCATGTTTAATATTTGCAATAGGCTGGCATCACGGCTCATAAATAGCATCAGCATAGTAAGAAAACCGCCGGAATAGGCCAGTAATAAGGTGGTGGTCATGGTTCCGATCACTGCGCTACCGACTTTAAATCCGGACTGAACCAACTCATTTCGATGTAGATTAGGTGTGTTTGCTTTCAATTCTTCGAGAGTGGCGGCCATTTCCATTGCTACGTCCATCGCTGCGCCGCTGGCACCAATAATCACAGCGGCGAAATAGATATTTAGCATATTCAAATGCATACCTGTTTCAAACAGTACCACTTGCGCCAATGGTTGGGTCATTCCATCCAGTTTCAGCCAACGGGATACCACAATACATAACAGTGTGGTGATGGCTAATCCAGTTAAGGTACCGAGAAATGCGGAGATGCCTTTAACCGTAAAACCGGCCACAGAAAAAATAATTAAACCACTTAATAGGCAGACGGTTGAGGTTGTTGCTATTAATGGGTTTGTGCCGCTCAATAGCGCCGGTATTAGCCAGTACCAGATGATAGCGAGTGAGCCTGCAAATGAGATCAATGCTCGAACACCAACGCGTCGGGCATAAATAATGAGTCCTAAAGCAAACACGGTAAGCAAACCCGTCAATACATCTAAACGGTAATGAGCAAGTGTTCTCGCCAGAATCGGTTTGCCCTGAGAATTGCTTTGATAAACAAAAAGAACGTTATCACCTGGCTGATAATATTCGTCATATTCTAGTGAACCAGAAAGGTGGTTAGTTGCTTCGATCGGTTGTTCAAAACCAGAAGTGGTGATCATCACGCGCTGTTCGCCAATACGGTTTGAACCTATCACGGTCATTCGACTGTTATCAACAGAGATAACCGTACCTTTGGCTTCCATTGAATCTTGTCGATCAGGTCGGTCGAGTAACCCGAATCCAAGAAAGCTGATCATTACGGCTAGGGCGAGCATTACTCCACGCATGGATAATTCCTTAATGAAGAAAGAGGGGCTGGCCCCTCTTATGTTTGTACTAATAAAATGGATTTTACTTATTGAACGACGCCAATTTTGAGGCCCATAACATCTGCAAATGCGTTTGCAACTTCAGTGTTATCTTTAAACCCACCGAATTGCTCTGCGCCATTACCTATAGCGGTAAGAGGAAGTTGGGTTGCCGTATGAGCAAAAGATGTCCAGTAAATACCAGCACGTTTTGATGTGATGTGAGCAACCGCAATCGCAACTGGGTCATAGCCACCCGCATTTTTCTGTGCTGAGGCTGCATCTTTATCAAAAGCGTTCATTGCTTGGTTGATCAGTGCGGTTTCCTCGGCAGTTAAATCAGTCAACTGGTAGACGTTTGCGATGTGATTAAAGAATGCCTTACGATCACCTTGGTAAACTTTTTGCAGTTTGTCTTCGATTGAATCACTGGTTGTGATGATTTTATCTAGGTTCATGAAATAGTTAGTACCAAAACCTAGTCCCATACCACCGGTTTCATGGTCACCAGTAACTACGATTAAGGTTTCCTTTGGATGCTTATGATAAAAATCGACTGCAGACTTAATCGCTTGATCAAATGCTAATGTATCGTAAATAACACTTGCTACATCATTGGCGTGAGCTGCGTGGTCAATACGACCGCCTTCTACCATTAGGAAGAAGCCTTTATCGTTTTTAGACAGTAGCTCGATACCTTTATCGGTGATCTCTTTTAATGATGGGGTGTCATTGGTTTTCATACGATCGATTTCGTATGGCAAGTGTGAAGGGGTGAAGGTAGCAAAGACTTTATCTCCTTTGCTCGGTGTGTAGCCTCGGAAAGAGACGGTGGTATTGACACCGACGAAGGTTTGGTAGCCTTTTTGCTCGAAATTGGCGAGTAGGTCTTTATTATCGGTTCTTCTTGTTTCGGCATTAGCCACAAAGTGGCGGTAACCACCACCAGCGAGATAATCGATATTTGATGCTAAATAATCATCTGCGATCTCGTTTTCATTATTTCGACTCATGTTTTTTGCAATAAATGCAGATGGTGTGGCATGAGTTAAGCGAGTAGTGGTAATTAGGCCGGTTGCCATTCCTTTTTGCTGTGCTGATTCAAGAATTGACACCGTTTTTTTGCCATCTTTGGTCATGCCGATAACGCCATTATCGGTTTTAACTCCCGTTGCTAATGCGGTACCTGATGCGGCGGAATCGGTCACAAGTGAATCTAATGAATGGGTCGTATTGATTCCTGCAACCGGCATGTTACTCATGGTTAGACGAATGCTTTGATCACCCATTTTTTGCTGAAGGTAGTATTCAGTCACCTGTCTTTGTGAGGCTGCCATTCCATCGCCAATCATATAGAACACGTATTTAGGCGCTTCTTGTGCTTGAGCGATAGCGCTTGCCAGTATAGACAAAGCCACTAATGGAAGTTTTAATGATTTCATAAATAACCTTTTAAATAATGTGTGATTTATTCGTTGCACCAGAATTTAGAAGTGTTTTATTACGATAAGGTGATCTTTTTAATACAGTTTTATTTTCGATGAATAATCATGATCTGAAACAATATTATGCCAAGTTGTTGTTTATTTTTGCGGGGACCTTCAAGATTATTTTTCATGGTGTGATGACTGATAATAGGCATGTATCCACTATCAATCGCAGAGGATACCCACAGCTTATCTGGCTTTTTTTAGCAAGTGATATTAGGCTAACACTTTGTTTCACTGATAGCCTTGTGCCTGCTATGGATATAAACCGTGGGTAATAAAAGCTGACTAGCATTGTTGACGGTCGATAATGCTATCCAGCGGCTCTGGTCTACCAATCCAATAACCTTGAACCCAGTCTACATTACATGCTTGCACAAAATTAAGCTCTTCAAGGGTCTCGATACCTTCCGCGACGACTTGGCAATTAGCAATGTGGCCGAGCTTGGCGATTAAACCGTACAACTCTTTGCCTTTTTGATCGGTGCTATTCAATAGCAGAGAGCGGTCTAATTTGATTTTATTAAATGGAAATTTGAATAAATGTGGGAAAGAGGCATAACCCGCACCAAAATCATCCATGGCAAAATGGATACCCTGTGCTTGCAGTGTTTCCATAGTACTATTCAGTAAACTGGTATTGCTCAAAATGGCTTCTTCAGTGATTTCAATCATGATGTGATGGGGGGCAATCGCATAATAATCTAAACGCTCAAGTAAATAAGTGGCAAAATTTTTCTGCTCGATAGAAGCTACGGAGATATTAATCGCAATCCGATCAGTTGGTGATAAAGAGATCTGCTGCATATCGGTTAAAACTTTATCGATCACGATTTTATCGAGATAGGGCATCGCACCAATTAATTGGAAATCATCAATAAAATGAGGGGAGTGTAACCGGCCTTGTTTATCGATATAACGCAATAAAGCTTCATACGATAAAGCGGTATCTGTTCGACAAGATTGTAATGGTTGATAATACATCACAATCTCGCCTTCATTTAATAATGTCACGACGCGATTTTGTGCCGTCGATAAGTTTTGTTGTGTACTTGTCGAATCTTGAGCTGTGCTCAGTTGCATTTTAAATGTTGAAGTGACGAGTTCGATCAACTTTTCATTATTATTGGCTTGCGCCGTATAACGCCCAGAGTAAGCCAAGTAGAAAGGACGATAAATAAATACTCCGACCACAATAATCAATAGCTGTAAAATCACGCCATCAAATTGATTGCCGGTTGCAATATAACCGCTTAATAGGGGAGGAGTCATCCAGTTGACAATTTGCTCAATGGGTGTGACTAAGCCACTGGTAATCGCTAGGTAGGCGATGACAAAACTCACTAATGGTACGATAACAAATGGAATAATCAATAATGGATTAAAAATAATGGGTAATCCAAAGAGCAATACCTCATTAATATTAAAAGTAACCAGTGGTGCCGCTGCCAATGCAAGTAATAAATGATGGCGTGATTTGGCGAAAATTAAAATGCAAATTAATAAGCTGATACTATTTCCGGCTCCACCCATAGAAAGAAATGCATCATAGAATCCTTGGCTAATAATATTCAGAGATGCTTCACCGGCTTGCCAATCGGTAATATTTTCTTGAGTGATAGAGAAAATGTTTTGTTTAATGGAAAAGAGCATATTATGACCATTAATACCAATTGAGCCTAATAAACCGAGAATGGTTTGGTAGATCAATCCACCGGAGAGTGTCATTGGATTTAGCGGCAGTTCTTTGAGCGAAAGTGCACTCATATTAATTAAACCAGAGATCGCTAAAGTTAAAACCATAAATAGGCCAACATGTAAAACATGTTTCAATAGCTGTGATGGAAAATCCAAGGTTTGTGGAACCAATAACCGAATCGGAAAAAGCGAGTAATAAATTAAAGTCAGCAGGGTACTTAATAATCCCAGCATGGGGCTATTAGGCAGTAAGTAGGTGCTAGATAAACTTCCAGTTTCTATTGAAATAAAATAGAACATGATAAAGGAAAGAAGAATAAATGCCGCGCTGGAAACATTGACTTTAAGCGATAGATAGTAACCTATAATCAAACAAAAAGCGGTTGGATATAAGTTAATGATAATATTTGATATATTAAATAACGATTGAGTTAAAGAATGACCAGATAAATTTATAATATGACCAGTTAACAATATTAATCCATTGAGTAATGTTAAAGGCAATAATAATAATGCTAATGAAGTCAGGTCGGTAAAGTAAGATTTTAAACTATTGCTTAATTTATGGATGAAAACCTTTCGATGATGTGCAGTTGTTAATAAAATCTTATTTATGATTTTCATTGTTTAGTCTTAAATGTGGCATCACAACAAATATAACATGCATGCGTATGTTAAACAACAATTGGCTAACAGTAGCCGTGATGAGAATTGGCTTAGAGGCTGGTTGTTTAAATGGTCGTGAGCGAGCTATCTGATTAATATTTATGCCATATTAATATGACTATTCAAATAATTTATTAAGTAAACGTTTGGTTTGGTTATTTAAATATCATTATTTTAATCACTCGGTTTGTTTTTTAAGCTAGCACAGCGTGTTATCGCAGGTTAAATACCGTAAACCAAAATAAAAAAAACAACATGTTATCAATGGTTCGGACTCGTTTGTTGAGTCAGTGGGTTGATTCATCGTGTTAGCATCTTTGGTGATGATCAAAGTGGCAACCACATCAATCGATGATTGACGTGGTTGCAAACTAACTCGTAGGACTAGTAAGCGGTCCAACCGCCATCGGTGGCAAATAATCCGCCAGTGAGGTTAGAGGCTTCATCGGATAATAGGAAGCAAATCACCGCGGCCTGTTCCCATACGGTAGATTGGCGCTGTTTACTGTCGGCATAAGCAAGTAAACTCAAGGTTTTGGTGCGCCCCATATTTGGTACGGTCGAAGCTGCATTTTCTTGATTAGCGGCTTTGACGAACTTCATGGCCATATCTGTCATTGCGGTTTCTGTCGCTGCCATATTGACCGAGTTGACTCGAATGCCGTAAGGGGCATAGTCAATCGCCGCGCTGCGAGTTAAACCGCTACAAGCATGTTTACTCGCGACATAAGCAGAATTCCCGGCCAAGCCAGTTAATCCGGCGATCGAGCAAATATTGACAATCGCGCCACCTTTACCTTGGGCGAGGATCGGTTGTAATTCGGCACGCATTGATTTAAATACCCCGCCGGCATTCACCGCCATTAAGGTATCAAAATACTCATCACCCGCATCAGCGACAGGCGTTGGTAATAACGCTTTTTGTTTGGGGTAGTCGAGTTCGGCATCTGGTGCCATCGCCGCCATAATCCCAGCCGCGTTGACCGCACCATTGAGTTGGCCAAACTTTTCAATCGTCAACGCTACCGCTTGTTTGAGATCTTGATTATTGCGTACATCCCCTTTAAAAAACTCCGCTTTGCCCCCTTCTTGGCGGATTTGTGCCACGGTTGCTGCGCCTTCTTTGTCTAATACATCAAAGATCATTAGGCTAGCGCCCTCTCTGGCGAGACGAATGGCCACCGCCGCACCGATTCCGCGCGCACCACCAGTGATGAAATAGGTCCGATCTTCATGACGGGCAGGGGTAAAGTAAGCAGGATCGAGTGGTTTGATGTCGACCGTTTTATAAGCTTCTGTCAATCCCACCCCAGGTTGTAAGCTGGCTAATAAACAACTCGCCAACAGGAATTTTTTGAATGTATGCATAATCTATCTCCGATATAACAGTTAAAAACGCACAATCATTAACGCGCTAGCGCTGACCCAATTCTCATAGTCCTGATTGAGCGCGGCTCGAATTGCCTCGCCCGGTCGGGTATAGGCGGCTGAGAAAACAAAAATAAGTTTGGCATTAGCCACATAGCGTGCGGTGAGATTAATTTCTTGCCCTAAATCTTTAGAGGCCAATTGTGACAACGCTTGAGCACCGCCTAGGTTATTTCGTTCATCGGCTTGGAATACCCAAAATTGCGGTGTTAACTCGATTTGTGGTGAAATATTTAACCGTGCCATCAGTCGATGCGCGACCACGTTGGAAGTTTGTACCACCTTATATTGATTTAATCCTTGTACCCACTCATCACCACCGCCCCCAGCAAACAGAGGGTCCCAACGTTCAAAAGTTTTAGTGGTGGGATCATCGCCGCTAAATTTGGACAACCGATAACTTAAGGTTGGACGCCAGCGCCAATCAAAAAAGCGATAGCCCAGCTCTAAATAGCCAGCCCGTGCATCCATGGCAAAATCTTGATGAGTCTGGCGTGCTAATTCTGCTTGCAGATAGGGTGACGATTGATTGGTGGTCGGTTCATAGGCAAAGCGTACATCCACGACTCTCAGCCCTTCGCGGGGTAGCACTGACTCGGTAGTGAAATAAGAAAAATTGGATTTTGGCACTTCAAGGTACATACCACCCCAGCGCAAACCAGACCAAAAACGCCCTTCATAATTGATGCCGTGGATCACGGTTGAGGAGTCCAATTCTTCCAGTTCATCGGGATTGAAACGAAACAACTCTAGCTTATGAGCATCGTAAACAAATTGTGCCAATAAGAGCTGATCTGCCGCGTAACGAGGATTGGATTGTAGTGCTGCACGCTCGCCACCGTTGGCAGATCCGAGTCTAAGGATCATGCCATTATCGACTTGAAATGCTTTGCGTCCAGCCAGCAAACTCACTTGGCGGATCCCGCTGGATTCGGTGGTGTTACTGCCAATCAAACCGAAATAGGCATCTTCCACCGCGAGATGAAAACGAGTTTCGTCAGTGAATAATTCTGGCCCCCAAGATCCAGACGCAATAGCACTGACGCCTGCGAAACCAGATAGGCGTGGAGATAAACGGCTTAAACCATACAATCCCGCTTCTACACTACTTTCCAGCCACGTATCGGGGCCGGCTTTGCCCCCAGAAGGAGAGGTGGCGAGTGGATTGCCCGCAGTCAGAATGTCTGGTCGGCCGAAAAAAGCGCGATCGTTGGTATAGATCATACTTTTGTTGGCTAACTTGGCTTGCAGAATCTGCTGATCATCAGCAAATAAGGTGGGGAAATCCTGCACTCCACGCTCGGTAAAAACACCGATTGGAGCTTCATCTAACGGTTTGGCTTTGCTGGTTAAGCGAATCGTCAAGGTGAGGATCACCTGACCATAGCCGTCCAACTGTGGTAAATATTCTGCGTTTTCGACAAATTGTAACCGTTTGACCTGATTGAGCATGATATCGCTGCGTACCGGTTCAAACTGAGATCCGGGATACGCACCAAATGCTCTTAATACCGCGCTACGATAGGTTTCATTGGGCTGATCATTATCAAATTCTACATTGATAGCAGCGATGCGACGCCCAGAGAGATCGGCATAATTATTGGCCAACAGTGGTGAAGAGAAAACACCCAGCCAGCCCCATAAGAGTAGCCAGCCAAGGTGGTGGAATAAACCTCGAGACATAGCCATAGACACTCCATATCATTTTACTCAGATCTAGCACACCTCACCTTCAACCAGCCTTAGAACCGACTGGTTATCCATGCTTAATGAGGCATAACGGCCTTGCCTGATGAGAGATCATTACCATCCCAGCGCTAAAATATTGGGGTTCATCTGCCACAGGGTGTAATTGAGCACGCCAGCAAAGCTGACCCACAACAGATAAGGAACCAGTAACAATGCGGCCAGTTTACTGGTGCGCCAAAATACCACCACGCAACTTAAGATCAGCCCCCATAATAGGATAATGTCCACCAAGGCCCAGCCACCGCTTTGCCAAGCAAAAAATAGCCAGCTCCACAGTGCATTCAAGGCCAGTTGACAGATAAATAGCACCACAGCGAGACGTGATTGTTTGGGAGGCAGTAAACTCCAAACTCGCCATATTGCTATTGCTATCATGGCAAACAATAGTGTCCAGACAGGGCCAAAGACCCAACCGGGAGGCGCCCAATCAGGCCGAATTAACTGTGCATAAAAAGGTTTGGCGTGTATTGACGCCACGGCGCCAAGCGCTGATGCGCCAAAACAAAGCGCCACCCACACCAAAAATCCCACTATTTTTTGCTGTTTTGTCATCAATCTTTCCTTTGCTTGATCAGTTCTTTTTGTCTATTCACCATATCTCAATAACCATAGTTCATAGATCAATGTTTTGGATGGTGTTGCTTGGATCTGCCATGAGATTATTGTGGTATTTGTTGCCTAGCATGGGATACGTAACGATTTTATACAATTTAGCTCGCAATCCGATTTGATGAAGCTTGAATAGTAAACCGCTGTTGTGATGAGCAAGGTGATTGTTTTTGAAGCGATTAGAAGACTGAGATTACGGGATGCTCACTTAGTGTTATCTACTTCATGATCAAGTTGAAGCGCTATCCTTGAGTTAGCCTTTTGCGATGGTTTGAGTTGTTATATGATGCTCGGTCGTTGGTTTGAGTTCTAGTTCGGCATTAAGTCGGAACGTCAATAAGTGAAAAATGATGAAGACCGAAATTTACAAAGAATTTATGTTTGAGGCGGCCCATAAGTTGCCAAATGTTCCAGAGGGTCACAAATGTGGCAGGTTACATGGTCACTCCTTCTTGGTTAGGTTATACCTGTCTGGAGAGGTTGATCCTAAAACTGGCTGGATCATCGATTTTGGTGATGTAAAGCAAGCATTCAAGCCGACCTATGAGCAATTAGATCATCATTATCTCAATGATATTGCCGGGCTTGAAAACCCAACCAGTGAGGTATTAGCTCAATGGATCTGGCACAAAATGAAACCTATTTTGCCTTTGTTATCTAAAGTCGAAATCAAAGAGACCTGTACCGCTGGGTGTATATACACCGAGAGTTAACTATAGAATCGAATAAGCTTAGGCTGTGCAGTATGGTTGTTTTCTGCACAGCTTGGATTTTTGTACTCTGTAGTGATGTTAATAATAAATCTACTTAAAATTAAAAAATAAGTATGAGTATTTTTTAATTCTCAGCGATAAAGTGTTCGGTTTAATTTTTGACCGCTTAGCAAGGGGTATTTTAATTGCTTAAAATTAATGAAGTATTTGAAACGATACAGGGAGAAGGTTTTTTTACTGGAGTGCCTGCGATATTTATTCGACTACAAGGTTGTCCAGTGGAATGTTCTTGGTGTGATACCAAACAGACTTGGCTCATCGACCTAGAAAAAGAAACCTCTTTGGATCGTGTGGTTAATAAAGAACAAGAGAGTGATGCTTGGTGTTCGCTATCGCCGCAAGAAATTATAGCTTATTGTGTACAATCATTTAGTGCCAGACATGTGGTGATCACCGGGGGAGAACCTTGTATGTATGATTTGCAATCGTTAACCCAGTTGCTTACAGCCTCCGGTTTTACAACACAGATTGAAACCAGCGGCACTTTTGATGTGCAGTGTAGTGAATCTACTTGGGTAACCGTCTCTCCCAAATTGAATATGCGCGGTGGTTTAGTGATGCGACCACAAGCGCTATATCGTGCCAATGAAATAAAACATCCTGTTGGTACTCAAAAAGATATTGATAATTTACATGGTCTGATAGCTGATTTCGAATTGCGTAAAGAGGTAGTTATTGCCCTGCAACCAATCAGCCAAAAGCAAAGAGCGACTGAAATGTGTATTGAGGCTTGTATTAAAAATAACTGGCGTCTGTCGGTACAAACTCATAAATATTTACAGATAGCCTAATCAATCGATTGAAACTGTAAATAACGCAGTGTCACTATAGAAGTCCTATGATCAATTAAGTGTTGACTATGATTTTTATCATTCGCAGTCAGGCAGAAGAAGATGTAAATAATACTTCCACCAAAATGCAGGCAAATTTATTCATGATCGCTCGATTTTACTCTTGCCAAGCAGTTTGGATATAACGATGTAGAATAGGTTCGGCATCGGGTCTTTAGTCAAGCGTTACTAAGTAGGAAACAATGGAAAAAATTGCCATTTTGGTGGATGTACAAAACGTGTATTACACCTGCCGTGAGCGCTATGGTCGCCACTTTGATTACAATCAGTTTTGGTCACAAGCGACGCAAGATCGTTCGGTGGTCCAAGCCAATGCCTATGCGATTGCCAGCAAAGATCCGCAGCAGCGGCAATTTCATCATATTTTACGAGGGATTGGCTTTGCCGTGATGCTGAAACCGTTTATCCAGCGTAGTGATGGTAGCGCGAAAGGGGATTGGGATGTCGGTATTGCTCTGGATGGTTATGAGTTAGCCCAACAGGTGGATACCGTCGTGCTCGTTTCTGGAGATGGGGATTTTGAGCCTTTGGTGACCCGAATTCAGCAACGCTTTCAGGTTAAGGTCGAAGTGTATGGGGTGCCGAAACTGACTGCACAACATTTAATCGATGTTGCCAGTCAATTTTACCCGATTGAGCACAGTCTATTACTGTAGTGCATCATCGCTCTGCAAGGGTTGATCAGTGTTTGAATCACTGGTCGTGAAATCGGTATTCGCTTCTTGTTCAGCGGCGAGTTTAGCGCGCTCGGCTTTAGAAATATAACGAGGCTTGTTGCTCGGGTGCAATTTAGCATGTTGCTTTTTAAGGCGTTTTTGTAAAGTTTGATTAATTTTCTTTTTGCGGTTCATCGGCTGGTGCTCGAAATAGGATGGTTAGGTGTTATTGCTTGGCGATTTGGCGTTGCCAACTGCTACGCTAAGTCGGTTGGGTATCGATAGTATAAAGGGCGATTGGTGTTGCACGACCGATCCCCTTGGTGCCGCGCAGGATACGGGGTTTTCAATGTGAACTCAATCAAGTTTATGTAAACGCTGTCGCCGTAGCCAATCAATTTTATTTAGACCTGCGTTTACGCATCATCACTGGTTGCGCAGGGCTGGTAATTGAGAGTGGAAAAGTGCATCACCCTCCGACAAATTCAGCGCTTTTGACCAGAGATTAAGCGCACAATCTCATAACCATACCTAGAACATTGCCCACGGATCTGTTTTTTCATATTCTCTCATCAAGACATTTTTCGACGTTATAGTGTAGAGCTAACATATTGGAAATTTAGCTTGTTTTTCATCCAGTAAAATTGATAACCACGATTTTGAAACGCAATTTTGGTTGATAATTATAAAAATTTATACGGTGTCGGCATCCTTGAGTTTGGTTTCGATGACGGTATAGCATAGGAAACAACATGAATAATTCAGAACAGCAGTTCCTAAATGAACTCGATGTGAAGTTGTGGTCGGCAGCCGATCGCTTACGTAACAACCTCGATGCCGCCAACTATAAGCATGTGGTGCTAGGCATCATCTTCTTAAAGTATGTGTCAGACGCCTTTGAAGAGCGTCAACAAGAGTTACGCCGCTTGTTTACTCAGGACGATAGTGACGACAACATTTACTTCATGCCTCGTGAAGATTACGACTCTGACGAAGAATACAACGATGCAGTCAATGCAGAGTTAGAACTGCACGAATACTACCAAGAGAAAAACGTTTTCTGGGTGCCAAAACAGTCACGCTGGGAGTTTCTTAAAAGCACCGCAGCAAGATCCATCGGTGATGACATTGAGTTAGAGAATGGCGAAACCTTCAAGCTTACCTCTATATCCAAGTTAATCGACAATGCTTTAGAAGCCATCGAAACGTATAAAATCGACGACAAGCTGGCAAACCCTAAGCTTAAAGGCGTATTGCCTCGTGTTGGGCGTTATGAAGTAGACAACCACAATTTAACTGAGCTTATCAATAAGTTCTCCGATACCAGCTTCCGTAACCCCGAGTACAATGGCGAAAAGTTAGATTTACACAGCAAAGATATTTTGGGCCATGTCTACGAGTACTTCTTAGGGCAATTTGCCTTAGCAGAAGGTAAACAAGGCGGCCAGTATTACACGCCAAAAAGCATCGTTACGCTGATCGTTGAAATGCTTCAGCCTTATCAAGGCCGAGTCTATGACCCTGCGATGGGGGCTGGTGGCTTCTTTGTGAGCAATGATAAGTTCATCGAAGCTCATGCCGCTGATAAACATTACAACGCAGCAGAGCAGCGCAAACATATTTCCGTTTATGGCCAAGAGAGTAACCCAACTACCTGGAAGTTGGCTGCCATGAATATGGCTATTCGTGGAATCGACTTTAACTTTGGTAAAAAGAATGCTGATACCTTCTTAGATGACCAACACCCCGACCTGCGTGCTGATTTTGTGATGGCCAACCCACCGTTTAATATCAAAGACTGGTGGCATGCTAAATTAGAGGGCGATATTCGCTGGAAATATGGCACACCGCCGCAAGGCAATGCCAACTACGGCTGGATACAACACATGTTGCACCACCTTAACGATAACGGCTCAATGGGCTTATTACTCGCTAATGGTTCCATGAGCTCCAATACCAACAACGAAGGTGAAATTCGTAAGGCCTTAATCAATGGCAATCCTGAAAATGGCGTACCGGGGGACTTAATCGAATGCATGGTTGCTTTACCCGGGCAGCTATTCACCAATACGCAAATCCCTGCTTGTATTTGGTTTTTAACCAAAAATAAAAAAGGCGGTACGTCGCCAACACAGAAAGGCAAGCGTGATCGCCGTGGCGAAACCTTGTTTATTGATGCGCGCAACCTCGGTTTTATGAAAGATCGTGTATTACGTGATTTTGATCCAAAAGATATTAAAAGAATCGCGGATACATTCCACGCTTGGCAATCTGGTACAGGATACGAAGACGAAAAAGGCTTTTGCTTTAGCGCCAAACTAGCAGACATGCAAAAGCACGATTATGTATTAACGCCAGGGCGCTACGTCGGCGCAGCAGAAGTGGAGGAAGACAGCGAGCCTTTCACCGATAAAATGCAGCGATTAACCGCGCAATTAAAAGCTCAGTTTGCCGAGTCAGACCGGTTAGAAAAGGCGATTAAGGAAAATCTAGCGGGGATTGGTTATGAAATGGATTGATACAACAGTCGGTGAATATTGCCCATTTGTTTACGGAAAATCATTGCCACAAAGGAACAGAGAAAATGGCAATGTGCCAGTTTATGGATCAAATGGCATCGTTGATTATCACAAAACTCCACATGTAAAAGGTTGTGGGATAATTATTGGAAGAAAAGGCAGCGTTGGAGCGATACATCTTTCTAAAAGTGAGTTTTGGCCAATCGATACTTCATTTTATATCGAGAAAGATTCAATAGATGAATTGTATTTTACATATTACTTATTGAAGTCATTGGGCTTAGAGCACATGAATTCTGATAGTGCTGTTCCAGGCCTTAACCGAGATAATGCACATGCACTTACTATTAGAATTCCAGAAAGCTCTAATGATAGAAAATTACTTGGTTATTGGGTTGCAAAATTTGATAAAAAAATCGAACTTAACACTCAAACCAACCAAACCCTAGAACAAATCGCGCAAGCTATCTTCAAAAGCTGGTTTGTCGATTTTGATCCGGTCAAAGCCAAGATTGAAACCTTGGCGGCGGGTGGTAGCGCTGATGATGCAGAACTGGCTGCCATGAGTGTAATTTCTGCCAAAACTGTTGATGAACTGAACAGTTTAAAAGCCAGCAATCCCGAGGCATTTAAAAAACTCGCCCAAACCGCCGCGCTGTTTCCTGCGGCCATGCAAGACTCTGAGCTTGGTGAGATACCGGAGGGGTGGGAGGTTTCAGAAATCGGTAATGAAGTCATTGTGGTTGGGGGTGGAACTCCATCAACTAAAAATATTGAATTTTGGGAGGACGGCACTATACACTGGACTACGCCTAAAGATATGTCCGGTCTGAATTGCAAGGTACTAACTAATACGGATAGAAAGATTACTGAAGCAGGATTAAAAAAAATCAGCTCAGGTCTTCTTTCTGAAAACACAGTATTAATGTCATCAAGAGCCCCAGTAGGTTATTTAGCATTGGCAAAAATACCTGTGGCAATAAATCAAGGCTATATTGCCATGAAATGTGAGGGGAGGTTATCTCCTGAGTATGTATTGCTTTGGTGTGAACAAAATATGGAAGAAATTAAGCAAAGAGCAAGTGGAACTACCTTTGCTGAAATAAGTAAAGCCAATTTCAAACCAATACCTGTAATTGTTCCAGTCAAAAGCATTATCGATACTTTTACTGTTCAAGTTTCCGATATCTATAACTTTGTGCATAGCAATGCACTTCAGTCAGAAACACTTTCAATTTCAAGAGATTTGCTTCTGCCAAAATTATTATCAGATGAGCTTTCTGATGTTTTTAAGGATGGCGAATAGAGAATGGATTTATTAAAGGAAGAGTTTTTAGATCAGCTTAGAGCCGAAATTGATGAACAAACAGGTAAAGTAATAATTGAAGCTGCAGAGTTTACTCCGCAGCAAATTTTACAGGACATCAGTGAAACCACATTCAACGAAGTTTTTACCGAATGGTGTGAGAACAAAAAGTTAGAACGGTTAGACAAAGCTAACGATATCTTATCCAAGTATGGAAATGAGAGACGGTTCCGTGTCCTGAAAGAGCGATTCGTGAGCGGAGCTATTATTCCATTTATTGGCGCAGGTATGTCAATGCCAAGCGGCTATACTGGCTGGACAGATTTTTTAAACAGACTCATTGATGAAACATCCGCCGATAAATCACAGTTTCACCAACTTATTTCGTCTTGGCAATACGAAGAGGCTGCTCAATATATTTTTGATAATATGAGTGAGGCAAGATTCAACGAAGAGCTTGAAAATGAGTTTGGTCATGATAATTCGATTAATGGTTCAGTAAGGTTGTTGCCATATGTGTTTAAAGGATCTGTTATTACAACAAATTACGATAACCTGTTAAAAAGGTGCTACGAAACTGTAGGTAGGCCATTCTCCGATACTCTTATTGGAAGTGAAGCGGTTGAACTTCCTAAGCTTTTAGGTGAAGAAAAAAATATACTTTTAAAGCTTCATGGGAAATCAAACTCCAGTAGAAATAGAATTCTTACTCGAAGTGAGTACAACGAACACTATAAAGAGAATGACCAGCTTAAGAAGTGTATAAGGGCCATTTCTACCAAAACGCTGTTGTTTATCGGTTGTAGCTTAGGGATTGATAGAACGATTCAGACACTGATTGAAATTGTAAGAGAAGAAAAACAGGGATCTTTACCTAAACATTATGCATTTTTAAAGCTTAGTAACGAAAGCGAGAGGATTTCAAAGGCTGAACAATTAGCTCAAGCCAACATTTACCCTATTTGGTATACCGATGATCATGATGAATCGATAGAAGCCTTGCTGGAAAAACTTACAGAGGGAGTAAATCAATGAACGAAGAACAACTAGAAAACCTCTGCTTAGATTGGTTCCAAGAAGGTGGCTGGGAAATTTTGCATGGCCCTGATATTGCCCCAGATAGCGACAACCCACTGCGTAATGACCACGCACAAGTGGTATTGGATGGGCAGTTGCGAGCAGCATTTGAAACGATCAATAAGCACTTACCTGAACCGCAGATAGATCATTGTTTCGAGCAGTTTAAAACGATTGTCTTAAAGCCTGAAAGCTTGGATTTAATCACCAATAATCGCGTATTTCATCGGTTGTTATTGGATGGTGTGCCGGTTGAATACAAAAATGACCATGGCGAGCCAATTGCAGACCATGCTTTTATCATTGATTTCGATAACCTAAACAACAACACCTTTTCAGTCGTTAATCAGTTCACGATTACTGGCACTAAACAGCCACGTCGGCCTGATGTGATTTGCTTTATTAATGGCTTACCGATGGCTGTACTTGAGCTGAAAAGCCCAAGCGATGAAAACGCCGATATTTGGGATGCCTTTAATCAGCTGCAAACCTATAAAGATGAAATTTCTGACCTGTTTGTTTTCAATGAAGCGTTAATCGTCAGTGATGGTTATACCGCTCGGGTCGGCTCTCTCACGGCCAACCAAGAGCGTTTTATGCCTTGGCGCACCATTAAAAATGAAGATGATAAACCACTATTGGAGTGGCAACTAGAAACCATGGTGCGCGGCTTTTTTGACCGTGAATTGCTGCTGGATTACATCCGATTTTTTGTGTTATTTGAAACAGACGGTGAGACGATCATTAAAAAGATTGCGGGTTATCACCAGTTTCATGCCGTGCGTGAAGCGGTAAAGGCCACGGTGATTGCGGCGCAGCAAGTAGATGGCGTAACTGAGAAACGGGCAACTTATGCTGATGAGGTTGTACCTGGTAGTAAAAAAGCCGGTGTGGTTTGGCATACTCAAGGCAGCGGTAAAAGTATTTCTATGTGTTGTTATGCCGGTATGCTGCTTCAGCAAAAGGCCATGAATAACCCAACGCTGATTGTCGTCACTGACCGCAATGACCTCGATGGACAGCTCTATGCCACCTTCTGCAACGCGGTAGAGCTCTTGAAGCAAACACCTGTTCAAGCATCTGACCGAGATGCGTTAAGACAGTTATTAGCTGAAAGAGAGTCCGGCGGTATCATTTTTACCACAGTACAAAAGTTTGCTCTGCTTGAAGACGAGAAACATCATCCAATACTCAATGATCGTCACAACATAGTTGTTATCTCAGATGAAGCACACCGCAGCCAATATGGCCTTAAAGCCACCTTAAGTGCCGATGGTCAATATAAGTTTGGTTACGCCAAGCATATGCGCGATGCCATTCCGTTTGCTTCTTTTATTGGCTTTACTGGTACACCCATTTCAATCGATGACAAAGATACCCGCGCTGTATTCGGTGGCTATGTGTCCATCTATGACATTCAAGATGCAGTAGATGATGGTGCAACCGTGCCTATTTATTATGAATCGCGCTTGGCAAAGCTTGATTTGAACCACGCTGAAATCGCTGAGTTGTCCGATCAAGTGGATGAAGTGGTCGAGGACGAAGAGGATGTAAGCAACCGTGAGAAAACCAAAGGGGAATGGAGCCGTCTTGAAAAGCTGGTTGGCGCGACTCCTAGGTTAAGCCAAGTTGCGGCTGACTTGATAGAGCACTTTGAGACACGCAATGCCACCATGGATGGTAAAGCCATGATTGTTGCCATGAGCCGTGATATCTGTGCTCACCTCTACAATGAAATTATTGCACTGCGCCCAGAATGGCATTCGGATGACCCTGAAAAAGGGGCGATTAAGATTGTTATGACTGGGTCTGCTTCGGATAAGCCACTTCTGCAACCCCATATCTATAACAAAAAAACCAAAAAACGCTTAGAAAAGCGCTTTAAGGATATTAATGATCCACTGAAGTTGGTCATTGTCAGAGATATGTGGTTAACGGGGTTTGATGCGCCTTGTTGTCACACCATGTATGTTGATAAACCAATGAAAGGCCACAACCTGATGCAGGCGATTGCTCGGGTTAACCGCGTGTTTAAAAACAAGCCCGGCGGCTTAGTGGTTGATTACATCGGTATTGCTAATGAACTCAAACAAGCCCTGAAAACCTATACCGACTCTAAAGGTAAAGGCGAACCAACACTCAATGCAGAAGAAGCTTTTTCAATTCTTTTAGAAAAAATAGATGCAATACGTGGCATGTTTGGGAAAACACCAAAATCCGATGGTTTGGACATATCGGGCTACGAAACACAAGCGCACAAGCTACTGGTGCCAGCCGCTAACTACGTACTCGGCTTAGAGGATGGTAAAAAGCGTTTCCTAGACTTAGTGTTAGCGGCGACAAAATCTTATTCCCTATGCAGTACTTTGGATGAGGCTAAAGAGTTAAGGAAAGAAATTGCGTTTTACTCAGCCATTAAGGCCGCTATCAGCAAGTTTACCAGCGTAGATAAAAAGCGTACTCAGGAAGAAAAGAACTCGGCACTGAAACAGATTCTAGATAACGCTGTGATCGCTGAAGGCGTTGCTGACGTGTTCGCACTTTGTGGCTTGGACAAGCCCAATATTGGCTTGCTATCGGATGAGTTTTTAGAAGACGTGCGACAGATGCCAGAGCGCAACTTAGCCGTTGAGTTACTTGAAAAACTACTCAAGGATGATATTAAAGCCAAAACACGCAATAACGTGGTGCAAGAGAAAAAATTCGCTGAACGCTTGCAAGAAACGCTTAGAAAGTACAATAACCGTGCGATTGAAACGGCTCAGGTTATTGAAGAACTTATTCAAATGGCCAAAGAGTTTCAGGAAGAAATGATGCGCGAGGCTGAACTGGGCTTAAATCCAGATGAAATCGCGTTTTATGATGCCCTAGCCAACAACGAAAGCGCAGTGCGTGAACTTGGTGATGAGATCCTTAAAAAGATTGCCGTCGAGATTACTGACAAACTCAGGAAATCGACCACGGTTGATTGGCAAGTTCGTGACAGTGTTCGTGCTAAGTTGAAAATTCTTGTTCGTCGCACTTTACAACGCTGGAAATATCCACCTGACAAAGCCGCTGAAGCTGTCGAGCTTATTTTGAAGCAGGCTGAAACACTCTCTAATTTATGGACTAAATGATTTTCAACTGTTTAGTTCCTGCAACAGGAGGCAGCCTTTGGCTGCCTCTTCAATATGCCGCTTATTTAGGTTTTCATTAAGTGCAAATATCCAGTACCAGCCACACTGTGGAATATCACTGAATCGTAACCATTTGATTATTATGAATTTCAGATAAGAAAAAAGACGCCCTAAGGCGTCTTTTTTCTAGAATGTGGCGGTGAGTGAGAGATTCGAACTCTCGGTACGTTGCCGTACACACACTTTCCAGGCGTGCTCCTTCAGCCACTCGGACAACTCACCGAATCGTTAACCGCTTGGCTAACGAGGCGCTAATTTAATGATTCTATTGTGGATGGTCAAGCACAAAGTCGAAAAAAACTCGCGCATTGAGTCTGTTTGCTTACAAAGTAACTAGAGTGGGTAAAATCATAACAATTGCGTTGGGATTTCTATAATAATAAGGCTCCGTTCGGAGCCTTATTGCTTTGGGGGGTTGGGTTTGGGAAGGTTGAGATTGGCCGCCAGATTAGGCTGTGGTGACTTTCACTCTAAACAGTACCGCATAGAAAAGCGGGATCACGACTAAGGTTAGAATGGTGGCAAACAGCAAACCAAACATAATCGTGACAGCCATACTCTTAAAGAATGGGTCTACCAGCAGCGGAGCCACACCTAAAATAGTGGTGAAGGCTCCGAGTAACACTGGGCGCGCGCGGCTGATCGCAGCATCAATAATCGCGAGGTAGGCGGTTTTGCCGGCGCGAATTTCTACATCGGCTTGGTCAACCAACACAATGGCATTTTTTACCATCATACCGATCAGGCTTAAAAAGCCTAAAATCGCCATAAACTCAAAGGGCGTTTGGAAGGTGATAAGCCCAATCGTGACACCGACCACCGCAAAGGGTGCCGTCATCCAAATTACGAGAGGTTGGCGCAGCGCGTTAAACATAAAGACCACCGCCAGAATCATCGCCGCAAAGCCATACGGAGCCGAAATGACCAAGCCTTGGTTAGCATCTTTTGCGGATTTGTGTTCGCCATACCAAAGTAATTGGTAACCCGCAGGCAATTCAATTTGCTCGATTTTGTCACGGACTTGGTTAAAAGCATCGCTGGTCATGACGCCGGGCGCAGGATCGGCTTGTACCAAGATAGTCGGCATACGGTTGATGCGGCGTAATAGGGCATCTTGATAAACGATATCGACCGAGTCGATCAACTGACTGACCGGAATGTAGCGGCCAGTTTGGGTGCTAAACACAGCGCTATTTTCAATCGATCGCTCATGGTTACGTTCGTTTTCCGGTGCTCGAACAATCAGTGGGATCAAATCATTGCCTTCACGATAGACTCCAACACTGCGTCCATTCAGCGTTTGTGCAATGGCACTGCTGATCTCTTGGGTGGTTAAGCCAAGGCGCTGAGCTTCTTGTGTGGAATAGATTGGCTGCAATACTGGTACTTGCTGACGCCAATCATCTTGTACGGCGATAAGGTTCGGGTCATCGTGCATGATGGTTTTGGCTTGTTCCGCTAATTGGCGCAGTACACGGCTATCAGGGCCTTTGAAACCAGCTTCGATTTTTTTACCGCCACCACGGCCAAGCATGAATTTCCACACCTTGATCGAGGCATCAGGGTATGTGGTGTCCAGCTCAGCTTGCAACTCGGCAACCAGAGGGGCAATTTTGGTGTAGTCATCAATATCAATCAGCAGTTGACCGTAGCTTGGGTTGCCCGGCTCAGGCACATAAGTCAGCATAAAACGTAAACCACCACCACCAATAAAACTAGTGATGTTAGTCACGCCGGCTTTGGGTCGAACGTGTTGCTCAATACTGGCGACGATTTGTTCAGTACGACGAATGTCCGAGCCTTGGGGTAGAGAAATATCGACCACAAACTGAGGACGTTGTGACTCAGGCATAAAGCCGGGAGGAATAAATTGTGCGCCCCATACGGCAGCGATTAGGGTGCCGAATAACAGTAAGCAGCTTAGTGTGCGGTGGCCAAGTACCCATTGCAATACGTGTTTATAGCCGCCAACCAGTGCGGAAGGTTTAGCGTGCTGATGTTGTGCTTTAACTTTTAAAAAATCATGACACAGCATTGGGGTGATTGTGATCGCCAATACCCAGCTTAATAACATCGAATAGAGGATCACCCAAAATAGTGAGCCGGCGTATTCCCCCATATCGGAGGGCGAAAGGCCAATCGCGCTGAAGGCACAAATGCCCACCACAGTGCCGCCAAGCAGTGGCCATTTAGTGGCATTGACCACATCAGAGACGACTTGTGATTTGTCGGCATTCGGCTCTTTTTGCAGGCGTACTAAGATGCCATCGGTAACCACGATCGCATTATCGACTAACATGCCGAGTGCAATGATCAATGCGCCAAGAGAAATACGCTGCATGGCGATGTCATCGATCAGCATGATGCACAGAGTACCGGCGACCGTCAGTAGAAGGACAAAACCGATGATGATCCCAGAGCGAACGCCCATAAACAGCAGTAACACCACAAAGACAATTGCCACCGCCGCGATCAAATTATCAATAAAATTAGCCACCGACGCGCGCACGGAGTCAGACTGCATGGAAATGGTGTGTAACTCCATGCCAAGTGGGCGTTGGCTGTCTAATTCCGCTAGCCGTGTTTTAACCGCATCGCCCATTTCGACCACATTGCCACCTGTGACATTTGAGATCCCTAAACCAACGGCGCGCTGGCCATTGTAGCGCATTAACATTGAGGCAGGTTCGGTGTAGCCACGGGTAAGGTTAGCCACATCGGCCAAACGTACCACTGCATTGTTATTGCCCACAGCGACTTGTAAATTACGCAGATCGGCTAATGAGCTAATATTGGCCGTTGGGATCACCGGAATACGCATCTGCTCGGCATCGACACTGCCCGCTACAGTGACTAAATTCTGTTTTTGTAGCACTTGCAAAACGCGCTCAACCGATAATCCAAATTCGGCCATTCGTTCGCGCGAGATTTCAATGAAAATCGCCTCTTGTTGTTCGGCTAAGGTAGCGGCTTTAGCAACCCCTGGTACTAACACCAATTCTCGGCGTAAACCATCAACATAATCTTGCAGTTGTTTGTCGCTGAAGCCTTCACCCGTCACGGCATAAAACAGCGCGTAGACATCGGCAAAGTCATCATTCACTATTGGCGTGCCGGCTCCGGGCGGTAGTTGACGCTCGGCATCGGTGACTTTGCGGCGTAATTTATCCCACACTTGCTGTAATTGTGCCGCCGATTTAGCAAATTCCAGTTTGATCTCGACCGTCACTTCGGAGCGGCCTTGCATTGACACCGATTTGACCTCTTTGAGCTCTTGTAGGGCCTGTACCGCACCTTCAATCACATCTGTGACTTCATCGGCCACTTCTTGTGCGGTTGCTCCGGGATAAGTGGTGACGATCACCGCTTGGCGGATCACAAACTCAGGATCTTCAAAGCGGCCTAGCTTAAGGTAGCTGATATAGCCGCCGATTAAGGTCAGCGCGATCAAAACCCAAACGCTGGTGCGTTTAGCCATGGTATAACGTGCAATATCCATTATTGAGCTCCGTTATGATCCGTGTATGGTCGAACTGGCATACGGTCGCGCACGCTAGAAACGCCTGCGATAATCACTTGTTCGCCGGGTTGTAAGTGCTGCTTGATCACGACGCGATCTTTATAAATGGTGCCAATGTCCACATAGCGCTGTTCGGCCTGGTTTTGAGCATTGACGACCCAGACAAATTGTTGGCTTTGATTATCTGGTACTAAGGCGGTGATGGGTAAGGTGATCAAGCGGTTTTCATCCTCGGCATCTGTGGCGACGGGAAACACTTTGGCTGACATGCCGGGCATGACTCGTAGCCCGTGTAAATCTTCAAAACCAAGCACCACCGAATAGGTTTGTGAATCGGTATTGGCTTGAGTGGAGTAGGTACGCAATTGAAGAGGGAACTGCTGACCGGGGATGGCGCTTAGCTCGGCGATGGCTCGTGTGTTGCGAACGCCGGACAGCATGACGCGATGCGGGATCTCAATCGCAACTTCTAAATCACTCAGATCTTGTAGGGTCATGATCAGTTGATTCGCTTGTACTTGGGCAAAATTTTCAAGCAACTTTTCACTGATGATGCCAGCAAACGGTGCAGTGATTTGCGTGTATTCTAGTTTGCGCTTGGCTTCTTCCACTCGGTTTCTGGCCAGATCATAACGATTGGTGACATTATCCAACTCGGCTTTAGAAATAGCTTGGGTTTTTTCATAAATCGCTTTAGCGCGGCGGTATTCTTGCTCGGTATTTTTTAGCTCTAATTGAGCCGTCGCCAGTGTGGTTTTCGCATCTCGCGCATCAAGCGTGGCCAACAATTGCCCCTGTTTGACTTGATCGCCTTCTTTTACCTCTATGCTGTTTAAACGACCACTGATCCGAAAGGCGAGATCAGCACGCTTAGCTGCTCTGACGACTCCGTTAAAGGTTAGGTCGGAGGCGCGCTGGCTAGCGACAATTTCGACTAAGGCAGGTTTAACCACAGGGGCTGGCGTGTTGACCGGTGGCGCTTCGCCACAAGCCGTTATCAGTACTGTGGAACAAATGAGTAGACTAAGAACGGTACGTTTGGCGACCATACGGCGGATAACCGGCGGATTCATGGGGTTGTGCTCCTCAATTTTATTATTAGTAAATGGTTTGGGCATACAATCTGCGTGGTCAATCAAGGCCTAGCTTAATGGAGTAACATTTACCTTAGGGTTGTTTGCTGATTATGTTGTAATGAAACCCAGTAACCGTTTGCGCATCATAGGTTGAGTAAAAATAAAAGCTAAACCTGTTAGCCTACTCTGCCAGTCAGTGCACATTTTCTGCGATAGAATACCTTGACCGACTCAATTATTAGGCAAGGATTGTTGTAACAATGTTTGCTTAATCTGAGTGGTGAGTTGCTCTAAGCCTAATGACAGTGCCTCGACTAAGGCGGGATAACCTTCATCGGTTAGTGGTACATCAAACGAGAAATCTTGTCTAAGCAAGCGCACTCCTTGTGGACTCAACAACTCCCAACTGCCGGCTAGCTCGGCATTGCCAGTATAAGCGCCGTTAAATCGCTGGAATTTGACTTGTAGTGTGTGATGTTTTTGTTGAGCATAGTGAGCATTAAACGCTTCCGGCCAATAGCTGACCGGCTGATCTCGACGCAATTGTTCGATAATGCGTTCGGTCAACTGTGGGCTTAAACGTTGTGCCCATTGATGGTATTTGGCTTGAGTCACTTGCGTTGCAGATTGGCGATAAATAATCCCTGCGGTATCTAAATACGGCGCCAATTCGACAGGCTGTACGATGAGTAAAGTCGATGCTAATGCCGTGAATGATGTCGTCGGCGTGACCGGACTGGACGTGAGGTGCTGCGGCAGCAGATAAAAATCTACTTTAGGCTGTGGCTCACTACTGCAGCCTAGCAATGTGATGCTGATTAACATCATCAATAGCCATTGTTTCATGGTTATTTTCCTTGTGCTGGGATAGGGTCTGCGGCGTTATTGTCACCAAAAATCAGCGCATTGGGTTTTTCATTAATGGTGCGTATTACCGGTTTAAATTCGGCCATGACTTGGTTGAGCTGATCTAATGTGGTTTCGAGTTCCCGATAAACGGTCGATTGCGGGCCAAATCCAGCTAAGGTTGTCTCAAGCTGTTTGAGACTGGTGCGGATATCGGCGGGTAAATTTTGCGTGGTGGATTGATTGATCAAGCGTTCCGCAGAAGCCAACAATTTTTCCGAGGTTTTCAAGGTGCTATTGAGTGACTCAAGCGTCTTATCCATCGGTAATCCATTGAGTTTGCGAAGTAAATCGGTGACCTGTTTTTGTACTTCAGCAAAGCCGCCGGGTTTGGTTGGAAACAGTGAGTAGCCATCGAACTCTTTCAATGTCTCCAGTGGCTCTTCAGGAAAATAGTCGGTATCAATATATAGAGCGCCAGTGACTAAGTTGCCGGTTTTTAAGGAGGCTTTGAGTCCTTTACTAAACTCCTGCTGCATATGCGATTTAAGCGTTGGCAGATCGACTTTATTGAAATTATCGTATACACGGCCTAATTCGATGCGTACTAACACAGGGATCCGATTGCTATTAATATCCAGATCCGATTGGCGGGTACGCAGAGGGACTTTACTGACGGTACCGATACGTAAACCACGATATTCGACTGGGGCGGAGGCTTTGAGTCCACGTACTGATTCATCAAACATCATCACAAATTCAATATAATCATCGTACATGTCTTCGTGGATCTGTTTGAGATCATCAAACAGCCGAAACTCAGTCAACTGTTCGGTCACTGGCTGACCGAAATCGTCTTCTTGCAGTAGGCCAAATGTCACGCCACCTTTGAGCAGGCTTTCAATCGAACCTAAGCTGAACTGCAGCCCTTCGGCATTAAGTTGTAGATTAACCCCTGAATTGAGCCAGAAAAAAGAGCCGCTACTGACTAACTTATCGTAAGGGGCAAAGATAAATAGTTGGTATTGTGCGCTTTTACTGGTGACATCAAATTGAGTGGTTTCCACACGTCCCACCGTAAAACCTTCATACATCACCGGATCGCCAACGTTCAATTTTCCTGCTTCTTTATGGGTCAGCACTAAACGTAATCCTTTGGCATCGGGAGGAGCGATGGGGGGTAAATCCATTACGGTGAATTGATCTTGCGCGGCAGTCGATTGGCCGGGTTGCAGTTGAATATAAGCACCGGAAAGTAAGGTATCGAGGCCAGAAACTCCATCTCTGCCAATCCGTGGCTTCACCACCCAAAACAGCGAATCCTCGCGCAGCATACGCTGGGCATCTTTGGTCATTTGTGCGGTGGCGATAATGTGATCGTAACGCTTGCTCAGTTTAATTTCACTGATCACCCCGACATTGACATTGAGCGCCTTAATTTGAGTTTTGCCCACTTCAAGCCCATCGGCCGTGGGGAGGATTAAGGTGACTTTGGGGCCAGTACTGTTGACGTACTGAAACAGCATCCACATGCCCATTGCTAGAGCCAGAATTGGGATAATCCAAATCGCAGATAACTGCTTTTGTGACGTAATTTCAGCGTGAGTTTGGCGTTGGTCACTCATAGAAAGCCTTCTTAGTGCATTTGGGTTGATGAGGGGCAGGCTGCTGCCATAATATTTTTGAATCAAAAATCATCGCGGACAGCATAGTTAAGATCACGACGGCTGCAAAAGAGAGCGCAGCAGGACCGGGATAGATCGCCATTAAATTATTCAGTTGTACTAAAGCCACTAAAATCGCCACCACGAAGATATCGATCATTGACCAGCGGCCGATCAGCTCAGTGACACGGTACACCTTCAAGCGTTTTAAATTCTGGTGTTCAGGAAAAATATTAAGCTGACCCGCTTGCCAATATAGCCATCCCAAAGCGAACATCTTGGCGATGGGAATAAAAATACTGGCGATGAAAATCACCATTGCAATCGGATAAGAGCCGAGCTGCCATAGTAAAATCACGCCTTGCATAATGGTTGAACCTTCTGATTTACCTAGGCTAACCGTGTACATCATTGGATAAAGATTGGCCGGAATGTAAAAAATCACCGCAGCCAATAGCAATGCCCAAGCATATTGTAGATTGAGCTGTGGATGATAAGCGTGTAGCCGACTGCCACAGCGTACACAGCGTGGTTTTTTTGCGCTGGTCAGCGGATTAATTTGCTGACAACAATGGCAATTAGTGTGGTTATCGCTGCAATGGGTCTCTCCTGCCTGAACATTATGAGTTGGTTGCGCCGCAATAAAATGTTGCCATAGCCAGTAACGGTCAATCAGAGAGACGGTTTTGACCAGCAAAACGGAAAATAGACAAAATGCCCAAAAAGAGTTGCCCATTGCCACCTCTGCCAGTGAAGCGATTTTGATCAGACTCACCAGTACCCCAATCAAAAACACATCGACCATTAACCAAGGCTGAACTTTAAATAGCAACCTGCACCCATACGTTGCGATTTTCACTTCGCGCTTAGAGAGTGAGCGGCGCTGAGTTTGTGCCGCTTGGTAATACACGGTGAGGATAAGTAGTAGATATAGGGCTGGCAGTAAGATGACGGTGGTAAAAAGTAGCAGTGCCAAGAGGATATTCTGATATTCACCGAGCATTTTTGCGGCATTCAACAGGGTAATTTCTTGGGTTAGCCCCTGAATGCTAAACGACAGGAAAGGAAACATCAGACTGAGTGCTAGCAATGAGAGACAACTTAACGCCAACGCAATGACCGTTTGATAGGGATGCTTATGGCTTTGAGTCAGTGGGTGATGGCAACGTGGGCAGCGAGCGATTTGTCCTTGAGCTAAGCTTGGTAGACGCGTAACGAGTCCACATTCATCACAACTAATCAAGTTATGCTGGTTTTTGTCCGTAGTCATAGGTGCCATTGGTCGCTAATATGCCGTGAAACAATTCTACATGCTTGATAATAAAGTGATAGCTGAAGATAGCGAGTTTAGCTACTACGTATTTTGATTCTGCGTTGGGTGATGAATGATCACTATCAAATGAAAGAGTGATGATCCGGTGATGTCTAGCGTGACCAAGATTTTAAGAGGAAAGTAATAATGATAGAAAAAATCGGCGCTAAGGTGTTGCCGCATTTGGGATGGGCTGCTTGTTTGTTGCTTCTAGCAACCCAAGTCTGGGCCAATAACCCACCTGAAGTGGGATCTTTTGCTGAGGCAAATAATGTGGTTGTGGAAACGCCTATTTCTGAACTCGAGCACGACATTGATCAGACTAAGCGCTATATCAATGAACTTTCGGTAACGCTCAACCAAGCGACCGGTGATGTGCGTGATGCATTACAACTGCAAATGTTTCAGAAAAATGCTGAGCTAAGAAAGAGTTTGGCTAAAGCCGTGGCCGAACAAAAGGTAGCCAAACCGAAGCTGATTGAGTTGGTCAATACCCAGCAGAGCTATACTGAAGAGGCGACACGCTATATTTCAAAACGGCTTAATTCGCTAACCAGTAATTTTGACAAGGCGTCACATGAAGAAAAACTATCTTACATTGCGACCTATCGTGATTTACACCAATACCTTGATGCGACCTACCATTCCAGTTTGGAAAATATGCATTGGCTAAGTCAATTGGGTATCAATACTCGCGAGATTACAGAGACGTTAACAGAGCGAGTTAATCAGCGTTTGCGCTTGCTATCCGCCTCGTTGGAGTACCTAAACCAGCAAATTAGCGTGATTGATAGCCAGATCAAATCCAGTCCCGAATCGGAAAAAGCCAACTTACAATTGACGTTGCTCTTTACTCAGCAACGGTTAGATATTGTCACTAAAAGCTTGCGCTCAGTCGTCGAGATTGCCGATAGCCTAGCAATGGAAACCGCCGATTATAAGCGGCAAATTTTTCAAGTGACAGGCAGTATTACTCAAGATGTATTGAATACTCAGGTAATGGTGTCTATCGTTCGTCATTGGTGGAATGCCGGGCTAAATTGGCTAACCAGTGATGCGGTACAGCATCTGTTTCAGTTAGTGATCTTCTTATTAATTGTTTTGGTCGCCAAAGGGGCGGCGCAAATCACACGTAGCATTGTACGTTTTGTGGTTAGTTCGAAAAATATCCATTTCTCCCATCTTATGCAGGACTTTTTTGTTTCGATGTCTGGCAAAGCGGTTTGGGTGATTGGCATCCTGGTTGGGCTATCGCAGTTGGGTTTAAACCTTACACCAGTATTAACTGGTTTTGGGATTGCTGGGGTCATTATGGGTTTTGCTTTGCAAGATACCTTATCCAACTTTGCTGCGGGCATGATGTTATTGATCTACCGTCCGTTTGATGTGGGGGATTTTGTTAATGCGGGTGGAGTTGACGGTAAAGTAAGTCACATGAGTTTAGTCAATACCACGATCCGAACTTTTGATAACCAGATCATCATAGTGCCGAACAGCAAAATTTGGGGTAATGTAATTAAAAATGTCACTCATGAAAAAATTCGCCGGGTAGATATGGTGTTTGGGATCGGCTATAGCGACGATTTGCTCAAAGCGGAAGCTGTACTCACCGATATTGTTAAATCACACCCTGCGGTTTTACGTTCTCCTGAACCGAATATCAAGGTGCATACGCTCAACACATCTTCAATTGATTTTATTGTGCGCCCTTGGGTAAAAACCGAAGACTATTGGGATGTTTACTGGGATGTGACTAAGCAAGTCAAATTGCGCTTTGATCAAGAAGGTATTTCGATTCCGTTTCCACAACAAGATGTGCATTTACATCTGGTTGATCAGCCCTCTGTGGTGCTAGAGAACCGGCCAATGGTTTAACCTGCAATAGACCTAGCCGCCAATAACGGCTAGGTTTACTGACCGTATAATGATGTGGTTAATGTGCACATCACTTTAGGATTAAAAACGTCGATCGAGAGAGAAAAACAGGCTTTGGCGATCACCAAAGCCAAACTCTCCGAGTAGATACCAACTGTCATTGATTTGATACTGCATACCGATAAGGGGATTCCACGGGGTTTTTAGACGCTGTTTGACTTCAAAGCCGGCATCTTTGGGGAGTAATCCGGTCAGTTGGCTAGGCAAGCCGAGATCGGCCAGTGAGCCATGGAGTGTTTGCTCTACATCTTGATACATAGCGCCAGCCCAAATCCGGAGCGGTTGCCCATGCTGATTAAAATCGTAGCCAATGCGCGGTGATATCACTAGCGCATCAATACTGCCATCAATCACGGTCAAGCGGCTTTGGGTCAAGCTAGCGTCGACCAACGCAAACCAGTTCTGATAGCCACCCACCAGCACCACACCAAATCCGGTGGTGTAACCATCAAGCTCCAAACGAAAGTCTTTGATCGGGACAGGAAATTTATTACCCAAATTAAGAGTAACATCGGTGGTCGAGTAGCCATCTAACTTACCGACTAAGCCATACAAATTGAGAAAGGGAAACAGCCACACATCGGCACGTAAGGTCAGTACTTCGGTATATTGGTGGCCAGGTTCTGCGTTTAATGTCAGTGGTAAACCTGCGAGCCCTTGGATAGCAATTGAATCTACATTGATCCCTTGCTCCATGGTCATATAGCTTAGGCTAAAACCGATGGGTTTGGGTAATTCATAGCCCAACGCTTGTGCTTGATCTTTCCAAATCGGTAACGAAAATGTTTCTGCATGAGCGGTATAGGAGAGGGTCAGCAGGGCGAATATTAGTAAGTTAGGTAATTTCATGCAGTGGGCTCAGCGGTGTTATCCCGCGCTATCGGTAACCAAGTTGTCGGGGACTTCCAGCAAAAACGCGTGGAATAAACGAAGAAACATGCCTAATCAGTAGGCTGACAACCATAGTTTCTGATCCGTGAAGGCCATCGGAGGCGGATGATACTCTGAGATGCGCTGCAAAGTAAATCGATAAACTTACCGTTCAAGCATGAGTAAGGCTTTCGCACATTAGGGATGGATAAGTTTAGATTTTGGTATTGGATTTAGTGGTTGGTTGAACGGCAACCACTGTAGTGCTCCATGGGTTTCAAACTCATGAGCTGGCTGACAAGAAAGATATATCTCACCAATTAAAATTACCGCACCTAGTGAATAGGCCTGATCTTGGTAATAGCAGAGGCGCTGAACGGTATTGGTGCCGATCACAATCGGGAGTGGCGTGGCCGGTTGAGTAGGTGGTAGTCGAATCGGTTGCGGAGCGGCGGCTAACGCGACACTGTAACATAGTGTAATCAGGGCTCCGATAGTGCTACGCATTTGGCCTCCTATGACGATTATCTCTTGCTTGTGCTTGTGCTTGTGCTTGGCTCGGCGATAGAGTTGAGCCACCAGTAAACCGCCTTGAGACTGATAAAGCAAGCCACAGATTGATCATCACTGGCAGTATTTCATTTGAAAGCGATAGAGTTTATTGACTTGATCAAGCTAATAATTATCCATCACATAAAAAAAACGCCCAAAACAAACTGGTTTTGGGCGTACACAAGTATAGGAGTTAATAAAAAGGAAAAAGCAGCGTAATGGGTGACAGTCAGTCGAGATACAAGTTTGACGGCCAGTAAAACTCTCAAAGCTCTGTCAATCACCTTTATTCAGACTGGGGGTTTGCTAAAGAGTTCCGAGTGTTTGCAAAAAAATAGAAATTTTTTTGCGGCACAATTCAATGCGCATTCACCTCTACGCTTACCAACGGTAAGCTAGTGATTGAACTATGGATCCCATTCTTGGTTGTCAGAGTTGCCGTACGCTAAGTCGTCAACAATAATCAAGTATAACCAGGTGCGATTAATCACCCACCATAACAATATCACTGGTGAACAAAAGGATCTGAAGATGAGTTCTCTACGCAGAAAATGGATTAGTGACCCCGTTTTTAAACTCTTTAAACAAGTGTTGCCTCCGCTGTCTCCCACAGAGAAAGAAGCGATGGAAGCGGGCAGTGTATGGTGGGATGGTGAGTTATTTTCTGGTAAACCCGATTTTACTAAGCTACATCATTATCCTAAGCCCACCTTGTCTAGCGCAGAACAAGCTTTCATTAACCGAGAGTTGGAAACTTTGCTTGGGATGCTGGATGATTATCAAATCGTCAAACAAGATCGTGATTTACCCCAAGAGGTATGGGATTACCTACGCCAACAGCGATTTTTTTCTTTGAATATATCCAAACAGTATGGTGGACGCCAGTTCTCGGCACTGGCTAACTCGACCATCGTCGCACGGATTGCGACTCGCAGTGTCAGTGCCGCTGTGACGGTTATGGTGCCTAATTCATTGGGTCCTGCCGAACTGTTGTCTCACTATGGTACTCAAGCTCAAAAGGATTACTGGTTGCCGCGTTTAGCCGATGGCCGTGATATTCCTTGCTTCGCCCTGACTGGGCCAGAGGCGGGATCGGACGCGGGCAGCATTCCCGATCAAGGAGTGGTCTGTTATGGCGAGTATGAAGGTCAACAAGTGCTTGGGATCCGGCTGAACTGGAATAAACGCTACATTACGCTAGCGCCGGTCGCCACGGTGCTCGGACTCGCCTTTAAACTGTATGATCCTGACCATTTACTCGGCACGCAATCCGAGATTGGCATCAGTTGCGCGCTGATCCCTGCGACTCATCCCGGCGTTGAAATGGGCGAGCGTCATGATCCATTGGGCTTAGCTTTTATGAATGGTCCCACCCGTGGCCATGACGTGTTTATCCCGATCGATTGGCTAATTGGTGGTGCAGAATACGCGGGCAAAGGCTGGCGGATGCTGGTGGAATGCCTTTCGGCTGGACGAGGGATTTCATTGCCGGCATTAGGTGCGGCGATTGGTCATTTGACGGCGCGCACTACCGGTGCTTATGGCTATGTTCGTAAGCAGTTTGGCATGTCGATCGGTAAGTTTGAAGGCGTGGCCGAAGCGATGGGGCGTATTGGTGGCTTAACCTATTTGCTGGAAGCCACTCGTACGTTAACTACCACGGCACTGGATCTGAAAGAAAAACCTGGGGTGATCACGGCGATTGCCAAATACCACATGACTGAAATCGCGCGTACGATTTTAAATGATGCGATGGATATCCATTCAGGGCGTGCGATTCAAACTGGGCCGATGAACTATCTTGCCACCCATTATTTAGGCGTGCCGGTAGCCATTACCGTAGAAGGGGCAAATATTTTAACCCGTAATCTGATGATTTTTGGGCAAGGTGCAACCCGTTGTCACCCTTATGTGCTTAAGGAGATGGCGGCAGAAGCCAACCCAGATCAGCCACAAGGGGCACAGGAATTTGATCAACTGTTGTTTAAACATATTGCTCATGCGACCAAAAATAGTTTTGGGGCACTGTTTGCTGCGTTGACAGGATCGCGGTTTATTCACGTTCAGTTGAGTGGTGCTACGCAGGATTACTATCGACAGATGACTCGTTTAAGCCGCGCACTCGCGGTGAGTGCTGATATGGCGATGTTAACACTAGGCGGTGAGCTAAAGCGTAAAGAACTCATTTCTGCCCGTTTTGGCGATGCGTTAAGTTATCTGTATATGGGCTCAGCGGTATTGAAAAAATACGAAGATGAAGGTCGTCACCAGACAGATCTCGATTATGTGCATTATGCGATGCAATACTGTTTGTACCACGCAGCCAAAGCGCTCAATCAAGCGTATCGCAATTATCCTATTTCAGGTATTGGCTTATTGCTCAAAGGGCTATTGTTCCCACTTGGCAATCACTTTGCGCCACCGAGTGATGAATTAGCGTTGAAGATTGCCGACAGCTTAATGACGCCGGGAGCGCATCGTGATCGCCTCACCCAACTTTGTTATATCGGTCAGAGTGACAATGATAGTATCGGATTGATTGAAAACGCGTTTTTAGCCATGTATAGCATTAAAGGCTTAGAGCGTAAGCTACAACACGCGGTGAAACAGGGCAAAGTCGATCGTAAGGGGCAATTGGTCGATCGCTTAGCGCAAGCGCAACAAGCGGCAATCTTAACGGCTGATGAAGTGGCGTCGATTGTCGCTGCCGAAAAATTACGCAGTCGTGCGATTCAGGTTGACCATTTCAGCCATGATTTTTCGCAAGTGCATACCCGCCAAGGTTAAGTTCAAACGTGTGAATTTTGCAAATCATAAAGTATTTAGGGCTTCTGCACAGAAGCCCTCATTATTTTTAACAGTGAATGGAGTGAGATTAATCGAAAATTTGCGCTATTGAGTGATCCAACCACTGACCATTTTCGGCGAAATGAAGAGAAATTAGATGCGATTTGTGTCTGAACCTTTTATTCTAACGACGATTTTTTAAGGAAGTTGAATATGATCATCAAACCTAAAATTCGTGGATTCATCTGTACAACAACCCATCCGGTCGGTTGTGAAGCGAACGTAAAACAACAAATTGCCTACACTCAAGCACAAGGCCCGATCACTAATGCGCCGAAGCGTGTATTAGTGGTGGGTTCATCAAGCGGCTATGGTCTCTCATCACGTATTACTGCAGCATTTGCTGGTGGTGCAGCGACCATTGGGGTGTTCTTTGAAAAGCCAGGTACCGACAAAAAACCAGGTACTGCGGGTTTCTACAATGCTGCGGCATTTGACAAATTAGCCCATGAAGCCGGTCTGTACGCGAAAAGCCTCAACGGTGATGCTTTCTCAAACCAAGCCAAACAAAAAGCGATTGAGCTGATTAAACAAGATCTCGGTCAAATTGATTTGGTGGTTTACTCACTGGCTTCACCAGTACGTAAAATGCCAGAAAGTGGTGAATTAATCCGTTCTGCACTGAAACCGATTGGTGAAACCTATACCTCGACTGCGGTTGATACTAATAAAGATGTGATCATCGAAGCGAGCGTGGAGCCTGCGACTGAGCAGGAGATTGCCGATACTGTGACAGTGATGGGTGGTCAAGATTGGGAGCTGTGGATCCAAGCGTTAGATCAAGCTGGTGTGCTGGCTGAAGGCTGTAAAACTGTAGCTTACAGCTACATCGGTACCGAGTTGACTTGGCCAATCTATTGGGATGGTGCGCTTGGCCGTGCCAAGATGGATTTAGACCGCGCCGCGGGTGCCCTTAACCAACAGTTGGCAAGCAAAGGCGGTAGCGCCAATGTGGCCGTGCTGAAATCAGTAGTGACACAAGCCAGCTCAGCGATTCCAGTAATGCCACTGTATATCGCTATGGTGTTCAAGAAAATGCGTGAGCAGGGTGTACACGAAGGCTGCATAGAGCAGATCTACCGTATGTTTAGCCAACGTTTATACAAACCAGATGGCTCGGCCGCTGAAGTGGATGAGGACAATCGTCTGCGTTTGGATGATTGGGAATTGCGTGATGATATTCAGCAGCATTGTCGTGAGTTGTGGCCACAAATTACCACTGAAAACCTGCGTCAGTTGACCGATTACGACATGTACAAAGAAGAGTTCATCAAGCTATTTGGTTTTGGCATTGAAGGCATCGATTACGATGCAGATGTTAATCCAGAGGTTGAATTCGCGGTCATTGATCTCTGATCAAACGCTGTTTATTACAAACTGTATTTACTGCAAACTATGTTTATTGATAGTCAAAAAGGCGCGTTTTGCGCCTTTTTTCGTAATCAAGCGGATTGTTGAAGCGGGGTGAATCTGTTCAGTCAGAGTCGTTCAATAGGCTCAATTAATAATCCGTCGGTAGTTTCTCGCCACAACAAAAAGCGGAGCTTAAGCTCCGCTTTTTGTTGCGTTCGGAAATCAGTGATTAACGAGCACGGAAGACGATGCGACCTTTAGACAAATCGTAAGGAGTCATCTCTACAGTGACTTTGTCACCGGTCAAAATGCGGATATAGTTTTTGCGCATTTTGCCAGAGATGTGAGCGATCACAATGTGACCATTTTCAAGCTCTACACGGAACATTGTGTTAGGAAGAGTATCAAGGACAGTGCCTTGCATCTCAATTACGTCTTCTTTAGCCATTTAATCCTCTTTAGAAATTTGGCGATCTTTAACGGCGCAGGATTCTGCCATTAAACGTTCAATATGGGAAGTTGCGGCGTATTCTACCCTTGCCAACGTTGATTTACTAGCCTTTGATGCGGATTGAAACGGACTTTGTAGTTCATAGCCGGACATTCATCGATTTGATATCCCAAATAAAGCCACTGTTTTTCGGTCTGTTGGCAATAACTCAACTGACAAAGCACAGCTAAGGTGCCCAAAGAAAGCGGTACTTCTGGGTCATAGAAAGTGTAAAAGGCACTGGCGCTGTTGGGCAGCAGATCGGTTACCGCAATCGCCACCAACTTTTGGGCGGCGTAGAGATGCAAATATTGCGTATTAAGCCAAGTTGCCCCCGCAAACTGGGCAAATTCGTCTTTATTGGGTGGATACATTGAACCGTGGCGATGACGAGCGCAAATGTAGCGCTGGTAAAGATCATACCAATTGGGATCCAATTCCGGTTTCAGTTGCCAGTGCAAGGTTTGCTTAAGCTGTTTAAGCAAGCGGCGTTGACTTGTACTTGGCACAAAATCGGCCACCGCCACCCGCAGTGCTTGACAAGCGTGGCACTGATCGCAATGTGGTTTATAAATGGTCTCGCCACTGCGCCGAAAGCCATTGGCCAGTAAAATTTGATAATTCTCGGCTGATTGTATGGGGAGATCGATGGCCACCGCGACGCGTTCCATTTGATCTTTCAAATAGCTACAAGGATGGTTATTGGTTAAGCCAATCCGAATGGATTGCAGATCTAAGCTCATCGATTAATCCTTAACCGTACTCGGTAAGATGGGAGAGGCGAGCCACTGTGGGGTAAAGCAACCTGAGCAAAGCGGCTGATCTCTAACCTCAAGTAAGGTCTGAATAAACTGGTCACGGGTGAGGGTCGTCGCTCCTAGCGATTGCAAATGTGGATTCATCACTTGGCAATCAATCAGTTGTCCTTGGTGGCGTGAAAAATGGTCGCAAAAATACCACAGTGCAATTTTGGAAGCATTGCTCGCGAGGCTAAACATCGATTCGCCACAAAACAGTTGCCCAACGGCAATTCCATACAATCCGCCGACTAGTTGCTCACCTTGCCACACTTCAACCGAGTGGCAGTGACCTTGCTGTGCCAGCTCAGTATAGGCGGCACGCATCTGCGCATTCAGCCAGCGCTGATCGGCCGGACGAGTTAACGCGCACTGCTCGATCACTTGCGGCGTAGCTTGGTTGAGGCTAACTCGATATTGCAATTGGCGTTGATACTTCTGCACGCTTTTGGCTGGACGAAACTGGCTAGGGTTAAATACCGCTCGTGGTGCAGGGCTCCACCATAAAATAGGATCTTCAGGGCCGTACCAAGGAAAAATACCATTATGATAGGCAGCTAAAATTCGCTGCGGATTGAGATCTCCGCCAAACGCCAGCAGTCCGTTAGGATCTTCTAAAGCATCAAATGGAGACGGAAACCTCCAATCGTCCGCGCTTAATTCAGCGAGATAAATAGCCATTGTGTGGGTTTACCTTATCAGTGCTGGCAATAAATTGGCTGCACCAGTGCTCTGGAGCCAATCCGTAATGTGAACATGTGAGCTTATAACCAGCCGATCTTAATGATTTTTAAGGTATTTGCCAATCAGCTGGCTTGGTCATCACCACGTAACAGTATCTTATGCATAAAGGGAAATAAATATTCACACCGGATCAGATTAAGGCTAGCGCGGGCGCGGGAATTTGGTTAGTCTGCGGAGACGAAAAATTTTCGCGGCAACCCATAGCTACAGGACTTTCCATTACAGGATGGTCAGCTACAGGACTTTCAGCGACGCAAGGAAACACAACATCTAATGGAAAGCTTGACTCTACAACCAATACCTCTCATCTCTGGGGAAGTGAATCTTCCCGGCTCGAAAAGCGTGTCAAATCGCGCGCTATTACTGGCCGCATTAGCTTCTGGCACCACCCGTTTGACCAATTTGCTCGATAGCGATGATATTCGCCATATGCTTAATGCATTGACTCAACTAGGGGTGAATTATCGTCTTTCCGCTGATAAAACCACTTGTGAAGTTCAAGGTTTGGGTCAAGCCTTTACTTGCGCTCAGCCATTAGAACTGTTTCTAGGCAATGCAGGTACTGCGATGCGTCCTTTGGCTGCGGCGCTCTGTTTGGGACAAGGTCAATTTGTATTGACTGGTGAACCTCGCATGAAGGAGCGCCCGATTGGCCATTTGGTGGATGCGCTGCGTCAGGCTGGAGCACAAATTGAGTATTTGGAGCAGGAAAATTTCCCGCCACTGCGCATTCAGGGTACCGGTTTGCAAGCCGGTACGGTGTCGATCGATGGTTCCATCTCTAGCCAGTTTTTGACCGCATTTTTAATGGCCGCTCCGCTTGCGCAAGGCAAAGTCACTATCGACATTATGGGTGAGTTGGTGTCTAAGCCTTACATCGACATTACACTGCACATTATGGAGCAATTTGGGGTGCAGGTGATTAACCATGATTACCAACAATTTGTGATCCCCGCTGGGCAATCTTATGTTGCGCCCGGTGACTTTTTAGTGGAGGGGGATGCCTCTTCCGCCTCTTATTTCCTGGCTGCGGCAGCCATCAAAGGTGGTGAAGTCAAGGTAACGGGGATTGGTAAAAACAGCATTCAGGGTGACATTCAATTTGCCGATGCGTTAGAGCAAATGGGCGCGCAGATTGAGTGGGGCGAAGATTACGTGATGGCACGGCGTGGGCAGCTTAATGCGGTGGATCTTGATTTCAATCATATCCCGGATGCCGCGATGACCATTGCGACCACCGCACTGTTTGCTAAAGGTACCACGGCGATCCGCAATGTGTATAACTGGCGAGTCAAAGAGACCGATCGTCTAGCAGCGATGGCGACTGAGCTGCGTAAAGTCGGCGCACAGGTTGAAGAGGGGGACGATTTTATTGTGATCACGCCGCCGGCTAAGTTAACCCATGCGGCGATCGATACTTACGATGATCATCGAATGGCGATGTGCTTCTCACTGCTCGCCTTGAGTGATACACCGGTTACGATTAATGATCCTAAATGCACCTCTAAAACCTTCCCAGATTATTTTGAAAAATTGGCGCAATTAAGTCACAAGAGCTAGCGTTGCACTGATCTCGATATCATCGATGATGATCAAAGCCTCATAACGAGGCTTTGATCATTTTTGCTGGGTCAATTTTTGCAAGGTAAATTGTGGCGACAGTTGATGGGCGAGGTATTTGAACATATTAAATACCGCGGTGGTTTTCACGCTGGGCAGACCTTGGTCAGTGAGGAAATATTCGCCTTTAAACACTAACACGCCTTCTTTTTCCTCTACTTGCGTTGCACGCATTCCGTCAAGGTAATGTTCATGATTTTGAATTATGTGATTGGCGATCAGTAATAGGTCAAATTCGGTGATCGGTTGTTTATTGCTCATGGTGATAGTTCCTTACGCTTAAAAAGCGCCAGTATACTGGCATAAGGGCAAGGGTTAAAAGTAAAGTATTAAAGGCTAAGAATTAAAAGCTAAGGGATAAAAGTAAAGGGCTGATGGGGTATCGTCAGTCGAAAAAGACTGAGCTTGGACGACCAAAGTGTGAGTTATGGCATAGTTCGCGGTTTTTTTCGCGGTGTTAACCGCACAGGGGTCGCGGCACAGTGAGCTTCACTTTAGTATGGACGCGTTTTTGCGCGCGGAACAACATTTCGTCGATTTGTCGAGCAAATAAAAAGCTTTTAGAAAAAACCAGTTGATCTTCTGGTTATCTGGCTCGATAGTAAAAAAAGAATTACATTTTAGAACGTCATGCGATTTATATATCGCCCAATGATGAAGGACAATTGAGTCAATATGGGTAAATCACTCGTTATCGTCGAGTCACCAGCCAAGGCTAAAACTATTAATAAGTATCTTGGTAAAGACTTTATCGTAAAATCCAGTGTGGGGCACGTACGTGATCTGCCTACTGCTGGACAAACTACTACGACCGCGAAAGCGGCTAGCTCGACTAAAAAACTCTCAACCGCTGAGGATAAAGAGCAGCAAAAGCGTGACAAAGAACGCTCAGCGCTGATCAAAAAGATGGGGATTGATCCCTATCACGGATGGGATGCCAACTATCAAATTCTGCCCGGCAAAGAGAAAGTGGTCGCTGAGCTGCAAAAACTCGCCAAAGACGCAGACAGCGTTTACCTCGCAACCGACTTGGACCGCGAAGGAGAAGCCATCGCTTGGCACCTGCGTGAGATCATCGGTGGCGATGAGAAGCGATACAAACGGGTCGTGTTTAACGAAATCACCCAAAATGCGATTCAACAGGCGTTTAAACAGCCGGGCGAATTGAATATGGATGGAGTTAACGCTCAGCAAGCGCGTCGCTTTATGGACCGCGTGGTGGGCTTTATGGTCTCGCCGTTGCTGTGGAAAAAAGTGGCGAGAGGTCTTTCTGCCGGTCGGGTTCAATCCGTCGCGGTAAAGTTATTGGTTGAGCGAGAACGTGAAATTAAAGCGTTTGTGCCAGAAGAGTTTTGGGATATCAACGCTGATACTTTAACCGGTGAGCAGCAAGATTTCCGACTGCTGGTGGCACAAAAAGATAATCTCGCGTTTAAACCGATTAACCAAAGCGAAGCATTGGCTGCGGTGGCCACGCTTAGCCAAGCACAGTTTGAAGTGTGCAAGCGTGAAGACAAGCCAACCTCAAGCAAACCGAGCGCACCTTTTATTACCTCAACCTTGCAGCAAGCCGCGAGTACGCGCTTGGGCTATGGGGTGAAAAAAACCATGATGCTCGCTCAGCGCTTGTATGAAGCAGGCTACATCACTTATATGCGTACTGACTCTACCAATTTGAGTGCAGAAGCGGTCGCCAACCTGCGTGATTACATCACCCAACAGTATGGCGAAGCTTATTTACCAAGTCAGCCGAATGTGTATGGCAGCAAGCAAAATGCGCAAGAGGCACACGAAGCGATCCGTCCTTCGGATGTCACGGTGACTGCCGAGCATCTGCAAGGGATGGAAGCCGATGCCCATAAGCTATACGCTCTGATTTGGAATCAATTTGTGGCTTGTCAAATGACCCCTGCACAATACGATTCAACCACTGTGAGTGTGAAAGCGGCAGAATATACGCTTAAAGCCAAAGGGCGAATTCTAAAATTTGATGGTTGGACGCGTGTGCAGCGTCCACTTGGCAAGAACGAAGATCAGATTTTACCGGCGGTGAAAGTGGGTGAGCACCTGCAATTAGTCAGCCTCGATCCTAAACAGCACTTTACTAAGCCACCGGCACGTTTTACTGAAGCGGCATTGGTCAAAGAGCTTGAAAAGCGCGGCATTGGCCGTCCATCAACCTATGCTTCGATCATCTCCACCATTCAAGATCGTGGCTATGTCAAAGTTGAGCAGCGTCGTTTCTTCGCCGAGAAAATGGGCGAAATCGTGACCGATCGCTTAGACGAAAGCTTTGATGATTTGATGAACTACGATTTTACTGCGCGGATGGAAGAAAAACTCGACCAGATTGCCGAAGGTGATGTCAATTGGACCGCGGTATTGGATGAGTTTTTTGCTGATTTCAGTCGCGATTTAACCACGGCCGAGCAAGATGAAAATGTCGGTGGTATGAAACCGAATCATATTGTGATGACCAATATCTTGTGCCCGACCTGTGCGCGGCCAATGGGGATCCGAACTGCATCGACAGGGGTGTTTTTAGGTTGCTCAGGTTATGCATTACCGCCCAAAGAACGTTGTAAAACCACCATCAACTTGGGTGATGAAGAGGGTATTATCAATGTCTTAGAAGAAGATGTTGAAACGGCGGCACTGCGTGCCAAAAAACGTTGCCCAATTTGTGAAACCGCGATGGATGGCTATCTGATTGACGATAAGCGTAAGCTGCACGTTTGTGGTAACAACCCCAACTGTGAAGGTTTTATCGTTGAGCAAGGTGAGTTCAAAGTTAAAGGCTATGAAGGGCCAATGGTTGAGTGCGATAAGTGCAGCTCAGACATGGTGTTGAAAAATGGTCGTTTTGGTAAGTACATGGGTTGTACTAACGAAACGTGTAAAAATACGCGCAAGATTCTGAAAAATGGTGAAGTGGCACCACCAAAAGAAGATCCGGTGCATTTCCCTGAATTGCCATGTGCTAACTCGGATGCCTATTTTGTGCTACGTGATGGCGCATCTGGTCTATTTTTGGCCGCGAGCAATTTCCCGAAATCGCGTGAAACACGCGCTCCATTAGTCGAAGAGCTCAAACGTTTTGCTGAACGTTTACCCGAAAAGTATCAGTATCTAACCACGGCTCCAACTCATGATCCTGATGGTTTAGCTGCGGTCGTGCGTTTCTCCCGTAAAGAGAAAGAGCACTATGTGCGTACTGAAACGGATGGTAAACCCTCCGGTTGGTTGGCTGTCTACCAAGATGGTAAATGGTTGGTTACCGATAAGCGTAAAAATTCCAAATAGTTTTAAATTGTAAAAATTTAACAGATATTTTCTTTCTAATTACAAGGCAGCTTAGCTGCCTTGCTTCGTTTTTGATTCTCACCGCTAATTTACTTCGTTGTTGTTCACATTTCGTTAACCTTTTTGCAATTAACTTACGGGAGTGTGACTTAAGATTTAGTCTTACACGCAACGGCTCCTTACTATAAAAGACACGACTCAATTTGAGGTTATTTAACCTGTTATCGCGTTACTTTGCGCAACGCTTGGTCTCCCAAATGTGAAAGATTTTTCAATTTGATTTTTATCGTTGCTATTGCTCATTTTTAGTACGCAAATGATTAAAAATTGATTGGTATTCGGCGATAAATTCGATAACTTATAATCAACCGATTGCATTGTTGTTCAATATCTTGATAGTTGTACTGATTAACTGACAGTTGGTTAGCATGGAGCTCCGCACCATCCCCCCAAAGTAAAGATTATTTTGTGGTGCGGTAAATAATATAAAAATGGAGAATGGCATATGGCTGGAGTATTAGGCATGATTTTGGCGGGCGGTGAAGGGTCACGGTTGAAACCGTTGACAGAAACCCGTACCAAACCGGCAGTTCCTTTTGGTGGTAGCTATCGCTTAATTGACTTTGCATTAAACAATTTTGTAAATGCGGATTTAATGCGGATTTATGTATTAACTCAGTTTAAATCGCAATCTCTTTACATTCATATGAAAAAAGGCTGGAACCTCTCTGGGATCACCGATCGTTTTATCGATATTATTCCTGCGCAGATGCGTGATGGTAAACGTTGGTACGAAGGAACGGCGGATGCGATTTATCAGAACTTACGTTTTGTGGAAATTGTGTCACCGGATCAAGTTTGTATTTTTGGCTCAGACCATATCTACAAAATGGATATTCGCCAAATGCTCGATTTTCATCGTCGGATGGGGGCTGAGCTGACGGTCTCCGCACTGCGCATGCCAATCAGCCAAGCATCTCAGTTTGGCGTGATTGAAGTTGATCAAAATGGCAAAATGATCGGCTTTGAGGAAAAACCTAGCCAGCCGAAATCGATCCCAGGCGAGCCTGAGTGGGCATTGGTTTCAATGGGCAACTACATCTTTGAAGCGGATACCTTAAGTAAAGAATTGCGTGATGATGCCGAGGATCCCCATTCGAGTCATGATTTTGGTAAAGATATCATCCCTAAAATGTTCCCGTGTGGACAAGTGTACGTGTACGATTTTACCACCAACAAAATTAAAGGGGAGAAAGGGTCGGCCTATTGGCGTGATGTGGGTACCATTGAGTCTTATTGGTCAGCGCATATGGATCTGCTCGACAAAGATCCCTCTTTCTCTTTGTATAACCGTCATTGGCCATTGCATACTTATTATCCACCACTACCGCCTGTCACCTTGGTGGATGTCAACGAGAAGAAAAATAAAGTAACCGACAGCTTGCTTTCGGGAGGTTGCTATATCCAAGGTGCGACGATTTACAAATCGGTACTCGGCTTTCGCTGTAATATAGCCGCTGGCTCTTTGATTAGTGAATCGGTGATCTTGGGTGATGTAAAAATTGGCGCGGGATGTATGATTAAGCGCGCGATTATCGATAAGAATGTCGAAATTGCCCCCGGAACCATTATTGGTGAAGATTTGGAATTGGATAGAAAACGCTTCCACGTTTCCGATGAGGGGATAGTGGTGATTGAAAAAGGCAGTAAGGTAGGATTTTAGAATGGAACAGCTCAACGTTTGGTTTACCGTTTCAGAAGTACAGGGGCTGGTAAAAAGTGGTGGCTTGGCCGATGTCGCGAAAGCATTACCACAGGCGTTGAAAGCGTTACATCAGCAGGTGGCCATTGCGCTGCCTGCTTATCGCGCAGTGCCGGGCCGGGAAGATGCAGAGCTGGTGCTGGACACTGAGCTCACCCATTGGCCGCATACTCAATATCGAGTGCTGAAATGTGATGTGGAAGGTATCCCGGTCTATTTATTCGATTGTCCCGCTTATTTTGACCGCCCAGCGTTGTATGCGGAGAGTAATCAGGCGTACGCCGATAACGGTGAACGGTTTGGTTTTTTCTGTGCCGCGTGTTTGGATGTATTGCCTAAGTTAGGCATCCAGCCGGATATTATTCACGCTAATGATTGGCATACCGGCTTAGTTCCGTTCTTGCTGAAAACCCGTTATCGCTATGACCCCTTTTTTGAGCGGGTCAAAAGTGTGCTGACAATACACAATGCCATGTTCAAAGGGATTTTTTCTTATCATCAGTTGGAAATTATTCCTGAGTTAAATTTATCGGGAATGGAGTTTTTACAATATGGCTATGACCACGTCAGCATGCTGCGTGCCGGAATTGCCTTTGCGGATAAGATTAATGCGGTTAGCCCCAATTATGCCTCTGAGTTGTTAACTTCGCTGGGAGCGCATGGATTAGTGGATGATTTTGTACGCCGAGCGCGCGATTTACATGGCATAGTCAATGGTTGCGATTATCGTGAATGGAACCCTCGTAACGATCACTATCTACCGGTAACTTATAGTGAAGATCCTGATTCAATGCGCCAAGGTAAGGCTTTGTGTAAACAAGCCTTACAAGCTGAGCTGCATTTACCGGTGAGCGATGTGCCTCTATTTGGTATGGTGTGTCGACTTACCCACCAAAAGGGCTTTCACTACCTGTTACCCATTTTAGAGCCTTTTTTGCGTAACCGTGTCCAAGTGGTCATCGTTGGGACTGGCGAGCCAGAGGTTGCCGCTCGGCTGAGTAAGTTGGCGCATCAACATCGAGATCAATTGGCTTTTGTTGAAACTTATAGTGAACGTTTAGCGCACTGGGTTGAAGCTGGCTCTGATTTTTTCTTAATGCCTTCAGAGTTTGAGGCTTGTGGACTGAATCAGATCTACAGTATGGCTTATGGCACGCTGCCGATTGTACGAGAAGTCGGTGGGTTAAAAGATACGGTCAACGATTACGATAAATTCCCAGAGCAGGCGACTGGTTTTAGTTATCAAGAGCCGACAGCGGAAGCTTTGCTAATTACTATGCAGCGGGCATTGCTGTTTTATTTGCAGCAACCAGCAGAGATGAGCAAAGTGCAACAACGTGCGATGCTGCAAAACTTCAGTTGGCAAGTATCAGCTCAAGACTATATCAAGATGTATCAGTTAGCGCGATTTGGTTAACTGAAATTGGAAAACTCGCAAGGTACTACCTTCCAAGGCACTGTTTAGTGCCTTGATTTTTTAATGCTTTAGTTTTTTATGCTGAGACAACAGTTTCTTACAACTCGCCTGATGCCCAGCTCGCAGATTATGCTAGTCTTGGCCTGCATTATAAAGAGGTGCCAATGACGACGATTGCCGAAAAAGTGCTATTTCATAAAACGTATCACCATCCTACCAGCCATGAGTGGGTGGTTTTTGTGCATGGCGCAGGGGGCAGCTCTGCGATCTGGTTTAAGCAAATCAAAGCTTATCGTCAGCATTTCAATTTATTGTTGATTGACTTGCGTGGGCACGGGAAATCGAATCCCTTACTGAAAGGCTGGATTGCCAATCGTTACACTTTCAAAAGTGTGACACTGGATGTATTGCGCGTGCTTGATCACCTGAAAATTCAGTCGGCGCATTTTGTTGGTATGTCGCTCGGTACCATCATAGTGCGTAATCTGGCTGAGCTTGCCACTCATCGTGTTAACTCGATGGTGCTGGGTGGGGCAGTCACGCGGCTCAATACTCGTTCACAAGTGCTGGTTAAGCTTGGGCATTGGAGCAAACATATCATCCCTTACATGTGGTTATATCGACTGTTTGCTTACGTTGTGATGCCACAGCGTAGCCAAAAAGAGTCACGTCATCTATTTATTCGTGAAGCGCAAAAACTGTGTCAAAAAGAGTTTAAACGTTGGTTCACTTTAACCGCTGAAGTTAATCCTTTGATGCGTTATTTCCGTGACCGTGAATTGCCAATCCCCACCTTATATCTGATGGGTGAGAAAGATTACATGTTCATTCATCCGGTTAAAGAGATGGTGGCGCTGCACACACAAAGTGAGCTGTACGAGATCCCCAATTGTGGGCATGTGTGTAATGTTGAGCAGCCGGAGCTGTTCAATCAGCATTCAATCGAGTTTATTCAGCGTCAGATCCGTTAAGCGCGGCATTTAGCCCTAGCTGATCACGATAACGGCGGCCGGTATACCGATGAGTGATTGAGCAATAAAAAACCCGCGCCATGATTGGCGCGGGTTGGGTATTTATGTCGCGAACTCTGTGCTTGACGCGGTGAGTGTTATCATCACACTAATCTAGAGATGGCTTAACAGCTCATCACGGCGCTGCTGTGGGATCACCGACCAGTGTTTACCTTCAATTGCGCCTTCTAAGGCCCACAGCAACTCTAAGCTCACCTCGGCAGTATGAGTACGCTGAATGGCTTTATAGGCAGCGACAGAGCCGTTGGATTGGAGAGAGGCGACCGTTTCAATGCCGGCTTTCTTGAGCATTCTTTCGGTCGCTAAACGCAGGTTAGGCAGATCTTTTAAACGGTCAGGTTTGGTTTGGGCTTGCGTTTCACGCTCTGCTTTAGCCACATCAAGCGCGGTATGAGCTTCAGTTAGAATTGAGGCTGGATCACTCCAGCAATTGTCAGGCAGAGCGTAATACTTGGTCACGACAGGGAAGCCACGTTTTTTGTAAACGTATGGGGCATAACCTTGTTGTTTGAATTTTTCAATCGAGGCTTCATCGGCACGGATGTGCAGCGTATCGTTGACCACAAGTGCAAACATTGTATCGTCGACAAAAATACCAAAGCCACCAAACATTGAACGAGATTTCACACGTCCTAGCTGCTCAAAGAGCCGCATTGAATCTTTTAATACTGGTTTATCCATGCTGTTAGTCTCGGAGTATTGTTACCTACGCCACCAAATCAGGCCCGAGAAAATTAGCAAAAACATGCAGCCAAGGTGTCAATAATCAGTCAACAGCCTGTATGCATTTTTGCCATCGGCAACCCCGCTACCTACCAAGTTGTTGGTTTAGGCCGGAGGCTTTGCGTCCCACTCTTTCAAATGGTTTGCCCTGTGCGTGACATTCTTCCTGATAAAAATCAGTCATTCTTAGCGCATTCTCACAGTTTAATGTTTCAATTATGAGAATACGCAGAACTAATCCTACTCTTTCTATATGAGGTTTGTCAGATTTATGTGACAAGCTTTCAAATATAGATGGTGTGAATTTTCAAGTAAGTTAGGATTTTGTCAAGTCTTTTACGGTATCCCGTTCGACAATTTCAGGATGCATTTCAAAAATTCGCCGTTCATGCTCTTTATCTTTAATCCGTTCCAGTAAGATTTCGAACGCATTTTTACCTACGCGGCGTTTCGGTTGGTGCACCGTGGTTAATGGCGGCGAGAAATACTCGGCCAATTCAATATTGTCGTAGCCAATCACCGACATATCTTCTGGCACGCGGATCCCTTTTTGCTGTAAGCGACTGATGAGACCTAACGCCATCGTGTCATTAAAGCAAAATACAGCACTGGGGCGTTTATCCATCGCGATGATCTTATCGGCCGCTAGCACCGCAGTATCACACTCAAAGTTGCCTTCTAAAATCCAATCTTGATTGATGGGTAAATTGGCCTCTGCCATTGCGCGGCGAAAACCTTGAATACGCTCTTGGCAGGCCGCCTTGATGAAATGACCACTTAAGCAAGCAATGTCGCGGTGTCCGTGCTCAATCAGATACTTGGTCGCCAGATAGCCACCTTCTTCTGAGTTATCAATGATCTTATCCGCATTGGAAGTTTCAGGCCCCCAGTCCATGATCACTTTCGGAATGTCTTTATGCACATCCAGCATGGCTTGTAGTTCTTGGGTGAGATCAGAGCACATCACCAAAATACCATCGACCCGCTTTTCGGCGAGCATCCGAATGTAATCTCGCTGTTTTTCATAAATGCCGCCAGTGTTACATAGGATCAAGGTATAACCTTGGCGGTAACAGTAGCTTTCCACCCCATCGATCACTTCAGAGAAGAAGAGATTGGTCGATTGAGTCACTAACATGCCGATCGTGCGTGTGGTATTACACTTTAAACTGCGTGCCACAGCACTTGGTGCGTAGTTAAGTTGTTGCACCGCTTCCATCACTTTTTCTTGGGTGGTTTCTGCCACAAAGCGAGTTTTGTTGATCACGTGGGAAACGGTGGTGGTTGACACACCAGCAAGGCGCGCCACATCTTTTATCGTAGCCATAGAGTGTTCCTATCGATGACTGCTGATGTCAGCGAATGTTATTGGTGAATTAAATCAGCAGGTAAGGCGAGATTGAGCAAGCTATGATACTTGGAGTGCGAGTCACCACACATAACGTATCTTGGGCGTAACAATCATGATGCCTAAAGTAATAAAATACAAAAACCGCCGAAAAACAGCGGTTTACAATCATATTGGTTTTATCATTTGCGGGTGAATTTTAGACTGCGCCGCCAGCAACTGCAATCAAATTCATTCATCAAACGGTAACTTATTTCTGAATTGATAGGTCTAGCAGTGATAGCTTATTGACCTTGTACCTTAAATCAATCCGCAATCGCAACAGGATAGCGAATGTGCACTATCGCTGTTGCGAGTCGAACAGACTAAGGCATAACCGGTGGTTAATCGGCCAGCGTGACATTGACCGGTTTCGTTTCAGGTGCAGGACTGGCATCACCCACCACGCTATCGCGTAGCGTTTGCCACAGTAGCCCTAAGCTTTCGTACCAAAATAGCTCAGTTTGTTCAAGATAGCGTGATTTTGGAATGTACTTGTCCCAAGGCTGAATAATATTCAGATGACCTAAGTAATTGGTCGGTGCCGCAATCGGGGTTAGACCTGCTGATTGAAATTCGCGCATGGCGCGTTTCATGTGGCTGGCCGATGTTACTAATACCATACGCTTTTGCTGCACAAATGCCGCTGCTTGGCGCGCTTCTTCCCAGGTATCTTTGGCGGTTTCCAGCAAAATAATATCGGATTTGGGTACGCCAAGCGCGAGGGCGACTCGCGCCATCATCCGCGCGTGGCTGACTTCACTGCCGCCGGCATAGCCGGAGAGAATTAATTTGGAACCTGGGTACATGCGGTAAATACGAATACCTTCACTTAAGCGCATTAATGCCGCGCGAGTGAGTTCCGAGGTCGGTGGTATATCATCATCCACAACATGACCATTGCCGAGCACCATTATGTAATCGAGCGAGCCTTCGACCGGTAAAAAGGCGGTGTAAGCGCGCTCAAGTGGCATTAATAAACGAGTGGCAACCGGTTGAAAGGAGACCAGAAACAATCCAGAGAGTGAGAATAAAACCACCAGACAGCCAGTTTTGCGTTTGGCAGTGAACATGATCAGCATCAAGCCGAGAAAACCAAGGATCAGCAGCGCTGGCAATGGCATCAACAGCGAAGAAAAAATTTTTTTCAGCTCAAACATAGTGAAAACAGTCCGAAAAAACAGCACTTGAATATAAAAAGAGTCGAAGCCTCTTTATTCCTGCTATTCCTGTGACAGAATAGCGGGCACGATGGATTATCATAACTCAAGCTACTGTGACTGAAGACCGTAATTTCGACAATATTGCCCACAAATTTGCAAAAAATATTTACGGCTCTGACAAAGGCGAGATCCGCCAAGTCATTGTTTGGGAAGATTTGCAGCAATTACTCGCTCAATTCAATGCATCAAATGCACCTTTGCACATATTGGATGCAGGGGGAGGCTTGGCGCAACTTTCGCAAAAAATCGCTCGGCTTGGTCATCACGTCACTTTATGTGATCTTTCTTCACAAATGTTGCAATTGGCTGAGCAAGAGATTGCCAACCAAGGCCTGCGTGAGCAGTATCGGTTGGTTCACTCATCGGTGCAGACCATTCAACAGCATCTTAGCGAACCGGTTGATGTGTTGTTATTTCATGCGGTGATGGAGTGGCTGGCCGATCCTAAGCCTGCGTTACAAAACGTGTTGGCACAAGTTAAACCCGGTGGTATGGCATCGGTGATGTTTTACAACTATCACGGTTTAGTTTACAAGAATGCGGTGTGTGGCAACATTCCACACGTGCTAGAAGATATGCCACACCGTAAACGATTCAAATTACAACCGCAGCAAGGCTTACGCCCTGAAGAGGTCTACCAATGGATCGAACAGGCGGGGTTTGAGATCTGCGGAAAATCCGGTATTCGCTGTTTCAGTGATTACATCGGCAACATGAAAAACATGGGCGAATATCAGTATGAGGATTTGCTCGCACTGGAGCGCAAATTCTGCCGTCAGGAGCCTTACCTCTCATTGGGCCGATACATTCATGTATGGGCTCAGAAAAAACAAGAACAGGAAATACAATGAGTGAGTTTACTCAGGATACTGTGCAAAAACCGATCGACGAATTGGTCAGTTGGGTCAAACAGTATGACTTCTCATTGAATCTACCGACTGAGCGCTTGGCATTTTTGCTGGCGATAGCGGTGCTCGGTAACGAAAGATTTGATGAAGAGCTCGGCGAAGGGGAACTGCACGATGCATTTGCGATAGTCACACGCATGTTTGCAGAGTCGGGCGAAGCTTCTGCTTTTCGAGCCAATAATGCGATTAATGATCTGGTTAAGCAGCGACTACTGAGCCGCTTTACCAGCGAAATGACCGAAGGCGCGAGCCTGTATCGGTTAACGCCTTTAGCGATCGGTATCTCCGATTACTACGTGCGGCATCGTCAATTTTCCAAACTCAAGTTATCGATCCAGCTCTCGATGGTGGCCGATGAAATGGCCAAAGCGTTGCAATCGGCGCAGCAGGGCGGCAATGCGGCACACTGGCGCAAAAACGTGTTTGGGGTGCTCAAATATTCGGTCAGTGAAATTTTTGACCGCATCGATCTCAACCAGCGAGTGATGGATGAGCAGCAACAGTCGGTCAAACAGCAGATCGCCGAGCTGTTAAATAAAGATTGGCGCGATGCGATCAACAACTGTGAAGCCTTGCTGTCGGAAACCTCGGCGACGTTGCGAGAGCTGCAAGATACTCTGCAAGCGGCGGGCGATGAGTTGCAAACCCAAATTCTTGATCTCCAAGAGTGCGTGTATGGCAATTTGGAATTGGACTTTATCGAAGAGACGCTGTTTGCGTTGCAGATGAAGCTCGATCGGATTACCAGTTGGGGACAGCAGGCGATCGATCTTTGGATCGGCTACGACCGCCACGTGCATAAGTTTATTCGTACCGCGATTGACATGGATCAGAATCGGGCGTTTAGCCAGCGCCTGCGTCAATCGTTGAGCGACTATTTTGAACAGCCTTGGTACCTCACTTACGCTGAGGCCGAACGTTTATCGGATCTGCGTGATGAGACTCTGGCGCTACGTGATGATGAAGTCACCGGCCAAGTGCCTACCGAGGTGGAATACCAACCACTGCAACAAGTGAATGACGAATTGGCTGAGCGAATTAGCCATATGCTGAAAGTGCATAAAGAGCAGGGCAGCGCGCTGGATTTAGCCCAGGTACTTCGCGACTACTTAGCCAGTCATCCACGCACTCATCATTTTGATTTAGCCCGAATGGTTGTCGACCAAGCGGTGAGGCTCGGTTACTCCGAGTCTGATTACCGCGCTATCCAGCCGAACTGGACAGCGATTAACGATTTTGGCGCAAAGGTACAAGCGAATGTCATCGACCGATATTAATCAATACATGCCAGAGAATCTGGCCAAAGCGATCGCCAATCCGCTGTTTCCAGCACTCGATAGTTTGTTGCGTGCGGGGCGGCATGTGGCCAGTGATGATCTGGATAATCACGCATTTTTGTCTGATTTTGAGCTGGATTTAGCGCTGTTTTACCAACGTTATCACACTGAACTGGTGCGCGCGCCAGAAGGCTTTTTCTACCTGCGTCCTCGTTCAAGCTCGCTGATTAACCGCAGTGTACTGTCTGAGCTGGATATGCTGGTCGGTAAAGTGCTGTGTTTTCTGTATTTGAGCCCCGAGCGTTTGGCCCATGAAGGCATTTTCACCAACCAAGAGTTGTACGATGAGCTGTTGACGCTGGTGGAAGAGAAGAAATTAATGAAGCTGGTCACCAACCGTGCCAGCGGCTCAGATCTGGACCGTGAAAAATTATTTGAAAAAGTGCGCACTTCGCTGCGTCGTTTACGTCGCCTTGGCATGGTGATCACCATTGGTGATACGGCCAAATTTCGCATTACTGAAGCAGTATTTCGTTTTGGTGCAGACGTGCGTTTGGGTGGTGATGTGCGTGAGGCGCAGCTGCGCCTGATCCGTGATGGTGAAGCGGTGGTGCATACTCCAGAGCCGAGCCAACAAAGCCTGCTGCATCATTCAGTCAATGAGTACAACTCAGCCAGTGAGTACCATGCAGCCAGCGAGTACGATGAAGAGCAAACCGAGTGGGAAGATGAAGCATGATTGAACGAGGTAAATATCAATCGCTAACCATGATCAACTGGAACGGCTTCTTTGCACGTACTTTTGACATTGATAATTTAGTGACCACCTTATCGGGTGGTAACGGTGCCGGTAAGTCGACCACCATGGCGGCGTTTATTACCGCTTTGATCCCAGACCAAAGCCTGCTCCATTTCCGTAACACTACCGAAGCGGGTAGCTCACACGCCTCACGTGATAAAGGCTTGTACGGCAAACTGCAAGCCGGCGCGTGTTACGCTGCGCTGGATGTGGTCAACTCACGTAACCAACGGCTACTGTTTGCGGTCAAGCTACAACAAGTGGCTGGACGTGATAAGAAAGTCGATATCAAGCCGTTCTTGATCCAAGGCTTGCCAAGCCATATCAAGCCGACCGATATCTTGATTGAAACCGTGTCGGATAAGCACGCGCGGGTTCGTCAAATCAATGAAGTGAAAGAGGCGGTCAGCCAGATTGAAGGCGCGCACTGCAAATCTTTCCCGTCGATTGTTGACTACCACGCACAGATGTTTGAATTTGGCGTGATCCCGAAAAAACTGCGCAATAGCTCAGATCGTTCAAAATTCTACCGTTTGATTGAAGCGTCGCTTTATGGCGGTATTTCCAGTGCGATCACTCGCTCACTACGAGATTACCTGCTGCCGCAAAATGGTGGCGTGAAAAAAGCCTTCCAAGATATGGAATCGGCGCTACGTGAAAACCGCATGACGCTGGAAGCGATCAAAACCACGCAAGCGGATCGCGATCTGTTCAAACACCTGATCACTGAATCGACCCACTATGTGGCCGCTGACTACATGCGCCACGCCAATGATCGACACCATAAAGTGGGGCAAACTTTGGCACTGCGTAGTGAACTGTTTGCTTCACGGAGCACCTTGATTGAACAAAACCAGTTGCTGAACCGTGTTCATCAAGAATTAGCTCTGTTGCTGGAGCAAGAAACCGCGTTAGAGCAAGATCACCAAGGCGCATCTGATCACTTGCAGTTGGTGCAAAATGCCCTGCGTCAGCAAGAAAAAATTGAGCGTTATCAAGATGATCTTGAAGAGCTGAGCTTCCGCCTTGAAGAGCAATTGATGGTGGTCGAAGAGGCGGATCAACAGGTGATGATGGCAGAAGAGCAGGCCACGATCACCGAAGAGGAAGTTGATAGCCTTAAATCACAACTGGCCGATTATCAGCAAGCGCTTGATGTGCAGCAAACGCGCGCTTTGCAATATCAACAAGCCGTGCAAGCGCTCGATAAAGCGCGCGCTTTACTCGGCAAGCCAGAGCTGACTGCGCAAAGTGCACAGGCGTTAGCCGCTCAGTTGAAAGCGGAGCAGGAAACGCGCACCAGCGAGCTCTTGGCACTCAAACACAAGCTGGATATGTCCGCGGCGGCGGCGCAGCAGTTCAACCATGCATTTGAACTGGTGACGCGTGTGCAAGGTGAGGTGGCGCGCAGTGACGCTGCCAATCAAGCTCAACAATTGCTACGTCAAGCACGGGATGCCGAGCATACGCTGCATAACGAGAGCCAGTGGCAAGCGCAGCAACGTGATGTGGCGCGTCAGCTTGAGCAGCAGCGTAACGTGCTGACTCTGGCTAGCCAATATCATCAGCAACATCACGTGGCGTTGGATGATGCCGCGAGCGTTGAGTTAGAGCGTGAGCGCCACACGGCACAGTTGGAAGAGCTGGAAAGTGCGCAGGAAAACTGCCGTGAACAGCGTGGCCAGTTACGCCATCAAGCGCAAGAATTGCAAACACAAATTGCCCGTTGTGAGTCGATCGCCCCAGCGTGGATCAAAGCCAGTGATGCGCTACAAACATTGCGTGAGCAAACCGGCGCTGAACTGGCCGATAGCCACTCGGTGATGGCGCATATGCAGCAAGTGCTAGAGCGAGAAAAAGTTCAATCACAGGCCAAAGATAAGCTGGCCGAGCAGCGCACTAAACTGGATAACGAAATTGAGCGTTTAGCTTCTCCCGGTGGCTCTAACGATCCCCGTCTGAAAGGGCTGGCGGATACGCTAGGCGGTGTGTTGCTGTCAGAAATCTACGATGACATTGCGATTGATGATGCGCCGTATTTCAGCGCCATGTACGGCCCTGCACGGCACGCGATTGTGGTCTCCGATCTGGCTGGCATCAAAGAAAAATTGATCGAGCTGGATGATTGTCCAGAAGATCTGTACCTGATTGAAGGTGATGTGGATGCGTTTGATGACAGTTCATTTAACGCACAAGAGCTGGAAGGCGCGGTGTGCGTGCAGCTTAATCAGCGCCAAATTCGCTATTCCCGCCTACCAGCTATCCCACTGTTTGGGCGTGCCGCTCGCGAGCAACGCTTAGAGTTGCTGCGTGAAGAGCGCGATCAAGTGGTGGAAGAGCATGCTAAAGCGGCGTTTGATTCGCAAAAACTGCAACGTCTGTACGCCAGCTTTAACCAATTTGTGGCTACCCATTTGCCTGTCGCGTTTGATGCGGATCCTGAGCAAGCCTTGCTCAGTGCGCGTGAGCAGCGTAACCAGCGGCTGCGTTCGATCAGTGAGTTTGATGCGCAAGAGCAACAACTACGTAGCCAATTGCAAGCGAGCAAACAAGCGTTAGCGGCGCTGGATCAACTCGCGCCGCAAATGAGTCTGCTTGATGAACAGACGCTGGAAGCGCGTTATCAAGAGCTGGAAGAAAAACTGCAACAACTGAGTGAAGCGAAAGCCTTTATTGCGGCCCATGGTCGTACCATCAGTGAGTTGGAAAAAGTGGCGGCAGTACTCGAGGCTGACCCTGAGCAGTTTGATGCGCTGGAGCAACAATACCAGCAAGCGGATCAAGCGTTGCAGCAGCTTAAAGCGCAAATTTTTGCGCTGGCGGATCTGCTGGAGCGTCGCCACCATTTTGCGTATTCCGATTCGGTCGCCCTGCTTAACCAAAGCAGTGAGCTGAGTGAGCAGCTTAAAGCCAAGTTGGTTCAGGCACAAAGTCAGCGCACTCGCAGCCGTGAAGAGCTAAAACAGCGCCAAGCTCAGCTCAGTCAATACCATCAACTGTTGGCATCACTGAAAAGTTCACATCAAGCCAAATTAGAAACGGTGCAAGAGTTCAAACAAGAGCTGCAAGAGTTTGGCGTGCTTGCGGATGATCGCGCACTTGAGCGTGCCCAGTTGCGCCGTGATGAGTTGCAACAGCAGCTACACACCGCGCGCGGCCGTAAGAGTGAATATGAACGCACGATGACCGCCACTGAGCTAGAGATGAAAGCGCTGGTCAAGCGCATGAAAAAAGGCGAGAAAGAGTATCAAGAGCTGCGTACTTTAGTGGTCAATGCTAAAGCAGGCTGGTGCTCGGTCTTGCGCTTGGCGCGCGATAACGATGTCGAGCGTCGCTTGCATAAGCGTGAGCTGGCTTACTTATCCGCCGATGAGCTGCGCTCGATGTCCGATAAATCACTCGGTGCGCTGCGTCTGGCGGTAGCCAACAACCAAGATCTGCGTGATGCGCTGCGTCTATCGGAAGATAATAGCCGTCCTGAACGTAAAGTGCTGTTCTACATTGCGGTGTATCAGCATCTGCGTGAGCGTATCCGCCAAGACATCATTCGTACTGACGATCCGGTCGAAGCGATTGAAGAGATGGAAGTGGAATTGGCTCGCTTAACCGAAGAGCTGACCCAGCGCGAGCAGCGCTTGGCGATCAGCTCTGATTCGGTGGCTAGCATTATTCGTAAAACCATTCAGCGTGAGCAAAATCGGATCCGCATGCTCAACCAAGGCCTGTCGAATATCGCCTTTGGCCAGGTGAATGGGGTGCGTCTCAACGTGAAAGTGCGTGAGAGTCACCAAATTCTGCTGACAGGTTTGGCGGAACAGCAAGCGCAGCACAAAGATCTGTTTGAAAGCGCCCGCTATACCTTCTCTGAAGCGATGGCGAAACTGTTCCAACGGGTCAATCCACACATCGATATGGGGCAACGTTCACCGCAAGTACTGGGTGAAGAGCTGCTCGATTATCGCAATTACCTCGAATTGAGTGTGGAAGTGAACCGTGGTGCGGATGGTTGGCTGCAAGCCGAATCTGGCGCCTTGTCGACTGGTGAGGCGATTGGTACGGGACAATCGATTCTGTTGATGGTGGTACAGAGTTGGGAAGAAGAGTCACGGCGTTTGCGCAGTAAAGATATTGTGCCATGTCGTCTGTTATTCCTCGATGAAGCCGCACGTCTGGATGGCAAATCAATCGCTACCTTGTTTGAGCTGTGTGAGCGGCTGGATATGCAGCTACTGATTGCGGCGCCAGAGAACATCAGCCCAGAGCGAGGGACGACCTACAAACTGGTGCGTAAAGTGTTTAAAGATCATGAACACGTACATGTGGTAGGGCTGCGCGGTTTTGCACCAACTGAAAAGCCCAAAACAGCTGAGCAGACATTCGCCGCACAATTGGCAGGCGAGTTGATGGAATAGCCGATACTGATCGGTAACTGAAAGTAAAACGCCTTCCCAATGGAAGGCGTTTTAGTTGTCAGCTCTAAACCATTGTCTTGGGCGGTGGTGATTGTTTCAAGTTAACGCGGTTAAGGGATGAGGGTCTATTGTCGCTCATCTTTCGGTGAATCCATCACGACCATAGTGGTGATCGATTTCACCACGGCACACTCGCCCAGCACATCGGCGTGAAAGCGTTTATAAGCTGGCAAATCTTGGCTTTCGACGCGCAGTAAATATTCGTTATTGCCCGTGATATTGTGGCATTCGACCACTTCTTGCGCAAAGCGGATATGTTGTTCAAAGCTGAGCTGTGATTGCTTGGTATGGCTATTTAAACCAATCGCAACATACGCGATAAAACCGATCTCAAGCTGAGTTTTATCCAATATCGCCCGATAACCTTTAATAACCTGTTTGCGTTCCAAATCTTGTACGCGTCTTAGCGTTGCTGATGGAGATAACCCGACCCGTTCGGCTAACTCGACATTCGAGATACGGCCATCTTGTTGTAGCTCGTGCAATATTCTTTGGTCAAATCGATCCATAATGATGTTTTATTGTGTGTTGAAGATTTTATTTGCTTATATAAGCACAATATTGCGTCAAAATACGATTATTATTTCTCAATATTAATTTGATTAACCGGATAACCATGGATCACGCTTTATTTGCGCCGCTCGTGGCGTTTGCTTTGGTTTCGACCATTTCACCAGGGCCGAACAATATTATGCTAATGACCTCTGGTGCCAATGTGGGCTTTTGGCGCACCATGCCGCATATGCTCGGAGTGACATTCGGCTTTAGTTTTATGGTGATACTGGTTGGGGTTGGCTTAACCGAACTGTTTCAGCGTTACCCATTGATGCAACAAGGGTTGCAGGTAGCTTGTACGGTATATTTGGTTTATTTGGCGATCAAAATTGCGCTCAGTCGCCCGAGTCAGCATGATCAGCAGTATCAACCGATGTCATTTGTGGCGGCGGTGTTGTTTCAGTGGGTCAATCCTAAAGGTTGGTCAATGGCGCTGACCGCGGTCAGTGTGTTTAACCCAAGCGCGAGTTGGTTGCAGCTAGGATTGATCGCTCTGGTGTTTATTTTGGTGAATATTCCTTCGGTCAGCCTCTGGACCGCGGCCGGTAAGCAGTTGAGCTACTGGATGAATCATCCGCGTTATGTGCGTTGGTTTAATGGTGCGATGGCGGGTTTGTTACTGCTGTCAGTGGTACCGATGTTCTGAACAGACCTCCCCCATGATGGGGGAGGGTAAAATAGGTAAGGTGCAATGAAATAGCACTAACGAGCACGTGGAGCTTGGCGCTGCGTATTGCCACGACTCGCAGGGCGACCAGAACCCGATGACTTACCACCGGTAGCGTTACCCCGTTGACCCGATTGGCCGCGGTTTTGTTCACCACGAGCCGATTTGCTTGCCGCAGGCTTATTCGCTGTCGGTCTGCTACCAGTGGCTTGATTGCCCGACGGTTTGCCCTGATGGGATTTATTACCACTGTTTGGACGACCTTGGCCTGCGGATTTGTTACCGCGTAGCGCATCAAACCCCGGCTGGCTCTGAGTATGTTTGGTCGCAAAACGGTTGGTTCCATGACGACCCGATTTGCGGCTTTGTGCTGGAGTGAGCGGCTCGCTATCTTTTTCTGGGATCAGGCACTCAGCACGATCGCCAATCAGATGGCGTTTACCCATGGCAATCAACGCTTCACGTAGCAGTGGCCAGTTAGCCGGATCATGGTAGCGCAGTAGTGCTTTATGCAAGCGGCGCTGCGCTTCGCCTTTCGCAACGGGCACCTTTTCCGGTTTCTTGTATTTTACCCGTTTCAGCGGGTTGACTTCCGAATGGTACATTGCGGTTGCATTACACATTGGCGATGGATAGAAGTTTTGTACCTGATCGCAGCGATAGTTGTTGGCTTTTAGCCACAGCGCCAAATTGAGCATGTCTTCATCTTCGGTTCCTGGGTGAGCGGCGATGAAGTAAGGGATCAGGTACTGTTTTTTGCCCGCTTCGGCACTGTATTTTTCAAACAGTTCTTTAAAGCGATCATAGGTACCCATGCCCGGTTTCATCATCATACTCAGAGGGCCTTGCTCGGTATGCTCAGGAGCAATCTTCAAATAGCCGCCCACGTGATGGGTCACCAATTCACGCACATACTCCGGTGATTCAATCGCTAAGTCATAGCGCACGCCAGAGGCGATCACCACTTTTTTAATCCCTTGTACGTTACGAGCCTCACGATACAGATCGATGGTGTGTCGATGGTCGGTATTGAGCTTATGACAGATGCCTGGGAATACACAGCTTGGACGACGACAGTTGGCTTCCGCTTTCGGATCCGAACAGCCAAGGCGATACATGTTAGCGGTAGGGCCACCTAAATCGGAAATCACCCCAGTAAAGCCCGGCACTTTATCGCGGATCTCTTTGAGTTCATTGATGATCGACTCTTGCGAGCGGTTTTGAATAATCCGCCCTTCATGCTCAGTGATCGAGCAGAATGAACAGCCACCAAAACAGCCACGCATAATGTTGACTGAGGTTTTGATCATGTCGTAAGCCGGGATCTTGGCATCACCATATTTCGGGTGTGGCACACGGGCGTAGTACAGACCAAACACGTAATCCATCTCTTCGGTGGTGAGCGGGATCGGTGCTGAGTTTACCCACAGTTCACGGTCGCCATGACGCTGCACCAGCGCGCGTCCCGAATACGGGTTGGTTTCTAAATGCAACACTCGGCTAGCGTGGGCGTACAAAATGCGGTCATTGACCAATTTTTCAAACGAAGGCAGACGGACCGCGGTGGTTTTGCAATCGTGGCGAGATGGGCGCACCGTGATCGGTTGGGCGGCTTGATCATCATTTTTGGTCGCACACTGGGTTTCCACTTCGTACGGATTGGTCGGGATAAACGGCTTGTTTGGCTGATCAATACGCGTGGAGTCGATAATTTTAAAATGGGCTGGCACTTGAGTCAGATTGACTGCGGTACCGCGGACATTGGTCATCTGTTGAATAGTTTCACCATTGGCTAGCCGGTGAGCCACTTCGATCAAGGCACGTTCTGCGTTACCAAACAGCAGAATATCGGCTTTAGCATCAAACAGCACCGAGCGGCGCACTTTATCCGACCAGTAGTCGTAATGGGCGACACGGCGCAAACTGGCTTCAATACCACCCAGAACAATTGGTACATCTTTATAAGCTTCACGGCAGCGTTGTGAATACACCAGCGAGCAACGATCTGGGCGCACACCGCCTTTATTATTTGGTGTGTAGGCATCGTCATGGCGAATTTTTTTATCCGCGGTATAGCGGTTAATCATCGAGTCCATATTGCCCGCCGTAACGCCGAAAAATAGATTCGGTTTACCGAGCGCCATAAAAGCGTCTTTGGTTTGCCAGTGTGGCTGAGCAATAATTCCAACCCGAAAACCTTGCGCTTCTAATAAACGGCCGATAATCGCCATGCCAAAGCTAGGATGATCGACATAAGCATCGCCGGTTACAATGATAATGTCACAGCTATCCCAGCCCAACTGATCCATTTCCTCACGACTGGTCGGTAAGAATGGCGCGGTGCCGAAGCATTCGGCCCAGTATTTTTTGTAGTGGTGGATAGGGGTGATTTCGCTGTGCATATGGCCGCCTCAAGATTAAGAGGGCGGCATTATAGCGGCTTGCCCGCTGACTATCTAGCGCAACATTCTCCATACAAATAGCCAGGTTTTTATCTCAGTTGACTGCAGCGGTGTTGACTACGTTGGTTCACCTCAAGCACATAATTTGTCTATGCTCATGGGGATGAACTCGCTTGCAGTCTACCTGCAACTCCAAGTTGTTTGGGTATCTATAGGTAACGATGCTTGGGGTTCTTGGCATAGGTTTGCTATTATCGGCGACCTGTTTCGCTGTCTGATTGGCCTACTATGCTTGATTCTTTACTCTCCGTACTCGCCCCAATGCTGTTGGGGGCTCAAATCATAATGACTTTAGTGTTGGTGAAGGGCGAAATTTGCCCCGGTCAACGTGGTCGGCTGCATAAATTGTTGCCTGCGCTGCTCGCATTATGGTTGGCGATGGCATCACTCAACCTTGTCGCTTTATTGGTGGCGTTGACGCTATTTTATTTTTATTCACAAGTACAAACGCAAAAAACTCGTGAACAAGGCCCGTTGTGGGTTCTTTATTTCACCAATGGTTTCGCGCTGGTCTATGTGTTGATGTTGGCGAGTCAAGCGCCAGTCTGGTCTGCATCGCTGATGGTATTAGTATCGGTTGCTTTGCTCGGAGCGTTATTTGCCCATCTGTTATTAAGCCTGGCTCGTTCACGCTTACAAGCATTCCAGCGTATTTTACCTGTGGTTGGAGTGCTCGCGGCCATGCTGATCGCACTGTGTATTTTGCCGTATATACATGGGTTAGATGAAAACCAGATCGGCAGATTAGTGCAGCCAATCTTGCTAAATTTAGCGGCATTGATCATCGGTTGTGTAGTGTGGTGCTGGCATTTACTGTCTGCGGCTAGCGCCAATAAATGGCAATTAGCTGCTGCACTGTGTTTGCTGTTGAAGGCGACGAGTGGTTTGCACGCGCTCTATTTTCTGGTTTAAGCGTCTGCCGTGCGTAGGTTTGTGTGATCACTTTCCGTTGTCCCAATAGCGACTATGCTTAATGGGGGGCGGAAACGCTGAGTGAAAATATTCAATCAGGAGTGATGTGATGGATCTGAGTAACCTACGCAATATTAATAGTGTGATTTTATTGGGCATCGTCAACGAAAAGCTGCGCTTAGAGTGTGCCAGTTTGGATGAATTGATCAGTACTTATGAAATGGATATGCAACATTTGGTGGGCAAGTTCGACGGGCTTGGCTACCAATACGATCCATCGTCTAATCAATTCAAATCCTACCCGCACTAGGCTGGTTATACACGAGGCTTGCTATACACAAGATTTGTTATCAAGCCATCTTGATCCCCTCAAGATGGCTTTTGCATTGCTGGCGTGCAGTGGCAAAAAAAGCTTGTAGATAATGCTTGTCTTTTTCACTGTGGCGAATTGCTGCAAATAACCGTCGCCACAAGCCGCGACCCAGCGGCTTACTAGTGATCAAACCTTGGCGTGAAAACTCACTGATCGCCCAATTAGGCAGGGCGGCGACGCCTAAACCGGCAGAAACCATTTGTACTAGCATCAAGGTGTTGTCCGCTTGCTTCCAACGTGCAGGTTCAATTCCGGCTGGCTGTAAAAAGTGTTTGACCACATCTAAGCGCTGTTTTTGGACTGGGTAGGTGAGCATGGTTTGGTTGGCCAAATCTTGTGGCTCAATTACCGCTTTATCAGCCAACGGGTGAGCAGTGCCGGTGATCAGGCGCATTTCAAAATCAAACAACGGCTCATAGTGAATTTCAGAACGCGGCAAAATATCGGAAGTGATCAACAAATCCAACTCACCGCTTAACAATGCTGGCAGTGGCTCAAAGCCGAAGCCGGAAGAAAAATCCAACGCGACACTCGGCCAGTGAGACTGATATTCACGCAGCGCTGGCATCAACCACTGAAAGCACGAATGGCATTCAATCGCCATGTGTAGGCGACCATGCACATCCTCTTTCAGGCTGGCGAGATCATGCTCGGCACGCGTCATCTTGGGTAGCACATCAGCGGCTAAGCGCAGCAGTATTTCCCCTTCCGCGGTAAAGCGTACAGGGCGGGTTTTACGTAAAAACAGTTGGCCACCGATGCGCGCTTCCAAATCTTTAATTTGATGGGAGAGGGCAGACTGGGTGAGATGCAGCGCGGTTGCTGTCGCGGTCAGCGATCCGGTTTCACGTAACGTCAGCAGCGTTTTTAAATGTTTCAGCTCTATCATGAGTCGTTCTCATCGTTCCCTAAGCTCATTGGGCATGTTGGCAATACCCTTGCTACTTGAAGTTGCAGCGGTGTTGGCTGCGTTCGCTCACCCCAATCACATAGTTTGCCTATGCTCATCGGGACTCACTTATCGCCTACCTGCAACTCCAAGTTGTTTAGGTATAAGTTACGCTGATCAAATAGAGGTGTAAACATCCAGATGGCTAAATATTTTAAGATAAACTAATCATTAATCTGCTTAACATGAAAATTTCTAATCAAGAACTTGAAGAAATGGACCTTGTTCTGTCGCGCTGAATATTTGATATTTTAGCCATCCAGACATCTTTTGGTGTACTGAATCAACCATCAACCATAGAACTTGAACGATCTTGATTATTGAGAAGGATTTTTTATGACCACGACACATATTCTTGGCTATCCGCGAATTGGCACACACCGTGAACTGAAATTTGCGCTGGAGCAGTACTGGCGTGGCGAGATTGATCAGGCCGCATTACAGCAAGTGGGTAGCCACATTCGTCAACAAAACTGGGCAGTGCAAAAAGAGGCCGGACTGGATTTTGTGAGCGTCGGTGATTTTGCTTGGTATGACCATGTGCTAACCACCAGCTTATTGCTTGGCCATGTGCCTAAGCGCCACCGCCACGGTTTCCCCGATTTAGATACTCTGTTTCGGATCGGGCGTGGCCAGTCACATCATGCTTGTGGCTGTAGCGCGAACAGTGCCGCGGCGGATATGACCAAATGGTTTAATACTAACTATCACTATATTGTGCCGGAATTCAGCGCCGACGACAGCTTTAACCTCAGTTGGCCACAGCTGTTTGAAGAGATCAATCAAGCTCAGCAAGCGGGGCATCAGGTAAAGCCCGTGCTGCTTGGCCCGATCAGTTATCTGTATTTGGGTAAAGAAGTCGAAGAGGGATTTGATCGCTTAACACTGCTACCGCGCCTTTTGAGTGCTTATCAAGCCATTTTGGCTAAATTGGCCAAACAGGGAGTGCCGTGGGTACAGATTGATGAACCGATTTTAGCACTAGAGCTGAAGCCTCACTGGCAAGAGGCGTTTAAATTGGCTTATCAAGTGCTGCGTGGCGAAGTCAAACTGCTGTTAACCACCTATTTTGATTCGGTATTGGATACGCTCGATAAGATTGTGACCTTGCCGGTGGATGGTTTACATGTTGATATTTCTGCTGCGCCAGATCAACTCGATCAGATTGTTCAGTGTTTGCCTGCGCATTGGGTACTTTCCGCTGGGGTGATCAATGGGCGTAATGTATGGCGAGCCGATCTCAGCGCACTCCTTGCGCGGTTGCAGCCAGTACAAGCGCAACTGGGTGAGCGGTTATGGATCGCCAGTTCTTGCTCACTGTTACACAGTCCGGTTGATCTGCAGTTAGAAACGCAATTGAGCGCAGAAGCCCATAGCTGGTTTGCCTTTGCCAAACAAAAAGTCAGCGAAGTTGCGCTGCTTGGGCGTGCGCTGCAAGGTGATGCCGATGCCATTTTGGCGTGTGAGACTTATAGTCAGCCGATTGTGGCGCGGCGATCTTCACCAACCGTGCATAAAGCCTCGGTACAAGCTCGGTTGAATACCATCACTGCCGCTTTGGCTGAGCGCAGTGCACCGTATGCTCAACGAGCGCATCATCAGGCTCAAGTGTTAGGTTTGCCTCTGTTACCAACCACCACCATCGGATCATTTCCACAAACCACGCAGATCCGCACTGAGCGTAGTGCCTATCGGCAAGGCAAATTGAGTGAGGAGCAGTATGTGCAAGCCTTGCAGGGGCATATTGCTGATGCGGTGCAACGTCAAGAAGCGCTTGGGTTAGATGTGCTGGTACACGGCGAAGCGGAGCGCAATGATATGGTGGAATATTTTGCTGAGCATCTGGCCGGCTTTCAAACCACACAATTTGGTTGGGTGCAGAGTTACGGCTCACGCTGTGTTAAACCCGCGATTGTGGTGGCGGATATTGAGCGTGAACAACCGATCACGGTGCAGTGGTCGTGTTATGCACAATCACTGACGGCAAAACAGATGAAAGGCATGTTAACTGGGCCGGTCACTATCCTGTGCTGGACTTTCCCACGCGAAGATATTGCTCGCCAAACCATTGCCCAGCAATTGGCGCTAGCGCTGCGTGATGAAGTGAGTGATCTGCAAAATGCGCAGATCAATATTATCCAAATTGATGAACCTGCGATCCGAGAAGGGCTACCGTTGAAAAAACGCGATCATCAGCAGTATTTAGACTGGGCGGTGCAAGCGTTTAAGATTGCCGCAGGCAGTGCGCGTCCAGAAACACAAATCCACACCCATATGTGCTATAGCGAGTTCAATCACATCATCGAATCGGTAGCAGCGTTGGATGCGGACGTGATCACCATTGAAACCTCGCGTTCGAATATGGAACTGCTTAAAGCGTTTGAAGCGTTTAACTACCCAAATGCGATTGGACCTGGGGTGTATGACATTCACTCGCCGAATATTCCAACCCAAGCGTGGATTGAGCAGTTACTTGGTAAGGCTGCGCAAAAAATTCCCGTCGAGCGGTTGTGGGTTAACCCTGATTGCGGCTTGAAAACGCGCAGTTGGCCAGAAGTTGAGGCGGCACTGAGCAATATGGTTAACGCCGCACAAGCGCTGCGTGAGCAATGGGTCGCTTAACGCTAGCACCTATACCAATCAATAAGGCCTCGTACAGAGGCCTTGATGCAAAGGGTAATCGAGTTGTTGCGGTCGACGAACCCGTGATGACTTAATGCTGGCGGTTAGCGCTTAGCACAGAATTCTTTCGTCACCCACTGATCGGCCATCAACTGGCCACGAGAGTTGCGCATTTGAATACGATAACTAAGACCGACATCGAGGTTGGAACGGGTGTCGTTATTGGTACAGAAGCGATTGAGTGCGTGGTTTAACACTTGCTCGGTCGGCTTAGCATCGATCGCGTCATCATTGTAGACCATGACCAATTCAATACTGGTGCCTTTAGCGGTTGCGCGCAGAATATTCAGCGGGCCAGCTTCCAGCGGCAGCTTAGTTGCGAGTAAACTCGCGCGATTGCCCGCCAGTAGTTCAAGGTTACGTTGCTTATCGGCTGCACCAGAGCTGCAACCTGCGAGGATCAGCGTCGATGCTAGCACGCTGCACAGAACAATTTTTTTCATATCAGAATACTTTTTTGAAAGGTTTCACCGTCACGTGGGCGTAAACGCCTGCAGTAACATAAGGGTCGGCATCCGCCCAAGCTTGCGCTGCGGCTAATGACGCAAATTCTGCAATCACGGTCGAGCCAGTAAAACCTGCTTGACCAGGGTCTTGGGCATCAATCGCGGGCATCGGACCTGCGGTGAGTAGGCGACCTTCGTCTTGCAACTGTTGTAAACGCGCCAGATGTTGTGGGCGCACACTAAGGCGTTTTGCTAATGAATGCTCGACATCCTGTGCAAAAATCACATACCACATAATTCGTTATTCCTTATCGATAAGCCAAACGCAAAACCACAATTTTACGCAACTGCTTTGCTAAACACAGCCGGTTAACACGATTTCTGTGATCCGCCATGAAGGCTTATTTCTCTGGGACGGCCATTCGCATCGATCGCCACGTAGTTGAAGGTTGCTTCACAAACTTGGAAACGTTCGCCAATACCATCTTCTTTAACTGGTTTTACCCAAACTTCAAGATTAATGGTCATCGAGGTGCGGCCAATTTTGATGCAGTCACCGTAGCAACATACCACATCACCCACGGTGACCGGTTTTTTAAATGTGATACTGGAGACCGAAACCGTCACAATCCGGCCACAGGAGATCTCTTTGGCCAAAATGCCTCCAGCCAAATCGAGCTGAGACATGATCCAACCACCGAAAATGTCACCGTTGGCGTTGGTGTCGGCTGGCATGGCGAGAGTGCGCAGCAAAAGCTGGCCTTTGGGGGTGTTCACACTTTGATCCATTTGGTTATCCATTGCAAATCAAACAACGACCGAATTAGGTCGCTGTGGGTGAGAGGGGATTATAACCATAATTTGTAGGCGGAAGTACCCCTTAGCACCATTTGTAATAAACCATTTACCTTCTCTATGCCGTGCGTTTATTGCTCAGGCTGCTGGGCTAGCTGTTTATAGATATAACCCCCGGTGAGCAGGGTAAACAGCAGAGTGGCGATCAGTAAGCCAAACACTTTAAAATTGACCCATACATCCAACGGGAGTTGGTAAGCGATGTATAAATTAAGGGCGGCGCACAGACTGAAAAAGCTTACCCATGCCCAGTTAATGGTAGCCCATGCACGGTCTGGTAAGCGAAGCTCTTGGCCAAGCATGGTTTTGATTGCGGATTTGCCGATCAGATGGCTGATGGTTAAACCGAGGGCAAATACCACATAAACAATGGTGACTTTCCATTTGATAAAGTTGTCATCGTGCAGCGCTAAGGTCATGCCACCAAATAGCGCGACCATGACACCGGTGATCAACTGGATTTTTTCAACTTTCTTATAAATGGCATAGGTGATCAGCAGTTGCAGTGCGCTGGCGATGATCAAAGCCGCCGTGGCTGCATATATATCGTACAGCTTATACAAGGCAAAGAAGATGATCAGCGGGATAAAATCAAGCAGTTGTTTCATGAAGCTAGCGTCCAGTTAGGTGAGAAACTACAGTCTAACCAAAGTTTAGCCTCAGCAAAATAGGCGTGTGATGCGACGTGTTGGTCAACATTGTTGACGGCTATTGGTTACTTGAGATGTCAGCCATTCAAGCGGTAGGGTCAAGTTTGATTATTCAGCGTTGATTTTAAATGGCAACAGGGCTTGGTAGGCTTGCATGACTTGGGGCGAAATCGGCTGCTCGATTTGAAAACCTAAGACCGGATAGTCACGGATCCGCTCAAAATCCTCCAGCATGGCACTTAGCACCACATCACTGGTCAGTTCGTGGGTTAAATAGTCAAAAAAGCTTGTCGCGCTTGAGCTGACCTGCACACTATCAACCGGGTCTGGCCATTGCTGCATAAAAGTGGCATAAGCACGTCTTTCCATATACGGCTTGTGGAGCAATAAAATTCGTTTGGCGGGCTGTGATCGCTCGACTAATAATTGATGGCTAAAACGGATATTTTCACCACTGTTCGTAGATTGGGTTTCCAGCAATATAGCATGCGCTGGTACGCCAGCATCTTTGGCTATCGCGGCAAAGAGTTGCGCTTCTGGTTCGGAGAATACCCCTTGAGTAAAGCGGCCATAGCCACCGGAAAACAGCAGACATGGCGCTAGGCCTTGGTGATAGAGTTTGGCGGCATGTTCGGCAACGCGCAGATCATTACTGCCCAGCACAACGATCACATCGGCAGGCTCAATCGATTGATGCAGCTGCAAATAGTGCCATAGGATTTCAATCTGCTGATACAGTGGTTTACGCATGACGGCTTCTATCCTCCAAGCTGGGCAATAAGTGCTAATCGACGATAGTGGATAGTCGATTATCTCGTCAACCAGATGCAACAAACACAATGAGCGCATTCAGCGCTCATTAACAAACGGATTAGCGAGAGACTAAGCGTTTAATACGCGTAGGACTCGTTCAGCGTATTGGGCCATTTCGATCCCTTCGTCAGTTAGATAGCCACCATCGATTTGAGTGCATAACCCTTTGTTATACAAACGTACGACTGCGGTTTGCATCGCTTCAGAAGCATCGTTGCGGACTTTTATCCCTGTTGCTGCACTACTTAAATCAAATTGCAGCAGTAAATTAAGCTCATCGATATGCAGCGGAGTAAATTTCATAAGCGTTACCTTTTTAAGCGATTATTGCCGCAACAATAGGTTGCCGAGCAGCAAGCTGCAACATTGAGTAAGCAGAACTGTTAGCTGTACCCGATCTGGCGTTTTTTTCAGCACCTGATGCCATTTCTTTGCTACATCATGCCATTAAGATAAGCCGAATGGCTGGTCACCAACTGTGCTTGAATTGCAGAAAATTAAACCAAGCAAGATTTTGATTGAACATCGTAAATAGCCCTTGAATTAAAAAGGAAATAGAGCGATTATCCCGACCCTCTTTTGTTTGTGTTAAATTATCATCGTCCCATGAACCATAGCCAATTCGATTCTTTTCTGCCTCCGCAAATGGCCGAGCGTGCTGCCAATATCGGTGTCGAGAAAGCCAAAAAACCTGCGTATAAATCTTTTCTACTAGCCATTGCTGCTGGTATCCATATCGGTATTGCATTCGTGTTTTACACCTTAGTCACAACCGGTGGATACGATATGCCTTACGGTGTCACCAAATTACTCGGTGGGCTTGCTTTTAGCCTAGGGCTAATTTTGGTGGTGGTGACCGGCGGTGAACTGTTCACCAGTTCAGTGCTGATTTTAGTGGCCAAAGCGAGTGGTAAAATCTCGTGGAAGCAACTGGCCCGTAACTGGACAGTCGTCTATTTAGGTAATCTGTGTGGTGCGGTGATCTTAGTCATGATCATGCTCGCTACTCGTCAGTTTATGGAAGCGGGTGGTCAAGTTGGTTTAAATACCATGGCGATTGCTCAGCACAAATTGCATCACACATTTTTACAAGCTTTTGCATTGGGCCTGATGTGTAACATTTTGGTCTGTTTAGCGGTATGGATGACGTTTGGTGCGCGTTCACTGACCGATAAAGTTATGGTGATGATCCTGCCGGTGGCGATGTTTGTATCGTCAGGTTTTGAACACTGTATCGCTAACATGTTTCAGGTGCCGATGGCGATTGGCATTAAATACTTAGCGCCTGAAAGCTTTTGGGCGATGACGGGTGCCAATATTGCTAGTTATGCAGATTTGAATTTTGTTGATTTCATTATTAACAACTTGGTGCCTGTGACACTTGGCAACATTGTTGGTGGTGGCGTGTTTGTTGGTTTGTGGTACTGGCTGATTTATCTGAAAGATTGATCGATGGTATAAACTGACTTTTGTCACCCAAATCCCTGAGCTTGGCTTGGGGATTTTTTTAAGCCGATTTTGCGAATCGTGCTAGCGGAATGGTTTCGCGTTATCCACATTTTCTGTGGATAACTTGGGGTAAACGCCGTGAGTAACCTGAATCAACAAAATTATCTTAAAAATCTTGCACATTAGTTGTGCAGATGCATGTTGCTAGGGCGCTAGCTCGTCAAGCTTGTGATAAAATCCTCCCACGAACTCCCTCGATTGACGCCTGATAAATCTAACGAGATCTGGCGGTGGTTAACTCTGTTGTGGCATCAACCGGTAAGGCTATGCGCAACGACAAAAAGAAAAAGTAGGTAATAACATGATTTTAGTTGTAGGTCATAAGAATCCAGATAGTGACAGCATTTGCAGCGCATTAGTCGCCGCAGAGCTGTTGAAAGCCCGTGGTTTGGCGGCTAAAGCGGTACGCCAAGGAGAGATTAACCGTGAAACTCAGCACATTTTAAATGTGGCTGGCGTTGAACAGCCTGAGCTGTGCACTAGCGTGGCTGGTCAGCAGGTATGGCTGGTGGATTACAGCGATTTGGCTCAAGCTCCTGACGATCTTAACCAAGCTGAGATCTTGGGTATTGTTGATCACCATCGTTTGGGTGATGTGATGACTGTCAATCCGCTGGAAGCGTGGATTTGGCCGGTAGGTTGTACCAGCACTATCTTGTTCAACTTATTCAAGATGGAAAACACGCCGATCACCCGTCCATTGGCACTGCTGATGATGTCAGCGATTTTGTCTGATACTGTAGGTTTTGCCTCTCCAACTTGTACGCAAAAAGACCAAGATGCAGTTGCTGAATTGGCAGTCTTGGCAGGTGTGACGGATCTGGATGGCTTTATCAAAGCGCTGCTGATCGCCAAAACCGATATAGATGGTTTAAGCGCGGCACAACTGATTGAAAAAGATCTCAAAGCTTACCCATTCAATGGCCGCGATCTGGTGGTGGGCCAAATTGAGCTGGCAACCTTAGAGCAAGTCGCGGATATGATTGATGCGCTAGAAGCGGATCTGCAACGCCGTTGTGAGCAAGAGTCACTGGCGTTAGCTGCATTGATGCTGACCGATATCACCACCGCACAAACTCGTTTGCTGTTTAAAGGTGAGTGGGCTGAAAAGCTGACTAAACACCAACAAGATGGCGTGCTGATGATGGAAAACACCCTCAGCCGTAAAAAACAAGGTTGGCCTTGGCTGCAAACAGAGCTGGCGTGATCTTCGCTTCACGGTTAACATTTTACTAAAGTCACGCTCACGTCAGTTTGATGTGGGCGTTTTTTATTGCTGGGGGTAGGTGTTGGCCTGCCATTTTATCACTCACCAGAGTGGTTTATTTACATGGGGAAACCAAATGTCTAATCCATTAACCGCAGAGCAGATCGCGCTGATTAATCAATATGATCAAGAGCAGCGCTTTAATTACTGCTTAACAGAGATTGTTGCTCATCAGCAAGTGTGGATTTTAAAAGATGAGCATGGTTGTGTGATGCTCAATACTGATGAAGAAGATTGTGTTCCGGTATGGCCACAGCGCGAGTTTGCTCAAGCTTGGGCAACCGGTGAATGGGCGGAATGTAGCCCAGAAGCGATAGGGCTCAATAAATGGTTCAGCCGCTGGACTCAAGGTTTAGAGCAAGATGATTTGTCAGTGGTCGTCTTTCCTAATGATGATCAGGAAGGGGTGATTTTATTCCCGGATGAGTTTGATGTTGAGCTAAAAAAACGCGCTCATCGCCGCTAATGATTAGCAGACTTGAGCGATGTGGGCAGCCGTGCCGCATCGCTCATAATTCACGATTAACTTTGAGCAGTTAACGATTTAATCATTCACCGCTTAATCTTCTCTGCTTAATACTTAAACGTTGGCGCTTTGGTAAAGTGGCTTTCAATCATGCGCTGGGTGATCGGATGCTGTGGATCAGCCAACACTTCGTGGGTATTGCCCGATTCAACCACTTCACCTTCATGCATGACGATAATTTTGTCGGTAATGTGTTTGATCACGCCAATATGCTGTGACACATAGACAAACGACACCCCCATCTCTTCTTGTAGTTCCAAAAACAGATTGAGAATTTGTGAACGCATCGCCATATCCAAACCGTTTAACGCCTCATCGGCAATAATAATCGATGGCTGCAAAATCAGCGCACGGGCAAGACAAATCCGCTGTTTTTGCCCTGTAGCGAGCATCTGCGGGTAAAAATAGGCATGCTCAGGCAGTAAACCAACTCGTTGCAGGGTCTCTTTTACCCGACGCTGACGTGCTTCAGGAGGCATATTGGTGTTACGTTTCAGCGGCCCTTCTAAAATTGCGCCAATTTGTAGCCGTGGATTGAGTGAAGTGTTGGGATCTTGGAAAATCATCCGAATTAACTTACAGCGCGTCGCGTAATCTTTATGCTCTAATCGCTCGCCATTCACGCGGATTTCGCCACCGCTTGGCGCGACCATGCCGGCTAACATTCGGGCTAATGTGGATTTTCCTGAACCATTTTGTCCAATAAAACCAATGGTTTGTCCTGCTTCTAGCGTAAAGCTGACCGGTTTCACCGCGTGCTGGATTTGTTTGCGTAAAAAGCCAAAGCGAGTGACAAAGTCTTTATGCAGATCGATGACTTCTAACAGCGCACTCATTGTGGTGACTCCATATTGAGCGGGAAATGACAAGAAAACTTATGGTTTTTTATCCAGCGCGAATGGGGAACTTCGACGCATTGACGCTGTGCGTAAGGACAACGAGGCCCTAAACGGCAACCAATAGGTAAGTGTTGCAGTGGTGGAATCGATCCGGGCAGTGACTGAAATTTCTGCTTATGAGGGATCCAATCACTAAAATCGGGCATTGCTTTGAGTAGCGCCGCAGTATAAGGATGCTTGGGTTCGCTGACGAGTTTGGGCGTATCCGCTGATTCAACTGATTGACCGCAATACATCACTGTAATGCGATCCGCCCATTGAGTAATGGTGGTCAAGTCATGGCCGATCAATAAAATCGAGGTGCTGTTAACCTGATTCATGCGGCTCAATAAACGTAAAATTTGCGATTGGGTGATGGGGTCAACGTCGTTGGTTGGCTCATCGGCAATCAACAATTTAGGTTTAGCCGCAATTGCCATCGCAATCATCACTTTTTGACATTCACCATCAGTCAGCTCGTAAGGGTAACTGGACATAATGTCTTTGTGATCTTTAATCCCCACTTTGTGCAATAGGGCGATGGCCTGTTTTTTGCGCCAAGTAAAACGTTGCCACCAACGACCTTCAAAAGTGCGAAAGGGGATGGATTCAATTAACTGGTGACCGACTTCTTCGGAAGGATCGAGACAGGCTGACGGCTCTTGAAAAATCATCGCCACGTCTCGCGCAATCACGCGGCGGCGTTCACGCGGCGTCAGTTGCAGCAAATCAATATTACCCAGTCGCATCCGGTCGGCGGTAATACGCCAGTTTTCTTTGCAAATACCGACAATGGCTTTGGCGACTAAGCTTTTACCTGATCCGGACTCGCCGACCAAACCGCGAATCTCACCTTCATTCATGGTGAGGCTCATGCGATCCACCGCTTTAACCAGCCCTTGCGGCGTCTCAATTTCAATCGTCAGGTGACGAATATCAAGAATAGGCATTATTCGACTCCGGCATTGAGTGCTTGACGTATGCCATCACCCACTAGGTTAATCATCATGACCGTAAACATAATCGCTAAACCTGGCAGCATGACCGTCCACGGCGCGATATAGATCAGTTCAGCCGAATCGCCGAGCATCGCTCCCCATTCGGTACTGGGTGATTGTGCACCGAGTCCGAGGAAGCCAAGTGCGGTAATATCCAGAATTGCAATCGAAAGTGCCATGGTAATTTCAGCGACAATCACAGGCAGCACATTGGGTAAAATCGAATGCCAGAGCAGATAAAATTCATTGGCACCATCGAGGCGTGCTGCCATCACATAATCTTTCTCTATTTCATTGTGCACCGCAATATACACGGAACGGATAAAACGCGGGATCAGCGCAAGCCCAATCGCAAGTAGGATATTGAATTCACCAGCGCCGAGAAAAGCCACAAAAATGATCGCCAATAACAGTGAGGGGATCGACATGACGGTATCAAGTAGATGATTGAGTGTGCTAGACAGCAAACCGTTGGTCATACCCGCTAATGCGCCTATACCGCCGCCAATCAGAGTGGCAAGCAAAGTGATCAGCACCGCAGCACCGATACTGAGTAGTGAGCCGTCGATCAAACGCGAGAGAATATCACGCCCGAGATCATCAGTACCAAGGAAATAATCCACCGTCCCGCTGGGTTCCCATGAGGGGGGAAGTAGCAACACGCTGGAGTGTATTTGCGGATCATAGGGGGTAATCCAAGGTGACAAAACTGTGACTAGGGTGATTAACAGCAGTGACCATAAGCCAAACATTGCCAGATTGTTAGCGCGAAAGCTGCGCCAAAAGCGCTCGAACTGGGTTGGAATGAGCTCTTCTTGATAGATATTACCGTTTGACATACCACTCTTTCCTTACCAAAGGGTTAGCAACGGCGCCAATCAAATCGGATACAATATTTGCCGTTAATACCAACACGCTGACGACGATCACACCAGCTTGAATCGACATAAAATCACGATTGGCTAACGCATCGAGTAACCAACGTCCAATCCCTGGCCAATTGAAAATTGATTCGGTAATGATCACTAAGGTGAGCATACTTGAAAGCTGTACACCAAATTTAGGGATCATTGGAGGAATCGCATTACGTAATACATGCTGGGTGATGATTTTATAATTGGATAAGCCACGAATTTTCGCTACACGGATGTAGTTTTGGCTGATCACATCAGCCACCGAGGCGCGCATTTGCCCGATGACTTGGGTGGTCGGAGCCAAAGCCAGCACTAAACAGGGTAGGATCAAATGCTCGATTACACTTTGTAACGCTTGGCCGCGATAGGCCGATTTTGATAAAAAAGCATCAATCAGTGCAAAGCCAGTGACGGGTTCGATTTGGTACAGTAAGTCATAGCGTCCGGCCACTGGCAACACTTGGAAATTAAGGGAAAACACCATGATCATCATCAGCGCTAGCCAGACAAGCGGCGCTGAATAACCGGCCATCGAAATAAATGAAATGATGGTATCTAACCATTTGCCTTGCCGCACTCCTGCCAGTGTACCGACGGGAATACCGATCAGTAGCGACATAATAAAAGCGATGCTACACAGTTCCAGGGTTGCAGGGAACACTATGGTGAGTTCATTGATGATTGGCACGCCGGATTTGTTGAGCCCAAAATTGAGATCCATCAACTGCACCAAGTAGATTGACCAGCCTTGCCAAAAATGGAACAAATTCCAAGGTGAATGAGGATCCAATCTGGCGAGCTGATAACCGACTAGAGTTAATATCAGCAAGGTAATGATAAACAGATTAAATTTTCGTACCGTATAGACGAACATTATTCGGTTACCCTCTCAACGGTATTAAATGGCAGTACATTGAAGGGACTCAAATGTACTCCTGTGAGCGATTGATGATAGGCGATAAACGGTATGCCATGAGTGAGCGGAATGACCGGAAACTCTTGGTTGAGCAGATGTTGCGCCTGATGATAAAGGTTTAAGCGATAACGCGGGTTATTGGCTTCGCGAGCTAAGTCTAGTAGCTCATCGAAGTCGTCATTACACCACATTGCCACATTGAGTCCAGCTTGATTGGAATCGCATGAGAGCAAAGGGCGTAAAAAATTATCGGGATCGCCATTGTCTGCTGTCCAACCGGTTAAGAACAGGTCGATATTAGGCCGTTCACTTAATGCCTGATATTCCGAACGCTCTTCATTGATTAAGCGCAGCTTGATACCAATATCCGCCAAATTGGCTTGGATAAGCTCTGCCGTTTTACTCGGGCTCGGATTGTAGGCTTTTGGCGTCGGTGGGACGAGTAGCGTTAACTCCAATCCAGTCGCAAATCCGGCTTCGCGCAGTAACGCCAGCGCATAATTACGATCGTAACGAATTTGTACTGCATCTTGCTGGTAAGCCCACGAGGTGGGAGGCAAGATGGTAAAAGCGATACTGCCAGTACCGTAGTAGACGGAATCTAAAATATTTTGTCGATTGATGGCAAAATTCAGTGCTTTACGCACTCGGCTATCACGTAGCGCTGGATGTTGGGTCTTGACCGCAATAAAAGCCACATTCATGGCCGGAGTGGTGGTGAGGGTGATGGTTTGATTTTTTTCAATCGCAGGCAGATGGCTTGAAATCGGCGCTTGCAGCACATCGCATTCATTGCGCAGCAGTTTGGCCAGCATGCCAGTGCCACGCTGTGAAATATCAAACACCACTTGCTCAAGTTTGGCAACCCCATTCCAATAGCCTGTATGGCGTTTTAAACGAACCAAATCACGGGCGTGGTATTCGGCTAGATAAAATGGACCACTACCAACGGGTTGCGTATCCAATTGGTTTTTTTCATCATTAATGAGCAGTTGGTTAGCGTATTCTTGGGAGAGGATCACCGCATGGGTGGTGGCAATATTGGATAAAAAACTATTATCAGCATGGCGTAGAACAAACTTTACCGTTAGGTCATCGAGTGCAATAACATCCAGTAGTAGATCTTGAAAATCAATGCGTTGAAACCAAGGATACTGAACTTGATCTAGCGTGTGGTAAGGATGGCTAGGGTCGATAATTCGCTTAAAACTGAACACCACATCATCGGCATTGAGGGGACGTGTTGGTGTAAACCAAGCTGTGGTTTGAAATGTCACATCTGGGCGTAGCGTAAAGATATACTCAGTATGGCTGGGATTTACAGTCCATTGCTTGGCCAAGCTGGCTTTTGGCAAATGCGTATCGGGGTCAATAGTGAGTAAGGTATCATACAACTGCGGACTGAGCGCGTGTGAGGTAATATCGTTTTCTACCAATTGTGGGTTAAAGGTGCTTGGTGCACTTTCACCACAATAGACAAAACCGCTACTGTGAATGTCACGGTGATCGATGTTTTCTCCACAGCCAGCCAGCAAACTGGTGCTGCACAGTGCTAGGGTAAATCGTATAAATGCATTCATAGTGATTGGAGTCAGTCGCGAGGCGAGCGCTGTCAGCCTCAAAATCCGGTTAATCTACCATTGTTTTTAGGGCGAAACCAATTGAAAAGGCGCATTTGCTGCCGATTGCTCAATTGTATGGCAGTTATTTTCACGGCTGTTCAGCCAGTGTTTTCTGATCACGCCTCGACATTGATGATAGCTTAGAGCTGGCCATTGTGCGGCCTGACTTTGGTTAAATTCAGCTGAGCAGAGTGCATGAATCAATATCGCGCTGCGGTTAAGCGGTAAAGTTGTATTGTTGAGTGATAACACAAAGAGTGGTGGATTCTAGACGGATAAGTCAGCAGTGAAATCCATCGAATAATAGGATTAATCATGGAGAGCGATGATGAGTAGTGCGGAACCGATTTGTGCATGGGCAATTCACCACCCGTTAGAGCGTGCTTATCACGATCACGAGTGGGGGATTGCGGTCCATGATGATACGCAATTATTTGAGTTTCTCACCTTGGAAGGCGCACAGGCAGGGCTCAGTTGGCTGACGGTTTTGAAAAAGCGCGACAGTTATCGCCAAGCCTTTGCGGGTTATGATTTATCGTGTTTGGCTCAGTGTGATGAGAGCGATGTTGCCCCGATCATCGCCAATTTTGATGTCATCAAACATCGCGGCAAAATTGCCTCGGTATTTTCCAATGCGCAAGCCGCATTAGCTTTGCAGCAAGAGTTTGGCTCACTCGATGCGGCGTTATGGCAGTTTGTTGATGGCCAGCCAATCATCAACCATTGGCAGAGTATGCGTGAAGTGCCAACTTCAACCCCACAATCCAAAGCCATGAGTCAATTTCTCAAACAACGTGGTTTTAAGTTTGTCGGAGAAACCATTTGCTATGCCTTTATGCAGGCTTGCGGCTTGGTTAATGACCATTTGGTCAGTTGTCCGCAACATACGCGGGTAAGCCACCGTCAATCCCGCGGCAGTCAGTGAAAGTATTATTAGTGGAAAGTGTTATGAGTGAAAATATCAGCACTGATGCGGCTTAAGTGATATTTAAGCCGCATTATTGCTCGTTTATTGATTCAGGATCTGCTGGTAGCGAGTCAAACCTGCTTGCAAATCGGCGATCAAATCTTCGGGATCTTCGAGTCCGATATGCACACGGATCAAGGTGCCGGGCAGTTGTGGATCCGCCACTGAGCGCAATGAGGCAAAAGCGCTGGGTTCGTGCGCTAAAATCAAGCTTTCGAAGCCGCCCCACGAAAAGCCCATCCTAAAATGGTGCATACCATCGAGCAGTGCCGTGGTCGCTTGCGGATGAGTGGTTTTTAAAACAAACGAGAACAATCCGTTACTGCCTTGGAAATCTCGCTCAAAAAACGCATGTCCCGGACAGGTAGTCAATGCCGGATGGCGTACATGATCCACTGCTGGCTGTGCTTGTAACCATTTGGCAATTTGTAGGCTGTTCTGTTGATGTTGACGCATGCGCACATCCAGTGTGCGTAAGCCGCGCATCGCCATATACACATCATCTGGCGAGGCGTATTGTCCCATCAGATAACTGTGTTCTCGCAATTGCGCCCAGCATTTCTGATTGGCGACCGCCGTGCCGAGCATCACATCGGAGTGGCCAACAATGTATTTGGTCGCCGCTTGAATCGAAATATCCACCCCATGTTCAAACGGCGAAAATAATAGACCTGCTGCCCAAGTGTTATCTAGCATCACCACGATATCGTGCTGGTGAGCAATGCGCGCTAGTGTAGGAATATCTTGTACTTCCATGGTCAATGAACCCGGCGATTCAGTAAACAGCACTTTGGTATTGGGTTGGATCAGTTCACGGATCGCTTCGCCAATCATCGGGTGGTAGTAGGTGGTGCTGACCCCTAGTTTTTTGAGGACTTTTTCGCAAAAGTCGCGAGTTGGTTCGTAACAGGTATCGACCATCAAAATATGATCACCTTGAGCAACGAACGACAAAATCGCATTGCTGATCGCGGCGGCTCCACAAGGGTAGAGTGCACAACCGACACCGCCTTCGATTTCAACCATGGCTTCTTGAAAAGCAAAATGGGTAGTGGTGCCCCGACGGCCGTAAAATAAGCTGTGATTGGCACGATCTAAAGTGGCTTGATGTTTGTGCGCCACACTATCAAAGATCACGGTGGATGCGCGTTGTACGGGAGGATTGACCACGCCAAGCGTCCATTTTTTGTTACGTCCCGCATTGACGAGACGGGTTTTGTTTCCTTGTGACATCGGCTGTCCTTGTCTGATTTTATCAAAGATAATTTAAATTAGGCTCGTTCCATCGAATCGCAAGCCTAGGCGCTGCAAAATTATAGGAGTGGATTAAACAGATAAAACACACGCTCGAAAAATCGGTTGTGCCAAGGGCGTTGTTGCCACTCGGGGCTGATCACACAATCGGATTGGCTAATGTATTGCTGCTGTAGCCAATCCATTTGTTGTGTAAATTCAATATCATCCACCGCCAAAGTCAGTTCGAAATTCAGCCATAAGCTGCGCATATCTAAATTCACGGTACCGACTAAGCAAAATTGCTGATCAATCACGACCGATTTGGTATGCAATAAGCCGCCATCAAATTCATAGATCAGCACACCAGCTTCGAGTAACTCACTATAAAATGCTCGCGATGCCCACTGTACCATCAGTGAATCATTTTTTTTCGGAATGATAATCTCGACCTTGATCCCGCGTTGAGCAGTCATTTTTAAGGTCGCCAACAAATCGGCACTCGGCACAAAATATGGAGTAGTAATACAGACCGACTGATTCGCTTGGTTGATAGCTAAGGTGAGCACCTGAGAAATTAAATTTTCTGGCATGCCGGGGCCTGAGGGTACCACTTGGATTGGGTGATCCGGTTGGCGGGGCTCGATAGGACACTCTGGGCTGTTGGGGAGTTTACGTGAACCGGTTTCGACTTCCCAATCCCAACAATGAATCGCGGAGAGAACATTGACGGTGGGACCGGTGATGCGCACCATAATGTCAACCCATTGGCCGACACCGGAATTTTGTTTGAAGTAAGCCGGATCAACCATATTCATTGAGCCGGTGTAGGCAATTTTATCATCAATCACAATGATCTTACGGTGTTGGCGCAAATCTAAGCGGCGCAGGAAAATCCGCCAAGGACTGACTTCTAACGCTTGTACCACTTCAATGCCAGCGTCACGCATGATGGCGAGCCAAGGACTACGGAAAAAACGCGGGCTACCCGCAGAGTCGAGTAACAGCTTGACATCCACCCCACGTTTGGCCGCTTGAATTAATGCTTCCGCTACTGCGTCGGCTAAGCCACCGGGGTGCCAGATATAAAACACCATGCGAATTTGAAATTGGGCGCGTTGAATATCATCAATCACGGCATGGAGGATTTCATGCGGCGAATTGAGGAGTGATAAGGTATTGCCGCTTAATGCAGGAATACCCATGCGGTTATTGCACAGATCATCAATTCGCGCGATATGCGCCCCCATACCTTCGTGAACATGGGCTTGGCAATCATTTAGCGAGCGAAACCAGTCGCCAAACGGGGCAAACATCTCTTTGGCGCGTTCTGCTCTTTTGCGGCCAAGATTGAGTTCACCAAACAGGAAATAGCAAAACACGCCCACGATGGGAAGGATATAGATCACCATCAGCCAAGCCAGTGATACGCTGACGGCGCGTCGTTTGAGAACCACACGTATTGTGACACCTGCCACGAGTAACCAGTAGACAGCAATGCTGAGCAGTGTCAGGAAGTGATAAACCTTGTCCATGCGGATCCGATCATCAAGCAAAATTTAGTCATTGATAGTAAAGCCAAAGCATAGGAGAAGAAAGAGAAGAGTGTAAGATGACGGCTTTTGGTGAAGAAATAAACAAATGCACTAGAAAAGCACACTTCTAGTAGCAAAATAGACCGTTTGGGCTTCCAATCTTATTCTTAAACTGATTTACTTGCCATCCCACGAGGCTTAGTGAATATGCGATTGGGTGTAATTTTATTTTTACACTTGTTAGTGACTGTTCAGACAAACACAATTAATTGGTAGCAAATATGGCAAGTAGTTCTAGAGGTCAGTTTACCTCTCGATTCGGTTTTATTATGGCCGCAGCAGGTTCTGCGGTGGGGCTAGGTAACGTATGGGGATTTCCAACCCAAGCCGCGAGTAATGGTGGTGCCGTATTTCTGTTGGTCTATCTATGTATGGTGTTTTTACTGGCTTACCCAATGCTGGTGGCGGAGTTAACCATTGGTCGCTATGGGCAATCTAACCCGATCCGAGCATTTCGTGCCGTATGGCCAAAGGGCAAATTTTGTGCCATTTTACTCGGTATCGCGGGCATGATAGTGGTGTCGCTGATTTTGAGTTTTTATGCCATTGTGGCTGGCTGGCTGGTCGGTTCACTGTTTGGCGGTGGTTTAACTCTGCTTGGCGCAGAGAGTGCCAGCCAATGGCTAACCACTTTTAGCACTGAACGAAACCTGATTTTGATGGTGGCATTTATGGCGTTAACCATGTTTGTGGTGCGCAATGGTGTTGCCAATGGTATTGAAAAATGGTCGACCCGTTTAATGCCACTGTTGTTTATTTTGTTTGGTTTACTTACGGTGTACATTTTTACTCAGCTCGGAGCTATTGACGGACTGAAAATGTACTTAGTACCGGATATTAGCCACTTCACGCCAGGCGTAGTGGTCAATGCGATGGGGCAAGCCTTTTTCTCTTTGTCACTCGGTGTTTGTGTGATGACCACCTATGGCTCATACCTGAATAAAAATACCAACATACCGAAAACTGCGGCGCAAGTAGCCTTAATTGATACCAGTGTGGCGTTTATCGCCGGTTTAATGGTGTTACCGGCGATGTTTGTGGCCAAAAATAATGGCGTTGAGATTTTTTCTGCCTCGGGTGAGCTGCTTAACTCTGACACTTTAGTCTTTACTGTGCTGCCTGCTATGTTTGACAGCATGGGGGCTATCGGTGGTGTGATCGGGATGATCTTCTTCTTATTGATGATTATCGCCGCGCTCACTTCATCGATTTCGATGTTGGAAGTTCCAGTCGCTTGCGCAGTGGAAGAGTTACAGCAAAAACGTACTACCGCAGTGCTGTGGATTGGCAGCTTAGTCATGCTCATTTCAGGGGGGATTGTGCTGAATTTCTCGAGCATGTTTGGCTTTGTGATTGAGCTGACGACGGTTTATTCACAACCAATCATTGCGTTGCTGATCACTTTAATCGCAGGCTGGATTTGGAATCGTCACCAGATCCTCTCTGAGTTGCAGCAAGGTTACCCAGAGATAGCCAACAGCTGGTTTTGGAAGATTTGGCCTTGGTATGTGCGCTTAGTATGCCCAATCTTGATGCTGATGGTGTTCTTTGCCTAATCAGTCACCCTACCAACGTTAGATAAAGCCGCCTTTGTGCGGCTTTTTACTGCCATCGTTAAACCCACGTCGATGCGTGTGATTATTGGTTGGTGGAGCGAGGCTTTGCAGTATAATCGCGCCGTAAAGTGAGGCGTATTTATGTTTGATATTCTGTTTACCCATCCCGATTTTTTGTTGATCAACAAACACCCTAATGTGTCAGTGCATAAAGATGATGGCGATACTATGTTGCTGCAAGAGGTGGCTGAGCGCAGCGGGGATCGCCAGCTGTACTTAGTGCATCGGTTAGACAAAATGACCTCCGGCATTTTATTGCTGGCACGTAATGCCGCCGCGGCAAGCGAGCTTGCACAAGGTTTCGCCCAGCGTAAGGTTGCAAAATTTTATCTCGCCATTGGCAGTAAAAAGCCGAAGAAAAAACAGGGTTTGATTAGCGGTGATATGCAGCGTTCGCGTCGTTCAGCTTGGATGCTTCTCAACTCTCAGCATAATCCGGCGGTCACCCAATTTTTTTCTGCCTCTGCCACTCAGGGAGAGCGACTATTTTTGTGTAAACCTCATACCGGTAAAACGCACCAAATACGGGTAGCATTAAAATCGATTGGCTCCGCAATTGTCGGTGATCCGATTTATAACGCTGGGCAGACTGCTGATCGCGGTTATCTACACGCCTTTGCACTGCGTTTTACTTATCAAGGTGAGGCTTACCAATGGCTGTGCGATCCGCGTCAGTTTGCACATCTTGGTGATAAATGGCAGCAGCCAGAAGTGAGTCAAACACTCGATGGATGGTTAACGCCATGGGACTTAGCTTGGCCGGAGCTAAAACTAGGTTCCTCGCGCGTTAAGGCTGAAATCTGCCCGATAAAATCCAACCCTTAGTTTGCTTGTATGAGGTTTGGCTCGGGAGAAACAATAACGGCAGCCATTGGCTGCCGTTAAACATAAAGCTATCAATATATGAATATACCGAATCAACTTGAAGATGCTGGCTTGAGAACCTGAAAATTATCATTAATTCGAGATGTCAAAGAGCCTGCGATCTCTGGAAGAGTCACTGCAAAAAATTGGTCTATTGCCGCCTTGAAGTCCCGTTTTCTTTTGAAGTAAACGTTGTTCCTCGACTTCTCATTCATTACTTTCCATAGCCGCTCGATTGGGTTGAGGTTTGGACTGTAAGGTGGAAGATAATGCAGTTCAATATTCAGGACAAACGCCGCATCTTTGACTAAGTCACTGCGGTGATATCCCGCACCATCCAAGATGATATGAAGCTTATGAGCTAAGGGATAACTCTTTCTTAACTCACAGAAAAAGCGAACAATCGATTCACTGTTAATGCTCTCATAGTTGTGAACAATGGTTGCTCCAATATCCGACAAGTTCAGTGCGCCAATAATGTTCAATCGGCTACGATTACCCGTTGTTTCAATCACTTTATCCTGACCAGTTCGTATCCAGCCATGAGATATTTTTGTTGATAGTGTTGGGTGAACTGCGTCGATAAAGACTATCGATTCATCCTTGCCACAGCTTGCCTTTAACGCTTCATAAGCCTCTATAAATGCTTGCTGTTGTGCTTCATCAAACTTGTGTGGTACGCCTTTCGGTTGCTTGTAGCTAAAACCATTGTGGTGAAGCCATTTATTCATACCAGAAACCGTGTAATCCAGTCCAAATGTCTCTTTAACGTAAGTGACAATTTGATGCGTATGAGAATAGGTTTTCTCAGTCAAATGCTCGATTAGGTGCATGGTTTGAGTAGCAGAAAGCTTGCTTTGGCTTCCGCCATTTTCAGGCTTAAGTTTTTCAGAAAGAACGTAGTCGCTGAGATGACGAGCAACGGTCGATTCATGAATACGAAGAGCTTGTGAAATCATAGTCTGACTCCAGCCTTCAGAAGCCAGCAAAACAGCCTTAATACGGTCGCAAACTCGACTATCACGTTCAATGTCGTGCATTTGTTCGAGTTGCAGTTTCTGTTGAGGAGTCAGTGTAATTTTCATGGTTCGTAGCATGACCCTGATTCTATCGAAAATCAAGCATCTTCAATGATCACGGGTATACACAATACCAGAAATGGCCATCAACCGAAAATCAGTTCACCCAATCACGCAGGGTAAATGTCAGGGTATGGACATCATTTTTCAGCGTCAAAGTCTGGTTGGTTAAGGTGATGGTGCTCCAATCGCTTAAGGTTTTTGATACCATTTGCTCAGTATCCATCATCTCAGGCAGACACATTTTCATGGTCATGCCCATTTTCTCAATTCGAAATTGATTATCCTTGAGCTCGGCTTTGCCAAAGAAGTTGTTACAGCCCGCATTACCACTGGCCATCATTTGTTCGCCAATTTCTAAACGTGGTGCTTGATGCTGTTCATCTTTCGTCACATCTTTACCATCAATTTGCACCAGTTGCCAATTGTGATGTTGAAGATCTTGAACGGTAATCTGTTGATGATTATTGTTGCTCGCACAAGCACTGATTAGCACAGGCAGGGTGATTGCGGCGAGTAATGATTTGGAACTAAAATTCATAATATTCACTCCGAGGCTGGAAATTGGCACAGTATAATCAATAAAACACTGTTCTTGTCAGTATCCGGTGATGTTGTCTATGAAAATTTGAACCTAGTCGCTTTATTGAACGGTGTTCACTGGATTACGCTGACCACGAATCACTCACCCAGCCACCTACGTGATCATCGTAGTGATTGCCAGCAAATTTGTGCGGTTGCTTGGCACTCGGCTTTTTAACTTGATGCATCACTTCATAGATATAACGGGCCATCGGATCACTGCAATTGTCCACTTGCTGTTTACGCAGGGCGACTTGTTTAATCATGTTCAGACGATAGTTTTTACTGCTGCGTTTCATTGGCAAACCTCCGTTTTTTGATCGACGAATTAAAAACCTAGAACTCACTCGCTCTATCGTCAATGATGATTTGCCGTACATTTTCTAATGGAATTTAAGCGTGTGATTAGGCTATCCCTTTCATAATATTCAGTTCAATAACGCAGTTTGCCCAATTTGGGGCTTAATCGAGCGATTTTTTAAAGCGTAATGATGCAATCACTAATCCAAACAAAGTGAATAGCGCTAACCAGAGGGTATCGCGCCATAAATCGATTAAGTCCGCGCCGCGTAATACAATTCCACGGATCAAACGCATAAAGTGGGTGGCTGGTAAGATTTCGGCGATCCATTGCGCCGCAATAGGCATTCCTTCATAGGGAAAAACAAATCCGGAAAGCAGAATCGAAGGCAGTAAAATAAACACTGTCATCTGCATGGCTTGCAATTGGGTTATGGCGATGGTTGAAATCACTAAACCTAGAGTTAGGCTGGCACAGATAAACAGCAGAGTGCCCAATAAAATCTGGCTTAACGAACCATTGATCGGCACAGCAAAGATCATGTGTCCTAAGCCGAGAATTATCGCTACTTGGATCAGCCCAATAAAAATGTAAGGTACGATTTTACCGATCATCAGTTCAATAGAATGTACTGGTGTTGTGATCAGTAGCTCTAGATTACCGCGCTCCCGTTCGCGCACAATCGCTGCGCTAGTAAATAAAATCATGGTCATGGTTAAAATAACCCCGAGCAGACCAGGCACAATATTAACCGCGGAACGGCGGCTAGGATTATAGAGTAAGGTCATTTGAAAAGTGGGGGTGCTTGGTGATGTTAACATGCGCGCAGAGTCGCTAACCGGCATATTTTTTAACCCAGATAACGCACTGGCGATCATGGTATCTGAGCCATCAACTAACCATTGGCCGAGTTCTCGTTGCTGTTGGCTACGGGTTGATAAATCTTTAGGCAAGATCAGAGCCGCGCGAATTTCACCGCTTTCGATCGCTTGTTCTGCTGCTGTTACCGTGAGGTAGGCCTGTTTCACGGTCACCACTTGAGTGACTTTAACCGATTCGACCAACCAACGGCCAAAGGTTGAATGGCTTTGATCGACGATACCAATCGGAATATTGCGCACATCGGTGTTGATGGCAAATCCAAACAGCAGTAGCTGAATTAATGGGATCATCACTACCATGCCGAAAGTCAGGCGATCGCGGGCGAGTTGACGAAATTCTTTGAGGAGTACAGCTTTAATCCGAAATAGGCTGTTCATTGACGCCCCTTACCGGTGACGGTGACAAACACGTCCTCTAGACTCGGGCGTGCTAGGGTTAACTCGGCGTTGGTTAAGTAGGGGATAGTGCTGCGTAGCCATCCAATAGGCTCACTGATTTGGTGATCGATCAAGACGCGTAAGCGAATGCCCAATTGAGCGGCTGAACGAACCGGCGCTAAGCTCAGCAAGTGTTGTTTTAAGTGACGAAGTTCCGGTGCTTTAATTTCGATCACGTTGACGCCCATCTGTTGCATCAATTTTTCTGGCTCACCATCTGCGCGAATTTCACCAGCTTCCATTATGGCTAAACGATGGCAGCGTTCCGCTTCATCCATATAGTGCGTCGTCACTAAAATGGTGGTACCCAGTGCTGAGAGATCAAACAGCTGTTCCCAAAACTCTCGGCGGTTTTCTGGATCAACCGCTGAAGTCGGTTCATCCAGAAACAACAATTCAGGATGATGCATGGTGGCCGCCGCCAGAGCCAAACGCTGCTTTTGTCCACCACTCATGCCCGATACGCGCTGTTTACTGCGCTGATCTAATCCATAGGTTTTGAGCTGGATTTGGGTACGCTGCTTAAGCTGTAGGCGGTTCATACCGAAAATTTGGCCGATAAATTGCAAATTCTCTTCGATGGTCAGATCGTCATACAGTGAAAACTTTTGGGTCATGTAGCCAATTTTTAGACGTAACCGCTCAGATTGTTTGGGAATCGATAATCCAAGCACATTCACTTGCCCCGAAGTAGGTTGCAGCAAACCAGTTAACACGCGGATCATGGTTGATTTACCACAGCCATTGGGACCTAAAAAACCGTAAATGCTACCACGTTCAACGTTGAGATTAATGTTATCTATCGCCGTGAATGCGCCAAATCGTTTAACCACCTGTTCAGCGCAGATTGCGTAATCGCTCATCAAGGCTCCTTAGCGTAAATTGCTCCTTAGGGTAAATCGACTTGTGCCGCTAGACCGGAAGGTAGTTGGTGGGCGGAGATTGGTAAATCGACTTCAGCGAGAAACATTAAGCGTGAGCGCTCTTGCTCGGTTAGGGCGTAATAGGGCGTAAAGCTTGGCTCATTAGCAATCCAGCGCACTTGGCCTTGTAACGCCTCGTGGATCCCATCGACATGTACCGTTACGCTCTGACCGACCGCAAATCGTGCCAGTGCAGTTTGTGGCACATAGACTCGTGCATAAGGCGTACGATCTGCTTGTACTATTGCCACTACTGCATCACTGTTGACCCGCTCACCAACCTGGTAGGGCAAACTATCAAGGATCCCATCACGAGTTGCGATGATGGTTAATTCCTCCAGCAGGTGTTGTTGCAGCGCGACATTCGCTTGCGCCGCCGCTAGCTCGGCTGTGGCTTGCTCAATATCTTCCATGCGAGCCCCTGCGGTCAATTTGCTCAACTCTTCGTGGGCAGAAGCTCGTTCGGCATGAGCTGAATCACGGGCAGCGCGCGCACTATCAAGTTCAGACTGACTGATCGAGCGCTTAGTGAGTAATTCAGTTTTGCGGGTTAAGGTAATTTCTGCCTCTTGATAGAAAGCTTGGGCCTTGGCGACGCGAGCCTTGGCGGCGGCAATATCTTCTAGCCGTTCACCATGGATGAGTTTATTGAGCGCAGCTTGGGCTTTTGTTTGCTCAGCAAGTGCTTGGTTGAGCAAAATCGATTGTCTACGGTTATCAAGCTTAAGCAAAATATCACCGGTTTTGACAGGGGCACCTTGTGCTAAGGGTTGCGCTCGGATCCACTCACTACTGGTGGCGCGAAAAGTGATGCGATCACGTTCCAAGGTGCCTAACGCTTGGGGTGGGGTATCCGGTGAGCAAGCTGTTAGCAGTAGTAGCGGGCATAATGTGGTAATGGTCAGAAATCGATTCATTGTTTCACCATCTACTCTTTAATCATTAACTTGAGTGTAGGTGGTGTGAAAAGCACTATGCTCGGATTTTGCGCAACTTTGTGATCGATCTTTGTGAACGATTGAGCTCGATTTATGCCATCAAAATCTGGTGCGATAAAATTCGGCTCCCTGATGGGAGCCGTTGAGTGAGCCGAAGCGAGGGTTTAGCTCAATCGATGAGTGAGCGAAATAAACACTTTAACCCAATAAGCTGTACAGCAGAGCAGATACGGCCAGTAGACCAATCAACAAGACAAACAAGGTACTGATATGTTTTTGGTACTGGCGCAATGCTGGGACTTTAAATACCGCGATCATCGGCATGATAAACAGAATCATCGCGATGACCGGGCCAGACAGCGCTTCCATCATCCCTAGAATGCTCGGGTTGATGATGGCGGCAATCCAAATAGTGATAAACAGAAAGGCGATGGTGATCCTCTCAGCCAAGCGCAGTGACACGCGGCAGTTTTTAGTGAGTAGCCCCGATAAGCTTTCACGAGCACCAAGGAAATGGCCTAAGAAAGATGAGGTAATCGCAATAAAAGCGACCAATGGGCCTAGTGTGGCGATAAATGGGTTATCGGTGACGTTGGCCAGATAAGTCAGCACTGAAACATTTTGTGCTTTGGCTTGTTGCAGCGCTTGTGGCGACAATGCCAGCACACAAGAGATGACAAACAGCAGCACAAACAGAATCAATATCACGCTGGTGTTACGCAAAATTTGTTCGGATTTGTATTCAGCCTGTGAACCATAATGACGGCGCTGAATATTGGCAAAGCTTGAAATGGCCGCGGCATGGCTGAAAGAGAACACTACCACCGGGATCGCCAGCCACACGGTGTGCAAAAATGTACTGGTTGGCGGAAAATCCCAGCTTGGCATTGACCAATAAGGAATTAAATACAGCGAAAGTAGCGCGAGAATCGCCGCGAGCGGGTAGACCATCACCGCAAAAGTGCGCAGCATAATTTTTTCACCACTGAGCATAATCGCGATTAAAGCAAATACCAGTACCCCAGACAGTAGGGCGCGTGGCGGTGATACCATTTCTGCTTGATTGACTAAAAAGCTATCCACAGTGTTGGTCAAGCCAACGCCATAGATCAGCAAAATCGGAAAAATCGATAGAAAATAGAGCAGCGAGATTAAACGTCCGGCATTTTGACCAAAATGCTCTTCCACCACATCGGTAAAATCGGCATTAGGACGTCGCGATGAAAGCACAAAGCGCGCCAGCCCACGGTGTGATAAATAGGTCATTGGGAACGCTAATAGCGCCATCAGAACCAAAGGCCAAAAACCGCCTAAACCAATATTGATCGGTAAGAATAAAATGCCGGCTCCGACTGCGGTACCGAATAGGCTCAGCAGCCAATAGGTGTCGTGTTGGGTCCATTGTGCGGTCTGTTCAGCACTAAAATGGGTTACTTCCTGAGAGTCTTTCACTAAAAAATCACTTATCTAAAAATAATAATGTGGCGGATCCTACTCCTATTAGTTGTTATGATCATTTTGTGATACTGGTGATAAGCACTGCCATTTTGTCTTGCTGTTAGTTTTCAAATTGTGAAAATTTTCAAAAGTTGGATAATTGTTCTTTATTCTTGGTTTGATTCTGGTTTTTAATGCTAAAAAATCATATTTTTTAGTAAGTTTGATTGTTTGCTTGGTTTTTGTACAAACACTAGGGTAAGGAGACTAAACAGGGTATCGATACTGGTATGCAGCATCGATTTAGCGCACAATCAGCCCCACGACTCACCGATTGAATAAGCGATTAATGCGTACACGTTTTCCCGCTGAGCTACTGCTAGTTGTTACCACCTTGTTGGCCGCTGGTGGTTGGGTTTTCTCCAAGCAAGCCATTCAAGAGCTTCCCCCTTTTGGTTTTATTGGCTTGCGCTTTGTTGCCGCCTCACTTTGCTTGCTACCATTTTGTTTTTCAGCATTAAAACAAGCTTCACGTCAGGCGTGTCTACAATCGATCGGGGTTGGCTTGTTACTGGCAATTTCACTGTTTTGTTGGATCCATGCCATTTCGCTCAGCGCTACCTTAGGTGAAGGCGCATTTATTATGAGCCTGTCGATGCTGTTTGTACCATTGCTAGCTTGGCCTATTTTTGGTCAGCGCCCGATCCGCGCGTTTTGGCTTTCGTTGCCCGTTGCCGTGATAGGGCTATTTCTATTAGCTTGGAATGGTACATGGCAATTTGCGGCGAATCAGCTATGGTTTTTAGCCGCTTCTTGTTGCTTGGCACTGCACTTTAATTTTAATAGCCGCTTCTCTAGCCAACTGCCGCCAATGCTATTGACCACGCTACAATTGTTCACTACAGGATGTTTAGGCATCACTTTATCCTGGTTCACCGAGAGCTGGCCGACAACCGTGAGTATGATCACTTGGCAATGGTTTGCACTGAGTGTGCTATTGGCGACCAGTTTGCGCTATTTACTGCAAACCATCGGCCAGAAAAGCGCGAACCCAACCAATGCCGCACTACTAATGCTGCTTGAGCCAGTATGGACTTTAGTACTGAGTGTGGTGATTTATCATGAAAGCATGCCGTTTAATAAGTTGCTTGGCTGTGGATTCTTATTAGTCTCTTTACTGTTCTACCGGTTGGGTTTATTAAGATTACGTTAGTGATTATTGTTCTGATGAGTTAGAGCGATAACAGAAAAGCAGCGCCAGATAGCTTAAATTCAAGATGAGCTTGTTAATTACAATTAGCATTGCTGGCTAATGCATTTTTTGCGATTTATTGGTTTTTATTATTTGTAGGAAAATTCTTGCAAGGCATTCTATATTCTTAAATTAATTCAATTTACTTTCAAGCTTTTCAAATAATACCATTTGCTCATTTTATGACTATTACATTATGATGTTGGATATAAATGTGATCCCTGCCATAGGTTGGTAATAGTTGAAACGATATTTCTTTACATTGTTGTTAAGTCTTTTTGTGACAACTGCAGTTGCTGCAGACTACCTAGACCCTAGTGAGCGCGAGTATCTCAAAAATAAATCTACAATTACTATCGCGGCGCTGACGGACGTATGGATGCCTTATTGGGGTGGTTCTGTGCAAGCTCCGATAGGGATTGAACATGATTTTGCCTCGGCTCTTGCCCAAAAGCTCGGGGTTGCAATTGATTATAAAGAATTTAATTCCGTAGAAGCCGTACTCAATGCGGTGAAGATGGGCCATGCCGACATGGTGATAGGTTTTGCACAAACACCAGAGCGGGAAGGTGAATTTTTATTTTCTGAACCATTATATGAAAATTTACTGGTAATCTGGTTACGCGAAAACAGTATGGCAGAAAGACCATTTGAAAGTTTAAGATGGGTTTGTATTAAAGGTACGTCGTATTGTGAAATGCTAAAAAAACGCGGCTATCCGAATACGATTATCGCGCCTAATTACACCAGTTCAGTACAAATGATCCGCCAAGGTGTAGCCGATGCGACGATTACTAATTACGTTTCATTAAATCATTTTTTAAGCCAAAATAGTTTTGCTTTAGGCAAGGTTATTTTTGAACCGGAATTAGGTTCGCAAATTAATCGTGTGTTAGTTAATATTGATGAGCCATTATTGCTTTCTGCGATAAATAAAGTGATAGAAGCAGATAAAAATGGATTGACACAGAATAAATTAAATTCGGCTGATATTTATTTTCTTAATGATCAAGAAAATTTAAAAATCTTACGTAATAAGACAGTGGATTCTATTGTTCGTTATACCGTTCAGGATGATTTTTTTCCGATATCCTATTGGGATGAAAAAGAGAAAAAATACAAAGGTTATATACACGATATAATAGAAAGGATGGAATCTAAAAGTATCTTAAAATTTGAATTTGTTCCTGCTTATGGTCGAGATGTCGATGAGCTGTTGCGGCTTGGTCAAGTGGATTTAGTGCCATTTTATAATATGGACTATATCGATGCGCGTGATTTTATTCACACGGGGAAATATACCCAAATTGAATTTGGCTATATTAAAACTACCAAGCCTTATACTACACAAATTACGGGTATTCTTGATCGCTCCGGAAAGTTTAATCTCCAGCTCGCTAATCAAATGGATTTGGCGAATATTAAAATTTACCGCACACTGAATGAATTAGAGCAGGCATTAAATAGTGGTCAAGTGACGCATGGTTTACTGAATAATGTATTGATTAATCAGATGTTGATTGATGGAAATCAAGATTCATTCACACTGGTATCGCCGACCTCTAGCCAAAATCTGAGTGCCGATATTACGATGTTGGTTGGTAAGGATGCATACGGTTTACAAAGTATGCTGCAAAAGCTATTGGCGACCTTTAGTCAAGCAGAAATTAATGCACTTAAAGCCAATTACGATCGTGTGACGGTACATTTGGGTTACGACAAACAGCAAGTGCTAATTTCCGCTTTGGTGATTTTATGTATTGTGCTGAGTTTCGGTCTTATACTAACTATTTCTCTTTATCATATGCGTATAAAATTACGTAGCTCAGAGCAAGTAGCCCAATTATCATTCGGTCAATTACGCTGGTTGATGGTGTTACTTGATGCGATCCCGAATATGATTTTTATTTCCGATCAAAAAGGGGAAGTGATATTAGCTAATGCAGCTTACCGAAACAGTTACCAAACCTGCTGTAATAATGCGTGTATACAGCAACGACCAGAATGCGCTTTTATAGGTTTACCTCCAGAGGTAGATGCTGAATATTCGATGGTTATTCAAGTACCAGAGACCAACTGCTCCATCGGTGGATGCCATTTTCATGTCATGCGGCGGGCGATTTATCATCCGATCAGTCAGCAGCAAGTGTATTTGACCCTATTTAACGATATTTCTGAACTCAAACAAACTGAGCAGGCACTGCGTGATTCTAGCCAACAAGCGTTGCAGGCAGTAGAAGCACGTAACCATTTTATGGCGGTAATTAGCCATGAATTGCGTACCCCGATTGCGGCGATGCTTGGCTTGATGGAATTACTTGCTGATCGCTTAAAAAATAGTGAGAGTCAATTACTATTGACTAATGCGATCAGCTCGGCTGAGCGATTAAATTCGCACGTCAATGATATTCTGGACTTTTCTAAAATTGAGGCACAGCAATTACAACTCGATATTGCCCAATACAATTTAGCTGATGAGCTTGGGCCTTTATTACGTGGCTTTGAAGCCAGTGCTAAAATCAAACAAGTTGAGTTTGAAGTAATTTGGGCTCCTAGTGCATTATTATTGGTCAATTTCGATGCATTACGTTTTAACCAAATTGTAACCAATCTACTTTCTAATGCACTCAAGTTTACCGAGCAAGGGCGGGTAGTGGTCAAAGTTGAGGTGGCCGATCAACACCTTAGTATAGTGGTAGAAGATACCGGTTATGGTATGACTCAAGCTCAAATCGATTCGATCTTTACTCCCTTTGTGCAAGCCGATAGCAGCATTACTCGCCGATTTGGTGGTACTGGGTTAGGGATGTCGATTGTGTCTAATTTGATTGAGCTGATGCAGGGCAATATTGAAATTAATAGTCAATTTGGTCAAGGGACTCAAATCCGAGTCACTTTGCCAGTGCCCGTTGCACCCTGTGGCGAATTCCAACATCAAGTTCTGGCAATCTCGCACCGCTCACCTTATCTGTTGTGGGCTCAAGTATTAGGTATTCGAGTTGCAGGTAGTCAGTATTGGGTTGAAAAAAGTAGCCATAATATTTACCCAGACCTCTTGCTTAACAAGGTTCGAGCCACGATGAATTCGATCGGTGAACAATCTGAATCCACTCAGCTACAAGGTCACATTTTAGTTGCCGATGATGATCCCATTAACCGTTTATTGATGAGAAAGCAGTTAAGCCAACTAGGCATTAGCGCAACCTTAGTCAGCGATGGTCGCCAAGCATTCGACAAGCTCGCCGCACACCCCGAGCAGTATGATTTATTGATTACTGACTGCCACATGCCAGAGTTGGATGGTTTTAGCTTGACCCGCAAAGTCAAACAAGAGATCCCTCAATTCCAAGGGGTTGTGATTGGTTGTACCGCGGAAGATTCGCGTTTGGCGGCCGAGCAGGCTGAGCAGTCGGGTATGGATAAAGTGATTTATAAGCCGTACAGCTTGATGACTCTGAGAGAAACCTTGAGCCTTTATTTGACAACTCAAGTGGTGGGTGTTGTAGCTAGCGCGTGGTTAGAGGCCTATGAGCCGGATGAACAGCAAGAGATGGCATCGGTGGTGGTAGATTCTTTTACTCAGGACATAGCATTATTGAATCAAGCTGACTGTGATGTTAAAGCGCTTGCGCACCGGATTAAAGGCGCGGCGGGAGCTTTGCAACTATCACAACTGGCAGAACTCGCAAAAACCGTGGAAAAACAAAACTCACCACAACAACTGGTGGTAGATAAACAGCAATTGATCAATGCCATGTATGAAGTCGTCGAGCAGGCACAGCAGTGGCTTAATCAGCATCAGAGCGAATAACGTGATGAAAATACTGATAGTGGAAGATGATCGGATTCAGGCAACTAGTCTGAAACTTAAATTAAGGCAACTTGGGTTGCATGAGGTGATTTGGGCTGAAAATGGAATGGCCGCGCTAGCCTTATGTAACACTGTGAGCGTTGATTTGATGTTTTGTGATATTCGCATGCCACAAATGGATGGCATCAGTTTGTTATCACAACTGAGTCAACAAGTGCCCAATTTAGGGGTAGTGGTGGTGAGTGCGGTTGAGGATGCCATTCTTGAGTTGACCCGTAATATGTGCAGTTTGGCCGGTTTTCCTTATGTGGATTGTTTAGCCAAACCTTATGCCCTAGATTCGCTACAGCGAGTTATCGACAGCTTCAATAAGCAAGTTCAAGCGGAGGATGAGCGTGAACGTTACTCAACGCTGAGTTTAACTAAGGATGAAATTAAACACGCTTTTGAGCATGATTATATTTTTAATTATTATCAACCGCAGTTTGATTTTCGCACTGGGGCAATGGTTGGGGTCGAAGCGTTGGTGCGTTATCAGCATCCAGTGCACGGTACGCTCAGCCCTGCGGTGTTTTTACCGCTGATTGAGCAATGTGGTTTGCATGATCAGCTATTTTTAACCGTACTTGAAAAGTCGATTTCTGCACTGGCAAGTATTGGCGCCGATTTGCAGCTTTCGATCAACATTAGCCAATCTAATTTGCAGCAAGCGATTTGCGATCCGATCCTTGCGATTTGTGAACAACACCATTTTGCGCCTAGCCAATTGACTTTAGAGCTGACCGAACATGAAGTTTACAACGGCACTATGACCTCGCTCGCCAATCTAGCTCGACTGCGCATGTATGGTGTCGGTTTGTCGATTGATGATTTTGGCACTGGCTACGCTTCATTAGCGCAACTGGCGCAATTACCGTTTACTGAGCTGAAAATTGACCGTAGTTTTGTGCACGATCTAGCCACCAATTACAAACATCAGCAATTGACTAATATGTGTCTTTTGTTGGCGCAATCTTTGGGTTTACATTGTGTGGTAGAAGGGGTTGAAACTGAAGAAACGTGGCAATACTTACGCCATCTTGGGGTGGATACTTGCCAAGGTTATTACGCAGCTAAGCCGATGCCGATTGCACAACTGAGTGAGCTGTATAGCAAAAATCGTCATCAGCACCTTGATGGTCAGAGCATGGATAATGGTTGGCAAATTTTGTTGGTCGACAGCCAAATGACCAGTGCACAGGCCTTACAAAAAATTTTGCGCAAAGCGGTCAATGTTAGCCAAGTGTTTATTGCGCAGGATGTTGAACAAGCTCAGCATATATTGCGTGATTTACCGATCAATCTGCTGGTGGTGGAAAGTAAGTTGTTATCAGCGCTTGAAGCGAGTGAATTTCGTGACTACCTTGCCCTTGATTATCAAGGGGCGTCTATGGTGTTACAAGATAGCTTAGTCATCGAGGATCTATCCTGTGAGGGGATCGCAACGATTGTGAAAGCGAGCACCTTAGCGGAAACGGCCAATCGTATTTTGCAGCAAGCCGAGCGCAGTAATTCACACTTACTCAGTACCCCAAATGGACTCGAGCAGCTTTCAGAACGAGAGCTAACGGTGGCTAAGATGCTCGTCGAAGGGCAGTCCAACAAACAAATTGCTCTGCAACTGGATATTAACCAAAAAACCGTCAGCACCTATAAAACTCGGGTTATGACTAAATTAGGTATTAAATCAGCCGTTGAGCTGGTTCGATTTATAACAATAAAATAGATTTTTAAAAATATGGCAATTCCTTCTTTTTCTGAACTCAAAGTTTTGGTTATTGACGATGCGCCCATCGTACTTACCAGTTTGCGCAGTATGTTGCTCAAGTTGGGTTTTTTAGAGCCGAATGTTGTATGTAGTAAAAGCCCACGAGCGGCAGTATTTATGGCCGGGCGTCAAAAGTTTGATATTTTTATTTGCGATTACAATTTCGGTAAGGGACTCAATGGCAAGCAAATTTTTGAAGAGCTGAAACACTATAAGCTGCTCAAACAGGAAGCCGTATTTATACTCGTGACTGGCGAGAGTTCATCTTATGTGGTGCACTCGATTTTAGAACTTAAGCCCGATGAATACATACTTAAGCCGTTTAATATTCTGACCTTGCAGGATCGACTGACTAACGCGATTTTACGTAAAACCGCACTGCAAGCGTTATATAAAGCGGAGGACGACGGAGAGGCAGAGCTGGGATTGAGTCTGTGTGATGAATTAGAGCCATTTAACAGCGATTACTATTTTGTGATTCAAAAATTTCGTGGCGATTTTTTAACCCAGTTGCGCCGTTTTGATTGCGCACGTGAAGTGTATCTTGAAACGTTAGAGCATAAAGATTTTGATTGGGCGAAAATCGGGCTGGCGAATGCGCTCAAGCAAACCGGGCGGCATGTAGAAGCGACGCAAGTGATCCAAGAGCTACTGGCCAGTGCCCCCAATAATGTGCGCGCTCGGGTGGAGGCGGCCAGTATCAGCTTAAGTAATAACTCCATTCCAGATGCGATTCATCATTTACAGATTGCCAACCAAATTGTTCCAGGCCACTCCGATCGTGAATGGGTGTTGGCTAATCTTTGTCTTTCAGTGGGCGATACGGTCTCTGCATTGGAGCGTTATCGCTTGTATACTGAGATCAATAAAGAAACCTATCGCAACACCCACCACATGCAGCTTAATTTAATTCGTATTTTATTGTATGCCGTGCGTCAGGCAGAGCCTATCCTGCGTGCTCAATGGTTGTCACAAGCAAAATTGATACTGAAAGGGCTGTATGATAAAGGCCAACAGGAACAATTGATGCCTCAGTTAGAATTGGTTGCCGCTCATCTCGCGATGGAAGAGGGGGAACTGGGGATTTCGGTGGATATTTTAAATAAGATTTATCGTGCCAAACCGTTTGAGTTATTTGAAGATCGTTACCATTTTACTTGGCTACTGAATGTGATGGGATTTGATTCTGAATTTGCCAAATGCATTGGTTGGTGTAATGAAGCATTGCTTAATCAAGAGGGTGGTATTTTACTTGAGAGCAAAATTGCATTAGGTAAAGCATTGAAACAAGCCAATCAAGACAAATTGCAATGGCTGGAGCAGCGTTATCAAGCGTTATGCAGTAAACAACAGACGATTGATTCGCTTTTGGATATCTATATTGAAATTTTAAATCGTTGCCCTACCTTACGCACGGTTTGTATGAAAGTAGTTACCATCTTATCCCGCTATTGGCCAACTAAGCTGACGAGTGTGGAAACCGATGAATTATTGCAAAATTGCCACCGTACGATTCAGCAGTTAATGACGGAAGAAGAGTTGGAGAATGCCAAGTATGGTGAACTATACAGAAAGGCCATTAATTTTCGGACAGCATATCGCGACTCTAAAATCGAATGATATAAACTATGGGATTATTTGTATAAACTTTAGAATATAACATATGGAATTATATTATATAAATATTGTTGAACTAATGGCCATGAACTGGTTCGTATAATAAATTAATCTCTTTGTTTGTAATTATTTGTAAAATATAGGAACAATGGATTACATTGCTGGTTTTATATAGTGCTGATTAATGTTGGGTTAGCTATTTATCTTTGATAGTAAATATAAAAACATGTATTTTTTCTTCACTTTTAGGTGGTTGTCTTATTTGATTGCTTTCAGTAGGATGCTAAATGACTCTTCCGTTTAATTAAACGCGATGAGTTTTTAGTCAGCATAATTAGAAGGATATAACCATGAAAAATATAGTGAAATTTATTCCATTACTAATGTTAATATTATCTTATCAGGTTAAATCAGATGAGCTTCTCATATTAGAGACTAGAGCTGGTATCACACAGCCGGTATTATTGTGGGAAACTAAAAATCAAGAGCCAGAGTTTCTGGTGGTTTTTTTTCCTTCATCAAATGGTAATATTGGATTAACTAGTCGTGACGGAGTTGTTGGCGCTGAAAGATTTTATCTTTTGCAAAACTTACGTGAAGAATTTGAACCATCTAAATTTGCAGTAGCAATTATTGATACTCCCTCGGATCGTAATGGGCTTGGAGAATCATTTCGACAATCTGAAGAGCATTTTGTTGATATGAAAATAGTGTTGTCGGAGTTAAAAAAACGTTTTCCAAGCAGTAAAGTTATATTGATGGGACATAGTCGAGGGTCTGTTTCTGCTGGACATGTATCTCGAGCTTTGGATAGTCAAGTAGATGCAACAGTTTTGCTTGCGGCCCGCTATAAAGAGTCAGCAAGACCTGTCGATGCACCTCAGGAAGCACCTGGAGGTAAGGGCCTATCTGAGATTAATTTCGATAAATTAAATAAGCCCACTTTGCTTGTTCATCATGTTAATGATGCCTGTCCATCAACACTTTATGCTGATGCCAAAGAAAAGGAAATATACGCACCGCTGATAACAATAAGTGGACCAGTCGATAAATCGCCGATGGATACAGGTGAGTTTGCATTATGTGCACCTGGTACTAACCATTGGTTTTCTGGGCAAGAAAAGCTGGTTGGCGAAAAAATCATTGCATGGTTAAGTGAAATAAATACAGTTAAGACAATGTAATTGAATTAATTTTTGCTTTAACGTGCTCTAATAATTTCAATATGGGGCAAGGTTTATCCTTGTCCTTTTTTTGCTAAAAAAGTTCAGTCTGCTATCAAATATTATTTAAACTAAGCTGAGGTAAGATATTGGCAGTATACCTATAGGTTAGAGCTAAAAACGGTGAAACCCCGATAGTTGGTAGCTATCGGGGTTTCGAATTTTTAGACTTTTCGGTTGGTAAGACCGATGATCTTATTTATGCAAAAGGTTGGATTTGATCCGATTAATTCCTAGGTAGGGAATTAGATACGGATAAAGTCCATGTGCTCAACTTTTGGCTTATAAGCGTGACGTTGAACATCTTGTGGTTTCACTTTCACTTCTTGGCCGTCGATAACCAGAACGATAGCTTGGTAAAACTCAGGCTTGTCCATTTGGTTCATCACGTCATCGTGGTTCAGTGAAATAGACACTGGAGCTGCTTCACCACCGTAAACGATCGCTGGGAAGTAACCAGTGTGACGTAGGCGGCGGCTCGCACCTTTACCTAGGTCAGTACGTAATACTGCTTCGAATTTCATAGTATTTACTCTCAAATTAGTAAAAAACAGAGTGACAAGACAATGCGACCTTGTCTATGTCGTCAAATTTCTAACCCATTTGAACGGGCTAGAAACGAGCGCGGATACTAGCATTCATCCAACCATTGAGCAACTAAAAAACCTGTTTTACGCTCTGTTCTACGCCAATGCTAATCTTGTTTGGTTAAGCGGTTAGATTTGAGCGTAATGGGCGATCAATGTCGGAAGTAAACTCATCGGCAAACACGTGATCGCGTATTGCCCAAAACCGACCGGATTTACGGGCAATCACAAATAACGGTGGACGAAAGCGGTGCTGATGATCCACCACTTTACTTGGCGTTGCCGCATCAAAAGGGCGATGCTTATCTGCCAAATGGGGACGCACAAATTGATCGCGAAATCGCTGTTTTTGGCGTGCTGTGGTTAATGGCCAAAAGTGGTGAACTTGCAGCGCATTGTCGCCGTGATAAGTGACTTGTAACTGACTCTTGCCCTGCGCGTCTTTATGCACGTGTAAGCTCATTTCAAGGCATTCAAACACCAAGGCATCTTTAAGATTCAGCGCTTCTTTGAGTTTCTTATCCGGATCGACTAGCGTGGCATCGCATTCGTGGCAGATGCGCGCGGCAATGTCATTATCCGCTCCGCACTGATTGCAGTATTTGGCACGGAAACGATAGCCGCAATGTTCGCGCTCACCGCTCTCTGGATCAGTGAAATAGCCTTGGCAGCGACGACCATAATGCTCAAGCAAAAAGCCGTTAGCATCCAGTTTGCCCCAAAAGTTATTATTAAAACCGCAAGCCGGACAGGGGATAGTGATAATCTCACTGTCTGAATCCGGCTTAGGATCGCCCACTTCAGGTTGATACAAATCATATTGATTACCGGCGTAATCGAGCACTAAACAGTCGGTTTTTCCTTCGGCGAGCCGTAAGCCTCGCCCGACTATTTGTTGATACAAGCTGACTGATTCGGTCGGGCGTAAAATTGCAATTAAATCCACGTGTGGCGCATCAAAGCCGGTGGTAAGCACCGAAACATTGACTAAAAACTTTATTTGGCACTGCTTAAAAGCTTGAATGATGCGATCGCGCTCTGGGGTTGGTGTATCGCCAATCACTAATGCGGCTTGCTGATCGGGGAGTAACCGATAAATTTCTTCAGCATGACGCACCGTGGCAGCAAAAATCATTACTCCTTGGCGATGGTGAGCAAGTTCAATGATCTGTGCGATGATTTGTGGGGTTGCGCGCTGTGATTGTTCAATCACTAGATCGAGTTCAGATTCACGATAGCGGCCGGTGTTGGCGGGTTTCAACTGCGAGAAATCGTAACTCATCACCGGAGTATCAATCAGTTTGGCGGGAGTGAGAAAGCCCTCATCGAGCAGATAATGAATCGGTAGTTCGAAAATGCAATCACGAAAAAAACGCGCTTCGGTACTGCGCACTAAACCTCGGGTATGGTATTGATAAATCCAGCCCATGCCGAGCCGATAAGGGGTGGCAGTCAGCCCTAGCACTTTCATGTTAGGATTGAGCTCAAGCAGATGCTGGATGACTTTTTGGTAGCTGCTGTTTTTATCATCCGGCACTCGATGACACTCATCAATCACCAATAAAGAGAACGGATCGGTAAATTCCGCTAAGTTACGCACCACCGATTGCACTGAAGCAAACACTACCGATTGATCAGTTTCTTTGCGGCCAAGACCGGCGGAAAAAATCGCGCCAGTTAAGCCATAGCCTTCATATTTGGCATGGTTTTGCTCAACTAACTCTTTCACATGCGCCAGCACTAAGACTCGTCCCCGAGCAAGGCGTGCTAACTCCGCAATCACTAAGCTTTTACCGGCTCCGGTCGGTAGTACGATCACTGCTGGCGTCGAATGCTGGCGAAAATAGTGCACTACGGCTTTAACCGAGTCTGTTTGATAAGGTCGTAACGTATACATCCGCAGGGGGGTACCGAGGTTAGGTTGGCAATTGGCGGGTTTTGCACCGTTTGATGTGCATCGCAAGCAATTGCGCTGGGTAATTATGCTGTCAGGTCTGTATAATAACCGACTTCCAGCCAATGAGGTAAGCATGCGTTTAGATAAATTCCTGTGTGATGCGCTCGGTACTACGCGTAAAGAAGCGACGATGCTTCTCAAAAGCGGTGAAGTAACCGTTGATGCAGTGGTGCAAAAAAGTGGTGCGTTTAAGCTTAAACCGAACTCTCGGGTTGAGTGGCAAGCGCGTGAAATCAGCGTACAGGGTCCGCGCTATATTATGATGCACAAGCCTGAGGGTGTGGTGTGCTCGCACGAGGATGGGTTTAATCAAACCGCCTTTATCTTGCTCGATGAAGTGAATATTCACGATCTACACTTCGCCGGACGTTTGGATGTTGATACCACAGGTTTGCTGCTGATCACCGATGATGGTCAATGGTCGCACCGCGTGACATCCCCCAAACACAAATGCGAAAAAACTTATCGTGTGTGGCTGGCTGATCCGATCCAAGCCGATTATGCCGAGCAATTTGCACAAGGCATTGAACTGCGCAATGAACGCGAACTGACCTTGCCCGCTCAGTTAGAGATAATCAGTGCCACCGAGGTTCTGCTTACCATCCACGAAGGTAAATACCATCAAGTGAAACGTATGTTTGCGGCATTAGGTAATAAAGTGATCGGCTTGCACCGTGAGCGGATCGGTCACATTCTTTTGGATGAGCAGCTTGAGCCGGGTGAGTATCGTTATTTAACGGAATCAGAAATCGCTTCAGTTTGGAAATAGTTTTGGTTAGGAAAAATCGCTCTAGTTTGGCAACAAAAACTGCTTTTTGAGATCGATGATTGCTCAATTAAAACGGGTGAATGGCGATGTTTTTGACCATAATTATACCCAAACGACTTGGAGTTGCAGGTAGGCGGCAAGTGAATGAGTCCCCATGAGCATAGGTAAACTATGTGATTAGGGTGAAGGAACCTAGCCAACACCGCTGCAGCTTCAAGTACGAAGGGGATAACATGTTAAAACATGATTTTTAATACCACCAGTTAGCTTGACGGAGAATTATGTCAGCCCCAACTCTCAACGCTCAACAAGCACCTCAAATGAGCTTGTTACTTTATATTGTGCTCGGTGCGCTTGGTGCTTTGACGCCACTAGCGATCGATATGTATTTACCTGCGATGCCGACCATTGCCCGTGATTTTGGCGTTAATGCTGGCGCAGTACAAATTACCCTGACCGCGTATACCGCCGGTTTTGCCATCGGGCAATTGCTGCATGGCCCACTGGCCGACAGTTTTGGTCGTCGTCCGGTGATGCTATGCGGGATTTTTCTGTTTGGGATTGGTGCCGTGGCCAGCGCCACCACTAATGGTATCGAAGCATTAACCTATATTCGTGCCGCACAAGGTTTTGCCGGTGCCGCGGCCGCGGTGGTGATCCAAGCCGTGGTACGCGATATGTTTGATCGCGAAGATTTTATCCGCGCGATGTCGTTTGTCACCTTAGTGATCACGCTGGCCCCGTTAGCCGCGCCGATGATCGGCGGTCATTTAGCGGTCTGGTTCGGTTGGCGCTCGATTTTCTGGGTGTTAGCGCTGTTTGCCGTGCTAGTGATTGCGATGGTGCTGTGGAAGATCCCAGAAACGCTGAGCGCAGAGAACCGTCAACCGCTACGTTTTCGTAATACCATGCGCAACTACTTTGACCTGTGCAAAAATCCGGTCGCGATGGGGCTGATTTTCTCCGGTGCTTTTTCGTTTGCTGGCATGTTCGCTTTCTTAACCGCTGGTGCGTTTGTTTATATTGATATTTATGGTGTTAGCCCTGATCAATTCGGATATCTGTTTGGGCTCAATATTGTCGCAATGATCGCGATGACTAGCCTCAATGGTCGCTTTGTGAAAAAAGTCGGCTCGCACAACATGCTGCGCTTTGCACTGTTGATCCAACTGCTGGCTGGGACTGGTCTGTTTATTGGCTGGTTACTGGATTGTGGCTTGTGGGGAATTGTACCGTTTGTGGTGCTGTTTGTGGGCACCATCTCGACCATTGGTAGTAATTCAATGGGGCTATTGCTGAGCCGATATCCACGCATGGCGGGCACCGCTTCATCGTTAGCCGGCACGCTGCGTTTTGGTACCGGATCGGTGATTGGGGTGGTGGTCTCAGCGCTACCCGGTACGCAAACTTGGCCGATGATCTTAGTGATGGCGGCCTGCTCGGTGTTATCGGGTGCCTTCTATTGGATATTAGGAAAAAATGCATAATGGCAAATTACTATTTAGAAATTCAACATGTGGTCAATACGGCACTGGCGGAACTCGCGGCGGAGCATAAAGCGGGCAAACTGGCCAACGCACCGGTGGCGAATAACCATTTTTTAGTGCATTGGGTAACCAAAGCGCTCAAAGCTCAGCGTTTTGACCGCTGTGTGGGCGATGATTTGACTCAGTGGCAAAAAGCGGGGCGTTCGAAAGGCAACCAGTCGCAACTGTTGCCAACCTTTCAACGGATTTCGGCATATTATGCGCATTTTTTTGCTGAACAAGACAATCAACCGATCACCGATCAGCAGATTGAAGCTTTTCTGGATGAGATGGAGCAAGCAGGTTGGGAAGTTTCGACTTCTGAGCCGTTGGTCAATGCGGGGAAAGTGCAGATTTTTACTGATGGCCAAAATTCACTGGCGCTCTGCTCTGTGCAGTGTGAAGCGTGTTTTGATGGAAAAGTGTTGGCTAAACCGATGAATTGGTTTGTACGTGGTCACCATGCGGCTTTTATCGAAAAAGCGTTTGCGGCTGGATTTATGGTACATAAGCAGACCGATTATAAATCGAATGTTAAATATCACGGCGAGTACCTGATTTTTCCGGCCAACCATGGAACCCAACTGGCAGAAATTCCACTCTCTTTTCGAGTTGAATAACGCTTTCGTGCCTCTGGTATCCTAGATCCCGTTACTGATGGTGGCGGGATTTTTTGATGATGGCGCGTACCATACCGCGAAAGATAAATAGGTGCGCTGGCATCATGGCATACCAATACAGCAAGCCTAGCCAACCTTGTGGATGCCACCACGCAGTGATGCTAAGGCGTCGTTGAGTACCGAGATCTTCAATCATAAATTCTAAACGGCCTAAACCTGGGCCTTTCATACCAAATAACAATGACAAAAATTGCTGCGGTTGGCAGCGGATCACTTTCCACGAATCAATAAAATCACCCACCACTAATTGTGCACCAGCAGGGTGATGCCGAATCGGTGGCTCACCACCAAACAGCACATCTAACCATTCACGAACTCGCCACAGACTATTGGCAAAGAAATAGCCTTGATCGCGCTGGCCAATCGTTTGGATCACTTGCCACAAGGCGTAACTGCTTAACTCGGTTTTGATACTAGCTCCCGCTCGCTTAGGGTAATAACCAAAGCCCGGTTGCCAGCGTTGAATGGCGTTAGGATCAAATCCCCAAATTTGGCTGCGTACGAAAGTCCCTTCACTATTGATGGCTTGAGTGACGGCGTCACGATAAGACAGCAAGGTTTGTGGATAGCGTGCGATAATCGCGCGGTTATCTGCGATGAAATCGTGCGTCAATCCGGCCAGTAGAGAGCGACCAATGGCGCTGGGTACTGAGGTTACTATCCCTAACCAGTGTGAAGCGATATAAGGAGTAAGCCAGCGGGTTGACCACAGGCGAAACGGTTTGCCAGTCAGTTGGCATAGTAGGCGAAATTGTTCGCGATAACTCAATATCTCCGGCCCACCCAGCTCAAAGATTTGATCGGTAGAAGGTTGCTCTTGTGCAAACTTAAGTAGATAGGTATTCAGGTTGCTCAGTGCAATCGGATTGGCTTGCGCATCGATCGATTGGGGGGTGATTAATATGGGCAGGTTATACACAAAATCACGCATGATTTCGAAGGCAGCGGAGCCGGCACCAATAATCACACCGGCTCTAAGCTCAGTGATTGGAACATGAGACTGACGCAAAATTTGTCCTGTTTCATAACGAGCTTGCAGATGGGGAGAACGATGAGATTGTGGCTGCAGTGAACTTAAGTAAATGACATGTTGTACCCGACTATGGCTAGCATCGAGAGCCTGTTTGACGTTGTGGGCCAATGACAATTCGTAATCGACAAAATCACCGCCGTGCGCCATACCGTGCACTAAGAAAAATACTAAATCGTAGTGGGGAAGAGTGGCGAGTGTTTGCTGGCGATCGGCGAGATCTAAACGCAGAAGTGTCAGGTTAGGATGAGTGGGTAAGCGGGCATTGAGATCTTCTATGCTGCGCGAAGCGGCAGTGATTTGATAGTCTGCTTCTAGCAGTCGTGGCAGCAGTTGTGCTCCCACATAACCGGATGCTCCCAGTACTAAGACTTTTTTCATCTACCCGCCTGTTTAATCGTTTGTTGTGACTATGCTCACATGAGTATAATAGCCGCAGTTTTTTTCTGCTTGCTATGTCCTTCACTAACCTAAAAAAAGGACGAGCATCACGCTTTGGAGTGATCTTGTGTCTGTTGTCTCTCACGTTTTATCCCACATGCGAGGGGATTTTTTTCGCCGTTTGATCGCGATAGCACTGCCGATCACCTTGCAAAATATCATGTTCTCCAGCCGTGGTTTAGTTGATGTTTTGATGCTCGGTCAGTTGGGTGAAGCAGAAATTGCCGCGGTCGGTGTAGCCGCTCGTGCCACTTTCGTGACCACCATTATGCTGGTTGGGGTCACCACTGGTGGGGCATTATTAACGGCGCAATATTGGGGGGCTGGCGATCGCAAAGGGGTACGTGAAAGTACCGCGCTGACCTGGTTGGTCGCCAATTTCTTCGCGTTGTTTACCGTATTACTGTTCTTATTTTTCCCGCAGCAAATTATGTCACTCACCACCGAGTCTGAGCAGGTGAATGCACTGGGCAGCCAGTATTTGATCATCACTGCTTTGACCATGTTTGCGGTGGCATGTGTTAGCAGTATGGCGGTAGGGCTACGGGCGATGCATAAACCTGGTGTGAGCACCTTTTTCAGCGGTATTGGTATTGTGGCCAACGTGGTGCTGAACTGGATGTTGATTTTTGGTCATTGCGGCTTTCCTGAGATGGGGATTGAAGGCGCGGCAATTGCTACTTTGTTGAGCTGTGCTATCGAAGTTGCGTGTTTGTACAGTTATCTGTATGGCAAACAGCATTTAATGGCGTTTGGTTGGCTGGATATAAAAGCGGTGTTGGATTGGCCGAAAATTAGCCGTTTTTTGCGCTTGTCACTGCCGACCACCTTTAACTTTTTAGCTTGGGCTGCGGGTTTATTTACCTACCATGCGATCATGGGACAAACTGGGGTGCAGGGACTCGCGGCATTATCGGTGATGACGCCGGTTGAATCGATTTCACTGAGTTTATTGATTGGGATGTCGAGTGCTGCCTCGGTCTTGGTCGGCAATCAACTGGGAGCAAAAAATTATCAAGCCGTTTATTATCAAGCCATTGGTGTGACAATCTGCAGTGTGATTGTCGGAGTTCTGGTCGCGATCACGCTTTATACAGTGCAAACCCCAGTACTGGATGCCTTTAGTGCGTTGAGTTCAGAGACGCGTGCGCTGTCAGAGAAATTTATCGTGATCATGTGTATCGGGATCGTGCTGCGCTCACTGCCGATGATGGTGATTGTCGGTGTACTGCGTGCTGGGGGGGATGTGAAATACTGTCTCGCTCAAGATATGGTGGCGCAGTGGTGTATTGGTATCCCACTGGCGGCGTTTGCCGCGTTGGTGCTGAAAGTTGATCCAGAATGGATTTATTGGCTGTTTCTTACCGAAGAGTTGGTGAAATGGGGTAGCTCATTGCACCGCATGAAAAGTAAGAGATGGATGAAAAATCTGATTGAAAACTAAAGATTAATTGTTGGATATTTGCAAATTAATGCATAAGGTGTGATCGGCTATCCAAAATACTTTCTCCACTTAGGGTTTTGGTGTAGATTCGGGTTCCAGTTCCATTATCGGCAATGAGTGGTTTGATGCTACAACTAATCGACCTATGCAAAGGCTATGTAGACGGCGATGAATTTCATCCGGTTTTGCAGGGCGCTGAGTTGAGACTGAACCTCGGGGAGCAGTTAGCACTGATGGGCGAAAGCGGCTCAGGTAAAAGTACACTGCTCAATTTGATTGCTGGTCTTGATAGTGCCGATTCTGGGGAAATTTGGTTTCCCGGATTTCCAATGCATAGCACCTCTGAGCACCAGCGTACCGCCTTTCGGCGTGGTAATATCGGGCAGATTTTCCAACAATATAATTTGCTGCCGACTTTGAATATTGCCGATAACATCCGTTTCTGTCGCCAGCTTAAAGGGTTGCCTGAAGATGCTGAACTGTGGCGACAAATTCTTTCCGCACTCGATTTAATGCCGTTGCTTGGCCGTTATCCAGAAGAAGTGTCTGGTGGTCAGCAACAACGCGCCGCGATTGCACGGGCTTTGTATATGGAGCCGAAGATCCTGCTCGCTGATGAGCCGACTGGTAGTCTTGATGAGCGCAATGCCGAAGCGGTGATGCGCTTATTAACCAGCTTAACCCGTGAATTAAATTGTGCGCTGCTGCTTGTCACGCACAGTGAGACAGTAGCGCAGCATATGGATGGCTGCATTCGCCTGCAAGGAGGGCAACTGCATGTTATGGCCCGTAGTTAAGGCACTACTGGGGCATTATCGACGCTATCCATTACAGATTTTTCTCGTCTGGCTCGGCTTGACACTCGGTGTTTCGTTATTGGTTGGGGTGACCGCGATCAATCACCATGCCAGACAAAGCTATGAGCATGGCGAAAGACTGTTTGCGAACCCTCTGCCTTATCGAATCCGCTCTAAACTGAGCGCCAATAAAATTCCACAAGGTTTTTATATTCAATTACGCCGTGATGGCTTTGAGCAGTGTGTGCCTTTTGATGATTATCGGATCAGTACCCGCGCTGGACTGGATATCATGCTCCAAGGGGTCGATCCTGTTGCATTACTCTCACTTGACAGTGGTAAGACCTTAAACCAGCAAACGGGATTGCGTCTGATGCAGCCGCCTTATCCGGTGATGGTCAGCCAAGAGCTGGCTAAATTACAGGGCTGGAAAGAGGGTGATCACATTGTTTTGGAGGATGGTTCAACTCTTGGGCCGATCACCATTGATGCCGGCAATCAAGTCTCCGGGATGCGAGTGATTGCCGATCTGTCTTTGGTGCGCAGATTGAAAAAAGGCTCAGGACTGACAGTGATCGCCTGTGCTGATATGCCGCCCGCCAAGCTGGATAGGCTGAAAAAAAATTTGCCGAATGGCTTAACCTTAACCCGTAGTACCCGTTCAGAATTAGAGTCGTTAACCCAAGCTTTTCATCTCAATTTAACCGCCATGGGAATGTTGGCTTTTTTGGTTGGCATCTTTATTTTTTATCAGGCGATGTCACTGTCGATGGTACAACGACAGCCGTTGGTGGGAATGCTCAGACAACTCGGAGTCAGTGGTTGGCAGCTCATGCAGGCAATGCTGGTTGAATTATTGCTTCTAGTTTTGCTGTGCTGGCTATGTGGTAACGTATTCGGTTTACTGTTGGCTAATCAGTTAATCCCTGCAGTGGCAAGTAGTTTGGGCTATTTGTATAACGCGAATATAGATTTAGCGATTGCTTGGAACTGGTCGTGGAGTAGCTACAGTTTATTGATGGCGCTATTTGCCGCAGTGGCTTCTTGCGCTTGGCCTTTAGTGCGTTTATTGCGCTCACAACCGATTCGTTTATCCGCCCGCCTTTCACTGGTGCGTTTTGCTGGCAAGGAATTCAAGTTACAAGCGTTGTTGGCTTGTGTGTTAGTGATGGCGGCGATAGCACTTTATCAAGTCTCGCAAACTCAGCAATCCGGTTTCACCATCATCGGTTTAATTTTGTTGAGCGTGGCACTGATTACGCCATATCTAATTTGGACGCTGTTCACCAGTTTTTCTTACACTTTACGCTGGGTTAAAATTCGTTGGTTCTTTGCCGATGCGGCAGCGAGTATGAGTTATCGCGGCGTCGCTACGATGGCCTTTATGGTGGCGTTGGCGGCCAATATCGGCGTGGAAACCATGGTCGGTAGTTTTCGAGATACCACTGATCGCTGGCTAAGCCAGCGGCTGGCGGCAGATCTCTATCTCTATCCTAGTAATAGTGTTTCAGCGCTGATGAGTGATTGGCTGGAAATACAACCTGAGGTGAACTCGGTATGGCAGCGCTGGCAAAAAGATTTCACTTCGCAACATAGCTTGGTGCAAATTGTCAGTACTGGCCCTTCAGAAGGTGAATTAGACTCATTGACGGTAAAACTTGGTGTGATGAACTACTGGTATCATTTACATCACTCTCGTGGCGTGATGGTCAGTGAATCAATGGCGCTTAAACTCGGTATTCGTCCCGGCGATTCGATCGATCTGCCTGAGCCAATGGGGGCAAATTGGACCGTACTCGGCGTTTATTACGATTACGGAAATCCCTACCATCAAGTGATGGTCTCGCATCAGAATTGGATCAACGCGTTTGCTGGCTCTGGTAATGTGGTATTAGCCGTGGTGCTGAACGAAGGGGCTGCGGGTAAAGGGGAGGCCGGTGAAAGAATTAAGCAACGTTTGAATGCTATTTTTAGGCTCAGCGCCGATCGGGTGGTCGATAACATTCATCTACATAGTCATGCAATGCGCGTGTTTGATCGTACTTTTTCGATTGCAAGTACGCTCGGCAACATTACCTTGTTGATTGCGGTGTGCGGGATCTTCTTCTCGACTTTAGCCGGTGAAACTTCTCGTTTACGGCATATCTCATTACTGCGTTGTCTTGGTGTTTCTGGCAAAGAGTTAGTGTTGATCGGTGGCATGCAGTTATTGGTGTTTGGCGCGATTTCATTTTTGATCGCATTGCCATTGGGGCTGACTCTGGCTCACTTGGTGATTGATTTGGTAATTAAACCCTCATTTGGTTGGACAATGCCATTGCAAATTGTACTCGGAGAGTATCTGCATACTATCGGCTGGGCGATGGTGGCTTTGATGCTAGCAGGAGCCTTGCCGGTCATTCGCTTGGCGCGAAAATCACCGATGAAATCATTGCGAGAGGCGCTATAAATGCTTGGTCTGCATAAACGTGGTTATCAATGGCTCGGGATTGCGCTCGCGATACTCTTGGCCGTGAGTTGCTGGGTGGGTTATGAGCAAGATGAAAATCTTAACCAAGGATACAATACTGCGTATGCTCCACGTGCTACTTCTCAAGCGGCATTTGAACCTGTACTGCCTAATTATCCGGTACGTTTACCTGCAGATTTTTTTTCGCGCCCTGAATTTGCCCAAGAGTGGTGGATGCTATATGCTTTGCTGGAAGATGAACAAGGTAAGTCACTGAGTGTACAGTGGAATTTTCTGCGTTTAGCGCAAGATGATCGCAATAGTGTCGGCTGGCAGACTCCGCAGCTTTATTTCTCTTCGATTGTGATTAATGGTCAAAAGATCGCGTTGCGCGATCAAAAAATGGCTCGTGGTGGAATTGGCCAAGCTGGAATTGGTAAGCAGCCTTTTCGGATGTGGATTGATAATTGGTCGTGGCGCTCACTCGGTATTGGGCCGTTTCCGGGACATTTGCAACTGGTAACGGATGAATTTAGCCTTAATCTACAATTATTAGCTCAAGGGGCCTATCGCTTAGCGGGTGAACAGGGGTATCAAGTCCGGCAAGATTTACTGGCGCTGGCCAGCTATCAATTTGAACAACCGAATATTGTGCTGCAAGGAGAGTTAGCCCTCAGTGGTACGCAACCGACACGGCGTGTCACTGGCCGAGCATGGTTGAGTAAAGAGTGGGGCAGTGATTTGGTTGCCAACGCGCAGATCGGTAGTGATCGCTTGGTGATCCCACTCAGTGATGAGCAGTGGTTAACCGTTAACCGTGTCCGCCATCAAGGCGTTGCGGATTATGTTTATGGTATGTTTCATTCGCGCCATGCTCCCAGCGTGGTGTTAACTGATCAAGATATTCAACTCGAAGCGCTTTCTGTATCGGTACTCAGTAATGGTAAACGTCTGCCACTGCGTTGGCGGCTGGTGATCCCTAAGTTGCAAATCAATGTGACGATTGAACCACTGGATAAAGAGGCTTGGCACTCGTTTCTGATCCCTTACTGGGAGGGGCGGATTAAAATTTTAGGCTCGCATACGCAAACCGGTTTTATACAGTTATCCGGCTACTGATTGGGATACATCACGGTGATGGGATTTCGCGCTGAAAGCGTGTGAACGATTTTTTGTGGTGAATACGGCAAGGGATTGTGTTGCGATAATATCGGTCAAATTTCACGCTAAAATCAATGTTTGTTCGGAAAAACCGAATTAATGCCTCATTACAATCGATTTTTCCATCGAGCTAAGCCTAGCTAAACTCTTGGGCTTCTGTTGTTAATCAATTATTAACATAATTTAAGGACAAACTTATGCCTGACATGATTCGAGATTTCTTCAAAATGGAATCTGCGGGTGGCATTTTACTTGTGATTGCGGCTGCTATAGCCATGATGATTGCCAATTCAGCGATGGGTGATGGATACCAAGCCTTGCTACATACCTATGTGCTGGGTATGTCAATATCGCATTGGATCAACGATGGTTTAATGGCCGTATTTTTCTTGTTGATTGGTTTAGAAGTAAAGCGTGAGTTGTTAGAAGGTGCGCTCAAATCCCGTGAAACGGCGATTTTCCCAGCGATTGCTGCGGTCGGCGGTATGCTCGCCCCCGCATTAATCTATGTGCTGTTCAACTTTAATGATCCAGAAGCAATTCAAGGTTGGGCGATCCCCGCGGCAACCGATATTGCCTTTGCGCTCGGTATTATGGCGCTACTCGGTAAACGGGTTCCGATTAGCTTAAAAGTGTTTCTGCTTGCGCTGGCGATTATTGATGATCTCGGTGTGGTGGTGATTATTGCCCTATTCTACAGCAGTGATTTATCCATCATTGCTCTGGCTGTGGGTTTGCTGATGACCGGTCTGTTGTTTATTTTCAACGCTAAGGGCGTGACCAAACTGAGTTTTTACATTATCGCGGGTTTGATTTTGTGGTTCGCAGTATTGAAATCCGGTGTGCATGCTACATTGGCTGGTGTGGTGATTGGTTTTGCTATCCCACTCAAAGGCGCTAAAGACGGTCATTCTCCGCTAAAACACCTTGAGCATGCGCTGCATCCGTATGTTGCGTTCGCGATTCTGCCGGTGTTTGCCTTTGCCAATGCGGGAATCTCACTACAAGGTGTTTCTATCGCAGGCTTGACTTCAATGTTACCGCTTGGAGTCGCGTGCGGACTATTCTTAGGTAAACCGATTGGGATCTTTAGCTTTAGCTGGGCTGCGGTCAAGCTGGGTGTGGCGAAGCTACCAGAAGGGATCAACTTTAAGCATATCTTTGCCGTATCAGTATTGTGTGGAATTGGCTTTACGATGTCGATTTTCATTTCATCGTTGGCGTTTGGTGAAGCGAATCAAGCGTATGATACTTACGCTCGCTTAGGGATCTTAATGGGTTCTACCACTGCGGCATTATTGGGCTACGCTCTATTGCGTCTCTCATTACCGCTGAAAGCTGCGCAGTAATTCTTATCGCGATTTAACAACTCTAGCCTCCGCCAAGCGGGGGCATTTTTATGGCTGATTTTTTGAATATCCTACAATTTATTGTCTTTGATGATAGCCAACCGGAACGTGGATAACTTGAGTCCAGTTAAGCAAAATAAGTCATGTGCGGGCTTATAACTTTTTGTATCAATTAGACCCTGTAACTGATGCGAATAAGTATTAAAAACGATTGCGCTTGACTTTCCTTTTATGCTAATGTTCGCGCCAATCTCAGACTGAGCTTCTGGGGGACACGCGTGATGACCATTCAGGCTGATTGTGACATCACGTAGGGTAGGTATCGACAAGTCCTTTTGTCGATAGACGGGATACTCTTGCTGCGAAGCAGCATGTGCATGGGAAACCCAACATTGAACTCACTTAACTTATGCATACTAATCAGCTTTGTACTTCCTCTTTGTCCTGTTCAACAGGATCGCAGTATTACAGAACCTTGATCACCTGATTTAGCACAACTTCGTCATATCAATCATGACCCAGACTCCGGTTTGCTTTAGCAAACACGGGTAATTTTGCTATTCGTTTTTCCACCACCTTCTCAAGAAAAGCGAAAATAAATCATCTCAAGGGGAAACAAGATGAGTACAGCCTTTGAAGTCGATAACCACATCGCAACTCTGTTTTCAACTCAAGTGCCGTTATTAGACGGTCTTTACGATCTCACTCCTGACCAAGTGCTGCTGGATCAAGCTGCGCATGAATCGGAAGTGCGTTCATACCCACGTCGCATTCCTATCGCGATTAAACAAGCTTACGGCTGTTTAGTTGAGGATACTCGTGGACAGATTTTCTTGGACTGTTTAGCCGGTGCGGGCACACTAGTGCTTGGCTATAATCATCCAGAAATCAATCAGGCGCTGAAATCACAGCTCGATTCGGGATTGCCATATCAGACTCTGGATATTGCTACACAGGCCAAAACCCATTTCATCAAAACGGTGAAAAGCTTTTTGCCATCAGCCTTAGCGGATGATTGTGTGATCCAGTTCTGTGGTCCATCCGGTGCCGATGCGGTTGAAGCGGCGATTAAACTGGCCAAGCAAACCACTGGTCGTAACACCATGTTTGCTTTCCGCGGCGCATACCACGGGATGACCAACGGCACTATGGGTATGATGGGCAACCTAAATACCAAAGCACGTCGTACTGGGTTGATGTCGGATGTGCACTTTATGCCATTCCCATACAGCTTACGCTGCCCGTTTGGTTTAGGTGACGATGAAGGCGCAAAAGCCAGCATTCGCTACATTGAGCGTCTGCTAAACGATGATGAAGCGGGGATCATGAAACCGGCCGCGATCATTGTTGAACCAGTACAAGGTGAAGGCGGGGTGATCCCTGCGCCAGCTTTCTGGTTGCGTGAACTACGTCGTATCTGTGATGATCACGGCATTTTACTGATTTTCGATGAAATTCAATGTGGTGTTGGCAAAACCGGTCACAACTTCGCGTTTGAAGAATCGGGTATTATTCCAGATGTCCTGTGTTTATCTAAAGCCATCGGTGGCGGTTTGCCAATGTCGATCTTAGTGATCAACAAAAAGCATGACACATGGCGTCCAGGCGAGCACACCGGTACTTTCCGTGGCAACCAATTAGCCATGGTTTCGGGTGCTAAAGCGTTGGAAATTATTCAACGTGATAACCTAGTTGAGCATGCACGCGTTGCGGGTCAATATCTGCGTGCCGGTCTGGAAAAAATCCAAAGCCGAGTCAACTGTATCGCCGAAGTGCGTGGTAAAGGCTTGATGCTGGGGCTGGAAATTAAAGATCCAAGTGGTGAACTGAACCAATTTGGCGAGCCAAAATCAGCGCCACAACTGACCCTTGCTATTCAACGTGCAGCGCTTGAGCGTGGTTTGATGGTTGAAAAAGGCGGGCGTGATGGCTCGGTGATCCGTTTCCTTCCGCCGGTCATTATCTCGTTTGAGCAGTTGGATTTTGCACTACGCGTATTAGAAGAAGCAATGTTGGCCGCTGGTGGTGGCAAAAAAGATCCTGAGCAGGCTAACCAAGAGTGGAAAAAACACTTCATTCATACCGGCCATATGGGTAGTCAAGAGTTCGCACAAGTGATGAACCATACCACGGCAGCGATGAAAGCCGTGTTTGAAGAGGTGAAAGCCCCTTATTCAGGTATTGACCCGAAAGCGCTGGAAGAAGCGATTTACGCGGTGGATCTGGATAATAAAAATGCTTCCTTAAAAGCCGTGATTTCTGAAACCGCGGAGCTGGTGGCGAAAAACTCGATCATGGTGCAGCATCCTGACTGTATTGCCCATCTGCACACGCCACCTCTGATGCCATCGGTGGTCGCGGAGGCGATGATTGCCTCACTTAACCAATCTATGGACTCATGGGATCAATCTTCTGCTGCGACCTTCGTTGAGCAGAAAGTGATTGATTGGATGTGTGAAAAATATCAGCAGGGTGCACAAGCGGATGGTATCTTCACCAGTGGCGGCACCCAGAGTAACCAAATGGGTCTGATGCTGGCGCGTGATTGGATTGCTGATCGCCTCAGTGGCCACTCAATTCAGAAATTGGGTCTGCCTGACTATGCGGATAAACTGCGTATTGTGTGCTCGAAGAAATCGCATTTCACCGTGCAAAAATCCGCATCTTGGATGGGGCTGGGCGAGAAAGCCATTCTGGCGGTTGATGCATTGCCAAACGGCACGATGGACGTGGCTCAGTTGGAAGCGGTTGTTACACAAGCAAAAGCGGAAGGTCTCATTCCGTTTGCAATTGTGGGAACCGCAGGTACGACCGATCACGGTGCAATTGATGATTTAGTGACGATTGCGGATGTTGCAGAAAAACACACACTATGGATGCATGTTGACAGTGCTTATGGTGGTGCGTTAATCCTTAGCAGCCATAAAGATCGTCTAACTGGGATTGAGCGTGCGCAATCGATCAGTGTCGATTTCCATAAGCTGTTTTTCCAAACCATTAGCTGTGGCGCGTTGTTACTCAAAGACAAGCATAACTTTAAGTACCTGCTGCACCATGCAGACTACTTAAACCGTGAGCATGATACGTTGCCAAACTTGGTGGATAAGTCGATTTCAACCACCAAACGTTTTGATGCACTAAAAGTGTTTATGACCATGCAAAACGTCGGCCCGCAACAACTGGGCGCGATGTATGATCATTTGTTGGCTCAAACGCTAGAGGTGGCGGAATTGGTGCGTCAGCATCCAAGCTTTGAACTGTTAGCCGAACCTTCACTGTCGACGGTATTGTTCCGCGCGGTCAGTGAGAAGGCGTCTGATCTGGATGAGCTTAATAAAGTGGTGCGTCTACAGGCATTAGTACGCGGTGTAGCCGTGCTGGGTGAAACGATTGTGGATGGCAAAACCGCTTTAAAATTCACCATCTTGAACCCATGCTTGCAGATGTCGGATTTCGAATCTCTACTGGCGAAAATTGAAACGCTAACCGCTGAACTAGCGAACTAAAGGTAATAAAGGTAAAGCAATTATGTCTATTCTACAGATTGGTGCAGGCGGTGTTGGTTGGGTAGTGGCACATAAAGCCGCACAAAACAACGACGTGCTGGGTGATATTACGATTGCATCTCGCTCGATTGCGAAGTGTGAAAAAATCATTGAGTCAATTAAAGGCAAAAATAACCTTAAAGACTCGACCAAGAAACTAGAAGCGCGTCAGATTAACGTTGATGATATCGAATCATTGGTGCAACTGATTAATCAAGTTAAGCCGGATTTAGTCATCAATGCAGGGCCACCTTGGGTCAATGTTGCGATTATGCAAGCGTGCTACCAAGCCAAAGTATCCTATTTAGATACTTCAGTTTCGGTCGACTTATGCTCCGAAGGCCAGCAAGTTCCTGAAGCGTATGACGCACAATGGGCGTTTCGTGACAAATTTAAGCAAGCAGGGATCACCGCGATTTTAAGTGCGGGATTTGATCCCGGTGTGGTCAGCGTATTTGCTGCCTACGCGGCCAAATATTTGTTTGACGAAATCGACACCATTGATGTGTTAGACATTAATGCGGGCGATCATGGCAAGAAATTCGCCACCAACTTTGACCCTGAAACCAACTTGTTGGAAATTCAGGGTGACTCCATCTATTGGGATCAAGGTGAGTGGCAGCGTGCCGCTTGCCACACCCGTATGCTGGAGTTTGATTTTCCCAAATGTGGCAAATTCAAAGTTTACTCAATGTCGCACGACGAATTGCGCTCGTTAAAAGAGTTTATTCCGGCTAAGCGTATTGAGTTTTGGATGGGTTTTGGTGATCGCTACCTCAATTATTTTAATGTGATGCGTGATATCGGTTTGTTAAATCCAGCGCCGCTGACCTTGCAAGATGGTACGGTGGTTAAGCCGTTACAGGTGTTAAAAGCCATGTTGCCCGATCCCACTTCGTTGGCTCCGGGCTATACTGGCCTGACTTGTATTGGTACTTGGGTGCAAGGCAAAAAAGATGGTCAAGCACGCAGCGTATTTATCTACAACCATGCTGATCATCAAGTGGCCTATCAGGATGTCGAGCATCAAGCGATTGCTTACACCACCGGTGTGCCTGCCATCACCGCTGCGCTACAGTTTTTCCGTGGCGAATGGGCACAGCCTGGGGTCTTTAACATGGAGCAGTTGAATCCGGATCCTTTCCTAGAAACCATGCCTACGCTTGGTCTCAACTGGAATGTGATGGAACTTGAACCAGGTCAGCCGGATATTCAAATTTTGCCATAAGCGATATCCAAACAGTTATAACTTCCAACAGCTATATCCATAATGGTTATGGCTGTTTTTCCATTTTGGCTACCGTTGAGCCGCGATGGAAATCGCGTAGCAAATAGGAACTGATATGCAAAAAAATCAATTAAAAACCCCATACTTCATGATTGATGAAGCCAAACTGATCGCTAACCTTGAAATCGCCAAGCATCTGAAGCAGATCTCTGGTGTGAAGATGGTGTTGGCGCTGAAGTGTTTTTCAACTTGGGGGGTGTTTGACATCATCAAACCTTATCTTGATGGCACCACCAGCTCAGGCCCGTTTGAAGTGAAATTGGGCTATGAAACATTTGGTGGTGAAACCCATGCTTATTCAGTGGGTTACAGTGAAGATGATGTTAAAGAAGTGGTTGATATCTGCGATAAGATGATCTTCAACTCACAATCTCAACTGGCGGCTTACCGCCATTTAGTGGAAGGTAAAGCATCACTGGGTTTACGTATCAATCCGGGAGTGAGCTATGCAGGCCAAGATTTAGCCAACCCAGCGCGTCAGTTTTCCCGCCTTGGTGTGCAAGCGGATCATATTGATGAAAATGTATTTGCCAGCATTGATGGCGTAATGTTCCACATGAATTGTGAAAACAAAGATGTGGATGCCTTTATTGGGCTACTGGATGCGATTTCACAACGTTTTGGTCACTACCTGGATAAGTTAGATTGGGTCAGCCTGGGTGGCGGAGTATTCTTTACTTGGCCGGGTTACGATGTGGATAAATTAGGCGCGGCACTCAAAGCGTTTGCAGAGCGTCATGCGGTACAGCTGTATTTGGAGCCGGGTGAAGCAGTGATCACCAAGACCACCGATCTGGTAGTGACCGTGGTGGATATTGTTGAAAATGGTATGCAAACTGCGATCGTGGATTCAGCGACCGAAGCACACCGCTTAGATACCCTGATTTATAAAGAGCCAGCCTCCGTACTGGAAGCCAGTGAACAAGGTCAATATGAATATGTGATCGGCTCTTGCTCTTGTTTAGCCGGTGATCAGTTCTGTGTGGCTAAGTTTGATCAACCATTAACCGTTGGCCAGAAACTGCACATTCTGGATAGTGCCGGTTATACCATGGTTAAACTCAACTGGTTCAACGGGCTTAAAATGCCTGCGGTTTATTGTGAGCGCCAAAATGGTGAGATTGAGCCAATTAACCAGTTTGGTTATGAGGATTTCAAACGCACCTTATCTTTGTGGTCGATTAAATAGGTTAATTTAAATCGCTTAGTCGATGATGAAAAGAGATCGGCAAGTGAGCTATGGCTGGCTTGCTGTGATTATCGGTCAGCTTACTCGCCAATAGCCGTGATGAATCACGGCTATTTTATCGTGCTATACCCTTACGACTATTTAGCCAGCGTGGTGAAGATAGTCCACTCAAGCAGTGGTTCATCCTGATTACCGACCACGGTCGCAACCACGCGACGGTTACGCGCTTGGCTCACCTCATCGTCACCTTCAGCAGCTAACACACTATTGCCGTAGCCAACGATTTTAATTCGCTTGGTGCTAACCCCATCACTGATCAACTGATCACGCACCGCTTCTGCTCGCTGTTTAGATAAGGCTAAATTATGGGCTTGGCTACCCAGTTGACGGGCATAGCCTTGCAGTTCAATCGATGTGGTCGGGTAGGCTTGCAAAAAATCCGCCATTTCGCGTATCTGACTTAAAAATACCGCCTCGATGCCTGGAGAGTTATTGGCAAACAGAATATATAGTTGTTTGGTGTGTGATGTATTGACCATGCTGCCACAACCATGATTATCGATCTCAGAGCCCTCTGGAGTATCAGGACAGCGATCGCGCGCATTAATGACACCATCATCGTCATCATCTTGCAGATCGGCAACTTGATTGGCGAGCGGAATGGGCAGATAAGCGAACTCATCCTGTTGATTTTGCAGATCTGGATTGGCAAATGCAGCCGTTGTCACACTACAAGACAGCACTAGGGCAACTGTGCTGACAAATTGTGTTACGGGCGATGATGTAATTGACATATTAGTACTCCACCTTAACGGTCCATTCCTGAGGAATATCAACGCGCAAAGCATCCAGTAAGTTACCGGTTGCGTTCATTAAACGATATTTGGCGTATTGCTCGGCGTATTTGGCATCCAGATAACCTTTGCGCGCTTCAAACAGTTCATTTTCGGTGTTAAGTAGATCGAGCAAGGTACGCTGGCTGATTTGGTACTGTTTACGATAAGCCACTACCGTTTTGGAGGTAGAGTCAACATGGTCGGCGAGAAACTCTTTCTGTTGTAGAGTGAGATCCAATGCACTCCATGCTAAACGGAAGCCTTCTTCCACCATGCGAAAGGTTTTTTCGCGTAAGTCTTTGGAGCGGTTCATTTGATAAGCGGCGCTTTTGCTGCGATCGCTGTCACTACCACCGTTATAGAGGTTATAGCGTAGGCGCAGCATGGCGGTTAATTCATCGCTGCTGCCGGTGATGCCATCGGCATCATTACGCCAACGTTGAGCGGCTTCCAAGGAAAGGGTTGGGTAGTAGGGGCCTCTCGATTGCTTGTATTGGAAGCGTGCCGCGTCGGTATCGGCCTGTGCTACTTTGATCACGGGATGATTGTCTTGTGCATGCTGTAACCCTTTTTCTAAGGTTAGTGGGAGCGCATCTTCATCTGCCCGTGGATATTCGAGCCCCAGAGGCTCTTGGCCGACGATACGGCGAAATTGGGTATGAGTATCAAACAGGTTATTTTGTGCAGCCAGTAAGTTACCGTGCGCTTTGGCTAAACGAGCTTCCACTTGCGTCACATCGGCAGTTGAACCAATACCAGCATCGGCGCGTTTTTTAATATCCCGATAGATGTCTTTATGAATCGCAAGATTTTTTTCCGAGAGCGTCAAAATTTCATAGGCTTGAGTGGCATCGAGATAAATTTTGGTCACTTCCAGTGCCATGTCTGAGGCATCGGCCAATAATTGGAATCGATCTGCTTCCGCTTCGGCAGCGGTTCTATCCATATCATTGAGGGTGGCTGCGCCATCCCAAATCAGTTGAGTCAGCGTTAAGGAGGCGTCTTTACGCGTTAAATCGGTACTTTTATTGCCACTCGATTGCGCCGGATTAATGCCTTCGTAGCCAATACCCGCATCAAGATCCAGTTTGGGAAGATAGGCACCTGATGAGGCTTTGGCATCATATAACCGACTTTTAAACTGATTAAATGATCCCTTTAACTCCGGATTGGAGGCAAGGGTGATGGCGACGGCTTGTTCTAATGTTTGCGCAGCAACCGAACTGCTTAAGGCTATCGCCAGTGCAATCACTGTTAATGGTAATCCTTTCAAAAGAACGCTCTCCCAATGTTAGCCGCTACTTTGAGCGGCTTTTCGTTCAATTCAGAGTCATCATCAGGTAATAAAACGCGCCAGTCGTGATGTTGGCTGATGTCTCTGGTGAAATGTGCATAGCTGTTATGGTGTAAACAAAACAATATCAATTGGTTGTAAAAGTGTAATTCCAAAGTGCTATAAGATCCAATTTGTAAATATTGTTGCATTAAGTTTGATGGTAATTGTGATGTTTGGTGTGTTTTGGGTGAGGGTGTGTTGATTGATTACGCACTTGATGGAGAGGATGAACGAGAATATTGTGGGCCAGCGAATGGTGCTGTCATTGAGAGTGTCGCGGCGAACGACTCTCTCAGAGGGGATGATGCAGGGCAGAAGGTGATTGATCGTTACCGTTCTCTGCGCATTGCAGATCATCACCGCTAACGATATTGGTGAAACAGATAGGGTAACCGTTGTTGTTTTTGCTCAACAGTGAGTTTAGTGACTCTGGCAAGGTTAATCTTTGCTGCGATAGATACGATCAAAGTTGGTCGCATTCCAGCCGATCATCAAGCGATCACCAATTTTCAGCACCGGAAGACTGCGTGCGCCTAGCGCATCGAGTTCTTTGCGGCCACGCTCCATTTTGGCGTTACATAAGCGATATGCAATGCCTTTTGAGTCTAAATAACGCTGAGCATCTTTGCAGTGTGGGCATTTATCTTTAATGTACAAAACCACGCGTTTCATGGAACACTCTCATCAAGCAAAAGGGCGCAAAGTGTAGCGAGAGTTACTTACGGATGCAAATCTCAGCTGATTTGTAGATACGCTGTTCACCGCTAAAGATGATTGTTAGCCGGAAATTGAGTAAACTTGCCGACCTTTTTGAGCCATCGTCAAACTGAGCGCGTGAAATGAGTATTCATCCAGCATTAAAATACATTCAAGGCTACCCACCACATCTGGTTGCGCAGGTTGCTCAACTGATCGAAAGTGGCAAATTGGTGGCCTGGTTCGAGCAGCGCTACCCAGAGCGGCATGTGATTCAGAGTGAAAAAGCGCTGTTTGATTTCACTATGGCGCTCAAAAATCAGTATATGAAGAAAACAGCACCGCTCAGTAAAGTGGTGTATGACGGAAAAATACACCTGATCAACAATGCGCTCGGTCTACACAGTTATGTGTCGCGGCTGCATGGCAGTAAGCTTAAAGCGAAAAATGAGATCCGAATTGCCAGTGTGTTTAAACAAGCCCCTGAACCATTACTGCGTATGTTAGTGGTGCATGAATTGGCTCACTTAAAAGAAAAAGAACACAATAAAGCGTTTTATCAACTTTGTTGCCATATGGAGCCGAATTATCACCAGTTAGAACTGGATGCTCGATTATTTATGATAGTGACCGAGCTGAAAGCTGGCAAAGTCTGAGTATTCTTGCGCGCCGAAAAATCTACTCTCTACCGATAACAGTAAGTTAAGCAGCCCTATGACTATGAAAAAATCCGCTCACCCCAAACGCTCATTGGCTCAGCCGACGGTACAGCGAATTAAACATCCTTCGCCACCCAGCCAGCAACCAGCCGCTCCAGTGAAGTCGGGCTTACATCCACGTAATCGCCACCGTGGTCAATATGATTTCCAAGCTTTGAGCAAAGTGGTACCCGAGCTCACGACGCACATGATCAAAAATCCCCATGGTCAGTGGACTATTGATTTTGCTGATCCGCTGGCGGTAAAACGGCTGAATAAAGCGTTACTTGCTTTGCATTACAGCGTCACTTATTGGGATATTCCAGCCGGCTTTTTGTGCCCACCGATCCCTGGTCGAGCGGATTATATTCATCGCATTGCCGATTTATTACAGCGTGACAACCCGCAGTTAAAGCCAGCCCAAGTCACCGCGTTGGATATTGGGGTGGGTGCCAATTGTATTTATCCAATTATCGGTGTGGCTGAATATGGTTGGCGCTGGGTTGGCAGCGATATTGATCCTGTCTCGATTAAACAGGCGAATGTGATTGCCCGCAGTAATCCATCACTACACGGCAACATTGAGTGTCGGCTACAAACGGATCCGCAACGTATTTTTGAGGGTGTGATCCGCACCGGTGAGCGCTATACGCTGACTACTTGTAATCCGCCATTTCATGCTTCATTGGCGCAAGCAGAGCAAGGTACGCGGCGTAAACAGCATAATTTACAGAACAATCGCCGCAAAAAAGGCCAGCCAATCGGCAGCGCTGCTATTGCAAAAGGACATGGAACAGCAAGCGCGACCTTAAACTTTGGTGGTCAAAAAGCAGAATTATGGTGTCCGGGTGGCGAAGCGGCATTTATTGGCAAGATGGCCATGGAAAGTCGTGATTTTGCTTCGCAGGTGCTGTGGTTTAGCTGTTTGATCTCGAAAGGCGATAATGTACGCGGTATGCAAAAACAGCTTGAAAAACTAGGCGCTCAGGCGATACAGATCATCGAGATGGCACAAGGCCAGAAAATCAGCCGCTTTATCGCGTGGAGCTTTCAAAATGCTGAGCAACGCAAGCTGTGGTGGCAAACAACGTGCTAAACTGTTGGTAACCCAAATCGGGCCCGCCCGCCATAGACTCAATCTGTTCCAAGATTCAACAGAAGGAGAGGCAAGATGAGAATCGAAGATGTTCCACTCTATGCGCCCTGCCAACCACATTGGTTATGCGTACCTTTTATGAGCGTGTTTACGCTGCTACTGTTGATTGGACTCGGTTTTTTTATTCGAATTATTTACCGCGAATATCAAAAAATTCAGCGCGCAAGCAAGGTTCGCCGCCTGCGCCGTACTCCTTATCGAGATCGTAAAGGTAGCGGTCGGCCAACCAATATTAAATAAGTAATGAATATTAAGTAAAGATTAAGAGAGCGAGGCCAGTAGTGCTTGGTATTTCTGCTCTAACGCAGGATTACCGGCGCGCTTTTCCAGTTCAATCAATAATCGAAGAGAGGCTTTTTGGTAGCCATAACGTTGATTTAAGGTCATTAAACGTAAGCGAGCAGGGGCATAATCACCTGCTTCAATTTCCATTTTAGACAGCTGTAAGATAGAGCGCAGTCGACTGGGTTCGTGGTCAATCGCCCGCTTAAAATAGTCGCGCGCTTGTTCAGGCTTGCCTGCTTTTAAGGCGCACAATCCGGCATTTTCATAACTGGCGGAGATCAGATAATAATAAGGTTGTTCGACCGCGCGGCGAAAGTATTCATCGGCCGCATCATACTCGGCTTGTTTGCAGGAAAAGGTACCAAAATTATTGAGCACGTTGCCATTTTTAGGGTGTTGGCTCAATGCCGTACGATACATTTTTCGCGCCGCATCATTTTCTCCTACCGCTTCAAAATAGTGCGCCATCGAAAGTTGCGCGCGGTAGTAGCTTGGCGCATGTTGTAGTGCTTTTTCTAAGTTTTCCCGCGCTTTGAGCATGTTACCATTGTCTAAATAACCTAGACCGAGCGCGATGCGCGCTTCGGCCATTTCGCTAGGATCGCTTTGTAGAGTAGGCTGCGCGGTTTCGGTGACTGTCACACAGCCATTGAGCGCAAATAGCACGCCAAATAGTAACCTTTTGTTCATACACCCCTCCTTTGGACGCCACAATAATAGGCAATTCGCTTGCAAGGCCGAGCAATGTGGATGAAGTCTGCGAGTCAGTTGGCAAATAAAGGCGATGCCTAGCTGGTAAGTACGGGGGCATATTTGTTTGCAGCCGAAGACGCGCTTCGCGCTGCAAAAGGCCGCATGGCGCGGCCAGCATGATTATTCACCCTTGGTGAAGTTGGCTTCGCTAAATTGCTCGAGATCGTATGGCGTTTGCTGATAAACGCAATAGTTGAGCCAATTGGCAAACAATAAATGGCCGTGGCTACGCCAACTGGCACAAGGTTTATTATCTGGATTGTCATTGGGGTAGTAGTTGATTGGCAGTGCTGGGCTGAGCCCCGCGCCTAAATCGCGCACATACTCATGGTGTAGCGTCAAAGCATCATATTCCGGATGCCCAGTCACAAACACATTACGCTTATCTTTGGTAGCGGCCAGATAGACGCCCGCCACGTCAGAGGAGGCAAGAATATCAAGGTCAGTATGTTGTGCCAAATAATCAGCGGCAAAGTCGGCATAGCGTGAGTGGGGTGCTAAAAAGCAATCATCAAACCCACGTAGTAGTGAATGAAAGGGTTGATGAGTGGTGTGGTAGTAGACGCCAGATAATTTCTCTTCACGAGTGCGTTTTGGCAAGTTATACAGCAGCTTTAATCCTGCTTGTGCTGCCCAGCAGATATACAGTGTCGAGGTGACATGGTTTTTTGCCCAACTCATGATGTGCTGCAGATGATCCCAATAAGCAACATCTTCAAATTGCACTAAACCGAGTGGCGCCCCCGTAATGATCAATCCATCGAAATTGCGTGTTTTGACCAGTTCAAATTGGCGATAAAAAGTATTGAGATGTTGCTCTGGGGTATTTTTACTCGGCCGATCATCAATGCGCAGCAGCTCGATATCAATCTGTAATGGCGAGTTAGACAACAGGCGTAAAAACTGAGTTTCCGTCTCAATTTTTTTCGGCATCAAGTTTAACAGTAAGACTTTGAGTGGACGGATCTCTTGTGTCGCAGCCCGTGATTCCGACATCACGAAAATGTTTTCGGCACGTAATACATCACTGGCTGGTAATTGGTCGGGGATTTTAATCGGCACGGCTTTCTCCCTAAGCGTGGCTTTAGACGTCTAAACATCTAGACTTATAACTCAGTCAAAAATGATTGTCGATAGGAAATTAATCCAGTGAGCCAAATCAGTGAAACGGAATGGAAAGTTTTAAAGCGGTGAGACACTACCGTAACGACGGTTGGATAAGCCGACCGTCGTTAGGCTCCCGTATTGTCGTTAGCAACTTGTATTAATGTGCAACAGGAGTGTTAGGCTGACGATCGCGCTGCAGTAGGTAATAAGCGATAGCGCCCCATAATGCCGCTTGCAGCCATAATAGAGTCCATTGCGGTGCAATGGTTGACCAATTCGCCGCCATTTGGTTTAAGCCGAGAAAGCCTTGGATCGCTGGAGTGCTGGGAAAGCCGTTAGCTAACCACAATAGTGGTGAGGGGATCATTTCTACTGGCCAGATAAAACCAGCGGTAAAGATCAGCGGCATTGAGCTGATTAATACCACCAAGGTGACGAGTTCACGTCTTGGTGTGAGCGCGCCTAATGCGATCCCGACAAAACTGCTGGTGAGCAAAAAGGGCAACAATAAACTCAAGAGATCAGGGATCGCAGCGAAGCGATGGATGCCATGTTGTTCAAAACTGGCTCCGAAGTAGTACAGGCTCAGTAAATAGTAGATGGCGACCAATACTAAGCTACGCACCAACAGTAATTTTGCCGTCGAGACTCGGCTCCAGTAACCGTGACCTTGTTTTTGACTCCCGACCATCAAACCGGCGGCCATCACCAAGGTTTGTTGTAGGATCAAGACAAAAACGGCAGGTACCACGTAATCAACATAACCTAACCGCGGGTTAAAGGTTGGTTTTAGGTTAGTGCTGGTGGGTGAAAAATGTTGGCTGACAAACGCCATGGGTTCACCTTCAACCAGCAAACGGCTGACTTTGGTGTGCGCGGCTAAGGTGCCACCTGCCTGCGCTAAGCCTTCGACAATCGTGCCATACACCAAAAAGTAGGAAGCATCTCCCGCATAGGCAAGAGTTGGGCTTTTGCCGAGTAATAGATCGCGGTAAAAGTGCTCAGGGATGACCAGTATGCCAGCCACTTGTTTGGCTAAAAAAGCTTGTTTAGCTTGCGTGATGGTGTGATCGCGGCGAACAATCTTGACCTGTGGCGTGGCATCAACCATACGTTCAAACTGGTAACTGGTTTGACTCTTATCAAGATTGACCACCGAGATACTCTGCTCGCGTGGGACTTGTTGTGCGTAAGGCAGCGGATAGAGGAATGAATAAAACACCACACCACCAAACACGGTGATCACTACCACAGGGTTGGTTAATAGCGCTTTCAGCTCCGCTCTTAGCAGCTCAAATAGCGTCATAATGCGGCTCCAGTTTCACGGGCTAAATGTTTACGGATCAGCAGTAGGGTTATCCCGAGAGGAAAAAGGTATCCCCACATATTGCTCAACGGCTGTAGCGAAGTGAGCGCATCAAGTCCATAACTGACTTGATTGACCTGTACTTCAATGTAATGACTGATGGGCAACAAATTGCGCCACAGGTGAGCAAACGGACTCATGTCACTAGCCGGAAAAGTAATCCCCATAAACGCGAAACTGGGGGCGGTGAATGCACCGGCAAAGCTCATCGCGCGAGCGGGATCTAAAGTTAGGAAGTAAAAAAATGCTGCCATGATCACACAAGCCATAACGGTGATCGCTTGAGCAATCAATAACACGCCAAAATGGCCAAACATTGGCCAGTCGAGCACATCATAAAACCAGATCAAAAATCCCACCCCCTGCAACAGGAAAATGGGCAAGTAGGGTAATAGGGTGCGACTTAACTGACGTAACGGCGCATCTGCCAGCCATTTTTGCAAACCGTAATGGCGATAGTTGGCCGCCAGAATCAAAATGGTGCTGACCACGATTGAGATTTGCCACAATGCGGGCACAATCGCACTGACTAAGAATTGTGCATAGTGATTGTTTTGGTTAAATAGGGGCGTGATTTGGGTGCGTATTGGCACTGCGCGCCCCATTGCGGCGAGAGTGGTTTGGCTGTGACTGGTGAGATTTTTCATCACCTCCACCTGCGCATTAAAAGTGCTTTGTGCTTGTACTACGGCGCTATTGACCAGCTTGCCGACCAAGATCATTTGGCTATTGTAAAAGGTGGTCACGGCAGGCTGCTGCTGACGATAAATCGACTTGTCGAATTGTGCTGGGATCACCATATAACCATAGATTTGGCTACTGCGTAGCGCATGGCTGGCCTCAGTGATGCTTGGATAATGGTCAAATACCTGCAGTGTTGCAGTGGCATCCACTTCTCGGATTAATTGGCGCGACAGTTGACTGTGTGATAAATCCACCACCCCAAAGGGTAAATCACGGGCGATGCCTTGTGAAAAAATCCACCAAATCAAGGCTGCCAATAGCAGCGGTACCCAAGTTAAGCAGGAGAGTAGCCATTTATCGTGACGCAGTAACGTCCACTGTGCGGGGATCATTGCTTTCATGCTACAGCTTAACCACCAAGCTCATGCCCATGCGCAAATCTTTATTTGGGGTCAGCGGGCGCGCTTCGACTTCAAAAGTGCGCAGATCAAAGCCTTGGCTGGCATCGGTCGAGCGCCAAGTTGCAAAATCACCCATCACCGCCACATGTGTCACTTTAAAAGGGAGGCTGATGTCTAATGCAGGTAGATAAGCATCAAACTGAGTCCCTTTCGTGAAGTGTTTAAGCCGATCTTCACGTACATTAAACACCGCCCAAGAGTCCTGAGTATCGATGACGGTAACCACAGGAAATCCTTGGGGAGCCAGCTCACCGCTGTGCATCAATACTTGCGCTACCTCACCGCTAAACCAACTGTGAATGGTGGTATCGGCTGCATAAGCTTGCACTTCAGCGACCGCTCCAGCAGCCATGCGCGCTTTTTCTAACGCCGCTTGCTTGGTTTCTTCTCGCGCCCCTTCTTGAGCCAGTTGATAGAGCTGTAACGCAGCACTGGCGGTATATTTGGCTGCTTGTGATTGGGTCTGTGCTTCATCCCGTTTTTGCTCAGCTACTACGCCATCTTGGTAAAGACGATTGATCCGTAAATAGGTTTTTTCGGCTAAATCGGCGGCTGCTTTAGCGGTTAGCCATTGATCGTGCGCGGCTTGAATTTGCTGCCCGCGTGACCCTTTCTCCGCTTCTTGCGCCAGTGCGCCAGCGGCTTTTTGCCCAGCGATCGCTTGTTCTAATTTGGCATCAATTTCTGGGCTTAGCAGAGTAAAAATCAATTGGCCTTTTTCGATTTGATCGCCTTTACGTACCATCACTTGATCAATTCGTCCTGGTACTTTGGAGGAGATGCTGTACTGCTGAGATTCAATCTGACCTTGTAATATCAGCGGTTGTGGTTGATAGGCCTGATAAAAGCGATAGCCAACCCAACCGACAACAACGACAGCACTAAGGGTGATTAAGGTAGTTTTGACCGTTTTCATGGTGGTTCCTTTTACTTAGCAGTGACGTGTTGTGGCAGTGATGTAATAGGAACTGCCGATTGATGATAGGTTGAAAAACTGCCCATCTCGCTTGAGAGCGCTAACAGTTTGTTGAGTGAAATAAGGTAGTTAAAACTGGCCCATGATTGCTGGGTGCGTATGCTGGCTAGATAAAGCTCAGCATCCACCACTTCTAGCGAAGTGGATAAACCTTGCTTGAATGCCGTTTGGCGTAAACGCAGATTTTCTTGCGCCAAATTAAGACTAGAGTTGAGACCAGCGACTTCTTCAAGCGCTTGTTCTGCTTGCAGATAGGTTTTCTCCACCAACACGCTAAGATCTTGTCTCGCCTGTGCTTTTAAATAGCGTACTTGATTGAGCGCACTATTGGCGGCTTTAACTTGTTGACTACGGCCAGTATTTTCAATCAGCGGAATGCTGACTCCAACGCCAACTAGCCAATCGGGTTTCAGTTGGCTGGCGAGCGAATCGCTCTCATGCAAACTGTAATCACCATACAGGTAGACTTCAGGATAGTATTTGCCTTGTTCGGCCTTAATCAGACTACTGGCTTGCTGCTCTTTGGCATCGAGTAAATCTAAACCTGGGTAGGTATTGAGTGTCTGGTCAATAAACGCGTGCAGCGGTGGTAGGTGGGAGTTAATAAACAGTTGCTGATTAGGCTCTACGGTTTGGTCTTCCCCTAAAATTTGGGTGAGGGCGCTTTGTGCAATGGCTAATGTTTTCTGAGCTTTTTTGCGCTCAACACTGGCTTTATCCAGTGACGCCTCGGCTTGCAACCGTTCTACACGAGCAATTTGTCCCTGTTGCTCAAGCTTTAATGCGTTGTCACGATGTTGGGCCAGCCCTTGTTCTACTGCTTTATGGGTGGCTAACACTTCTTTAGCAAGTACCACACTGAAGTAATATTTGGCTAAATCTTCATATCGCGCTTGTACTTCCATGGCTAATTGACTTTGTGCTTCATGCTCGCGGCCTGCTGCGGCATCTTGTGCTGCGCTGATCCGGCCACCGGTAAAAATCGGCCAAATGGCACGAATTGAGGAAGTAAAAATATCGCGCTCAGTGATGGTTGACTTAATTGAGCCGAAGCTAGCCAGCGAGGGCGGCAATGCATGCCCAGTACTCTCAAACAACTGTTGGCCGGAAAGCGTGACATTTTGATCCAGGCGTATCAGATTCGCTCCCAGTGTGAGCGACGGTAAGTTGAGATTGTCGGTCGCCTGCTTTAAATGAGTGTAACGTTCAACATTGGCTCTTTGTGCGGCGAGTGAATTATTTTGTTGTTGCAGCACTCCCCAAGCTTCTTGAAATGAGAGCGATGCCGCCTGGGCCGTTGGTATACACAGCAAGGAGTAGACCATTAGAGAAAGAAATTTCACTTTCATGGTGAGCTCGACAGAATAAATTTAGAGCCAATGCTCTATTTTTTGGTCGCCGAAGTCAAACAAAGAGTTAACCACGACCTTAGAAAAACGGACTTAACCATCGCCTAGGTTCTAACTGTAGTTGCTACTTAAAGAGTCTCTACAGTTCTGTGCAATAGCCTTTAAATTTATGGTGGCTTGGTGAGAGATAACGTTAACAATACGGGTAGTTAGGGCAATGGTAATCAGCACGCCAAACTAATTTGCGGCTTCCCTGCATCGTGGTGAGTAGGTCTTTGCCTAGCATCTGGGGGAAAGCAAATAACACGCGCATTTCATCGTGAGCTTTCGATTCCATTTCATAAGCTCTTACCCGAGTGAATGTCGAGAGTAGATGATCACTTAACATGTCTTTAGATAGACAAATTCCCAAAGTATCTCTTTTCATCTTACGACTCCTTGTCACATGTTGTTGGTAAATTGGCTACCAAAGGGGCATTCGGGATTGGGTATGATGGTATCCAAGTAACACTTTATGAATTGTAGATTAATTATACTCACTAAATGGTGCCAATGTGGCCGCTAAGCGGAGATTTGTTGTGACAGGCACCATAAAACGTTTTTTTTATGGTTTATTGCATATTTTGTTGTTTATTATCAGTTGGTTGCTGGCCATCTTGTAAGGTGGAAAAATCAAGCGCGGCCAATTGTATGATGTACTAACGTGCAAAACTATGAATTAAAAAAGCCATCGCTCTCACTCATACGTTTGGTTATCTGGCGCATATTCTTAATGCTAAATAATTGGATGCCGATCCGAGTTATGGTACGGTGAGCGTCAAAATCTACAGACCTAATTTGGGTGTTGTGTAATAAAATCCAAACCCATCAACAGTGATCTCAGTATCTATTAGACGTGTTGCATAATGCAATCTAAAGTTTAAGTCGATTATAGCTAGCGAATGAGGATCGACAGATGCTGTGGAATATTGGTTTAGTCGCTGTGTTCGGTATGGTTTTAGGGATCAATTTTGGTGTTAACGCGCAAGCCCAAGGCTTAGAATCATTAACCTACTACACCGAAAATTATCCACCGATGAATTTTGTGCAGGGTGATAAACCGGCTGGGATTGCAGTTGAATTGCTGCAACAAGCGGCAGTCGCCATGCATACTCAGATCAGCGCTGAGCAAATTTTAGTGCAACCTTGGCCACGATCTTATCGGACATCGTTGTTAAAATCCGACGGTGTACTTTTTTCGACCACTCGCACAGCTCATCGTGAAAATTTATTCAACTGGGTCGGCCCGATTGCCGATATTAAAGTAGCGGTGTTGGCACGCAAATCGAGTCAAATTAAAGTCAACGATCCGATGGAACTAGGTCAATACCGGATTGGTGTTTTACGTGATGATATTGGTGAGCAGCAACTGCTTCAGTTGGGAGTGCCAAGAGAGTCGATGGTGGAAGGGACTTCCGTCAGCGCGTTGGCCGAGCAATTACTGAAAAAGCGCATTGATTTGCTGGCCTATGATGAGCGAACCGCATTTTGGTGGATGAGCCAAAAGAACTATCCGTTGGAAGAGTTTGAAACGGTGTACATTTTAATGCAAGGTTCACTGTATTACGCATTTAACAAAAATATCGAGCAGTCAGTATTGGATGATTTACAAAAAGGCATTGAACTGATCAAAAACAGTGTTGATGAAAATGGCATAAATCGATATCAAGCCATACTGGACAAGTATGAATAACCATCCTGAGAAGATGTGAAAATTATGAGTAACCCAAGTAGTACAATTTTAACCGAAAGCGGTACCAACGAATTAGAAATCATTGAATTTCATTTAGAAAAAGTATTTCCTGACGGGCGCACCAAAACCTGTTACTACGGGATCAACGTCGCCAAAGTGCGCGAGGTGATCCGAGTGCCGGACACCACCGATTATCCTAATGCTCAGCCGCATATGGTCGGGGTATTCTCTTCGCGCGAAATTTTAACCCCGCTGGTCGATTTAGCAGGATGGCTCGGCGTACCAACCTCGGACGATATTAGTAAAAAATACGTTATCGTCACCGACTTCAACCGGATGACCAATGGCTTCCTAATTGACAGTATTAGCCGTATCCATCGTATTTCTTGGAATGATGTGGAATCACCAAGTCAGTTCCTTGAAGCTGGTGAGCAAGACTGCGTGGTCGCCGTCGTACGTCAAGATCATAAATTGATCATGATCCTTGATTTCGAAAAAATCATTGCCGACATTAACCCAGAATTAAGTATGGAAAAATACGATGTTACGCTGGATAAAAAAGTCGACTTAAATCAGCGTATGGTGACAAAACGTAATGCCAAAACGGTGATGGTGGTGGATGACTCGGCTTTTATCCGCAGCCTAATCCAAGATACTTTGAGCTCGGCGGGCTATAACATTATTGCGTGCAAAGATGGTGGTGAAGCATTTGAAAAGATGATGGAGCTCAAACAGGTAGCAAAAGCGGAAAATGTCGCCATCACCGAACTGGTCGATGCGCTGGTTACTGACGTTGAAATGCCACGGATGGATGGCATGCACTTAGTGAAACTGCTGCGTGATGACGAAACCTATCTTTCGATGCCGATTATTATGTTCTCATCGCTGATGAGTGATGATAACCGAGCCAAAGCATTATCTCTTGGCGCTAATGACACCATCACTAAGCCGGAAATTGGCCGTATGGTATCAATGATGGATAAATACATCTTTAGTGTGTAAATCAGTCAAGGCGGGGTTGCTCCGCCTTTCTGTTTTACTTTTGCCACCTCAATCCCCGCGATATTGATTCTGGTTTAACTGACCTATGTTTGAAATATTCCTCGTTGTCATACTGCTCGTCGTGTTTTTTTTGGTTATCCAGAAGTATGTGATCCGTGTAGATACTCACCAAGAGTATGCTTATAAAAAGAAAGGGCCATTGCTCAATATGCAAGAGGGGGCTTTGTACAATGCGCTGGTGAGCGCCGTGGGGGAACATGGCGTGGTGCTGGCAAAAGTCAATATGGCCAATGTTATCACCCCACATAATATTGCCAGTAAGAAGCATTGGTTCATTGCTTATCATAAAATCTCAAAAAACTATTTTGATTTTTTAGTGTGTGATGCTCGAACGTTAGAGCCAAGAGTGGCGATTGAACTGGACGATGGCAAACAGCTACAAAAGGGCAAAGTTGAACGGGAGAAATTGCTACTGCACGTCTGTAAATCCGCCAATATTCCGCTCATTGGTACCAATATCCGGATGAGTTATCAAGTGAGCAAATTACGCCGTCTATTAGCCGCCCATATCGACTTGATTCAAGCCGATCAAGAAGTTCGATTTTGTAAGCGTTGTGGCAGTCCAATGGTGATTAAAGTCGCCACACAAGGTGAATACCGTGGGCGACGGTTTTTTACCTGCAGTCGTCAACCCCATTGCCCTTATACAGAAAACTACAATGTGGTGTATGAATTTGAAGAGGAAAGCCAAGCAGATAACCGCTAATCACAGCAGCGGTTGCTGGGCGACCTCAGTTTGCGGATGGTTCGTCTCTGCATGAATGGTGACTGGCTTACAGAGTCGGACCTGATTTCTACCAGCCTGTTTAGCACGATAAAGCTCTATATCGGCTAATTTGAGCAGATCATTGAGTTGATCGCCGAGCTGATATTCACACACCCCAATACTAATCGTCACTTGTATCGGTTGGCCCTCGGCAGCGAACGAGTGCAGGCTAACCATAGCTCGCAGCCGTTCACTGACCCGCTCAGCTTGTTCAAGTGATTGATCAAATAGCGTGACACAAAACTCTTCGCCGCCGATCCGATACAGATTATTGTCCCCCACCATTTGGGCGAGTAAATCCGAGGTTTCGACCAAGACTTTATCGCCAGTATCATGCCCATATTGATCATTGATCGCTTTAAAAAAATCTAAGTCAATGACCAGCAAACAGAGCGAGGTTTGCTGATTAAATTGCTCAAAATGTTGGAAAGAGGTGTTCAGAGACAGGCGATTATGTGCGCCAGTCAGAGGATCCCGTGAGGCAAGATAGAGTAGGGAATCTTCAATTTTGCGCCGGTTTTGCTCATAGACATGGGCGACCACCCAAAGACCAATATAAGCAAAAGTTAAATGCAGCAGAACCGATCCATAAATCAATGGTTCCAACCTCGATTGCCAATAAACAATCGCACCTTGAAATACAAAAAACACGCTACAGGTCAAAAAGGCAAAGTGGGTTGAGGTAAAAATATAAAATAAGATCGGAACAAAACAGCTCCAAACATACACTCCCATCGCTAATGGTTTGATGTAGGTAGCAAATAGCGTTGTGCCAGTAAGGAGCAGGAGATAAAGGTTTACTTGACTTGAAGTATGGATCCGTCGTTTGGTCTGTAGATAGATATAAAAAGAAGACAAAGCGCAGATCATTTCGAGTAAGGCAAGTTCAATTTGTTTAAATTGCCATAAATTTAATAAGGCCATGGATAGAGCAATTAATGCCCAAAAAAAACTTAAGCCGCATAACACCGAAGCTCGTAACGTTTGTGTATTATCGAATAACCTAGCGTCCATGCGACGACCCTCTCTGGGGCTAAATATAAGCATTGATGTGTATATTACAGTGTTACTTTGCGGGTTCAATATCATTCTTGAACGCGTATCACAAAATTAGAGTTTGATCGACTTCTGCCAAACCAATGATCTTAAAGGTAGCCATGGTAAAGCACCTTGGTGAGGGTAAAAAAGCACCAAATTGATGAGAGAAAAGCCAACTGATTCAAAAACAAAGAAATTGAGCTTGCACACCACAAAATCTGCCGTTAATATCCACCTCGTTCTCAAGCGATGCGTCCGTGGCTCAGTTGGTTAGAGCACCACCTTGACATGGTGGGGGTCGGTGGTTCGAGTCCACTCGGACGCACCATTCCTTATCGAATGGTTATGCGAGAACAAAAATTTGGGTCCGTAGCTCAGTTGGTTAGAGTACTACCTTGACATGGTAGGGGTCGGCGATTCGAGTTCGCCCGGACCCACCAAATTTTAAACAAAGCCCGCTATTTTTAGCGGGCTTTGTTGTTTCTGGCGTTTACGCTCATCTTCGTTTTTCTCACCTTGCTTACTCCTGCACTACATCAACTCAACACAACAATCCCAATTGGCAATGGGCTACAGTACGCTCCAATAACCAATTACTTGTACTGCTTATGAGTGATATGTGATTTGTTTTTATTATTGTGTGAGGAGTGATATTTTATTTTGTTATTAAAAATCACCATATTCCCATTATTAGCATTAATGATTTGATTTCATGCTGCCACTTTAGTTACTAAACATACGTCGTCTGTAGGGTAATTCTTACGTGCTTTTACGTTGACATGAAATATTTAAAAAATGACTATTTCACTTAGTGTTTTCGCTAAGAAATAATAAATTAAAATGATAAATACAAAAAAGAAATTGATTTCGATTATGGTCTTGTTTGCTCTGGCGGGCTGTAATCATGAATTCGTCGAGCCGGAGATTCCGCAAATTGATGGTAATGAAAATCCTAGTGTGGGTGGTGGCGAATTACCGGATATTGGGGTTGATGATCCGATTATCGCCGCTCAGCTCTCTTTAGATGGCAATCTAATGTTTGGTGGATCGGTATTGTGTAATGATTTGCCGGCCAATCAATTTGTGGTGGAACAAAAAAGCAGCATTATTTGTACTGTTGAGGGAGACACTCTTGCTACCTTTACTACGCCTTTTATGGGTGAGCAGAGTGCATCTACGCATGTTAATCAGCGTGCGACTTCCTTTGAATTGTTGAAATTGACCAATGCCGATGAATATAAAGATTCCGCACTGCGCCAGAGTAATCTCCAAACCTTGATCAATAATATGGGTAATGTGCAGGGCAAAACTATTGAGCTTAATTTTGCTTCATCCAGAGATGCATTAACTTTTAAAAATTATCTTCAGCATTTAGATATGCCAAGTGCTGATTTTCAGCAACTGATTGTTGAAAAAGTCAGCAACGATAACCAAGTTGATAAGCAGCCATCAACCCATGTGCCTGATATTACCCCTTCGGTAACCACTGGAACCTCGAATGATTTAAACAGCAGTTTTGTCTCCGCCAATGCAGAAGAGAGTTTACAGTATCAACCGACGGAAGTGATTTTGAGCCAAGGTCGGCTACTCGATAGTGCTGGTCGTGCGGTGAATGGCATTGCGTACTTTAGTAATAATAGCCGTGGTGTCACTGGCGTCTCTCAATCTGGTCGTGCGATGGAAGATGGCGGTTTTGAGTTCTCGTGGGGAGATACGATCAGCTTTGCCATCGATACTTTTGAGCTTGGTAATTTGCGTGGCAACAAAACCACATTTCAATTGACGGAACTGGGCAGTGAGAATGCGGGTAAGAATGCACAGGCGCTGGTGCTGCGTTATGCTGAGCAAACCCAAGATACCGTGTTGATTAGTGATAGAGTTATTCAAGTTTTTGCCCAGTACCCGAATGTGGTGAATGAGGCTATTTCGCTCTCGCTGAGCAATGAGGACGTGGAATTAAAGATCGGTGCTGAGCAAACCCAAATTGTGCCGGGTGAATTTGCTCAGCAATTTTCACACGGGATTGCCGCAGAGATTGATCAAGCCTTAAAGTCGGCCAGCTATGACCAAACGAGAGCACTGACGATGCCCAGATCGGCTGTTGATCAAGAAGCCAGCCGTATTCAAGCCGATATTCAAAAACTTTGGGGTAGCACCAGTGCCGTTTTACTCGAGGGCTGGAAAAAAGTTGAACGTTTCCATGTGTTCCATGACAGCACCAATTTTTACGGCAGTACGGGCTCTGCGCGCGCACAAGCGGCAGTCAATATTGCCAACACGGCCTTTCCAGTGCTGATGGCACGCAATGACAATAACTATTGGATTGATTTTGGTAAACCCAAAGCGTGGGATGCTCAAGGTCTAGCCTTTATTACCGAAGCGCCTTCCCAAGTCGAGCCGGAAAAGGTTTCCGCCGAAACGGCTACCTTTAACTTGCCGTTTATCAGTCTTGGTGAGCTTGGCCTCGGTAAAGTGATGGTGCTCGGCAATGCGCGGTATAACAGTATCTTAGTTTGCCCTAATGGTTTTAGTTGGGGTGGGAGTGTTGATCAGCAAGGCCAGTGTACTGCGAGTAGTGACAGCGATGATATGGCCAATTTCTTCACTAATGTGCTGCGTTATTTAACGGAAAATGCAGCATCAAGTGAAACTCGCATGTGTTCATCAATTACCATCGGCACTAATATACCGTCGGTTTATTTTAAGCGTGCTGGTCAAGTCATGGGTAGCTCTGCTCCATTTATCGTCGACTCGCGCTTTGCGGCGGAGACTGTCCAGCTCACTGATTTTACTCATTTAGATCCAGTAACCATGCCAGTGGTGATCATCAACGCGTACGAATATCGCGGCCATACTGCAATGGGTGCTTATGATCTACCGCTGAGCGCTGATCTCAGCCGTCCTAAACTGAGCCAACAAGACGTTAGCGACTTGATTGACTACGTGACTCGGGGCGGAAATGTCTTAATGATGGAAACCGTGGTGAATCGTACTAGCGTGGGCGAGATTGATCGTTTGCTTGATAGTGCAGGGATTGCTTTTGGTATGGGGTCAAGTGTGGTTGCCGATGGCAATGGCCCAAGTGCCGGCTATCCTGATCGAGTGCGCAACCAACGTGAACATGGCATCTGGGTATTGGAGCGTTATGCGGCGGTGGATGGGGATAATGGACCGATGCTACCTTACACGATTAACGAGGACGGTAGTGTTGAATGGCATTTCATCACCAATAACAAACCGGACGATAAACCGACCCTTGAAATGGCGACTTGGACGGAAAGGGATGCTGACGGCAATGCAAGTCGACAGGTCGCTTTTATTGATGAAGCTGATCATTGGCATATCGATGAAAATGGCTCACAAGTGGTCAATCAGGCCAGTTTAGCGGCGGCTAAGCAGCGCATTCTGAATGCGTTTCCTACCTCCACGGGTTTGGCGTATCAAGAGTGTCGCGATGATCAGTTCAATTACGAAGTTAACTGTTTGGAATATCGTCCCGGTAACGGCATTCCCGTGACTGGGTCAATGTATCGCCCGCGTTATACCGAACTCAAATTGGGTAACGATGAAGCCCAAGCGATGATTAAAGCGGCCAACTTAGGCACCAATATTGAAGCGCTGTATCAGCATGAACGTTATTTCCGTACCAAAGGTAAGCAGGGGGAGCGCTTAAGCAGTGTCGATCTCAACCGCATCTATCAAAATATGACGGTATGGCTGTGGAATGATCTCGATTATCGCTATGAATCTACTTATGACGATGAGTTGGGTTTTAAACGTTTTACCGAGTTTCTTAACTGCTATACCCGCAATGCTGCTGGCGGTAATACGGTCTGCCCTGAGGATCTGCAATTGCAGTTAACGGAGCTGCAGATGGTGTATGGCAGTGACGAGGGTGAGTATGCTGGGCAAATGAACCCGAGCTATCCGCTCAACTACATGGAAAAGCCTCTGACGCGTTTAATGCTCGGCCGCTCGTTCTGGGATCTGGATGTGAAAGTCGATGTACGTCAATTTCCCGGTGAAGCCAAAGGGTCGAATGGCAAAACGGTGCAGCTTGATATGCGCAACCAAACTACCGCTTGGTTTGCCGGTAATCGTCAGCCGACGGGGCAATGGGCGGTGGCTCAGCAACCCTTTCAGGTCAGCGTAACTGGCGAAAGCAAGCCCGTGACTATCACGATTGCGCTAGCCGATGATCTGACTGGGCGTGAAAAACATGAGCTGGGCCTGCAACGTCCACCACGCATGACCAAATCTTTCGTGATTGGTGGTGGGCAAAACAGTAGCCAGAGTTTTACGGTTCCTTATGGTGGTTTGATTTATGCCCAAGGTGGTGACAGCGAGCAAGTTTCACTGACTTTCACGGATACGATTGATGCGCCGTTATATCAAGCTGGGCAGTGGATTAATGGACTTAATGCGCCGGCCCCGATCGGTGAAGTGGTGTCAGACAGCTTTATCTTTACCGCACCGAAAGCCAATTTGCAGGCCAATGGCTATGAAGGCGGCATTGCGCAATTTGCGCAAGATCTGGATCAGTTTGCCTTAGATCTTAACGATTTTTACGCCCGTGATGAAGGGATTGATGGGAAGCTGAATCGCCAAGCGACCAGTGTCAGCAATCCGAATAACCGTCACCATTTTGTCAATGATATTGCGATTAGCATTGGTGCGGCGCACTCGGGTTATCCGGTGATGAATGCCAGCTTTAATGCTGCGAGTAATAAACTGAATACCAACCCACTCAGCAGTTGGTTACTGTGGCATGAAGTGGGGCACAACGCCGCAGAAGCCCCGTTTAATGTTGAAGGGGCGACCGAGGTGGTTAACAACTTATTAGCGCTGTATATGCAAGATCGCCATTTAGGTAAAATGGCGCGTGTTGAGCAGGATATTCAAATTGCGCCAGAATTTGTGCAACGAGAACAAGGCCATGCGTGGGCTGCCGGTGGTGCAGGGGAGCGCTTAGTGATGTTTGCTCAACTGAAGGAGTGGGCAGAAGAGCACTTTCAGATCACCGACTGGTATGCCGATGAGCTACCGAGTTATTACTCGGCGCGAGATGGGGTGAAAGGTTGGAACTTATTTAAGCTGATGCATCGCTTGACTCGGAATAAGCAAGATGACGCAATCAACCTAAAAGGTGAAAATTTATGTCAGCCAACTGGGTTAGGTAAAAGTGATCAGTTGATGTTGTGCGCCTCTTACGCAACGCAAACCGATTTAAGCGAGTTTTTCCAAGCTTGGAATCCGGGTAGCCGAGCGTTTGTATACCCAGGCGATCCTAATCCCTACTATGAAGGTGGAGTGAGCGATGCGGGGATAAAACGAGTGCAAGCATTGAAGTATCCGAAGCCAGAAACTGATCCGCTAAAAATAGATCGAATTAGCATTCATTAATCATGTGATTGAAAAGGCCAAAATAGCGTCTGTTCGCCGTCGCTATTTTGGCCATTCCCTTCTTCTATTTCCTTATTCTGTTCCCTTGTTCGATGGCATCTTCATCACTTGGCGTCAACTGGCATGATTTGACTGTCATTACGCCGAGATCACTAAGCCAGATCCGTTTCGCGTAGCGCTTTAATATCTTTCAATGGTGGTGCACCAAACAGGCGGCTGTATTCGCGGCTAAATTGCGATGGGCTTTCATAACCGACCCGAAAGGTGGTCGCCAACGCATCCAGATTTTCCGTCAGCATTAAGCGACGCGCCTCACTCAAGCGCAGCTTTTTTTGAAATTGCAGCGGTGTCATTGAGGTCATGTTACGAAAATGGGTATAAAACGCCGATTTACTCATTCCTGTAGAGGAAGCTAACTCGCTGACACTCAGTGGTTGTACAAAATTATTTTTTAACCAATCGATCGCTTTAGCAATTTGATGGCTGTGGCTACCCGCCGTCACAATTTGCTGTAAACGCGCGCCTTGTTCAGAGGCCAGCAAACGGTAGAAAATCTCACGCTTAATCACGGGGGCGAGGATCGTAATACTCGCCGGATCCTCTTGTAATTCCAGCAAACGAATAAAAGCGTTTAATAATGGCTCGGAAAGTTCCCCCACCGCGATCCCTTTCTGCGCCGCTTGGTGGGGATTCCATGCCAACTGGCTATCGGTGATCAATTGAGCAAGCTCAGTCAAGTCGAGCTCCATTATCAGACCAAGGTAAGGTTGCTCGGCACTGGCTTCGATAATATTGGCAATAATTGGCAAATCGACGGAAGAGATCAAAAAGTGGTTTGCATCATATACAAAACTCTCTTCGCCGAGTAATACCCGCTTTTTGCCTTGTGCAATCAAACAAATACTCGATTTATGTGTGTAACTGGTTGGCGAGGTGGGTGTTCTCCAGTGGGTCAAATGTACCCCTGGAATGGCACTCTCAAATTGATGAGTGTTATGAGTCCATTTTTTGATGTGTTGAGCAAACGTTGCAAGAGCTTGATCCATGGAAACGGAACCGGTCATCACCACTCCATATGTGACGTAAAGGATGAACCAGTGTAATTTTTCACCCTATAAAACACAATCCCATGCATAGAGTCGTAGTCAGTGTGAATCAACGCTTATCGTGGAGTAATAGGCAATAAATAGAAAATTATAGGCAAACGAAATAGCCAACGTTCAGAGTAAAGTAAATCAATGGATCCAATTTAAATATTATTCACTGAGCGAAGGTAATTCGAATGTTGAACTTAAAGGCTTATTTAAAACCGTTTTCAATAGGGATATTGGTCATGGCGGCACTTGGCAGTGCCAAGATCAGTTTGGCCTCTGAAATATTAAGCCAGCCCGATCGCGCGATTATTCCGGTCGCGGCTTTTGCTGCCAGTGGTGATATTGAGCGCTTAAAAGTGAGTCTTAACCGTGGCTTGGATGCTGGATTAACCGTCAATCAGCTAAAAGAGATACTCGTTCAATTGTATGCTTATGCAGGCTTTCCGCGCAGTTTGAATGGTTTGGCTGCGTTGATGGGTGTGCTAGAAGAGCGTAAACAGCAAGGGATTGACGATGTGCAGGGCGCATCGTCCTCTCCGTTACCCAGCGACAAAACCGCTTTGCAACTGGGAACCGCCAATCAAACGCAATTAGTCGGCATGCCAGTGACTGGAGCACTGTTTGATTTTGCCCCGCAAATTGATCAATACCTCAAAGCTCATTTATTTGGTGACATTTTTGCGCGCGATGTGCTGAGCTGGCGTCAGCGTGAATTGGCGACGATTGCCATGTTAGCCAACATCAGTGGTGTAAACAGCCAATTAGCCGCGCATTACAACATCAGTCTGCATAATCAGATCTCGGTGGCTGAACTTAAGCAATTTATTCAAATTTTACACCATGAGTGCGGCGCATCGATTGCTGCCAATGCTCAGCAAGTACTGGATCAAGTTCTGCATAGCCAACCGTAATCCAAGGTGGGTGGATTGGCATTATGCCATTTTATTAGGAGTTAAGCTTATGAAAAATAACACATCACTGATGTTACTCGCCGCCAGTGTCGCCGGAAGTGTTGCGCTGCATTCGGTTGAAGCCGCAGATGACGCGGCCAGTGGTCAGCAGGTTTATCGCGCCGCAGATTTACCCTCATTTGACGGAGCGGAAAATCTCTTTACCGGTCGTGTTAACGTACAGATGTTGTTTCCAGAAAATGATGTCGCTAAGTACAGTGCTGCCTATGTCACCTTTCAAGCGGGGGCAAGAACCGCTTGGCACAGCCATCCGGCGGGTCAGCATATGATTGTTACCCAAGGTGAAGCATTAACCGGAACTCGCGATGGCAAAATCATTCACTTTCACCGCGGCGAGAGCGTTTGGTGTCCACCAGAGATTGATCATTGGCATGGTGCCACTCCAGATGCGGCGATGACCCACCTCGTGGTGACCGCTTCAGCTGCGGGTAACAATGTTATCTGGAAAGAAAAAGTGACCGATGAGCAGTACTTCACCTCTCAAGCCAAAATTGAGTGACGAGAGGCATGCTATCTCCATACTAAAAGGGCCTAACGGCCCTTTTGCTATTTATCCCTCTACTTTTTATCGGCAAGGTTTATATGCCAGATTTTACTTTTAAGCGATTTTTGTTATCGCGATTGGCGAGCACTTGCTGCTGATCATCTATCGGGCCTAAGGTTTTCGCTAAACGGTCATACAGCACGACATTAACGGTGGCGGCGAGGTTCATACAACCGTGTGTCGGCACGTAAACCACATGCTGGGCTTGATCGACCAGCTCTTGCGGTAATGAACCATCCTCTGGGCCAAAAAGATAGAGCGCTTGCGCTGGGTGAACAAAATCCGGTAGCGCAGTCGCCCCAACCACCAATTCCACACATACGATTTCTACCTTGTGATCAAGCCCTGCGGTGAGCGAGTCCATCTCGACTAATTCAATTCGCTGATGGATATTCTGGGTATCGGTTTGAAACTTTGCCGCGCGGTTATAACGAGTACCGTTATAACGCACCTGAGTCGCGTTATAACAGCCCGCCGCACGCATGACTGCGCCAACATTGGTTGGGCTTTTTGGGTTATGCAGTCCAATAATGACCGCTGACGATGTACTTGCCATTGCTGTGATTCTACTTCTGTTGATTATCTTCGAGGCTTACACTCGTGAAAGCCGGGATTATCGCTCTAACCTCAAATTAGTGCTAGGCCAGAAAAGCGTTAGGTTGGTTGTGTTTTTTAGTTTAGTTGCGCAAAGTTAAAGAGTAAGCTGTGACGCGAAATGGATAGGGTGATGATTTGTTGCTTATTTTGAGATGCGATCACGAGCCAGAATTAGGACTTAAATGGAGAATGTATGTCACAGCCAGTGGATAGAAAAACCTTTCTAGGTATTTTTTTTACGGTGTTTTTGCCAATGTTTTTGGCTGCAGTGGATCAAACTCTACTGGCGACTGCGACACCGACTATCGTCGGCGAGCTTGGCAATCTACAGCTCTCGTCTTGGATTGTGATTGGCTACATGCTGGCTAGTGCTGCAAGTGTACCGATTTATGGCTGGTTAGGTGATCAGTATGGCCGTAAGCCGATGTTGATGATTGCGCTGGTTATTTTCGCTTTAGGTTCGGTGATCTGTGCCTTTGCCGCCAGTATGCAATGGTTGGTGGCGGGACGCATTGTACAGGGGCTCGGCAGTGGTGGTTTGATGAGCTTGTCGCAAGCACTGATTGGTGAATTAGTACCTCCCCGTGAGCGGGCTCGTTTTCAAGGCTATTTTTCTTCTTTGTTTGCGATTGCCAGTATTGGTGGGCCGGTGCTAGGTGGTGGGATCGTCACTTATCTTTCTTGGCAATGGCTGTTTTGGTTTAATCTACCGTTAGTCGCTTTCGCTTTGTATCGCTTAGCGCGGTTTCCATTGCAGCAAAGCTCACCGAAATCTGCCGCGTCCATTGATATCTTTGGGTTGATCCTGTTTCCTAGCATGATGACGTTGATCATCTACTGGCTTTCGGCCGGTGGACACTATTTTGCGTGGCTATCGAGCACCAGTCTGACATTAATTGGGCTATTTGCTGGCACCGCCTTGCTGTTGGTGTGGCAGCAACAACGCGTTCCTGCATCATTTCTGCCACTTCATTTGTTAGCGCGCCGCGAAATTCATATTCCTCTGCTTTCAACCTTTATTTTCGCAGCCTGCTTGTTTGCGTTGATCTTCTTTTTACCGATTTTTTTGCAATTAGGTTTAGGTGTGAACGCGGCGCAATCGGGGTTACTGCTCATTCCACTGTCATGTGGCATTATTGTCGGGGCTTACATTACCGGTAAAGTGATTGCCAAAACAGGGATCCCGAAATTTCTGCCCGTGTTTGGGATGAGTTTAAGCAGTGCTGCGTTTGCGATACTGGCATTGTTTACCTTGTCGGCTCCCGTTGTGAGTGTGATCGCCGCCTTATGCGGCTTAGGATTAGGCACGGTGATGCCCTCAACGCAAGTATTGATCCAAACCTTGGCGGGTAAAGCTAATTTGGGACGCATTACCGCGATGGCATCACTCAGCCGTTCGTTGGGTGCATCGGTTGGGACCGCATTTTTCGGCACATTGATTTATTCATTGCTGCCAGCGTTGTCGCCACACAGTGATTTACAAGCCATTGCGGCTTTGCCAGCACAGGAAGTTTTGCAGGCTTTTCAGATTGGTTTTGCGGTAGCTGCTATTTTGGCTTTCTTGGGCGCGTTAAATGCGTTGCGCGCGCCGACGATTCAGCTTGATGATTATGCGTTTAATTCTTAATTCTCATGTTGGATGAGGTCGAGCTTTGGGTTTAGCAGGATACCGAATAGTCATTCGCTGAATCGGCGACATGCTCCTGAGCATGAATGACTTGGTTACGCCCAGCTTGTTTGGCTTGATAAAGCGCGCTATCGGCGCGCGCAATGGCGGCGGATAAGCTACCGTTGATGGCGCTAAAGCCGATGGAAATACTGGTGTCGTACAGTTGGTGATCGTCTTTCACTCGTTGGCGTAACCTATCTAAGGTGTGCCAAGCTTCATTAACGGAAGAGGCTTGAAACAGTACTAAAAACTCTTCGCCACCAAAGCGAATGATCACATCTGTGTCGCGGACATTTTTACGTAGGCAGACCGCGACGGATTGTAAGATCCGATCGCCAGTGATATGGCCGTATTTATCGTTAATTTTTTTGAAGTGATCAATATCAATCATCGCGGCCACTGAGCGTGGGTCTTCAATAAACTTGTGACTAATTTTACTCAGATAATGGCGGTTATGTAGCCGAGTTAAGTTATCCAGATAAACGCGTCGCTGAGCCGTTAATTTTTGCAAATTAATTCGTGTTAATACCCAAGCTAATACTAATAATATGGTTAAGCAGAAAGACATTACCCAATAAATTAGATGGAATAGGCTAACATTATCGCTAAATACGCTGATCAGTTGGTGATTATTAATATTCCAACGTAAGAAGCTCATCTCGGTATTTTCAAATTGAATCGTACCGTAATTATTACGATGACTCAAAATGGTGTAGTTGAGCAGAGGTTTATAGTGAGTAATCGGGTTATCAAGAAATTGGACTCGATTGCCCCTAACCAAGACTAAGCTGATATTGTTTTGTGGTGCCGGCCAAAATGAAGCATGGTTAAACCACAAGACTTGGATCTGTTGGTGATAGGGTTTAAAAAATAGGGTTGAGCCTTCTGCAAAAGCGACTTTGACCTTGGACTCGGGTGGTAATTCCATATTTGAGGCAGCATTGTGCACGGCATTAATAATACTGGGTGGACATTTTGCTGCGACAGTCGCGCCGATCACACACAAATTGCCATGATATTGTTCGATAAACTCTTGCTGGCTGGCGGTGGGGGCGTTGAGTTGTAGATGTTCTAACATCAGGCTTGCGTAATCAATCCGAGCTTGTTGCAAAGCCACAGTCAGCAGTAATTGCTCTTTTTCATAGGTGCGGATCTTATCTTCAAACAATAGTTTGGGCGTATTAATCAACACGATGCTGACCATGATCATACCGATGATGATCAATTCTCCCTTTATCGAGCGCAGCGCTATTTTCCAACGGTTAACGGTTTCCATAAGCTTAACGAAACCCTTGAGCAAGCTGACGCAAAGGAGGCTGTTCAACGCTTGGTGCATGATGGTTAACATTCGGCGCGATTTTGCAAGCAAGTTGCTGCTGAGATATTGAGAGTGGAATCGCTTGTGGTTGTGCAAAGAAAAAACCTTGTATTAATTCAACTCCCACATCCATACAGGCTTGTAACTCTGAATAAGTTTCCACACCTTCAGCAACTAGTTGACACTCTAGCTGTTGTGCCAGCGTAACCAAGCTATGTACAAACTTTAATTTGATTGGGTTCGTGTCTATGTTATGGATAAAGTAGCGATCGATTTTGATAAAATCAGGTTGCAACTCAGACCAAAGTTTAAGTCCTGAATAACCAGAACCCATATCATCGAGTGCAATGGAAAATCCCTGTGCTTGCAGATGCTGAATTGATTGTTTCAGCGCGCTGAATTGCACTACCGGAGTTCGTTCGGAAATTTCAAACACGATCTGATGAGGCGATAAATGATGGCGTTGCATTAACTGCGACAGTTGCCATTGCTCTTGCTGTGTATCCAACAACATATTGGGACTGAGATTGATGAATAACTGCGCCTCAAGCTCAAAGGTTGACCATGCCGCCAGCGCTTTTTGCACACAGAGTTGCTCAAGCTCTGCTAAACGCTGATGTTGGGTAGCGGCTGCAAACAGTGGTCCAGCACCATACAGTGAACTGTGTTGTGGCCCTCGACTCAAAGATTCATAACCGAAAATCTGATGGTGTACTACATCGACTATTGGCTGAAATAGCGGTGTAATACGTTGGTGGTGCAAGATATCATCGAGTTCGACTTGCATAGTTGCTGATTGGTACTTAAGTATTAGATGTGTCAAAAGATAGTGGTTTGTTATGACAATTTTATTAACACTATATGTTTAATGAAATGGTTTTACACCTTCTAGTTGTTTGAGTTGATTGCCGGTCTAGTGGTTTAGGTTTTAATAGTATAAATGGGTGAATCCTATCAAAAATAAAAGCATAGTTTAGTTTTAGTAAGTTTAGATGTTCATTGTTCGGTAAATTCAAACAGCCTGCGTTAGATTGGACTGTTTCTAATCGTTTTTTTCTATTAGTGTTATCGTTATTTTCCATTAAATTATTTTAAGGTTTCACGGTATATTTTTTCTGGGCAGAAAAGAGCTTTTGATTTATACATTCTCCGCTTTATCGGTCAGAATGCTAGGTAGCATTGGAGATCAACCATGCAAATATCAAAAAGCTTTTTAATTATATCAATTGGATTAGTCACCATGTCAGTACAGGCACAGACTATCCTGACTCAAGATAATGGTGCACCAGTTGGTGATAATCAAAACTCCATTACCGCAGGTGAAAATGGTAGTGTTTTATTGCAAGATGTACACTTGATTCAAAAATTACAACGCTTTGCAAGAGAACGTATACCTGAGCGTGTAGTGCATGCTAGGGGAACTGGTGCTCATGGTGAATTTATTGCTGAAAATGACTTTAGCGATCTAACTATTTCTGCGCCTTTTACTAGCAAAGGTAAAGTTACTCCTGTATTTGTCCGTTTTTCTACCGTTATTCATGCAACAGGCTCTCCGGAAACTTTGCGTGATCCACGTGGTTTTGCTACTAAATTTTATACAGAGCAGGGGAACTGGGATTTAGTTGGCAACAACTTACCTGTATTTTTTATTCGTGATTCAATTAAGTTCCCAGACATGGTCCATTCATTAAAACCATCACCGGTCACTAATGTTCAAGATCCAAATCGATTTTTTGATTTCTTCAGCCATGAACCTGGATCAACCCATATGCTTACTTGGGTTTACAGCAATTCAGGTACACCGACAAGTTATCGAACGATGGATGGTTTTGGCGTACATGCTTACAAATGGATCAATAAAAAAGGTGATGTTAATTATGTAAAATTCCAATGGAAGAGTCAGCAGGGGATTGAAAACTTACGTCCAGATGATGTAGTTAGAGTGCAAGGACAAGATTTCAATCATTTAACAAACGATCTTTATACTCAGATTAATGCAGGTAATTATCCTAAATGGGATCTCTACGTGAAAGTATTGACTCCAGAGCAATTGAGTAAATTGGATTACAATGGGTTAGATGCAACTAAAGATTGGTTAGGAGTGCCAGAGAAAAAAGTTGGGACGATGATTTTAAATAGAGTGCCAGATAATTTTTTCCTGGAAACAGAGCAATCAGCATTAGCGCCATCAAACTTAATTCCTGGTATTGAACCTTCGGAAGATCGTTTATTACAAGGTCGTTTATTTGCTTATGCAGATACACAATTATATCGCTTGGGGGCTAATTTATCTCAATTGCCGATTAATCGACCACTAGTAAATGTTAATAATCACAATCAAGATGGAGCAAGTAATAATTCTCAAACCAACTCAGATATTAACTATACCCGTGATCATTGAAGATGCTTGATTTTCGATAGAATCAGGGTCATGCTACGAACCATGAAAATTACACTGACTCCTCAACAGAAACTGCAACTCGAACAAATGCACGACATTGAACGTGATAGTCGAGTTTGCGACCGTATTAAGGCTGTTTTGCTGGCTTCTGAAGGCTGGAGTCAGACTATGATTTCACAAGCTCTTCGTATTCATGAATCGACCGTTGCTCGTCATCTCAGCGACTACGTTCTTTCTGAAAAACTTAAGCCTGAAAATGGCGGAAGCCAAAGCAAGCTTTCTGCTACTCAAACCATGCACCTAATCGAGCATTTGACTGAGAAAACCTATTCTCATACGCATCAAATTGTCACTTACGTTAAAGAGACATTTGGACTGGATTACACGGTTTCTGGTATGAATAAATGGCTTCACCACAATGGTTTTAGCTACAAGCAACCGAAAGGCGTACCACACAAGTTTGATGAAGCACAACAGCAAGCATTTATAGAGGCTTATGAAGCGTTAAAGGCAAGCTGTGGCAAGGATGAATCGATAGTCTTTATCGACGCAGTTCACCCAACACTATCAACAAAAATATCTCATGGCTGGATACGAACTGGTCAGGATAAAGTGATTGAAACAACGGGTAATCGTAGCCGATTGAACATTATTGGCGCACTGAACTTGTCGGATATTGGAGCAACCATTGTTCACAACTATGAGAGCATTAACAGTGAATCGATTGTTCGCTTTTTCTGTGAGTTAAGAAAGAGTTATCCCTTAGCTCATAAGCTTCATATCATCTTGGATGGTGCGGGATATCACCGCAGTGACTTAGTCAAAGATGCGGCGTTTGTCCTGAATATTGAACTGCATTATCTTCCACCTTACAGTCCAAACCTCAACCCAATCGAGCGGCTATGGAAAGTAATGAATGAGAAGTCGAGGAACAACGTTTACTTCAAAAGAAAACGGGACTTCAAGGCGGCAATAGACCAATTTTTTGCAGTGACTCTTCCAGAGATCGCAGGCTCTTTGACATCTCGAATTAATGATAATTTTCAGGTTCTCAAGCCAGCATCTTCAAGTTGATTCGGTATATGAACCAAGTCGTAAACTACCGCTAGCTCAAGCAAATGATAGCCGAGCGGTACAAACTAAATTAATCGGAACTGTGCAACAGAAAGGGATTAGTAATCCACGTGATTTTTACCAAGCAGGAGTTTTATATCGTAGCTTGAGTGAAACAGACAAGCAAGATTTGATCGCTAATCTGGCTGGAGATTTAAATAAAGTTAATGATAATGACATTAAAATTATTATGGTGAGTCATTTCTATAATGCAGACAAAGACTACGGTTCTCGTTTAGCCAGAGCGACGGATAGCGATTTACAGCAAGTAATGAAAAAAGCAGCAAGCTTAATGTAGCAAAGTTATATCACAACTATAAATTTTGCTCCACAAGAGATAAGTCTGCTCTTTTCTGCCCGAAAAACAGGGCTCTTGTGGGGCATTTTCATCAGTTATGGAGAAAATAAATGCAATGGCGGCAAAAATTTATTTTGATAGGATTATTTATTTCATGTTTTAGCTTTGCCGATGATACATCCATTATTATTGAAGAGCAGTATCAAACTTTGATTCAGTTATTTTTTGCCGCGGCAAGAACAGGCAATAATGAGGTGGTGGAAGAGTTTCTTGATGCGGGATTTCCCGTTAATCAAAGGAACTCCGAGAGCTATACAGCATTAATGGTTGCTGTATACCAAGGCCAAATGCCAACCGTCGAGTTATTGCTAGATTCTGGTGCAAATGTTTGTTTACAAGATAAAAGGGGCAATACGGCATTGATGGGGGCCTTGCTGAAAGGTGAGATCCAAATTGCTCGAATGTTGTATAACTCAGAATGCTCGGAAGATATACGTAATAAAGCGGGACTTTCGCTCCAAGAATTTGCAGAATTGTATGGTCAATCCAAAACGTTAAAGCTATTAGGTGGTGAAAAATAGTACGAATATAGTATGCTAAGTCTTAGTATGCAGCATGATTCAATCAGTCATGTTTGCCTGATACAGTTTTGAATTTTATGTTTGGTTGTCTCTCTCACTAAGGAGATAACCCAATTTTTCTCTTAGTCATGATCATTCTATCTTGACGTATAGCTGATGTTCAGTCATAAACGCCAATTCTAACTTTCTTATAGTATTGAGAGAATGTAATGGCGTATCAAAGCTCAATTCCAACCAAAATCACCTTTTTTGAATTTTTGACCCCGCTAGTGGCTTCTGGTCAAAAGACCATTACCATCCGTGATTATGCGGAAAGTCATTACGTACCGGGTAGCCGGGTTGAAGTGTTTACCCTAGAAACCGATCGTAAAGTATGCGATATCGAGATCATTGCGGTTGAGCCATTGAAATTTGATGATATCAATCAATTTCATGCCGAACAGGAAGCGATTGAATTACCTAAACTGAAATCGTTAATTGAACAGATTTATCCCAATATCAACCAGCTTTATATGATCACCTACCAGTTAGTGAAATAGACTCGTGCAACGAGTATGGTGAAAACGACGATGGTAAAAGGGCTATGCAGACAAAACACCGAGGTTTAAAAGGCGTTGCCATTTTAGAATTTAGCAAAGGGTTAATTTCTATTGGTGTAGGGTTAGGATTGCATCATTTTGCAGTGGAGAGTCTGCAGCAACTGCTGCCAAAGCTGTTAATCCATTTACATTTAAATCCAGCCAGTTATTGGCCGGAAAAAGTCATGCATGATGCTGGGCTTATTGCACATTTAAATTTGAATTGGGTGGTCGTTGGCGCTTTAGCTTATGGCATGATCCGTTTGATTGAAGCTTATGGCCTGTGGCATAGCCTATTGTGGACAGAGTGGTTTGCTTTGCTCAGTGGGGCAATCTATCTACCGTTTGAAATCTATGCGCTGTTGGCTGAACCGGGGTGGTTGAGTTTTACCGCACTACTGATCAATCTGCTGGTTGTGTGCTACATGTATCGAATTATCCGCCTCCGACCAACGTCCAGCTAAAGCGCCATAACCTTGTGGTTGGTCGATGACCACGCAGTGATTTTCATCAATTATCCAAATAGGACAGAATAAGCCATGAATCCTTTAGTGATCAGTGTTGGGTTGCTGGTGTGCAGCAATGTCTTTATGACTTTTGCGTGGTACGCGCATCTTAAAGAGTTAAATAACAAACCTTGGATTATTGCGGCGCTGGTGAGTTGGGGCATCGCATTGTTTGAATACCTGCTGCAGGTTCCAGCTAATCGAATTGGTTATACGGCTTTGAATGTTGGCCAGCTAAAAATTTTGCAAGAAGTGATCACCTTGATGGTGTTTGTCCCATTTTCAGTGTTCTATTTACGTGAGCCATTAAAACTCGATTATTTATGGGCAGGACTCTGTCTAGTAGGCGCGGTTTATTTTGCCTTTCGCAGTAAATTTGCGTAGTGGGATAAGAGAGCAATTAAGTAAGGTTAGGGTAGTTAGCTAAAGAATAGCCTTGCGCAGTATTGCGCAAGGCTAAGTCAATCAAGATAAATCGTTAGACGAGATCGAAGCGATCTGCATTCATTACTTTGCTCCAAGCGGCGACAAAGTCTTTAACAAATTTTTCTTGATGGTCATCCTGAGCGTACATTTCTGCATAAGCTCGCAGGATCGAGTTAGAACCAAACACTAAGTCAACCCGTGTTGCGGTCCACTTAGTTTTACCACTTTTACGTTCAACAATATCGTAAGAGTTACGACCGGTTGGTTTCCAAGTGTATTGCATGTCGGTGAGGTTAACGAAGAAATCGTTGCTCAAGGTACCGATGCGATCGGTAAATACGCCATGCAGGCTGCCCGCGTAGTTGGTGCCAAGCACGCGCATCCCACCAATCAACACGGTCATTTCTGGCGCGGTGAGACGCATCAATTGTGCTCTATCGAGCAACATCTCTTCCGGTTTGACCACATAATGTTGTTTTTGCCAGTTACGGAAACCATCTGCCAATGGCTCAAGTACTTCAAATGAGGCGACATCGGTTTGGGCGAGGGTAGCATCACCACGTCCTGGCGCAAACGGTACGCTGATGTTAACACCTGCCGCTTTAGCCGCTTGTTCTACCCCAACGTTACCCGCCAACACAATCGTATCGGCAACACTGATAGAAAATTGTGCCGCAATTTTTTCCAGTACATTCAGCACCTTGTTTAGACGTACAGGCTCATTACCTTGCCAATCTTTTTGTGGTGAAAGGCGAATACGTGCACCGTTAGCGCCACCGCGTTTATCTGAACCGCGGAAAGTTCGTGCGCTATCCCATGCGGTACTGACCATTTCACTGATGCTAAGACCACTAGCCGCAATTTGGGCTTTCACGGCATGCACATCATAATCTTTACGACCTGCAGGGACGGGATCTTGCCAAATCAGCTCTTCAGCTGGCACATCCGGACCAAAGTAACGCGCTTTCGGCCCCATATCACGGTGAGTCAGCTTAAACCACGCGCGGGCAAATACGTCAGAGAAGTAAGCGGGATCCTTATGGAAGCGCTCGCTAATCTTGCGATATTCAGGATCCATTTTCAGAGCCATATCCGCATCGGTCATCATTGGATTATGGCGAATGCTCGGATCTTCCACATCAACTGGTTTATCTTGCTCTTTGATGTTGATCGGCTCCCACTGCCATGCACCAGCTGGGCTCTTAGTTAATTGCCATTCGTAGCTCAACAGTAAATGGAAAAAGCCATTATCCCATTGGGTTGGGTGAGTGGTCCATGCGCCTTCAATACCACTGGTGACCGTATTCCGACCGACACCACGGCTAGTATGGTTGTTCCAACCTAGACCTTGCTCATGCAGATCGGCCGCTTCTGGATCGGGCCCTAGGTTCGACGCTTTACCATTACCATGTGCTTTACCCACTGTATGGCCACCGGCAGTCAAAGCAACCGTTTCTTCATCATTCATCGCCATACGAGCAAAAGTGACGCGCATATCTTGCGCAGTTTTGAGTGGATCTGGATTACCGTCAACCCCTTCTGGGTTAACGTAGATTAAGCCCATCATCACTGCCGCGAGCGGATTTTCTAAGTCACGTTGGCCTGAGTAACGGCTATTTTCACCACCAGATTTGGCTAACCACTCGGTTTCCGAACCCCAGTAAATATCTTTTTCTGGATGCCAAATATCTTCACGGCCAAAAGCAAAACCAAAGGTTTTTAGCCCCATTGATTCATAAGCCATATTACCGGCTAGGATCATCAGGTCAGCCCAACTGATTTTATTGCCATATTTCTGTTTAATCGGCCACAGCAAGCGACGTGCTTTATCTAAGTTGGCGTTATCAGGCCATGAATTGAGTGGTGCAAAACGCTGGTTACCAGTACCTGCACCACCGCGACCATCAGCAATACGGTAAGTACCAGCAGAGTGCCAAGCCATACGGATCATTAAGCCACCATAATGTCCCCAGTCGGCTGGCCACCAATCTTGGCTATTGGTCATTAAAGCTTTGAGATCGTTTTTTAGAGCGGTGACATCCAGTGTTTTCAGTGCTTCACGGTAATTAAACTCTGCTCCGAGTGGATTGGTTTTACTATCGTGTTGGTGAAGAATGTCTAAGTTGAGCGCTTGTGGCCACCAATCCATATTAGACTGATTGGCCGAAGTTAAGCCGCCATGCATCACCGGACATTGACCGCTTGAACCCGTTTTATGGTTATCCATTCTATTGCTCCTTGCTTAGCGTTATTGAATGTTTGATTCGAAAAGTAAAATGGAAGGGTATTCGAATAAATACCAACCTTTGGTTAACGTTTTGAGTCTAGACGTTATTTTACGGTAACACTAATTAGAATTGTCGATAGTTGTGATAGGCGATATTGATCTTGTTCATATTTCTATCATTTATTACAGAAACCGGTTACAGAAACCGGTTACATTTTGTGTTTTTTTGCGATATAGTGCTGATAATTTGAACCGATTAACGATCGATGTCTGATGCTATAAGAAAGAGGTTTTCATGATTAAATCTATATTTAATAAGGATTTTTTGTGGGGTGGTGCGGTGGCGGCGCATCAGGTTGAAGGCGGATGGGATCAAGGTGGCAAAGGCGTCAGTATTGTCGATGTCTTGACGTGTGGCGCACATCAAGTTCCACGTCGTATCACCGATGGAATTATGAATGATGAGTTATATCCTAATCATCAAGCCGTCGATTTTTATCATCACTATAAACAAGATATTGCCCTGTTTGCAGAAATGGGTTTCAAATGTTTCCGTACCTCAATTGCGTGGACGCGAATTTTCCCGAATGGCGATGAGGCTGAGCCGAATGAAGCCGGCCTACAATTTTACGATGATTTGTTTGATGAACTGCTGAAGTACCAGATTGAACCTGTCATTACGCTGTCACATTTTGAGATGCCATTACATCTGGTCAAGCAGTATGGCAGTTGGCTCAATCGTGAGTTGGTTGATCAGTTTGTAAAATTTGCCCAAGTAGTGATGCAGCGTTATCAGCACAAAGTGAAATACTGGATCACCTTCAATGAAATCAATAACCAGCGGAACTGGGCATTGCCAATCTTTGGCTATTGCAATTCAGGGATGCTGTATGCCGAGCAAGCTCATCCAGAGCAGGCGTTGTATCAAGTACTGCATCATCAATTTGTTGCTAGTGCGTTAGTGGTAAAATTGGGGCATGAGATTAATCCGGAGTTTAAGATTGGCAGTATGATCCATATGATGCCGCTTTATCCGGCGACGTCACACCCTGAAGATGTACTGTTAACTCAAGAATTGATGCGTGAGAAATACCTGTTTAGTGATGTGCAAGTGCGTGGTGCTTACCCCAGCTATCTACGCAAAGAGTGGCAACGCAAAGGGATTGAGGTTGCGATGCAAGCGGGCGATGAACAGATCCTGCGCCAAGGTTGTGCCGACTATTTAGCGATCAGCTATTACATGAGCAACATTGTGTCTGCCGAGCCAGTGCAACAGAGTGAAAATACCTCAATGTTTGGTGCTAGCCGCTTAAATCCGTACCTTCCTGCTTCGGATTGGGGCTGGCAGATTGACCCTCAAGGCCTGCGTTATGCGCTTTCCGAGTTATACGAGCGTTATCAAAAGCCGATTTTTGTGGTAGAAAATGGCCTTGGTGCAGTAGATGAGCTGGAAGCGGATGGTTCGATCAACGATGATTACCGGATTGACTACTTATCTGCACACATTACTGCGCTCAAACAAGCGATAGATTATGATGGGGTTGAGGTGATGGGGTACACTCCTTGGGGCTGTATCGATTGTGTCTCTTTCACCACCGGTGAATATAAAAAACGTTACGGCTTTATCTATGTGGATAAACATGACGATGGCAGTGGCACGATGGCTCGCGCTAAGAAAAAGAGCTTTTATTGGTATCAACAAGTGATTGCTAGTAACGGTGAAAAGCTTTAACTAAACAGTGTCGGCGACCTTAGGGTCGCCGTTAATGATTAAGGATTGTGATGGCAACCATAAATGATGTGTGTAAATTGGCGGGGGTATCTAAAGCGACGGTATCGCGAGTACTTAATGATACCGGGCAAGTGAAAGCACAAACACGTCAAGCGGTATTAAGTGCCATTCAGCAGCTTGATTATCAACCAAATAGTTTAGCTCAAGCGCTTGCCACCAATATCAGCCACTCGATTGGTTTAGTGTTACCACAGTTTGAAAGCAGTTATTTTGGTTCGATTTTATATGCAGCAGAGCATGGTGCGCAGCAAGCAGCCAAAAAATTACTGGTGGTAAACAGCAAAAACAGTGCGCAAGGTGAGGCAGAAGCGGTGGCAACATTAGCTGCCCAGCGCTGCGATGCGATTTTGCTCTACAGTCGTCACTTAAGTGAGGCGCAGTTGCTAGAATTGCAACAGCACTCTCCGGCATTAGTTATTCTTAATCGTCATTTAACGCATCCTCAACTGCACAGTTTTGCGCTTGATCAAGCACAAATTGCTCAATTAGCGATGCAGCATTTATTACGCTTAGGCCATCGTCATATTGCCTGTATTAGTTCGCCATTGAACAGTGAAACGGGCAAAATTCGCCATCAAATCTATCAACAAACATTGGCGGAACATCAGATAACCCTCAATTCAGCATGGAGTGTAGAAGGGGATAACACTTTGCTTGGGGGTTATCAGGCGATGCAGCAATTGTTACAGCGTAAGCTGACGATCAGCGCGGTGTTTGCCTGTAACGATGATATGGCGCTTGGTGCGCTACGTGCTATGTATGAGCACAATATCGCGGTTCCCACTCAGATGAGTATCATCGGGATTGATAACGAACCTGCCGCCGCTTTCGCGATCCCAAGTTTATCGAGTGTCAGTTTGCCCATCGTTGATTTAACCGAACAGGCGATGGCTCTGGCGATTGAAATTGCCAATAAGAAGCAACAACCCGCGCAGCATCGACTCTATCAGGGGCAATTGATCTCCCGTGAATCGACATTAGCACTCAGTGTGTAAACGGGTTAAGTTTAGATAAAATATCAACCAAAACAACGGAATATTATTACTGATGACCATACACCGCATTAATCCTGGCCCACGTTGGTCTGATATTACTGTCTTTAATGGTATTGCTCACTTTGTCGAAGTGGCGGACAGTGACAGTTCGGCAGACATGCAAGGCCAAGTCGAGCAGATTTTGGCGCAGGCAGAGCGCCAATTGGCCAAAATTGACAGTGATCGCACACGCATTCTCTCGGTCACGATTTATGTCACCGATTTTGCTGAATTGCCACGGCTTAACCAAATATGGGATGCTTGGTTCCCGGTCGGCTGCGCGCCAAGCCGTGCCTGTGTTAAAGCAGAATTGGCGGATCCGGCCTATAGGGTTGAGATGGCCTTTGTTGCTGCCGCTGGCGCGCAGTATCAATAACTTCGAATCGTATTCAGTATAAGGAAAACATGATGTTTATTGGTCAGATCTCTCAGCGCCAATTTTGCGCTGCACTATCACCCAAATTGCAAACGTTGATCAGCGAAGTGATACAGCGCGTAGCGACTCCGCTCGCGACAGGTAAGTATGAGCTACAAGGTGATACCGCCTTTTTTCTGGTGATGGAAGATCACACTCAGCCATTGGCACAGCGTCGCAGTGAATGCCATGCCCGTTATTTGGATGTACAAATTGTGCTGCAAGGTCGCGAACGTTTTGGTTACAGTCTGGCTCCATTTAATGGGTTGGATGATGATCAATTAGCTAGCCGCGATCTGGCATTCAGTGAACAGTTGGCCGAAGAGCGATTTGTCGATTTGATGGCCGGGGATTTCATTGTGTTTTATCCCGGTCAACCGCATCGCCCATTGATAGCGGTAGAAGGCGAGGGTGAGCCGGTACGTAAAGTGGTGATTAAGGTGGATAAGGCTTTTTTTGAGTAAAAAGGTTGAGTTACCGAAGTGAAACCATGAAAAACGCCCATTTGTATGGGCGTTTTGCTGAAATTCATTCAGCGGGAAAACTAGTTGATAAAGCGCTCTGGAAAGTCAGAAAAAATCGCATCCACTTTGTCCAAATAACGAAATTTATCCACTTGATTGAGGGTGTAACACCAGATCTGGTAACCGCCATTTTTCAGATCCCGAATATGCTTTTCGGTGATCCATCGGTAGTTAAGGTTACAGCTAAACGCATTTACCTGCTTGAGTACCTGCCGATCGCGCTGCGTTAACCGCTCGCTCAATATCCCTAATCTATAGCCCGGACAGTGCTGATGTAGCTGCAAAATAATCTCGTGACTAAAGCTCGACAGTAAGATTTTGTCGGCAACCAGTGGGCTTTGGTCAAGTTGGGCTTTCAGGTTTTGCACCACGCTGGCCACATCATGCCTATCGACTTTGACTTCAATATTTAGCCCTAAATCATGCTCAGCCGCCAGCTCAAGCAGCTCTTCCAGCATCATAATAGGTTCTGCTGAAAAACCGGGATCAAACCAAGCACCGAAATCAAACTGCTGTAACTCAGCAAGTGTGTACTCATCAACGCGACCTTTGCCATTGCTACAACGGTCAAGCGTATGGTCGTGGCACACCACAAGTATATTATCTTTGGTCGGTTGCACATCCACTTCAACCCAAGATAAGCCAAGGTTGATTGCAGCTTGTACACTGACGCGGGTATTTTCTGGATAGCTACCGGCCACTCCACGGTGGCCGACGATGATAGAAGGCATTATGCTTCCTTAGTGAGGATCACGCTCAAATCACGATTCAATAAGTTCGACGTGGTGCAACACTGCCAACTGCTGAAAAATAGGCGTTATTTGATCAATAAACAGCCGAACCATTTCCGGCAGTTCACCACTGACCACCGGAGCATAGCGCTCTAATTGGCTTTTGTCTGCAACTAACCCGCACAGTTCACTGGAGTGGATGGTAGCGTTAATTTGTCAATAAACCGCAACAATGCATCAAGTTTGGTTGATAATGAGAGCGCTTCTCAATAGAATTACGACTATTCCTTAAACGGCTAAGCTCAACTCATGAAAAGATGTCTCTTAATCGCTTGTACCTCGGCATGCTTGCCTGTGCACGCGGCTTCGCTCGATCAGGCGCAAGCGATCCAAACTAGTACCCATCAAGCTGCGGCGCACAGTCAGCAAAAAATTGACCGCAGTGCGGAAAAGAGCCTAGTGCTGCGCGCAGAAATTGAGCAGTTAAACGAAGAAGTAAAAAATTTGCAGGTGTATCGCGATCATTTGCAATCTCTGGTGGCTAATCAGCAACAAGAGATGACCAGCCTGGCACTGCAGACCGAAGAGATTAAGCGTACCCGCCAAGGCATAGTTCCTTTGATGTATGACATGATTGAGGGACTTGAAGATTGGGTTGCACAAGATAAACCGATCCGTCTCGCCGCTCGTCAACAACGGATTGAAACGTTACGAGCGCTGATGCCGCGTGCCGATGTGAGTGATGCGGAAAAATACCGCCGCATTCTAGAGGCGTACCAAATCGAGCTGGATTACGGTAACAAGCTCGGTACCTATTCTGCACCCATTACCTTACCGTCAGGGCAACAAGTACAAGTTGATGTGCTGTATTTAGGCCGTTTAGTGCTGTTGGCACGCAGTTTAGATGGTGAACAGTTTTGGAACTGGAATGCCAAAGCGCAGCAGTGGCAGTCATTGTCAGAGGCGCACAAGCGCGATTTGACCGCCGCCTACCAACTGGCACAACAGCAAATTGCACCTACCTTATTGAATTTACCGGTCTCTTTGACTGTGGCGGAGACAAAATAATGATGTTGAAACACACGAGACTGGCGCTGGCCCTGAGTTTGCCATTGATGCTGGGGATCAGCTCGGCTATCGCCAATGATAACCTAGTGCAGAAAGCCACACAGAGCAAAACTCAGCAGCAGCAACATAATCAGCAGCGCGAAGCGGGCTTTACCCAAACCGAGCAGCAGTTACAAGCTGCTAAAGCAGAATTGAATGCACAGCGCAGTCGCTTACAAAAAGAGGCCGATGCATTAGCGGCTCAGTTTAGTACTAACGAAAATAGCTTGGCGCGACTGGAAGAAACGTTGCGTCTTGAAACAGGCAGCTTAGGGGAAATGTTTGGTGTCGTGCGCCAAAATGCCAAGCAGCTACAAAGCGAGTTAGCTCAATCGGTGACTGGGGTTCACACTCGTGCCGAACAGCAAACCATCGAGGAAGTGGTGGCGGCGAAAACCTTGCCTTCAATGACCCAACTGCGCAGTTTATGGCAAGCGCTCAGCACGGAAATCCAAGCCAGTGGCCAAGTTCAGCCAACTCAGTTGAATTGGCTCTCTGGGCAAGGGCAAGCACAATCTGTCGCGGCACTGCGTTTAGGCTCATTTGGACTGATCACCGATCAAGGTTATGTCAAGTGGGACAATGCGCGCCAACAAGCGGTCAGTTATCAACAACTGCCAAGCCATTTTCCGAGCTTGCCGCGTATTCAATCCTTGGCTGATGGTGACGTTGTCACTATGAATGTTGACCCCACACGCGGTTTACTGTTAGAACAATTAGCTCTTACGCCGACACTAAGTCAGCGTCTGCAAGCTGGCGGGGTCATTGGTAATGTAATCTTAGTCTTGCTCGGCGTGGGACTGATAATTGCCCTGTATCGTGGCATGGTACTGCTTACTTTGCGCCACAAAATCACCGCACAGCTAAAAAATCCTGCTGAGCCAGGTAATAACCCACTCGGTCGCATCTTAGCGGTTTACAACAAAGAGCAGCAACGCAGTGTCGAAGCGCTTGAACTACGCCTATTAGAAGCGGTTGTTGATGAACAAAATCACCTGGAAACCGGTTTATCAATGCTCAAACTGTTGGCGGCTTTAGCGCCAATGTTGGGTCTGCTTGGTACAGTAACAGGCATGATTGAAACCTTCCAAGTGATCACTCAATTTGGTAATGGCGATCCGAAAGTGATGGCGGGCGGGATTTCGATGGCTCTGGTCACCACGGTTGAAGGTCTGATTGCGGCTATTCCGCTGTTGCTGGCCCACAATATTCTCAGTGCTCAAGCTGAGGCGATTCGTAATATTTTGGAAAAACAAGGTATTGGTCTAGTTGCACAACAAGCTGAACGCGATTGTGTGACTTCATCGCCAGTTCAAGTTGGATCGGCCGCATAAGGGGGCGTGATGAATTCAGCATTCTCTTGGCTGTTGGATTACTGGCAGCCGTTGGCCGAATTTATGGCACAAGGCGGGGCCGTACTTTGGTGGTTAGCGGCGGTGGTGTTGCTGTGTTGGTTGTTGGTGATTGAGCGGCTGCTGTTTTTGAGCCTGACCTTTCCAAAACAGCGTCAACACTGGGTTGGGTTATGGCAACAGCGCGCGGATCAACACAGTTGGTTTGCCCATTCGATTCGTCAACAGTGGTTGGGTGAGGCTCATAACGCTTTAAATCAAAACCTTAATTTGGTTAAGGTGTTGGTGGCCATCTGCCCGATGTTGGGGTTGCTAGGTACGGTAACGGGAATGATCTCGGTGTTTGATGTGATGGCCACTCAGGGCAGTAGCGATCCGAAATTAATGGCTTCGGGAATTTCGCTAGCGACTCTACCGACTATGGCCGGTATGGTCGCGGCATTAGCCGGACTGTTTGTACACGCTCGTTTAAGTAAAACCTGTCGTCGATTAGAAATGAAATTAGAACAAGCGTTAAGGAGCCAATCATGAGACTCGGGCGTAGAACGTCAAAGCAAGATGAAGCACAGATCGATCTGACTTCGATGCTCGACATCGTCTTTATCATGTTAATTTTCTTTATTGTTACCAGCTCCTTTGTGCGTGAATCTGGAGTGGAAGTCAATCGCCCAACCGCCGCCCACGCGGTTAGCCAAAAACAAGCGGGGATTTTTGTGGCGATTACTGCTGCCAACGATATCTACATTGATAAACGTCAAGTGGATGTTGAACGAGTGCAAGCTACGTTAGAGCATTTACTGCTTGATCAACCGGAAGCCTCTTTAGTTATCCAAGCTGATGAGCATGCGTTTAACGGCACCGTGGTTAAAGTGATGGATGCCGCCAAAGGTGCAGGGGTGAAAAGTATTGCGTTAGCGGCGGAGCCATCTTAATGGGACGCTTACTGCTGGCGAGCCCGCTCGCCCTTGCTGTCACGCTGGCTCTGTTTAGTTTGATGGCTTGGATGGTTGATCACGGTGGAAAAAGTATTGCCAAGCCGACGGCGGCACTGAGCTTTGCGATGGTGATGGTTGAGCAAGAGCAAGATGTACAGCGCAGACAGCGCAGTGTCCCACCTCCGCCGCCAGTGCCAGAAATTCCCACCCAAGCACCTGCGAAAGCGCAACAAACGACCGCGTTAGCGATCTCATCGCTCAATCCACAGGTCAATTTAAACCTTAGTACCGCTATCCAAGGCGTGGCGGTCAACGCACCACAATTTGGTGAGTTCTCGGTTAATCAGCAAGTGATGCCGTTGCATCGGGTCGAACCAAACTATCCAGCCAGAGCGTTACAACGTCGAGTGGAAGGTTATGTGATTTTGCGTTTTAGTATTGATGAACTCGGTAAAACGCGAGATATCGAAGTGGTGGAAGCTAACCCACAACGCTATTTTGAGCGCGAAGCGATGATGGCACTGCGTAACTGGAAATATCAACCGAAAATGGTTGATGGTAAAGCGGTTAGCCAATTAGGCCAGACGGTTCGACTGGAGTTTAAACTAAACCAATGAAACGACGAATTTTAAGTTATTTATTGCTGTCTTGCTTCTCAGTCGCCAGTTATGCCGCTGAATTAAGTCCCTACACGGCCAATCGAGTCATGCAAGCCAATCAGTTGGCACAGCAGAATAAGATCAATGATGCGATCCAAGTTCTTAAGCAAACTGAAATCAGCCGTAGTTATGATCGGGCCTATGTAGCGCGGATGTTGGGAGTGTTTTATTGGCAAAATGATCAGATCCCAGCCGCGATCAGCTCACTCAAGTTGGCGGTTGAAAGTGATGAGTTGCAAGATCAGCAAGCGTGGACCACGCGTAAAATGCTGGCGGATTTGTTAACTAGCCAGCAGCAATATCGTCCAGCGCTTCAACATTATTATCAACTGGCCGCAGCGATTCCAAGTGAGCAAAATGGCGCAGATCTTTGGCTGCGAGTTGCGCAGTTACATTTCCAGTTGCAAGAGTGGCCCGCGGTGCTCAAAGCCGTAGGACACTCTGCCCAGTATGCACCGCAAGATGCCGTGTTGCCGCTTTCGCTGCAATTGGGTGCCGAACTCAATTTAGAACGCTGGCAGCCTGCAATCCGCAGTTTAAAGCGATTATTGGTGCTCGAACCGCAAAAAAGCGAGTGGTGGCGTCAATTAGTCAGTTTGGAATTACGTGTCGGCCAGCCTAAACATGCATTGAGCACACTCGCGTTGGCGAAACTACAGCAAGTAGAACTGACCCAGCAAGATTTGCGTTTACTGGCCCAACTCTACGCTCAGCATGGAGTGCCGGAACGTGCCGCGCAAGTGTTAGACAGCTTAGAGGATGCCGCCAGTAATCAGCAACTAATCACTGAACGCGCCATCTATTGGCAGAGAGCGAAAGAGTGGGATAAAGCGATCGCCACTTGGCGCTTAGCGGCCAAACAAGAGGCGAAATATCATTGGCAAGTCGCTCAGTTGTTATTGCAAGAAGGGCATTATCAGCAAGCATTAACAGAGCTTGAGCTGGTCAAGGAGCCTGATCAACAAGCACAAGTGGCGTTGGCAAAAACCCGCGCTTTGTATAAGTTGAATCAGTTAGAGGCTGCATTACTGCAAGCTAAGCGCGCCGACACTCTGCAAGCTTCCGACAGTGCGAAACAATGGATTAAATATCTCTCTCACTTGCGGCAAGCGCAATCTAGATCAAATGTTTAAAACGATAGTTGCAACCTTTTAATTGATGGCAGGTGGTGTATAGAATTGCTGGTTTGAGCAAGCTGAGATGTAACATGCCAGCGACTCAATAGCGGGATTTAATGAACTGCTTCGCAGCATGAGCGGATCGAACTGTTACCCATCTCCTCGGCTGATCAGAATGAATTAGCTTACTCATCAAGGAGATGACCATGCTAATTCGACTGACACTCATTGCTGCGGCAATCTTGCTGGCGCAGCACACTGCAGCTAACGATGAGCCGCACTCCGCTATCCCGCTCACCTTTGCTAAACATTATCAACCCGGCATCAATCTTGAAGATTACTGGAAGAGTGAAAAACTCGATGGTATTCGTGCGATTTGGACCGGCCAGCAGTTGATAACCCGTAGCGGCAAACCGATCTCGGCTCCTCAATGGTTTACCCAATCACTCCCCCCTTATGCATTGGAAGGTGAATTGTGGGCGGGCCGTGGCAATTTTTCATTGGTACAACAAACCGTTTTAGATAAGCAACCAGCGGAAGCTGCTTGGCGACGCATTCAGTTTATGCTGTTTGATTTGCCACAAACCGCCGGCGATTATCGGCAGCGCTACGATCATTTGGTGGCATTAGTCCGCGATGTTAATCAGCCCTACATTCAATATGTGACGCAGACGCCCATCCAATCAGAGCATGATCTCACCGCTTATCTGGATGAGATTCTTGAGCAGTCGGGGGAGGGCGTGATGCTGCGTAAAATTGATACTCGCTATCACGTTGGACGTAGTCATACTTTGCTCAAACTGAAAAAATACCAAGATGCGGAAGCTACCGTGATCGGTTATCGCTTAGGCACGGGTAAATATCATGGTCAAATGGGCTCGATTTTGGTGCGGGGCGTCGATGGAATCGAGTTTTATATCGGCAGCGGATTTAGTGATCAGGAGCGTGCTGCGCCACCGGAAATGGGTAGTTTAGTGACTTATCGTTATAACGGGGTAACGAGTGAGGGCAAGCCAAGATTTGCGCGCTTTGTCCGGATCAGAGAAAACCATTAAATCTGCTTTCGCGGCCTAGCCCAGTTAGGCAAGAGATGACAGAATTTGAACTCTATCAGGCCAACTGGTGAGTGCTGGCCTGATGAAAGTTTGCTGAACTAGTGGCCGACTGCGAGTGGGGTATTGATCGTTTGTTTTTGGATCCAACGCAGCCGTTGGCCTAACATCAAGGCTGAGGCAGAAAGGCCAATGATAAAGCCGAGCCAAAACCCTTTAGCCCCTAATGGTTGTTCAGTTAGCCAATCGGTCATGCCCAAAATATAACCCATAGGTAAGCCCAGTACCCAGTAAGCGATAAAAGTGCGATAGAAAATGGCCGTCATATCTTTGTAACCGCGTAGTGCTCCAGCCGCAACCACTTGTACCGCATCCATACATTGATAAATCGCAGCGAGTAATAATAGTTGCATGGCTAAAGTGATCACCACTTGGTTTTCGGTATACAGCAAAGCAATCTGCTCTCGAAATAGCACCGTGAGTAACGCGGTGATACATGCAGTGGCTAAGCCAGTCAGCAGACCTACATTGGCGGCAATCGCCGCACCTTGGCTATCTTGCTCACCCAATTTGTGCCCAACACGGATTGAAACCGCTGCGCCAATACTCATCGGGAACATAAAGACCAAAGAAGAGAAGTTGAGTGCCACTTGGTGCGCCGCCACGACAGTTGAACCTAACGGAGCCACCATCAGTGCCACCACCGCAAATAAGGTCACCTCAAAAAACAGTGCCGCCGCGACCGGAAAGCCTAAGCGAAATAGTCGGATCAGCTCTTTGGGTTGTGGCTTATGCCAACTGGCAAAGACTTTTACCTGCGCCAGCCGTTGAGAAGTCATGATATAAAACAGCAGCAAAAACAGCATGATCCAGTACACAATCGCAGTAGCAACCCCACAGCCAACCCCACCTAATGATGGCGCACCAAATTTGCCGTACACAAAAATCCAGTTCAGCGGAATATTGAGCAGCAAGCCAATAAATCCAATCACCATGGCGGGCTTGGTCAGTGACATACCATCGGTAAAACTGCGCAGCGCTTGAAATAGTAAATAGGCTGGCACCGCAAACATGACCGCATGCATATAACCCACGGTTTTGCTTGCCATCGCTGGTTCCACATTCATAAATTGAATGATCACTTGCGTTTGAAATAATACACCGATGATCGGGATCGAAATCAGTAGTGCGAGGGCTAAACCTTGCTGTACTTCAAATGGGATCTTGTGTTGACGCCCAGCACCATTCAGTTGTGCTACCACCGGGACTAATGCCAGCAGGAGTCCAACGCCAAACAGAATTGAGGGGAGCCAAATACTCGCAGCAATTGAAACCGCTGCCATATCCAGCGCACTGACACCGCCTGCCATGACAGTATCGACAAAGCCCATTCCAGTTTGAGCAACTGATGCAATCAGCACCGGTGTGGCAAGTTTAATTAAATTTGAGGCTTCTTGTTGGTAGCGATGCACAGAGTTCTCCAAAGGGGAAAAGCCAAAAGAGGCTAAACGCTACAGTCGGTAGACTTAACGTATGATAATCGGCGCATGATAATGAAATGTGATACTAAGCTCCATTAAAAACTGAGATAACTGATTAATCGTTAAGTGATAAGTGATAAGTGAGGAGTGTAAGGGAGCGGGTGCGTGGCACTATTTCGTTGATGTGCGGAAAGAACCGTAATAAAAAGAGCGCCAAGTTATGGCGCTCTAAGAGCTGTCTGCATGTTAACGATCAAAAAATCGGCTTATCGAGTAATAACCTAGATTGATTTATGAAGTTAAAATCTTATCAATTAATTTTTGAGCCTCAGCTAAATAGTGACCACCAAACTGGTTGTAATGGTTGAGCAGATGATAGAGGTTATAAATATCTTTGCGCTCTTCATAGCCCCAATCCAGTGGCCAGATACTTTCATAGCCTTGAAAAAACTCCGGCTGGAAACCACCAAAATATTCGGCCAGCGCAATATCACACTCTCGATCGCCCCAATAACAGGCGGGATCAAAACATAAAGGTCCATTGACCGAATGGGCAACATTGCCAAACCACAGATCGCCATGCAATAGCGATGGGCGTGGTGAATGATTGGCTAAACGCTGTTTGATCAGTTCTACAAACTCATCAATATTGATCAGTACAATCCCTTTTTCTTGCAGCAATTGTAGCTGCCAACCAATCCGTTGTTCGGCAAAAAACAGCGGCCATTTTTTGTGCCATGGATTGGGCTGCACCGTGGTACCAATATAGTTATCAATATCGAAACCAAACTCTTTTTGTTCACCCCAACGGTGTAAATGAGCCAGTTCAACCCCCAATTGATAGCTTTTTTTCGCATCATCCAGTGGTTTTATCGGTAAATAGTTGAGGACCAAATAAGCGTGGTTTTTACTGATACCATGCAGAAGGTAATCAGGTACTTGCACGGTATTTGTTTCACGCATGATGCGCAAACTCACGACTTCAGCTTCAAATTTACTTAATAATTGACGCTGGTTCACTTTCACAAAATAACGATCAATACCATCGCTCACCATAAAACATTGGTTAATATCACCACCATGCACTTTCTCTTTTTCTACGATGTGAAAAGATTTGCCCATCTGTTCAGATAGTTGTTGAATAATGGCTGGCCACATAATTCAAGCCCTCGGTTATTGACTCTACTTATTGGTTAGTGTAGGTCAAGCGAGATAATATAAAAGGTTATCCTGATATATAAATCTCTCTTGAGTAAAAATTGCAGCAACAGAAACCGCTAACTGTGATTTAACGCATAAAATCATCATGTTCACTTTCGTACTATCAGGTTCCCAGTCAGATTGGTATTGGGTGCAGTACATAAATGTCAATAATCAAATGACAAATCTCTAAGCAAGATGATTCTGGCTGATAATTGATCGGTTTCAGCCGAGTTTGATTATGAATCTCATCACTCACGTTTACTTCTGTGCAGATGACATTCGATGGCTTAGTATGATAAAACCAAGCATAAATCAACTGGCGAACAGCAGCCGTAAAATGGAGAACAAATGTGGTTGTAGAAACCGATGGCTACCTAGCCTTGATTGAACATCTTTCATTTAATATCAATGTATTTACTCAAGAAGGGGATACTGGTAGTGAAAGTGTTGAAGATGTCATCACCGATATGGTGGCCAGTAACATTATGGCTATTTTTGAACAAAACCCAGAGCTGCATTCCAGTGTCCGCTTCCAATTATTAAAAGAAGCGGATGCAGTAGTCGACGATTTAAGTGAAGTGTTAGCTGGTGTTTGGTTGCGTCCTGCCACTAATGAACAGATTGTTTTTTTAGATGAATATATCGCGTTAGTAAAAAACTTATTTGATTCCGCGGTAGCTAAATACGACTAGCTGGCGGCCAATTCCTCATCTCACTGGTTTAATTTTGCATCAATGGCGGGTTTTCAACTCGCCTGAAATGCCATAACTTAGCCGCCCAATATTGATTATCGATGCGCGAGATAATGACGCCTTTTGAGGTCGATGCATGCATAAACTGCTGATTGCCTAGATAAATTCCAACATGAATATTAGTGCGAGAGGTTTTGAAAAAGACCAAATCACCATACTGAGCTTGATGATGGGCAATCCGAGTTCCGGTTTGCGCTTGAGATACCGTGGTTCTAGGTAAACTTAGTTGCCATGCATCACGGTAAGCTTGTTGTACAAAAGCTGAACAATCCACGCCGCGTTTATTATTGCCACCCAATCGGTAAGGCACACCTTGCCACTCACTAAATACATTCGAAAAATGGCTCGCTGCGGGTTGATTGGCGACTGAAGTGGATGGTGTTAACTCTGCCTCTTTCGGTGGAGTCGCACTACACCCCGCTAAGATCAGCATAATAAATAGGGAAAACGTTGGCTTAAACGTCAACATAAGTCACCTTTTTGACAAAAAAATGAAATAAAACTGCAATCGATACTGCCTACCATGACGTCGACTCTCAAATTTAAGACGCACATACATGGCTTTGACAAAAAATCTTTCCTTAACGCAAACCCTTGGCGCAGTGTTGCTGTGCATTACCATACTGATGATCGCATTATCTGTCACCAGTTTGCGCGGTATCCAGCGGGTTGGCGCGCAATTTAGCCAACTGTCTGAGCAAGCGTTACCCTTTGCGCTCAATAATGCCGCGTTAACCCAAAATTTGCTGGAGCAAGTGCAATACCTTGGTTATGGCACGCGCAGTCAAAGCGAAGCCGAACTTAACCAAGTATTGGCTGAATGGCAAAGGCTGGATGTGCAAGCCCGTGATCAAATCGAGCTTTTACTGCAAAATGTTCAGCAGCAGGGTAGCGCACAGCAAGAATCGATCTCATCATTGCAAAATGTGATTGCTCGTTTTCAGCAGTTAGCACAATCCATCCTCTCGTTACAGCAAATCCAATTGAGCAAATCGGTTCAGATCGATCAGCAAGCACAGCAATTTCGTTATGGCTTGAGTTCGATTGGGCCAGAAATGAGTCGTATCGCCTCCTTTTTAGCGTTAGAAAATCCAGAAGCGATGGATGCTGCCAACCGTTTTACCGCCAGTGCCAGTGCGATGGAGAGTGCATTTTTATTGTTGTTGATTGAACAAGATAGACAAGTTGCACAGCAATATCGTCAAGAGCTGAGAAATCGCCAAGCGGGCTTAGCATTGGCCTTTGATGATTTCCAAGAGTGGTATCCAGAAATCAGTGAGTACGCTAGTTTAACCGCCCCTTATGCTATGGTGTTAGAGGGTTTTAAAGCCCAAGCTGTTATCGAACAAATCATCAATAAACTGCAAGATGCCCAACAACAAAATACCGATTTTGCTCATGCCTCTATTGCAGCACAGCAATTGATCACGCAACTTAATCAATGGTCGATTATGGCTCAGCAGCAGATTGTGCAAGATAAACAAGAGGTCAGCGCGACCATCGCTACAGTGACAAACATAGTGCAAGCCGGTGGGGTGCTTTTAGTCGTGGCGATCTTGATGGTGTGGTTTGCTCTGCGGCGCTGGATTGGCCGTGCGCTGTTCAATATCCGATGCCATCTTGAACGATTGACTCAGCATCAACTCAATCACTCACTTGCGCTGGTCGGGCCCAAAGATTTTCAAGATGTAGCGCAGCAGTTAAACCAAGTGATTGCCTCAACTCATGAATCGTTGGCTTTAGTGACCCGTAACTGTGAAACGCTTTATCAAACTGCAGAATTGAGTCATGGCTCGGCAGAGCAATCTAATCACAGCTTGGCTGCGCAAAATCAAGCTTTGCTGGCGATGGCGGCCACCATTAATCAGTTGGAAGCCTCGATTCGTGAAATCGCCGGGGTCAGTAATGATTGCCGCAGCGATTCTAGCCAAGCGGCAGAGTATTCTGCGCAAGGGGTAACCGTGGTTGAACAAAACCAACAACGCTTACAAGCGCTGGAAAATACCTTAAATGTCAATGATGCGGCGATGTCTGAGCTTAATCAGCGCGTTACCCGTATCCGTGAAATGGTCGATATGATCAGTGGCATTGCTGATAGCACCAATCTGCTGGCGTTGAACGCCGCAATTGAAGCCGCCCGCGCAGGAGAACAAGGCCGTGGCTTTGCGGTGGTAGCCGATGAAGTGCGTAAACTGGCCAGTGATACCAGCAAACAGACCACCAATATCCGCGATATGATGAATGAACTAGTTAGCTCCGCGAACCGTTCTCGTCAAGCGGTGGACGAGTCGCGCCATGAGATGATCTCTGCATTACAATCGAGTGAAGAGGTGAAAACCACTTTTGTCCAGATTGAACGTGCAGTGGCGCATATTCGTACGCGAGTCGCACAGATTTCCGCTGCGACCGAAGAGCAACAGCGTGCTACTGCTGATGTGAATCAAGCGGTCACTCAGATCTCTGATCAGGGGCAGCAAACCAAATTCCAATTGGATGCGATGTTAGAAAGTGCTGAGCAAGTGGCCGATATTGCCGGTCATCAGCAAGCGATGCTGCATAAATATCAATTGAACTGATCACTTTAGTTACGGCCTTTATTTTGCCACTGTCGAGTAGTGAGTAGCGCAGTGACAAAATAATCGCTGATCATCGTTAGTTTAGTGTGACGCAATTAGACCGCGATTCTTTACTGGCACAAAACCGCGTGGCTCAGTAAAATCGCTGCCATTTTTCAGTCAATTGCACTCGCCATGAGAATCCACGCCTTTCATCACTTATACCAATATCGCCTCGCGCGTTCCACTAAGCCATTTCTGGCTCGTGGCGGCAAAATTAAACGCTGTGCTTACTGCATGGTAGAGGTGAGCCACTGTTTGTGCGCACATCAGCCTGAGATTGATAGCCAAATAGCGGTACTGTTGATCGTATCGGAAAATGAAGTGTTTAAACCAAGTAATACAGGGCGTTTAATTGCCGATACCATCAAAGCCACCCATGTTTATCAGTGGAGCCGCACTGAGCCCGATCCGCAGATGCTAGCTCTGATCGCGGATCCTCAATATTATCCAGTTTTGATTTTCCCCGCCGAAACGGAACAAGACAAAAGCCGCGTGCTAAATCCAATCCCCAGCGATTTTGCTGGTAAGCAACCCCTGTTAGTGTTGATTGATGGCAGTTGGCGTGAAGCGAAACGTATATTTCGCAAATCGCCGTATTTGGCGCAATTGCCGCTGGTTTCTGTGGAGCCAGAACGCTTGTCGCGTTACATGATGCGCAAATCAGACAATGAACAACATCTGGCCACCGCAGAAGTCGCCAGTTTAGTATTGTCGATGTTTGGGGAACATAGCGCCGCCACCACGTTAGAACTGTGGTTTGAAGCGGTCAAAGAAACCTACTTAATGTGCAAAACACGCAATAAGCCCAATCATGCCAAGCCGGCACTACAGACATGGATTGCTCATCAACAAACCACAAATCATCGCTAAATCTTGATTGTGACTGGTCACTTGTTGCGCAATCAGTGCTGCTCGCTGGATAAATCCGTGCTTTGTCACGGACTGCAAGCGGTAGCTGGTGGATAATGCGCCTCACTTTTGTGTTTTTATTTTTTCCCCAAGACTGGGATAGGAAATTGAGGAGAGAAGGCCATGTATTACGGCTTTGATGTTGGCGGTACCAAAATTGAATTTGGTGCGTTCAACGCACAGTTACAACGAGTCGCCACTGAGCGTGTTGCAACCCCAACCGATGATTACCCTAAATTGGTGGATACCATTGCTGGTTTAGTACACAAATATGATGAGCAATTTGGTGTCGAAGGCGCAGTTGGATTAGGCATTCCAGGCATGGAAGATGCTGATGATGGTTGTGTACTGACCGTTAACGTGCCAGCCGCTAAAGGTAAGCCGCTGCGCGCTGATCTCGAAGCAAAATTAGGTCGTACGGTCAAAATCGAGAATGATGCAAACTGTTTTGCGCTCTCTGAAGCGTGGGATGATGAATTAAAGGATGCACCCTCAGTGATGGGGTTGATCCTCGGTACTGGTTTTGGTGGTGGTTTGATCTACCAAGGCAAAGTATTTTCCGGACGTAACCATGTCGCTGGTGAAATTGGCCATATGCGTTTGCCGATCGATGCTTGGTTCCATCTTGGCGACAACGCTCCGTTACTCAGTTGTGGCTGTGGCAACAAAGGGTGCATGGATAATTATCTCTCTGGTCGTGGCTTTGAGCTGTTGTATGAACACTATTATGGTGAACACAAAAAAGCGATTGAGATCATCACAGCACAGAAAGAGGGTGAAGCCAAAGCCGTTGAGCATGTTGAGCGCTTTATGGAGCTGCTGGCGATATGTTTTGGCAATATTTTTACCGCCAATGATCCCCACGTCGTTGTGTTAGGGGGGGGGTTGTCGAACTACGATCTGATTTATGACGAAATGCCAAAGCGTGTACCTAAGCATCTGCTTTCGGTAGCAAAATGCCCGAAAATCGTCAAAGCCAAACATGGCGACTCTGGCGGTGTGCGTGGCGCTGCTTTCCTCAACATTAAATAAATTGAAGATAGACTCCATAAATTAAGGGCTTGCAGTGCAAGCCCTTTTTAGTCTTCCGACTTGAAATTACAGCTCCAAGTCGTTTGGTAATGAATGTTTTAAAGTTACCGCTAAAGCTTGTTGGCTTAGCGAGTCGCTTTTGGTTTTTTGCCGACGCCAAAGTTTTCTTTCGGTTGCAGAGTGATTAAGCTAAAACCCAATTTTTTAAAATGGTTATCGCGGAAATTGCGTACCGATTTTGTATCTGAAATCGCTTCTAGCTGCATCTCCATCTTCAGAAATTCTTTCAGATCAATGCCTTCCGCTTCAGCCACCGCTTCATGAATGTTGTGATGCTTTTCGTATGAGAAAGTCAGGGTTTTCTCTTGGTTTTTGTAGGTGTAGATGATGGTACGCGCCATGGTTCTCTCTCAACACTAAATTAACGGGCTAAATTCTGCCTTGAAGTGGGATAATTGTCACGCTTTCACCCGCCTTTACCGTATCAATCGCCGGAGCAATCTCAATCAAGCAGTTTGCTTCACTCATTGAGCGTAAAATGCCAGAACCTTGTTTGCCCGTGGTTCGTACCGTCATCTGTCCTTGGGTGTTAAAAGCGTAAACGCCACGACTGAACTCGGTTCTGCCTTGGCGAGAGCGCAAATCTTCCAGCGCAATCGCATTGATTTTCAACGCTTGCCAACCTTGCTCACCTTGCATTTTGCGCAGGGCTGGTTCAACAAAATTGATAAAAGAAACCATCACTGCAACTGGGTTGCCCGGTAGACCGAAGAAGGGTTTGCCGGCCAGTTGACCAAACGCCAGTGGGCGGCCGGGGCGCATATTGATCCGCCAAAAATCAATTTGCCCCAGTTTCTCCAGTGCGGATTTGATGAAATCCGCATCGCCCACCGACACGCCACCAGAAGTGATCACCACATCGGCTTGTGCAGCAGCTTGCTCAAGCCATTGCATCATTTTGGTTTCGTCATCTTCAATGATGCCGAGATCGATCACTTGGCAACCGAGTGATTGCAGTAGCCCGGTCAGGGTAAAGCGGTTGGCATCAAAAATAGAGTTTGGTTTAATCTCCACGCCCGGAGCTTGCACTTCATCACCGGTTGAGAAAATCGCCACTTTAACCGGGCGCAAAACTTCTGCGTGCGCAAAACCCAGTGACGCGAGCATGCCCATTTCTGGAGAAAGTAAACGTTGGCCAGAGTGAAACACCGCTTGGCCTTGTGCCACATCTTCACCCGCTTGGCGCACGTTTTGTCCGGCTTGGATGTTCGCACCGGCAAAACTCACCATCTCAGCGTTTTGTGTGGCTTGTTCACGCATCACTACCGTATCTGCGCCTTGCGGCATGGGGGCGCCAGTCATAATTTTCACCGCTTCGCCGCGCGCAACGGTTTTCGGGTAATGACGGCCGGCCAGCACTTCTGCGACCACACGATAACGGTTTCTTTCAAGATCATCACTACGTAACGCATAACCATCCATCGCCGAGTTACAATAGGCTGGCACATTGATTGGCGAGTCTACTTGACGGGCTAAAACCCGTTGATAGCACTGTTGAATCGCGACCGATTCTGTTTCTGTGACAGGCGACATTAGCGCAAGGATCTGCTCGCGAGCTTGTTCGACAGAGAGAAAAGCAGGCGATAAGCTGTCGCAACAGGCCGCCACACGGTTTTTGGCATCGGAAGCAATCGATAGCTGCGTTTGCTGTTCATGCCACTGATCTACATAGTGAAGAACGAAATCGGCGATCGCATCAAGATGATTAATATTCATTTGTGGCAGAACTGTTTCGACCATTTCATCAGCGGCAATCGCAATGATGTTTTGATCATGAGGATAAAGCCAAGGTTTACCCACTTCAGTGCGGTGCAGCTCTATTTTGGGAAAGGCGATGTTTTTACAGCCTTCCACTAAAATCACATCAAGCTTGGTTGCATCAAATCGTGTCAACAGATAATCAAATTCTGCTTCGGCATCCGGAGTCTCGCTCATCAGAGCATGACGATTGCGCGAAGCAATCAGCATTTGTGAGGCGCCCGCTTTACGCAAGCGATAACTGTCTTTACCCGGCTTATCAACATCAAAATCGTGATGCGCATGTTTGAGCAAGCCAATTCGTAATCCGGCGGCAGTCAATTTGGGTAGCAACGCTTCCAATAGTGTGGTTTTTCCGGTACCAGAATAAGCAGCGAAGCCAAGTAATGGCAGGTTAGGGCGTTGAGGATTCTGGTTTGCAGAACAAATCATGGGTGTAACGCTCCAAATTGTGCCAACTCTTGTGGCGTATTCAAATTAAAAAAGCAGCTCGGTGCATCGCTAAAATCGACGTAACAGGTATGGCACTCATCATAAAGTAAGATGATTTTGCGATCGCCACGCGCTAAAAAGGCGCTGAGTCTGGGTAACACACGTTTGTGCCAAAGAGTAAAAACCGGCTGCTGATGTTCACCATCATGAGCGACTAAAATTTCACTATCCGGCTGTACCGCTTGGCAGAAACGGGCAACCAAATCATCACAAATTAATGGACTATCACAAGGCACAAAACCGACCCAATCGGTCGGAGCATGGGTTAAGCCGGCATGTATACCGCCTAATGGTCCTGGGTAATCGGCAAATTCATCGCTAATCACCGGAGCAAATTGTTGGTATTGGCTTTGGTTGCGATTCGCGTTGATCAGCAGAGTCGGCGTTTGTGGGGCCAGTTTGTCGAGCACATGCTGGATCAGTGGTTGGCCATTGAGCAAAATGAGCCCTTTATCTTGTCCTCCCATGCGGCTGGCTTGTCCGCCGGCGAGAATGACCCAACTAGTGTCTGAAGGTTGAAGAGTGGGAAGTGCTTGTGTGGTTATCATGGTTTTCTTTCACAATCTGCAGCAAAGGTGACTCAATCAGTTGACGATCTTTAATCCACCACTGTTTGTTACACAGAGCGGTCAGAGCGTTAGTTTGGTGACTGGTGATCACTAAACTCGCGCCACGCGCTAATAAATCTTGCGCCATTATAACCAATCTGGCGATAGATTCTTGATCCAATGATGCACTGGGCTCATCCATCAATAAAATTGAAGGTTTAACGATCCAAGCTCGTGCCATCGCCACCCGTTGCTTTTCACCACCAGAAAGCACGGAAATATGTTCGTCGGCCAGGGTTTCTAATCCAACCATACGTAGGGCGGTGATCACTTGGGCGCGTTTTTGATGGGTTGATAAACCGCTAAAGCGGATGCCATACACCACATTTTGGTAAACACTATCGTCAAATAGGTAGGGCGTTTGATGTAAATAAACCACGTCGCTTGTTGCTGAGGTGAAATACCAGCGCTGCCACCATGGTTTACCCGTCAGAATTTGACCGCAGGTTGGTGATAATAGGCCTGCGAGAATTTTCAGTAGTGTGGTTTTTCCTACTCCATTATCACCTTTAAGGTAAATCGCATCATTGGGACCAATCGATAGCTTAGGAATGTGAAATAGCACGCGATCTTTAAAGCGCATGGCCAGCTGCTCGGCCGTCAGTTTTATCGTCATGGTATTTCCTTATGTCCGTAAGTAACCTTTGCCGCGTAGAGAAGAGAGTAATACGTTGAGCCCTAATGCGAGAGCCAATAGCACGATACCGAGTGCTACCCCTTGCGCAAAGGCACCTTTGTTACTTTCCAGCGAGATGGCGGTCGGAATATTGCGGGTTAAGCCCATGATATTGCCACCGACCATCATCGAGCAGCCCACCTCGGTAACAATTCGAGAAAAACCAGCAATTGTGGCCGCCATGATCGGAAAGCGCGCCTCGCAAATCAAGGTTGCAAACAGCCTTGGTAGAGTTGCGCCAAGCGTGATTGCCGTTTCAAGTGCGCGGCGATCGGTCGATTGCAACGCGCCGTGCATCATAGCGACCAAGATCGGAAAACAGATCAACGCTTGGCCTAACACCATCGCTTGCTGAGTAAACAGCATTCTCCAATCGCCAAGCGGGCCGGCGCGCGACAGCAGCATATACAGCAACAAGCCAATCACGACCGTGGGCACTGCTTGCAAGGTATTGATCAAGGAAAGCAAGGCCCATTTACCACGAAAATCGCGGTAGGCGAGTATAAAAGAGAGCAGTACTGCGGGGAGTAGTACCAATACAATCGCGGTGAGCGAAACGCTAAAGGAGACCGCCACGATCTCCCATAGCTTAGGGTCTAAACTCACCAACAGATGCAAAGCATCAAGGGTTGTTTGCCAAAGACTCATTGAGATTTACTGCTTATCCGCATTAGCGACAAACAGTGCTTGACCATTGACGGTGAACTGATTGATCAACTGCTGGCCTTTAGGATCCACCAACCAGTCGCTAAACACTTTCGCGGCTTGGTATTGTGTGGTCGGGTAACGCTCAGGATTAACAATGATCACTTGGTAAGGGTTAAACAGTTGTTCATCCCCTTCAAACAACACTTTGAGATCCAGTTTATTGTTATAAGCCAGCCAAGTACCACGGTCGGTGAGGGTATAAGCTTGCATTTCAGAGGCCATATTCAGCGTAGGTCCCATTCCTTGCCCGATAGAGCGGTAGCCTCCGAAATTGGGTTCTATTTTATTTTGTGCCCAGATGGTGAGCTCTTTTTTATGGGTGCCGGAATCATCCCCGCGTGAAATAAATACTACGCCGCTATTGGCAATATTTTCAAATACTTGTGCAATGCTCTTGTGATCGGCGATGCTGGCTGGATCGTCTTTAGGGCCAACGACGACAAAATCGTTGTACATCAGCTTGCGTGGCAATACGCCGTAACCTGCGGCCACAAAGCTGGCTTCGGCTGCGGGTGCATGGGTCATCACCAAATCGACATCACCATTTTCACCCATTTTCAGTGCCTTACCAGTCCCGGTGGCAATCACATCTACTTTATACCCCGTATCTTGCTCAAATTTTGGCAACAGGTAATCGAGCAGGCCTGAATCGTAAGTACTGGTGGTCGTCGCAAGACGAATACGAGTGTCGTCGGCACTGGTTGCCGAATAACTGATTAGAATTAATGCTGCGGCAGCGAAACTGAACGTGGTTTTTTTCATAATACATTCCATGACTGAGTTGTTGATGGGAGAGCTTGTGAGCCGATGTGATGAGTGCCAATTAAGCACAGTACGCCATCAAGCATTAAAATAAGTGTACGTGAAACAGGTATATAGCAAATGGGATGCCAACATCATTCTGAGTGATTAAGTGACAAATTTACTTTTAAATCCTGCCAGATAGCACAGAATTTGCTGCCCAGCGATGACTCTGCTGTACGATTGAGACAAAATGTCTCAGCTTAGCCACCCGCTATGTTTAGCGTATTGCATCGTTGTGTCTCAATCGGTTATGGAAGTTCTCTATGTCGTCCTCAGTCTTAGCTCTTAAACAACCCCACTTATATCAAGCTTTCTCCGTGTTGGTTGTTGATGATGAAGTCGGTATGCAAACGGTGCTGAAAAAAGCGTTGAGCCAATGGTTTTCTCGGGTCGATTCTGCGGGCAGTATCGAAGACGCGGAAGCGCTGCGTAGTCAGCAACATTATGATCTGCTGATTTTAGATATCAATTTACCTGGGCGTTCTGGCATTGAATGGGATGAGGCATTTAGCGATCCTAATCATCGTGCCGAGGTGATTTTTATGACCGGTTATGCGGATTTGGAAACGGCGATCAGTGCGCTCAAATTAGGGGCGAGTGATTTTATCCTCAAACCCTTTAATCTCGAACAGATGCTGCAAGCCGTCCAGCGCTGCATGGATAAACGTCTTCATCAGCGTTTGCACTATGCTTTGCAGCGCGATGTGCAGCGCCACTGTACCACGCAAATTATCGGCAAATCGGCGCAAACTGAGTTACTTAAACAGCATATTGTCCAATTTGCGCCGTCTCGCGCTTCGGTACTGATTGAAGGCGAATCGGGTACGGGCAAAGAGTTGGTGGCCAGAGGGCTGCATGAAGCCAGTGGTCGTCAGGGGCCATTTGTTCCAATTAACTGCGGCGCGATTGCGCCAGAGCTGCTGGAAAGTGAACTGTTTGGACATACTGCAGGGGCTTTTACTGGGGCGAAAAAAAGTCGTGAAGGGCTGTTTCGGGTGGCGAATGGTGGCACTCTATTTTTAGATGAAATCGGCGAGATGCCGCTGACCATGCAAGCCTCTCTACTGCGCGTATTAGAGCAGCGTACTCTGCGCCCGGTGGGTTCGGAAAAAGAGGTGAGTGTCGATGTGCGAGTGGTGGCCGCTACCAACCGTAATCTGCAACAAGAAGTGGAACAGGGGCGTTTTCGCGGCGATCTCTACTACCGGCTCAATGTGCTCAAAATTCAAGTCACTCCACTGCGTGAACGTAAGCAAGATTTGTATGAACTACGGCCGTTTTTTACCCAAATGCTCTGTGCTGAACTGGGTATGCCAATGCCGAAATGGGCTTATGAAGATATTTCATCTATGCAAGATTATGCTTGGCCTGGCAATGTTCGTGAGCTAAAAAACTTAATTGAGCGCTGCTTACTGCTTGATAAACCCCCTGCGCATTATTGGCGCGAATTAAATGGTATACCACTCCAATCTGAACAGCCTGTGACAATGTCACAAGAGTTTATCGCTGAGCCTGCAGCACCGCTGGATGACGTTAAGCCGGAGCACCTCAAGCATATCGGCTATCCCGTCGACTGGCTGCTGCGTGATGTTGAAAAAGCGCATATTCAACAGGTGGTGGCATTGCATGAGGGCAATAAATCGGCCGCGGCGCGCGATTTAGGCGTAGCGCGTAAGACATTGGAACGGAAGTACAAAGAGTGGCAAAGCGGGGAGACCAGCCATGAAAGCTAAATGGGTCTGGTGGCAAAAATGGCGACAACGTTTTCAAACGACGGTGCGTTATCGACTGCTGATTTTGACCTCGGCGCCGATTATTTTGACGCTATTGGCACTGATTGCCATCAGCTTATATTGGTCACTGCATTACACTTGGAACAGTGCCTTAATGGATGTCGAGGAACGATTAGCTGTGGCGCAAAATAGCGTGACGCTATTGCAGCAGAATCAAGCTCACCAAGTGCGAGCATTTGCCGAATCCTATGATTTTCGCCAGCGACTGCAACAAAGCGAAGCTCTTGATACCTTGCCCCAATGGGTTCAGCAACAGAAAACGCGCTATGGCTTAGATTTCCTCAGTTTTGAGCGGGTCGATAACATTGAGCAAAAATTTCGCTATCTCGATCTTACTAAGCGAGAGTCTTTTTTTGATGTACTGAACGCCAATCAGCTAGCAATGCTGGATCCGAATTTAGCCAAGCAAGCGCAAATCCCGCTGCTTAACACGCAGCAAATCGAAACTCGTGGTTTAGTCAGTCGAACGGTGATCCCGGTAGCCAATCAATTCGGCGACACCATCGGTTTTCTCGATGGTGGATTGCTGCTCAATAACAGCAGTACGCTAGTGGATCAAATTCGCGATCTCATTTATCCAACTTATCAAGATCAGCTTCGCCCGATGGGCACTTTAACTCTGTTTTTGGATGACTTACGTGTGAGTACCAATGTACCGTTGGACAGCACCATGCACACTGGGCGAGCAATCGGCACGCAAGTCTCACCAGAAGTGTTGCAGCAGGTACTGAAACAAGGTCAGCGCTGGGTTAATTTGGCCTATGTGTACGATGCTTGGTATATCACGGCGTATGAGCCGATTCGCGATCAATACCATAACGCCATCGGCATGTTGTACACCGGTTATCCCATGTGGCCATTTTTAACCCGCTATATGACGAATTTGTTGGAAGTGGGGATCATCACCATACTGTTATTAATCACTTCTGGATGGTTGGTGTATCGCGGATCGCGCGATCTATTTTGGCCGATTGAGCGTATTCATCGAGTGGTGAAAATGGTGCAACTTGGTAAGAACCAACGTATCGGTCACATTGGGCTGGACGATAAACACGAACTCGCTCAGCTAGCCAAACAGTTCGATAATATGCTCGATCAACTGCAACTGGGTAATCAACAAATTGTCCAAGCAGCACATGAACTAGAAGAAAAAGTGCAATCGCGCACGGCAAGTTTGCAAGAAAAAACCGCGCAGCTTGAGCACCACATTACCTTACTCAATCAAACTCGTCATAAATTAGTGGTGCACGAAAAGCTGGCGGCACTCGGTGAGCTAACAGCTGGCATCGCTCATGAGATTAATAATCCAACCGCGGTTATTTTAGGTAATACCGAATTGATCCGCTTTCAACTGGGTGAGCAGGCGAGTCAAATTGCTGAAGAGATCGATGCCATCTTGTTGCAAATTGAGCGGATCCGTAATATCACGCGCAGTTTGCTGCAATACAGTCGTCAAGGCGGCGTGCAAGATGAAATCACCTGGCAACATGTCAATCCGATCATTGATGAGAGTGTCACTTTAGTCAAAACCGGCTCGAAAAAGCGTGATATTGAATTTGTGCTGGAACTGCAAGCCCATACTTCGGTGGAAGTGAACCGCCATCAATTATTGCAAGTGTTAGTCAATTTACAGATGAATGCGATCCATGCCATGAACGGCAAAGGCCGCATTACTATTCGCAGCCAAGATTGGATTGAAGAACAGCAAAATCGGGGCGCAGTGATCCACATTGAAGATCAAGGCTGTGGCATTAAGCCAGAAAACCTCACCCGTATTTTTGATCCCTTTTATACCACTAAGCGTGATGGCACAGGGCTAGGGCTGGCGGTATCACAGAGCCTACTTAGCCAATCTGGTGGTGAAATTAAAGTGCAATCGCAGTGGGGGATCGGCAGCGTGTTTAGCATTTACCTGCCTTGTAAGCATGAGACTAAACTGCGAGAAAGTTTGTTCATTCAATAGACTCCGCCCTAAAACACTGACCTTAGATAGATGTTCCTTACCGTGATGGCCAAATTTTATCCCAATTATGTAAAACAGAGCTTGTAGTCTGCGCGCTGAACAAGTACCGTTGCGCAGATTTTTTTATTTGTGATCCCTGTCAGCTTAATTGGCGCGCCGAAAGGAGTCCGTGTTAAGAGGCAGGCATGTTAACCCACTAAGGTACAGGCTTTGATTTCTACAGCGAATATCACTCAACAATTCGGCGCTAAGCCACTGTTTGAAAACATTTCAGTTAAGTTTGGCGAAGGTAATCGCTACGGTTTAATCGGCGCAAATGGTTGTGGTAAATCCACTTTCATGAAAATCCTCAGTGGTGAGTTAGATCCAACCGGCGGTAACGTAAGTTACGATCCGAATGAGCGGGTTGCCAAGCTGAATCAGGATCAGTTTGCCTACGAAGAGTTCACTGTGATTGACACTGTGATCATGGGTCACAAAGAGTTGTGGAAGGTTAAACAAGAGCGCGACCATATTTATGCGCTACCAGACATGACTGAAGAAGACGGCATGCGCGTGGCCGATCTTGAAGTTGAATTCGCCGAGATGGATGGCTATATGGCCGAATCCAAAGCGGGTGAACTGCTGCTGGCGGTTGGTATTCCACTAGAGCAACATTACGGCCTAATGAGCAGTGTTGCTCCGGGCTGGAAACTGCGGGTACTGCTGGCGCAAATCCTGTTTGCTGATCCAGACATCATGCTGCTCGACGAACCGACCAACAACTTGGACATCGACACCATTCGTTGGTTAGAAGATACGCTGAATGCCCGTAATTGCACCATGATCATCATCTCGCACGACCGTCACTTCTTAAACTCTGTGTGTACCCACATGGCGGACTTGGATTACGGCGAACTGCGTATTTACCCAGGCAACTACGATGAGTACATGACTGCCGCGACTCAAGCTCGTGAGCGCCTGTTGTCTGATAACGCCAAGAAAAAAGCGCAAATTGCTGAGCTACAAACCTTCGTAGCGCGTTTCTCGGCCAACGCATCGAAAGCCAAACAAGCGACTTCTCGTGCAAGACAGATTGATAAGATCAAACTCGATGAAGTGAAGGCATCTAGCCGTCAGAACCCATTCATTCGTTTTGAGCAATCGAAAGAGCTGTTCCGTAACGCTCTGATTGTGGAAAATCTTAGCCAAGGTTTTGATAGCGATCTGTTTAGCAACTTCAATGCGATTTTTGAAGTGGGTGAGCGTGTGGCGATCATCGGTGAAAACGGGGTGGGTAAAACCACGCTACTCAATACCCTAGCCGGGATACTTGAGCCTCGTAGCGGCCTGTACAAATGGTCGGAAAACTCGAACATTGGTTACTATGCACAAGATCATGCGCATGAATTTGAACAAGACATGAAGCTGATGGAGTGGATGGGACAATGGCGTCAAGAGGGTGATGATGAGCAAGTGATCCGCAGCTTCTTAGGTCGGATGCTGTTTGGTCAAGATGACATCAAAAAATCCGTGAAAGTGCTGTCAGGTGGTGAGCAAGGCCGGATGTTGCTTGGTAAACTCATGATGCACAAACCTAACATTCTACTGCTTGATGAGCCAACTAACCACATGGATATGGAATCGATCGAGTCTTTGAACAACGCACTGGAGCAGTACAAAGGTACGCTGTTCTTCGTCTCTCATGACCGTGTGTTTGTTGATTCATTGGCAACTCGTATCATTGAAATTCGTGATGGTAAAATCACTGACTTCAAAGGAACTTACGCTGAGTTCCTGCGCTCACGTGGCGTTGAGGGTTAAGCATTTAACTTGCGCAATCCGGTATTGAAAAGAGCCTCAATTGAGGCTCTTTTGCTATCCAGCACAGCGATCAGAAAATGTGTTCAACGACTATTCAATAGCTTACTTATGCTTGTTCAAGCAAGCCTTTCACATCAAACACCACTTTGTCGGCACCACTGTAAACATGGAAACGACGACCAGAAGCACGGGCTATGGTGGTAATGCCAAAACGCTGAGCTAACTCAAGCCCCATTTGAGTGACACCAGAGCGAGAGAGTAGAACTGGAATGCCCATCTGCGCCACTTTGATCACCATCTCTGAGGTTAAACGCCCGGTGGTGTAGAAAATTTTGTCATCTCCACGCACGCCATTGAGCCACATTTCACCTGCCAAAGTATCCACGGCATTGTGGCGACCGACGTCTTCTACAAATGAGATCACTTGATTGTGTTGGCAAATGGCACAACCATGCACCGCCCCGGCTTTTTTGTAAGTGTCGTTGTAGTGGGTCAACGCCTCCAGTGCCGCGTAAATCTGTGACTGTTTAATTGGCTGTTGTGGAACTTGGTAATTTTCTAGCTGCTGCATTACGTTGCCATACATGGTGCCTTGACCACAGCCGGAGGTTACGGTTTTTTTCTTGAGAGCAGGTGCCAAATGATCCAGATTTTCACGTGTGATCACCGCAGCAGAATGGGTTTGCCAATCGATGATCACGGAATCAAGGGCATCAGGATCAGAAATAAAACGTTGGTTTTTCAAATAACCGAGCACTAAAGCTTCTGGGCGTGAGCCAAGCGTCATCAAAGTGACAATCTCTTGCCAATTGAGCAAGACCGTCAGCGGGCGTTCGCAAGCGATCGATTTCACCAGTTTTTCGCCGTACTCGTCATACACTTCAACGTCAATGGTTTGCAGCGGATCGACGCTAGTTTTGATGATGGAAGGTTTAGTCACGCGGGATTCCTGTGTGTTACATGTTTGAGCTTCGATAATCCTTTGCTCAACTACGAATAAGAAAAGTCTCGTCAATCTAGCAAAAAAAGTGCCGAAGAAAAAATGACCTTAACTCAAATGGCGCAATTATTGCTTTAATTTAGATTGTGACGATTCATCGAGTCTGAGTTATGACTGAACAAACTTCTCCTCCATTTTTAATCGATACCCTATATCGCAAGACGGATAGCGCTTGGTCGCTGGCTTGCCAGCTTGAGCCTCATCTTGTCTTGCGTGGCCGTTGGCAAACCACTCAGTGGTTGTTGCACGGTTTCAGCTTAAGGTCAGAAGAGACAAGTCAATATATTGCAACCGTGCATTTGCATCTTGATGAGCGCACCGACTATCGTTTTAACCTCAGTTCACAAGCGCCGAAACTGTTTTTGATTGCAGAAAACCCCAATGAAGATCAACCGCTGAAAATTGTGCAATTGACCGCATCACAAGCGCTTGCTAGCCGCTATATGGACAGTGATTATCTGGTGCTTTCGGCCGATATGCCATTGCCAGTACAGGCGTGGATAGAAGCTTATATTGGTCGCCATGGTGAGCTACTCGAAATCCGCCGCAAAAAACGCGACGGCGCGGGGAGAGCTTGTGGTAACTGAGCCGTTCTTTTCCCGTTGGTCACAACGTAAATTAGCCAGAGAGCCAGAGCAAAAATCACCCCTTGAACTATCAGAGGAGTTGGCTTGCGAGCCTGCACAAATAGCGCAGGAACCATGTGAATCTGATCATGGACGGGAAAGCCCTGCGCTCAAACCAGGCGACGTAGAAGAGGAGCAACAACCTAGCGTGGCGAGTTTGTTGGTCTCCGATGCAGCGCCAGCGCTGAAAAAAGCCGCGCTGCGTAAGCTGTTTTTGAGTGGCGAGTTTAACCAAATCTGTATGTTGGATGATTACAACGCGGATTATCGTAATACGGCAACACTCACCACCCAAGTGGCACACACTTTACGTCAATGGTGCCATGAGACACAAACGGTGCCAGAGATTGAACCAGAGCAACCGCCATCAAATAATGATGATGTGCTTGCAACCGTCACTCTCGCCGAAGATTCAGCGCCGCGAATTGAACCTAAGCCGCGTTCAGTTTGCGATACTGAATTAGAGAGCGACCTATCTGCTCCATAGCCGATGAGACAAAATTGACCATATCACGACCAGGGACATTTTGACTTATTCTGCCATAGATAGGGTGAGACATAATGTCTCACTCTTATTCTGTGGGTTGATGGCTTATCGCCACCATTAAGAAATATTGTTATTTTTCAATGGAATAGTTTTGGAACGCTATTTGCTAACGCTACTTGCTATCGATGGCTTGTTTAAAACGAGCCGACTCGGTTCGTGATTTTTATCAACGGAAGCAAGCAATGTTAAACCTCCTACAACAAGCGACGTCTGCCAACGCTCGGGCGCGACAGTATGCCATCGAGCATACGGTTGAGCTGACTAATCTTATTCCGCCTACGGTCAGCTACCAAAGTGGTGGCGACACGTTAATTATCGGTCCCACCACGCTGATTGAACGGATTGCTGAGCAGCTCAGCAGCATGACTTCCATCACGCTACTTTCGGTGGATGGTGAGCCTGGCACCCAAAGCAATCTGTACTATGCCGATACGCTAGAAATCAGTGGCTTTCTCGGTGCATTCACGGTGAATGTGGAAAATCATGGCAAGCGCATCAATTTGGCGCAAGCTGCACTCGCCGCCAACAGCTTTGATCTTGTTTTAGATATGTCGCTCAATGGTTTGATGCGTGAAGAGGTTCCTGTGCCGGGCTATTTTCCGGTCGGGCGCGGCTATCCAACCCTAGCCGATGCACTGGAACAAATTCCAACCCTGATCGGCACTTTTGATAAGCCAAAGTATTTTCGTCTCGATACCGATCTGTGCGCGCATAGCTCTCGTGGCGTGAAAGGGTGCCAACGTTGTGTCGATGCGTGTCCGGCGGGCGCGCTGTCGAGTGAAGGATCGGATCAAACCGGGCATCGCATTCAAATTAACCCTTATTTGTGCCAAGGGGTAGGGACCTGTGCTACCGCTTGTCCGACCGAAGCGATTCATTACGCACTGCCCAATCCTACCGATACACAAAAATTCATTGAGCGCTTACTGGCCAATTACCACCAAGCTGGCGGTGAGAAACCGATCGTGCTGATCTGCAGTTCACGCCATGAAAGTTACAACGTCATGGCGCTCAAGCGGTTGCCAGACAATGTGATTCCGGTGGTGGTGGAAGAGCTGCCTTCGGTTGGTATCGACAGTTGGTTTGCCGCATTAGTGAATGGTGCAACTCAAGTGTTGTTTGCGGCAAGTCGCCATATGCCGCCAACCATTCAACGCATTCTCAACCAAGAAGTGAGCATGGCACAGAGCCTACTGACTCACTTAGGTTTGGCCAAAGAGACGATTGATATTATTTATCTTGAATCGCTGCGCGAGGGGATGCCGGTTCTGTGTGAACAGCCGCTCGGACTTCATTTGGGGGATTTAGTGGGTAATAAGCGCGAGCGCCTGTTTACCGCGCTGGATGGCTTAGCAAAAACACTCGATGCATCGCCGAGCGTGCAACCTCTCAGCCTCAATGCGCCTTATGGCACGATTGCATGCCAAACCAGTGATTGTACTTTATGTATGAGCTGTGTTGCGGTGTGTCCAACCGCAGCGCTGCATCCAGCGGGAGATAGCCCAGCCTTACATTTTATTGAACAACAGTGCGTGCAGTGTGGTTTATGTGTCAAAGCTTGCCCAGAACAAGCGCTGAGTGCTACTCCGCAGCTTAACTGGAACCCAACGGCACGCCGATCTGTGGTGACTTTACATCAAGAAGAGCCCGCTAAGTGCCTGCGCTGTCATAAGCCTTTCGCACCGCAATCGATGATCTCTCTGTTACAGAGTAAGTTACGCGGTCACTCTCATTTTGCTCATCCTGCAGCCCTGAATCGGATTGCGATGTGCGAAGACTGTCGAGTCATCGACCTGTTTGAAGCCATGGCCGATGATCCTGAGCAGCAGCTCAACTACTGAGGAGCAAGCAATGCAACCGCAATCTATGCATTCACCATCAATGCGCGCCGACATTTACCTATTGCTCGCCACACTGCTGCGTGATGTGCCTGGTGCCGATCTGTGTACTTTTTTAGCCGAATTGGAATTTGAAGCCAATGGCACCGAAATGGCACAAGCGTGGCAGGCGCTCGCCGCTGCTGCACAAAATGCTCGAGCAGACTCCTTAGCTGAGGAGTATCAACAGCTATTTATTGGTATTGGCCGTGGTGAGGTGGTGCCTTTTGCCTCATGGCATTTAACTGGTTCGCTGATGGAAAAGCCGCTGGCTGAGATCCGTGAGGATTTGACCAGATTGGGGCTAGAGCGAGAGAAGCAAATCCGAGAGCCTGAAGATCACATCGCGGTGCTGTGCGAAACCATGGCTTATTTGTGTGAGCAAACCGAGGGGCAAGAGGACGTGTTTTTCTACCGCCATATTGCACCGTGGTTTGGCAAGCTAACCTGTCAAATCCGACAAGCACCTCATGCGCAATTTTATCTTGCCGTGGCCGAGCTTTTGGATGCGTTTTTGAGCTTAGAACAAGTGGCGATGACGCATGTCCCAAGCAGTCGCAACAATCGCTATCGGATCGAGGTGAAAAACCTGACCGATAAAATCGAGCAGTAAACAGACTGGGATCAGAAAGTAGACGTCTTAAGACGCACAGTTAAGTTTTTAAAACTTAAGCAATAAGGAAGCAATCAATGAAAAAAGAGCACCAAGTAGACCACAGCAGACGCGATCTGCTGAAAGGATTAGGCACCGCGGTTGTTGCTGGTGCTGTCGTCGCTGGGGTCAGTACAACAACGCAGGCCAGTGATGTGGACGCCGAGAGTCAACCGCCACTAAAAAAAGGCTATCACGAAACGCAACATATTCGTGATTACTACAACACGCTATAGGAGCCAATGCGATGAGACTGATCAAACGTGCAGACAGCGTGACCAAACAGCCAAATCAGCTCGGTATTAGCCGCCGGGCCTTTATGAAAAACACGTCTCTGGCCGCCGGTGGCGCAGCAGTCGGAGCCTCTCTGTTCACCCCGAGCATGATCCGTAAAGTGCAGGCTAGCGACGTGCAACGCAGCGCGAAAACCGAACTAAAGCGCACTATCTGTTCACACTGCTCGGTAGGTTGTGGGATCTACGCGGAAGTACAAAACGGAGTATGGACCGGTCAAGAGCCGGCTTTCGATCATCCATTTAATGCCGGTGGTCATTGTGCGAAAGGCGCAGCCTTACGTGAACACGGCCACGGTGAGCGGCGCTTGAAATACCCAATGAAACTTGAAGGTGGTAAGTGGAAGAAGATCTCTTGGGAACAAGCCATCAATGAGATTGGTGACCAAGTGCTGAAGATCCGCGAACAGTCAGGTCCGGACGCGGTGTACTTTCTCGGTAGTGCTAAACACAGCAATGAGCAAGCGTATCTGTTTCGTAAAATGGCTTCGCTGTGGGGCACCAACAACGTTGATCATCAAGCGCGTATTTGCCACTCCACGACTGTGGCTGGCGTGGCCAATACTTGGGGCTATGGGGCGATGACCAACTCATTCAATGATATGCAAAATTGCAAGTCAATGTTGTTTATTGGATCCAATCCGGCAGAAGCACACCCGGTGGCGATGCAGCATATTTTGATCGCTAAAGAGAAAAATGGCTGCAAGATTGTGGTCGCCGATCCGCGGCGCACTCGTACGGCGGCCAAGGCCGATCATTTTGTTGCTCTGCGGCCAGGTACCGATGTGGCCTTTATCTGGGGCATCTTGTGGCATGTATTTAAACATAACTGGCAAGATCAAGAGTACATCCAGCAACGTGTGTTCGGTATGGATGAAATCCGCGCTGAAGTCGCGAAATGGACGCCAACCGAAGTTGAACGTGTCACAGGCGTAAGCGAAGAAGAAGTCTACACCACAGCGAAAATTCTGGCCGAAAACCGTCCGGGTTGTGTGATTTGGTGTATGGGCGGTACACAACATACCACCGGCAACAACAATACTCGCGCTTACTGTGTACTCGAACTGGCATTAGGCAACATCGGAAAATCCGGCGGCGGGGCCAATATTTTCCGCGGTCACGATAATGTGCAAGGGGCTACCGATTTAGGCGTGTTGTCAGATAGTTTACCTGGCTATTACGGCTTAACCGAAGGCTCATGGCAACATTGGGCTAAAGTCTGGGATATTGATTTCTCATGGCTCAAGCAGCGTTTTGACCCGAATATCTATCACGGCGCACTGCCGATGGAAACACCGGGGATCCCGGTTTCACGCTGGATCGATGGCGTGCTGGAAAATAAAGACAACCTGCAACAACGAGAAAATATTCGCGCGATGTTCTATTGGGGCCATGCGGTCAATTCACAAACCCGCGGCGTGGAAATGAAAAAGGCAATGCAAAAGCTGGATATGATGGTGATTGTTGATCCATACCCAACCGTTGCGGCAGTAATGAATGATCGTTCCGATGGTGTGTATCTGCTACCGGCGACCACTCAGTTTGAAACCTATGGTAGTGTGACCGCCTCTAACCGCTCAATTCAATGGCGAGATCAGGTGATTGAGCCGTTATTTGACTCTAAACCCGATCACGAAATCATGTACCTGCTCAGTCAAAAACTGGGGATTGCGGATCAACTGTGTAAACACATTCAGGTGGTAAATAATCAGCCACTGATTGAAGACATCACCCGTGAATTTAATCGCGGCATGTGGGCAATCGGCTATACAGGCCAAAGCCCTGAGCGATTGAAAATTCATCAGCAACATTGGCATACCTTCCATAAAGTAAGCTTAGCCGCAGAAGGTGGACCTGTGCATGGTGAGACTTATGGCTTACCTTGGCCTTGCTGGGGCACACCGGAAATGAAACACCCAGGCACCCATATTCTTTACGATACTTCGAAAACGGTCGCCGAAGGTGGTGGTAACTTCCGCACTCGATTTGGCGTCGAATTTGAAGGTCACAACCTACTCGCGGAAGACAGTTATTCAAAAGGCTGTGAGCTGCAAGATGGCTATCCAGAATTTAGCGATAAACTGCTTAAGCAATTGGGATGGTGGAGTGATTTAACCTCCGCTGAGCAAGCGGCGGCTGAAGGTCAGAATTGGAAGACCGATCTGTCTGGTGGCATTCAACGGGTAGCGATTAAGCATGGCTGTGTTCCATTTGGTAACGCGAAAGCGCGGGCCGTGGTGTGGACATTTCCAGACCGCGTACCGCTGCACCGTGAACCTCTATATACACCGCGCCGCGATCTATTGGCGGATTACCCAACATGGGATGATCAAGCGTTTATTTTTCGGGTGCCAACCCTGTACAAATCGATTCAAGCGCAAGATAAATCGGTGGAATACCCGATCATTCTTACTTCTGGCCGCTTAGTGGAGTATGAAGGGGGCGGTGAAGAAACCCGCTCGAACCCTTGGTTGGCCGAGCTGCAACAAGAGATGTTTGTTGAAGTTAACCCGAAAGATGCCAACGATTTAGGCTTTGTTGATGGTGATATGGTGTGGGTTGAAGGAGCCGAGAAAGGACGCATCAAAGTCAAAGCGATGGTGACCCGCCGTGTGAAACCGGGGATGGCGTTTATTCCGTTCCACTTTGCTGGCAAGTTCCAGGGTGAAGATCTGCGTGAGAAATATCCACAAGGCACCCAACCGTACGTGGTTGGCGAAGCGGCAAACACCGCTACGACCTATGGTTACGATCCTGTCACTTTGATGCAGGAAACCAAAGTCACCCTGTGTAACATTCGTAAAGCGTAAGGAGCTTATCCATGGCCAGAATGAAATTCCTATGTGACACCAAACGCTGTATCGAATGTAACGGTTGTGTCACTGCCTGTAAAAATGAAAACGATGATGCGTTAGAGTGGGGTATCCAACGTCGCCGGGTGGTTACTCTCAACGATGGTGAAGCCGGTGAAAACTCGATTTCCGTGGCTTGCATGCACTGCACTGATGCACCGTGTATGGCGGTGTGTCCCGCCGACTGCTTTGTGCATACCGAAGATGGCATTGTGCTGCACAACAAAGATTTGTGTATCGGTTGTGGGTACTGCTTGTTTGCATGTCCGTTTGGTGCGCCGCAGTTTCCCAAACAAGCGGCATTTGGCGAGCGTGGTAAAATGGACAAATGCACCTTCTGCGCGGGGGGCCCAGAGACAGAGCCCGGTTCCGAAGCCGAGCGTCGTAAATACGGAGCCAACCGGATTGCCGAAGGCAAGCTGCCGATGTGTGCATCGCTCTGTTCTACCAAAGCTTTGTTGGCAGGCGATGCGGAAAAGATCTCCGATATTTTCCGTCAACGCGTCGTGGAGCGCGGTGCTAAAGGTGTCGGCTGGACCAACGGTGAAAATCTCGCCTACGATGCAACCCGGAGTTAACTCGCTATGAGACAACAACTTTCTCGCGCTACTCATTTACTCGTGCTGGTGTTGACCGCTCTACTGTGCTGGTTAGCACAACCAGCAATGGCAGAGCAGAATGCTAAACCGGATGTGGCACAAAAAGAGATGAGCCAACTGGCAGGGGCCGACTTCTGGCATCAGGTTCGCCAAGGTGAAGCGGGCTACACCACGTCTAACTCGCCTGAGCATGGTGTATTGATCAGTAAACCTGGTGAAACTTGGTTTATCCTCAAAGAGAAATGGATGTCCCCCGCAGGAGCAATCGCGATTTTTGGTAGCATTGCGATGGTGGTACTGGCCTATATCGCCGTTGGCCCACTGATGCTGAGCAAACCGCGTACCGGTCGTAAACTCAATCGTTGGTCGCGCTCAGATAGGGCGCTGCACTGGAGTATGGCTTTTACTTTCTTGAGCTTGGCATTCAGTGGGCTGATGTTGGTATACGGGAAACACTTCTTAAAGCCTTATATTCCCAGTGAGCTATGGGGCTGGATCATCTATGCCGCTAAGCAGTACCACAACTATGTCGGGCCGCTGTTCTTTATTTTGTTGATGTTAGTGCTGTGCAAGTGGTGGCGTAAATCAATATTTAATAAAGTGGATCTGCAGTGGTTTATCAAATTAGGCGGCATGGTGGGTAAGCACAAAGGCACACATCCTTCGGCTGGTTTTTCTAACGCCGGAGAGAAAGCCATCTATTGGCTGCTGATTGTGTTTGGTACCTTGGCGGCTATCAGTGGGCTAGTGCTCGATTTCCCGATTTTCGGCCAGACCCGCCGTGATATGGAATGGTCCAACCTAATCCATATGTTTTCCGCATTGATCTTAATCTGTGGCTTTATCTTCCATATTTATATCGGGCTGTTTGGTATGGAAGGCGCACTAGAAGGCATGGTAACCGGTAAGGTAGATGAAACGTGGGCCAAAGAGCATCACGATCTTTGGTATCAAGAAGTTAAGCAGCGCGGTGAAATTGAAGAAATGAGTACACCTTCGCAAATGGTGTCACGGGATCAAACAAACGAAGAGGTGAGCCATGAAGCAAGATAGAGCGCATAAATCAGTTTGGTTTGTCTACATTGCTAGCTTACTGACGCCTTTCACCTGTTTGCTCTCAGGTGTGATTGGCATCATTTATGCCGGTTACCGATTGGATAAGAATCAAGATGGTGAAGTCGCGAATTCTCATTACTATGGGCTAATTCGCAGTTTCTTCCTTTATCTCACCTTCTTTGTGGTGCTGATTGTGACGGTGGCAACCAGCAACGGCATCATTATGGGGGTTAATCGTTACTGGATGCATGAAACGTGGCTTGGTCAATTAGGTTATGTGATCCCTTATCTGGGCGCGTTAATTGCCCTTGCAGCTATTTCGATTTGGATTTGGCGCATCATCCAAGGCATGCTGCAATATCGACGCCATTTGCCTCATTCACCCAGCAAAGGACCGAGTTGGTAAGCTAGCCATTCGTTTGCGGTACTTTGCACGATGATTGATTCGAGATCACAGAGTCAATCACCGTTGATAAAACAATGCCCCGAGTCACGGGGCATTCAGAATTCGTTTTATAACTATTTTCTCTTTATAACTATTCGCTTTATAACCATTGTGGTTATGTGCGATTAATCGCGAAAGTTATTGTATTGCAGTGGCTGCTCAAGATTGGCCTCACGTAGCAGCGCCATTACCTCTTGTAAATCATCGCGTTTTTTACCCGTCACTCGCACTTTGTCGCCTTGAATCGAAGCTTGCACTTTGATTTTGGCATCTTTGATCAGTTTGACGATTTTTTTGGCCAGTAACGCTTCCAAACCTTGTTTAAAATCCGCTTCTTTGTACCAGTTTTTACCAATATGAACTGAGTCGTTGGCTTTCATGGCTCGCGCATCAACCCCACGTTTGGCGAGATTACCACGCAAAATATCCATCATCTGTCCAAGCTGAAAATCATCTTCAGCCGCCAGTTTAACGGTCTCTTCTTTCAGAGAAAAACTGGCCTCTACGTTGCGAAAATCAAAGCGAGTCGCCAGTTCACGAGTGGCGTTATCTACCGCGTTACGCAGTTCAACGGCATCAATTTCTGAAACAATATCAAAAGAAGGCATAGGTTTTCCTTAATTACGGGAACGACGAACTTTGATCGATTGTGCCAACATGTCGAGCATTGTGGCGGTATCGTCCCATCCTAAACACGGATCGGTGATCGAAAGTCCATAAGTCAGGTTATTGAGATCATGCATTGGCTGGTTACCTTCCACAAGGAAACTTTCCGCCATAATGCCAGCAATTTGGTGGCTGCCCGCGGCGATCTGTTGGCAAATATCACGCGCGACATCCAGTTGTTGACGATGCTGCTTTTGGCAATTGGCATGGCTAAAATCAACCACTAAGCGCTCAGCCAAATTGAACTCAGCTAACTGTTGGCACGCCTCATTAATCGCCTCAGCCGCAAAGTTGGGGCCGGTATCTCCACCACGTAAAATGACGTGCCCAAACGGATTTCCACTGGTGCGGTAAACGGTCATGCGGCCATTTTTATCTGGTGAGTAAAAATAGTGTGAGGCTTTAGCCGCTCGGATCGCATCAATCGCAACTTTCACATTGCCGTTGGTGGCGTTTTTAAACCCAACCGGGCAGGAGAGCGCAGAGGCCATCTCACGGTGAATTTGTGACTCAGTAGTCCGGGCACCAATGGCACCCCAAGTAATGAGGTCAGCAATATATTGCCCAGTCACCATGTCGAGAAATTCTGTCGCGGTTGCTAAACCGAGTTTATTGACATCGAGCAGTAATTGGCGCGCTTTATTGAGGCCAGTTTCTAAAGCGTAGGAGCCATCTAAATTAGGATCGGTGATCAAACCTTTCCAGCCAACGACCGTGCGCGGTTTTTCAAAGTAAGTGCGCATCACCACAAACAATTGTTCTTGGTAATTGTTTTGTAGCGCAGCTAGGCGGCGGGCGTATTCGAGCGCTGCATCGGTATCGTGAATCGAGCAAGGGCCAACAATCACCAACAAGCGATCATCCTCACCAGTCAAGATCCGTTCAATTTGACGCCGAGACTGTGCAATTCTTGACGCGACAAGTTCGGTGATCGGGTGGGCGAGGCTCAATTCGGCGGGTGTTGGCATTGGACCCAATGCTTGGGTTCTTAATTCATCAGTTTTCAGTGGCATGCAAGCGCCTATCCTGTTGTGGCGAAGCGCTAAAGATAGCGAATTTGCCAGAGAGAATAAACCATTGCACCGTAAACAACGGTGTAAATGGCGTTAAATTGAGTGGCTGAAATAACATTTGGCGAAACTTTCCACACTCATCGCTCGATCAATATGGTACTTAGGTCAGCGGAATAAATTCAATATCGACAATCCGACTCCGATTGAGCACGATTTTCCAGCGGTAGTAGGTCGGTTCAGCTTTATGGTGATTCTCTTTGACAATCAAATTCAGCAGATGACGTTTTTCCACCGACTCGCGGCTCACTTGGCCATTGTTGAGCTGATAAATGTAGTTGGAACCCTTATCCATCTGGCGCATGATGGCCCGCAGGTCGACCATTAAGGTTTCGCGCGTCTCTTCATAGCCACTCATAAAGCGTGAGGTTGACATCTCAGTATGCGACCGATAATGCAAGATCTGCTCTTCACGCTGCACAATACGTTTTTTACGGATCGCTTGTATCCGGTCGGGGAGATCGCTCAATTTTTTATAATCCAACCACTCTTCTTTATCGCCCACCTGTTTACCTGTGGTTGGATCGAAATAGTGGCGGCGCCATTTTGCTTTGCCTTTACTGATCCAACGCCACATCATGTCACGCAAATCATCTTTAAAAATTTCGCGTAACGCATAAATAAACGACATGGCAATGATAAAAGAGGCGGTAATCTCTCCCCAGTAATCACGGGCAGAAATCGCAGTAATCGTCACTGCCACCATGACTAAACCGGTGGCCAGTCCTTTCACCGCGCGCTTGGTATTGTTGCCAAGTGACACTATTTTTTCATTAAGGATGATCGGATGCTCGATCAGCCGGCGCAGCAAACGCATTTTATTACTTAAGCGAGTAATGTCTTGATTGGCTTGATCGGAGTTGTATTGATTGAGCGCCCGATGAGCTTGTTCTTTTTCAATCAGAGTGATCAGGCGATCTTTATTAATTTTGTACTCATTATCCCGTGTCATGTGCGCAATCATCGATAAAAAACTTTGCTCGGTGTACCAAGACAGGTAGTTATCAATGTTGGCGTAGTAACGCTTCAACTGCTCTTCATAGGGAATGCTACGCCGTAACCGACGTAAAATATCCAGCGACAACTCAATCACACTGTCCACTTCCTCCACACTGACCGTATCGCTGGTGTTATTAAGCTGCGCGACAGCTTTATCTAGAGCAATCACATACTGGTAAGCAAACAAGCTCAAACTCACCCGATATTGTGTGGTGGAAAGATGACCACGCTGGGCTAGGCGGCTGTGTACCAGCGGCAGTAGGATCTGATCACTGTAATAGGCACGTTGCTGGTGGATCGAGCTATAAAAAAATTCAGATTCGGAGATCACTTCCGGTGAAATATCCAATTCACCCGGAATAAACAGATAAAAGTTGAGATCAAGCTCTTTACTGCCTCTCATCTGGCTGACAATCGTCAAGGTTGCCGCATCTTGCTGCTCTACGGTAATCAACGAAAACTCCTGTAAAATTGCGGGATTTATTGCTCGAATGCGAGAAAGCATACCAGAGATAACGTATAATCTCCGCAAATTTGCTGTGAGACAGTTTTATATGATTAACATTGGTCAAATTAATAGTTTAGAAGTCGTGAAATTCGCCGAATTTGGCGTTTTTTTGGATGCCGGTGAATACGGAACCACTTTGCTGCCTAAGCGTTTTGTACCGGAAGGGATTGAAATCGGGCAGTTTATTGATGTTTTTCTGTATTTTGATTCAGAAAACCAACTGGCTGCGACGACTGAAACCCCGATTGCTCAGGTCGGCGAATGGGGCTTAATGACCATCGAAGGGGTGAATAACACTGGTGCATTTGCGAATTGGGGCATCAAAGGTAAAGATTTGCTGATCCCTTACAGTGAGCAGCGAGCGCGTTTTAATGCAGGGCAGACAATTTTAGTTTATGTCTACACTGATAAAGCGTCAGGCCGCATTGTTGGTACCACCAAATTCAACAAATGGCTGGATAAAACGCCGGCTCGTTATACGCCAAATCAGGCGGTCGATTTGATCATTGCTGAACGCTCTGAACTTGGTTTCAAAGCGATTGTGAATGGCACCCACTGGGGGATGATTTTCGCCTCTGATGTGTTTGGTAAGTTATTCATTGGTAAGAAGCTGAAAGGCTACATTAAAAGTGTCCGCGAAGATGGCAAGATCGATCTTGCACTGCAAAAAATCGGCACCGAAAAAATGGATGATCTGAGCACTAAGATTTTAGACACTTTAGCGAAGAAAGGTGGTTTTCTGCCATTGAGCGATAAATCGACGCCAGAAGCGATTTTTGCCACTTTCCGCACCAGTAAAGGTACGTTCAAAAAGACGATTGGCAGCTTGTATAAGCAAGGCAAAATCGTGATTGAGAATGAGGGTATTCGCTTAGTTTAATTGCGGCGGTTAACCCAACCTCAACGCATAAAAAAGAGGCCCTAACAGTCAGGTTTAGGGCCTAGGGGAATGGCTCCGAAGAGCCTGCGCTAATCAACATCAAATCGCGATTGGTTTAGCTGTAAGCTTAGTATAGCGCTTGAAAATAGCGACCCGCGTTGACAATTTCATTCGATGGTTGAGCACTTAAAACAGATTTTTATCTCTCACCAGCTCTCTTGGTAAGCCGTTTTTCACTCGATTACCGACCCATTTACCAAGACCAATTACATGGTTAGCGTAACGGATTATCACTTCGCCTTGAGCGCTGTTCCCGCTGGGTCTGACATCTCGCCCCATAAACCATTCTCGAGCTTGATCGATATCCAATTCAACGCAGTGTGCGAGATTATCGCCAGCAAGACAGGTCGCCACCTGGTGCTGCCAGCGATAACCGGATTTATGTGCTTCAGCAATTTTTATGCCCATGCGCGAAAAACGTAATTCACCCAGTAATGGCTCTAATGCCTGTGGAAATAACCACACATCATTATCTCGTAACCAAATTTGTGAGTGATCCGGTAAGGTCACGCCAAGTGCGCGATGTAACTGCTGGGCAATCTCACTTTGCTGTTTAGCACTGGCTTTGCTAAATGGGAACTTACCTAACCGTTTGTGTACTTCAGGGGTTGGGACGGCCGCCAATTTGCGAATTTTGGCGACAAAAAAACCTTCGCAGTCATACATCTGCGGGAATATGTGTAGAAAACCTTCTTCCGTCAGAGCACGGTCGGCTTGCGCAAATAAATCCGCCAGTGACTCAAAACTGACCGCATCGCCATAGGTCTGTTTTAGATGCCAACAGACTTGTTGGTTTTCTTCACGGCTGAGGGTACAAGTTGAGTAAACTAACGTGCCGCCAACTTTCAGCGCCTGAAAGGCACTCTCAAGTAAGGCTTTTTGCGTCGCGGCGATCGAATGAATCGCTTGCATACTCCAGTTTTTCATCGCATCCGGATCTTTGCGAATGGTGCCTTCTCCCGAACAGGGTGCATCAATCAGCACCGCGTCAAAACACTCAGGCAGCCAACCGCCAAATACGCAGCCATCAAAATTGGTCAGCGCACTGTTTCGTACACCACAGCGTTCAATGTTGGCATGCAACACTTTAACTCGGCTGGCGGAAAACTCATTGGCAACCAACACTCCTTGGTTGTGCATTAGCGCGGCGATCTGTGTGGTTTTCGAACCCGGAGCGGCGGCCATATCCAGTACCCGCTCATATTCAGCGTTACCCATAAATAGCGCTGCAACAGGCAGCATGGAACTGGCTTCCTGAATGTAAAACAACCCTGCCATATGCTCCGCACTATTGCCAAGCGGTACTTGGCTTTCATCGGCTTCAATCCAAAATCCATTATCACACCAAGGCACCGGGGTGAGTTGCCAACCGTGCTCAGTGGCACGCTGCACAAAATCGGTGACTGAAATTTTTAGGGTATTGACGCGAATGCTTTTACGCAGTGGCCGTTGGCAAGCGGCAATAAAATCCGCGAGCTGCGTTGAGTCGGGGAGTATTTGCGCCATCGATGCGATAAATTCTTCAGGCAGGGCAATGTTCGGATGCACAGGCAAGTTCCGTTGTTCAATTAAGGCCGCTGATTATAACCAGATAGCCCAAGGACATAAAGGCTTGCCAAACAAGTGACAAAGCAGCCATAGGCTGCTTTGTGCTTGCTAAAAGTGATTTATGGTTTAGGGATTGGAGTGCGCCATTTACTCCATTGTTCTTGAGCTTGCGGATGAAGATAGAAGCTGTGATCTTCGGCTGCTGCGGGCAACAATTGCTTTTGATCTGGGGTGGCAAAGGTGATCCCGCCGCGTAACATACTGTCAAAGGTGCCGGCTTTCACATTAGCTCCCGTGATGCCAATCGTCATATCTACTCCGGATACGTTCCAAAATACGCTGTTTTCACGCAATAAATAGGTGTATTGCGGTGCAATCCGAATGGTGGTGATCACCCGATCAGCAAATTCGCCGAGGCGGACATCGATGACTTTACCCACCTCAATATCGCGATACAGGATTGGGGTGCCGACACTGACGGAGCCGCGCTTTTCACTCTGCAAGATATAGGTTTTTCCCGCGCCACCATGACGCGCTTCTTTGTGCAAAGCAAATTCATAACGGTCAGCACCACTACCGGGTTGAACTTCAATACTTTGTCCCAACAAATTCTGCACGTTTTCAATTCCGCTTAAACCGATTTTGGCTTGTGAGAGCCAAAATTGTGAATTCTGTTTAGCGATTTTAGGTGCATATTGTGGCTCGATACGCGCTGAGAGTGTGACAAACTCCGACTCAAAATCGGGGATCACTTGGAACACTTCACCAATTTGTACCCCTTGATACTGCACTGGTGTGCCCACTTTTACCCCTAAGGTACCTAAAGCGGTGAGGGTGATTTTTTCGCCGTAACGGCGAGCATGATCATAGTCACGATACAGTTTCCACATCGCACCCACTTTGTTTTCAATTCCTGGCAGGCTATCAAAGGCAATCCCACCACGCAGTAAGGTTTGTAAGGGCGCGGCTTTAACATCCACCCCATCCAGTGAGGCTTTAATTTCCACTCCTGAGCGATTCCAAAACACCGTATTGGCGGTCAGCAGATGTTGATACTGCTTTTCAATGGTTGCTTCAATTTGCACGCCGTTTTTGGTCAGCGTAAAACCGGCAATGCTCCCGACTTTTAAATTACGGTATAGCAGGGGAGAGCCTGCATTGATCGAGGGAAGCTCATTGGCAAATAGGGTCAATGAGCGTGAGCCGGATTGATTGTATTTGGCCAATTCGGCCAATGATTGGCTGGCAAACAGGCGATACTGATCAAGTACGGTGTCACTGCCTTCGCTCGCAAAACTGATCGAACCTAAAAGCAACTGTTTTGCCGGAGGAACAGAAACAGATAGCCCTGATTCCGTTAATTCCGCTGAGGCACTGCCAGTAACATAAAACCGGTTTTGTGAACGGATCAACTCCCGATACTGCTCATCAATCACCACACTAAACTCGACCGCATCGAGTTTAAGCTTAACGTCGGTAATGCTACCTACCGCGACCCCGCGATAAAGGATCGGCGTTCCGGCCTCCAAGCCAAATGAATTATCGGCGACTAAGTTAAAACTGATGCTATTAGCTCGCGCATATTTGAATTCATTCTTGCGTATCGCATTGAAAGTCCGCGCACGTTCTCCTGAGCCTGGGATCAAGGAGAGGTAATTGCCTTTAACGAGATTGGTTAAATTTTCCACCCCAGTCAGAGAGACTTGCGCTTCTTCCAAAATGAACTGGCTACCACTATTGAGCATGTCACTAAATGCTGGTTGAATCGCCGCGGCAGCGACAATGCTGTTCCGATTGTCGGTCAATTGTAAGTCGGTGATTTGGCCAATTTCGATCCCGCGATACATAATTGGCGCACCCGCAGCCGAGATATGGTTATCATCTGGTAAGGTAATGGAAATTGCGATCCCACGTCCGGCGGTATTTAGATCGCGATATAAGCGAAATTGAGCATTTTGCTCCACGGGTTTACCTTCTTCCGGTGAGTCCACCGCGATGGAACCGCCAATCAGGGCACTTAAGTTTTCCAGTCGCACATCCACGCCATCAAAACCGATCCGAGTTTCCACCCCACTGACATTCCAAAAACGGCTTTCGGTATTAATAATATGGCGGTACTCATCTTTGATTGAGATGTGAATGGTCACCGATTGCGCATCATCATCCAATTGATAGCTAAATACTTCACCAATAGGGATTTTTTTATAGACAATTTGTGAACCGACTGAAATACCGCCTAAATCATCTGCTTTGAGCGAAATGGTCAAACCGCGCTGAGCCAGCAAATCAGAGGGGGCAGAGTCTAAGGCTTGGTATTGGGTTGGGTAGTCATCTTGATGCAAGGCGCCGGGTTGAATGGCAATATAGTTGCCAGAGACTAAGGTATCGAGCCCAGAAACGCCGGATAAACTGGCGGTCGGTTTAACCATCCAAAAACGGGTTTGGCTAGATAACAATTGCGTCGCTTCTGGGTAAATATCCGCGTGCACGTAAATGCTGTCGAGAGCTTCCGAAAGTTTGATATCGCGAACCATGCCGACTTCTAAGCCTTGATAGCGAATCGTGGTACGTCCGGCAACCAACCCTTGTGCATTTTCAAACTGAATTTGAATCCGCACTCCGGCATCGTGGATCGCTTTGAATACTAACCAGCCCGCCAACACCATAGTAACCAGTGGTAAAATCCATAGTGGAGAGAATCCTCTCGATTTGCGGATATCCGGTGTGTACGCCGTTTGTGTTGTATTTTGTTGACTCATTCAAACAACCTATTGTTGAGTACCCGTGGAGTTGTTCTCATCCCATAGTAGGCGAGGGTCTAAACTCTCCGTCGCCAACATCGTCAGAACCACAACCATACCAAAAGCGACCGCCCCATAACCTGGGCTAAAATCAAGGATTTGACCTCGATCAACCAAGGTGAGCATAATCGATATTACAAACAGATCCATGACTGACCATTTACCGATCCATTTAACACCGCGATAAATAATCATCCGTTGTCTACGATGCACTTGGCGCTTAAATTTAATCGCCAATAATAAGTAGGCGAGGCCGACTATTTTAATCACCGGCACTACAATACTGGCAATAAAAATAATCAGCGCGATACCCCACATACCATTTTTGACTAACGATAAGATTCCGGAAAAAATCGTATCCTCAATCCGTTGACCTTTGGTGATCAAAATCGAAATCGGGATCAAATTAGCCGGAAAAATCGCTACCGTGGCCGCCAAAACATAAGCCCAAGTACGCTCAATCGAATTCGGTTTGCGATGCTCAAGCGGATGCTGGCAGCGAACACAATGTCGGCTTTCTGGTTGAGAAAGATGACAGTGATAGCAATGTACTTGTTTACTCGATAGGCAATATTCGCTTTCGCTGTGCCAAGCTTCCCAGTAGTGGCGAGTGCTGATCCGGCTAAGCAGTAATAGCGTGCACAACTGCAGTAGCACCAGCCCCAATAACCCAGGTCCAATAAAAATGTCGGAATAATCTTTCAGTTTAAAACATGAAACGGCCACACTGACTAAAAATACATCTAACATCACCCACGCTTTAAGATGATGCAGCAGGAATAATGCATAGCGTAGCAGTGAAAAGTAGCCAAAGCGGAGCGCGCAATGGGCGCTGATCACACTTAAACAAAGCAGTAGCGGCGCGATTGAGCTACAAAACAGCACCAGTATGGCTAAAGGCCAATAGCCTTCGCTCCATAATGCCACCACGCCTTGCGGTAAGGTGGCAGGGATCAGTACCCCAAACAAACGAATATTGATATAGCTGAAAAAATGCGAGGGAATAAACAGCAGTAAGCCGGTAATCGCCAGTGCTAAATGACCAGTAAGCAATGGCGTACCACCGCGATAGAGTTGAGTTGCACAGCGAGGACAATAAGCGGTGTAGCCTTGAGCAGCAGGCAAGGCATCGATTGCCAACTCACAACCGGGACATAAACGGATATCACGCGCTGGTGTGGCATGTTGAGGTAATGAATTGGGGATCATGCGCTGATCCCCTGATGTAACGTGAGATGAGGTGAGTGATGATTAGTGCTGCGACTGTAGCGTGCCATACAGGGTTTGATAGAGACCTTCTTGTGCAAGTAGCTCACGATGCGTGCCTGATTGGCTAACATGTCCATCTTCCAGTACATAAATTAAGTCCGCTTGTTTCACCGCTGATAGGCGATGCGCCACAATCAAGGTTGTGCGTCCTTTTAGAAACTCTGACAGCGCACGATGTAATGCCGCTTCGGTTGCGGTATCTAATGCGGAGGTCGCTTCATCCAAAATCACAAATTTCGGGTCACAAAGTACCATACGCGCGATAGCAAGGCGTTGTCTTTGTCCACCAGATAAACGGATCCCATTACGACCAATTTGCGTATCGAGCCCGTGATCGAGCTTACTGATCACATCATGCAATTGAGCGATTTCTAACGCTTGCCACAAGGCTTGATCATTAAATTGACCGCCAAGGGTAAGATTATGCCGCAAAGTGTCATTAAACAGTATAGGTTGTTGTAAAACAACAGCAATTTGATCACGAATTACTTCGAAGCTGATGTCATCACAATGCTGTCCATTAAAGCGAATTGCGCCACTTTGTGCGCGATATACCCCGATTAATAGCTGGATCAGCGTCGATTTACCACCACCACTGGCACCGACCAATGCGACTTTTTTACCCGCTGGAATGGTTAAAGAGAGCTGATTTAAGACTTGGGTTTCCTCATCATAGGAGAAATTGACCTGGTCGATCTCAATCGCGACTTCACCCGCTTGCGTAAATGGGTTGACCTTGCTGACCGGGCGATACTCTTCTTCTAGCTCTAATAAGCCATTAATTCTCGTTAAGGCCGCTTTAGCCGCATACCAAGAAAACTGAACACTGAGCAACTCTTGAACTGGACCAAGCATAAACCACAAATAACCAAACACTGCAAAAATCTGCCCGATAGAGAGGTCACTAAATACCACCATTAACATAGCAACCGCGCGGAACAGCTCAAACCCCAGTAAAAAGAGTAGGAAGGAGAGGCGACTGGCTGCTTCCGATTGCCAAGCGTATTTATCGGCATTGCTCCGCACTGCATCGGCATCGGCAATCAGGCGGCGAATAAACTCACGCTCTTTATTGGCGGCACGTAACTGATAGATACCATCTAAAGTTTCCACCAGCCGATTTTGAAAGCGCTCAAAGGCTTGGTTCTCTTTCTTCTTCAGGTGTTTAACTTGGCTACCGAGCATTTTTGAAAAATAGATAACAATCGGATTGACCAGCAAAATAAACAGCCCGAGTCGCCACTCCAGCCACAGCAGCACTATACCAATCCCGATCACGGTTAATAACGAGATCAAAAATTTACTCAACGTGGAACCAATAAATTGATCGATGGTTTCAATATCGGTGACCAGATGGGCATTAATCCCGCCGCTACCGCGGGTTTCATACTGGCGAATACTGATCCGACCTAGCTTCTCAATCATCTTACGTCGCATTTCGTAAGTAATGGTTTTCGAAACCAAGGTAAACTGGCGGTTTTGTAAAATGTTTAACAACTGGCTGATAATGCGCAGCACGATCACCATCAGCAGAGTCAGCATGATATAGCCAGTCGCGGTATGCCAAGCCTGAGGAAGAAAATGATTCATCACCGCCAACCCTTTAGCGGGTTGATTGAGCAGAACCTCATCCACCATTAATGGCATTAGTAGCGGAATAGGTACGCTGATCAGCGTGGCGATAATGGCAATCAAGTTAGCAAACAGCAGTTTAGCTTGATGTTTTTTTACTTGAGTTATCAGCCAAGAACGGCTAATAGTGTCATTGAAGTACGTCATATTAATGAGAATGCATCCTATTTAATTTGTGCGCATTGTACGTAGTTCAAGATATGAAGTCTTTCTTTTTTAAATGGAAATTATTATGAACTTACCGAAGTACCAACGTCTAACTCAGCAAGCGATCGCCTTACTCGAAGGTGAGAGCGATCTGATCGCTAATCTTGCTAATCTCAGCGCCTTACTCAATATGGAGCTGACTGAACTCAATTGGGTCGGTTTTTATTTGATGCAAGATCAAGAGTTGGTTCTTGGTCCATTTCAAGGTAAACCAGCCTGTGTGCGGATCCCGATTGGGCGAGGCGTGTGCGGGACTGCCGTGGCCGAAAATAAAGTTCAATGCGTACATGATGTTCACCAATTTGTCGGACATATTGCTTGCGATGCCGCCAGCAATTCAGAAATCGTTATCCCATTCTCAATTAATGGAAAAGTTGCAGGGGTATTGGATATCGATAGTCCAAACATAGGCCGTTTTAGTGAAATTGACCAACAAGGCCTGACCTATTTGATGAAGGAAGTGGAAAAGCTGCTCAATTCACAGGCTAATAAAGCATAATTTGCCCTTTGCCTGTGGTTTTTCCGTTGCAGGTCTTTATAATACCGCACATATTTGAACATCAATGTTTGGCGGGCAGCCGCAATAACCAGGAATCCCCATGGAAAACACTGAAAAGTTAAAAAACAGCAAAGAAGTTATCGCGTATATTGCTGAATGTTTCCCTAACTGCTTTACTTTAGAAGGTGAAGCAAAACCTCTGAAAATTGGTATTTTTCAGGATCTTGCTGATCGCTTAAATGAAGACACTAAAGTCAGCAAAACACAGCTTCGTGCCGCATTAAGACAGTACACCTCTTCTTGGCGTTATTTACATGGTGTAAAACCTGGTGCAACTCGGGTTGACTTGGATGGTAACCCTTGTGGTGAACTGGAAGAGCAACACGTAGAACATGCACAAACCACGTTAGCTGAAAGTAAAGCTCGTGTAGATGCACGTCGTAAAGAGCAAGCTAAAAAAGTGCGTGAAGAAGCGAAAGCAAACAAGCCTGCGGTGAAAAAACCACAAGCGCGTCGTCCACAACATGCACCAAAAGTAGAGAAAAAGCCCGTAGAAACGCGCACTTTGACCGCAACAGAGCTCAACGTCGGTAAATCTGTTAACGTGAATATGGGTAAAGGCAACATGGCAGCGACCATCGTTGAAATCAATAAGGAAGATGTGCGTGTTCAACTTGCCAACGGCCTACAAATGGTTGTGAAAGCGGAGCACTTGCGCGCATAAGGGAGATACTCCTTCGCATGAAATGCCGTTCAAAAATATCTCTGATTGCTGCTAGCCTTTGGCTAGCAGCCTTTTCAGTCCAGGCTCTGGAAGCCAAGCAAAAACCCGAAGATTTACCTGTTCTTGCCCCAGAAACGCAGCACGAAACCGCTGCCAAAAGGGTCACTTCACGTTTTACCCGCTCTCACTACAAACAATTCAATCTCGATGATCAATTTTCTCAAGCGATGTTTGAAAGCTATCTTGAGATGTTGGATTACAGTCGTAATATTTTTACCCAAGCCGATATCGACTCCTTTAAAGAGTGGTCTTTGCAATTAGATGATCAGCTTAAAGCGGGCAACAATCAGATTGCTTACGATTTGTATAATTTATCGATGGAAAAACGTTTTGCACGTTTCCAGTACGCGCTGTCGTTACTCGATCACGAAATGACCTTCGAAACCGATGAATCAATCGAATTGGATCGTGCTAAAGCCCCATGGCCAAAGGATATTCAACAAGTTAATCAGTTGTGGCAACAACGGGTTAAATATGATGCGCTGAATTTGAAATTGGCAGGTAAAGAGTGGCCAGAAATCAAAGATACGCTTGAGAAGCGCTATAACAATGCTATCAAACGTCTCACCCAAACCAAGAGTGAAGATGTATTTCAACTTTACATGAATGCCTTTGCTCGCGAAGTCGATCCACATACCAGTTATTTGTCACCGCGTAACGCAGAGCAGTTCCAATCAGAAATGAATCTCTCGTTGGAAGGGATCGGTGCGGTATTACAGATGACCGATGATTACACCATCATTCGCTCTTTGGTGGCGGGTGGCCCAGCTGCGCTCAGTAAACAACTCGGCGATGGCGACCGAATTATTGGCGTTGGTCAAGAAGGGGCAGAGATTGTCGATGTGATTGGTTGGCGTCTTGATGATGTGGTGCAACTGATTAAAGGTCCGAAAGGCAGCAAAGTGAAGCTGTTGATCTTACCGGAAGGTAAAGATGCCAAAAGTCACGTTGTCACGATTGTCCGTGACAAAATTCGCTTAGAAGATCGTGCGGTAAAATCAAAAGTCATCAAGAAAGCCGGGAAAAAAATTGGTGTTCTCGAAGTGCCTAGCTTCTACGTTGGCTTAGCGCAAGATACCGATAAATTACTCACTGAATTGAAAGCACAAAAAGTCGACGCGATTATTGTTGATCTACGCAACAATGGTGGTGGTGCTTTGACGGAAGCGACCGCGCTTTCTGGGCTATTTATTACCAGTGGTCCCGTGGTCCAGGTGCGTGATAGTTACGGCCGAGTGAATGTTAATTCCGATACAGATGGCAAGATCAGTTATAGTGGCCCGATGACGGTTTTGATTAACCGTTACAGTGCATCCGCTTCTGAAATTTTTGCCGCGGCGATGCAAGATTATGGTCGGGCAATTATTTTAGGCGAAAACTCGTTTGGTAAAGGTACCGTACAGCAGCATCGTTCACTCAATCATATCTATGATATGTTCGATCAAGAGTTAGGCTATGTACAGTACACTATTCAGAAATTCTATCGCATCGATGGTGGCAGCACTCAAAATAAAGGGGTAGTGCCTGATATTGTGTACCCAACGTCGATTGATCCTGCACAAACTGGAGAAAGTGTCGAAGCTAACGCATTACCATGGGACAGCATTGATCAGGCTAAGTATGGACGTTTGAATGATTTCAATGCGTTGATTGCCAAGCTCGATATCAAACATCAGCAACGAGTGGCTAAAGATCTGGAATTTGCGTTTATCACGCAAGATATTGCCAAATATCGCGCAGAAAAAGACGATAATTTATTGTCTTTAAATGAAAAAACGCGCAAAGCGCAGAGTGCTAAATTTGATGAAGAGCGTTTAGCTCGCATCAATCAGCGCCAAAAAGCGCAAGGCAAACCCGCTTATGCCAATTTGCAAGACGTCCCTAAAGACTATGAAGCGCCTGACGCGTATTTAGATGAATCGGTCAACATTATGCTGGATATGCTTGCCCGCTAATTGATCATCAACTAATTACTGGTGGCTCAAAAAGTCAAACATCAATTCAAACGGACCTAAGGGTCCGTTTCTTTCTCTCGTTTCATGCCGCAATCGTCATATTCTTCGTATTCATGGGGCCGTATTTACCGGTAATCTTGACCCACCATAGTACGCGGCGTTAGCAAACCTCCTTCAATCCATTTCAACACCGGTGGTTTACCGCTAACGCGCAGTTTTTTTAGCGCTAACTCTTGTTATTCAGTGAGTGCGGCCTAAGATGTTGGTTAATTAGTGCTTTTCGCGCTCAAGCGACTTAACGCTGCTCGATTTTATCAAGCACATCACGTCAATAAGGATTAGGACAATGGCTCACACACCTCAAGCCAAATATCGCCTCGATTATCAGCCGCCATCACACGCAATTACTGATCTCGATCTCGTGTTTGATCTGTTCGATAATGCGACGCAAGTGACTGCCGTATCGCAAGTGATACAACAGCAAGAGAGTAACCAGTTAACATTAGATGGTGAAGGATTGCAGCTCAAACAACTGCAAGTTAATGGTCAAGATTGGCAAGATTACACGGTTAGCTCAACCCATTTAGAGCTTACGGGTCTACCACGTGAATTTACGTTAACCATTGTCACGCAGATCGATCCTCAGGCCAATAGCGCACTAGAAGGGTTATATAAATCTGGTGGGGCGTTCTGTACCCAATGTGAGGCGGAAGGATTTCGGCGCATCACTTATTATCTTGATCGCCCTGATGTATTGGCCCGCTATACCACCACGATCATTGCGGATAAAGCGCAAAATCCGTATCTGCTCAGTAACGGTAACAAGATTGCCCAAGGTGAACTCGATTCAGGTCGCCACTGGGTGAAATGGCAAGATCCACATCCTAAACCAGCGTATTTGTTCGCCCTGGTGGCAGGAGATTTTGATGTGCTGCGTGATCACTATCTGACCCGTTCCGGTCGTCAGGTAGCATTAGAGATTTTTGTCGATAAAGGCAATTTAGATCGTGCGACCCATGCTATGAACTCGTTAATTAACTCGATGCGCTGGGATGAGCAACGCTTCGGTTTAGAGTACGATCTTGATATTTACATGATTGTCGCCGTCGATTTCTTCAATATGGGCGCGATGGAAAACAAAGGGCTGAATATTTTCAATTCTAAATTCGTATTGGCTAATGAAAAAACCGCTACCGATACCGACTACCTCGGAATTGAAGCCGTGATCGGCCACGAGTATTTCCATAACTGGACCGGAAACCGTGTCACTTGTCGCGATTGGTTCCAACTGAGCTTAAAAGAGGGCTTAACGGTCTTTCGGGATCAGGAGTTTTCTTCTGATCTTGGCTCGCGAGCGGTTAACCGAATTGGTAATGTACGAATTATTCGCGGTCCGCAGTTTGCGGAAGATGCAAGCCCGATGTCACATCCAATCCGTCCTGATCAAGTCATTGAAATGAATAACTTCTATACCCTGACCGTGTACGAAAAGGGCAGTGAAGTGATCCGCATGTTGCATACTCTGCTCGGTGAAAGTCAATTCCAACGTGGTATGCAACTTTATTTAACACGTCATGATGGTACTGCGGCAACTTGTGAAGATTTCGTGGCCGCGATGGAACAAGCTTCAGGGATCGATTTACAACAATTTCGTCTGTGGTATAGCCAATCGGGCACCCCAACCCTGAAAATAAGTAGCGTTTATGATGCGAGCCAACATAGCTATGAACTGAACGTTGAGCAGCACACGGAGCCAACCCACGATCAACAACAAAAGCAGCCACTGCATATCCCATTGGATATAGAACTTTATACCGCCAGTGGGGCCGTCATTCCGCTACAGTGTAACGAAAAGCCGATTGGCAACGTGTTGAATGTGACTGAGGCCAAACAAACTTTCCGCTTCGAAAAGGTGGCCGAACAGCCGATCCCATCACTGCTGCGTGAATTTTCTGCACCAGTCAAACTTGAGTACGCTTATCAAGATCAAGAGTTGATGTTGTTGATGGAGCATGCAAGTAATCAATTTGCTCAATGGGATGCCGGACAAATGCTGCTTGGCAAATACATTCGGAGCAATGTCGAGCGTGTTCAGCAAGGCCAACCCGTTGTGTTGGCGGAGGCGGTGATTGATGCCTTGCGCGGGGTATTGCTCAGTGACCATTTGGAGCCTGAGTTTGTGGCAGAAATGCTTGTGCTTCCAAGTCATAACGAAGTGTCTGGTTGGTATAAACAAGTTGATGTTGATGCGATTGCCCAAGTGCTCAACGCGATCAAAACCATCTTGGCTACTGAGTTAGAAGACGAACTTAGCGCGACTTATCACACCTTGAAGCAAGCCGATTATTCGATTGATCATGCGGCGATCGGCCAGCGTGCATTACGTAATTGCTGCTTGAGTTACCTTGCGTACACAGCACAAGGCGAGCATTTGGTGCAGCAGCAATACGCTCAAGCCAATAATATGACCGATACGATTGCCGCAATGACGGCCGCTAACCAAGCGCAGCTATCTTGCCGTGAACGGTTGATGCAAGACTACAGCCAGCAATGGCAACACGATGGTCTGGTCATGGATAAATGGTTTGCCCTGCAAGGTAGCAACCCAGCTGCGCAAGCGCTAATGGTGATTGAGCAAGCCATGCAACATCCAGCATTTAGCTTAAAAAATCCTAACCGCACGCGCAGTTTAATCGGCACATTTTTAAATGCGAATCCGGTTAATTTCCACGCGAAAACCGGTGAGGGTTATCGTTTTGCTGGGCAAATTTTGCGTGAATTGAACAGCAGCAATCCACAAGTCGCATCACGCTTAATTGATCCATTACTGAAATTCCGTTTGTACGATGAGCAGCGCCAAGCCTTGATCAAGCAAGAGTTACAACAGTTAAAAGAGATGGACAATTTAGCCCGCGATCTGTTTGAAAAGATCAGTAAAGCCCTGGCAGAGTAAATCATAAAAGGTTAACCAGGTGGCCTGCGAGCCACCTGATAAATATATGAATCATTATTTTTTCTCGCTCAATATCTCTTATCACAGCTTTGTGACGCACTACGCTGGCGCGGCCAGTGGTGTGATGGTGACCACCGATCAGGGGTTACGACTGCAACTCCCCGCGACTCGTTTGCGACCATTTTTAAGCCAAAGCGGTATCAAGGGACGGTTTCGATTAACCACCGATCAGCAGCATCGCTTTGTTAGGTTAGAAGTGATGTAGCTGGATTATTGCGCAAACGATTAGTTTGCTCCGCTAGCACTTAACCAGCCGGAGTTGATTTTGCGCAACTTAAACCGTGTTGCGGCACAATAAGCATTGAATTGACTGAAGAATACGTCAATAATAGCGCCCCGTTTATACGGGGCTTTTTTCTTTCGGAGGCATTATGCTTTACCGCTTAGCCAGAGCTGGCTTTTTTCAATTGGATGCTGAAAAAGCACACGATTTGGCCATCTCTAATTTCAAACGTTTTACCGGCACGCCGCTTGATGTTTTCTACCGGCAACAACTTCCTCATCGTCCAGTGCAATGCATGGGGCTCACTTTTAAAAATCCAGTCGGTTTAGCGGCAGGGCTTGATAAAAATGGCGAATGTATTGAAGCATTTGGCGCGATGGGATTTGGCTTTGTTGAAGTAGGGACCGTGACCCCAAGACCACAAGCGGGCAATGACAAACCACGTTTGTTTCGTTTAGTGCATGCCGAAGGCATCATTAACCGTATGGGCTTCAATAACCAAGGTGTTGATCAATTGGTTGAGAATGTCAAACGCGCCCAATACGACGGGATCATTGGGATCAACATCGGTAAAAATAAAGACACTCCGATCGAAAAAGGGGTCGAAGATTATTTGATCTGTATGGATAAAGTTTATCCTTACGCTGGTTACATTGCGGTCAATATTTCTTCGCCAAATACACCAGGGTTGCGTTCTCTACAATATGGGCAAGCTCTGGATGAATTACTGGCTGCATTAAAAACTCGTCAAGCAGAATTAGCCGCTAAACATGACAAATATGTTCCGCTGGCTTTAAAAATTGCACCCGATCTGAGTGATGATGAGATCAAACAAATCTGCCAGTCGCTGCTGAACAATAAAATTGATGGTGTGATTGCCACCAACACAACCCTAGATCGTTCACTGGTCGAAGGTATGCGCTTTGCCAATGAAAGTGGCGGCTTAAGCGGACGCCCATTACAAGCACGGAGTAGCGAAGTGATCAAATGCTTGTACCAAGAGTTGGGTGAGGCAATCCCGATCATCGGGGTCGGCGGCATCGATAGTTATGTCTCAGCCAAAGAAAAACTGATGGCGGGAGCAAAACTGGTTCAAGTATACAGTGGATTTATTTATCAAGGACCGGCTTTGGTCGCGGATATCGTCAAAAATCTGTAGTGCTTGAAATTTAACAGGCTGAATGACTAAGGAAATGCGTAACGCATTTCCTCTTTTTTTTTCTGAGTCTACTCATAGAATTACCCATACTCGTAAGGCAAGGGTAATTTAAGCGTTTTACCTAGCCCCCAAATATTTTGTTGAGAGTGGAACAATGCTTAAACCAAGTGACAAATGGAGTTGGTACTATTCAGATCGCGAAGGCTATCTGATGCTCAATCTTGGTGCTGATATGCTGTTTCGCACAAATTTAAGCCGTAACCTGCTGGTTGATTGTGCGTTTATCGAAAACCATTTCACGGTCGATGACGCCTCAGATTTTCAACTGTATAAAGAGCAAATCGTCAACCTACCTCTCAGTGAACCGCGCCAAGCTGAGCTTGCGCTGTACTGTATTGCCGCGAAACGCTTTCACAAACCAGTGCAGCCCAAAAGCTGGTTTTTCGAATCGCAAGGGGCAGGTTACACCCCAGAACAAGGTTCGCTGATCCACTTAGGCAATGCTTTTAATGATGGGGTATTTATTGCATTAGAAGTAGGGGAGCACGCCACGCTTTGCGCTTATGCTGATTTAGTCCCTTTTACTTTAACCGACAATAAAGCCTTAGAGTTTGGTCAAGTGATTAAAGTGATGCATGACCGAATGTCTGCAGCGAATACCGTTTGTTTTACTCAGCAGATGGCCATGGTTAGCTAGTTACAGTTTTAATTTTCGTTCCTTTTCTATTGGATTCTTTCATTTCTTATCGGCGTAAGCCGATTTTTTTTTGCCTGCGATTTATTCAATCGACACAGCCACATAACAAAACAATGTGAGCTCGGTACAATTTTCAAACACTACTCGCATAGCTAACTAGCACTTAATTAGAACATTCGATGGCGAATTGGTCGCGAATAATTCCCTGTTTGAGGCTATTTGTCGCTTAATTACAAGCGCAAATCACAACTGGTATATACCAAAATAGATATGCATAATTAGTCAATTTGATTGGTAAATGCTTATTTGATAGGCAACAGAGTAGAAGTGTGCGCACACTGACCAAATGTTCAGTGCGACAAGGTGATCACCAGCAAAGCGAGATTTTTTGATCGGTTGATGAGTTAGCTTTAGGTATGGTTCAGATTGTCAGTTATAATCCGAGGTCATTTTTATCAGCAAAAGAACACTATGAATCAATATCTAGCGGTGACGTCGAACGGCCTTGAAAATCTATTAGTTGAAGAGTTAAGCCAACTGGGGATCTGTGATGCCAAACCGGTTCAGGCCGGGGTTAAATTTAAAGCAACTAACGAGCAGATTTATCGTTGCTGCCTTTGGAGCCGTCTCGCATCAAGATTTGTTCGTATTGTCGCTGAGTTCAAATGTCAAAATGACTTAGACCTTTATTTATCAACCACATCAGTAAACTGGGTTAACCATTTCCACAGTTCAAAAAAATTAGTGGTGGATTTTAATGGGACGAACCGCGAGATCCGTAACAGCCAGTATGGCGCGATGAAAGTGAAAGATGCGATCGTCGATTGCTTCACTAAGAAAAACCTGCCACGACCATCGATCAGTAAGGATCTTGCGGATCTTCATATTCATGTGCGTTTACACAAAGAAAATGCGCTGCTTGGGATTGATATGGTCGGCTCGGGTCTGCACGCTCGTGGCTATCGAACCGAAGCTGGTAAAGCTCCCTTGCGCGAAACTTTAGCTGCCGCAGTTATTTTGCGTAGTGGTTGGGATGCCAGCAAGCCATTGCTGGATCCAATGTGTGGTTCTGGCACGTTACTGATTGAAGCAGCGATGATGGCTGCCAATATTGCCCCTGGATTACAACGTAACAAATGGGGGTTTGAATCATTAGAAGATTTCGACCCAGAACTATGGGCAAGCGTAAAATCTGAAGCGAGAGTGCAGGGTAAACGCGGCGTCAAAAAAATCGAGACCCATTTTTATGGCGTAGACAATGATAGTCGAGTATTACAAACCGCAAAAGATAATGCGCGTCGTGCCGGTGTCGCCGATTTGATCACCTTTACACTTGGCGATGCGGCGAAAGTGCAACGTCCAGCTAATTTTGCACAAGGGATTGTGATTTGTAACCCGCCATATGGCGAGCGGTTAGGCACTCATCCAGGTTTGATTGCGTTATACACCGCATTTGGTGCTCAGCTCAAAGCGGAATTTTCCGGTTGCCAAGCTTCTATTTTCTCTAGCTCTGATGAGTTACTCAGTTGTTTACGCATGCGTGCGGATAAACAATTTAAACTGAATAACGGTGCGTTACCTTGTCATCAAAAAAACTACATTATCGCGGTACGTGATAATGCAACAACAGCGACTAGTGGAGAAGCTAGCCCTCAACAAGCCGCCATTGCGCCTGATTTTGCTAATCGATTAAAGAAAAACTTTAACAAAATTGGCAAATGGGCCAAGCGTGAAGGTTTAGACTGCTTCCGTTTATACGATGCCGATCTGCCGGAATACAACGTTGCAATTGATGTTTATCAAGATCATCTGATGATCCAAGAGTACGCAGCCCCCAAAGATATTCCGGAAGAGAAAGCCAAACGTCGCCTGACCGATATTATTCGCGCCGCGATTCAAGTGTTGGATGTGGATGCCAACAATGTGGTGCTGAAAGTTCGTGAACGACAAAAAGGCAGCGCGCAATACCAAAAATTGGCACAACAGGCACAAACCATGCAAATTCATGAGTATGGCGTGCAGTTGATCGTCAACTTATATGATTACCTGGACACAGGCTTATTCCTTGACCACAAAATTACGCGCCGCCGTTTAGGGCAAATGGCCGCCGGTAAAGATTTCCTTAACTTGTTTGCCTATACAGGATCGGCCACGGTGCATGCCGCATGCGGCGGTGCTAAATCGACAACGACGGTCGATATGTCGAAAACCTACCTTGAGTGGGCAAAAGAAAATATGCAGTTAAATGGGCAAGTGGGTCGTCAACATCAATATGTGCAAGCCGACTGTCTGCAATGGCTAGCCAATGCTCAAGGCCAGTACGATCTGATTTTTATTGATCCACCTACGTTTTCAAATTCAAAACGTATGGAGCAAACTTTTGATGTTCAGCGTGACCATGTCACTTTAATGACTAACCTCAAACGACTGCTACGTGCAGAAGGTACGATTGTATTTTCTAATAACAAACGCCATTTTAAGATGGATATCGAAGCACTCAACGGATTAGGGCTTAATGCGCAAAATATCTCACAGCAGACTCTACCGATGGACTTTGAACGCAATAAACAGATCCATAACTGCTGGTTGATTACCCATCAAAGCTAAGCAGCGCATGATCACCTTATACAGTACGCAAGGATGCCATCTGTGTGAGATGGCTCAAGGGTTATTAGATAAAGTAGGACTGCAAGCGACCCAGGTTGATATCGCCTTGGATGAGCAACTGTTTTCTCGTTACGCGGTCACCATTCCTGTGGTGGCCTACCAAACTAACGAATTGTACTGGCCTTTTGACTTACAAGAATTAATAGAGTGGTTACACAACAATGGCATTAATTACCATCCATAATAGCCAGCTGGCTTTTGGTGATCATCCATTACTGGATAGAGCGGATTTTGCGTTACAAGAAAATGAAAGAGTGTGTCTGGTTGGCCGCAATGGTGCTGGCAAATCAACTCTGATGAAGGTGCTGGCTGGTGAAATTGTACTGGATGATGGCAAAGTACAAGTGATGCAAGATGTGGTGGTTTCGCGTTTAGAGCAAGATCCGCCGCGCAACCAAGCGGGCACTGTGTTTGATTATGTCTCGGCAGGCCTACAAGGCGTCGGTGAGCAGCTCAAGATCTATCAAGATCAATTAGATCGGGTTGCCAGCGATCCGAGCGAAGCCAACATTAACCAACTGGCCCATATTCAAGAGCAGCTTGAAGTGGCCGGCGCTTGGCGCTTTGAAGACCGGATTAAAAATGTACTGGGTTCGTTGAAATTAGATGGCCATACTCAGCTTAGCGATCTCTCTGGTGGCTGGCAGCGTAAAGCCGCATTAGCCCGGGCTTTGGCATGCGATCCCGATGTGTTACTGCTCGATGAGCCAACCAACCATCTTGATGTAACGACCATTGAATGGTTGGAAGGATTTCTCAAAGATTTCCGTGGTTCGATCATTTTTATCTCACACGACCGTGCTTTTATCAAATCGATGGCGACTCGCATCGTCGATTTGGATCGTGGCCAACTGAGCTCATTTCCTGGCAATTATGAAAATTATCTGCTGGAAAAAGAGGAGATGCTGCGGGTTGAAGAGCTGCAAAATGCAGAGTTTGATAAAAAGCTCGCCCAAGAAGAAGTGTGGATCCGCCAAGGGATCAAAGCACGCCGAACCCGTAATGAAGGGCGAGTGCGGGCACTGAAACGCTTACGTCAAGAGCGCACTGAACGACGTGAAGTGCAGGGTAAAGTCAATTTGCAAATTGATGATACTAATCGCTCAGGCAAAATTGTTTTTGAAGCACAAAACTTACACTATTCGATTGGTGGCAAAACCATTGTTGATGATTTCAGCTTTAATATTATGCGTGGCGATCGGATTGCATTAATCGGAGCCAATGGTTGTGGTAAAAGTACCTTACTCAAGCTGTTGCTTGGTGACTTAGAGGCCGATAGTGGCAAGCTGCATTGCGGCACTAAGCTTGAAGTGGCTTATTTTGATCAATACCGTGAGCTACTCGATCCAGAAAAAACCGTCATCGACAATCTAGCCGACGGTAAACAAGAAGTGATGGTCGGCGGGCGTCTACGTCATGCATTAAGTTATCTACAAGATTTCTTGTTTTCCCCTAAACGCGCCAGAACCCCCGTCAAAGCACTGTCCGGTGGAGAGAAAAACCGCTTGCTGCTTGCGCGTATTTTGCTCAAATCGAACAATTTATTAGTACTTGATGAACCAACTAACGATTTAGACATCGAAACCTTGGAACTTTTGGAAGAATTGCTTGCCAATTATCAAGGTACTTTGCTGCTGGTCAGCCACGACCGTGAATTTGTTGATAATACCGTCACCTCAAGCTGGATTTTTGAAGGTGAGGGGAAGATTGAAGAATTTGTTGGCGGCTATCATGATGCTCAACAACAGCGTGCCCAAGTTTTACAAGCCCGATCTGCCGAAAATATCGTCAAAAAAGAAAAAGTGGTTGAGGAGTCTCCCAAATCCGCAGCCCCGAAAACTAAGCCGAAGAAGTTATCTTATAAACTGCTACGCGAACTCGAAACTCTTCCACAAAAATTGGAAGAGCTAGAAAATGAGATCGCCGCATTACAAGATATCGTCAATCGCCCAGACTTTTTCAGTCAGCCTGTCGATAAAACACAGCCGATTTTAGACAAGTTAACTGCAACAGAGCAGGAACTCGAGATTGCTTTTGAGCGTTGGGAAGAGCTTGAAGCGATGCAACAGGAAAGTGAATAGAAAACATGAGTCGTATTACTTTTAAACGTTCGATTTTAGCCAGTGCGGTACTGCTCGCCACTCAAACCCATGCCGCACTTTATAACGTGATTGAGGTCACGCCAGATACTGGCCTAAATTATGGCAGTGCATGGGGCGTGGCAATTCAACCAAGCAATTCTTCTGATAGTTGTTTTGTTACAGCTTGCAATGATTCGGATTTTGCCTTAGCTGGCGAAACCCGGATTGAAAAAGCCAGTGCCGGTAAAGCAGTGGATGGTTTAAGTTACCGTGATGAGGTCGCCTTCGGGATTGATAACGCCTTTATATACATTAAAGAGTGGGATGATTTTGAAAGTTACTGCTATAACCAGCTTGGTTATGCAATCTGTGAAACTTGGGTCGCTCCATATTGGAATCGCTGGGCGGATGAAATCAATGGTCGACAACTCACTAATTCCATTGCATTCGTAGGCACAGGAACCAGCGCAGCATCGGTTGATGAAACCAAGAATATTGTAATCAATAGCTTAACTGGCGCAACCATCGCTGATGTTGTTGGAATTAGTGTTGAAACCGGAAATGTGACAGCGTATCGTCGTGATTCTATCAATGCACATTTACCTGCTAATATTAGTGCCCCTAATCTAGATGGTGCGCTTTACACCCGTGCTTGGAAAACCGATGGCACATATACAGTCGGTAGCGTGTCTCGTACGGCGAACAATGATGAAGGGAATTTTTTCACTTCTCAAGCCGCCATTTGGAAAAATGATGACGGAATTCCAGTTGAGCTATCGTGGGGAGAAAATGTAGGAGCTAAACATAATAATCGTTTATCACAAGGCAGTATGCGCGATTTGATTAGCGATGGAACTCAAATTTATGCGGTTGGCTATAACACCTACGATAACGATCATAGCTATATGCAAGCCTCTATTTTTCAGCTTGATGCTAATCTAGGCAGCTCAAAAACTACCGTAGTATCAGGGACGACGGCGGAAATTGGTGATGACTATGTGCACAGCAACTCTGTAGTAACCGATGTAAATAAAAATCTGCTGGCATTAGGGGAAGCCAAACGTGCCGGTAGTCGACCAGAAAATGGGGCGGCGGCTAATCGCTTATTTGTGGTGAATGATGTTTCGGCAGCCACTCCGACAGCAACCTTCTTAACCGGGGGTATTTTCTTTACCGGTGCCGGTGGTAAAGCCGGGGCGATTAACAATTACAATGAAATTGTCGGCCAAATTGATGCCGAAAATACCCGTGAAACCGATGGTAAGCCACGCCGTAAACGCGGCTTCATTTACCCACATAGTGCCAATGGTAGTGATCAGAGTCGTATGGCTATTTTTTCTAATAAGGCTTGGTGGTTAGATGATTTAACCAATGATGGTTCGGTTACTGGTATTAATAACCAATTTCGAATTATCGATGCCGCCGATATTAATGATGCTGGCGTGATTGCGGCCACTGCACTCAAATGTGAGGGTGGCTACGATACCACAGCGCACAATGCATTGTGTGGTGGTGGAGATCGTGATGAAACCGTGGTGGCAGTGAAGTTGATCCCAATTTCGAATGTAACTAGTTCAGACATCCAACAACGGATCACTGAACAACAAGTCTCTGAACGTAAAGGGGCTGGCTTAGGTTTCGGATTGTTATTGGTACTAGGATGGTTAGGTTTACGTAGAAAATAGCCATTTTTGTCAGGAAGGGCACAAGCTCACAGATTTGGGTTTGTGCCTTTTTTATTACTTGAGAAACACCAAAAAGTGATCGATGCTCAAAGATGTGGTCATAAAAACGCCATGCAAGTTTAATAGTAGTACGTTATACCCAAGTTACCGTATGAGGACTGAACGATGAAGAGACAAAAGCGTGATCGCCTAGAAAGAGCTCAATCACAAGGATACAAAGCGGGTCTCAATGGCCGCTCCCATGATGAATGTCCCTATCTACAGACGGAAGTACGCTCTTATTGGTTAGGTGGTTGGCGTGATGCTAGAAACGATAAGCTTTCTGGTCTCTGCAAATAATTTCCCATACAACACGGCTAATCATCAGGCCGTAATGTACATCAGTAACAACAGCCCGCAATGGGCTGTTTTACATTGGCTTAAAATGTGTTCAATGCGAGAAAATAATGAGCTTAGAATGCAGAGGTATCTTGGAACAAACCGACTTTAAGATCTTTCGCGACATAAATTTCTTTACCATCAACCAGAACTCGACCATCAGCTAAGCCCATCACTAGCTTACGGTTGACCACTCGTTTCATATTGATTTCATAAGTCACTTTTTTAGCAGTAGGTAAAATTTGTCCAGTAAACTTAACTTCACCAACCCCAAGCGCTCGGCCTTTACCTTTACCGCCAACCCAGCCGAGGAAAAAGCCCACTAACTGCCACATCGCATCCAGACCTAAACAGCCAGGCATCACTGGATCACCTGGGAAATGGCAATCAAAAAACCACAAATCCGGCGTAATATCGAGCTCTGCGATAATTAACCCTTTAGCAAACTCACCCTCAGTTTCCGACATTTTGGTAATACGATCCATCATCAGCATATTAGGCGCTGGGAGTTGAGGATAGCCCTCGCCAAATAATTTGCCTTGGCTCGATGCTAAAAGATCTTCTCGATTATACGAATCACGTTTGTTGTGCATTATTGATTACTCCATTTTTTGTTGGGTGCATCTTAGTGAACAGGTGTACGCCAAACAAGTCCGATCAGTGCCTGTCAAACCAGTTTTTGATCCGTTCGACAATTCCGTGTGGTTGCACAAGTTTTTCAAAATTATCAATTCGTTCCGCAATTTTTGCGATCACGCTGTCTTCATCTTCACCGCGGAAAGGTTTGCCCATCAGCAGTGGGATCGCCTCATCCACGGTAGAAACTGGCCAAATATGGAATTCACCATTCTTGATACTGGCCACCACTGATTTATGCAGCACCAAATGTTTCAGATTCGAACGCGGTAAAATGACCCCTTGTTGACCAGTTAAACCTTGATGACAACAAACTTGATAAAATCCTTCAATTTTTTCATTCAGACCACCGACCGCTTGCACACGCCCGAACTGATCCACCGCGCCAGTAACCGCAATCTGTTGATCAATCGGATATTCAGATAATGCACTGACCAGTGAACACAATTCTGCCAACGAAGCGCTATCGCCATCGACTTCACTGTAAGACTGTTCAAATACGACTGATGCAGAGAAGGGTAATGAGCCATCTAAATCCAAGGCGCTGCTGACAAAAGCTTGCATGATCATCATGCCTTTTGCATGCAAATTGCCACCTAATTCGACTTTACGTTCCACATCAGAAATATCGCCATCACCAAAGTGGATCACACAAGAAATCCGGGCTGGCTCGCCATAAGTCAATGGATGCCCAGCGACTTCAATGACGGTTAAGCCATTGACTTGGCCAACTTGTTCGCCTTGTGTTTCAATAATTACTTGGCCATCAAGAATGTCGTCTAACGCTCGTTCTGGCAGATAAGATTCACGTAAATAACGTTTATCTAGGGCCTGCTCAATATGCTCCGCAGTGATTGATTGATCTTGCACTTCCAAGCAAGCCTCTTCAAGCAGGGCTCGATGCCACATTAGGCAGAGTGGGGCATAATGCTGATCTTCGGTATAACGCGCACCAGCGGTCATCAGTGCTTGGATCGCATCTGTCGTTAGTGGTGGTAAATCAAATCGTTCACCTAACCAAACTAAATAAGCGAGATATTGTTCGATCGTGTGCTTATTAAGCTTTAAATCTAGCTCAAGTTCTGCAAATAAGCATAAACCGGCGTGGATATCGGCATCGAGAAAATCCACATCACCTAATTGAGTACGATCGCCAACCACGATCAATTTGAGATCATAACAAGTTGATTGAAGCTCAGAAATTGGCGATTTAGGATCGCAATTCATCGGAGCAACGGGGTCACCGAGTAGCGCTGCTTTCAATAGCGGCCAAGAGCGTGGATTGGCTAACAATAAATTAGCCGAGACAATCAGATATCCACCATTGGCTTGTGCAAGATAGCCTGAGATATGCTGAGTTAGCTGACCGTTTTCGGCTTTTACTTGGCCAAAAATCTCTGCCATATCTAACGTTTCGGTACTCAAAACCGGAACATCGGGCGCTTGCTCTAGCAACGCTTGTTTGAAAAATGTACGGTAAATGGAATTATCTGGCGCGTTAATCAACAAAATTCGGCTAAAACCACGCAGATGAACAAATTGCTCAAATGCACTGGCTAAGCGAGGTTGAATCTCGATCAGTGAAGTGGGCGCTAGGTTAGGGTAGTTTTCAAGAGCTTGGCTAAACTGCTCAAATTGAGGCGTTACACTGCGCCAGATGCTTTGGGTCATGAGATATCGAACTGATTGAAAAGAGCCAAATTATATCGAAAAAGCGCTCTAGCGAACAGCATTACTCAACAATGATCTCAGTCGCTTTTTTACAGGTCAGAATTGAAAGTTAAACTCGGCTGGGTTACGCTGTCACCATAGACAATAGGAAGTGGCTAGTATGAAATATCAACAGCTTGAAAACTTAGAATGTGGTTGGAAATGGCAATATCTCATCAACAAATGGAAAGATGGCCAAGCGATCACTCATTATATCGATCACAGTGAAATTGAATCCGCGGTTCAGAAACTGAAAGCGATTGAGCATGAACCTACCCAAGTGTTGATGTGGATTGAGCAGCATATGGCGCCAGAATTGGACAATAAGCTCAAGCAAGCGATTCGGGCCAAACGCAAACGCCACTTTAATGCAGAGCAAATTCATACCCGCAAGAAATCGATCGATTTAGATTATCGGGTATGGGAAAAGTTATCTCAGCGTGCCAACCAGTTAGGCTGTACCTTATCTGACGCCATTGAATACTTACTCAGTGAAGCATCGCGAAGCGAAAAAGCCAGCAAAACGGTGACTAGCTTAAAAGAAGATCTCAGTCGATTATTATCGGAATAAGGAAATGCACATGTTGTATGTCATATTGGTCGCAGCCATCATTATCTTTTGGTTAGTCGCGCTAGATAGACCAGTCTTAGTGGTAAATATCAAAAATGGACAACTGATAAACAGTAAAGGCCATTTACCACCGACTTTTAAACATAATTTACTGGATATCGCTCAGCACGAGCCATTCTCCGGTCGACTCAAAGTCTATCGACAAAGAACGGGAGCCAAACTGACATTTAGCAAATCTGTGCCGCGCAAAATTCAGCAGCGGATCCGTAATGTATTTCCACATCAAGGATTTGCCTCGTCCAATTCAATGTTAAAGAAAGGTCGCTAAGCCTGATTAACCGGCAACAGCCACATTGCATGAAAAGTCTGCTTGAGCCGAAAAATGGGCAAGTTCAAAGAAAACCAGCCAAGAAGTACGCTACATTTTGCTGGTTTATCTGAACCTGACGAGGTTATTGCATGAAATACTTATGGCCAGTGGTATTCTGTACAAGTCTTTTTTTCACTCATCAATCCGCCCAAGCGGATGATGCCGAGCTCAATCGAGTGGCAAAGAAAATCAAAACACAAATCGAGAAGTCGATGAAAAAAAGCAAGCCACGAACCAATGGCTATTGCGATGTTTTTATCGACCTTGATTATTCCCACACCAAACAAGCGGTAGTAAAGAAAGTGACCACCCGAGGTAACGATCAAATTTGCCAAGTCGCCACCAAAACCATCAAGATTGACAGTCAATATACTTATGACTGGCCAGAACGTCAGTTAAGAATCCACATTTCAACCAATTGATTAATAAGGAATTCATTGTAAAACACCCAAAATACAGGTGCGCATTATGTATATTATGTTAAAATTTGAATTGAGTGTAAGTTAGTACATCAACCATCCTCTTGCCTATGATACCCCCGCTGAAATGGGATTAAACATAATTGGATTTACCATAAAATAGCTAATAATCATATTTATCATTTAACAATGTTAAGTATGATCATTAGCCAAACACTTAGACCTGCCATGATGTTCAACAACTAGACTCTGTATTCTTGGTTGTGCTTGCTAGCGATGTCTCCTACTGCAGCAAGAATTACCACTCGTTTGTCATTTTGATCCCAATCTTGGCAAAATGCGCTGATTTGCCCAATCAAAGCTAACGACTTTGCTGAGCTACCCTCGTAGGAAAAAGTGCGCCATAAGAAAGCACAAACTAATACCGCCAAGGTGACGATGATTTGAATCAGTCGAGCTTTGGTGAGTTTTTCAACTGCCATGGATACTTGCTCCTGTGTAACAAACTTCAAAGTTTTGAAAAAAAGATAAAAAGCCAACAACACACAAAGTTATCACTCTGTCATTAAATTGTTAATTGAACTATATTCCCTGCTGAAATGCCGCTGAAAGATAAAATACAGCACCTAGGATCCATGCCTAAATCCGATTGCTTGCGCTGTTTTTACAATAAGTACCAATGGTTTTTCAAAACGGTTTTACTCATTCCATATTTGTAGTCAATTAAACATTGGAAACATGCAAATGAGCCAGCAAAAGCAGCTTGAACACGGCTACAACTATACCGTGGTTCGTCAATTCACCCTAGTGGCTATTCTCTGGGGGATCGTAGGTATGGGGATCGGTGTTTTAATTGCCGCTCAATTGGTTTGGCCACAGCTAAATTTTGATACGCCATGGTTAACCTATAGTCGCTTACGCCCGCTACATACTAATGCGGTGATTTTTGCATTTGGTACCAGCACTTTGTTTGCGGCGTCATATTATGTCGTGCAGCGCACTTGTCAAACTCGACTGTTTGGTGGGCCGCTGATCCCTTTTACGTTTTGGGGCTGGCAAGCCATTATTGTGTCGGCGGCCATCTCGTTACCTTTAGGTTACACCTCAGGTAAAGAATATGCCGAGCTAGAATGGCCGATTGATATTGCGATCACAGCAGTATGGGTCGCTTATGCCGTGGTATTTTTTGGCACTTTAGTCAAGCGAAAAACCTCGCACATTTATGTAGCTAACTGGTTTTTCGGGGCATTTATTCTAACCGTTGCGATATTACACATCGTCAATAGTATGGCTGTTCCGGTTGCATGGGGAAAATCCTATTCAATTTATGCGGGAGCGGTCGATGCCATGGTGCAATGGTGGTACGGCCATAATGCAGTTGGTTTCCTGCTCACTGCAGGTTTTCTGGGCATGATGTATTATTTTGTACCGAAACAAGCGGAACGTCCCGTCTACTCTTATCGTCTCTCGATTGTTCATTTTTGGGCGCTGATTTCACTGTACATTTGGGCCGGCCCACACCATCTACATTACACAGCACTTCCCGATTGGACCCAGTCTTTAGGTATGGTGATGTCACTGATACTGTTTGTGCCATCTTGGGGAGGAATGATCAATGGCATTATGACGCTCTCTGGAGCTTGGCATAAATTACGTTATGATCCGATTTTGCGTTTCTTGATTGTCTCTCTCTCATTCTATGGCATGTCGACGTTCGAAGGGCCAATGATGTCGATTAAAACCGTCAATGCCCTATCCCACTACACCGACTGGACGATTGGCCATGTTCACTCTGGCGCTTTAGGTTGGGTGGCGATGATCTCTATTGGCTCCATTTATCATTTGATCCCTCGTCTTTTTGATCAAGAACGTATGTATTCCATTGGCCTGATCAATGCCCATTTCTGGTTAGCAACCATAGGCACCGTTTTCTATATCGTTGCTATGTGGATTTCTGGGGTAATGCAAGGCTTAATGTGGCGCGCAGTCAACTCTGATGGCACGTTAACTTATAGTTTTGTCGAATCAGTCCAAGCATCTTATCCATTTTATACCGCCCGCTTTATTGGTGGCCTGATCTTCTTATCGGGAATGTTCTTAATGGCCTATAACACCTATAAAACCCTCTCTGCACCGAAACATAGTTTGAAAGCGATTGTCCACACAGCACAAGGAGAGTGAAGCCATGAGTTCAAAAAATCACCATGAATTTCTGGAACGTAATGTTGGCCTACTCGCTATTTTTATTATTTTTGCCATCAGTTGGGGAGCTTTGGTCGAGATTACTCCGCTGATTTTTCAAAAACAAACCACCGAACCAGTGCAAAACCTGCAACCGTATACGGCATTGCAGTTAGAAGGTCGTGATATTTATATCCGTGAAGGATGCAATGTATGCCACAGTCAAATGGTCCGTCCATTTCGTTCGGAAACCGAGCGCTATGGTCATTACTCTGTCGCGGGCGAAAGTGTCTGGGAACACCCTTTTTTATGGGGTTCTAAAAGAACCGGACCAGATTTAGCTCGTGTCGGTGGGCGTTATTCTGATCAATGGCATCGGGTACATTTGCTCAATCCGCGTGAGCTGGTCCCTGAATCCAATATGCCCGCTTTTCCTTGGTTAGCCAAAAACCTGCTAGATGGTCAGATCACGCCACAAAAAATGACCCTATTTCGTGATCAATTTGGTGTGCCCTATACCGATCAACAAATCGCCAGCGCAAGCCAAGATGTGCAAGGTAAAACGGAGATGGATGCCATCATTGCCTACCTACAGTCGCTTGGCCATGCAATGAAATAATGGAGCTCATGATGGATATTACTACTCTTCACACGATTTGGACCGTAGTGCTGCTGATCTGCTTTGTTGGCGTAATTTGGTGGGCTTATGGTCGCCAACGTAAGGCGCGTTTTGATGAAGCAGCCAACCTGATCTTTGATGATGAAGAGCAACCTAGCTCTAACAACAAGGAGTAACTCGGCATGACGACATTCTGGAGCCTGTGGATCATCCTGATCACGATTGGCACTTTGCTCGGTTGCGCAGCTTTGCTTATCTGGTGCCTCAAGGACAACACGGGGGTGAAAGAAGGCGTTGATATGGGGCATGAATACGATGGGATCCGTGAGCTAAACAATCCGCTGCCCAAATGGTGGGTTTATCTGTTTATCGCCACGTTCATTTTCGCGGCAATTTATCTTGCCCTCTACCCCGGCTTAGGCAGTTTTCAAGGTATGCTTGGTTGGCAAAGTTCTGATCAAACTGTGCGTTCAGTTGAAGATTCTCGAGCTTCCATCGCTAGTGCCCAACAAAATCGGCAGTTAGTGCAATATTCCAAAGAGATGGGCGATGCGAAAGCTTACTATGGTCAAGCTTTCAAGCGGTTAGCTTATCAAGATGATACGAATAACCTGCGCGAGCTGCCTGCTATCGCGGCGGACAGTGAAGCACTCAAAGTCGGCCAACGTTTGTTTTTACAAAACTGTTCGCAATGCCATGGTTCTGATGCCCGAGGCCAAATTGGCTTTCCTAATCTGACCGATCAAGCTTGGCTGTATGGTGGTGAGCCGCAAGCCATTATTACCACGATTCGCCATGGCCGAGTTGGACAGATGCCCGCTTGGCTGGATATTTTGGGTGAACAAGGTGTGCAAGAGGTAGTCAGTTATGCACTGAGTTTATCCGGGCGCTCGGTAAATGCGAAGGAAGCCGCTGCAGGTAAAGTACGCTTTGCGGTCTGTGCAGCTTGCCATGGAGCGGACGGTAAAGGTAATCCTGCCTTTGGTGCACCGAATCTCACCGATAATGATTGGCTATATGGCGATGCTCGGGCCGATGTGACCGCCACGGTTATGTATGGACGTTCCGGTGTGATGCCTGCGTGGAATGACATCCTCGGTGAAGATAAAATTCAGCTTGTTGCCGCTTATGTGTGGAGCCTAAGCAATCCCGATAACCAATAAGATGGGAATGATTTCCCTTGGTTTGCTGGCGATTACTGGTGTGTCTTAGTGTGTTTTCATCGTAGAGAATTTGCTTATGGTTACAGCTTGGTATAAACAATTTTGGCCTTGGTTCTTAATTATTCTGCCTCTTAGCGTGGTGATTTGGACGCTGGTCACGGTGATGATTTTTGCTCATCATCCGGTGTCGTTAGTAACGGAGGATTACTACAAAAAAGGCAAAGCAATTAATCTCGATCTTAGTAAAGTCAAGGTAGCACAAGCGTTGCAGCTACAGGCCACAGTTTACTCACAAGAAACAGAAGTTATCATCCAGCTTGATAAAGGCCAGCTTAGCTATTTTCCGGCCCTGCAAGCGTTGTTTGCTCATCGCACCCTCGCTGAGCGAGACTTTTCTAAGCTGCTGACTGCCGATGCCAAGGGTGTTTATCGTCTAAAATTGGATACCGAACTGCAAGGCCCGTGGTTTATTGAACTGACTCCTCATGATCAGCAATGGCTGATCCAAGGCCGCGTGACCTTTCCTGCATCATCAACCCGCTTGATGAACTAACACCATGAATATTAACTGTTACCACTGCGGTGAGAGCATTCCTACTAACACCAATTTTCACGTTAAAATTTTAGGTGAAAATCGCAACATGTGTTGCCCAGGCTGCCAAAGCGTAGCACAAACCATTGTTGATCATGGTTTAGTGGCTTACTACCAGTTTCGCACAGCCACAGCGGAAAAAGTCGCCCTGGTACCCGAACAACTGAAGGCTTTGCTTCACTACGATGATCCCGATGTGCAAATAGAGTTTGTTCGTGATCAGCAAAATTGCGCCGAAGTGACATTGTCACTCGATGGAATCTCTTGTGCTGCCTGTGCTTGGTTAATTGAAAAACAGATCCAAGCACAACCGGGGGTACTGGCAATCAGGGTCAACACGACCACTAATCGAGCACTGCTCAGTTGGGATCGCCACCAAACCCAGCTCAGTCAGGTTTTAGCTCAAATCCATCAATTAGGCTACCAAGCTGCCCCTTTTGAAGCCGATCAGCATGAAGCAAACTACCATAATGCCATGCAAGCCTATCTGTATCGGCTTGGTATTGCAGGATTGGCGAGTATGCAAGTGATGATGTTGGCCGTCGCCCTCTATTTAGAGACGTTTGGTGATCTTGACGCTGAGTTTAAACACTACTTTCGCTGGGTCAGTTTGATTTTTGCCACACCCGTTTTACTCTATTCAGCTCAACCCTTTTATATCAATGCTTGGCGCAGTTTACGCGGCAAAACATTAGGTATGGATGTTCCAGTATCTCTGGCGCTGATTTTTGCTTATGTAGCAAGCTTGGTTGCCACCGTGACTCAGCAAGGCGAGGTTTTTTTTGAATCAATCTCGATGTTTACTTTCTTCTTATTAGTCGGCCGATTTTTAGAAATGCGCGCTAGGCGCAAAGCTGCGGCAGCCAGTGGTAATCTACTCAAACTGATCCCAGCACTAGCAACTACACTGGATGGAAAACAAGTGGCGGTTAAAATGCTCAAACCCGGTGACACGGTGCGAGTTCTACCTGGTCAGCACATTCCGGCCGATGGCGAGATCATAAATCAGCGAGTATATATTGACGAATCAATGTTGACAGGTGAATCGATTCCAGTCATCAAGCATCCCGGTGATGGCGTTTTTGCTGGCACCTTAAATGGTGATGAATCGTTTGATTTACGCGTCACGGCAAGCAAAGCCGATTCAGTGATCTCACAGATTGTGATGCTACAAGATAGCGCTCAATCCTCCAAACCGAAAATCGCTGAACTTGCCGATATTGTCGCCCGCTATTTCGTTGCGATAATTCTTATTATTGCCGCCGCAACTTGGCTGTATTGGCACTACGTACAACCTGATGATGCTTTTTGGATCATGCTATCCGTGTTAGTTGTCACCTGCCCTTGTGCTCTTTCCCTCGCAACGCCCACCGCCTTAACCTGTGCCACATCGAGCCTCAGTACCATGGGGATCATGCTGCGTAAAAGTCACGTTTTCGAAACACTGTGTAAAGTCAATCAACTGGTCATCGATAAAACCGGAACCCTAACCCATGGTCATATAGAGATTGATCGTATCGAGACTTGGCACACCTTTACCCAACAGCAATGTCTGGCACTCGCGGCCGAATTAGAGAGTTACGCCAACCACCCCATAGCCAAAGCTTTTGCCCGCTATAAAACCAATCATGTTGCACTCACTGCGGTACACAACATTATCGGTAGCGGTATTGAAGCGATTTATCAGAACAAAACGCTCAAAATCGGCAGCGCTGAGTTTGCATTAGGCTCCATACCCGCTAATTCACCACCATCTAATCGTGCTGTTAACGGTATATGGTTATCTTTCGATGGCCAACATATCGCGACGTTTCATTATCAAGATCCGATCCGCCAACAAGCCAAACCGTTGATTGAAAAATTTCATCAAGCTGGTATCAGCATTACCTTATTGACCGGAGACTCGCTAACCAACGCGCAAACTGTGGCTAATCAGCTACATATCGATACCATCATTGCGCAAGCCAAACCAGAAGCAAAACTAGCCTATCTACAACAATTGAATAAAACCGGCGTAACGATGATGGTTGGTGATGGGATCAATGATGCCCCAACACTAGCCGGAGCTCATCTTTCAGTAGCCATGGGCGGCGGAACCGACATCGCCAAAGCCTCGGCGGATATGATTCTGATGGGTGATCGTTTAGATAAGTTACTGGCAGCCAGAGCGCTAGCCATCAAAACGCGCAATATTATTCGTGAAAACTTAGCATGGTCATTAGGCTATAACGCCATCATTTTACCGCTCGCCATCGCTGGGCTCATTGCGCCCTATATTGCGGTAATTGGAATGTCGGCCAGCTCGATGATTGTGGTGGCCAATTCACTGCGTTTGCTAAATCAAAAAGGGAACTAGCCGATGGAAAGCTTATATTTACTGATCCCGATTGCGATCGGGCTGGTTTGCATCGCGGTAGCCATTTTTATCTGGGCCGTTAATCATCAACAATTTGAAGATCTCGAACGTCAAGGGCATAACATTTTATTTGAAGATGATAACAGCACTAATAAGGAGCAATAGTGAATCTGGATCTCTTAGGCGCTTGGGTTATCGGCTTACTTGGCGCTGGTCATTGTCTTGGAATGTGTGGTGGGATCAGTGCTCTTTTGACACTCAATCAACCCCGTCCCTCAGCAATGATTCTACTATGGTATAATTTTGGCCGCTTACTCAGCTATGCTCTGTTCGGAGGCCTAATCGGCGGCACGGTGGCCACATTTAGCTCGCTGATCAATCTTCAAACCAGTTTGATTTGGCTCAGAATCATCGCCGCCATCTTAATGATCACCTTAGGTTTATACGTGGGACGCTGGTGGTTTGGTTTGCTCTGGCTAGAAAAACTTGGGCAAAAATTATGGCCTTGGATCGCTCCTTACGCCAAAGTACTATTGCCACTCAAACAGCCATGGCACGCTTTACCTTTTGGCTTCATGTGGGGCTGGCTACCGTGCGGCTTAGTTTACTCCATGTTAACTTGGTCAGCTGTCGCGGGAAGCTTCTCACAAGGCGCACTAATTATGTTGGCTTTTGGTTTCGGTACGCTGCCAGCCATGCTTGCCAGTGGCTGGGGCATAACCCGAATAACTCATTGGCAAAACAACCAGTTATTTCGCCAGTGCGCGGCATTAATGCTCATCCTCTATGGCATCTACACCGCCTATAACGCCACAATACTTCTACTCATCCACAGTTAATCCTTTCACTATCGCCGATGTATTTAGACTACCCTTTAGAGTTAAGCAATGATAAAATATTGACGTACATCAATTAGTGAAAGGTTGTTATGATTTCTGAAAAGCCTGCTGCAAAGCGCATCCAATCGGGTGGTTGCGCGATTCACTGCCAAGATTGCAGTATTAGCCAGCTGTGTATCCCTTTTACCTTGAATGAGTCTGAGCTTGACCAACTTGACCAGATCATCGAGCGCAAAAAACCCATTCAGAAAGGTCAGGAGCTATTTAAAGCAGGTGATGAACTGAGATCACTTTACGCGATTCGTTCTGGAACAATAAAAAGTTACACCATCACCGAACAAGGCGATGAACAGATCACTGCTTTCCACTTAGCCGGTGATTTAGTCGGTTTTGATGCGATTACCGAAGATCGACACCCTAGCTTTGCTCAAGCGTTAGAAACCTCAATGGTTTGTGAAATTCCTTACGAAATATTAGATGATCTTTCCGGTAAAATGCCGAAACTACGCCAACAAATCATGCGCTTAATGAGTAGTGAAATTAAAGGCGATCAGGAAATGATCCTGCTGCTCTCTAAGAAAAATGCCGAAGAGCGTTTGGCGGCATTTTTATACAACCTTTCTACTCGTTTTTCTCAGCGGGGTTTTAGCCCAAGAGAGTTTCGCCTCACGATGACCCGTGGCGATATTGGTAACTATCTAGGTTTGACGGTTGAAACGATCAGCCGTTTGTTAGGTCGCTTCCAAAAATCAGAAATCCTTAGCGTTAAAGGCAAATACATCACTATTCTCAATCATGCAGAATTGATGGAATTAGCCGGTGTTTCTAAAGAAACTAAGTAACATCAATGATGTAGCTCTTGATGAGCTACATCATACTTCTTGGAAATAGTGACGTACTGACTAAAACTCTGCTCATAACTACGCTAAAGTTAAGTGAACAAACCTCCTCACTGGACAAGGAGTTTCTTATGAGTATTTACAGTAAAATTCTTGTAGTGGCCGACATCAACCACGATGAGCAACCCGCTTTAGCTCGGGCAATGCAGTTGGCACAAAAATCCACCTCAACCAGCCACATCACGTTCTTCCTATCGATTTACGATTTTTCTTACGACATGACGTCAATGCTGTCTTTAGAAGAGCGGGATGCCATGCGCAGAGGTGTCATTCAGCAGCGGGAACATTGGATGCGTTCGATTGCTGAGCCCTATCTCGATCCATCCGTTCAGTTTGAAATTAAAGTGGTATGGCACAATCGTCCTTATGAAGCGATTATTGGTGAAGTTTTTGCCGGTGAACACGATATTCTGATCAAAGCGACCCGTAAACATGACATGCTTGAGTCAGTCATTTTTACCCCCACCGACTGGCATTTAATGCGAAAATGTCCAACGCCGGTGCTACTAGTCAAAAATGCCGACTGGCCAGAAAATGCCAGTATTATTGCATCAGTCCATGTCGGATCTGAAATCGATACCCATATTGATTTGAATGATCGGATGGTTAAGCAACTGCTCAACCTTAGTCAAACGCTCGGTGCGACGCCTTATCTGGTTAACGCTTATCCAGTGACTCCGGTGAACATCACTATTGAGCTGCCTGAATTTGATCCTGCAACTTATACCGATACCGTGCGTGGTTATCATCTCACCGCGATGAAAGCTCTGCGTCAAAAACATGGACTCAGTGAAGAACAGACTCTGGTTCAGCAAGGGTTACCGGAAGATGTGATCCCAGATGCCGCGAAGCAGCTCAATGCCGCCATGGTGATCTTAGGTACCACGGGGCGAACCGGTCTTTCTGCGGTATTTATCGGTAATACCGCTGAGCAGGTGATCGATAAAATCAATTGTGATGTGCTTGCACTAAAGCCTCATGGCTATGTCAGCCCTCTTGATCCACAAACTGCCATCTAAATTTCGCAAAGTCTTATATCCCAGCCACAATGGCTGGGATTTTTTAGCGGTTAATGGTGATTGAACTAGTATCTAGCCTATTTATCCGTATTATACGCACTTCATTTTTTGTTCTGAGATTTAAGATAGCAAGCCATGACAGCGCAAACTCCAGAGTTCACCAAAGCTCAACAATACAATTTTAATAAATTGCAAAAGCGTATTCGTCGCAATACCGGTCAAGCGATTGCAGACTTTAACATGATTGAAGATGGCGATCGGATTATGGTGTGTCTGTCCGGAGGTAAAGACAGCTTTACCATGCTGGAAATTTTGATGAGCTTACAAAAAAGCGCGCCAATCTCGTTTGAACTGGTGGCGGTGAATCTTGACCAAAAGCAGCCGGGTTTTCCTGGTCATATTCTGCCAGAATATTTAGCCAGTTTAGGTATCGAATATAAAATCGTTGAAGAAGATACTTACTCCATCGTGCAGGACAAAGTGCCAGAGGGAAAAACCACCTGTGCCCTTTGTTCACGCTTGCGCCGTGGTATTTTATACCGTACCGCCAAAGAGTTAGGTGCGACCAAAATTGCCCTTGGTCATCACCGCGATGATATTTTGGAAACCTTGTTCTTGAACATGTTCTACGGCGGCAAAATGAAAGGTATGCCACCGAAATTAGTTTCCGATAATGGTGAACATGTGGTGATCCGCCCTCTCGCTTATTGCCGTGAGAAAGACATCATTAAATACTCGGAGATGCGCAGCTACCCGATCATTCCTTGTAACCTGTGCGGCTCACAGCCGAATCTACAACGCCAAGTGATCAAGCAGATGCTCAATGATTGGGATAAACGTTTCCCGGGCCGTATCGAAACCATGTTTCGAGCGATGCAAAATGTGGTTCCTAGCCATCTGGCCGATTTCGAATTGTTTGATTTTAAGTCAATCACCAAAGATTCTGGCGTGATCAATGGCGGTGATATTGGCTTTGATAAAGAAGAAATTGCCCCAGTATCAATTGATGATGAAGATATTGTGACTGAGTTTGACCCTGCCCTGCAATTGGATGTGACCAATCTGTAAAACAACTCATCGTTAAATACTTTCAATCATTCAGGCTGCCAAATTGGCAGCCTAAATTATTTTAGATTGAAGCCTATCGGTTTATTCTTGCCTCTGGCAGAGAAGGTAATTCACGTAAAGCTGGCATCTCTAATTCACACTAAAATACTGTTGATTGGATGACATCATAGCTTGTAAATCTTGCACATAAGCTTCTCTACGTTCTGAGTATTTCAGCAGACCATAACTCATCGCATACGCACTTTGATCAGTGATAGGATTGATTCTTTGCTGGCGCAGTCGTAAACGAATTTCTCGTAACTCTTGATAGGCTTTATGACGGTTAACATTCATAAAGTAACCTCGAATTGAGTCTTGAACCGAATCAAATTTCGCCACTTCATGCGTTGAGCCAGAGGAACGGGCTAAAGGGATCACCCCACACCCCGGACGATAGCACCACTGTCCAAAATAGTTATTCGCCTCACGAGCAAATCTTGACGTGCCCCACGCCGATTCATTAGCAGCCTGTGTTAATACCAGAGCCTCGGGGATCACATCAACCCGTAATAACATCTCATGTAGCCATGCTTGATCAATCTTGCCCTCTGGCAGTTCAACCCAATAAGTCTTGGCTAAGTGCTGGGCTTGCTTTAAATGCTCAGATGAAACTTGCCCTGCCGAAAACTCTTTTTGTATCCGTTTCAAAATTGCCCGCTGTTGTAAGATCCGCGAGTTCTCGTATAGCACCCCGGGTTTTAAATAACCAAACAGCGCCTCTTTGCGTTGCGGAATATCATTAATTAAAGAAAAATCCGGTGCGACCCCGATAGCTTCACCTTTTAACGGTGGTAATTTTTGTGGCTGAGTGTACTTTTCAAAGTGATAAACACCAAATACTGCAATTAAAACAATAAACAAAGAAATCAATATATTACGCATCAAACACTCCGGATTGCGATTGGCTAGTTTGTGGACCCGGCTGAGATTGACCAGTAGCAATAATTTTTAAACGAATGCCGAACATATTGCGATAAATGATCCCTTTAACATGGAAAAAGAACGGCAAAAATAGCACTAAACCAATTCCGTATAGAAAAACAGCCAGCATAAACAGCAGCATCAAGATTGAGTAAATCGCAATTAACGGGAAAATTTTCTTATTCACGGAGCGCAGTGATAGCAGTAACGACTGCATCGGTGGCACTTTTTTATCGCAGATCAGTAGTAGCGAATTACTAAATGCGATCGATAAATACATCGAAACAAAGGGTAACAGCATTCCAGCCACAGCTTGTAACAATAAACTGAACAAGGTCGCCAAAATGACCGGTACGGTAAATTGCAAGCCTTTGCTGATATGACGAGTGTGCGTACTTAATCCGGCCGCGTGACTCATTGCCATAAGGCAGATCCCAGCGTAAATTGGTGCGCTGATCACCTCATAACTAAAGTTGGCAATAAATACCGCTTGGATCAGTCCGCTAGGTACAGTGCCACCTTGTTCAAAGATCGACAACAACACCGAGAGATCACCAATCTGCCATTTAAATGCAAAATAAAAGATAGCCAACTGCAAGATCAGCAGTAAAAAAATGGCGGGCGTGAAGTTAATAAAGTGTTTAAGCGTCATGCCCCATGCTTCTTTGAGTACATCACCCACTTTTAACTCATAACTTCCCGATAGCGCTCTGTCTATCGAACCGCCAAGATTAAACTCTTGTTCCCTATCGTTATTCATAAAATGCCCTAGTTGGGTCGAAGGCGCGAATAACGTCACGCTTCAACATAAAAATTGAATTCATTATACTGAAATCAAGCTCAGGCTAAAATCAGATTACCAATATCGTCTTGCATTCTAGTCGATATGATTGATAATTAAGCAATTGATAGCATTGAGAGTTAAGTAAAATCAGTAGGCTAGCCAACGTGAGTGGAAACTGGCAAAAACTTTTCGGTTTCAAGGTAAGAAAAACACTTTGAAATCGTGCTCTTGGTGTTTATGATGCGCCCCTTATTTTTGTTTAACTACAGGTCTAACAAGTAGAATCGTCTACGGACCAAGGTGGGAGAAATACAGACGTTGAACGAACAACATTCAGTAGGAAAGCCAGTCATTCGTTTATCTGGCATTAGCAAAAGTTTCGATGGTAAGGAAATCATTGGTAACCTAAATCTTGATGTGAATCATGGCGAATTCTTAACTATTCTCGGTCCATCGGGCTGTGGTAAAACGACAGTGTTAAGAATGATTGCTGGTTTTGAAACGGCAGATCAAGGTCAGATCCTGCTCGATGATCAAGACGTTACTCAAGTTCCTGCTGAACAACGACACGTCAATACGGTCTTCCAAAGCTATGCCTTGTTCCCGCACATGACCGTATTTGAAAATGTGGCGTTTGGCCTGCGCATGCAAAAAGTTCCAAACAGCGAGATCGAGCCACGTGTAATGGAGGCTTTACGCATGGTGCGCCTGGCCGAAATGGCTCAGCGTAAACCGCATCAGCTCTCTGGCGGCCAACAACAACGTATTGCTATTGCACGTGCGGTGGTCAACAAGCCTAAAGTGCTGCTACTCGACGAATCGCTTTCGGCTTTGGATTACAAACTGCGTAAACAGATGCAGAGTGAACTGAAGCAACTGCAACGCCAATTAGGCATCACCTTTATTTTCGTGACTCACGATCAAGAAGAAGCTCTGTCAATGTCAGACCGCATTATTGTTATGCGTGCCGGCAAAATTGAACAAGATGGTTCACCACGTGAAATCTACGAAGACCCTAAAAACTTGTTTGTGGCGCGCTTCATCGGCGAAATTAACGTATTCCAAGCAACGACATTAGACCGTATTGATGAAAAACGCATTCGCGTGGATATCGAAGGGGTTGAGTCGATTGTTTATTACCAAGATGAAGTGAAAGCGGGTGATAAGCTGCAAGTGCTGCTCCGCCCTGAAGACTTACGTATCGAAGAAATTAAAGAGTCCGAAGAAAAAGGTATTGTCGGTCACGTGACGGATCGTACCTACAAAGGTATGACTCTGGAATCGGTCGTCGAGCTGGAATCCGGTATGTGTGTTATGGTCAGCGAATTTTTCAACGAAGATGATCCTGATGTTGATCACTCTATCGGACAGAAAGTTGCCATCACTTGGGTTGAAAGCTGGGAGGTGGTCCTCAATGAGCAAAAAGCTTAATCTGCAAAACGCGATCATTACCTTAATTGTTGGTTGGCTAGTGCTGTTTGTGCTAGCGCCTAACCTAATGATCATTGGTACCAGTTTTCTGACCCGTGATGAAGCAAATCTGATTAAATTTGTTTTCACTTTTGATAACTATACACGCTTGCTTGATCCGCTATACGGCAAAGTCATGCTGCACTCGTTCTATATGGCGATTGTGGCAACCTTGATCTGTCTTGTGATTGGTTACCCTTTTGCCTACATAGTGGCCAAAATGCCCGCCAACTGGCGACCATTTATGCTGTTTCTGGTGATTGTACCTTTCTGGACTAACTCACTGATCCGCACATACGGCTTAAAAATTGTGCTCGGCACACAAGGTATTCTCAACCAAGCCTTAATGTCGCTCGGACTGATTGATTCGCCGATCCGCATTATGTTTACTGAAACGGCGGTAATGATTGGTCTGGTTTACATTTTATTGCCATTTATGATCTTACCGCTCTACTCTGCTATCGAAAAATTAGATGGCACTTATATTGAAGCGGCGCGCGATCTGGGTGCCAACAAATTGCAAACCTTAATTCGCGTGATTTTGCCTCTCACTATGCCTGGCATTATCGGCGGTTGTTTATTGGTTCTGTTACCTGCTCTTGGCATGTTCTACATTGCCGATTTATTAGGTGGTGCGAAAAACCTCTTGATTGGTAACGTGATCAAGAGCCAAGTGCTCAATGCACGTGACTGGCCATTTGGTGCGGCCACCAGTATTGCTCTAACACTGGCCATGGCCATCATGTTATATGCTTACTACCGGGCGGGTAAACTATTGAATAAGAAGGTGGAGCTAGACTAATGGGACGTTCAATTAGATTTAGCTTTATGAGTTTAGTGTACTTGTTTTTGTACCTGCCAATCATTGTGTTGATTGCAAACTCATTTAATGACAACAAGTTTGGTATCAAATGGGGTGGTTTTACCACCAAGTGGTATCACGCGCTGATGAATAACGACAGCTTAATGCAAGCGGCTTGGCACTCACTCAATATTGCGGTGTTTTCTGCGACGGCGGCAACCTTGATTGGTAGTTTAACTGCGGTGGCTCTATTCCGTTACCAGTTCAAAGGTAAAAAAATCGTCAGTGGCATGCTGTTTGTAGTGATGATGTCACCCGATATTGTGATGGCGATTTCACTGCTTGCGTTGTTCTTAGTCATGGGTGCCAAACTGGGTTTCCTTACTCTGTTGATTGCACACATCACCTTCTGTTTACCTTTTGTAGTGGTGAGTGTGTATACGCGACTTAACGGTTTTGATGTCAAAATGCTGGAAGCAGCCAAAGATCTCGGTGCTGGAGAATGGGTTATACTTAAGAAGATCATTCTACCTTTGGCAAAACCTGCGGTGGCGGCTGGCTGGTTACTCAGCTTTACCCTATCGCTGGATGATGTGATTATCAGTTCGTTTGTGACTGGGCCGACCTATGAAATTCTACCATTGAAGATTTATTCCATGGTTAAAGTTGGCATATCACCAGAAGTGAACGCACTGGCGACCGTCATGTTAGTCGTGTCATTGACTCTTGTTATCCTTTCGCAGTTGTTAGCAAGAGAAAAAAATTGATATCCTTTGGGATATACGCGAAACAGAATGATAGGAGTCATTCTGTTTTTCTTTGTAACGCCCATTAGGGCAACGTTTAGTTTGGAGCTAACGTCGATGAAAAAACTGGCTACTTTTTTAGCGGGTAGCGCATGTGCGCTTTCTCTGTTGTCTGGCACAGCGGCAGCGGAAGATAAGGAACTGGTGTTTATGAACTGGGGTCCGTATATCAATAGCGGTATCTTAGAGCAATTCACCAAGGAAACGGGGATCAAAGTTATCTACTCAACTTATGAGTCAAACGAAACTTTGTATGCAAAACTCAAAACGCACAATCAAGGGTATGATCTGGTTGTTCCATCGACCTACTTCGTAGCCAAAATGCGTGATGAAGGTATGCTACAACCAATTGACAAATCAAAGCTGAGCAACTTTGACCAACTTGATCCTAATTACCTAGACAAAGCTTATGATCCAAACAACGACTACTCTATTCCACACGTTGTTGCGATCACAGGCTTAGCGGTTAACACCGACATGTATGATCCCAATGACTTCCAAAGCTGGGCTGACCTCTGGAAACCAGAGCTAAAAGGTCAACTGATGTTGATGGATGATACGCGTGAAGTGTTCCACATTGCTCTGCGTAAGCTGGGTTACTCTGGTAACTCGACAGACGATAAGCAGATTGATGAAGCCTATGCGGAACTGCGCAAATTAATGCCAAATGTGTTGGTGTTCAACTCTGATAACCCAGCCGCACCTTATCTTTCTGGTGAAGTCGGTCTTGGTATGCTGTGGAACGGCTCTGCTGCTGCTGCACAAAAAGAAGGTCTACCGATCAAGCTAGTCTTCCCGAAAGAAGGCGGCATTGGTTGGGTGGACAACTTTGCGATTTCTTCTGGCGCGAAAAACGTCAATGCAGCGCATAAAATGATCGATTTCCTGCTGCGTCCTGAAATTGCTGAGCAAATTTCACGTGACACTGGCTACCTCACTGGCGTTAAAGCATCTAACGACAAATTCCAAGATGTCGCCCCACTCTTCCCATCACAAGAAGATTTGGATCGCGTGGAATGGCAATCAGCCGTCGGCGATAAGACCGTCAAATATGAAGATTACTTCATGAAGCTGAAAGCCGGTCAATAACACCGCACAAGAGAACCCGATAGGCAGCATTTGCTGCCTATCTTTTTTTATCTTGTTATACTTGCTCCATTCTACGCCGAGTTAGGTTCTTTCTATTTACCATGGGAACGTAATGAAAAATAAACTGTTTGCGAGTGCGTTATGCGCAGCAGCCTTGTTCACCTCCAATACAATGGCTAAAGACCAAGAGCTGTACTTCTACAATTGGTCTGAATATATCCCAAGCGGGATCTTAGAAGAGTTCACCAAAGAGACGGGTATCAAGGTAATTTATGCCACCTATGAGTCCAATGAAAGCATGTATGCCAAGCTTAAAACGCAAGGTAAAGGCTATGACTTAGTGGTACCTTCCACCTATTTTGTGTCTAAGATGCGCCAAGAAGGCATGCTGCAGCCGATTGACCATACCAAACTGTCACACTTCCAAGATCTTGATACCAATTATCTGAACAAGCCGTTTGATCCCAATAACCAATACTCGATTCCCTATATCTGGGGAGCCACCGGGATCGGCATTAATAGCGATATGCTCGATAAAAAATCACTCAAAAATTGGAGTGATTTATGGGATGCTAAATGGGTCGGTCAACTGATGTTGATGGATGATTCCCGTGAAGTTTTTCATATTGCGCTAAGCAAGTTAGGCTATTCACCAAATACCACCAATCCTAAAGAGATTGAAGCGGCATATTATGAATTGAAAAAACTGATGCCGAATGTATTAGTGTTCAATTCTGATTTTCCCGCTAATCCGTTTCTGGCTGGGGAAGTATCGTTAGGTATGTTATGGAATGGCTCAGCCTATATGGCGCGCCAAGAAGGTGCGCCAATTGAGATCATTTGGCCAGAAAAAGGCACCATTTTTTGGATGGATAGCCTAGCGATTCCAGCAGGAGCACGCAACATTGATGCGGCGCATAAGATGATTGATTTCCTGCTACGCCCTGAAAACGCGGCCAAAATTGCTTTAGAAATTGGTTATCCAACTCCAGTTAAAACCGCCTATGATCTGTTACCAAACGAATTTGCCGATGATCCGAATATCTATCCACCGCAATCGGTTATCGATAACGGCGAATGGCAAGATCAAGTGGGAGAAGCCAGTGTGCTGTATGACCGATACTTTCAAAAATTGAAGGTCAATAATTAACACGCCTCGTTAAATATTCACGCTCAAAATAGAAAGCCACCTGAAGTGGCTTTCTTTATATGGCTTGGTACTTGCCTCTTAAATTTCACTGACGATGGGATTTGATTACAAACCAATCTCACTGGACAAGGATTTAATCTGCTCCAGATCCATTTGATGAACACGGATCATCTGGTCAATTTGACTAATCCGCGAATTGGCTTCATCTTGCTTGTCACAAGAGTCTGATGTGGCATCCCAAGATTTGCCTTCAAGGTAAATATCACACTCTGTTTTTAAGGCTTTAATTTTAGGTGCCAGTGAGTCTCGCTCTTGTTGCAACCCCGTCAATTCTTGTTTGATTTTCAGTTCACGCTGAAACAATTCTCGAGAACGTTCAAACACAGTAGCTTGCATATCAGCTTGACGATGAAGCTGATTATTTTGCGTATTGGCACGCTCCAATGCTATTTTTTGCTCACCGAGCTGCTGCTCCAAATCGAGATTGTGTTTCTCCAATTCAGCCACATACTTATCACGCTGCACCAATTCCGCTTGCCACTGCTCTTTTTGCTTCGCTAACGCTTGATCCATTTGCAACTGCCACGCTTGTGCTTGGTTTTGCTCGCTGGCTTGTGCCGCTTTCGCCACTTCACTATTAACACTCTTTAATTGTTCCCACTGCATCTGTAGTGCTTGATAGGAGGCTTCCCAACGATTGGTAGTGATAGATGAACCAATCAAACCACCTATTGCCATACCCAAAACCGCCGCAATGGCAATATAGAGATAACTCTGTTTATCTCTGCGTTCGATCACCACAACTTCGTCGTTGTCGTCAAACTCATCGTGTTTATTCACGCCCGCTCCTCTTACATCAGCGAATCAATTCAGAAATCACTAAGAAGGTGGTGTACAAAATCAAGATCATTACACTAACCATTACGACCCCTTTCTGTAATTTCTCATTAGTACGATAGCGGATCAGTACCAATGCTAAAGTTATCAGTAAGGCTATTGCTATTAATCTCACCATCTCGCCTCCTAGCGCGCTTATCTTATACCACTTATACCCAGTTTAACGTCAGAGAAAAGTTGATTACCCATAGAGTTGGATAAAAATACAGCAAGTGATTGCTTTTGTTGATGACATCACATTTTGTTTTCGCTAATATTCCTGTCGCAAATCGTTTTATGTAAGACGATTGTTCCGTTGAAGACTGCAGGAGAGTGGTTGTTAACTAGATTTTAACATCTAAACCTAACAACCTACCGAAGAAGTAAATCTTTCAGGTGCATTATTCTTCGCCATTTGATTGGCAAGAATAAGCGAGGACTGTAGTTGGAGGAACCTCTGGAGAGAACCGTTAAATCGGTCGCCGAAGGAGCAAGCTCTGCGCATAGCAGAGTGAAACTCTCAGGCAAAAGGACAGAGGAGTGAAAGGCCAATCTTTTTAGTAAGCCCGCTAGGGCTTTGCTGTGCATTTTTGCATCCTTTCCCTCTTCTCCTTATGTTTATTTTTTAAGGGGAACTTATGAATAACCTACAATCATTTCTACAAACTGTTGATAGTTTAGTTTGGGGACCACCACTATTAATTTTATTGGTCGGTACCGGTGTCTATTTCACTTTCCGTCTTGGCTTACTGCAATTTCGTCGCCTACCCACTGCGTTAGCCATGGTGTTTGGTGGTGACAAATCTTCCGATAAGCAAGGTGATGTCTCAAGCTTTGCCGCATTGTGTACTGCCCTTTCAGCCACCATTGGTACCGGCAATATTGTCGGGGTTGCTACCGCGATCAAACTCGGTGGCCCTGGCGCTCTATTTTGGATGTGGCTCGCAGCGCTATTCGGTATGGCGACTAAATATGCAGAGTGTCTACTGGCAGTAAAATATCGCCAAGTGGATGACAAAGGACAAATGGTCGGCGGCCCAATGTACTATCTGCGTGATGGGGTTGGCTCTAACACACTGGCGATTCTGTTTGCGATTTTTGCGGTTGGCGTGGCTTGTTTTGGTATTGGTACCTTCCCACAAGTTAATGCGATTTTAGATGCGACCCAAATCTCTTTTGGTGTACCGCGTGAAGCTTCAGCAGTGGTACTCACCTTATTGGTTGCCGTTGTGACGATTGGCGGTATTCAATCGATCGCGAAAGTCGCAGGTAAAGTGGTACCCGCCATGGCGCTATTTTACATTGTCGCTTGTCTGAGCGTGATCATCACCAATGCAGATAAACTGATGGATGCTCTTGAACTGGTGGTGGTTTCTGCGTTTACTTCCAGCGCGGCAACCGGCGGATTTTTAGGCGCGAGCATCATGCTAGCGATTCAATCAGGGATTGCGCGCGGCGTGTTCTCTAACGAATCTGGGCTAGGTAGCGCACCAATGGCCGCTGCTGCTGCCAAAACCGATTCTTGTGTGGAACAAGGGCTGATCTCAATGACCGGCACCTTCTTTGACACCATTATTATTTGTACCATGACTGGTTTAGCCCTGATCCTGACTGGAGCATGGCAAAGCGATCTAGCTGGCGCGGCGATGACCACCTATGCGTTTGCAGAAGGATTAAACGCCCAAACCTTAGGTCCGATGCTGGTATCCATTGGTTTGATGTTCTTTGCCTTTACCACCATCCTCGGCTGGAACTATTACGGCGAACGCTGCATGGTGTTTCTGTTCGGTACCAAAGCGGTATTACCCTATAAAGTGGTATTTATTGCGTTGATTGCCTCTGGTGCATTTTTACATCTCGATTTGATCTGGATTATCGCCGACATTGTCAATGGGTTAATGGCGATCCCTAATTTGATCGGCTTGATTGCACTGCGCCATGTAGTGCTGGAAGAAACTAAGCAGTATTTTGCCCGCTATCAATACGCCACAGTAGAAACGCAAACTCAATAATCTTTTAACATCATAAAATGAATACAAAACGACCACCATCACCGGAGGTCGTTTTTATATAGAGACAATATCAAGTCAGGCTTGCGGTTTTTCTAATAACAGTTTGATCCCCAATGCCACCAACACTAATCCCGTAGTTCCTTCCATCCAACGCATAAATGACGCATTTTTCAGCAAATTCTTAGCACCACTCAACGCGCCGGCTAAACCACACTGCCAAACCATCGCAATCGCAAAATGGATCAATGCCATCAGTAAAGATTGAACTAATGGTGAAAATTGCGGATTAATAAACTGCGGTAGAAAAGCCAGATAAAACACCGCCGTTTTGGGGTTTAACACATTAGAAAGAAAACCTTCACGCAGCGAACGAGTCAGTTGAAACTGTACATGGCTTAAATTCGCCACCTCCATTCCCTGCCCTGATTTTATTAGTGCACGTAAGCTCGAGATACCAAGCCAGATCAAATACAGCGCACCGACCATTTTCACCAAATGAAACAGCTCGGCGGATTGAGCCAGCACAGCTGAAATCCCTATCGCAGAAAAGGTGGCATGTACAAATAACCCACAGCAAATTCCCAAACTGGTGGTACAACCATCAACAAATCCAGCTCGGGTGGTATTGCGGATCACCAAAGCGGTATCCAACCCAGGCGTTAAGGTCAAAATCGTGATCGCGATAAGAAAAGCTTCGAAATTCTGGATAACCATATCAATCCTTGTAACAACATCAGCAAACTTTGCTTATACCGCAAAGCTTTTCATCTGTCTTATGAAGATTTTTCAACTGTCAGAAGCGACTCGGTTAATCATAGAGCCGCCGATTCACTGCAGAGCTTCACCATTTCAATCAAACACTGCAGCGCGATCCCTACATCTTCCACCATGACCTGTTCACGCGGGTTATGACTGATCCCTTGTTCACAACGCACAAATAGCATGCCGATATCGGTCAATTTCGCCATAGCTAATCCATCATGACCAGCACCACTTGGCAAGAAAAGCGGTGCCGATTGAGTAACCGTTTCAACCACGCTCGCCCATTGCTGTTGCAGTTGACGACTACATCGCACTGCATCAGCCTGATAAAGCGTTTGGTAGCCAAAATCCAAACCTCGCTGATAGGCAATTTCCGCTAAGCGTGTCAGTAGCTCGACACTACACCGTTCAAGTGTCGATTGCGACAAACTACGGATATCGATAGTAAAACGAGTTGCACTGGGAATAACGTTCACTGCGCCGGATAACACTTCACATTGACCTACCGTGGCAACAAGCTCATTTTGTTGGGCAAAATGCTCGATATGATTAATCATCTGTGCCGTGCCACATAACGCATCATGACGCAACTTGATCGGAACCGTCCCTGCATGTCCTGCCATGCCTTTTACTTGGCATACATAACGTTTTGCTGCCGCGATCCCCGTGACTACGGCTACGGGCTGATGTTCAACTTCTAACACTGGACCTTGCTCAATATGCACTTCAAGATAAGCCCGAGTTTGCTCGGGTGTGCGTGCATCGTATCCAGCCAATTCAGGATCAAGACCAAAACTACGCATGGCCTCAGCCATGGTCACACCATTCACATCTTTTAAGGTCAACCACTGTCGGTTAAAGCACCCCGCGACACTGCTTGAACCAATCAGTGTCGTGTTGAAACGCGCGCCCTCTTCATCAGCAAAAGCCACAATATCTATGTGAAAAGGAAACGCTTGATCGGTCAATTGAGCCAGCGCTTCAATAGCAATTAAAATCCCTAAATTACCGTCATACTTGCCCGCATTGGTGACAGTGTCACTATGCGAGCCAAGTATCAGTGTTGGTTGCGTTGGATTAGTAGAAACTTTGCGCCCCCATTGGTTTCCAACACTGTCTTGCCAAGTTTTTAAACCAGCCTCCCCCATCCATATCGCTAATTGGTCATGGGCAGCACGATGCTGTGGGGTGAGATAAGCCCGTGTAATAGCCCCTGGATCAGCACTGAATTGAGCCAGTATATCAGCCTGCTCCATCAACTTTATCGCCTGCTGCGCCATCGTGTTTTTCTCTGCTGCTATCATCGGCGCTCCTTAACTTAATTTATCAGACCATTTTTCAGACTAACGTTATGATTAAATTTGTAATATTTGTTCACCTTACTCGCTCATTTAGGCATAGTATTTTATCGCTGCAGCCACCGCTTGCCCCGAAAAAATAGCCGCTTTGTGTTTAATCAGAATCGCTTCCAATGCCACCAGAGTCGACAACACGCACTCTTGGCGAGCGTTGTAACCCATTGTACCAATCCGCCAAATCTTGCCATGTAGTGGGCCAAATGACGTACCAATTTCAATCCCAAAACGCTGTAGTAATTCAAGGCGAACTTCATCACCATTGACATTGGCTGGAATATAAACACCAACCACATTATTCATTTTGTAGGTTTGATCACCGAACAACTCCAACCCCATCGCACGTAGCCCTGCAGCTAACGCGTTCCCAGCTTGTTTATGGCGAGCGATTACGTTATCAGCACCTTCTTCGAGGAAAAGGCGAGCACACTCACGAGCGGCGTATAACATGGATGTGGCTTCAGTATGGTGGTTCAGACGTTCGGGTCCCCAGTAATCCATGATCATCGCTAAATCAAAATAGTTTGACTGGATCATTGCCTCAGCACCCTGAGAATGGTGACCCGCTCGAATCCCGGCTTCGACGTGCTTACGGCGATTAACCAACTCTGCACATTGATCGCTTAACGTTATCGGTGCTGAACCAGAAGGACCACCAAGGCACTTCTGTAAACCTGCAGATACCGCATCGAGATGCCATTCATCGACCTTAAGCTCATTACCGGCAATCGAAGCCGTTGCATCACAGTAAAAAAGTACCCCATGGCGCTGACAGATTTCGCCCATCTCTTTAAGTGGCTGATTCATCGTGGTTGAAGTATCGCCTTGTACTGTTGCCAGCAGCTTAGGCTGAAACGCTTTGACTGCGGCTTCAACTTTCTCAGCTGGGCACACTTCCCCCCATTCAATATCAATAGTTTTGACCTTGGCACCAACACGCTGGGCAATTTCACACAACAGGTGGCCAAAGCGACCAATTACTGGCACCAATACTTTATCCCCCGGCTTGAGTAGCGAAACCAATACCGCTTCAATCCCTGAGCGTGCAGTACCATCCACCAACATCGTTTGCTGGTTTTGCGTCTGAAAAACACCACGATACAGTGACTGAACCTGATTCATATAACCGGTCATCACAGGATCGTATTGACCGATCAGAGATTGAGAAATGGCTTGATGAACACGCGGGTAAGCATTGATGGGACCAGGCCCCATCAGTAACCTCTGTGGCGGGTTAAGGGTTTCAAATAGTTCATTTTTGGTGGTCATATTATTCTCCAAGTAAACTGGTTCCATCACTACGAGGATCACTGGCTGCACGCGCTTTTCCATGTGTGTCGAGAATGATTGCACCAGCATGTCCCATTAATTCATTGTTATTGGCCACGAAGGTAACATCATGGCCACGTTGTTTTAGCGCGGCGCCATATTGGTCATACAAAGCTTGTTCAAGGCGTAAATGATTGGTGCTGTCCCCCCAAGTACGACCAAGCAACCAGCGTGGTTTGGCAAGCGAATCACTAAGCGAGAAGTTTTGATAGTGATAACGGCTAAATAGGCAAGCTTGCGTCTGAGGCTGACCTTCTCCACCCATGGTGCCATAACACATACGGCGACCATCGACCAATTCTGCATAGGCTGGATTTAATGTATGGAAGGGCTTCTTACCGGGAGCCAGCACGTTGTGATGGTGAGCATCAAGCGAGAAGCTTTTCGATCGGATATTCCACAAAATACCGGTTTCCGGCAAAAACACACCAGAACCAAACTCCCAGTAGATGCTTTGAATGAAACTCACCATAGTGCCGTATTGATCGCTCGCTCCCATCCAAATGGTATCCCCCGGTTTTGCCTGATATGGCCAAGGTAACGCCTCATTCATAGATACATTAGCAGCGCATTGATCCACCACGGCGTCAGTTAGCCACTCCTGCAACGGCTGGCGCAAAAGCGCTTCGTCACACACTTCACGATCACGAATGATGAACGCTTGTTTGGTGGCTTCAACGAGCAGATGAATATGGTCAACTTCACTTTGTGCTTGCTCTACCAGTCGGTCATAAATGGCAAGGATCAGCAGTGATGCAATACCTTGCGTTGGTGCCCCGAAGTTGTATAAACGGCCTTTTGAGGTGTTGACCGTCAATGGCTTAATCACTTTTGCACGATGAGCATGAAAATCTGCCAGTGTCAGCGGACTGCCTACATCACTAAGCTCTTTGGCCATAGCGGCAGCAATATCACCGCGATAAAAGTCATCTAGCCCATGAATCGCCAGTTGTTGTAATGTATTCGCCAACGGTTGATTAACCAACCGATCTCCCACGCGAAGCGTATCGCCCTGTTTTAGAAAATACTGAGCAAATGCTTGCAATGAAGCGAGCCGTTCAAACGTTTTTTCACTGGCATTAGCCAAGCTTTGCGTCACTTTCACACCATTACGTGCCGCCTCAATCGCCGGTTGCAATAGTGTATTTAAGGTTAAGCAACCAGAATCGATTTCAAGCGCTTTTTGCCAAGCTGAAATGGTGCCTGCCATAGTAATGGCTGACTCGCCACCACTTAATGGCAGCTCATCACTCAATGAACGGTAGTGTTCAACATCGACCTTCAACGCTGCAGCACCACAGCCATCAATCGCAATTGGAGCTTGCCCTGCTTTAGCGATCAGCCAGAAACTATCGCCACCAATCCCATTCATGTGCGGATATTGCACGGCAATCATCGCGGCGGCAGCGACCATAGCCTCACTGGCGGTACCGCCAGCATCTATAATTTGCTGACCAACTTGGGCCGCCTTATAATGCGGGGCTGTAAATGCGGTTTGATATTTCATGAACAATCACCTCAACTTAACCGTTGTAAATGGCTTCACCGGTTACCAACAGATCTTCTTCTTGATGAGGCAAACCGATCAATGAGATGCCGCATGGGCCTTCGTGTAATTCGTCCGTAGGTAGGTGTAGTTGCGGCAATCCCGACAACCCGGCAATACTTGTGAGCCCCATCAGTTGCGAGCGATAAACTGCGAGCGGTTCCGCTGGCATGATCAATGACGGAGGTCCTGATGGTGTGGTGGGAGTTGCCCATAGGCAGTGCTGTCGGTGCAAATGGTGTATTAACTGCTGTTGAAAATCATCCTGCTGCGCTTTGGCGTGTTGGTACTGCTCATGCGTAATATTTTTCGCCCACATCACTCTCTCCCAAATTGCCGGATCTAAGCTATCGCCATATTGTGTCAGCCACGCATCATGCTGTTGAATAATTTCAAACCCTTGGATTATCCGAAATAACAAGCTCAGATCGGCCAGTTGCCAGCCGTTTTCAGCCAAAAAGTGACCCTGTACAAGCTCAATATCACACTTCTGACACTGTTGGATAAAGCGTTCAAGACGCAGAGAACTCATCATCGTTTGGCACTGCACATCCAAATAAATGCGCGTTACCCGCTCGCCAGATTGACTACGTGCCGCCAATACCGCCCACACTTTGCTCATCAGGCTCAAATCACGCGTAACAATACCAGCGGTATCAAAACTTTTGGCCAGTTCAAAACAATGAGCAAGATCAAGCATGCCTAACGTTGGGCGTAGCCCAAAGAGACCGCAATAACTGGCAGGTACACGAACAGAGCCACCCGTATCAGTACCGATGGCAAAGTCGCATTCACCAGCAGCAACTGCAACCGCACTGCCGCTGGAGGAACCTCCGGGAATACAATCTGGAGCTTTGGGATTGATCGGTGTGCCGTAATGAATATTCTGACCATTGAGGCTGTATGCCAACTCGTCGGTCTGAACACGTCCGACACATTCAGCCCCTTGGCTAAGCAGTGCCGTGATCAGCGGCGATGTTTGTGTCGCAATTTGATGGGTATCCAGCCAGATAGGGTTGCCAGCACCCGTTACATAACCTTCAACATCGAATAAATCTTTGAAGACAAATCGGGTTCCAGACAGTGCGCCTGGCGCTGTTGCAGGTAGCATGTCTGGGCCCTGAGAGCAATAAATACGAGCATCCTTACTCATTATATCTCCTTTAGTGTAGTGTCTTTTAGGTACTGAATCCGCAGCGCCTAGCCAGCCTTGTGCTGTTTAATCAATACAACTTAATGGGTCACGATTTTCGGTAATTCACTTTGGCGAGCATAACGATTTGCCAGCACAGCGCAGTAGAAGATCTGAATCGGGTGATACAGCATGATCGGTAGCAGAATCATCCCCAGTGAAGGATCTGCACCAAAAATCACTTTGGCCATTGGAATACCTGCGGCCAGTGTTTTCTTGGTACCACAAAATACCGCGGCCACTTCATCCGGTAGCGCAAATTTAGTACGGCGAGCCCCCCACTGAATAAGATGCACCATGGCCAATAAGATCACTGTGCAAAGCATGATTGATGCCGCCAACAAGCCAACAGAGAACTCTCTCCAGATACCGTTCACAACGGAATCACAAAAGGCGTTATAAACGATCAACAGAATCACGTATTTGTCGACTTTATTGACCACGGCTTGGTGACGCTCAATCCAACCCAGCAAATATGGCCGCATGAGCTGACCTATGATCATTGGAACCAACAACAGCTTGGAAATTGACATCACTGAATTAAGCAAATCAAGTTGTACCCCTTCAAATCCCATGAAGAGTTGGATTAAAAGTGGCGTAATCAACACCCCAAGAATGCTTGAAAGTGAGGCGTTAAAAATAGCGCCAGGCACGTTACCTTTCCCAGCACTGGTCATCGCAACCGATGAAGAAATAGTACTTGGTAAAACCAGCAGATAACAAAAACCGAATGCCAGTGCCGCAGGCATGTATGCCAAGAATGCGGCACCGAAAATCACCCATAACATGGGATACACCACAAACGTCGCGATTTGAATATACACATGTAATCGCCAGTTAGTGATCCCCGCTTTGATCGCTTGCGGTGACAGGCCAAGTCCATGTAAAAAAAACACCAACGCGATACCGATTCCCGTCAGTTGATCTAAATGGATCGTACCGCCACTGCGACCAAATTCAGAGGTTAGCGTCGCCAATCCAATCGCAATCACCATCCCGACTAAAAACCACTCTTTTTTAATTTTTGCTAATAAATTCATTTTGTTATTTTTGCTCTTAGTTGTGTGACTTAACCGTGCCTATGATTCCACTTCGTTCAATTGCCCATAGCTTTGTGAGATATGACGACTGAGTTTGGCGGCATTTTGTCCAAGATGGCGATACACCTTGTTCACCAGATAGGATATTAAGCTCATTGGCACTGCATAACTATCTAACGGTGCCTGATTATTCATATGACAGATCAGGCAATGCATCACCGAACCTGCATATTTATGACCAGATTGATCGGTAATTAACAAACTCGGTTTGCCATGCAAATACTGCATAATTTTCTCAAACTGAGCGACTCGACGACGAATACCAATCACGATCACAAAGTCATCCTCGCTAAGTGAAACCAAATCCTCACCGAGTGTTTGCCCCGGTAAAGGGAGTAATTCAACCTCTGATCGACATTGCATTAATTGCTGACGAAAATGCAGTGCCAGCGGATAACTATTACGGTAACCAATAACTTTCACTCGTTTGGCTTTGGCAATCGCATCAACCAGCTCGGTAATATCAAGTATCGCCAATTGCGCACAAAGTTGTTGCAATGCGCGCATATCGTGTTGAATTTCGGGATCATCAATATTAGATGTCAAGAGCGGAATCCCCTTTTCGCGCTCCTGCATCAGTTCATTACGAAGTGCAACATGATCCTCATAACCCAACTGACGAATAAAACGACTCACACTGGCTTTCGACACCAAGCAAGATTCAGCAATTTCGGCCGTCGACAGCATTAAAATTTTTTCCGGGTTCAGTTGCAGATAATCAGCTACTCGCCGACTGCTTTCGGTCAAACGTGAATATTGCTGCGTAATACGTTCACTCAGTGAGTGATGATTATTGGTCATGTTGACTCCAGCATGATAATTAGCGAACGGCAGATAAAAAGCTTTGTAGTTCGACAGTCTGAGGCGCAGTAAATAGCGCTTCACTCGGGCCGGTTTCCCACACTTTACCTTGATGCATAAACACCACACGATCGCCGACTTCACGAGCAAAATTCATTTCGTGGGTGACCAGAATTAATGTCATCCCTTCTGCTTTTAATTGCTCAAGCACTTTCAGTACTTCGCCAACCAGTTCAGGATCTAATGCAGAGGTAATTTCATCGCACAACAGTACCTTAGGATTCATCGCCAGTGAGCGGGCAATCGCCACCCGTTGTTGTTGGCCACCGGAAAGATTGGCCGGATAGGCATCAAACTTATCGGCCAGGCCGACTTTTGCTAACAAGTCACGTGCCAGTTCCTGGCACTCCGCGGCATTTTTTTTCAAGACCAGTTTAGGAGCGAGCATCACATTTTCACCGACGGTCATATGGGGAAACAGGTTAAAACTCTGAAATACCATACCAATGCTACGGCTCAATAAACGCAATTTGTAATCATCATTTTCGACAGCCTGATTATCGACGATGATCACGCCTTGCTGATAATCTTCTAGGCCATTCATACAGCGTAAAAGTGTACTTTTACCCGAACCACTACGGCCGATAATCGACACCACTTCGCCGGGATTGATTTTAAGGTCCACCCCTTGTAAGACATGGTTTGCACCATAATACTTATGGACTTGTTCAACACTAACTAGTGACATGATTTCGAGTCTCCAAATATCGAGCTAACACAGAAAGAGGAAAACAAAGAGCAAAATAAAACAGTGCGACTAGCGCGAATACTTTAAATGGTTGGAAGGTGGCGTTGTTGAGCATAGTGCCAGCTTTGGTTAACTCAACAAAACCAATGATGGATGCCAGCGCAGTACCTTTCACAATCTGAACTAAGAATCCTACTGTCGGTGCAATGGCTAGACGAGCGGCTTGTGGTACGATGGTATAACGCATGGTTTGCATGTAAGTCAGACCCAACGTGCGGCATGCCTCCCACTGGCCTTTCGGCAAAGATTCAATACAGCTCCGCCAGATATCGTGAAAATAGGCGCTACTGAACAAGGTTAACGATAACACCGCGGCAGTCCAGGCACTGACTTCGACACCGACCAGTGATAACCCAAAAAATGTGAGAAACAATTGCATCAACAGCGGTGTGCCCTGAAACAGCTCCACATACAGCTTAATTAGGCCGCTAAATACCGAGTGTTGCGTACTTCGTAGTAAGGTAATCAACAAGCCCGTTAATCCGCCGCCAACAAAGGCAATTAACGACAATGCCACAGTCCAACGGGCAGCCATTAATAAACTGCGACAAATATCCCAATCGGTAAATTGCATCATAGTTACCTTCTCCTACAACGATGGATTTTTGAATGCGATGCGCTTAACCCACGCAAACATCTGACGCATCCCAATCGCAAGCACCAGATAGATCAGTGCAGTCAACATATAAGATTCGAAACTCAGAAAGCTGCGCGACTGGACAAAGTTGGCTGCGAAGGTCAGATCTTCCACTGCAATTTGCGATACAACCGCGGATCCCAACATCACAATAATGCACTGGCTGACAAGCGCCGGATAAACGCGCTGATAGGCAGGCGCAATCACGATGTGCGTGAAAATTTGCGTGCGAGTTAATCCTAAGCTTTTGCCGGCTTCCCATTGTCCTTTGGGCGTAGCTTCAATTCCTGCACGAATAATCTCCGCGGAATAGGCACCTAAATTGATCACCATAGCAATCACACCAGCCTGCCAGGCAGAAAGTTTGATACCAAGTGCTGGCAAACCAAAAAAAATAAAGAACAATTGCACAATAAACGGAGTGTTACGAATAACCTCGATATAGCAGGTACAAATAAACTTCAGCCAATTTGCTGGACTGGTTTTCGCACTTGCGCACAAAGTACCGAGCAGCAAGCCACCCATCGTTGAAATCATGGTGAGTTCTACAGTAGTGCTCAACCCTGCCACAAATTGTGGTAGGTAAGGCGCTAAACTGCTAAAGTCCAACTGATAGCTCATAGGTTATCCTTAACTTTATGCATCAAGATCGATTGGAAATGAGGCTTTAAGCCATTTTTGTGAAAGTTGCTCCAACACACCCTCTTGTTTCGCCTCACGGATCAAACGGTTAACTTCGTTCAGTAGTGCCTCTTCGCCTTTCATCACCCCGACATAACACGGTGAGTTTTTCAGCAAAAATTTGGTCTGCGGCGCCTTATTGGGATAGCGAGTTGCAATTTCTGCCACTACTAGATTACCGGTTGCAATCAACTGAATCTGACCGGAAAGAAACGCTGACAGTGTGGCGTTGTTGTCTTCAAAACGTTTGATGATCGTATCGCTCGGCACAATCGCACTTAATTGCAAATCTTCCACTGAACCACGTGTCACACCGATGGCTTTGCCAGTCAAATCTGAGGCGCTCGCCACCGCTTGATCGGATGATCCAAACACACCTAAATAAAAAGGTGCGTATGCGGCACTGAAATCAATCACTTTTTCACGTTCGGCATTCTTACCCATGCTGGAAATCACCAAATCGACTTTACCCGTTTGTAGGTAAGGAATACGGTTAGCACTACTGACGGAAACAAGCTCTAATTTGACATCAAGTTTTTGGGCTAGATAATCCGCCATATCGATATCATATCCTTGCGGCTTAAGATCACGTCCCACCGAACCAAAAGGTGGGAAATCTTGCGGAACCGCAACTTTCAATACCCCCTTTTGCTGTATGGACTGCAGTTGGTCAGCTTGAACCATAGCGGAACTGAGCAGTAAACAGGCGGACATCAATCCACTTAACATTGCTGCAAATGATTTCATTGTGAATCTCCTTATCGAAAATGAAACGCTTGAAACATCCATCAAACCATTTGCAACGATTGCGCCAACTCGAAGCCAAAATAAAAAACTCAACAATTTCATGCAATTATTAGTGCTCGTGCGCTTTACAACCTTCCGAGTTGCGCTATGGATGAAACTTTTGGTGCAAAACTGGTCAATAGTGGTGCAATCGTTTCAGATTCACTTCTTAAAAAGGTAGTCTTTGTGCAAAACTACCCATTACAACCAAGCTAACATCAATACTTACAACTTATTCTTGGACAAACCCAACTCTGGAACCCAAGAAAACTCGGAGTCCATCAGATACCGATAGATGATTGCAGACAAACCACCACCGATAAATAGTGCGTAATTCGCCAATTCTGACACGACAAACGTCGCAATGATGGCAATCAAACTGGCACACACCAGCGCATAAACGCTATTCATATTAACTCCATTGCGATACCAGTATTGACCTTGCTTCGATTCAGTGTATAGCGAAGCGATATCTATCTCTCCCTTCTTCACTAGGTAATAATCCACAATAATAATGCCATAAAGCGGGCCAATCATCGCTGCTAGCACATCCACCGTATAATGGATCACTTCTGGGTTATTGAATAAGTTCCACGGTGTCAGCAATACCGAACCAAACGCGGCAATAAACCCTCCAGTCTTAAAGCTGATTTTCTGTGGCGACACGTTAGAAAAATCAAATGCGGGCGCCACAAAGTTCGCCACAATGTTGATGCCAACCGTTGCGAAGATAAAGGTCATCGCCCCCAGTACTGTGATCAGTCCGGAATCGAGGCGCTTTACCGTTTCGACCGGATCGGTGATTATCTCGCCAAACACCGGAATTGACGCCGATACGATTACCACACTGAACGCAGAGAACAGCAAAAAATTTAGTGGCAATCCGAGAAAGTTACCCAGCTTCAACTTTTGATAGCTGTTGCAGTAACGGGAAAAATCACTAAAGTTGAGCGTGGGCCCGGCGAAGTATCCGGCAACCAGCGCACTGGCAATAAACATCTGCACTACCACATCCCAGCCTTCGAGATTTTTCGTGCTTAGGTTAAAGCTGATGTTATCCCAACCGGCCAAATCAATCATATAAATACACAGTGCGAACATGGCGATATAAATCGCTGGGCCTGACCAATCAATCACTTTACGGATCATGTCCATACCAAACATAAATACAATACTCTGAAGTACCCACATTGAGCTAAAACCAATCCAGCCAAGATACGAAAGACCTAAGAATGTCGGTTCAACTAAGTGTTCCAGCTCGGGAGAAAAGTACAGTAATAGAATAATAAATGAGCTGGATGCAAGAAAGGTTTGAATACCGTACCATACAATCGCAATCAAGCCGCGAATTACCGCAGGAATATTGGCGCCGAAGACTCCGAACGACATGCGCGCGATCACAGGAAATGGCACCCCCGCTTTCTGACCTGGTTTACCCATTAGGTTGGCAAACGCCATCACAATAGAAATTCCGGCTAATAAGCTGATAAAAACCTGAATACCATTAAGACCAAGAGCAAATAGACTTGCGGCAAACACATAACCACCAACACTGTGTACGTCCGACATCCAGAACGCAAAAATACTGTACCAACTCCATTTCTGATCTTTATCTGGAAGCAAATCTGCGTTAGCGAGTCTATCGCTGATCGGTAATTCTTTTTTCATAATGTCATACCTTTGATATTTATTGTATACAACTACAAATACAAGGAGTATGCCAAAACAAAAGTTAAAATAACCTATTGATTTTATTAAGCACAACTTAAAAAAACAAGATAGACACGCACCATAAGTGGTCAATAAGCCACAAGTTAGTGCATAAAACAACCAACTAAATCACCCGTTAATACAAGATTAAATCTATTTGTTAACTTGCGTGAAACTGGCAAATGATATACAAACTTTCACTAGCTTTGTATACAAAAATAAAGAGCGTGATTATGTCTAACGACCAAAAAATTTATCAGAAGATGCTAAAAGCGATCGTCGAGCACCAACTTCCTCCTGGTGAACGCCTACCAGAAGACAAGCTTTCAGAAGCATTTGGTGTCAGCCGAACAGGGATTAGAAAGGTGCTGCAACGCTTAGCTTTGGAACGTTTTGTTGTCATTCGGCCAAATAAAGGCGCTCAGGTTAACCGCCCTAGTCGTCAGGAAGCCGAAGAAGTTCTTGATAGCAGAATCATATTAGAGCCACTTTTAGTTCCTGAAATCAGTGAAAACTGGAACCTTGAGATCTCACGGCATTTTCGTGAAATGGTTCATTTGGAAAAGCAGGCCGAGCATGAAGGCAATTTATCCAAGTCCATTCAACTGACGGCAAAATTCCACTATGAGCTAGCACGTATAGCGAATAATCAGGTACTAGCAGAATTTATTGAACAACTGTGCTATCGCTCATCTTTGGTGATCGCAGCATACGGCACGCGAGAAAGCGTCAGTTGTGAGTGTGGTGACCATGTAGAACTGATCAATTTACTCGACCACCACAAAATAGGCGAAGCACAAGAATGGATGCGTCACCACCTACTCCACATCAAACAATCGATTTATTTAACAGGCAAAAAAGATTCTCAAGTGGATTTTAATTCACTATTTAGGCAAATGGATTAATCAATGAAAATTCAGCTTATCAACCCAAATACTTGTCAGGGCATGACTGATAAAATAGCACTTTCCGCACAATCTGTGTGTTTATCCAGTAGTGAAATTATTTCGCGCTCTCCGCTTCATGGCCCAGAAAGTATCGAGTGCGCATTAGATGAAACGATTGCCGCTACAGCACTGCTTGATGTGATTGCGCAAGGTGAAAAAGAAGGCGTTGATGCCCATATCATCGCCTGCTTTGGTGATCCGGCGATTGATGCTGCGCGAGAACTATCGTCGGTTCCCGTAATTGGTATCGCTCAAGCAGCATTTCAGTTGGCAAGCTTGGTATCACATCGCTTTGGCATTGTAACCACCATGTCACGCACACTACCTGCGATCGCAAATCTGCTACATCATTACGGCTATCATCATCTTTGCTCTGGCGTACGCGCAACAAACATTGCGGTGTTGGATCTAGAACAAATTCAGGAAGCAACCTATCAACAGTTGCTACAAGAATGCCATGCTGCCATCAGCCAAGACGGTGCGGAAGCAATTGTACTCGGCTGTGCCGGAATGTCTGATTTAACGGTCAAGCTCTCAGTTGCGCTCAACGTACCTGTTATCGATGGTGTTTCTGCCGCGGTTAAACTGGTCGAATCATTACACGCACTCAAACTCAACACGTCCAAAAGTGGCAATTACGCCACTCCACTAAGCAAATCGTTTCACGGCCGTTATCAACATTGGAGCCGTTAAGTCAGAAACAAGGAACTTCGATATGGAAATCTCAAATCCTCGCGATTACATCGGTTACGGCCGCAAGAATATCCCCGACGCTAACTGGCCGGGTGGAGCTAAAATCGCATTGCAATTTGTCCTAAATTATGAAGAAGGCGGCGAAAACTGTGTGTTGCATGGTGACCAGCACGCTGAAACATTTTTATCTGAGATCGCGGGCGCAGAGCCGTTTACGTCACGGCACATGAGCATGGAATCACTTTATGAATACGGCTCCCGTGCAGGGGTATGGCGCATTCTCAACGAATTTAAACGGCGTGAATTACCGCTGACCATTTTTGGCATCGCTACCGCGTTGGAGCGCAATCCAGAAGTTACACAAGCTTTGATTGAAGATGGTCACGAAATCGCGTGTCATGGTTTAAAGTGGATTCATTACCAAAATATGCCAATAGAGCAAGAGCGCGAGCACATCCATCAAGCACTCAAACTGATTGAAAATCTCACGGGTAAACGTCCGAAGGGTTGGTATACCGGCCGAGATTCACCCAATACCCGCGAATTGCTGGCTGAACATAAAGATTTGCTTTACGACTCGGACTACTATGGTGACGATCTGCCATTCTGGACTCAAGTTCCAGACTGTGATAATCCCGGTTCAACACGTCCACATCTTATAATTCCTTACACGCTGGATACCAACGACATGCGTTTCTCCTCGCCTTATGGTTTTAGTCACGGTGAAGAGTTCTTTCAGTATCTGAAGGAAAACTTTGACTGTTTATACGCTGAAGGCGCGGAAAAACCCAAAATGATGTCTGTCGGTTTACACTGTCGTTTGATTGGTCGGCCAAGCCGTTTTATGGCACTGAAGAAATTCTTAGATTACGTTGCGCAGTATGATAGCGTTTGGATAGCTACACGTGAACAAATCGCTCGCCATTGGATAGCACATCATCCAGCCCCTTAAACTCATTTAACAAACAGGTAAAACTCAAACTCAGCACAATAGTTGGTGATCACAAGCGAGATTGCTACACTGCACTTTCGCTTATCACCACGGCAGGCTATGTCATGAATGCATTTAATCAATTAGTCAAACACTCGAAAAAAGTAGCGAACTTCAATCATTTGTCAGCGATTGTCGGCTGGGATCAAGCGGCCGTGATGCCCAGTGGTGGCGCTGAAGCGCGCTCACAAGCTATGGCAGAGCTTTCTGTGCATATTCACGGTTTAATGACTCAGCCACAGTTGGCTGATTGGTTTGCCGAGGCAGAAAGCGAAACCCTCAATACCGAGCAGCAAGCCACGCTGCGCGAAATGAAACGCCAATGGCAACAAGCGACGGTTCTGCCAGAAGCCTTAGTCGAAGCGCAATCCCTAGCTGGCTCCAAATGTGAGCACGCTTGGCGCAGCCAACGCAAAAATAACGATTGGGCCAGTTTTGAGAAAAACTGGGCGGAAGTGGTCAAACTTTCTCAAGAAGAAGCGCAAATTCGTGCCGAAGCAACTGGGAAAACCCCTTACGATGCGATGCTGGAGCTGTACGAACCGGGCACCACAACTGAACAGCTCAATCGCGTATTTAGTGATGTGAAAACTTGGCTACCGAGCTTGATTGATACAGTGATTGAAAAGCAGAGTTGCGAAAGTTTTATCGCCCCCCAAGGCCACTATTCGGCTGAGAGCCAAAAAGCGCTGGGACTGGATGTGATGCAGTTGCTGCAATTTGATTTTAACCACGGCCGCCTCGATCAAAGCGTACACCCGTTCTGTGGCGGCGTGCCAAGCGATGTGCGCATTACCACGCGCTACAACGAAAACGAATTTGTGCAATCACTGATGGGCATTGTGCATGAAACGGGCCATGCGCGTTACGAGCAAGGTTTACCTAAGCCTCTGGCGGGCACTCCGGCTGGTGAGGCGCGCTCAATGGGTATTCATGAATCGCAATCGCTGTTTTTTGAAATGCAACTCGGACGTCATCCTAGCTTTATTACTCATCTCGCCAAACTGGCTGGGCAGCATTTTAATGCGATCAGCGACCCGCTTTTTCAGGTCGCTAACCTGCAAAAACTCTACACTCGGGTCAAAAAAGATTTTATCCGGGTCGATGCCGATGAACTCACCTACCCAGCCCACGTGATCCTGCGTTTTGAAATCGAACGGGATTTGATGAACGGCAACATCAAACACACTGATGTGCCAGAACTTTGGGATCAAAAAATGCAGGCTTACTTAGGTCTAAGCACCAAAGGCAACTATCAAAATGGCTGTATGCAGGATATTCACTGGACCGATGGCAGCTTTGGCTACTTCCCAAGCTATACCTTAGGTGCCATGTATGCAGCGCAGTTTATGACGGCGATGCAAAAAACCGTGGATGTGGATGGCGCGATTCGCCGTGGCGATCTCTCACCGATTTTTACTTGGTTGTCTGAAAATATCTGGAGTAAAGGTAGTTTGCTGACTACCGATGAACTGGTTAAGGCGGCGACCGGTGACACACTGAATCCTGAGCATTTTAAGCGTCATCTGCAGACGCGTTATTTAGGTTAAAGTGCGATTGAGGTTAAAGTACAATCCAGATAAAAATCCGCCTGTCTAGCAGGCGGATTTCACGTAATGTCACGACTAATGACGCTAATGTACAGCGGAGGTATCGACCGCTTGTTTGGGTCTTGGCGCTAGCCAAATCAAGCCTGCGGCACAGGCAAAAATCAGCGCAATCACCATAAACAATTGATTGGTTGCCACCATCACACTTTGATTTTGCAGTGTCCAATCCATCGATGAACGAACCTGATCAATACTCATGCCACTATTAAGCATAGCTTGCGTCGCAATCCCTACCTTATCGGTTAATCCCGCTAATTCAGCATAGACATAACGCGTTTCATGCTCCCACGAGGTATTGATCATCGAGGTGGCAAATGCGCCAGACAAGGTTCGGATAAAGTTCATTAACCCAGCCGCCGATTCCATTTCATGAGGTTTGACACTGCCGAGGGCAATCGCGGTCAGCGGTACGAAAAACAGCGGCATGCCAATCCCTTGCACAAACATCGGCCAACTGATTTGTGCGAAAGTCATCTCCACCGTATTAAAACCGCGCATCAAGGTCCAGCCGCCGAGCCACATCACCCCAACAAACACAAACGGTCGCGGATCAAATTTCGACGACAAATTAGCGATAACCGGCGCTAAAAATACCGCTAAAATCCCCATGGTGGCCGTGGCATAACCCGAAACCGTGGCGGTGTAGCCCATATAAATTTGCAGCCATAACGGTGTAACCACCGAAATACTAAAAAAAGCCCCAAATGCCAGTGACAATGTCACCATACTGATGCTGTAGCCACGATAGCGGAACACTCGCAGATCAACCACCGGATTGCGTTCGGTTAGTTCCCAAATCAAAAAGGCCACAAAACCAATCGCCGCCACCACCGCAAGGGTAATAATGCGCGACGATTCAAACCAATCATGATCTTTACCTTCATCCAGCATCAACTGTAGTGCCGCCACCCACACCACTAGCAGAGCCAAGCCCACTTTATCAATTTTCGACGGCAGTGCTTTGGTTTCAAATTTTTTCAACAGCTTCCAAGCCAGCAATGCAGCAGCAATTGCCAACGGCATTTTGATGAAAAAGATGTATGGCCAACTGAATTGATCACACAACACACCACCCAAGATCGGCCCCATGATCGGCGCAATCAAGGTGGTCATTGACCAAATGCCAATCGCGGTATGACTTTTGTTTTTGGGGAAGATGCGCATCATCAAGGTTTGTGAAAGAGGCATTAAAGGTCCGCCAGCAAACCCAAGTAACACCCGAAACGTCACCAACATCCCCATACTATTGGCTAATCCACACAGCAGCGAAAAGACCCCAAACAGTATAAAACAGGTGACAAACACACGAATTGAACCAAAGCGTGAGGCTAGCCAACCGGTCAGTGGCACCGAAATGGCTTCGGCGACCGCGTAAGAGGTGATCACATAAGTACCTTGGCTGGTCGAGACGCCTAAACTGCCAGCAATGTTCGAAACCGATACGTTTGCGATAGTGGTATCTAAAATGGCCAGAAAGTTGGCCATCGCCAAACACAGGGCACCTAAAAACAGTGCCCAGCCTGATAGAGGTTGGATGTGATGATCAGAGCTATGACTCATGACTTCACCTTAGCCTTGCTCGGATGCTTTCGCCGCACGATACTGAACCAGAGTCTGTGGATCAGTATTGGCAGCCGTATCCACCGTCACCACCATCGAAAGCCCAACTTGCAGTGGATAAGCTTGCAAATCTTTGGGATCCAACTCGATACGGATTGGTAATCGCTGTACCACTTTAATCCAGTTACCCGTCGCATTTTGGGCGGGGATCATCGAAAATGCTGACCCGGTTCCACCAGAAAAACCGGCGACCACGCCATGATAAGTTACGTTGTCGCCGTACAGATCGGCGGTTAAGGTGACCGGCTGCCCCACTTTTACCTGACGTAGCTCCACCTCTTTGAAGTTAGCATCCACATAAATCTGATTGGTCGGTACGATTGCCATCAATGGTGTGCCAACTTGGATACGGCGTCCCACTTGCACTTGGCGTTTGGCAATCACCCCACTGATCGGGGCACGAATCACCGTGCGCTCAAGATCGATGCTCGCTTGCTCAAATCTTGCCTTGGCCAACAATACTTCAGGGTTACTCTCTAGCGTGCTGTTATCGGTTAAAGCGGCATTAGCTTTTTGTGAACCGATCGCGGAAAGCTTGGTGGCCTGTGCTTGCGCCATCGCAGCTTGGGCTGCATTAAGATTGGCCTCGGCTTGGGCATAACTGGTTTTGGCATTGGTCAACTCTTCCCCGGAAACCGAGCCAGAGCGCACCAAATCTTCACGGCGTGACAGATCAATCTTTGCCCGTGCAAAATCGGCTTGGGCCGCGTTTAACTGAGCCTTAACTCGCTGCTGATTGGCTTGCTGAGCCTCAACCATCGCGCTTAAACCTTCATCGTTAGCCAGATAGCTACGCACCCGACGCTGCGCCAAGGCTAAATCCGCCTCCGCTTGACGTAAGGCCAGTCGCGCATCGCTATCATCCAATTGCACCAGCACATCGCCCTGCTGCACGTATTCCGTATCCACCACATTGACTTGGGCAACGATCCCGCTCACTGCCGGCGTTACTTCCGCAATTTCAGCAGCAGCATAAGCGTTATCAGTTGAAATATAACGCGAGCCGATAAAATGCCAATAAGCGGCATAACTGCCACCGGCAACCACAATCGCAGCCGCTAAAGCGAGAAAACCGGTTTTGCGTGATTGTGCCGCGCGTTCACCATCAAATTCGGCATTAGTATTATTTGAATTCATAGCAAAGAAACCCATTAAGATTCTGTTGTAGTAAAACCGCCGCCCAGCGCATGGATCAGCGCCAGATCAAGACTAAAAGCCCGTGACTGTAAATTAACCAGTGCGGTTTGATTATTGAGCAGTGACTCTTCAGCCACCAACACATCAAGATAAGTCGCTAATCCACCTTGGTAACGATTGGTCGCAATACGTAGCGCAAGCTCTGCCTGATGTACGGCTTGCTCGGTTTTGCTGATCCGTCCCTGTAAGGCTTGGCGACTGGTAAGTACATCCGCCACTTGGTGCAATGCGTCAATTAGCGTGGCATTGTATTGCGCTACCGCTTCTTGATAACGAGCTTGCGCCGCGGTTAACTGCCCTTCTAAACGCCCACCCGTGAACAGTGGTAGATAAATCGCAGGCCCGATCGCCCCCGCGTCATTACCGCTGTTAAACAAGTTATCAAGGCCAAAGGCTTGATAACCGATAAACGCCGACAACGTCACATCAGGATAGAATTGTGCAGCCGCAATACCCACGTGCTGGGCCGCCGCCGCGGCACGCCAACGTGCAGCGGTAATATCAGCCCGATGCCCTAACAGGCCAATGCCAGCATCTTGAGGCAAACCGTAATCAGCATTTAGCGCAATGTGTGGCTCACTAATCGTGAGTGCACGATCTGGCCCCAGCCCAACCAAAGCCGCTAACTGATTTTTCTGCAGTTGGATCGCTTCATTGATAGCCAACCATTCAGCTTCGACACTGGCCGCAATCGCTTTAGCTTGACTGACGGAGCCTTGCGTCTCCAAACCATTCCGGTAACGCATCTCCAGCAGCTCAACGGTTTTGTTACGCACTTCCAGTGCCGCATGCACGGTATGTTGATTGGCATACAGCCGCGCCAATTCCGCATACGCATTAGCAATCGAGGTGCTGATCATTAAACGAGCAGCCGCATTTTCTGCAGTTGCTGCCGCTAATTCGGAAGTCGCCGCCGTCAGCGCAGCACGATTCTTCCCCCAAAAGTCAAAGTCATATTGAAAATTAAGCGTCAAGGTACCGTAATCATTCCATCCATCCGGTGGATTAGCGGTTTGATAACGCTCACTGACTTTACTTTGAGTCGCCGATGCCGCTAGCCCTAAATCAAATGAGCGCACCGCGCCAGCTTGCTGAGCCAAACCTTGCGCGCGCGTTAATCTCGCCATCGCGATATCCAATGATGGTGAATGAAGTAAAGCTTCTTCAATCAATTGATTTAATTGTTGATCTTGATAACGCAGCCACCAATTCGCTGATGGCCAGTCCATAGCAGCTTGATGAGAAAAGGTGCCGGTGACGCCCAGTTGATTGGTATCGCGGATTGTCGCCAGATCAGGATAATCATCCGCCACCGAGCAGCCGACTAACATCAAGCTACTCAGTAAAGAAACGGCAAAATAAGGCGCAGTTTTACGCAGTAAACTGGCCGCTTGAACGCTATTTTTCACATTTGAACACCTTATAACTAAACCATACAGTACGGTTATACTCTTGACAGCAGGACATCGTCAAGGGAAACTTATGCCCAATTGCTAATTGAACATAGACATCATCATGCGCGTAAAAAGTGAAGAAAAAAGGCAGGCAATTTTAGAAATTGCAAAAGATTCCTTTACACAACAAGGCTTTGAGCAAACTTCTATGTCGCATATTGCCAAGATGCTGGGCGGTTCTAAAGCGACCTTGTACAACTATTTCAGCTCGAAAGAGGAGATCTTTGCCGCGGTGATGGAGTCCTCCGCCACCGAGCAAATCGCCCTTTCCTTCCTCTCACTGGATCAAGATCGCGAGATTAAAACTGCGCTTTTAGAATTTGGTTACAATTTTTTGAACTCAGTCTTAACCCCAGAAGCGATGGCCATTTATCGGATGGCGATCCACGAAGCTGAGCGATCAGAAATTGGCCGCCATTATTATGAAAATGGCCCCAAACGGGGTTGGACTCGCTTAAGCCGTTATATTGAGAGCCAAATCGAATCTGGTGCTTTAAAAGTGTGTGATCCTTGGATTGCCGCGATGCATTTTAAGGCGCTGCTTTCTGCGCAATATTTCGAACCTTACGCATTAAAAGCGCTAGCCAAACCCACGTCCAGTGAGCTGAAAAGCGCCACACTATGTGCGGTTGACGCTTTTTTGTGTTTATACGCCGCCAGTTAACACCAATTCGGCGCATAAAAAAGCCGGGCATCTCCCGGCTTAGTGTTTGTTCAGTTAGCGAACTAAACTTGCGCGCGCTTATGTTTCGGCACGTAGTTTAAAATCGAAATCGGCACCGGTTTACTCGGCTCAAACCCTTCTACCACGCGGCGCTCAATCAAATGGCCTAAACGGCTTTCAATCATGCACAGGTTTTTGAAGTTGTCTTTTGAAACAAAAGAAATCGCTTCACCGACTGCATCGGCCCGTCCGGTACGACCAATTCGGTGTACATATTCATCGGCAGGAAATGGTAAATCGTAGTTCACCACACGAGAAAGCTGGTCGATATCAATCCCGCGCGCGGCCACTCCCGTTGCAACCAAGTACTTAATTTTGCCAGATTTAAAATCTTCCAATAACTGAGCACGGATCGCTTGGCTACGCCCGCTATGAAACGCTTCCGCTTGAATACCGCGCTTTTCCAGTTGAGCCGCCAGCTTGGCCGCACCATGTTTGGTTTCGATAAAAATCAGCGCTTGATCCCATTGCTGCTCAGTAATTAAGTGACTGAGCAAGGCTGATTTTTTGTCTTTATCGACCGTGATCAACCATTGGCTAATATTACTTTTCGAAGCTTGATTGGCTGCGATGGTAATTTCATAGGCATCATGTACCGCGGTTTTCGCCAACTCACGCACTTTACGTGACAGGGTCGCGGAAAACAGCAAAAACTGCACATCACGCGGCAAGCAATCAATGATTTTATTGATCGCCTCAATAAAGCCCATATCCAGCATGCGGTCAGCTTCATCCAGCACTACCATCTCGATCTCTTCGAAATAGACCGCGCGCTGACCATACAGATCCATCAAACGGCCCGGTGTCGCGACCAGCACATCGACCCCATCAAGCAAACGCTGCTTTTGCGCCTTTTCATCCACCCCACCAAACACGGCTAAGCTGGTTAAACCGGTAGCTTGACCATATTGCTCGGCTTTCTCCGCCACCTGCATTGCCAGCTCACGAGTTGGCACTAAAATCAGCGCGCGAACGCGTTTTTTACGCTGCGTTTGCCCTTGGCGCAGTTTTTCCAAGATAGGCAATACGAAACTGGCGGTTTTACCAGTACCGGTTTGCGCGGCAGCAATCACATCGCGACCTTGTAGGATCACTGGGATCGCTTGGGTTTGGATTTGGGTTGGGGTTTGATAACCAAGTTGCGCTACGGTTTGTACCAGAACGTCACTTAATCCAAGTTGAGCAAAAGACATAAATAGACTCTAAATCGATAATAAAAGGGCTGAGTTAAAAAGCTCAGCCTAAAAAGTTGCGCCAATTCTAACACCAAGCGCTGACTAGCGGGCGGATTTTATTCACAGGTACTGGCGGCATAACAGCGCTATTTCACGCAAACCGTTAACGAAAGCAGACTTGTGCCCAGCGCGCTAGACCAGCAGTCACCGAGCCAAAGTAATTACCACTGACCACAGGAATGTTAGGCAACGCCTGCTCAACCCCAGCACGTAAAATTGGTGAACGCGCGCTGCCGCCGGTCATAAAGATCACATCCGGCATCACACCACCAAGGGTCACTGCTTCGCTCACCAGTTCAATCATTTTGCTCTTTGGCGTCTCAATCGCCTCCATCATCGCCTCACGCGCGATAGCGACATCCAACTGTTCGGATAACACCTTGATCTGAGCGGTCACCTGCGCCAGATCCGACAGCGCTATCTTGGCTTCTTCAGCTTTTTTGACCAAACTGTAGCCGAGTTTATCCTGGTATACCGCGAGCAGACGGGCCAGTTTTTCTGGCTCACGCGCTTCTTTGTGTAGGCGTTTTAAATCCGCCAGATTTTCACGAGCAAAAAATTTGCTTTGCGCACTCACATCGTTAATCGCGATCGGATTCCAAAATTGAGTGATCGGCATATCTAGCCCACTTTGGGTTTGGCTACCAAAACCAAATGGTGTCATTAACTGCTTAAAAGCCAAATGAATATCCAGATCATTACCGCCGACGCGTTGCCCGGTATGCGCAATCAAGCTTTGGCTGCGATCAGCTTTGCCGCGCCAAGATGGCCCCATGCGTAGCAACGAACAATCGGTGGTACCGCCACCAATATCCACCACCAACACGGTTTTATCTTCGGTTAGGGTGGCTTCGTATTCCAAACCAGCAGCCACTGGCTCAAACTGAAATTCAAGCTGACGAAATCCGGCGCGAGTGGCCGCTTGGCGCAAAATATTTTCCGCTTGGCGATTGGAATCTGCGCCGCCTCGGCCTTGGAAATTAACCGGACGGCCAATCACCGCCTGATCAATGATCGTGTTTGAACGCGTTTCGGCCTGAGTTTTAATGTTAGCCATCATCGCACACACCAGATCTTCAAAAAATCGCAGTTGCATGGCGTGCAATCCGATCGATCCCAAGAACGATTTCGGCGATTTGACGTAATAGACTTGCTGCGGATCCGACAAGTAGCGATCCAGCGCCGCCTGACCGAACACCACATCATCAAACTGCAGATCAATGCCTTCCTCGCGGTTAGCCGCTACCGAACGACGTAGTAATTGCTCGCCAAGCGGATCCATAGGCGCAATGTGCCGATGTAGGAATAGATGCTCAGTTACCGAATCACGAGTTGGCGCTGCCAACGTTGAGGGAATATAAAAACGGTCATACTCAAGGGCGATCAACTGCGGATGCTCACCCTGCATGCTGGCCACTGAACAGTTGGCGGTGCCGTAATCAAACCCGATAAACATCTGCATACTCCTACTCTTGCACGAAAAAGGCCGGCGATACTACCGCAAGCCTTAGTTTATCTCTAGCAGAAGTTGTTGTTGGGTATCCAAGTTTGGCGGATTGGCGACCATTGCACCAACACCACAACTCCTTGTCAGAGCTGTGATTTAAGCATAAAAAAAGCCAGCGACTGCTGGCCTTCGTTCGTTAGAGCAATATCGCGACTGACGATGTGCTTAACGCAATGATGCGTTAACGTTAAAAAACAGGGTTAACTTTAAAAAACATCGTTTCGCCACTGCTATCATCGACGCCATCATTATCCGTCACAGCGTAACCTTGACCTGACGCATCAATCGCAAAGCCTTCAATCTTATCCAGCACATAACCGTTGCCCGCTTTCAGATCCGGCAGGAAATCATAGGCTAATTGTTTAGTGACAATCGGCAACTTGCTACCTAATGGCGCTGGTTTTACATCGGCCAGTGCCACTTTGTAAAGGCGCTTAATTTTGGCTTGCTCAGCAACTTGGTTATCCCGCTCCACCAGATATAACGCATCATTAAAATAAGTGATTTCCGATAAACCGACCCAACCTTGCGCGGTCTTCTCTAACGGATAATGCACCGCCGACCACTGCTCAGTTTTGGTGTTATAAGCCAATAATTTCGTCAGCGCTTTATCATCATTTTGCCATGGACGCTGGATAGCAACCCATAATGTATCACCAACCAGTGTGATCCCTTCTGCGCCAAAGCGGGTTTGCTCGGCAAGTAACTGGGCAGGAAAAGCCACCGTTTGGGTGATTTCACCATTAGCATCGACACGATACAGAGCATGGGGCACTTTTTTATCTAGATTGCCTTCTGAAGCTAGCCAGAAACCGCCGTTTCCATCGCTAGTGATGCCTTCTAAATCAAGATGTTTCGCGACTTTACCGTCACGTTTTACCGTGATCGCACGCTCAATCACCGCTAGCTGCTTGGTTGCATCAATAGTAAATATTGACGGCTGCGCAGCATAAAAACTGTCATTTACCGCATACAGCTTACCCGCTTGTTGAGCATCGCTCGCCAGTCCAGAGAGTGCGCCCCAACCGATGGGCACCCCTTGCGCATCATTGGCTGAAACGATCTGTGGATAGTGAGCAGGCTTGTCACTCAGCTGATAGATCATGATATGCGAGCGCGCACCACCATCTTTACCGAGATCCGCTTCATTGGCGGTGGCAAGCAGTTGGCGCTTAGGAATCGCAATCGCCGATTCAGGCGCGATCCCAGATGGCAAAACCTGCACAAATTCTGGTTTACCACCGGTATCTTTATACACTCCCACCAGTGAAGCCCGCTCCGCTAATACAAAAATATACTGCTGACCATTGAAGGTCGCGACTTCCAATCCTTCTGGTTCAATCCCTTTTTTATTAGAACGTTTTTCTGGATAGTGACCAACGCGGATTGCGTGATGCTCAAACTCGGCGCCACTTTCAAATAACACAGTGCCATTTTTATTGAAGATGGTAAAACCGCGCGCGCCACCTTGGTAGTCCCCTTCATTGGCGATCACCAAACGCTCGTTATCCAGCCACTTGACCGCATCAGGCTCACGCAGCGCCGCTTTAATGGTGCTATCAAACTGCAGCGCGCCATCTCTTTGAGTATCCACTTGGCTCAAATCAACCGCTCCGGCAGAAAAATGATTCACTACTTTGCCGGTTGGTGCATCAATGATCACGATATGATTATTCTCTTGCAAAGTGACCGCAATTTGGTGGTTATCATTAAAATCGACAAACTCTGGCTCAGGATCGTCACCGGCAATCTCAGCTAAACCGGTCAATTCAACCCGCTGTAACGTATTACAATCTGGCTTGCCTTGCTGATCTGTGCTCAAAATCACCACAAATCCGGCCGGCATTTGTGGCATCGCTCCGTCATTGAGATCTTCATCGCGCTCATTTTCTATCGCGACTGCGATATAACGGCCATCTTTCGATACCGCAACCGAATCAGGCTGGCCACCTAGATCGCACTGGGCAACTATTTTACGACTCGCGCTAGCAATCACCGCCAGATAGCCGGAAGGTTGGGTATAACTTGACGAAGTATTGACGCCAGCAAATACCCATTGACCAAACGCACTAACCGAGGTTGGCTCACCATTGAGCGATAAAAAACCGGCCGCTTGTGGCGCAGCAGGATCTTTGATATCAACAAAGCCGATCCCACCCAGCGGGCTATCAGAATAGATTAAGGTGTTACCATCAGGGGTAGCGGTAATAATTTCCGCCGATGTGGTTTGCTTGGCATCTTGATTGAGCGGCATATTATTAGCCACCGCAAAACTGGCGACACGATTAAAACTATTGATAGGATTAAAACTATTAATAGGGTTACTATTCGCGGCGCTTGGCAATGCGACACTGGCGAATAGTGTCGCCAAAACCGTTAAGCGAAATGGAGAACGAGCCATTTGAAATCCTTTTTATTCATCAACTGGCGCTTACCCTAGTAAGACAAGATGACAAATTGGTGTCTAACCGATGTCAATTTAATGAAACGCAACTATGCTGGCAGCCATATCACTGACTCTAGGTCTCCTATGCATACAAAAAAGCCAGCCGAAAATCGGCTGGCTGGCAAACATACAGAAGTGATTTGAGTATCGATTTAACCGATTATAAAAAGTGCAAGGTGGCATTAAAAGAAATCGTGCTCACATCACGGCTATCCATGGTGTAGTTCATATAACTTGCACCAACCGATAGTGGGCCCATGATGAAGTATTCCGCGCCAACGCCATACATCACATCCACCCCATCATCAGATTTACCGCCATTAGCATCAATATCCCATGCATGAATGCCGCCTTTGGCGTACACGTGCAGAGGGCCAAAATCAAAGCTTGGTTTCACCGCAAAGTAGAACGAAGATGGTGAATATTCCACCGCACCAATATCAAAATCACCATGATTTACATAGCCGCCTTCTAAGCCAATGATTGGCAGAATACCAGTACCCGCATGTACCGAGTAAGAGGTACCACTTTTGCCTTCAAAATCTGAGCGTCCAATCGAGGCACCACCGTAGATCCATGAGTCAGCGATCGCGGTTGAAGAGGCACCCAGTAGTGCCAGAGCCAGTAATGTCTTTTTCATCGTTAACCTTCTTAAAATAATTGAGCCCCCCACTACACGGGGTTGCCAGTTTGCGTGCCAATTTAGCGATTCGCGTCTGTTAAGCAAATTTCATACCTAACTGAAACATGCCAAGATGACTAACAAGCGTCAATGGCATGAATAATTCGTTTATCCGAAACCGGATACGGCGTGCCCAGCTGTTGTGCAAAATAGCTGACCCGTAGCTCTTCGAGCATCCAACGGATCTCTTTAACCGGCTCTGGCAAAGCCATCCCTTTTGGGATCTTGTTGAGTAATTGCTGATATTGTTTAGCCACTGACTCAATTTTCAACATATGCAGGCGATCTTTATTGGGATCGATCGGCAATTTCTCCATTCGCCGCTCAATCGCACGCATATAACGCAGAATATCCGGCAGGCGTTTCCAACCACATTCGGTGGCAAAGCCGCTAAAAATCAGCGCTTCAATTTGTGCTTTAACATCAGACAGCGCAAAGGCCATGGTAAAATCAACTTTGCCTTTCAAACGCTTATTGATGTTATACGCGGTGGTTAAAATGGTTTCGACCTGCTGGGCAATTTCAACCACCGTGTCACCCAATTCCGCGCGTACATGCTCTTTGAGCGCTTCAAACGCTTGCGGCTGCCATACCATGCCGCCACGCTCTTCAATCAGCTTATCAATGCCACAAGCAATACAGTCATCAATCAAATCCAGCACTTTGCCATACGGATTGAAATACAAACCCAATTTCGATTTATTAGGCAAGTTAGCGTGCAGATATTTAATCGGCGATGGCACATTGAGCAAAATCAAACGGCGCTGGCCAGCACGCATCGCGCTAAGCTGCTCTTGCTCGGTTTCAAACAGTTTAATCTCAACACTGTCTTTCTTATCCACCAGCGCAGGATAAGCTTTAACTTCAAACCCGCCACGCTTTTGCTGGTACATTTTTGGCAGTTCACCAAAGGACCAAGTGTGCAGATCGCGCTGTTCGATATCATCATCAGCGACTTGAGAAAGCGTCTCTTGCACTTGCTGTTTTAAGCTCTCTTTCAGTTCATGCAGATCATTGTGTTCATTCAGCTTACGCTGGCGATGATCAACTGCCCGATAGGTCATGATGAGATGCGCAGGTAACTGGTCTAACTTCCAATCTTCACGCTGCACCGTCACGCCCGTCATCCGTCGCAGCTCTTTTTCCAATGCATCGAGTAGCGGCATTTCCAACGGCGTCACCCGCGCCAAAAAAGCGTCAGCATAATTGGGCGCCGGCACAAAATTCTTACGCAGGGTTTTGGGTAGTGATTTGATTAAACTCACCACCAGCTCATGCCGCAGGCCAGGAATTTGCCAATCAAAGCCCTGTGGTTCGACTTGGTTTAAGATCGGCAGCGGGATGTGTACCGTCACACCGTCACTATTTTCACCCGGTTCAAACTGGTAACTGAGCTTGAGTTTCAAATTGCCTTGATGCCAAAAGTTAGGATAATCCAGCTCGGTGATATGACTGGCATCGCCTTTAAACAGCATCTCTTTTTCAAAGTTGAGCAGATCAGGCGTTTTACGGCTGGCGGTTTTCCACCACGCGTCAAAATGACGCCCTGACACCACTTCGCTTCCCACTCGTTGGTCATAAAATAGGAATAGCGCTTGATCATCAACCAAAATGTCCCGACGACGTGACTTGTGTTCAAGCTCTTCCACTTCCGCCAGCAAAGCGCGGTTTTGTTTAAAGAACGCGTGTTTGGTCTCCCAATCGCCTTCGACCAATGCACTGCGCATGAAAATTTCGCGGCACAGTATCGGATCGATAGCGCCGTAATTGACCAAGCGCTTCGGCACAATCGGAATGCCGTACAGCATCACTTTTTCATACGCCATCACTGCGGCATTTTTCTTCGACCAATGCGGCTCGCTATAGCTGCGTTTGATCAGGTGTTTGGCGAGCGGCTCAATCCAGTCCGGTTCGATTTTCGCTACCACACGCGCCCACAATTTTGAGGTTTCCACCAGCTCTGCCGACATCACCCACTTGGGCTGTTTTTTGAATAAGCCAGAGGCTGGGAAAATATTAAACCGCGCATTACGCGCGCCGTGGTATTCGTTCTTTTCCTGATCTTTCATCCCGATGTGCGAGAGTAAACCGACCAAAATAGCACTGTGCACCGCATGGTAGCTGCCCGGCTCAGTATTGAGCTTAAAGCCCATTTCACGAGTGGATTGATGCAGTTGGCTATACACATCTTGCCATTCACGCACCCGCAAATAGTTGAGGTAATCCAATTTACACTGACGGCGAAACGCGTTACTGGTCAAGGCCTTTTGCTGCTCAGCAATATACTGCCAAAGATTAACTAAGGTTAAAAAATCCGACTCGTCATGATTAAAACGACGATGTTTTTCATCCGCCGCTTGCTGTTTATCACTCGGTCTTTCGCGCGGATCTTGAATCGACAATGCCGAGGCAATGATCATCAGCTCTTTTAAGCAGCCATTGCGAGACGCTTCTAACACCATGCGCGCCAAACGCGGATCAATCGGCAGTCGTGCCAACTGCTTGCCACTTTCAGTAAGCCGTTTTTTCGGATCTTTGATTTGATCGTTGATGGCACCCAGCTCTTCAAGCAGGCGTACCCCATCTTGAATATTGCGTTTATCCGGCGCTTCCACAAATGGGAAAGCTTCAATATCACCCAGACCGAGCGCGGTCATTTGTAAAATCACCGACGCTAAGTTGGTGCGCAAAATTTCTGGGTCAGTAAACTCTGGACGCGCTAAGAAATCCGCTTCCGAGTAAAGACGGATACAGATCCCCTCTTCAGTCCGTCCGCAGCGGCCTTTACGTTGATTGGCACTGGCCAGTGACACCGGCTCAATCGGCAAACGTTGCACTTTAGTGCGATAGCTATAGCGGCTAATGCGCGCCGTTCCCGGATCAATCACATATTTGATACCCGGTACGGTTAGCGAGGTTTCCGCAACGTTAGTGGCCAGCACAATCCGTCGCCCAGCATGCGGCTGGAAAATTTTATTCTGCTCACCGGCCGATAAACGCGCGTAGAGTGGCACAATTTCTGTATCACGTAGGTTACGTTTTGTCAGTGCATCGGTAGTATCACGAATTTCACGCTCACCATTCATAAAAATCAGAATGTCGCCCAAACCTTCGCTACACAGTTCATCCACCGCGTCAAAAATACCGGCCAGTTGGTCGCGATCAGTTTCACTGTCATCCTCACTCGCCAGTGGGCGATAACGCACTTCAACTGGATACGTCCGGCCTGAGACTTCAATGATCGGTGCGTGGCTAAAATGCTGGGAAAAACGTTCTGGATCAATCGTTGCTGAAGTAATAATCACTTTAAGATCAGGGCGACGTGGCAACAGTTGCTTGAGATAACCCAAGATAAAATCGATGTTAAGGCTACGCTCATGCGCCTCATCGATAATAATGGTATCGTATTGATTCAAAAAGCGATCATTTTGGATCTCGGCCAGTAAAATACCGTCGGTCATCAATTTAATTTGGGTCTGATCGGAAATTTGATCGGTAAAGCGCACCTTATAGCCCACAAAGCCGCCGAGTTCAGTTTCCATCTCTTCAGCGATCCGGTTGGCAACCGAACGTGCCGCCAAACGACGCGGCTGAGTATGACCAATCAGGCCATATTTGCCGCGCCCTAACTCGGCACAAATTTTCGGTAGCTGAGTGGTTTTACCTGAGCCTGTCTCACCCGCCACAATCACCACTTGATGATGGGCAATCGCCTGAGCAATATCCTCGCGTTTTTGGCTAACAGGCAGCAAAGCGGGATAGTCGATTTTCGGCATCTGCTGTTTACGCTGCGCAACCACCATCATCGACTGTGCAATATCCAGTGCGATCTCATCAAAAACCGCATGACGAGCGGATTCATGTTTGATTTTACTCGCGCCATCAATTCGTTTGCTGAGGCGAAAGCGGTCTTTGATCAGACACTGAGCCAGTGCCTGCTTTAAACTAGCCGCACTATTGGCTTTAGGCTGAGCGGCGGAATGGGTGGGCTGTGACGAGGTCAAAGCATTTCCTATGATTATCTTGGCAAAAACTGCACGAATTGTATCACAGAGTTTTCGCAATACGGCTACCATCGCACCATTTGTGTCCTTAGTTGGCGATACAAGCAGCAATCGATGTCATGAAATGACCTTTTCAGCGCTACTAGCCTGAAAAGAAGCTTCTTTTTACCCGCCATTGGCCGTTAAAATAGTACCAGATACTTAAGGATACCTAGCGATTGTGAAAGCCTCTCAACTCAAAGCTATATTAAATCAACTGCCCACCGAGCTTGACCCCGATGTGGTGATGGGCGAAATCTGGCTGCCGGAGCGTCTGGTTGAAGCTCGGATCGATGATGAAATGCTGTTTCTGACCTTCGATAATGCACCGCAGGAAGAAGAAGGTGAAGAAGAGGGACGCGGCTTTGTGGCACATGAGCTTGAACTGATCCGCGCGCAAATTTTACAGATTCTGGATGACCAATGTGACCCTGCAACCAAAGCCGAGGCGCTTTTGGCACTGATCACGCTGGCGCATGAAACGACCAGCGCGCAATTTATCGAAATCTTTGGCTCGCTGCAGCAGACGTTATTTGCTGACCCACAAGCCTACGACTACAACATGCTTAAAGCTAACTTGGCTAAGTTATACGCATCCACATAACCGGAGTGCTGACGCCCTTCCCATGCAATGCCTTGTGATTCTTGTGCGGCACGATGACCAATCCGTTGATCTTTTAAGCGCTGTTGAATGCGAAATAAGGTGGCAAGATTAATAAATTCTTGGAATGGAAGCTTAATTCCTTTGGCTTGGCATTCTTTGATCAAAATAAGATCATCACGTCCCCACGAGGCATAGATTTTGTTCGAACCGCCAAAGTTTTTAACCATTGACTGGATCACCTCAGCGAGTGGCCGACCTTGTTTATCAATTTTACGCGGCGTGATCCCGGTTAATTCGGCACAAAACGGCGAGATTTGATCCTGATCGGGTTTAACAAAATATTGCGCTCGTTTGACAATTTCACCCGCCGACAGATCAATTTCCGCTAAACCAATTTCTATAATTTCACCCGTGGTGCCGACTCCGTTTTCATTCCAACAACACATTTCTAAATCGAAGCATACGACACGGTGGTAATTCATTGTGAGCTCTTTTGCTGTAACGTGGGGGCCGACATCCTACCTGAATTGAAAGCATATTTCGATTCCACCTTGCAGCATTGTTCCGCAATCGAAACCCGATTGCGCCCTTTCGATTTACTTAGATAGAGCTGTTCATCAACACTTTGTAAAATTTCCGGCTCACTGTAACCACAGTTAACGCTGGCACCAACACTGATGGTTAATGTCAGTTGCACTTCGGAATTGACCACAAATGGCTGACTTGCCACCGCGTTACGAATTCGCTCTAAATACTCATACAGCTCGTTAACCTCGGTCACTGAGGATAAAATGGCGAACTCATCACCACCAAAACGGGCAAAAGTATCTGCGTGGTTAAGCTGTTGCTCCACCGCCCGTGCAACATGATTTAACGCATAATCGCCAGCGAGATGTCCGTAGCTATCGTTGATCTGTTTAAAACGGTCAACATCAAATGACACCAAGGTAAATAATTGTTTACCGTCTAACTTTTTACACAATCTTTGATTGAAAAAGTGGCGGCTATAAAGCTTAGTCAAGCTATCGTGCTCCACCAGATAACGTAGCTCGGCCGTGCGTTCTTCAATCATTTCCGTCAGATGTTGCTTCTCTTTCATCTGCATACGCAGGATATAACTGAGCAAAAATGAGATAGTGGCACCACCTAAGCCTAACCCCAGCAACACCCACCATTCTCGGACAGTCACCGACTCATACAACGCAAACTCAATCACCCAATCACGATTAGGAAATACCAGGTTACGAGCAACCAGCAGACCTTCCTGCTCATTTTCTCGCCAGGTCGAACTTTGATAAAGGATCGGATTATCTTCGGAGCTAAATCCAGTATCGATCATACGCATATTAAGATTATCCATCGCACTGAGCTGAACTAATTTTTCAACATAAGTGGATAAGCGTACAACACCAACCATAATACCCTGTAATGTTCGCTCATCTTCAGCAGAAAAAACTGGGTGATAAACCAATATCCCATCTTTATCTATCAATGGTTCAAACCCGTCTTGCAGCAACCGAACTTTATCCGATACATTGGGACGACGATGAGTCACGATATCCTCTTGTATCAGCTTAAAACGCTGCCGTGCCGAATAAAAACCCAACAGTTTCTGATTGTCGTCATTGAGCGGATAGATATCCGATAAGATATATTTTGCCTCTTGCTCTGAACCAAAACCATACTGCACTTGCCCGCTTTCAGGCAGAAGAGTAAATAGTGTAAATTCTGGGAAACGTTGGCGCATTTGTACACTAAAGCTTTCGGCTTGCTCTGGCTCCACTTTGACTAACCACTGCAGGGCGATCAGACTTTGCGAACCTTTCAATGCTTCTTCAGCAAAAGTATGAAAATGACACCAATCATCGCTTGAGCTGGAGCGAAAAAAATTAGCCGCCGAGCCGATAAAATGAATATCACTATCCACAAACTGCTGCAGAGTCATCGTCTGTTGATCGGCTAGATTTTCTAACATCGTGCGGTTATAACGCAGTTGCACTTTATATGCGGTATAAACAACCAGCCCGGTCAGCTGCAGAGAAAACAAAAACACCAGTAGAGGTACTGTTACGCGAAAACGGCCGATCATCCACCTTTTCCTTACTTGTATTATCAACCACAACAACCATGAGCAAGACGCGTCATATCTCAGCATCTTTTGTCACTTAACACGATCATTTCAAACGATTCAAGGTTACAACATCACCGAAATATGCATTACAAAATTCGGGGCCGACGATGTTAACCAAGTTTAGTCAAAAATCATACAATTGAATTGCTCAACAAGTCGCCAAATAATCTTTCGTTGCGCGATGAAATCAGGATTGTTCACTCTCTTTCGTCTTGAATGTGCTACTATCCGCCCCCATTTGAACTTAGCGCTATCATAGCGTCTAGCGTAATAAGCCATTGAGAGGCTCTGGATAGTTATAATTTCCGCGCTTCCTTCGCTTAATGTTTTTCCGCTCAGCATTGCAACTGGTTGTGCTTTGCACCGCGTCTGCTACAGAGAACTCACCATGAATATCGACTTACATTTGATCCCGACCACTTTGGATATGCTGCATGTTGGTCTTGCTGTCACTACGTTATTGGTACTGATTGTCGCCTTAACCCGCCAAGGGCGAGTAATAGAAAAAATCATTGAAAAACCAGTAGAAAAAATTGTCACGCTTGAAAAGCCGGTTGAAAAAATCGTCGAAGTAGAAAAAATCATTGAAGTGGAGAAAGTGCGGGAAAGAGTGGTGGAAGTGGAGTCAACACTGGCAACCGCTTCGACCGATTCAGCACTGCAACTGCTGTCGATATTGCAAAAAGAAGCGCGTTTAATTGATTTCTTACAGCAAGAAGTCAGCCAGTTTTCTGATCAAGAAGTGGGCGCAGCCGCTCGCGTGATCCACAGTGGTGGGCAAAAAGTATTACGTGAATATCTGACCTTATCGCCGATTTGCAGCGAGCCGGAAGAGAGCCGTATCACCATTGAAGCGGGCTTTAATGCGCAGGCGATTCGTCTCACCGGACAAGTAACTGGTCAAGCTCCATTTGTCGGTACGCTGATCCACCAAGGCTGGCGCGCTGATTCCATTACGCTGCCAAAACTGGCGGAGCACTATGACACGGCGATTCTTGCCCCAGCCGAGGTGGAATTATAATGCAAACGCCTACTTCTGCAGCCCAATACAGTGTCGGTATCGATTTGGGTACCACCCACTGCGTACTAGCCTATCAAGCGCTAGCAACCAACCACAGTGACACGCCACCGATTCAAGTGTTGCCGATTGCACAAATGACCGCGCCGGGCACGGTGGAAAATCTCCACCAACTGGGCTCTTTTGTCTATCAGCCGCATGAACATGAAATGGCCGCCTCAGCGCGCCGTTTACCTTGGAGCAGCGAACCGAAGGCGCTGGTGGGAGCGATTGCGCGTAACCTTGGTAGCAAAACCCCGATCCGCTTAGTGGCAAGCGCCAAATCTTGGTTATGTCATGCCGGCGTCAATCGACGCGAGGCGTTTTTGCCATTGGCTAGCCCTGAAGAAGTCAGCAAAATTTCACCACTGCGTGCCACTGAACTCTATTTAGCCCATCTGCAAGCGGCGTGGGATCACGCTCATCCTGATGCGTGCTTAGCCGAGCAGGAAGTCACCATCACCGTACCGGCCTCATTTGATCCAGCAGCACGCGAGCTCACCGCTGAAGCGGCACGTAATATTGGCTTGCAGCAAGTAACTCTCCTCGAAGAGCCACAAGCCGCACTGTACAGTTGGATCGATAATCGCCATGAACAGTGGCGCAGCGAAGTCAGTGTCGGCGATGTGGTGTTGGTGATCGATATTGGTGGTGGTACCACTGATCTCTCTTTGGTTGAAGTGACCGAAGATCAAGGCAATCTCGCCCTGAAACGGATCGCGGTTGGCGAGCATATTTTGCTCGGTGGCGATAATATGGATCTCGCCCTCGCCTATGGCTTGAAAATGAAGTTGGCTCAACAAGGCCAAGAGTTACAAATGTGGCAAGTACAAGCGATGACTCATGCTTGTCGTGATGCGAAAGAAGCGTTACTCAGCCAGCCCGATTTAGCCGTCGTGCCGATTGTGGTCCCTAGTCGCGGCTCAAAACTGCTCGGCAGCACCTTAAAAACCGAGCTAACTCGTGAACATTTACAGCAAACCTTAGTCGATGGCTTCTTCCCTGCCGTGGCCATTCACGAGCAACCACAACAAAAAATGCGCGGCGCTTTGACCCAAATGAGTTTGCCCTACGCACAAGATGCTGGTATCACGCGCCACATTGCAGCGTTTTTAAGCAAGCAAGCGAATGCGCAAGGCCAATCGACCCAAGCGCAAACCGACGCATTGCCATTTGTCATGCCAGGGCTGAGCAGTATGTCAGCCGCGCACAGCGATTTTATTAAACCCAATGCGATCTTGCTCAATGGTGGGGTGCTGAAATCACCACTGCTTACCGAGCGTTTGCTCTCAACGATTAATGGCTGGTTAAGCCAAGCCAATCACCCGGCGGCGAAATTGCTGCAAGGGGTTGATCTCGATCTGGCTGTGGCACGCGGTGCCGCCTATTACGGCGTAGTACGGCAAGGACAAGGGGTGCGGATCCGTGGTGGGATCGCTTCGGCTTATTATGTGGGCATTGAAAGCGCAATGCCGGCCATTCCTGGCTTCGCGCCACCAATGGAAGCACTTTGCGTGGCTCCATTTGGCATGGAAGAAGGCTCCAACGCGCAAGTGGCTCAGCGTCAATTTGGCTTAGTGATTGGCCAGCCGGTACATTTCCAATTCTATGGTTCAACGGTACGCCGTGATGATTATCCGGGAACCCATTTAGTCGACTGGACTTACGATGAGTTAACTGAGCTACCACCGATTCAGATCACCTTACCCGCAGAGCAAGGCCGCCGCATCGGTGACGTAGTGCCAGTCACTCTCGCCACTCGGGTGACAGAATTGGGTACTCTGTGTCTTGAAGCGATTGCCGCTGATAACGGCCAAACTTGGCATGTAGAGTTTGATGTGCGTGATAAGCCAAGCTCTGAGACTGATCACGCTTAATCATTGATTTATGACTCCCGATGGAGTGCGGCATCGCTTGCGGTGCCGCAGAACGTTTATTATGACGAGGTAGCACATGTCATCTGCTCGTTTTTTGGTCGGCATTGATCTTGGCACCACCAACACTGTGGTGGCTTTCTGTGAGCTGAACGATAACCTGCAACAAGCTCCGATCGAAATTTTTCCAGTCGATCAGTTGGTCGGTCCCGGTGAAGTGTTACGCCAACCACTGCTGCCCTCTTTTCGCTATCATCCCGCTCCAAATCAATTTAGTGATGCAGATTTAACCCTACCCTGGTCATCACAACCGGTTGACGGTGATTTACCCCAGGTGATCATTGGCCAATGGGCGCGTGAACTGGGTGCAAAAATCGAAGGCCGACAAGTCACCAGTGCCAAAAGTTGGTTGTCACATCCGCATGTTGATCGCACTCAGCCGATTCTGCCTTGGGGCGCTGCTGCGGATGTCGAGCAAGTCTCACCACTGATTGCCAGTGCCAGTTATCTCAATCACATTCGTCAAGCTTGGGATCATCGTCATCCTTCCGATCGATTAGCGGCGCAGCAAGTCGTGGTTACCGTCCCTGCTTCGTTTGATGAAAGTGCCCGAAAATTAACACTTGAAGCAGCAAAATTAGCTGGGCTACCTGAGATTCTGCTGCTTGAGGAGCCCCAAGCGGTCTGCTATGACTGGCATCATCGCCATCAAGCGGAAGCAGGTGATATTTTACACTCGGCACCGCTGATTTTAGTGTGTGATGTGGGAGGCGGCACCACAGATTTAAGCTTGATCGCCGCTCAATTTGATCCGCAACAAACCCTACAGTTAAATCGAATCGGGGTTGGTGATCATCTGATGCTTGGCGGGGATAACCTCGACCTTGCGTTGGCGCATATCGTTGAAACTCGGCTTAAACAACAGCAGGGCAATCAAGCGAAAACCTTAAGCACGGCGAGCTTATCCAAACTGATCCAGCAAACCCGCCAAGCCAAAGAACGCCTGCTGGCCGCCAATTCACCAGAGCAGATCAACATCACTTTGCTGGGTAGTGGTTCAAAATTACTCACTGGAGCTCAAAGTGTTAGCCTAAGCCGTGCTGAAGTACATCAACTCGCGCTTGACGGTTTTTTTCCACTCACTCCCCGAGAAACCAGACCAGAAAAACGCCGCCGTGCGGTGGTTGAGTTTGGCTTGCCATATGCGGCAGATCCGGCGGTGAGCAAACACATTGCTGAATTTCTCAGTCAACCTCACGCAGCTGAGCAAACATCAACCGGTAAAACACCACCGTTACCGACAGCTCTGCTGCTCAATGGCGGTGTTTTTAACAGTGAACTGATTAGCTCGCGTCTGGTCACTCTGCTCAGCCAATGGCTAGGGCGGCCAGTTACCCTACTCGATAACCCACATCCCGACCGGTCGGTGGCACTCGGCGCAGTCGCCTATGCCAAAGCCACACGCGGCGCACAACTGAAAATTGGCGGCGGAGCGGCTCGCTCTTATTTTCTTCATTTGCCGGAAAAAAACCGACTCGGTAACGCGCTCTGTTTGCTCGCGAAAGGCAGTCGCGAAGGGCAAGAAATTCGCCTCACTAGCCGCCGTTTTGCACTTACTGTTGGTGAACCAGTCCGTTTTAATTTACTGACTTCAACCCATGATCAGATCAGCTCTGATGGCAAAATACAAAATGGAGCCTTGGTCGCGATCGACCCTGATAAATTTCAGCCTTTGCCACCTTATATTGTCAGCTTGCCAGCCTTGAATATCGGGGAATTGGCCGCCAATCAAAAACAGCGCGTTGCCGTGCAACTGGCCTGCCAATTAACCGAAGTGGGCACATTAAACATGGTGTGCATCAATCCCGATGATGAGACTCAGCGCTGGCAAGTGGAGTTTGCGGTTCGTGGCAAGACAACGGCCAGCCCTGAACAGCAAACTGAATCAGTGGGTGACTCAACACAATTACAAGCCGCCAAAGCGTTAATCAGCGCCGCATATAGCGCCAATAAAACCAATGCTGATCAACAAACCATTAAAACCCTGACTAAAGCCTTAGAACAACGCTTAGGCAAGAGGGATGCATGGGATTTTGCCACGCTGCGTAGCCTATTTGATATTCTGTTACTTGGCCGCAAACGTCGCCGTCGCTCAGAGCTGCATGAAAAAAACTGGCTACGCCTCGCTGGATTTAGTTTGCGCCCTGGATTTGGTGATGCGAGCGACAGTTGGCGGATTGAGCAACTCTGGGCGCTGTATCAAGCTGGTATCCAATTTAGTAATTCACAAGGTTGGACCGATTGGTGGGTATTGTGGCGGCGAGTGGCGGGAGGCTTAAATCAAGCCCAACAAGAAACCGTGCTGGCCGATATCGCTAAATATTTACATCCAAGCGCAATGCGCAGCGTGGCTTCAAGCAAAGAAGCCCAAGAGAAAGGCTATGAGGCGATGGTACGCTTGGCCGCCTCACTCGAACATCTGCATGTCGACGATAAAACCCTGCTCGCGACTTGGTTTCTCAATAAAGCGCTCAATCATAACCAGTACCAACAAGCCCATTGGTGGGCTTGCGGTCGTTTAGCCGCGCGCACGCCATTGTACGGTAGTTTGCATACCATACTACCCAAAGATCAAATCGAGGATTGGTTACCCAAACTGTTGCAGCAAGATTGGCAACAACAGCCAATGTGCGCTTTTGCTGTCGTCATGATGTGTCGCAAGACCGGCGATCGTAGCCGTGACGTCAGTGAAGAGTGGCGAGCCCAAGTAGTGAGCAAGCTAAAACAGAGCCGAGTGAGTGAATCATGGATTCATTTGGTCAGTGAGGTGATGGAATTGAATGCCAACGAAACCCAACGAGCATTTGGGGAAAGTTTACCGCATGGCTTGATGCTACTCGGTTAATGCTGCTAGGTTTATACGATTAGGCTTATACGGTTGGTTTTATAATGTCAGCTTGATATGACTAACACCATAACCGACCGGTACCTTTTACAATGCAGGGGAAACACCCCCTGCTTGTCATGATTGCACTACCTAGGCGACAAATATAACTACTTAAGCTCGCGTTAAGTATTAAAAAAGGTGTAGAATTCGTGCCCCAACAATCCCAAACCAGCGAGCATGGCTTGCCAGTTAAGGGAATAACAGCTGCCGCCCACCATCAAACCGTATTGAGTGTTGTGGGGTAGTCACTACTGTGACCCGTTAGCTGATACTTCATTCAACAATATCATGACTATTATTACGCCGGTGGAAATCGAAATTTCGATAAAACACACCCGCTTGGGTTGCCAATAAGCCTATGGAACAAGATAAATTTACACATATTTTTCGTTTGCCGGGTTCAATTCAAGTCCGAATCGCTAAATGGCAACAAACCTTTCGCGGTAAGTCTGATTTAGTGCTGCATCAGGCATTAGTGGCACGTAATCATCACTATCAACAAACCGAGTTTCAACCCAAAGGTTGGTGCGTCAATCTGTTTGATAGTGATGAGATTTCGATTACTCATCACGGTGACTATATCCAAACAGCCATGCGCACTATGCTGGATAGAAAAGTCTCTTATAAACGCCTCTATTTATCTCGTTTGACGCTTGAGGAAGCGAAGGCTGAGCTACAACGCTTTAAAATAACTTGGATTAACCAACATAACCGCGTCGCGGTGCGTTTTAACCAGATTCAAAAGAACGCTTTTCTTGAGTATGCGCAAGAGGAAATTGAGACACTCTACCCCGCGATTCCAGAGCAAGGCTTTGATCGTGAATTATGGAATCGTTTGGTTGTTCAAGAGTTGGGACCGGCTGCGCATTATCAAGACCCTTATTTTGTGCTGCCAGATGAAAATGCATTAGCCAAACATGCTCAAGCTCAGCAAAAAAAATCGGCGCATCATCGTGGCAAAGCTAATCACAGCAAAACTAGCAACACCAAATCTAACCATGCAAAATTCTCAGCGCAGCATAAGTCGAACAGGGATTTTCATGGCAAACATCCTAGCCCCCAAAAGCCGCGTTATCCCTTATAAAGCAATGCCTCACCAATAATATCGCGATCCTTAATCAATAGGATCAACAAGATAAGAACAGGGTGCCAAAGGTACTAAAAGCCGGTCAGCGCGAGCTCCGGCTTAATTAGCGTGACAAGATCACCTTAGTGAGTCACATCATCTGGTCGGCGGCCAAACTCCGCTTGTTCAAAAATATCGGCCAAGGTTTTTTGCCGTTTAAGCGGCTTTCTGCGTGAGCGCTTGGCTTCAAAATGTTGTTCTACCTGCTGTAAAGTCTCTTCATGCTGTTTAGCTGCTTCAAGAAAATCAGGGTTGTTCATCGCCTGTTGGCGCAAACGGTTAACACGTTCGAGTCGATCAGAAAACATATTAAGCCCTCATTTACTGTATATAATTACAGCATAGTCCACTTTATTGACTTGTCAATCAAAACACTGGCTTTTCATACAGTATTTTTTATATGATGCTGCAATTAAGTAAACAAGCAGAACCGGTATGCTATCTATCGCTCATTGTAAGCGCCTATAAGGAAAGTAGCTTGTCGTTAAGCGCATTGCGCACAGTGGTGCGATGATCCAAATAGTGATTCAGTCCAGCGTAGCGTAACTGGCAAGCAGGACACTCACCGCAGCCATCACCCATCAATCCGTTGTAACAGGTTAGCGTGTGATGACGGATCAGCTCTAGCGCACCCAGTTGATCGGCTAAAGCCCACGTTTCCGCTTTATTTAACCACATTAGCGGAGTTTTAATCGTCAATGGCAGATCCATCCCCTTAGCTAACGCTTGGTTCATCGCTTGTACAAACTCATGGCGACAGTCTGGATACCCTGAAAAATCGGTTTCACATACCCCAGTAATGATGGTGGTCGCGCCAATTTGATAGGCATAAATACCGGCCAAGGTTAAAAATAGAATATTGCGCCCAGGCACAAATGAATTGGGTAAACCGTTCTCTTGCAACTGATGAGATACAGGAATGTCATCACGCGTCAGTGAGCTTATCGCCAATTCATTAAGCAAACCGACATCCATCACTTTATGCGCTGCAACACCTAACTGCTTTGCCAATCTTTGTGCTACTTCTATCTCTAATTTATGGCGCTGGCCATAATCAAAAGTAATCGCGTGTACCTCATCAAATTCTTGGCATGCTTGAACCAAACAAGTGGTTGAATCTTGTCCTCCGCTAAACACGACGACCGCTTTTTTCATGTTGTGCTCCTTTATAAGCAATATTGATATTGTGATGGGCTTGGATCAGTGGCCACGCTGTGCGAGCAGACCATAATCGAGAAGGTGATCAAGTTCAATTTAAATACCTAACCTGCCAGCAAAATCACCACGACTTTCATTTTTGAGCAGCTTTGCTCACTGTTGAGGGTGAAAATGTATATAATCACACGCCTTGTTGTTCAATTTTAGCTAGGTATCTGATGTACAAATTGATTGCGCTCGATATGGATGGCACGCTGCTCAATAGCCAAAAGCAAATTTCTCCCCGCACCAAACAGGCAATTGCCGACGCACGTCAACAAGGCATTCAGGTCGTGCTGGCTTCTGGCCGCCCGCTTGATGGTATGCGCAGTAAATTGGAAGAATTACAACTGACCAGCGATCAAGATTATGTGCTGTACTACAACGGTTCTATGGTAGCGAATGTCGCCAGTGGTGAAATTATTTATCAGCAGATCATTGATGGCCACGCAGCGAAACGCGTTGCACGTTTAGCACAACAGCTTGAACTCAATTGCCATGCGTTTAGCCAAGAGCATGGGTTGATCACCCCACAAACCAGCCAATACACTCAAGTTGAAGCCAACATCAATGGTCTTAACATTACCGAAATGGATTTTGAACAGTTAGCGGACGATCACCCGATCATTAAAGCGATGATTGTCGGTGAGCCAGAAAAACTAACTCAGGCGATTGCTCAATTAGCGCCACAGTGGCGAGAAGAGTTTACGGTGGTACAAAGTGCGCCATTTTTCTTAGAGTTTCTCAATACCGGCAGCAATAAAGGGGTTGGGGTAAAAGCGATTGCGGAACATTTAGGGATTGCAGCCCATGAAGTGATCTGCATGGGTGATGCCGAAAATGATCACCATATGCTCGAATATGCCGGACTCGGTATTGCGATGGCCAATGCGATGGATGAAACCAAACAACTGGCCGATCACATCACGTTGAGTAATGACCAAGATGGCGTAGCGATTGCGATTGAACGCTTTGCGCTCAGAGGCTCGCAGCACGCTTAACGATCTCGGCACACGAAACATCATCTGCCCGTTAAATTGAATGAGGCGGAAAACTCAGCGGCAAGCAACGGTTTGAACATTGCTTGCCGTTTTTATCGGTGGAAAATCAGTGGCGTTAAATCTGCGTGGCTAATTTTAAGCACCGCGCTTTGCCTTGCAATAACGCATATTGCTGACTGGCCGCGGGGATCAACACACACACGTTTTGTGCCTGTTGTTGAGCTTGAGCCAACAGAGCACTCAACTCAACCGGTGATTCAAAACTCTGCCGCTGCGCATCACGGCGGCACAGATCAATAAACTCAAACGGGCAATTTAGTGTATGCAACACCAGCTCGGCTTGCTGCATATGGCGCAGCGCTTTCAGCGCTAGCAGCTCAACATCCGATCCAAACTCAATCCATGTTGTACTCCATACCTTAGCACTGGGTTGAGTGAGTAAATGCTGATAAATCGACTCTAACACATCTCGATCTTGCGCATGCTGCACTTGTGGATCGGCAAAAAAACGCTCCCAAAACTGGCGACGCAGATCAACATTAGGCAGAGACTGCTTAATCGAATTACGTTTTGATGCAGCAAAATCCGCCAGCAGCGCCAAGTTATGCGCCAATACCGACTCTAAGGTTTGACGAATATTGCGCACCAATACTGGCGAAGCACCACCGCTGGAAATTGCTAATTGAATGCGCCCTCTTTCGATCATCGAGGGTGTAATAAAATCGCAGTAGGGTTGATCATCGACCACATTGACTAAAATCCCCTGCTGTTTGGCATCTTGATAAACTTGATGATTGAGTTGGGGATTGTCCGTGGTTGCCCAGACTTGGAGATAACGTTTATCTAACCAACGGGATGAGTAAAAATGCTGGATCCAAGTACACTTACCTTGCTCAATCCACGATTGCAAAGTGGCGCTAACTTGCGGTGAAATCACCGTCACCTTGGCATCCGCTCGGAGTAACGCATCAATTTTTCGGCAAGCGACTTCTCCACCGCCCACCACTAATACCGGTTTATTGGTTAAATCCAAGAACAACGGGAAATAGCGCATAGTCCATCTTATCGGTATCCATCCTGAATTGGCCCATGCTACCAAAAATGGGGCAATAAAAGCATCCAATAACCGAAAGCAAATAAAATCTGTGCAAATTTTGCCACCAAACCAGTGAAAGCGACCAAATTTCAGCCTAACGGCAGCATAAATAAATGGCACTCGATTTTCCCACCCTCACGCCATTCTGTTGCACCACTTTGTTGCCTTGTTGCACCATTTACATTTACTTAACAGTTCGCCATGCTGAATAGCGTAACTGGACGGGATCGACTAACTCACTCTTTTCACGAATGGTTTGAGAAATCGGACATCCTTACCTACGCTTACTGCGAATTGATTCATTAATGTGCAAGCACGGTGGTGAAGTCTAACCAACAAATCACTTTCAACTTATAAAGCACCATCACACAACATCGTAAAACCCCTGGTATCAGGTGTCACTCAGTCAACAATGGATTACCCAAAACAGAGTAAACAGGAAGGATACAAATGGCGAATAAATTCACGATTCTTGCTTCTGTCGTCACTGCCTCATCTGCGTTGCTGTCTTATTCGGCATCCGCGGCACCCAGCACGCTCGACAAAGTGTTATCTCAAGGCGTACTGACTTGTGGTGTCAGTACTGGTTTGCCCGGTTTCTCTAACCCTAATGCGAAAGGAGAATGGGAAGGGATCGACGTGGAGTATTGCCAAGCATTGGCGGCGGCGGTGCTGGGGGATAAAACCAAAGTCAAATATGTGCCACTCACCGCCAAAGAGCGTTTCACTGCGCTGCAATCGGGCGAAATTGATGTGCTGTCGCGTAACACTACTTGGACGTTACAACGTGACAGCACCCTAGGTCTTAACTTCGTTGGGGTCACTTACTACGATGGCCAAGGTTTTATGGTCAAAAAAGAGTTGGGGGTAAAAAGTGCCAAAGAATTGGATGGTGCGTCGGTTTGTGTTGAATCAGGTACCACCACTGAACTTAATCTTGCCGATTATTTCCGTAATAACGGCATGAGTTATAAACCGGTAGTGTTTGATACTGGAGCTCAAACCTCAAAAGGTTTTGATGCGGGTCGCTGTGATGTACTCACCACCGATCAGTCCGGTCTTTACGCGCTGCGCCTCAATCTAGAAAAACCCGATTCGGCAATGGTGTTACCGGAAATTATTTCCAAAGAACCGCTTGGCCCCGTGGTGCGTCAAAATGATGATCAATGGTTCAGCGTGACAAAATGGGTGCTGTTCGCCATGATCAATGCCGAAGAATATGGCATCACCTCGAAAAACGTTGAACAAATGCTGAAATCCGACAATCCAGATGTAAAACGGATCTTAGGCTTGGATGGCCCTAAAGGTAGCGGACTAGGGATCCGTGATGACTGGGGGTATCAGATCGTAAAACAAGTCGGTAACTATGGTGAGATCTTCGAGCGTACTGTGGGTACAGGCTCACCACTTAAAATTGACCGTGGTGTCAATGCGCTGTGGAATGCAGGTGGTTTCATGTATGCCCCACCGATCCGCTAATTGATCATCATAATCTGTCACCCTCTGACCGTGCTTGTGGCTTGTGTTGCGCACAAGCACGGCCACTAACAACGCGGCACAAGGCTTGTCGCCGCACACACAAAATGGATAAGAGGTTATCGCTGTATGAAGCCTATCAATAAAGCGATGTCACACCCTTCTGACGCGCAGACTAAGCATACCCATTTCCTGTATAACCCAACTTTTCGCTCTGCTCTATTTCAATTGATCGCCGTTGGTATCGTCGCTTTTGTGCTATTCACTATCGTGAATAACGCGCTCACCAATTTGGCATCGCGCGGTATCGCGACCGGATTTGCCTTTTTAGAGCAGCCCGCGGGCTTTGGTATTAGCCAATCTCTGGTGGCGTATGATGAAACCTACAGTTATGCGCGCACATTTTTAGTCGGGCTACTGAACACTGCGCTGGTTTCCGTGCTGGGGATTCTTTTTGCTACATTACTCGGATTTATATTAGGCATTGCCCGTTTATCTCGTCACTGGCTGATCAGCCGCTTAGCCACCGTATATATCGAGATCTTCCGAAATATTCCATTGCTGCTGCAGATCTTCTTTTGGTACTTCGTGGTGTTACGTGCCCTTCCCTCAACCAAACAAAGCATGCACCTTGGTGAATGGTTCTATCTTAATATTAAGGGACTGTATCTTGCCAAACCGGTGTTTGGTACTGGCAGCGGATGGGTAGCAATGGCGCTGATTATTGGGGTGATCGCCTGCTGGCTATTGAGCATTTGGGCCCACAACCGTCAACGCTTGACAGGTCAGCAAACCCCAATTTATCGCTATGTTTTGTTATGCTGTGTGGCATTGCCATTGATGGTGTATTGGCTGCTAGGCCAACCGATTGGGCTGGAATATCCGGTTCTACGCGGCTTTAATTTCCAAGGTGGGATCTCGGTTCTGCCTGAATTTGCGGCATTATTGGTGGCCTTAACCATCTATACCGCGTCATTTATCGCCGAGATTGTGCGCTCAGGGATCAACGCGGTCAATCACGGCCAAACTGAAGCAGCGATGTCCCTTGGCCTGCCCCGTTCGCACACCTTGAAATTGATCATTATTCCTCAAGCGCTACGCATTATTATTCCACCCTTGACCAGCCAATATCTGAATTTAACCAAAAACTCCTCTCTAGCAATGGCGATCGGTTATCCCGATTTGGTGTCCGTTTTTGCGGGAACCACTCTTAACCAAACTGGCCAAGCAATTGAGATTATTTCAATGACCATGCTGGTTTATTTGAGCCTAAGTTTAATTACTTCAGCCTTAATGAATCTGTACAACCGCAAAGTGGCTCTGGTGGAAAGATAATTATGAACAGACATCAATTTCAGCCGAACCTGCCACCGCCAGTCAATCACACCGGGTTAGTCCGTTGGCTACATAAAAACTTATTTAATGGCCCGTGGCACACGATGGCGACGTTAGTTTTAGGTTATTTCGCACTGCAAGGTATTTGGCAGCTTGTTGATTGGGCAATCATTAATGCCAACTGGCGTGGTACCACCCGTGAGGATTGCACGCTCGATGGCGCTTGTTGGGTATTTATTCGTATGCGCTGGGAGCAATTTATGTATGGTTTCTACCCAGCCAGCGAACTATGGCGACCACGGCTGTTTTTCTTTACGCTCGCGCTCTTAATCGCCTTACTGGCCTATGAAAAAACACCGAAAAAAGGCTGGCTCTGGCTATTTTTCGTCAATATCTATCCCTTATTTGCCAGCTTGCTACTCTATGGCGGTATGTTTGGACTCAAGGTAGTCGAAACCCACCAATGGGGTGGATTGTTAGTCACTTTAATCATCGCTTTAGTCGGCATCATTGCTTCGCTACCGATTGGCATCGTGTTGGCCTTAGGACGACGCTCTAACATGCCGATCATTCGCAGTTTGTGCACCGTATATATTGAAGTATGGCGGGGCGTTCCACTGATCACGGTGTTGTTCATGGCCTCGGTCATGCTGCCGCTGTTTTTAGCGCAAGGCAGTGACATTGACAAACTGCTGCGTGCCTTGATTGGAGTTGCAATGTTTAGTGCTGCTTACATCGCAGAGGTGATTCGTGGCGGTCTACAAGCGATCCCTAAAGGCCAATACGAAGCGGCCGATGCACTCGGTTTAAGCTACTGGAAAAAAACCGGGCTAATCATTTTGCCGCAAGCGCTGAAAATCACCATTCCGCCGATTGTGAATACCTTTATTGGCCTATTTAAAGATACCAGTTTGGTGCTGATCATCGGCATGTTCGATGTATTAGGCATCGGCCAAGCCGCTAACACCGACCCGAATTGGCTCGGCTTTGCTACTGAAAGTTATGTTTTTGTCGCGTTAGTGTTCTGGATCTTCTGCTTTAGCATGTCGAGATATTCGATTTGGCTCGAAGGCAAACTCCATACCGGTCACAAACGATAAGTCACTTTGCAAGGAATCTAGTATGACGCAACCACTCAACGCTCCTTTGATGATCCAAATTACCGATATGAATAAGTGGTATGGCCAATTTCATGTCCTGAAAAACATTAATCTAGCCGTTAAAAAAGGTGAAAAAATCGTCATTTGTGGCCCCTCAGGCTCGGGCAAATCCACCATGATCCGCTGTATTAATCGTCTTGAAGAGCATCAAACTGGGCAAATTACCGTTGCGGGTCACCAATTAACAGCAGATTTAAAAAACATCGAATTGGTACGCCGTGAAGTGGGTATGTGTTTTCAGCACTTTAATCTGTTTCCTCATCTCACGGTTTTAGAAAATTGTACCCTCGCGCCGATTTGGGTCAAAAAAATGCCCAAGCAACAAGCGGAACAGATCGCGATGAAATACCTGACCCGGGTACGGATTCCTGAGCAAGCGGATAAATATCCGGGCCAGTTATCCGGAGGTCAGCAGCAACGGGTGGCGATTGCCCGTTCACTGTGCATGAATCCACAAATTATGCTGTTCGATGAACCAACCTCAGCACTTGATCCAGAAATGGTACGCGAAGTGCTGGATGTGGTGGTCGAACTGGCAGAAGAAGGGATGACCATGCTGTGTGTTACCCATGAAATGGGATTTGCCAAAGAAGTCGCGGATCGAGTGATTTTTATGGATGCTGGAGAGATCATTGAACAAAACCACCCACAAGCATTCTTTGCCAATCCACAATCAGAGCGTACGCAAAATTTTCTCGCTCAAATTCTGCACCATTAGCGGCCGCCATTGCCATTCAATTCACTAAAAGCCACTAATCCCCGAACAGCCTAGCTAGTAGCTCGGGGATTGAGCTTATGGATTTGCTCAGCATTCACCGACTGTAAAACCCATGAAATATTGCGTTACAACTCATCATCACTTTTGTCATCAATTTTGATTATTATGAGTTCAAACAGCACAAAGGGCTTGAAATTTATAGCCGAGAGCCTCATAACTGTTGCCATGCAATCAGTACTTTTAACAGAGGAAAAGTATGAACACGCCAATGTTTACCAGAACGTCCAGCTTGGAACGGACCCTTGAAACCAACAAGGTTTTGAAAAACACCTATTTCCTGCTTTCGATGACCCTTGTCACCAGCGCAATTGCTGCAATGGCGACCATGGCTATCGGCATTTCTCCTATCATCGCGTTAGTGATGCAATTAGCCGCGATTGGTATTCTGTTTTTTGTGATGCCAAAAGCGATTAATTCATCGTCAGGCGTGGTATGGACTTTTGTGTTTACCGGATTGATGGGGGCAGCCCTTGGTCCAATGCTCAATTTCTATGCGGCGATGCCAAATGGTCCAGTTGTGATTGCTCAAGCACTCGGCCTGACCGGTATGGTGTTCCTCGGTCTGTCGGCTTACACCATCACCAGCAAGAAAGATTTCTCTTTCATGCGTAATTTCTTATTCGCAGGCCTGATCATTGTGATTGTTGCTGCACTGATCAACATTTTCGTTGGTTCAACCGTCGCTCACTTAGCGATCAGCAGCATCTCAGCGCTGGTGTTTTCTGGTTTCATTTTGTTTGATACCAGCCGCATCGTGCGCGGTGAAGAGACCAACTATATTTCAGCCACTATCTCGATGTATCTGAATATTCTTAATCTGTTCACAAGCTTACTGAGCATTCTCGGTATCATGAACGACGATTAATCCAGCGTTTGATCTCGCTCTAGGCCCGATGGAAAACCATCGGGCTTTTTTGTACTTGAGCCTTAGCCTGAGCTTCGCTACCCTAGCCCCAATTCTCCCATCTTAGAATAGTGAATATGTTTGAATATCAAGGTCACACGATTGAAACCGATGCACAAGGTTACTTACTTGATTCGACCCAATGGCAACAAGGGATGATTGCCCTACTTGCGGAGCAAGAAGGCATTGAGCTGACTGATGCACATTTAGAAGTCGTGCTTTTTGTCCGTAATTTCTACGCTGAGTTTAAAACCTCTCCGGCGATTCGTATGTTGGTCAAAGCACTGGAAAAGCAGCACGGTCCAGAAAAAGGCAACAGCAAATATCTGTTTAAGCTGTTTCCTAAAGGCCCAGCCAAACAAGCCACTAAGCTCGCGGGTTTACCCAAACCGGCTAAGTGTTTATAGAGCACGTACGGGTTGCTAAAAATGCAACCCGTGTGTCGCCAACCAGCCGCACGGCAATTTGAGAAAAAATAGCGGCGGGCAGCTCGTTTGATTACCACTACTACAAAATAGCAAAGCCAACATAGCGTTGTCGCGGCAAAGAGACCGAGCGTGTCACCTTAGTGACTCTGGCCGTTTTGGGGCCAATTTGTAACCAAGCATATAATTGGTCCAACTCGGCTAATCCGCCGCACGCAACCACCTCCACTTCACCCGAAGGCAGATTTTTAGCATAACCAGTGAGCCCTAACTTCAAGCCCTGATGAGCGGTGTGGTAACGAAAACCGACGCCTTGCACATGTCCTGCAACAATAAATTGGTGACACTGTTTATCCATTGCTTCACTCCTCGTCAACTCAGTAGCTCAGCCCGGTACTGAACCATTGACAACCGATCATCCGCGGCTGCCTGTAAAGCATAGTCAAGATAGCGCTCCTCCCCCACCATATCCTTCCGACTTGAAGCTGCAGCGGTGTTGGCGACGTTCGCTCACCCCAATCACATAGTTTGCCTATGCTTATGGGGATTCACTCACTTGCCGCCTACCTGCAACTCCAAGTTGTTTGGGTATAAACTGGCTCAATATGATGATTGTGGCTAAATAAATCGCACCAACCACTGAGTGAGCAAGCATACGGCTTTCCTTTGCTTTTCTGGCCCAGTTCCACGACAATAGCCGCCCTGTTTATTTCGATCTGAGTAGCGTAATGACTCCAGCAATTTATTTGGTCAAAGGCCGTGACAAATCTTTGCGCCGTAAACATCCATGGATTTTTTCTCGTGGGATTAGCAAAGTCGAAGGAAACCCAACCTTGGGTGAAACCGTCGATGTTTACTCCTTTGAAGGTAAGTGGTTAGCTAAAGCGGCCTACTCACCGCATTCGCAAATCTCAGCTCGGGTATGGAGCTTTGAACCACAACCGATCGATTGCGCCTTTTTCATTCAACGCATCCAACAGGCTCAACTGCTGCGTAGCGATATTATCCAACGTGATGGATTAACCGGTTATCGTTTAATTGCCGCCGAATCTGACGGCTTACCCGGCATCACCATCGATAAATATCAAGATTTTCTGGTCTGCCAACTGCTGAGCGCGGGCGCGGAATATCATCAGCAAACCTTAATCGATGCCCTGCGCCACTGCTTCCCTGAATGTCATATTTATGAACGTTCCGATGTGGCAGTACGCAAGAAAGAAGGCTTATCAGAGCGGGTTGGCGTATTGCATGGTGAGTTGCCACCTAAATCAGTCGTGATTGAAGAAAATGGCGTCAAAATCAGCGTTGATATCGTTGGTGGACATAAAACTGGTTTTTATCTGGATCAGCGTGATAGCCGTTTGCAATCGATGAAATATGTACAAGATAAAAGCGTGCTCAACTGCTTCTCGTACACCGGTGGTTTTGGCTTGTATGCGCTCAAAGGCGGAGCCAAACGCGTGATCAATGCCGATGTGTCGCAACCTGCACTGGATACGGCCAAGTTCAATGCCGAATTAAACGGTTTTGATATCAGTAAAAAACGCGCGGTATTCTTAAATGCCGATGTGTTTAAATTGCTGCGCGAATACCGCGATCAAGGCACTCGTTTTGATGTGGTGATCATGGACCCGCCTAAATTTGCTGAGTCAAAAGCGCAGCTTGATGGTGCCTGCCGTGGCTACAAAGACATCAATATGCTCGCGATGCAGATTTTAAATCCAGGCGGCACTTTGCTCACCTACTCTTGCTCTGGTCTTATGGATCAAGTGCTGTTTCAAAAAATCATTGCTGATGCCGCTCTCGATGCTGGGCGTGATGTCAAATTTGTGGAGCGCTTTGAGCAAGCCGCCGATCACCCAACCGATACCGCTTATCCAGAAGGTTTTTATCTCAAAGGCTTTGCTTGCAAAGTGTTATAACGAGCGAATAAGCCGCTGTTTGGTTGCAAAATCCAGCACGGCCATCAAAAAACGATCTCAATTGAGATCGTTTTTACTCAGCCAATTATTTTCGACCTTAGTCAAACAAAAATCGAAGTACCCCATCACTCACCTGGCTTCAACACTCTTCAAGCACGTCTTTTTCACCCTTTATTGATTTAACGCATCGCCTAACGCTGCAATTACAGGCATGGTGACGGCTTCTATTTTTTAGAGGTATTCCTATGAGCCTGATTAATACCCAACGCTTGGTTGACCACTTTCTACAACTCATTCAAATTGACAGTGAAACTGGCAATGAAAAACAAATTGCTGAAACACTGGCGGAGCAATTAGGTGAGCTTGGTTTTACGGTGCACAAACTGCCGGTTCCTGCAGACGTCTCCAATGGTTTTAACCTGTATGCACGCCTCGATGGCACTCTTAATGATAGCATTCTGTTTAGCTGCCATATGGATACCGTAGCACCGGGCAATGGTATTGAACCCATCATCGAAGATGGCATTATTCGCTCTAAAGGCAATACGATTTTAGGTGGCGATGACAAATCGGGAATTGCTGCCATCTTAGAAGCGGTACGCGGATTAAAAGAGCGTCAACAAGCGCATAAAACGATTGAAATCGCGTTTACTGTGCATGAAGAAGGTGGTTTAAAAGGCTCTGAACACTTTGATATGAGCCAAGTTCAATCCAAAACTGCCATCGTATTAGATACTGGTGGCCCAATTGGTACTATCGTACGTGCCGCACCAGGTCAACAAACGATTACCACTGTGATCAAAGGTAAACCGGCTCATGCTGGCCTCGTTCCGGAAGATGGGATCAGCGCGATTGCCGTAGCCGCCGATGCGATCACGCAGATGAAACTATTGCGTATTGATCAAGAAACCACCGCCAATATTGGTATTGTGCAGGGTGGTCAAGCGACCAATATTGTGATGCCTGAGTTGAAAATTGTTGCAGAAGCTCGTTCATTGAATGACGAAAAACTGGAAGCGCAAGTGCAGCACATGATTGAAACTTTCGAGCGCGCGGCACAAAAACATGGCGCTCAAGTCGAGATCACCTCAACCCGTGCTTATAACGCGTTTAAGTTAGCAGACGATCATCCGCATATTCAAGCGATAAAAGCCAGTTTTAGCGCGATTGGTATTGAGCCACAAACCAAGCTCAGTGGTGGCGGTAGCGATGCCAATAACTTTAATGCTAAAGGCTTAACCACGGTTAACCTCTCAACCGGTATGGCGAAAGTGCATACCACCGAGGAATATATCGCGATTGCCGATATGGTCAAAATTGCCGAATTTGTTTGTGCTTACACCACTGCTTAAATCCATTTAGGCCCACAAAAAACCGGAACATCAACGGTTCCGGTTTTTTGTATTTGCTGATGTGGATTAATTCGACGTATCCGTTACTAAGTCGGACTTGCTGCGTAAACGTAGTAAACCCACAAACAACAAGATCAATAATGGATAGCGTAAAGTTGCACCAATCAAAGTGTACAATCCACTATAGCTAAACGGCTCAATCGCCGATGAAATTCCCTGATTGACCACCAGTAAGCTCACGATCATCAGCAGAGCATCGCGCAATGAAAGTACGCTTGGCGCAGGTTTAAGCCAAGTGACCACACCTGAAATCGTGACTAATACCGCCAGCCACTGAGTAAAGATCGGCTGTGGCCAAATAACCAGTAGCATTGCACAACCGATCGCCAACCCCCACCAAATCGGCTGGGTGCTTAATAAAGCCCTAACATTCACCTCAGGTTTGAGATCAAGCCGGATAATATGCCAAGCCACTAAACCACCAAACAGCGCGCCGATGGCGATATCACTAACAAAAGCGCTAGCCGAATAAAAAGAGGCCAATGCTAGCCAAGCAAAAATAGCACCCCATAGGCGCATCACCCAACGTAAAGTCAACTCTTCTCGCGCATGCCACAGCAGCACACCAAAGCAACTCCATAGTGCAATCGGTAAGTTTGGGAAAGAAAAACCGTGACTAGGAAATAATTCCAATCCCGGCTGATAAACGTGCGGTTTTACTAAAGCAAAACCTTGCTGAGCGACTAAGCAAAGTAACGAGGTCACGCTCATAGCAAATAAGATTTTGTAGCAATATGCTTTACCTAGTTGCCAATACACTAATGGCAATAGTACTAGGCTAATCACTGGCAGGCTAAAAAGCATACCGGTTAAGATTAAATTGGGTAACCACGGCATAGAATTTTGCAGCCAAGACAGCGCATGTTGTAGATGGTTGAGCCACTCCAGTTCGACTTGCTGAAAGCGTGGTGCAGCCCGACTCAGTTCAACCACATAATCGACCGCTTGATCTTCGGCTTGTTTAGCAAAATCAACAATCGCTGCCCATTGCTGGGTATAGCGATACTGCTCGGGTTTGATATGACGAGGATTGATCAACATCGCCGATACGGTTTCTACACCATAATCCGGAGCAAACCAGATTGGCAGCTCATTGCCACCTAAAGCATTTTGATAAGAATAAGCAATGATCTGCGATTCACTGACACACTCATACACTAATGCCGTAGCAGTCTGCCCCAATAAACGTTCAACAGAAACGACCATGCCTGTTTCTTGCCAAGTTTCCCGTTGCGCCGCCATCGGAGGTGTTTCTCCGGCTTCAATTGTGCCTCCAGGCAATGACAGTTTTCCGGTCAAAACTTCTTTGGTTAACACCAACTTATTATCCGCTCGGATCAGACACAGTGCACCACGATAAGCGGCACTATCCCCTTGATTCGCTTGCACCCAATCAGGTGCTCCAATACTCAAAAAAACCACTAACACCAGCAAAAGTACGCGAACATGTGCCAACAAGGTACGATTTCCTTTTAAAAAATGAACTGACTTAAACCAGCGGCTTACGCAACCAATGAATATGCTGAACAAATCCAGCGCCCTGATAAAAATCTTGCGCGCTACGGTTAAAATCCCACACTTCAACAAACATCTGTTTGACGCCGTAATCTTTGAAAACATGCTCTAATTTATGGCATAACTGACTGGCAATCCCTTGACCACGAAATGCTGGAACCACATAAAGTTCATCAACACTGCCCATCGACACTGGCTGGCTGACGGTTGAAATCAGCTCACAAAAGTGTCCCGAAATAAAACCAACCAATTGCCCTGCATGCTTAGCCACATATACCAAACACTGAGGATCATCCAAATAGCGAGCAATACTCTTTTCTTGTTCAATCTCGTGGGCGGTTTTGAAATGTTCAGGACTCTGCTGATGGTGCTCATCATGCAATTCAAACATCAATTGATTGAGTTGCTCTAAATCGGCACTGCTCGCCGCCGAGAGTGATAGCTGGGTCATGGTGTGATTTTCATCAATTTATTGTGGAACGAAATTGTATAGGAAGACCTAATAAAAATCAGCTCAGTGAATAATGATTTACTGCTATCCGCCTGTTATCCGCGTTGCATAAATGAGACGAGCACCAAAAATATTACTCACCGCGCAAGACACAAGCCAGGTTTAAGCTCGATCGGTGTATAGTTTATTGATTTAGATTAAAATTTAACCACTCGATAAATAGATTACCATCGCGATGGTTGGCGTTATGGCGTAACAAATAATGGCGAGTTTCACAAGCGATGCGCCAGTCTCCCACCAACACTAATTCACCTCGATCGAGAAGCTGTTGCACTAAAATGTCTTTGACTAATAAGACACCTAATCCAAATGTGGCCGCTTCGATGGCGAGTAATGAGTGATCAAACTGCATAATTGGCTTACTCACGGACTGATCATAGCCCAAACTAGCCAACCAATATTTCCAATTTTCTCGATAGCCAGAGGTTGCCAATTTGGCCGCTTGTGCCAAATCGGCCAAATCATTAATCGGGTGCTGCTGTAAATAATCCGGGGCGGCAACCGCAATCCAATGCTCATCAATTAAGCATATGGCCTCCGTTTGCTCAATCGGTAACGTACCATTAATGATCTCAATATCGGCACGCTGATTAGAATTGGGGTAAGGGTTAGAGGTAGTGGAAATTTTCAGTTCAATTTGTGGATTTTGTTGTCGAAACTCAGCTAAGCGAGGGATCAACCACTGATGACAATAACTCTGGGCAATGTGTAGAGTCAATAAGCGGCGGCGCTTGCGTGCAAATAGCTGCTCGGTTCCAACCGAAAGGGAATCAAATACCTGGGTCAGTAACGGTAAGTAATATTCAGCTTCCTCCGTCAGCACTAATTTAGAGCCACTGCGTTCAAACAAGGTCGCATTAAGATAAAGTTCTAACTGTTTAACCTGCTGACTGACTGCCGCACGCGTCACGTTGAGCTCAGCCGCCGCGTTGGTCAGGCTTTTGAGTCGAGCGGCAGATTCAAAAGCCTTAAGAGCATTCAGTGGCGGCAAAAAACGTTGCCAGTGTTGGTCAAAAGCGCGAGGCGACATAAATAAACGATGTAGTGAAACCAACGTTTATACTGCCAAGCAAATATGACAATCCGGTTACACCACCTTATCCGCCTTACCGGCAGCTCCTGCCAATTTAGCTAACCATTTATCCCAAATCATCGGCTTGCGTTCTTGATCTTCAGCCTCTTCTTTGCGGCGCACCGCATTTCGGACCAACATCGCCCCTAACCAACGAATCGGCTCTGGTGGAAATTGTCCTAGTGGGCCTTGTGCTAAACCGCATTGCGACCAAATATCTTGCCGCTCAAGCACCAGTGAAGTCAGAATTTTTGCGCCAATCCGAGTTTGTGCCACACCATTACCTGAGTAACCAAAACCGTACACAATGTTTTTCTGCTGATCCAAATGGCCAAAAAATGGCAAACCGGTCACTGAGCGATCCGATGCTCCGGTCCAATGGTAAGCAAACTGACTCTGATTAAGATCTGGAAATAGCTTTTGGAATGAAGCCGACAGCAATTCAACATAATTACTCGGTTTATTAAACATGGGATCGACGCGATTCGCGTAAGAAAAATGGTTGCCCCCTTTGCCGAGCATCAAACGTCCATCCACGGTATCACGGTAATAATGCACGAAGATACGTGAATCAATCACCGTGGCTCCAGATCTTAGCCCATTACTGGCTAACTGTTGTGGGATGGGATCCGTTATCAACATATCGGAAGAGACCACCACCACACTGCGTTTAAATTGCGTAAAATGTTCCACCATCCAAGCATTGAGCCCTAGCACCACTTTCTGCGCTAAGATTTTGCCGTTGGGAGTGTGAATAACCGCTGGCGAGCCAAAATCTAACTGCTGCATTGGCGTGTTTTCATAAATGTGCACACCCAACTGCAGCGCCAGTCGGCGTAGTTCTCTGACCAGTAATGCAGGCTGTACACTGCCAGCAGCCGGAGAATAATACCCTTCCAGATGTTGCTGAGATCCAGAGACTGCCGATAATTCCGACTTGGTACAAGGTTGCCAACTGTTACAACCGAGCTGAGTTAGTTGCTCAACAATTGGCGCCATTTGCCCTTGTTGTGCTGAATTGGTCGCCGTGTAATAAGTGCCATGGCGCTTTAATTGCGCTTCAAGTTGATGGTCGAGGCAAAATTGTTCTATTTCATAAACCGCATTTTCTGACTCAGCCACCAACCATTTGGCTTGTTGCTCACCAAATAAGCGCTTGAGAGTGGGATACTTAGTTGACCACGTCAACAAACAGCCGCCATTTGCTCCCGAAGCTCCACTTCCACACAACCCTTTATCAATTAAAGCAATCTGTAAATTTGGCTGCTGTTGCTTGAGCATAATCGCCGTCCATAGCCCGGTATAGCCACCGCCGACAATAGCAACATCAGCGCTGATATCTTGCGTAAGTAATTGAGTATCGAGCGGCTGTTCGATTTCAAGGGCTTGTTTAAACCAGTAAGAGAGATGAGGTGACATCGGCATTTCCTTTATATAATTGCTAAAGAAAATGTAACGTGCTAACCGCTTATCACACAGCAACGATTTCTTGCGCTACGCGTAAGCTTTACTAACGATCATCCTAGCTCATTCACTCTTGGATCAATTTCGATGCTGTCACTAAGTCACTTCAATTGATCATTTATACCCAAACAACTTGGAGTTGTAGGTAAGCGGCAAGTAAGTGAGTCCCAATGAGCATAGACAAACGATGTGATTGGGGTGAATGAACATAGCCAACACCACTGCAGCTTCAAGTCGGAAGGGGATATTGAGTCTAATTGAAAGGAGAAGTTGAGCGAACAGCAGAAAAAATTAAGGCAGGATCACTCCTACCTTAATTTGTACTCGAGTAATAAGATCAGAGTGTTAAAGGTCGACAAGCTTGCTCACTGGGAGCCAGATAAGGCGATAAAATCGGTGCCATTCCTTTCAATACTTGAACTGGCAGGGCTGAAGTAAAGGTAAATTTCTCTGAGTTACTGCCAGCAACATAAGCGGTTAAAGTACCAAAATGGCGATCGCCAAGATAAAACACAAAAGTTGCAGTACGGTTGCGTGCTTGTGACTGCACCACGTTGCCAGCCCGATCCACAGTTTGAATTCGATTATCGCCAGTGCCAGTTTTGCCGCCCATCACTACCGGTGTTCCATCGGGCAATTTAAACACCCCTGAAATACGCCGAGCCGTTCCGGTATCCACTACTTGTGACAGTGCGCCGCGTAACGTTCTGGCGACTTCGACCGGCAACACACGCACCCCTTGAGTTTCCACTGGTGAAAATTCGGTTTCAAACGGAGTATCCTGTGCAAAATGTAGATGGTTAATCCGCTGAGTAGGCACGCGTACACCATCGTTCAAAATAATCCCCATCAGCTCAGATAATGCTGCAGGCCTATCGCCTGAGCTGCCAAGCGCGGTCGCAAGCGACGGAACCAAGTGATCAAACGGATAACCTAAACGTTGCCAACTTTGGTGAATATCTAAGAAGGCTTCAACTTCGAGCATAGTACGCACTCGACTATCGCGTGCATTACGATGGCGAGTTTTAAATAACCAGCTATACACTTCTTGCCGTTTATCGCTGCTTGCTGCCACCACATCATTAAAAGTTGCTTGCGAATTTTCATTCAAATAGCCAAGCAACCAAAGCTCTAACGGATGCACCCGGGCAATATAGCCTTGATCTGGCAGTGAATATTTATCTCGCCCATATTTGTTATACAGTTTTTCCAACTGTTTATCGGTCAGTTTACTACGTGCTGCGGTCGGTAATGTCTGATCCATAAACAGGATAAATTCACTGAGTGAGGCTTCCGTCAGCAAGTAACGGTGTACCGCAGCTAAGCGATCTGCACTGGGTTTTAGCCCCTCCAACAGGGTTACCATTCGCTCATCGACGGTCTTGTCTTTATATTTACGCCAGAAGCGCTGCAAATAAACTCTACCCTCTTTATCAGCAAACTGGCGCAGGTACTCTTTACGCCGTGGATCACTGTCATCCTTCAATAACTGAGCGCGATAGCCTTCACTGTAGAGTGTATAACGCTCGATATCTTTCATCAGACGGACGAAAGGTAAGTTGATCGACTCACGCAAAGCATCACGCAAGGTTGGAATTCGATCATTATCTTCTTTACGAAAATTATTGAAGGTGTGAGTACCGCCACCGGTAAAAAATCGTTCATGAGGACTGGCGGAATATTTTCGATCCAGCGCCGCTTCCAGCATGGTTGAAAGATCTCGTTTTTGGCTGGTTAATAACCACTGTAAAGACCATACACTTAATGTGTCCTGAGCATCGACTAACTGACGACGTAGCTCACTGACCGATAAATCACGATATTTGCTGTGTAATTTGGCCATTATCTCCAGATAAGTGGTCAAGACACGCAGTTTAGCGGTAGAGCCAAGCTCTAACTTACTGCCTTCGTTCAGATCAAACGGTTGATTGGTATTGTCGGTTTGCACACGAACTTTGAACCCCTCATCGGTGCGCTCAAACAGGGTAAAACTGTAACGTACATCGGCGGTTTTTTCTGCCGCCAAGAGCCGATAACCAATGATCCCCACTTCATTGGCAAACCCAGGATTGGCCAATTGTTGCAAGTAGTGGGTGACTGAATTTTGTAATTCAAAATTGAGTGTGGTCGAAGCACGCAGATCCATGCGGTCTAGATCATACAGACTGACACCAAACTGACGGCTTAGATGAGTTCGTGCCGCTAACAACCCCTTGTTGGTATTGACTCGAGTGACCACCGGCTGACGTGCAAAATCGCGAAACTCTAGCTTAGCGGCTAAGGCCGCATCCATTAATGACTGGGAGATCATTTGCTCACGATAAAACAGTCGTAAATGACGGTTAGTTAACTCTTGCAAATCGTCACGCCCCTGCATGGCAAGGTAGTAAGAGGGACGACGGTGAGCAATCATCAGTGCTACCACTTGCCGTAGGGCCAAGCCTTGCTCAGCCAGTTCATTTGAGTGGTTAATTTGTGGATCGAGTAATTGGTTGACACGTTGCGGATCAGCGGCAAACCAAACCCATAAACCATCCCCTAAACCATGCACTTCGCCATAGCCTGGTGCTGCCGATAAGGGAACCGAGTTCAAATAAGCCCAAACCACTAATTGACGCGCTTCTAAAGTATTGGGGCCTAACCGATAAGCGCGGACACTCGCCGATACCATCTGACGAATTTTTTCTTGTGGGCTGTAGGTCAAACCGTCTTGTGAGTGACGATATTTCTCAACTTGGGTCGCGAGCGTACTACCCCCTGCCGCTTGTGCATCTAAATCCAACACTTTACCAACTTGGGTCAAGGCCGCTTTAAAAAAGCGTGGCCAATCAACCGCGGGGTTAACCAATGGATTTTTCTCACTCAGCAAATCGCGGTTTTCAATAAACAGCAAGGACTGCACGACTAAATCAGGGATCGCACTAAACTCGGCATAGTGATGGCCTGGATAACGAAATTGATAAACCGTTTCTGATCGACAATCACTCAGGGTTAAACCTGCTTGCACTTTTTCGGTATAAGGTACAAATAAACCATATTGAGCATAACGTACCAATTCATCAGAAAAACGAACTTGCTGCTTAACCTCAAACCCACGGGCGAGTAAGCGCTGTTGAATGCTGGGTAACGCCACATAGCCTAAGCGTTGATCAAATGGTCCATAGCTGGGAAAAGTAATTTTATCGCTTACGCCTGGTTCCAATTGATAAGTCATACTAGCCGCGTAGCGACTGATTTCACGGGACTGTATGCTTGAGGTTTCCATTTCATGGTATAACGCTGCGCCACCGGCAGTACTGAGGATCAGCAGCGTAAATAGCCAGAATCGTGATTTGGGTTTTGCGCGTCGACGCTTATTTAATATGCGCCGAGGAATCGAGTCAGATGCCACTTAAATTAAATCCATTTAATCACTGAGAATGCCACTACAAAGAAAAGTCATTGATAGTGAATCACGTCAAGGTGTAGAAAGGTGACTGAATTTGACTAACAGCCTATTGGCTTACCGAATCAAAATTGTCCTTACCATTTGCTGAAAACAATACCGTTAAAAACCATCGGTATTTTCAAGACTCTCTACCCTGTATATAACTATCATTACATGACGATCATGATGTTAACAGATTTTAACAAAGAAAATATCTTTTCCAGTACGATTTTGTCACATTTTAGATAATAACCATGTAGTTATTGTGTTTTGCATCGTAAAATGCCCAACGTTATCCCTTTCGTTGAGCATTAAACTTAACCATGCAATCGCGACAGTACCACGGCTGAATCAAGCTCGGGTTGCCACTCGGTATAATCTAATCGCTGATCAAACACATAATGAGTCACTAAACTACGCACACTCGCCGCTAACGTTTGTGCATGCCATGGCTTTTCAAAATAGTGGTGGATACCCGCCGTATTAATCGCATTAATCGTATCACTGTGTGTCGCTTGCCCAGTCAGTAGCACTTTTTTCGTGTGTGCAAAACGCGGATCGGCGCTAATTTCACTCAATAGTTCTACCCCACTTTTGCCCGGCATAACGTGATCGGAAATCACCACAGCAATTTTTTCACCTTGCGCATCAAGATCATCGATTAACGCCAACGCTTCTGCGGCCGATTCACAATCTTCAATATTCAACCAACGGCTCAACGGCTCTAAATCTTGTAACACCGCACTCAGTACTTCGCGTTGATCATCGACGCAAATAATATTCAGCTTATCCATGGTATCCCTCAATTGGTAATTTGATCCTAAAAATGGTTTGCTCATGATCGCTTTTCACCGCCACCGTACCGCCATAGCTGGAGACGATGCGTTTCACAATCGCCAACCCAAGCCCTAACCCAAAAGATAAGCCCTCTTTCTTGGTGGTAAAACTTGGCTCAAATATTTTTCGGCGAGTCACCTCATCAATTTCCGGACCATTGTTGGTCACGGTGATGTACAACTTGTGGCGACTACAATGAGTTTGAATATCAATGCTGGGATCACACGTTTGGGCCATCGCATCACACGCATTTTTGATTAAATTGATCCACACTTGCACCCATTCCGTCGGCGAACCTTTGATGAGCGGTAATCTTCCCGGCCGTATACGTACTGAAACGCGCCGTAAATCACTTTGCAGCAAAGCCAAAGCACGATTAATTGTGCTGTTTAAATCGACGTCTTCATCTAAACGAATATCGGTACGTCCGAGCTGCTTAATCGATTGGACAATCCCTACTGAATGTTTAGCTGCCAATCTTAAATCATGCAAATCTCGCCCCATCTGCCAATAACGAATCGCCAAATGCGGATTTTTCAGCCAATGTGCAGAGAGTTGATTGGCGGGAACCGCCCTAGCTAATTCACGTGCAGTCGTTTTAGGTAATTGATATTGCTGCTCTAACTGTGCACCACGTTCGCGCGCTTCGCTCGATGAGACTTTTTGCCCATACAACAAGCCAAAATCAAAAAATTGGCTGGCTTCTGGGTGCACTTGTTGCAACAGTTCCATGAATAACGTTTCTAAACGTTCGGTTTTACTGCTGACCACGCCGATCGCGTTATTTAGCTCATGGGCAATACCCGCGGCAAGTTGGCCTAATGTGGTCATCTGCTCTGCAGAATGCAATCGTTCTAGCGCCCGCTCTTTGGCTAACGCCTCTTGAGTGGCTCGCCGCTGACGCTGAGATAATTCAGCCACAATCACTGGCATAAACTGACTGCTCAGCGAACCGTATTTGTCGATCTCTTGCACTGGGGTATCCCGATCAATCCATGCCAGTTCAACTTCACTATCGGCAATCACCGTCGAAGAGGCTGTCCATGAACCAGAGAAAAAACTGTGCACTCCAATAAATGCACCGCTCGTGGCAGAAAATACCTTGGTGCGCCGTTCGCCTTTTTCCGCAAAGTAACCTGCCACATGACCACTGCGTAAATAGTACAGCCGATCATTATAGCCATTCTGAGCCAGCAAAATTGAGCCAGCAGGCAAGCGAATGCAGCGCTCTGGATGATTAAAATAACGGGTAATAACCGCGCTGAGATTGGCCATTCGCTTTCCTTAATGACCAACCATATTCAGGATCCACACCATCACAAAACTCATCAACACCCCGATCACACCTAAAATAATCCCAACTTTTGCCATTTGCTGGCTTTGCACATTACCAGTGGCATGGGCCAGGGCATTGGGTGGAGTACTGATCGGCAATGACATGCCCAGCGATGCCGCAAAGGTGACCACCAAAATCAAGGTCACTTCCCCACCTAACGGAGTGAGTGAGGTCATTGAGGCGCCTAATGCCGCCATAATTGGCATCAGTAAGTTCGCAGTGGCAGTATGCGACATAAAATTGGCCATCAGCAAACAGAGTAACGACGCAGCCAAAATAACGATGTAAGGCGAATAGTGATCAAATGGAATACTTTGTACCACCAACTCAGCCAGTCCGGTTTTATCGAGTGCTAACCCTAATGCAATACCACCGGAAACCAGCCACAACACATCCCAAGAGATCATTTTCAAATCTTCTTTACCGATGATCCCAGTGACCGAAAAGACTGCGACTGGAATTAATGCCACCGAGTAAGAGTTCATGCCATGCAGCGAGCCCAGCATCCACAAAATAATCGTCGCCGTAAACGTGATGTAGACAATAATGGCTTTCGGAGTTTTCAAAAACTTGCCTTTGATGGTCAACTCAATGGTTTTCTGCTCAGCTCGGTACAATGCATCGAGCAGAAACCAAGCTATCGCCATTAAAATCACCACAAAAGGAATACCAAATGCCATCCATTCCGCAAAGGTAATTAAGTTATCTCCAACCAAGTATTTTAAGGCGATAGCATTGGGTGGAGTGCCGATCGGGGTACCAATCCCACCGATATTGGCCGCAACCGGAATACACAGTGCAAAAGCGACTCGGCCGGGATCTTTGGGACCAAATAGCGCAATCACTGGCGTTAAAATCGACAGCATCATTGCCGTCGTGGCGGTATTGGACATAAACATCGAAAACACCGCCGTGATCAACATTAACCCTAACATCACATATTTAGGATTATGGCCAAACGGCTTGAGCAATACGCGAGCTAAGTTGACATCCAAACGGTATTTGGTTGCCGCCATTGCCAAGAAAAAACCACCTAAAAACAGCATGATGATCGGATTAGCGAACGTCGCCATAATTTCCGTCGATGTGAGTAACACACCAAATTCGGGCATTCCTTCATCAAGCCGAAACAGAATCAAGCCTTTATCCGATAACATCAGCACTTCGAGCACAATGATCACCACCGAAGTAGAGTAAATGGGGATCGGCTCAAATACCCACAGCAGTGCCGCTAATAAGAAAATCGCGATGACCCTTTGTTGAATCACCGTTAATCCATCAAACGGAAACGCCGTGGTTGGCAGCATCAGCACCAGTAATGGGATCAGCAACGGAATAATATATTTAAGATAAGGGCGTATCATGTTCACTCTTCCTGAGATTTTATTGGATATTGACGAATCGAAGGCACGCGTTCACAGCGGCAAAGGTCATTATTGATAGGTGAAAAAGAAATGTTTGGCGTTAGATCAATGATTAAAGTTTCTAAGCTGAGCAATACCTAAAAGTGAGCTTCAGTTAACAAAATAATCCTTTATTAATAAGCGGCCATTTCAGCTCGTGAGCAGCAATCGGCATGCAACGCTTGCGAGTGGCTATCTCCTATCCCTTTTTTACGGCATAATCAGCGCGCACTTTCTGTCGAGTTTTTCACTATTTATGCCAACGATAAAATCCCCACTGTTGATCGCGATGCTGAGCCTGTTTGCCGCCATGATCACCATTCAATCTGGCGCGTCGATTGCCAAACAGTTATTTCCACTGGTCGGCCCGGGTGGCACGGTAGCGCTACGGATTAGTTTATCCGCTTTAATTTTGCTGCTGATTTTCCGCCCCTGGCGCGCACGCTTAAGCTTGCCACAATGGCGATCAATGCTGATTTACGGTGCCAGTTTAGGTGGGATGCAACTGAGCTTTTATTTCGCGATTGAACGTATTCCACTTGGGATTGGGGTCGCTTTAGAGTTTTCCGGCCCATTACTGCTCGCCCTGCTCTCTTCAAAACGCAAAAAAGATCTGATTTGGGTCGCCTGTGCCATTCTCGGGATTGTCTGTTTGCTGCCAGATATGAATGGCGTTGATGCATTAGATCCGATTGGCGTACTGCTGGCATTGACTGCGGGAGCTTGCTGGGCCGGTTATATCTGGTTTGGGCAACGCGCCGGTAGCGTCGCTTCCGGTGGAGTAACGGTTGCAATTGGCATGCTCGTGGCGGCAGTGATCTATCTGCCGATTGCCACCCAGCTCGCCACAGCATCGATTTTTAGCTGGTCAATTCTACCGATGGCACTGCTGGTTGCCGTAATGTCGAGCGCAGTGCCCTATAGCTTGGAAATGGTCGCCCTAAGTCGCCTGTCAACTCAGCATTTCAGCGTGTTAATGAGCTTAGAGCCGGCGATTGCCGCGATCGCAGGGCTGGCCATTTTAGGTGAGAGCTTGCAATGGAGCCAGTGGTTGGCGATTTTTATGATCATCACCGCGTCGATGGGCTCGACACTTTCGGCAGCCACTAGCGCCAAAGCGGCAACCAACACGAATCCGCACTAACAAGTGCGGATGGTACATGAGTGATCAACCAACGCTGTTTTTTAGCAAGAAACAGTGTTTACAAGGAAAAATCCGGCCTAAGCCGGATTTTTTATGGGTGCAAGCCAAATTTAACGTGGCCTTCACTGCTAAACCACAACACTTCCTTGCGGCGACGGCCAAGCAACAGCGGGCCATCATCATAAAATAAAAAGTTTTTCCAATGGCGTTTAAATACCGACCATTTGGTCTCGATGACATTGTATTTTTCATAGCAGAAATACACTGTAACATCATCTTGCCATGGCAGATGATCCGCAACCGCTTGAGGTAACTGGGGATCGTCACTTTCCCACTCCGCCATCCAACGGGTTTCACCACTCCAACTGTCCGCTTTGCGCGGCCAATCTTGTGAGCTGAAACGCTCTGCGTCTGGACTCATCTCACTGATGTTTTCTTTCCAAAACTGCGCGGCACGCAGTGGCTCCATCGGTTTGATCTGCGCCAGATCTTCCGCAGGCAGCGGCATCGAGGCATGAGTAAAAATCCATTTTCTTTGGTACTGTTCCAAAGGCAAATAAGACATTGAGTTTCCTTAAATATTCAGTAAGCCACGCTGGCTTACTGGTCAATAATTGGTGAGAAAGATAAGCCGATTATGCTTGCCAATTGGGATTGATCAGCGCCATCAGATTATGATCTTGCCACTGGCCATTAATCAGTAAGTAATCTTTGGCATGCCCTTCTGGCATAAAACCCACTCGTTGTAACACCTGTTCACTGCGCTGATTGTGTGGCATATACGCGGCCATAATGCGGTGTAAATTATGTTGTTCAAACATCGCTTGGCAAGCCATGGTCAATGCGCGCGTCATAATGCCTTTACCTTGCGCATCATGTGCTAGTGAGTAACCCACATGACAGGCGTGGAATGGAAAGCGGATCAGGTTATTAAACGAGATAGTGCCTAGTATCACATCATGCTTGGCATCCAAGATCAGCAGATAGTAAGCCAGTTTCATTTTATGCAATTCATGCAGCTTCAGCAGACGCTGTAGCCAACCGGCAACCGTAAAAAATTCAGGGTCACGCTGTGGCTCCCACTCCATTAAGTGCAGGCGATTAGCCACAAAATAGTCGCATACTCGTCTCGCATCGGCAATCTGCGCGCAGCGCACAACGATTTCGCCATCAGTTTGGTAAAAATCCGCATCTAGCTGATAACCGCTAGCATCGGTTTGATCGCGAGTACTGGTGTGGTTCATCAGCGCTTCCTGATCCCATAATCTCTCAATTTATTGGCAATCGAAGTGTGCGATACGTTGAGTCGTTTGGCCAATTTACGGCTAGAAGGGAAAGCTTGGAACAGACGATCCAACACCTGCGATTCGTATTCCTTCATGATGTCATCGAGCGAGCCATCAAGGTTAAGACTAGACGCGGCGCTTACCGTATCGATTTGCGGCAAATGGAACGGCTCAATACCGAGCTCCTCACCGTCAATTTCGGTTAAGGCGCGCAGCACCATATTATCCAATTGACGCATATTGCCCGGCCATGGATATTGGCTCAGTTTATCCAACAGATCAGCACTCAATTTCGGCTTCAGCATGCCAAGTTTCGCACAATGCTTAGTGATAAAGAGCTCCAGCAGCGACTGTACATCACTGGGCCGTTCACGCAGCGCAGGGATTCGTAGCGTCAAGACATTGAGCCGATAAAACAAATCGGCGCGGAAATGGCCAGATTCGGCTAAATCCGCTAAATGATAACGTGTGGCAGCGATCACTCGTACATCGACATGCATTTCGTGCTCTTCACCAACTCGGCGGAAGGTTCCATCTTGCAAAAAGCGCAGGAGCTTAATTTGTAAATGTGGGCTCATTTCGCCGATTTCATCGAGAAATACCGTGCCACCATTGGCTTGTTCAAAGATGCCTTTATGGCCTTGCTGATGGTTAAACGATCCCGGTGCATGGCCAAACAGTTCGGTTTCCGCCACATCATCGGGCATTGAAGCACAGCTCAACACCAAAAATGGTGCGGCAGCGCGATCGGAACGATTGTGACACGCTTTCGCTAGCATCTCTTTGCCGGTGCCAGTCTCGCCTTCAATCAGCAGCGGCTCATCAAGCATCGCCAGTTTCTTGGCTTGACTGATCAAACTTTTATGTCGATTGGAAACACCGACAAAATGCTCAAAGCCTAAGTGATTTTGCAGCGAAAGAGTGCTCGTCGTGGGCAAGCCAGTCGTGGCAGAGCGTAATATCATCATCGCACTGGCTAAAGTGGATTGTTTGGAATCGCCACAAATGTAGACCGGCATGATCTCCATAATATAGTCGAGCCCCTCAATCACCACCTCTTCACGCAGGCGAGCCTTACTGCCTTCAAACCAGCGCGCAAAGTTGAATACGGGTGTCAATGCTGAAATGTGCAAGCCAATCATACTGGCCTCTTCACGATTAAAGAGTTCGGCAGCAGCATGGTTGGCCATATCCACCGCCCCTTTAAGATTGATCGCCAACACAGCATCGGGCAGGTTGTTGAGCAGTGAGATCAACTCCGTATTGTGCCGTTCAATCGGCATAAACTGAATTTTCCGGACATCTTTCACTCCCGGAATACGGCGAATTTCAGCCATTAGTTCGCTAAAGCTTTCAAAATCAAGGTCAGGACAATTGAGGTAAATAATCCCGATCACATCAATTTCAATTCCGCGGAGATCGATACTCTTAGAGGCCAAAATATCTAATAACTCGCGGGTTAGACCAAGCCGGTCTTCACATAGGACTTCAAGGCGCACGGTGCTAGGATCCTGTTTGAAGTGTCACGAAAAGTTGACAGTAGTGTCGCCTAAGGCTGCTGAGGCGTCAAGCAATCCCGGCCAAATGAGTGTAGATTCAACACGCGCGGTCTATTTAGTGATCAATGCGGCGACTTTACTGATCACTTGTTTGCGCACCGCGCTCAATTTAAGCTGTCGTTCTGCATGCCAAGGCAGTGGACGCAGCAAACCCACTGCTTTAATCCCCAAACGCGCGGTCAAAATACCCACCCCAACCCCTTGTCCAGCGCGCACAGAAACCCGTTTCGCCACATCCATTGAAAACAGCTCAATACTGGCTTCAACCGCCAGCTCACTCGCCCCGGCTAAGGCCATGTTGAGCAACACCGCTTTAAACAGTTTGATCCGCGACCAATAACCCAGCTCTACCCCATAGATGTGCGCGAGTTGATCAATCATTGAAAAATTACGCCAAGCCACTAACAGCATATCCGCGATCGCCAACGGGCTAATCGCCACTAATGCTGCCGCTTCTGTGGCATAACGAGTAACAATTTGACTGGCCTGTTGATCTTGCTCTGCCACCACCAAAGCATCATATAAATCGATGATCTCTGCATCACTGTGGCTACTGTGGAGCGAGTTTTGCCAAGCCAGATAACCGGACTGATTTACAACCCCCTGTTTGGCAAGCTGTTGGCAGAATGCTTGCCCTTGCCCCACCCCATCTTGCTTAATCAAAGCTTCTGCTTGCTGCTGGACACTGAAATGTTGTGCTAAACGGCGCAGCTTCCACAGCTCTTTGCCGATCGCGCCAATACCACATGCCGCTAACACGCTCACCAGACTAGTCCAACCTAAACTGAGCCAATCGCCACTATTTATGGCGTGCAATAATGTGTCGATCGCCTGCCATGCCACCAACCCACTGAATGCCCCCAATAGGCCACCCGCCAGCCATTTGCGGCCTTTGCGCGGGCGAATAATCGTTTCGATTTGTGCGGCGAACTCTTCGCCCGGTTCTGCAACCGGCATAGGCACAAACTTTTGTTGGGCATCGAATTGTTGTTGAGCAGTGAAAGTCGGAATTTCAACACTGTCTTGCAGCGGCTGACTAAAAATCTGTTTGGTTTTGAGATCGCTCATCGCAGTTTATCTCCAATCAAAATATCCAGCGCTTTATCGATCCGGATGTGTGGACATGGTTCATCACTGGCGATGGTGAGTGGCCGAAAGGCGCAGAAATCAAAGGCGGGCTGCTGCCAGTACTCAGGTGCAGGCAGTTTGCTCGGCACCTCACCGGGAAATAAAGTGAGCGGTTGTCCCTCAAGGCTGACGCCTTGGATCGCCGCCATTTTGCGATCGCCTTGCATAATGTAACCCGCCTCAGTGGCACGTACCGCTGCCATACTGATGCAGTTCATCTCAATATTTTCATAAGCGGTGTTTTGCCATGCCGGATGGATCATCTGCTGCAGTAATGCGACTAAATTGACATGTTGCTCAGGCGTTACATGGTCAGCTTTAGTGGCAGCAAACAGTATTTTATCAATTTTCGGCGCGAATAAGCGGCGCAAGACGCCACTACGTCCATAACGAAAACTTTGCATGATTTGCTCAAGTGCGCGGCGCATATCTAAAAATGACTCATGCCCTGCATTGAGGGGCGAAAGACAATCTACTAAGACAATTTGTCGATCAAACGTTGCAAAATAGTGCTTATAAAAAGCTTTCACCACTTTATGCTGATACTGCTGATAACGCGCTTGCAATAGCGCATAGTAACTCTGTTTGCTCGCCGGCTGTGGAGCATTAAGACACGGAAAAAACTGTAGCACAGGCGCGCCCGCAAGCTCGCCCGGGAGCACGAATCGCCCTGGTTGTACCCAATGCAAGCCACTGGCTTTGCATTGATGCAGGTAATCGGTATACAGCGCGGCAATATCCGCTAAGGTTTGCTCATTGGCCTCTTGACTAACATCGAGTTGTTCAACCGCTTGACACCATGGCGCAGCGAGCTGCTTACGTAAACCGTGCAGCGCATTGAACTGCTGCGCCGACCAAGTGGCATAGTCCATATCCAGTAGCGGTAAATCCAGTAACCACTCCCCTGGATAATCAATAATATCCAGATACAGCGTGCTGGTGCGGGTGAAGAGTTTTTTGCTGCGCTTTTTAGGCTGGTACTTAATCGCTAAGCGAATTTCACTCACATCTCGCGTAGGCTCTGGCCACAGTGCCGGATTCGCTTGCAGTTGCGCCATAGCTTCATCATACGCAAAACGCGGGACCATCATGTTGCTTTGCGGCACACGCTTCGCACCAATCACTCGTCGTTCGCGAGTGGCTGATAACAAAGGCAAATTGTGATGAGTTGCCGTATGCAGCAATTGATTGACTAACGATGTAATAAACGCGGTTTTACCCGCACGGGAAAGCCCGGTTACGGCCAGACGGACATGAGAATCGAGGCCACGATGAATAAAATCGCTCACCTCTTGACGAACTCGCTGCATGGCTAACTCCAAATGAGGCTTGAACCAGCTCAATCAATACCGTACTGATCAAGCTGGCTCAAAGATAAGTGGTGGGCTAAGGTTGCTCTTTCTGATCGTATCTACACGGATTCGGCGCGACTAAAGTGGGCCAGAGACGAACCATCGAGATTAGTCTTGTTCAATCAGTTTATAGATCGCAAATAGGGCAATTTCGAGCAACACAAATAAGCCACAAGTAATGGTGACGTATTTGTCATTGAAAATGCTGATACCGTTAAAAATAAGATCAGTACCAACAAAAAAGACAATTACCAGCGCAATAATGATTTGTAGGATCTGGATAAAACGAGGCATTTATAACTCCTTAGGGATCAAGAATAAGTTGATTGTATACCGAAACCCGTTGGTATTGTAGGTCGACAACACCGCCGTCGTTTCAATTAGCAACAGAATGCCAAGCAGAAAATACCAAGAAGAAAATCATAGTAAAAAGGTGCAACCAATGTTGCACCTGAGTGATGGTTTGCCAACAGTTTAGGTGTCAATCTTCCGTTAGTGGGCCGCTTGCGCGATTTTGACTCGCCAAGTATCAGGGCCAATTTGATGTGCATTAGCGCCACGCGAATCGACGGCGACAGTGACTGGCATATCCTCCACCTCAAATTCGTAGATCGCTTCCATACCGAGATCTTCAAACGCCACCACGCGCGCTTTCTTAATCGCTTTCGCGACTAAATAAGCCGCACCACCGACCGCCATTAAATAAACCGCTTTGTGCTTTTTAATCGATTCAACGGTAGCAGGGCCACGTTCCGCTTTACCAATCATGCCCATTACGCCCACTTCTTCGAGCATCATATCGGTGAATTTATCCATCCGGGTTGAGGTAGTCGGGCCTGCTGGGCCAACCACTTCATCACGTACCGCATCGACAGGGCCAACGTAGTAGATAAACTTACCTTTCAGATCGACCCCTTCCGGCAATTTTTCCCCTTGTTGCAACATGGTTTGAATGCGTTTATGCGCCGCATCACGCCCAGTTAAAATCTTACCAGACAGCAATACGGTTTCACCGGTTTTCCATGTTTGGATCTCTTCACGCGTAATGGTGTCAAGGTTGACCCGGCGCGTATTGGCCCCGGCTTGCCAAGTGATTTGTGGCCAATCTTCCAATTTTGGCGGAGTAAGCTCAGCTGGGCCGCTGCCATCTAAAGTGAAATGCACATGACGGGTAGCCGCACAGTTGGGGATCATGCATACCGGTTTAGACGCCGCATGGGTAGGCGCGGATTTGATTTTGACATCCACGACTGTGGTTAACCCACCTAAGCCTTGCGCGCCAATCCCCAGTTTATTGACTCGATTGAAAATATCCAATCGCAGCGCTTCTTCAGAATTTTGTGGGCCACGTTCAATCAGCTCATCAATATCGATATCTTCCATTAATGCTTGCTTAGCCAGTACCGCAGCTTTCTCAGCGGTGCCACCAATCCCAATTCCAAGCATACCCGGAGGACACCAGCCCGCGCCCATCAACGGCACGGTTTTTTCTACCCATTCGGCAATATCATCCGATGGATTGAGCATCACCATCTTGGTTTTATTTTCACTACCGCCCCCTTTAGCGGCAATTTGGATCTCGACTTTATCACCAGGCACCATAGTAATGTGTACTACCGCAGGAGTATTGTCTTTGGTGTTAATTCGTTTACCAGCGGGATCCATCAATACCGAAGCACGCAGCGGATTATCTGGATTGGTGTAGGCTTGGTGCACCCCTTCATCAATCATTTGCTGCACCGTCATATCGGTCGAATCCCACTGCACCTGCATACCAATATTCACAAAACAAGTGACGATCCCGGTATCTTGGCAAATCGGTCGATGCCCTTCTGCAGACATGCGCGAGTTAATTAAAATTTGAGCGATCGAATCTTTCGCCGCTTGGCTTTGTTCACGTTGGTAGGCTTTTTCTAGGGCTTGTACAAAATCTAATGGGTGATAGTAGGAGATGTACTGCAGCGCATCAGCAACACTGCTGATCACATCTTGCTTGCGTATTACCGTCATTGCTTGCCTCATTATTGTCTTCTTCCATGTACTGCCACCAAGCCGAGTACCGTAGCAAAACAAAAGCAGACGACAACTCGCTAAGTAGCAGCTTTGTATGAGAATTTTATGATACTCTTGCTTTTCCAACGATGCTACGCCATCAATCGTCTCTCTGTCACAAATTACGCAAATGAAGATCAAGCAAACCTTGCCAATTGAACACAAAAAATTAACTTATCAACCTGATATTGCTAAACAATTTTTTTCAGCGATTGAACAGCAACCTTGGGCAATGCTGCTACGCTCAGCATCCACGACTCATGCGGATAGTCGTTTTGATATTCTGGTTGCGAATCCTATCGCGACATTAGTCACTTTTGGCGAACACACGCACATCAACACCCCAACTGGGGTGACATTGTCACCAGACGATCCTTTTGCATTACTGGCGCAGGTACAGCAGCAATATTTACCCAACCTCAACCATTCCACTCCACTGCCGTTTATTGGTGGTGCGCTCGGTTATTTTGCTTATGATTTGGGGCGACGAGTCGAAACTCTTCCGAGCTTAGCGGAGCAAGATATTGCCCTGCCGGAAATGGCGGTAGGCATATACTCTTGGGCGCTAGTGGTCGACCATCAGCAACAAAGCGCACAACTAGTTGGTGAGCATGTGGGATCCGCTTGGGCTTGGCTAAACCAGCAGCGCGACAATCATCACACCATCGCCAGCGATTTTGCCCTCACCTCGCCATGGCAAGCCAATATGAGTTACGCCGCCTACCAAGCAAAATTTGACCAAGTGCAGCACTATTTACGCTCTGGAGACTGTTATCAAATCAACCTTGCGCAACGCTTTCAAGCCAGTTACACCGGCAGTGAATGGCAAGCGTACTTGAAGTTGGAAGCGGGCAATCAAGCTCCCTACTCGGCCTTTTTACGCCTCCCTCAAGGGGCAATTTTAAGTGTTTCGCCTGAACGTTTTTTGCAACTGGTCGATCGGGTGATTGAGACGAAACCGATCAAAGGCACTCGCCCGCGTAATAATGATCCACTCCAAGATGCCGCATTAATCCAAGACCTCGCCAGTGCCGAAAAAGATCAAGCCGAAAATCTGATGATTGTCGATCTACTGCGCAATGATATTGGCCGAGTGGCGACACCGGGTAGCGTGCAAGTACCAAAGCTATTTGCTATCGAAAGCTTCCCTGCGGTGCACCATTTGGTCAGTACGATTCGTGCTACGCTGGATACGCCTTATCAAGCCGCCGATTTACTGCGAGCTTGCTTTCCGGGGGGGTCGATTACTGGTGCACCCAAAGTGCGAGCGATGCAAATCATTGAAGAGTTAGAGCCGCAGCGCCGCAGCGCTTATTGTGGTTCGATTGGCTATTTAAGTCGGCACGGCAGCATGGATACCAGTATTACTATCCGCACCTTAGTCGCGTATCAGCAGCAGTTGTATGCTTGGGCTGGCGGTGGTTTAGTGGCCGATAGTCAAGCGGAAGCGGAATACCAGGAAACGCTGGATAAACTGAGTCGAATTTTGCCAACGTTAGCGGGTTAATCAAGCGTATTTTAATCCCAAAAGACAATCAGAGGTCTAGATTGCATACCATTAGCCGCCATCAATTTATCCAACAATTTCAGATGAATTTGCCTGTGCCTTATCATCCACAGAGCTTATTAAGAGTCGCGCATTTGATGCCCGACTCACTGCGTCAAGCAGCGGTATTAATTGGTGTGGTAGAGCGGCCACACGGCTTGCAAGTGATTTTTACCCAACGCGCGGCACATTTAAAACATCATCCTGGGCAGATCAGTTTCCCGGGCGGCAAATATGAACCGAGCGATCTCTCGTTACAACACACCGCGCAGCGCGAAGCTTATGAAGAAATTGGCCTTCCGCCACACAAAATCCATATCTTGGGTCAGTTACCCAGCTTAGTGACTGTGAGCCACTTTGCGGTCACGCCGATATTGGCATGGATTGACGCTGACTATTCCGTCCAACGGGATCACAACGAAGTCGATGAAGTGTTTGAAGTGCCGCTCGATTTTTTACTGGATCCGCAAAATCTGTATAGCGATCGGTTTGCACTAAAAAATCACCACCATCGGGTGTTTGCTCTCCCCTATAAACAGCATTTTATATGGGGTATGACCGCACAAATCATCCAATCCCTACAAAAACAAATTATTTATCATCATCAGTGAATCAAGGTCATCACTTTAAACACAATCACCGCACTTAGAATAAGATTAGAAAATCTAACCCAACCCACAAGCAATCGTTTGCCAAGCCGCCCAGTGAGAATCCCCATTGGTAAGATAAATAAAACTAATCCATCGGATTAACATATTTCACCTGTGGCACGCCAATTTCGTGATCAAAAATAGATTTTTGCATTAAGTTTTAATAACTGTAATTATTCATGATTTAGATCTGATTTTCTGATGTGAAAAATGTGCAAAATGCGCTCCAACTTATTTCCTGTTCCCCAAATGAGTAAAAACATATGAATACTGCAACAGTGGCTACTTCTACAGCACGTTCTGCTAGTAAGTGGACCTACAAAGATTTCACCTGGGCACTGTCCCTATTTGGTACTGCGGTTGGTGCCGGTGTGCTATTTCTACCGATCAAAGCCGGTGCGGGTGGTTTCTGGCCATTAGTTATCCTGGCATTAATTGCTGCGCCAATGACTTGGTTTGCGCATAAGTCTTTAGCTCGTTTTGTACTCTCCGCCAAAAATCCAGAGGCTGACATTACTGACACGGTCGAAGAGCACTTTGGTAAAGCGGGCGCGAACCTGATCACTTTCGCTTACTTTTTTGCTATCTACCCTATCGTATTGATTTACGGTGTAGGTATCACCAATACCGTTGATTCATTTCTGGTTAACCAAATCGGTATGGAATCGATCCCGCGTTGGTTGTTATCAGGCTCACTGATTGTGGCGATGACGGCTGGAGTGGTATTTGGTAAAGAGTTGATGCTGAAAGCCACTTCTGCCATGGTTTATCCATTGGTATTCATTTTGTTAGCACTCTCTTTCTATCTGATCCCAGATTGGAATATGTCGATGATCGAAGTCGCGCCTGACTGGTCAGCAATGCCGGCTATCGTATGGCTTGCGATCCCAATCATCGTGTTCTCCTTCAACCACAGCCCTATCATTTCTCAGTTCTCTAAAGAGCAGCGCCAACAGTTTGGTGATAATGCAGTGAAAAAAACCGACATGATCACTGGCGGTGCCGCCATGATGCTGATGGGTTTTGTGATGTTGTTTGTATTCTCAGTCGTACTGTCACTCTCTCCAGAGCAACTGGCAATGGCTAAAGAGCAAAACATTTCGGTGTTGTCTTACCTTGCTAACGCTCACGCCTCACCAATCATCTCTTACTTAGGCCCTATCGTGGCATTTGCGGCGATCACTTCAAGCTACTTTGGTCACTTCCTTGGTGCGCATGAAGGTTTGGTCGGTTTGGTAAAATCACGCAGCAATATGCCAATCAACAAGATTGAAAAACTATCACTGGGTTTCATCGTGATCACTACTTGGATGGTGGCTATAATTAACCCAAGCATCTTAGGCATGATCGAAACCATGGGTGCGCCAATGATTGCAGCAATCCTGTTCTTACTGCCTGTGTTTGCGATGCACAAAGTGCCGGCGATGGCGAAGTTCAAGACTTCCGCACCCGTGCAGATTTTTACCGTTATTTGTGGCTTGGCTGCGATTAGTTCGGTAGTCTACGGCGCTCTTTAATCTCAACCGCTACGGCTGAGCTTAAAACACAAAAATAACTATACCAAAAGCCTCCCTGATCTCGGGGGGGCTTCGTTTTGAGGCAATCAAATGATTAGTGTATTTGATATCTATAAAATCGGTGTTGGCCCTTCCAGTTCACACACAGTTGGGCCGATGAAAGCGGGTAAAGAGTTTATTGACGAACTTCGCTCAATGGGAAAATTGCGCGACGTGACTAAAATCACCGTGGACGTTTATGGATCGCTATCACTGACAGGGAAAGGTCACCATACCGATATCGCTATCATCATGGGTCTGGCAGGCAACACGCCAGAAAAAGTGGATATCGATGCGATCCCAAGCTTTATCGCTCGGGTTACAGAAACTGAACGTCTTCCTGTTGGTATGCACTGTCATACCGTTTCGTTTCCTCGTGAAGGTGGGATGAATTTCCACCGCACCAATCTGCCATTGCATGAAAATGGGATGCAGATCCACGCTTGGATTAACGATGAAAACATCTTCAGCAAAACTTACTACTCGATTGGTGGTGGTTTTATTGTTGATGAAGAACACTTTGGTAAAGAGAGCGAATCGCTGATCCAAGTACCCTATGCGTTCCGCTCAGCCGAAGAACTACTTAACCAGTGTCAACAACATGGTCTTTCGATCAGCACGCTGGTGATGGCCAATGAAAAAGCCATGCATTCCGACGAAGAAGTGCGGACCTATTTCGCTAACATCTGGCGCACCATGCGTGAGTGTATGGAGCGCGGGATGAATACCGAAGGTATTTTACCTGGACCTTTGCGGGTACCTCGCCGTGCCGCCGCACTACGCCAACAACTACTGACCTCAGAAAAAACCACCAACGATCCAATGGCCGTCGTGGACTGGGTGAACATGTACGCGTTTGCGGTTAACGAAGAAAACGCCGCGGGTGGCCGAGTGGTTACCGCACCAACCAACGGTGCCTGTGGCATTATTCCTGCGGTGCTGGCTTACTACGACAAATTTATCCAAACCGTGACCGAGAAAGATTACATCCGTTACTTTGCCGCCTCTGGTGCCGTTGGCGGTTTGTATAAGCGTAATGCTTCGATCTCTGGTGCGGAAGTCGGCTGCCAAGGTGAAGTCGGCGTCGCTTGCTCAATGGCGGCGGCGGGTCTTGCCGAACTATTAGGTGCCAGCCCTGAACAAGTGTGTATGGCTGCCGAAATTGCCATGGAGCATAACCTAGGTTTGACTTGTGATCCGGTCGCTGGACAAGTCCAAGTTCCCTGTATCGAGCGTAACGGGATTGCGGCGGTCAAAGCCATCAACGCAACTCGCATGGCGCTGCGTCGCTCTTCTGCGCCGCGCGTGTCCCTGGATAAAGTGATTGAAACCATGCTTGAAACTGGCAAAGACATGAACGCCAAATACCGTGAAACCTCGCAAGGTGGTTTGGCGATCAAAGTGATCTGCTAATCCTCGCTAGAGATACCCAAACCACTTGGCGTTGCAGGTAGGTGGCAAGTGAGTGAGCCCCATCAGCATAGGCAAACGATGTGATTGGGGTGAAGCAACCTAGCCAACACCGCTGCTGCTTCAAGTCGCAAGGGGATCGCACTTTAATCGCTAATTTTGACCAAAACCCGATGCACTTGCATTGGGTTTTTTATTGCGGCTCGTTTCGCTTTACGTATCTTTACCTAGTTTTACGCGCACCTATCTTGTTTAAGCGCAGTAGATATTGATAAATAACCGCATCTTTTTTAACGCTTATTATCGGCGGTGTGCGGCATCATGTCTCAACATAAACTCAAACCAAAACTGATCGGATTCATCGTACTCGCGAGTGTCATCGCGAGCGTAGGCTACTTTTTTTATCCGCGTACAACGCCACCAAGTTTTGCGACTCAAGCGGTACAGCGCGGCAATATTGAATACAGTGTACTCGCGACAGGTATGGTACAAGCCTCTAAACTGGTCGCCATCGGTGCACAAGTCTCAGGCCAGATTGAAACGCTGGCCGTAGCACTCGGCGATGAGATCAAGCAAGGTGATGTCGTGGCACAAATCGATAGCCTCACTCAGCAAAACAATCTCAAAAAAGCCAATGCTTCACTCAATAGCCTAAATGCGCAAATTCGTGCCAAACAAGCGCTGCTCAAGCAAGCACAATCCGAATTTACCCGCCAAAAAGGTATGTTATCGGCCAATGCCAGCTCCAAAGCGGATTATGAGGCGGCAGAAACGACGCTGGCCGTTTACCTCGCGGAATTAGAACAACTCAACGCAGAATTAGAGCAAGCCAAGATCGCCGTTGATAGCGCTATGCTCGATTTAGGCTACACCACCATTCAAGCACCATTAGACGGCACCGTCGTTTATACCGCGGTGGAAGAAGGGCAAACCGTTAACGCCAATCAAACCACTCCGACCATTATTGAGCTGGCTCAACTCGAAAAAATGACCATCAAAGCGCAAATTTCTGAGGCGGATATTATTCATGTCCAACCCGGACTTCCGGTCTATTTCACTATTCTGGGTAACGCCAATAAACGTTATCACAGCACGTTGCGCGCGATTGAGCCAGGCCCAACCTTGATGGATGGTAATGATAAAGATCTTGCGGTCAGTAATGATCAAGCGATTTATTACCACGGCTTATTTGACGTCGACAATCCAGATCGTACCTTACGCATTGGCATGACCGCTCAAGTCTCCGTCGTATTAAATAAAGCCGAAAATGTTCTACTCGTTCCAGCTCAAGTATTAATCCGCCAACCAGGTAGAGCAGCTCGTTATCAAGTTCCGGTGTTAAGCGATGGTAAGCAAGTGATGCGTGATGTGACTGTGGGAATTAATAATAAAGTACAGGCTGAAATCACCTCGGGATTACAAGAAGGCGATCAAATTATTCTTGGTATTCCACGCCAAAACTCAGGGTCAGCGAGCCCTCGAATGGGACCTGCGGGGATGCGTTTCTAATGTCACAAGCCTTACTCGATTTGCGCGGTGTTAACCGCCTCTTCACCACCGGAGAAGAGACGCTCTGCGTGCTCAATAATGTCAATTTAACCATTCAACGCGGTGAGATGGTGGCGATTGTCGGAGCCTCCGGCTCTGGTAAATCCACCTTAATGAATATTCTTGGCTGTCTCGATCAACCGAGCAACGGCGAATACTGGGTTAATGGCCACAATACCGCACAGCTCAATTCCGATCAGTTGGCTCAACTACGCCGTGAATATTTTGGGTTTATCTTCCAACGCTATCACTTATTGGGGGATTTAACCGCGCTGGGCAATGTAGAAATTCCGGCGATTTATGCCGGACTGGATAAATCATCCCGTCAGCAGCGCGCCACTACCCTACTCAGCCGCTTAGGCTTAGCCGATCGTTTGGAGCATAAACCGAATCAGTTAAGCGGTGGTCAGCAGCAGCGTGTGTCAGTGGCACGCGCTTTGATTAATGGTGGCGATGTGATCCTAGCCGATGAACCCACCGGCGCATTAGACAGCAAAAGTAGCTCAGAAATGATGGCGTTACTGCAAGAGCTGCATCAGTTAGGCCATACCATCATTATCGTGACCCATGATATGGAGATTGCTCAATACGCGGATCGGATCATTGAAATCAAAGATGGTCAAATCTTGAGCGACACCACTCATCACCCATCTCAATTAGCCAATAAACCAGAAACGCTCGAAACCCGCTCGCGATCCAGTACTGTTGGCGCAGGTCGCAAGTTATTGGCTGAGTTAACCGAAGCGCTAAAAATGGCGCTGCTGGCCATGTCTAATCATCGGTTACGCACCTTTCTCACCATGCTAGGGATTATTATTGGTATTGCCTCGGTCGTTTCAGTGGTCGCACTGGGCAACGGTTCACAAAAATCCATTCTCGATAGCATCGCCTCGATGGGTACCAACACCATTGATGTGATGCCCGGCAGTGGTTTTGGCGACCGGCGCTCGGCACGGGTGCGCACTTTAACCGCAGCGGACGCGCAAGCGATCGCCAATTTATCCTTTGTGGATAGCGTGACCCCTACGCTAGCCAATTCAGTCACCATCAAATACACCAATCAAGCCGTGACCGCCTCCGTTCAAGGCGTGGGAGCAGATTTTTTCCGAGTTCGCGGCTATCAATTGGCCGAGGGGCAATATTGGGATCAAACCAGTGTTGATAGCTTAGCTCAGGAAGCGGTGATTGATCACAACACGCGTAATGTGCTGTTTGCCAATCAAAACCCGATCGGGCAAGTGATTTTTGCTGGCAACTTACCGATCCGAATTATTGGTGTCACCCAAGCTAAGGAGAGCGCATTTGGTAATAGTGACTCGCTCAATATTTGGCTCCCCTACACCACGGTCAGCGCGCGCATGGTGGGCAAAAATTATTTGGATCGCATTTCGGTACGCGTCAATGATGACACCACCAGTAATGCCGCTGAGCAAGCAATTATCTCACTGCTGAAGATGCGCCACGGAACGCAAGATTTCTTTACCGTCAATACTGATACCATTCAGCAAAACATCCAAAAAACCACCGCCACTATGACGCTGTTAATTTCAGCTATCGCACTGATTTCGTTGGTTGTCGGCGGCATTGGGGTGATGAATATCATGTTGGTCTCGGTCACCGAGCGCACACGAGAAATTGGCATCCGCATGGCGGTCGGTGCCAGACAACATGACATTTTACGCCAATTTTTGATTGAAGCGGTGTTGGTCTGTTTGTGTGGTGGCGTCATAGGGATTGGGCTGGCTTATTTGCTCGGAACACTGTTCGCCAGTTTAGGTAGCAATTTTAGCATGATCTACTCTGGAGCCTCGATTGTCTCTGCATTCTTATGCTCGACCTTGATCGGCGTGGTGTTTGGCTATATGCCCGCGCGCAACGCCGCTCAACTCAACCCGATCGATGCCTTGGCACGCGAGTAGATTAGCGATCAATAAGCCGTTTAATTCGAGCTTTCGCCAAAGCTAATTGATCCGCAAAGACGATGAGATTGGCAACAATTGTGCATTCAAACCACATTAAAGGTTGAAGCTAGCAAATTGACAGGTAATATGTTCGGTTGAATCTGTAAAACTCTCGACCACCCAATATTTAGTCTGTTTGTTGCGCAATGATTGCCGCAACAGCGAATGGGTGGTTCTTTATCTCAACGGAGACTGTAATAAACATGACTTACGCGCCTGTAAATGACGTACTAAGCGGCAAGCTCGCAGTAGACAGTGAAGTCACTGTTCGCGGCTGGGTTCGCACACGTCGTGATTCCAAAGCTGGAATTTCGTTTCTTGCCATCTATGACGGCTCTTGTTTCAACCCGATTCAGGCCGTGGTTCCGAATAATCTGAATAATTACGACAACGAAGTTCTCAAGCTCACCACAGGCTGTTCAGTTGAAGTAAGCGGTACAATCGTCGCATCACCCGCATCAGGTCAAGCTTTTGAGCTGGCGGCCACCAAGGTTACAGTGGTGGGTTGGGTGGAAGATGCCGACACTTATCCAATGGCGAAAACTCGCCACTCGATTGAATATCTGCGTGAAGTGGCGCACCTGCGTCCGCGCACTAACGTGATCGGTGCCGTCGCGCGCGTGCGTAACTGCTTGGCACAAGCGATTCACCGTTTCTACCACGAGCAAGGCTACTTCTGGGTTTCTGCGCCACTGATCACCGCTTCTGATGCAGAAGGTGCCGGTGAAATGTTCCGCGTATCAACGCTGGATATGGAAAACCTGCCACGTACTGATGCCGGCAAAGTGGATTACAACCAAGATTTCTTTGGTAAAGAAACCTTCCTGACCGTATCAGGCCAGCTCAACGCAGAAGCTTACGCTTGTGCGATCAGCAAGGTATACACGTTTGGCCCAACCTTCCGTGCTGAAAACTCAAACACCAGCCGTCACTTGGCGGAGTTCTGGATGGTTGAGCCGGAAGTCGCGTTTGCTGATTTGAATACGGTCGCTAGACTGGCTGAAGATATGCTCAAGTACGTATTTAAAGCCGTACTCACCGAGCGTCGTGATGATCTTGAGTTCTTTAACGACCGTATCAACAATGAAGTGATTGCGCGTCTTGAGCAATTTGTTGACTCAGATTTCGCCCAAGTCGATTACACCGATGCGATTGAAATCCTGAAAAACTGTGGCAAAACGTTTGAATTCCCAGTGGAATGGGGTATCGACCTCGCTTCTGAGCACGAGCGTTTCTTGGCGGAAGAGCACTTTAAAGCGCCAGTGATCGTCAAAAACTATCCAAAAGACATCAAAGCCTTCTACATGCGTATGAATGAAGATGGTAAAACAGTCGCTGCGATGGATGTATTGGCCCCAGGTATCGGTGAAATCATCGGTGGTTCACAACGTGAAGAGCGTTTGGAGATCCTCGATGCACGTATGCGTGAGTTTGGTATCGATCCTGAGCATATGGACTGGTATCGCGACCTGCGCCGTTACGGCACCGTACCACATGCAGGTTTTGGTCTCGGCTTCGAGCGTCTGGTCTCTTACGTAACTGGTATGGGTAACGTACGTGATGTGATCCCATTCCCACGGACTCCACGTAACGCAAGCTTCTAAACCCAGCGCACCCATAAATTGATGACATGGTTAAACCGTCTCCTGCGAGACGGTTTTTTTGATCTTATCCGAATCGAATTTCTCCCACAGCGCGGACATTGCTCTGCCCAGCAAAATTATTTGCTTATTTTCTTTACCATGCGGTTGTCACCACTATGTGAGGAAGGTATAAATACAATAAATTTGATGAGTTCCATCACCCTTTCCACCTCAACTTGACATGGATGTAAATTATGTTCGAAAAAGTCATTGCCGCTCCGGCTGACCCTATTCTTGGTTTAACTGAAGAATTCAAAAAAGATCCTCGTACCGACAAAATTAACCTCGGTGTCGGTATCTATAAAAATGAAGCAGGTGAAACCCCGGTACTGGCTACGGTTAAGAAAGCAGAAGCGGCATTACTAGCGTCAGAAAAAACCAAATCTTATCTAACTATTGAAGGAACGGCAGAGTATGGTTTGGCCGTACAAAAGCTGCTGTTTGGTGCAGATTCAAGCATCGTCGCGCAAAAACTGGCTAAAACGGCGCAAGCACCCGGTGGTACTGGTGCACTGCGGGTGGCCGGAGAGTTTATTAAACGCCAATTGGGCGATGTAAAAGTATGGATCAGCAATCCAACCTGGGCTAACCACCATAGCGTATTCAATGCCGCGGGTTTGGAAACCACCCAATATGCTTATTATGATGCCGAAGCAAAAGACAAAAGTTTTGCCGCGATGTTGGCCGATTTAGAGCAAGCCAACAAAGGTGATGTGGTACTGCTACATGGCTGCTGCCATAACCCAACGGGGATTGATCCTACGGCACACGAGTGGGAAGTGTTGGCAAAATTAATCGCAGATAAAGGCCTACTGCCGCTATTTGATTTTGCTTATCAAGGATTCGCCACCGGAGTGGAAGATGATGCGATCGGCCTACGCACTTTTGCTAAATACAATGATGAGATCCTCGTTGCCAGCTCCTTCTCGAAAAACTTTGGCCTGTACAACGAACGCGTCGGTGCTTTCACCTTAGTCGCTGCATCAGCAACCATTGCAGAAACAGCATTTTCTCAAGTGAAAGCTATCATTCGTTCTATTTACTCTAACCCACCCGCTCACGGTGCTGCTGTTGTGACTTATATTCTCAACAACCCTGCCCTGCGTGCTGAATGGGAAGCGGAAGTCACAGAAATGCGTGAACGCATTCAAGAGATGCGCACCCTGTTTGTGAAAACGTTGCAACAAGTCGGAGTTGATGCGGATTTTAGCTTTATTGAGCGCCAAAACGGCATGTTCTCTTTTTCAGGCCTTAGCCAAGCACAAGTGGCACGCCTCAAAGCAGAATTTGCGATTTACATCGTAGGCTCAGGACGCATCAGTGTTGCAGGTATGACCAAATCGAATATGCTGCCACTTTGCCAAGGGATTGCCGCCGTATTTTAATCGGTGATACCAACTGCATAAAAAAATGTGCGTAAAATTCGCTCGTAAAAAAACCGGCATATCACTGCCGGTTTTTTATTTTTCACCACAATTCCATATCAAACCGCAGACAATTAAAGTCGGAAGCGACGGATCTCTTGTTCCAGCTCATGGGATAGATCAGACAATTCGGCCGCCTGCTCGGCAGCACGATGCGCTTGCTGAGCCAGATCATTCGATACATCACGAATACCCACAGTATTACGCGTGATTTCAGAGGTCACCGAAGCTTGCTCTTCCGCCGCTGATGCGATTTGAGTCGCCATATCATTGATGGACTCAACCACCGAGTGGATCTGCTCTAAGCTCACCGAGGCCTCATTCGCATCATCTACGCTCGTATCGGCTAAGCGGCGACTGTCATCCATAATACCAACCGCTTTGCCTGTGGTGGCTTGCAGCGTTTCAATCATCTGTTGGATCTCTTTCGTCGAGGCATGGGTACGCTGACTCAGTACTCGCACTTCATCCGCTACCACCGCAAAACCGCGACCTTGTTCACCCGCACGCGCCGCTTCAATTGCCGCATTGAGTGCTAACAAGTTGGTCTGCTCGGCAATGTTCTGAATGGTTGAAAGAATAGTGCTGATTTGGTGCCCATGCGCTTCCAATTCTTGAATAACGCCGGTTGCTACCTGTACTTCTTCAGCTAACGAATGAATCGAGCGCTGAGTTTGGCCAACTTGGCCACTACCATGAGCACAAGCCGTCACCGCCTCACCCGCATTTTGCGCGGTATGCTCAGCGTTACCAGCAATCTCTTGAGTTGCCGCAGCCATCTCGTTGATGGCGGTCGCCACCATGTTGATTTCATCTTGCTGCTGAGCAATTCGTCGGCTACGCTCTTCTGCTTGTTGTGCTGTGGCTTGAGATTGTTGTGAGAGAGCCATTGAAACTTGACTCAACTTGAGCACCATAGTGTGCATATTGCTCACGAAGATATTGAAATTATTAGCGAGTTGGCCAACTTCATCATCACTGCGTGGTTCTAAGCGTTGAGTGAGATCGGCATCACCAGAAGCAATCGCTTCAAGCGCTTTCGATACACGATTTAAATCACTGAATAAGAAGCTAACCAGCCATGAGACAATCGCTACCACAATCACAGTGATCAATAAGGCTGTGGTGATCAAGCCTGTGAGTAATTCAGCATGTGCGGCGTATTCGGTGTTGCTATCCATCTGAATCGCAAAATACCAAGGCGTGTTTGGCACTGGCGCGAAGAAAAAGAACTTATCTGACCCATTAAGATTAACCGCAACCAATTCAGCTTGGCGAGCCGCACGCTCAATATTGCGCAGATCTAATGCTGAAGATAACTGAGTGACCGGTTTGAGTAGCAAAGATTTATCAGGGTGCGCTAATAGCACACCATTTTGGCCATCAATCAGCATCGTTTGCGCATTTTTACCGGCATCCATACTGATCACATCGGCGATCAATTGATCGATCAGCACATCAGCACCGACCACACCACTTAAACTGCCTTGTAAACGCACCGGCTCGGCAATCGTGACGAGCAAAGCACCGGTTATCGCATCACTGTAGGCGGTGGTGATGATCTGTTTACCGGCACTTACTGCATCTTTATACCAAGGACGGGTTCGAGGATCGTAATCCGCACGATTACGCTCTGGATGTGAACGGTACATTGCGCCTTGCGCAGAACCGTAAAAAATATCATCAAAACCACCAGCATCACGCGCCTGTTGCAAATAAGGCACCATATCTGGAGTTTCAATATGTGCGTTAAACGCTGAGCTAATCGATTTACGGATCGCAATCCAATCGGAAATACCTTTGGCGGCGGTTGAAGAAATAGCATCTGCGCGAGTATATACCGCATTGCTGGTTTGCTGTTGCAATTGACTGGCAGAAAACCAAGTCAATGCGGTCGCCATTACCACTACAGCGGATAGACTTGCACCAATTAATTTGTGTTTTAGTGTTAGTTTCATCGTGAAAAACAATATATTGGAACGAAGGGAAGAGAATAGTACCCCCTCCATGCTTAAAACGCATCCAGTTTGTCATTTTTTCTGACAACCAGTCACAGCTCTAACTTAACCATTTCTGTTATAAGAATTTTGACAAAAATTTATTTACTGCTAAACAATATTTATAACTACTTAAAATCTGAGTTTTTCGTACCAACACATATAGCTAAAGGATATATGCTTATGAATATAAAATATCTAATCAAGCCAGATTACAACAACATAGGTTGTGCATTTTTTTATGCTTCTGCTATCTTTCGCGCTGAATGAGACCTGTAATTTTCTGCGATACTGCCCAGTAAGCAAGATTACACTTAACTCTTAAGCACACTTCCTCTTTCACTTTATTATCGGTTCATTTTGATATGATTCGTGTCTCAGATGCCGTGCAACGTCACGTGCCAAAAATGGTTGTACTTATCTCCCTGTTATTCGGGGTTTCTGTGTTGATGTCTGATAATAGTTTTGCGGCAGATATTAACAATACGCCCGCCACATCAACGGTAAATTCCGAGCCAGCAAGGCCGCTCAAAACTGGCGATATAAAAGCTGTCGCTCGTTTTGCTAAAACGGGAGCCTTTGATAATGACACGGTGGTTAGAATCGCTCGTCAATTAGCGAAAAAGCCCTATATCGCCTTAAAAGACCCGCTCCCCGAAGGTTTAGCGAATATCAACTATGATCAATATCGTGATATCCGTTTTAAACCGGATAGCGCAGTATGGAAAGCCGATGGTTTGCCTTACCAAATGCAGTTATTTCATCGCGGCTTCTTCTTTCAAGATTTGATTGAAATTGCTCTGATTGAAAATAGTCAGGCCACCCATTTAAGTTATGACCCAAACATGTTCAGCGCAGGAGAAATCCTGCAGCAAAAACTGCCAAGTGAAGATATTGGTTATAGCGGATTACGGGTACATTACCCGCTCAATAGCGCATATTTAGATGAGCTGTTTGTGTTCCAAGGCGCAAGTTATTTCCGCGCATTGGGTAAAGGTAATGCCTATGGCCTTTCTGCACGAGGTTTAGCTATTAAAACCGCCGATCCAACGGGTGAAGAGTTCCCTATTTTTCGTGCCTTTTGGGTCGAGAAGCCCAACTACAATACCAATTTGATAGTAGTACATGCCCTACTCGATAGCCCAAGCGTCGCCGGAGCTTATCGTTTTTCCATTCGTCCAGGACAAAATACTCGCATGGATGTCGAAGCGGTGCTCTTCCCTCGGGTTGAGATGAGTAAAGTCGGCTTAGCCCCGGCCACCAGCATGTATATGCACTCACCAAATGGTCGCCAGCAAACCGATGATTTCCGTCCTGCGGTGCATGATTCTGATGGTCTACTGATGATCAACGGTCGTGGTGAACGCTTGTGGCGGCCACTGGCTAATCCGAACACTCTACAAATCAGTGCCTTTATGGATAACTCTCCACAAGGGTTTGGTTTAATGCAGCGTGAGCGCAATTACGCCAACTACCAAGATCTCGAAGCGCATTATGAAAAACGGCCAAGCTTGTGGGTTGAACCCGTCGGTAACTGGGGACCCGGCGCTGTAGTCTTAACCGAGATCCCCACCCAATCAGAAATTCACGACAACATTGTCGCATTCTGGAAACCAGCGCAACCGCTCGCCGCGGGCAGTGAGTACCGCTTCTCGTATCATCTCAACTGGGGTGAGCAACCAGAAGAGAACTCACAGGCAATCATTGTCAGCCGTACGGCAAGTGGCCGAGCTGATATTGCAAAACCGACGCCCAAGCGCCTATTTGTGATTGATTACCAAGTGCAAGGAACCAAACCAGCCCAGATGCCAGAGCCAAAAGTGCGTAGCAATGCTGGTGTGATCAGTAATGTGGTACTACGCGATAACCCAACCAATAATGGGTATCGTCTGTCGTTTGAATTTGATCCTGGAGAAGTCGTGCTGGCCGAACTGCGTGCTGAATTAACCGTACCAGAAACACGACCAGTGGAAACTTGGTTATATCGTTGGACTCTGTAGTCAGTATGCGGGATTTTTTATGACCAACCCTATGCTTGAACCCAATGCCTTTCAGTTAATGGGAGGCACAGCCATGCCTCCAGAGCAACACGGAGAGATGCCTGAGCAGAGCTTAAAGCGACTCAGTAGTGGCTTTCCGCGCTCAGCAACTCAAGTGGATGGGGTAACCTCCAATTCACTACGCCGCGTGTTTGTGGTCGGCTTTGCTTTATTGCTTTCGGCTTTTGCCATCATCGAAATGCGCAGTGTCTTTCTGCTCGGGGGCCTAACGCCGATTGAATACTCAGTATTAGTATTATTTGCGATTAACTTTTGTTGGATTGCCCTGGCTTTCTCCAGCTCTATCGCCGGCTTTTTAGTGCTAATCCGTCACAAAAATCCGTCTGCCACTGAGTCAGAGCTGATCACTCGTACCGCCATTTTAATGCCAACTTATAACGAAGCTCCAGACCGAGTGTTTGCCGCAGTAGAAACCATGGCTTTAACCTTAGCCAATACTGAACACGGCCACGCATTTGATTGGTTTATTCTCAGCGATACCACCGACCCAGAAGTCGCTTTAGCCGAAGAACAAGCGTTCTGGTTACTGCGTCAGCAAAGCGCCGATAAAGCTCATGTTTATTATCGACGTCGACGTAAAAACATTGCCCGTAAAGCTGGTAACATTGCGGATTTCTGCCGACGTTGGGGATCCGCTTATGATCATCTACTGGTTTTAGATGCAGACAGCGTCATGCAACCCAGCACGATCATTTCTTTAGCACAGCGGATGCAGCATGACCCTGATGCGGGTTTGATCCAAACCATTCCTGCGTTAATTAATGGCACCACCCTGATGGCACGCCTACAGCAATTTGCCGCGCGGATCTATGGTCCCATTGTCGGTACTGGTTTAGCTTGGTGGGTACAAAAAGAAGGAAACTTTTGGGGACACAATGCGATTATTCGCACCGAAGCCTTTATGAGTGCCGCCGGACTACCCCATTTATCCGGTCGTCCGCCGTTCGGTGGCCATATTCTCAGCCACGACTTTGTTGAAGCTGCATTGATCCGCCGTGCTGGTTGGAGTGTCACAATTGCCGCTGATCTCAGTGGCTCATTTGAAGAGTGCCCTCCCTCCATCATCGATTTAGCAGTCCGCGATCGCCGTTGGTGTCAGGGTAACCTGCAGCATAGCCGAATTATCGGTTCAAAAGGTCTACATTGGATCAGCCGCTTACACCTTACCACTGGGATCATGTCCTATCTTTCTTCACCTTTTTGGTTACTACTGATCCTCTCTGGCTTGTTGCTAGCACTGCAAGCACACTATATTCGCCCTGAATATTTTACTGAGCAGTTTTCATTGTTTCCAACTTGGCCGGTGATGGACTCGGCGCGAGCCTTACAACTGTTTTACATCACGATGGGTATTCTGTTTAGCCCCAAAATTTTTGGTTTACTGCTGCTGCTGTTCGATAACCAGACATGCCATACCTTAGGCGGGCGTTGCAAAGTCATACTGAGCGCGGTAACTGAAATCATACTCTCGGCTTTAGTTGCACCGATCATGATGCTTATCCACTGCGGTGCGGTGATTTCGATTCTGGTTGGACGGGACAGTGGCTGGGCACCTCAGCGGCGTGATGATGGCAGCTTGCCAATTAGAGCCTTACTCTACCGTCATCGCTGGCATACGCTAATTGGTATATGTCTCGGTTATGCAGCAATGCTCGATTCATGGACCCTATTGGCTTGGATGTCACCGGCTCTGATTGGGCTGTGGTTTGCCGTTCCTCTCTCTGGGATCACGGCGTCACATAGCATTGGCGCTTGGTTTAAACGTCGGCGCATCTTAGCCACACCAGAAGAGATCACTCCACCAGATATTGTTGTTGTGGCTCAAACCCGCCGTGAGCAGTATATCGATAATCTGCAGCAACCATGGAGTGTACCAGTGGTATTGGCCGATCCTCATTTGATTGCTTTACATATTGCCATGATGGATAAACTCCCCTCACGTCAACCGGGTAGTCACATTGAACCTTTAGATGCGGTAGCTCGGATTAAAGTTCAAGAAGCTCAAAGCCAGGAAGGTTTGCTGGCCTTGCTCACCAAAGTGGAATTGAGCTATGTGCTCGGTAATCCACTCCTGATCCAGCAAGTCGCTAAACTGCCCCCAACCATCGATAACGTGGTGTCAACCAAGGCACGTCACAGCGCTTAACACTCTAGCGATAAACAGCGATAAACGCCTCGCTCAAAGTCCGACATAATTGTCGGACTTGTTATTCTATTTTATTCAAATAACACAAGGTAATGCGCTTGTTAGAATTGAGGGCATGGAGAAAATCAGTAAAGTGGCATTTCATCGGCCACAAACGGATTACTGGCCCGTTCACGCCCAAACGTTGATTGTGGACCATGGCCTGGTACAAATGTCACATCATTTCCTAGCGGCCATAGTTTGTTTTTGATTGAAGCGATCAAAGTATTGAAATCACCTTGAGGAAAATCGGTACGCCCAATACTGCCGTTAAATAGCACATCCCCCACAAACGCCAACCGTGCCGATTCACTAAACAGTACCACATGGCCAGGGGTATGGCCTGGGGTATGTATAACTTGCAAGCGTTGCTGACCAAATACCACTACATCACCGTCATTCAGCCATTGATCCGGCTCAAATGCATCCGTCAGTGGAAAACCAAACATTTTACTTTGTCCTTCAAGCCCTTGGAGCCAGAAGTTATCCGCTTGATGTGGGCCGACAATGCGCGTATCACCCAAAAGTTGTGCGAGCGGTTCACTACCACCAACGTGGTCAAGATGGCCATGAGTCAACACCAGTTGAGTAATTTTCACGCCAAGCTGATTAATCAACATCACCAGTTGTTTTACATCACCACCGGGATCGATCACCACGCCTTCCATGCTTTCATCGCACCATACGATAGAACAATTTTGAGCAAACGCCGTGACTGGCACAACTTGATATTGTAAAGACATAAACCTATCCCGTCTGATACTTAACTGGCGGGCACTATGTCACTAACCGCAAACTTTGACAAGTTATGCGCCAACCCAATGCCGAACGGGGCCAGTATCAATATGAATAAATCGACTTTTCGGGTAGTACCCTACTCCACCAGCTTGCAAGCTGCGGGCTGCGTCACGAATTTTTTTCAATGACACACCATCTAAACGAAAATCAATTGCCTGCCCTGACATGTGGTAGCTCTTTTTCGCAACCGCTTTTGATTTACTGCGCAACTGTTTATTGGTTGCGGGGGAACGGTAACCAGACACAATGTGAACTTCCGCTTGCGTGCCAAGCAAAAACTGAATTTGGCTTAATTGATCAAATAGACCTTTATCCATGGCATGGATTTCACCACGGCGAAAATCACGGCATAGGTGATTCAATCGCTTCAATTCGGAACGGACATACTCTTTGCCATTGAAATAGCACGTTTCGATGCTTTCACCAGTATGCAAATTGCTTAAGGCCAATTCTCTTGGCTTAGCCGCGTAACTCGCGAAGGCGATACTTGGTGTACAGGCGGCTAAAATCAACCCTCCAGCACTCAATTTTAAAAAATCTCGACGTGTTGTTTGCACTTTTACCTACTCGCTTAGTTTTATTGGTACAGGAAAGTACCGAACTCTGCTTTCGAGATCAAATGCATAAAACGTGCTAGTAATTACTAAACACGCGGATAAAAGTGCTTATTCATTGAGCAATATAGGAAAATGTCAGTTGTCAATTTTTAGTCAAAATTAGATGTCCATCACCCATTACCGATCGCAAAGGTATCAAACCCATAAATATCATCTCGATAATGCAGTGAGCCACCCTCATACCAAGCGGTTTGATAAATAATGTGTACTGGAATACGCTTTTTCAGCGCGATCGATTGAGTTCCATTTGGCATTGAACTGAGCATTATCCCCTGTTGCGCTAACAATGTTTGTGCAAATTGTTGCGCATTTTCAACTCGGATACAGCCGGAACTGAACGCCCGTGAAGCGTTATTAAACAAATGCTTATTTGGAGTATCGTGCAAATAAATGGCTTGTGAATTAGGGGTATTAAATTTGTATGCACCAAGCGCATTTTGCCCCCCAGCCAATTGACGCAGGCGATATGGGAACGTCTCAGGATTCACATTGACCCAGTCGATTAAGCGAGGATCCATGACTTCAGGATCATCCCAACCGCGGATAATTTCTATCCGATGCTTCGCTAAGTATTCATGGTCACGTTTAACCAGAGGTAGGATATCTTCCACCATAATCTTACGTGGTACATTCCACATCGGATTAATGATCAGCGAGTCTAGCTTGGTATTCATCACAGGTGTTGGGCGAGTAACGCGCCCTACCACCACTTTTGCCGTAAACACTTGATGGCCACTGTCCCAATATTGCATCGCAAAGCCGGGCACATTGACTACAATCAACGAATCTTGTTGGGTTGGCCAAAGCCGGAGCCGCTCAGCATTGAGCGCCAATATTGCAAGACGCTCAGTCACCGACTTATTCAGCCATTTGATCGTTTGTGGCCCGATAATCCCATCAGGCGTTAAACCATGCATATTTTGAAATTGTTTAACCAGTGCGACTAAATTCCCATCATAAACGTCAATTTCGTCATACTGATCCGTACTGGCTAGACTGGCTAATGATAAGCGCTGCAACAGCACTTGGCGCTCAGTTAACCGATCACCAGGTCTTTTCAGGCCATCTTGTTGATAAAGTGGGATAGCATGCGATTCTAACGCTAACAGTGATTGATAAGCTTGTAACAGTTGCTGGTAGGCAGGATCTTGTGGGGTATTTTGATCGATCAAATCGGCCAGTGTTTGAGTACTAAGTGCGTTATGCAGAGCAACCAGTGCCGCCTCACTTGGCGCGGCGAGGGGGTTAGCGAGCTGCCCATCAAAAAACCAGCGCAGTCCAATAGTACCCGCCTGCTCAGCATAGCTGAGATACTGTAATAGCGTATCGGTTGCCAACAGATCATATTCATACCACTCTCCTTGCCGGCGATAGGTTTGCATCAACGCGAGTTGGCGACTAAACAGTGGACTAAAACCGGCACGACGCATCACTTCTAACTGATCTTCAAAACGATTGGCACTCGCCATATCACGCCACAATCGTTGGTCATCATGACGCCGATAAACCTGCTCAGTGATTTGCGGATTCATCATCTGCTGATAGATAGGAGAAGTCGAGTCAACCCAACCTAGTTCAACAAAATGTTGCATCGCCCAACATGGAATAGAAAATAATAATAATCCAATCGCAACAATTCTGCTTTTCATCTCAATACTCAACTGACTAACCATGCAATCAGTATGGCAAAGGAATACGCTAAATTTAAGCAATCGGATCAGATATTTTGATTATAAGTAAGGTTTTTGAGTGGTGAGTAGAAGTTACGCCTAAACGAGAAAAGGCCCTAGATTTTTCGGGCCTTATCATACCGTTTTTGATGCAAACCAAGTGCAGAAAATTACAGTTTTAACTGATGATTACCATGGGAAACTTTGGCTTTTAAATAATTTTCGTTGCCCGCTTTGATGTGTGCTGCCGTATGTACCACTTCAACAATTTCAATGCCATGCTGTTGCAACTCACGGATCTTTTTCGGATTGTTTGTCACCAGGCGGATTTTATTAACGCCTAATGCTTTGAGCATTTGCGCCGCTTCACCAAATTCTCGCAGATCATCACTAAAGCCAAGATGATTATTGGCTTCATAAGTATTCATTCCCTGGCTTTGCAAGCGATAAGCATCAATTTTATTGTATAAGCCAATGCCACGCCCTTCTTGGCGCAGATACAAGATGATGCCACCCGCCTCGCCCATCCGTGTGATGGTTTCTTCTAACTGCTCACCACAATCACAGCGTGAAGAGTGAAACACATCACCGGTCAAACACTCCGAATGCAGACGAACTAATGGAGCCTGCTGGCTTGTATCGGCAGATTTAAAGATCACCGCAACATGCTCTTTATCCGATGCTAATCCATGAAACGATAGGATCTCTGCGTCAATATTGCTTTGGGCACCGACTTTAAAATCAACTCTGGCTCTGACTTCCGCCATATTTATACTCACTTGAATTTCAGTAACGAAATGCATGTTTCTCAACAATTGCATAACGGGTCTCTACTCGTGAGTTAACTATGGGGGCGGATAGCCGATTTTTCAAAGAAAAGATCACCTTGAGCTGAAATTGTTAACGCATAACTCATTCTTTTGAGTAATAAAAAACCCAACCATCACGATTGGGTTAATTAAGTCAGTCAAATGGAAGCGACATCGATCCAATCATGCCTCTCAAAAAATGGCATCGCTATCCGTTTTGTGATTGCTTCCAAACACACAACTCGACCCACATCTGTTCTAATTGACGTAACTCTTCTTCCGTTAAAACGGCTAAGGTTGGCTTAGATTGTGGGGCAGCCTGAGCTTGCCACGCGCTTAATTGCGCGTGAAACTGTTTTTTCAACTGGGCAACAACCGAATTGTCCACCGTTTCTCTCCACCGCCACACCCATTTCTCAAAAAGGATACGCTCTTTAATGATTATTTCTCATCACGCCATAAGATATGGGAGTATGCTCACACAATTATTATACTACGCAAAATAATTACCGATTACCGCCGCCAAATGGTCAAACCACTCACCTCACTGACACTTTACTTTGCATCGCCAGACTGAGACTGACCTTGTGCTGTAATTGGCTAAACAAAACCAGCAAGAATAGAGCAATCACGACCCCGAAGAAAGATACGTATAACGTACTGAAATAGTTGAAATATTCACCAACAACGCCCACCGATAAACTGGCCACTAATGAACTGACACTCAGTAAGCTAGAAAACAGTGTGGAAGCGGTTCCCAGTCGATCTTGCATCATGTCCTGCAAGATCACCATGCCTAACGTCGCACAGACACCGATAAAAAAACCATTCAGTACTTGTGCTCCCATCATCGCGATAAAACCAGTATGGGTTAACATCAGGGCATAGAAAACAATGCCACTGGAGATACCCAGCATCAGCAATTTACTGGTTCCCCAGCGTTCAGTGAGCTTACCGGCCATCAGCATCACCGGGATCTCACACAGTGCCGCGACACCAAACAATAAGCCTAACCAGTGCTCAGGCACCATCAACTCACGTGATAAATAAAGAGGCATGCTGGTGATATACAAATTATTGGCTGCGAAGGTGAACACTAAGGTTACACAATACAACGTGATCAGTGCGCGTTTATGCAACGAATATTGAACTAACTTGACTCGCGGCTCTTGCCCGGACGCAGGCTGCGAAGTTTTCTCACCCGCCGGTAAATACCGAGCGATCAAGACGATTCCGAGCGCAACAATCAGTGCCGAAACCGCAAACGCGGCACTAAAACCGAAACTAGCTTTGAGCATAAATGCTGCCGGCGGGCCAAATACCCAAGCAATCGCAATCCCAGCCCGCATAGCACCTAAAAAAGTGGTTTTGTCATCCAGATGCCGATCCGCATATTCGCGGCCCAGCGCAAACAGTTGACCAAATGAAGCACCACTGACACTAGCAAACAGCACCACAATCACAATCGCCAAACTATAACTGCGGATAAAGATAAAACTGACCACGGTAATGAAATAGCAACTCAGCGCGACTAATAAAATCGTCTTACGCTGCCAATCACGATCCGATTGACGAGCAAGCCACTGCGATACCAGCACCGAACTGACCACCGCCACTACCATATATAGGCTGAGCTGCAGTGGTGAAGCATCCAGTGCCTCGACAATAAATAGACTAGAGAGTGGATAAAAGAATGCCCCACACAAGCCAGTCACCAAGGTGGACATAATAAACAGTAAGGCAGTTTTGTCTCGATGCATAGGTAGGGGGCTCCGGAACAGTAATCAGTCATCATTTACCGCGCTAGTGTACTCAATCTTACGCTCAGAGATTGATGTTATTCGAGCCACTTCTAATACTATTCATGCAAAAAATATTGATAGTTTGACAGAAATAGGCCATTAAATAGCCTAACTTGCCAATCAACCAAAACCATTTAGAGCAAACAAGGAATGTATCGTGCGCCCGTTAATTGAAAATGTTATGAGTGGTATCAGCCAAGATTGGGTGCTGCGTGAATTTCATAGCCAAGATCATAATCAAGAATTTGCCTGCCCATGGCACTACCACACCGAATATGAGCTGGTCCTCTACCAAAACCCGGATCAGCGCTTTGTCGGTAACTATTTTGCTGGTGATGCGATTGGCGGCATCGAGCAAAGTACTCTGCTACTCTATGGCCCAGGCTTACCCCATATGATTGCCGGTCGCCAGCGATTAAATAAAGCCAAAACGCTGCATTCCACCATTATCTGGTTTAAACAACAGTGGCTGGATAAACTGCAACTGGTGTTGCCACACACTCAAGCGTTGCAACGGCTGCAACAAAATTCGGCTTACGGGCTACATCTCAGCCCGCAAAGTACGCACCAAGTCATCCAATTGCTGACCAATATTGAGCAGCAAGCCCATCATTATCAAACCTTGCGCATCATTGAAGCGCTGTTGGTGATGGCCGATGATCAACAAGCACAGCGCCTTTCAGTCGCTCCTTATCTGATCACCGCATTTACTAGCAATAGCGATACCCACAAAAAAATTCAATTAGCCAAGCAATATATTGAACAGCACCATGCGCAAGCCATCAAAATCACCGATTTATGCCATCACTTACATTTGAGTGAAAGTTCAGCTTATCGCTTATTTGAAAAGCACTATGGAATGAGTTTTTCTGAGCATCTGAAACAATTTCGGATCGGCAAAGCGTGTGAGCTGTTGGCAAGCTCCTCTGTACCAATCGCCTTAATTGCTGAGCGAACCGGTTTTGGCAATTTATCCAACTTTAACCGCCAATTTAAAGCCCTCAAAGCGATAACCCCAAGAGTATTTCGCCAGCGTTTTCAAGCCGTGAGTAGCTAGCGGTGAATAGCTGCGGTCAAGAAAATCACCCTAGATAAAAACTGAGCTACATCAAGTACTTGAAATGGTTGAGGATCAAAAAAGCCGGACGATGGTCCGGCTTTGTAAGCGATAACGTTTAATAACGATTGGATGTTTGCAATCATGAATAGCAATAGCTAAGCCAATTACTCTTCTTCACCACTCTTATCCGTTACCACTGGTGTTTCGCCATCAAGCAGAGCTTCCTCACCTTCCGGTAATTCCGACTCTTCAACTTCATCGATACGCTGTAGGCCTACGACACTTTCCCCTTCCGAAGTCCGGATCAGAGTCACGCCTTGGGTATTACGACCGACTTGGCTAACTTCCGCCACGCGAGTCCGTACTAGTGTGCCTGCATTGGTGATCATCATAAATTCATCACCTTCAGTCACCTGCACAGCACCGACGACGCTACCATTACGTTCAGAGACTTTGATCGAAACCACACCCTGAGTACCACGACCTTTGGTTGGGTATTCAGACAGGCTAGTACGCTTGCCGTAGCCATTTTCGGTTACGGTTAATACGTCACCCTCGCTCTTCGGTACGATGAGCGATACCACTTGATCGCCTTCAGCCAGTTTCATGCCTCGAACACCTGCCGCGGTACGACCCATCGGTCTTACCCCTTTGAACTTGATCTCTGGCTGGCCATTTTCATCAAGGACAGGTTGACCATTTTCATCCACCACTGCGGTTTCTTCCGACTCTTTAAAGCGAACCACTTTGCCGAATTTAGAGAACAGCATAATTTCGCTTTCACCGTCGGTGATATCGACGCCAATCAATGAGTCTTCATCACGCAGGTTGAGTGCAATCAAACCATTAGCACGTACGTTGGCGAACTGATCTAGCGAGGTTTTCTTCACTGTGCCGTCACCGGTTGCCATAAAGATAAATTTATCTTGGCTAAATTCGCTGACAGGCAAGATCGCAGTAATGCGTTCATTCTCTTCCAAAGGAAGCAGGTTGACGATCGGCTTACCACGTGCAGTACGGCTCGCCAACGGCAGTTGGTAAACTTTCATACGGTAAGTCTTACCGCGCGTCGAGAACAGCAGAATGTTATCGTGAGTATTGGCCACCAGAAGACGCTCAATGTAGTCCTCTTCTTTCATTTTGGTGGCGCTCTTACCTTTACCACCACGACGCTGTGCTTCGTAGTCGCTGAGTAATTGATACTTCACATAGCCTTCATGTGACAACGTCACTACAACATCTTCACGGGCGATCAGCTCTTCCATGTCAATATCGTGCGTTGCTGCAGTGATCTCGGTACGGCGCGCATCGCTAAAGCCAGCACGGATCGCTTCTAGCTCTTCACGGATCACTTCCATCAAGCGCTCAGTGCTAGCCAAGATATGCATCAATTCGGCAATTTCTTCGAGCAGTTGTTTGTACTCATCGAGGATCTTTTCGTGCTCTAAGCCAGTCAGCTTATGCAGACGTAAATCCAGAATCGCTTGCGCTTGTTGCTCGGTCAGGAAGTATTGGCCATCACGAATACCGTATTGTGGCTCTAGCCACTCAGGGCGCGCTGCATCAGTGCCGGCACGCTCAAGCATTGCTGCCACGTTACCCAGATCCCAGCCACGAGCGATTAAGCCTTCTCGTGCTTCAGCCGGGGTTGCCGCACGACGGATCAGCTCAATGATCTCATCGATATTGGCCAGCGCCAGTGCCAAACCTTCAAGGATATGGGCACGTTCACGTGCTTTACGCAGTTCGAAAATCGTCCGACGAGTCACCACTTCACGACGGTGATCGACGAAACACTTCAGCATCTCTTTGAGGTTAAACAGCTTAGGCTGACCGTTATCGAGTGCCACCATGTTGATCCCGAAGGTAGTTTGCAGCTGAGTGTTGGCATAGAGGTTGTTTAGAACCACTTCACCAACCGCATCACGCTTACACTCAATCACAATGCGCATCCCGTCTTTATCAGACTCATCGCGCAGTGCACTGATCCCTTCGACTTTCTTCTCTTTCACCAGCTCAGCGATTTTTTCAATCAAGCGCGCTTTGTTCACTTGATAAGGAATTTCGCTAACAATGATGGTCTCTTTGCCGTTTTTATCCGCTTCGATATCAGCTTTCGAGCGCATATAAACCTTGCCGCGACCAGTTTTGTAAGCATCAATGATGCCTTTACGGCCACTGATCAGCGCAGCAGTTGGAAAATCTGGACCAGGAATGTAGCTCATCAGCTCATCAATGGTGATCGCTTCGTTATCGATATAAGCCAAACAGCCATCGATCACTTCACCTAAGTTATGAGGTGGAATGTTGGTCGCCATACCAACCGCAATGCCAGATGAACCATTGATCAACAGGTTCGGGATCTTGGTCGGTAGTACCGCTGGGATCTGTTCTGTACCGTCATAGTTCGGCACATAGTCAACCGTTTCTTTATCGAGATCGGCCAACAGTTCGTGTGCAATTTTCGACATCCGCACTTCGGTATAACGCATTGCCGCCGCAGAGTCGCCGTCAATCGAGCCAAAGTTACCTTGACCATCGACCAACATGTAACGGAGTGAGAAAGGCTGCGCCATACGCACGATAGTGTCATAAACTGCACTATCACCGTGTGGGTGATATTTACCGATTACGTCACCTACCACACGGGCAGATTTTTTATAGGCTTTGTTCCAGTCATTGCCCAATACATTCATCGCAAACAGTACGCGACGGTGTACTGGTTTAAGGCCATCACGCACATCAGGAAGAGCACGACCCACGATGACAGACATCGCGTAGTCCAAATACGAACTGCGTAGCTCGTCTTCGATGTTTACGGGCGTGATCTCTTTAGCAAGATCGCTCATAGAGCCATTATCCCTCTATAGTTTGATCGGTATACCCAAATTCTTACTCAAATGGGGCTCACTATAAGATTGAGCGCCAACTCAGTCGAAAGCTGGATATTCTTGATACATATAAGGTGAAAAAATATAACACATGTTTCGCCGCTTCGGCATTACTTTCCCTGACCTTTTATCAGGTTGTGACCTTGGTTGCGTCTTAAGTGCCGACAATTTACACATTCCTTACGATTGGCAACGTTAGATGGTTGTTTTTTAAACGATCATTCTCAAGAGCAGTATCTCAACTGGTGCGATTTATTCAGCGCGCTATAATAAGTACCCTACTCTCGGATGCGTAATACAGGCGATACCAGATGACTACCACACCGATCGTTGCTGCACATAATGTCGATCTTAATGAAATAAAAAAATTCGAGGATATGGCATCCCGTTGGTGGGATCTTGAGGGCGAATTTAAACCATTGCATCAAATTAACCCACTCCGTCTCAACTATGTGTTGGAAAAGGCCAATGGCCTATTTGGCAAAACCGTATTGGACGTCGGCTGTGGCGGCGGCATTTTAGCCGAAAGTATGGCGCGGGAAGGCGCACAAGTCACAGGACTGGATATGGGTAAAGAGCCGTTAGAAGTCGCTCGTTTACATGCTTTGGAAACGGGCGTCGTTTTAAGCTATATCCAGAGTACCGTCGAGCAGCATGCGCTGACCCATGCGCACACCTATGATGTGATCACCTGCATGGAGATGTTAGAACATGTACCCGATCCACTTTCGGTGATTCAAGCGTGTGCCAAGCTGGTCAAACCCGGCGGCCATGTGTTTTTCTCAACCCTCAATCGCAATATTAAGTCCTATTTATTCGCGATCGTCGGTGCAGAGCAGCTGTTAAAAATCGTTCCCGCTGGCACTCATGACCACAGCAAATTCATCCGCCCATCCGAGCTGATGAAGATGATCGACCAAACGGCTCTGCAAGAACAAGGAATGATTGGTTTACACTACAATCCACTGAGCAATACTTATCGCTTAGGTTCAAATGTCGATGTCAATTACATCGTCTATACGACTCTTGTTTAATCGACCCGGCACGCTAAAAAGCGGCGCAACACCACCCGATTGCGCGCTTTTTTAGCCGCAGCTGCATTAGGCTGATTCCATTTTAAACGATCCATTTTTAAGATCAGTTTTTGCTTAAAGATCAAGAGATTTTTTTTCGTTACTGGTTACCAAGAAAGCAATGTGCAAACGCCGATTTTTCACAATCAACTCTACCCTTTGATCATCAGTAAGCGAGCACTAACTGATTTTTTAAATTTTGCCACTTATCCACAATCTGTCCTTGAACTGTCACTTGCAATAGCCTGCCCATAGCACTATCTTGTAACTCGAACACCAAACAGCCCCTACATATAGTGTTTCCAACTCTATAAGTAGAGCGAGCTTGATCACATAAGCCGTGATTCCATTTACTAGAATTATACCAAAATACGGCTTTAATCAGTTTTGTTAGGAAAATGAAGCAGAATGAACCAACAACTTACTGTCACCAAGCGTGATGGCCGCAAAGAAAGTATTGATCTCGACAAGATCCACCGCGTGATCACTTGGGCCGCTGAAGGCCTACACAATGTCTCCGTTTCACAGGTAGAACTGCGCGCTCATATTCAGTTCTATGATGGCATTACCACGTCTGACATCCATGAGACGATCATTAAATCGGCGGCCGATCTGATTTCCGAAGAGACACCAGATTATCAATATCTTGCGGCACGTCTTGCAGTTTTCCACTTGCGTAAAAAAGCCTATGGCCAATACGAACCGCCAGCTCTGTTTGATCATGTGACAAAAATGATCGAAAAGGGCAAATACGACCGACATTTACTGCAAGACTATAGCCGTGAAGAATTGATGCAGATGGATCTGTTTATCGACCATCGCCGTGATCTGGATTTCTCTTACGGCGCGGTAAAACAGTTGGAAGGAAAATATTTCGTACAAAACCGGGTTACCGGACAAATCTACGAAAGTGCCCAGTTCCTGTATATTCTGGTAGCGGCTTGCCTGTTTGCTAAGTATCCAAAAGAGACACGCCTTGACTACATCAAACGTTTCTACGATGCGACGTCAACCTTTAAGATCTCCCTGCCGACACCCATCATGTCCGGCGTACGGACTCCAACTCGTCAATTTAGCTCTTGCGTGCTGATTGAATGTGGTGACAGCCTCGACTCGATCAATGCCACCGCCAGCTCGATTGTACGCTACGTATCGCAACGCGCCGGAATTGGCATCAACGCGGGACGCATTCGCGCACTCGGTTCGGAAATTCGTGGTGGTGAAGCATTCCACACCGGTTGTATCCCCTTCTACAAATACTTCCAAACAGCAGTGAAGTGCTGCTCGCAAGGTGGTGTACGCGGTGGTGCTGCGACAGTGTTCTACCCACTGTGGCACGGAGAAGCCGAATCTCTGCTGGTACTAAAGAACAACCGAGGTGTAGAAGAAAACCGAGTTCGTCATATGGACTATGGGGTACAACTCAACAAACTGATGTATCAGCGCCTAGTTGAAGGTGGCAACATTACCCTGTTCTCCCCTTCGGATGTGCCAGGACTGTACGATGCTTTCTTCCAAGATCAAGCGGAGTTTGAACGTCTATACGTACGCTACGAAAACGATCCTAGCATTAAGAAGAAAACCGTTAAGGCGCTGGAAATCTTCACATTGCTGATGCAAGAGCGAGCGTCTACTGGCCGTATCTACATCCAACACGTTGACCACTGTAATACACATAGCCCATTTGATGCGGCCGTGGCGCCAGTTCGTCAATCTAACTTATGTCTGGAGATTGCACTGCCAACCTCACCGCTGGAAAACGTGGAAGATGAAAGCGGTGAAATTGCCCTGTGTACCCTTTCTGCGTTTAACTTAGGCGCAATTCAGTCACTGGATGATTTCGAAGAGTTATCGGATCTGGTGGTGCGTGCGCTCGATGCCCTGCTCGATTACCAAGATTATCCACTACCGGCTGCGCGTCGTTCTTCAATGAACCGTCGTACCCTTGGTGTGGGTGTGATCAACTACGCTTATTACTTAGCTAAACATGGCGTGAAATACTCTGATGGCAGTGCCAATGCACTGACTCACCGCACCTTTGAAGCCATGCAGTATCATCTACTGCGCGCTTCCATGAAATTGGCGCAAGAGCAAGGTCGCTGCCCGCAGTTTGATCAAACCAACTACGCTAAAGGTTTGATGCCAATCGATACCTACAAAAAAGATATCGATTTGGTGTGTGATGAACCACTGCATTATGACTGGGATAAACTGCGTCACGAGATCATGCAACATGGTTTGCGTAACTCAACCTTAACTGCGCTGATGCCATCAGAAACTTCATCGCAAATCTCTAATGCTACCAATGGGATTGAGCCACCACGGGGTTATGTCTCGGTCAAAGCATCAAAAGATGGCATTCTTAAGCAAGTGGTGCCAGAATTTACCCGCTTAAAAGACAACTATGAACTGCTGTGGAACATCGGTTCAAACGATGGCTATCTGCACTTAGTCGGCATTATGCAAAAGTTCGTTGACCAAGCGATTTCTGCCAATACCAACTACGATCCAAGCCAGTATGATTCAGGCAAAGTGCCAATGAAAAAACTGTTGCAAGATCTGCTGACCGCCTACAAGTTTGGGGTAAAAACGCTGTACTACCATAACACGCGCGATGGTGCGAAAGATGAGCAGACGGAAAGCGTCAAAGTATCAGAAGACGATTGTGAAAGCGGCGCGTGTAAGATCTAAGCTTATAAGCACCAGATAATACTCTTTGATTTGCATGCCTCTTGCTTAAGCAAGAGGCCAAACGGATGAAGGCAACCATGGCTTACAGTACTTTTACCCAGAAAAAGAATGACCAATTAAAAGAACCGATGTTTCTTGGTCAACCGGTTAACGTGGCGCGTTATGACCAACAAAAATACGAAATTTTCGAAAAGCTGATCGAAAAACAGCTCAGTTTTAAATTGTGACAGAGAAACTCATACAACCAAGTGAGTGAGTGACTAACCCTTTGCTCAACAATGCATTGAGACAAAGAATCATTTATGTGAAACACACATAAGTCTAAAAATACAAACAAAAATTGATTTATGTGAAAATTACTAAAGGTAATATATTTTGAAATACTCAACTTTCAACACAACGAAAAATGACCAATTAAAAGAACCGATGTTCTTTGGTCAAAATGTCAACGTAGCTCGCTACGACCAAGAAAAGTATAAAGCGATATCATCGATTACGGAGAAGGCACTTTCGTTTTTCTGGAGACCAGAAGAAATTGATGTCAGCCAAGATCGAATTGATTACCAAAAGTTGCCAGATCATGAGAAACACATTTTTATCTCCAACTTAAAATATCAGACTCTGCTGGATTCTATCCAAGGACGAAGCCCAAACGTTGCACTTCTGCCTATCGTGAGCATCCCTGAGCTTGAAACTTGGATAGAAACATGGTCGTTTTACGAAACGATTCATTCAAGATCTTATACTCACATCATTCGCAACATAATCAACGACCCTTCAATTGTGTTCGATGACATTGTAGAAAATCAAGAGATCAAGAAGCGGGCTGTCAGCGTGTCAAAGTATTACGATGACCTTATCGAGTCTGTACAGCAATATCAGCTTTTGGGGCTAGGCACGCACGAAGTGAAGGGTGGAAAGGTTGTTGTTTCACTCCATGACCTAAAGAAAAAACTGTACTTGTGCTTGATGTCCGTAAACATCCTTGAGGCTATCCGTTTTTACGTGAGCTTCGCTTGTTCATTCGCTTTCGCAGAACGCGAGTTAATGGAAGGTAATGCGAAAATAATCAAGCTCATTGCTCGCGATGAGGCTCTGCACCTATCAAGCACACAGCACATGATCAATATACTTCGTAACGGTCAAGATGGTCTTGAATACATTCAAATCGCAGAAGAATGTAAAGACGAAGCTTATAAGATGTTCGTTGATGCTGCCCAACAAGAAAAGGAATGGGCGGAGTACTTGTTTAAAGATGGCTCGATGATTGGTCTTAACAAAGACATTCTCTGTCAATACGTGGAATACATCACCAACATTCGTATGCAAGCTGTTGGTCTAAACCCTGTATTCCCTGAAGCGACAAGTAATCCAATCCCATGGATTAATGCATGGCTATCATCTGATAATGTGCAAGTTGCGCCGCAAGAGTCTGAGATTTCAAGCTACTTGGTTGGTCAAATTGACAATGTTATTGGACAAGATGAATTCAAGGATTTTGAGCTGTAACTCATGCACACTATAAGTTTGAACGACAAGCAGTTCACTGCTAAAGCCAACGACACCATTCTACAGGCTGCGGAAAAGGCGGGTGAATCGATATACTCAGAATGCCGAGGCGGGTTTTGTGGCGCTTGTAAGTGCAAACTTAAATCGGGAGAAATTGTCGGCGTGAGAGACGCAATCGCTTTCTTGCCTGAAGGTTACGTACTGGCTTGTAGTGTCAAGGCGAATAGCGACCTTGTTTTAGAGCTAGATTACTGACATACCCGCGTTACCCTTATAAAAACGCCTCAGTTTTTACTGGGGCGTTTTTATCATCAACATACAGAGTGTATTTCGGTAGCTGTCACGGATGGTGTCTTAAGAAAACGCTAGGCTTAGCAAGGCGATGGCCTCACTGTGTGAAACCATCACCCTGCCAAAAGGGTGTTTAGGGGATGATGGTAAAGTAAAATAATAAAGCCACTCCTGACGCTCGCACAGCTCACTACTCGCTAGACATTTATGATTTTTCTTGACCATCCGCTGAAACACGTTTCTGGACAAAACCTTGTCAGTATTAAGTATAGGAAGGTCGGTTAACTCGGTATCCAACTTAGCTGTGCGGATCAATCCCAAATGGTCACGACTTGGTGATCATGAATCGAAAATAGACTACTACCATCATCCCAAAAGTTCTCCATATAAAGAGTCGAGCCAACTTGCTTAACTCGAACTAAATCACTGCAAGTACCGACTTCTCGACTAAAAACTGAACTATCATTATCAACAAATAGGAACCGATAAGTCATCGGACATGCTGTACCCCCAGAATTCAGACCAACAATAATCACTTCTGTGTCATCGAGATTAAATGCGTGAGATAGAGAGAAGCCAAAGTATTCACCGCTCTCTACTAACTCTTTGTTTCCGATGTAGAGTGCTCCACCTTCCTCACGCAAAATACCTTGCTTAGTTTTTATACCAAGTTTGGTTTGAGGGAATAGTTCAGTTAGTGACTTGTGTGCAGGGTATGCAGAAAAAGAAAAGAGTGTAAGAAATCCGAGCATTATCAATTGTTTCATTACTGGGTAATCCTTTTATATAGACGTCAAAGTATCCAAATGACCCTATGACGTTCGCTATATGATAATATTTCAGGCTGGAAAGTCCTAACTTACGATAACAGGTTATTTCCAGCCGATCGATAACGTTTAGTATCCCAAACGTAAAAAGCCCCGTAGAACGCAGCACCTCAAATACAAAGAGCATGTAAGTTGATAAAACTAGTAAACCAATCATTAATTAATGATTGGTTGGTTGGCTGGTGTTTTCACGCTAACCACGTTCTTCGAAATCATCAATCATGATTATTTTCCCAGATTCGGTATCTCTCCACATTTGGTTCAACTCTATATGCATGTCCCGCAGCTCTGAAAATCTATTGGCAGCATTAACATCTGGAATCAAATGATTCCACCAGTTATCTAGTTCTGTAAGCATTGAAACAGCATATTGGATGGCTTCATTTGTAGATTTATTATCCAATGCAACAACTAATGGCTTCACTTTATCTTGAGAGTTGTTGACCGCGTTTATCATGGTTAGATTATTAGTTTCATAGTGCATAGCCCTAGTTATTTCGTGTTCACTTAAATTCCCATCTTCAGGACTATTAGGGGATACAGAAAACTCACCCCTAGATATATGAATCAGAACGGAACGGCATACTTTCAAAGTATTTGAAGCAAATGCATAAGAAGATACTTTTTTTTTGAAAATATTAAACATTACTTATTATCCTTCTTGATAGAGCTAGCCCGAAAATCGGACATATAAGTACACTTTGACTCACAACTAACCAATGTCGGCATTGAAACTCGCATAACTTATGCGTCCAATATTGAACGTTCAGAACACACCACGGAACTTAAACAATTTCATCATAGTCATTGAACTCAATCATACCCAAAATGCCAACTGCTATCAGTCCAGCATACCTTGTTCTGATGCTCTCTTTATATTGTTTAATGGTACAGAACAACCAGCGCTGTACACACCCTGACGTTGTTCAGAATCCATATTCAATACTTCTTGTGCAGCAAAACCTACAAACTCTATATGTAGTTCAGGTTTGAAATCAGGACTTTTTCTGACCATAGATATCATCTGAGCAAACAGGTCTGAGTCAGTTTCACGACCCGACTGGTTCGCCAGTTGCCAGCATATGTAAGCCATTGCCATAGGATTTTGCCCTATATCCTTGGAGGCATTGTTACTAGAAGCTTCGTCACAATTTATTTTTTGTAGCACCCATAAAGCTAGGGATTCATCAGGGCGGAATGCATTTTTATTTTGGTTCTGTGCCCACGCTATTTGCTGACATGAACTGTAATGCTCTGGGGCTTTTGCCATTTCCCAAAAGCCATTGGCAAAAATCCAAATACAAAATGCCAAAATAAAGCCTAAATATTTCATCGATTGTTCCTAAATCAGATTGATGTAAATGAATTGAAAATCAATGGTCGCAATCACCGAAATACGCATAATGAAAAAGTAACGCTTTATAGGTCGGTTTCTTGAGTGATTGAGTTCTGTCTATCTTGCTATCACTAATTGTAAACCTCAACGCATATCAGACTGTTGTGTGAAACAATAGATAGTTTTATCCCCAAATGCCGATAACCTCCGCGCAAAGACGCAGCTTTATAGATTCATATGATTTGGGGGAATTCGGCGATCTTCAACCGAGTGGTTTGTTAGGGTTAAGTAGGTTTTGGGCATAAACGAGTTTCAAATTGCTAACTCAACAGTTCTTTCAGATAGCTATTCCGCTTATGAGAGTGACTAAGTGCTTCCGTAATCTGCTTCATATCATCGCTACTGCCGACGATATGAATTTCACTTTCAGCTCTTGTGATTGCCGTATAGAGCCATGCTCTATCTACTATTCTTCCTTTTTGCAGAGCGATGATGATGCGTGGAAACTGTGACCCTTGAGCTTTATGTAGGGTGATTGCGTAACCCAACTCCATGCAGTCGAGAATGGATTGTGTTATCTCGATCTTTTCACCTGTATCTAGCGTCACTTCACCGTAACTATCACCAGAAGGTTTGGCGTTGGTTAGCATACCAAGTGAGCCGTTCTGAATGCCTTTGTCATAATGGTTCTGCGTGAATAACACCGCATCATTCATGCGGAGTGGCAAAAAGAACTTATCACCATTGATTTCGAACTCAAGGCTAGTGCTATCTGGGTTAACGGCTTGTTGGGTGAGTTTATTGATCTCTGATACGAGTGCCTTGGTTGGAGCCATGACGCGACTGTTTTCAGGACACTGCTGGTAAAGCTCACAACAGACTTTAGCAATATCTGTTTTACTGGTTTCGTGAAAGTGTATTGCTCCCGTACTTAATCGTTCAGGCATCACACCTTGGTTGATGAGCTTTGAGTATTCGGGGATACCCGTTGAACCCTCCTGTCTCTTGACGATATCCAACATCGTATTAGTCACCCTTTTTGCTTCAACGATGTCTGCCAACACCTTGCCGCAGCCGATTGGTGGAAGTTGGTCGGGGTCGCCAGTGAATATCAATCGTACAGAGGGGTGAATGTGATTTACTAGGCGATACATAGTTGGCAAGTCAATCATGCTGGCCTCATCAATCACCAGTAGGTGATTGGGCTTATCAACACTGGGGTCAATAGGGTCTTCACGCAACAATTTGGCAATGGTTGAGGTAACAAAACCGATGGACTCATGAAGTCTCATTGCGGCACGACCACTGAGTGCAACGGCGTGTATTTCAAACCCAAGTTGATGATATGCCCTGAGAGCTGTTCTGAGTACAGTCGTCTTACCTGTTCCTGCACCGCCCGTAATACAGCTTACCGAATTATCCAGACACGTTGTTACGGCTTCGATTTGTTTAGGAGTTAATTCGTAGGGAAGCTCCGAAGCCGCAGAGCAATACGCAGCATTGGCATTTTCATCAAACAAATCATTTCGCTTAATCAGTGTGTTTAGCCGCTTGGCAACGACACTTTCCATCAGAAGTTGCGCCGTTGGATGGTAGGCTCCTGTGTCAGGATTTAAAATATACTGAGCTTTATCATGACCTGATTGGAAAGCCTGAGTGACTAGTACTTTGTCTTTCAGTAACTTGTTGAGATAAGGGCGCACATTAGCATGAGTGGTGTAGGTGTGACCTTTTTCAATCTCTTTTCGAATCGCCATTTCCAGAGCAGCGCTGAGCCTTCTTGGATCATCCTGCGCAACATCGGTATTAAAATCCGTTACCTTGACAATACCTTCAATAGCACTGAACGAAAGACCAAAGCCCATCAGAGCATAAGGATTACTCTTGATAACATCGATGGAGGCTTCACCGTGATGCTTGAGCAGTCGTTGCTGTACACTGGCGGGGATGTTGTGCTCACTCATCCAGTTGCAATGTGCCAGATTTTTATATTTGGTGTACCCCTTAAAGAGCACATTCACCGAATCTTCACTCAGAATCGATGTCAGAAGCTTTCTGGACTCTGGAGTGTCATTCCTCAGTGTTGCATGAAATTCTTTACCTAAGAGCTGCCAAAGCGCCCTGGCTTTGCTTTCGCCAATACCTTTGAAGTCACTTTCTCTGGCGATAAAGCGTATCAGTTGTTCACCTGTTTCGGGTAAAGTGCATTCAATATGCTTGGGTGATTCATAAGTGTGCTGCTGCATTACATAATCACCCACCTCCATATTTTCTAGTTGCCGAGCGCCTTTGACTGACCAATGCTGACCCAGCGCTGGAAGTACTGGGATGCTATCGGGGTCGGCTTTAATGGTGACGTAATACTTACCACTATTGGTTTTATAAGAGTTTGTCACCAGCGGAACACCGCTGAATATAACGAGCTTATTCGTGCAGTAATGGATGCTGGTGACTCGCATCTGATCTTGATACAAAGCGGCATTCATCGTGGCATCAATCCCATTTCCGATAAGGTTTCAGACAGCTCACCGAAACGCTCAAGTCGTTTTTCAAGTTCCTTGACCTTGGCTTTCAGTTCAATATTCTCAACCTCTAATGAAGACAGACGCTTAGAGTCGAGTAACTTGCGATTCACCGTGTTGTCGTAAGCATGGGGTTTATCCGCCTTCTCTTTAGCGATATTTGTCAGATCTGGCAAAACACCTCGTTCACGCAGTTCATTTTCTAGTTCTTTGAGTGCATTTTTGAGAGCAGGGTTTTGATTTAACGCAGATTTTCCGCAACCAACCCCTTTTGCCACTTCATTTCGATTAAGCTTACCTCTAAAGACTATTTGTCTATAATCATCATCCGTCTGAGTCGCTCGCCATACAGCAAAAGCTTGGTAATTGTCTTCGCCTGTAGCCATTTAACTTAGCCTTCTATGATGTTCTTTATCAATATAACTTCACTGGGTATCAGAAGTACTTTTCCACTTGCATTCACTATCCTAGTTCGGTCTTCCTCCCCTCTTGTTGCAAAATCATCGGTTAGTTCAATTAAACTATAGAGTTTTTTGATCGCTTCTTTTTCCGCAACAGAAAATTTAGACGAAGAGACGACATCTACCGAACCTTGTGCATCAATTTGAGAATTAAGCATCGAATTGACGCTAATAGATCCTTGGTTCTTAAAATTTTGCTCTAGTATTTTTTCAAGATGCTTAATTCTGTTTTCTAGCTGCTTAATGTAGATCTTGGTTTGTGGTGAATTTGTTGACGAAGACTCACTTTTTTTATCAGGCTTACGAAGAGATGAAGCGACCTCACAATAAGTATCTATTATGGGTTTATAAACTCCTTTACTGTCGTTATCCAGCGTACCTTTCGCAGGTCTTCCTGCACAGTTTTGTCGAAGAAACTCGGCAACTGATGTTATCGTTATTGCCATACCATTATTCAAGTGATGTCGGCAAGCTAGTTTCACATTTTTTATGCCTGTTTGTAGCCGCTGATCAGTGTACTCTTTAAGCAAGCCCTCAACATACCTATCAGCTTTTTCTAATCTTTCTTGATTAATCTTCATGTTCAATGCCTGCTGTATTGTTGGAGAATGCGTTATCTAGCTTTTTTAAACCTTCAATCAATTTCGCCGTTTTTTCTGGGGCTTCAAATAACAAGCGTGGGTCGGTAAATGCATCATCCGTAACCTCTTCACCCAGAAGCTCTTTAGTACGAACTGCTGCAAAAAGAACCGCTGCACGTTTAACCTCAGCGCTGGGAATGTATAACAGAGGATTACTAACTGAAGCTTCGTTAAACATTTTGTTGAGGAATTGGTCGAGATTATTCACATGAATCTCTGACTCGGAAGGATCTAAACCAAGCATTACTGCCTGCATGGAAAGCTCCATAGCTGCATCCAACATATTGAGAGACTCATAAGATGCCTCTGCATAGTGTTTTTGTTCATTCATTACTACAGGCATTTTTGAGCTTTCAATTTCCATCTGGTCTAAACTCGCTTGCAACATTTTTTGTCGTCTTCTCAGTTCTGTAACTCTATGGCAAAGCAATTCTGTTTTTTGATCAGCTTTGTCGTTTAATCGTGCAATGATAAACTCAGGCTCTTCATAGCTATCGTAAGCATCGTTTATCTGCTCATAAATCCTAAAGCGTTCGTCTGTTAAAGCTTTAACCTCAGTAGCGCATTCATTGAGATAGTAAATCTGTTCCGCGATGAAACGTGGGCTAGAACGCCAATACCGACAATTTCCACATCTAAAAGCTCCACCTCGAACACTTGTTAACGAAGGAACATCTATCCCATTTTGACCAGTTTTGATTATTACACCACCATCTTGACAGTCGAAGTTCATACAAACTCCTCCTTTCATAAACCGTGGGTGGCCACCTTTTGAAAAATCTGGTAGAAATAAACTGAAATCATCGACCAAAGTTGCATTGTCTATCCAATGAATGTTTTCCACCCCTGATTCCAATACACTTTTTTCATTCGCAATAGCAATGCCTGACTTTCTTTGAGCATCCAACAGAGCCTTCTTATACTGCTGCTCACCAATTTTCCTGTAATACAACGTCATAATACTGGTGTTATGACCCACGAGTAACTTAACGATTTCTTTGTCTAAACCAGAATTTAGAAGATCCGTGATGCCGTAGACACGCAGACTATGTAAGTCAAACAAAGCTGTCCCATCCTCTGCAAACGCTATCTTACTTTTAGCATGATGGGGATTTTTTCGCTTATATCTCGCCTCTGCTTCCTTAAGAACAGCCAAAAATACTCTTCTTACCATCGCATGTGTGGGTGGAAGAAAAATTGTACCCATTTTTGGGCTAACAACAGAAACTTTGGGTGCAGATATATCACGAAAAAGAGGTATAAATTTAGGTAACAGCTCAAATACTTTCTGCGAGTATTTACCCGCATCTTCATCTACTGTTCTGACTGGGATCAGGTGCTTAGGTGAGAATTTGTCATTAAAAGTTTTTTGCCTTTTAACTATGTCGATGACAGCATCGACATTTTCCATGCCGCTATTAACAACCCAAGGCACGGAATATCCTGTGTGACCTTTTTGTTGTAGTGTGTAACCTTTCGTCTTGTTTGTGTTGAAGTACAACGACAACTCTTCAGTACCCTCTGCCTGTTCAGATTGAACAAAAGCGGTTTGCCCAAATTTCTCATTATGCGTTTGTCCATCGGGATAAATGAAGTTAGCTGTAGCAGCCGTATTAATTACGTATTTTTGACGATCCAAATCCCATATTTTTTCATCTAAGAGTCCTTCATCAATCCATCTTCCTTGGTGTGTTCTCGCAGGTAGGATCATTAGTAGATGTAGAATATGTGCCACATTAGGCATAAACACTGTTTCGTTCTTACCCTTCATATGATTGTATAAGGTAACAGTGAGAGAAGGAAAATTGTCTCTGACAAAAACATAATCGTTTTCAGTTAACACTTCTAAACATAAATCATACAAATCACTGGGCATTGATCTTCGTGATGTTGTAGTTCGCTTGCCTGTAGCATCTTTATAAAGTTCTTGACCAGGTGGCATGGGTAGAGCTTTGCTTGAGCCTTGTCTTTTTTTCATATCAAAGATGTGAGTCAACGCCAGTCGGACTTGACCCCATACTGTCTTTTTCGAGTTTGGAGTAGTAAATTTCGAATGATTTTCGAGATAAAGCCAGAAAGAAAATTGCTCAGCATGAAGAGGATGGTAAAAGTGATACACCTCAAGTTGCTCAACTGATGCCAATTGTTCCACTTCTCTTGAATTATACTCGACAATATAATCAATGAAGTGATTTAAGTACTGCATATTTTGAGCATTGGCATGTGTCTGCGTATATAACCTTAGCTCATTTAGAATCTGGTCTGGCAACTGGCCTTGATATCGTTTAAGAGTCGTGCTTGTTCTCGCTAAATCACCTTCTAGAATTCGCTTAGTGGCAGTTTTGCTCATTGCCCCTAAGTTAAATTGCTTAAATTTTGACTGATTACGATAAGAGTCAGTTCGCTCAAGATGCAGAATAACCTGCTTCAATGGCTTTCTAGGATGTTCAGTTACAGACTCCTCATAACCAAGCTTTTCATTCATTTGTAAAGTACACTGAACGAAATCAAAACATAGGCTTTCAGGAAGATCTTGCATGGCATTCATGTCTGTACTGCAACGAAGTCCCCGCAATAGGCGCATTTGATCTGCTGCTGTGCCACCAGTGAAAGTTTCGGCAACACCACTAATCTGAATAGCTATCTCATCTGTTTCTGGAAAAATCAGCGAATAATTCGTGCTTCCCATAACCGCTGTAGCTTTTGCATAAGGTGTAAAAATGGCGTTATGCTTGATAAAGTATTGAATCGCTAGACTAAAACTTACTTTCAAACGATAAACAAACATTTGATATGAGTTGGTATCACCATGAAAGTAATGTGAGTCGAAGAGATCAATGAAGCCAGTATCGATCTTGTAGTAATCGTCGGCCTTTGTGCCAACGTTAGCTCGTAACACCAAAGCTCTTAACAAGGATACAAATGGAGAATCAAGAAAATCCTGCTTTTCATAGGGCAGTTCAAGCTTACCTTTCTTTTTCTTAATCTGCCGAGGTACAAGATCACTAAACAGAGACTCTAACAAAAGCGTTATAAACCCAACATCAGTAAGACCCAATTGATGTTGCATTGCTTGAAAATCAATGAGGGCTGGAGGGATATAGGCATCGGTTTGTGCGAATCTATAATACAGCTCCAACTTTTCGCCATTCATTACGAAGCCATCGTCAATAAGGCGTTCAATTAGTCTGTGTTTTGATTCTGTGTCATCGTTGATACCAGCATCAGAAGCTAGGCGGTTCATTGTACCTATAGTCAATGGTCTGATTTTATGCTCTTTGATTTCGCTCTCGTTATTTGCCCCTAAAAAGTTAACAACATCCGTTTTGTAGGCTGATAGGAAAAAATCATTTAGTGTTTTACCAACATTAACAATTAGTTTTTCATCAATGACACAGGTGTCTATTGTGGGATTATATCTAACCTCTTTATCGGTATTGATATAACCAAATCCTGTTTTCAGTACATCAGTATCAGTCGTAATGAAGATATGACTCATTCAAAAAACTCCCTAAATGTTAGGTTGTTAAACTCTGTATATTCTTTTTTCGCGATCATAGCCCTGACTTTTGCGGAAGTGGGTTGAGCATAACGTTCTGTTGATGATAAGTAGGCGTGACGCATAAATACCTTGATGTTCTCTAATTGCCAATCAAGTGCATTCTTTAAATAGAAACCACAAAAATGCCTTAGAGAGTGTGGTTGTCGTACAAATCCAAGCTCTTTCAAAGAACGTCTCTCAAAGTGCTTCCTGTATGCACCAAGTGTCATTGGGCAACCATTATCCAGACATAAAAGCCAGGGGTGTCCTGCTACCCTATTTTGTTTGAGAAGCTTAGGCAGTAAAACTACACTAAAATAGGTTCGAGCAATTTCATTAGACCAGCTCAACACATAACCATAAGTCGGATGAGAAACTTGAAGTGTCATCGCCTTATCACCAGCAAAGTACTTATCATCTTTATCAGAGATCATGGTTCTTGAAGTAGGGCTTGAAAGAAACTCAATATCTCGTTCGCTTAAACCAGACTTATTTGTAATGGTTGTCGTGTGGCGCTTTAGTATTGCTTCCCGTTCAATTAACCGACCACTGTCTGGGTCGAAGGTTTTTCCTTTAACTTGATTGTCAGAAACAATAATATCTGCCAACCCATCCTCAGAAGGAACAACATCATAAATTAAAATGTTGGCAACCTCTGAGCCTCGAAGAGCGGTGAATGCTTGTAATATACAGGCAGCTTGATAATTGATGTTCTGTTCGGATTTGATGAACTGTGCTAGTTCATTGGGAGGGAAGTACTTCGTTGTTTTTTTTGAGCCTGTTGTAGTCCTAACATCGTAGTTTTCAGATGTGAAGTGCAACCTGCCACCACTAAATTCATTGTAGTTTCCGTCTTGATAACCTGTTCCTTCTAGGTGAGAAAGCAAACCACTGTGATTAGGGTCAATATGCCGTGTCTTCCGTGCATTTTCGATGAGTACTTGATCAACCCCACTTAAGGATGTCCCCAAATAGGTATTAGAAAACTTCTCAAATTTGATATAAGCGCTAATTAATTTCTTCACAGTACTTAATTTTGACTTTTGCCAATAGAGATCTAACTTGCAGTATCCATTCGAATCTACTGTCCCATTTAGCTTTGCTTCAAAATAGGCATATAGTAGTTCATTCGGATTGCGTAGCCACTCATCCTGCTTTTCTAGCTGGCATTCGAAGAAAGCCAGCATATCCGAAACTGCATCGATTACTGGTTGTAAGTTTGATGACTTGCCGCCACCCAGTGCGTACTCATTTTTAATGAACAAAAGCAGCGCAAAGTTAACTTTGCCTTCTAACGTGAATACCAGCGGAAACTTTCTACTGCCAAACTCTTCCGTTGTCACATATTTTAAGTAATAAGTTTTTTTAAACTTTTTCATATTTACCTAACCAAACACGACTTATGTTAACATTACCATGTCACATTCACACTTTCAAGTTTTTCAGTTTAAGTAAAATTAGATGCATTTATGTGGCTTATGGGTGCTAATTTCCCGTCCCAAAAAAGTTTTTTCTGGCGTCCAGAGGAAGTTGATGTCTCAAGCGATCGCATCGATTATGGCAAGCTCCCTGATCATGAAAAGCACATTTTTATCTCGAACCTGAAATACCAAACCCTGCTCGATTCGATTCAAGGCCGTAGCCCAAACGTCGCGCTACTACCACTGGTCTCACTGCCAGAGCTAGAAACATGGATTGAAACTTGGTCATTCTCGGAAACGATTCACTCACGTTCGTACACTCATATTATCCGTAATATCGTTAATGATCCGGCGGTGGTGTTTGACGATATCGTTGAAAACGAACACATCATCAAGCGTGCCCAAGATATCGCCCACTATTATGATGATTTGATCCAACTGACCAATGACTACCACCGTTTTGGTGAAGGTCAGCATCAGGTCAACGGCGCAAGCGTTGACGTGTCGTTGCGCGAGCTCAAGAAAAAACTCTATCTGTGCTTGATGTCCGTCAACGCGTTAGAAGCGATCCGTTTCTACGTCAGCTTTGCCTGCTCGTTTGCATTTGCCGAGCGTGAGTTGATGGAAGGTAATGCAAAAATCATCAAATTGATTGCCCGTGATGAAGCGCTGCATCTTACTGGTACTCAGCACATGATCAATCTGCTACGTAATGGAATGGATGACTTTACTTTCCTACACATCGCTGAAGAGTGTAAACAACAGAGTTTTGATCTGTTCAAAGAAGCCGCCGAGCAGGAGAAAGAGTGGGCAGAGTATCTGTTTAAAGACGGCTCAATGATTGGCCTCAATAAAGATATTCTGTGTCAGTACGTGGAGTACATCACCAATATACGTATGCAAGCGGTTGGTTTAGAGCCTGCTTACCCAAGCGCGATCAATAACCCAATTCCATGGATCAATGCTTGGCTCTCCTCTGATAACGTGCAAGTTGCACCGCAAGAGGCCGAGATCAGCTCTTACCTTGTCGGTCAGATCGATAACGAAGTCAGCAGCGATGACTTTAAGGGCTTTGAACTGTAATGGCCGCGATTAAAATCAACAAACTGCTGACCATTGAAGCGACTCCGAGTCTTACTTTACTTGAGAGTATGGAACAGGCAGGGTTGGCACCAGAATACAATTGTCGCGATGGGCACTGCGGTGCCTGTCGTTGCCAGTTAGTCGCTGGTGAGGTCGAGTATGTTGGTTTTGCGATGGCTTATACTCAAGCCAATGAGATACTACCTTGCATTTGCCGTGCAAAAACGCCACTAGAATTAGAACAAGTCGTTTATCAACGCAATTTAGCCAGAGCTTAAGCTCTGGCTAGCTTCACACCACCCAACATCGCATCCGCTGTACGCATGGATACCCATTTATGACCAATTTCACGACCGCCATCATCCAACAGCGATAACCAATAACCTTGATTACTCGTATGATCAAATTGAGTTGGCGCGTGTAGCCACAACGCAACCACATCCTCCGTTGCGTTGCTATAAACCTCTCCCAATACCATTTTTTGGCTGGCAATTTTGTACCATACCAAGATTTTTGAGTGATGAAACATGTCAGCCTCCTGCCGCCACTGTTGGGTCCTTAATGGAGTGTAGTTCATCAACACCAACTGTAACGGATCTATTTTGAGACAACACCTCTATACTCATCCCTCACTCAACCACTCAGTTTTGATTCCATCCTATTTATTGCAGTGCACTATTGGGCAAATACATTTCTTTCACCCGCTGAACACCACTGTACTCAATAAACATTGGCCGGCCAGTGAGATAACGCAGCAACATGTCAGCCGCCAGCGTCGCAATCCACTCTTTTTGCTCTGCTTGGCTCAAATGGCCGACCAATTTGACGGTTTGCCCCCATTCCCCATTCGGGGTGGAAAGTGCAACCGAAACCTCTCCTTGCTTGAGTGTTCCGGTGACTAAGGCCATTTGTGTGCCGCATTTATCTTTCGTCGCGCCGGCTAAGGCAAACGCCGCGGCAAGAGGCTCTTGTTGAGCCAGCTCAGTGGCAACTCGATGACTCAGCACCCATGAATGTCCGGCTAATGCTTCTATCCGTGGCTCACTGAGCAGCCAATGTGACAGCCAGCCTTGAGTCGCTTGCTCGGCCAATGCCAGCGATAAGCCTTTTTCCGCCATCATATCACCAAGGTTGGCCAGCATTGGCTCATCCACACTCACCACATGCTGCTCTAAATGAGCATGCAAGATCTTCAGCAAACTTAAACGCCGTTGTGGATCGGACTTGGGGCCAAATAGTTTAACTTCAATAAATGGCAAATATGAGCGGTAACCTAAATGGTAACCGGCCGGTAACTGGATTTTATCCAGCTTGTCTGCGATCGAAGACTCGGATGAACCGAACGTATAAAGCCGGCTGCACTGCACGGGCACACAAGGAAATCGCTGCTGCAGATCAGGCAAAATTTGCTCACTGACCATACGGTAAAACTCTTGCGGTACCCCAGGGGTAAAATAGAACCAACAATCATTAAGCGACATTTTAAAACCACATGCGGTACCAATCGGGTTAGCAATGATCTCAGCGTTGGCCGGTAACATCGCCTGTTTACGATTACTTTGCGGCATGCTTTGACCGCGGTTGGCAAAAAACTGCTCAAGTTGACCCAGCCAATCGTGACTGAGCTGTAACGGCTGCTCAGCCGCTTGGGCCGCGGCTTGAGCGGTAATGTCATCACTGGTTGGGCCTAACCCACCATTGACGATCACCACATCCGCGTTAAAACTCAGCATCATTAACTCTTCCACCAACGCCGATAGTGCATCACCAACCGTAGAACGTTTATACAGAGGAAAGCCATGCTGATAAAACTCACGCGCTAACCAAGCAGCATTCGAGTCGACAATATCACCGTGTAAAACCTCTTCACCGGTACTGAGCATGATTATTTTCAACATATTTGCCATCCTGATGTAAATACTGCATTTCTATTGACCAAGAATAAGCCAATCGACAAGAAAATGTTATTGATCAAGCAATTTCGTACAACCGTTAATTAGCGGTTTTCTTGTTGATCAATTTTATGGATAATTGTGACCCTGATCGACCTATCACCTATAACTGGAGACATCTGTGCTCAAGAAAAACATCACACCCATGATGTTGTTGACATTTTCCGCCTGCGTAAACGCACAACAAGATGTGAACTTCCAATCTGATTTTGCCTACCAATTGGGCTGTGAACAGAGCAACTGCTACTCAAGCAATTATTATACCGATTCGCTCAACCCTGCTTTTTCTTTGAGTGTTAACGATGCTTCAACACTAAGGTTAGATGATCCACTGCCTAAATATTTACTGGTGCAAGACAGCCGGGACTGGGATTATCTCACAGGTCAAACCTATACCATTTTAGGCCTAAGTGTCATGACCGCAGGGTTGATGACACTGCTCCCGGAATCGATCACCAAATGGGATGCAGATGATCGCAAACTGAGCAACCTTGGTAAAAAATGGAAAGATAACGTCACTTCTGGCCCAACTTGGGATCGTGACGAGCATTTTCTGAACTACATTATGCACCCTTATTTCGGTGGGGTTTATTACACTGCTGCACGTCATGCTGGATTTAATGAGTTTGAGTCTTTCCTTTACTCAGCCACCATGTCGACCTTCTTCTGGGAATATGGGGTTGAATCATTTGCCGAAATCCCGTCATGGCAAGATATTTTTATCACCCCATTTTTTGGAGCAGTGGTTGGCGAACTGATGTTTGATGCCGAACAAAATATTGTGGCCAATGGCGGCCAAGTCATGGGTTCAAACGCAGCCGGTGATGTTACGCTGTTTTTCCTCAATCCGATCGGTCATATTCATGGCTGGGTGAGCGATGCTTGGGGTGGTTCGGCCGATGTCTCTTTCCAAAGCAACCCTTGGGCCAACAACCCAGAAGCGGCAAAGTATGCGATGGATGCCGGCGCAAACTACGACTCACAGTACTACGGGTTAAACGTCAAAATTACCTTCTAATCGCTTAAAACGGCGATACAAGGTGTCGCCTTTTTATGACCAGCACTGCGATCAGCATGGGCATTGTGCAATGAAAGTGCTACCCTTACCACATTATCTACTGCGAGAGAACAAAATGAGCAAATTAACGGCAGATATCGACGCGAATTTAGCGCTGTTTATTGAAGAAACCCAAGTAAACCAATTGGTTTGGGGATTACGTAACGAAGAAGGCTGGCTCTCTTGTGAATCAACAGAATTTGCAGAAAGTGAAGTGATGCCTTTTTGGTCATCCAAAGCTGATGCACAAATTCACAACGTGGAAGAATGGGCGGACTTTGAAGTCGTTGAAATCCCGTTTGATGTGTTTGTGGAAGATTGGTTAATCACCCTCGATGAAGATGGTGTGTTAGTTGGCCCGAACTGGAATGCTAGCCTCGAAGGTAAAGAATTAGAGCCAGCTCAACTGGCAAAACTCTACCTTTAATCGATGATTGACTGGATTGCTCAGTCTTAGTGTACACATCAACCCACGTAACCATCGAACAATAATCGAACCATACAAGGCGCGTTTTCGCGCCTTTTTGTCATCCCTCCCCCAGCAATCTCACCACTGCCATAGCCCGACGACACCAGCTTTGTTACACTTGCAGCCCTGTTAAATACCATCTGGAACGCAAGCATGCAATTAACTAAGCTGACGCAAGAGATCTTCGACCACCTGTACCGTGACATTCATCAATTTCGCCAAACCTTTGATCTGCCGGTTGCCGCACCACACACTTTAAACTCGCAAGCCGATACTTTGCACACGTCGTTAGCCATTGAAGAGTTGACCGAGCTTGCTCAAGCAGATAATAAAACCGAACAAGCAGATGCAATTGTCGATACTGTGTACGTACTGATGGGACGCTTAGTGCATTTAGGGCAAGCCAAAATTGAAGACAATCTCGCCATCAGTTATTTGATCGATTTGTTGTTGCATGTTGCGGATAATTTAAATATTGCGTTTTTAGCTTGCTGGGATGAAGTACATAGTTCAAACATGAGCAAAGTATGCCGCAACCAGCAGGAATATTTAGAGACCGAACAATTCTATGCCGAGCAAGGTATTAAGCTGATGGCGGTGCAGCAAGGGGAGTATATTATTGCCAAATGCGCACAAGACTTTATCTCTGCGTCAAAAACCGTTCGTCAAGGCAAAGTCCTAAAATCGGTTTACTATCGTCCGGCGAACTTGGTTGAATTAACTCAATAAGAGCAAGCGAAACATAGAAAACCGCCAGCAAAAAGCCAGTCAATTTGACTGGCTTACGGTTCGAAAGCATCCTAGCGATAATTAGCCGCGAGGTTTACGCGTATTCTGCTGCTGATTGGCCGCTTTATTACGTGAACTTGACTCACCTCCCGGCTTACGGCGCGCAGCCGCTTTACCACTACGCCCTGGAGTTGCAGTAATTCTCTCTTCGTGACGACGCACGGCACGACGAATTTTTTGGCTACGGGTACGCTCACGCTTACGAGTGGCGGCATCTGGTGCTAAGTTCAACACCGTTTCTTTCTCTGGACGCAGTTCAACTAACTCGCGCAGGTAATTGACTTGCTTGAGATCGAGCTCCATCCAACCACCACGTGGCAGTTTTTTATCCAAAAAGATGTCACCGTAACGCACACGCTTGAGGCGACTTACCGTAGTACCCTGCGATTCCCATAAACGGCGAACTTCACGGTTACGACCTTCGTTAATCACTACATAGAAAGTATGGTTGATGCCTTCACCACCGGCATACATAACATCTTCAAAACGCGCCATACCATCTTCGAGCTGCACACCGCGAACCAGGTTACGCACTTTTTCTTCGTTGACATCGCCAAATACGCGCACTAAATATTCACGCTCAACCTGACGACTTGGGTGCATCAAACGGTTCGCTAATTCACCATCAGTGGTAAACAGCAACAAACCGGAGGTGTTCGCATCCAAACGGCCAACTGAGATCCAACGTGAGCCACGAATTTTCGGCAGACGGTCAAATACGGTGCGACGACCTTCTGGATCATGACGGGTACACAGTTCACCTTCTGGCTTATAGTAAGCCAAAACTCGGCAAATCACCTCTTCTGGTGCTTTAGCCGATACCACGTGTCCATCGATGCGCACGACCGCAATCTCATCTTCTAGGCGTTCACCCAGTACAGCTACCTTGCCATTAACACTTACGCGCCCAGCTCGGATCAGAGCTTCAAGCTCACGACGAGAACCATGACCAGCACGTGCTAAAACTTTCTGTAACTTTTCGCTCATTTATCTACCTATGTGTCGTCTTCTCAGACGTCGAATGACGGGTTGCGATGTTAAAATCGCGGTCGCGTAGTATCGCAAATTTTATCGATAAAAGCATCCGTTTTGTCAGTGCAGCGCAACCGGATCATTCCACTATTGAAAGGGGCTAGGATCACCAGAGCCGATCCGCGCCACCGCCACTTCATCATCACTGAAATCAATGACTGTGGTGGGTTGCTGGCCCAAGTAACCGCCATTGAGGATCACATCGACCGCATGTTCTAAATGATCGCGGATTTCATCGGGATCCGATTCCGTAAAATCGTTGCCAGGTAAAATCAGCGAAGTCGACATTAACGGCTCACCTAATGCTTCGAGCAAATCCAATGCGATTTGATTATCCGGTACCCGAATACCAATGGTTTTACGCTTTTCATTCATCAAACGCCGAGGCACTTCTTTGCTGCCTTTAAAAATAAACGTGTAAGGCCCCGGCGTATTATTTTTCAGTAACCGAAACGCAGCATTATCAACTCGGGCATATTGAGATAGCTGCGACAAATCACGGCATAATAAAGTAAAGTTGTGCTTATCATCCAAACGACGGATCTGGCAAATACGCTCCATGCCATGTTTATTTTCTAACTGGCAACCGAGCGCGTAACCAGAATCGGTCGGATAGACGACCAATCCACCATTGCGAATGATCGCCACCGCTTGTTGGATCAAACGAACTTGGGGATTTTCAGGATGAACGTAAAAATACTGACTCATGGTTGTTCCTCTTCATTGAGTCTCTCGACTCTATCGCTTAGAGATAAAGGGCTTGCAGATAACGGGCTGAGAGATGAATGCTCTGCTGCTAAATACCAATCTTTCCATACCGGTTCAACCGCAGCTGGTAACCAAAGATTGCGCCCCAACTCCATCCAAGGTGAAGGATAGTGAAAATCGCTGCCTTGTGAGGCAAGCAATTGGTATTCGCGCGCATAGTCACCCAACATACGTCTTTCCTGTGGCGACTGCTGCGGTTGAGCCACTTCAATGGCATCACCACCGGCTTCCACAAATGCGCTCATTAAGCGCTTAAGCCATTTAGCCGTCAAGTCATATCGTCCAGGATGCGCTAATACCGCTTGGCCACCTGCGGCATGAATAGCCCTTACCGCTTCACTCATCGAACACCAGTTCGGCGGCACATAACCGGGATTATCTCGGGTGAGAAATTTTTTAAACACTTGCTGCATATTTGCTGCATAACCATTATCCACCAGCCATTTGGCAAAGTGTGCTCGAGTTAACGGCGCGCCAGCCGCAATCTGCTGCACCTCGGTTAATACCCCTTCACGCGTGGCTTTTTGCAAACGGTGCGCCATCAATTCACCACGTTCAATACGCCGCTGTTGTTGCTCGGCAATTAAATGCTGTAATGCCGCACTATTAGGATCGATGTTTAAACCGACAATATGAATATCTTTATTTTGCCAAACGGTCGATATCTCAATTCCATCAATCAATTGTAGTGGATATTGCTGCTGATCAATGTAAGCACGCGCATCACCCAAAGCCGCCACGGTATCGTGGTCGGTGATCGCTAATACATTAATCTCAAAGCTGATCGCGCGATCAATCAATTGCTGATAGGTAAACCGCCCATCAGAAGCGGTGGTGTGACTGTGCAGATCTATTCTCATATTTATATTTGCTTGATTTTTAGGCTTGACTTTTTAATCTCGCACTAGTTTACTAGTACACAAATGCAAGGCGCTTGATTCAGATTGGCTATGTTACAAGAATTTAACCCAAACCATAAAGCCAATTTCACGCCAGCACGAGTGGCAGCCGATAGTCGGCTTTTTATTGATACTGATTGCATCACCACGTCGAATCATGTTTAAGGAGATCTTATGAATAAGGCCATCAATATCCATCAAACTGCGCCGCTTGAGGTGCTGTATAGTGAACTGCCTTATACACAAGATCCGACCGCGCTATTTTACGCACTTTGCGCTGATCGCAGTGATTGCCTACTGCTGGAATCCGCGGAAATTGACTCCAAGCAAAACCTAAAAAGCTTACTGCTGATTGATGCAGCGGTACGGATCGTGTGCCAAGGCCATCAAGTGACCTATCATGCACTGAGCGCAAACGGGCAAGCGCTACTAAAGATTATTACCGCCAATCTTACCGAGAACGTGGTACACCAAATAGAGCAAGCCAAGCTCACCTTAACCTTTAGCGCCCCCTGTGATGGGCTAGATGAAGATGCACGCTTGCGCGAAGCCTCTTCGTTTGATGCCTTGCGTTTAGTGCAGCACAGTTTTGATCTCACCGGACAACATAAATTTGCGCTGTTTCTCGGTGGCTTATTTGCCTACGATTTGGTCGCCAATTTTGAGCCGCTAGGCACTGTACCTGCGAATAATCAGTGCCCTGATGCCGTTTTTTATGTGGCGGAAACCTTGATGGTGATCGATCATCAACGGCAAACTTGCCAGCTACAAGCCACTCAATTTCAGCCCAGCGTTGGCCTACATAGCCAGCTAAAAAGTCGTATGCGTGAGATTCGCGCTCAAGCTCATCAAACTCTGCCATTACCGCTCGCTGAGCCACTCACCGATGTCACCGTGACTAGCAATATCAGTGATGACGAATTTTGTGCGCTGGTGCGCTCGCTTAAACAATACGTCGTATCTGGTGATGTGTTCCAAGTGGTGCCATCACGCCGCTTTCAGCTACCTTGTCCTTCACCACTGGCCGCTTATCAACGCCTCAAACAAAGCAATCCTAGCCCTTATATGTTTTATATGCAGGATCAAAAATTTACGCTGTTTGGAGCATCACCGGAAAGTGCACTGAAATATGAGCGGCACACCAATCAAGTGGAAATCTACCCGATTGCAGGCACCCGCCGGCGTGGCAAACGAGCCGATGGTAGCCTTGATTTTGATCTCGATAGCCGCATGGAGCTGGAACTGCGCAGTGATAAAAAAGAGAACGCCGAACACATGATGCTGGTTGATTTGGCGCGTAATGATGTGGCACGTATCAGTCAAGCCGGAACCCGCCATGTCGCCGACTTACTGCAAGTCGATCGCTACAGCCATGTGATGCATCTGGTGTCACGCGTGGTTGGGCAATTACGTACCGATCTCGATGCGCTGCACGCTTACCAAGCTTGTATGAATATGGGCACCTTGACTGGCGCACCAAAAATTCGTGCCATGCAGTTGATCCGTGATGTCGAACAAACTCGCCGCGGCAGCTACGGCGGCGCAGTTGGTTACCTAACTGGCGAGGGCGATCTGGATACCTGTATCGTGATCCGCTCGGCTTATGTTGAAAATGGCATCGCCCAAGTACAAGCCGGTGCTGGAGTGGTCTACGACTCCGATCCACAAGCAGAAGCCGATGAAACACGCAGTAAGGCACAAGCGGTGATCTCTGCGATAGTCGATGCACACCAAGCGAACCGTTCAACTCAAACGATTAGTTCAAATCAAACGATCGCTACACACCAAACTATCAGTGCACATCAGACTATCGGTGCAAATTAAGGAGCGCTCATGGCTAATATTCTGTTTATCGATAATTTTGATTCTTTCACTTACAACTTGGTCGATCAATTTCGCTCGCTCGGCCACACAGTGACGATTTATCGCAATCACATCGCGGTCGAGGTAATTGAGCAAGCATTAGCACAGTTAGAGCAGCCAATTGTGGTGCTCTCCCCGGGCCCCGGAGCCCCCTCTGACGCAGGTTGCATGCCCGAGCTATTGCAACGCTTAAAAGGTCGCGTGCCACTGATTGGCATCTGTTTAGGTCATCAAGCGATTGTCGAAGCCTACGGCGGTGTGGTGGCGGGTGCAGGTGACATCGTGCACGGAAAAGTGTCGATGATGGAGCACCAAAATCACGCCATTTATCGCGGCCTGCCTTCACCGCTGGCGATTGCACGCTACCACTCGTTAGTCGCCACCCAAGTACCCAGTGCGCTGACGATTACCGCACAAGTCGACGGTTTAGTGATGTCAGTGGTGCATGAAACCGACAAAGTATGTGGCTTACAATTTCATCCGGAATCGATCATGACCACCCACGGTGCCGCGTTACTGGCTAACGTGCTTGGCTGGGCATGCTCTGCCCCACGGCTCGACACTCAATTCGCATAACCGCACAGGGAGAGAATGTTATGCATAACATAATGGACAAACTGTATCAGCAACAAGGGCTAAGCCAACTCGAAAGCCAACAGCTTTTCGACCTAATTATTCGTGGTGAAATCGATCCAATGTTAATGGCCGCCGCGCTGACCGCGCTGAAAATCAAAGGTGAGACACCGGATGAAATTGCCGGAGCGGCCAAAGCGCTACTGGCTAACGCCAATCCATTCCCACGCCCAACATACGATATTGCCGATATTGTCGGCACTGGCGGTGATGGCTCAAACACCATTAACATCTCAACCTCCGCGGCGTTTGTTGCCGCAGCCTGCGGCGTGAAAGTCGTCAAGCACGGCAACCGCGGTGTATCAAGCCAATCCGGATCGTCTGATTTGCTCAGCGCATTTGGCATCAACCTTACCATGAGTGCCGAGCAGTCACGTCAAGCATTGGACGATCTCGGAGTGGCCTTTTTATTTGCTCCTCACTACCATAGTGGCGTGCGCCATGCGATGCCAGTGCGCCAAAGCATGAAAACTCGAACTATTTTCAATATCTTAGGCCCACTGATTAACCCTGCTCGCCCCAACATTCAATTAATGGGTGTGTACAGTCCTGAATTGCTGCGTCCGATTGCACAAACCATGCTACATATGGGCTTGCAGCGCGCCGCCGTGGTACATGGTTCAGGATTAGATGAAGTGGCGATTCATGGAACAACCCAAGTGATAGAGCTTCAGCAGGGCCAATTGATTGAGTACACACTCACCCCACAAGATTTTGGCGTTAACCACTACCCATTAGATGCGATTCGTGGTGGAGGCCCCGCTGAAAATCGTGCCATCATCAGCCAAATTCTAACCGGTAATGGCAGTGACGCGCAGATGGCCGCGGTAGCCGTCAATGTAGCGCTGCTACTGCATTTATGTGGCCAACCCGATCTCAAGGCCAATACCGAGCAAGCACTAGCGGTGATGAAATCGGGCCAAGCGTACGCTTTAGTTCAGCAGTTAGCACAACGAGGTTAAACAGCATGTCCGAACAATTATCTGAGCATATTTCCCAACACACCGCGCAAATGGCGCAAGTGCTGGTCAAAATTGTTAACGACAAATACCAATGGATTGCAGAGCGCAAAGCCAAACAACCTCTGGCTAGTTTTCATCCATTATTAACTCGCTCAGATCGTGATTTTTATCAAGCCTTGAGCGGTGATAACACCGTATTCATTCTCGAATGCAAGAAAGCCTCACCCTCAAAAGGGCTGATCCGAGCTAATTTTGATCTAGATGAAATAGCTTGCGTGTATGACAAGTACGCTGACGCCATTTCTGTCCTCACCGATGAGAAGTATTTCCAAGGTCGTTTTGAATTTTTGCCCCAAGTGCGTGCCCAAGTTAGCCAACCCGTATTGTGCAAAGATTTTATGCTTGATCCATATCAGGTGTATTTGGCGCGCCATTATCAAGCGGATGCGATTTTGCTGATGTTGTCGGTACTCAATGATGATCAATATCGTCAACTGGCGGCGGTGGCCCACGATCTGGGTATGGGAGTGCTCACCGAAGTCAGTAACCAACAAGAACTGAATCGCGCGCTCGCTCTAAACGCGAAAGTCATCGGCATTAATAACCGTAATCTGCGTGATTTAAGCACAGATCTGAATCGCACCAAGCAGTTGGCTCCGCTCATTCCAGCCGGAACTATCATCATTTCTGAATCAGGCATTTACACTCATCAACAGGTGCGTGATTTAGCGACATTTGCCCATGGTTTCTTGATTGGCAGCTCGCTAATGGCGCAAGCGAATCTTGAACTGGCGGTGCGTAAAATAGTGCTCGGTGAACATAAAGTGTGTGGCCTCACTCGTGCGAATGATGCAGCTAAAGCTTACCAAGCTGGTGCCGTGTTTGGCGGATTGATTTTTGTTGAGCAGTCCAAACGCGTTGTCGATGTCGCACAGGCTCGACTGACGATGTGCGGTGCACCACTACACTATGTAGGGGTGTTTCAAAATCATCCCGCGGCACAAGTCGCTGATATCGCGAGCCAACTTGGCTTATTTGCGGTGCAACTGCACGGTGAGGAAAATGCACAATATGTGCGCGAACTGCGTGCTACCCTGCCCGCTTCGATTGAAATTTGGAAAGCGTATGGGGTCAGTGATACTTTGCCTCAGTTACTCACAGAATCGATCGACCGTCATCTGCTCGATGCCCAAATCGGCGCGCAAAGCGGCGGTACAGGGCACAGTTTTGATTGGCGTTTACTGCCTCAACATCACGACCTGATGCTCGCTGGTGGTTTGAGTGCTGAGAATGTTGCTCAAGCAGCACAACTTGGCTGCCGTGGGCTGGATTTTAATTCTGGGGTAGAAAGCGCTCCCGGCCAAAAAGATGCCAACAAGCTGCAACAGGTTTTTCAACAGTTACGGAATTATTAGATGATCAGCATGGCAACATGCATAAAAAAGGAATGTAAGCATGGCTAAGTTAAACGCCTATTTTGGCGAATTTGGTGGACAGTTTGTACCACAGATTTTGGTTCCAGCGCTCGATCAGTTGGAACAAGCCTTTATTGATGCCCAGCAAGATGAAAACTTTCGCGCTGAGTTTATGGCGCTACTGCAAGAGTACGCGGGACGGCCGACGGCGCTAACCCTCACTCGCAATATTACCCAAGGTACCAAGACCAAACTCTATTTAAAGCGCGAAGATTTGCTACACGGCGGCGCGCACAAAACCAACCAAGTTCTCGGTCAAGCTTTGTTGGCTAAGCGCATGGGTAAAGATGAAATCATCGCCGAAACAGGAGCTGGCCAACATGGGGTTGCCACCGCCTTAGCTTGCGCCTTACTCGGTTTAAAATGTCGAATTTACATGGGTGCCAAAGATGTGGAGCGCCAAAGTCCAAATGTGTTTCGGATGCGTTTGATGGGCGCAACCGTGATCCCGGTGCATTCCGGCTCTGCCACGCTAAAAGATGCCTGTAACGAAGCACTGCGTGACTGGTCAGCTAGCTACCAAACCGCACATTATCTGCTTGGCACTGCAGCGGGACCGCACCCATTCCCCACTATCGTGCGTGAATTTCAGCGCATGATTGGTGAAGAGACCAAACATCAGATCCTCGCTCGGGAAGGTCGTTTGCCCGATGCGGTGATCGCCTGTGTCGGTGGTGGCTCTAACGCAATTGGCATGTTTGCTGATTTCATCGAAGAAAAATCGGTACGTTTAATTGGAATAGAACCAGCAGGCAAAGGGATCGAAACCCATCAGCATGGTGCACCACTCAAACATGGTAAAACCGGCATTTTCTTTGGTATGAAAGCTCCCTTAATGCAAGATAGTGATGGGCAAATTGAAGAGTCTTACTCGATCTCGGCTGGACTCGATTTCCCATCAGTCGGCCCGCAACATGCTCACCTACACGCGATCGGCCGCGCCGAATATGACAGTATTACCGATGATCAAGCGCTCGACGCTTTCCAAGTTTTGGCACGCCGAGAAGGCATTATCCCAGCACTAGAATCCTCTCACGCTTTAGCCTATGCAATTAAAATGGCCTATGCCGAGCCAGATAAAGAGCAATTGTTAGTGGTTAACCTATCGGGGCGTGGCGATAAAGATATCTTCACCGTACATAAATTACTTGAAGAGCGAGGAGCACTGTAATGAACCGTTACCAAGCCCTATTCCAACGTCTAGCAGCCGCGCAGCAAGGCGCGTTTGTCCCCTTTGTCACCATTGGTGATCCTAACCCTGCGCAATCACTGGCGATTATGCAAACCCTGATCGATTCGGGAGCCGATGCACTTGAACTTGGCATGCCATTTTCCGATCCGTTGGCAGATGGTCCGACGATCCAAGGGGCCAACTTACGCGCACTAGCCGCCAATACTACGCCTGATGTCTGCTTTGAGCTGATTGCACAAATCCGCGCTCGTAACCCTGAGACACCGATTGGGTTATTGATGTATGCCAATTTGGTCTACGCCCGTGGTATCGAAAATTTTTATCAGCGTTGCCAAAAAGCTGGGGTGGATTCAGTGCTGATTGCCGATGTACCCACCAATGAAAGTCAGCCGTTCGTCGCCGCCGCAGAGAAGTTTGGCATCCAGCCGATCTTTATTGCTCCCCCCACCGCCAGTGATGCAACCCTACAAGCCGTAGCGCAACTGGGTAAAGGTTACACTTATTTGCTGTCGCGCTCCGGCGTGACCGGAGCAGAAACCAAAGCCAATATGCCGGTTCACACCATGCTGGAGCGTTTACAACAATTTGCTGCGCCACCCGCACTACTGGGCTTTGGTATATCGGAGCCAGCACAAGTCAAGCAAGCGCTTGAGGCAGGTGCTGCGGGAGCGATATCTGGATCGGCGGTGGTGAAAATCATTGCCCACCATTTAGATAATCCAAGCCAACAATTAGTCGAATTAGCACACTTTACCCAAGCGATGAAACAGGCTACCTATCTATCGCTAAGCTAAGCCTGCTCGACAACGCTTAATGATTTGCACCACCATCTTTTGCGGCGTGTCGCCCTGATACGCCGCATCATTTCATTAACAATTCGTCATCCACCAAGCGCATCAAAAACCACCTCACAAGTCAATAGCAAACGTTTACCTTGCTTATAAAACGCTAAATCTCTCGCTTTTTACTCGACGACAGACAAATCACTCGCGGCACTTATTGCCAAATGTAAATATTGAGTGTAAAAAACAAGAGCAAAATTTTTGCCCATTTAGCGACATAACACTAGTGGTCAATACTAGGAATGTATAATTAATTAGCACAGAGGTTACGGAAGTGTTAAACACAAAGAATTTACTAAACAACATCGGCGTACAAGTTGTCATCGCCATGCTCGTCGGTACCGTGGTCGGCGCGGCCATGGGTCACGAAGCAACCTTGTTTGCTCCCTTAGGCGCAATTTTTATTAATCTGATCAAAATGCTGGTTATCCCTTTAGTTGCTGTCGCGCTGATTTCTGGCGCAGCTGGACTAGGTGATAGCCATGCGGCAGGCAAAGTGGGTGCCGTTACCTTAAGTTATTTTGCCTTCACCTCAGCCGCCGCCGTTGCGCTCGCCCTAGTGATGGGTGAACTGTTCCAACCTGGCGTAGGTATTGATGTATCTGGGGTGGAAAGCATGTTTTCTGCCGAATACGCCGCCCAAGGTGAGCTGCCCACTTTCTGGGCGACCGTGATTGGTATGATCCCAACCAACGTGTTCCAATCACTCAATGAAGCCAATATCCTGCAAATCTTAGTCTTCTGCCTGTTTTTGGGTATTGCACTATCTAAGCAAGCCAAAGAAAAACGCGAACCGGTACTCAACGCAGTGAACACTGTGGTTGATGCGATGGTATGGATGATCAATAAAGTCATGATCATTGCACCGATTGGTGTATTTGGTCTAATGGCCGATGCGGTCGGCACTTTCGGTTTCAGCGCGCTCATGGTGGTGTTCAAACTGTTTGTGGTTTATGTCGCAGCGATTGCTATTTTCGGCTTTGTGGCTTACCCACTGATGATCCAATTGTTTAGCAAAACGTCGGCGAAAAAATTCCTCCAAGCGATGAAAAAACCACAAGCGGTTGCGCTGTCAACCGCATCATCGATGGCGACTCTGCCAGTCACTATGGATACAGTGAAAAATGAACTCGGAGTACGTAACTCCACCGCGTCCTTTGTACTGCCATTGGGTGCGACCATCAACATGTCGGGCAACGCGATTTACTACGGCTTAGTCGCAATTTTCTTTGCTCAATTGTTCAATATTGATTTAGGCATTGGTGCTTACATCGCGATCATCGTCACCGCAACATTAGGTGCAGTAGGTCAAGCCGGCGTTCCTGGGCCATCATTCTTGGTGGTTGCGGTACTCTTAGCCGCTGGTATTCCGATTGAAGGTCTACCACTGCTGTTCGCTCTCGACCGTATCTTCGACATGATCCGTACTGCACTCAATATCACGGGTGATGCGGCTTGTGCGGTGATTGTGGATGCCATCATCGAAGAAGAGCCAAGCACTGAATACCAAAATCGCGAAGCTTAATTATTGATGTGAAATTTAGCGATGCATGTGCAACTTAACTATCGATTGTCCCTTCAGTTGGGCTGCACTTCATTAAGCTAGCGATAAAATATTGCAATAGAAAAAGCCAGACTCTTGTCTGGCTTTTTAAGGTTTTAAGGCTATAAAATCAACGGCCTAATGCTTGCTTATAGTGCAGACGGCAAGCAGATAGATATTTATCATTGCCACCAATCGCGACTTGATCCCCTTCACTAATCGCTTTGCCATCTTGATCAGTGCGGATCACCATATTGGCTTTACGACCACAATGACAGATGGTTTTCAGCTCGATCAATTTATCTGCCCATGCCAGCAGATATTGGCTGCCTTCAAACAACTCGCCAAGAAAATCGGTGCGCAAGCCATAACACAGCACCGGAATATCCAATTTATCCACCACTTCGGTCAATTGGTAAACTTGCTGTTTCGAGAGAAATTGGCACTCATCCATTAACACACAATGGCGCGGCTCGATTTGGTGTAACTGAGAAATCACTTGGAAAAGATCGGTGTCGGCTTGGAAAAGCTGGGCTTCGGCTTCCAGCCCAATTCGAGAACTCACTTTACCAATCCCAAACCGATCATCAATCGCCGCGGTAAAAATCAATGGGTTCATGCCGCGCTCTTGGTAGTTAAACGCCGACTGCAATAAGGTGGTTGATTTACCCGCGTTCATTGCCGAGTAATAAAAATACATCTGAGCCAAAGCAAAAATCCTGTCTTAACATCTTACTCTCTGCGCTATCGTGCTGCGCAGGTCAATCGGCCACCGACTTACATAAAGTGAAATCGGTGACAACTACTCAAACGACTTGATGTTGCAGGTAGGCGGCAAGTAAGCGATTCCACATCAGCATAGATAAACTATGCGATTGGGGTGAGCGAACGTAGCCAACACCACTGCAACTTCAAGTAGGAAGAGTATAAAAAAGGGTGGCTAATGCCACCCTTCGCAAGGCGTTGCTTACGCGTTGTCTTTGGCCAGCTTAACCGCAATCGCTAACTCTTCCAATGCCGCAGGATTAGCCACACTCGGTGCATCGGTCATCAAACAAGCGGCAGCCGTGGTTTTCGGGAACGCGATAACATCACGGATATTTTCGGTGCCACACAATAGCATCACCAGACGATCCAGACCAAAGGCCAGACCGGCATGTGGTGGAGTACCAAACTTCAGCGCATCCAGTAGGAAGCCAAACTTGAGGGTTTGCTCTTCTGGTGTAATACCCAAAATATCAAATACCGCGGCTTGCATGTCTGCATTATGGATACGCACCGAGCCACCACCGACTTCATAGCCGTTTAACACCATATCATAAGCGTTGGACAGCGCCTCTTCTGGGTTAGCTTTCAACTGCTCAGGTGTTAAGTTGAGTGGCGAAGTGAATGGGTGGTGCATGGCCGCCATATTACCTTGGTCATCACCTTCAAACATTGGGAAATCAACTACCCACAGTGGTGCCCAAGCCGATTCATTGGTGATACCCAACTCTTTACCAGCTTTCAAACGCAGTGCGCCGAGCGCTTCCGCCACCACTTTGGCAGAATCAGCACCAAATAGAATAATATCGCCGGTTTGCGCTTGAGTGCGCTCGATGATGGCTTGGATGATCTCTGCGGTGAGGAATTTCGCCACTGGCGATTGAATCCCTTCCATACCAGCCGCCAGATCATTGACTTTCAACCATGCCAAGCCTTTCGCGCCATAGATAGCGACAAATGCGGTGTACTCATCAATTTGCTTACGAGTCAGCGCTGCACCACCCGGGATACGCAGTGCCGCCACGCGACCTTTAGGATCGTTAGCCGGAGCAGAGAAGACTTTAAACTCAACCTCTTTCAGCAAATCAGCCACATCCACCAGTTCCATCGGGTTACGCAGATCCGGTTTGTCAGAGCCAAAACGACGCATCGCTTCGCTGTACGGCATGATTGGGAAATCGCCGAGATCAACATTGAGCAGTTCAAGCCACATTTCACGGATCATCTGCTCGGTCACAGCACGCACTTGCTCAGCGCTCATGAATGAGGTTTCAATATCGATCTGAGTAAATTCAGGTTGACGGTCAGCACGCAAATCTTCGTCACGGAAACATTTGACGATTTGGTAGTAACGATCGAAGCCCGACATCATCAGCAACTGCTTAAACAGCTGTGGCGATTGTGGCAAGGCATAGAAACTGCCTTTGTGTACCCGGCTCGGCACTAAGTAATCACGCGCGCCTTCTGGGGTCGCTTTGGTCAATACTGGCGTTTCGATATCCAGAAAATTGTGGTTATCAAGGAAACGGCGCACAAAGCTTGAGGCTTTGGCACGCAGTTTGATGCGATCACTCATCTCAGGGCGACGCAGATCCAAGTAACGGTACTTAAGGCGCTGCTCTTCAGAGTTCTTTTGATTGAAATCGAGCGGTAGCACCTCTGAGCGGTTAATGATCTCAAGGCTACGTGCCAATAGTTCTACTTCACCGGTTGCCATATCTTGATTAATTTGGCTTTCAGGACGAGCGCGCACTTCACCCGTCAATTTGATACAAAATTCACCACGCAATTGGTTAGCAACGGCAAATACATCCGCCATATCGGGATCCACTACGACCTGAACAATACCTTCGCGATCTCGCATATCAATGAAGATCAGACCGCCTAAATCACGGCGGCGATTAACCCAACCGCACAGTTCTACAGTTTGTCCTACCAAGGACTTGTTCAGGTGACCACAATAATGGCTACGCATAGTGAATTTCCCAATTTCAATTAGTCATCAAATCTAACCCGAAAAAGCCATGCTGTGCTTGACAGACGACCATTTCAGCAAAGGTCCATTTATACGCCGAAAGGGATCTAAGATCGACCTTCCAGCGTACAATTTATTGTCTTTTCTTATCCCTTGCTGCTTTTTAAAGCAATAATGCCGCCAACGAAACCGTAAACGCGGATCGGAAGGGAAAATAGCCGCTGATTATAGCGCTAAAATCAATGATTCTTCAAAACTCTCGTGCAGAGGATTGAGGCAAAGGGTTTTCCCTCTGGCTGGGTTGGCGAGATTTCTGGCTAAATAAAGATGCGTAATGACAGGCGCGGCAATTTTGCATAAAATACGCGCCTTTTATTGTTCCTGCTGCGTTGGCACAGGTTTAGACGCTGTAATGAGGTCGGCATGAATCCCAAAGATACGCTGTTTTCTGCTCCAATCGATAAGATTGGCGATTTCACCTTTGACGAGCGGGTCGCCGAAGTCTTTCCGGATATGATCCAACGCTCGGTTCCAGGCTACAGCAACATTATTTCTGCGATTGGTATGCTGGCTGAACGCTTTGTTAAGCCGCATTCGCAAATTTATGATTTGGGCTGTTCACTCGGTGCGGCCACGCTTTCTATGCGTCGCCATATTCACCAAGAAGGCTGCCAAATTATTGCGGTCGATAACTCGGCGGCGATGGTAGAACGCTGTCAACGCCACCTCAATGCTTATCGCTCAGACACTCCGGTGCAGGTGATTAAGGCGGATATTCGCGATATTACGATTGAAAATGCCTCGGTGGTGGTGCTGAACTTTACCTTACAGTTTCTGGCCGCAGATGATCGTTACGCGCTACTTGAAAAAATTTATGCCGGATTGCGCCCTGGCGGTATTTTGATCTTGTCAGAAAAATTTGTGTTCACCGATCAAGAAGCGCATGAACTATTGATTGATTTGCACCACGATTTCAAGCGCGCCAACGGTTACAGCGAGTTAGAAATTAGCCAAAAACGCAGCGCGATTGAAAATGTGATGCGTCCAGATTCGATCCAGACCCATAAACAACGCTTGGCTAAATTGGGTTTCTCCAGCTTTGAAGTCTGGTTTCAGTGTTTTAACTTTGGTTCGATGTTTGCCATTAAATAGTGCCATCGTTATACCCAAACCACTTGGAGTTGCAGGCAGGCGGCAAGTGAGTGAGTCCCGATGCGCATAGACAAACTATGTGATTGGGGTGAACCAACCTAGCCAACACCGCTGCTTCAAGTCGGAAGGGGATACAGAGCGTAGACATTACATCATTTGGTTACTTGAGCGACTCTCTGCGCCAAGCTCCAGCCATAACCTTTGCAGAGAGCATCGTGTAGGTATTAAGCTCCATGTTCAATTTCGCCAACGTTTATCAACAGATCGCGCAACATCCTAAATTGCAGCCGTGGCTCAACACCTTGCCTCAGCAATTGACCGATTGGCAAGCTCAGCCGCATGGTGATCTGGATCGCTGGATACGCAATCTCAACAAAATTCCAGTGGGTCAACCAGAGGTGATGGATTTACAAACCGCGGTGAGCGTGCATAACCATCAGCCGCTCACTCTCGGCGAGCAGAAAAAACTTGAAGCGGTGCTGAAAACCTTTCATCCGTGGCGCAAGGGTCCTTATCATTTACACGGGATCCATATTGATACTGAATGGCGTTCAGACTGGAAGTGGGATCGCCTCCTACCACATATTTCGCCCCTGAAACATCGTTTGGTGTTGGATGTCGGCTGCGGCAATGGCTATCACATGTGGCGCATGCTCGGTGCCGGAGCCGAACAAGTGTTTGGCATCGACCCTTCAGAGCTATTTTTAATCCAGTTTGAAGCGGTACGTAAACTGCTAGGCGATGATCAGCGAGTACACCTTTTGCCACTCGGCATTGAGCAATTGCCTGAATTGAATGCCTTTGATACGGTATTTAGCATGGGAGTGCTTTACCATCGTCGTTCACCGCTGGATCACTTACTGCAACTGAAAAACCAGTTAACCTCTGGGGGCGAGTTAATCCTCGAAACCTTAGTGGTCGAGGGGGATGAGCAAACCGTTTTGGTGCCGTTTGATCGCTACGCGCAAATGCGCAATGTGTTCTTTTTTCCATCAGCACTCGCTTTAAAAGTGTGGTTAGAAAAAACCGGTTTTATCGATGTGCGTATTGTCGATGAAAACGTCACTTCAGTAGGTGAACAGCGTACCACCGAGTGGATGAATCACAATTCACTGCCCGATTACCTCGACCCACAAGATCCAAGTCAAACTATTGAAGGCTACCCAGCACCTCGCCGTGCCATTTTGATTGCTAAAAAACCATAATTGACACAGTATTAACTCGTTGATTTGGGTATCACATTACCCTTACCCGCCCAAGGATGCTCAACGCATCCTTGGTTCGTATTATCTGTACATTGATTAGACAATAAATAAGGTCGCATATGTTTAAGCGAATTGCACCCTTTGCCGCATTGAGTCTGCTTTCTGGCTGTACCCTTACTAGTGGCGAGCAATACCATCAAGCCACTCTCGCCGCGATTCAAAGCTCCGAAACCAATTTGACCCAAACCATCACCCAGTTAGAATCGCAAATGGGTCTCCAAAACCAATATATTGAAAATCTTGAACTGCAAATCAATGAGCTGAAAACGCAAGTCAGCCAAATTAAATTGCCGCCGCCAGCGCCAAAACGAACGCCAGTCGCCAAACCCGCGAATCAACCGAATACCATATCCACCACCCCACTACACGACGTCGTACTTGGCGAAATTGAAAGTGTAACCATTGAGACCATCAAACAGAGCTTTGATGCGCGAATCGATACTGGTGCCGCAACCTCCTCTCTGAACGCGGTCGATATTGAAGAGTTTGAACGCAATGGCAAAAACTGGGTGCGTTTCCACCTCGCCGATGAGAAAACCCCAAAAACTGACAGTAACTGGATTGAAGCGCCAGTATTGCGTTATGTGCGAATTCGTCAATCGACCAATGAAAGCACCGAGCGCCGTGCGGTGGTTGAACTGTGGGTTAAACTCGGTTCGATCCATGAGAAAGCCCAATTTACCCTCGCTGACCGAACCCAAATGACCAATCCCGTACTACTCGGTCGCGAGTTTATCCGTGATATCGCGGTTGTCGATGTCAGTCGTAAGTATATTCATGGTGAAAACAAATAGGCGCAGCAATGACTTCGAAAATCCCTTTTTATATTTCTGTGTTGCTACTGTTTACGGTGGGCATCACGCTCAGTCTCTTACGCCATCAAGATTATGGCGTACCTTGGGTCCCTGGCGAAACTCGCCAAGTATGGGATATTGAAGCGCGAATTGAATTTGCCGCACAAGGCAAAGAAGCGAAGGTCTCGTTAGCCGCTCCGCTAACCCAAGAAGGCTACACACTGATCAATGAAACCGCTTCATCACCTGGTTATGGCATCTCTTACCTCAACACCGATTCAGGACGCCGAGTCGAGTGGTCGATTCGTCAAGCCAGCGGCCCACAAACCATCTACTATAAAGCGCAGTTTTTGGTTGACCCACAATCCAAAGCGCTACAAATCCCCCCGACTCAAGAGATCGTCAAACCGACGTTTGATGGGCCTGAAGAATCCGCGGCGATCGCATTGATTGCCAATGCAACTCAACGTTCAGCCGATCACATCACTTTTGCTCGCGAGTTAATTAAAGGGCTCAATGATGCCGAAAGCCAAAATGCCTCGCTACTGCTCAATAAAATGAGCAAAGTGGAAGCGGCGCAAAAACTGCTGTCATACGCGCAAGTGCCCAATAAAGTGGTCGGGGTGATCCAGTTGGAAGATGGCCGCCGCCGCCAAACCATTCAGCATATGAATGAGGTATGGGACGGCAGTGCGTGGATGTTGTTTAACCCAGAAACGGGCACCCAACCGACTCACCCTAATCTATTAGTTTGGGATGAATCAAACGTTTCACTGCTCGATGTAGTCGGTGGTCAAAACAGCCAAGTCATGTTCAGTATGCTGGCGCAAACGGTAGCACCACAACAAGCCACCAACAGTAAAGTCGAAGCCGATGGTCTACTGAATTTATCGATTCATAGCTTGCCACTGGAAGAGCAAGCGATGTTCAAAACCATCATGTTGATCCCGATTGGTGCATTGATTGTGGTGTTTCTACGCGTGATTGTCGGACTCAAAACCTCTGGCACTTTCATGCCAGTGTTGATCGCGGTTGCCTTTGTACAAACTCAACTCACCACTGGGATTGTTGGCTTTTTGCTGATTGTCGGCACCGGGCTGATTATTCGCAGTTACCTTTCCAAGCTTAATTTGTTGCTGGTTGCCCGGATTTCGGCGGTGATCATCACGGTAATTTTGATTATTTCGGTGTTTACCGTGATGGCGTTTAAACTTGGGCTCACCGAAGGCTTAACCATCACGTTCTTCCCGATGATTATTTTGTCGTGGACCATTGAACGAATGTCGATCCTATGGGAAGAAGAAGGAGCAAAAGAGGTCCTATTACAAGGTGGCGGCTCACTGTTCACTTCGATTTTGATCTACTTAGCCATGACCAACGCCTATGTACAGCACTTAACCTTTAACTTCATTGGCTTACAATTGGTGGTGTTAGCGGCGATCTTGCTGCTCGGCACTTATACTGGCTATCGGATTTCTGAACTCCGCCGCTTCAAACCCTTGGTGGAGGAGAAATAATGTGGTTTTCATTTTCACTCTCGGACTATACCTCCCCTTTTAAGTTACGCCGTAAAGGGATTATGGGCATGAATAAGCGTAATCACGCTTATATTGGCCGTTATAATGACCGTTCTAAATACCCATTAGTGGATGATAAACTCCAGACTAAACTGATTGCCCAACGGGCCGGATGTACCGTACCCAAATTGATTGGTGTGATCACCAATCAAGCGGAAGTTCCACGCATTCATCAAATGGTCAAAAACTGGCCTGGCTTTGTAATTAAGCCAGCACGTGGCAGTGGCGGCAAAGGCATTTTGGTGGTGACTTCACATCAAGATGGGGTTTATACCAAACCCTCCGGTGCTACCATCAATCAGCAAGATGTCGAACGGCATATCAGTAATGCGTTAGCCGGATTGTTCTCGCTGGGCGGCAAAAATGATGTAGCACTGGTCGAAAATCTGATCCAGTTTGATGACTGTTTTGAAGGCTTTAGCTACGAAGGGGTGCCAGATGTGCGAATTATCGTATTTAAAGGCTACCCTGTGATGGCGATGATGCGTCTTTCCACCTCGGTTTCCGATGGTAAAGCGAATTTGCACCAAGGTGCGGTTGGGGTTGGTCTTGATATTGCCACTGGTAAAGCGGTACGCGCAGTGCAATTTAATAAGCCCGTGACCCATCATCCGGATACCGGCAAATTGCTTTCAACCTTAGTCGTACCCCAGTGGGAACGGTTACTCACCTTAGCCGCCAGCGCTTGGGAAATGACCGGTTTAGGTTATATCGGCACCGATATGGTACTGGATAAAACCGAAGGCCCGATGGTACTGGAACTCAATGCTCGGCCGGGGCTCGCCATTCAAATTGCCAATGGCGCAGGTTTACTGCCTCGTCTGCAACATATCGAAAACTTAGGCTCTTCGTTGATTTACCCAACACCGGCTGAACGTGTCGCTTATTCGGTGCGTAAATTTGCGGTTCAATCGCTTGATTAACCCAACTCTGAGTACACAACCCGCCACCTTCTTAGTCATGAAGGGATACTTTTAGTCACTAAGAAGGTGGTGGGGCGCGTTCAAGCAATCAAACAATTAATCAAATAATAAATAAGCCTCTCCCGCCAGCTCAGCGCGACGAATCGTGGTGCCAAATACCGCTTGCAGGATTGCTGGCTGCAATACTTCATTAGCCTGACCCGCACGATGGAGCACGCCATTACCGAGCAGTAATACCTGATCAGCGTGGCGCAAGGTCCGATTAAGATCATGATTAGCCATGACAACGGTTAAGCCCTGCTCGGCCATGTGCGCGATTAAGCGATATAACAAACTCTCTTGCGCAATATCAAGTGCTGCGGCGGGCTCATCCCAGATCAAAAGCCGTGCGGCCGAATTTAAACGCGGCGCAACCTGTAAACAGCTGCCTGCTAAACGCACTCGCTGCCACTCACCGCCCGAGAGCTGATGAATCGAACGATGCAGTTTATCGTCAATATCGAGCAGGCGGCTGATCTGCTCAATTTCACCAGCAACCTCAGGACTGTCGATCGTCATCCCTGCTGGGATCGACAGCGCTAGATATTGAAATACCTGCAATTGAAAGCTGGGTTTATCATTTTGTGCCAGATAAGCGCGATAGCGTGCCAATTCCGCTAAGCTGGCATTGCCGACGGACAGCCCATCAATCTGAATTGAACCCGCAAAAGGGATCATACCGGCTAAGGCGGCAAGCAAGGTACTTTTACCACTGCCATTAGGGCCAACCACATGCCAAATTTCACCGGCGTTAATGTGCAGTGAAAGTGGCAATAGACGAGCATCAACCTGCAAACTTTCAACACGAATCATGATTTTTTACCAACATCCAGATAAAAATCGGCGCACCTAAAGTGGTCGTGACCACCCCGAGCGGCAATTCACCACTGCTCAATGCCAAACGCGCCACTAAATCGGCACTGATCAGTAACAACGCGCCACACAATGCCGACATCGGCAGTAGTAAACGATTTTCTGAGCCAAGGGTTAAGCGCAGTAAATGCGGCACCACCAAACCAACAAAACCGATCACGCCCCCGAGCGCAACGGCCGCGCCAATCAGTAAGGCAATCGCAAGAATTAACCGCCAGCGGATACGATGAATATCCACCCCTAACTGCTTGGCATGCCCTTCGCCAAGCATCAGTTTATCCAATACGCCACCTTGGAGCGCAAGCCACACCAGCACCGGAAGTGCAAGCAAGGAGAGTAAATGTTGATACCAACTCACCCCCGCGACACTGCCCATTAACCAGTACATTAATTGGCGCAAACCTAAATCATCACTAAAGTAGAATGCCCAAGTCACCACCGCGCCAGATAAAATCCCTAATGCCACCCCGACTAACAGTAATCTCGCGGTGGTGAGGCGCAGTTTGCGCGCCATGCTCACTAACAGCAAAGTAAACAGTAGCGCCCCGCACACCGCAGCGAGCATAAACGCCAGCGGCGAATTTAACGTTGGGAAAAATAGCAGCAAGATCACCATCGCCACACTGGCACCACCGGAAACCCCAATCACGCCCGGTTCAGCCAGCACATTACCAAGTAGGACTTGTAACGTCGCACCAGCGATAGCCAAACAGCCGCCGATCACTGCCGCTGCTAATAAACGAGGTAAGCGCAGTTGCCATACCAATTGCTGCTCTAAAGGCGACCAAGTAGAAAATGGCGATAGCCACAGCTCGCCCACCAGCAGATAAACCGTACACAGCACGAAAAGAAATCCGCATAGCCAATAACCGCTGCGTCGCCAGCGCTGGTGTTTTTGTTGGAGTAATCGATGAAAATCCATCTTGTCATTCATAGCAAAAAGAATGGCCTAACCTTACCGTTAAGCCATTTAAATAGAAAGGAGTTCATACCAAGGTATTCATCAAGATCAAACGATGGGTCAGTCGTACACCAGTTGGTCATCCTCATAACGCGCATTTACTTTGCAAACCATCAATGCTGCCGCTTGACCGATCGCCACATGAGGATCAGGGAACACAATCGCCTCCCCTTCATTTTTAGCCATCAAGGGTTTATCCCCATCATAACCAAACACTTCACCGTGCATAAACGTGGTGAAATTCTCGACATTCTCATTAAATCGAAAAGTAAAGTTTTCATGCAAACGCACAATCGTGCGACTCACGCGATACATCACCGTTTTGCGTGGCAAATGCTCAGGGGCGTGGCGTGCTATCAGATCACGCACGGCTAAATCAAATGCGACCAACTTGTGCAACGAATGCTCACCTAAACGCGTGACCTGCCCTAACTCTAAAGTCAATGCTTGCGCGGCAAATTGCTCGGCTGAATAGCAGCTAAAACGGTTAGAAGGTGCATTAGATAACATGACCGCATCAATATGAGCGTGCTCGATAAACTGCAGCAAACGGCGACTGCGCACTGCATGACGCGACTTAGGGCTGATAGCAAAGGAATAGTGCTTCGAGTCGCGACTGGCACATTGCAGATCAAAATGCCAACGCGAGCTAGGCTCTGTCCCTTGAAAAAATGACTTAAGCCGCGCCTTTAACGTTTCGGCAATCGCCAGTTCGCAGCTCGCGGCGTGTGCTTGTTCATCAAATAATTGATTAAGATCCTGATCAATAAAGCGCACCTGACGTTGAATGGCCAGTGGATGGGCCAAGATAAACAGGCAGCGCTCCGTCACCACTTGAAATCCACTCTGAATATCTTCCAGCCATTTATCCATCAGCTCGATCGGAGCGGCATCATCGCCATGTAGTGCAGCGCAGATCACAATGTGCTGAGTCTGTTGATCCTGCTCGGCCGGGATCACTTCCAACACGCCAGGTTGATGCAGTTGCAAGGTCACACCTTGTGCCGTCGTCACTGACTGCGCCAGCATCGGATGATCAACATCTAAGCTGTCGAGAAGAAAAGATTGGCGAAAGAGGGATTTCGTCATGCGCTACTCCTTTATTGCACAGCGGTATGTTAAGAAATCGTGCGAGCAATTTATGCCAAGGCGATCCCACTTATCACTCACGATTGACGATCGATTGATGAAAACAAGCGCTAGCCGATCCTTTTTATAATCAGCAAGATGGCTGCGACAAGGTGACAAATTCTAGCATTTATCAAGGGTGACACTCTATATTCAACCGGCTTTATAATGGCTGACTAAGCGGGCTACCGATCCGATTGACACACACCACTGGTGGCTCGCCGCGATACACCGTCAGTTCAGTCACCGATTGATAAGGAATATTGAGTCGACTGTACCAGTGAGGATTGCGCCAATCGACACCTAACACTTGAGCCAAAATCAAGCGGATAGTACCAGCATGGCAGATAATCAGCGTATCGCGGTCTAATTGAGCTAGCCATTGCAGCCATGCTTGGGTGACACGTTGATAAGCGTCGGCTAACGATTCAGCTTGCGGCAAAGTATGCTGAGCCGGATCTTGCCAAAAAGCTTCCAATAATGGCCATGCACTGGCTAATTGGCTAAAACTCTGACCATCAAACTGGCCAAAATTGAGCTCTTGCAGTTGGGGATCGAAATCGAGACGGATCTCTGGACGAGCTTGTTGAATGTGTTGTGCTAACTCGGCACAGCGGCGTAAAGGCGAGCTGATCACCCGAGCAAAAGGTAACGCCACCACCTGCGCGGCAATTTGCTGCTGCACTGAACCGGGCACTGCGACATCGGTCACTCCATTCAACGCAGCGACGCCTTCCGTTTTACCATGGCGCAGCAACCAAATTCGAATCATGGTTGGCTCACTCCTCTTTTAAACGCTGGGGCAATCCCGCCACCACAAAAGTCACCGCATTGGCTAACGCGGCAATTTTCTGATTCATCCAGCCAGCATGATCGACAAACAGGCGCGTCAATTCCCCCATCGGCACCACACCCATCCCCACTTCATTACTGACCAATATAATTTTCGCTGGACTGTGTGCCAAAGCCGCCAGTAATTGCTCAATCTGCTGTTCTAATAACGCATGAGTCAACGTGGCTTGATACTCAAACAGCACATTGTTGAGCCACAAGGTCAAACAATCCACCAGCACCACATCGTCGGCGGTAAATTGCAACAAAACCTCCGCGAGCTTGAGCGGTACTTCATGCTCAACCCACTCAGCCGTACGCCGAGCTTGATGATGCGCAATACGCGCACTCATTTCAGCATCTAGGGCGGTGGCGGTCGCCACATAATGCAAAGTGGCCGAGTGCGAATGCGCCGTTTGCCGAGCTAACTGCTCGGCGTAGCCAGATTTGCCACTGCGCGCGCCACCTAAAATCAAATGCACACTCATCTCGCCTCCTAAATCAGCCACTCGTGCTGCAAGAAAGCCAGCAATATTAAATAGATGCTAATTTCCATCAATTGCTGTGCCGCACCGAGACAATCGCCAGTAAAACCGCCTAACCGTTTAAGTAGCCAGTGGCGAAACAACAGGCGAAAAACCAAGCTAAATGCAATCATGCTCCAGATCACTGGCCAAGAGAACCACAGCAATACTACCAATGCACTCAATACTAATATCGCCACATCACTAGCCGACTGCTGCTGAGCCAGTGGTTTACTTTTACTGCTGTCAGTATCCGAAACATACGGTGTATTGTGGATCAGTGAAGCCGCTACTGTGCGGCTTAAGGTATAAGCCAGCAGCCAAACCGGGGTTAAAGCGGTCAAATCCGCCAACTCAGTCAGCAGTACATATTTACCCAGCAATACCATCAATAGCGCACTGGCTCCGTATGTCCCAATCCGGCTATCTTTCATGATCGCTAAACGACGTTCAGTAGTCATCCCGCCGCCAACACCGTCCGCCATATCGGCTAAACCATCTTCATGGAATGCTCCCGTCAGCAATAGGCTGAAAACGATGGTTAGAAACACACTAATATTGGTTGAAAAAAGTTGCGTCGCCAGAGAATAAATCACGGCGCACAGCCCACCTAACAGCAATCCAACCAAAGCAAAATAACGCCCAGCCTGATTCATTCGCTGACTGCTATAGGGCAAATTTACGGGTACTGGTAAGCGTGAAAAAAAACTCACTGCCAGCAAAAAAAGTTCCAGTTGATAACGAAAGATAGCTGCCATTACACCGTCACTCCCGCGTCAGCAAAACTGGCCATATGGTTATAAAACTCCACCGCCGCACGCACTAGACTCAGCGCCAGCACGGCGCCGGTACCTTCACCTAAGCGTAAGCCTAAATCAAGCAGTGGCTCAGCGCCGAGTAATTGCAATACCGCCCGATGACCCGTTTCTTGCGAACTGTGGGCAAACAACAAATAATCACGCAGGTTCGGCTCAATTAAGGTCGCTACATAAGCTGCTACCGTAACAATAAAACCATCCATCAATACAGGGGTTTGCTTTTGATAAGCGCCAAGAAAAGCCCCCACCATCTGTACAATTTCGAAGCCACCAACTTGGCATAACACCTCGTGGGGTGACGCCCCTAAACAGCGGCTAGCGCCTTCGCCGACCAACTGCAATTTGCGCTTAAACTGAGCATCGCTAATTCCAGTTCCACGTCCGACACACACCTCAAGTGGTAGCCCAGAAAGTGCCGCCAAAATCGCCGCCGCGCTACTGGTATTGCCAATGCCCATTTCACCAAACATCAATACGTTACAACCCGCAGCCACTTCACGCTCAATCAAGGCGTTACCAAGTTCTAACCCGATTGCCACTTGCTGCGCACTCATCGCCGCTTGTTCCGCAAAATTGTGCGTACCGGCACCAAGACGCTGTTCAATCAAAGCAGGATGGGCAGGCTGCTCGCGCAAAATGCCACAATCAACCACCCGTAACGCGGCTTGCTCGGTTCGACAAAAACAGTTGATCGCAGCGCCACCGGCAAGGAAATTACTCACCATTTGCTCGGTCACCGCACTCGGTGCAATACTGACCCCTTGCGCCGCAATACCGTGATCGGCGGCAAACACCAACACGGTCGGTTGGCAAATTTCAAGCTGGGTGACCACATGCGGCTTATTTTGACTTTGGATTAAAGCCAGTTGATGAGCAACGCGTTCAAGTTGACCTAACGCACCAAGCGGTTTGGTTTTTTGATCAATCCGTTGTTGGATTTCGGCGCTGAATGAGCGATCTAGCATGTGGGTGTCCTTACGTCTTTTTGAGGCATGAGAAAGAGTTGGCACAGTCTACTCGCTCTACACCACAAAGCCAAAACCTTCACATGCTTTAACTGACCAGCACGTCCCAATCAATTAGCCATCAACGACGTCGATTGATTGCGCAAGTTGCTCTCGGATAATGCATTTGGGGGCTAGTTTTATTGCGACTCATGAGTCAATCGCTCACAAAAACACCACCAATCACACAAAGTGCGTGCAGACTGATTTGAGATTAATCAAATCTCGATGTTTGATAACGATTAGTTATAACACATGATTTTTTCTGCGTTTATTTTTGTGATAGTGATCGCTATATTGCTGACAAGTGTTCTCATTTAGGATGGTGGCGTTGAGCTTGATCAAGCATGCCATCCCTGCCAATAAGGATTATATGATGTCGGTGATTACTCTCGCTGCGCTGGTGATTTTCGCAGGTTTATTGCTGTTTCTGTTTGGGCTGCAAAAAAAATCAGCCACTCTTTCTCGTCAAGTTTTATTCGGTTTAATGCTTGGTAGTGCCTTTGGTTTGGCTCTACAAGTAATTCTAGGTGAAGGCCATTTGGCCATTCAAGAGACTCTGTCTTGGATTGGCATTGTCGGCGATGGCTATGTCGGTTTGCTGAAAATGGTCATCATGCCACTGGTGCTGGTTTCGATGATTTCGGCGGTGGTACGCCTAGATAAAAATGGTTCACTTGGCAAAATTTCTGGTTTAACGATTGGTATTTTGCTGATCACCACAGCGATTTCAGCCTTGATCGGTATTGTGATCACCCAAGCTTTCGGCCTAACCGCTGAAGGGCTGATTACCGGTAGTCGTGAAACCGCGCGGATTGCCGTTTTAGAAAGCCGCGTATCCAGTGTGGCGGATCTCACCATTCCACAACTGCTGGTCAGCTTTATACCCACCAACCCGTTTGCCGATTTAACCGGTGCGCGTTCGACGTCTATTATCGCGGTGGTGATCTTTGGAGTGCTGACCGGTATTGCGGCACGTAAAGTGATTGCCGATAAACAAGAGCTCGCCACCCCAATTCGTACTTTTGTCGAAGCGGCACAAGCGATTGTGATGCGTCTAGTGAAAATGATCATGGCGCTGACCCCTTACGGGATTGCCGCACTAATGGCTAAAGTAGTGGCGACATCCAGTGCGGCAGATATTCTCAGTCTGCTCGGCTTTATCGTCGCCTCCTATGTGGCGATTGCACTGATGTTTGTGGTACATGGCCTACTGGTCGGGCTGGTTGGCGTCAACCCAACGGTTTACTTTAAAAACATCTGGCCAGTGCTGACCTTCGCGTTCACCTCACGCAGTTCAGCTGCGACCATTCCACTTAATGTGGAAGCACAAATCACCAAACTGAACGTGCCACCCGCGATTGCGAACCTTTCTGCGTCATTTGGTGCCACAATTGGTCAAAATGGCTGTGCTGGGATTTATCCTGCCATGTTGGCGGTAATGGTCGCCCCAACCGTAGGCATCAACCCACTTGATATTCATTTTATGCTATCACTGATCGCGATGATCACCATTAGCTCATTTGGTATCGCTGGGGTCGGTGGCGGTGCAACCTTCGCCGCTCTGATTGTGTTGCCAGCCATGGGCTTACCAGTAACGATTGCCGCGCTGCTGATCTCTATCGAACCGCTGATTGATATGGCGCGTACTGCACTTAACGTCTCTGGCTCGATGACCGCAGGCACAGTCACTAGCCGTTTGCTCAAGCAAACCACGTCAAGTGAGCCACAAACTCAACAAGCCTAAATTGCCCTTCTATTCAAGCCGATGCCCTGCATCGGCTTTTTGATGATAAAAAACCACAAATCCGCCGCAAGCCCCGAGCAGCAATTGCTATGTCAGAGACAGGATGGTCTAATAACCGCACCTTTCGCGATTTGGTCAGCCACATGCAGCAAGAACACCAACCCACTTTTTTCTTCCTCGATTATGAGACTTGGGGAGTTAATCCCGCGCAAGATCGTCCTAGTCAGTTTGCCGGTGTTCGAACCGATATGGATTTCAACATCATTGGCGAGCCGCTGGTAATTTACTGTCAATTGCCGAATGATTATTTACCTGGCCCAGAAGCGGCGCTGATCACTGGCATTACCCCACAAACCGCTAACCAGCAAGGTTTGCCTGAACCGGAATTTATTGCACGGATCCACGCGGAGCTCTCCACGCCAAATACCATTAGCCTTGGCTATAACAGCATCCGTTTTGATGATGAAGTGACTCGCTATACTTGCTATCGCAACTTTATTGACCCTTATGCCTGGAGCTGGCAGCACGGTAACTCGCGCTGGGATCTGCTTGATGTGATGCGCGCTTGTCACGCATTGCGCCCAGATGGGATCGTCTGGCCGGAAAATGAGCAAGGCTTTACCAGCTTTAAGTTGGAGCACCTTTCAGTGGCCAATGGCATAGAACACAGCAACGCGCACGATGCAATGGCCGATGTGCTGGCCACCATTGAGTTGGCCAAAAAAATTAAAGCGGCCCAGCCGAAGCTGTTTGAGTATTTTTTCACCATGCGCCACAAGCGTAAACTGACCGAATTGATTGATATTGTAAATCAAACTCCACTGATGCATGTTTCCGGCATGCTGGGGCGTGAGCGTCAATACACCAGTTGGATTGTGCCGATTGCTTGGCATCCCACCAACCAAAATGCAGTCATTGTGGTCGATTTGGCCAAAGATCCTCAGCCACTCTTCGATCTGGATGCGGAAACCTTGCACGATCGTCTTTATACTCGTTATGAAGATTTAGCCGCCGATGAACAGCCAGTGCCGGTGAAACTGGTGCATCTTAATAAGTGCCCAATCCTCGCGCCGGCCAAAACCCTAACCGCAGAGAATGCCGAGCAGATCGGTATTGATCGCGCCCAATGTCTGGCCCATTTGCAGTTGATCCGTCAGCATCCTGAAATTCGTGAAAAATTGGTCAACGTATTTAGTCAATCACGGGAGTTTAGCCAAGCACAAGATGTGGATAGCCAGCTGTACGATGGATTCTTCTCACCCGCCGATCGCGCCGCAATGGAGATCATCCGCACCACCGACCCCGACTATCTCGCTAGTTTAGCGATTCGCGTGGCCGATAAACGCATCGAGCCCCTGCTCTTTCGCTATCGCGCACGCCATTATCCACAAACGTTAAATGATAGTGAACAACGTCGCTGGGCAGCACATTGCCGCGACTATTTCGAACGCCATCTTGAGAGTTATATGCTTAATTTGGAAAACTTAGTTCTTGAACATCAAGCTGACCAAAAGAAAATGGCAATTCTAAAATCGGTTTACCATTACGTTGAACGACTGGCTTATTAACTTAACGTTTATTTTTTACTTGCTGATGTGAACCATGCTGAAAACAATCGCGCAATACGTGGTCTCGATGGGACTGATTTTCCTCTGTCTGCTTGCCGGCGTCCATTTACAAACTTGGCTCGGCATTGCTATTCCTAGCAGTATCTTAGGCTTACTGATTTTATTTGCTCTGATGGCCAGCGGCTTAGTGCCGGTAGAATGGGTTAAACCGAGTGCCAGCTTATTTATTCGCTATATGATCCTGCTGTTCGTGCCGATCAGCGTTGGTTTAATGGTACATTTCGATACTTTAGTCGCCAATATCGCTCCAATTTTAGCCGGTGCGATTGGTGGCACATTATTGGTGATGGTCACGCTAGGTCTGCTACTCGATCGTCTACTCAAGAAGGGAAAAAAATCATGTGGTTGATTGTCACCCTACTGGTCTTTTTTAGCGCGCGCTGGGTAGCGCAAAAATGCAATACACCATTAGCCAATCCGTTACTGATCAGCATTGGTCTGCTGATCCCGTTGTTGACTTATCTTGATGTGCCGTTTGACACCTACTACGCCGACAACCAGTGGCTGAGTTATTTACTGCAACCGGCCGTGGTGGCTTTGGCATACCCACTGTATGAGCAGCTACCACAAATTCGCGCCAACTGGCGAATTATCACCTTTGCCTGTGGCGTAGGCAGTGTGATGTCGATGATCACCACCAGTGTGATTGCAGTTAGTATGGGCGCAGATAGTCAACTGATCGCCGCATTAATGGGCAAATCGGTCACCACTCCGATCGCGATGGAAGTGACTCGTCAATTAGGGGGCGAGCCGGCTATTGCGGCCATTTTAGTGCTTCTGGTTGGGTTATTTGGCGCAATCCTCGCTTATCCGATTTACCAACTGCTCAACATTACTCACCCGATTGCTAAGGGGCTGACCATGGGCACGGTATCACACGCGTTAGGTACCGCGAGCTGCGCAGAAAAAGATCCGCGTGATGCCGCCTTTAGCTCATTGGCACTGGTGGTATGCGGCATTATTACTTCGCTATTAGCCCCAAGCCTGTTTGCTTTGGCTCTGTGGTTGCAATAGATCTGTGGTTGCAACAAAACTCTCGTTGCGATAGCACTGGCTAATAACACCGATCGCTAACTAGGGTTAGCAACCAAATACCCGCCCACAACGTTCGTGAATCGACCTCATTCGCGTGACCTCACTCTAATAATGTAATTATTGGTAAAATTACATTATTAGGTGTGACTTTTATCACCTTATTAAATCTGATATTGCCTAAAATAAGTAGCCATGTAACCAAAAGGAATCAAAATGAGAGACCGTATTGAGCAAGCATTACAAACAATGCCGGCTTCTTTTGCCCCATATCTACGTGAATTGGTATTCGCCGAGGATTTTGGTGCCACTTTCTCTGTCGAGCAGTATCAACAACTGTTAACCCTCTCTGGGCTAGAAGATGCCGATCTGCGCATTGCGCTGCTTCCACTGGCGGCCGCTTACTCTTACGCACCCATCTCTGAATTCTATGTCGGTGCTATCGTGCGCGGCGTTTCTGGGCGTCTGTATTTGGGCGCCAATATGGAATTTACTGGCACCCAATTAGGCCAAACGGTGCATGCCGAACAATGCGCGATCAGCCACGCGTGGATGCAAGGTGAAACGGGAGTAGCGGACATCACCATCAACTTTAGCCCTTGTGGACACTGCCGCCAGTTTATGAATGAGCTCACCACGGCAGCATCGCTCAATATTCAATTACCCAACCGTGCGGCAAAAAGCTTACAACAATATCTGCCTGAATCATTTGGTCCAGCCGATTTAGGCATTCAAGATGGTTTGATGGCTCCCATCAATCACGGCCAAAGCTGTAACGATGATGATGAGCTGATCCAACACGCGGTGCGCGCAATGAACCGTAGCCACTCGCCTTATACCCACAACTTGAGTGGAGTCGCCCTACACATGCGCAATGGTCGTGTATTCTTAGGGGCTTATGCGGAAAATGCGGCGTTCAACCCAAGCTTGCCGCCACTACAAGTCGCGTTAGCACAACTGATGCTCAATGGTGAATCTTTTGCAGAGATCCAAGCGGCCGCCCTAGTAGAAAGCTGCAACGGTAAAATTAGCCATCTCGCTGATACCCAAGCCACCCTAGAAGTGCTGAATCCCGACATTCCTCTCGCCTACTTATCACTCTAATCATCTGAAGAGGCGATCCGCCTCTTTTTTTTGCAAACGGCTCACCCACCGTTTTCGCCATAAAACTGTCATCAACTTGACGCGATTAATGGTTAATCTGGCGGGCTACAGCGGGAAGCAAACGTTTTCTTTTGCATTTCGTTCCAGTATGATGGCCGCTGTTTTTGCTAATGTGACTGAATGATTATAAGGATTGTCTATGTTTGGGACTGCTACTCGGGATAACGCAACACGAGTACTTTTACTTGGCTCTGGAGAACTGGGCAAAGAAGTTGCCATTGAGTGCCAACGCCTAGGCCTCGAAGTCATCGCCTGTGATCGTTACGCCGATGCACCTGCCATGCAGGTCGCCCATCGCAGCCATGTGTTCGATATGCTCGACGCCGATGCACTACAGCAAGTGATCGATCTAGAGAAACCGCACTTTGTCGTGCCTGAAATTGAAGCGATTGCCACCAGTAAATTGGTCGAATTAGAAGCGCAAGGCTTAAATGTCGTACCCAGCGCGCAGGCGACGTTACTCACTATGAACCGTGAAGGTATCCGTCGTTTAGCCGCAGAAGAGCTCGCGCTACCCACTTCCCCTTATCAATTCGCTGATAGCTATCCAAGTTTTGTCAGTGCCGTTGAAGCGATTGGTTTCCCTTGCGTCTGCAAGCCAGTGATGAGCTCTTCAGGCAAAGGACAAAGCGTGATCCATACGCCAGAGCAAATTGAAGCCGCTTGGCAGTGTGCCCAACAAGGTGGACGCACTGGCGCAGGCCGGGTGATTGTCGAAGGTTTTGTCGATTTTGATTACGAAATCGCGCTGCTCACAGTTCGCGCGGTCGATGGCGTGCATTTTTGTGCCCCGATTGGTCATCGTCAAGAAGAGGGGGACTACCGCGAATCTTGGCAACCACAGCAAATGTCGGAAAACGCAATTAAAGCGGCAGAATACATTGCTGAGCAGATCGTCAACGCGCTGGGTGGCTATGGATTATTTGGTGTTGAGCTGTTTATTAAAGGCGATAAAGTCATCTTCAATGAAGTTTCACCGCGCCCACATGATACCGGAATGGTAACGCTGATTTCTCAAGAGTTGTCTGAATTTGCCTTGCATGTGCGAGCTTTTACTGGCTTGCCGGTTGGCCAAATCGTACAGTATGGCCCAGCCGCTTCAGCGGCGATTCTGGGTAACGGCCAATCAGACAATATTCAGTTTAGCGGATTAGATGAGGCATTAAGCGTGCCGCACACCCAAGTGCGTTTGTTTGGCAAACCAGACATTGCCGGTCGTCGCCGTTTAGGAGTAGCGCTGAGTCGGGCTAAAACCACTCAACAAGCCATCGAGCGCGCGATTGAATGCGCAAAAGCGATCAAGATCGATTACTAATTAAACTCGCAGCTTCATACCATACCCAACGTGCGCTGATCAAACAGCGCGCGTTTTCATCCCCAGCAAACCAACCTGTCACTCCCCTCTCAATCTCAAAATCCCTGGCGCCCGCTTACCGGTTACATTTATTTACTCTTCGAGTTTGAACTCGATTAATCATGTACAGTCTCAAACAATACTGATTAGAAAATGATTTATTGGTGATCTGAGTGTGATCAACTACTCGCTTCCGATCAGACGTGAGTTGTAAAAATCATCCCCCACCCCCATTGAATAACATAGGTAACAGCAAGATAACCCAAACCAGTAACCACTTTAATTGCTCTGTCAGGCCCCCCTTTTCGGTCCATTTTTTAACCCAACAGCGCAAACTAAGGAGAGTGAATGAGTTTATTGTTCCGTACCACGGCACTTATGCTTTTATTGCTCAGCCGAGCTCCAGCAATGGCAGCCATGCCATTAATTTCAACCTCAAGCCCAGATAACCATGAGGAGTCACAGCAAAATGAAGTCAGCTCGACACTCTTTCGCCACAGCCTCAGTGGTTTGTATGGCATCACCAGCCAAAGCTATCCGCTAGTTCAGCCTTATCAGGATTTCGATGTACTTTATAGCAAAGCACACCAAGCACAGCTGGAATTAGAAACGCTGTGCAAAAGCACGGTGTTACTCACTAATACCCAAGCCTATTTTGCGGGAGCGAAATCTCGCCAACGGGCATTAGAAAAAGTCACCCTAGAGTTGGATGGCCAAGTCGAGCGGATCACCGATTTAGCTCGGGCAACCATTGTCGCGAATGATATTGCCAGCTTAGTCAACGCTTATGAAACACTCAGTCGATCGGCCACAATTGTACGAGTCAAAAACCGCTTTAAACACCCGGTCGAATCGGGCTATCGTGATCTCAACGTACTGGTTCAACTACCAAAAACCCAGATTATCGCTGAAGTGCAATTTCATTTAGCGGCGATTGCTAAGGTGAAAAATGGTGCAGAACATCAGTTGTATGAGCAGATCCAACATATTGAACGCACCGCTCGCCAACAACAGCGCCCTGTAACGGAGTGGGAACAAGCGCAGATCAACAAAATACGTGGTATCTCACGTGATTTGTACCAACAAGCGTGGCAACCTTACATCACCACCCATATTCAAGCGGCTTAATTCAAGTAGCCGCAGACTGTCAGACGAACGGCTTAAGTAACCTGAGATCGGTTTAAGCCATTGCCCTCAAGCCAGACTTTTCAGTATTGGTGATGTTGAGTGATGGCTTTTCTGGTTTTAGACAGTAAGCAATTAAGCCGCCAAGCAAGTTCAACATAAAACCATGTAAGCTCCGATGACGAGAATGTTCAATCTGAGATATGTTTTTCAATTGGTCATTGATGGTCTCGATAATGAAGCGTTTCGACAACATCGCCCTATCCCAAGCGGCAAGAACTTTTGGCAGCATGTTTTTTCGATGGGTTGTGATTAGCGTAATTCCATCATCTTTTAAATCTTCGGTGAGCGCTTTACTGATATAGCCTTTATCTGCATAAAGTTTGTCGAGTAGCCCTTTAGATAGCTCACGAACGGGCTTTCTATCATCGGTATTGGCTGGCGTGAGTTTCGCTGCAACTATATCACCAAGGTGATTGGTGATGATGTGAAGTTTAAAGCCATAAAACCAGCCCATCGTGCCTTTACCTCTTGTGGCCGTCCCTTTAAACACTTTGTGTCTTGGGATACGTAGATTATGGCAAACCTTAATGCTGGTAGAGTCAATAAACTCAATACCTGTTGGTTCTCCTTTCACATGAGTAAAGAATGAGCTGAGAGGGACAAGCACAGAAGGCATCACTTCAAGAAAGCGTGTGTAACTCAGCAATGTCGGGAATTCACTTTTATGGTATCGGTGGATAATACCAAGATAGAAGTTCTTGAAATCACGCTGATGTGACATATGAAAAGCAATAATGATGGTCATTATTTCACTTTCAGACATGCGTCCTTTACGGTTTCGCTTGCGCTCACCGCACTCTAGTTGAAGTTTTTGCCACTGGGGAAGAAAAGCCTGACAAAAATCGTCGACATGGCAAAATAAGTCGGTTAACTTTTTCATAGCTGGCTCCTCTGCGATGATTTCCTTCTTGGTCGAAAGATCTGATCGCAGAGCCAGCTTTTAGTTCCCGCCTATTTTTATCCCGAGTTCAGGTTAAGTAGAATCGACCTAAAGCAAAAAGACCACGCATAAGCGTGGTCTCTTGTTTGCTCGGTCTTATTGTTCGATCTTGATGTTCTCGACACGGGCTTTCAATTTTTGCCCTGGGCGGAACGTTACGACACGTCGAGCGGTAATCGGAATATCTTCACCCGTTTTTGGGTTTCGACCCGGACGTTCATTTTTATCTCGTAGGTCAAAATTACCAAAACCGGAGAGTTTTACCTGTTCGCCACTTTCTAGTGCTTTACGAATTTCTTCAAAAAACACTTCAACCGTATCCTTGGCATCCCGCTTGCTCATGCCGAGCTTTTCGAACAGGGCTTCAGCTAATTCGGCCTTTGTGAGCGCCATAAAACTTCCCTCAAAGCTAAGTTAAACCTTGCTGCTGGTTGGCAGCGCCAAAGCAATTTTGCTCGGCCAATCAATCACCTAATTGCCGAACAGTGAAAGTGTATGCCAACCTTCTGATTTTCGCCAACTTTTTTATTACACACTCAGCGATTCAAAAAGCCACAACCGACCACCCTTTCCACAAATCACTTACTCTCTCTTAAGTGATAAGTATAAAAAAATCTGCATTTTTAGTTATTTACATCATTATCACTAAAATAGATTTCCAATCCTCATCCCTATTTAGCGTAGATAATTTTTACCGATACGCCAAAAATTTTTTCTGAGTTTCATCTAAAAATCAGGAGGTTGTTGGCAAAGTTGCACATTGCCATGATAAAAAACAGGCTCCTAGGAGCCTGTCTTATCTTATTCAGCACAAGTGGCTTACGTTTAGTCGCGCAGCGCCGCACCAAACTGAGCCGATACCGCTTGCACAATCGCTTCAACCGCCGCAGCAATATCCGCTTCTTCAAGCGTACGTTCAACCGATTGTAGAGTCAGTGCGATAGCGAGGCTCTTATTACCTTCGGCAACCCCTTTACCTACGTAAACGTCAAACAATTTGGCCTCTTGCAGCAACTCACCGCCAGCAACACGACATGCCTCAACAATTTCGCCAGAAGCAATATTGCCATCGACCACCAACGCGATATCACGGCGGTTGGCCGGGAACTTAGAAATCGCTGCCGCTTCTGGGATCACGCGAGTGTTGATCGCATTCCACTCAATCTCAAATACGATAGTACGACCGTTAAGGCCAAACTTACGCTCAAGTTCTGGGTGAACCGTACCAATCACGCCGACAGCTTGACCATCGACCATAATCGCTGCCGCTTGGCCAGGATGCAGTGCAGGATGCGAAGTGGCCGCGAAGCTGTAGGCTTTGCCTTTCGCGGTCAGTTCAAGCACCGCTTCCAGATCGCCCTTCAGATCGAAGAAATCCACTGTCGCGGTTTCCATATTCCAGTGCTCTTCACCACGAGCGCCAGAAATGACCCCTGCCAGCATTGGCTCTTGGCGCATGCCGTTTTCAGCCGCCGCATCAGGAATAAAACGCAGACCGTATTCAAACAGACGAACACGAGGTTGCTGACGCTTTTGGTTATGCACCACAGTATTGAGCAGACCTTGGATCAGGCTCAAACGCATCGCCGACATTTCAGCAGAAATTGGGTTCGGCAGGATCAACGCATCAATACCCGGTACCACCAGTTTTTGCTGCTCAGGCTCCACAAAGCTATAAGTGATCGCTTCATGGTAACCACGGTCAACCAGCAAATCGCGCACACGCTTCAGCGGTAATTTCGCTTCGTTGTGCAGGTTCATGTTCAACGCCGCGATAGGTGCTTGGTTAGGAATGTTGTTGTAACCATAGATACGGCCAACTTCTTCCACCAGATCTTGCTCGATCGCAATATCAAAACGCCAAGTTGGCGCAGTCGCTTGCCAACCTTCTGAACCGGTTTCAACCTTCATGCCTAAACGCTCAAGGATCTCTACCACGTCCGCATCAGGAATCACATGACCTAGCAGTTGATCAAGTTTGCTACGACGCAGTGCCACTTGGTTTGGTTTAGGTAAATCGGCCTCAGACTCAGCGGTGACCACTGGAGCCACTTCACCACCACAGATCTCAACTAATAGCTGTGTCGCGCGCTCCATTGCAGTGTGTTGCAGTGCATAATCCACACCACGCTCAAAACGCATAGAAGAATCGGTATGCAAGCCGTAGCTACGAGCACGACCACGGATGTGATCGGGTGCGAAGAACGCACACTCCAGCAATACATCTTGAGTTTCGCTGCTCACACCAGAATGTTCGCCACCAAACACACCGGCAATCGCCAATGCTTTTTGTTGATCGGCGATCACTAGCGTATCGGCGTTGAGTTTGGCTTGTGAGCCGTCAAGTAACGTCAGCGCTTCATCTTGTTCAGCCAGACGTACTACAATTCCGCCTTCAATCTTGGCCAGATCAAACGCGTGCATCGGTTGGCCTTGCTCTAACATCACAAAGTTGGTGATATCAACCACAGGGTCGATCGAGCGAATGCCACAGCGACGCAGTTTTTCTTGCATCCACAATGGGGTTGACGCTTGAACGTTAACCTTCTTCACGATACGACCAAGGTAGCGTGGGCACGCCGCAGGCGCTTGCACGTCAATCGCGATCGCATCTTTAATGGTCGCCGCCATCGCGTTCACCGCAGGTTCAGTCACATCAGCACGGTTGAGTACGCCCACTTCGCGAGCCAGACCACGCAGGCTGAAACAATCCGCACGGTTAGAGGTCAAATCCACATCGATCGTCACATCATTCAGTGACAGAAAATCGCGAAAATCCATCCCAATCGGTGCATTTTCCGCCAGTTCCATAATGCCGTTCGATTCAACATCAATACCTAGCTCAGAGAATGAGCAGAGCATACCGTGTGACGGTTGGCCACGCAGTTTGGCTTTCTTAATTTTGAAATCGCCGGGCAGGGTCGCGCCTACAGTTGCAACGGCAACTTTCAGACCTTGGCGACAGTTAGCCGCACCACACACGATGTCCAGCAGCTCTGCTTCACCGACATCGACTTTGGTTACGCGTAGTTTGTCGGCATCAGGGTGCTGAGCACACTCCACCACGTGACCCACTTTTACGCCATCGAACACACCAGCCACTGCCAGTACGTCGTCCACTTCCAGACCCGCCATTGTAATTTGGTGGGTTAATTCGTCAGTGGTAATTGCTGGGTTAACCCACTCACGAAGCCATGATTCGCTGAATTTCATTGTCTATACCTCTTGGGAACCCTGAATTACTTGAACTGTTTTAGGAAACGCAGATCGTTTTCAAAGAATGCACGCAGGTCATTCACGCCGTAACGGAGCATAGTTAAACGCTCAACGCCCATGCCAAACGCGAAGCCTGAGTATTTCTCAGGGTCGATGCCTACACTACGCAGTACATTTGGATGCACCATACCGCAGCCTAGCACTTCTAGCCATTTGCCGTTTTTGCCTTTCACATCCACTTCCGCTGAAGGTTCGGTGAACGGGAAGTAAGAAGGACGGAAACGCACTTCCAGATCTTCTTCGAAGAAGTTACACAGGAAGTCATGCAGGATGCCTTTCAACTGTGCGAAGTTGACGTTTTCATCAACCAGCATACCTTCCACTTGGTGGAACATTGGGGTATGGGTTTGATCGTAGTCGTTACGGTAAACTCGGCCCGGTGCGATGAAACGCAGTGGCGGTTGACGCTCTTCCATGGTGCGAATTTGCACGCCAGAAGTGTGGGTACGCAGCATCAGCTTCGGATTGAAGAAGAAAGTATCGTGATCGGTACGTGCTGGGTGATCGGAGGCAATGTTCAGTGCATCGAAGTTATGGAAATCATCTTCAATTTCAGGGCCAGACTCAACCGTAAAGCCAAGCTCACCAAAGAAGCTTTCAATCCGCTCGATTGTACGAGTCACTGGGTGCAAACCGCCATTTTCAATGCGGCGACCCGGCAGAGTCACGTCGATGGTTTCAGCCGCTAATTTAGCTTCCAGCTCAGCGCGTTGCAGCGCATCTTTGCGCTCAGCTAGTGCTTTTTGCACCGCTTCTTTCGCCACGTTAATTTCTTGGCCTGCCGTACGGCGCTCTTCCGGTGGTAGTTTGCCCAGACTTTGCAATTGTAAGGTTAACTCACCTTTTTTGCCCAGATACTGAACACGCACTTCATCGAGTGCGACCAGCGACTGTGCAGCATTCGCCGCAGTAGTCGCATTAGCAATAATCTCTTGTAGATGTTGCATCGTTTCCTCGTCTGCCAATCAGCAGTTTCCTTTAGGAGCCCGAGTGGGTCTTTGATGGTGGCAAGACCATCAATAGAGTGTCACCGTAAGGGATTGTTGGGGTTTTCAAATAGCTGTACATAGTACCGAAAGCGAGGATTAAAGCCAAATTGAAATCTGTGCTGTATGCATTATTGGTGCATTATTCATGCACTTACTTCTGTTTGGCTAAAGTAGAAGAATTGACAACCTATTCAGACCTGTTAAAAAACCTCATCAGTATGTAAAAAATCATCTCAAGGAATCTGTTCATGACGCTGGAAATTGTCCCTATCCGCCCAGAATTTGATGGCGTTATTTGTCAAATTATCCAAACAGTAGGCGCGGAGTTTGGTGCAATTGGTGAAGGCTTTGGTCCATCGGATGCCGAAGTGCTCGCCATGAGCCAACACTATCATGTACAAAAACGCAGCGCTTATTTTGTGGCGCTGCTGAATGGAATCGTGGTCGGTGGTGGTGGGATTGCTGCTTTTGCTCAAGATACTAATGTTTGTGAATTGAAAAAGCTTTTTCTACTGCCGACTGTGCGTGGACAGGGTGTCGGACGAGCGCTCAGTGAGCACTGTTTGAATTTTGCCAAACAGCAAAATTATGCCGCATGTTATCTAGATACGCTTTCTTGCATGACTCAAGCCATCAGGCTCTACCAACAACTTGGCTTTGAACATTTATCTCAACCTCTGGTTGGGAGTGTGCATAACGGCTGCGATGTCTGGATGTTTAAATCGCTACGCTAAGCAACGTTAAACCGATAGCGACTCGGTCCTGGTCACTTTAAGGTCGAAAAACAACGTCTGTGCTCATCATTTCGTGCAACTGCCTAGCTGGGGTCATGGTCTATGATAAAGCCCGCCGTACGGCAGGGAATTGGTCTACGCTTAATATGTCCAGTGCATAATACCAAGACTAGGTGGAGTAAGACGGACTATTCAACGGCAATAAGTTTGAACCTGAATCTATACCCTTGTTTTACTAATGATGGCAAAGGGTCGAAGCAAGCCAGTTTCGGCCTCTATTAGGCTAATAATACGCTAACTAAAGGAAGAGATATGATTGCTCAACATCAAAAATTACCTGCGGCAACCTTAAGCCAACTTACCAAACAGGGGGTGATTCAGCATCAAGTCACCGAACTGTTTGCTGGCAAAAAAGTGGTACTGTTTGCCGTGCCTGGTGCTTTTACCCCAACTTGCTCTGAAGAGCATCTACCTGGTTATGTGGTACTCGCCGATCAATTTAAAGCTAAAGGTGTCGATATTATTGCCTGTGTAGCGGTGAATGATGCCTTTGTGATGCATGCATGGGGAGAAACGCATAATGCTTCTGAATTGATGATGCTGGCTGATGGTGATGCAAGCTTTACTAAAGCACTCGGCTTAGAGATGGAGACCGCTGGTTTTGGCGGTGTGCGTTCACAACGCTATGCGATGATCATTGATGATGGTGTTGTCACGCTACTCAATGTTGAAGCACCGAAATCGTTTGAAGTCAGTAAAGCTGAAGTAGTGTTAGCCCAGTTGTAAACAAGCACTATATCCCCATCTATGCGCTTAGCTAACTGAATATCGAGGTTACTGAGCAATCAAAAAGTAGCCAATGGGCATCCGTTTGGCTACTTGTCTAGATTTATTGAATAATGTCAATGAAGTCAGTATCAATCGTCACTTCAGACCAATCTTTATCCACCTCACCTCGAATTATTACTTGAGTTTGTGGGGTAACCGTTTTCCCTCGCCAAAGATCATCATCAATTTCCACTTTGATCTCCCCTGTTGCATCACGAAAAATATAATCATCGTGGCCACTTGAAGAGATTATATGCCCTATCAATTCAACTTTCGTATCATCACTGGCATTAAGCGCACTCACTACATCTCGAATGATTTGCTGTGCACTGGGGCCTTGAAAGCCGCCTTGTAACGGCGATTCGCCAGTCGTTGGCTGGAATCCTGCGTGGCTAGTAACGGCACTCAATGCCAATCCAATGGCTAAACAGCTCAAGCTAATCTTGTTCATTTGGATCTCCTCTGTTAACAGGTACCGCTTTGGCAACGAATGCATAGCGAATATCATATCAAATGTCACATGAAGCGGTTATGAAGAGAGCTACCTATCGGATATTGATGAGGCTTTATCATTCATAATGATCCATAAAGTGAATATCAGCAATATAGTTATCTGCTTGGCTTCTAACCATGGATTGCCACCCCATACGGCAAACCTAAACTCCAATAGGCAGCGTAGAGCTATTCTCTCTGCTCATTTTTTATAGGTAATTTAGCCGATTAACAAATAGAATCACCACGGTGATAATATGGTAGTTTAGGATGACAATAAAAAACCCAGCCTTAGGCTGGGTTTTTTATTTGGAGCGACACACGAGGTTCGAACTCGTGACCTCAACCTTGGCAAGGTTGCGCTCTACCAACTGAGCTAGTGTCGCGAAATGGAGATGGTGCCCCGGGCCGGACTTGAACCGGCACGACTCGAAAGTCGAGGGATTTTAAATCCCTTGTGTCTACCGATTTCACCACCAGGGCACGCAAAATCTTTGCGATGGAAGACACCATCTTTGATACCGCTTAACGCCATATCATTAAACTTGGAGCGACACACGAGGTTCGAACTCGTGACCTCAACCTTGGCAAGGTTGCGCTCTACCAACTGAGCTAGTGTCGCAATGGAGGCGCGTCCCGGAGTCGAACCGAGGTTCACGGATTTGCAATCCGCTGCATGGCCACTCTGCCAACGCGCCTCTGTAACTCAAGCCGCTTCGTTTTCGATAACTGCCTGACTACGGGGATGCATTCTACGCATTCACGTTATTGAGTCAATACAATTTTTTTGCCTTTCGAATCGTTTGACTATTTAACGTGCAAAAACATCAAATTCGCTCACTTTAATAGCAAAAAAAGTCCGTTTTTTATGAAGATAAATCGGTTAGCCGCTCAATCTATCACGCGATCTATCGAGCATGATAGGCATTAACTAACTAATGCGATAAAAAAACGGGCTTACGCCCGTTTTTTAGTGATGCTCTTCATTAAGCAGATCATCTTTGGCTGCCGCCAAATACTGCACCATCGACCAATAGGTTAATGCGGTCGCGACATAAATGGCGATATAGCCAAGCCAAATCATCCAATCGTCGTAGCGCCAAATCAGCACCCACAAGGCAAACATCTGAGTTAACGTCTTAAACTTACCAACCCAAGATACCGCAACACTGGCGCGTTTGCCGATTTCTGCCATCCATTCACGCAGAGCCGAAATAATAATTTCACGGGCAATCATAGTAACCGCAGGAATGGTGATCCAAATGTTATGGTAATGTTCGGTGATCAAAATCAGTGCCGCAGCCACCAGCACTTTATCCGCGACGGGATCGATAAACGCCCCAAAACGCGAGGTTTGACCTAATTTTCGCGCTAACATCCCATCTAACCAATCGGTAAATCCAGCCACCCAAAATACCATCGCGGCAGCAAATGGCGCCCATTCAAAAGGCAAGTAGAAGATCACGACAAAAACCGGGATCAAAAATAATCTGAGCAGAGAGAGAAGATTAGGAATATTAAAACGCATAATTTATAGGCTCTTTTCGAAGGCGGGTTAATGTTGCGATATTTTTCTTATTGTTTCAATGTTTGATAAATGTTTTCTGCCAATGCGCGGCTAATCCCCGGCACTTTGGCGATTTCTTCAACAGAGGCTCGCTTGAGCTCCTGCATACCACCTAAATATTTCAGTAGTGCTTGTCGCCGTTTTGGCCCGACGCCTTCAATCCCTTCTAGAGTACTGGTACGACGCGTTTTGCCACGCTGCGCTCGATGTCCACTAATCGCATGGTTATGGCTTTCATCACGAATGTGTTGGATCAAATGCAACGCTGGCGCATCACTGGGTAAATGGAACTCATCGCCATCAATCGTGATCAGGGTTTCCAAGCCAGGTTTACGGGTTACCCCTTTGGCAATACCCATAATTTTTGGATACTTAGGCCAGTCTTGCCAGCAGGAAGAAATGATCTCATAAGCCCGGTTGAGCTGCCCCTTGCCGCCATCAATAAAAATAATGTCTGGGATCTTCGTGCTATCAAGCTGTTTGCTGTAACGACGCTCCAATACTTGCGCCATCGCGGCATAATCATCCCCGCCCGTAATGCCAGTGATGTTGTAACGCCGATATTCTGATTTAACCGGCCCTTCTTGATTAAATACCACACAAGAGGCGATGGTACTTTCCCCCATCGTGTGCGAGATATCAAAACACTCCATGCGAGTGATCGCCGCCATGCCTAGCTCTTCTTGTAGGGCTTTAAACCGTTGGTTGATGGTCAACTTATGATTAAGTTTGCTGGTAATCGCAGTCTGTGCATTGGTATTGGCCAGTTTTAAATAGCGGCCACGAGTTCCGCTTGGGTTGGTATGCAACGTCACTTTACGTCCAGCTAACTCACAGATCGCAGTTTGTATTGCGTCTGTATCTTGCGCGAGATGTTGATTGATGATGATCCGGGTCGGAATCGTGCGAGCTTCATGCTGACTTAAGTAGTACTGGCTCAGAAAACTCTCAAACACTTCCTGTTGCGAAGTGGCGGGCGGAATTTTTGGGAAATGACTGCGACTGCCAAGTACCTTACCTTGACGGATCATCAAAATATGGATACATGCGATACCATTTTGTTGTGCAAAACCAAGCACATCCAAATCTTCTAAACTCTCATCCGAGACAAATTGCTGTTCTTGAACTCGGCGAATGGCTTGGATTTGGTCACGCGCTTTCGCTGCATCCTCAAAACGCAGTTCACGGCTCGCCTGCTCCATTTTTTCCACCAGTATCGACAGCACTTGCTTATCTTTACCTTGTAAAAACAGACGCAGATAATTGACGATGTCCTGATAGGCTTGCTCACTGACCAAGCCTGCAACACAAGGGCCTGCACAGCGCCCAATCTGGTACATTAAACAAGGGCGAGTACGATTGCTATATACCGTATCTTCACACTGACGCACTGGGAAAATTTTTTGGATCAGATGTAATGTTTCGCGCACCGCACCTGAATCTGGGTAAGGCCCAAAATATTCTCCGCGGCGTTTTTTCACGCCACGATGAGCAGCAAGACGTGGGTGTTGATGAGCACTTAAAAAAATGTAGGGATATGACTTATCATCGCGCAGCAGTACGTTGTATTTCGGTAAATACTGCTTGATGTAGTTATGCTCAAGGATCAGTGCTTCAGTTTCGGTATGAGTCACCGTGACATCAATCTTGGCAATATGGCTAACCAATGCCTTGGTTTTTTCACTGTCGAGATTTTTTCGAAAATAGCTAGTGAGGCGTTTTTGGAGATCTTTGGCTTTACCAACATAAATCACTTCAGCCTCAGCGTTGTACATACGGTACACGCCGGGCTGATGAGTAACGGTCTTTAAAAAATGGGTACTGTCAAACACGACCGACTCTATAATTTCTCAGTATCTAAGATCCCGTGTCGGATCGCTAAGTGGGTCAACTCCACATCACCATTAATATTCAGTTTGGCAAATAAGCGATAGCGATAACTATTGACCGTTTTCGGGCTCAAACTGAGCTGCTCAGAAATATCGGTGACCTTCTGACCTTTAGTGATCATCAACATAATTTGTAATTCGCGCTCAGAGAGATCGGCAAACGGATTTTCAGACGCAGGAGAAAATTGACTGAGCGCCATTTGCTGCGCAATGTTTGGTGAAATATAACGCTGACCACTGTGCACAATCCGGATCGCGTTGACCATCTCATCTGGTGCTGCGCCCTTGGTGAGATAACCTGCCGCACCCGCTTGCATCACTTTGGTTGGGAATGGATTTTCGGTATGTACCGTCAAGACAATAATTTTTATATCTGGATTGACACGCAACAGTTTTTTAGTGGCTTCCAAACCACCAATACCGGGCATATTCATATCCATTAACACCACATCAGCATGATTGGTACGGCACCATTTGACCGCATCTTCACCGCTGTCAGCTTCCCCTGCTACTTTCATTCCACGAACGTCTTCAATAATACGTCGTATCCCTGTGCGAACCAGCTCGTGATCATCTACAAGGAAAACACTAATCAAACTTGTATCTCCACACTTATTGATTGGCTCTACCCACTGAAATCGTGGGTGATAGCCAAGCTAACCCCAACCCACGCGGGTGACTTTTGTTTGGTGAATATGATGTGAAACCGACACTTTAGCAAGTACTTATTGTGCAAAGTGTCGAATCGCACTTCCTGCACATAAAAATCAATCAGTTAACAAAAATAATACGCATCAAATTGAGCAATCGAGTGAATATATTCTCCCTAATTGGCAACACACCATTGTTGATGACATTTTGATGAAATTTCTTTTGGCTAAACTTAATCGATTAGGCTCGGCTCCCCTTCCGATCATCCAGGCCACTCAGCATATAATATATCGCTGCAAAAGCCGTATAATGCACCTCTATACCCAAACAACTTGGCGTTGCGGGTAGGCGGCAAGTGAATGAGTCCCCATGAGCATAGGCAAACTATTTGATTGAGGTGAAGGAACGTAGCCAACACCGCTGCACCTTCAAGTAGCAAGGGGATAGCAGCCTAACCAAATGAGTAAAGGTGGATCGGATTGAAGATTGAACAAGGGTTTGTGTTAACACGCCACGCTAAAGATGTGGCGGGACAAACTCAGATTGAGCTGTGGCTGGCCACGGCTTCTGGCCCAACCCAGTTGATCATTCGCGGCGAACGCCCAGTGTTTTTCATCGAGCAAGCCTACTTATCCACCGTGGAGCAGATGGCGGCTGCGCTCAATGTGCCGATCCGTTTAGCGCCACTGGCCTTGCGCAGTTTTGCCGATCAAAACTTGGCTGGCTGCTATTGCTACACCATCCGCGATAGCCAAACCTTAGCCCAACATCTGACACAAGCCGACATTATTCCGCTAGAAGCGGATATCCGTTTGGCCGATCGCTATTTGATGGAACGCTTTATTCAAGGCAGCATCGAATTTACCGGGTCAAGCCAAAACTTAGGCTGTTATCGTCAAGTTCAGCAAGTCAAATGCCGTCCAAGCGATTATTTACCAAACTTAAGCGTGGTGTCGCTCGATATTGAATGCTCAGCCAAAGGGCAACTTTATTCGATTGGCTTGGCAAGTCCAATGGACAGCCGGGTGATCATGATTGGCCAAGCCCAGCCAAGTGATAGCGAGATCCAGTGGGTCGAGAATGAATATCAGCTACTCACAGCGCTGATTGCATGGTTTGCCCAATTTGACCCCGATGTGATCATTGGCTGGAATGTGGTCGATTTCGATTTTCGCGTACTGCATCAGCGCGCCGAATACCACCAGCTCAAACTCACCATTGGGCGTGCCCAGCAAGCCAGTTTTTTCCGCTCTAGCCGTCAATCGCAGCAAGGGTTTATCCATATTCCGGGACGGGTGGTGCTCGACGGCATCGATACCTTAAAAACTGCCACGTATCATTTTCGTTCATGGTCATTGCAGTCAGTCGCACTGGAACTGCTCGGCGAAGGCAAAGCGATTGATGACGCGCACGATCGCATGGATGAAATTAACCGGATGTTTATCCACGATAAACCCTCGTTAGCACGCTACAATCTGCAAGATTGTGTGCTCGTAAATAAAATCTTTGCACTCACTCATCTGCTCGATTTTGCGATCCAGCGTTCACGCTTAACCGGCGTCGAATTAGACCGCGTTGGCGGCTCAGTGGCGGCGTTTACCAACCTTTATTTACCACAACTGCATCGCGCAGGTTATGTCGCCCCAAACTTGCAGCCGGAAAACTGGGTGGCGAGCCCTGGGGGATACGTGATGGACTCTCGGCCTGGCTTATACGATTCGGTGCTGGTGCTCGATTTTAAAAGCCTCTACCCTTCTATCATTCGTTCGTTTTTGATCGATCCTCTCGGGCTGATTGAAGGCTTAAAACTCGGTGTAGGCCAGCAGGCTGATCAAGCCGTACCCGGTTTTCGCGGTGGTCAATTTCATCGCAGCCGACACTTTTTACCACAAATGATCGAAAAGCTGTGGGCGGAGCGTGATGTGGCCAAACGCAATCAGGAGCAAGCGTTCTCACAAGCGATCAAAATCATCATGAACTCATTTTATGGCGTGCTCGGCTCATCCGGCTGCCGCTTTTTTGATACTCGACTGGCCTCAAGCATCACCATGCGCGGCCATCAAATCATGATCCAAACCAAACAGTTAATTGAAGCGCGCGGCTACCAAGTCATTTATGGCGATACTGACTCCACTTTCGTGGCGCTTAACGGTCAATATTCTCAATCGCAAGCCGATGCGATTGGTTATGCGCTGGTTAATGAGATCAACCAATGGTGGGCAGATCATCTCAAACATGAATACGCTTTAAGCTCGACGCTGGAATTGGAATACGAAACCCACTATCGCCGCTTTTTAATGCCAACCATCCGCGGCGCAGAAACTGGCTCTAAAAAACGTTATGCGGGTTTAAAAGGCGATGGCGATCAAGCGCAGATCATTTTTAAAGGCTTGGAGAGTGCGCGCACCGACTGGACACCACTTGCACAACACTTCCAACATCAGCTTTATTGGCTAATTTTCCAAGGACAGGATCCAAGCGACTATATTCGCAGCATGGTGGAACAGACCCTCGCCGGGCAACTCGATGAACAATTGGTGTACCAAAAGCGCTTGCGCCGTCACTTGCACGAATATCAAAAAAATGTCCCGCCGCAAGTACGTGCGGCCAGAATGGCAGATCAGATCAACGCCAAACTGGGCAGGCCACTGCAATACCAGCAGCGTGGCAACATTGCTTACCTAATGACGCTCAACGGTCCAGAGCCCAAAGCCTATTTACAAAGCGCGATTGATTATCAGCATTATATTGATAAGCAGCTTAAACCGGTTGCCGATGCTATTTTACCGTTTATTGGTAAACAGTTTGATCGACTGATTGCCGCGCAGCTTGGGCTATTTTAGGCCGACAAGTTAGCGAACCGCTTAGCCGATAGCACGATGGATTAACCAACCCAACGCTGACTAACCGATCCGAAATTCGGTTTTTTGATATTGCGCTGCTAACCATGGCCCAAAACTGTCGATAAGACCGATCACCGACCGTTTGGGGATCACCCGTGGCTTCAACAATAAACCTAAGCGTTCAATTTCCAGCTGTTTGTCTGGATAATAACGCAGGAAATGTGTACCACATGCCAGCGGATCCTCCAACCACTGTCGATCGCGATGCATAATCAATGAATAACTGGCCCGCAGCAGTTTTTTCGCCATTAATTGTTGAGCTTTGATCTGTAACTGTGGATTGGTCGCTTGAGCAATGCTGTGCCGATAATCGGCTAACTTGACACCTACATCCATATTCCAATGCTTGGCAATCTCCCAGCTCGGTTCATAGTGGCCGAAACATTCCGCCAAATCATCACCGTATACACATACACAGCAGTGACGCAGCATAAATCCCCACGAAAAAATCGCGTCTAAAGTCGCGATCTCCTCAACGCTGGCCAGTTTGATCGAGACATCGGTGATCCACGGGTAACTTTTTTGAAAACGCCAACGAATGGTATTGATTAACGTGGCACGGTTTTGTGTAAAAACCCCATGAGTCACCACCACCACATCCAGATTCGAGTGATTGGGCTGCGCCGTTTTACGCGCCACGCTGCCGTAAAGATAAAGACTGTGTAATGCTGTCCCTGCCCCTGCACGCCAAAAGCGTACCAAATCGGCAATCGCGCTTTGATATTCCGGCTGAAAAGGCTGTTGAGGGTCAATTACTGGCAGCGTCATCCGACTCACATAGTGATTTAAGGTGCAAAGGCCTTATGTTCCATGATGCGCGACCATCAATCAATAGCTAGCCGCTGGATTGCTTAGTAAAACACCACTTACTACACCGCACCCCATCAGCAAGGGATAGATATTCCTTTTCTCCCCTTCCTTTAGTTATAATGCTGGCACTTTTTACACGAAGGATATATTTCATGCCAAAGGCAAGTGAACTCAAAAAAGGCTTTGCAATCGTTTCTAACGGCAAAACCCTACTGATCAAAGACATCGAAGTGACCACTCCAGGTGGCCGCGGCGGTTCAAAAATCTACAAACTGCGTTGTACTGACCTCAACACCGGTGCACGAGTGGATGAGCGTTACAAATCTGATGATGTGCTCGACACAGTAGAAATGAACAAACGTCCAATCTCTTTCTCTTATATTGATGGCGATGAGTACGTGTTCATGAACAATGAAGACTACACACCATACAACTTCAAGAAAGATGAAATCGAAGATGAACTACTGTTCATCACGGAAGATATTCAAGGTATGAGCGTGGTTTTGGTTGATGGTGAAGCAGTGGCGATTGAACTGCCATCTTCAGTTGAAATGGCGATTGAAGAAACCGATCCATCGATTAAAGGTGCTTCAGCCTCTTCACGGACTAAACCTGCACGTATGCCTACTGGTTTAGTGGTGCAAGTGCCAGAGTATATTTCGACTGGCGAGCGTATTGTGATCAATACTGCGGAACGCAAATTCATGAACCGAGCGTAATTTTATGGCAGAGTTAATTTCTATCGACGACACGATTGATACGGCCTACGACATCTTCTTAGAGATGGCACCCGATAACCTAGAGCCAGTCGATGTGATCCTATTCACAGCACAGTTTGATGATCGCGGCGCGGCAGAATTGGTCGATGTCGGTGATGATTGGGATGCGCACGTGGGTTTCGAAGTCGATAAAGAAATCTACGCCGAAGTACGCATTGGTCTGGTGAATGAGCAGAACGATGTGCTGGATGATGTGTTTGCCCGCATGTTAGTTAGCCGAGATCCAGATCAGAAGTTTTGTCATATGCTGTGGAAGCGTGACTAAACGGATTAACGCCAGCATTCAAGCTGGCGTTACTCTTTTGGCGGTTTATAAAAAGTTCAATTAAGCCTAACAGGCTGACGCCATTCGCAAAAAATTCAGCTAAGCTTAACTCAAGTGCAATCAAACTGTGAGTAAGACGATGCGAATTTTCTCACTGCTTACGCTTATTTGTGCTCTCTGCTCCTTTGATGTTTTGGCCAACCCATATCATTATGGCCCATTCAATCTCTATGCTCAGGCTCCTCTTGCCAGCCATTCACTCACCCCACAACTGCGGGACGGCTACTCGCTGCCGTTAGATAGCTTACAACTGTATGGCGGATTTTCCGCAGCCAGTATCTGGAGCGACAGCCCAAGTTATCAAGGGGATTTCTATCAAAACCAATTTGCGATTGGCCTAAAATGGCAATTTGCACCGCGCTGGCAAAGCGAATTGAACTACCGAGACAGCCAAGCGTGGGATAATCAGTTAGATTCGCTGACAATGGGCTTTCACGACCTGTTTGGCCTAGATCAAAATGGGCGTGATAGTGTAGCAAAGCACCGTTTTCATATTGCGATCCCCGAACATAATATCCAATGGGATGGTTTTGCCGGCAGCACCCTCGGTAGAGCAGTTACACTCTACACTCAATATCAGCTACATAGTTCTGCACAGCACGGGCTCTCTATCGGTGCCAGCTTATATTATCATCAAAGTGGGCTACTGCGCTTCAGCCGCTTTGAGCAAGCATTACAACTCAATTACACCTACCAATATGACTTACATCGAATCTATGCCATGTTGGGGATGGTACATCATGATAGTGCAACCGGCACTTTGCCACTAAAATCCCTTTCCCTCAGCAGCGCCATCGGCTATGAATACCAACTGCATCCCAAGCACCATCTATTTACGTCGTTTCATTTTTATCAAGGTAGCGTCGAAAGCCCTGCTGCACTTGAAAAACCAGCCACAGAATACGTGCTCGGTTATCGCTATCTGCTGCCAAGTAGCGCCATTGAGTTAGCGTTCACCGAAAACGTATTTAGCATGGATAATAGCGCAGATATTGCGCTGCATATCACCTACCGCTATCGAATATAAGTTACCGCAGATTCAATGCGTTGAGTTATGGTATCGACACTCAAACTCAGCCACATTTTTTACACTGGATAGACCAATCATTTGTCGATTGTGCCCTATAATGACCGCTGTTTCATTTAAATAGCGATAACCATGTTTCTGAGCGCATACCATTCAAGTCAACAACAGCAATTTCAATTTACTCGCCAGCAAGCGAGCCACTTTGCCAAGCTGGTGGCGGGCGATTTTAACCCGATCCATGATGAAGACAACAAGCGCTTCTGCGTTCCGGGTGACTTACTATTTGCAGTATTACTGCAAAAACAAGGCATTAGCCACAAAATGCGCTTTGATTTCTCAGGTATGGTCAGCGATGGCGTTGCACTGCATATTGAAAATAAATGTCAGCGTGAAAGTGCGGTAGTTGATGCTAACGGCAAAGAGTACCTACATATGTCGTGTGAAGGTGAGGTTAACCATAACTCAGACTTTATTGAACACGTGGTCACCAGCTATGTGCAGTTTTCCGGGATGAACTTCCCACATATTATGGTCCCACTGATGGAAGCGCAGCAAATGATGATCAACTGTCAGCGCCCATTAGTGATTTATGAATCAATGGAAGTGGAGTTTAACCGCCTCGACCTCACCCACCCGGAGGTTGAATTTGCTGGGGCAACATTTGATGTTGATGGTAAACGCGGCTTAGTCACTCTCAACTTCGTGTTCAAAGATCAAGGCCAAGTGGTCGGCAAAGGGCTAAAACGTATGGTCGCCAGCGGATTGAAACCATACAACCAGACTGACATCGATGATCTGGTCAATCGTTTCAATGAGCGTAAACAAGCCTTTCTGCGCCAACTTGAACAAGCGGCTTAAGCGCCACCTTTTCAATAACCCGCCAAGTGCGGGTTATATTTTCTCAATTCTCTATATCGCTGATCATAGCCAACGTCGCACACGCTGAGTGTAATTGAGATAAACTTCACCAAATTTAGCGTGTAAAATCCGCTCCTCTGGCTCAATTTGGTAGTGATTCATATACATCACAAAACCTGCGCTGATCACTAGACTAAGCGCATTTTGCTGCCAATAAGCCAAGCCAAATAACAGCAGTAACAACGCGAGATACATCGGGTTACGGCTTAAGGCAAATACACCACTATCCACCACCGTGACCGTGAGATCGGGCGCTAATGGATTGACGGTGGTTTTATAGCGCCGAAATTCCATGATCCCCGCCAGACCTAAAAATCCCGCCATACACAAGCACAATGCCATGATCACATTAGGAAACGGCAATGCGAGAGTCAGTGAACTAAACCAACGTGCGCTGAGATGGATTAAACTTAACGCCACTAAAAATACCGCAACCGGTGGCACTTTTAACTCCAAGTTTCTCATCTTGCTTCCTCGCTCTGATAAAAAGCCCAGCTCAACTGGGCTAATGGCTTACAGTAACTGTAGCAACGCTTGCAACGGATGCTTAGGTTTGACTTGCTCAAAGCGTTTCACCTGACTGCGACAAGAATAACCAGTGACCAAACAACGCTCTTTGGGTAATGCTGATAATGCCGGTTGCCAGCTCAACTGGTAAATATCACGCGACATGGCCAGCTTATCAGCCTCATGGCCGAAAGTACCGGCCATGCCACAACAACCGACCGAAACCACCTGTAGTGCTGCATTAAAGTGACGAAAAATCGTCACCCATTCTTGCTCAGCCTTAGGCAGCTTGGTTTTTTCAGTACAGTGTGCCAGCAGATACCAAGGCTGCGTGTCACTCGCTTGCAAGGCAAACTCGGCTAAACGAGGAGTGAGCCATTCATGTACGGTGAACACGGCAAAATCACCACGATGTTGCGCCAAAGTTTCTACATATTCATCGCGATAACAGAGCACTAGCGCCGGATCGACCCCAACTAACGGAATATTCAGTGCCGCCACTTGTGCTAAAAAACTCGCCGTATTACTTGCCGTGGCACGGAACTGGCGTAAAAAACCTTTGATGTGCTGCGCTTTACCATTGGGTTTAAACGGCAGCAATACCGGTTTTTTACCCAATTTGAGCAGCAGAGCCACAAAATCTTCCACCACCTCGGCGTCGTAATAGCTAGTAAACGGATCTTGCACAATCAACACGTGTTGATCGCGTTCAGCTTGAGAGAGTGCCGCCAACCGCTGCATATCAAACAACACCACCGGATGACGACGCAACCGCTGTGCCAGAGTGGGCACCGACAAATACGGCGTATCCACATAGCCTACTGTTTTTGCGGTTAATTTCTGCACGGTCGAGCGAGCTAAAATGCCATTCACCAGTTGGGGCGCTTTGGCCATCACTGGCAGTAAGGATTCGATGTTGGCCACCAAATAATCTTTCACAGGACGTGGGTAACGCGTGTGGTAAAGATTCAAAAAGCGTGCGCGAAAACTCGGGACATCAACCTTGATCGGACACTGACTGGCGCAAGCTTTACAGGCCAAACAACCATTCATCGCCTCATACACTTCATGAGAAAAATCATACTGCTTATCTTTGGTCAGCGCGTGACGGACTCGATCAAGCAACGACTTAATGGTTGGTGATGATTCCAGTGTCGCTTGCTCAAGATCGAGAATATCCACGCCCTGCTCGCTCAATTGCCGCAACCATTCACGCACTAGACCCGCGCGCCCTTTCGGTGAATGGCGACGATCAGCCGTGACTTTCATGGAGGGGCACATCGGTGAGCTGGTTTCATAGTTAAAACATAAACCGTTACCGTTACACTCGACTGCAGCTTTAAAGCTGTCGCGCACTTTGACATCTATTTGCCGATCGTAAAAACCGCGTTTGGTATCAGAGACTTTCACCAGCTCAAAGGGGGTATCCAGCGGTGTGCAAATTTTGCCTGGATTCATCTTATTATGCGGATCAAACGCCGCTTTCACTCGCCGCAATTCGGTAAACAGCTCTTCACCAAAAAATTCTGGTCCATATTCCGAGCGATAACCTTTGCCGTGCTCTCCCCACATCAAACCGCCATATTTGGCGACCAGTTTAACCACTTGATCGGAGATTTCAGCCATCAATAGCTCTTGCTTGGGATCACATAAATCAAGTGCCGGCCGCACATGCAGCACCCCAGCATCCACATGACCAAACATGCCATAAGCCAACTGCTTCGAATCGAGCAGCGCGCGAAATTCAGCAATAAAATCTGCTAAGTGTTCCGGCGGAACACAAGTATCTTCAGTGAAAGCCACCGGTTTTGCTCGCCCTTTAGCTGCCCCAAGTAAACCGACGGCTTTTTTGCGCATGGTATAAATTCGGTTGATGCTGGCCAAATCACGGCACACTTGATAGCCGATGATCCCAGCTTGCTGATCCGCCATCATCTGCTCAAGTTGTGTGGTCAGTTGAGCGACTTGTTGATCGATCTCAGTATGATCTTGCCCAGCATATTCCACGATATTAATGCCTTGCATCTCTTTACCCGGCACATCACTCAACAGCTCTTTGACGCTATGCCAAACAATATCTTGCTTGGCCAAATTGAGCACTTTGGAGTCGAGCGTTTCCACCGACAGCGCTTTGGCTTGTACCATCAAAGGGGCATTGCGCAGCGCAGAATCAAAACTGTCGTATTTGACATTGACTAAGGTGCGCGCTTGCGGAATCGGGGTTAAATTGAGTGTAGCTTCAGTAATAAACGCCAGTGAGCCTTCTGCACCACACAACACGCGGGTAATATCAAAGCGATCTTGTGCCTCATCAAATGCATTGCTTAAATCGTAACCGGTTAAAAAACGGTTTAAGCGCGGAAACTTAGCTACAATTTGTGCACGCTGACTACGGCAGACTTGCTCTGTCACTTGCAAAGCTTGCGCAGCAAAACTGTGCGGCTCTGGAAGACCTTGTGTAAGATCCGTTTCAAGCAGTGAGCCATCAGCCAATACCGCTTGCAAAGACAGAACATGATCCGAGGTTTTGCCATATTGCAATGAACCTTGCCCAGAAGCATCGGTATTGATCATGCCACCTAAGGTCGCGCGGTTACTGGTTGATAAATCTGGGGAAAAGAACAATCCGTGACCACGTACCGCATCATTAAGCTGATCTTTGATCACCCCCGCTTGCACGCGCACCCAGCCTTGCTGTGGATTGATTTCCAAAATGCGATTCATATGACGCGATAAATCCACCACCACCCCTTTAGTCAACGATTGACCATTGGTGCCAGTACCACCACCGCGAGGGGAAAACGTCACACGCTCAAATTCAGGTTTTGCATTGAGCTTACCGATCAGTACCACATCTGCCGTCGATTGCGGATACACCACTGCTTGAGGCAATTGCTGATAAACACTATTATCAGTCGCCACCGCAAGACGGCTAGAGTATTGGGTTTCAATGTCGCCGTTAAATCCCGCGAGCTTTAACTGATCTAAAAAGGTTAAAACCACCGGGTCAACGTCGGATTGGTGATGAAGTCTTGGTAACATTTGCTTCCTGCCCCCTACTACGCTGATCCTATCAGCTTTGGGTATTGTTAGATTTTAAAGAATAATCTTTGAGTTGAGTCACTTTACAACATTTAAAAGGGTGATCAAATCAGAATCTGAATGCCAGAATGCGCTGCAACAGAATTTTTTCAACTTTATGTATTGCTTACCTATTCTGTTATTTATCTCTCTAGAACTGTATGGAAAAAAACGATGAAAAAAAATCACATAGTCACCACCGAAGATATTTTACTTATGCTGTGCCAATCGGTTTCTACGGTTCTCACTTCCGCGACGCATTCACCGGTTCACTATTCTGCGATGGTACAAAAAATTAATAAAACCTCGCTAAAACCGGATTTTGGCTGTTTTGTCCTATTCGATGGTGGATTCACTGGATTAGTGGTGATCAACTTTGCCGCCAAAGCTGCACTTGAGATTTACACCAATTACATGCGCAATATGGGCATGCCAGAAGAAGAATTGGCCATTTTACACACCTCAGATGAGGTTGGAGATGTGTTAGGTGAGCTGATGAATCAGTTGGTGGGCGATTTTACCAATAAAGTGCGCAAACAACTGCAAACCAACATCACCCAAAACCAACCGAAAATGCTGTCACTTAACAAACAGGTTGTGCTGTCGGTTGATACCAATTTAGACCGTCCACAAGCACGCCGAGTGACCTTTTCTACCGCCAATAACAATATTTTCTACCTAGAATTGGCGATGGATAAAACTGAGTTTATTCAACTCGAAGAATTTGATGTGCAAGAGGATGAAAGTCCAGACGATATTTTACAAGCCGCTCAGCAACAACTATCATCGGTTGCCGCGCCTTCTGCAACTGAAGCAAGCGCTGAAGATTTACTCGCCCAGCTCGGGCTTTAACTTTACTCTTCACTTATAATCCATTGCTAATCAGAGCCATCTTGCAACAGATGGCCTCTTCCCTTTTCCTTGGCGGCCAAAAAGGCTAGAATGTCGGACTTTTCTTTCGCTGTACCGAATCTGCTTTACTGATCAATGGATAAACAAAAAGCCCTTAAAAAAATCGCTAAATGCCTTGAGTTAGGCAATTCTGCCAACGTCAATGAAGCCGCGAATGCAATCAAAATGGCGCATAATTTGATGCTCAAGTACGGTCTTGATAAAGACGATATTGAGTTCATCAAAATGGGGAAAACCCAGTCAAGCCATTTGCTGCCCGCCGCCATATCCTCAGGTATTTTGCGGGTGATCCGCGGAATTAATACTCGTTTTGGCGTAGAAGCGGTATTGCTTAATCACAAGGGGTTAAAACGCGTTGAGTTTATTGGCGAAGCGGATCGCGCCATCTTTGCGGCATTCGCATTTGATATTATTTATCGTGAAATGAATGAGCACACGGGCCAATTTCGCAACAGCTTTGCCGGCAGCGGCACTTCTTCCCTCGAGGTCACTCGGCGCGTCAACTCTTTTGTTTCCGGTTGGATTGAAGGTGCGTTAGAAAAATTACCGATCATCACTCCAGATGATGATTCAATGAACAAAATCAATAGCTACATTGATAAAGAATTCGAAAATATTGACCGTGAAACCTTCAAACAACAATTAAGAGAAGCGATGAAAAATCTCACCGCAGACTACGAGACTGGCCTTAAAAAAGGGCGCCGTGTATCAGTCAATCGGCCGATCCACGGAGCACAAGCGCCGAAGCAGTTGAGATAATGCTGGGTTAAGCACGGCAAAAATGCATCGGCGAGCCACACAACGCTAGCGGATTGTTGGCTAAACTTTTTATCTTGTTAAGGAAAAAAAGACCATGAGTTTACGCCGTTTATGGTTGTGTTTGCTCTTATCATGCCCACTGGCCGCCAACGAACTGAGCGAACTGCTCTCGCTTGCCAACGCGCAAAACCCACAGGCGCAATACCAACTCGCCCTAGCTTACCAAACGGGCAGCTCGGTAACACAAAATCAACATGAGGCATTTTATTGGTTTTTACAAGCCGCCGAGCAACAGCATCCTGCAGCAATGGCACAAGTGGCCAATAGTTATATGACTGGGCAAGGGGTTGAACCCGATGCACTGCAAACTCAATACTGGCTCACTCAATTAGCCCTTAGCGGCAATATTCGCGCTACCACCACCTTAGCCGCATGGTACCAACAGCAGACAGCCCCCATCTCGACATTCGACTTAGCCGAGATTTGGTATCGAGTGCATGCCAAGCAAGATCCTCAAGCCGAGCAAGGTTATGCGGATTTACTCGAACAAAAATTCAATCAGCAGCGTGAAAAACAGCTCTATAGCATAACGCAGTTCGACCAATTAATAGATCAAGATCTCAGCTTACCAGCGACAACGCACGAGCCCACCAGCCAGCAAGATACTCAAACCAATTGGTGGCCGTTCACGCTCAGTATTCTGTCACTGTTAATGATGGCATTGGTCATTGTGCTACGCCGCCATTGGCCACCACGACACCGTCGACTTGCAGCGCCTGACCGTGAATTACATACTCAACTCCAAGCACAGCAATTGACGATAAAACGCCAAAAACAACAATTGGATCAGCTGTTTCAGACTTGCCAACGACTGCAACAGCAATCCCACAATGCTAATCAACAAAAGATGGTAATGGCATTGGCACAGATGGGCTTTGAACCGACTCAGTCACTTGATATTAAATCGGTCAAACTGCGCTATAAGCAGTTATCAAAAATTTACCATCCCGATCTAGGCGGCAGTGACCAAGAGATGAAACGGCTTAATGGCGCCGTAAAAATGGTTATCGATTCGCTACATCATCCACAAATCAAACAAACTGAGTGATGCTCACCACGGTTCAGTCAGATCTTGCGCTGTGCAATCGGTCGCTTCCCATCACAAATCACTCACTTTTTTTGCCCACTCATGCGATAATTTGCGCAAAATTTACGCCTGATTTTGCTGGGAGAACAGACCATGTATAGCGTAATAGGCACCTGTGATTGGTGCAAACAGGCAAAACCACTGATAAAACATCAATACCTCGATGGCAAGGCCCATTATTCCTGTGCCAGTTGTAATGAGTTGGCTCGTTTGGATGTTCGGCAATTTAACTTAGCTGAAATGGCATTGCGAAACACACAGCAAGCTATACGCTAATCCCTCTCTGGCTTGAATGAGAAAAAGCACCTTAGTGTGCTTTTTCTGTTTTATTACCAACCCTCACTGATTTAACTCACGTGCTGCCGCTCACAAAACTCAACCATGCCGAATATCTTGCTTGAACGAACACGAAATTAATAATCAAATAAAATCAATTAGATAAAATTACACATAGCATCAACAATCGACAGTTGTGTTTTTTTTACCCAAAAATAAGTTGCAAAATCAGCCAACCAATAATACTGTAATTATATACAGCATGGATAAAGAAACAGCATTATGTGGCACTCTGACTTCAAACCTTTTAGCAGACATGTATCGCGCACTCGGCATCGCTTACCCACGACTCATGAGTCAAATAATATCGCTCACTTTATGTGCCAACTCGCTCGTTTATCTGAGCGAGCACAGTGGATCCTGTATACGGCGCAATGCCAACGGCCCAGCACTCAATCATTGAGTACCCATCACATTGACTGCGGCAAAGTGATCCACCTTAAAGCATCAAAATCTCACTCTGAAGCTGAGATTGTCGCGCAGGCCATTGCTTGCCGTACCGCCAGTGCGATTGTGGCCTCCAGCGCGATAGACCAAGAGACTCAGCAGCAGCTGCAACATTTTGCCCAACAGAATGACTGTGCGCTGTTTTTCATCAAGCAAGCCCCACTCGCTCTGCATTGAGCGTGGTAGGAATGGGTTATAACAATTTAAGCAAACGTTTGCTTTTTATCTGGCGACAGAAATTAGTTCTGGTATTATGCGCTCAACAGGTGATTTTCCACCACGGTCAATCACAAAAATGATGTTTGAATCCAGATAGGAATGTCTCAATGAGCCTTGCAGATCAAGTCCTTGCCGTCAATGACGACCTCCCAATTCGTACTCATCAACCGGTTCACAGCGGCAAAGTCCGTTCTGTGTATTGGTTGACCGAGCAAGATAGCCGCCGCCTAATCAAAGAAAAAGGTTATCCGGTGACCGCAGACGCTCCCTTAGCCATTATGGTGATCAGTGATCGTATTTCGGCATTCGATTGTATTTGGCACGCCGAAGGGGGTGTACAGGGTGTGCCGGGCAAAGGAGCAGCATTAAATGCCATTTCCAATCACTGGTTCAAACTGTTTCAACAGCACGGATTGGCAGATAGCCATATTTTAGATATTCCGCATCCATTGGTATGGATTGTGCAAAAAGCACGCCCAATCAAAATTGAAGCCATTTGCCGCCAATATATTACCGGGTCGATGTGGCGTGCTTATAGTAAAGGCGAACGCGAGTTTTGCGGGATCACGCTACCTGAAGGACTCGCAAAAGACCGTCCATTACCAGAGCTGCTATTGACTCCATCAACCAAAGGTATTTTGCGTGGTATTCCCGGCGTACCTGAAGCCGATGATGTCAATATTTCGCGCCAAGACATTGCAGAAAACTACGCTGCATTTAACTTTAACCAACCACAAGATATTGATCATTATGAAATTTTGCTCAAACAAGGTTTCTCGGTGATCCGTGAAGCGCTAAGCGCTGTTGGGCAAATTTTTGTCGATACCAAATTTGAATTTGGTTACGTGACCGATGCTCAAGGGCAGCAAAAACTGATCTATATGGATGAAGTAGGGACGCCTGACTCATCGCGAATTTGGGACGCTGAGCAATATCAACAAGGTAAAATTGTCGAAAACTCCAAAGAAGGGTTCCGCCAGTTCCTGCTCAACTATTTCCCTGATCCAGACATTTTGCTCAATAAAGAGCGGATGCCGGAACGTGAAGCTTTAGCGCGTGATAATGCACTGCCTCTACAAGCGCTATTAGATATTTCACGCACCTATCTTGGGATCGCAGAAAAAATCACCGGTAAGCCAATTACGCTCAGCACTCAACCAAAACAAGAGATCATCGACATTTTGGATAAAGAGTACGGTTTGATCGAACACTAAATAACATAATGCACAAAGGGGCATGAATGCCCCTTTGCTTGCTCACCCTCTCACAATTAACTGGCTAATTTCATTTACCATTTAATTAACAATTCATCTTGATTGGTGGCTTCAATACAGGCCGCACTTTTGGATTGAATCATAGTTAACTGCTGCTCATCGAGAGCATAAGGCATTACTAACGTCAGCTCTTCAATCCCTTGCTGTTTGGCTAATTTAACCAAAGTGATCACATTTGATTCATCACTGCGTCGGGTAGAGAGCTGCTTTAACGCAATATCCCATAGCCGATCTTGAGGACTTTGCGGCTCAAGGCCATGATCTTGCCCCATCGTTTTTGACCAATCGCGGCCAAACACCGAGGCCAATAAGCTAATTGCTTCAGCAAAAGTCCATTTTTGGCTGCATGACACCCCTAAGAAGGCGGTATAATCAAACACAGCGCTGATCCTTGCCTTTTCCATTCTGTTCTCCGACACAATTGGCAACCCAACACACTATTAACTAATCTTTTTTATATAGCAATACGATATATAAAAAAGGTCTTTTATACTTTAAAAACAAATCAAAAGGCTATATAAAAACCAAATTAATAACACTAGAGATACATATTTTATATGATATGTGCTTAGTTGATTAATATTTCCATACTCAAATGAAATCTTTTCCCCAGAAAGCAATAATCCATGTTCATCATATTATCGCTAAGCGATTGATGAATAATTGAACCATAAATATGGCAAATTATGTCCTTGTGCACAGAAGCATAATAATCAAAAACAGCCATCCGATTGTCCACTTACAATTCAGCTCGCAAATCGGTATTCTTTTGCGGTCTCTGCTACCCTATCAACAGGTCGACTATGAATAACGATAAACGTCCACTCTATATCCCCTATGCTGGCCCTGCTCTGCTCAGTACTCCGTTGCTTAACAAAGGCAGTGCTTTTAGCGCAGAAGAACGTGCTTCATTTAACCTCGAGGGCTTACTGCCCGAAGCCACCGAAACCATCCAAGAACAAGTGGTGCGCGCTTATCAGCAGTATCGTGGCTTTGAAAGCGATATGGATAAACATATTTACTTGCGCAATATTCAAGACACCAACGAAACCCTATTCTATCGCCTGGTACAAAACCATATTTCAGAAATGATGCCGATCATCTATACCCCTACTGTCGGCGCAGCGTGTGAAAATTTTTCTAATATTTATCGCCGTGGTCGTGGGCTATTTATCTCTTATGCGAATCGTGATCGCATCGATGACCTACTCAATAATGCTGCCAACCATAATGTCAAAGTGATTGTGGTTACCGATGGTGAACGCATCCTTGGCCTTGGTGACCAAGGCATAGGCGGGATGGGGATTCCGATTGGTAAGCTGTCGTTATACACCGCCTGTGGTGGAATTAGTCCCGCTTACACTTTGCCAGTGGTGTTAGATGCCGGAACCAATAATCCACAGCGTCTGGCGGATCCAATGTACATGGGCTGGCGTCATCCGCGGATCACAGGGCCAGACTACGACCAGTTTGTTGATGAGTTTATCCAGGCGGTGCAGCGTCGCTGGCCTGATGCTTTAATTCAATTTGAAGATTTCGCCCAGAAAAATGCCATGCCACTGCTTGAGCGTTATAAAAATCGCGTGTGCTGTTTTAACGATGATATTCAAGGTACCGCGGCGGTAACGGTCGGCTCTTTATTAGCGGCTTGTCAAGCCGCTGGAAGTCAACTCTCGCAGCAGCGGATCACCTTTTTAGGTGCTGGCTCTGCCGGTTGTGGGATTGCCGAAGCGATCATTGCGCAAATGGTCTCGGAAGGCATCAGCGATCAACAAGCACGTTCACAAGTGTATATGGTCGACCGCTGGGGACTACTCGAAGAAGGTATGCCCAATCTGCTCGATTTCCAACAGCGTTTGGTCCAGAAAAAAGCCAGCACCCAACATTGGAGTACCGAACAAAGTGGCTACTCACTGCATGATGTGATCCGCAATGCCAAACCGACCGTATTGATCGGCGTTTCTGGCGCACCGGGGCTATTTAGTGAAGAGATCATCAAAGAGATGCATCAGCACTGCCCACGACCGATTATCTTTCCACTGTCGAACCCAACCAGTCGAGTCGAAGCGCTGCCAAGCGATATCATTCGCTGGACCAATGGTGAGGCTTTAGTCGCTACGGGTAGCCCATTTGATCCCGTATTACACGACGGTAAAACCTACCCCATTGTACAATGCAACAATAGCTATATTTTTCCAGGCATCGGCCTTGGGGTGTTAGCGGCCAATGCACGCCGAGTTACCGATGAAATGCTGATGGAATCCAGTCGAGCGTTAGCCAGCAGCTCGCCGATGGCGATCTATGGCCATGGGCCATTATTACCGCCGTTGGAATCGATCCATTCTGTATCGAAAAAAATTGCTTTCGCGGTAGCCAAAAAAGCCATAGAGCAAGGTATGGCACCAGAAATTACCGACGAAGCGCTAGAGGCATCCATTGAGCAGCACTTCTGGCAACCAGCTTATCGCCGTTATAAGCGCACGGCCTTCTAAGCGAAACCGAACAGCCCCGAGTAACAGGGGCTGTAACAACCATCCAATAAGTGGAAACCATGCAACTTTTTGATTTTTTATCGCCCGCCGGCCAAATTCTGCTGCCTTACTTGAATGAAATTGCCACAGCACTGATCGCTTGTGGGTTAGTCATGTTTGGCGGTGAGATGAATGCATTTTTGCGTCAAACATTGCGCAATCAACATTTTCTGGTACGAACCCTAGCATTTATCTTTATTAACGCGTTTGGATACGGTTTAATCATCATCAAAGCAACCCCTTACCTTGCGCAACTCTTCGCGCAGTTGGATTCAGGTATCATGCTGACTGTTATCGTAAGCTGTTTTATTGTGATAGGCCTATGGGCACAAAGAAACCGTCAAATCTAACTCTACGCCGAATCAGCGCGGCTATCGCGACACCATTGTGCCATTTACCTTGGCGTAAAATAAGCAATACTCTGCTATTGGTGTTGAGCTTGGTGTTGGTTAGCTTATTGGCGATTGACCGTTGGGTAACTTGGCAGACGCAAAGTAACATCATTAACAACACACAAAGCGCACCGTCTTTTCAAGTCGCGGTGGTGCTGGGTACCAGTAAATACATAGGTAGAACACTCAACGAGTACTACGTCCATCGGATTGATGCCGCGATCGAGCTTTACCAACAAGGAAAAGTCAGCAATTTCTTGCTCAGTGGCGACAATGCGCATCGCTCATACAACGAACCTTGGACCATGAAACGCGACTTGCTGCGAGCAGGGATCCCCAATGAGCATATTTCTCTCGATTATGCCGGTTTTCGTACCTTAGATTCGATCGTTCGCGCTAAAGCGATTTTTGATACCGACAATTTTTTGATCATTACCCAGCGTTTTCATTGTGAACGAGCCCTGTTTATTGCTCACTTTCAAAATATCCAAGCATCCTGCCTCGCGGTCCCTGGACCGAGCAGCCATTCCGGCTTCAAAGTGCGTTTACGTGAAGTGTTTGCGCGCGCTTACGCAGTGTTTGATCTCTTTGTGCTCAATACCCAACCGAAGTTTCTTGGCCCTAAAGAGCCTATCATTATTGAACAAAGTGAAGTCACAGCAAGCGAAAGCCCGCCATCAAATCCATAGTTGTCAGCGACGCTAACCAATTTGCTCGGTAAACCACTTTTCTTCACTCACCACATTCCCTACAATCAAAAGCGATTCTTATCATTCGCTTATGTTTTATCACTAGAACAAGCAATGAGCCAATGCCCTTTCGTCCTTATTGGAGTGCTCCATGAGTAACGTGAAACACAGCAAACTGCTAATTTTGGGCTCTGGCCCTGCTGGGTATACTGCCGCGGTTTACGCAGCGCGCGCTAACTTAAAACCGGTGCTGATCACCGGTATGCAACAAGGTGGTCAATTGACCACTACGACCGAAGTCGAAAACTGGCCCGGTGATGCCGAGGGTTTAACCGGACCCGGTCTGATGGAACGAATGCAAGAGCATGCACAGCGTTTTGAAACAGAGATCGTGTTTGATCATATTCAATCGGTCGATCTCTCTACCCGCCCATTTCGTTTAACTGGCGATAGCCAAACCTACAGTTGTGATGCGCTGATCATCTCAACTGGCGCATCGGCGAAATATCTTGGTTTGGACTCGGAAGAAGCGTTCAAAGGCCGCGGGGTTTCAGCTTGTGCCACCTGTGATGGTTTCTTTTACCGCAATCAAAAAGTAGCGGTAGTGGGCGGTGGCAATACCGCGGTTGAAGAGGCGCTTTACCTGTCTAACATCGCCGCCGAAGTCCATTTGATCCACCGCCGTGATAGTTTCCGCAGCGAGAAAATCCTGATTGATCGTCTGATGGAAAAAGTCGCCAACGGCAATATTGTGCTGCACACCCATCGCACGTTAGAGGAAGTGCTCGGTGATGAGATGGGAGTTACAGGGGTGCGTCTGAAAGATACTCAATCCGATGCCACTGAAGATTTGGCTGTTATGGGGGTCTTCATTGCCATCGGCCATCAACCCAACTCGCAGATTTTTGCCGATCAACTTGAGATGAATAACGGTTACATTGTGGTGCAATCCGGTCTAAATGGTAATGCCACTCAAACCAGTATTGAAGGTGTGTTTGCCGCCGGTGATGTGATGGATCATAACTATCGCCAAGCAATCACTTCCGCTGGTACCGGTTGTATGGCTGCCTTGGATGCCGAACGTTATCTAGACAGCCAAGCCAAATAACCAACCGTTCACGTTAGGCTGGTTTTTATTTCCCCAAGCCCGCTAGGTATTACCGGCGGGCTTTTCTTTGTATACTGACGCCCATTACAATTATTATGCTCATAAAGTCTTGCCAATGGATAACCAAAAACAGCGCAGTTTAAATCTGTGGCTCAAACAGCAAAGTCAACGCGCTAAACGGTGGCTTGCCATCGCCATAGGATTGGGAGTGTTATCAAGCCTATTTCTAGTGGCACAAGCGGCGTTGCTTGCCTCGATCTTGCATCAGCTGATCATTGAACAAATCGATAAACAGTTGCTGATCCCACACTTTTTCGGCTTAACACTGCTGATTGCACTGCGTGCCCTCTGCGCTTGGGGACGTGAAATCGCTGGCTTTCGCTGCGGTGAAGAGATCCGTCGTTATATCCGTCAATTAATTCTCGATAAGCTGCGGGAACTGGGGCCGGCTTATATTAAAGGCAAGCCAGCGGGCGCGTGGGCAAGCTTGCTATTAGAGCAAGTCGAAGAGTTACACGACTTCTTTGCGCGTTACCTACCACAAATGGCGCTGGCCGTGCTAGTACCGTTGGTGATCTTGGTGGTCGTGCTTCCGGTCAATTGGGCGGCTGGATTGATTTTCCTGATCACGGCACCGTTAGTGCCGCTGTTTATGGCCTTAGTCGGCATCAAAGCGGCAGAAGCGAGCCGTAAAAACTTTAAAGCACTACAACGCTTATCAGGCCATTTTTACGATCGTCTACAAGCGCTCACCACGATCCGCCTGTTTGATCGCGCTGGTGCAGAAACCGAGCAAATGCGAGCTGCATCGGAAGTGTTTCGTCACCGTACCATGGATGTATTGCGTATCGCGTTTCTCTCCTCGGCGGTACTGGAGTTTTTTACCTCAATCTCGATTGCGCTAACTGCGGTTTATTTCGGCTTTAGTTATATTGGAGAGCTGAATTTTGGCTACTACGGTGCCAGCGTAACCCTGTTTGCCGGACTGTTTGTGCTGATTTTAGCGCCGGAGTTTTATCAGCCACTGCGTGATCTCGGCACTTATTACCACGCTAAGCAGCTAGCGGTCGGAGCGGCAGAATCGATTGTCGATTTTCTCGACACTGAGGCCGCAGCACTGCACAGTGGCCAGCAAACGCTCGCGGCCGAGCAAGCGATTGAAATCGTCGCCGATCAACTGATCGTACTCAGCCCGCAAGGTCAACGTTTAGCCGGACCACTCTCTTTTACCCTACAAGCGGGCCAAACCAGCGCCTTGGTAGGGCCAAGTGGCGCAGGCAAAACCAGTTTAATCAATACCATTTTGGGCTTTATGCCCTACCAAGGTAGCTTAACCATCAACGGTATTGAACTGCGTGAATTAGATCATGCACAGTGGCGACAAACCATCAGTTGGGTCGGCCAAAATCCGCTACTACTGCACGGCAGCATTCGTGACAATGTCACACTCGGTAAGCAGGAGATCACTGAACAACAACTGAATCAAGCGCTGCAATCCGCTTACGCGACCGAGTTTGTGGCACAGCATGGTTTAGACTATCCCATCAGTGATCGCTCACAAGGTCTATCGGTAGGTCAAGCCCAGCGTTTGGCTTTAGCGCGTGCCATGTTACAAAATGGCCGCTTCTGGCTACTCGATGAGCCAACCGCTAGCTTAGATGCTCGTAGCGAGCAATATGTGATGCGTGGACTGAAGCGCAGTATTCAACAACACACCGCTTTATTGGTGACTCACCAGTTACAGCCACTGCATACGGTCGAGCAAATTTTAGTGATGGAACATGGCCTACTGGTGCAAACCGGCCATTTTGATCAATTAAGCCAACAAACCGGCTTATTTGCCACTCTGCTCGCAGCCAACCAAGCACAACAAATCGCGGCGCAAGGGGATCTCGATGCGTGAATTGCTACCTTACCTAAAATTGTATAAAAAACATGCTTTCAGCTTAACCCTTGGTATGCTACTCGCACTGCTCACCCTACTCGCTTCGATTGGCTTGTTGACCCTGTCCGGCTGGTTTTTATCGGCAGCCGCCGTCGCAGGGTTAAGCATTGCCAGAGAAACCTTTAACTACATGTTACCCGGTGCCTTTGTGCGCGGCTTTGCCATGGGGCGTACCGCAGGCCGTTGGGGAGAGCGTGTGGTTAGCCACAACGCGACCTTCAAACTGCTGACCGATTTGCGGGTATTTTTCTTTGCCAAGCTTACCCCACTGATCCCTGGGCGCTTAAGTGCAGTACGCGATGCCGATATGCTGAATCGCATCGTGGCCGATGTTGATGCCATGGATCATGTTTATCTACGTTTAATCAGCCCGGTCACCGTCGCGGTATTGGGGATTAGTGCGCTCACCAGCCTTATTGCTTGGTTTGATCATGAACTCGGCATCACGCTAGGCGCGCTGCTGTTAGTGATCATTCTGGTATGGCCAACGCTGTTCTACCACTTAGGCAATCGCAACGGCCAGCAGCTCACTCAGCATAAAGCAGAACTGCGTATCCGTACGCTCGATTGGTTGCAAGGGTATAGTGAATTAACTATTTTTGGTGCAGAAGTTCACTATCGCCAAGCGATCTTACGCATTCAAGATAAACTGCTACTCAATCAATCGATGAATGCAAAAATTTCAGGATTAGCTCAATCACTACTGCTACTGGCGAATGGCTGGACATTAGTACTCATGCTGTGGCTAGCCGCCGATGGGGTGGGTGGACGCGCGCCCGATCCACTGATCGCACTAGTCGCGTTTGCCACACTAGCCAGCGTAGAATTACTGATGCCAATGGCAATGGCATTCCAACATTTAGGCCAAACCATGACTTCGGCTCGTCGGCTGAATGAAATTATTCTCGCTAAGCCCGAAGTTGAATTTGCGCCACACTCAGCCGCGCACAATGGACGGTACGATATCGCTTTGCAAAGCGTGAGTTTTGCTTACCAAGCTCAGCAATCCAATACGATCGATAACCTAAGTTTAACCCTGAGCACAGGGCAAAAAGTGGCGATCGTGGGGCAAACTGGCTCGGGTAAATCGACTTTAATTCAGTTAATTTGCCGTTATTGGGATGTAGACTACGGGCAAATTACCATCGGCGGCAGCGATATTCGCCAATGGTCAGAAAGTGACTTGCGCGCGGCGATCAGCGTGGTCAGTCAGCGAGTGGATATTCTCAACGGCACACTGCGGGATAATCTGATCTTAGCCAAACCCAGCGCAAGCGATGAGCAGTTAAGCCAAGTTCTGCAACAAGTAGGATTGGATCAACTGCTAGAAGACACTGCGCTCAATACTTGGCTGGGAGACGGAGGTCGTCAGCTCTCGGGTGGTGAGAGACGGCGGATCGGCATTGCTCGCGCTCTACTGCATAATGCGCCGATTTTATTACTCGATGAACCAACCGAAGGCTTAGACAAACAGACTGAGCAGCAAATCATGCAGCTACTGCAAGCGCATTTTGCCGAGAAAACCGTGCTATTGATCACCCACCGGCTGGTTAATCTTGAGCGGATGGATGCGATTGCGCTCATTGAGCACGGTCAGTTAGTGGAATACGGTCATCACCATGATCTGCTTGCCAAGCAAGGCCGCTACCATCAGTTAACTCAAACCCTGTAACCTTATGAAAAAAATCCCTAAAGGCTTTGATTAATCAGCCTTTAGGGAGCCATCATTTTTGCAAGTCATCCGCTAGAGTGATCGATTAGCTTAGTGATCGCGTCAATGCGAAATTAAGCATATTGCTCAGCAAACTCACGCATAAAATCAACCAAGGCTTGTACACCTTGCAATGGCATCGCGTTGTAGATCGAAGCTCGCATGCCTCCCACCACTCGGTGGCCTTTCAACGAGACCAGCCCACGCGCTTGCGCCAATTCCAAGAAAGTACTGTCCAATTCCGGTTTCGCCAGTTGGAAAGGCACATTCATCAACGAACGGTTCGCTGGGTGAATATTATTACGATAAAAATCCGAACTATCGATATAGTCATATAGCAGTGCAGCTTTCGCACGGTTGACTTGCTCAATCGCTCGCACCCCACCTTGCGCTTTCAACCACTGAAACACTAACCCAGAAAGGTACCAAGCAAACGTTGGCGGGGTATTGAACATTGAGTCTTGCTCAGCCAAAATCTTGTAATTAAGCACACCTGGTAGTAAATCACTGGCCAGATCTAACAAATCATCACGCACAATCGCAATACAGATCCCAGCCGGGCCGATATTTTTTTGCGCTCCCGCATAAATGACTCCGTACTGCGACACATCGATTTCACGAGACAAAATGGTCGATGACATATCGGCGACAATCGGTTTATCGGTTACCGGTAAATCGTTAATCTCAATCCCATCAATCGTTTCGTTAGGACAAAAATGCACATAAGCAGCGTGCTCAGCAATGCGCCATTCGCTGGCCGGTAACACCGCAACTTTGCCCTCTTTTTCAATTTTGGCATCGAAAACATCCACCGAGCAGTATTTTTTCGCTTCTTTGACCGCACTAGCTGCCCAATAACCCGCATCAATATAGGTTGCAGTCTGCGCCGATCCTAATAAATTGAGCGGTACTGCAGCAAATTGCGCCCGTGCGCCACCTTGGCAAAACAGCACTTTGTAATTGTCTGGAATGTTGAGAAGATCGCGCAAATCGCGCTCTGCCTGTTCGGCAACTTGAATAAATGGCTTACTGCGATGGCTGATCTCCATCACCGAAGTACCGAGGTGATTCCAGTTTACCAACTCCGCTTGTGCCTGCAGCATGACCGCCTTAGGCAAGGCAGCTGGGCCAGCGCTAAAGTTGTAAACCGTATCGGTATTGTGCTCCATGTGTTGTTTGCTCCTGCTAACGAAAAGTGTTGTGATTAATACCACTTTTTCCCGCAGATAAAAAGCGCGAAAAGAGACCTTACGGCCTCTTTTCATCAGCAAACCATCGTTAGCAACAAGCTAGCCTTGCGACATCAACAGCGGCATGATCAGCATCATTAATGGCATGGTTTTTCCGCTTGGGAACACCACGTTACCGTCTTTAATTTCGGCTTCCAACGTATAACCTTGCTCATTTTGAGTCATCATCTCCATCATGACCAATTGATCCACCGCCTGCTGAATGAAAGGAAAACTTTCGGCAAGCTGATGAGAGACAAATGTTTTGCTTTGCCCGGTTAAGGCTGGGATCACCGCTAATGGATCTTGCAGCAGATTTTGTGTACCTTCTGGCACCGCGAGTCGCCAATCAGAGGTGACATGACCACCAGAAATTTTGGCGGTAAATTTATCAATCGCAATAAAAAAACCTTGCTGAAACAACGCATCAACTTGCGGCAGAATTTGTGCAATATCTTGCTCACTCATTTCTGGAGCATTTTGATATAGTTGAGATAGCGCCTTAGTCGCTTCGGTATCGAGATCACCCAGCGTAAAATCTAACCCAATATCCTGCCATTCCCCCTCGCTATATTGCAGCTTAGCAATCTGCATTTGATGGGCGGTCGTAAAACGAGTCAGAGTCTTATCCAACGCAGAAGTAAAATGGTAGGCAAAACCATCCAAATCCAATTCGGTTTGGCCTGCTTGATTGACGCCCAGTTTACCCAGTTTGAAATTCTGCGCACCGAGCCACAAGCCATCACTCTCTTTACCTTGTCCCTCTAGCGTCATTTGGCTCAACACCATTTGGGCTTGATTTTCAAAATCAAACACGACGTTCGGCATGCTGAGTTGGAAGGTAATTTCCCCTAATTTGGTCACTGAGCCAGTCAGTTGCGTCGGCTCAATCATCACACTGACCGGCACTTCGCCTTGGAACATATAATTCCATTGTTCCAAATTGACAGTGTAGTCAGTATTGCCATTTAAATGCGTAGTCGAGTGCATCTGCACCGGAAACTGTGGATATTGTGGCAAGGTTGAGATGGCCGCAATACCGAACAGGCCATGCTGCAGTTGACTATCGACCACAATTTCACTGGGGATCCCTTCGGCTTGTAGCTGCGCAGCCAAGATTGGATCACTAATTTGATAACGGGTTTGCATGTGTGATGAGAGATAACCACGCTGATAACTTACCAATTCCGCGGTGATCGATGAGCTTTCAAAACGGTTAAGGCCATCTTTAATCACTGATTCCCCAATTTGCCCAACCGCAAGCGGCCAGCATAACCCTAGCGCAACAGCCCCACCCACGGCACCGATTATTTTTATTGATTTCATCGTCGTCTATTTCCTTGCGATTGAATCTGTGTAGTTTAGGTGACCAAACACTGACAAGATACAAATAATTGTCAGTATTAGGGCAAACTCCTAGCAAAGTATGAAATAAATCAGAGTATTGAATTGCAACACTGTCGATCAGAAATTATTCAACTCGGCTCCCATTTCCCTTACGCTATCCCTGCTACAGTAACCATCTAACCCGTGGCCAGAGAATACGTTGTGAATCGGTATGCCCTACTCATTTTAGACAACCATCCACTAAGCGTTGCAAATTGGTGTCAAGAATTGGCGAGCTTTGCTGGAAAATTCAATATCTACAGCAGCGGGTCTGTCGAAGAGGCTGAGCAACAACTTGAGTTTATAGAACAAAGTGAACAAATCGTCGCATTAGTTATCGCTAGCCATCATCCAGAGCTCAATGGGGCTGAGTTTTTGATCCGACTCGATAAAATTGCTCATACCAAATTCGCCCGCAAGGTTCTGATCAGTGGTGACGAGGATATCCAAGCTATTCTCAATGCGGTCAATGAAGGGCGTTTAGATTACTGCCTAACTCAACCGCTACCAGAGCATGCTCTCTACAAAACCGTGGTACAAGAACTCACCTCTTTTGTACTTGAACACGATAAAGACAATGTTCTCTCTTACAGTACAGTGCTTGATCAGCAACGCTTATTGCGCGCCCATATCGATAATAAAATGCGTAGTTATCGCGAAGGATTCATCTCTGACTACCACCGCCTGTCAGATAATGAATTAGCCGAAAAGGTGATTGGTGCTCTGCATCAAATTTTTGCCGAGCAAGATGATACCCAAGCGTGTCGCAGCTATTCGGCCCAACATCTGCTGACTAAAGAAGGCGAGCCAAACCGCTTTCTGTGGTTTATCACTGAAGGCGAAGTGGCGCTGTATAAGAAAGATGACCTTGGTCAGCAACGTGAAGTGGTACGTCACACCAAAGGCAATATTGTCGGTGGCATGTCATTTGTTACCGGTGAGCCATCATTTTCGACCGCCATCACCTTAACCAAAACCGCAGTGATCAAACTCGACCGCGAGGTGTTTGCCAAAGTAATGCATAACGACACCAGCTTATTGCCACTGTTTACCAACTTATTGCTGCGCCATTTCAATCGTCGTTTACAACGTAGTATCACCACCAAATTGGAGTTACAAAAAACCCTCGACTCACTCGAATCGGCCCATCAGCAATTAATGGAACGCGAAAAGATGGCTATGCTCGGTCAATTAGTCGCGGGGGTGGCTCATGAATTGAACAATCCAGTAGCGGCCATATTACGCGGTACCGAAACCCTCTCGAGCCATATTGGCCATCTGCTCAATGAAGAACAACGTACCCAAATCGAATTAGGGGCAAATTTATTGCGCCAAGCAATGCAAGCGCGCCCCATATCTACCTCACAAGAACGCAGCAAAGCCAAACAGTTGGAAACCATCATTCATCATCGACTACTGGCCAAAAAAATGGTCAAACTGGGTCTCGATGACAATCAAAATTTAATCCAATTTGCCAAAAGCGATCCTGACGCGGCACAAAAACAGCTAGAACAATTAGAAAGTTACCATCTCACGGGTAGTACTTTGCGTTCGATTCAAGTCTGTGCACAGCGTATTGCCGATATGGTCAAAAGCCTGAAAGGCTATGCAAGGCCGGACGATGAAACCTATCGCTTAACCGATATTCATGAAGGGATAGAAGATACTCTGGTCATTTTCGAAAATCGCTTGAAACGACACACGGTAGAAAAAGAATACGCCGCACTGCCACTGATTTACTGCTTACCTATCGCGTTACAACAAGTGTGGACCAACCTAATTTCCAATGCGATTGATGCATTTCCTGAACATGGCCGATTACGGATTGAAACCGAGCAACAGCATTATCAAGATCAAGAATACGCCGTGATCCACATTACTGATAACGGATGTGGCATTCCAGCACAACTCACCGAGCAGATTTTTGCCCTCAACTATACCACTAAGCGCGAAGGTAACTTTGGGCTTGGTATTGGTCTGTCGGTATGCCAACAGATCATTCAACAACATCAAGGTTGGATTGAGGTCAAATCTGAGCCCAACCAATACACCAGCATGACCGTGTGGCTCCCTTTAGTCGCACCAAAGTTGGCCAGGAGCAAGCCATGAACAAATATCTGATTTTATGTGTAGATGATGAACGAGAAGTGCTCGACAGCGTGGTGCAAGATCTCGACTGTTTCGAACAGCACTTTATTATTGAAGCAGCACAATCGGTGGCAGAAGCCAAATCGGTGATTGAAGATTATCGAGATGAACAGGTCGCGTTGGCGTTAATTCTGTGTGATCACATTATGCCAGAGCAGACTGGGATCCAATTTTTGATTGAATTAAATCAAGATGTGGATACCGCTAAAACGCGCAAAATGTTACTCACTGGTCAAGCAGGATTGGAAGACACGGTACAAGCAGTTAATCATGCCAGCCTACACTTCTATATTGCTAAACCGTGGCAAGGTGAACAATTACGACAAGTGGTCAAAGAGCAGCTCACGCACTATGTGATTGCCAACGAAAGTGATCTAATGCCTTGGATCCAGATTTTGGACGCTGAAAAAATCCTCAATGCGATTGCAGCAAAAAGGATGAGCTTTGGTGAGTAGCGTCAATCCGAATTTGGCACCTAATTTGCTTAAATTTCATCTAAACGACAAAACTCTGACATTTTTTGATAGTAGCGTGATACATCAATGCTTTATGATGTCAAACCATGAACCCGGAGCTGATGTATGGCTTCAGCCGCTGCCTATTCGTCCGCAGCGGCCTTGGAATTAATCTGAAGAGATAGGTTTATCTTAATTATGCGTAAAACAATCCTGGTAACTGCACTACTTCTTGGCGCAGGTTCAGCGGTAGCTCAAGGTGAGCGTGATAACCGCGCAGTAATGAGTAACTTTAGTTATGACTACCTAGAAGCGCGTATCGGCGCTAGCCCTATGACTTTTGGTGCTGCGATGAGCCGCTCTATTCATCCCAATGCGCACGCGATTGCTCGGATCGATTCAGAGTTCGAAAGTGATTTCGACTTTGCTGCAGGATTAGGCTTCCACGCTCCAGTCAACAACTGGGCTGATTTGACTGGGGAAATGTTATTTCGCTTAGTTGATGATCGCAAACGCTCTAGCGCTGATACCGGAATGGAACTGAATATCGGTATTCGCCAATGGTTAGGTCCACAGCTTGAAGTCGGTGGCAAAGCGGGTTATGTCTCGATTGATAATAATGACGACTGGTTAGGCTCAGTGTATGCACGCTTCCATGCCACCGAATTGTTTGCACTCGGAGCGGAAGCGCGCTTTAACGATTTTTACAACGATCAGGTGATGTTTACTGCTCGCTTTAATTTTTAAGCTCACAAGGTTAACCGTCGATAGCGTTTAACCTTATCCGCTGTAGCAAGTCACAAACGCCACAAACGATTGATAAACATAAAAAAAACAAGCCGGTATCATCCGGCTTATTTTTTATCACGTTAATGGTGTGGCATGTTTCAACGTAGCTGACAACTTTCCAGCAACTGACGCTTACGTGGCTCTTGCAGCAGTTTCCAATGAATACTCTCAATCGCACCGGCAAACTTCCACAATAACTTCACATCAACATCGCTACCATAAGTCTGACGCACCTTATTAAACACCGCTGGCGCACCTAACTTAATAAAGGTTTCAACATCATCGATACCGGCTTTTTTTACCATGCGCTCTAAGGTGAGTTGCATATTGGGCAGATCACGTAGACGACGACTAGCGACTGAACGTTGAAACTCACGCTGATCCACCGAAAATTGAATAGAACGCTCGATAATCGAATCTAGCTCTGGATAATTTTGCTCATAAAGATCGGTAATATCATAATAATTCACTGTAGCCGTAGTCTGTTTTTTGACATGACGATATTTTTCACACCCTAAATCAATCAGCTCAGGGTCTAACTCCTCGCAACCGCGGATAAAAATACGCTCTTCACTAACCAACACGTACATCGCATCGTGCTGAAACAACCCGATACCACCAAACATAGAACGTCTTTGATATGCGCCAAACTTAGTTATGTAATTTAAAAACTGTTGCTCATTCATATCCATTGATCCTTTAATCATATTCCCCGATTAAGGAAGATCACCAGATAGCAGCAATAAAGCGAAAATATGAATTTCTTAGCAAGCCTATTCAATCTTTAGTATTGGCTTGCTTTTTTTTGTGTAGACAATGATAGTTAACGAAGCAAAATAAGTCCGGACTTATCTCACACTGATGCAATTTGATCTGGGCACATTATGAGATTAGTATCACAGTGTCAATTTTTTGTTGACGCCGCTAATTAAGCCAAAAACATTCAAGCAATCAATACGTTTTAGCCGTAATTCAAACCAAAGTTATTCGAGGCGTAAAAAGCTTGGAACTGTTTGCTTATTTGGTTTAGCGATAGTAAAAATGCAGCTCACTTTGCTTGATCGTGTATTTTATGAGTCACCTATCTTTTTACTGGTTACCAGAAACAAAACATCAACTCATCCAAGGATTGGAAACTGAGTTTGCGCAATTGGTCGAGCTTTCGATTAGTACTGGGAAAATCTCCCTCCCCCCTATTTCGGATGTGGTACTGAAAATTCAGCGGCTGTGTTTGATTGAGTCAACTTCGATCTCCGATGTGGCCGATTGCTTGATTGAAGATCCAGGCCTGTCGGCTACGGTCATTCGAATCGCCAACTCGGTGGTCTTTAATCGACGTAACATTACCTGCAATGAGATTGTGACGGCCGTTTCTCGACTGGGTATTTTACGGGTACGTGATATAGTCACCGCGCAAGCCATCGAACAGCTCAAACATTCGGTCAATCTGAATAAAGCGTGCCATCATATCTTGGTCAAAAGCGCTATGGCATCGCGTGAACTGGGTGCGACAATGTTATTAGTGGCACAAACATTCAAATCGATTGATCCGAAAAAATACCACTATCTTGAGTTAGAAAAGGCATTATTAGTCGGTTTATTGGCGGATATTGGTCTATTCTGTCTAGTCAATGAGTACCATCTGTATCTGCAACACGGTCATTATCTCGACCCGAACATTGCGCTGCAAATCTTCCAGTCACAATGTTCACCGATCAGTCAATCAGTCTTGCAACATTGGGGATTCGATAGCGACTTTTTAGAAGTGTCATGCAATAGTGAATTAATCAGCGCCCGACCAGAAGTGAGTTATCTGGATGTTGCGCGTATCGCACATCATCTGCTGCTCTTTAGAAAACGAGATGAAGCACTGGATGATCACGAGGTTGAGATCAACGCGGAAGGCGCAGAGGTGCTTTACCAACTCAGCAATATGAGTGAGATGGAATTTAAACATAAGTTAAGTGATGTGATCAGTGCCAGCGGTATCTGAAGCACAGTGAGGAAATTATGCTATCAGGGATGATGTTTATTTTGGCACCACTACTGGTCGGTTATCTGGTTACCCTCCATAACCCATTACACCTGCATCGGTTGAGCCGCGCGACTTCACATCTAGTATATGTGATCCTATTTTTAATGGGCTTAAGTTTGGCAGGATTAGATAATCTACAAGCCAATCTACAGACTATCGTTAAATATAGTGCGGTCTTTTTCGTGATACTAGGCACATGTAATTTACTGGCGCTACCTGTAATTGATCACTATTTGCCACTGCGTACCGACACCAACCACACTAAACTATCGCTTTCAAGCATGATGTTAGAGTCAGCCAAACTGATTTTGGTGGTTGGCGCAGGACTAGTAATCGGTATTTTACTTAATCAAAATCTAGCGTGGGTGGAATCAGCTAGCAGTTGGATTTTATTTCTGCTGCTGTTTTTTATCGGTATTCAACTGCGCAATAGTGGCTTGTCATTAAAACAGATCCTGCTCAATAAACATGGCATGATCATCGCTGTGGTCATCGTCGCCACAAGTTGGTTAGGTGGCGTACTCGCCGCCTGGCTGCTCGATATGCCACTCTATCAAGCACTAGCAATGGCTTCCGGGTTTGGTTGGTATTCGTTAGCTGGAATTCTGGTCGGCGACGCATTCGGCCCTGTATTAGGTGGTGCATCGTTTATGATTGAACTGCTGCGTGAACTGGTCGCACTGGTGTTGATCCCGATGCTGATCCGCCGCGTGCCATGCACCGCGATTGGTTATGCTGGAGCCACGGCGATGGATTTTACATTACCGGTAATTCAGACCACTGGCGGGGTAAAATGCGTCCCGGTAGCGATTGTAAGTGGGTTTATTCTGAGTCTGTTAGTTCCGATTTTGATCTTATTTTTTGTCTCTCTTGCCAGCTAAAGCGTAAGATTGGATTGGAATATGGTTGACATTTTTTAGCTGACACCTAGCATCCATGCAACCAAGGCTTTCCGAATTAAGACGGGACATTGTCACCATTTTGAATTAAATTGTCGCGCCTAATGCTCATCAACTCAAATATCCACGACGCTGTATGGTATCAGAACAAAAAACTGCGCAAGTCAACTTCGATTCCCTGCTCAAGATCTTCACCGTGCCTGAAGGTCCGGATTCGACATTAACCCAAATTGATGAAGAGCTATCGCGCAACTTAAACGATTTCTTGCGCAGACACATTGTCGCTGAAGAAAAACCGCTCAAAGAGATTGAGAAAGATTTTTCTAACCCGTGCATTCCTGAACAGCCGCAATTCGTTTCCGATCATACCCAACATTTACTCGACCGATTGGTATCGCACTCCGTGCACACCGCTTCACCAAGTTTTATCGGTCATATGACCTCGGCACTACCCTATTTCTTGATGCCGCTGTCAAAAATCATGATCGCACTCAACCAAAATCTGGTCAAAATTGAAACGTCTAAAGCTTTTACGCCCTTAGAGCGGCAAGTGTTAGGCATGATCCATCGTTTGATTTACGGGCAAAGCGACCATTTTTATCAGCAATGGATGCACAGTGCCCAGCACTCGCTCGGTGCATTTTGTTCAGGTGGAACCATTGCCAATATTACCGCGCTTTGGGTAGCGCGTAATAATGCACTCAAAGCCAATGGCGATTTCCCTGGGGTTGAAAAAGCCGGCCTATTTAAAGCGATGCAGCACTATGGCTATCAAGGTTTAGCCATTTTGGTTTCCGAGCGAGGCCACTATTCATTGAAGAAAGCCGCCGATGTACTTGGGATTGGTCAAGAAGGGCTGGTAGCGGTGAAAACCGATGCCAATAACCGGATCTGTCCACTCGATTTACAGCACAAACTTGCCGATCTGCGCACACGTAACATAAAAGTCTTTGCGGTGGTCGGTGTTGCGGGCAGCACGGAAACCGGCAGTATTGATCCACTGCGAGCGATTGCCCAAATTTGCCAACAAGAGCAGATCCATTTCCATATTGATGCGGCTTGGGGCGGAGCAACGTTAATGTCCCATCGCTACCGTGCTCTGTTAGATGGGATTGAACTGGCCGATTCGGTCACCATTGATGCGCATAAACAGCTCTATATTCCGATGGGCGCAGGCATGGTGTTATTTAAAGATCAGCACGCCATGCGTTCAATTGAGCACCATGCGCAGTACATTTTGCGGCAAGGTTCGAAAGACTTGGGTAGCCATACCTTGGAGGGCTCTCGTTCGGGGATGGCCATGCTGGTCTACGCAAGCATGCACATTATTAGCCGCCCAGGGTTTGAGCTATTAATCGATCAAAGCATACAAAAAGCGCGCTATTTTGCTGATTTAATTGAGGCACAAGCCGATTTTGAGTTGGTGTCTCAACCAGAATTGTGCCTGTTAACTTACCGCTATGTTCCAGCACAGGTACGAAGTGCGCTCACCCAATCACAAGGGGCACAACGGGCACAACTGAATGATTTAATTAATGAACTCACTAAATTTATTCAGAAAAAACAACGCGAAACCGGCAAGTCATTCGTATCCAGAACTCAGTTAAATCCACATCAGTGGGATAAACTGGCGACAATCGTATTTCGAGTGGTACTCGCCAACCCGCTGACTACTCAAGAAATTTTACATAGTGTATTAGAGGAACAGCGCGAAATTGCCCAACAAGCACCGAAGTTAATGCAACAACTTACCGAGCTAGCGGCACGCATTGTCAACCACTAACATCCTGACCAAGAGTGACTAAAAACCGAAATAAACTTTCAGATTGTGGTCACTCTTGGTGCAATCAGCGCCAAGAAATGGCCAATATGACGGAAGCTGGCCATCAAATGTGTAGTTTTTATAAAATTTAATTGAGGCGGGTCATATTCTTACTGTCTTAATGAGAGTTTCATTTCTGCTTCTGTGGTGCTTGGGTTTATACTCTGGCAATTGGCGTTGGTGGGTTCATCATATGGAAACCATTGATTTATCACCGGTTGTTTCCAGCCACACCCTAACCGACGAGTTGTGCTCTAGCCTGCGTGAACACTATGAATACATTAGAAAAAATTCAAAAAAATCTGGAAAATTTCAGCAAGTCAGAGCGTAAGGTTGCTGAAGTGATTATGGCATCACCACAAACGGCGATTCATTCCAGCATCGCTACGCTAGCGAAAATGGCAGACGTCAGTGAACCCACCGTCAACCGTTTTTGCCGCCGCTTAGATACCAAAGGTTTTCCGGACTTTAAATTGCATTTAGCCCAGAGCCTAGCTAACGGTACGCCCTATGTGAACCGTAATGTAGAAGAAGATGATGGCCCAGACGCTTATACGCACAAGATTTTCGAGTCGACCATGGCATGTCTCGATGTCGCCAAAAATAGTCTCGACCCGCTCCAAATTAATCGTGCGGTTGACCTGTTAACTCAAGCCAAACGTATCTCTTTTTTTGGTTTGGGGGCTTCCTCCGCTGTCGCACGCGATGCTCAAAATAAATTCATCCGCTTTAATATCCCAATTAGCTGTTTTGAAGATATCGTGATGCAGCGCATGAGCTGTATTAACTGCACCGATAACGATGTGATTGTGCTGATTTCACATACCGGGCGCACCAAAAGCCAAGTTGAAATTGCTAATCTGGCGCGTGAAAATGGTGCAACGGTGATTGCCATTACTGCGAAAGATTCACCACTCGACCAAGCCAGTTCATTATCGATTTGCTTGGATGTTCCGGAAGATACAGACGTGTACATGCCAATGGCAAGCCGCGTGGTCCAAATGACCGTGATTGATGTACTGGCAACCGGTTTCACTCTACGCCGTGGTTCCGGTTTTCGAGAAAATCTTAAGCGGGTCAAAGAAGTGTTAAAAGACTCGCGCTACGATAAATTGCCACCTTACTTTAACCCAAGTCATTAATGGCAAGAGGTATCACAACGGAGCCTAATGGCTCCGTTGTCGTATCAAGTATTGGGCTCCCCCGAATCATCCACTCAACCGGTTATTCTTGCTGCAACAAATGAGATATTTTTGCAGTGCCGACAGCCTGAATCACGGGCAAATCCTGGGGATAACAAGCACACACTTGCTGCAAAATATGCGTCAAGCGTTGTACGGTAAGTGGCATCGGATTGCCTTTAATCGAGGTCGATTTGAGCGCATCCGTCGCCACCCGTTCAAATGAGGTGGTGCATACGCCAAAATCGGTCAAGTTGGGGATGCTCAATTTTTCTAGCATCATATTAACCCACAAAATACTGTCTTCGACTCCGGCATTTTTACGCCCGGTTAAAATACGTGAAATGGTTTGATAGCGTTGCAAAATATCACTGCGCCCAGCCTCTCGGGCAACTTGAATATTTTCACGCATCACAATCGGCGCCAACCGTGCAGTGATCACGCTATGGGGAGCCTCTAATTTCCCCCCTAACGCGGCGGCTAGTCCATGTGCTGCGCCTAATTTTGCATTGGTAGAAGCCATGCCACCTAACATGGCAGCAAAAGATAAATCACTGCGAGCCTTTTTATCATCCCGCAAACACGCTGGAATTATCGAGCGACTTAAGCGACGCAGCCCTTCTTCACAAATCATATCGGTCAACGGATTAGACTGACCACATACATAAGCTTCCATCACATGGGTAAAAGCATCCAATGCTCCACGCCCTGAAATCAGCCGATCAGTGCCATAAGTCAACGTGGGATCGATAATCGCCACATCGGCTAACATATCTGGGCTGCGTAAGCTGACTTTAACCCGATCCTGCGCCGATCGGAGTACTGCATTGCGCGTCACCTCAGAGCCAGAGCTGGCAGTGGTAGGTATCGCAATAAAAGGCAGCGGCTTAGCTTTGAGCGGAACACTGCGTCCCACCACCTCCACATAATCATACACATTGCCTTGATTAGGAATGACCGCAGCAACCGCTTTACCCATATCCAGCACACTACCACCGCCAATCGCAACTACCATATCTGGATTAAAACGGCGACCTAGCAGCGCCGTCTCTTCCACCATAGTGATATTCGGTTCACCCGTTACCTGTACATGCTGATAACGCAGTTTTTGCTGCTGTAAATAGGCCACGATCGGTGCATAACGTTGAGGGTTTTTGCCTGAAATGAGTAGCACACTGTAGCCATACTGACTAATGATCGACAGAGCGTTGTCTAACGACCCTTCACCGAAAATGATCCGTGTCGCGGTCATAAATTGAAACATGTAGCCTCCAAGCTCTCTGATACATCATCAACCACTAGCTTGCCCGCAAAGTGGCTAAATTTGTTTGACCCAGTACAACTTGCCAAAATTAACCACAAAAAAATCAAGGCTTATTGCACCATCTCACACCTAAATATAGTCGTTTCAATCTATTCCATTATAATTGCGAGCAAAAAATCGAACAGTAAAGCGAATGACTGGCCATTTCATCGTTTTTAGCTATTGAATAAAGAGAAAAAACACACTTTATTTCCCACATCGGATCGGGCATAGTACGCGCAAATAAAATGAGGGAGAAAGTTATGTTTGTGGTCATTTTTGGTCGTCCTGGTTGTCCTTACTGTGTTCGCGCGAAAGAACATGCTGAAACGCTCAAAGCAAAGCGTGATGATTTTAACTACCGTTATGTTGATATCCACGCCGAAGGTATTACCAAAGCAGATTTGGAAAAAACCATTGGCAAACCAGTAGAAACCGTTCCACAAATCTTCATTGATGAGCAACACATTGGTGGTTGCACCGATTTTGAAGCTTACGCCAAAGAAAATCTTGGCCTGTTTGATTAAGCTAATCTAGTTGCTAATAAGCCTGCTCATTTGCAGGCTTTTTATTAACGGGAGCACACAAAATCTCTGTCTTATTTTTAGCGATTAGATGGTGATTCCGACCCATAAATGCAAAAATTCACTTATCTTTTTATATTATTCAGCTACAATTCCCCCAATTTTATTCTTTCCTCTCTTGCCACACGTAAATTGAGTTAAATCGTGAATATCGATGTCGTTTTATTGCTAGAGCAAAATCCTATTTTGCTGATTTTTGTGGTCTTGGCGATTGGTCTCTCGTTCGGAAAAATCCGTTTTGGTAGTTTTCAATTGGGCAATTCCATCGGCGTATTGATCACCTCCTTGATCATGGGCCACCTTGGTTTTGCCTTTACGCCTGAGGCATTAACCATCGGTTTTATGCTCTTTATCTACTGTGTCGGTATTGAAGCCGGCCCCAATTTCTTTGGCATTTTCTTTCGTGATGGTAAGCACTACCTAATCCTAAGTTTGGTGGTGTTGATCACCGCCACATCGATTGCCTATTTTGGTGGCTATTATCTCAACCTTGGCTACGGGCTAGCGGCGGGTATGATGGCCGGTGCGCTAACGTCAACCCCTGTGCTAGTTGGTGCACAAGATGCTTTAAATTCAGGGTTGGCCTCCGTGCCACGACAGATGGATCTCTCGTTGGTGCTGGATAATGTCTCGGTCGGCTATGCGATGGCGTATTTAATTGGCCTGATCAGTATGATCATGTTTGCTAAGCTGCTGCCTAAATTACAAAAACAAAACCTCTCTGATTCTGCGCAACAAATTGCGCAAGAGCGCGGTCTTGGTAGCCAACGTAAAGTCTATCTACCGATTATTCGCGCTTATCGAGTCGGACCAGAGCTGATCGATTGGATTGATGGACGTAACTTGCGTGAATTAGGCATCTATCGTCAAACCGGTTGTTATATTGAGCGCATTCGTCGTCACGGCATTTTAGCCCACCCCGATGGTGATGCAATTTTGCAAGAAGGCGATGAAATTGCACTGGTAGGTTTCCCAGATAGCCATGCACGACTCGATCCTAGCTTTCGTAACGGTAAAGAGGTCTTTGACCGTAACCTACTCGACCTGCGTATCTCGGAAGAGGAGATCGTGGTAAAAAGTGACAGTATCGCCGGTAAGCGGCTCTCCGATCTGAACCTTTCTGAATATGGCTGTTTCCTCAACCGAGTGGTACGGGCACAAATTGAAATGCCGATGGATCTTGATATTGTGCTCGCCAAAGGTGATGTGCTGCAGGTCAGTGGCGAAAAAAGCAAAGTCAAAGGACTCGCCGATAAGATCGGCTTTATCTCCGTCCATAGCCAAATGGCGGATCTCATTGCTTTTTGTAGCTTTTTTATTCTGGGCATTCTGTTCGGATTGATCACGATGACCTTCGGCCAAGTCTCTTTCAGCCTAGGTAATGCGGTAGGACTGTTGCTATCTGGTATCACCTTAGGCTTTTTGCGCGCCAACCACCCGACCTTTGGTTATGTACCACAAGGGGCACTCAATATGGTCAAAGACTTAGGCTTAGCGATTTTCATGGTCGGAATTGGCCTCAGTGCGGGTAGCAAAATGTTCCAACACCTTTCTGAGGTCGGGGTACAAGTGATTGGTCTGGCATTCTTAGTCAGCGTCGTACCCGTAGTGTTTGCTTATTTAGTCGGGGCATACCTGCTAAAGATGAATCGAGCTTTACTGTTTGGTGCCATTATTGGAGCTCGCACTTGTGCACCAGCCATGGATATTGTCAATGAATATGCCAAATCAACCATTCCGGCACTCGGTTATGCAGGAACCTACGCCATCGCCAATATTTTAATGACCCTGACTGGAACAATTTTTATCTTGCTCAACTAAATACCAAGCATATTCAGCACTGCGATCACGTTATTAACCAGCTTGCATGATTAAAAAGGCACCTTACGGTGCCTTTATGTTATTGAGTGTGTGATATTGCGTGAGGTCGTTGATTGGGTTATTAGTGAACCACTTCTTTACGAGTGGCGAAATATTCGAACGATAACCGCTCACTACTCAAGGTGACTTTGACGGTACCACCATCAACTAAGCAGCCAAACAACAACTCATTAGCCAATGGTTTTTTCAGTTGCTCTTGGATCACTCGCGCCATCGGACGTGCACCCATCTCACGATCATAGCCTTTGTTGGCTAACCAGTGACGCGCATCTTCTGAGACTTCTAGAGAAACACCCCGTCCATCTAACTGGGCTTGCAGCTCCACGATAAACTTATCAACCACTTGATGGATCACTCGCTCATCAAGACGATTAAACCAGATGATGTGATCCAGTCGGTTACGAAACTCAGGGGTGAAAACCTTTTTGATTTCCGCCATCGCATCATGGCTATTATCTTGCTGGATCAAACCAATTGATTTTTTGACCGTTTCCGCTACCCCAGCGTTCGTGGTCATCACTAAAATCACATTACGGAAATCCGCCTTACGGCCATTGTTATCGGTCAGCGTACCGTTATCCATAACTTGCAATAACAAATTAAAAATATCGGGGTGAGCTTTTTCGATTTCATCGAGTAACACGACCGAATGAGGATGTTTAATCACCGCATCGGTCAGCAAACCACCTTGGTCATAACCAACATAGCCAGGAGGCGCACCAATCAAACGACTCACCGAGTGACGTTCACCATACTCCGACATATCAAAGCGCAGCAACTCAATTCCGAGCACTTTAGAAAGCTGCAATGTGACTTCGGTTTTGCCCACCCCTGTAGGACCAGCAAATAGGAATGAACCGACCGGTTTGTGTTCTGCCCCTAAACCGGCGCGAGTCAATTTAATCGCCTCGGTCAATACATCAATCGCAGGATCTTGGCCAAACACCAACATCTTCATTCTTTGATCAAGATGTTTGAGGATATCTTTATCAGAAGAGGAAACCGATTTCTCCGGGATCCGCGCCATTTTCGCGACCATAGTCTCAATATCAGTCACACCGATCGTCTTTTTACGCCGACTGGCCGGCATTAAACGCGCACGCGCTCCCGCTTCATCAATCACGTCAATCGCTTTATCCGGCAGATGGCGTTCATTAATGTATTTAGCGGAAAGCTCAACTGCAGCACGTAAAGCTTTGTTGGTGTAACGAACATCATGGTGAGCTTCATATTTGCTTTTTAAGCCCATCAAAATTTTAGTCGTGTCATCCAGTGAAGGCTCGACCACATCGATTTTTTGGAAGCGGCGCGAAAGAGCACGCTCTTTGTCAAAAATATTATTGTACTCTTGATAGGTAGTTGAACCGATACAGCGCAACTTACCGCTACTGAGCAGAGGCTTGATTAGATTGGCGGCATCCACTTGACCACCAGACGCCGCCCCCGCGCCAATAATAGTATGAATTTCATCGATAAACAGGATAGCATCTTGCTCTTTTTCAAGCTGTTTAAGGATCGATTTAAAGCGTTTCTCAAAATCGCCACGATATTTGGTTCCCGCGAGCAGCGAGCCAATATCGAGCGAGTAAATCACGCTGTGTTGGATCACTTCCGGTACATTACCTTCAACAATGCGCCATGCCAGACCTTCAGCTATCGCGGTTTTTCCCACCCCTGCCTCGCCAACCAATAATGGGTTATTTTTACGGCGACGGCATAGGACTTGAATGGTACGTTCCAGTTCTTGATCTCGCCCAATCAACGGATCAATCTGACCTTGTTTGGCTAATAGATTAAGATTGGTCGCAAAGCTCTCCAAACGTTCATCCGCACTGAGTTCTTCTGAACTGTCACTGCCAACCGAATCCCCAGAAGAATCTTCGTTATGGTTCGAGGCTTTGCTTATGCCATGAGAGATAAAATTGACAATATCCAAGCGGCTAATGTCATTTTTTTTCAGTAAATACGCTGCATGTGACTCTTGTTCACTAAAAATTGCGACCAAGACATTAGCGCCGGTCACTTCACTGCGCCCGGAAGATTGGACATGAAATACCGCCCGTTGTAATACACGTTGGAAACTTAAGGTCGGTTGTGTTTCACGAGTCTCATCATTTTTAGGGATCAATGGTGTGGTTTGATCAATAAAGGTATCCAACTCGCGGCGTAAGATGTCAATATCGGCCTGACACGCTAGCAGGGCCTCTCGCGCAGCATCATTTTCCAACAATGCCAGTAGGAGGTGCTCAACGGTCATAAATTCATGTCTTTTATTGCGAGCCCGAGCAAACGCGCTGTTCAAACTCGACTCTAATTCTTTGTTAAGCATACAGCCTCCTTAACCCACAATCACAAAACACAAGCTTAAGCTTGCTCCATCGTGCATAAGAGCGGGTGCTCATTTTCCCTTGCATATAGAGTAACTTGAGCCACTTTGGTCTCTGCCACTTCCGCAGTAAATGTGCCACAGATGGCTTTCCCCTGGTAATGCACTTGCAGCATGATTTGCGTCGCCCGATCGATATCCATGCCGAAAAACCGCTCAAGTATTTCAATTACAAAGTCCATCGGCGTGTAGTCATCGTTGTTTAATACTACGTGATACATAGATGGCGGCTTGATGGCCGTTTTTTCTTGCTCCAGTAAATCAAAGTCTGGAGAGACCCATTCAAAATTTTTACTCATGATCATTCAATATATTAGGACTGCTCACCGACAATTTCACACTGAAGTGCGCTAAGCCAAGTCAGTTTAACACTGAGCATGATCTTAACCCTCTGCAGTGAATTTCAGCTCTTCTTTAGAGACTAATCTAGCAATGGTAACGCTGCAAATAAAACATAGCGAATGGTGATCTGCACAAGGGCGACTGCTTAAATTCCCACCACCGATATCCATTGGATAAACATGCTTGGTATCCGTGGTAAATGACAAATTTATATAACTTACCCTTAAAAAATTGAGCTCTCATATCAAACTGTGTGCTTTTTATACGTTTATGCTATTGACTGCGCTCTATCATCGTCTAAATTGGTCAATTAGTGACTAAGTTTCAGCATCGGCTGAATCGCTATTCACTTTGAGAACTCACCAACGTCACATGACAACATGGGTTTTCTTTTCAACATCAGTTAGATAATGCATGAGGGATGTATAGCATGGCGACAGGTACAGTAAAATGGTTCAATAATGCCAAAGGCTTCGGTTTTATTTGCCCAGAAGGTGAAGACGGAGATATTTTCGCTCATTACTCAACCATTCAAATGGACGGATACCGTACACTCAAAGCCGGTCAACAAGTTTCTTATCAAGTGGAACAAGGTCCGAAGGGGTACCACGCCAGTTGCGTGATGCCGGTTGAAGGCCAAGCGACCAAATAGCGATAATCAGCACCACGGTTTGCAATACGCAAAGCGGCAATAACCATTTAATCATAAGACAAACCCGCCAATCTTGGCGGGTTTGGTTTAACGAGAGCTTAGTACCATGTCGCCATCACTTGCGATCAATTATCGCGTTGAAAGTGGCACTTGGGCGCATCAACGCTGCAGCTTGGCTAAATTCAGGGGCATAATAGCCGCCAAGATCACCAGGCTTGCCTTGCACACCATTCAGCTCGGCCACGATTTTAGCCTCTTGTTCAAACAGTTGCTTGGCGATAGGGGCAAACTCTGCGGCTAATTCTGCATCCTGTTGCTGCTCTGCCAGCGCTTGTGCCCAATAGGTTGCCAGATAAAAATGACTACCACGGTTATCGATTTGACCCACACGCCGTGCCGGTGATTTATCCATATCTAGGAACTTGCCAGTGGCTTTATCGAGTGCCTCTGCTAGCACTTGTGCTTTACGATTGCCGGTCACCACACTCAAATGCTCCAACGATGCCGCTAACGCCAAAAATTCGCCGAGCGAATCCCAACGTAGATAGTTCTCTTTTTGAACTTGCTGAACATGCTTCGGTGCCGAGCCACCCGCACCAGTCTCAAACAATCCACCACCATTCATCAGTGGCACTATCGATAACATTTTTGCCGACGTGCCAAGCTCAAGGATCGGAAACAGATCGGTGAGATAATCACGCAGCACGTTACCCGTCACCGAAATAGCATCTTGTCCGGCCTTGATTCGCTGCAGTGAGTATTGAGTTGCTTCAACGGGCGAGAGGATCTTGATTTGCAAACCTGTGGTATCGTGCTTGGGCAGATATTGCTGCACTTTTTTGATCAATTGCACATCATGTGCCCGCGCCGAATCAAGCCAGAAGACTGCGGGAGTATTTGACGCGCGAGCACGAGTGACCGCCAGTTTCACCCAGTCTTGAATTGGCGCATCTTTGACCTGACACATGCGAAAGATATCGCCCGCTGCTACGGATTGTTCCAACAGCACTTTACCCGCTTGGTCAATCACACGCACCACACCTTCAGCCTCAATAATAAAGGTCTTATCGTGTGAACCATACTCTTCCGCTTGTTGTGCCATCAAACCAACATTGGGCACACTGCCCATCGTGGCTGGGTCAAACGCACCGTGTTGTTTACAAAAATCAATCACGGTTTGGTAAACACCCGCGTAGCAACGATCAGGAATGATCGCTTTGGTATCTTTTGGCTTACCATCGGGACCCCACATTTGCCCAGAAGTGCGGATCATCGCAGGCATCGAGGCATCCACAATCACATCACTGGGTACATGCAGGTTAGTGATACCGCGGTCTGAATCGACCATAGCAAGCGCCGGTTGAGTGGCGTACACTGCTTGAATCGCCGCTTCAATCTCTGCGCGTTGCGCTGCTGGCAACGATTGAATTTTTGCATACACATCACCCAAACCGTTGTTAACATCAACCCCCAGCTGCTCAAACAGCGGGCCATATTGATCAAAAACCGCTTTGTAGTACACCTTCACCGCATAGCCGAAGATCACCGGATCCGAGACTTTCATCATGGTCGCTTTCATATGCAATGAGAACAGCACATCTTGCGTTTTGGCATCCGCGATCTCTTTTTCAAAGAACGAAATGAGCGCTTGTTTGCTCATCACACTGGTATCAATGATCTCTTGATCTTGCAGTGCAAAGGGCTTTTTCAGCACTTTCACCGCGCCGTCTTTACCCACCAATTCAATCGCGACTTTAGTTGCGCCGCTCACAGTCAGCGATTTCTCGCTGGCAAAAAAATCTTGCTCGCTCATGCTCGCCACATGGGATTTCGAATCCTGACGCCAAGCCCCCATCGAGTGTGGGTTCTTCTTGGCATAGTTCTTCACCGATGCTGGCGCACGGCGATCAGAATTCCCCTCACGCAGCACTGGGTTTACCGCACTGCCCTTGATCTTGTCATAGGTTGCTTTAATCGTTGCTTGTGCAGGGTTGCTGGGCTCTTCTGGATAATTGGGTAGCGCGTAGCCTTTCTCTTGTAGCTCTTTAATCGCGGCTTTGAGCTGTGGCAGCGAGGCAGAAATATTCGGCAGCTTAATGATGTTAGCTTCAGGCATCTGCGCGAGCTGACCAAGTTCAGTTAATGCATCACCAACCCGCTGAGCCTCGGTCAAATATTCAGGAAAATTAGCCAGAATACGGCCGGCTAACGAAATATCTCTCGTAGCAATATTAATGCCTGATGATGCGGTAAATGATTGAATAATTGGTAGTAATGAATAAGTCGCTAGCGCTGGAGCTTCATCAGTAACGGTGTAAATAATGGTAGGCTTATTAGTTGGCATGAACTTTCCCTATCTGTTCTAACAGCGTCATGGGATGCCATGACCCTGTGTAACTGTCGGCACTTAAGTGGGCAACATCCCCCGCCTAAGTACGATCTTTTCCTAAGTACTCTCTTGTCACTCTTACAAATCTGCTGCTTAAATCGCGTTGCGCCGCTTGCGAGCTAATCCTTGAGTGAAGTTATTTATAATTAAACAAATTACGGCCAATAGTCTATTATCTTGTGCGCTAAACCTTTCTCAGGCGCGCAAATGATAGCTGAACTTGTGCCCTGCGAAAAACTTTCAATACATTTTATCGACATTTTTACAAGGTGCTTAACATGCCCTCGCACACCTCCCGTGATGCCGCGCCCGCTACCGCCAAAACTAAAGCGCATTTTAAGCGTTCTGCAACCCAAAAAACGGCTCGTACTCACAGTGGCTCTCATCGCAAGCGCACGCCCAGCCAGCCGCCCGTCACAACGCGTTCCACTTCGCATCCAATGACGTCGGCGGCGCGCAAGGTTATTTTGCTTAATAAACCGTATGATACCTTAAGCCAATTCACTGATGGTGATGGCAGAACCACGTTAGCGGATTATATTCCGATTAAAGAGGTCTACGCCGCAGGACGGTTGGATCGCGATAGTGAAGGACTACTGATTTTAACCAATGATGGGATTTTGCAGGCCAGATTGACTCAGCCGCAATCCAAAGCGCCCAAAACCTATTGGGTACAAGTCGAAGGCGCACCACAAGAGAGCGACCTTGAGGCCTTGCGCCGCGGCGTGAGCTTAAAAGATGGCCCGACTTTGCCGGCTAAAGTCGAAATCATCTCCGAACCCACACTGTGGCCGCGTAATCCTCCGGTACGTTTTCGCGCGGCGATCCCCACCACTTGGTTAGCTATTACCTTGATCGAAGGACGTAATCGCCAAGTTCGCCGTATGACCGCGCACATCGGTTTTCCAACCCTACGTTTGATTCGTTACGCGATGGGCGATTGGAATTTAGGTGATTTACAACCCGGTGAATGGCGTGAAATGACGCTTTAACACTCTGACTTCTACCCGATATAGCCCAACGGCTTAGCGTTGCAACCAACACCTCGGCAGCTTCAAGTCGGAAGGGAATAACGCCCCAATAATGGGGCGTTATTGTTGAGTTGGATAGACTCTTCTACCAATTACTTATGCCGTTGTTTAAGCTTATTGATCACATCATTGATGGCTAAGCCTTGATCTTGCAGCAATACCAGTAAGTGATAGATCAAATCGGCAGATTCACCAATCAGCTCCTCTTGATCACCAGCGGTGGCGGCCAACGCAACTTCAACCCCTTCTTCACCCACTTTTTGCGCGATACGTTTAGTGCCACTCGCATATAACGAGGCAGTGTAAGAGGAACTAGGGTCGGCATGTTTACGCTCAGCCAGTAACGCTTCAAGCTGATGAAGCCAAACCATTTGTGACTCCTCCTGCGCATCGCTATCCCAACAGGTCACGCTACCAGTGTGGCAGGTTGGCCCTATTGGGTTCACTTTGACCAGTAACGTATCTTGGTCACAGTCCAGCGCGATATTTTTCAGTTGCAACACATGGCCCGAGGTTTCACCTTTGGTCCACAAACGCTGTTTACTGCGCGAGAAAAAAGTTACTTGCTCTGTTTCAAGGGTTTTTTGTAACGCTTCAGGGTTCATATACCCCAGCATTAACACTTGGCTGGACTGAAAATCCTGCACAATCGCAGGCACCAGTCCATCGACTTTCTGCCAGTCAATACGCTCGCTTAGTGTGGCAAATGGGCTTGCTGGAGTCATCGTCTCACCTCAATTCCTTGTTGTTGTAGATACTGCTTGAGTTCACCGATATTGATGATCTGCTTGTGAAAAACCGAAGCGGCTAAAGCGCCATCGACGTTGGCTTGGGTAAAGGCTTGCGCGAAATGTTCCATCGCCCCTGCACCACCAGAAGCGATTAACGGCACGCGGCATACTGAGCGGACTAAATTAAGTTGCTGCAGATCATAGCCATTACGTACACCATCTTGGTTCATCATATTAAGGACAATTTCCCCCGCGCCACGCTGTTGCACCTCTTGCACCCAATCGCAAGTTTGCCACTGGGTGGCACGGGTGCGGCTTTCATCACCGGTAAACTGATAAACCTGATATTGGCCCGTCTCTTTATCAAAATAAGAGTCGATGCCCACGACGATGCATTGCACGCCAAAACGGTCGGCAAGATCGGTGATCAGTTGTGGATTCGCCAGTGCGGGCGAGTTAATCGAGACTTTATCCGCGCCAAATTCCAAGATCCGCGCGGCATCTTGCGCCGATTTGATCCCCCCAGCGACACAAAAAGGAATGTCGATCACTTCCGCCACGCGCGCGACCCAGCTTTTATCCACCACTCGACCATCACTGGATGCGGTAATATCATAAAACACCAGCTCATCCGCGCCTTCTTCGGCGTAACGCTTGGCCAGCGGCACAATGTCTCCAATAATTTCGTGGTTACGAAACTGAACACCTTTCACCACCTGTCCATCGCGCACATCCAGACAAGGTATTATCCGTTTTGCCAACATGCGAATGCCTCCTGCGCAGTAAATTTCCCATCCAATAGCGCGCGACCGACAATCACACCCGCAACACCTGTGCCCTTGAGTGCCTCAATATCGGCCAGTGAACCAATACCACCGGAGGATTGAAATTGCACTTGTGGATATTGACGACAGAGATCGCGATACAGCTCCACGTTCGAGCCGGCTAGCGTGCCATCTCGGGAAATATCAGTACACAGTACGTGCTGTAAACCGACCGTTAAGTAATCATCAAGCAAAGCTTCGATCGTCACGCCGGAATCTTCCTGCCAGCCGGAAATGGCCACTTTGCGCGCACCCTGCGCATCAATATTGATATCCAAGGCTAAAACAATTTTCTCTGCGCCGTATTTTTCCATCCAGTTTTTGACTAATTGCGGCTGTTTAACCGCGGTAGAGCCCACCACCACACGCTGCGCACCGGCTTCCAGCAGATCCAGCACATCTTGTTCGCTGCGAACTCCACCACCAATTTGGATATTGGCCGGTGTGCTGGCAAGTAGGCGAGCAATCAAATCCAGTTGACGCACTGTGGTATTTTTTGCGCCTGTTAGATCCACTAAGTGCAGCCAATCTGCTCCGGCTTGGTGGTACAAATTAAACTGCTCGGCGGGGTCTACTTTATATTCGGTCACTTGTCCGTAATCACCTTGATACAGACGCACCACCTGACCTTCAATCAAATCTAATGCGGGAATAATCATTGGGGTTCCTTGTATTGCGCCAACGTTCGCTAGCGCTTGTCCCTAAAGTTCAAGAAAGTTTTGTAGTAAGCGTGCGCCCGCTTTAGAAGAGCGCTCTGGGTGAAATTGCACCCCGTAATAATTGCCGACTTGGATCGCCGCACTGAACGATGGCCCATACTCACACTCGGCAATCGTATAATCGCCGACTGGCAGAGCAAAACTGTGTACAAAATAGAAATATTCGTCACGCGCAATCCCCTCAAACAGCGGATGCCCCGCTTTGGCTTGCACCGTGTTCCAGCCCATATGTGGCAACGGCAGATCGCCTGTTTGTAGCAAACGGACTTCACCATCGACCAAACCTAAACACGCGACCATTTGATCGGCTTGCTGGCCTTTCTCTGCGGAAAATTTGCCAAGCAGTTGCATGCCAAGGCAGATGCCAAGCAGTGGCTTTTCAACCCGTTTCACCAGTTCAATCAAATCGCGTTCAGCGAGATTTTTCATCGCTTCGCTCGCCGTGCCAACCCCAGGTAACAGCAGTTTATCCGCACCTAACACCACCTGAGGATCACGCGAAATCGTCACCGGATAACCTAAGCGCTCAATGGCAAACTTGACCGAAGAAATATTGGCGCAGCCAGTATCAATAATCACCACCTTCTGAGTCATCACAGCACTCCTTTACTGCTTGGTAACTCGTTACCTTGCACGGTGATCGCTTGACGCAGCGTACGGCCAAACGCTTTAAACAGACTTTCGATGATGTGGTGATCATTTTCGCCACTGGACGAAAGGTGTAGCGTACAGGCTAAGGTATCGGTCAAGGAGCGGAAGAAGTGATAGACCATCTCGGTCGACAGATCGCCTACTTGTGGACGGCTAAAGCTCGCAGCAAATTTCAAATATGGGCGCCCCGAGAGATCGAGCGCGCACTGGGCCAAACATTCATCCATCGGAAGAGTGAAACCAAAGCGCCCAATACCACGTTTGTCACCCAGCGCTTCACGCAGCGCTTGCCCCAGAGCCAAGGCGGTATCTTCCACCGTGTGATGATCATCAATATGCAGATCACCAACCACTTTCAGTTGCAGTTGAAAACCGCCGTGGGTGGCGATTTGATCCAACATATGATCAAAAAATCCCAAGCCAGTTTCAATCTGATTACCACCAGTTTGGTCAAGATTGACTAGAACCTGAATATCGGTCTCTTTGGTTTTACGCACCACTTGGGCAACCCGCGGCTTGGTGGTGAGATCTTTAACAATATCCAGCCAACCCATGGTTTGTGGGTGGTATTGAATACCACGCAGCGCCATATTTTCCGCCAGTTGCAGATCGGTGCTGCGATCGCCAATCACGGCTGACGATTTGAAATCAATTTTGCCACCTTGCAGGTACTCTTTGACCAAGCCCAGCTTCGGTTTACGGCACGAGCAGTTATCGCGATCGAAATGCGGGCAAATCAGCACCTCATCAAACTTAACGCCTTGCGATGCAAAAATATCCATCATCATATTATGTGGCGCATCGAAATCCGCTTGAGGGTAACTGGCAGTGCCTAAACCATCTTGATTGGTCACCATCACCAAGCGATAACCCGCCTCTTGCAGCTTAAGCAAACTTGGGATCACATAAGGCTCAAGTTTGAGTTTATCCAAGCGGTCAACTTGGTAATCCACTGGCGGCTCAACAATTAAGCTACCGTCGCGGTCGATAAACAGAATTTTTTGTTGTTTGCTCACAATAAATGTCCCTTTCATCAGCAGCCCGCGCTACGCGCTGCTGTAAATCAAATTACTGAAAACCCAATTACTGGTAGTAGTTGCGGATAAACGCGACGGTTTTCTCACACTCTTCGCGGTTGCCAACACTGATGCGCACACAATTTTCAATCGGTGAGTTACGCAAAATAATTCCGTGTTGCCATGCGGCTTTGAACAGCGCGTCACCATCCACAAATTTGACCAATAGATAGTTACCCCAGCCTTCAAATACCTGCACGCCCGGTATCATCGACAAGCCAACTTGCAAATAAGCGCGGTTAGCGCCAAGTTCCAGTACTTGATATTTGGCACGCGCCAGCCCCAGTTCAGATAGGGCTTGCACCGCAATTTCTGCCACTGGCACCGGTACTGGATAAGGCGCAATCACTTTGAGCAGTACATTAATCAGCTCAGGACTCGCTAGGGTAAATCCGCAGCGCAACCCGGCCAACGCGAAGGCCTTGGAAAGGGTGCGTAGAATCGCTAAGTTCGGATATTGGGCGAGCAAATCGACCGTCGACGCTTCAGGACAAAAATCGATATAGGCTTCATCCATCACCACAATCGCCCGATCTTTGGTCATTTCAAGTAATTCAATAATGTCTGAACGTTGCACCAAATTGCCAGTTGGGTTATTTGGACTACACACAAACACCAGCTTAACCCGATCTAAATTAGCAGCAATGCTTGGCAAATCGAGCTGCCAGTCAGCGGTCAGCGGTACGCGTTTGCGCTCAACGCCAAAAGTTTCAGCACTGATGGCATACATGCCGTAAGTCGGAGGACAGAATAAAATGGCATCTTGATTCGGCTCACAAAAGGCTCGGATCAAAAGTTCAATCCCTTCATCGGCCCCACGCGATGTCAACACTTGCTCTGGACACACTCCTGCATAGTTTGCGTAAGCCTCAAGCATCGCTTTGGGTTGACAATCGCTGTAGCGATTAAGGCGGGCAAAATCGGTTTTATATTCATTGTTAAACGGCGATTCGTTAGCATTAAGCCACACATCACCACTGCCGCCAATCCGCCGCGCAGAAAGATATGGCGTTAAGCCTTGTACTTGTTTACGAGCCAGTTTTTCCATAATTTATTGAGCCTTCTGTAATTTTTCCACGCGAATTGTCACCGCACGTTGGTGTGCGTCTAACCCTTCCGCTTGCGCCATCGTCACTACGGTTGGTGCCAGCAACAGCAAACCATCAGCACTCAGCTCTTGCACTGTCATGCGCTTACTGAAATCGGCTAGGCCAAGGCTGGAATAAGTACGAGTGTAACCGTAGGTAGGCAGGACATGGTTGGTGCCTGAAGCGTAGTCCCCTACCGATTCTGGAGACCAATCACCGAGGAAAATCGAACCCGCATTATCAAGCAGTGGCACCAACTCACGTGGATTGCGCGTCTGTACAATTAAATGTTCAGGGCCGTAGTAATTCGAGATCGCAACCGCTTGAGTGAGTGATTCGGCAATAATGATCAAACTGGAAGCCAAAGCTTGCTCGGCAATACTGGCACGAGTCAGCGTTTTTAATTGTTGCTGCAGCGCATCAATCACTTGATCGGCCAACACCGGGGATGGTGTCACCAGCACCACTTGCGAATCTGGCCCGTGTTCCGCCTGACTGAGCAGATCAGCGGCGATAAAATCCGCATCTGCTGTTTCATCAGCAATCACCAACACTTCTGACGGTCCGGCTGGCATATCAATCGCTGCGCCACGAAAATCGTTACTCACTTGGCGCTTTGCTTCCGTGACATAGGCGTTACCGGGGCCAAAAATTTTGTCAACTTTGGGCACCGTTTGAGTACCGTAGGCCATCGCGGCGATAGCTTGGCCACCTCCTAAGTTGTACACCTCATCGATGTTGCACAGCTTAGCAACATAGAGTATTTCATCGGCGATCGGCGGTGGCGAGCAAAGCACTACTTTACGACAACCGGCAATTTGCGCTGGCACCCCGAGCATCAGCACGGTTGATGGTAGCGGTGCGCTGCCACCGGGAATATACAGACCCACTTGATTGATCGGACGAGTCACTTGCTCACACACCACACCTGGCATAGTTTCCACTTTGATTGGCTGCATTTTTTGCGCTTGGTGAAATTTGCTGATGTTGTGGTATGCCAGCTCTAACGCCTGCTTCATCGTTTCCGACAAACGCGCAGCGGCGGCATCCATCTCTTCACGTGAAACACGCAGCGAAGCCGGTTTCACCCGATCAAATTTTTCAGTGAGTTCAAACAGTGCAGCATCGCCCTCGCTACGCACTTTCGCGACAACCTGCGCTACCGCCGTGGTGATGTTTGCCCCTTCCGTTATCGCGGGACGTTGTAAAATCGATTGTTGCTGAGCTTCACTCAAAGAGTGCCAAACTACGGTTCTCATCGCTTTACTCCATCATTTTTTCAATTGGTAACACCAGAATTGAACTCGCACCGAGCGCTTTGAGCTGCTCCATGGTTTCCCAAAATAGGTTTTCTGAGCTCACCATATGTACCGCCACTTTAGATCGATCCGCAGAGAGCGGCAGCACAGTGGGATCTTCAGCACCAGGTAATAATGTTTTGATCTGAGAGAGTTTTTCTACTGGTGCGTGCAACATAATGTATTTGGATTCTTTCGCTTGCTGCACTCCGTGCATCCGCGTGAGCAGTTTATCGATCAACGCCGCTTTATCGGCAGCAAAAGGGCCAGGACGCTGGATCAGGGTCGCTTTGGATTCAAAGATCACTTCCACTTCTTTGAGACCATTGGCTTCTAAGGTTGCACCGGTAGACACAAGGTCGGCAATCGCATCCGCTAAGCCGGCACGCGGTGCCACTTCTACCGAGCCAGTTAACATACAGGTGCTAAACTCGATCCCTTGGCGATTCATATACGCTTTAAGTAGTTGAGGATAAGTGGTGGCAATCCGTTTACCATTCAGATCGTGCGGAGTACGGTAGTCGGCATCTTTTTCAATCGCAATCGAAAGACGACAGCCACCAAAATCCATGCGCCGTAAGGTGATAAATTGATGCGGTTGATTAAGCGCAAGGCGGTCTAAGCGCGTTTCTTCTAATACGTTTTCGCCCACAAATCCTAAATCCACTACCCCATCCATGATTAATCCAGGAATGTCATCATCACGAACGAGTAACAGATCAATCGGCATATTCAGTGAATGAACCACTAAGCGCTCACCCATGATGTTAAATTTCACACCGCATTTTTTCAGCAGTTCTTGACACTCTTGGCTCAAGCGTCCTTTTTTCTGTAACGCAATTCTCAGTCGTTGTGTTTGCATAACATGCTTCCTTGGCAATTTGTTGAATTTATTTGTTTTTTCAAAGCGTAAAACAAAAACCCTCGGGAGTTTAGTCTCCCGAGGGTTAGAATCTTGCTGTAGCTCTGATTTCAACTCCGGGAGATTCCAGTCCCCCGGGTATGCGTACATCTCCCCGAAAGACAGCTTAGGGATGATGGTGATGATGAATGTTCATTACGAAATTACGCATACTTAGTGATTTTCTATCTGTTTGAGAACTGCATTCACACTAACTAAGCTGAGTCGTTTTTTCAACCACAAATTGATACTTTTCTGGTTATTTTTTAATAGTACGTTTTTTATGTACAAAAAAGGAGGTCCACCGACCTCCTCGTAACACAAGCGAATTAAGTCGATTATACCGACACTTGCTTACTCAATTTGGTTTTCGAGAGTACAGTAAGAACTAAGCAGATCAACACAAAGCTGACCGATGCCGCCGCTAACGCCAACCACAATGAAGCGAAGATACCGAGTACCACATAACCAATCGCAGAAACTAAAGCCACCGCTAATGCGTAAGGCAACTGAGTAGCAACGTGATCGATATGGTGACAGCGTGCACCCGTCGATGACAAAATGGTCGTATCTGAAATCGGCGAGCAGTGATCACCAAATACCGATCCGGCTAATACCGCACCCAACATCGGTAGCATTAAGGCCACATCGGTTGCACCAGCCATATCACCCGCAATCGGCAGCATAATACCAAATGTGCCCCATGATGTTCCGGTCGAGAATGCCATCGCACCAGACAGAACAAACAGAATCACCGGTAACCAGTAAGGTTGAATGTTGCCTTGCACCAATGAAGAGAGATAAGTACCGGTTTTCATATCACCAATCACCGAACCAATCGTCCATGCAAAGATGAGGATCAAAATCGCACCAAACATCGATTTTGCGCCGATCCACAAGGTATTGGCCACTTGCTTAACTGGCAGCTTTTGACGTAGTACAGTAATAAACGCCATCGCCAAACCGACTAGGCCACCATAAACCAGTGAGGTACCTACATCGGTATTTTCAAAAGCACCAAAAATATCAAATGGTTTGCCACTTTCAGTTAACGCGCTCGCGCCAGTCCAAATCATGGCACTGATCGTCGCCACTACTAAAAACACAATCGGCAATACCAGATCTAATACACTGCCACGCGGGCTTTGTTCAATATCGAGCTCTTCATTAAGTTGATGAGCCGATGGCGCATCGGTACTCGGATCTTCATCAAATCCCCGTCCTTGAGAGGCTGCAATTTCATGTTTGCGCATCTGGCCAACGTCGATTTTGAACCACACCACAACAAATACCATCAGCAACGCAAAGATCGCATAGAAGTTCATCGGTACTAAACGTAGATAGGCACCTAACGCAGAATACTCTTCGATCCCGTGCGCCACCAAAATACCGCCAATAATGGTCATAATGTAAGCACCCCAACTTGAGGCGGGCATCACAACACACATCGGCGCGGCAGTAGAGTCTAGGATATAAGCTAATTTGGCGCGAGAAACGTAGAAACGGTCCGTCACTGGGCGAGAAATTGACCCCACCGCGAGGCTATTAAAGTAGTCATCCACAAAAATGAATACGCCTAAAAATGCCGCCAATAATTGAGAGCCGCGTTTACTTTTTACTCGAACTTGAGCCCACTGAGCAAAAGCATGCGTCCCGCCCGACAGGGTCAATAAAGCGGTCATCATGCCCAGCAGCAGTAAAAAGCCAACAATGCTCATATTCCACGCATTAATCGCACCATCTTCGATAAATACACTGCCGACTCGAGTCGCAATATATTGTGCTGATTGGCCGAGCGCATAATCCGCTAACAGTAAAGCACCTAAGAAAATACCCACTCCGAGTGACAGGAGTACGCGACGAGTAATAATAGCCAGACTCAATGCTACCAGTGGTGGTAAAACAGAGAGTGGCGAAGAAGCAAAATCGATTAAATTCATGATCTTCCTAAACCAGTAAAAAATGGTTAGAGATCTACTGCAGACAAATTAAGCGACTTCATGTCCACTTAATTTATGTTGAACTAAGCGAAAGGGAAGCGAACACTTCACCCAACCCTACAGTAGCGCTCCATAGTTTAACAAAAATATAGACTATGGCAGTGTTACACCTATTTGATGCAACCCCAGCCAACTGCTGTGATCGGCAAGTTGACTTCGGCGACAACGCCTTTCTCCACCATTGATTGGCATCACCCCAATTGTGGATACTCTTCGTAATCGCGCCTCTACGGCGAAACCCCCATCTTATCAGACCCATTCATTTGGCTCATTCAAAGATGCTTTTCGCATTAGGTAGTGGTTATTTTACTGAACAAAAATCGCAATGCAACTAGCTTTCGCGTGGAAAAATTCGTGTTACGGCTCGCAAATCAATCACTTATTAGAGACTCGTTTCATAAAAAAAACCGGAGGCTGGATATATCGCATATATATTATTTACTGGTGTGATAAGTATCAGGCAACCATGTTTATATGCATAATCGATGATCAACAAATCACAGCGACGACGGTTCTTTACCTTCTTTTACTCAATAATTTTTATATTTTTACTTTCTTACTATTTTGAATTATTATTTACAGCGAATAACTTGTCAGAATAATAAGCTAGGTTTAATATTAACTCGTATCCAATTTGTGAACAGGAAATGGTAATGTCGGAAATCACTAAGACTTTATTAAATATTCGTAGCCTACGTGCTTATGCACGCGAGCTAACTTTTGAGCAACTTGAAGAAGCGTTAGATAAATTAACGACCGTCGTTCAAGAGCGTAAAGAAGCTGAAGCGGAAGAAATGGCAGCTCGTGCTGAGCAAGATGCGAAATTAGCAGCGATTGCAGAACAAATGGCAAAAGATGGCATTGACCTAGAAGCGCTTATTTCTGCGCTGTCTGGCGAAACCAAAATGAAAGCCAAAAGCAGCAAAGGCAAACGCGCACCTCGTCCTGCTAAATACAAGTATATCGACACTAATGGTGAAGAGAAAACTTGGACAGGCCAAGGTCGCACACCTTTAGCGATTCAAAAAGCACTCGATGCGGGTAAATCTTTGGACGTTTTTGCTATTTAATTGCAAAGTAACTATTCCAAAGCATTTAGTTATAAAAAAGGCTCCGAAATGGAGCCTTTTTTATTATCGTTCCCAATACGCCTCTTCGAGGCTATCTTCACGCTCAGGAAGCCCGCGCGATAAACGAGGAGAATGTTGTGCCAATACTTCATAACTCGCACGGTTAGAATATTTACACACCTGAGAAAAAGAAGAATAAGTCAAAAATTCATGTTGATGCTTGCTCGAGTTAGGCACATTTTCTTTATGATATTTATTGGCCGCCATATCGTGTAATAAAGCTGATAATGCTGCATCTCCAGCACCATTAGTATTTTTTATCTTCTCTGGTCCACCCATATACGGCGAAATGTGCGAATAAACCCGAATAGGATTGATACAACTCTCTTTACGCACTGGGCGACTAAATTCATAGCGGTTAAATTCTGCCACTGAACCCGGTAATAATGGTAACGAGGTTTGACGTTTCGCGGAATCTTCCGTGTATCCGGCCATAAATAAACCCACAGGCCCAGCCGTACACAGCACTAAATCGACCCAATCCAAGGCCTTATCTGAAGCGGCTAGCGGATCACTTTCACCGGTGAGTGCTAAAGCCTCGTCCTCGTTCATCGCCACTACAGTGACATGTTCACGTAAAAATTCTTGCCAAAATTGTGGATCATCTTGAATTACAAATTTTGTACCTAAAGTTAATACCACTGGCACATCATGTTTTTTTGCATACTCAATGGCACGCATGGTCGCCTCTGGCATCGGATCGCCAGATTTACAGCGCACTAAATAAGCAGTAATCACTAAAGCGGAGGCACTGGCAAATATTTTTTCTGGAATATTTTCTGGGCGTAATTGGTTCATTTGCCCTTCGCTGATCGCGAAAGTGCGTTCACCCTCTTCGGTGATCAACGCAAAACAGCGACCGATAGCACCATCAACACCTTGTAAATAGTTAAGATCCACACGACTAGAAGTGTTGCACAAATAACGATAGCCATAACTGCCAATTTTAATATCCTGGCTCATTACCCCAAGTAACGTCGAACGATCATCAGCCAATACAGAGTAGTTATGTAGCGTATTGCCGATGGTACCACCCGCATACTCATTAGTAATTAAACCATGATGTTTTAATTCGTTATACAGCGCTTCTGCCGTCTGATCATCAATCACTAATGAATGCCCTTTACTCAAGCCATAACGCTCGATCAGAGCTGAATCAACCTTGGCCTCAATATCCACCAGAGTTTGATCAATACCGATAATATGCGTGCGCGTCATCTTCTTATTTTCTTGCGCTTGAATGACCAAAGGGTCACGCGCATGAACTGGAAAATAATGCTTAGATTTGCGTTGGCCAGGAAATTTCATAAAGGTTACTTGAGGTCAAGGAGAAAAAGAGCGCCGATTCTACCGTGCTGCTGGTAGTGCAGCAACTGAGGAAAAAATAGCAAACGTTTGCTCCGTGTGGTTTTTATTTGAAAACTTTTCAATAGCACTGGTAGCACAAGAGATTCAATGAGTTAGTAGCATTGTAACCAATGCCAGTGAAGTGTGATTGCGGTCGCGGATCTGTCCTCGAAAAATTCTTTCTGTTAGAATCTTGCTCCAAGTTAATTGAGTGGTAGATAAGTGATGTCTGTAGAGCACGCAAACAGCCAAAAAAAAGTGATTGTCGGTATGTCTGGAGGGGTTGATTCCTCTGTTTCAGCCTATCTTCTCAAACAGCAGGGTTACCAAGTGGAAGGCCTGTTTATGAAAAACTGGGAAGAAGACGATAACGAAGAATATTGCACTGCAGCAGAAGATTTAGCCGATGCTCAGGCGGTGTGCGATAAGCTCAACATTCCACTGCATACCATTAACTTTGCAGCCGAATATTGGGATAACGTGTTTGAGTACTTCTTGGCCGAATATAAAGCAGGCCGTACTCCTAACCCAGATATTCTGTGCAATAAAGAGATCAAATTTAAAGCCTTCTTAGAATTTGCTGATGAAGTGCTTGATGCCGATTACATCGCGATGGGCCACTATGTGCGACGCACCTTCCCGTCTGCAGGTGAAAAACCACAAATGCTGCGCGGCTTAGACAGCAATAAAGATCAAAGTTACTTCCTTTATACACTCAGTCATGAGCAGGTAGCGCGCAGCCTGTTCCCTGTCGGCGATCTGGAAAAACCGGAAGTACGCCGCATTGCCGAAGAACAAGGGCTGATCACCGCGAAAAAGAAAGATTCGACTGGGATCTGTTTTATCGGTGAGCGCAAGTTTACCGACTTCTTAGCTCGCTATTTACCGGCTCAACCAGGTAAAATTGAGACTCCGGAAGGTAAAGTGATTGGCGAACATCAAGGTTTGATGTATCACACGCTCGGACAGCGTAAAGGTCTGCATATTGGTGGAATGAAAGAGTGTAGTGAGCAGCCATGGTATGTGGCAGACAAAGATCTCAAGCGCAATGTATTGATTGCGGTACAAGGTGCCGATCATCCACTATTGCAATCGCAGGGTTTGATTGCTTCGCAACTGCATTGGGTTAACCGCATGCCGATCACCGAGCCACTGCGTTGCAGCGTCAAAACGCGTTATCGCCAAACCGACATTGCTTGCACCATTATCCCACTCAGTGATGATCAGATAAAAGTGATGTTTGACCAACCACAAGTGGCGGTCACTCCGGGACAATCGGCGGTATTTTATCAAGATGATGTCTGCCTTGGTGGCGGTATTATTGAACAGCGCATTTGATAGTCAATTTTTAGGAGATTTACGTGGCTAACGCAATTTACGATCGTACCCTCGCTTTTGCTGGCCTGTGCCAAGCAGTGACATTGGTTCAACAGATCGCCAAAAATGGCCATTGTGATCCTGATGCGTTTGCAACTTCGCTAAAAGCTATTACCTGCACTAACCCAAGTAATACTCTGGCCGTGTTCGGCCATGAACATCAACTCAAACTCGGCTTGGCGTGTCTCGTCAAAGGTATTGATAGCACGCCCGCAGGTAGCGAAATTACGCGTTATTTGATCAGCCTGATGGCACTTGAACGTAAGTTAAGTGGCCGTCGCGATACGATGAACCAACTGGGTGACCGCATTCAAATGATCGAGCGTCAGCTTGAGCATTTTGACTTATTTGATGATCAGATGATCAGTAACCTTGCCAGCATTTATCTCGATGTAATAAGCCCGATCGGGCCGCGCATTCAAGTCACCGGCACCCCATCGGTGTTACAGCTCACCACTAACCAGCACAAAGTACGTGCGCTACTGTTATCAGGGATCCGCTGCGCAGTATTGTGGCGTCAGGTTGGTGGACGTCGTCGTCACCTGATTTTTGGTCGCAAAAAAATGATCGAACAGGCGCAGATTTTGTTAGCGCGAATCTAAGTGATGACCCCCTATTCGAATTACTCACACCTTTAACTCACTATTCAGGAGAAGAACATGGAACTGTCAGCATTGACTGCTGTTTCACCGGTCGATGGCCGCTACGGAAGTAAAACGATTGCGTTACGCAGTATCTTCAGTGAATTTGGTCTCCTCAAGTACCGCACTATCGTAGAAATCCGCTGGTTACAAAAACTTGCTGCCACTGCCGAAATCGCAGAAGTGCCTGCATTCAGTGCCGAAGCTAACCAATTCCTTGATGCGATTGCCGCCAATTTCAGTGAGACGGATGCACTGCGTATCAAAGAGATTGAACGCACCACCAACCACGATGTGAAAGCGGTGGAATACTTCCTGAAAGAGAAAGTGGCAGCAATGCCTGAGCTGCATGCGGTCAATGAGTTCATCCATTTTGCTTGTACTTCAGAAGATATTAACAACACATCGCACGCGTTAATGCTTAAAGAAGCGCGTGATACCGTGATCCTACCAGAAATTCGCAACGTGATTGATGCGATTCGCAAACTGGCCGAAGAGTACCGCGACATTCCACTGCTTTCTCGCACTCACGGGCAACCGGCATCGCCTTCGACCATGGGTAAAGAGATGGCCAACGTGGCTTACCGTATGGAGCGCCAATACAAGCAGATCGCTAATGTAGAAATTCTGGCTAAAATCAATGGCGCAGTGGGTAACTACAACGCACACCTTTCTGCTTACCCAGCGGTAGATTGGCACCAATTCAGCGAACAGTTTATCACCCAATCACTAGGGGTAGATTGGAATCCGTACACCACGCAAATTGAGCCACATGATTATATTGCCGAACTGTTTGAAGCGGTGGGCCGTTTTAATACCATCTTAATCGATTTTGATCGTGATATTTGGGGTTACATTGCCTTAGGCCACTTCAAACAAAGAACCATTGCAGGTGAAATTGGCTCTTCAACCATGCCACACAAAGTCAACCCGATTGATTTTGAAAACTCAGAAGGCAACTTGGGACTCGCCAATGCGGTATTTACCCATTTAGCGCAAAAACTGCCAATCTCTCGTTGGCAGCGTGACCTGACTGACTCTACCGTACTGCGTAACCTAGGTGTCGGTGTCGGTTATGCCATTATCGCGTACACCTCAACCCTAAAAGGCATCAGCAAACTGGAAGTGAACCGCGCTGCGCTATTGGCAGAGCTTGATCACAACTGGGAAGTTCTGGCCGAGCCAATTCAAACCGTGATGCGCCGCTATGGCATTGAAAAGCCTTATGAGAAGCTGAAAGAGCTGACTCGTGGCAAGCGAGTCGATGGCGAAGCGATGCGTCAATTTATCGATGGTTTAGCACTCCCTGCTGAAGAAAAAGCGCGTCTGCAAGCGATGACTCCAGCCAGCTACATTGGCTATGCGATTGAAATGACCGATCAGCTGTGATCTGAATACCAGAGAAAACAAATGACCAAGGGGAGCCGCGAGGCTCCCCTTGTTTTTAAATCTCAGTGTGACTGATTTTACTCCTGCTTTTCAAAAAATAGCGTTATTCGCCCAACCTCAAAGCCAAATTTGCGAATTTTGGTTAAATTGAATAGCCGCTTTTCATCTTGTCGATACAACCAATCATCAAAGTGGACCAATACTTCGCTACTGTTGCGTTTCAGCATAAAATCATATTGCCAGCGCAACGCATTACCAACTTCTTCCCCGCGAGCAGCCCCGACGATATCATCGGCATGGCCTTGGTACTGATCAGCTCCAGTCCGACTAATCGTCCAGATCCGCTGATCCATTTCGCCATCATCAAAGACAAAGTCCTCCACCAGGATCAGTTGATCATTTTCCACTCGGCCTTCAATCGTTACGGTAAAACGTCGGGTTTGCTTATTGGTATAATCTTGTACCATTCCCCACGCATGAGTCGTACCTAAAAAATAATTAAATAGATCAAATTTAGGTGTGGCAGCGCGATATTCATGAATATCTGCCGAGCAGCCCCACAGCCAACCTAAAGTCAGCAGTAAACCACTTTTCCAGAGTTTCATTGTCGATTAACTCCTATTAATTGATTGCGTAGCATTAAATATTCAGTTTGTGGTGATAACCAGATCGAGAGAAAAGCATCATTAAATGCTTCATCACTGATCTTACCGATCGAACGCTCATCCTCTTGCTGGCGATAAAAAAAGAACTCTCCATCTTTTCCATCAGAAACATAGACCAAACGATCTCCGCTTAAGAGATTTGGAAAAATTTGCTGTAAATTGGCCAACCAAGCTTGGCTAATCGTCGAAGCAATGCCGAGCTTACGCCACTGATTTTGAGTGGCTTCAATCAATTCCTGACGACTGATGGCGCGCAAATAAGTAATTTCTAATGCCATCGGATGTGGTGAAACATCTTGAGATTCTTGGTATTGACCGGTCGGCGTTCTCAGTTGTGCAGTGTAAATATCAAACCAGATCCAAGAAAGTGTCGCTTGCCCAACAATCGGCCAGTCGTGCCATCGACTTGTGACGGACTCCACTGGGACGGCTACTTTCAGCATGCTGATATAACTGATACCACAAGCCAGCATGACTAATTTAACTATTGGTGGTTTTTTCATACTTCATGACCTTGATTAACAACCAAGTTATTGCGAGCCATTGCAAAAATACCACTCCCAATACCAGCCAGTGTGAAGATAGCCAACTGACCGCACCAGCTCGATAGCCAACCCAATAACTTAAACTACCTAAGCTACCACCTACGACACACAGTATCGGCTTTGGATAACGATTGAGTGGTGGGATTACATAAGCCGCGTACCATGAAAATGCGAACCATAGCGCAACCAACCAGAGTGGTAACTGTTGATCAGAAAAGATAAATAATCCCAAGCTTAGATTGCCATAATCAATCACAATGCCGAGTAAGGCGACCCAAACCATGTTGATTAATAAGGGATGGCGCTGGATCATCGCCCATCCATAAGCCACAACAACCAGTCCAGAGGTCAACCATAACCACCTTTGCTGACCGAATACGGCCATTGCCCATATCAAGTCAAACCAGATGGAACTTAATAGCAGAGACATAGACTTAATCTCGCTCAAAAGTGAGATGAATCGTGCTGATGCTGCGCGCTAAGAAGCCCCCTTCACAGTAGCAAAAATAGTAATGCCACATGCGAATAAAGCGTTCGTCATAACCGAGTTCACGCACTTTGGGTAACTGCTGTTCAAAACGTTCACGCCAATGTTGTAGTGTTAAGGCATAATCAAGCCCAATATCGAATAGATCACGCACAATAAATCCGGTGTGCTTGGTCGCTAAATCTGTCAGCACAGAGATAGAAGGTAAAAACCCGCCAGGGAAGATATATTTTTGAATAAAATCAACGTTATTGCTGTAACTCACATAGCGTTGATCCGCAATGGTAATCGCCTGTAGTGCCATTTTTCCATGCGGTTTCAATAGGGCATAGCATTGGCTCAAAAATGTGGGTAGGAAGGCTTTACCCACCGCCTCGATCATCTCGATAGAAACCAGCTTGTCATATTGTCCAACCAGCAAACGATAATCTTGTTTGAGTAAGGTGATGTGGTTATGCAAACCTAATGTACTAATTTTTTGCTGAGTATATGCAAACTGCTGTTCGGAGATGGTAGTCGTGGTGACCTTACAACCGTAGTTTTGGGCCATATAAATCGCCATTGCGCCCCAACCCGTACCAATTTCCAACACATGATCACTCGATTTAAGCTGTAACTGATCACACAAGCGCTGCATTTTTGCTTGTTGAGCTTGCTCTAATGAAAAATGTTTGTGTGTAAATAATGCGCTAGAGTAAAGCATCGTCTGATCTAGAAACAATTGGTATAACGAATTGCCCAAATCGTAATGTTGATGAATATTATCTTGGGCTTGCTCAAGCGTGTTGCGTTTTAGCCAATGCGCTAACCTATTGAGCCATTGAGTAACACGATTACTCTGTCTTTCCAGTTTATCTAACGCCGCAAAATTGATTGCCATTAATTGCATCAAGGCACTCAGATTAGGGCTATCCCACCAGCCATCCATATAAGCTTCTGCGGCAGCAATACTGCCACCTTTTAACACTCGCTGATAAAAATCCGGATGCTTGACTTCAATAACGGCATGAATGGAATTTAATCCATCTCGGCCAAATTGCTCACAACGGGGTTGTGTTTGACCCGCAATATGTTCGACGAGCGTTAAGTTGCCTTCAAGCGATGATAATGCGCGATAAATAACGCTACGGGCACCTTTTTGCCAGCGGCTGAAAGAACCTGAGATTGCCATCGATGAGCTATTTACCATCAAGAGACTCCTTAATTATTGTTGTGCTCTGATTTTGGATGTGGATAAACTGGCACACCCTTACGCCATAATTTAAAGGCGTGCCAATAGATCCCCACCATTACCTTTACCGCCATGATGGGAGTTTTGAACAACTGAAATAATAGATTCGTGGTGACCAATGGTTGTGCTTGCATGGCTAAAGTGGCATCAAACTCTTTATGGGTGCGATGACACTCAAGATGGATGAGCACAGAACGAGTTAATGGTCGGATTTTCCAACAATACCGCTGATCAATCGGATTAAAGGGCGAAACATGAAATGCCTTTGGATGCTGCCTTTCAATCACCGAATGGCTAGCTGCCTGCTCTTGATCCCGTGCGGAAATGGCATAATAGTGCCGTTCATTCCATGGCGTATTGCTCACTTCCGCAAGCAAATAACGCCAACGCAAATCGGTATCCTGCACATAATAAAAATTGACCGGACTAAAATAGATCCCGAGATAACGCATATGTATTAGAGCCACCACTCGCCCTTCAATTCGCTCCCCCGTCAACTGCTCAATTTTATCGAGAACCGCTTGTTTAAGTGAACCTTGACCAAGATAGTCTTCACGCCGCAAGCGTGCCCAATGCCACCAACGCTCACCCATTCCCCATACGGTACTCGCCAGTTGTGGCCATTCATCTAAATCAATACAGGGCATAAAGAGAGAATAGTTGAGATCATGTTGCACTGGAGTAAAGCGACGATGACGCACTTGACCAATCATTAAGCAACTTTGCCATTCGGTTTTACGATCAGATATCGACATTCGGCGACTCCCTACGCCCCGGCTCAGCGCGCTGTGCATAAGCTTGCAGTTGAGTCACCACATCCAATGCACTGCGTACGCCATCCTCATGGAATCCATTGTGCCAATAAGCACCACAGTACCAAGTATGGTTTACTCCGCTAATATGTGACTTTTTCTGCTGCGCTTTAATGGCACTGTGAGAAAACACCGGATGATGATAGCTAAAGCGAGCTAATACCTTATTGGGGTCAATATCCTCACTGCAATTAAGCGTCACGCACAACGTTTGTGGCGCTTGAATATGCTGCAAAATATTCATGTTATAAGTCAGCGCAGGTAAACGTGTCTGTTGATCAGCCTCACCTTTTAACCAATAGTTCCATGCCGCCCATGCGGCCTTACATTTTGGCAGTAGCGCACTATCGGTGTGTAAAACAACCTCATTGGTCTGATAAGTCAGAGCAGAAAGTAACTGTTGTTCACTCATGCTTGGCTCACTTAACATCGCCAGTGCCTGATCGCTGTGGCAAGCAAAAATAACTTCATCAAAAAATTCGACGTGATCATTCACCTGAATCTCAACCCCGGTTGCTAAGCGTCTCACCTGCTTAACCGCACTATTAAGATGGATCCGGTCGATAAACCCTTGAGTTAATGGCTGAATATAATTACGCGAACCACCAGGGATCACATACCACGGAGGACGCTGAGTCACATCCAGTAATCCATGGTTCAGGAAAAAACGGGCGAAAAACAGCAGCGGGAAAGCACGCATATCAGTCAAAGAGGAAGACCAAATCGCTGCACCCATGGGTAAAATGTAGTTTTCACAAAAATAATCATCAAACTTATGCTCAGCCAAAAACTCACCAAGGGTTTGTTCATTGAGCTGTCGATGCGCTACACAGGCTTTCGTTAAGCGATTAAAGCGCAATATTTCTGCGATAAAGCGGTAGAACCGCAGATTGAACCAATTACGTTTTTGGGCAAACAGTGTCGCCAAAGTATGTCCATTGTACTCCAAGCCATTGGTATCGTTACGTACACTAAAACTCATCTGGGTTGGTTTACCGTGCACCCCGACTTCATCCATCATTTTGATAAAGTTGGGATACGTTCTCTGGTTATACACAATAAATCCGGTATCCACCGCATATGACTTGCCCTCCAGCTCAATATCGATGGTTGCGGTGTGCCCCCCAATATAATCATTGGCTTCAAACATTGTGATATCGTGATAACGATGCAAATAGTAACCACAAGTTAAACCTGAAATACCAGAACCAATGATTGCAATCTTCATCCAAACTCTCCATTAATCAGTCAATATGCGCCGAACTAATTGACATTGCCAAGCATAAGGTAAGCTACCCAGTAGACGGATTAGCCAAGTAAACCGTCGCGGAAAATAGATCTGTGCCAACCCTCGATCTAATCCAGAACGGATCTCTTGGGCCGCTCGCTCGACAGAGATAATCATTGGCATCACAAACGTATTACGCTGAGTTAAGGGGGTCGCGACAAAGCCAGGAAAAATAGTCGTCACTTGAATACCGAGCGGATACCAATCGAGTTGCAGTGTACGTGCAAGATAGGCCACTGCAGCTTTGGATGCACCGTAGGCTTGTGCGCGGGGCAACGCCAACTCACTTGCAATCGAGCCCACAATCGCAACCCGATGACCACGCGCTAAATGAGGTTGGATCGCCTCAATAACCGTAGCAACGCCAAGCACATTAACGTTAAATACCCGCCTCATTACCGCGCTATCCATCTTGCCCTGGTTGATATATTCACAATCACCGGCATTTAAAATCCAAAGCTGTGGTTGACAAGGTAATTTTGCTAATGCGATTTTGGTGGCCTGATCATCGGTCACATCAAAAACCAGCGGATAAATGTTGGGGAAATCTAAATGCAGGGTTTGTAGAATCTGTTCGTTGCGCCCACAGGCGATCACTGTCCAGCCGTCTTTGGCATAATCTAGCGCCAGTTGTTTACCAATCCCGGAAGTCGCTCCGGTGATCAAAACCGATTTCATTGGCCTAGTCTCCGTTTGATGGTACGGATAAGTGACCCTAATATAGGCAACCGCTCATAAAGCATTTGTCCCATATCAAAATAATCACGGTGATAGATCACCTTGTCATCCGCAAAGCGCAAATAACTCACACCATTAACACGAATTAGTTGTCCTTTGGCTAATTTGGGATGCCGTAGGTACATTGTCCATATTAAAAAGGCCCCCTCGTCTACGCTGTACTGCTCGTCAATCACAAAACTACAACGTTCAACATTTTGATATAACGTTGCAAAATAGTCAGTGAGAGCTTGAACCCCTTGAATACGATGGGCGGGATCTTCAAATACCACATTGTGATGGTAGATTTCGGGTAATTTGTGTAATTGTTTTTTGTCGATATGCTGATAAAAACGCGCAACATGTTGTACGTCCATAATGCTAATCCCTAGCGTTATACAACGATAAGAAGTTAATCCTGCATTACAACCATAGTTGACTTTATAGCCTTGTACAATATTCGCTCGATATGCGGTTAATGACTTAAGGCTATAAAATAAATCGCTTGAGCAGGCAACTAACTACACTACCCGCATGCTTTATTGCCAATCGAAATTATACCCAAACCACTTGGAGTTGCAGGTAGGCGGCAAGTAAGAGACTCTCCATCAGCATAAGCAAACGATGTGATTGGGGTGAGCGAACGTAGCCAACAACGTTAACTCATCAGTGAAAGGTAACCATATACTCCCATGTATAAACCCACTGCACTAATCAATATGCCGGATAGATAGGGCGCTCGGCGTGCAACATCATTCAATCCACGCCATCTAGATGTCGCCTTTTGTACCCCGACTGAAGCAACAACACCTACCGCAACAAGGGTCAGTGCTAGGCCGATACTAAATGAAATAACTAAAGTCGCACCCAGTATCATCGCTTTAAGCTGTAAACAAATAAGTAGGATAGTGATAGCTGCGGGGCATGGAATCAGCCCTCCGGTTAAACCAAAAACAAGTATTTGCCCATTCGTTACCTCTCTATTTTCAAAATGCTTTTGAATATCCAGAGCATGGGCTCGCTCATGAGCATCTTGATACTCTTTATGATCACATTCTGAGCAAGAATCACTATCAAAGTGCACATCGAAGTCATGTGTATGACCATGCTCAGTATCGACAATTTGATTTGTCCATTGATGATCATGGTGCTGATCCTTATGCCAAGCTCGTTGATGACGCCATGTTATCCAAAACATCCATAAACCAGTCAAAACAATAATTACCCCAGAGATAAGCTGCATCCATGGCTCCACAGCTTCAGGCGTAAATTTACGACTGATATACATACCTCCAACCGCAATTAGCCACACTACAGCAGTATGCGATAGTGTGGCGGCTAACCCCAACATCACAGCCTGCTTAACAGTCCCCTTAACCGCCACAATAAAAGCCGCCATCATCGTTTTTGAATGTCCTGGCTCAAGACCATGTAGCGCACCGAGTAAAATAGCGCTAGGAATAAAGAACCATCCATTACCTTGCTGCAGTAGTTCGACAAAATCCATTATTGTTCCCAGTGATCATTTCAAATTTGAAACAAACTATACTCCCCCCCCAGTAATCAATACTACCCCCCAGTATAATCAAATGCTACATTACCGCTAGCGCCACTCATTTAGCCACTCAAAGAAGATAAACCATGTCACATACGACCAGAGATCAAAAGAAACTCAAAACCCGGGTAAACAAAATACAGGGACAAGTGAATGGGCTAAAAAAAATGCTGGAAAGGGAGCACGAATGCCAAGATGTGCTGCAGCAGATTGCGGCCATTAGAGGGGCAGTTAATGGCTTGATGCGCGAAGTGATTAAAGGCCACCTACTTGAACACGTCGTACTTGAAGAAGACAAACAACAACGTCAAGTCGATATGGACATTGTGTTAAAAGTTCTAGACTCCTATATCAAGTAATCTACACCCATCGTTTTTATGCACAAGCTGGATTAAAAAGTGGGCAAACCTATCTCTGCCTAACAAAACGGCTTGATGATTCATCACGCTGCTGGCTGATAAGGTGAAAAAGGTCTGACATGATTGCCAGACCTTTATTTTATAAATTAAGAAGAGAGTACAGTTTTTATTTACAGATTACGCAGTGCGGCAATCCGTTTTTCGAGTGGCGGGTGAGTCATCATCAGTTCGGATAGAGAGCGCTTACCGTTGATGCCAAATGCCATCATCGAACCTTCAAGTTGCGACTCTTGGCCCATTTTTAGGCGCTCTAGGGCGGCAATCATTTTGTGCTTACCGACCAATTGCGCAGCACCTGCATCGGCATAAAACTCACGGCGACGGCTATACCACATGGTAATAAAGCTGGCTAACAAGCCAAATACCAACTCAAGAACCATAGATACCGCAAAGTAAATCATGGTGTTACTGCCCTGACCTTCTTCTGAATCCCGTGAAGCGACAATATTGGCAATAAAACGCGATAAGAAGATCACGAAGGTATTCACCACACCTTGCATTAAGGTCATAGTCACCATATCTCCATTAGCGATATGGCTCACTTCGTGGGCTAAAACCGCTTCCGCTTCATCGCGCGTCATGTTGTGCAGCAAACCTGTCGAAACGGCGACCAGTGAATCATCACGCTTCGCTCCGGTCGCAAATGCGTTGATATCGGGAGAGTCATAAATCGCCACGGTTGGCATACCAATACCCGCTTGCTCTGCTTGGCGACGCACGGTATGTAGTAGCCAGTGCTCAATTTCGTTACGAGGATTTTCAATCACCATGCCATTGACTGAACGCAGGGCAATACTTTTCGACATCAGTAGCGAGATAAAAGCCCCACCGAAACCAAACACCGCCGCCATAACCAGTAGCCCAGACAAACTGCCTGGTTGCATGCCGGTCACTGCATACACAATATTCAAAACAACACTTAGCACCATAATTACAGCAAGGTTGGTGGCTAAGAATAACAAAATACGTTTCATGACTTACTCTCCGAACAACACGGCTCAACTAGGATGATGCGCCAATTTATCACACATCATTTATTATTATTTATAAACCTATGTTCTTCGATTTAAAAAACAAGGTTAAGCAATAAATTGCAACATTTAATGTCTTACCTACAGTGGCTCAACGCTGAGCTATACTCAAAACACTTGAGTATAGACAGGAGTCATCTTGAGCCAGAGTTCGCCAAGTCATCAAGGGCGACAAAAATACAATGCCAACGTCACCACCATTTCACCATCAGCAAAGGAAAACTTATGGTTGAAGCAAATAGCTACCAAATGGCGATTGATTTACTTTGCTGCCATTTAGGTATTGATGAACAACAAGCACGGATCCAACTTGGGTTAGCACCTAATCCACAAAATCTGCAACAGCGCATTATCGATACACAGCAATCGTTACTGGGTTTCGATAGCAAATCTTCTACCAACTATACCCAAACAACTTGAAGTTGCAGGTAGGCGGCAAGTGAGTCCCCATGAGCATAGACAAACTATGTAATTGGGGGGAACGAAGGTAGCCAACACAGCTGCAGCTTCAAGTAAGAAGGGGGATAGATAATCAACGCCGCAATGGCGGATAAGTTTACCGACCGATACGAAAAAGGCGGCTCGTGTAGAGCCGCCTTACAATTTTAAATCACGCGACGGTGACAGAAGCTAACAGAGGTTGCAACTGGATATATTTGCCCAACTCTTGGCGTTTAGCCTTCGGAATATAGGGAATTTCACCCAGTTTAGGAGCCCCGATCCGAGCTTCAAGGTGTTCGATGATTTCAGCATAATGTTCGGTGCCAGGATTGACTCGGTTGGCAACCCAGCCAATCAGTGGTAAACCATCCGCTCGGATCGCTTCAGCAGTCAGAATAGCATGACTTAGGCAGCCAAGCTTAATCCCAACCACCAAAATAACCGGCAACTGCTGTTGTTTAACCCAACTCGATAAACAATCTGCATCGGATGTTGGTACACGCCAACCACCTGCACCTTCGACCACGACCAATTGTGCCTGTTGTTGATGTTGAGCCAGTTTATGACTCAATATCGCATAATCAATCGTCACATTTTCATGTTTAGCGGCAATATGGGGAGAGGTCGGTAAGGCTAGCGGGTAAGGATTGACATCCTCATAAGGCATCGCCACTGTGGCGACTTGCATCAGATGCAGTGCATCACAGTTTCGATAACCAAACTCTGTTTTCTCGCTTCCCGCTGCGACAGGTTTATAACCAATCGTGGTGATATTGTGTGCTGCTAGCGCCTGTAAAATCGCTTTTGATGCGACTGTTTTCCCTACGTCGGTATCCGTCCCTGCGATAAAAATTGCATTTTTCATCGGTGAATAACCCCTAAACAAACCTGATACGTGGCTGGCACAAGACCGTGTTGATTACGGAAAGCTTGATAAGCAGACTCCACTTTTGCCAACGTTCGACGGCTAATCAGCCCTGTTGAACGTTCACTGACATGAGTCGCACCGATCCCTTTTAGATCGCGCATCAGTGCAAAGGCCGTCTCATACCAAACTCTCATGGTTACCCAGTCTAAGTGATGTTGCATACATTCAGCTTGCGCTAACGCAAGGTTTACCTGATTGCTGGTGATGAATGAATTGATATGACGATGCTGATCAACGCTGCGCCAAGCTTGTTCTAATTCAAATAGCGACCCCTCCAGCAAGGTAGAAATGAATGCTTGGCCACCAGGTTTCAGTACCCGGCGAATTTCTTGTAGCGGCAAGGATAAGTCGTCACACCACTGCAAGGCTAAGCTGGAAAACACCATATCAAAGCGAGCGGAGATAAAAGGCAACAGCTCAGCATCGGCCAACTGGTAATCCATGCCGCAATCACCACAGCGTTGATGCGCTTGCTCAAGCATGACAGACGAAAGATCAGCACACATTACCACCGCACCACGCTCACGCAATAGAGCAGAAAAATAACCGGTCCCACAACCAAGATCGAGCACTTGTAGCCCATCTAACCGAGTCGGCATTTTGTCCAGTAAACGCCAGCCCACTTGGCGTTGAAAGGCGGCATGTTGATCATAATGCGCCGCCGCTTTACCAAACGCTTGGGCAATCGCTCTTTTGTCTTTCAATCCTGCGCTCAATTGGCCCGCACCACATAATTCAGCCACAATAGTCATGCTCTAAACTCCATCACAGCCGCTAATTGCTCCGCCAAATGTTGTACTTGTCGCTTAGTGTGGGCGGCGGTCAAGGTAATCCGTAACCGTGCGCTACCCTTAGCAACCGTTGGTGGACGGATCGCACTGACCCAAGTTCCTTGCTGTTTCAACTGATCAGCGACCCTCATCGCATGCTCACTACGGCCTAATAACCAAGGTTTGATCGGGGTTTGAGTGGCGATAAAACCAGGAAGATCTCGACACTGTTCATCAAAGTACGCCATCAGCTCAGCCAGCTTTTCTCTGCGCCAAGCTTGGCTTTGGATCATACGTGCCGCTTGAGTTAAAGCGTACGCCTGCGCGGGAGGCATTGCGGTGGAATAGACATGATGGCGCGCAAATTGGGTCAGATAATCGCCCACTTGCGCATCGCACAAGACTGCCGCTCCAGCCAAGCCAAACGCTTTGCCAAAGGTGACCACCAAAATATTCGGTTGAATGCCAGCGGCTTGGCAACTGCCTGCGCCCTGTTCGCCAAGCACACCAATCCCATGCGCGTCATCGACCATCAACCAAGCGCGCGGTTTCACTAGCGCCGCGATTTGTGCCAAAGGTGCGCAGTCGCCATCCATGCTAAACACCCCTTCAGTGACCACTAACGTATTGGCAGCTTGACGCAGTAATTGACCGAGATGATCAATATCATTGTGCTTAAAACGTTGCATCGTGGCAGGGCTTAAGCGGCCCGCTTCGATCAATGAAGCGTGATTGAGTTTATCTTGCAGCAGCACATCGCCTTTTTCGAGCAACGTAAACAGCACGGCTTGATTCGCACTAAATCCTGAGCTGAATAAAATCGCGCGCGGATAGCCCAGCCAATCACACAGCTCGCGCTCCAACTCTGCATGCGCGGTACTAAAACCCGTGACCATCGGTGATGCGCCACTGCCAGCACCAAAACGGCTCAACCCGGTTTGCCAAGCTTGGATCAGTTGAGCATCATTGGCCAAACCAAGATAATCGTTACTGGAAAAATTTGAGTAGCGACGATCAAACAGAGCCAACTCACCCGCGCCACTTCGCTCTAGCTGTTGCAGTTGGCGAGTCAGCCCACCCTGCTCACGTTGGGTGAGCGCTTGTGTAATGCGTGATTTAAAGTGCGGCATCATAGAATAAATCATTGGCAGTTGGACGTGCAGCTACGCGTTCAACCACTCGATCCAGTAGTTCATTTTCGGTGATTTGATCAGGTTTTTGCGCGACGGATTCACGGTTAATACCCAGCTTTTTAAACAGCAACATATCGCTGTCTTCGGCTGGATTGGGGGTGGTCAGCAGTTTACAACCATAGAAAATCGAATTGGCGCCAGCCATAAAACACAACGCTTGCATCTGCTCATTCATCTGCTCACGCCCTGCTGACAGGCGCACCGCGGATTTCGGCATCATGATCCGCGCCAGCGCAATCAAACGTATAAAATCAAACGGCTCGACATCATCCACTTGCTCTAATGGCGTGCCCTTCACTTTAACCAGCATATTGATCGGGACACTTTCAGGCTGTGTTGGCAAATTCGCCAGCTCAACCAATAATCCAGCGCGGTCATTGACGCTTTCCCCCATGCCAATAATCCCACCCGAGCAGATCTTCATCCCGGCATCACGCACATGTGACAACGTATCCAAGCGATCTTGGTAGGTTCGTGTGGTGATGATGTTGCCATAGAATTCAGGTGAGGTATCGAGGTTATGGTTGTAGTAATCCAGCCCAGCTTGCGCCAACTGCTGCGCTTGATCTGGCGTGAGCATACCGAGTGTCATGCAGGTCTCTAGCCCCATCTCTTTCACACCGCGGATCATCTGTTTGAGCAGTGGCATATCACGCGGTTTCGGGTTTTTCCACGCTGCGCCCATGCAAAAACGGGTCGAGCCTGAATTTTTGGCCTTTTGCGCCGCATCCAACACGCGTTCGATTTCCATTAAACGCTCTTTTTCCACATCAGTACGATAATGAGCACTTTGCGGGCAGTATTTGCAATCCTCTGGACAAGCACCGGTTTTGATCGACAGCAGTGTGCTGACCTGCACATGGTTGTGTGGATGATGCTTACGATGCACCTGCTGCGCTTCAAACAGCAAATCCATAAAAGGTTGATCCAGTAACGCGTTAACCTCCGCGACCGTCCAGTGATGACGAACTTCCACGTGTAATCCTTATTGGGGTGATGAGTTTTATGCTTGGCTAGTCTACTGAGCGACGCTAGACTGTCAACAATAAGAAAATCACATTATTTACATGTGATTATTAATTGTGCTTTTATTGATTTTGGAATGATGATGGATTTAGCCTTCGACCGTTGCCATATTTGGCATCCCTACACATCTACCCTAACACCTCTGACCTGTTATCCCGTGAGTCGCGCCAATGGCGTGATGATCACGCTCGAAGATGGGCGCAACTTGGTTGATGGCATGTCCTCTTGGTGGGCTGCCATTCACGGTTACAATCACCCCATACTCAACCAAGCCGCACATCAGCAAATTGAGCAGATGTCGCACATCATGTTTGGTGGTTTGACTCATCAACCAGCGATTGAGCTTTGTCAAAAATTGCTCAAACTCGCGCCGCAAAATTTGCAGCAAGTGTTTCTCGCGGATTCAGGTTCGGTAGCAGTGGAAGTGAGCTTGAAAATGGCGTTGCAGTATTGGCACAGCAAAGGCCAACCGAGAGCAAAATTTCTCACCCTACGCCACGGCTATCACGGCGATACTTTTGCAGCCATGTCGGTGACCGATCCAGATAACTCGATGCACAGCCTGTACAAAGGGTTTCTGCCCGAGCATATTTTCGCTAACTCGCCAGAAGGCGGATTTTTTGATGCGTGGGATGAGCGTGACATTGCCGATTTTCGTGACAAAATCACTCAATATCACCACCAGATTGCCGCGGTGATCCTTGAGCCCATCGTACAGGGCGCGGGTGGTATGCGCATTTATCATCCTGAGTTTTTACGCCAAGTTAGAGCTTTGTGTGATGAGTTTGGTGTGCTGCTGATCTTAGATGAGATTGCCACCGGCTTTGGCCGTACCGGCAAAACCTTTGCCTGTGAACATGCGGGTATTCAGCCGGATATTCTGTGCGTTGGCAAAGCGCTGACTGGCGGCTACATGACTTTGTCCGCCACCCTCACCACCCAACAAGTGGCCGATACCGTGTGCGCCGGAGAAGCGGGTTGCTTTATGCATGGCCCTACCTTTATGGGCAATCCGCTGGCTTGCGCAGTCGCCAGCGCCAGTTTATCGCTGCTTGAGCAAGGAGATTGGCAACAACAAGTAGCGAATATCGAAGCATTTTTTGCTGAGCAACTGCCTAAACTCAACCTTTTGCCACAGGTCAAGCAGACTCGTTGGTTAGGCGCGATTGGAGTGGTGGAAACCCATCTTGCGGTCAATATGCAAGTGATCCAGGCTCTATTTGTAGAGCATGGAGTGTGGATTCGCCCTTTTGGTCGGCTGATTTATCTGATGCCTCCCTACATTAGCCAACCTGAACACTTACAAAAGCTGGTGGAGGCGATTGCCGCTGCATTAAACCACCCAGACTGTTTTAAACAATAGCCAATACGCTGCGCAACAAATGACACGCACAAAAAAGCCGACATCAGTATGCCGGCTTTTTTCATGCTTAGCGCTTTAAGCGCTAATTTTCCGTTTATCGGAAAAGCGGATTAACCAATATGGGTTAAACCGCCCATGTAGTTTTGCAGTACCGCAGGGATCGCAATCCGGCCATCCGCTTGTTGGTAGTTTTCCAAAATCGCCACCATAGTACGACCGACTGCCAGACCAGAGCCGTTCAGCGTGTGCACCAGCTCAGGCTTCTTCTCGCCTTTGCGACGGAAACGCGCTTGCATACGACGCGCTTGGAAATCCCACATATTGGAACAAGAAGAGATTTCACGGTAGGTTTCTTGCGCTGGAACCCAAACTTCCAAATCGTAGGTTTTGCACGAACCAAAGCCCATGTCACCAGTACATAGGATCACTTTACGGTAAGGCAGCTCGAGCAGTTGCAGCACTTTTTCTGCATGGCCAGTCAGCTCTTCCAATGCCGCCATAGAATCTTCAGGGCGAGTGATTTGTACCAGTTCCACTTTGTCAAACTGGTGCATACGGATCAAACCACGCGTATCACGTCCGTAAGAGCCCGCTTCAGAACGGAAACATGGCGTATGCGCGGTCATTTTCAGCGGCAGTTGCGCTTCATCCAAAATCGTATCACGCACCAGGTTGGTCACAGGTACTTCCGCGGTTGGGATCAAAGACAGACGGCGTGGCTCTTCGTCACTGGCTTTCTCTGTCAAAGGCTCAGTATGGAACAGATCTTGGCCGAATTTCGGTAGCTGACCAGTACCAAACAGCGTTTCCGCGTTGACTAGGTAAGGCACATACAACTCAGTATAGCCGTGTTGATCGGTGTGCAAATCCAACATAAATTGCGCGATCGCACGGTGCAGACGAGCAAATTGGCCTTTCATTACCACAAAACGTGCGCCGGTGATCTTAGTTGCGCTCGCAAAATCCAGACCATCAGCCATTTCACCTAAATCCACATGATCTTTAACTTCGAAATCATAGGTTTTTGGCGTGCCCCAACGAGAAACTTCGACGTTTTCGCTGTCATCTTTACCGTTAGGTACCGCATCATCTGGAAGATTAGGTACGATTTGGGTGATCGCATCTAACTGTGCCATGATCGCATCCAGTTCCACTTTTTTCGCATCCAGATCGTCACCCAAAGTGCCAATTTGTTGCTTCACTGCTTCTGCACCCGCTTTATCACCAGTCGCCATCAGTTGACCGATTTGCTTGGAGATCGAGTTACGCGTGGATTGTAAATTCTCAACTTCTACTTGAATGGACTTACGTTGTTCTTCAAGAGTACGGATAGTCTCCACGTCGAGTTTAAAACCGCGACGTGCCAATTTTGCAGCTGTTTCGTCCAGCTCAGTACGAAGTAATTTAGAATCCAGCATTGCTAATCCTATGCTTTAAGAGTTGCGAGAAAGCGCGTGTGCTTCCTTTTTAGCCAAAGCCACGCGTATTGAAATTTACCCTGCCAAAGATAACCAAAAGGCACTACTTTTCATAGCGCTTTTGTGGGCTTTTTGCGTCCAAATCCGCCAGATACGCTAACTTTTCAGCAATCTTAGTTTCTAGCCCACGTTGCGTCGGTTGATAGTAGCGAGTTGTACTGATTTCGGGTGGCAAATAGCACTCACCTGCGGCATAAGCACCCGGCTCATCATGGGCATAACGGTACTCTGCTCCATAACCGAGATCTTTCATCAGTCGAGTCGGTGCATTACGCAGATGCGGCGGTACTTCAAACTCAGGCAGATTCTGCGCATCGGACAGCGCTTGTTTCCAAGCGGTGTACACCGCATTGCTTTTCGGTGCGCACGCCAAATAGACAATCGCTTGGGCGATCGCGCGTTCCCCTTCCGCAGGACCGACCCGCGTAAAGCAATCCCAAGCCGCTAGTGCCACTTGCATCGCTCGCGGATCCGCATTACCGACATCTTCTGAAGCAATCGCCAGCAAACGACGGGCAATATACAGCGGATCACAGCCAGCAGAAATCATCCGCGCCGCCCAGTACAGCGCCGCATCGGGATTTGAGCCACGAATCGATTTGTGCACAGCGGAAATCAGGTCGTACCAAATATCGCCTTTATTATCAAAGCGCGACACTTTTTCACCCGCCACTTCGGCCAGCAACGCCAGATCAATCTGTTTACGACCTTGCTCATCTTCATGTGCCATGTCATACAGCAGCTCAAGATAGTTGAGCGCCATCCGCGCATCACCATTGACCAATTCCGCTAAGCGATCCAGCACATTATCGACAAACACCGCTGACAGTTGGCCAAGGCCACGTTCACGATCGGCAATCGCCTGCTGCACCGCTTGCAGAATTTCTGACTGGTTGAGCGAGGTAAGTTTATACACCCGCGCACGGGACAGCAGCGCGTTATTCAGCTCAAACGAAGGATTTTCGGTGGTTGCACCAATAAAAGTCACCGTACCATCTTCGATGTGCGGTAAAAATGCATCTTGCTGCGATTTATTAAAACGATGCACTTCGTCGACAAACAAAATGGTGCGCCGCCCACTGAGTTTATTTTCTCGGGCTTTTTCGATCGCGGCGCGGATCTCTTTGACTCCAGAGGTTACCGCTGACACTCGCTCCACTTCGGCATGGGCATAATTAGCGGCCACTTCGGCGAGGGTCGTTTTGCCGGTACCCGGCGGCCCCCACAAAATCATCGAGTGAATATGCCCCGCTTCTAAGGCGCGGCGCAGTGGTTTGCCTGGCCCGAGAATATGTTGCTGACCAATATACTGCTCGACCGTTTGTGGCCGCATCCGAGCGGCGAGCGGACGAAAATCTTCGTCACCAGAAAAATCTAAGCTGTAATTACTCACGCCCATCGATCCCTTGTTGCTGATTTAGTCACGCTGATCGTCCACTTCTACCCCTTTGGGTACTTGGTATTGGAATAAACTGGCGGCTGGTTTTTGCAGCTTAACTTGGCTAAAGGTGAAAGCGCTCTGCTGACCATCTTGCTCGATCACTTTAAAACCTTGCACTATCCCTTTCGCACTGATGGTGATTTGAAAACGACCTTGGTTAGAATCGAGGGCGGTAGGTGTCAGGGTAAACACATCACCTTGCTCTTCAACGTGGTAGGCATCCCAATCACTGGCTTTATTACGGGTCAGTAATACAAACGGCGTTTGCTCAAGAGCTCGCTCAGCACGGTACAGTGTCACCTGCTCCACAAAAGGATCAAAATGCCACAAAGTCGTGCCATCAGAGACCAGCAAGTTTTCATCTGGGGCTAAGGTTTGCCAACGAAATAGGCTCGGGCGCGCGATATCAAGCGTGCCATGCCCAGTCATGATCACCTTACCTTCTGGGCTTAAGACTTGCTGGTTAAAGGTCGCGCTAAAGCCGTCACTGATCGCTAAACGCTCACTTAAATTTTCTTTAGGGGCGGCAAGCGCCGAAAAACTACAAAATAATAAGGCTAACCATTTGTTCATGCTGACTCTACTCCAAGCGATTATTGCCATCAGAATAATAACACAGCAAAAGAGTAAGCTTTTGCTGTCACTCACATGTCAATCATGGGTAAGAAACGATTGCCCACAACACTGTTTGAATTTTTTACCGCTGGCACAAGGGCAAGCATCATTGCGACCAATGCCTTTAAACGGATTGACACTTTGCGCTTTCGCACCAAGCATGGCTTCATCAGCCGCGAGCGCTACTTCATGCACCATCAAATTCAGTTGCTCGATCAAATCGGCCAAACTTGGCACTTGCTCGTAGCCAGCCGCTCGCATTTGTGCTTGGGTCTGCTCTTCATCCATCGCCAGCATTAAGCTGGTCAGCAGAGCTTGCAGCATGCGGATCGAACCATCTGCAAACGCGCCTTGCTGCCACATCTCTTCCACGGCTGGCCATAGTTGCATAAAGCCTTGAGCAAAATCGGCTAAACCTTGCTCACGGGATGGAGCATGCTCAGCCAATAGCGCCAATAAATCATACTCGTTGGCTTTAAGCTGCTGGTATTGCAGATGAATCTGCTCGGTCACCGGCGATAATAACGCCTGATGTTGCTCGGCAAACAGCTCTGCTAGCCATTGCTCAGGATCGAGCGGACGAGTGGCAAAATTCGCCGCCAGCACCACGCCTTCAACAAAGAGTGCCGATTGAGGGCACTCCAGCACGCTAAGATCGATCAAGGAATAATTCATGAAAAATGCTTAATACAAGGAAAGTTGCGGCGCATTATAACTCAAAGCCGGCGAAGTGGCAGCTGGCAAGGCTGCGGGATGGCAATTCGAATCGATGGGTGACATTTGTCAATGCTGCTACTACAATCTCGCTCCCTTTGTTCAGCGCAAGCCGGTATTGATCACTATGCGAGTTATTTTAGGCCCAATGGAAGGCGTGTTAGACCATTTGATGCGTGACATGCTGACCCAAATTAATGACTACGACTTCTGTGTTACCGAATTTGTGCGCGTAGTCAATTTACGGCTGCCGGATCATGTGTTTTATCGTCTCTGTCCTGAGCTGCAATATGGTTCGAAAACGCCCGCTGGAGTCCCGGTTAAAGTGCAACTGCTAGGGCAAGATCCACACTGGATGGCAGAAAATGCTATTCGCGCTGCCGAACTCGGGGCCGATGGGATCGATCTCAATTTTGGTTGTCCAGCCAAAATGGTCAACCAAAGCAAAGGCGGTGCGGCGTTATTGCAGCATCCAGAGCTCATTTATCAAGTGGTCAAAGCGTGCCGTGACGCGGTACCTGCGCACATTCCGGTTTCGGCGAAAATTCGCTTGGGCTGGCAAGATCCGCAAGATTGCTTTGAAATTGTCGATGCTATCGCGCAAGCCAAAGCGGATGAACTCACCGTGCATGCGCGCACCAAAGCCGATGGTTACAAGGCCAATGAAATCAAATGGCATTACATTGATCAAATTCGTCAACACTGCACCATTCCTTTAATTGCTAATGGTGAAGTGTGGAATTACGCCGATGGTCAAGCTTGTATCCAAACCACCGGTGTCGATTCACTCATGGTGTGCCGCGGCGCACTCAACGTGCCCAATTTAGGCAATGTGGTCAAACACAATCACCCCCCCATGCCATGGCACGAAGTGGTCGAGTTGCTGCTGCGTTATACTCAATTCGAAGTGCGTGGCGATAAGGGAAAATACTATCCTAACCGGATCAAACAGTGGTTTGCTTACCTACGCCACGCTTACCCTCAGGCTAATGAGCTATTTGGTGAGTTACGCGCCTTGACTCAAGTTGAGCTGATCGTTGATCAGTTACAGCGTTATCGGGATCAACTCCAGTCATCCTCAACCGAGCAATAGGCTGTCGTCGGCCAGCTCTTCGCCACGGACTTTGCTAAACATTTCAAGCAGTTCAGTAACGCCCATCTTGGCGCGTTGCTGACCGCTGACATCTAACACAATTTGGCCTTGGTGCAACATCACGGTGCGATCGCCACAAGCTAGCGCGTCTTTCATCGAGTGAGTCACCATCATCACTGTCAAATTGAATTCGCTAACGATTTTTTTGGTAAGATCGATAATAAAAGCCGCCATACGTGGATCGAGCGCCGCGGTGTGTTCATCAAGCAGCAGCAGTTTACTGTCGGCTAAGGTGGCCATTACCAAACTCACCGCTTGGCGCTGCCCACCAGAAAGTAAACCAATATTGTCGGCTAAACGATCTTCTAACCCTAGACCAAGAATGCTGATCCGCTCTTGGAATAATTTACGCCGCTGACTCGATAGTGCCAAACTCCAGCCACGCTTTTTCCCGCGCATATAGGCCAGCGCCATATTTTCTTCGATGGTCAGCGCCGCACAAGTTCCGGCTAATGGATCTTGAAATACCCGCGCACAAAGATTGGCACGCTGCGCCACACTCTGTTTCGTCACGTCCATCTCATCAATCACCACTCGCCCAGCGATGATCGGTGTTTCACCAGTGACAGCGCCAAGCAAAGTCGATTTCCCCGCGCCATTGGAGCCGATCACCGTTAAAAATTGCCGCTCTGGTACATCTAAGCCGACACCGCGTAACGCGCGATTCTCCAAAATCGTCCCTGGATTAAAGGTAACTTGAATATCTTGTAAACGAATCATAGCTTTTCTCCGGATGCGTTAGTCGGCTGATCAGAGGACGAATGCAGCGTGGTATTGCGTTTTTTCGCCTGCCAATTTCGCTTCACTTTCGGCATGATCAGCGCTAAAGCCACCAACACCGCGGTGACTAAGTTAAGATCTGAAGCTTGCAAACCAAACATGCCAGAGCTAAGCGCAAACGCCACCGCTAAACGGTACAGCACCGAGCCGACGATCACCGCCACGACGGCTACCCAAATTTTGCGGCCAGGGATCAAGGTTTGGCCTAAAATTACCGCGGCCAGCCCTACCACTATGGTCCCCACTCCAGAAGTGACATCGGCAAAACTGTTGGTTTGCGCAAATAAAGCCCCAGCAAAACCGACAAAACCGTTAGAAATCGCCAAACAAAAATAGGTGTAAAAAGCTGTGTTTGCCCCTTGGGCTGCGACCATACGCGCGTTAACGCCGGTGGCACGCAAACCCAAACCAAAATCACTATTGAGTAGCCTAACCACCAGCAGCGCTGAAATGAGCACCAATACCCCGACCACCAATGGACGGATCAGTACCGCATCGCCCAACGTCTCAAATGGCGTCAAAATCGTCTCTTCGCCAAGCAAAGCAAGATTGGGACGCCCCATAATGCGGATATTGATTGAAAATGCCGCGATCATGGTCAGGATCGAGGCCAATAGATGCAAGATGCCGCAACGCACGGTCAAAAATGCGGTGACCCATCCGGTGGCTGCGCCAGCGATAATCGCTAACCCTGTCGCTAGCCAAGGATTCACCCCTGAAATAATCGCGGTTGCAGCCACCGCCGCCCCCATAGGAAAGCTGCCATCGACACTCAAATCAGGAAAGTCGAGCACCCGAAAAGTAAGATAAACACCCAGAGCCACTAAGCCATATAATAAGCCGAGCTCCAGCGCGCCAAAAAAGGCAAAAGCAGACATAACCACTCCTTTCTGCTTATCGAAGTTGGAAAGCGCCAACGTGTTGAATAAACGCTGACCACTCGGTGCAGGGCAAGCCACAGCACCCAGTGGTTAAAACATCGCTTAATTATTTGATGCTGGTCGCACGAGTCAATACAACTTCAGGAATGGTGATCCCAAGCTGTGCTGCCGCGGTTTGGTTGATCACCAGATCAGAGCCTTTGGCAACTTGTACATCCAGCGTTCCTGGCGCTTTGCCGGCCAGAATCGCGACAACATAGTCCGCGGTTTGCACGCCGATCTGGTAGTAGTCAAACCCTAAACTGGCAATCGCACCACGCTCTACATAAGAGGTTGCCGCGCCAAACACCGGGGTGTTGGCTTGATTAGCAGCCACGATCATGCCTTCAATCGCACTGGCCACCGTGTTATCAATCAGCGCATAAATTACATCGGATTTTGCGGCAATCGCTTGAGTGGCGGATTGCACATCGGCGGTTTTCAGCGCGGTCGCTTCCACCAACTGTAAACCGTGCTTAGCAGTCGAGAGTTTCAGTAATTCGATAAGACTCACCGCATTGGCTTCACCGGGGTTATACACCACGCCGATCGATTGCACATTGGGCAGGATCTCTTTAATCAATTCAATGTGCTGTTCAACGGGGGAAAGATCCGACAAGCCGGTCACATTTTTACCCGGTTGCGTCAGTTGCGAAACCAACTTAGCCCCGACAGGATCGGTTACCGCAGTAAAGACAATCGGAATCGTTTTGGTTGCGGAAGCCAGAGCTTGCGCGGTTGGGGTGGCAATCCCGACTAATACATCCGGTTTTTCACCGACCAATTGACGGGCAATTTGTACCGCAATGGCAGGGTTGCCTTGCGCGGTTTTGTAATCAAACTCTAGATTTTTGCCCTCTTCATAGCCTTTGGCTTTCAATCCATCGAGTAGCCCTTGACGTGTCGCATCTAAAGCGGGGTGTTCCACAATTTGTGATACCGCGACTTTGGCTGTTTTGGCCATGATACTCTGGGAAGACAGTAGTGCCGCTCCGGCTAGAACGGCGGTAGCAATAACTTTGCCTGCTTTCATCTTAACTCCTTGATATAAAGCATAGTTTTTATGATGTTGTGAATGTTGTTGTTTTAATTATCCTTATTGGACACTTAAGGTGTCGCTGACAACATTATTACCCGTAACTTTAGACAAATGGAAGTGGGATTTAACAGTTAGATAACAGAAAAAGCTCGGAATTTAGTCAATGTCGAAAATGGAAGTGAAGTTAACAATCTCTCTTCCCAAACGACATGGAGCGGCAGAAGATGGTAGGTCAATTCACTCTCATCAGCCGAGATAGACTCTATGATTAAGATGGCCCGGTAAAAGATGATCCCGATAACAGATAACCATAGGGAAGTAAGAGCAACTCTGCTAGAATGCGCTCCCTCTATAGGGTTCAACAAGTGCATGTGCCAAATCTTGATTTACCGACCCTATCTACCGTTTATCCTTAGGAGCCGATAATGATGACCGATCAAGAAAGAATCGAACTACAAAAAAACAACCCATTACACGGCCTTAAGTTAGAAACCTTACTGCAAGAGCTGGTGGATTTTTATGGCTGGGATATCTTAGATACAGCAATGCGCTTTAACTGCTTTCATACCAAGCCTTCGATTGCCAGCAGTATCAAATATTTAAACAAGACCGAGTGGGCACGAGAAAAACTAGAAAATTTTTACCTCTATCGCTTTAAACGCATGCCTCGCGCTTCCAGTGAAGAGTTTAATCTCCCACCACGCGCACGAACTTTCCCTCACGGCCTACAGCCTAAAGAACCAATGCAATTAACGGTAGACTCTATTTTGAAATCTCAGGCGAAAGCGGCCTCTGCTCATAAAGAAAGAACGTCTCGCAGTCGCCACACTCAGCGCTAACTTATCTTGATCTCATGGGATGGGTTGCCTTGGCGCACACTGCAAGTTTCTGTGACCAACTATACCCAAACCACTTGGAGTTGCAGGTAAGCGGCAAGTGAGTGAGTCCCCATCAGCATAGGCAAACTATGAGATTGGGTGAACGAACGTCGCCAACACCGCTGAAGCTTCAAGTCGGAAGGGTATATTCGATATTCGTTGGTCACACTGATGGGACAAACAGCCTAGCCTACACGGCAGCCTTAAAACCAACGAGTTAATGCGGTGTCATCCAATTGGCGAAATGCACGATTTAATACCTGTGCCAGCTCTTTATAACGTGGTTTACTTTTGATCGGTTCCAATGCAAAACCGGTTTCCACAATCTTCATATACAGTTCGCGATACCAACTCGCCAACGCAGGGGGTAGCAAAGTATTGGCGCGATTACCCAACCACCAAATTCCTTGTAGTGGCAAGCTTATCGCAAACAAAGCGACCACAATCGCTTGCGGCATCGCTTGCGCATTGGTAAACACCATTTGAGTCAGTATGCTAATCGCCGCCACCGCAGGCATCACTTTAATCGCAAAACGAGTCGCTTTAATCACACGCAGTTCAGGAAACAAAGGATTTAACTCTTTGCGCATCGGCCAACTATCCATGTACTTTTGGCCATCTTTTAGGCTATGCACTATGCCGACTCTATTATTACTCATCTCGACTTCCTCGCTGCTCTTGGTTCAAACTACTAAAATTTAGTTGAATGATTCAACAAAAGACGCAAAAACTTGACAAAAGCTAATATTGATTCAAATTTTTTTTGTTATCTTGGTTTATTATCGCTATGCTTTGCGAACTCTCAATCTCATTGTTGCCGTTAATTACCATTTAGGCAATATTGGGACGATTTCTGCACGGATTGCATCGACGCTTTATACTGACTTTGTCACGTCGCCACGATATGGAAATTGACGTTTTATTGACCTAGATTAGCGCGTATTCACTGATGCGTCGTCTAATCTTGGTACTGATTTTATCCTAACCGATTATTACAGGTAGTCACTCATGTCTAAGCTGGTTTTAGTTTTAAACTGCGGTAGTTCTTCACTTAAGTTCGCGGTTGTTGACGCGCAAAGTGGTGAGCAACATCTTTCAGGTCTTGCTGAATGTTTACACCTTCCTGAAGCTCGTATCAAGTGGAAATTGGATGGCAAGCACGAAGCTCAACTGGGCGAAGGCGCAGCACACGATGAAGCACTGTCTTTCATCGTTGAAACTATTCTTGCTTCTAAGCCAGAACTGGCAGCTCAGCTGAAAGCCGTTGGTCACCGTGTTGTACACGGTGGCGAGCAGTTCACTCAATCTGCACTGATTGATGATGCAGTACTGAAAGGCATCGAAGATTGTGCAACTCTGGCTCCACTGCATAACCCAGCACACATCATTGGTATCAAAGCGGCACAAAAAGCGTTCCCTGCACTACAAAACGTTGCAGTATTCGATACCGCATTCCACCAAACTATGCCTGAAGAAGCATACCTGTACGCTCTGCCATACAAACTATACCAAGAGCACGCTATCCGCCGTTACGGCATGCACGGTACTTCTCACCTGTTCATCGCACGTGAAGCGGCTGAGCGTCTAGGTAAGCCAGCTAACGAGCTGAACATCATCAACTGCCACTTAGGCAACGGCGCTTCAGTTTGTGCGATCAAAAACGGCCAATCAGTTGACACTTCTATGGGTCTGACTCCTCTAGAAGGTCTGGTGATGGGTACTCGTTGTGGCGATATCGATCCTGCGATCATTTTCCACCTGCACGATGCACTGGGTTACTCTGTTGAACAAATCAACACTATGCTGACCAAAGAATCTGGTCTGCAAGGTCTAACTGAAGTGACTTCTGACTGCCGTTTCGTTGAAGACAACTACGGTCAAAAAGAAGAAGCCACTCGTGCGATGGATGTGTTCTGTCACCGTCTAGCCAAATACGTTGCAAGCTACACCGCTTGCCTAGATGGTCGTCTGGATGCGATCACCTTCACTGGTGGTATCGGTGAAAACTCTGCACCTATCCGTGAAATGGTACTAAACCGTCTCGCGATCTTCGGCATTACCGTAGACAGCGCAGCTAACCTAAAAGCCCGTTTCGGTGGCGAAGGTGTGATCACGACTGCTGATAGCCGCATCCCAGCGATGGTTATCGCCACTAACGAAGAGTTAGTGATTGCAGAAGATACTGCACGTCTGACTAACATCTAATTCGACTTACACTGGCTAACTTAAGTTAGCCAGTGTCATTTAGGGGCTCAGCGTAAGCCTAATCTACGTTTGAGCTTGGTCTCTTTCAATCTAAACAGCTTAGATTGCTATACCTAAACAACTTAGCGTTACCGCTAGGCGGCAACAGTAAGTCGCAAAGGTATATCAATAGTGTGAGGTACTTTGCCAATGTCCCGTACTATTATGCTTGTCCCAATTAGCGCTGGTGTCGGTCTGACTAGCGTGAGCATGGGTCTCCTGCGCGCCATGGAGCGTAAAGGGGTTAGCGTTTCTTTCTATAAACCGATTGCACAGCCACGCACTGGCGGTGATCAACCGGATCTCACTTCGACGATCATGGGCCATAACAGTGACATCCAGATCGGTGAACCGATGAGTATGTCAGCTGCAGAAGCACTGATCGGTAGCGAAAAGATGGACGTGCTGCTGGAAACCGTGGTTGAGCGTTATAACCAAATCAATAAAGATGCAGAAGTCACTCTGATCGAAGGTCTGGTTCCGACCCGCAAACACCCTTTTGCAAACCAAGTGAACGCAGAAATTGCCAACACTCTTGGTGCTGAAATTGTGTTCGTTGCCACCCCAGGCACAAACAATCCAACCCAGTTAAAAGAGCGCATTGAAGTTGCATGCTCTAACTTTGGTGGTACCAAAAACAAGAGCATTTCTGGCGTTATCATCAATAAACTCAATGCTCCGGTTGATGAAGCAGGCCGCACCCGCCCTGACTTATCCGAAATCTTTGATGATGCGGACAGCGCTAAGCAAGCCAACCTTGAAGTAATGCAAATCTTCAACACCAGCCCAATCCGCGTACTGGGTTGTGTGCCATGGAGTATCGATTTGATCGCAACTCGCGCGATTGATATGGCCAAGCATCTCAAAGGCGAAGTGATCAACCAAGGCGATATCAACACTCGTCGTATCAAGAGCATCACTTTCTGTGCCCGCTCTATTCCACACATGATTGAGCATTTCAAACCTGGCTCATTGCTAGTGACTTCAGCCGATCGCCCAGATGTGATTGTTGCCGCAGCACTGGCGGCCATGAATGGTGTGGAAATTGGCGCCGTCTTGCTGACCGGCGGTTACGATATTCCAAATGAAATCGTTAAGCTGTGTAAACCGGCTTTTGAAACTGGCCTGCCTATTTTCAAAGCGCAAGGTAACACTTGGCAAACGTCGCTCAACCTGCAAAGTTTCAGCCTTGAAGTACCAGCAGATGACAAAGAGCGTATCGAATTTATCAGCGAGCACGTGGCAAGCCACATTGATGGTCCATGGGTTGACTCGCTGACTGAAGGCGCACAAGCGTCTCGTCGCCTAAGCCCACCAGCCTTCCGTTATCAGTTAACCGAACTGGCACGCAGCGCCAACAAACGTATTGTTCTGCCTGAAGGTGATGAGCCACGTACCGTAAAAGCGGCGGCCATCTGTGCTGAACGTGGTATTGCCCAATGTGTGCTACTCGGTAACCCTGCGGAAATCAAACGTGTTGCAGCGCAACAAGGTGTTGAGCTGGGTGCAGGTATCGAGATTATCGATCCTGCGGTAGCCCGTGAGCAGTATATCGCTCGTCTGGTTGAGCTGCGTAAGAGCAAAGGCATGACCGAAGTGGTTGCACGTGAGCAACTGGAAGATACTGTGGTACTCGGCACTATGATGCTAGAGGGTAACCAAGTCGATGGTCTGGTTTCTGGTGCAGTACACACTACCGCCAACACCATTCGTCCACCCCTACAAATCATTAAGACTGCGCCAAACGCGTCTCTGGTTTCATCGATCTTCTTTATGCTACTGCCAGATCAAGTACTGGTGTACGGTGACTGTGCAATCAACCCAGATCCTAACGCTGAGCAACTGGCTGAGATTGCGATTCAATCTGCCGACTCAGCTGCCGCTTTCGGTATTGATCCTCGCGTGGCGATGATCTCTTACTCGACCGGAACTTCAGGTCAAGGCGCGGATGTGGATAAAGTTCGTGAAGCGACCCGCATCGCCAAAGAGAAACGCCCTGATCTGGTGATTGATGGACCTTTGCAGTATGACGCTGCAATTATGGAAAACGTTGCCGCCTCTAAAGCACCTAACTCGCCAGTCGCGGGTAAAGCAACCGTATTTGTCTTCCCAGATCTGAACACCGGTAACACCACTTACAAAGCGGTACAGCGTTCAGCGGATCTGGTATCAATCGGTCCAATGCTGCAAGGTATGCGTAAGCCAGTCAATGACCTGTCGCGTGGCGCATTGGTTGACGATATCGTCTACACCATCGCCCTGACCGCGATCCAAGCCGGCCAAGAGCAGAAATAAATCGGTACGATTCAGCCCTTAATCTGCCAAGCCCCTGAAATTTCAGGGGCTTTTTTTATGCAAACAAGATAAAAAAGCGCGATCAGAGTTTAAGATCGCGCTTTAGTCTGTCACAGACTGAATTTATGCTTCAGCGTATAAACAAGCCACCGAATGTCTATCCGAGCCTTTAATCATAGGTTTAGTTTGTGCACATTCAGCCGTTGCTTGAGGGCAGCGGGTACGAAATACACAACCTGAAGGTGGATTGATTGGCGAGGGTAAATCCCCTTCCAACATTTGGATGGTTTTATTGCGCTCAAGGTTAGGGTCGGGAATCGGTACCGCAGACATCAACGCTTTAGTATAAGGATGCAGAGGGTTGGAAAACAGGGCTTTGGTGACACCAAGCTCGACTGCATTACCTAAATACATCACTAATACGCGATCGGAAATGTGCTTTACCACTGACAGATCATGAGCAATAAACACCAAGCTCAACCCCAGTTCTTTTTGCAAATCTTTCAGTAAGTTAACCACTTGAGCTTGAATCGAGACATCCAATGCTGATACCGGCTCATCACAGATAATCATCTTCGGCTTGAGGATCAATGCCCGCGCAATACCAATCCGCTGACATTGACCACCAGAGAACTCATGCGGATAACGGTTGATCACATTCGGTAGCAGACCGACTTTGGCCATCATCTCTTTGACGCGATCTTTCACCTCTAGCTTGTTCAGAGCAGGATAGAAGGTTTGCAGCGGCTCCGCGATAATATCGCCCACCGTCATACGTGGGTTGAGCGAAGCTAAAGGATCTTGAAAAATCATCTGAATTTGCTTGCGAGTGGCGCGGCGTTTGACTTCCTGCATGCGAGTTAAATCTTCCCCTAACCACACTACTTCACCGTGAGTCGCTTGCACTAAACCGATTATGGCTCGCGCAAAAGTCGATTTACCACAACCCGACTCCCCCACCACACCTAACGTTTCCCCTTCATATAGGCGCACATTCACCCCATCCACCGCTTTTAGTGTCAACGGTTTGGTCCATGGCCACGCTGATTTAGGGGTGATGCTAAAGTGAACTTTGAGATCGTTAATCTCTAATAATAATTTTTTTTCTGCGTTCATTTGGCCCATGCCTCCCAATCCGAAAAACAAGCACGTTGACGATCATCACCGAATGGCAGCAAGATCGGTGCTTGACGCGTACAGCGATCCATCACTCGGTGACAACGTTCTTGATAAGGGCAGCCAACCGGTAAACGCAATAAGTTAGGTGGATTACCCGGGATTGTCGGCAACACATCGCCTTCAGTATCCAAGCGAGGGATCGCCCTGAGCAGACCTTCTGCATAAGGGTGACTCGGGTTGTAGAAAATATCGTTCACCGAACCATACTCCATGGTACGGCCAGCATACATTACCAATACTTTGTCACAAGAGCCGGCCACTACTCCCAAATCGTGGGTGATCATAATGATCGCGGTATTGAATTCACGCTTAAGTTCGTTCAATAGCTCCATGATCTGCGCTTGCACCGTCACATCCAGTGCGGTGGTCGGCTCATCGGCAATCAACAGTTTCGGGCGGCACAACAGCGCCATCGCGATCATTACCCGCTGGCGCATCCCACCTGAAAACTCATGTGGATACATAGTGATACGCTGACGCGCTTCAGGAATTTTTACCGCTTCCAGCATACGTACCGACTCTTCAAATGCCTGCGCCTTACTCATCCCTTTGTGCAGCATCAACACTTCCATCAGTTGATCGCTCACTTTCATATAAGGGTTGAGTGAGGTCATCGGATCTTGAAAAATCATCGCGATTTGCTCAGCGCGCACTTTATTCAGTTCACGCTCGGGTAAGTTGAGGATCTCTTTGCCTTCAAACTTAGCACTACCAGTAATGGTACCGTTTTTCGCTAGCAGGCCCATGATCGCAAATACGGTTTGTGATTTGCCTGAACCAGACTCGCCAACAATACCTAAGGTTTCTCCCTGCTTGAGCGAGAAATTGAGATCATTGACTGCGGTGACCGTACCATCTTGAGTGGCAAACTCGACACGCAGATCTTTGACATCTAATAAACTCATTATGACTTCCTTTATTTTAAGCTTGGTTTATCTGTCTTTAGGATCCAGCGCGTCACGCAGACCATCGCCGACATAGTTAAAGCAGAACAGCGTCAACACCATAAATGTCGCCGGGAACAACAGTTGCCAAATTGCCACTTCCATTGTATTTGCGCCCTCTTGCAGCAAAGCGCCCCAACTGGTCATCGGCTCTTGCACACCAAGGCCAAGGAAAGAGAGAAAAGATTCGGTCAAAATCATACTTGGGATCAACAAAGTTGAGTAAACCGCCACAATCCCCAGTACGTTTGGCACAATATGGCGAGTGATAATATTCCACTTACTCACCCCACACACATGCGCCGCTTCAATAAACTCTTTACTGCGCAGGCTTAGGGTTTGGCCACGAACAATCCGAGCCATATCCAGCCATGCAATCGCACCGATTGCCACAAAAATCAGCACGATATTGCGGCCAAAAAAGGTGACTAATACGATCACCAAAAACATAAATGGGATCGCGTATAAAATCTCCAAAATGCGCATCATCACTCGGTCAGTTCGACCACCAATAAAACCGGAGGTCGCGCCATATAAGGTGCCGATCAAGACCGCCACCAATGCGCCCATGATGCCAACCATCAGCGAAATTCGTCCCCCGACTAAGGTACGCACAAACAAGTCACGTCCAAGTGCATCCGTACCAAACCAATGTTCAGCAGAGGGTGCGGCATGCATCGCATACCAATCAGTATCTTCGTAGCTATAAGCGGAAAACATCGGCAGGAAAATCACCGCCAAGGTGATCAACATCAGTATCAATAAGCTCACCATCGCCGCTTTATTGCGCATAAAGCGAATCTTGGCGTCTTGCCATAAGCTGCGACCTTGAATCTCGAGATTTTGTGAGAAATTTTCAATCGCCGCTAAGTGTTCTTTTTTGGTTAACATGATCGTAGTCCTATTAGTAGCGAATTTTCGGATCGATATAAGCGAGCAGAATATCGACAATCGCGTTAAACAGAATAAATAGGAAGCCGATCAGAATCGTGATCCCCATAACCAGAGAATAATCTCGGTTGAACGCAGCGTTCACAAATAACTTGCCAATGCCGGGTAAGCCAAAAATGGTCTCAATCACCACAGAACCGGTGATAATGCCAACAAATGCCGGCCCCATATAAGACACCACTGGCAGCATGGCTGGCTTGAGCGCATGTTTGATCACGATATAACGGTAGCTGAGCCCTTTGGCACGCGCAGTACGAATAAAGTTACTGTTGAGTGTTTCAATCATCGAGCCGCGGGTGATACGCGCAAAGGTGGCCACATACAACAATGACATACCAAGCACTGGCAGTGCCATATAGCGCAAGCCGCCATCTTGCCAGCCACCAGCTGGAAACAGATTGAAGTGAATTGAGAACAGATAAATTAAGACCGGAGCCAACACAAAAGAGGGCATCACCACCCCAATCATTGCGGTCGACATAATGGTGTAGTCAACCCAAGTATTGTGCTTCAACGCCGCAATGGTGCCGACGGTGACCCCCATAATGACCGTGAAAATAAACGCCGCCAGACCAATTTTTACCGAAACCGGCAATGCACTGCTGATCAGTTCATTCACCGTATAATCTTTGTATTTAAACGAGGGGCCAAAATCGCCCTGTACGATATTGGTTAGATAGGTCAGGTACTGCTCTGATACCGGTTTATCGAGACCATATTTGGCATTGATATTGGCCATCACTTCCGGCGGTAGCGGACGCTCTGAAGAAAATGGGTTACCTGGCGCGTAGCGCATAAGAAAAAAAGATAGTGTGATCAATACCAACATGGTTGGGATTGCTTCAAATATCCTTTTTGCAATGAATTTAAACATAAACTCACTCTTTCAATCTGTGACAAAAATGAAAAGACCCTGCATGTGAATTTCACATGCAGCGCCGAGATTACTTATAGTTTTATAGTTCGATTATTGAGCTTTAATGTAGAGATCTTTGGCATAGACCTTATCTTCCGCGTTATTGGTTGGATAACCGCCAACGGTTGGAGAGACCAGTCGTGAGATGACATATTGATAAATTGGTGCAATCGGCATATCACGCGCCAACAACTTCTCCGCATCCGCATACAGTTTTTGACGCTCCTGCTCAGATGTAGACGTCATGGCTTTTTCGAGCGTCGCATCATACTCAGCACTGTAGTACTTAGCATCATTCGACGAGTTACTTGACATCATCAAGGTTAAGAACGACGACGCTTCGTTATAGTCACCACACCACCCTGCACGTGTTGCATCAAAATTACCTTGACGACGCGTATCGAGGAAGGTTTTCCACTCTTGGTTTTCCAATGCGATATCGACCCCTAAGCCAGTTTTCCACATCGATTGGATCGCAGTGGCAATTTTCTTGTGGTTTTCGGATGTGTTATAGAGCAAAGTAAATTTGAGTGGATTGGCTTTATTGTAGCCTGCCGCTTCCAACAATTTTTTGGCTTCCGCAATTCGCTGTTTCTGGGTCATTTTGCCGTAAGCAGGCATTTCAGCAGCAAACCCTGCGGTGATTTCCGGCGTCAAGAAGAAAGCGGGCTTTTGACCTTGCCCCAAGATTGCATCTGAAATCACATCACGATCAATCGCATATGATAGGGCTTGACGTACTCGGACATCATCAAATGGTGCTTTAGCGGTATTAAAACCGTAGTAATAAGTACAAAGTTGACCTTGTACCAGTACCGATTGTGGATGCTCTTTTTTCAAACGCTTGAAATGCTCAAGTGGTAGTTCGTTGGTGATCTGAATTTCACCAGACAAGAAACGGTTCATTTCTGCTACTTGGTTTTCAATCGGCAGATAAGTCACTTTGTTAATGACGGTGTGTTTATCATCCCAGTATTGGGGGTTACGTTTAAGCTCTAAACGCTCGTTAACCACCCATTTATCCAGCACATAAGCACCATTACCGACATAATTTTCAGGCTTGGTCCACTGTTCGCCATATTTTTCAATGGTCGCGCGGTGAACCGGTTTTACTGTGGTGTGTCCCATCATCATCACAAAATACGGTACTGGACTTTCCAATTCAAAGCGCAGCGTTTTGTCATCCAGCGCGGTGACACCCAAGGTGGATTTGTCTTTTTCCCCAGCGATGATCTCTTTGGCATTCTTCATCTTGGTGTATTCCATATACCAAGAATAGGGTGAAGCCGTTGCCGGATCGACCGCACGTTGAAAGCTGTACACGAAATCGTGTGCCGTCACCGGCTCACCGTTAGACCACTTGGCATCGGGACGAATATGGAAAGTAAAGGTGGTGTTATCGGTTGTTTCCCAACGTTCGGCTACTCCAGGAACCACATTGCCATTGGCATCCTGATTGACCAGACCTTCTAACAGATCACGGATCACGTTGGATTCAGGAACACCTTCGGTTTTGTGTGGATCGAGAGAGGCTACTTCGGTACCGTTACCGCGCACCAATTCTTGCACGGGAGCCAGTTTTGTACCGGCAGGGACGTTTGCAGCAACAGAGGTCAATGATGTGGCGGCCACCGCCAAGCCAGCACTGAGCAGCAGTGCTTGGGTGATTTTGTTCTTATACATGCATAAACTCCAAGTTTTAATATTGCATCCATGACATCCATGTCAGGTATTCAGAACGGCTGATAGTTGTTGTATAAGTATTGAACAAAAACAACTTATACCTGGCACGGATCGCGAATCACCATAACAACCCTTGCATTAATTTGCCATAAAAATGTCTTATAAACCGACTATCCTCTTCGATTACCTCAAATATTAGTAAAAAATTTCACCGCTTGGGTTTATCTGCCGTAGATATCGATTTTCCGAGCAGCTCGCTCACCACATTGATTAACTGGTGCACCAGCCGATACAACAAAACCATAGACTCTACACTGCCCAATCTAACACTGGCCAACCATACTGTGCACCTTGTGCTCGTAATTGTGGACAAGGATTGACCAGATAAGTGAAATCTGCGTGTAGGCATAACGGCAGATCATTGATCGAATCGGTATAAAAATGAATGTGTTGGTAGGTTTCACTCTGCTCGGCGAGCCACTGCTGCAAACGCAGCACTTTACCTTCACGATAACTGGCTATCCCGGCAATTTCCGAACTATAGCAACCTTGCCTTTCGACTAAATCAATTCCCAATGCATGCGCAATACCAAAATGCGCAGCCACCTCTTGCACTAAAAAAGAGACGGAAGCAGAAATGATCAGGCAGGTGCTGCCCTGCTGTTGTAACTGAGCCAACAATGTTCGAGCTTGAGCAAAATGCTGCGGTACAATCAACTGCGCCACGCACTCTTGTGCCCAAGCTTGTACGGCGGCAATCGGCACATTGGCTAACGGCTGCATGGCAAAAGTAATGTACTGTGCCATATCCATTTTACCTTGCGCATACAACGCCATACGTCGCCGATCTTCTGCCACAAAATTATGATCCGTCGCAATCCCTTTCTCGGCTAAAAAGGCATTCCAAATCATGGCGCAATCCCCATCAATCAGGGTGTCATCCAAGTCAAACACATAGAGGGACTTACTCATTTGAGACTTTCACCTATTACCATATCATCGATTAAACCAGTGACTGTAAATCGAGAATATGACGATTGATAGGTTGTCACACGAGCGAAATCACCACTTGAGATAAATATCGCTATCCAATCCTCAATGAATCAAATGAATTGTTAGCATCACCGTTCATCGAAATAGCCGTGAAATACGCAAGGTCACTTTGCCGTGGCACTGGTGGTCTGAACAATCACCACAACTACAGCAGATTAATTGAGGGGCGTCTCATCACTGACCTGCGGTAAATCATGCGGTTCATTACTTGAAACGTCGCTACTCAACAACGGTGGATTGATCACTTGGTCACTGCTCGCGACGGTGTCGGTTTTTTCCAAAGGTGGAAAGCTTGCCCAACGAGTAGTGGCAACTAATACTAGAGCCAAGCCAGCCACGGCAGTAGAGGAAATATGGATCACTTTATCTTGCCGCCAATTCTGTAACCACGCAGCAAGCCATAAGCTGGTACACAGTACCAGAATGATCGGTGTATGCCAGAGTGATTCACGGGTGGTCAGCAGCCAAGGGGCAGAGAGGAAAATCAGTAGTGTTTGCCAAGTAAAGACTTGTAACGAATGGCGACCAAGATAACTGAGCGGCTCATACACTAAAGCACTAGGGTATAAACGGATCACGGTGGCGATCAAATAAATCCATACACTTAGGCTTAATACGCGCAGCCAACCGAGTTCAGGCTTACTCGAAGCAGAATAAACCATCTGCTGAGTGATACCCAACGGTGTTAATAAGTCACGATAAGCGGCAAAAATCACTAGTGCCACAACAACACACAACCACATCAGCCGAGGGGTAAACCAAGCTAAATCATCTTGTCGCTGGCGATAACCCAATGCCGCACCAAAGAAAAACAGCAGTTGCCAAGCAAACGGGTCAAAATAACCGAATTCAGGAATGTAGGTGGGGGAAAGCGCTTGAAATAACGGTGTCAAAAGTGAAGCATTAATCCAACCGCTACTCGCCCATACACTGACACTAAATATCAACACCGCTTTGAGATAACCACGCCGAAATGCATAGAGTGCAAATGGAAACAACCACATATACATGATATACAGCGGCAAAATTTCCAGATATGCAGGCTTATTGAGCAGCAGGAAACTCATCACTAAAGTCATTAAAGGCAAGGTAAGCAGGTTACTAAAACTGCCACCAAACACACTCACTTGTTCAGCAAAATAAACGCGACCGAATAAAAACCACAACATCGCGATAAACAGACCAATCAGATGATACTTATAAATAGTAAACGCTCGTCGCCATACTTTATTGGTCATTTCACAGTTAGAATACTCACTACGGCTATATACCATGCCAGCCAGTAGCCCTGACATAAAAATAAACCCTTCCGCAGCTCCAAAGACTCCAATTGGCTCATGGGTAACACGTTGCAAGATGGTAGTACCACCGCTATACCAGATCAGATGGTTAAAAGTGATCAAGACCAACAATAATCCTCGAATACTGTCCAATGCGGGGATGCGTTTCATGGAAATCTCCCTGCAGTTTTAGTCCAGCAGATCGACTATCGACCAATACACTAACTAAAAATGCGGATAAGCAGTTGAATTAATATGATAATAGCAGGACTGTGACCATTTGTTGGGTTTGCCTCTTCCTGAGTGCGCAAATCCTTACACCACTGAATCAGTTTGTAAATAGAATGTATCGAAAAAGCGGAAAGGTCGCACAGCTAGCGCATGATACAACTGCAATATTCATCGCGAAATGCCAGCGACTATCCCCAAACCACTTGGAGTTTCAGGTAGGCGGCAAGTGAGTGAGTCCCCATGAGCATAGGCAAACTATGTGATTGGGATGAACGAACCTAGCCAACACCGCTGCAGCTTCAAGTAGGAAGGGAATAACGAGTTGATCTAGGCCAAAATGATGACAATCATCTATAGGATTAGAATTAGGTGAAATGATAATGATGCGCAGATTAATAAAATACTTACACACCACAATCAAAAGTGTCGTTACTTATTAATCTTTATTGATTCTGTTTAAAGAAACGTTCGGCCTGAGCAAATAGACTGTCACAGTTTTTTTTCTGTTGGATATACTCATCACTGCCTTGTGTCATCGATTCCAAGACAGCTTGAGCCTCATGGTACTCTTTGACCATAAATTCAAATTTAGCTTCATACGCAGCTTTTTTATTCTTATTAGGCGATCTCGCTCTCTTATTTTTCATAATTATACCTCTATAAAACCATTTAATAGGATTGAATTATCTGCATCCAGAACTTATGGCAATGAAAATAAAACAATCAATATTTAGCTCTTAACACCATCAAGAAACCAAAATAAAACCTTATAAAAAACCCAATAATAAATAATATTGTTGGCCATCTTGAAAACAACCGTCAAAACCATTTATAAAACTTAATCATTTAGGGTTTTTAAATATTTATCAATCGTTAATCGCTAACAAACAAATAACATTCAACAAAACCATTGAACGACCTTTAATATATGCTCAATTAAAAATCAGCCACAATATACAGAGCTAACAAAACTAGAAAATACAATTTGATAAAGTGTTCAAAATAAAAATCGAGGCTCACTATACACCGATAAAATGAAATAGATAGGTATTTTCTCGCCACTAGGGTGGTAGATGGAGATGGTCAGCGCTGGCAAAAAAGCCGAATAGAGAACCTCAAGTTGCTAGTGTTCAATGACGATTGCTTAGAAAACAGTGTGATAGTATCAAGCCTAACCTTACCGCACGCACAACTTAACATCTTGAGTTCATCCACCAATAAAAATAAAAAATAAAAAACTAGCTATTCTTAATCGTGTCGGTATACTGCACCACAGCTCTTAAGAAGAGAGCTATTTATGTAATTTAAGATCAAAATTTCTCTCAAGTACTTCATCGATTACCTCGTTACGTTCCTGCGATAAAATATTCATCTCTAAATCATTGAGTAGCACTTCAGTTAGCTAAATTTTTCATTAAAAATCAATATAGAGGTATCTATGTCTGCTAAATTAACTGGTTCAGTAAAGTGGTTCAACGAAACTAAAGGCTTCGGTTTTCTTTCTCAAGACAACGGTGGCGATGATGTATTCGTACATTTCAACTCAATCGTTTCTACTGGTTTCAAAACCTTAACTGAAGGCCAAAAAGTTTCGTTCATCGTTGAACAAGGCAAAAAAGGCTTACAAGCTGCGCAAGTTACTGCACTATAAGAATTTTGTGGCACCATAATTATTTGGTGCCACACTTCTCTCCCTACCATTATTTCATTTATCGTTATTCATTTTGTACCCGTTCAGATTCGGCGCCCCTTGGCAACCAAAACGAAATCAATGTTGTCAGCGCTAAAAAAGCAAACGAAACCCACAAGCAAGCTGCCAATCCCGATCTTTGAAACACCCATCCAGACAAGATAGTGCCAATCAAACGTCCCATCGCATTCGCCATATAGTAAAAACCGACATCCAGTGACACTCCATCACTTTTGGCATAGCGGACAATCAAATAAGAGTGCAGTGATGAATTGACAGCAAATACCGCACCAAAACTCAATAATCCCACGATAATCACCATTTCTGGGTACCATTGCTGCTGAACACTATACGCAATCCCGGCCGTCACTAATGACAACAATAAAGCCCATTTGATCGCCGCTTGACCATCCGGCGCGTGGTTCGATTGACTGCCGGTGATCTTAGGGGCGATACCTTGTACAACACCGTAGCCTATCACCCATAAGGCCAAAAAACCGCCTACTGCGCTATGGCTCCAACCAAATACCGTAGCCAGATAGATCGGAAGCGCAATCACAAACCATACATCACGTGCACCAAACAAAAACAGACGCGCCGCCGATAAGATATTGACACGACTCGACTTAGAAAAAATTTCAGCAAACTTTGGCTTATTTTTCGCTTTGCCCAGATCCGATTTAAGGCTTAACACGCTGCCAATAAACACCAACAGTAACACACCAGCCATAGCCGCAACCGCATACTGAAAACCGATCAAGGTAAGCAGCGCGCCACCGATGAAAAACCCCGCCCCTTTCAGGGCATTTTTCGAACCGGTGAGGATAGCGATCCATTGGTAAAGCGCACCTTGTGCATTATCCGGTACTAAGCTTTTAATCGCGCTTTTGGCACTCATCTTATTCAGATCTTTGGCAATCCCAGAGAGTGCTTGCGCCGTCATCACCCATGCAATCGACAACCAACCAGCGGGAGCGGCAAGCATGATAAGCGCTATGATTTGCATACCAAGACCAATGTTCATGGTGCGATTCAAACCCAGACGCGCCCCAAGCCATCCCCCCACCAAGTTAGTAACCACTCCAAAAAATTCGTAAAACAAAAACAGTGACGCAATTTGTAACGCGGAATAACCTAAATCGTAAAAATAGAGCACCACCAACATCCGTAGTGCACCATCAGTAATGGTGAAATTCCAATAATTAAAGGTTACCAGCATGTACTGGCGCACATTTTGATTGCATTGCGATAGCATAAATCACTCTTTTAGCAAAAGAGCCACCAAAGGCAGCTCTTAAAGGCAGTTATTGATTAACCTGTTTGATGTATTCAAGTTGCACATCTTTGGTAAATGCGCCCGGCCTTAATGACTGCACTTGAGTGATAATCTCGGCCAGATCCCACCCTTTCTCCAACAATAAATGAGCCGCAAGTAAACCCGTACGACCCGAGCCGCCCATACAGTGCAAGGCAACTTTATCACCGTTAGCGAGCGCTTGATGTAACGCTGGAGAGATAGATTGCCAATCCGCTTGAAACCCAGCATCCGGCGCACAATCATCTTCAATGGGTGCATGGAACCATTGCAAACCCATTTGCTCTACCACTTGCGGCAAATCACCAACACCTTTGGCCTGCATCTCTTGATGGCTTAAGGCAGTGACCACCACAGTCACCCCTTGCGCTTTCAGTTGTTCAATACTTTCAACCAACCCAAGTTGTTTAGTGCCCGGACAAGGGGTTAATACTAAAGTGGCATGATTATCTGCCACTGGCAGTTCCCATGTAGGATGTGTCATTGTTCTGCTCCTTTATGCTAAACCGACTTTACGCACCAGCTCTGCCGTGCGGGTGGCGTAGCCCATTTCGTTGTCATACCACGCATAAATTTTCACCATACGTTTACCAACCACCATGGTGGATAGCGCATCAACGATGGTTGAACGTTGATCACCCTTATAATCGATAGAAACGAGCGGGCGCTCTTCAAAACCGAGAATGCCTTTTAACTCGTTTTCTGACGCTTGTTTGAGTAAAGCATTAACTTCTTCTACGCTCGTATCACGCTTTACATCAAAAATAATATCGGTCAGTGATGCATTCGCCAGGGGTACTCGTACCGCGTGACCATCAATTTTACCTTTTAGATCAGGGAAAATTTCCACAATCGCTTTGGCAGAACCGGTGGTGGTTGGGATCAAACTCATACCACAGGCACGAGCACGACGCAGATCTTTATGTGGTGCATCAAGGATAGTTTGAGTATTGGTTAAATCGTGAATGGTGGTAAACAGCGATTGCTCAATCCCGAGCTTTTCGTGGATCACTTTAACCACAGGAGCAATACAGTTGGTAGTACAAGAAGCCGCCGTCACAATTTGATGTATTGCTGGATCAAAAATATGATCATTAACACCAACCACGATATTGGCGATGCCATCTTCTGCTACCGGTGCAGAAACCACCACCCGTTTAACACCTTGTGTTAAATATTGATTGAGAAACTCACCTTTACGGTGCTTACCTGTCGCTTCAATCACCACATCACATCCAGACCAATCTACCTCATCAATTGCTTTTTTCTGCGACGTGCGGATCGTTTTGCCAGCAATGATAATCCCATGATCTTGACTGCTCACCGCATGGTGCCAACGACCTTGCACCGAATCAAACTCCAGCAGATGCGCTAACGTTGCTGCATCTCCTGCTACATCATTAATCTGTACAAACTCCAGTTCCGGCCAATCAAACGCGGCTCTCAGCGCCAAACGCCCAATTCGGCCAAAGCCATTAATCCCTACTTTGATAGACATTTATTTATCCTCTAAATACAACACGTTGGGCGAGATTGCATCTCAGATAAACGCAGAATATCTGTCTGATATTCACGTTTAAGACAATTCGATTCAACCAAACCTTGGATCTGTTTTTTCATCCAACCAGGCAGTTGATCCGATAAACGATAAAAGACCCACTGCCCTTGACGGGTATCCACCACCACACCACTTGCACGCAGCAACGCCAAATGACGTGAAATTTTTGGTTGGCTTTCTGCAAGTGCTTCAGTTAACTCACCAACACACATTTTCTGTTCACGAGCAATCATTAATAAGCAACGCACTCGCGTTTCATCGGACAGTAATTTAAAAAACTGATGCGGCAGCATATGAATATATCTATATATGGACTTTCATATATATTAAAGCGCAAAGAAAAATTTATCTAGAAGTAAAATACGATGTCATAAAAAATTCATAACGCTATTGTTAGGCTAGGATGTTGTTTACCTAGCCTAAAAGAAAATAGCTATCTATTTTAACCAATCTAAAATTGCTTCAGGCTTTGGAACCCCGCCTGTGTGAACCACTTCTTCATCCATGACGACGCCTGGCGTAGACATCACGCCATAATTCATAATCGTTTCAAGGTCGGTTACTTTTTCAACCGAAACATCAATGCCTTGCTCTGCCGCAACTTTCTCAATCAGTTTCGCGGTATTAACGCAGTTGGCACAACCTGAGCCTAGTACTTTAAATACTTTCATTTTTATCTCCTAAAATTGCCAGAATGGTAAGTTAAATATCCATCCCATAACAGTAAACGCTGTCAGCAGTAGACCAAAAAGAAGTCCCAGTAAGCGCCATTGCATCACTTGTTTTAGCATGACAAATTCAGGGACACTTGCAGCGACAGTGCTCATACAAAACGCTAATGTCGTACCAATGGGAAGACCATTTCTCAGTAAACTCTCCATGATGGGGATCACACCCGTCGCATTAGAATACAAAGGGATACCAATCAATACTGAAGCTGAAACTGACCACCACTGACCTGCGCCTAAGTGGGCTTCTATCCAGCCATCGGGTACAAAACCATGCAAGCCAGCTCCTATACCCACACCAATAAACACCCACTTCCAAACCCGACCGATGATTTCAACCATTTCTTGTTTGGCAAACTGATGTCGATATGAAAGCGTGATTGCAGACTCTTCGTTACTAACGTTCAGATTGTTCTGAGTATGTTGTTGGGCTTGGGCTTTTTGCATGACTTTTGCGGCAAATGGCTGTAACCAACGCTCTGCTCTTATAAGATCCAGTAACCAGCCACTCAACATCCCGATAAGCATCCCTATCAGCACATACATGATGGTGAACTTCCATCCCAGTAAGCTAAACAGAAGCAATACTGCGATTTCATTGATCAATGGCGAGGTAATCAAAAATGCCATGGTGATCCCAAGTGGGATACCTGCTGATGTAAAGCCAAGAAAAACGGGAATACTTGAACATGAGCAAAATGGGGTGATTGCACCGAAAACACTACCCGTCACATAGCCAAAAAGACGGCGCTTTCCCGCAAGATAGTGGCGCACTTTTTCAACATTTAAAGAAGCACGAAACAAAGCAATGACGTAAATCATGAAGACCAGCAACACCATGATTTTACTAGTGTCTTCTATAAAAAAGTGGATAACATCTGCCAGCTTAGTACCTTGCTGCATAGCAAATAGCTGGTAGGTTATCCAATCAGCAAGATGGGTAAAGACTTCAAACATATCGGCTCCTTCAACCTCATAATTTGTCTTTGATGTCACTAAGACGAAGTTAGTGCCGAAAGGATGCAAAGAATTTTTTATTATCTTTGTGCTTGGGAAAACTGATTTAGCTATGTTTAAGTTATAAGTGGGGGATGGTGTGATGGAGCTTATTGTTAGGTTGACCACGGCTTGTCTAGAGCCGTGGTAATTTTCCTTTAGTTCCTTCCTCTAAATCTAAGGAATAGCTTGATGTTTAAATGAAGAAGTAGCTATACAAATAGCCCGCAGAGATTGCCATACTGAGAATGACAAACAAAAACGCGGCAATCATTTGGTTCTTAAAGATAGATTTCAACAAAACCACCTCTGTGAGGCTTGCACCAGCACTACCTATGATAAGTGCCATTACTGAACCGAGAGCCATACCTTTTTGCACTAAAGCCGCACTTAATGGTATTACCGCTTCCGCTCGGATATACAACGGAATACCGATAATTGCAGCGACGGGGATCGCATACCATTTGGTTTCACCCGCGTATTTCGCAATGAAATCTGTTGGCACAAAACCATAAATAATGGAGCCAATTGCAATCCCCATCATGAGGTATGGAAACACTTGTTTAAAATCTTTCCAAGTAGAATTCCAGACTCGCATCCAACGACTTGGTTGTTTTGTTTCAACGAATGTCGCACTTGAACTGCCATTGGCAGAGCAACAAGATATTTCCACTTTAGGCTCAGCTTTTAGCGTACGCTCACCACAACATGATTTTGTGGTGGCAACTGGTGTTGGTTCACAACAAGAACGAGGACTACAGCTTGATGCTGATTCCTCTTCTTCTTGCTTACTTGGCTCCCCACATGAAGATCCACCTGCTGCTTCATACGCCTCAGGTTTTACATAGCGCTCAAACCCCAATTTTTCAAGCACATATCCCGAAACCACAGACACGGTCATTGCAATCACGAAATAGAACACTGCAACTTTCCACCCAAAGGTGATGACAAACAAACCAATGATCACAGGGTTAAGCAATGGGCTTGCAAATAAAAACACCATCATGGGGCCAAAACCAGCTCTCGCTCTTAACAACCCTTTTAAGAAGGGGATTGTAGAGCAGGAACAAAACGGTGTAATCGAACCTAGTAAGGCAGCGATAAACCACCCTTTTCCTCCCTTAGAGCTAAGGATTGATTGGATCTTTTCTGGTGTAAGTACTTCTTGCAACGCACCTACAATATAACTAATTACTAGGAAAAGCATGGTTAGCTCTATCGCTAAAAAAGCAAACATATCAATTGCTTCTTTTGCCATGGTGGCAATTTCTTGGTTCATATTGAATCTCCGAATCACATTCTTTGCGGTATCTTGGTCAACTTGTTGCACTTTTCGTTTCGATAATTCTGGAATTATAGTATTAATAAGGTGTTCGTCAACCTTATATTTCCATAAAAATAGGAATGTAAGACATTTCGCTTCTCACTGTATCGACGTCAGCCTGTCATGTTTGCCACGCATTAATGTTTCCATTATCATCGAAGTATTTTCGAAGCGATTATTTAAAGAGACTACAATGGAACTAGAAGCGGTAGCGAAAGCGCTTAAAGAGTTAGGGCATGCCACTCGGTTAAGTATCTACAAGGTTGTGGTTAAAGCGGGTCATCACGGGATAGCGGTGGGAGTCATACAAGAGGTACTTGGCGTTCCAGCGTCTACACTTTCACATCATATATCTAGCTTGGCCTCAGCAGGTTTAATCTCTCAACGTCGTGAGGGGCGTACCTTATATTGCGTAGCCGAATATGATTGTTTAGAGGCAGTAATCAACTTCTTACGGCAAGAGTGTTGTTGTGATGAAGAATAGATCGACTTAGCGAGTTCGAATTAATGCGATTTTAGAGACTATCGCTATCTTTGAAAAAGCAACAAACACGCTGTTGTTCGTCGAAACGTATATGACATTGCGTTTGCAAAATGTGTTGAAGTTTCTGTCTAGCGCGTTGAATGCGTGATTTGGTTGCCACTAAAGTAAGTCCATTTTGCTTGGCAAACTGCTGTTGAGTAAGACCTTGTAGGTCACACTGTTTGATAATTTCGCTTTCAGACTCAGTCAGTTTTGATAGCGCTTTAGGTAGGCATTGCGCAAGGCTATCGACGGTGGGAAGTTCATACTCTTCCCATATCGACGTATTATCACTCAGATCCTGAACTTGTTCTTTATTCGCCCTGCGTTGCTTATCAATGAGCATATTCCGTGCTACCCGATATAGCCATGCTCTTTGGTTTTGAATATCGCAAAACGCTTGCTTCTGCTGTAACGCCTTCAAGAAGGTATCTTGTAGTAAATCAAAGCTCAGCTCAGGATCACCTGTTTGCTTAAGCAGCCAGTAGTAAAGCTCTGACTCGGAAAGATGCCATGTCTCAATAAGACATGGCACTGCTGAAGTTTGTTTCGAAATACGGCTCTTAGGCATAATATTTACGCTTCATTCTCAAGGCGACGTTGACTAAAGCAATTAAAACGGGGACTTCAACCAAAGGTCCAATCACACCTGCAAACGCTTGGTCAGAATTTAATCCAAATACAGCGATTGATACGGCAATAGCCAGCTCGAAGTTGTTACCAGATGAAGTAAAGGCGATGGATGCATTTTGGTCGTAAGGAATACCCATACGTTTCCCGATGTAAAAGCTCACAAAAAACATCACCATAAAATAGATGATAAGTGGCACTGCAATACGGAATACATCCATCGGTAACTCAATGATCAGTTCACCTTTCAGGCTAAACATCAAAACGATGGTTGCCAAAAGCGCAATCAGGGTGATTGGCGAAATACGAGGGATGAAGACTTCGTTATACCACGGTTCACCTTTTGCTGAGACCAAGAGTTTACGGCTTAGGAAACCAGCTAAGAAAGGGATGCCTAAATAAATTAAGACGCTTTGTGCAATAGCCCAGATAGTGATGTCAACAACGAAACTGTCAAGACCAAAGTAAGGGGGCAAAACAGTAATAAACAGCCATGCCATAAAACTGTACGTGATAATCTGAAACGCGCTATTTAAGGCAACTAAGGTTGCTCCGTACTCTTTGTTCCCGCCGCTGATATCATTCCAAACCAACACCATTGCGATACATCGAGCAAGGCCGATCAGAATGAGTCCCATCATATAGCCAGGCTGATCGCGCAAGAAAATAATAGCCAAGATGAACATCAAAATCGGTCCCACGAGCCAGTTCATCACTAAAGAAAGCGTTATCGCGCGTTTATCACGAGTTACCTCACCTAAAAGGCTATAGTTCACTTTCGCCAATGGCGGGTACATCATTAAGATTAAGCCAATGGCAAGCGGGATATTGGTTGAACCAACAGATAGGCTTTCGTTCCACTGAGCGACCTGAGGAAATAACACGCCAATCCCGACACCAACTGCCATTGCAAGAAAAATCCATACGGTTAAGTATCGATCAAGAAAACTCATTTTTTCAGATGCGCTGGTTTCGACACAGCTTAAGACATTACTCATACAAACCTCTTTCATTTAAAATTGATAAATCAACGGAATAGAGCATTATTCGTTCACACCATTCGAACATGATTTGCCTTTGATGAACTGCAACTCTGACTCGATAAATGTCAAATTATGCTTAAGGGTGATTTCCAGCACTTGCTTGACCCAAGGAGCTAGCGCGGGGTTGATTTGGTAGTAAACCCACTTACCACGTCGCTCATCCAGAACAAGCTCGTGCTTCCGCAATTCGGCAAGATGCCGAGATACTTTGGGTTGACTGAGATTCAGCGCTTCCATGAGATCACAGACACACAACTCTCCTTGCTTCTGCATTAAAAGCAGAGACTTAAGCCGAGTTTCTTCAGAAAGTGCTTTGTACAAATTAAGCGCTCTTTGTTGCATATTATAATTAAAGGTCATTTAACATGCGAAATGTCATATATATGAAAATTCACATGTCAACGATGCTATCGTAAATAGTGTGTTTAAATTTGAGAACATCGACAAGCTGACAATTTGCAAAATCGCCCTATAAACAACCTAGCGAGCTATTGAGTTGGGTAATTTGGCAAATATTAGAGATAAAAAAGCACCAGCAAGAATCAACTTGCTAGTGCTGAGAAGAAATGGCACGCCCTACAGGATTCGAACCTGTGACCACATGCTTAGAAGGCACGTGCTCTATCCAACTGAGCTAAGGGCGCACTACAGGGTGAGGATTATACGAGTAAAACCATTGAGATCAATGCCTTTATCTTACTTTCTGTTGCGAACGAGCAATATTTTACCAATCGATGTTTCACTGCTGAAAAATACAACTAAGCAAACGTTTGCCTGTGGATGAAATTCAAATTATCTGCCACAATGCGCACAAAAATTTCGCTCCAAATCTGTAAGGAAAGTCATGATTGCTCAAAATATTGATGGAACGCTGGTTTCGCAAACCGTCCGTTCAGAAGTCGCAAACCGAGTTAAAGCGCGCATTCAAGCTGGATTACGAGCGCCGGGGCTTGCCGTTGTGCTGGTGGGCGAAGACCCAGCCTCACAGGTCTATGTCGGTAGTAAACGACGCGCTTGCGAAGAGGTCGGCTTTATCTCTAAATCTTACGATCTCCCGACCAGCACTCATGAAACAGAATTATTGGCGCTGATCGATGAACTCAATCATGACCCACAGATTGATGGCATTTTGGTGCAACTTCCTTTACCAGCAGGCATTGATACCACCAAGATATTGGAAAGCATTGATCCTCAAAAAGATGTTGATGGCTTTCACCCGTACAATGTGGGTCGCTTAGCACAGCGGATCCCCAAACTGCGCTCTTGCACCCCAAAAGGCATTATCACGCTGCTGGAGCGCTACCATATTCCACTGCATGGTAAACATGCGGTGATTGTTGGTGCCTCTAATATTGTCGGCCGCCCGATGACGCTTGAGCTACTGTTAGCCGGCTGTACCACCACCACTTGTCATCGTTTTACTCAAGATCTTGAAAGTCACGTACGTCAAGCCGATCTTTTAGTGGTAGCGGTCGGTAAAGCGAACTTTATTCCCGGTGCGTGGATTAAACCCGGTGCGGTCGTGATCGATGTTGGTATCAACCGTCTTGCGAACGGCAAATTAGTTGGCGATGTGGAATATGAGGTTGCACGCAGCCATGCCAGTTTCATTACTCCAGTTCCAGGCGGCGTTGGCCCGATGACAGTGGCCAGTTTGATTGAGAATACCTTACTCGCGTGCGAACAATTCCATACCCATGATTAAAAAATCATTGCGACACGAATAATTAAGCGTTAGCAGTGACTATGGCTGGCATTCTAGTGAAGAACCTCAAGAATGCCAGCTCATACTCAAAACTTGATCCGATCAGCTAAATGGCTCACCGCGAGCGCGAAGTAATGTGAACGGTTCCATTTCATCAGCACATGGTAATTGTTGTAGACCAAATAAATACGCCCCGCTTCATCATCCGGCATGATCAACCAAGCTTGAATATCGTCAGTCAGTTTGGGCAATGGCTTACCATCATAACGCGTCACTCCGAGCTTGCTCCACTGCTGCAAGGTTTTGCCTTTTTCTGGCTGACGACCTTCTAGGTTACGGTCAAAACCTTGCGGAATTTTTACTTGACGTCCCCAGGTATATTTATCATCCCAACCGGATTGACTGAGATAATTGGCGGTGGACGCAAATACGTCCGAGCGGGTGCCCCAAATATCTTTTTTGCCATCGCCATTACCGTCAGCAGCAAAATTCAAAAATGAGCTAGGCATAAATTGACACTGACCCATCGCTCCCGCCCAAGAGCCTTTCATCGCGGCGGGATCAATATGGCCTTGTTCGAGGATCTGCAATGCTGCCATGGTTTCTTTGCGGAAAAACTCTTCACGACGACCTTCATAAGCCAGTGTTGATAAAGCATCAATCACCTTAAAATTACCGGTTAATGCGCCAAAATTACTCTCAACACCCCACAGTGCGACAATAAAACGCGGTTGCACACCGTACTGCTGGCCAATTTTCTGCAATTCTGCATAGTGCTTTTGATACAAAGCCTGAGCCTGTTTTACTTTCCATTCAGGCACTGCCCGTGGAATATACTCATCCAAGGTGAGTTTTTTTTCAGGTTGATTTTTATCGGCAACCACCGCACGAGGTCGATATTCAACATCACCAAACGCTTGTTGGATAATATGTTCGGAAATACCTTGTTGCCGAGCTTGCTGTTTTAAGCTTTCGATATAACGTTCAAAACTGACTTCGGTGCTGACTTCACTGGCGTGTAGTGGTGCTGACAAAGCCAAGCCCAATACTATCGATAATAATTTTTTCAAGATGCCCTCCTTGAGCGATCTTTAATCAAGTATTTGAGTGCGCTTGGCGCTCCTTATATTGCTCAAGTATATTTTCCGCAGGAGGTGGTAATTGTAGGAAGAATCCCTGAGTCTGCAGTGACTGCTTGACGTTCTCCACACTCACCTGCGCAAGTTGACGCTGCTCTAAATTCACCAGCATCACAAAGATAGGTTTACCAAACATCTGCCGTAAGGTGTCAGGAACCTGTGAAAAATCGTCCCGTTTGGGAATATACAGATAAGCGCCTTCTTTTTTGGCACTTTTATAAATTGAACAAAGCATGACAAACCTTTTGATTAGATGTGCGCCCGATTAGGGCCTTTGATCTTAAATTCAATTAACTTTGACCAAAGTTGATGCCAAATCACTTATTTCACCGCAAGATAACTTGCCGTGTTTTAGCACTGAATATAACATGACAGCCCTGTTCCCAGCCAATGCTCTCTCTGCAAAGCATAGAGTTTCTTGAGGTCAACCTGGCTATGTCGAAAACCCCTGACTTGAAAGGTAGTAGCTTTACTTTGTCGGTATTACACCTTTCTGACCACCAAATTGCGCACACGGTACAATTTCTGCAAGAAAAGGTCGCGCAAGCCCCGGCTTTTTTTGCTAATGCTCCAGTGGTGATTAATGTGGCAAAAGTCACTGCAGATCTGGATTATCCGGCTTTAAAACAAGGGATCACTGACGCTGGTTTAATCCCAGTCGGCATTACTGGGTGCAAAGATAAACGCAGCCAAAATCTGGCTGCTGCGGCAGGTTTTGCGGTGATGAGTGCCACCAACTCTGCCATTCAAGCTCCGATTGAGCTAACCCCGACCAAAGTGGTCAGTACGCCGGTGCGCTCAGGGCAACAGATCTACGCCAAAGATAGCGACTTAGTGATTTTAAGCCATGTCAGTGCGGGAGCAGAAGTGATTGCCGATGGCTCAATCCATATTTACGGAACCTTACGTGGCCGAGCAATTGCAGGAGCCAGTGGGCAAACCGCAGCACGAATTATTTGCCATGATTTGCAAGCAGAACTGATTTCGATTGCTGGCCATTATTGGCTAAGCGATCAAATTGAGGGTCAGTTTTGGCAACAGAGAGTGATGCTCAGTATGACTGACGAGTCACTTCACCTCGAAACGCTCACGATTTAAGATTTAAGATTGAAAGGAAACCATAACATGTCACGTATTATTGTCGTCACGTCAGGAAAAGGCGGGGTTGGCAAAACCACCTCCAGTGCTGCAATTGCTTCTGGTCTCGCGCTGCGAGGCAAAAAAACCGCAGTGATCGATTTTGATATCGGTCTGCGCAATCTCGATTTGATCATGGGCTGTGAGCGCCGAGTGGTGTATGACTTTGTCAATGTCATCAACGGTGAAGCCACCCTAAATCAGGCGTTAATTAAAGATAAACGCAATGAAAATTTATTCATTTTGCCCGCTTCACAGACCCGTGATAAAGATGCGCTGACCAAAGATGGTGTACAACGTGTGCTCAATGAACTGAAGGAGATGGCGTTTGATTTCATCATTTGCGACTCCCCTGCGGGTATTGAGCAAGGTGCTTTGATGGCTCTTTATTATGCTGACGAAGCGATTGTCACCACCAATCCAGAAGTCTCATCGGTACGCGATTCTGACCGTATCCTCGGCATTCTCGATTCTAAGTCTTTGCGGGCCGAACAAGGTCAAGCGGCGATTAAGCAACACCTACTGCTCACACGCTACAATCCAACTCGGGTAACTCAGGGTGAAATGCTCAGCGTACAAGATGTTGAAGAGATCCTGCATGTACCCCTACTCGGGGTGATCCCAGAGAGCCAAGCGGTACTGAATGCCTCTAATAAAGGGGTGCCAGTTATTTTTGATGAGCAATCCGATGCCGGTCAAGCGTACCAAGATACCGTGACACGCCTACTCGGTGAGCAAGTGGAATTTCGTTTTCTAACTGAAGCGAAGAAAGGTATTTTCAAACGCTTATTTGGAGGCTAATCCGATGTCATTGCTGGAATTTTTCCGCCCACAGAAGAAAACTTCGGCCTGCGTTGCCAAAGAGCGTTTGCAGATTATTGTTGCCGAACGTCGTAGCCAAGATGATCCTGCGCCTAGCTACTTACCACAGCTAAAAGCGGATATTTTGCAAGTGATTGCCAAATATGTCGTGGTTGACCCTTCAATGGTCGAACTCTCTTTTGAGCATAAGGACGATGATATCTCAGTCCTTGAACTCAACGTCACCTTACCTGATGATGAAAAATAGCTGATTTATAAAGACCCTCAACATTGAGGGTTTTTTTTAACTATACTGAAACGACTTGGCGTAGCAGCTTGACCTGTCAGTGAGTACCGCGACTCGGCTGCGACGACGGTAAGTAGCCATAAAATAAAGATTTATTATCTATTGGGAATATTTGAGTTTTATTCGGTTAGAACAAACACAACTTGTCGCTAAAATGACCCGCGTTTAACTTAAACTTAACAACGTAAGTTCATAGTGACGTCGGTTCATCGCGACTAAGTTGATGATGGTCAACATTTATTAATCAAGGATTTATGATGAAAAAAAGTATTTTTGCTCTAAGCGCACTGGCTATCCTTCTGGTTGGATGTGACAACCAACCAGCCAAAGTGGAAGCCGAACCGGTGGTTGACGTAGCTGAACCTGCTGAGCAGTCAATGACGGAGTCGACAACCGAAACGATTGATGCGGCGCATAATGCACAAAATAGCCTTGACTGGGCTGGTAGCTATCAAGGCACTTTACCTTGCGCAGATTGTGGTGGCATTGAAACCGAGCTGACCCTTAACGAAGATGGCACTTATAAGCTGAGTGAAAACTATCTCGATAAAGAAGGCCAGCCTTTAGTATCACAAGGCACTTTTGCATGGGATGAAACAGGCAGTATCGTGATCCTACGATCTGGCGAACAAACTGGCAGACAATATCTGGTCGGCGAAAACACTCTTACTCATCTGGATATGCATGGCCAACAAATTGATGGCGACCTTGCTGGATTCTATGTGCTTAACCGACAATAAATCTCGAGCTAATGCTTGATCGTTGAGCACAAAAAACGCGCCACATCTGTTGGCGCGTTTTGTTTTTAACCCAGTTTATTGCGCATTTTTAGCCGCAAAAGCCGCTAATTGCTCTGCGGTCGCGGGCGGCTGATGATTGGCTTTCCATTCATCATAAGTCATACCATACACCCGCTCACGCGCATCATCGATACTCAACGCTAACCCCTGCTTATCTGCCTCTGCCGCGTACCATTTACACAGGCAGTTACGGCAAAAACCGGCCAGAATCATTAAATCGATATTCTGCACATCTTTATTTTGATCAAGGTGTTGCAACAGTTGACGAAAAACTGCTGCGTCCAGTTGATCTTGCTCGCTTTGGCTAAGTTGTTGATGTTTGAATTGTGCCACGTTGATCTCCTTGCGCTACTTTACAGGCCTGCGAGTATATACCCAATGCACCACTATTACAGTGAGTACAGCCCTCTCACTCTGCTCATAAAAACATCCTCCGGCATAGCCGGAGGTTTTTCATATGCGCCTATAAGGCTTTCTCACCAGCAGCGCCCTAGCAGGCGCATTGCGATCTGACATTTGCATAGAACGTTTACTTACGACCCGTAAACGGGCTTCCTGTATATGGGATCGATAATTGCTCTCCAATCTTATCCTGCTCCAACTGATGCTTTATGTAATTTTGTATCTTCGTCGTATTCTTACCTACCGTATCTACATAATACCCTCGGCACCAAAACTCTCGATTCCGATATTTAAACTTCAAATCCCCGAATCGTTCATAAAGCATTAGGCTACTTTTTCCTTTCAAGTACCCCATAAAAGCTGAAACACTCATTTTCGGCGGAATTTCTAAAAGCATATGGATATGATCTGCACAGCACTCAGCTTCAACTATATGCACATTTTTCCATTCACATAGTTTCCTCAATATTTCTCCTATCGCTCTACGTTTTTCTCCATAAAACACCTGTCGTCTATATTTCGGTGCGAATACTATGTGGTATTTACAGTTCCAGCGCGTGTGCGCTAAGCTCTTTTCGTCCCCCATTGGGACCCCCTTTCAATTTTTGTTTAACTCTTGCAGTTGCCAGACCGCAAAGCTGTTTTAACAAATTGAAAGGGGTTAGATAACTGACTTATAGCTGAAAGCTTTACTGAACCCCCAGCCTAGCTGGGGGTTTTCTCTATACAAAAAAACACCCAGCGATGCTGGGTGCGTTACAAAAGCTTAATGGTGGCAGAGATTAACCTTGAATACCGACGATCAACCAAGGCGCATTTGGCTCAGTTAAATCGCGCTCTAAGTGCCATACATCATCAATATTCTCTTCAATCCCTTCTACCGCATCGCGATAACGGCCACTAAACTGCAGACTTAAATGGGCACGGTTAGCATCGTAATCGGCACGCACAATTTCAGCATCCACATACATCACATCAGTATGTTGTTCACCTGGGTAGTTTGCACGCTCCGCTTTAAGATCTTCAAACAAGCTTGGCGATACATATTCACGAATAGTCTCAAGCTGGTTATGGTTCCATGCCCCTTGCAAAATACGGTAATGCTCACGCGCCCCATTCACAAAGGCAACCCGATCAAAACCGGCTGGGTAGTTGTGAGGAACTTCGCTTTGCGCATCGCTGCCAAAACCGCTAGACACAGTTTGAGGCTGTTCAAAGTTGTGTACATTCGATTGCTCAAATGGGGTACGCTGCATACCGCCAAAAGCCGGTTGTGGCTGAGACTGATTCATGCTGCCCTGCTTAGAAGCCAATAGTCCACGCATCAATTTAAAGATCACGAAAGCAATTAGCCCCATGATCAGGATATCCATAAACTGGATACCTTCAAATGCACCACCAAAGAATGCGGCCAGTAAACCACCAGCCAGTAAGCCGCCGAGCAAGCCGCCCATCAAGCCTTTTTTGGCTGAACCAGCAGGATTGGTGGCATCTTTTTTTAAAGTATCGTTTCTTTGTTGCTGCTGTTTCGGTGCCGGAGCGGTTTTGTAACTCTTGTTACCAAACGATTTACCACCGCCGAATTTTTTGGCCTCAGCAATCGGGGTTACCGCAACCGAAACCATGATTAACGCAATGAGCGAAAACAAACGTTTCATACACTTCCTTAGGGGTCGATGTTATGGGGCTTTTGAGCTTATCTATCTTTACTGGGTCACTATAGCCAGTTCATCTCGCGATGGAAATGTTTTGCATTTATCGACATGTATCAGAATATTGCAAATCGATTCGTTGACGCTAGTTAAGGGGATGATTAGACTATCGAACATTGTTCATTATTGAATCCACATCATGGCAAGACGAAACGATCACACCCGAGAAGAGCTGGTGGCTCTCACCCTAGAGAGCGTCAAACAGTTTCTCGATACGCACTCTTATCATGAACTGAGCTTGCGTAAGGTCGCCACAATGATTGGCTATGTACCAAGCACATTGGTTAACGTGTTTGGTAACTACAACCTACTGCTGCTGCATGTGGTCGCGCAAACCTTAGATGAACTGGCACAGCAAGCACAACAAGCGCTAAAATCTACCCCCTACCCGAAAGATGCTCTCTATCAACTGGCTTATTGCTACCATAATTTTGCCAAGCATAACCCTTATCGTTGGCAACTGATTTTTGAACACAATATGAATGGTGAGGCGCTGCCTGAATGGCAAGCACAACGCATCGATAATATGACCAATATGTTAGAAGAATTATTGCGAGTGTTAGCGCCATTGCGTTCCGAGCAAGAAGTACTGCAAGCCAGCCGAGTGCTTTGGGCCGGAGTACACGGCATCACCATGCTGAGTGTGGATGATAAATTTTTTGCTAATCAACCGATGGATGGCCGTGCGTTGATTGATAATCTGCTCAATCACTATCTCGCTAACTGGTAATGCTTGACACACTATGGCTAATTTAACCAGCGCGCTCTTAACTGATCGCCGTTTCTTACCCTATTTCATCACGCAGTTTCTTGGCGCATTTAACGACAATATTTTCAAAAATGTATTGTTATTGCTGGTCGCGTTTGCTGGCACGCAAGCCTTACCGATCTCCAGTGATCTGTTTATCAATCTGGCCGCTGGGTTATTTATTTTGCCGTTTTTTCTGTTTTCCGCCAGCGCAGGGGTTCTGGCCGATAAGCTAGAAAAATCACGCTATATTCGCCAGGTAAAATTGCTGGAAATTGCGATTATGCTCGGTGGTGCGGTTGGATTGATGACGCAAAACTATCTCATCTTATTGTTACTGCTGTTTTTAATGGGCACTCAATCGGCCTTTTTTGGCCCGGTCAAATACGCATTGCTACCCCAGCATTTACGCGCCGAAGAGTTAGTTCCGGGCAATGCTTTGGTTGAAACCGGCACCTTTCTCGCTATTTTACTCGGTACGGTAGGCGCAGGTATTCTCGCCTCTGCGGAGCAAGCCCGCTATTTAGCCGCAGCCGCGATTGTGCTGTTGGCGCTACTCGGTTATCTGGCCAGCCGCAGCATTCCACTGGCACCGGCCAGTGCGCCTGATCTCGATTTTCGCTGGCAACCACTGACTCATACCAAACAAACCCTGCAGATAGCTCAGCGTGATCGCGCCATTTTTCAAGCCATCATGGCCATCAGTTGGTTTTGGTTACTCGGAGCCGTTTATCTAACCCAATTTCCGAATTTCACTCGCCTCTATTTGCACGGCAATGAAGCGGCGGTCTCTTTCCTGCTGGCTTTATTCTCGATAGGTATTGCGCTGGGTTCACTGGCTTGCGATAAGCTTTCTGGACATCGTATTGAATTGGGCATCGTGCCGCTCGGTAGTTTGGGGATGAGTCTGTTTGGCTACCTGATGGCGAGCGCAATCCCAAACGATCTTCCGCAATTTACCACCTTGAGTGATTTTGTGGCTTATGCCGGATTGTGGCCAATTTTTGCTTATCTGCTATTGATTGGCGTGTGCGGTGGGATCTTTATCGTCCCCTTATATGCCATGCTGCAACAACGGGCCAAAGCGACCGAGCGAGCGCAAATTATTGCAGCGTTAAATATCTATAACTCCTTATTTATGGTCGGCAGTGCGCTGCTCGGTGTAGTCTGCCTTTCGATATTGGCACTGACGATTCCACAACTGTTTGCTTTACTTGCCGTAGCCAATAGCGTGGTGGCATTGGCCATGTTGCGCCAACTACCGATTATTAGTGTGCGCTTTTTGCTGTGGATTGCCTCGCATGTTCTGTATCGCGTACGTTATAAAAATATGCAGCTGATCCCCGAGCAAGGTGGCGCGCTGTTGGTATGTAACCATGTCAGTTATTTAGATGCCCTGCTGTTGAGTGCCGCTTGTCCACGCTTAATCCGCTTTGTGATGCAAGAAGAGTACGCGAATTGGCCACTCCTCAAACGGTTTTTAAACCGCGCCGGGGTGATCCCTATTTCAGCCAATAATCGTGCTTCATTGCGACGCGCTTTCAATCAAATTGAACAGGCGCTCACTGCTGGCCAGTTGGTGTGCATTTTTCCAGAAGGCCATTTAAGCGCAGATGGCGAAATTCGCCCCTTTATGCGCGGTTTAGATCTGATCGCGCAACGCAGCCCAGCGCCAGTGATCCCGTTAGCCATCAAAGGGTTATGGGGAAGCTATTTCAGCCGTTATAAAGGCCGAGCCTGCCAAGGCGTGCCGCGTCGCTTCCGCGCACGCTTAGAAATTGAAGTGGGAGAACCAGTAGCACCGCAGCAAGCAACTGCCGCGAAGATGCAACAACAGGTTGCCGAGTTACGCGGCGATTGGCGTTAAGTTTCCAGTGACGTAGCTTTAACACTCAGCACTCGGTTATCTTCGACCATAAGCACTTCAAAGCGCCATTGTTGACAATCAATCATCTCACCTTGTTCAGGCAAACGTCCCAAATGCCAAGTAAGTAAGCCATTGAGGGTATGTAGTCCTTTATCTTCGCCCTCAATGTGCACTAAATCGAGCCGATTTTTTAATTCACTGATCGGAATCAATCCATCAAATATCCATCCATTTTCTTGCGGCGTAGCCCATCGGTAAGTGGGATCATTGGATAATTCACCAGCAATCGCTTCCAAAATATCGTGCAGAGTCACCAAGCCTTGAATATCACCATATTCATCGACAATAAACGCCATTTCGATACCAGACTCGCGGAAATAGCTTAGCAAACGAAGGCCACGCATAGATTCAGGAATATATACCGGCGTTTGGCATAAGCTCAAGACGACTTGTGCACTCAATTGATCGGCTTGTTTTAATAAGACTTTAGCTGACAGCGTGCCGACAATTTGGTCGATATTGCCTTGGCATATTGGAAAGGTACTGTGTTTGATCGAGCGGAGACTGTGAGTGAGCTGATCGACTGGTTGATCAATATCGATGAAGGCAATCTTACCTCGTGGCGTCATCATTGAACTGACCAAGCGATCATCTAACTGCAGAATATTACGTATCATCTCCTGCTCACCTTGCTCTATCACTCCCGACTCAGAACCTTCACGCACAATGGCATGGATATCATCTTCGGTAACAATGTCATGTTGATGTTTTTGTCCGAGCAATTTCAACACAACTTCTGTCGACCAAGAGAGCAATATCACAAATGGACGGGTTAATTTTGACAGCCAATAAATCGGCCATGCTACTAATACGGCAATATTTTCCGCCTGAGATTGAGCAAAACGTTTGGGAACCAGCTCTCCAACCACAATCGCAAAATAAGTCATCCCAATGATCACGATTGTGGTAGAAAATACATTAGCTTGATCTGCCTGTATGCCCCAGAGCACCATCTGTTGTGCTAAAGGCACCGATAATACCGCTTCTCCAACAATGCCACTCAATAAACCAATCGCCGTGATACCAATTTGAATAGTTGATAAAAAACGGGTTGGCGTGTGTTTAAGATCAAGGGCAATTTTAGCCGCTGGATGTTTTTCCGCTAACCGTTTCAATCGATTGGTCTTTGCTGCGACCAAAGCAATTTCTGACATGGCAAACAGGCCATTTAATACAATCAATCCAATCAAAAATAGTATCTGCATCGCTAGTTACTTCCCTGTACGTCACCATTTTCTCGCCATCACGCTAGCCCCCTAGCATAAAAATTTATCCGATCGGCGAACATCATATGCACTACCATAGCTACATTGTATTAACGCAGATGGTTCTCCCTTAATGAGCTAATAGTGCCCACTTACAGTATCGTCAGATTAGGCTGCTCTACCGCTAACCACGCTTTAACGGCGGCGCGTGAAACTTTAATGCCGCCATCTAGCAACGCATCAGGCAGCGAAAAGTACCCAATAGGCCATTTGAATTTTTCGAGTTTACCGTGGCAGCAAGCATCACCTTGTGCTTGACCCCAAGCTTGTTCAGTGCGTACCACCGCTACCGGACGCGCACCATATTCATCATCTTGAACTGGCACTACAATCGCTACTTGCACTTGTGGGTGCTGAATTAACACCGCTTCAATCTCTTCACAGTGAATATTCTCGCCACCGGAGATAAACAAATTGTCCGCGCGGCCATCAATCACCAGGTTATTTTCCTGCCAATGTCCAAGATCTTGACTATCAAACCAACCTTGTCGATCGGTCAGTGGCCGCAGATCTCCTTGCTGATAGTAGCCAGCAGCCAGCGTCTGCCCTGCGATAAAAATTCGCCCATTGATTATACGCAGCTCACGCCCAGCCAATAGCTGACCATTGCCCATCACGCCATCAACACGTTTCGCGGTCACGGTCGAGGCCGCTTCGGTCATACCATAACCAAGCCAAGTATCAATACCACGCTGGGCTGCAGCCTCCGCTAACGCTAACGGAATATGACTGCCACCGAGTAGCACCCGCTGCAAATCGAGCGGCTGTCCCCGGTCTAACAAACGTTTTAATTGCGTGGGCACTAATGAAGCGTGAGTCACCCCAAGCATATCGCGCTCAAGATCGCCGGTGCCGATCTTGAGCCTGGCCCCTACCGCTAGCCAGCGATAAATAATCGCCACGCCTGAGATATGGTACAAAGGTAAGCTTAACAACCAATTATCCGCTTGGCTAAAGGCAAAATCCGCCAATAAACCCTGTGCGGAAGCAAGATGCTGTTGATGAGTATGCGCTACCGCTTTAGCAACACCTGTCGAGCCAGAGGTGAAAATTAAGGTCGCCAAGGTTGCGGCACTGAATGGGCGAGAGGCTGGCTCTCCATGCACGGATCCACACTGCGGATCGGGCAAACTAAGTAGATAAGGCGCAAGCGGTTTCAGCTCTTCAGCACTCAGCGCGCAAGAAGGAGCCAACCAAAGATGTTTGACACTTTGCTCAGCATAGAGGGTGGATAATTTTTGCTGTAAACGAGCCAAAGGCTGCGGGGCGAGAAAAGCACATAATGCACCAACTTGCGTACAAGCTAAAAACCATAGCACGCTGTGCAGATGATTTTTGCCAACCAGCGTCACCACCGCTCCCGGTTGCACGCCTTGCTCACGCAGCGCATTGGCATAATGCCCAACCTGTCTATCCAACATTTGCCATGACAACGCATGCTCAGCATGCTCAAGCGCAAGCTGTTGTGGATCGCGCTCAAGCCATGCTTGCCACAGGTGATTTACTGGGTTGATTGCGCGCGCCATACCACTGCTTGATCTTGTAGTGCCACCACCGGCAATTGGCTATCGGGCCAAGGGGTTTCTAATTGAGCTCGGAATAGTCCAATCGTATCGAGCCCGGGCACTTGATCGGGCAGCAATTGCTGCGCCAAACGCGCCAATAGGTTCAGCCCTAAGCTGGATTCCAAACTTGAGCTGATCACCGCTTGCAAACCCAGCGCGTTGGCTTTCGTGACCAAAGCAGCAACCCGATACACCGAGCCAATCAAGGTTGGCTTGATCACCAGCGTTTTAGCACCGAGTAGATCATCCAACACAAAATCCGCATCCCGTACCGCCTGTTGCAAGGTTTCATCCCACGCAATCGCAATCCCGGTATCCATCGCAAAGGCAATGCTGTCACTGGGTGACTGACACGGCTCTTCCAAAAACGCGATACGGCTGCGCAAGGAGGGAGCAATGTATTGTGCGAACTTGAGCGCTTTAGCGGGCGTCCAAGCTCGATTGGCATCTAAGCGCAGAGTTAAATCCGGCATCGATTCCAAAAATAGATTGACTAACATACCGTCACGGATCGGCTCATACAGCCCAACTTTAACTTTAGCGACTTTCTGCCCCGGCAAATTATTCAGTACGGGCAGCAGTTCATCAGGATCGCCAGTACACAGTGGCGCAACATGATAATTACCTTGCATCGGCAGCGCTTGATCCAGCTGGTATTGCGCCATTGAAAGCCCGCAAGCCACCGATGGATACTGCGCATCCCAATCGATAGTTTGCCGATCCACCCACAACTCAAGCAGGGTTTGCGCTTGAGTCTCTGCCTGCGCCAAGGTTTCAAGGCTAAAGCCCGGTAATGGTGCGATTTCACCACGAGCTGTGCGGCCGTTTTCACACAGTTCAACAATAAGACCTTCACGCTGAGTCAATTTCTCATTGCGAAGAATGACGCCGCTATCCATCGGCAGTTGGTAACGATAGAGGGTTGCATGACGCATGCGAAGCGCTTCCTTATCCAAAACGACAAAATAAGCCGAGGGTTACTGACCATTGAGCACTCTCGGCTTATCGTCTAATCACAGAGCAAATAATCTCATACCAGTGTGGCACGATACCGCTATACCACTATGCCACTGTGTGATTAAGGGTTACGGGGGAATTTGTTAAAGTCTGGGCGGCGTTTTTCGTTAAACGCGTTACGTCCCTCTTGCCCCTCTTCGGTCATATAGAACAGCATAGTCGCGTTACCAGCCAGCTCTTGCAGACCGGCTTGACCATCACAATCGGCATTGAGTGCCGCTTTCAAGCAGCGCAGCGCCATTGGGCTATGTTGCAGCACTTCACGGCACCAACGCACGGTTTCTTTTTCCAACTCAGCCACAGGTACCACAGTATTGACCAGCCCCATATCCAACGCTTCTTGTGCATTGTAGAAACGGCATAAGAACCAGATTTCGCGCGCTTTTTTCTGACCCACAATCCGTGCCATGTAGGATGCACCCCAGCCACCATCAAAAGAGCCGACTTTCGGCCCAGTTTGGCCAAATTGAGCGTTGTCAGCGGCAATGGTCAGATCACACATCATATGCAGCACATGGCCGCCACCGACCGCCCAACCCGCAACGGCGGCAATCACCGGTTTTGGACAGGTGCGGATTTGGCGTTGGAAATCCAACACGTTGAGATGGTGAGTACCTGAATCATCACGGTAACCGCCGTAATCGCCACGGATTTTCTGATCGCCACCAGAGCAGAAAGCCTCTTCGCCTAAACCAGTGAGAATGATCACTCCGACTTGCTCATCATAGCGGGCATCACTCAGCGCGTGGATCATCTCTTTCACGGTCACGGGACGAAACGCATTACGTACTTGAGGTCTAGCGATGGTGATTTTGGCAATCCCATCTTGTGATTTGTGATAATAAATATCTTGATAATCACCAGTGCAATCTTGCCAAAGCACTGGTGCGTAGAGTTCTTGTTCAGAAATACCTATCGTTTTAGCCATGGAGGTTCCCATTGTGGTTATCACTCAATTGCAGCTTGAGTGGATCATCGCTTGTATAATCGCAGCCAACGCTTGCGGCTGTTCATGATGGACATTATGCCCCGCCTGCGCTACCTGACTGTAACTTAACCCGCTACTCTCGGCGAGTCGCTGAAATTTACTATCACGCTCACCACACACATAGTGGATTGGCAAGCTGAGTGCTTGTAAGGCTGGCAACAAATCAGGCTGCTTGGCCAAACTTGTCGCCAGTAACATATGTGCTACTGAGGCACCAAGATTAGCACTGCGCTGGGTAATTAAAGTTTGTCTTTGCGCAGCATTTAGTGAACTAAATACCGCTTGTTGATACCAATCGCTCAGCACATGCTCAATCGGTTGCTGAGTAAAACGCTCAGCCCACTTTCGATCATGTTGCCAGCGCGCCATTTTTTCGCTCTGCTCGGTGAGTCCAAAATGACCGGCTTCGATAATCGCACCGCACAAATTGAGCGATGCAAAACTCCCTTGCGCCAATCCATGCATGATCAGCCGCCCACCAAGTGAATAACCAACCAATATCACCGGCACTTCACCGGTGACTTGGGCTTGCACCGTACGTGCGATAAATGCCGTCGCTTGGTGAAAATTATCACAGTGTAGGGCTGGATTAGCGCCATGCCCGGGTAAATCCAGTGTCAGCACTGCGCAATTCACCTTCGCTAAATGTGCCAACAGCGGCTGCCAATCGGCACCACTACCGAGTAGGCCATGTACCAACACCACGAGCGGAGTTGAGGCGCTCGGTTTGGCAAAGTGTAACCGACTACAGAGCATCAATTTGCGCGCTCAGTTGCTTAATGTGCAGCGAGGCTTGCTGTGGCGGCGTTTTAACCTCGATCAACAGGGTACCCGAGCCTTGTGCCAAATGCTCTTCAACCAAGGTTTGGTAATGTTCCAAGGTTTGCGCTGCGTGGTAAGCCAGGCCAAACTGCTGCGCTGCATGTGCAAAATTCATCCCATGCGGCATTTGATACAGCGCCGCACGCTGCTCACTCGGCACCGGCAGTAGATCAAAAATAGCTCCGCCATCGTTATTGGTCACCACAATCACCGCCGGTTGTGGCGGCTGGCGCAGCAAAGCTAACGAATTGAGATCATACAAGAGTGAGGTATCACCAATCAGCAGAAGCAAAGGTTGCTGGCGCGCGCGCTGCACACCTGCCGCGGTGGCCACCAAACCATCAATTCCCGAAGCACCACGATTAGAAAAGACCTGACGCTGATTGACCGCACTTAACATATCGACTAAACGCACAATCAGGCTATTGCCTAAAAATAGATCTGCATCCACGGCGCGTTCGGTTAAATCCAGCGCCAACGCCACCTCACTTAATCCCGAGGCCGAGAAATGTAACTGGGCTAACTGGCGCACGGAGCGTGCGTAATCAATCAAGCCATTGGCCCAGCCTTGCTGGGTATTTTGTCCGACCAGCCGTTTACTGAGCAGCGCATCAACCCACACCGGAATGTCACACTGCCACTGCTGCTGCATGGCATGGTATGGATTATTGCGGGCAATTTGTGGGGAGATGTAATGATACTCGCCAGCGCCTTGCGCGCACCAAGCGGCTAACCATTGGCTTAAGCGTTTCGAGACGATCCGCGCGCCAAATTGCACCACTAATTGACACTGATTAAGCTGCTGACGTGCATTAGGATTTTGCAGCCACAAATCAAAATGAGCCCATTCACTGCTGATCCCCGATTGTGGATCACACAGCAGCGGCCAGCCCAGCGCTTTAGCAAAACGCTGCGCAGCTTGCGCTTCATCTAAGGTTAGCGAACCAACAATCACCACGCCTTTGCCTTGAAAGCCCTCGATCGAGGCCGGCACACTGGCCGCCGCTGGTAGTTGGATCTGCGTATAAGGCTGCGCTTGTTGGGACCAACGCTGCACGCTGTGTAAATAAGATTGATAGATCGCTTCATCGCCATTGGAATAGAGCGGTTCGGGGAAAGGGCAATTGATATGCACACTACCACCCAATCGCGCTTGCTGCGCCAGCACGTGATCAATCGAAGTCAGTAACCAAGGCAGTGGATGGTGCACAGCTGGACTCAGCAGATCAAGCGCGGCTGTAACGTGCTGAGAGAAAATGCCTGACTGCACAATCGCTTGATTGGCACCACAATTCACTAGTTCCGGCGGGCGATCCGCGGTCAGTACCACTAAACGCTCGCCAGTGAGTTTAGACTCGGCAAGCGCGGGCAGGAGATTGGCCACCGCCGTGCCGGACGTGACAATCACCGCTACCGGTTGCTGGCTGGCTTTGGCGAGACCAAGCGCCAGAAAGCCTAAACCGCGCTCATCATAATGAGTGTGCAGAGTAAAAGCCGAGTGAGCATTGGCTTCCAATGTCAGCGGCGTTGAACGTGAGCCGGGAGCAATACACACTTGCGTCACGCCTAAGCGGCTTAACTCTTCTAATAACACTCGACACCAAAGTCGGTTCAATAACGCTTGATCGTGCTCCATTAAGCGATCTCCACCGGTAAATGATCGCTGATCAAACTCAGCAAAGTCGCCAGCTTTTTATCTAATTCTTGCCATTCATGCTGCGCGACCGAGCCAGGTACAATCCCCGCTCCCGCATAAAGTTGCAGCTGATTTTCGGTCACCAGTGCGCTGCGGATCGCGACACAAAATTCAGCTTGAGCATGACTAAAATAGCCCATTGAGCCGGCATACCAGCCTCGGGCAAAGGGTTCGTGATTGGCAATAAACGCCAAAGCACTGGCACGCGGCAGACCGGCTACCGCTGCGGTCGGTTGCAAGGCTGCCAACAATTGTACGCCGTTAACGCCTGCTTTTAACTGAACATCGATGTGCTTTTTCAAATGCTGCACTTTACGCAGTTGTACCAGTTGCGCATCAGGTTGGCTGGCAATTTGCTCAGCATGGGGCGTTAAACTGGCGATAATATCCTCCACCACCAACTGATTTTCATTGAGGTTTTTCCCATCATGAGTCAACCAGTCTGCCAGTTGCTGATCTTGCTCGGCATCCACCCCACGACCAATGGTGCCAGCCAAAGCTTCGGTCTGTAAACTGCGCCCTTGGCGCAGATAAAGCCGCTCAGGGGTTGAACCCATAAAGCCGTGTTCAGGATCCACTGCCAGTAAAAAATGAAAGCTATGGTGATTATGCGCATGGCTAGCTTTCAGCAGTTGTGCAGCGCCAATTGGCGCGCTTAAATTCAGCGTGGTTTTGCGTGCCAACACCACTTTTTTAAACTGCTGATCGGCAATACCCGCCAGCGCTTTTTCAACCAACGCCTGCCATTGATTGGCATTCGGCGTATGTTCGAGCGTCGGCACTTGAGCGGTGATCGGTGCTAAAATCGGTACCTGTTGCTGCAGTTTTTGCAGCGCATGCAAAGTGCGCTGTGGTTGATGGTTCAAATTGACCGCCAATGACCACTGCGAATCCAAGCGGGTTAATTCAATTTGTGGCAAAAAGAAAAATCCAGCCATCGCCTGAGGATTTTTCGCCGTATGGCCATCAAATGAACGGCCTCCCCACACGCGCTGTTGTTCCCCCAACATCGCATAAGCCGGAGCGGGATCGGTAAAGGTATACACTTGACCTAACGCGACCACTTCTTCACGGGTATCACGCGATTGCCAATAAAATTTAGGGAAAATCGGCTGAGCGTCCAGCCAGTCAATCAGCGCAAAAGGTGGCTTTTCTGCCAAACGCTGAGTGAAACGAACAGTATGATCCTTCGCGCCTCGGATTTGCTCCATCAATTGAGCAACGGCCTGATAAAAATGCAACAAAGCGACCTCGTAGAGGGAGATTCGGTAAACAGTGGCTACTCTATTGAGAGAGCCTTATGAAATCAAGGTTATGGGGTATCTTTTCCTAGCGCAAGTGATCCGGTCAACCTAGTGTTGCGTGTTAAATTGTGACCTACTTAGATTTTTATTCTAAAAAATGGCAAGTTAGTGTAGTTTGGACAAGAGAACAGATTATTTTCAGGAAAATCACAATGCAAAATATCGGGATGTCGTCAAAACTCGATAATGTCTGCTATGACATTCGGGGACCAGTACTTAAACATGCTAAGCGCATGGAAGAAGAGGGGCAGAAAATACTGAAATTGAATATCGGCAACCCAGCCCCATTTGGTTTCGATGCCCCAGACGAAATCCTGGTCGATGTGATCCGCAACTTACCCACTTCACAAGGTTACTGTGATTCAAAGGGCATTTATTCCGCCCGTAAAGCCGTAGTGCAGTACTACCAGAAGAAAGGCATCCGCAGTTTGGATGTCGAAGATGTCTACATCGGCAACGGCGCTTCTGAGCTGATCGTGATGGCGATGCAAGCTTTGCTCAATAATGGCGACGAAATGCTGGTCCCGGCACCAGATTACCCATTATGGACTGCGGCAGTGGCTTTGTCTGGCGGTACCGCCGTACACTATATCTGTGACGAGCAGGCGGATTGGTATCCGGATCTGGATGATATTCGCAGCAAAATCACCAAAAAAACTCGCGGCATTGTGCTGATCAACCCCAATAACCCAACCGGTGCCGTGTATAGCCGTGATTTCCTGTTGGAGATCATTGAGATTGCTCGCCAACATAAGCTGATGATTTTTGCCGATGAAATTTACGACAAAGTGCTGTATGACGGCGCGGTACACACCTCGGTGGCAACCTTAACCGACGATGTGATGGTCGTGACCTTCAATGGACTCTCAAAAGCGTATCGGGTATGTGGTTTTCGTGGCGGCTGGATGTTTCTGACCGGCCCCAAACAGCACGCGCAAGGCTACATTGCCGGCTTAGATATGCTGTCGTCGATGCGGTTATGTGCCAATGTGCCAATGCAACACGCGATTCAAACCGCGCTCGGCGGCTATCAGAGTATCAATGAGCTGATATTGCCCGGTGGCCGTTTGCTAGAACAGCGCGATCGCGCTTGGGAACTGATCAACCAAATCCCGGGTATCTCTTGCGTTAAGCCAAAAGGTGCAATGTATCTGTTCCCGAAAATTGATCTAAAGATGTACCCGATTAAAGATGATCAAAAAATGGTGCTCGATTTCTTAATACAAGAAAAAGTACTGTTGGTACAAGGCTCCGGCTTTAACTGGCCACGACCAGACCACTTCAGGATCGTCACCCTGCCACACGTTGAAGATCTCGAAATTGCGATTGGCCGTTTCGAGCGCTTTATTACCAACTATCACCAATAAGCGATGTTGCCACCGCAAGCAGATAACTTAAGCGCTTTCGGTTTTAGGTAGGCAAAACAGGCTCTGTATCAGTACACTGAACAGAGCCTGTGTTTTTGTTACCATACTCTTGTCATCACTAAGGAAGTGTTCGCTATGCCAGAAAGCCATTTTTTTGCCCACCTCGCACGGATGAAACTGATCCAACGCTGGCCGTTAATGCGTTCGATCTCCCGTGAAAATATCTCAGAGCACAGCTTGCAAGTCGCGTTTGTGGCGCATGCACTGGCGGTGATCAAAAACCAGAAATTTGCCGGATCACTCAACCCCGAACGGATTGCTCTGCTGGCGATGTATCACGATACCAGCGAAGTGCTGACCGGCGATCTCCCCACCCCAATTAAGTACTACAACCCCGATATTGCTAAAGAATACAAAAAAATCGAGGCTGCCGCCGAACAGCGCTTATTAGGCATGCTGCCCGAGGAGTTGCAGCCAGAGTTTCGGCCATTTCTGATCTCTAATGCCGCGGATCCGCAAGAGAGCGCGATCGTCAAACAAGCGGATGCCATTTGTGCTTATTTAAAATGCCTTGAAGAACTCAGCGCCGGCAACCATGAATATGCCCAAGCCAAAAAGCGTCTCGATGTAACGTTACGTGAACGGCATAGCCCTGAAATGGCTTACTTTTTACACACCTTCGCACCGAGTTTTGAATTAACGCTGGACGAAATCAGTTAAGCCACGCTAAGTTAAATCGTAGTCAGTTAAGGTATTGTAAGTAAAAGAAAGTTCGTGCAAGGAGTAATGCGATGCAAGTATCCCTGAGCCCAGAATGGTTAGCCCGTAATAACGATGAGCACAAAATTCGCCGTGATGATCACCGCACGCCTTATCAACGCGATCGAGCGCGCATTCTGCATTCGGCGGCTTTTCGGCGCTTACAAGCTAAAACTCAAGTACACGGCACTAACCTCAATGACTTCCATCGCACTCGCCTCACCCATTCCTTGGAGGCCGCACAAATCGGTACCGGTATTGTTGCGCAGATCCAGCTAAAGCAACCAGAGTTTGCCGAGCTACTTCCCTCTGACAGCTTGATTGATTCACTGTGTCTCGCCCACGATATTGGTCATCCACCGTATGGGCATGGCGGTGAAATCGCCCTTAATTATATGATGCGTGATCACGGCGGCTTTGAAGGCAATGCCCAAACGTTTCGCATCGTCACTAGCTTAGAGCCTTATACCGAACACCACGGCATGAACCTTTCACGCCGCACCCTGCTTGGGCTGCTAAAATATCCTGCGCTACTGAGTGCCACTCGTGCCGTAACCTCTCCGGCCGCAGTGGCCCACCAACGTCAATTGAAAGCTAAAGATTGGGCTCCAGCGAAAGGCATTTATGAGTGTGATCAGCCAAGTTTGGATTGGGTATTTGCCCCGTTAACCGCAAGCGATCGCCAACGGATCGGCCAGATGCGCGATCAGCCAAACGCGGCGAATCAACATCGTAAAACCCGCTTTAAATCGCTCGATTGTTCGATTATGGAACTGGCGGATGACATCGCTTATGGGGTACATGATCTGGAAGATGCGATTGTCCTTGGCATGGTAACCCGCAGCCAGTGGCAAGAAGCAGCGGCCGCTCAGTTAGCGGAATGTGGTGATGCTTGGTTTGAAGCACACATTGCCAAGCTCAGTGATATGCTGTTTTGCGGCAAACATTATGTACGCAAAGATGCGATTGGCGGGATTGTCAATGCGCTGCTAACCAGTATTAGCGTCAAGCCGGTTGAGGCACCATTTCATAATGAGCTGTTGGCATTTAATGCTTATATTGAGCCACACATGGCCAGCGCACTGGAAGTGCTGAAACACTTTGTCAGCCAATTCGTGATCCAAATTCCACAAGTGCAGCGCTTTGAATACAAAGGTCAGCAGCTGATCATGGATCTGTTTGAGGCTTTGAGTGCCGATCCTGAACGTTTGTTACCACAAGCCACCGGAGAAAAATGGCGGCATGCCCAATCACAGCAGCAAGGCATGCGCGTGATCTGCGATTATATCGCCGCGATGACCGATGCCTACGCGCAGCGACTGCATCAGCAATTATTCTCAGCCCACAGCCATTATTGAACGCGCGACGCCCCCGCTCAGTAACGGACCGTCAGTAACGAGCGATAGAAAATGGCAACGGGCGATAATAGAAACTCACCATCGTCATCACTGGTCATCAGCGTCACGAGCGATAATTTTGCGCGAAGATCTCTGCGGGTATCTGCTCAATCTGATATTGGATCATGTGCTGAAACGCACTCAGTAGCGGTGAAAAATCTCGCTCCGGCTCCCAGTGCTGCAGCAGATAATAACCCGCTTCGACGGTGGAGAGTGCGGTTGCGCTTGGCGCTTTGCGGATCCGATACTGGCCAATCAACTCAGTAGGTAAACGTAAGCTGGCTAACTGGTGTAACTGGGTATTTATCTGCCACATTTTGTAGGCTTTTTTCCAAGTGCCATCGAGTAGGATCACGCGCTGTTTGCGCTGCGGATCTCGCGTCAGCAAAGTGCAATCTTGCGCCTTATGGCTAGGGTACAGCACAAAATGATCTACTTCTGGCTCCGCCAGCAATTGGTTTAGCTCTGCATGCTGGCGAAAATCCTCGCCCACCCACAGCCGACAGTTCGCCAACGATAAACTTAAGATCCGCGCGCTACCCAGTGGTCGCTTTTGTTCCGTAGGATGTTGAAGAATGATAAGCTCGACCGCACTGTCTAAGGCGACAATCGATGAACACAAACACGCTTTACGCGCTTTACCACACTCGGAACAATAACGGGACATGCTGTGAATCTTTACCTGCTGCTATTGGCTATCAGCCTATTAAGTTTAACTCTGCAATGGCCACCACTGCATGAGCTGACCCAGTGGCAGTTAAGCGCGATTCAACAAGGTCAATGGTGGCGCATCCTAACAGGAAATTTCGCCCACACCAACTTTGCACACTGGGCAATGAACCTTGCTGCGTTGTGGCTGATCTGCGGACTATTTAAACCCTGTGTCCGCCAACTGCTTATTCCAATGACCCTGATCAGCCTCGCTGTCGGTACGCTGATCTTGCTGTCTAACATTCACTGGTATGTCGGACTATCTGGCACCTTGCATGGTTTATTTGCCTACTACGCACTTAACGAAGTGTTCGCAGGCCGCTCCAGCAGTCGATGGTTGGTGATCGGCGTGATCGCAAAAGTAGCTTGGGAGTTAGGGTTTGGTGCCTCAGCCAGCACCACTGAATTGATTGGCGCGCAAGTTGCTACTGAGGCACATCTGGCCGGTTTAGTCAGCGGCTTAGCGCTGAGTGGCTACCATGTTGCGCGCGGTAAACGTCAATTACACCAATTGATTCAGTTTTTCACCAAGCAGCGGTAACCGCCAACCTTGCATCAAATCGGGTAAACGTTCTGGATCGCGATCGTGCTTCCATACCCAGCTCAACAGTTGATTAAGCTGCTTTTTGGAAGCCAAAAATTCGCTGGCTAATCCACTGCTGTGCGACACATTTTTCACTTCATCTTTCAAACGTTTGAACAGTTGCTTGTAGCCTGGGTATTCCATAATCGGCACAATTTCTGGCGGATAGGCCTCTGCCGGTGTCTCACGCGCAGCTTTAACCATGGCAATAATTTTGCTGCTATGGCGGCGGATAGCATGAGGATCCACCCCTTGCTCTTCCATCAGTTTCGGGCTGCGTAATGCCAAACGAGCGATAGTTAATAAATCGGCTTCTTTAATCACGAAGTTAAGCGCCAAATCACGTTTGACCGCTTCCTGATAACGCCAAGTGGCGAGTGGTTTAAGAATAGCGAGCTCTTTCGGTTTAAGCTGCCACGCCGCTTTAATGTCTAGATATGCCAGCTCCGGATTGCTGACTTTTATCCGCTTGGCGACTTGCTGTTCACTCTCTTGCAATGCAGCATCCCACCAACCGGCTTGGGTGACTCGCGCCACTAACTGCTCGTACATCGGTAATAGATAAAAAACGTCCGCCGCGGCGTAAGCCAGCTGTTTTTCGCTCAATGGCCGCGCTAACCAATCGGTGCGTGATTCACTTTTATCTAGTTCGACTTGCAGTTGATCTTGCACTAACGCGGCAAATCCTGTCGATAGTCCATAACCTAAAAATGCCGCCATAATTTGGGTATCCACCATCGGGAATGGTGTGCAACCAAACGCATTTTGAAACACTTCCAAATCTTCACCACAGGCGTGCAGCACTTTTAACACCGAAGTGTCTTGTAATAGCTCGACCAATGGGGTCATCTCAGCGATCGCCAGCGGATCAATCAGCGATAAATTTTCGCCATCGAACATCTGGATCAGCCCCAATTGCGGGAAGAAAGTGCGGGTGCGGACAAATTCGGTATCCAGCATCACCACATCCGCATCACGCGCGGCAAGGCAAACGCGTTGTAAATCGCTAAGTTGGGTAATAATTTGATAATTCACAGATAACTCGCTGTTGTTGTGCAAAAGAAGTGCATCCTCTTTTGAAAGCAGAATGCCGGCAATCACCGCCGGCATTCTGATATTAGAAACACACCGGATCAATCAAGCTTATGCGTTTTGCTGTGCTTGTGCCGATAATTGTGCGTCATTTTCTTCACGCAGCACCCGACGCAGAATTTTACCGACGTTAGTTTTTGGCAGTTCATCGCGGAATTCGACCTGTTTAGGCACTTTATAACCGGTCAAATATTGGCGGCAATGACTAATTAACTCATCTTTGCTCAGGCTAGGATCGCGTTTAACCACATAAATTTTGACCAGTTCTCCCGCCACATCATTTGGTTGACCAATCGCGGCGACTTCCAACACTTTGCCGTGCAGCGCAACCACATCTTCAATTTCATTCGGATAAACGTTAAATCCAGAGACCAGAATCATGTCTTTTTTACGGTCAACCAAGTAGAGCAAGCCTTGCTCATCAAATTTAACAATATCACCGGTCGCTAACCAACCGTCCTCACTGAGTACCTCTTTAGTCGCTTCGGGACGTTGCCAGTAGCCTTGCATCACTTGTGGTCCGCGTACTTGCAGCTCACCCACTTGATCGTTGGCCAGCACGTTGCCTTCATCATCCACAATTCGTACTTCAGTAGAAGGCACCGGTAAACCAATCGCGCCAGTATAATCACTCAAATTGTACGGATTACCGGTGACCAGTGGTGAACACTCAGTTAAGCCATAACCTTCGAGCAAATGAACACCGGTAGTCTTTTTCCAACGTTCCGCAACAGCACGCTGTACCGCCATGCCTCCGCCCACAGCCAGCTTCATGTGTTTGAAATCCAGCTCGTGGAAGTCTTCATTATTGACCAGCGCATTAAACAGAGTATTGACCCCAGTAATTGCGGTAAATGGGTATTTTTGCAGCTCTTTGACAAAGCCCGGAATATCACGTGGGTTGGTGATCAGTAAGTTGCGTCCGCCCATTTCAATAAACAGCAAACAGTTTACGGTGAGAGCAAATACATGGTAAAGCGGCAGCGCCGTCACCACCAACTCGCGCCCTTCTTGCAATACAGGGCCATAGGCACCTTTGGCTTGCAGCACGTTAGCGACCATGTTGCGATGAGTCAGTACCGCACCTTTCGCCACTCCGGTTGTACCACCGGTATATTGAAGAAACGCAATATCATCCCCCGACATCATCGGTTTGACGTACTGTAAGCGACGGCCTTTATACAGCGCTTTACGCATAGAAATCGCACCAGGCAGATCGTATTTCGGCACCATTCCTTTTACATACTTAACCACAAAATCAACTAGCGTGCCTTTGGCGCGTGGCAGCATTTGTCCCAAACTGGTTAACACGACATGCTTAACCTTGGTCTTGGCGACAATCTGCTCTAAGGTATTGGCAAAATTGGAGACGATCACGATAGCGCGCGCATCGGCATCATTTAATTGATGCTCTAACTCACGTGGCGTATACAGTGGGTTGACGTTCACCGCGATCATACCTGCACGTAAAATACCCAACAGTGCCACCGGATACTGCAGCAGGTTCGGCATCATCAGTGCAACCCGATCACCCTGTTTGAGCTTCAGTTCATTTTGCAAATAGGCGGCAAAAGCTCGGCTGCGTTCTTCCAGTTTACGAAACGTCATCACCGCGCCCATATTCATAAATGCAGGCTGATCGGCGTACTTCTGTACTGATTGCTCAAACATTTCGACCAGAGAGAGGTACTGATCAGGGTTGATGGTTTCCGGAACGTCTTTCGGATAACATGAAAGCCAGGGTTTATCCACGGTAATACTCCTCGTTATTGGCTGACGCTATTTTTATGATTGGTCATACAGCGGTCACATAAACATGCTTCGCTATTACAGCATAGCCGCAGTGGTTGAGCACGGAAGCCTCAAGCACGGGTTTAAATTTTGTTAACTAAGCCAATCATCTATGCCGCGCCTCATAGGTCGAAGATCAATGACTTAGCGTATATTGGGTACTGGTGCAGTGGCGAGAATCAACTCACAAAGCTGAGCGCATAAAGATTGCTACCGATATGTAGCACTCGATCTGACCAGTTCAGAGCGCGCGGCCCAGATTTGACCGCCCACTCAAGAAAGGCGGCACTATAACAATTTGCGATAAAAGCACCAAGCGAATGACCAATCCGCTTGGTTTTTTGGTGATAAGTTGAGCAAATAGCGAAAGCAGAGGCCATCTTGTCAGCCGAAACATTGGCCAAACCTCGATCAACAAGCCCAATTCGACCGCTTAGTTCGAGCAACCCGCTTTATTTGACTTGTTGAATGATCTTACCTTCGCGTTCTTGCATCGAACGCGGCCCACAATAAAAGCCACGACACGGGAACATATAAGAGCCAAACTCATCCAGTTGTACTCGCTCTTCAACCCGCCACAAGCGATAGCCCTGCACGCTGATCACCGGATAACGCTGCTCATAGTCACCGACTTTACCTTGCTCAGGCTCCGCCGTGGTGCCGTACACTGTCATGAGCCGCCCTTCCGCAAACGTGATCGGGTCTAAAAACCCGGCGACATAAGCGACAAAGCGACCTTGTGGATCTTGCTGCAGATCTGGTCGGCCTGAGCTATCGATCGGCAGATTGACCAATTCGACTCGAGTACGATCTTGTTGATTGCTGATACTCGCGATCACACCGCCCATTCGCACGGTAGACTGCATCGCCGGATCGAGATCCAACCAAACCGAATATTGGGTCACAATACTTTTATCATCGGAATCACCAAGCTCTGGCGACAAGCTAACACAGGCGCTAAGCAATAGTGCGCCGAGCAGTATCAGTGGTTTTATAACATCTCTTTGCATCGATTTTATCCTATGGTTAGATGTAAATATCGACCCCAAGTAACTGAGCAAGTTCCTCTTTACGCGCTTGGTTCATCACATCCAGATACTCTTCCAGCGCTTTTCTCGCCTGCCCTGCTGGCAAATCATAGTGCACTTGCGCACGATCAATCTGCAGCGGATCGACATAGCGGAGCGACTCTGCCACCGCGTTAGCCACTTTACTGGTCGAAGCTACGCGGCTACCACTCTCACTTTGGCTAACCTGACCCTTTTTGCCGACCTTGCCCGTTTTGTTAGTACTAGGCAAACGCGGCAAAGGTAATCCATTAATTGCAACCATACTGTTCCTATCGCTCACTGACTGAGTGTAGCAACACTCAATCAGTGTGCCTCGCTACGATGCTACAATGATTCGCGGCCAGGCAATTTTTTCCATGCCACCGTATCACGCAAATAAACTGGGCTCGCTTGTTCAACACTGAACGTATTGCCTTGCGCTAATTCAAACTGAGCCAAATACACCATGTCTTGCGCATCTGGGTAGAGCACATCACAAGCTTGCATTTGCAGCGGCAAGCTTTCCAGCATTGGGTAAGCGGCCCAACCCGTACCCGCTTGCCCCCACATCGGCTCATCGTTAACGACTTGCTCATCTGGTAGCAGTGTGGTGGCTAACTGCGCTGGAGCAATCACGCACTCCGCTTCCACCCCTTGCCAATTACCATCGGCTTGACGCACATAGCGCCCCCAGTACACTTCTTCCATCCGCGCATCAATCGCGCTGGCAACATGAGTCATGCCCTGTAAGCGATACGCCGCTTGCGCCATGGCCGCTAAAGTTGAAATACCAATCATCGGCAGATCCGCACCAAAGGCCAAGCCTTGCGCGATACCAATGCCGATCCGTACTCCAGTAAAGCTACCTGGACCACGACCAAACGCCAAAGCATCCAATTCGGCAAGTGTGATGCCGGCTTCTTTAAGGACTTCATCCACCATTGGCAATACTTTTTTGGTGTGATCACGTGGCGCGATTTCGCTGCGTGAATAAACCGTATTACCGACTAATAAGGCAACAGAACATCGCTCGGTGGCGGTATCTAAGGCGAGAATTTTTACGCTCATGAATCTCTCTAAATAATTGCAGTGATGACTAATGTTGTGGTTCATCAATGGCAGCAGTAATGAATTAGCCTAGCAGCAAATTGATGATTGAATGATAAAGGATGATGCACCGCTAAGGCTAGCCACCGCTCATTGTTGTAGAAAAGTGGTGACTATGTCCAGATCCCGTGTGCGAGGGATCGGCGGTAAACTGGCGAGGAACACCCCACCATAATCACGGGTCACCAGCCGATTATCACAGATGATCAACGCCCCTTTATCATGTTGATCGCGGATCAAACGTCCAACCCCCTGTTTAAGGGTGATCACAGCTTCCGGCAGTTGTACCTCCGCAAATGGATCACCACCACGCAAACGACAATCTTCAATCCGCGCTTTCAACAGTGGATCATCAGGAGCAGTAAACGGCAGTTTGTCGATGATAACACAACTGAGCGCATCGCCTCGCACGTCGATCCCTTCCCAGAACGCGCCCGTAGCCACCAACAGTGCATTACCCAAGTCCATAAATTCAGCCAAGGTTTTTTGCTTACTGGTTTCCCCCTGCATTAACACTGGCAAGCTTAAACGAGATCGAAAACGCTCACCTAACTCACGCATCATGCTGTGCGAGGTGCACAAAAAGAAACAGCGTCCTTGGTTATGTTCAATCACTGGGGCCAACATGCGCACCAGTTTATCCGCCAGCCCCGGGCTATTGGGCTCCGGCAGATAACGTGGCACACAAAGCACCGCTTGTGTTTGATAATCAAACGGGCTGACTAGTGAAAAGTGCGCGCTGGGCGTTAATCCTAAGCGTTGAGTAAAATGGCTAAAATCGTCGTTAACCGCCAGCGTAGCGGAGGTAAATATCCAAGCCCCTGCTTTGAGGGCCATCTGCTCACGAAACTTATCTGCTACCGAAAGCGGGGTAATATGTAAGCTAAAATGGCGGGGCGTAGTGTCATACCAGTAAGAATATCCGGTAATCGACACATCGCACACGCGGCGAATGCGGCCTAAGATCAGTGTCGCGCGCTCAAAGGCAGTATCAAGCAGTTGACTGCGTCCTAACGCCAATTTGAGTACATCCAACGCAAATTGCAGCGCTTCATTGAGCCGGGCAATTTCTCTGGCCACACTGGGGGTTTGCAGCACTTCACGCCAGTTACCGCGAAAACCGGATTCACCGAGCATGATCCGCAAATCCATCGCCGCTTGGCGCAGCTTATCGGCGACTTTTTGCAGTTGACGCATATCTTTCGCTTCGCTGCGATAACCCAGTTCAATATCTTTCGCCAGTTCTTGCACTTGGCGACTCGATACCGATTGACCAAAATATTGGCTGGCAATATCCGGCAATTGATGGGCTTCGTCGAAAATAAACACTTCTGCTTCGGGAATTAACTCACCAAATCCGGTTTCTTTGATCGCCAGATCGGCCAAAAAGAGGTGATGATTAACCACCACTACATCGGCCTCCATAGCGCGCCGCCGCGCTTTGGACACAAAACACTCTTGATAACTCGGACACTCTTTACCTAAACAATTGTCATTGGTTGAGGTAATCGTCGCAATCACAGGGCTATCTTCGGCCAAATCATCGCATTCACCTAAATCGCCACTTTGGGTACTCGATGCCCAACTGCGCACTTTGACCAACTGAGTGAGTAGTGCCGGATCAGCTTCGGGAGTATGACTTTCGATCATTTGCCGACTTAAACGGTCAAGACATAGATAGTTGGCTCGCCCTTTCAGCAGCGCCACTTGGCCAAAAAAGCCTAATGCACTGACCATCAAGGGTAAATCGCGGTGAAAAAGTTGCTCTTGCAGGTTTTTTGAACCGGTACTGATGATCACCTTTTTGCCACTCAACAAAGCAGGAACCAGATAGGCGAAGGTTTTACCGGTGCCGGTACCCGCTTCCACCACTAATTGAGTTTGGTGAGCAATCGCGCTGGCCACTGCTTTGGCCATATCGACTTGTGGTTGTCGCGGTTGAAAGCCAGGGATCGCTTGGCCTAATGCGCCTTGCTGAGAGAAGGTTTTTTCAATCATGCCAGTTCAGTGTGCAACGGAAATGGCGCGATTATGGCAGGTTTTTGACAGTGGTGCGAATGACAATCTCACGCGCACCACACAGTAAGTATTAGTTGCGATGCAGATAACGAGCCAACCAAGCGGGTCGCTCACCAGCAGAAATGGGGCTATTGGTCAGCGCTTTAGCGGCATCCCCTGGAGAGGTACGATGCTGCCACATTTCTTCTAACATATTCTCATTCAGTGACTGAGCGCCAAGCAGCGCTTCAACTCGCTCAACATACAACTTACGTGCAAGAAGTTCTTTATCCATACCACCACCTTACTACTCTTAATAATAAGAAAATCACGATGCAATCGCTGATAAACCTGTGTATTGCTTGGCTAAACCGATTGAATCTATTTTGATAATAGATTAATTATAGGTACGCGATTGCGGGCTGCATCACCATTCAGCTAGCACCGATTGGTTTTTTACAATCAAAGATTTGCACTACCCCATTAGGAGATTGCGCTAAGTCATCATGTGGCTTCTAGTCGTAACTAGGGGATATTTATTTTTGCATGGAAGTAGTTATTAATGGAAAGAAAAACCTTGCTGACGCATTGCCCTGATGCGCCGGGACTGATCGCTAAGATCACCAATATTTGTTACAAGCATCAACTCAATATCATTCATAACAATGAATTTGTCGACAATGCCAGCAGTCATTTTTTCATGCGTACCGAGTTGGAAGGTTATTTCAACGATACAACGCTGCTGGCTGACCTCGATCACGCACTGCCAGAAGGCGCTAAACGTACTCTGATCGACTCGACACGTAAGCGAGTGGTCATTCTGGTGACCAAAGAAGCGCATTGTCTGGGCGATATTCTGATCAAAAACTACGATGGCAGTTTAGATGTTGAGATTGCCGCAGTGATCGGCAATTACGATAGCTTACAGCGTTTAACCGAGCGCTTTGAGATCCCTTATCACTGTGTGTCCCATGAGGGGTTATCTCGAGAGCAGCACGAGCAGCAATTATTAGCGGTGATTAACCAATATCAACCGGATTATCTGGTGCTCGCTAAGTACATGCGCGTACTCACCCCAGCTTTTGTGGAACAATTTCACCATAAAATCATCAATATACACCACAGTTTTTTACCTGCATTCATTGGCGCTAAACCGTATCAGCAAGCTTACCAGCGCGGAGTGAAAATCATTGGTGCTACCGCCCACTTTGTTACCAATGATCTCGATGAAGGACCAATCATTAAGCAAGATGTGATCCCGGTTGACCACACATTCAATGCCGAAGATATGGCGCAAGCTGGGCATGATGTTGAGAAAAATGTGCTGAGCAAAGCACTCAATAAAGTGCTCAACGACCATGTCTTTGTGCATGGTAATAAAACCGTGATTTTGTAGTAGCTTATCAATAAGCGCCTCCCCATCACCGGACAATGCTATTCGCTCTTGGTGGTGGGTAAATATTTTTACATTAATGAAACAACGAGTAAGGTTACGGTTGTTTGCCCTGATCAGATAACGTAGGATGTGCTGCATTGTGTGAATAGGCATTATACATCTGAAGCTTGGAGTGCTGGGCACTCTATTGGTCTGGAGACACCATGAAATCACTATTTCGTTTTGTTGGTTTGTTGTTAAAAGGGATCTGGAAAACCCTTACCTTTATCAGGCTGGCACTGACTAATCTTTTTTTCCTACTGACCATTGGCATCATTTATTTTATTTATACCCAAGCCGATGCTCCGCTACCCAGCCTCAATCAATCCTCCGCTTTAGTGCTCAATCTCTCTGGGCCGATTGTGGAGCAAAATTCACAATTTAAAGCGATGGATTCTTTTGCCGGCAGCGCGTTTGGCGATGAATTACCACGTGAAAACGTGTTATTTGATATTGTTGAAACCCTACGCCATGCCAAAAATGACACCAAAATCACAGGATTAGTGTTGGCACTGGCCGATATGCCAGAAACCAATTTGACCAAACTGCGCTACATCGCCAAAGCGATCAACGAGTTTAAATCGTCCGGCAAACCGGTCTATGCGGTAGGCGATTTTTACAATCAGAGCCAATATTACCTCGCCAGCTATGCCGACAAAATTTACCTCGCGCCAGATGGTGCTGTGCTGCTCAAAGGCTACAGTGCTTACTCGATGTATTACAAAACCTTGCTGGAGAAATTAGAGGTCTCCACGCATGTCTTCCGAGTCGGCACTTACAAATCCGCGATTGAGCCTTTTATCCGTGATGATATGTCCGATGAAGCGCGTCAATCGGCCTCACGTTGGTTAACTCAGCTATGGAGCGCCTATCTCGATGACGTGGCAACCAATCGCCAAATTGAGATCACTGCGCTAACCCCAAGCATGGATGAGTTTGTTGCACAGTTGAAAGCGGTCGGCGGTGATTTAGCCGCGCTGTCACAACAAGTTGGCTTAGTCGATGAATTGGCAACCCGTCAGCAAATGCGCCAAGCGTTAAGCCAAACTTTTGGCAGTGATGGCAAAGACAGCTATAACGCGATCAGCTACTACGAATACCAAGCGAGCATCAAGCCAGCTCAGAATAATGCTGCTAACGATATCGCCGTGGTAGTCGCCAGTGGCGCGATTATGGATGGTTCACAACCGCGTGGCAGCATCGGCGGCGATACCGTCGCTGGATTGCTGCGTGAAGCGCGCAACGACAACAAGATCAAAGCGGTCGTATTACGCGTTGATAGCCCGGGAGGCAGTGCTTTTGCCTCCGAAGTGATCCGCAATGAGATGGAAGCGCTACAAGCCGCAGGCAAACCCGTGGTGGTTTCCATGTCAAGCCTTGCCGCCTCAGGCGGGTACTGGATTTCGATGAGCGCCGATAAAATCGTCGCCCAACCCACTACCCTTACCGGTTCGATTGGTATTTTTAGCGTGATCACCACCTTTGAAAAAGGGCTTAACCAGCTTGGTATCTATACCGATGGAGTGGGTACAACGCCATTTGCAGGACAAGGCTTAACCACAGGGTTAACCCAAGGGGCGAAAGAGGCAATTCAACTGGGTATTGAGCATGGTTATCAACGCTTTATTTCGCTGGTGGCCGAAAAGCGTGGACTGAGCATCCAAGCCGTGGATGAGATTGCTCAAGGCCGAGTGTGGACCGCACAAGATGCGCTAAATCTCGGCTTGATCGATCAGTTGGGCGATTTTGACGACGCGGTGCGCCTCGCCGCCGATCTGGCCAAGCTTGAGCAATACAACCTGTATTGGGTGGAAGAGCCATTGAGCCCTATCCAGCAATTTTTACAAGACCTACTTGGTCAAGTACGGATTAATGCGGGTTTGGATATTGCCGCTCTGTGGCCTAAATCACTGCAACCTTTGCTCGGTGAGTGGCAACAACAAACCCACTTACTTAATCAACTGAATGATCCTAAAGGGCAGTATGCGTTCTGTTTGCCCTGCCAAGTTGAATAGTCTATTCGGTCACATCCCTTGATCTAGCGAGGCGCTTTACTCGAAGCGCCTCTTTTTATTGCAAGAGTTTTCGCTATAATCGCCGCACTGTTCCCTACACTGAGTGATTTCTCGCAATGGCCAGAAAACATATTTATATCGCCTATACTGGCGGCACCATTGGCATGAAAAAATCCGACCACGGCTACGTACCTGTAGCAGGATTTATGGAAAAACAGCTCGCTGGGATGCCGGAATTTCACCGCCCCGAAATGCCACTGTTTACTATCCATGAGTATGATCCGTTAATCGACTCTTCGGACATGACCCCGACCGATTGGCAAATTATCGCCGACGATATTGCCGCCAACTACGACAACTATGATGGTTTTGTGATCCTGCACGGTACGGATACCATGGCTTACACCGCCTCAGCCCTGTCATTTATGTTTGAAAATTTAGCGAAGCCAGTAATTGTAACAGGCTCACAGATCCCCCTTGCAGATCTGCGATCTGATGGCCAAGCTAACCTACTGAATGCATTGCATATTGCCGCCAACTACCCGATCAATGAAGTCACGCTATTTTTTAACAATCGTCTCATGCGTGGCAACCGGAGCCGTAAATCACACGCCGATGGCTTTAGCGCGTTTAGTTCACCAAACCTGCCACCATTGCTTGAAGCAGGGATCAATATTGAGCTCAGTGCCAATGTCAAAGTGGATGAAAAACCCAGCGGCGCATTTAAAGTCAACGCCATCACGCCACAACCGATTGGAGTGATCACCATGTACCCAGGTATTTCTCATGAGGTGATCCGCAATACTTTGCTCCAACCGGTGAATGCCATGATTCTACTCACCTTTGGCGTAGGTAATGCACCACAAAACCCACAACTGCTGGCTCAGTTGAAAGCGGCTTCAGAGCGTGGGGTATTGGTGGTCAATCTGACCCAGTGTCTCGCAGGCAAAGTGAACATGGGTGGTTATGCCACCGGTTGTGCGCTGGCCGATGCCGGGGTGATCAGCGGTTATGATATGACGCCAGAAGCGGCACTGGCCAAACTGCACTATCTGCTCAGCCAAAATCTGTCTTATCAAGAGGTGAAAACTCGGATGCAACAGGTACTGCGTGGTGAGATGACGCTTTAGTTTCGTCAACCATAACCCAATAAATCAGTGTATTTGATCACAGGTCGATATCATGAATTTGACTAAACCGCTACTGCTCGTCGCTAGCCTAACTCTGCTCAATGGCTGTTTCGAGAATCGTAACAATACCGAAAAACTGTGTACTGATAACCCCAACCTGCGCTGTGAGCAGCTTAATCTCGGTGATGGACAATGCCGTATTCCGCGCACTGACCTGATTTGGCATCGTTTTGAAATTTTGAAATCACCAAGTGATGATAAGATCATCAAAGAATATCAATTGGTCAGCACCTATCAACAATGCCTTGAGCTCGCTTCGCAGATCCAAGTAATTGACCAAGCCAAACTCAAAGAGAATCGCTTTAATGCGTTGATCAATGCGACCCAAGATCAAGAGCGGATTGTCGCCAAACTCAGACAATCCAATTCGCCCGCAGCACTCTATTTTTTATGGAGTCAAATTGGTGATAACCATGCTCGCCGGGCATTTTTGCAGCTCGAAGGCCAACCCGCGCTCGAAACCGCCGAAATGCAATACGCACTGGCTACGTTTTATACCGATCGCGACAAAGCCAAAACAGTGCAACTGTTGCATCGATCGCTAGAACTGGGTAATGGCAAACCACGTAATGTGGAGATCTTGCAAGCGTTAGCCAGTAATTATCATGCATTGCATAATCCAAAACAGGCGTATGTGTGGGCAATGGTGAGCAAAGAGTTTGGAGTCGCGGTTGCCTCAGCGGCAGAAATGAAACGGCTCTACCCGTTTAATCCACAGCAATTTGCTGAACTGGATCGCATCGCTAACACCATCACCAAAGCGCTGCGTAATGGCAGCTACAAACAATCGCTCATTGCCGAGCTGTGAATTGTCGGAAAAACCAACATCAGCGGTGCTAAACTCACCGCTTTATTCACTTTTTGTTGAAAACTAACGACACCGAATTAACACAAAAGCGTAACCCCGTCGTATTCGGGCCATCTTCAAACACATGACCAAGGTGGCTATCACAGGCAGCACAGCGGATTTCGGTGCGTACCATAGCGTGAGTAAGATCCTTTAAATAACGAATCGCTTGTGGATTGAGCGGTGCATCAAAACTCGGCCAGCCACAACCTGAATCGTACTTATTTTCCGAACTGAACAGTGCGGTCTGACAACAAGTACAGTGGTAAAAACCGGTCTCTTTATTGTGCAGCAAAATTCCGGAAAATGGCGCTTCTGTTCCCTGCTGACGGCAGATATGGTACTGCTGCTCGGTTAACTGCTCACGCCAGTATTCATCAGGCTTGCACTGATTTTCTGAGGTAAATTTCACGCTGTTGATTTCCTTATTATTTATCGTTTAGATCACCATTTCTTGGTGAAATAACTTGCCTAAGCCAAGCAATGTAGCACATACTTTTTACACTTTTTAAGTACAATTTTGTTATGTGTGTGAACGGAGATATCGCCACACGCAACACCAATTGGTAGGCATAACCCGCAGGTCTAAGTTTAAAAGTTCATCAGTTGCAAACAATTGTGAAAAAAAGCCGCGCTTTTTTTGACTTTGAACAAGTTAAGCCCGATTATCTGTTGCAGCTTTTAACTGGATTCTGTAATTTTACTACCAGTTATCTTTAATCAGAAATTAAGTTGTGGAGCAACTATAATGACTATCAAAGTTGGTATTAACGGTTTTGGCCGTATCGGTCGTTTCGTTTTTCGTGCAGCGCAAGAGCGCAATGACATCGAAGTTGTAGGTATTAACGACCTGATCGACGTAGATTACATGGCGTACATGCTGAAATATGACTCAACTCACGGCCGTTTCAACGGTACTGTTGAAGTTAAAGACGGTAACCTGATCGTTAACGGTAAAACTGTACGTGTAACTGCTGAACGTAACCCAGAAGATCTGAAATGGGATGCAATCGGTGTTGACGTAGTAGCTGAAGCAACTGGTCTATTCCTAGACGACGCAACAGCTCGTAAACACATCACCGCTGGTGCGAAGAAAGTTGTTCTGACTGGTCCTTCAAAAGACAAGACTCCAATGTTCGTAATGGGCGTTAACCACGCTTCTTACGCTGGTCAAGATATCGTTTCTAACGCTTCTTGTACTACTAACTGTCTAGCTCCTATCGCTAAAGTACTGAACGACAACTTCGGTATCGTATCAGGCCTGATGACTACAGTTCACGCAACAACTGCAACTCAAAAAACTGTTGACGGTCCTTCAGCGAAAGACTGGCGCGGTGGTCGTGGTGCTTCTCAAAACATCATCCCATCTTCAACTGGCGCAGCGAAAGCAGTAGGCGTTGTTCTTCCAGAACTGAACGGCAAACTGACTGGTATGGCTTTCCGCGTACCAACTGCCAACGTTTCTGTAGTTGACCTAACCGTTAACCTTAAGAACGGTGCATCTTACGAAGCTATCTGTGCAGCAATGAAAGCAGCTTCTGAAGGCGAACTGAAAGGCGTTCTAGGCTACACTGAAGATGCAGTAGTATCTCAAGACTTCATCGGTGAAGTTCAAACTTCTGTATTCGATGCTAAAGCAGGTATCGCGCTAACTGATAACTTCGTTAAAGTTGTATCTTGGTACGACAACGAAATCGGTTACTCAAACAAAGTTCTTGACCTGATCGCACACATCTCTAAGTAATGTGGTGATTAGCGAAGAAATTCGTTAGACAAAAAGGCGACTCTCGGGTCGCCTTTTTGGTATCTGGGATTTGGTCATTCAATATTGGAACCTCTTGATGTTATACCCCAACAACTTGGAGTTGCAGTTAGGCGACAAGTGAGTAAGTCCCCATGAGCATGGGTAAACTATGTGATTGGAGTGAACGAACACCGCTGCCGCTTCAAGTAGGAAGGCGATATCAATCTCAGATCCGGCTGAAATGCAGATTTAAGGAAATTAAGATGGATTTACATGCTTTGAATACCGTTGCGGTACTCTCTGATTGCGTTACGATTGCAGAACTAGACCAAATAAAAATTGTGCGGATTATGCACGATAAAGCCAGTGCGGCGATTTCGTTACACGGTGGACAGGTGATTTCCTTCCAACCTCAAGGCCAAGCGGATCTGCTGTGGATGAGCCCACAAGCAATTTTTGATGGCAAAACTGCGCTACGCGGTGGTATCCCAATTTGTTGGCCTTGGTTTGGCCGCATTGCAGCCCCTGCACATGGTTTTGCCCGCAGTCAAGAGTGGCAACTGATCGAGCATAGAGAAAATGAACAAGGTGTGATAGTAATGCTCGGATTACCGGTGACGAGTGAAAGCTTGGCACTGTGGCCCTACCAATTTGAGCTGCGTCTACAAGTTGAGATCGGAGCAAGCCTCAAAGTAACACTGCATATTACCAATACCGATCACCAAGCGTGGACATTTTCAGGCGCTCTGCACTCCTACCTTCAAGTGGGTGATATTCAACAGACCGAGACCACGGGTATTGGCCCAACTTACATGGATAGCCTGCAAAACAACCTGATTTGTTCTAGCCATGCGCCACTGACTCTCTCTGATGCGATAGATCGCGTTTATACCCAGCCTGAAGCACTAGTCACTATTCAAGACTCGCAACTGAATCGCAAGGTGATGATCGAAAATCAAGGCCATAATAGTGCTGTGGTGTGGAATCCTTGGTTACAAGGTGCACAAGCAATGGCCGATATGAACGATGAAGGATATCGACATTTCTTATGTGTTGAATCAACCCTACACGCCCCCTCATTAAGCGCAGGTAAAACTTTACAACCGGGGCAAAGCTATCAATTAATCACGCACATTTCAGCACAATAAAAACTCGCCTAACGCCTAAAAAGCAGTGCAATTAACGCTATTGTAAACGAACTTAACCTTCCAAAGCGCGTACACTGCTTTTCTTTCAATCAGTTACCTTTTTCGGTTGTAGCCCTACACGTTAATTTACGTTTTCAACATAGCGCTTAGCATAGCTCAAGGTATAATTAATGATTATGTACCGCATCATTTGGAAATCTAATGAAACCCCTCTATACCTACCTTAGTGTGCTGCCTTTATTATCTCTGTCACTGACCGCCCAAGCCTCTTCCGATAGAAATCAGCCAGGCTGGGACTTCACATTGAGTCTTAATAGCTTTTACGCACGCACTCAATCACAGATGAATACCAATGATGATAATGCGCTCACCCCCAATTTACAGCAATCGGGACACACCACATCTAAAATGCGATTCATGCCTTTAGGTAATGTGCAATACACTTTTGCTTCCGGAAAAACTCAATTTTTTGCTGGTCAAAGCTCCGATCAGGTGATTGAAGGGCAACTGCAAGCTGAACTCGGAATTACGCATAAATTTGATCAGCTTGGCCAAATCACCTTGGCATATTTTCCTGCCCTGCCAGGAGTTAATGAAACCTGGCGTGATCCTTATCTAACACAAGCGGCAAGATCGACCACCGATATCACCGCCCAAGGTGGGCGTATCGCCTATACCGCACCTTTTGCACTACCGCTCACGCTGCGCTACGCCTATCTAGATTACCAAGTGGATAAAGAGCAGAGTGCTAGCGAAGATAAATGGAGCGCTATAGACAGAGGATTACTCAATCGCAACAGTATCTACCAACAAATGTCAGCCGAAGTATCGCTACCAATCAGTCGAGCTTGGTCTTTAGTCCCGCAGGTCAGCTATACCAAACGCGATGCCGAAGGAGATGCATTTGATTTTAATGCACTAGATTACCAACTCAGTCTCAATCATTTTTTCGGCCAGCAAGCATTATTTATGACTCTCAGCTATGGCCAAGAAGACTACCAGACCGAACACCCGATTTTTTCCGCAACACGCGATGCTCAACGCTGGAGTGCATTTGCACTGTACGCTTATCGCGCACCATTTGGCTGGAAAAACGTATCACTGAACGCCATGGCTGGTATCCGAGAAACCAATGACGTGATCAACTTTTTTGATCAAAAATCCACTTTCCTCTCAACCGGGATCGCCTTTAACTTCTAACCAGTCAACTGACTCGCTGAGGCCGTGATTTAATTACGAGCCTCAGCGAGTCAGTAAAAGTTGAGCAGCGCTAAAACCAGCGTGTCACTTTTTATTTGATGCCACTATCGCTAAACTTAGCCGTCAATTTCGTTGTTTGAGACCACCATGACCTTTTTATGCCCCCTTTGCGAGCATCCACTCGTGCTAAATCACAACGCCTATTCTTGTGTTAATCGCCATCAGTTTGATGTCGCGAAAGAGGGCTATGTCAACTTGATGCCCGTCCAGCACAAACGCTCCAAAGATCCCGGCGATAACCAAGAGATGACCCAAGCTCGTCGACGTTTTTTACAAACCGGCCACTACGCGCCGATGCGTGAAAAAGTCGCGCAGCTGTGCCAAAAATACCTCACCGGCCATCAACAAACCCTGCTGGATATTGGTTGTGGCGAAGGCTACTACACCGATTTTTTTGCTAATGCTGTGCGCCAACAAGATGATTTGGCGCAAACGGTGGGGTTAGATATCTCTAAAGTCGCGATCCGTTACGCGGCAAAACGCTACCCAGATTGCCAATTTACCGTCGCCTCTAGCCACCGACTGCCATTTGCCGATCAAAGCCTTGCAGCTGTGATCCGCATCTATGCCCCTTGCAAAGAGAGTGAATTACAGCGCTGTGTACAACAAGGTGGCGTGGTGATCACCGTCACTCCTGCTGCACGTCATCTCTACCAATTTAAACAAGGCATTTATGACCAAGTACGCTTGCATCCAGAGCAAGCAGAGACCTTAGATGGGTTTGAACTGGTTGAAGAGTGCCAACTGCACTACCCAATGACACTCAATGGCTCAGAAGCGGCCGATCTTTTGCAAATGACCCCTTTCGCATGGCGAGCCAGTGAGACATTTAAACAGCAAGTCGGCAACAGCGAAACTTTTATGTGTGAAGCGGATTTTATGCTGCGAGTTTATTTACGAAAATAACTGATAATAATTCTCATTGATTGCGTATATGAGAGGCCTCCAGTACCATAAGCTTCATTTTATGGAGGCCATTTTATGCGCATGATTGCTGCACTGTTTCTTGCTATTAGTCTGACCGGCTGCTCAACAGCCCCCTCACCAATCAATACATTCTACGATTATCAGCTGGCGACACCACAAGGTGAATGGATCTCTATTCACCAACTTCCGTCTGAGATTAAAAATGCCGATGTTATCTTGATAGGAGAATGGCATACCCACGCTGGTATCCATCGCTTCCAGACTGATCTGCTTAAACAATTAGCCGAACAGGGTCACGCGATGACACTTTCGATGGAGCAATTTACCCGTGATGCCCAACCAGTGCTCAATGAGTATTTAGCGGGTAAAATTGGTGAGCAGTACCTGATCCAACAAAGCAATGCTTGGCCAAATTATGAAAGTGACTACCGCCCTTTAGTCGAACTGGCCAAAAGCCAACAACTGCCCATTCTAGCCGCTAATGCCCCGAAGCCCATCGTGCGCTGTATTGGTCAAATCGGCATTGAGTATATTGAGCGGCTAACCCCAGAGCAGCGCCAGTGGCTAGCAGCTGAAATCAACACTCAAGATTCGCCTTATAAACGCACCTTTATGGCTTCCATGCATCATGGCAATCCGGCTCAAAACGAAAATCAGTATGCTGCGCAAGTGACTTGGGATGAAACCATGGCCGAAAGTATTGTTACCTATCTTGCCGCCCATCCAGAACGCCAAGTATTGCACATTGCCGGTATGTTCCATACTCAACAGGGATTAGGAACCGCGGCCTCGATTCTACGTCGTAACCCAGAGCTCAACGTGGTGATCATTACCCCGGTCGGTGATGTCACCCATACTAGCCTTGATTATCAACTGCAGGTGCTAACGCCACCAGTGCGCTATGTGCAAAAAGCCCATCAAGCGGCTGCAATCCAAGCGCTGAAAAATCGCAATACTGATCTCATCTGCCAATAATACTCGGCTCTATCACTACAGGTCTAAAAATAGGCACAGCATTTGCTTGCCTATTTTTATCGGTAACGAACAAAAAGCGCACAAGTTTTTTCGATTGCCGCCGATACATTATCTGAGTGATGAGTTAGGAGAGAGAAATGAACCCAGTAGGCGCAGGAACCGTACAAACACGGCCATCCCACCCCAATCTAATTTCTCAGGCCCCAATTAAGCCAGACTCGACAACGACACCGTTATCAGTCGAATCGAACCGAGTGACTTTATCAGAAGAAGGTCGAGCCTTGTTGGCGGCATTACAGGAGCTTGAACGAGGCAGTACCGTTCCCACCAGTAAAGATAAGACGGTAGGAGATAAGGTGGAATCTTTCACCTATGGGGCATTAGGTATGGATCACCCAGATAACATGAAAAAAGTCGAGGACTCCTCCTACTCCGCAGGGCAATATCTTTCCGCAGCGGCAACCATAGGTGGTATTGTACTCGCCTTATTATGACCCATCACAGCTCAGCTGTGGTTGTGATAACACTATGATGGTAATTCATCGCGGTTTACACAAGGCTCAGGTGAGAGCCTTGCGTCTAGAACAAGTCAAAATATTAAGCCAACACTTCTCTCAGCCGCTCTTGAACCACTTGTACCAGCAAATCAGGTTGGAATTTAGAAATAAAACGGTTACAACCCACTTTCTGCACCATCGCTTCATTAAAGCTGCCACTGAGCGAAGTATTCAGTGTGATATAAAGATCTTGCATGCGCGGATCATTGCGCACTTCATTGGTCAGCTTATAGCCATCCATGCCTGGCATTTCGGCATCGGTGATCATCAACAGTAACTCTTGATAAATATTCTTACCTTGGTCGCACCAGGTTTGCAAAAGATGCAGCGCTTCTAAACCGTCACGACATTCGATGATGTTCAAACCAAGCTGTGAAAGGGTATCTTTTACTTGATTGCGTGCAGTTGAAGAGTCGTCAACGATTAACACCGTACGTCCTACCATATTATCGAGCAAAGCATGATCCAACACTTGTGCCGAGATCGAGGCATCATAATGCACAATTTCAGCCAGCACTTTCTCAACATCAATAATCTCGACGATTTGATTGTGCTCTTTAATATGAGTTATCGCAGTCAAATAATTAGCTTTACCGGCCGATTTGGGCGGTGGTTGGATTTCAGTCCACGCGGTATTAATAATGTTGCGCACCTGCCCAACCAGAAAACCCTGCACACTACGGTTATATTCGGTAATGATCAGGTTTTGTTCCGCCGCAGGATCTCGAGAGGGAGGAAAACCAATCGCTGAACGTAAATCGATCACCGGTACCGGCTCACCACGCAGTGAGGCAACTCCGGTGATGTGTGGGTGCGATCCAGGCATGCGAGTCAAACGTGGAACTTTGATGACTTCTTTCACTTTAAACACGTTGATCGCAAAGATTTGACGACTATTGAGGCTAAACAGTAACAGCTCCAATCGATTTTCACCGACCAGATTCGTACGTTGATCGACCGTGTTCAAAATGCTTGACATACAAAATTCCGTTCAATAAAGAGTTCGCTAACAGTATACCGCTAGCTTACGCTTAAAATCCAAGTAAGACTGATATTCTCACCAAGAAAATCATTAAGTTAACCTTCTACCACTTTCATTAATAACAGGCCGTCATACAACGCCTGCTTGATCAATGCCGCACCAGGCATGGTCGCCTGTTTATAAAAACGTGACTCCACCAATGGCAAATCTTGATGATAAACCGGCAAACTCTGCTCACGAATACACTGCTCAATCGAAGGGTATAAAATCGCTTTCGCTTGATTAATCACACCACCAATCAAGATTTTTTCTGGGTTAAATAGGTTAATCACAATCGCAATCGCAGCGCCTAAATAACGGCCCAGTTGTTGAATGACATCGACAGCCAGTGAGTCACCGTCCGCCGCAGCGGCACAAATATCCTCAATCGAAATTTCTTCACTGGCAGCCAGGCAACTCGCTTCCCCTTCCATAATACGGGTTGTGACTTGATCGCGAATCGCTTGTGAAGATGCCACCGTTTCTAAGCAGCCATAATTTCCGCAATGACATGGTTTACCTTTAGGGTCAATTTGAATATGCCCTAAATCACCAATATTGCCATGTCGGCCTTGCAACACTCGCCCATCCAACACAATGCCAGCACCTAACCCATGATGAATAGAAATTAATATTGAATTATCAACATCTTGAGCATGACCAAACAATTTCTCAGCTAACGCCCAAGCCCGGGTATCATTGGCAACAAACACCGGTAGCCCTGTCGCTTTATAAATTGCCGGTCCTAACGCTAAGTTTTTCACATTGTAATGCGGCATTTGTAGCACAATGCCTTGTTCAGAATTCACTAAACCTGGCAGGGTAATCGCAATGCTGGTTACCCGATCTAACTGAGTGGCATAAGTTTGGAAAAACTCTTCAATTTCAAACAATAAACGGGAAAGTACATCATCTTGATCAATTTCATGAATATCAATTTTGGTATCGATCAGTACTTCACCACCCAGTTCGTGCAACGCAATGGTCAAATAGCCTCGGCCAAGACGCATCGAAAGAAATTGCCACCCGAAATTATTGGTTTGCAAACCAACCGCAGGACGCCCTCGACTGGTGGCTTCTTGTACTGTCGTTTCATGAATTAAATGGGCATCAATCAATTCGCGGGTAATTTTGGTGATACTGGCTGGCGCAAGCTCACTCTCCTTTGATAAATCAATACGAGAGATTGGCCCTTTTTGGTCGATCAGTTTATATACGCGGCCAGCATTGATCTGCTTGATATGATCAATATGGCCGGGTTGAGCCATGTACATGCGGCGCTCCGAAATTCAACAACAAACTAATTTTTTTACTTTGCGAAGTAATTGTGAAGCTATTTGTCAAATAGGCGTGACAAGTATCACGCACATCTCTAGAAGTTTGTGTTTTATATCCAATTATTGGGCTTTATATTCCGACAATAATCGACGTAGAAGATATGCCTTAGTGGGGCAACTACACGGAGTGAATATCTAAATGACAATTCAAACCATCAACGACATAATTCGCTTGCCTGATGATATGTGGTCAAGAATTGCTCGCCAGCTTTAAGACCCAGTTGATAATCATGCAGTAAGGCTTGTGATGAACTGAGCAGCGAGTTGGCGTGCAGCGGTTCACTTGGCATAATTTGAACAATAAAAGTGTCATTATGCTGCAGATTAAGAAATTCACAGGTCAATGCATAAGTCTGATAATGCACCATCAATAAATCGGCCAACCCAGCATCAAATTGACTGCCAAATAAGTGGCTGAACCGATAAATATCATCGGCACCGAATAGCCAACGCCCACCATTGAGTGCAGGGAAATGTTTTTCGCCCTGCTGCAGCTTCGCTCTTAGCCTTTGCTGGTGTAGAAAATCACGCCACTCTTGACGCCATCCTGACCATTTATGCTGTAATCGTTGTTGTAAATAATTCAACTGCTCGGGCCACCACTCTGGGAGAGCAACCACAGATGGCACAGCGGTATGATCATGCTCGGGGATAAATTCAGTGCGGATCACGGTAATACAACGAGCTTGTTTACGCCAAGCTTCTTGCACCGGAATCGACGCTGAAACACCGCCATCAATGTAGCTCTTACCCGCAAACGTAACCGGTTCTGGGTACAAACCCGGTATCGCACAAGTCGCCAGTAGCACTTGCTGCCAATCGCTGCCCAACATTGGCAAATAAGCATCTTTTAGGTTATCAACTTCAGTCACGGCGGCATAAGCCTTGCGTTGACCTAACGTTTGACGAGCAAGCTCCAAATTTAGACCATAAGGAGATTCACACACCCGATCTAATGCCCACTGCATATTGATATATTGCCTACGCCGTACGTAGCTCAATAAATGGAAAAACTCGCTACGAGTGGTCAACTCTAAGATAAACGCTTTGCTTAACCCCACTTGACCGGATAAAAAGGCGCACAAATTCATAGCACCCGCCGAAGTGCCATAAAACTCATGGAAAGGATCAAAATTAGCAAGAAGAAACGCATCTAATACACCAGCGGTAAATATTCCTCTCTGGCCACCACCTTGAGCAACCAAAGCCTGTTTACCACCGATGTATTTTGCAAAATGCTGCGTGTTGAGCTTCGGCCCAGCATCAGAAACCACGCCTCCACAATTTAGCGGCAAGATATTCATCGATAAATACCTAGGCTAGTGGATAAGGGTAATTGCTCCAAATCCCAGTAAAATGCCAAAAATGATCACGACTATTGCTAATGCATATTTCAGATCTTGTTCCATAACACCTCCTTGATCATCCAGCAAAGTAATAGCATCGGTGTGAAGTATCTTCAAGAATTGTGGTTTTTTTGTGCATAATTCTGCCATTACTATCACAATAAAAGCATCGTCAAAAACTTGGCTAGGGTTTAGATATGCGTAAAATATTTTTATTTATTTTCAATGCGTTACTTTTAATTTTTTCATCATTGGTCAATGCTGAGTGGATGTTGACCCCTTCGATTGGCTATTCATTAGGCGGTAAAGTTATTGACCAAAATAGTAATAAATATAATCTGGATAGTTCGACTCACTATGCTATAGCGCTTGAAATGCCCTATGAAAAAGGGCGAGTCGGCTTATTTTATTCCGCCCAACCCACTCAAGTTGAAACCCTGCCTAATCAAGATGCGCATCTGCATTCGCTGCATTTTCAAAGTAGCATTTACTACCCGATGTCACCACAGCTCTCCTCTTTCCTTGGCTTAGGCATTGGCGGTACCTACACCGACGTAAGCTGGGCCGATAATAAATACGGCTTCTCCGCGAGTGCCTTTGGTGGGTTGGAATATAGAATCGCGACACACATTGCGCTCAATGCACAACTTCGCTGGCTAGGCTCGATGGTTGACAATGATTCAAGCGCAAACTGTACTCTGCCATCTTCAGAAAACTGTGTCATAAAATTTAAGTCCGATTGGCTCAATCAAGCTTCGGTGCAAATTGGGCTGACTATCCGCCTATAAAGCAAGTTTTAACAGACTCACAAAACGGGATATACCTTCTAGAGTGTGGTGTTTTTTTGGACAAATACGCTTTGTTTAATCTTAGACAATTGTATTGATGATGAGCCGATACTTCAGTCATATTCACTAGATTCGTCACTAAGTTGCCCGATATTGCTCGCTATAAGTTGACATACAAAACAAATACAACCTTGTTTTAACATAAATCCAACCAACCGATTGTATTGCCACTCAATCAATAACACGGTAGTCTCAAACGATTGCCTAGCTGATTATTTCAGTTTTCGCAAACACACAGCGCATAAATAAGAATAAAATTCTAGGTTTTCACTCAGCAATCGATATATATAACTAACTTTTTGCGGAATCATGGATGATAGCACAAAAGTTTATCGGACAAACACCGTACCGGTGACTTAGGTGTTGCCATTCTCAGATTCAGCAAGTGCTGACGAATAGTTTCATCCCCTAGGATATGACAAGGAGTTGTTTATGAAACGAGAACAATGGGGATCCCGAGTAGGATTCGTGTTAGCTGCCGTAGGGTCAGCGATTGGCCTGGGAAACATCTGGCGTTTCCCTTATATGGCTTACGAAAATGGTGGAGGCGCATTCTTCATTCCTTATCTTTTCGCGATGATCACTGCGGGGATCCCGTTTATGATCCTCGAGTTCAGCATGGGACAAAAAAATCGTGGTTCTGCACCGAAAACCCTCGCCAAAATTCATACTAAATTTGAGTGGCTAGGTTGGTTTCAAGTCGGTATTGCGGCACTGATTGCCGTGTATTATGTTGCGGTAATTGGCTGGGCTATTTCCTATTTTGGGATGTCATTTACCCAAAGTTGGGGCACCGATACCAATGCCTTCTTCTTCAGTGAATATCTCAAACTGGGTGATAATTCACCAACCCAATTAGGCGGTATTCAGTGGCAAATAGCCTTTGCTATGCTGCTCGCTTGGAGCATCACTTACGCCGCTATTGTCGGTGGTGTGAAAAAAGGCATTGAACGAGCGTCTAAAATCATGATGCCGGTGTTATTTATCATGGTACTGCTGCTCATCGCGCGGATGATTTTCCTACCCGGTGCATTGGATGGTGTGAACTACATGTTCCAACCTGACTTCAGCAAAATTTGGGATGTGAAGGTGTGGGCGGCGGCTTACGGGCAGATATTTTTCACTTTGAGTATCGGTTTCGCGATTATGTTAGCCTACTCGAGTTATCTGCCCGAGAAATCCGATATCACCAATAACGCGTTTATGACCGTGCTGATCAACTGTGGCTTCTCGATCCTAGCCGGTATCATGATCTTTTCGGTACTCGGCTATATGGCGCAAGAGCAAGGCAAACCGCTCACCGAGGTGGTTTCCTCTGGCGTTGGTCTCGCTTTTGTTACCTTACCCGCCGCGATCAATTTACTGCCGATCCCTTATATTCTAGGGCCTTTATTCTTCCTCGCCTTAGTGGTTGCAGGCCTCAGTTCGCATATTTCGATTATGGAAGCGGTCACCTCAGCGATTATTGACAAACTCGGTTGGAGCCGCAAAAAGGCCGCCAATATCGTGATTGGTAGCGGAGTACTCGTTTCCATGGCATTTGCCACCAATGGCGGTTTGTTGCTGCTGGATCTGGTTGACCATTTTGCCAACAACGTTGGGATCATGGCCAGCTGTTTAGTCGAGCTGCTCCTAATGAGCTGGTTGCTAAAAATTTCCGATGTACGCAAATATGCTAATAGTATTTCTGATTTCAAAGTGGGAATTTGGTTTGATCTCTGTTTGCGTTTCATTTCACCGGTTATTTTGGCAATTATTGTCGCAACCAAACTGCAAGAGCTCTTGACTGAGGGCTATGGCGGTTACGATTTAACCCTCGGCTGGGCGATTATCGCCGCCCTATTTATGACCGGAATTCTTATCAATGCAGGATCACAAAAGGAGGTTCACTAATGACATTCAGTGCAATTATCATGATGATACTTGGTCTCGGCATCACATGGGGTGGGGCTGCCATCTGTATCAAAAAAGCGATGGATAAACAATCATCGTAAATTGGCCAAACGGCTCCCATCACCAATCGGGAGACAAGATCCACTATGGCTTGCGGTTACATTCACTAACTGAACCGACTATCACACAATACAAAGGAGACCGAAGGTCTCCTTTCTCATTACAGTAAGCATGATATTAGCCGTGAGTACGGATCCAATCATCCATTTCCGTTTTTAAGTTATCCGACTTAGTACCGAAAATCGCTTGTACACCACCAGACACCATAACCACCCCTGCCGCCCCTAGCTGCTTCAATTGGTCTTGATCAACCAACGCGGTATCGACCACAGTGACACGCAAGCGAGTAATACACGCATCTAAACTGCTGATATTGGATTTACCACCAAATGCTGCCACGAGCTCACCCGCCAGTTGATTGCTACTAGACATCACGATGTCGACATTTTCATCTTCACGCCCTGGCGTTTTTAGGTTCAATATCCGGATCACTGATGTGAAAACTAGGTAGTACAGTAGCGCATAACCCATACCTAACCCAACGAGTAGCCATACGTTATCTGCGCGTGGCGATTGCACAACCAGATCAATGAAACCATTCGAGAACGCATGACCATGCACCACATCGAATGCGTTGGTTAGTACATAAGCTAAACCCGCTAATACCGCATGGATCGCATACAGGATAGGCGCAACAAACAAGAACGAAAATTCAATCGGTTCGGTAATCCCGGTTAAAAATGACGTCAGCGCAGCAGAGGCCATGATGCCCATAACTTTGGCACGATTTTCTGGTTTAGCCGAATGGGCAATGGCAAAAGCGGCTGCGGGTAGACCAAACATTTTAAACAAATAGCCGCCAGCTAACTGACCAAAACCATTACCTGCCGTACGTGAGGCCTCATCTGCGGTCAAGAAACAAGTCATGATCCCACTGACCGTGTCACCAACACCGTTAACACAAGAACCCGCTTGATAGAAAAATGGTACGTTCCAAATATGATGCAAGCCAAATGGGATCAATGCACGCTCAACGAGGCCATAGAGACCAAATGCGGTCACCGGATTTTGGTTAGCCGCCCAATCAGAAAATGAACCAATCACCACCCCAATCGGAGGCCAAATCAATGACAACATCACACCGAGTGCAATTGAGATAAAGCCAGTAATGATCGGTACCGCACGTTTACCAGCAAAAAAACCTAAGTATTCTGGCAACTGAATTTTATAGAAGTGGTTGAAAGACCATGCTGCCACACCGCCAGCGAGGATACCGCCCAACACACCCGTGTCTATTTTATCAACCCCCATGGCCGTCGCCATCACATTCAGGGTCGCGACCATGATGCTGTAGCCAACCATCGCTGACAGACCGGACACACCATCATTATTAGTAAAACCAAGTGCGACGCCAACCGCAAACAACAGTGCCATTTGACCAAATACCGAGCCCCCAGCTTGTTCCATCAGATGAGAAATCACCTCTGGTAACCAACTAAAATTAGCCGCCCCAACCCCTAACAAGATACCAGCAATCGGCAATACTGATACGGGTAACATCAGAGCTTTACCAACCTTTTGCAAATTTGCAAAAGCGTGCTTAAACATGTTTATCCTCCTGATCAAATTACTAGCAAGGCCAACGGCATGCCCTGACAACCTAACGATTAGGAGCCAGCAAAAATGTAACCATTATATTTTTCCAGATCTCAAGATCTCTTGATACCACGCAAACTTTGTTCAGCCACCAAACCAAGCTTCTTATAATTAAGGGGATGATTTACCGATAATAGGCTATCACCTATCACTACCACGAAAAACGCTAGTTTAGGGATAACGACAAAAAGCCCGCATTTTTTGCGGGCTTTCGGGGTATCAATTGTTCAAGCGTTTTTCTTTGCTCTTGTATCATGCAGTGGTTCAACACCATACATGTAGAACTGAATTGCCGAATAAACGGCATACAATCCTAATGTGGCGCAGAAAAACACTATCTTCTCTTTTTCGCGAGCTAAGTATAACGACAAATCTTTCGGCTTGATCCAATCACCACTGTCCACTCGAAGCAGATATTTACCCAGTGACTTGCCAATCTGCTTAAAGCAAATCGCACCGAAACCAAGATATACACCGATAAACAGTAATAACATTAACAGCATCATCAATAACAAAACTGGCAGAGCCATCGCATCGTTTAACGATAGCCCTGAAGTTTTATCACTAAAGAGCCCTGTCACCATCGCCATCAGAACCGTTACCACCACCTGAGTGAACATCTTCGCCACCATGACGTCGATGATAAAGGCTCCGGTTCTTCTAAATTTGTCACCAATACTCATTACTTACCAAGCAAAGCGTTGATTTGAGCTTTGTAACCTGCAGCTTCAGCGCCATAGATGGCTTGAATGCCAGTGTCACCAACTTTAACCAGACCACGAGCACCAAGCTGTTGAGTCCAGAAATCGTTATCTTTCACTTGAGCACCATCTTTTACTGTGATGCGCAGACGAGTGATACATGCATCAACATCAACGATGTTTTCTGCACCACCCAGAGCTTCAATCATGTCTTGCGCTTTTTGATTGCTGCCAGCCGCGCCATCTTTTGCTGCATGGTAATCTTGCTTAGACACTACTGCTACGGCACTACCTTTGCGACCTGGGGTTTTCACATCAAATTTAACGATGAACCAGCGGAAGACAAAGAAGTAAACGAATGCGTAAGCAATACCCACTACAGGGATAAAGTACCAGTTGTTTTCAGCACCAGTTACACCTGGCAAAATACCAAACAAGCTGAAGTCGATGAAACCGCCACTGAAAGTCATACCCACTTTAACGTTCAGCATATCCATCAGCATGAATGACAGACCCGCTAGAGGAACGTGGATCGCATAGTACAGCGCTGGAGCTAGGAACAAGAAAGTGAATTCAATTGGCTCAGTAATACCAGTCAGGAATGCAGTCAGAGCAACTGAGAACAACAGACCACCAGCGGCTTTCTTGTTGTTGTCATCTGCTAGGGTATACATTGCATAAGCAGCTGCAGGTAGACCAAACATCATGAACGGGAATTTACCAGTCATAAAGTTAGTTGAAGTAAATTGAGAGAAATCACCGGTTGCCAGAGAAGCAAAGAAGATGTTCTGTGTACCTTTGATCAACTCACCAGCGATCTGAGCAGTACCACCAATCTCAGTCTGCCATAGAGGCAAGTAGAAAACGTGATGCAGACCAACAGGGATCAGAGAACGTTCAATGATACCGAAGATCAAAGAAGCAATGTAACCGTGACCTGATGCAGTCATTTCACCTAGCGCAGCACCGATGGCACCGAATGCAGCACCAAAGAATGGCCAAATGAAAGTCAGAACAATACCGTAGAACAGCGCAGCAAATGCGCTGATGATAGGTACGAAACGAGCACCACCGAAGAAACCTAGGTAATCTGGTAATTTGGCATCATGGTATTTATTGTGCAATACCACAGTTACCGCACCAGCGATCAGACCACCAAACACACCCATACTTAGTGTATTAGAAATACCCAGCATATCAGCCAGTACCCCTGGATATTCGCTACCCATCAGTACCACAGTGTTGGTATCTAAGTTGATCATGTTGGCCACAACCAAAGTCTTAGCAATCGCAACGTTCATTACCAGGTAAGAGATCAGCGCCGCCAGTGCTGCTGCACCTTTCTCGGCACGAGCAAAACCTACCGCGATCGCCAAAGCGAACATGACTGGCAAGTTAGCAAATACAATACCACCCGCCGCAGTCATAACTTGTAGGAAACTATTTAGAACGGTTCCGTCTTGCAGCACACCGATTTGGTACGCTTCGATCATGGTAGGGTTGGTAAAACTCCCCCCGATACCCAACATAATACCCGCTGCAGGCAGCAGTGCGATGGGTAACATAATTGATTGTGAAAGTTTACTAAAGAAAGCTTTCATGTATTTATGCTCCTGATAAAGTTATTAGAATGGTTCAGTTCTGACGGCCCCCCGTAGCCTTAATGCCAGTACTGAATGAAAAATGTAACACTCATGCATTATATTTTCCGGCTCTAAATATATATTGATGGCCGTTAATTTTTCTAGTTTGGAATGAAATTTAGTTTCAAAGTAATAGGCGGATCACAGTCACCCGCTCACACCCAAACACCACCAACACAAGTCATGTCATTGTTTTTAATAACAAAAAATAAAAAAGCATTAATTTCACAGGATAAATAAAATCGCCTTGTATGTTATTTTTTGCAACAAATTTACAATTTGATGATTTTTGCTCCATTTTCCATCAATCAGCCTAAATGTTCGCTATTTTTTAATTTGTTATAATGTTTAACCGATAAAAAATCATTTACCGTTTATTTTTTACGCAACAATAGTTCTCATCGCAAAAAAAGATTTCTGAAGTTTTCGCTGGTTTTTGCAGCGACTTCGGTAAGTGAAATCCCTTTAAGCTGAGCGATATACGCCGCGACCTCGACGACATACGCTGGCTGATTTTGTTTGCCACGATGTGGGACTGGTGATAAATACGGTGAATCGGTCTCAATCAAGAGCCGTTCTAAAGGCAATGCTTTTACCACTTCTTTAAGCGCCGTTGCTTGCCGAAAAGTGACAATCCCAGAAATCGAAATATAAAAACCGAGATCAATCGCCGCTTCAGCAAACGGCAAATCTTCAGTAAAACAGTGGATCACCCCACCACAGCGCTCCGCCCGCCCTGCCTTTAGCAGTTGTAACGTATCTTGTTGGGCATCACGTGTATGAATGATCAATGGCTTATTCAGCTCAACCGCAACATCGATCTGCTGCCGAAAGCGTAATTTCTGTAACTCTGCGGTTTGTGGCTGATAATGATAATCTAACCCCGTTTCGCCAATCGCCACCACTTTCTGGTGTTGCGCATACTGCAGGAATGTGGCAAGCGAAAACTCACTCTCTACATCTAAAGGATGCACACCACAGGAAGCATATACTTGAGCAAAGGGCTCAATCATGGCCAACATATTCGGAAAAGCATCGAGCGTAACGCCTACCGTAAGTAAGTGCTCAACTTTGGCTTGTCGAGCTTTGGTAATCACATCATTCACATCCGTGTGCAAATCTTGGTAATCCAATTTGTCGAGATGACAGTGTGAATCTACAAACATATTTCCTCATTAATCCATTGATAAAACCATTGCAGGAGCAATAGTTCACTATTCAACCCAGTAAATTGGCGCAGCTGATCGATGAGAGCTTGCAATGCCGCGGTCTGGGTATAAAGCTGATGATAAGTCAGGCGGTTGGCTAATTCGGCGCTAAGTGGCGTTGCATCGCTTTGCTGCACCCCAAACTGAATTTTTTGCGCATCCGTTAGCCAGCACCAAACCCAATAAAGTCCTTGGTTTAAATCATTATTAATCAATGAAATAAACTTTAATTGGGCATTAACATCACCGTTAACGGCCGCAATAAACAGAGCTTCAAGCTCGCGATACTTGGCGATCCCGCCTTGCTGCATAAACGCTTGAGTTTTCAGTGGTGAATCCGAACAAAGATGCAACGCATAGCCTGGCGCATCAATCGCCTGAGCTTGTAACCACTCCTGCACGACATCAGGCGTAGGGCTTGGGATCACCCAGCGTTGACAACGGCTGATAATGGTCGGTAGCAGTTGCTGGATCCGGGACGTGACTAAGATAAACAAACAGTGTAAAGGTGGCTCTTCTAATGTTTTCAGCAACGCATTCGCAGCCGATTCGTTCATCGCATCCGCTGGATCGATCACAATCAAACGATAACCCGCGAGCTGCGATGATTCTTGAGCAATCCGATTAATATGCCGGATTTGATCAACCGAAATCGCCTTACCCGGCTTTTCAGGTCGCACATAATGCAGATCCGGATGATGACCCGCCTGCAGTAAAGCACAGCTATGGCAAAAGCCACACGGCTGCGAGTCACGACTGGCGCAAATGATGCTGCGAGCCATAGACTCAACCAAGCTTTCTGCACCTAATCCTTCCGCCGCTTGGACGAGGGTCGCACTCGCCAACTGTCCGCTTGCCAATGTTGTATGCCATGACTGATACACAGGGCTAAGCCAAGGGTAAAGAGGCGTAAGACTAGACATGATTAATCTGACTTAACCAGGCTTCAACCGCGACGCGAATATCGGTCGTCACCTGTTCAATCGATTGAGCCGCATTAATCAATACCACCGTCTCATCACTGTCGGCCAGTTCAAGATAACGCTGACGAGCACGTTCAAAAAAACCGATATCCATCTTTTCAATCCGATCCAGCTCACCACGGCCACGAGCTCGCTGCAAACCCAGTTTCGGATCAATATCCAGATATAAGGTTAAGTCGGGTTTAAAATCCCCTAGTGCGGTTTGCTTTAAACTGTGCATTGTCGCAGCCGCAATCTGCCGTCCACCACCTTGATAAGCTTGTGAAGACATATCATGCCGATCGCCAACCACCCAAGTTCCTTGGGCTAAAGCCGGCTTAATCACATTTTCCACCAGTTGTACCCGCGCAGCGTACACGAGCAGCAATTCGGTGATGTCTTGCAACACTTCTCCCGGATGCTCTTCTTTGACTAAGGCGCGTAACTTTTCGGCTAATACGGTCCCGCCCGGCTCACGAGTGCAGGCGATTGACTGAATACCATGTTGCTGTAAGGTTTCCACTACCATTTGGATCGCGGTACTCTTTCCAGCGCCCTCAAGCCCTTCGATTACGATAAATTTTGCGTTCATGTTTTTTTTCTAAGTTTTTTAAGATAATTACGTACCGCACGATTATGGTCAGCGAGTGTTTTCGAGAAATTATGTCCGCCCTCACCGCTCGCCACAAAGTAAAGGTAATCACTTTGTTCCGGATTTAATGCCGCATAAATCGAAGCCTCACCGGGCATGGCGATCGGAGTTGGCGGTAATCCATTGATCACATAGGTATTATATGGAGTGCGTTCTCGTAAATCTTTCTTGCGAATATTGCCATCATAAGCTTCTCCCATACCGTAGATCACCGTAGGATCGGTCTGTAACCGCATGCGCTTATTAAGCCGATTGATAAACACGGCGGCAATTCGCTCACGTTCATCAGCAATCGAGGTCTCTTTTTCGATAATGGAAGCCAAAATCAAAGCTTCATAAGCGGTTTGAATCGGTAAGCCTTTTTGGCGATGCTCCCAAGTCACCTGCAAAAACTGCTCTAACTTTTGATTAGCACGTTTGAGAATGTCTAAATCGCTAGTACCTTTAATAAAATGGTAAGTTTCAGCCAAAAATAAGCCTTCTAATTTTTCATGTTGCAACCCCAAGGCCTTGGCAATTTCCGCCTCCGAAAGCCCCGTTAATTGCTGGGTAATATAAGGATTATTGGCCAAGATAGTACGCCATTCTTGGAAACGGCTACCCTCAACAAAGGTCACCGCAAATTGATGCTCTTTACCGGCCACCAACAAAGCCAAAGCTTGCTGTAGACTCATGTTAGGTTGTAATTGATATGTCCCGGCTTTAATTTGCGATAACTCAGGATGAAAGCGACGCACCCAATCGGCAACAAAACTGGCATTGATCCACGCTTGTTCGGTGAGCACTGTCAGCTCTCGATTCAAACTTGTCCCAGGAGCTATGGTCACCAACTGGGCTTGCTCTATCAGCAAAGGCTGCGCAAGATAGTTATTCATTTGTTTGACAAAATAAGCATAACTGCCTACGGCAGCGCAGATCAGAACGACAAAAATCAATACTAGCTTTTTAATCACGAATTACTACTCTCCTGAAAACGTCGCGTCATACTACCTATATCCAGCGAGTGTTCACCTATCTGTGTCACTGGCGCAATCACCAGTAACGCATTGGTAATGAACACTTCATCTGCCGCCAACAAGCTTTCGATACCAAACCGGTCAATCACTAGCGGAATCGATAACTGCTGGGCAAGTTTGAGTATCTGACCTCGTGCAACACCGGCAACGCCGGCATGGTGTAAACTAGGGGTATAAAGCTGGCCATCTTTACACCAGAATAAATTGGCAGCAGTAGTTTCAATCACTTGGTCATCGATGTCTAAACAAACACCATCATCCCAACCCGCCACATCCATTTCACGTTTGAGTAAAATCTGCTCCAAACGATTATTATGTTTATGTCCAGCCAGCAGCGGATTTAACCCCATTCGCTGCTGGCAAATGCCTAATGACACACCCGCGTTACGCCACTGCTCATAATGGCTAGGAAAAGCAAACGCGCTAATAGTAACACTGGATTCGCTAACTTGAGTAGGACTGTAACCACGTCCGCCGGTACCTCGGCTAATATGAATTTTTATCCCTGCTTGCGCATCACTGCGTATCATCGCCTGCACACCTTGCCACACCGCTGACCAATCGGGCTCGGTAATATGTAGCGCTTTAAGGCAAGCTTGTAAGCGGGCTTGATGCTGCGGCCAAAGCAGCGCTTGACCGTGCTGAGTTAGTAGAGTGGTAAAGCAACCATCGCCATATTGAAAAGAACGATCATCAATCGGTCGCTCATTACCTCGCTTTCCATTCACCCAGTACATGCTCGGACTCCATAAAAAGAAACGGCTCAATGCTATGCATCAAGCCGTGTGAACTCAAGTAAAGAGTGGTGAAGTTTTTACATGCGTTTGAAAATCAAGCTACCGTTAGTGCCACCAAAGCCAAATGAATTACACATCGCGTATTCCATATTCTCGACTTTACGCGCCACATGCGGTACCAAATCGACATCCAAACCAGGCTCTGGATTATCCAGATTGATGGTTGGAGGGACGATTTGATCAACTAATGACATTACTGTGATGATTGCTTCAGCAGAACCAGCCGCCCCAAGCAAATGACCCGTCATCGATTTGGTGGAAGAAATCAGCACTTGTTTGCTGCCCGCTTCACCTAAAGCACGCTTAATGCCTTTCACTTCAGCAACATCGCCTGCCGGTGTGGAAGTACCGTGCGCATTGACATAGCCAATTTGTTCGCCAGTCACACCCGCATCACGCATTGCAGCTTCCATCGCCAATGCGCCACCAGAGCCGTCTTCACTTGGTGAAGTCATGTGATAAGCATCACCAGACATCCCAAAACCAACCACTTCGGCGTAAATTTTCGCACCGCGCGCTTTCGCGTGTTGATACTCTTCGAGCACCATCACACCCGCACCGTCACCCAACACGAAACCATCACGATCTTGGTCCCAAGGACGAGAAGCTTTTTGCGGTTCATCGTTACGAGTTGAAAGTGCTTTTGCTGCACCGAAACCAGCCATACCCAGAGGTGTAGAGGCTTTTTCAGCGCCACCTGCGACCATCGCATCCGCATCGCCGTAAGCAATCATGCGTGCTGCATGGCCAATATTATGTAGGCCAGTGGTACAAGCGGTTGAAATAGCAATATTAGGGCCACGTAAACCGCGCATGATCGACAAATTACCAGCAATCATGTTGACAATGGTCGATGGCACAAAGAAAGGGCTAACCTTACGTGGGCCTTTATCAATTAATGCTTGGTGACCCGTTTCGATAAGTTCAAGACCACCGATCCCAGAACCAATCGCAACACCAATGCGTGTCGCATTTTGTTCCGTGACGACTAAACCCGAATCTTGTAGAGCTTGGATACCCGCCGCAATACCATACTGGATAAACAAATCCATTTTGCGGGCATCTTTTTTTGACATGTACTGTTCGCAGTCAAAGCCTTTGACTAACCCTGCGAAACGAGTAGAAAAATTGGTAGTGTCGAAATGCTCAATGTTGACGATACCGCTTTGGCCGTTTAACAAAGCTTGCCAAGATGACTCTACCGTGTTGCCTACCGGTGACAACATACCCATGCCAGTGACAACAACGCGACGCTTGGACACGATCATATTCTCCGGAATTGAAATTGAAATGAGAGGGTGTTGAGAACTAATAAAAATTCAGGCGGCCAGTAGGCCGCCTGGGGAGAGATTACTGAGCGTTGTTGGTCACGTAATCGATCGCAGCTTGAACAGTCGTGATCTTCTCTGCTTCTTCATCAGGAATTTCAGTATCGAATTCCTCTTCCAGAGCCATTACTAGCTCAACAGTGTCAAGAGAATCTGCACCCAGATCATCAACGAAAGAAGATTCATGCTTCACTTCTGCTTCGTCTACACCTAGCTGTTCAACGATGATTTTCTTTACGCGTTCTTCGATGTTGCTCATTTTTTCTTTTCCTTTACAGATTTCGCCTAATGCGATGATTCCGTAGTTTATTCGAACTAGGGAAAGTTGCAAGTGTGAGGTTTCTGGTCTAACCACAAATTAGCCGACTTTAACCGAAATTCACACCATATTTGATATAAGTCATGCATAAACATCGTGCATGTTATCGACACTTTTCATCTAAATTCGCCTCACAACTCGACAGTTCAGTACCGGATCATGAAGCAAGCCGTTTAGATCATGTACATGCCACCGTTAACATGCAGTGTTTCACCGGTGATGTAAGCTGCTTCTGGTGAGGCTAAGAAAGCCACCGCTGATGCTATTTCACGCGGATCGCCCAAACGCCCAGCTGGAACTTGGGTTAAGGTTGCTGCACGTTGCTCATCATTCAGCGCTTTGGTCATATCCGTTTCAATAAACCCCGGAGCCACAGTGTTCACTGTTACGCCACGCGATGCCACTTCACGTGCCATCGATTTAGTAAAACCAATCACACCCGCTTTCGCTGCAGCATAGTTTGTTTGACCTGCGTTGCCCATCGTACCCACAACCGAACCGACATTGATAATGCGGCCTTGGCGTTTTTTCATCATGCCACGCAATACGGCTTTAGATAGACGGAAAATCGAAGTCAGATTGGTATCAATAATGTCTGACCACTCTTCTTCTTTCATACGCATTAACAGGTTATCACGGGTGATACCAGCGTTGTTAACCAAAATATCGATGCCACCAAACTCATCTGCGATGGTTTTCACTACCGCTTCGATTGACTCAAGATTGGTCACGTTCAGTGCCATGCCTTTGCCATTATCACCTAAGTAGTCGCTAATCGCTTGCGCGCCACTTTCGCTCGTCGCAGTACCAATCACTCGCGCACCGCGCTCAACCAACAATTCAGCAATCGCTTTACCAATACCGCGGCTCGCGCCGGTTACTAGGGCGACCTTGCCTTCTAAGCTCATGAATTGAGTCATGTTTTATTCCTGTTATTATTTTAACGCATCCAAAGAAGCCACATCGTTCACCGCAGCTCCTTCAAGGGTTTTGACAATACGTTTAGTCAGACCAGTCAATACCTTACCTGGTCCCATCTCAAGCAGTTTTTCGACACCCTGAGCGCTGATTTGTTCCACACACTCGGTCCAACGTACTGGGCTGTAGAGCTGGCGAACCAGTGCCAACTTAATCTTAGCCGGATCGGTTTCGGCAATCACATCCACGTTATTGATGACGGGAATTTGTGGCGCATTGAATTCAAGCTCTGTTAAAGTTTTTGCCAATTCATCGGCAGCAGGCTTCATCAGCGCACAATGTGATGGCACAGAAACCGGCAGTGGCAACGCACGCTTAGCACCCGCTTCTTTACACAGAGCACCGGCACGCTCTACCGCATCTTTTTGACCAGCGATCACCACTTGGCCTGGTGAGTTAAAGTTGACCGGAGAAACCACTTCACCTTGCGCTGCATCAGCACAAGCTTTGGCAATGGCTTGATCATCTAAGCCAATAATTGCATACATCGCACCGGTACCAGCAGGCACCGCTTGTTGCATCAATTGTCCACGCAGCTCAACCAGCTTGATCGCTTGTTTAAAATCGATCACTCCCGCACAGACTAATGCCGAATATTCACCTAAACTGTGACCAGCCAATACCGCCGGTTGTGGTAATTCTAGTTGTTGCCATACACGCCAAATCGCCACCGAAGCCGCGAGCAGAGCTGGCTGAGTGTGAAAAGTTTGGTTGAGATCTTCGATCGGTCCATCTTGCACCAGAGCCCATAGATCGTAACCCAACACTTCAGACGCTTGTGCGAAAGTCTGTTTTACCACCTCATATTGCTGTGCAAGATCAGCCAGCATCCCAACCGCTTGCGAGCCCTGACCTGGGAATACGATAGCAAACTTACTCATAACTCTTTCCTTTATCTCATAATGGATAAGGAGCCTTACGACTCCTTAAAATCAACATTGATTGTGGATTTAGAATTTCACCAGCGCCGAGCCCCAAGTGAAACCGCCACCAAACGCTTCGAGCAATAGAGTTTGCCCGCGCTGAATACGCCCATCACGTACCGCTTCATCCAATGCCGTTGGCACTGTCGCTGCCGACGTATTGCCGTGGCGGTCTAACGTGACCACCACTTGATCTAATGACATAGCCAGTTTTTTCGCTGTCGCCGAGATAATCCGATAGTTAGCCTGATGGGGAACCAACCAATCCAGCTCTGATTTATCCATGTTATTGGCTTGCAGCGTATCGACCACCAATTTAGACAGTTGTGTCACTGCCACTTTGAATACTTCGTTACCCGCCATGTGCAGCCATTTATCACTGCTGCCACCACGTTCAGGCACTTCAAGGCTCAATAAATCACCAAATTGACCATCGGCGTGGATATGCGTTGAAAGAATACCTGGCTCATTGCTGGCTCCAACCACTACGGCACCTGCGCCATCACCAAACAAAATAACCGTGGAGCGATCGGTCGGATCACAAGTTTTGGACAGTGCATCCGCACCGATCACCAAAATATTTTTACATGCCCCAGATTTAACCTGTTGATCGGCAATCGAGAGCGCGTACATAAAACCAGAGCAAGCGGCCGCCAAATCAAATGCAGGGCAACCTTTAATATCCAGCTTACCTTGCACTTGACAAGCAGCGGAGGGGAAAGCGTGACTCGCGCTGGTGGTGGCAACGATAATCATATCAATATCATTTTTATCGATACCGGCCATTGCTATCGCATTTTGTGCCGCATAGAAAGCCATATCGGCCACCGTTTCATTGTCAGCGGCAATGCGACGTTCGCGGATACCAGTACGAGCAACAATCCACTCATCACTGGTCTCTACCATTTTCTCTAAATCTGCGTTAGTACGCACCTGAGATGGCAAGTAGCTGCCAGTACCTAAAATTTTGCTATACATGAAGACTAATAATGCCTCTCGAGTAAAACCGCTTCCAAACGATCGCTTATACGGCTGGGTACTTGTCGTTTCACCTCATGCACCGCCTCACAAATTGCATTGACAACAGCGGATACATCAGCACTTCCATGACTCTTAATGACAATGCCGCGCAATCCTAGCAAACTTGCGCCGTTATACTGGTCGGGGTTCAGGGTTTTTAATTCAGTAAAGAGCTCAGAAAACAGTTTTCTTGCAATCCAACCCTTTATGGATGAGGCTAAAAGCGATTTTTTTAACTTATCGATAAAGAGTTGCGCTGTTCCTTCACACGCTTTAAGGCAGACATTTCCCACAAAGCCATCGCACACTATCACATCTGCGCTATTGGTTAATAGCTGATTGCCCTCAATATAACCAATGAAATTGATCTCTTGGGTTTGGGTCAGCATCTCCGCGCAGCGCTTAACCAGGTCATTACCTTTAATCTCTTCTGCGCCGATATTTAAAATGGCAACTCTAGGTGCGTGGCGTAAATGTTGCTCAGCTAGCGCCGCTCCCATCACCGCAAATTGGAACAAAGAATCCGCATCACTCGACACATTGGCACCGAGATCCAGCATCCAAGTTTTACCGCCGGATACCGTAGGTAAAGCAGAAACCAACGCCGGACGATCAATACCAGGTAACAGTTTAAGACGAAAACGGGATAGCGCCATCAGGGCACCGGTGTTACCACCACTGACACAAGCATCCGCCTGGTTATCGGCAACCAGATCAATCGCCATACCCATGGAACTACCAGCACTATTGCGTAATGCCAACGAAGGTTTTTCAGAGTTAGAGATAACTCGGTCACTGTGCACAATACTTAAACGAGCATTGGCAGAATAACCAAGTAGGGAGAGTTGTTGAGCGATCTGATGTTGATCACCCACTAAGATCACTTTTAGCTCTGGGAAATGTGACAGTGCCTGCACGGCGGCAGGCACTGTAACGCGTGGACCGAAGTCCCCGCCCATTGCATCAAGTGCAACGGTTAAATTTTGCAAAGGTCAACCTTACTTGTTGATAACCTTTTTACCACGGTAGTAACCTTCAGCAGTTACATTGTGGCGTAGGTGAGTTTCACCTGAAGTTGCGTCTACAGATAGCGCTGCAGCAGTTAGCGCATCGTGTGAACGACGCATACCACGTCTTGAACGTGTTTTACGGTTTTGTTGTACGGCCATTGACCCTACTCCTATGTTAAGAATGCTTAGCGAATTACTTCTTCAAGCTTTTTAAAACATCGAATGGATTCGGTTTCTCTTCCAAAACTTCTTCTGGAAGTTCACCAAACACCAAATTGTCTGAATCAACGCTACAATCCGCTTCGTCATGCATTGCAACTTGAGGCAAATTTAAGATGAACTCGTCTTCAACTAACTGAACTAGGTTAACCTCACCAAACTCGTTTAGATCTACCAAATCATACTCGTCTGGGGCGTCTTCTTCACTTTTACGCCCTAAATAAGGGGTATAAGTAAAGTCAACTTCACACTCATGTGCGAAAACCTCGTTACAGCGCTGACACTCTAAATCAACTTCGATGTTAGCTTTACCAGAGATAACAACGAGTTGCTGTTCATCAATCTCAAATGACAATGAAACTTCAGCGTCGCGTTTAACGCCTGCGACTGACTCCTCTAAGCGCTTGAACAGACTGATTTGGATGATGCCATCAAAATCTAATCTCTTCTGAGCCGCTTTAGCTGGATCAACCGTTCGCGGTATTTTTACCTTTTGCATAGGGCGCGAATATTATCTTCCAAAACAGGTTTAGTCAAAGAAAAAGGCAAAAAACTTAGTTTTTTTTCCCTTTCCACAGAGAGCATTATGAACAGCGCATTAGGATACGTTATGCTGCTGTCAAACACGCGATGATTGTAAAGTAAAATGCAAAATTACCAACTAGTTTTAGCTTCCACCTCACCATTTCGCCAACAAATTCTGACCAAACTCAAGCTACCTTTTGTTAGTGCGAAACCCGATTGTAATGAAACTCCTTTAATCGGTGAAAGCCCAATCCAATTGGTGATGCGTTTAGCCGAACACAAAGCACGCAGCTGTTTTTTGCCTGAACCGAGTTTAGTGATTGGCTCCGATCAGGTGTGCGTGATTGACGGTCAAATCATCGGCAAACCCTTAACCATGGAAAAGGCGGTGGAGCAACTGTCACGACAAAGTGGCAAAGCGATCACCTTTTATACTGGACTCGCCCTTTTTAATAACCAAACCCAGAAAATTCAGGTGGTTTACGATACGTTTACGGTTCATTTTCGAACCTTGTCTGAATCAATGATCCGCAACTATGTGGTGGTCGAGCGACCACTGGAGTGTGCTGGCAGTTTTAAGAGTGAAGGACTAGGCATTGCCCTGTTTGAGCGATTAGAAGGTGATGACCCCAATTCGCTGATTGGTCTGCCGCTGATTAAATTGATTAATCTGCTTGAAAAAGAAGGGGTTAATGTGATTTAAACCGTGGATGACTCACAGCGCGATAAATCGCCCTGTGAGTCCACGTGAATACCGCGCATCAATTTATGAGTTAGGGTTATTCCTTACAGCTCTTGCGATGATTGAGCTTGGCGCAGTTGGTTTAGCGCTTGCTCAAGGTTTGCCGTTAATGGCGCGTGAATATCTAGCTTCTGCTCGCTGGCTGGATGAACAAACTGAATGTTCGCCGCATGCAAGAACAGCCGTTCAATCCCAAACTTGGCCGTGTAAGCATCAAAACGGCGATCGCCATAGCGATCATCCCACGCAATTGGATGCCCCATATATTGGGTATGGACACGGATTTGGTGCGTGCGCCCAGTTACGGGACTCGCTTGCACTAAGGTCGCTTCACTAAACTGCTCAACAATGCGAAATCGCGTTTCCGAAGGTTTACCGTTTGGATTGACACGCACGATACTGTTGACTTCATTTTTTAGTAACGGCGCATTTACGACCCGGCACTCCGGATCCCAGCGCCCCATCACTAGTGCATAGTAGTATTTCTGCACCGTTTTTTCGCGAAACTGAGCTTGTAAATGACGCAGTGCGGAACGCTTTTTGGCCACCAGCAAAATTCCCGAGGTATCTCGGTCAATCCGGTGCACCAGCTCAAGAAAACGCGCTTGCGGACGTAAAGCACGTAATGCTTCAATCGCACCAAAATGTAAACCGCTGCCACCGTGTACCGCGGTCCCCGAAGGCTTATTGAGGATCAACAAATGTTCATCTTCATAGACAATGCAGTGTTCTAATTCTGCCACTTTATTGAGTTTGGTATTCGGCGCTGTGGGCTGATTCTCTTTCACTTCTAGCGTGACAGGTGGCACGCGCACCACATCGCCGGCGGCCAGTTTGTATTCCGCTTTAACGCGCTTTTTATTCACGCGCACCTCACCCTTACGCAGAATGCGATAAACTACGCTTTTAGGGATGCTTTTTAATTGGTTGCGCAAAAAATTATCAATGCGCTGACCTGCCATATCTTCATCAATATCGATGAGCTGGACTTGAGTTCTAATTTCATTCATGGCGTTATTCTATCTGGAATCACGCTAAAATCACATTTTCTTAGCAACAAAAAATTATTTTCATTAGATCTTCACGCGATGGCAGCACCACTTCAATAAATTAGCACAACTATTGCGCGTTAAATTACTGGTAGAGATAGTGATAAGTCATTTTTCACGCTTATTTCCAGCATTGGACAATAGGTTATTCCCTACTCTTTTTTAATCTCCCGCAAATAATTCACACTAGCTTGGAAAGCTGATTGCTGACTTTAGCTGTCACTGCTATAGTTCACAGCTGCAAGAGCTGAACTGGTAGCATTTTGTTATTTACTGTTCAATTTCTAGCAAGTTAGTGAGTAGTGAGTTGAAAAATTGAGTGCAGCACATGGCGTAAGACACCGAATTTGAGACTTTTTGTTGCTCTACTCGTCGCCTTTCATGTTGAGTACTTTCCGCCTTTATTGCGGTTTACAGGCTATTACTAGCTTGTGAATACTGATGTGCCCTAGAGCATCCCCTCCAGCCGGGAGGCTGTATCGAAAAAGCCATGGGATCTGGCACCGTGAAAACGAAACACAGCAACAAAAACAAGAATCAAAACTATATAAGAACATGAGATTTTTAAATGAAGAGAATGCTAATTAACGCAACTCAAAAAGAAGAGTTGCGTGTCGCGTTGGTTGATGGCCAACGTCTGTTCGATCTGGATATTGAAAGCCCAGGACACGAATCGAAAAAAGCCAATATCTACAAAGGCCGCATTACCCGTATTGAACCCAGTCTTGAAGCTGCATTTGTTGACTACGGTGCTGAACGACACGGTTTCCTCCCTCTTAAAGAAATTGCGCGTGAATACTTCCCTAGCGGTTATAGCTACCAAGGTCGTCCTAACATCAAAGATGTTTTGAACGAAGGCCAAGAAGTGATCGTACAGATCGAAAAAGAGGAGCGCGGTAGTAAAGGCGCAGCTCTGACCACCTTTATTTCGCTGGCAGGTAGCTATCTGGTACTGATGCCGAATAACCCTCGTGCGGGCGGTATTTCTCGTCGCATTGAAGGTGATGAGCGTACCGAGTTAAAATCCGCACTCAGTTCACTGGAATTGCCACAAGGTATGGGCCTTATTGTTCGTACCGCCGGTGTTGGTAAAAGTGCAGAAGAGCTGGAGTGGGACTTAAACGTACTACTTAAACACTGGAGTGCGATTAAACAGGCTTCGGATTCCAACCCAGCACCATTCCTGATCCATCAAGAAAGCAACGTGATTGTTCGTGCAATCCGTGATTACTTGCGCCGTGACATCGGTGAAATTCTGATCGACAGTACCAGCATCTACGAACGTGCTCTTGAGCATATTCGCTTAGTGCGCCCTGACTTTGTCAATCGTGTCAAAAAATACGAAGGCGAAGTGCCACTGTTTAGCCATTTCCAAATCGAAAGCCAGATTGAATCGGCGTTCCAACGTGAAGTTCGTCTGCCTTCTGGTGGCTCTATTGTCATCGATCCAACCGAAGCATTGACCTCGATTGATATCAACTCCGCTCGCGCGACCAAAGGCGGCGATATTGAAGAGACTGCGCTCAATACCAACTTGGAAGCCGCGGAAGAGATTGCACGTCAATTACGACTGCGTGACCTCGGTGGTCTGGTGGTGATCGATTTCATTGATATGACTCCAGTTCGCCATCAACGTGAAGTTGAAAACCGTCTGCGTGAAGCGGTGCGTGTTGATCGTGCTCGTGTACAAATCGGCCGTATTTCTCGCTTTGGTTTATTGGAGATGTCTCGTCAGCGACTAAGCCCATCTTTGGCCGAAGCTAGCCACCACATCTGTCCTCGTTGTACTGGTACCGGCGTGATTCGTGACAATGAATCATTAGCGCTATCAGTGCTGCGTTTGATTGAAGAAGAAGCCCTGAAAGACAATACCTCGCAGGTTCTTGCCGTGGTGCCGGTCTCGATTGCCTCTTATTTGTTGAACGAAAAACGTCGCTCAGTGAATCATATTGAGAAAAATCAAGATGTTCGTATCACTATCGTGCCGAATTCAGAGATGGAAACCCCGCACTTTGACGTGATCCGCGTGCGTGACGGTGAAGAGCAAGACATCCTGTCTTACTTGATCCCGAAAAAGCTTGAAGCGATGAAAGAAGCGGAAGGCAAAGAGACACCAGATGTCGAACTTAAGCCAAAACGCATTGAAGAGCCGGTACTAAAAGGCTTCGCAGAACCTGCCGAAGCCATACCCGCTCCAGCACCAAAAGCCAAAGCTGAACCACAACCTGCGAAAACGGCAGCGCCGACTCAACCTGGCTTGTTCAGCCGTTTGTTTACCGCATTAGCGAACCTGTTCTCGCCAGCGCCAGCAGTGGAAACAGCAGCAACACCTGCGGCAACCAACAATCAGCAAGATAAACCGCGCCGTGAACGCAACGAGCGTAACAATGACCGTCGTCGTAACCCTCGCGATAGAAACCGTCGTCGCACCAATGAGGAAAACAGCGATCGCAATGAGAAAGAGGCGACCAACCATAATCGCAAGCCACAAGATCGCAAACCAAAGCCAGAACGTAATGAGCGCGTAGAAACCGAACGTGCAGAGCGACAAGATCGCCGTAACAAACGCGATGACAGCAAGAGCGCTAAACTGCTTGAGCAAGGTCGCCAACTGGCCGCGGAAGCACAGCAAGAAGTCAAAGTTGCAGAGCCAAAAGAAGAAAAAGTAGCGGTAGTTAAAGAGCGTCGTCAGCGTCGCAAACTGCCAAAACAGATCCGCGTTAAAGATCAAGTGGCGAATGAAGAGCTGGATCCTTTGTCAGCAATGAGCACTAGTGAGTCGCTTGAAGCTGCAGAATCGCATACTCTGCCAGCAGTAGAAGACGTTACTGACTCAAATCAAGATGATCAAAAACAACGTCGCAATCGCCGTTCACCACGCCACTTGCGTGCAAGTGGTCAACGTCGCCGCCGTGGTCGTGATCGTCGCCCTAACCCATTCCGTCTGCGCAAAGGGGGTGTTGCATCACCAGAAATGGCGATGGGTAAAGTGATGCCGCGTTATGATTTAGCGCCACGTCCACAATCTCGCCATGATGTTGTAACTGTAACTGAGCAACCAGTAGAGCAAATGGATCAGGTGATTGTCGATCAAAATATAGCCGTAGCAACAGCACCAACTCTTGGTGGTTTTGCTTGCCCTGAAATGAGTATGGGTAAAGTGATCCTACGCCGCGAACCAGTGGTATCCGCCACCCCTATCGCACAACAGCCAGTAGTGATCGCAGAACCTGTCGTTGAAACAGTTGCTGAAACGGTTGTGTCAACTCGCGAGCAAGACGTAGTGGCTGCACCAATCGCGGTTGAAGTTTCATCTTCAGCTACGATTGATGCGGCACCAGCTGCCGTGGCACCAACCGTGGTTGAAGCCGTAGCAGTAACCGAACAACCGACTGAACCATTAAAAGTTGTGAAAGTTGCTAAGGTCAGCCACCAACCGCGTAGTGCGAAAGCTGTGATTGAACAGCCAAGCGCTTCGTCACCGATGACTAAAGCGTCCGGCTCAAATGAGATCCGTGAAGTGCAGGTTAACCCAGCACCACTCCGTGCTGAGCGCTATTCCGCACGTGGTGCTGGTAGTCAAGCCGCGCGTAGTCAAGCAAGCGCCGCAATGACAAAGCCACTAAGCTAATTAACCAATACCGACCACAAGGGCTGCATTCGCAGCCCTTTTTTTATATTTGCATCTTAGCCCCGTAATTTACGCACACCATGCTGTGGTATTTGAGATTGACTAAAACCATCAAGTGAGAGTTAGAGGGATGTGCGATGGAATATACCCAAACAACTTAAAGATACAGGTAGGCGGCAAACGACCTTTACCACTACAAACAAAGCCTCTGAGCATAGATCAACTATGTGATGAGGTTTATGAGTGCTAGTCAACACCGCAGCAACGCCAAGTAGGACGGGGATATCATCGGGCTGGAAAATGACTTGTGCTAAAAGGTAAACAGCCGAGCGACATAGGCAACAAAAGATAAGATAAGCCGATCTTGGGCGAACTTGAACAACCGATGAGAATACAATGAGCCTTGAACTCCGATTCACTCGGTAAAGCCATTAAAACGCTTCCCCGTCAATCGCCAGATCTTCTACGATGCTGGTTAACGGGGTAAAGGTACTGGTGAAACACATGCCTGCTATCGAGAGTATTAAAAATCGCTATTGCTCACTTGGCACATCAAATGCTCACCAGCCACTACGTGGATCATCGGGCAAACATAGCAACCTATTCACCTTTCAGTGGCTAATTGAACATCTTATCTCAGTATACTGTTTGTCGATTAACGCTAATCAATCGCCATAAAAAAACCCTCCATCAGGAGGGTTTGATATGGGTTGATTTGCTTCGTGCTAGCGAAAACCAATCACATTATTTTTTTGCTTTTGGCGCTACTTTCGCTGCTTCTTGATCCGCTTTCTTCACGATAACGGTGGTACCTTCGAAAGTTTGACCTTCAACGAAAGGTTTACCGTAGAAAGAAGCCAACAGAACTTCTTTCAGTTCAGTAATCAGTGGGTAACGTGGGTTTGCACCAGTACATTGGTCATCAAACGCTTCAACCGCTAATCCATCCACTTTCGCAAGGAAATCAGCTTCGTTTACGCCAGCGGCTTGGATAGACATTGGAATATCCAAGTTTGCTTTCAGCTCATCCAACCAAGCTAGCAAACGCTCAATTTTCTGTGCAGTACGGTCGCCCGCTTGGCTCAGACCTAAGTGGTCAGCCACTTCTGCATAACGACGACGAGCTTGTGGGCGGTCGTATTGAGAGAATGCAGTTTGTTTAGTTGGGTTGTCGTTCGCGTTGTAACGTACTACGTTAGCAATCAGCAGTGCGTTCGCCAAGCCGTGTGGCAGGTGGAACTCAGCACCGATTTTGTGCGCCATTGAGTGACATACACCCAAGAATGCGTTAGCAAATGCGATACCAGCAATCGTTGCCGCGTTGTGTACTTTTTCACGAGCGATTGGATCTTTCGCGCCGTTTGCGTAGCTAGAAGGTAGGTATTCTTTCAGCATCTTAAGTGCTTGCAGAGCCTGACCATCCGAGTATTCGTTCGCAAGAACAGATACGTAAGCTTCTAGCGCGTGAGTTACTGCATCGTAACCACCGAAAGCGGTCAGCGACTTAGGCATATTCATCACTAGGTTCGCATCTACGATCGCCATTTGAGGAGTCAGTTCGTAGTCTGCCAGTGGGTACTTAGCACCAGTTTTGTCGTCAGTAACAACCGCAAATGGCGTAACTTCTGAACCTGTACCTGAAGTGGTAGTGATACATACCAATTCTGCTTTTTGACCCATTTTCGGGAACTTGTAGATACGTTTACGGATATCCATAAAGCGCATTGCTAGCTCTGCGAAATGCGTTTCTGGGTGCTCGTACATTACCCACATGATCTTCGCAGCATCCATTGGTGAACCACCACCTAGAGCTAGGATCACATCTGGTTGGAAGCTTTGCATTGCTGCAGCGCCTTTCTCTACTACAGATAGCGTTGGATCCGCTTCTACTTCGAAGAATGTTTGCACTTCCATACCTTGCGCTTTCAGCAGGGCAACCACGTCATCAGCATAACCGTTGTTGAATAGGAAACGGTCTGTTACTAGGAATGCGCGTTTTTTACCTTCTAGGTCGCTCAGTGCGATTGGAAGGCTACCACGACGGAAGTAGATAGACTTAGGTAGTTTGTGCCACAACATGTTTTCAGCTCGCTTCGCAACAGTTTTCTTGTTGATTAGGTGCTTAGGACCTACGTTCTCAGAAATTGAGTTACCCCCCCAAGAACCACAACCCAGAGTCAGAGACGGTGCAACGTTGAAGTTGTACAGGTCACCGATACCACCGTGAGTGGTTGGGATGTTGATCAGGATACGGGCAGTTTTCAGTTTGTCACCGAAGTAACGAATACGATCTGCGTTTACATCTTGATCAGTGTACAGGCCTGAAGTGTGACCGATACCGCCGATTTCAACCATAGTTACCGCTTGAGCAACAGCGTCTTCGAAGTTGTCAGCACGGAATAGACCTAGAGTTGGAGACAGTTTTTCATGAGCGAATTCATCGTCATAAGAGACTTTACCCAGACCTTCACCAACCAGTACTTTGGTATCCGCAGGTACTTTCACGCCAGCCATTTCAGCGATAGCTGCTGCTGGTTGACCTACGATTTTCGCGTTCAGAGCACCATCGATCAGCAGAACTTTACGCACTTTGTCAGCGTCAGCTTTGCTTAATACATGAGCTTTATGTGTTGCGAAACGCTCTTTCACTTCTTCGTACACTTCGCTCACAACGATAGCCGCTTGCTCAGAAGCACACACTACACCGTTGTCGAAAGTTTTTGACATCAGGATAGAGGCAACCGCACGTTTGATATCTGCAGTTTCATCGATAACCACAGGAACGTTACCCGCACCTACACCGATCGCTGGTTTACCAGAAGAGTATGCTGCTTTCACCATGCCTGGGCCACCGGTCGCAAGGATCAGTGCAATGCCATCATGCTTCATTAGCGCGTTAGATAGCTCAACTGATGGTTGATCGATCCAGCCGATGATATCTTTCGGTGCACCCGCTGCGATTGCTGCATCCAGAACCAGTTTCGCTGCTGCGTTGGTTGAATTTTTTGCACGTGGGTGTGGAGAGAAGATGATGCCGTTACGAGTCTTCAGAGAAATCAGTGATTTGAAGATTGCGGTTGAAGTTGGGTTAGTGGTTGGAACGATACCACAGATGATGCCTACTGGCTCAGCGATGGTCATGGTACCAAGGTTGTCATCTTCTTCTAAGATGCCACAGGTTTTTTCATCTTTGTATTTGTTGTAGATAAACTCAGAAGCAAAGTGGTTTTTGATTACTTTATCTTCAACAATACCCATGCCCGATTCTTCTACCGCCATTTGTGCTAGCGGGATACGCGCTTGGTTTGCTGCCAATGATGCTGCGCGGAAAATTTTGTCTACTTGTTCTTGTGAGAAAGTAGCAAATTCTGCTTGTGCCGCTTTAACGCGAGCAACCAGAGCATCAAGTTCAGCCAGATTAGTAACAGGCATAATGAATCTCCTAAAATAAAAAAATGTTAAAAACTCTTTAGTAAGTCTGCGTAACTGGTTTTCACCTTACCGTAAAGGTTTAACTGACAACCAACTTAGTAAATTGCTTTCACGGCTGAGTATAATATTTCAGACTGTGAAAAAAATTGACTCAGATCAGTTATGAAAAATTAATTACCTCACAAGAGGTAGCTGCCAGAACAAACCAAGCATAACACATTGAATTAAATATAATTAAACCGAAAAAAGCGACTGGTCAAAAAAATATCACTTAAATTCTAACGTGCTAAAAAAACTACATATCTTGTAAAAAAGTTTCATTTTTATACGCCAACACCACTTCTGGGAGGGAGATGACGTGCTAGTCAGAGTATAGAGATTATGCCGACAACCACCAGATCTCGAGTGTTTTTTACAAAAAAACACCCAATTAATGACATGTAGAAACAATTACCATCGTTCACATGGGAAAGCAGAGGGCTCTTTACCTTGGCAGCATGAGTCATCAATTAGTTTTTCTCACCCAATAATCCGTGGTGACCCAATTTTTTTCATTCGTTCTTTTGCTATCTTTGACTTACATTACCTACGCTTCTTTAGGTCCCTTTGATGGTTACGAGACTTCATCATGCAAAGCTTTGAAATTGCTATTTTTCTTCAATTCTTCCTTGGCTTAGTTGCTGCGGTAAATCCGGTTGGCATCATGCCCGTTTTCGTTTCTCTCACCAGTCATATGACATTGGAAGAGAAAAATAAAACCGCCGCCACCGCCAATATTGCGGTCGCGATTATCCTGACCATTGCGTTACTCGCCGGCCAGATGTTGTTGGATCTGTTTAGTATTTCCCTTGATTCTTTCCGAATCGCGGGTGGATTACTGCTGATGAGCATCGCTTTTTCGATGATGAGCGGTAAGCTCGGTGAAGATAAACAAAATAAGCAAGAGAAATCGGAATACATCAGCCGCGAGCAAATTGCGGTGGTACCACTTGCCATGCCACTGATGGCTGGCCCAGGCGCGATCAGCTCAACCATCGTATATGGGTCTCGCTATCCCACTATGCTAGATACGGTCGGCATTATTTTGACCATTGTCGCGTTTAGTTTTTGCTCTTGGTTACTGTTTCGCTCCGCGCCTTATATTGTCAGACTACTGGGCCAGACTGGGATCAACGTCATTACCCGGATCATGGGCCTAATCCTAGGTGCGCTGGGGGTTGAGTTTATCGCCAATGGATTACGTAACTTATTCCCAGGCTTAGCGTTATAAACCGATCCATCCTTACCCCACACCAAATCCTCCGTAAAAAAAGAATGCCATAAAAAAAGCGCCTAACGGCGCTTTTTAGTCTTCAGGGATAAATATGGCACGCCGTTAAGCCGCCTTTTCAGCCAAAATAATACGTAACGTACGGCGCAGTGGCTCAGCAGCACCCCACAGTAATTGGTCACCCACTGTGAAAGCATTGAGGAAATCATCGCCCATGCTCATTTTACGTAAACGACCAACTGGCACAGAGAGCGTACCAGTCACTTTGGCTGGCGTCAGCTCACGAGCGGTGATGTCACGCTCATTAGCGATGACTTTCACCCAATCGTTATGCGTAGCAATCATCTCTTCAATTTCATCCAGTGGAACATTCTGTTTGAGTTTGATCGTCAATGCCTGAGAATGGCAACGCATCGCTCCAATGCGCACGCAAGTGCCGTCAATCGGTACTGGAGCGTGTTGTAAACCAAGAATTTTGTTGGCTTCAACTCCCGCTTTCCACTCTTCTTTGCTCTGGCCATTATCACGTTTAACATCAATCCAAGGGATCAGCGAGCCGGCCAAAGGCGCACCAAAATTATCGGTCGGGAAAGCGCTCGAACGCATAGTGTCGGCCACTTTTTGATCAATATCCAAAATCGAACTGGCCGGATTGGCGAGCTCAGAGCTAACCGCATCATTAATCACGCCCATCTGCGAAATTAATTCACGCATATTTTGCGCGCCAGCACCAGAAGCCGCTTGATAAGTCATCGCACTCATCCACTCGACTAAGCCGCGTTCATATAAGCCACCTAATGCCATTAGCATCAAGCTCACGGTACAGTTACCACCAACAAAGGTTTTGGTGCCGTGGTCAATACCATGCAAAATCTGTTTTAGGTTAACCGGATCTAAGGTAATGATTGCTTCTTTATCCATACGCAACGTAGAAGCGGCATCAATCCAATAACCTTTCCAACCGGCTTGACGCAAGGCTGGATACACTTTTTCGGTATAGCTGCCACCTTGGCAAGTAATGATCGCATCAAGCTGTTTGAGACTTTCAATATCAAACGCATCTTGTAGCATTCCTGCGTCTTTACCAAAATTTGGTGCAGGGATACCAATTTGCGATGTGCTGAAAAAAACGGGCTCAATCAGATCAAAATCGCGCTCTTCTACCATGCGTTGCATCAAAACTGAGCCGACCATGCCACGCCAACCTACTAAACCTACTCTCATTTCCTATACTCTCCGTGTAGATCCAATGTCAAATTACTGGCTTCATCTATAAGTGGTTCAGTCTTAAATCTCAAGCGTTTCTTAGTAAATCAGTGAACTTTTTCCTATCCTTCCTTGCTACTTATCGCACTTTCGATACTCGATGCCTTAAAAGAAGCATTTTTGGTCAAATTAGAGCATTAACGTCAATTTTTACCAAAAAACAACTTACTGTTACACAATAAAACCACTCTACAAAACATTTACTTTCATTAATGGCGCAAAATAACAACAGCAAACACCACAAATTAACCATTTGGACGATATAAATCACAACAAGAAGCTTTAATGTCGATATATTATTTTAACTACGGTAAAGTGCCCGCCGACTCAATAAGGACACCCTGACTCCTTACTAACGATTGGATAAGAGGCTCTTACTATGTTACAAGCCCCACAACGCCTACCAAGCTTAACCCAAGTGATCATCGCGCTTGGCTTATTTTTGTTGCTCGCGTTTTCATTTACTGCGCAGTTAGATTTACCTATCCAGCTTGCGCTGTACATCGGCTGGTTTATTGTCATGACCTTAGGCATCCGCTTAGGTCATAAATATAAAGAATTAGAGGCCGCCGCCTTAAATGGTATTGGCAATGGTTTAGGTGCAGTCCTGATCCTACTGGCGGTCGGTGCCCTAGTCGGTACCTGGATTGCTGGTGGCATTGTACCCACCATTATTTATTACGGCCTACAAGCGATCCACCCTTCGATCTTTTTACTGGCGACCATGGTGATTTGCTCGTTAACTGCTCTGGCTACCGGCACCTCATGGGGCGCCGCCGGTACTGCAGGTATCGCCATGATGGGGATCGGTCAAGGTCTTGGCATTCCAGCACCAATTACCGCAGGTGCGGTTCTGTCTGGCTGTTACTTTGGCGATAAGATGTCACCACTTTCCGATTCGGTGATCTTGGCTTCATCGATGTCGAATGTTGAAGTGATGGAACACATCAAAGGCATGCTGCCGATTGCGCTGATCAGCTATATCATTACCGGTATTTTGTTTACGCTGTTTGGTTTCCACTACGCTGGCAATGTTGATATGTCTCAAGTTGAGAGCGTGATTGTCGCGATGGAACAACAGTTCTACATCACCCCTTATTCGTTTGTACCCGTACTGATCGTGCTAAGTTTGCTTGCGATGCGCATGCCTTCTTTCCCAGTGATCAGTTTTGGTTCACTACTCGGTATTGTTTGGGCGGTGATGATCCAAGATGTCGATTTCCTAGCGGCGTTTAATACTGCATGGGCTCCCTACCATATCGAATCTGGCGTAAGCTTTATTGATGCGATCCTCAACCGTGGTGGCATGTCATCCATGCTCGGCTCGGTAGCGGTGATCGTCTTCGGTCTCGGTTTTGGCGGCCTGTTAGATAAAGTAGGTGTACTTGAAACCATCGCGAAACTGTTTGAACGTCGCGTAACCAGTGCCGGCTCATTGGCCACCAGCACGATTGGCACTGCGTTTATGGGTAACGTATTTGGTTCTGCAATGTATGTTTCGCTGATCCTGACCCCTAAAATTTGTGCCAAAAACTATGATCGGCTTGGCTACCAACGCAAAAACCTCTCTCGTAATGCGGAGTTCGGCGGCACGTTAACTTCAGGGATGGTGCCTTGGAGTGATAATGGTATCTATATGGCGAGTATTTTGGGAGTGGCTGCCCTCTCCTACGCGCCATTTATGTGGCTAAGCTTTGTGTGCATTATCGTTACGATCGTGACCTCTTACTGCGGATGGTTTGTGGATAAATGTGAACCCACAGCATCTGCGGACCTGTCACCGACTGATGCGCCTGAAACAGTGAGCACGGCGGCGTAACGAGACCTTGCTGCAAAACAAGCATCATCCTTACGGATGACAAAAAAGAGCGCTTGCAAGCGCTCTTTTTTTTTACCTATTCGACTAGCGATATCAGTCGATCGAATTGCGGGGCTAGCACGGCATGCTTGCCACCGCAAATATCCGATTAGCGTAGACGCGTCAGTTGGTCACGCAGATTGGGCGGTGTCCCTTTGATGGTCAAAGTGTCGGTTTCTGGATCGTAGAACACCCGCTCACCAAGTAACACACTATCAAAGCTGAGATTTAAGCCACCACCTGCACCAACATATTTGGTGAGTTTACGCACGGTTGAGCGATCCGCGGGGAAACTCTCTTCTAATTGATAGCCTTGCTCACGGGTAAAATCGAAAAAATTGATCCCTTCATGACTGGCTGGCAACTCACCAGAAAGTTCTTGCACCTTAACCTCATCACCAGCTTTGATTTGATCGTTACAGTATTCGTACACCTGCTTCTTATAACTGATCGTTTCCTCTTTTTCGAACTTGGCATCCGTACAGAAATCTTCTACCGCTTGCATCAATACTTGGTTTTGCTGCTTAGTATCCAAACCAATATCGGCTTGCAGAAAATCGAGGAAAAAATCGGCCACTTTGCGCCCAACTCGGCCTTTAATGTAACTCAGGTAACGCTTGGACTCTTGGTCCGTCTCATAGCTAGAGAGATCAATCCGCGCCACAATATCCATTTTATTGATATCCAGATAGTCGGTCGCGCTAATCTCTAGTCCCTCGGTGACTTTCAAACTTTGATTAAGCGGTAGCAAACCAATAAACAGATAATCGGTGGCCAAAGATTGATATTCCGCCATGACTAAAATGCCTTCATCAGCGAAAGGGTATTTGGCTAGCTCATTTTTCAGACGCTGCGCGCTTTGCTGTGAAAAAGGGTAAAAGGGTAAGCTGCCACGACGCATCTCTTGCAACCAAAGCTGAAACTCACTGTCTGATTTAAAGCAACCGAAACCTTTACCTGCTTTGGCATTAAAAATACGATGTAACTCCGCCACCAAATTTTCGGTGGACGCATCATTAGGCAAAGATTCAGCGCGATAATTGACCTCTAATTCATCGTTATCATTTTTACGCAGTTGGTGCAAAATCACGTTAGAAAGGAATAGGCTCATAGTGAAATAATCATCGTTGTGGTTTCAGTTGTCAGGCATACTAGGGTATCATAAGCCGCTTTTACTATCATCATCAGAGTCAATATGCCTATTACATCGAAATACAGTGACCAACACGTTGAAACCATTCTGACTGAAATTGCTGCGGTACTCGATAAACACCATGCATCGCCAGAGCTCACCTTAATGGTGGTGGGTAATGTTGCCACCAATATACTCAATCAAAATGTTGCCGCAGGGCAGCGTAAAATAATTGCAGAAAAATTCGCACAAGCATTAATCTCGTCTTTGCAAAGCTAAATGACCCATTTAACCTATTAATAGAAAAAGCACATGGTAGACAGCGAAAATACATACGGTGATCGAGTTTCTCGTTTAGTTGGTTGGGGGCATTGGTTTGCCTTCTTTAATATCATCGCCGCTATCTTAATTGGTACGCGATACCTTTCCCAATCACCTTGGCCAGAAACCCTGCTTGGGCAACTCTATTTGACCCTATCGTGGATTGGCCATTTTGGTTTTCTGGTTTTCGCGCTCTACCTGCTCGTGCTTTTTCCTCTGACCTTTATCATTCCATCACGCAGCTTATTTCGTTTTCTCGCCGTTTGCTTCTCAACACTTGGCTTGACGGTACTATTGATTGACACTCAAGCGTACCAGATCATTAACCTGCATCTAAATCCGGTGGTTTGGGAGTTGCTATTTAGCGATGAAACCAGCAGCGTCAATGCCGATTTACAACATCTGTTTGTGGTTTTACCGCTGATCTTTTTACTTGAACTTGGCCTCTCTGAATGGGTATGGCGCAAGCAGCGCAAACTATCGCACAAGCGCATTGGACGCCCAATCGCTGGGGTGTTTTTTGTGAGTTTTATTGCTAGCCATCTAATTTATGTCTGGTCCGATGCCTATCTATATGCACCGGTGACCAGCCAACGGGCTAACTTCCCACTCTCCTATCCGATGACGGCCAAATCGTTTATGGAAAAACACGGCTTACTTGATAGAGAAGAGTACACTAAGCGACTGGCGGAGCAGAGTAACGAGATCGATGTACTGGCTTATCCATTGGAGCCGTTAGAGTTTAATCGTCGCGCCAATAACCTCAACGTGCTGATCGTGAGCATTAACAATCTGCGCGCGGATGCCTTAACCCCAGATCTGATGCCAACCGCTTATCAATTTGCCAACCAAAACCTCAACTTTACCAACCACTACAGTTCCAGCAACGATATGTTTGGGGTCTTTGGTTTGTTCTATGGCTTACCTAGCACCTACGCAAGCAGTGTTCGTGTCCAAGGCAGTGCACCGCTATTTATTGATATCATGAGAAAAAATGATTATCAATTTGGGTTATTTAGTGGCAATGATTTTGCCGATCCTCTTTATCAAGAAACGCTATTTAGAACATTAAAGCGGGCCAAAATCGCAGTAGATAATCAGCATACCTTCGATCAACAAGTGGTAAACATGTGGGCAGAATGGCTACCTTCCGTTCAGAAAAAACCTTGGTTTAGCTATCTCGAATTGACCACGCTTGAAGAATTTTCCGATCTCACCGATGCGCCTGTACAGGGTTCCACCGAACAGCGCTTACGCGCAAGCTATAACCGCTCCGTGACCCAAGCTGACCAAGTCTTAAACCAGTTACTTGAGCAGCTCAATACGCTTGGCTTAGCCGAAAGCACCGTGATTGTGCTGACCTCTAACCACGGCACCGAATTTAACGAAACCAAAACCAATACTTGGGGTTCGGACAGCAACTACAGTCGCTATCAACTGCAAGTACCAATGGTGATCCACTGGCCAGGCAGAATTGCTGGTACCTACGCGCACCGCTCTAGCCATCTCGACTTCTCGGTTACTCTAATGCAAGATCTGCTTGGGGTTTCATCCAACCCGATAGATTACAGTAGTGGTAAAAATCTATTTAATGAAAGTAAGCGCAAATGGATCCTTGCGGGTGATGCCCGAGAGTTGGCTTTAATAACCGATCAAAACACCACCGTGATTGATAAGTTTGGCAATTTTAAAGTCTATGATAATGAATACCAGCGCCTAAAACAGACAACACCGACCCTACCGGTATTAATGCAAGGTTTGACTGAATTGCAGCGTTTTTACGCAAAAGACAATTAAATTCATTATTTTAAGCCAAGCTAGGCTTGACGCCTTACACAAAAGTTATTAGATTACGCGCATCGGACTGTAGCGCAGCTTGGTAGCGCACCGTCATGGGGTGTCGGGGGTCGGAGGTTCAAATCCTCTCAGTCCGACCATACACCTAAAGGGGAGTTTCTAAGAAACTCCCCTTTTCCGTTTTAATCAATGTACAAAATGACGCTTAGTGATAAAAATCGCAGCCAAGTGTACATAATTGCAGCAAACGGTTTATTGGGGGCTTTACAAGTGAGTATCAGCTCGATATTATGCCCGCACAAAAGGAGAGATGGCTGAGTGGTTGAAAGCACCGGTCTTGAAAACCGGCGATGGTTAATAGCTATCCTAGGGTTCAAATCCCTATCTCTCCGCCACATTCAAGCCCTTGATTTATCAAGGGCTTTTTTCGTTTTAAGACGATCAAATGTCACCTAATACAAATAGGTGATACATATGTGGTTATTTCAGCATCCTTCTAGCATCGACGATGCTCGCGTCAACTTCCCTTCTTCGCAACAGAATAATGCCCCTACTTCATCCCCAGCAGTTAATCCAATCAATTACGTTTTCTAGCTTGACGTTGATTCTTCGAAGTACGCCGTGTGCGTTTAAAAGTAGGCTTGCTGACCGCGGGTAAAGATTGTAATGCCGTAGGTATTGGCGCAATTTTAACTTGCTCGATCAATTGTTCAAGCCGATGCTGTAAGGTCTGCATAAAGGGTTGGTAAGCTTGGCCTTTCTCTGCGATAGCTTGCAGTTGATGCTCCCAATGCGCCGTCATATCTGGGTAAGTGGCTTCACTGGGTAATGCTTCAATCAAGCCCCGACCAGCGGGAGAGCTTTTAATCAGCTTACTATCACGCTGTAATAAGCCACGCTTAAATAAGGTATCGAGAATACCAGCACGGGTTGCTTCCGTGCCTAATCCATCGGTTTCACGGAGAATTTTCTTCAGATCTTGATCCGCGACAAAACGAGCAATCCCAGTCATCGCTTGCAACAGCGTTGCTTCAGTAAAATGACGAGGCGGCTCCGTTTGCTTTTGTTTGATCTCCCCCTCTCGACACTGCAGTACAGTCCCGATAGGCAGAGGTGGCACTTTATCTACACCCTCGACTTGCTCATCTTGACAACCGGTTAATGCTTTCCAGCCCGCACTGAGCAATTGACGCCCTTTGGCGATAAAAGTGCCACCAGCGATGTTAAACACTAACTTTGCCTCTGCGTACACGGCGGCTGGATAAAATTGCATTAAATATTGACGAGCAATCAGCTGATACACTTTCAACTCATAGCTAGACAACCGATTCAGCGCGGCCTGTTTTGGGGTGGGGATAATCGCATGATGAGCATCGACCTTACGGTCATTCCACGCTTTAGAACGCAACGATAAATCGGCCTGCTGTACAGCCGTTGTCAGCTCATGGGCATTATTGGCGATCGCCGCCACCACCTCTGCAGCTTGGGCCCAATGTTCATCAGGCAAATAACGGCAATCAGAGCGTGGATAAGTGATTAATTTATGTTTCTCATACAGTGCCTGACAAATATCCAACACTTGCTGCGCACTCATGTTATAACGCTTGGCTGCATCAATTTGCAGCGTCGAAAGTGAATAAGGCAGCGGAGCCGCTTGCTTGGTTTGCTGTTGCTCTGATCCGGTTACGCTGGCAGGTTGATGTGCGATGCGACTGGCGACATTCTCAACCAGCTTACGGTTGATCACTCGACTTTGCTCATCCTGCCACGGCAAACAAGCGTCACTCGGTTGCCAACGAGCACGGATATCAAACTGATCCGCAGCATTTTGATAAGGGATGAGCGCATCGAGTGTGAAATAGTCATGAGCGATAAAATTTTCGATCTCTTGATCACGCCTCACCACTAGACCCAGCACCGGTGTTTGCACCCGGCCAACAGAAAGCACCCCTTGATAGCCCGCTTTTTGCCCAAGCAGAGTATAGGCGCGCGACATATTCATGCCATATAGCCAATCGGCGCGTGAGCGGGCTAAGGCAGAAACCGAAAGCGGAATAAATTCACGATTACTGCGTAAATCCTGTAGAGCACGTTTTACTGCAGCAAGGTTCAAATCACTGATCAATAAGCGCTGTACCTGGGCTTTTTTATGCTGAGGCACTTTGCAGTAATCCAACACTTCATCAACTAACAGTTGTCCTTCACGGTCTGGATCGCCTGCATGAATAATTTGCGTCGCATCTTTAAGCAGTTTGCGTACAACGCTAAGCTGCTGAGCCGCCGATTTCCTAGGCCTTAATTGCCACTGCTGTGGAATAATCGGCAAATCGGCCATGTGCCATTTTTTATAACGTTCAGCATAAGCATCCGGTTCAACTTGCTCAAGCAGATGGCCAATACACCACGTCACAACATCACCATTCGCGCAACGAATACTGCCCGGCTGTTTTTGGTGTGGTTTAGGCAGAGCATCGGCAATGGCTCGCGCTAAGCTTGGTTTTTCAGCAATAAAGAGTCGACTCATGGTGGTCATTGATCAGATAAAATTAAGGCCACATTACTCAATGTGGCCTTATAAACGCAAGTAAAACTGTAATTTTATACAGTATTATTCTTGATTAGCGGCACGGGCTGCCGCCTCTTTAACCAGTGTTTGCAGTTCACCCTTCTGGAACATTTCCAGCACGATGTCACAACCACCGATCAACTCGCCTTCAATCCACAATTGTGGAAAAGTAGGCCACTGCGCATAGACTGGCAATTCCGCACGAATATCCGGATTTTGCAGAATATCTACATAAGCAAATTTTTCACCACACGCCATCAGTGCTTGTGCCGCTTGTGAAGAAAAACCACAGCTTGGCAATTTAGGTGAGCCTTTCATATAAAGCAGAATCGAATTTTCGGCGATTTGCTGTTTGATTTTATCAATAGTTTCCATCGCTTCCTCATTAATGGATGTCATCAAATATGGCCGTATTCTAAAGCAATAATGGAGAATAAAAACCCTATTATTAACACGGTTAAGCGCTAAACTTAGTTTACTGGGCAAGGTTATGCTTGGGATTGATTGACCTTAATGATCTTTTTCTGCACTCGGGGTTTTAATAAAGTAAAAACTTGCTAAACTAATTGGCAAGTCAGTCATAGTGACGAATAAAATAATACACTGGAAGCAATGACATAAAGAGAAGTCTCTCTTTACACTCAATGGAGAATCCGCAATGGCATTTGAATTACCCGCTCTTCCTTATGCGAAAGACGCACTAGAGCCACACATCTCAGCAGAAACACTGGATTTCCACCACGGTAAGCACCACAACACTTATGTGGTAAAACTGAATGGCTTGATCCTTGGCACTCAATTTGAAAATAAATCATTAGAAGAGATCATCAAGACCTCGACCGGTGGTGTTTTCAATAATGCCGCTCAGATTTGGAACCACACTTTCTACTGGCACTGTCTGTCACCAAACGGCGGTGGTGAGCCAACTGGCGCGGTTGCTGAAGCCATCAATGCAGCGTTCGGATCTTTTGCTGAGTTCAAAGCAAAATTCACTGATTCTGCGATCAACAATTTTGGTTCGTCTTGGACTTGGCTGGTGAAAAAAGCTGATGGTACATTAGCGATCAGCAACACTTCTAATGCAGCGACACCGCTGACGGAAGAAGGGGTGACACCGCTACTGACCGTTGATCTGTGGGAACATGCGTACTATATCGACTACCGTAACGTGCGCCCTGAGTACATGAACGGCTTCTGGGCATTGGTTAACTGGGATTTTGTTGCTCAAAACCTCGCCAAATAAGCATCATCCGCTTAATAAAACGCCATAAGCCTGCAATTTTGCAGGCTTTTTTATCTCTCTCGCTCAAGTTTTTCGTTCAAGTGCCGTTAAATGAACATCAACGGGAGAGTGTCATGCAAGTCCACACATTAGACAAAGCTGCGATCATCAGTGAATTGCATTTCGGCCAAGGTATTAGCCAAGCCGTTACGCAAGGACGTCGTGCTGACTTCTCTCTACTGATGGCGCTATTTTCGAATGATGTTCGCGATAACACCCCGGTAGATAAGATCGATCAGACTCCCACCACTGAGCAGCTACTACGGCAACGTTTTGAACTTGCGCCTCCTCAACCGCTGGCGAATGATCACAGTTCGTATCAAATTTCAGCCAACCAAGCAGCACAGTTCCATCAAGGGGGCATGGCAAGTGCTAAGCTAAGCCATTACTTGACTCCAGAAGCGTTAACCTATCGCCCACAAGATACCCAAGGCTTGCCGGAAGAGGTGTATTTGAATCTCTCTGGGCACGAACGACGCCATCTGGCGGATAAAACCCCGATTTCACTCTTAGCTAAAGATTTTTATCAGCGTCTTGCGACCGCCTACCGTCAAGATCAATTACGAGTTGCTCTCTGATCCGCGCAGATATGAAATTATCCGCACTGCAAACACCCACATTCTGCAATCATTTTTGTGAATGAATGCAAACTATTGAGTTTCAATTTGAATTATCTAAGCTCACTCGAGCTCATTCACATTGCATTCACATTTTATCAACTATTATAACCACACTCATTTACAGAAATCCTCGCTAACAAAGCGCACAAAAATACGGAAAGGTGGCACACATGGATATAAAAAGTGCAGTAATCTTAATAACTTCTGCCAGTTCAGTGCTAGGTAGCACCTTAGCTATCCATTTTGTGCGGCTTGGAGCACGGGTGATGTTATGCGATCTCAATCTGTCTGGTTTAGTCAAAACTTATCAGCGTTGCTGTGCAATCTCAGATCAAGTTGCTTATTTTCATCTGTGCGATTTTTCACCAGAAAGCATTGAGCATCTACTTGATATTACCGAGCAGAAATTCGATCGTGTGCCAGATGTATTGATTAATAATTTACCCTCCGCCCCCCTGCCCTCTTTGGTCGATGAGAAACCGGCCGCTCAATTTATTCAGCAATTAGCGACCATTGCTTCTTCATTGTTTAATTTTAGCCATACCTGCTCACTCAGAATGCGTCAGCACGATACGAAAGGGGTGATCGTCAATGTGGTGTGCTATAACGCACCACAAGATCGGTTGGGAATTGAAAGTGCTAATTCGATGGTGTCCGGATTTACTCAATGCTGGGCTAAAGAGCTGACTCCGTTCAATATTCGGGTGGCAGGCGTTGTGCCCCAAGTCCCCAGCGCGAATGATGAACGGGTACACTGGTCGGAAATGCGCGAAGAATTGATCCGCAATACTGAATATATCGTTGCTAATGAGTATTTTAGTGGTCGAGTGATGTCCGCTTAGCCACAGCTAAGCGGTCAATGATTATAATCCTTCGCTCAAATACTCATCCAAATATTCTTCTTGTTCCGCATCATAATCATCCACTTGAATTTCCGCCTCAGCATTACGACGTTGGATGAAAGCATCGCGAGTTAAGCTATAAGGATCTGGCGAGTTGTGCAGTAAAGGCTCTTGCGCCACCAACGCCGCTCGTGTCTCCATGCCTTCCAATGTCCATTTACCAATTCCAGCCCAGGTATTGAGGTAAACCAGTGGAAAATAAAGCCCATCGACCAGATCACCGACTTGACGTAGCGTATAAGGCCCATAACCTGGGAACATAAAGTAAGGGCCATTGCCAACCCCATAGTGACCAACGACATCGCTGAACTCTTTGCCATTGCTTTTTCTGATCCCAGCTTCAGAAGCAATATCAATAATGCCCAGTAAACCCAAACTGGTATTAATCCAAAATCGGTTAAAGTGATCGGCGGCTTTTGAACCATTACCCATCAACAGGTTATTGACGACACTCGCTGGCTCATCCAAGTTAGAGAGAAAGTTGCCAACTCCGGTACGTACTGGTTTAGGCACATAGCCAACATAAAACAGCGATACCGGACGTACAATGTACGGATCGAGGTAATCGTAGTTAATCGTCCACATTTGTCGGTTAAAACCTTCTAAAGGATCATTCACCTGAGGGGACGACGGCTCCTCATCTGGAGCACTACTACACCCAACCAATAATGAGGTTACCAAAACAATCCAAGATAAACGGCTAAGCATATGTTATTCCATGTACTAAGACCGATGTGGTCATCGGTCTTATTGATACTATTATTCAGCAGGTAATGTTATGGATACTGCTTATCAAGTATAACCTCAACCGGCTGTCCAGGCTGGGTTATTTGGCTTTCAGCATACCAGTCACCCGTTTTGGTGGTCACATTACCATCACGGTCAAGGCGGGCATGTACCACAAAAGATTCGAGGCTGGATAATTTTGCCCCTTCAAGCATACTGTTATTATCATCCAAGACTACGGTTCTTGGGAATTCGCCAAGTGGATAACGCGCTGCTGCCACCGGAATTGGCGAACCTGGAGCATGGATCGATACCATCAGTACCGCAGTCGGTTCAACCTGAGTCTGGGCACCCAGCTTAATCGTGACTTTCACCGATTGCCCCTCCGCCGCCAAGTCTTGTCCCATCCGTTGTCGCGCACTGTCAATACTGCGTGTGAGCATCTCATAACGTGCATCGTCGGGCTCGATCACTTGTTGCATGAAGCTCCAATATTTTATCGCGGTTGCAAAATCACTATTTTCAAAAGCATCGAACGCCAATAAAGAGTAGACGCGCAAATCCGGATAGCCATGTTGAGCCAGCTTCAGCAATATTGATTTGGCCGCTTGCTGATCCACTGCGTCATTAGACAACATCAGCGCTTGCGCATAACCAAATTGCACTTCTGGATTATCACTATCCAGTGCGAAGGCTTTTTTCATTGCGCCAATAGCGCTATTCAAGTCACGATTAGCCAAGCCTATGCGCCCTAACAGCAGCCACCCCGTCACATCATCGGCTTGAGAATGCAAGCGAGTGCGTAACGCCAAAGTCAGATCATTCATCTCTTGGTCGCTGAGCTCAACTTGAGGAACCATTAACTTTTTCGATAACTGTGGCAGTTGTGCCGTAACCTGTTGCCAAGCTTGTACTTGCTGATAATGACCAAACTGTGCGTATAAGGCAGAGCTTAACCCGATCACCACCAAAACTGCAGGCACAATCACTCGCCAAACTGCCACTTGGTTTTCTGGCTGGTGCTTTTGCTCAAGCGGGATATCATCTAACAGGGTTTGCTTTAAATCGGCAATCAGCTCTTGCTGATCTAGCACAATCCCTTCTGCCGTTTCTTGTTCAAGCTCTTGCAAGCGGTCTTTATAAAAAGCTTTATTGAGTTGATCACGCAGCAGTTGATCATTATTCACTCGGGGTTGCATCAACGGGATGACGATAAACGCCACCGCAATCGCGATCAACAATAGGGTCGAAATCCAAAACAGCCACATGATTATTTCTCTCCCTCATGCTTTTCAGTGAGCAGATCCTGCAAACGTGCTTCTTGCTCTGCACTCCATTCGCTGGCATTGAGTGAATCCTGCTTTTTACGGCGACTACGCAGTACCATCAACGCAAAACCAATCACTAAGACGGCAATCGGTCCTAACCAAAGGATCGCCGTGCCGATGGTCAGAGGCGGATTATAAGTTACAAAATTCCCGTAACGGGCGATCATGTAATCGACGATTTCTGCTTTCGATTTACCCTCTTTAGTCATCTCATAGACTTTTTGCCGCAGATCTTGCGCCAGCTCCGCATTCGAATCGGCAATCGTGTTGTTTTGACATTTAGGGCAACGCAGAGTAGCACCTAAATCCTGAAACTGTTTTTCTTGCTCAGGGGTATCAAAATCATACACTTCGATGGTCGCTAGAGCAGAAAGCGATACCAGCATGGCGACACAAGCCGCAACCCACCACTGCTTCATTGTTTCGCCTCCGCCAGTAACTGAGCATAAAGAGGAGCTAAGGTGGTTTGCCAATTACGCGCATTGACATCACCAACATGGCGATAACGGATCACCCCCTGAGCATCAATCAGGAAAGTCTCTGGTGCGCCATACACCCCCAGATCCAACCCCAGCATACCATTGCCATCAAACAAGCTGATCAGATAAGGATTGCCTAATTGATTCAGCCATTGGGTCGCTTTATCGCGTTGATCTTTATAGTTAAGACCAATGATTTTCACCCCCTGCTCAGCAAGCTGGTTGAGGTATTGATGCTCGGCATAGCAAGTCGGGCACCAGGTCGCCCATACGTTTAACAGTAGCGGCTCACCGGTAAAGATCGATTGATCATATAACTTGCCCGGTGCAGCTAAATCTTCAAGCCGAAATTCCGGCACACTTTTTCCAACCAGCACCGATTCCAACTTGGTCGGATCATCGCCGTCGGAATTTCTGACTAACTGAGTTGCAAACACTCCAGCCAGTAATAAAAATGCGATGAGTGGGATAAATAAAATTTTCTTATTCACTTAAACCTCCGGCGATAGGTGCTTTCTAAAACGGTAGCGTTTGTCACTAATTGCCAATATTCCAGCCAGCGCCATCAGCAAACCGCCCGCCCAAACCCAGCGAACGTACGGTTTATAATAAATCCGTACCGCCCAAGAACGGTTGTCATCTAAACGCTCACCTAGCGCAATATAGAGATCACGCGTGATACCGCGGTCGATCGCCGCTTCGGTCATCATTGATTTAGCGGTACGGTAGAAACGTTTTTCCGCATGTAAGGTATTGATGTATTGGCCTTGGCGAGTGATTTCAAACTCCGCAATATAGCCGTCGTAGTTCGGGCCATCGTTATCGCGCACCGCTTGGAAATAAAAGTCATACTGGTTAAGCACGAAATTCTCGCCTGGCGCTAAACGTACATCACGCTCAATACTGTAATTTTGTACCATCGCAATACCGATAATCGAGACGGCCAATCCAGCATGTCCGAGCAGCATCGCCCAGTGGCTACGCGGCAACTTACTGATCCCTCGGATAAAACTATGCCGGTGGGTAGCTCGTGTATACAGTTCATAACCATGCAGCAGTAAAATCCACCACGCCATCACCCAGCCAAGATAGGCCATCAAGCTAAAAGAGGTAGCATTGAGCCACATCATCAGCCCCGACAGCGTCAATGCGGCAGATGCACTGATCAGCATAGGTTTGACTAAGCTTGAGAATTGATCTCGCTTCCAGCGGATCAGCGGACCAATACCCATAAAAAACGCAAATGGGATCATTAACCAAGCAAATAGCATGTTAAAGAAAGGGGCACCAATCGAGACCGAACCAAGGCCAAGCTGTTTATGCACCAAAGGCAGTAGAGTGCCAATCAATACCACGGCTAACCCGGTCATTAACAATATGTTATTCACCAGTAGGCCATTTTCACGCGACACAAGGTCGAAGTTACCCCGCACTCGCACCGCAGCACCCTTGATCGCGAATAACAGTAATGAACCACCAATCACGGCGATCAAAAAGCCAAGAATAAACATACCGCGCGCCGGATCGGAGGCAAACGCATGAACCGAGACCAAAATACCCGAGCGCACTAAAAAAGTGCCGAGCAAGCTCAATGAGAAAGCAGATATCGCCAGTAATACCGTCCACGCCTTAAATGTGCCACGTTTTTCCGTCACCGCGAGCGAATGCATTAACGCGGTACCGGCCAACCAAGGCATAAATGATGCGTTTTCAACCGGATCCCAGAACCACCAGCCGCCCCAACCGAGTTCGTAGTAAGCCCACCAAGAACCCAATACGATGCCTAATGTTAAAAACAGCCATGCGGCAATTGTCCAAGGCCGCGACCAACGCGCCCAAGCGGTATCAAGCCGACCAGTCATCAGCGAGGCAATCGCAAATGAAAAAGCGACCGAAAAACCGACGTAGCCCATGTACAGCATCGGAGGATGAATGATTAAACCAGGATCTTGCAATAATGGGTTTAAATCACGCCCATCAATGGGAAAATAAGGCAAGGTGCGTAAGAAAGGATTGGAGGTAACAATGATAAACAGCAAAAATCCAACCGTGATCATCCCCATCACCGCCAGCACTCGGGCTACCGACTCTTGTGGCATACCACGGCTAAAACTGGCTACCGCCACCGTCCAGCCCGCTTGGATTAACACCCAAAGCAATAGCGAACCTTCATGGGCCCCCCATACTGCGGTTAACCGGTAGTACCAAGGCAATTCACTATTGGAATTACTGGCCACATACTGCACAGTAAAATCATTGCTGTAGAATGCCCATAGCAAAATTACAAAAGAAACCAATAACATGCAGAACATACCCCAGGACAAAGGGCGTGCAGTGTTAATCAGTATTGTGTTATTGCGTGAGGCACCCAGTAGCGGCAATCCACTCAGTAAAACCGCTAATGCTAATGCCAGGATAAGTGCAAAATGGCCAATTTCCGCAATCATTGAGCGCTTCCTTGTTGTTGTTCCGTGTACTGTAACGGTGCATGAGTTTTTTGCATCGCTTCTGCAACTTCTGGTGGCATGTAGTTCTCATCATGCTTGGCCAGCACTTCGAACGCCTCAATCCGCGTCGGCTCAACTAAGATCCCTTGTGCAACAATGCCCTGACCTTCGCGGAATAAATCCGGCAAAATGCCATCATAGGTCACAGTGATACTTGGCCCTACATCGTGTAGATCAAAACTCACTTGTAACGAACTTGCATCGCGCTTGACAGAACCTTCAACCACCATGCCGCCAATACGCAACCGTTGACCAATTTCGGGTTTTTTCCCTTCTTTGCCATACACTAGCTCGGTTGGGGTATAGAACAGATCCATATTCTGGTTCAGCGCATAGATAATTAATCCCACGGTGGTACTTAAACCAAACAAGATGGCTAACACCACAGCGAGCCGCTTTTTACGTCTTGGGTTCATAGTGTGTTCTCACTCTGTTTTGCGGCATCGATACGCGCTTGCCGCTCAAGTTTATTGCGCACCTCAGCCAGTAGCTGCTGCTTGCGTCTAACGCTGGCCACCCACAACACCGCCATTGAGAGATAGGTCAAACCAAATGCGCTCCAGACATAGCTGGCATACCCGCCCATCGCTAAAAAATCGCTGAAAGATTGAAAATGCATTACTGCTTGCCTCGTAGAGATTGATTGGCCAACTCACTAACCCAAGGTCGGTGACTTTCCCGACTCACAATTTCATTGCGCAGACGGATCATGGTTAACGCCGCAAAAAACAGACCAAAACCGAAGATACAAGCCAGCAATGGCCATAACATCTGCGGTGCAATCGAAGGTTTCGCCAATTTAGTGATGGTGGCTCCTTGATGTAAGGTATTCCACCACTCAACCGAGAAATGGATAATCGGTAAGTTAATCACTCCGACGATCGCCAAGATACCGGCGGCTTTGGCCGCGGTCTTTTGATCATCAAATGCATGATAAAGCGCAATCACACCTAAATAGAGGAACAACAATACCAGTTCCGAGGTTAAGCGAGCATCCCACACCCACCAAGCACCCCACATCGGTTTGCCCCAAATTGCCCCGGTGATCAGGGCAATAAAGGTATATAGCGCACCGATCGGCGCCATCGCTAAAGCGGCCATATCCGCCAAGCGGATCTGCCAAACAATGCCGATAAAGGCAGCAATGGCCATCGACATATATACCCCCATCGACCAGATTGCGGCTGGTACATGGATATAGATGATCCGAAAACTGTCACCTTGCTGATAATCGGCGGGCGCATAAGCTAAGCCAAGCACTGTCCCTAGCGCGAGCAACACAAATCCTAGGCTGGCAAACCAAGGCAGCAACTTACCACACAGTTGATAAGCGACGTCTGGTTTGGCATAGGGATGAAGCCATTTCCACATGTTGATCTCACTTTAATTTTTGATTGCAATATCGTTGATATATAAATAAATTTTGAATTTAAATCTCACGCAGGCTGCGTAAGTTCGAGCACATTACTGCACACTCACGCGCAGTGCCGCACTGATCGCTAACGGAGTCAATGTCATCGACCCGACCAGCATCGCGCCTAAAATGGCCAGTTGCCCGTTATATGCCATACCGAGGTTGGCCGCATCGATGGCTGACGTCGCAAAGATCAGCACGGGAATAAATAGTGGCAGCACCAGCAGACTCAATAGCACACCACCTTTGGGCAGGCCTACGGTTAACGCCACGCCAATCGCGCCAATAAAACTTAAGGTTGGAGTCCCGAGTAACAGCGTTAACACTACGGCTAACCAAGTTGTGCTATCAAACGCGAGTAAAATTGCCAGTAATGGACTGAGCAAAATCAGCGGTAATCCGGTCAATAACCAGTGTGCCACCACCTTAGCCAGTACCACCATCGCGAGCGGTAGCGGCGTCAGCATGGCCTGCTCTAAAGCGCCATCTTGAAAATCATCACGAAACAGCCGCTCTAACGAAAGTAAGGCGGCTAATAATGCCGCCACCCAGACGATACCAGGTGCAATGCGCGCCAATAACGCAGGCTCAGGGCCAACACTTAACGGAAACAGCGTGATCACTATGATAAAAAACCACAGCGGATTAAACACATCGGCTTGACGGCGCAAGGCAATCAGCAATTCACGACGGATAAACTGAGTAAAAGCCGCCATCATAACCGTTCACCACCAAGGCGAATTTTGCGCAGTTTAGGATTGTCGGCAAACATATCCTGATGGGTGGTTAGGATCACAATCCCTCCTTGCTCAGCATGAGCTAAAAATAGCGCTTCGAGAACTTTAACGCCCTGTTTATCAATCGCGGTCAATGGCTCATCGAGAATCCACAATGTTTTTTGGCTTAACCACAATCTCGCCAGTGCCACTCGACGCTGTTGGCCTGCGGAAAGTTGTGCCACTGGCACATCTTCTAGCCCCGCCATACCCACTTTAGCCAATGCTTCAAAAATAGCTGATTGCTCACAACTTTGCTGATGTACCGCTAAGTAAAAACGCAAATTTTCTAATGCAGTAAGTTCACGCTTGATGCCCGTTTGATGGCCTAGAAACAACAAATCTTGATGGTAGCTTTCACGATCGGCTTGGATCCGGCGCTGCTGCCAGAGAATATCACCAGACTCGCACTCCGCTAGGCCAGCAATAATGCGCAATAATGTGGTTTTACCGGTGCCATTACGCCCTTCAATTTGGACTAATTCACCCGCCCCAATCTCAAAACTGAGTGCTTCAAATAAAGTCCGCTCATCACGGATCGCGGTAAGATTTTTAACTTGTAACATGCTTATCCACACACAGATTAGGGGGCGGTTATATTACCACAGCAAGAGGCAGACTAAAGCCGCTAAGCGGCTTGTCCATCACGAAACTAGGTAAGAAACTATTAAAACTTCGCAGATCTTGTCGGCAAATAACCCTTTATGGTTAGCTGGCTAATCATTTATCGGTATGCTTTTATTTCATACTACGCAGCAATAAAAAAAGGAAGCTTGCGCTTCCTTCAACCATCGACACTTGTTGCAATCACTCACCAAACGGCACTTAAGATCTCACCTTATGGGTACGACCTTCCGGATGACTCGCTAAAGGCGGGATCGTCTCTTTACCCGTCAACTTATTTTGCAGCGACATCATCAGCTCAGCTTCGGCTTTGGGCAGTTCACACTCTTGGATCAGTTCATTGAGATCGGCGCCCAATTGCACCATTTTACTGGCTCGGGTATACAGACGCGCGTCTGCGTCGGTATTTTCTTGCTCCAGTAACCGGTCATTTAAATGGCGGATCACATCTTGTTGCTCACTGACTTTTTGGCCTAAACCGACCATAGCCGAACGAACTTCCAGTAACTGTCGGTTGGACTTTTGCAACTCTTTATCCAGCTGACGGATCTGCTGACGAAAAGATTCGCTTTGCCGACGCAAAGCAAACTTGAAGCGCCATCCAATCAAAATGATGCCAAGCAAGATCGCTACCACACCTCCTGCCAAGACAGAAGGTGTTAACCACGTTAAGTCAGCCATTATAGGTGAGCCATGTCGTCCCATTCTTCATCGCTGAGAAACTTATTCAGATCGACCAAGATCAACAACTTACCATCACGGTTGCTCACCCCTTGAATGAATTTAGAGCTTTCATCAGTGCCAACACTTGGGGTTGAATCAATTTCAGATGAACGCAAGTAAACCACTTCGGCCACGCTATCAACCAAAATACCAATCACTTGGCGTTCAGACTCAATCACAATGATCCGCGTGTTGTCGGTGATTTCACCTTGCATCAAACCAAAGCGTGAACGGGTATCAATCACGGTCACAACATTGCCACGTAAGTTGATAATACCTAATACATAATCAGGCGCTCCTGGTACTGGCGCAATTTCTGTATAGCGCAACACTTCACGAACCTGCATTACGTTAATGCCGTAGGTTTCTTCTTCCAATTGGAACGTTACCCATTGAAGTACTTCATCGTTCGACTTGTCTTTTCTGAGTTTCACTTCATTCGCCTGAGACATACTTTTCCCTCTCTAAGTCGTTGCCGACTCTCAATATATTAGTTTTCCAGTACATTAGTTTTCCAGTGCTTTGACATCGAGCCCAGCATTGAGCATCGCGATCAATGCTTGCACATGGATTAAAGCGCACATTTTTTGTTTAACCATACCCGCTAGCCAAGGTCGTTTACCTACCTGTTCACGCCAGCGTACTTTGTCACTACTGAGTAATTCTGTGCCCAGCAGCTGAGTGCTGGCCAATCCCCACGCACTCTCACCTAACATCACAATATACTGATAAGCTTGTTTGTAACTATCATCATGCAGCTTCTCAGCCATAACCCACTTCGCAGTATCCACCACATCAAGTTGGGCATCACGATTGGTTTGCAACCCCAAATACCAAGCGGGGCGACCAATTAAGTGATTCAGGCTTGCCATACGATGAATTCCGCCTAATTCCTCTAGTGGTACCGCAAACGTGACACCATTCACATCAAAATAGAGCACTTGAAAATCACTGGTACGGATGGTGTTGTTCCAGGTTCCGAGTTGAGCCGAGCCCGCTTGAGTTTCTGGTTCTACGGCGGCCACGCTCACCGGCTCAGCCACCACTTCCACTTCTTCCACCAAAGGGATCGTTGGTTCTACTTCACTCTCCGCCAGCGCTAAAGTTTCAGTAAGCGTGATCTCTGGATCACTATTTTCAATCTCCCACTCTTGGAGCTCTTCCTGCACTGTGGCTGATTCGAGCTTAGGCTCCACTCGCACAATTTTGGCGGTATTCTCAGCAAAAATCGGCTCAAGATCCAAGTCTGCGATAGGGTTACTCGTTTCCAACTGGCTTAGCAAGCGCTGTACATCATCTAAGTTGGGCAGTTCGAGTTCTTCCAACTCGGCATCCAAGTAGCGAGGATTGAACACAGGCTGGACGACAGGAGCCGGTACCAAATCAGCAGGTGGTACAATTTGAGTTAACTCACTATCGGCTGTCTCTTCATCCAATAATGCGCTGAAGTAATCATTCAGCGCTTGTTCGCTTGAGATCAAGGCATTACTCATCGATAGCGAGCCTCTCTAAAAACAGCAGTAGCTGCTTATAGGCGAATACACCGCGACTGCTTTCGGCAAAATGAGAAGCCGGCAGACGTTGTAAACTGGCATCGCGAAACTTAGTATCAATCGGTACGGCAGAGGTCCAGACTTGAGCTGGATAATCCTTTTTCAACTGATTTAATGTGTGTAGCGACGCTCGAGTCCGCTTATCGTACATGGTGGGAACGATAGTGACTTTAAATTCACGGCTACGCGATTTTTGCATAATCGCCAGCGTACGCACCATGCGCTCTAAGCCTTTCATGGCCAGAAATTCGGTCTGCACTGGGATCAAAATCCGATCACTGGCGGCCAATGCATTGACCATCATCACACCAAGGATCGGTGGACAATCGATCAGCACATAATCGTACGCATGGCGCAGCGCCAACAAAGCACGCTTTAGGATCAACCCCATACCACTACGATTGCCCATCACCCGATCGAGAGTGGCCAATGACATATGCGCCGGGATAAGGTCAATCCCTTGAATATCGGTCTTTAAGATTAAAGGCCGCACCGTCGCCTCATTGTATTCCGCTAACTGAAACAGGTCGAATAAGCTCGCAGGAACCCCATCTGAGTCATAGCCCAAATAGGTGGTCAGCGAAGCGTGCGGGTCAGTATCCACCAGCAAAACACGCTTACCCTGCTGGCTTAACAAGCCTGCCAGAGTAATCGTAGTGGTGGTTTTTCCAACCCCACCTTTTTGGTTTGCGACACTCCAAACGATCATGGCGATTCCTTATGCGAGCCCGACTTCTACCAACATGCGCTCTGCGATTCTATCCAATGGCAGATCTTCAGATGAGATGCCAGCCTTAGCCACCGCTTGTGGCATACCATACACCACACAGCTCTCTTCATCTTGAGCCCAAATCGTTGCGCCAGCCTCTTTCAGCATCCGCGCACCTTCACGGCCATCTGCGCCCATGCCAGTCAACACCATAGATAATACTTTGTCGGCAAAGATTTTAGCGGCAGAGCCAAAGGTGACATCCACACAAGGTTTGTAATTCATGCGGTCACCACCGTCAATAATGCGCAGCCGCGCACTACCTAAACGTCCATCCAACATCATTTGCTTGCCACCAGGAGCCAAATAAGCAACACCAGGGCGCAGAATATCACCGTCTTCAGCTTCTTTGACTTCAATCTTACACAGCGAGTTAAGACGGCTAGCAAACGCTGCGGTAAACGTGGCTGGCATATGTTGGATCAGCACAATCGGGTGGGGATAATTGGCCGGTAATTTGGTCAAAATTTTCTGTAATGCCACCGGGCCACCGGTTGAGGTGCCAATCGCGGTGAGCTGATATTTTTTACCGGAAGCTTTAAAACGTGTGGTCGAGGCAGCGGGTACACTACGGCTGTTTAGTGGCGTGCTCGATACCGTGCGATCTTGTGCTAACGGAGTACTCAGCGAACTAGATGACGCTGGCCGAGTGATCGTCGGACGACGTAAAAAGATTTTTTTCGAGGCGATCGAGAGCACGCGCTGTTGAAGTAGCGTGACCGCTTCATCACGGTTGCGTGCAATATCTTCAAATTTTTTGGGTAAAAAATCTAACGCTCCGGCATCTAACGCATCTAATGTTGCTTTAGCGCCATCATGGGTCAGAGAAGAGAACATCAAAATCGGTACAGGATTGCTGGCCATAATTTCACGGACCGCAGAAATACCATCCATCACCGGCATTTCAATATCCATCGTGATCACATCAGGCTTGAGTCGAGCGGCCTTTTCGACCGCTTCTTTGCCATTTACAGCAACATCAATGACTTCTAAACGCGATTCAGCGTTGATGATTTCACTCACCCGTCGACGGAAAAAGCTCGAATCATCAACCACTAATACTTTAATCGCCATGTTTATCCTTATCGTTATACTGCTAATCAGATCCGAGAAGCCGCCGCATACTGCTTAAGCAGATCCGGCACATCCAAAATCAACGCGATATGGCCATCACTGGTGATGGTGGCTCCAGACATACCAGGAGTCCCCTGTAACAGCTTATCAAGCGGTTTGATCACCACTTCTTCTTGACCGATTAAGGTATCAACCACTAAACCAATCCGCTGGCTACCAATTTGGACAATCACCACATGGCCATGACCTTGGCGCAGTTGTGCTTTACCTTGTTTCGGTGCAAGCCAGTTTTGCAAATAGAATAGCGGAATTGATTTTTCGCGCACAATGATGGTCAGTTGACCATCAACAACGTTGGTCCGGCGCAGATCTAAATGGAAAATTTCATTAACACTCGCCAGAGGCAAGGCAAATGGATGGCCAGCGACACCAACCATCAAGGTCGGCAAGATGGCGAGTGTCAATGGCACTTTGATGGTAATTTTGGTGCCTTTACCAATGCTAGAATCAATATCGATCGAGCCATTCAGGGTATTGATCGCGGTTTTCACCACGTCCATGCCAACCCCACGGCCTGAAATATCGGAGATTTTTTCCTTGCTTGAGAAGCCCGGCATAAAGATCAGATTGAAGCACTCTTTATCGGTTAAACGCGCGGCTGCATCTTCATCCATCACGCTTCGTTTTACCGCGATAGCACGCAGTTTATCCGGATCCATCCCCGCGCCATCATCCACGATAGCCAATTCGATATGATCGCCTTCCTGAGAAGCAGAAAGGATCACTTTACCAGTACGTGCTTTGCCATTTTTGGCACGCTCATCGGGCATTTCAATACCGTGATCGACCGAGTTACGCACCAAGTGAATGAGCGGATCAGCCAGAGCTTCAACCAGATTTTTATCTAAATCGGTATCTTCGCCACGCAGCTCAAGATCAATTTCTTTATTTAGGCTACGAGCTAAATCACGTACCACGCGGGGGAAACGTCCAAACACTTTTTTGATTGGCTGCATGCGGGTTTTCATTACCGCACCTTGCAAATCAGCCGTCACAACATCAAGGTTGGCCACCGCTTTTGACATCTCTTCATCATTGCTGTTCAGGCCAAGACTCAGCAGACGGTTACGCACCAATACTAACTCACCCACCATATTCATAATGGTATCGAGGGTTGAGGTATCAACCCGAACGGTCGATTCAGCTTGGGCTTTTTTCGCCCCGCCGGTTGCGGCAACTTCACGAGACTCATCCGCCTCTTTTAGCGCAGCAACGGGTGCTTTTGCGGCAGGTTTTTGCACGGTCATCGGTTTAGCTACTGGAGCCGCGACAACTGGACTAGGTTTATCTGTAGCTTGACTAACCAAGGTTTGAGCTGCCGATGAGTGGGCAGATTCCGCCACAGAACGCGTTGCCATATCGAGCTCTTCGACTGACGGTCCTTTACCGGAACCATGCAGCTCATCGAGCAGTCGCTCAAACTCATCATCAGTCATTAAATCATCGCCACCTGTGCTGATCTTCGCTGCCGCAGCAGGTTTTTCAGTATGGGTAGAGACGCTGGCCGGTGATGAAGCCAAAGATTCAATCGATGGTCCTTTACCCACGCCATGCAACTGATCCAGTAATTTTTCGAACTCGTCATCGGTGATATCGCCACCGATATCAGCATGCGGGACTGATGGAGTCGGCACCGCAGCGTTATTTTGCTCCGTTCCCGGTGCTTTACCTTTACCGTGTAGCTCATCCAACAGCTTTTCAAACTCATCATCGGTAATATCGTCGATCGAGCCCTGATGAACCACGCTGTCATTATTCGACACTGGTGCCTCAATGATCGCTTCAGTCTCGACAACGACCTCAGCAACAGCCTCGACTACCGGCTCTGCCGCGAGTTCCACGTCATATGATTCGGTTTCATCATCGCTTGCTGGTTTGCTTAAACGGTGCAGTTCATCCAGCAACGCTGGATCCGCGCTTTGCAGCGATTCGCCATCTTGTACCGCACGGAACTGCTCATTGACGGTATCCAATGCTTTGAGCATGGTATCCATCAAACTTGGAGAAACGTGTCGCTGACCATTACGTAGGATGTCAAACACGTTTTCAGCACCGTGGCAGGTCTCCACCAGCTCGGATAATGCTAAGAAACCAGCCCCACCTTTTACGGTATGAAAACCACGGAATATGGCATTCAATAGATCGCGATCTTCAGGATTATTTTCCAGTTCAACCAGTTGCTCGGAAAGCAACTCCAAAATTTCGCCGGCTTCCACCAGAAAGTCCTGCAGAATGTCTTCGTCTAATTCGTAGCTCATAGGTACCCCTAAAATCCAAGACTCGATAACAAATCGTCAACTTCGTCTTGCGATGAGACAGCATCAATTCTTTCATGAGGATTCATGATTGGTCCCTCGACGGCGGTTGATGCTATGGTCGGCTTATCGGCTGGCTCTTCTTGTTGTGTGGCGCCAAATACCATTAAGATCTCAATCAAACGGCTTTCAACTTCATTGACTAAGTTGATCACGCGCTTGATGATCTGTCCGGTTAAATCCTGAAAATCTTGCGCCAGCAAAATTTCCGTCAATTCTCCACGTAACTGGCTACTGTCACCTTCAACTTGTGACAACATGTCATCAATTCGATGGCACAGTGATTTAAAACTGACCAGTTCAATTTGTCCCTTCATCAAACGATTCCATTCCGGGCGGATCTGCAACAAACTTTCATGTAACTGGTCAGCAATCGGCATACACCGATCTACCGCATCCATCGTTTTATTGGCTGCCACTTCCGTTTTCTGCATCACGTAGTGCAATCTTTCCCGCGCGTCCGGAATTTCATCGGTCGCGATTTGATTGAAGCGTTCATCAATATGAAAATTTTTCAACGATTCATGTAAATCCCGTGTCAACATCCCTATCTCGTTGAATATAGGATTGCTCGCAGACTCATAAACATAGGTCAGCAAGCGATTCGCTTCGTCTTGCTGGCCCTGTTCTAAAAGTTGCACGAGTTGTTTAGCCTGTTCTAATGCAATCATCCTGAATCAGCCTTGTACGCCTGTCGGTAGAGCGTTGTTTGCTACTGTAAACGCCTTATAAACGCTCAAAAATTTTCTCTAGCTTCTCTTTCAGCGTGGCTGCGGTGAATGGTTTTACAATGTAACCATTGACACCAGCTTGAGCGGCTTCAATGATTTGCTCACGTTTCGCTTCTGCGGTGATCATCAGTACAGGCAGGTGCTTTAATTGTTCGTCAGCACGAATGTTTCTAAGTAGATCAATACCTTGCATTCCTGGCATGTTCCAGTCAGTCACGACAAAGTCAAAGTCACCTTTCTTGAGCATTGGCAATGCAGTTAAGCCATCATCCGCTTCCTGCGTATTGTTGAATCCTAGATCTCGAAGTAGGTTTTTAACGATTCGGCGCATTGTTGAAAAGTCATCAACAATAAGGATCTTCATGTTTTTATTCAAAATTGCCTCCACTGAGTTTGAAATCAGTGATATTTAATCATTCCGAGTCCAAGAACTTAACTTGGTTCTTAGTCGCTGTATTGCTTGGCTGAGTATTTGGCTAACGCGAGATTCACTAACCCCAAGTACCTCACCAATTTCTTTTAAATTTAGTTCTTCATCATAATAGAGCGAAAGCACTAACGCTTCACGCTCTGGTAGTGATTTTATTGATTCAACCAGTGCTTTGCGGAAAGATTGTTCAGCAACGCCCTGAAATGGAGAATTTTCATCTCCCTCTTCAAACGGTGAAATGGCATCATCCGAAATACCGAGATCTTCTATCCCAACAATCCGTGAACAATTAATGTCCATCAGTGCGCTGTGATACTGCTCTAGCGACATCTCTAAAAATTTGGCCACTTCGGCATCGGTTGGATCACGATTAAGCTCTCCTTCGAGCACCGTTATCGCTTGACTGATTTCCCGATTGTTTTTATGTACCGATCGCGGAACCCAGTCACCACGTCGGATATCGTCGAGCATTGCCCCACGGATCCGAATTCCAGCATAGGTTTCAAAACTGGCACCTTTGCTTCCATCATAATTCTTTTGTGCCTCAAGTAAGCCAACCATTCCTGCTTGTATCAGGTCTTCAATCAGCACACTCGGAGGTAAACGACCAATTAAATGATGGGCGATACGCTTAACCAATACCGAATACTTCTCAATAAATAGCTGCTGACTATTTAGATTTCCGTATTGATCGTATGTAAGCGCTTTATTCACCAAAAGGCTCCCCTACAATAATGTCAGGCCGATTAAGTAAGCGTTCTACGAAAAACTCTAAGTGTCCACTTGGGGTACGAGGTATCGGCCAAGTTAACGCTTTGCTTGCCAATGAGCTTATCGCCAGCGCCGCAGGCGAACGAGGATACGCATCCACTACGATCTTTTGCCGTTTAACCGCTTGCCGCACATTGTCGTCGAGAGGGATGCAGGCGACAAGTTCTAAGCTCACATTTAAAAACCGTTCTGTGACTAAGGTTAACTTAGCGAACAATTCTCGGCCTTCTCGATAGCTTCTCACCATGTTGGCGACGATTTTAAACCGTTGTACTTGATGCTCTTTACTGAGCAGTTTGATCAGTGCATAAGCATCGGTGATGGATGTCGGTTCATCACACACCACCACCACTACATCTTGTGCGGCACGTGAAAAGCTCACCACCATATCCGAAATGCCAGCCGCAGTATCAATCAGCAGGATATCCATCTCATCTTCTAGCGAACCAAAAGCACGGATTAATCCAACATGCTGCGCATGAGACAATTCGGTCATCGATTGAGTACCCGATGTCGCAGGGATGATGCGAATACCATGCGGACCATCAACGATCGCATCTTTAAGTTCACATTCACTGGCAAGAACATGGCCTAAGTTACGTTTAGGTCGGATCCCGAGCATGACGTCAATATTGGCTAAGCCTAAGTCGGCGTCGAGCACCATCACTTTTTTGCCTTGTTTGGCCATGCAAATAGCCATGCCTAGGGTGACATTCGATTTTCCTACACCACCTTTACCACCGGTGACGGCAATCACTTTCGTCACCGAGGGTTGTGTTAAACGGCGTAGGCCGCTTGCTTGGTCATATATCATTTTATTTGTCATACCTGTCCGCCACCTAGAATCTCTCTGCATCACTGGTCCAGTAATGAGGTTCATCTTCAGTCGACTTCTCTAGCAATTCGTTTGCCTTTACGACCATGTATTTGGGTTGTGCGATTACAATATCTTCGGGCACTCGTTGTCCATTTGCGATATATGCAACGGGCAACGCATTTTGTACAACGACACTGACAAATTCCCCTAAACTGAGGCACTCATCGAGTTTGGTCATAATGCACCCAGAAAGCGGTATCCTTCTGAAATGCTCTATGGTTTCTTGCAGCACTTTACGCTGTGCTGTCGCAGGTAATACAAGGTAGCTATGAATAATTTCTCCGCTTTCTTGCATTAAGGTATCAAGCTGCTCGGATAAGCGAACATCACGCTGCCCCATCCCTGCAGTATCGACCAAAATTAAGTGTCGATTACGTAGTTGATAAATAATATCGGCTAACTCGTTGGAATCTTTAGCAACTCTTACCGGACAACCCATAATTCGGCCATAAATCGACAATTGTTCATGAGCACCGATCCGATAGGTATCGGTGGTGACCAATGCGACATTGTCTGAGCCAAATTCCATCGCAGCGCGTGCCGCTAATTTGGCGACGGTGGTGGTTTTCCCCACCCCAGTCGGCCCAAGCAGAGCCACCACACCACCGCGTTTGAGAATGTCATGTTTAACAACTGGAATTTGATCCGAGACCAAACCCAGTAACGCCTTCCACGCTTTCGGCGGCGGGGTATCTTCTGGAATATAACACGCTAGTTGATCCGCCATTTCCAACGAGACTCCCATCCGCTCTAAGCGCTTGATTAACATCGCGCGTAGCGGTTCACGGCGCTCTACTTCTTGCCACATTAATCCGGAAACTTGATGCTCAAGCAGGCGACGGATCGAGTTCATCTCTTCACGCATCGACTCTAGTTCACTGGCGGCTACGCTCGGCTCCGGAGCGGTATTGCGATCATAACGTGTCGGATCGAGACGTGGCTTATGGCGAGTACTAGTATCATCTTGCAATAATTGACTGAGCGCAGACTCTGGACGTTGGCGATCGGTTAAACGTCTTGCCTGCGGTGCACGATTGTCTGACTGACGTTTGAGCAAAGCTGAAAGTGAATCTTCATTTTCGGCACGGTGCGCTGGCTCATCGCTGGCACCATGACTGTACTGCTTAAGCATATTGGCGAAGCGGCGCGTCATTGAGCGACCATGATCGGCGCTCGATTGCAAGCTGACCCGATCATCGGCTAACTCTCGATTCTTGGTCGCCGCGACCGAGGGCGAAACTTGGTTATAAACCGGTCGAGGCTGCGAGCTGTAAAGCTGAGTGGGCGCAGGCGTAGGATCACCATCGACGGCCGCCACAATTTCGACGCCACCTGCGACTTTTTTATTGGACATGATCACCGCATCCACACCCAGCTCTTCTTTGATCTGCAGCAGCGCGGTTTTCATATCTTTGGCAAAAAATCGTTTTATTTTCAAAGCAGATTTCCGTCTTTAAACAATGTGCCGACGATTAATTTCCCACAGCCTGCACAATTCGAATTTGTTTCTCATCGGGGATCTCTTGATAAGAGAGTACGCGAAGATTTGGAATGGTATTTTTCACAAATTTCGCCAGTGTTGAACGCAACACACCAGAGGTCAGCAATACTGCAGGCTCTCCTTTCAACTCCTGCTCTTGAGTTGCATGGCTAAGCGCCATTTGCAGTCGTTCAGCTAATCCAGGCTCAATGCCCGCCGATTCCCCACCTGAAGCTTGCATAGTCTGATGCAAAATTTGTTCCAGCTCTGGAACGAGGGTTATCACCGGTAATTCAAGCTCTACCCCATTGATTTCTTGGACAATCAACCGTTTTAGCGCGATACGCACTGCCGCGGTCAAAATGTCAGGTTCTTGACTCTTACTGGCGTATTCAGAAAGTGTTTGGATAATCGTTCGAATATCACGAATGGGGATTGCCTCATGCAGCAGATTTTGCAACACTTTAACCACCACTCCGAGCGACAGTTGATCCGGCACAAAATTTTCCACCAATTTAGGCGCTGAGCGAGAGAGCATTTCCAGCAGATTTTGTACTTCTTCGTAGCCAATTAACTGCGCCGCGTTATTGGTCAATAGTTGGCTAAGATGAGTGGCAAGTACCGTTGATGAATCGACGACAGTGTAACCCAGCGCTTGCGCGTGCTCGCGCTGCTCTTCACGGATCCACACCGCATCCAAACCAAACGCAGGGTCACGGGTGGCCTCACCATCGATCATGCCATACACCTGACCGGGGTTAATCGCCAGTTCTTGGTCAGGGCGGATTTCGGCCTCTCCCACTGCAACGCCCATTAAGGTGATGCGGTAACTATTGGGCGTCAATTCTAAGTTGTCACGAATATGTACCGATGGGATCAAAAAACCAAAATCTTGCGACAGTTTTTTGCGTACCCCTTTAACACGTTCCAATAACTCGCCACCTTGATCTTTATCGACCAATGGGATCAGCCGATAACCTACTTCCAAGCCGATCACATCAACCGGCTGCACATCATCCCAAGAGAGTTCACGTTGGGTTGGCGCATCAAGATGATTTTTGGCGGGCAGGTGTTTATCTTCTGTTTTGGTTTTCTGCTTGCGCTGTAACCAATATGCTACGCCACCGGCTAAGAGTGCTAACAATAAGAAAGCAAAATGTGGCATGCCAGGGACAATCCCCATCACCCCCAGAATACCTGCAGTAATAGTTAACGCTTTCGGATTATCAAATAACTGAAAAATGAGCTGTTGGCCCATATCTTCATCGGTATTTTGACGAGTAACCATCATTGCCGCGCCAATTGACAACAGCAGTGATGGAATTTGTGCTACGAGGCCATCACCAATCGTTAGTAAGGTGTAGATTTCAATCGCTTCTTTGAAACTAAGACCATACTGGATCATGCCAATACTAAGGCCACCGATAATATTCAGAAACAGGATCAAAATACCGGCAATCGCATCACCTTTAACAAATTTTGACGCACCATCCATTGAACCGTAAAAATCGGCCTCTTTAGTCACTTCGAAACGTCGCAGGCGCGCTTGCTCCTGATCAATTAACCCTGCGTTTAAGTCAGCATCAATCGCCATCTGCTTACCGGGCAATGCATCCAAGGTAAAGCGAGCACTTACTTCTGAAATTCGTCCTGCACCTTTGGTCACCACCATAAAGTTGATGATCATCAGGATCAAAAACACCACTAAACCAACTGCGTAGTTACCACCGATCACCACATTACCAAAGGCCTCAATCACATTACCCGCCGCGCCAGGCCCTTCATGACCATACAGTAACACCACTCGTGTCGAGGCGACGTTGAGCGCCAAGCGCAGTAGTGTCGCGATCAGCAAAACCGTCGGAAATGCAGCAAAATCCAGTGGACGTCGAGTATAGACCGTCACCAACAGCACGATGAGTGAGAGAGCAATGTTGAAGGTAAAGAATAAATCCAGCAGAAAGGCTGGGATAGGCAGCACAACCATCGCCAATGCCGCCAGCACCATAACCGGAGCACCGATCGCGGGTATGCTGCGCTGTGGAATAGCAGGTAATTTGTCCGCAAATGGCAGAGTAAATTTCATAAATTTCTGGCTGTCACTGAAAGGTTAAACGGAAGATTATTATTGGCACACCGTATGAATGGTACTACTGAATGCAATTTTCAGTCCATAACATACGTCAATTTTATGACAAACCAAATATCACCATTAATTGTTTTAAAACAGATCGTTAAAAACAGGACATTAAAAAAGCGCCAACTAAGACGCTCTTTTTCACTCAATCACACCGGGTGGATTGGCGCAGATTAAGGATAGATATTCCATAACACCTGCCCGGTCTGGGTCAGCGGATCATAATCAATACACATCATCCCCGAGGTTGGAAACATGGGGGGGATCATCTCATCGACCAATTCAGCCACCAAATAGCCAACTAGAGGCAAATGCGAAACCAATAGCACTGACTGCAACTGTTCGATATCAATCAAGGCAGCTAAATAATCGAATACCCGATCTGACTGTCCATAAGGGGTGATCTGATCACAGGTTTGCACTTTTGCTGCCGAAAAATGCTCCGTCAGTACTTGCCACGTTTGTTGCGCTCGCAGGTAAGGGCTCACCAACACCAGATCAAAACCACTCACGCCCTGTTGACTAACACTGGCGCTTGCCACGGCAGCGGACTCATCACACCCACGTTCGGTTAATGATCGCTGTGCATCACTGGCCGCAAACTGCTGCGCCTCACCATGACGCATAATATAAATCTTCATGTACACTACCTAAGCTATGCAGTCTATGGCTGCTCAATTTTTGTGATTATAACAGCAGTCAAACTAAAGACCTCGACTTCGTTAACAGTCTATAAAAAAGCTCCACGACCGACTAAACTGACTGCTACCATCCTCAAGATATCGACATGATTTGCGATTGCCGCTATCAATCCGGAGAAATACTGTGCATATCAGCCCTAATGATACCAATCAGTACCGTTATATCACCTTAAACAATGGGTTACGTACACTGCTGATCCACAGTCCAAATGCCAGCAAATGTGCCGCGGCTCTGGCGGTCAATGTGGGTCATTTTGATGATCCAATCGAACGGCAAGGCTTAGCACACTATCTCGAACACATGCTGTTTTTGGGTACCGAAAAATACCCGAAAGTAGGTGAATTTCAACATTTCATTACTCAACATGGCGGTTCGAATAATGCTTGGACGGGTACTGAACACACCTGTTTTTTCTTTGATATTGCACCCAACATTTTTACGAAAGCCCTCGACCGTTTCAGCCAATTTTTTATCGCACCATTGTTTAATCCTGAGGCTTTAGATAAAGAGCGACAAGCGGTCGATTCAGAATACAAACTCAAACTGAAAGATGAATCACGTCGCCTGTATCAAGTACAAAAAGAAACCATAAATCCGCGTCATCCGTTCAGCCAATTTTCGGTCGGCAACGCGCAAACCCTTAGCGATGGTGATCAAAGTTCCATTCGTGATGAACTGCTGGATTTCTATCAAAATCACTATTCAGCCAAATTAATGACGCTGGTTTTAACTGGTCCACAAAGCATTGAGCAGTTGACACTGTGGGCGGAAAACTATTTTGCCCACATTCCAAGCCCACCGCGCAAGCTTAAACCATTGCCACCTTTTGTTGAGCGAGAACACACCGGCATTTTGATTCAGGTTGAGCCAATCAAAGAGCTCCGTAAGCTGATCTTAGCCTTTGTACTGCCAAGCACGGCAAATGACTATCGTAACAAGCCGCTCTCTTACTTAGCCCATTTGATCGGTGATGAAAGTCAAGGCAGCCTGCTGCAAGCGCTCAAAGAGCAAGGTTGGATCACTAGCCTCTCTGCGGGTGGTGGGATCAGTGGCCGTGACTACCGCGAGTTCGCGATCAGTTGCTTGCTCACCCCACAAGGATTAGAGCATGTGGATGAGATCATCCAAAGCGTATTCCAAACGCTGGATTTAATTGCCAGCCAAGGGCTACAAGCTTGGCGTTATCAAGAAAAACGTGCGGTGCTAGAGTCAGCCTTTCGCTTCCAAGAAACTCAGCGACCACTGGATATGGCCAGCCATTTAGTGATCAACATGCAGCATTATGCGGCGCAAGATACCATTTATGGCGACTATATGATGATGGGTTTTGAGCAAGCACAGTTGGAAGAGATTTTAAGCCATCTCAGCCCAGAAAATCTGCGCGCTACCTTAATTGCCAAAGGAGGCCATTATGATCAGATTGCTCAGTGGTACTCCACCCCTTATTCGGTCACACCATTCAGTACCGAACAATTGCGTCGTTTCCGCAACCCCTTAGATTTGCCACTCAAATTGCCCGAACCAAACCCGTTCATCTGCGATGAGCTTAATCCAGCAGACCTCAAACAAATCACTGCGTGCCCCCAAGTGCTGCAAGATTTGCCGGGCTTTAAACTTTGGCACCAACAAGATACCGAATTTAGAGTCCCGAAAGGGGTTATTTACATCGCGATTGATAGCCCACATGCGGTGGCCAGTTGTCGCAATATTGCCATGACCCGCTTATGTGTTGAGATGTTTTTAGACACTTTAGCCAAACAGACCTATCAAGCAGAAATCGCCGGCATGAGCTATAACCTGTACGCTCATCAGGGTGGGGTAACCTTGACGCTGTCTGGTTTTAGTCAAAAATTGCCACAACTGATGGCGCTGATCCTCAATAAATTTGCTGAACGTGATTTTCAGCCTCAACGCTTTAATACCATCAAACAGCAGTTGACCCGTCACTGGCGTAATGCGGCGCACGACAAACCGATATCACAGCTATTTAATGCGCTAAGCGGACTGCTGCAACCGAATAATCCGCCCTATGCTGAGTTACTGGCCGCGATTGAAACGGTGCATGTCGAAGAGCTAGCCGGTTTTGTCGAAGCGATTTTGGCACAACTGCATATTGAAATGTTGGTCTATGGTGACTGGCCCGCCGATCAAGCGCATCAAATGGCCAGCGTGCTTAAACAGGCACTGCGTGTGCAAGGTCAAACTTACCAAACCGCACTGCGCCCTCTGGTAATGCTTGGCAAGCATGGAACCTTTCAGCGCGAAGTTGATTGCCAACAAGATGATTCTGCGATTGTGGTTTATTACCAATCAACCGAGATAAGTCCACGTAATATTGCTTTATATTCGTTAGCCAATCATTTAATGTCAGCCGCATTTTTTGATGAAATTCGCACCAAACAGCAATTAGGTTATATGGTCGGTACCGGTAATATGCCGTTAAATCGCCATCCGGGCTTAATTATGTATGTGCAGTCACCTTTCGCCCCACCGAGTGAATTAATCCGTGCGATTGATGAGTTTTTAAATGCGCTGTACCTCGTGTTACTTGAGTTAAACGAATATCAATGGCATAGCAGTAAACGGGGCTTATGGAACCAAATTGCCGCACCCGATCCAACACTAAGAGTGCGAGCCCAACGGCTCTGGGTCGCGATTGGCAATCAAGATCTGAGCTTTGATCAACGAGAGCAAGTGTTGCAGGAGCTAAAAACACTCAGCCGCGCCGATATGATCCGCTTTGTGGTCAATCAATTGAAACCCCGTACAGCGCACCGCTTGATCATGCACAGCCAAGGCCAAGCGCATCACGCGCAGTCTGCTTGGCAACTAGGTCAAGCCATCACCTCAGTTGAGCAATTCCAACAGCGCACTAAAGCTTATGATGTGGGTTAGCTTAATTGGCTACTTCACTAGCGACAATGGTCGCTAAGGCGTGGGGATGGAGCTTAACGCACACCCCTTGCCATTGAAAAGCCAGCGTAGGATTGGCTAAGCGCTCCCCCTCCCCCTGCGGACTGGATAATTTAACTTGAACTCCAAGCTCATGGAGAAAATCCCATTTTGCCGCCAACGCCGGATATCGCTGCTGCAGCTCAATACAAAACTCTGCCGCACTTGAAGATGACGCAGGGATCACAAATTCAACATGCTCCCAACTCTGCACGGGATAGGTTTTTCCTAACGCCGGATAAGGCAATTCTAAGCACTCAATTTGCCAGTGGCTAACCGACAACGGTTGATCAAAACGAATCACGATGATCGGCCGACCGTTAATCTGCGCACACGAGATTTGTTGGCCATAGCCTAACCAGGCTAGATGCGCCGCTTGTGCCAATGCAGGATCATTAATTCGCAGTGCAATATGGTCTAGCTGATGTTCACGCAGATCTAAGCCTAAAAGATCAAGCAATTGCTCAATTTTAGCCATAAATAAGCCCAGTTTTTCGAGCAGTTGCTCTGGAGCCAGCCCTGTCTCATAAAGTTGTGGTTGCATTGGTTCACCTTAAAATGCCAGTTTGCGCGCGATACTAGCAAGATTGACAGCAAAAGGTGAAAATTTCCTATGCTTCACCCTAGGTGCTCAGGCTGAATATTGTTATCATAACGACCAATTAAACCATATTATTGTGATATGCCTCACTCTCCACATGACGGCATTCCATCTCTATTTCCTTGAATTGAAGGGCAAACGTGTGAATATCCAAGCACTGATCAATCAGAGAGTTTCTCAGGCTATTGAAGCCGCAGGCGCACCCGCTGGCACTCCAGCACTCGTTCGTCAATCGGCTAAAGCCCAATTTGGTGACTACCAAGCCAATGGCATCATGGGTGCCGCGAAGCAACTAGGCTGCAATCCTCGTGAGTTTGCACAAAAAGTGTTGGATGTTCTGAATCTTGACGGTATCGCCAGCAAAACTGAAATCGCGGGCCCGGGTTTTATCAATATTTTCCTGAGCGAAACCTTTTTGGCCGCTCAAGCCGAAGCGGCACTCGCCGATGAACGCCTAGGTGTCGCCCAAGATGCCCCCCAAACCATCGTTGCCGATTACTCAGCGCCTAACGTTGCCAAAGAGATGCATGTCGGCCATTTGCGTTCCACCATTATTGGTGATGCAGTGGTGCGCACGTTGGAGTTCTTGGGCCATAATGTGATCCGCGCTAACCACATCGGAGACTGGGGCACGCAATTTGGTATGTTGATCGCTAACCTTGAGCGGGTACAGCAAGCCTCTGGCGAAGTGTCAATGGAACTGGCCGATCTGGAAGCGTTCTACCGTGAATCAAAACAGCTGTATGATGAAGATCCGCAGTTTGCCGAAACGGCACGTAATTATGTGGTAAAACTGCAAGGCGGCGATCCCTTCTGCCTCGCAATGTGGAAAAAATTGGTCGATGTCACCATGATCCAAAACCAGCGTAACTATGATCGCCTCAATGTATCGCTGACCCGTGATAATGTAATGGGTGAGAGCATGTACAATGACATGCTGGCGCAGATTGTCAGCGACCTGCAAGCCAAAGGCTTAGCGGTTGAAGATGATGGTGCACAAGTGGTGTTCTTGGATGAGTTCAAGAATAAAGACGGCGAAGCCATGGGCGTGATCATCCAAAAACGTGATGGTGGCTTCCTCTACACCACCACTGATATTGCGTGTGCTAAATACCGCTATGAGACTCTTGGTGCGGATCGCGTACTGTACTTCATTGACTCACGCCAACATCAACATTTGATGCAAGCTTGGACCATTGTGCGCAAGGCAGGTTATATCCCTGAGCAAGTGAGCTTAGAACACCATGCTTTTGGCATGATGCTCGGTAAAGATGGTCGCCCATTTAAAACTCGTGCTGGCGGAACGGTGCGTTTAGCGGATTTGCTGGATGAAGCTCAAGAGCGTGCTAGCACATTAATTGAGTCAAAAAATCCAACCCTGTCTGCCGAAGAAAAAGCCAACATCGCCAACACAGTAGCGATGGCTGCGGTCAAATACGCGGATCTGTCCAAACACCGCACCACCGACTATGTGTTTGATTGGGATAACATGTTGGCCTTTGAGGGCAACACCGCGCCTTATATGCAATATGCCTATACTCGCGTCGCATCGATTTTTGCCAAAGCGGGAATTGAGATGAACCAGTTGACTGGTCATATTCAAATTACTGAAGAAAAAGAGAAGACCCTAGCGGCCAAACTGCTGCAGTTTGAAGAAGCGGTCCAAGCGGTCGCTCGTGAAGGTCAACCACACCTAATGTGTAGCTATCTGTTTGAGTTAGCCGGCCTGTTCTCTAGCTTCTACGAAGCTTGCCCAATTTTAGTGGCAGAGCAAGAGAGCGTGAAACAGAGCCGCTTGCAACTCGCTGCACTGACCGCAAAAACCATCAAACAAGGTCTTGCGTTACTCGGAATTGAGACGCTAGAAAGAATGTAATCGTCTTGCATAATAAAGGTTGGCACTTCGCCAACCTTTATTTTATGACTGACTGGATTAATAAAACATCACCACTTATTGTGCTTAAGAGGCATCACATGCTGCACTTTGAACTGCATTCACAACTGCAAAAAGATACCGATGTGATCGGCCATTTTCCGCTCTGCATCGCCCTATTACATAAAGATGCTGCGGTACCTTGGATTATTTTAGTCCCACAGCGTGCCAATCTGCGCGAATTGCATCATTTACCAATGCAAGAGCAGCAGCAATTTTTGCTTGAATCACAAATCGTCTGTCAAACGCTAGAACACCTATTTAATCCAGACAAGCTGAACTTAGGCGCGCTGGGCAATATGGTGCCGCAGCTACACATTCACCATATCGCGCGCTTTACTCGCGATATTGCGTGGCCGGGCCCTGTGTGGGGCAGAACCTCAGGTCAGTTACGCTCCCCCTTTGAGCAGCAAGATCTGCTCAATACACTCCGCACAACCCTGAGTTCACATTCACTCTTTAAGCCCGCGTAAAATCGATTTAAATCACTTCTTTTCGAGCATAAACCCTTTCGAACGTAAATCCTTTCGAGCATAAAAAAGCCGCATTATGCGGCTTTTAGTAAACGTGTAAGTGCGGACTATGACTACATGGTCACGCTCACCGCAAGATCACAGCGACGATTCAGTACATAACGCACCCGCACCACCGCATCTTGCGCGTTAGTGTATTGCTGGCGAGAGAGCACTCCTTTCTTAATCCATACCGCGAGCATCGCCTCAACCCCATCTTCACTCAGCGCAAACCGCTGGGCTAATTGTTGACGAGTGATGCCATGCTGCTGCTCAATCGCCTCTTTAAGCTCGTTCAAAATCACGCAGCGGGTACCTCAACCATTTTTTGCTTACGTCCGCTTTGCTTTAATCCCCAATAGGTGATAGCTGCAAACACCATGATCCCACCAATCCAAGCTAAACTGTACCAAGGGTGCTGGCTAATATGGGTAATTTGGTAGTACAACACCGCTGAACCATACGCGAGGCCCATCGTCCAGAGCGCAATAAAACGTGCATAGGCAGCACCAAACTCGCGCACATAAGCCCCCATCGCCGCGACACAAGGGGTATACAGCAGGATAAAAATCAGATAAGCAAATGCTACATGCCCATTCGAAAAATAAGTGTGTAAGTTGCCAAAGATAGAGGCATCCACTTCTTGCTCTTCAGCCACCGCATCGCTATCGGTTAAATCACCAACCTCAATCCCAAGCGGATCACTAAAGCTCAAGGCGGCAAGGTTGTCAGGGATCGACATTAGCGCTTCCTGCAAACTGGCTCGCAGATCATATTCCACATCTTCTTCATCATCATCGGCGTTTGTGGTGTACAAGCTATTTAAAGTTCCCACCACTGCTTCTTTAGCAAAAATACCGGTAATAATGCCAACGGTTGCTGGCCAGTTTTCCTGTGTGATGCCCATCGGAGAAAATACCGGCGTCACCACATGGGCTACTTTAGACAATACCGATTTATCTGTATCTTCATTACCAAATGAACCATCAGTGCCCACCGAGTTTAAGAAACTTAAGATAGTGACCACCACCACGATGGTTTTGCCTGCACCCAATACAAAACGTTTCAGCTTCTGCCAAGTTTTGATGACGACGTTTTGTAGGGTCGGAATTTCATAATCTGGCATCTCCATGATTAAGCTTTCACTTGCCCCTGGATATAGAGTCTTTTTCAGCACCAAGCCGGTCAAGACTGCCGCCACAATGCCTAATAAATACAGAGCAAACACCACATTTTGGCCACTTTGTGGGAAAAATGCCGCCGCAAACAACGCATAAACCGGTAGACGCGCACCACAAGACATAAAGGGTGCCATCGAGGCCGCTAGCTTACGCTCACGCTCTTGATCCAGCGTTCGTGTGGCCATAATCGATGGCACGTTACAGCCAAAACCGAGCACCAGTGGCACAAAAGCTTTGCCCGGCAGACCAATTTTCTGCATCACTTTATCCAGCACAAAAGCGGCGCGCGACATATAACCCGAGCTTTCTAACACTGCTAAGAATAAATATAAGCAGGCAATCACAGGGATAAATGTGGCCACGGTCTGGATCCCACCACCGACCCCATCCGCAATCAAGGTCACCAACCAAACTGGCAGATGTTCATCCAGCAAGTAGTGTCCACCCTCGACCAATAATGCCCCAACGCCGATGTCGAAAAAGTCAATAAAGGCGCTACCAATATTGATCGCAAACATAAACATCAGGTACATCACGGCAAAAAAGAATGGGATACCAATCCATTTATTAAGGATCACTCGATCGGCTTTTTCAGTGAATCGATGGCTGAGCTTACCTTCGCTGCGGCGTGCATAAATACAAAGTTCATGCAGATAAGTATAACGAGTGTTTGCCACCAGCAAATCGATATCCACTGAGCATTGATGTTGCAGTTGCTGTACTTGGTGGCGAGCCGCCGGAGGCAATTGATTGATCACTAACAGGTCATTTTCAAGCGCTCGAATGGCCAAGGCGCGGGCCGATACGGTCTGCTCATGAAACTGATCGGCTAATTGACCAATCAATGGCTCAAATTGATCACCATAATTGAGTTCCAGCGGCTTGAGCGCAATCCCCTGCACTACTAGCTTATGCAGTTTCTCTTTAAAACGACGCACCTGCGGCTGGCTATTAGCAGAAAGTGCCACAACTGGGCAGCCCAAGAAAGCTTCCAACTGTTTTAAATCAAGATGCACTCGCTCACGTTTCAGCGCATCCATTTTATTGAGCACGACGATCATTGGGCGCTGCAATTCACGCAGCTGCAGCGTCATATATAGGCTACGCTCAAGACAAGTGGCATCGACCACATTGATAATCACATCCGCTGGATGGGTAAGTACCGCGCGCGAAGCGATCGATTCATCAATACTGTTGCTATCATTACCACTATCTAAAGCATAAATGCCGGGTAAATCGGTTAATGAAAACTCATCCCCTGCATGAGAAAAACTGCCAGTTTTTTTCTCAACCGTCACGCCACTCCAGTTACCAACCTGCTGTTTAGCCCCGGTTAATCCATTAAAGAGTGTAGTTTTACCGCTGTTCGGGTTACCGACCGTGAGTATCTGATAGTTCATTGAATTGACTCCACTTGGATCTGCGCCGCAATATTTTCACGCAAAGCAATCGACACACCGCGCACTTCTACTTGCAACGGGTCGCCCATCGGAGCACGTCGGATCAGGATCACTGACGTATTAGGCAGCACGCCCATCACCATGAGCTTCTTTCTGACCGAGTCAGAAAGCCCTTCTAATGCGAGAATCACACCACGCTCGCCCGCTTTCATCTGTGATAATTTCATGATCGCAACCTTAAAAGGAAGTATTAATAAGAAACATTAGCATTAATATCAGAAAGATTAACACAGTGAATAGATGATTTTTTTGCGTGAAAACAATGTTTGCCGAATTAATCACCAGCGTTATTTTCGTCAAAATAACTTCGTCAAAAACGTTAAAAAGCGACTTAACCACATTCCTAGCGAAATCTAAAACGACCCAATCAAAACCAAACTAAATAATTAATTCTCAATAATCAACAAGTTAAACCTTAGTGCTATTTTCTGTCGTTTTTCTATATCAAGCTGGCGTAAATTTTATAAGAAAAATAAGTCACTGGAATTATAGTGAGCGGGTTGAAAGGATATCCCTCCTAGCAACAAGAATTCCAGAGGTGATATGGCTGTGCCATATTACTCCGGCAGCAAGCGAAGGTGTCGTTGGCACCCGTGGTATAGTCCCCCCGGCTATACCACGATATTTTTTTCAGCACTCAATCTCCCCTACTACGTTATATCAACTAGGCGCACCGCATTACCATTATCTACCCTCTTGATCCTCGATAAATTGGCTCGGTGATAAACCAAAATGGTGCTTAAAACGCTGACTAAAATAAGAAGGGTCATTAAATCCACAATCAAAGGCAACTTGAGCAATTCTGGCACCACACAATAAACTCTGGCACGCCTTCTCTAAACGCATTTGATTGAGCGATTCTTTAAAGGTTTTACCGGTTGCGGCTTTAAAACGGCGCTGCAAACTACGCTCGGAGACAAACAGTAATTGTGCCGCCCTAGAGGTGGTGAAATCAGAATCACTATAATTGTGCTCAATTAACTGATTGACTTTGCGCAGCCACTTTTTTTCCCCATCATCAAGCACAATGTGATCAACGATGGATAACGCTTGCGCCTTAAATGGCTGAGTGACGGGTAATGCGGCCAGCGGCCACGCTAACTCGAGAACATTACGCTTGTCGAAGCGTAAAATCCGTAATTCCCCACCACTATGCTGTACTAACTCTTGCACCGAATAAGTACACGCACCGTTGAATGAAACGGGAATGGCACTGAAGTTATCAATCACTGATCCGTGATCTGAAAAAATCAGCACGCCTTGTGAATCTCTCTGCTCAAGTTGGATAGATAACTGTTGCTGTTTAGCAAGCCGTCGAATCGCATCGGTGAACACGACATTAAACAGTATATCGAGGTTAAATTGGCGAATTTCGATAAGACAGACTTCACCACGGTACACCAACTGGATTTCTGCTTTGTTGTATTCTTCCTGCCAACTTTTTAAGGCCGATTCCATCAATAAATTTAAATCGTGGCGTTGACTCTCTGGGGTTTCGCCTCGATGCATGAAATGCAATTGGGTTAATTCTTGTTTAACTTTATTAAACGGCAACTCGAACTCATTCCACCCACGCACTTTGGCATAAGAGGAAAGATGGCGTAATGCGGGATCAATACTCTCAAATACTTTGCCAAACAAATTGTGATGTACTTGCAGTAACTTTCGTAATTGCTGATTACTGCTCTGTACAATTTTAGTTTGATGATGCAATTGACTGGTTTTAAGCTCGACTTGGTTTTTTAGCTGTCGATTTGCCTCAACAATGACTCGAGTTCGCCAACTTAGCATTAAAGACAAACCACCACCCAATAGCATCACATAACCAATGATAGCGGCAGGGCTCAGATACCAAGGAGGGAGAACCTCAAAATCGAATATAGCCGGGGTTTGATCTTGGTGGGTTGGATTTGCGCTACGCACTTTTAAACGATATTCGCCGGGCAGTAGTCGATCAAAATTGAGCTGAGCCCAGTCAAACCGCTGCCATTCTCGCTCATCATTGAGCTTATATTCCAACGATGGATTACGTAACGATGACAAGGCCCCAAACTGAAAACTAATCGCATCATCATAGGCAATTTGCAACAGACCATCCGGCTGATAACCCAATAGTTTCGGCTGATGATTCACACTCACTTGACTAAACATGATCTGAATATTGGGCAAATTAGAGACCGCTAGTGCTTGGGTATTAGCTTGCACCACACCAAATTGCGATCCCATGATAAGAAAGGAACTATCCAACACTTCACCGACCGCACAAGCATCTAATATAAACTCATTGCTGATCAAGCCATAAGGCGCAGCAAAGTGTTTACTGAGTTGAGCTTGATGCGAATAGAGACTGATTCCCTGCGATGAAATGAGCCACATCCCCTGAGCTGACTGAGCAATACAGCGCGGCTGAATATTCTCTTCAACTAACTCAACTGCAATTGCCGGCGGTTGATGGTTCTGCCACTGAAAGACACCATAAGCCCCGACCAGCCAAATATGACCAGTGTTATCTTCCACAACTTGTACTATTTCACCATAGCGATGACTGGAGAAATCAAAGCGGATCTGTTTATCAAACAAAGTGTAAGCACCATGTTCGGTACCAATCACTATGCCTTGTTCAACGGCGGCAAGTACGGTGATCTTCGCGGGTGATAATCCTTTCACCATCCACTCCATCCCATAATTGGTCTCGCTTTGTTCGCTCGGCAAATAAGACCAAAGCTGCTCATGGCTGGCTCCCCAAAGCCGACCATCACCATCGACGGTGAGCCGTTTAACCGAATTGTGCAGCAATGACACCGGCAATGACGGAGCGTTGATCTGGCGCTGTGCAAGATTGTAGCTCACCAGCCCTTGCTCAGTAGCAATCCAGACGTCATCTCCAGCAATAACGAAATCATTGACTTGACCGGGATAAATCAAGTTTTTACGAAATTCGCCAGTAAAGTTAAATCGATATAGGCCTTGTTGGGTTATCGCTAAATAATCTCCCTGCGTGTTGAACGACTTAATTTTACTGATTTGGACCCGACTACCATCACTGGATAAGCTTTGCGCAGGATATCGCGTCAGCTGCTGAGCCAATAATGAATAATAAAACATACCTTTATCAGTCGCGATCCACATACCACCTTGTAAATCATTAACCATTGAGTAAATTTTCTTACCCAATAGTGCATAATCATCGTTGCGATATGTTTCAGGTGGAGTGACTTTTCCGCTATCTAGTCTGTAAAGATACAGACCATTTTCAGTACCAATCCAATACTCAGTGTCGGTTTCAGCGATTGACAACACTTCCGCAGCACCGATTGGTTTGGACAATAAGCGCGAGTGCTCAATATCGATGATCAATGCGCCATGTGCAGAGCCAACCAATAGCTCGCGCCGCTGTTCAGAAAAATAGAGCTTTTGGATCGCCGACTTACCAGAGTCCGTGATATGGCTAAAGCCTTGTGGCATCGACAAATAAACACCGACATTGGTCGCTAAAGCCCATTTTGAGGCGAAAAACTGCGCATCATTAATTACTACTTGGCTGGCGCTGTTCAACGAATAAAGCTGGTGCAAAGAAAAAGTATCAAGCCTTGCATTATCAATATCATAACTATAAAAATTCGCGCTATCGTTCAACCAAATCATGCCATTTGACACGCCGATCTGATTAATTTGAGAACCTGGGGGCAGGGTTAAGATGGGCTCTTTCTCTCCTCCCGGATAGGTGCGAAACAGTTGATGTTGCTCAAAGGTCCACAACGCGCGCTTGGCATAAATAATATGCTTTGAGGTTTCGGGTAATACCGAACCACGCGCTGGCAAAATATTCTGTCCATCAAAAAACATCACCTTGCCATGGACATCATGGATCCATATTCCGCCGTCGTCGCCGAGATACAGATTTTTCGCCACTATCACCGTCCCTTTTTCCTGCATAGATAAAGGGTAGAAAACCGACATCGGGTTATTGTTGGCCACTCCTAGTGACGGAATGATAAGACTCAGCCAGCAGCTGTATAAAAATGTGCGAAACACGCGTTCCCCTGTCAGCAAGCAGTTAGAATTTGTCCCCGTGAGTGGAATACCATTAGGCGTACAAATTTTCAGGCATTCTAACTAATCGTTAAGCGAGATGCAGTGTGAAAGGCAGGGCAATGTATAATTTTTCATGCTTGGATCAAAAAATGCGGCTTAAGCCGCATTTAAATAATTTTTCCTCTCATGATTAGCTCAAGGCTGAGCTAAACATTGGTAATAGCTATCCGCCAATTGATTGAGGAACACAAAATAGCTACCCGCTTTTAATTGCACCGAGCTGCCCAATGGATCTAACACGCCAATTTTTGCTGGGGTACCTCTGACTACTGTTTCAATAATTGCGGGTTCAAACTGCGGCTCAGCAAACACACATTTAGCTAACTGGGCATTCAGAGTCTGCTTGATTGCGATCAAGGTTTTCGCACCAGGTTTACGCTCTGGATTCACCGTAAAATGCCCGAGCTGATTAAGGGTAAAATGTTGCTCAAAATATCCATAAGCATCATGGAACACATAATAAGGTACGCTCATCACTGGTGTTAGCTGCTCACGAATGGCCTGCTCACGCTCACTTAAACTAGCTAAAAAACGTTGCAAATTCGCTTGATACTTTGATTGATTAGTCGCATCCAGTGCGATCAATTGCGCGCTTATCGCACTGGCTACCTGCGCAACCGGCTGAATACCTAGCCAAAAATGTGGATCATGACTGCCATGCTGATGCCCTGCGTGATCATGGTGATCTTGAGCCCCATACTCACGCAAAGCTAAGTTAGGCACTTGACTTAATGTCAGTACCGATGGTTGATTGGCTAACAACTTACTCATGAACGGTTCAAGGTCTTGACCAAACCAAATCACCAGATCGGCTTGCTGAATCCGCTTTACATCTGAAGGACGGAGCGCATAATCATGCGGCGATGCCCCCGCAGGCAACAATACATCCGGGGTGCCAGTACCGAGCATCAACTCATAAGTGATCATCTGTATCGGCTTAATGCTGGTTAGCACCTCAATGGCACTGGCCGATTTCGTGAATAAGACAATCGCCGTCAAAACAATAAATCTCGGTAACATGGTAATCGCACTCCCGTTAGTGGCTTTTGCTGAAGCATAATGTTACTTTATAACATAACCATTTTGCAAATGAGTTCTATTAATGGCTAATTTGATTGAATTGCAGCAAATTTGCGTCAATTTTGAGCAGCGACGCGTACTAGACCAGATCCAACTGACTCTGACTAAAGGTAAGATCACAACCCTCATTGGCCCGAATGGCGCGGGTAAGTCGACGCTGGTCAAAGTCATTTTGGGATTACAAGAGATCAGCTCAGGCAAAATGATTCGCCAAGCTGGAGTTCGTATCGGCTACGTACCACAAAAACTGAAACTCAATGATACTCTGCCACTCAGCGTCGAGCGTTTCTTACGCCTCGCTGGGCGCTTTACCCAGCAACAATTAACTGCAGCACTAGCTTTAGTCGGTGGTGAACATTTACAACAGCATGATATGCATAAGCTATCCGGCGGTGAAACACAGCGCGTATTACTGGCGAGAGCACTGTTACAACAACCGGATTTATTGGTATTAGATGAGCCGGCTCAAGGGGTGGATGTTCAAGGACAAATCGATTTATACGATCTTATCCATACCTTACGTAATCGTTTTGGCTGTGCGGTATTAATGGTTTCCCATGATTTACACTTAGTGATGGCGAAAACTGATGAAGTCATTTGCTTACAGCATCATATTTGCTGCTCTGGCTCACCAGAAAACATCGCCCAACATCCCAGTTATTTGGCAATGTTTGGTCACCGCAGCCGTGAAACGCTGGCGTTTTACCAACACCATCACGAGCACCACCATCACGATCTTGCTGGTCAACCAGTGCAAGGTAAAGCCAGCTCTTGCGCACATCACTCACATGGTCACCATCAACATGATTGAACTTCTATTACCTTCTCTGCTTGCTGGACTTGGGATTGCGATCATTGCAGGTCCACTTGGCTCATTCGTCGTCTGGCGTAAAATGGCCTATTTCGGCGATACCCTTGCCCACGCATCATTGCTGGGCCTTGCCTTAGGCTTTTTACTTGAGATTAATTTGTATCTGGCGTTATTAGTCTGCTGTTTGGGTATGGCGACCCTTTTAGTCGCGATGCAAAAACAGACCATAATTGCCACCGATACATTATTGGGAATTATGGCGCACAGTGCTTTGTCGCTCGGTATGATTGCGGTGAGCTTCCTAGATCATGTCCGTATCGATTTAATGAGCTATCTGTTTGGTGATTTGTTGGCCATCTCCACATCCGATCTAACCTTTATCTGGCTCGGTGTTGCTATCGTTAGCCTAATTGTTTACCTACTTTGGCACCCTCTACTCTCAACCAGTGTCAATGAAGAGCTGGCCTTTGTTGAGGGGATCAATACCGATTTAATGCGCCTGATCCTAATGCTATTGATCGGTTTGGTGATTGCCGTGGGTATGAAGTTTGTTGGGGCGTTGATCATGGGGTCGCTGCTGATTATTCCTGCCGCTACTGCACGTCGCCTATCGCGTAGCCCTGAAGCGATGGCGGGTTGGGCCATCTTACTTGGTATGGTAAGCGTAGTCGGTGGGCTCGCCCTATCTTGGCATTTTGATACGCCAGCGGGTCCTTCGGTGGTGGTGTGTGCCGCAGGGTTATTTGTCTTGACTCAATTTAAGCGAGTCGCTTAATCCGCTAGCAATTTAATTAACGGGTAACTTAATCCACTGACAGCTTAAATAATTAGCCCCGATCTGAGATCGGGGCTAATGGTTACTCAGTGAGACTAACCAATCATCATAACCAACAACATCACCAGCCAGTCACTTCACGCAGCGCTTTGCCAATGTCGGCCAGACTTTTTACTGTCTTCACACCCGCAGATTCCAACGCAGCAAATTTCTCTTTCGCAGTACCTTTACCGCCAGAGATGATCGCACCGGCGTGTCCCATCCGCTTACCCGCAGGAGCGGTCACCCCAGCAATGTAAGAGACGACCGGTTTAGTAACGTTGGTTTTGATAAATGCCGCCGCTTCTTCTTCGGCGGTGCCACCGATTTCGCCAATCATCACAATCGCTTCCGTTTCGGGGTCATCTTCAAACAGCTGCAGAATATCAATGAAATTCGATCCTGGGATCGGATCACCACCAATTCCGACACAGCTCGATTGCCCAAAACCTTCATCGGTGGTTTGTTTGACCGCTTCATAGGTCAAGGTGCCAGAGCGAGAGACAATGCCCACTTTCCCCTTATGATGAATATGACCGGGCATAATACCAATCTTGCATTCATCAGGAGTGATCACTCCAGGGCAGTTAGGGCCGATCATCCGCACTCCGGTCTGCTCTAGTTTCACTTTGACCTCTAGCATATCCAATGTTGGGATGCCTTCGGTAATCGTGACAATCAAACTAATGCCGGCATCGATAGCCTCTAAGATCGCATCTTTACAAAATGGCGCAGGAACATAAATGACGCTGGCGGTTGCCCCCGTCTGTTCAACCGCTTCGCGCACCGTGTTAAATACCGGTAAGCCTAAGTGAGTCGTCCCACCTTTACCGGGTGAAACGCCGCCTACCATTTGTGTACCGTAAGCCAGTGCCTGCTCTGAATGGAAAGTGCCTTGCCCTCCGGTAAAGCCCTGACAAATCACTTTGGTGTCTTTATTGATAAGGATCGACATTATTTGCCCTCCGCAGCAGCAACCACTTTTTGCGCTGCATCAGTCAGTGATTCCGCAGCAATAATATCTAAACCAGAGGCCGCCAATCGCTGACGACCAAGCTCTGCGTTAGTGCCCTCAAGACGCACCACTACTGGCACACTGACGCCAACTTGTTTAACCGCACCAATAATCCCCTCGGCAATCATATCGCAGCGCACAATGCCACCAAAAATATTCACCAGTACCGCTTTGACATGGGCATCAGACAAAATAATTTTAAACGCTTCGGCAACTCGCTCTTTGGTCGCACCACCACCCACATCAAGGAAATTCGCCGGTTTACCACCGTGCAAATTGACAATATCCATCGTGCCCATCGCCAGTCCAGCACCATTCACCATACAACCAACATTGCCATCCAGAGCGACATAATTGAGCTCCCATTTCGCGGCATGGGCTTCACGCACATCTTCTTGAGAAGCATCATGCATCTGACGCAATTTAGGCTGGCGAAACATCGCATTTGAGTCGATATTGATCTTGCCATCTAGGCACAACAAATTGCCTTCTTGGGTAATAACCAATGGGTTAATTTCCAGCAGCGCGAGATCGTAGTGCATAAACATCTCACCCAGACCGATGAAAATTTTCACAAACTGTTTGATTTGATCGCCTTGCAGGCCGAGCTTAAACGCCAACTCACGCCCTTGATAAGCTTGTGGGCCAACCAATGGATCGATCGCCATCTTATGAATAAGTTCTGGTGTGTGCTGTGCGACTTTTTCAATCTCCACGCCACCTTCGGTCGAAGCCATAAAAACAATGCGACGTGTTGAGCGATCCACTACCGCCCCTAAATAGAGTTCTTTAGCAATGTGAGAGGCTTCTTCCACCAAAATTTTCGACACTGGTTGACCTTGAGCGTCGGTTTGATAAGTGACTAAATGATTACCTAACCACTTCTGCGCAAACGCTTTTACCCCTTCTTTGCTGTCATGTAATTCCACGCCACCCGCTTTACCACGTCCACCGGCGTGAACTTGACATTTTACGACTTTCTTAACGCTGCTAATGCGTCCAGCGGCTTCAAACGCTTCTTGTGGCGTATCACAAGCGTAGCCTTCCGGTACCGGTAAACCGAATTCTGCAAACAGCTGTTTAGCTTGATATTCATGCAAATTCATTGTGTTGTTCCATTTATTGATTATCTTCCATAGCGTTCACGGTGACTGAACTGTAAGGTGGCTAAGCCATTTGAGCAAGCGGTCAACATTAAGCCGATATCAGGTCAGACATGCTACATGCCTGACCAAAATCTCACTCAACCACGGACATTCACGCCCCTTAAACGTCCAGCAACAGGCGAGCAGGATCTTCGAGCAGTGCTTTAATCGTTACCAAGAAACCCACCGATTCTCGACCATCAATTAAGCGGTGATCGTAAGACAGAGCGAGATACATCATCGGTAAGATTTCCATTTTACCATCCACGACCATCACGCGATCTTGGATTTTGTGCATGCCTAAAATCGCGGCCTGCGGTGGATTGATAATGGGTGTCGACATCAGCGAACCAAACACACCACCATTAGTGATGGTAAAGTTACCGCCCGTCAGCTCTTCAACTGTTAGCTTACCATCGCGGCCTTTTTCAGATAACCCTTTGATACCTTTTTCAATTTGCGCCAAGCTCAAGCTATCGCAATCTTTCAGCACTGGGGTAACAAGGCCACGCGGTGTCGATACGGCAATACTGACATCAAAATAGTTGTGATAGACAATATCTTCACCATCTAGAGACGCATTCACCTCAGGATAGCGCTTGAGCGCTTCAGTGACCGCTTTAACAAAGAACGACATAAAACCGAGCCGGATCCCATGGCGCTTTTCAAATACATCTTGATATTGCTGGCGCATCTCCATGATCGGCTTCATGTTGACTTCGTTAAACGTTGTCAGCATCGCAGTGCTATTTTTCGCTTCTAACAAGCGCTCGGCAATCCGCTTACGCAGCCGGGTCATGGGTACACGCTTCTCGGTACGGCCAGCGTGAGACTCTGCCACCACCATGGTAGCAGGTGCCACTATCACAGCCGGTGCCGGGGTCGCTGCCAAATGGGCTTGAATATCTTCCCGGGTAATACGACCACCGACCCCAGAGCCTTTGACTTGATCAGCGAGTAAATTATGCTCAGCCAACAAACGGCGGGCGGTTGGGCTGAGCGCATCACTACTTTCCTCACTCAGCGTCGCTTTATGGCGTTTATCGGGTGACGGTTGGGTCGCATCTGGCGAATCTTGAGTCGGCTCACCGGCAATCGCACTCAGCTTCAAGCGGGCCAATAGCTGTTTTGACAATACTGTCGCCCCTTCTGGCTCTAGAATTACCTCCAACACTCCGGCCTCAGGAGCCGGAACTTCCAGTACCACTTTGTCCGTCTCAATATCCACAATCACTTCGTCACGCGCAACGAAATCGCCCGGCTGTTTATGCCAAGTCGCCACCGTGGCATCTGCGACGGATTCAGGCAAATCTGGAACCAGAATTTCAATGGTCATAATCGTCTCTTCCTTATACTTCTCGTTCTTAGGCTAAGTTTAGCGCGTCTTCAAGCAACGCTTTTTGTTGTTTCATATGCAGTGACATATAGCCAACCGCGGTCGATGCTGAAGCAGGACGACCAGCGTATTTCAGCTCGGCACCAGCAGGAATCGCTGCGCGGAAATTGTGCTGGCTACTGTACCAAGCCCCTTGGTTTTGAGGCTCTTCTTGACACCAGACGTAATCCAATACATTCGGGTAATCGGCAATCGCCGCTTGTACATCGTCCAGTGGGAAAGGATAGAGCTGCTCAATACGCACTAACGCGACATCTTGCTGCTGATTGGCTCGACGCTGCTCAAGTAAGTCGTAGTAAACCTTACCAGAACAAAATACTACCCGCTTGACTTGCGTCGCCTCTAAATGATCGATTTCAGCAATCGCTGGCTGGAACGTGCCATCGGTTAGCTCTTGTACACTGGACACACATAATGGATGACGCAGCAAAGACTTAGGCGACATCACTACCAGTGGCCGACGCATTGGGCGCACCACTTGGCGGCGCAGCATGTGGTATACCTGCGCGGGGGTAGATGGCACCACCACCTGCATGTTTTGCTCGGCACATAATTGCAAATAGCGCTCTAAACGTGCTGAAGAGTGTTCAGGGCCTTGGCCTTCATAGCCATGTGGTAACAACATGGTTAGGCCGCATAAACGCCCCCATTTTTGTTCACCTGACGAAATGAACTGATCGATCACCACCTGCGCCCCATTGGCAAAGTCACCAAACTGGGCTTCCCATACGGTTAAACCACTGGGTTCAGCCGTTGCATAACCATACTCAAATGCCAATACCGCTTCTTCGGATAGCACCGAGTCATACACTTCAAACGGACCTTGGCCAGCATGGATTTGCGTCAATGGAATATAAGTACTGGCATCATTTTGGTTGTGTAGCACGGCATGGCGATGGAAAAAGGTTCCACGACCGGAATCTTGCCCAGAAATGCGGATGCGTTTTCCTTCATCCAGTAACGTCGCGTAAGCTAGGGTTTCCGCCATGCCCCAATCCAACATCTTTTCGCCAGTCATCATCGCTAAGCGGTCTTGATAGATTTTTTCAACTCGACTATGCAGAGCATGGCTGCCTGGATATTGGCATACTCGGCGACCGAGATCTTGCAATCGTGTCATCGCAAATGCGTTCTGCCATGACGTTGTCCAATCATGGCCAAGGTATGGCGACCAATCCACCGAATGCATCGCCATGGGCCGCCACTCTTTGACCACCACTTCACCGCGATCTAACGCATCACGGTATTCGTTGACCAGTTGTGTAGCGGTTTCGAGCGAGCACTCACCACGCTCGGTCAACACATCAGCATACAATTTACGTGGGGTGGGATGTTTTTTGATTTTTTGGTACATCAGCGGCTGCGTGGCATTCGGCTCATCCGCTTCGTTATGACCGTGACGACGATAACATACCAGATCGATGACCACATCGCGCTTAAATTGATTACGATAATCCAAGGCTAAGCGGGTGACGAAAGCGACCGCTTCAGGATCGTCTGAATTAACGTGAAAAATGGGAGCCTGAACCATTTTGGCAATATCGGTACAGTACATAGTCGAACGCGTATCGCGTGGATTAGAAGTGGTAAAACCAACTTGATTGTTGATCACAATCCGTACCGTACCGCCGACACAGAAACCGCGCGCTTGCGACATATTGAAGGTTTCGGCCACCACGCCTTGCCCGGCAATCGCAGAGTCACCGTGAATGGTGATCGGCAAGACTTTACTGCCATCTTGGTCGCCTAAGCGATCTTGCCGGGCACGTACCGAACCCATCACCACTGGATTTACAATTTCTAAATGGGACGGGTTAAACGCTAAAACTAAATGAACATCGCCACCTGGCGTCGCAAAATCTGCCGAGAAACCCTGATGGTATTTAACATCCCCAGTGCCCCATCCTTCGGCATGCTTGCCTGCAAATTCATCAAACAGATCTTGTGGTTTTTTACCCAGCACGTTCACCAGCATGTTTAAACGACCACGGTGTGCCATGCCAATCACCACTTCTCGCATGCCACTTGCACCTGCCTGGCGGATCAGCTCTTTGGTCATTGGCACTAAAGCGTCCCCCCCTTCTAAAGAGAAACGTTTGGCACCTGGAAACTTCGCACCAAGATAGCGCTCAAGGCCTTCCGCGGCGGTGAGCTCTTCAAGGAAAGTTTGCTTTTCTTGCTGGGTAAAGACTGGGCTACCAACCACTGGCTCCAAACGTTGCTGGATCCAACGCTTCTGCTCCGTATCGGTGATATGCATGTACTCAGCCCCCACCGCACCACAATAGATTTTTTGCAACGATTGGTGGATCTCTTGCAGTTGCATGGTCTCCTGGCCGATAGCAAAAGAGCCGACATTGAAAGTGGCTTGTAAATCTTCTTGGGTTAAAGAATGAAATAGTGGATTGAGTTCTGCGATGTCAGGACGCTGCCATAAACCGAGCGGATCCAATTGCGCGGCTTCATGGCCGCGAAAGCGGTATGCATTGATAAGCTGTAAAACTTTAACTTGTTTTGCATCGACTTCAGGATCACTCACTTGGGCACTGTAATGCTTGCTCTCTTGCGCGAGCCGTCGGAAGTAGTCGCGAACCCGTGAGTGTGGTTGTTCCACCACATTGCTGGAGTGCACAGGCAACTCCTCAAACACACGTTTCCACTCATTACTCACCAGATCGGGATCACTGAGATACAATTCGTAGAGATCTTCTACATAAGTTGCATTAGCGCCAGCCAAATGTGAAGACTCGAGCCATGCCTTCATCACGCTATTGTGCATTTTTTTCCCTTAATCAGTTGTTTTCACGTTTGCTACGGTCTGCGCCGAGCTATACAAAGCAGACGCTAACGCCTGCAATCTTCAATTTAAGCCGCACGATGGATGGATTAAAACTGCATATCTCTCATCGCTTGGATTGGATTCAAACCTTTAAGGCAAACACTGACACAATTCATAATACCGTGGCAACGAAAAACGCTAAATTTATCATCAAGATCCGATAAACGTTGCTCTGTTTTAAAAGCTTGCCACCCAGCCATCGATAAAGGCTTAATATTCGATAGAGCGATCGTAAAACTGTGTTATGTCGATAATCAAGCTTGGTCTGTCAATCTCAAATAACAACACACTGATTAACATTTAAACAACACATCAACCAGTAAATTCTCAAGGTAACGGCCATTTAACTATTTCATTCAAGGTTGAAATATCAGCATAACATATCTCTATTCCCTTGAATTTATAGGCGTATCAGTAAATTTATTTGCCAAACCTAGGCTGCAACATTTTAGTACGGTTGAGTTAACAAGTTCTGCCACATGGAACATATTTTTAACTTTAGCACGGTAAAAAATCAAAGTGACTGCACACATCAGAGGACAAGCATTGACTTTGCCTGAGATCAGACGTACAAGAATCACACACAAAGATCCTGGACGGATTAAATTAACAAACAAAGGAGATGGTTATGGCGGATCAGAAAGCGACCCTGCACATTGAAGGTAAAGCGCCAATCGAATTGCCGATAATGGATGGTTCTCTTGGCCCACAAGTCATCGACGTTCGCACCTTAGGCGCCAACGGTTACTTTACTTTTGACCCAGGCTTTCTTGCCACTGCATCTTGTGAGTCTCAAATTACCTACATCGATGGCAATAAAGGTATTTTATTGCATCGTGGTTACCCGATCGATCAGCTCGCCAATAACGCGGACTACTTAGAAGTGTGCTACATCCTTCTGTACGGTGAGGCGCCCAATCGCAAGCAATATGAAGAATTCAAAAAAATCGTAACTCGCCACACTATGGTGCACGAACAGATCGCCAGCTTTTTCCACGGCTTCCGCCGTGATGCACACCCAATGGCGGTAATGTGTGGTGTGGTTGGTGCGTTAGCGGCGTTTTATCACGATTCTCTTGACAACAATAATGATACTCACCGAGAAATCGCGGCTTATCGTCTGCTGTCAAAAATGCCAACCTTGGCCGCAATGTGTTACAAATATTCAGTCGGTCAGCCGTTTATCTATCCACGTAATGATTTGAGTTACGCAGAAAACTTTTTACATATGATGTTTGCGACCCCTTGTGAGGAGTATGAGGTTAACCCCATCGTCGCGCGTGCCATGGATAAGATTTTTACTTTGCACGCCGACCATGAGCAAAATGCCTCTACTTCTACCGTACGTTTGGCGGGGTCATCGGGGGCGAATCCATTTGCCTGTATCGCTGCAGGAATTGCTTCTCTGTGGGGGCCAGCTCACGGTGGCGCGAATGAGGCATGTTTACGTATGCTGGAAGAGATCGGCTCAGTCGATAAAATTCCGGAGTATGTCCGACGTGCGAAAGATAAGGATGATCCTTTCCGTTTGATGGGCTTTGGTCATCGGGTCTATAAAAATTATGACCCACGCGCGACGGTCATGCGCGAAGCGTGTCATGAAGTGCTCAAAGAGTTGAATATTCAAGATCCACTGCTGGATGTCGCCTTGGAATTGGAGCGTATTGCCCTATCTGACAGCTATTTTATCGACAAAAAACTCTACCCGAATGTCGATTTTTACTCCGGTATTATTCTTAAAGCGATCGGTATTCCTATCTCAATGTTTACCGTGATCTTTGCTATGTCACGGACCATAGGTTGGATTGCGCACTGGAATGAGATGCACAGCGATCCAGACAATCGCATCGGTCGCCCACGTCAGTTGTACACAGGTCAACAATTGCGTGATTTCCTACCCCTGCATGAACGCCATTCGTGATCCTAATCGGTGATCCATCACACCACTGATATACAACTAGAGCGAGGTCATCTCGCTCTAGTTGATATTGCCATCCTTAAATCACCACCTAAGGTGGTGAGCATGCTGTGCACTACACCGGATTATCAATATCAATAAAGGTAACATCGAGTCCGTGATGTTGTGCCAACCATTCCCCTAACGCTTTAATTCCGTAACGTTCGGTAGCATGATGACCCGCTGAGAAATAGTGAATCGACTGTTCACGTGCCGCATAAGTGGTACGCTCCGAGATCTCTCCGGAGATAAACGCATCGAGGCCACGACTAGCCGCCAACTCAATGTAATCTTGTCCACCACCGGTACACCAACCGATCGTTTCAATTAACTTATCCGCTTGCTCAGGAGCAATGTGCAACGGTGCTCGATTAAGAGTTTGTTCAATTCGCTGTGCAAGTTGTTGTGCAGTCAATGGGGAAGCTAAGCGACCAAACATCGCCACCGATTGCGGATGCCCTTCCAAACCACCTTCGACACAAATTCCTAAGCGCTGGGCTAATTGTGCATTATTGCCCAGTTGTGGATGGATATCTAAAGGCAGATGGTATGCATACAAGTTGAGCTCATTTTGAATTAGGGTACGGATGCGGCGGCCTTTCATACCGCGGATAGCCTCCGGTTCATTTTTCCAAAAATAACCGTGATGGACTAACAACGCATCGGCATTGTTCTCGATCGCCGCCTCGATTAAAGCCAAGCTGGCCGTCACTCCGGTAACAATCCGTTGCACCTGAGTTTTACCTTCAATTTGCAAACCATTAGGACAGTAATCTTTGATTAACTGTGGTGACAATGTCTCATTTAGCAAAGCTTCTAGCTGTAAATTGTTCATCTTGTAATCCATTGAGCAGCAGAGTGGAATATCTCAAGGCCATCCACGTTTAGGCTTGCTGTATCATACAAATTATTAAGCGATATAAAAGACAAAGGGGCGATGTCAGCGCCCCTTATTTTCATCCTCACAGCTCGGTTATAAACCCGCGTCTTTAAACACTTGGTTCACAATCTGCTGCGCTTCAGATTCGATTTGCTTTAAGTGCTCAGGCCCTTTAAAGCTCTCACAATAAATCTTGTAAATATCTTCGGTACCAGAAGGGCGGGCGGCAAACCAGCCATAATCGGTGGTCACTTTCAAACCGCCAATCGCTGCGCCGTTGCCCGGTGCATGCGTTAAACGAGCGGTGATTGGATCACCGGCTAATGTTTGCGCTGCCACCTTCTCTGGTGAGAGTTTTTTCAGTACATTCTTCTGCGGCCCATTGGCCACCGCTTGCAAACGGCTGTAATGAGATTCACCATGTTTGGCCGCTAGCTCATCGTAATATTGCTGTGGATTTTTGCCGGTAATCGCCGTGATTTCTGCCGCTAATAGGCATAACAAGATGCCATCTTTATCGGTCGACCAAGGTGTACCATCTTGGCGTAGGAAAGAAGCTCCCGCACTTTCTTCACCACCAAAGCCAAAACGCCCAGAGTACAAGCCATCAACAAACCATTTGAAGCCAACCGGCACTTCACACAATTCACGACCAAGATCGGCTACCACTTTATCAATCATGGCACTGGAAACTAATGTTTTACCAACCGCGACATGCTCTGCCCATCCTTGACGGTGACGATACAAATAATCGATGCACACTGCTAAGAAATGGTTGGGATTCATCAAGCCTTTAGGCGTAACGATACCGTGGCGATCGTAGTCTGGATCATTACCAAACGCTAAATCGTACTCATCTTTCAACGCCAATAAGCCCGCCATCGCATAGGGCGAAGAGCAGTCCATACGGATTGCACCATCTTTATCCAGTGACATAAATTGGAAACTTGGGTCGATCGCTTCGCTGACCAAAGTAATATCCAACTGATAGGCTTGCGCAATTTGACGCCAATAATCGATACCACTGCCACCAAGAGGATCAACCCCGATTTTTAGCTTGGCCTGTTGAATCGCCGCCATATCGATCACATTGACCAAATCATCAACATACGGTTTAACCAAATCGATTTGCTTAAACAGTGGCGATTGTAATGCCAAAGCCAACGGCATACGTTTGACCCCACTAAGATTGGCACTGATATAAGCGTTAGCACCATCTTCAATCGCTTGGGTTAATTCACCTTCCGCTGGGCCGCCATGGGGTGGGTTATATTTAATGCCACCGTCTTGTGGTGGATTGTGCGATGGCGTGATCACAATACCGTCGGCTTGCGCAGTATGCTTACGATTGTAAGTTAAGATCGCATGGGAAATCCCCGGTGTCGGGGTGTAGCCGTTATGTTGTTGCACGATGACTTCAATACCATTGGCAATCAGCACTTCCAAGACACTACTAAACGCAGGCTCTGACAACGCATGCGTGTCTTTACCAATAAAGATCGGCCCGGTCACCCCTTGTGCACGGCGCACATCGGCTACCGCTTGGGCAATCGCTAAAATATGCTGTTCATTAAACGTAGTTTTATCTGACGTACCACGGTGCCCCGAGGTACCAAATTCGACTTTATGCGCCAGATTGCCAGCTTCTGGCTGGAGTAAGTAATAATTTGCAACTAGCGCAGGGATATTGTGCAGATCCTCTTGTCGCGCCTTTTGTCCAGCACGAGGGTGCATCGCCATAGTGACATCCTTTGTTTAAATTTTGTCTAAAATAAAACCCCATAATATAACGGCATCGCGCTACGCATTATGAGGCTTAAATCAGAATTTTTGGCTGTGATTAGCAAAAATTAAATCGAATGAGTAACTTTCTCAATAATGTCACTTGGGAACCCCATCCGCACCATCACCTGTTCTACCATCTGTTGCTTACGGCTGGTGTTGTTGTTGGTGATCACCCAAAATGGCGTGTTAGGAATCGACTTAGGCTTAGTCGTTTGGCCACTCGCCAATAACGTCTGTTGATTATCGGCAAAATAAACCCGCTTACGACCTTTAACCATCGTCGCGGCTGAAAAGCTAATAGCGTCGATGCGGTATAGGGTCGACAACACTAACATAAAGCGATCGATCGCATTTTTCAGGCTAGCAAACTCATCGGAAATCAGTAGCGAACGCATCGCTTTTACGCTATCAATTTTGGTCTCTAACGCGGCATCTTTGCTCACCACTAATCCTTTCGGCTCAGCCATCGGCGCAACAACCCACTCACCACTGTCAGCATTGAGTAGACGACGCAAAATATCGGAAGCACTTTCACCAATATGCATCGTTTGACTGGCAATGTAACGGTATAGATCCTCATCAACCTCAATTGTTTTCATTCGCTTTTCACAATCTCTATGTTTAAACTTTTGCGGATTATAGCGAGATCTTGACTGAGACTCTACGTTAAACCAATCACTAATAAGATAAAATGTCAGCACTTCTTAATTACAAACTTGAAGGCAGCGGTAATACCGTTGTTTTGATCCACGGCCTATTTGGCAGCATGGACAACCTTGGCTTACTGGCTCGTGATCTCAAACGAGATCATCAAGTCCTGAGTCTGGATCTGCGTAACCATGGACAGTCGTTCCATAGTGATGCACATAATTATCCTTTGATGGCACACGATGTGAACCAATTACTTGAACATCTTAACCTCACGGCAGTGACTGTGATTGGCCACTCAATGGGTGGTAAAGTCGCAATGAAACTCGCCGAGCTTGCTCGGCAAAAAATTCGACAACTGGTGGTATTAGACATGTCACCCGTCGCCTACCACCAGCACCGTCACGATCAGGTGTTCGCTGCGCTGGAGGCGGTGTTGGCACAAAAACCTACTTCGCGCAGTGAAGTGATGTCACTGCTTGCCCAGCACATTGAGCAAGAGGGCGTTCGACAGTTTCTTGGCAAATCTTTGCAAGCAGAGCAAAACGTGATGACTTGGCGCTTCAATGTCGCGGCGTTAAAAAAGCACTATGCCGACATTTTAGGCTGGCAGACGATCGCCCCTTGTCCCATTCCTACTTTATTTATTAAAGGGGCAGATTCTGATTACTTGACTGCGCAACACCAACCGATAGTACAAGCACAGTTTAGCCAAGCCAAAGCGCATGTGATCGCTAATACCGGTCACTGGTTACACGCAGAAAAACCAAACGAGGTACTGCGCACGATCCGCAAATTTATCGATTGACCGCACGCCGCTACGAAGTGAATTGAGAAACACTACGCCGATTAACTTTGTCGACTAACAGTGGTATAGTGCGCGCAAGTAATTTGGCATCAAGGAATGTGCATGCTTTACGACGATATCAACACATTAGAGGCAATTGGACTCGATCTGTTGTTTGCTTCGCTGTTTTTCCTGATCGGAATGGCGATTAAAGATGTGTTGAAACAAGCCAATGTTCCCTTATTAGGACGTCGTATCGTATGGTTAGTGCTCTTTTTAGGGTGCGCAGGCTTTGTCGCCAAAGGCATAATTCAATTGACTTGGGAAGGCGGTGGACTAGGTTAAGCTCAACCAAGCCTCTCGACTCTTTAACAATCTAAAGGTAATGATTCTATGGCAAGTGTAGGTATCTTCTTTGGCAGCGACACCGGCAACACCGAAGCGATTGCAAAGATGATTCAAAAACAACTCGGTAAAAAACTGGTTCACGTACAAGATATTGCTAAAAGCAGCAAAGAAGATATTAACAACTTCGACTTGCTGTTATTAGGCATTCCGACTTGGTATTACGGTGAAGCTCAGTGTGACTGGGATGATTTTTTTCCTGAGTTAGAAGCCATTGATTTTTCAACCAAACTTGTTGCAATTTTTGGTTGTGGCGACCAAGAAGATTACGCAGAGTATTTCTGCGATGCGATGGGAAGTGTACGTGATATCGTGCAAGCCAAAGGCGCAACCATCGTCGGTCACTGGCCAATCGAAGGTTATGAATTCGAAGCCTCTAAAGCTCTCGCCGATGAAAACCACTTTATTGGCCTGTGTATCGATGAAGACCGCCAACCAGAACTCACCGAACAACGTGTCACCCAATGGGTAAACCAAGTTTATCAAGAGATGTGCTTGGCTGAACTGGAAGACTAAGTTTGATGGCAGCATAAACCTAACATCCCCTGCTTTTGCTAGGGGATGTTTTTATTAATCCAGACTCTACGCCTAAACCATCCAATCTCTCATCAGCAAAGCCACTAAAAGTGCTCTACAGTTCCGTAGCGACTTCACACTATTCGCGAGATAACGTCTCAAGAGTATTTTCTTCATACCTTGAGTAGCCTAGACTGCAGCTAAAGCAACCACCGTTATAACTCACTATTGCGAAATAATGTGGATAACCATTGCCACCATACTGGAGAAACAGCAAACCGTGAAATCCGTATCCTGTTCCAATGTGTTGCCACGAAGGTACAGGCTTCCAATTAACCGCTTGAAGTTCGTGGTTTATTGTTCACGGCGACTCACCTATAATGCAGTTCAACATCAATTTCTGTTATCCCCAACGAATTGAGATGCAGCTAAATAGCCAGTGAGAAATGTTCACCGATTCGACAGTTGACGTGGATTTGACAACGATTAACCTCATGTAGCAGCGATTTATCACGGCAGAACATCAACAGGAAAGTATATGTCAGACAACAATCAAGCGCTAAAGGATGCGGGTCTTAAAATTACCCTTCCACGGCTTAAAATTTTAGAAGTGTTACAACAACCAGAATGCCAACATATTAGTGCTGAAGAACTGTACAAAAAGTTGATTGATCTTGGCGAAGAGATTGGTCTTGCCACCGTGTACCGAGTTCTGAACCAATTTGATGATGCCGGCATTGTAACCCGCCACCACTTCGAAGGTGGTAAGTCGGTGTTTGAACTCTCATCTCAACATCACCACGACCACTTAGTGTGTCTGGACTGCGGTGAGGTGATCGAGTTTTCGGATGATGTGATTGAACAGCGCCAAAAAGAGATCGCGGCAAAATACAATGTGCAATTGACCAACCACAGTCTGTATCTGTACGGTAAGTGCGGTAGTCAAGGCAACTGCAAAGACAACCCTAACGCCCATCGCCCAGCGAAATAAATCGCTAAACCAAGCTTGGTTTAGATGGCGAGAACCAGATAAAGCAAAACCCACCAGCCGGTGGGTTTTGTTATAAATGAGTGCTCATCAAGGTCGTTTACAAATAATCGCGCACTAACAGCTCAGCAATTTGTACTGCATTGGTGGCAGCACCTTTACGCACGTTATCGGCCACTACCCACAAGTTAATTCCGCTATGATGGCTGATGTCATTACGTACTCGGCCAACCAAAACATCATCTCTTCCGCCCGCATCACGCACTTGGGTTGGGAAATCGGCGCCACGGAACACTTCAATGCCAGCGGTTTGTTCAAGCAGATCGAGCACTTGCTCTGCATCAATCGGCGAGCCGGTTTCTACATGCACCGCTTCCGCATGGCCGTAAAACACCGGTACTCGTACACACGTTGGGTTAACCATGATTGACGGATCATTGAAGATTTTCTGGGTTTCCCATACCATCTTCATCTCTTCTTTGGTGTAACCGTTATCCATAAATTGATCGATTTGTGGAATACAGTTGAATGCGATCTGTTGGCTAAAGGCATTGGTTTCTGCAGGATAACCATTAAGTAGCTTGGCCGTTTGTCCCGCCAGCTCATCAATCCCCGCTTTACCTGCACCAGAAACCGATTGATAAGTGGTCACGTTAATCCGCTCAATGCCAACCGCATCGTAAATCGGCTTTAGCGCGACTAACATCTGAATGGTGGAGCAGTTCGGGTTGGCAATAATATTGCGGTTACGAAACTCAGCAATCGCTTCTGGATTCACTTCCGGCACCACAAGAGGAATATCATAGTCATAACGGAAATGTGAGGTGTTATCGATCACCACCACGCCCGCTTCAGCCGCAATCGGAGCCCAATGTGCCGATAGTTCGCCACCGGCCGAAAATAGCGCGATATGCACTTGTGACCAATCAAAGGTTTCGACATTTTGCACTTGCACTGTCTTACCGTTAAAGCGATAGGTTTTACCTTCACTGCGCTCACTGGCCAGCAAGAAAAGTTCCGCGACAGGAAACTCACGTTCCTGCAACACTTGCAACATCGTTTCGCCTACGGCGCCCGTTGCGCCAAAAATGGCAACATTAAATTGTTGGCTCATCACATACCTCTACTTGAAAACCGAGTTTAGCCAAAGGAGCCAAATCACACTCAGCACCTCCGGTTAATGTCACCGCGCTGTATTCACGTCGATCCCAATAGTGTTTGCGGATTAAGTCAAACGCTCCGGGTTGATGGATCTCGCGGCGAAACAGTGCGTCATCTTGGCGCACATCATAAATAATTTGAGTCAGCGTATGCAGCGTTACTTCATTCCATGCCCGATCGAGATAGACCTTAGGCACAGGAGCGCGAGGCAATAAACTGGCTGGATCCGCATGCAGTGTTCGGCCAAGAAACGCACAATAGCTGTTGAAAATCATGGTGGTACCACGCGCCTTACCTTCCAGACCATAGCCGGCAATATGCGGGGTAGCAAATGCCAACAGGGGCAGCAATTCCATATCCACTTGCGGTTCAAATTCAAACACGTCTAACACCGCGGTAAAACCATCACCTTGCTGCAAACGCGCTTTAAGCGCTGCGTTATCGACCACAGGGCCACGCGCCGCATTAATCAAAATTTGATCACTGCGTAAGTTTTGTAAGATCGGCTGATTAATCAAATGCTGGGTCGGCCATTCACCTTCGCGTGTAATGGGCGTGTGTAAAGTGATCACATCCGCTTGTTCGAGTAAGGCATCCAGCTCAGTAAAGCTGCGCGGATCGCCTTGTGCTTGTTTTGGGGGATCATTGAGCAGGACCTTGATCCCAATGGCAGACAAGCAGTGCGCTAAATAACTGCCCACTTGCCCGGCTCCCACAATGCCAACCGTTTTATCAAAAATAGAAAAACCTTGCTGCTGTGCCAGCACCATCAGTACGCTAAACACATATTCCGCCACCCCAACCTTGTTACAGCCAGGTGCCGCGGTAAACAAAATATCACGTTCGGCCAGTAACGCTTGGTCAACATGATCCATCCCCGCCGTCGCACTGCCAACAAACTTCAAGCGATTGGCTTTGGCTAGCAGCGCCTGATTCACTTTAGTGACCGAGCGAATCATTAAGGCATCTACATCAATCAAATCATCGGCCGTTAAGCTACGACCCGGTTTTAAAATCACTTCACCAAGCTGACTAAACAGTGCTTCGGCGTAAGGCATGTTCTCATCAATTAGAATTTTCATCGTCGGAATTTGCGGCAGTCAAAGTTGCGGGCATTGTGCAGAAAAGCGTGGAGGCTGTCGAGAATAAAAATACCCGGAGGCCTAAGCCACCGGGTAAACATCCAGAACCTAAGGATTTTGTTCCGCTTTCCATGGAACAAAGTCTGCGTCTGTTGCGATTAGTGAGACTAATCTGTTCTGGAAACTAGGTTGGATTGGGCACTTAGCCTTGGTACTTTTTGATCACCAAGGTTGCATTCGTGCCACCAAAACCAAAGCTATTCGACATCACAGTGGTCAGCGCTTGCTCACGCATTTCCGTCACAATATCGAGACCGTGTGCCGCTTCATCCAAGGTATCAATGTTGATGCTTGGCGCAATAAAACTGTGATGCAACATCAGAGTTGAGTAAATCGCTTCATGTACCCCTGCTGCGCCCAATGCGTGACCAGTCATCGCTTTGGTGGCTGAAATAGCAGGACTGTTACCAGCAAACACTTGTTGGATGGCACCGAGCTCTTTCACATCACCCACTGGTGTAGAGGTGCCGTGAGTGTTGATATAGTCAATTTTATCAACATCTTGCATTGCCATTTTCATACAACGCACCGCACCTTCACCCGATGGAGCCACCATATCGTAGCCATCTGATGTCGCACCATAACCAACGATTTCACCGTAGATGGTGGCACCACGTGCCAACGCGTGTTCCAACTCTTCCACGACCACCATACCGCCGCCACCAGAGATCACAAAACCATCGCGATCCGCATCGTAAGTCCGCGAGGCTTTTTCTGGGGTTTCGTTGTATTTGGTCGACAGCGCACCCATCGCATCAAACATCATGGTTTGTGACCAGTACAGCTCTTCACCGCCACCGGCAAATACGATGTCTTGCTTACCCAGTTGGATCAGTTCAACCGCATGACCAATACAGTGAGCAGAAGTGGCACAAGCAGAACTGATTGAGTAGTTCACACCGCGAATTTTAAATGGTGTTGCCAAACATGCAGAAACGGTAGAAGACATGGTACGAGGCACCATGTAAGGTCCAACACGCTTAACGCCTTTTTCACGCTGCGTATCCACCGCGATCATTTGGTTTTCAGACGATGCGCCACCTGAGCCAGCAACAATACCAGTACGATCATTGGAAACTTGCTCAGCAGTCAGACCCGCATCCGCAATCGCTTGCTCAAGAGATAGGTATGCATACGCAGCCGCATCACCCATAAAACGCATTTGCTTACGATCAATATGCTCTTGTGGGTTAATTTTTAAATCCCCCCATACCTGTGAACGCAAGCCATGCTCTTTAAACTGTTCAGAGGCAGTAATGCCTGACTTACCAGCTTTTAGTGAGGCTAAAACTTCTTCGACGTTGTTACCGATACTCGAAATAATACCCATACCGGTGATGACGACTCGTTTCATGTAACATTCCTATTGTATAAATTTGGCTAGATAATAGCGAAGAAGAATAACAGAAGTGGTCAGCTTTCCCATTAATTCGTACAATCTCAGCCCATATTCAGCTTGATTTAATAAAATTTGTTCACTATGTCATCCATTTCTCACGCCCAGCTTGGCTGGAACGAAGCCGGAACCCCAGTCTCCGATCAATTTGACGATGTCTATTTCTCTAACGTCAATGGGTTAGCCGAGACACGTTATGTGTTCCTTGAGCAGAATCATCTACCACAAAGATGGCACCATGATGACCAAACTCGCTTTGTGATTGCGGAAACTGGTTTTGGTACTGGGCTGAATTTTCTGGCAGTTTGGCAAGCTTTTGTCGCATTTCGGCACTGCAATCCCAGCGCTAAGCTCAAACAACTGCATTTTATTAGTTTTGAAAAATACCCGCTGAGTAAAAACGACTTAATCCAAGCCCATCAAGCATGGCCTGAGCTGGCACCATTCGCACAAAAGCTGCATCAGCACTACCCATTAGCCATTCCTGAGTGTCAGCGGATTGTGTTAGATGACGGACTGATCACGCTCGATCTGTGGTTTGGCGATATTAAAGACTGTCTGCCGAAAGTGGCAACCCAAGAACAAGGTTTGGTCGATGCATGGTTCCTCGACGGTTTTGCGCCAAGCAAAAACCCAGAAATGTGGAATCAAGGCCTGTTTGAAAGTATGGCGAAACTGGCGAAAAATGGCTGTAGCTGCGCCACCTTCACCGCAGCCGGATTTGTCCGCCGCGGCTTAATCGAAGCGGGTTTTGCCATGCAAAAGATCAAAGGTTTTGGCACCAAGCGGGAGATGCTGGCCGGCCGTCTGCGCGAGAAACTGCCCTACACCAATATCGCGCCAGAATTTCGATTTGCCGCCACGCAAGGTCTACAAGAAGTCGCCATCATTGGCGGCGGCATCGCCAGTGCGACCTTAGCGACTACCCTAGCCAGACGTGGTATTGCCGTTACACTTTACTGTGCCGATGAAAAACCTGCGCAAGGCGCATCGGGTAACCGACAAGGCGCGGTCTATCCACTGCTCAGTGGCGATCACAGCTCGGTCTCACGCGTATTTGCTCCCGCCTTCCTGTTTGCCCGTCAATTTATTGAGCAAGCAGCAGAGCAGATAAGCTTTGACCATGCTTGGTGCGGAGTGACCCAATTAATGTGGGATCAAAAAGCCACCGAAAAACTCACCAGTATGCTTAAGGGAGATTTCCCAGAACCATTAGTTCATGGTTTATCCGCCGAGCAAACCAACCAACAAGTCGGCGTGCCAGTGGATCAAGCCAGTGTACATTATCCGCTTGGCGGCTGGCTCTGTCCGGCAGAACTCACCCAAGGACTGCTCAATACGTTAGTGCAAGCCGGTAAGCTCAGCGCCCATTATCACACTCCGATTGATGCCCTAACTTGGCTGCCTGAAACACAGCAATGGCAACTGCACAGTGGCGATAAAGTGATGCAACATCAATCCGTAGTGATTGCCAGTGGTCATCAATTTGACTGTGTGGCACAAACCGCCGACTTACCACTCGGCAAAGTTAAAGGTCAGGTCAGCCATATTCCAACCACCGATACGCTCAGCAAAATCAACAGCGTGCTCTGTTATGATGGCTATATGACGCCAGTCAGCCAGCAAAATGGTCAGCACTGCATTGGCGCAAGTTATGATCGACAAAATCTAACGCTAACGTTTGATGCGCAAGCACAACAGGAAAATGCGCAAAAACTGATCCACTGCTTAGCTGAGCAAACTTGGCCATTGGAAGTGGATGTTAGCGGTAATCAATCACGCCAAGGCGTGCGCTGTGTGAGTCGCGATCATCTGCCTTTGGTTGGCAATATCGGTGAACTGACAAAAATTACCGAGCAATACCGAGAGTTAGCACAGCAACCAGAAGCGGAGCCGATTGCACTCTATCCTCAGCTTTATGCTTTTGCTGGACTTGGCTCACGCGGTTTAAGTAGCGCACCGCTGATGGCTGAGCTGCTCGCCTCACAAATATGTGGCGATCCTCTGCCACTAAGTGTTGATCTGTTAGAACAGTTACACCCATGTCGGATGTGGGTACGTAAACTGCGTAAAGGAAAAGCACTGACTCAGAAAGCTTAATCGAGCTGTACCCAAACCACTTGGAGTTGCAGGTAGGCGGCAAGTGAGTGAGTCCCCATGAGCATAGACAAACTATGTAATTGGGGTGAACGAACGTCGCCAACACCGCTGCAGCTTCAGGTAGGAAGAGTGTATCCAAGAGTCAAACCATCAAAAGTCGATCAAAAAAGCCTCGCACTGCGAGGCTTTATTCATTTCAGCGTTAATAGGCCGTTTTTAGGCAGAAAGCTTAGCCACCGCCGCTTTCAGCTCAGCAACTATCGCAGGATTGGTGATCACCCCTTGCTCAACATCGAAGTTGTCATAGAAACTCGGCACAGAAACGGAAGCTTTCACATTACCACCAAAGAAAGGGGCTGCAGCGGTTGCCGCGGCGAGCACCGATTTTGCACCACCAGGACCTGGTGAGGTGGCTAAGTACACCGCCGGCTTGTCAGCAAACATCGCACGATTAATACGGGTCGCCCAATCAAACAGGTTTTTATAGGCGGCTGGATGATGTCCATTGTGCTCAGCAAACGAGATAACATAGGCATCGGCTTGTGCTAAATCATCTAAAAAGGCTTGCGCACCTGCCGCATGACCCAGTTCCTTTTCCAAATCTTCACTAAACATAGGTACAGCGTAATCATTGATATGCAACACTTGTACTTGTGCGCCATCAATCAGACTGGCGGCAAAAGTAGCCAGCGCTTGGTTAATCGAAGTAGAACTGCTGCTTGCACCAAAAGCGATAATTTTCATTGAGGTATCCCCTGATCCGTGTTGAATAAAGAGTAGTCTGCAAACCTATAGCCAGCAATCTCAATTTTTTCACTTAGTTGTTCAAAAAAATTGAACAACCTTAAATCAGAGCCAAACAAACTATGTGATTGGGGTGAGCGAACGTCACCAACACCGCTGCAACTTCAAGTAGTAAGGGGATATTGATTGGCGAATACTTGGCGAGCAAGCTGCTGCCAAAGCTCAGTCACTATCACCCGATCGAGCGGGCTAAGCTCCGAGCGAGCGGCGGCAATACTCTGTTCAATTTGCCGTTTGAAGACATCCAGATCCTCGATGCCCTCTTCTTCACACTGCGCTGCGGACAGTGGTATGTGTCCACGCAAATAGCCACCCGCAAACAGTTCATCATTCGATGCATGAGCAACTTGTGCATCAATCAGAGCCAGCAGTTTTTCTTCAAATTCAATAATCATGATGTCTCATTATTAGGCTAGTGGTGGGTAACGGGGATTAATCAATCCGCTACACAGTAGCATTTTAAACCAAACAGTTATCGAATAATAAACTGCTCAGCCTGTAAAGCGGGAGTGCGGTAAAAAGCTTGCAATGCCTCAGCCAGCATTTTGACGCGTAGTGGTAAACCTTGTTCAAGAATATTGAGCACTTGAGTGTGAACTTTGCTCATAAATGCCAAACGATCCGGTTCAAAATCACCATTGAGGTTGTCACAACTCACGGTAAACCGAAAACCAGCACTCTGTGCCAAAATCCATTCATAAGCTTGCGGACGAATTTCTACTCGTTCAAATTCAGCCTGGACTTGCGCACTACGTCCATCAGGTTCATACCAGTAGCCAAAATCTTCCAATAAACGCCGCTCAGGGCCTGCCACACACCAATGGGCAATTTCATGCAATGCCGAAGCGTAAAAGCCTCGTGCAAAAATGATCCGGTGATAATTCACCTGCTGATCCGCAGGCAGGTAGATCGGCTCATCGCCACCCAACTCTAATTTAGTCTGATAAGACTCGAAAAAAGTCTGGTTGAAAATCTCAATTAAGTCTTGATAGTTATGATTCATGGCACAGGGTCGCAATGGATGACGCTGTGCATTCTGGCGATTTTTTATTGACGGGTAAAGTGTTAAGCAAGATCTTCGCTCGACTGACCAAAAAACGCTCAGCAGACCTTAACTTTGAGCATTATTTTTTCTAATCCAAATAGTTTCAACCTTATAAAAAATCATTATTTATTTGCTTAGTGATTCTCTAAAATTTTGCCTTAATTTTTCTATCTCAAAACTGCTTGCAATAACAGTGAACAAGTCAATTTATCCAGCTAGTTGATAAGCATTAATCTGAGCCCCTGGCACGAAATAAGGTAAGGCGCATGCTACTTAGCGTTTTGTATGTGATTGGAATTACGGCAGAAGCCATGACCGGCGCACTCAGTGCTGGGAGGCGTAAAATGGACTGGTTTGGCGTGATGTTAGTCGCGAGTGCGACCGCCATTGGCGGTGGTACGGTGCGCGATATTCTGCTGGGTCACTACCCATTAGGTTGGGTTAAACATCCTGAATATCTGGCGATCACTTGTGTGGCGGGCATACTCACCACAGGGATCTATCGCTGGGTGATCAAGCTAAAAGGCTTATTCATTCGCCTCGATGCGTTAGGCTTAATCGTGTTTTCGATCATCGGAACTCAAGTCGCGATGGGAATGGGGCTACATCCTGGTATCTGCCTCGTTTCGGCGGTGGTCACCGGTGTATTTGGCGGGCTATTACGCGATTTGATTTGCCGCCAACCACCACTGGTATTGCATGAAGAGCTGTATGCTTCAATTGCATTAATCGCCTCTGGACTCTATCTCACCTTGCTAGAATTGGGAGTGAGTGATGTGCCCAGTACCATCGCCACTCTGGTGGTCGGCTACACATTACGCATGGCCGCAGTACGCTTTAAATGGCGTCTCCCCTCATTCCACTTAGAAGCGGAAAACTCGCTTCACTAGTCGCGGATTGTAAAAATAACAACGCCCTCCATCGAGGGCGTTGTGCTATCAGCGGCTAAGCTCTAAAAATAAAGCTAGACTTTCGGAGTGGTGGTTACTACCCCTTGATTCTGACCACGATGACGCAGCAGGTGATCCATCAACACAATCGCTAACATCGCTTCAGCAATCGGAACGGCACGGATCCCCACACAAGGATCATGACGCCCTTTAGTAATAAGCTCGGTTGCGGCTCCGTGCAGATCAATCGTCTCACCCGGAATGGTAATACTTGAGGTCGGTTTGAGCGCGATGCTCGCCACAATATTCTGCCCACTGGAAATGCCGCCTAAAATGCCACCGGCATGGTTAGAGCGAAATCCTTGCGGGGTCAGCGGATCACGATGTTGGCTACCTTTTTGCTGCACCACAGCAAAACCATCACCGATTTCTACCCCTTTCACCGCATTAATGCTCATCAGTGCATGGGCAATATCCGCATCCAAGCGATCAAATACGGGTTCGCCTAGTCCAACCGGAACCCCGGTCGCCACCACTTGAACTTTGGCACCAATCGAATCGCCCTGTTTTTTCAAATCACGGATCAGTGCATCAAATGCCGCGACTTTATCAGCATCTGGGCAGAAAAAATCGTTGTGTTCAATCTGGTCCCAATCGACTTTATCTATCGCAATCTCACCCATCTGTGACAAATAAGCCCGCACTTGAATACCAAATTCTTGCTGCAGATATTTTTTGGCAATCGCGCCGGCTGCGACACGCATTGCGGTTTCACGTGCCGATGAACGGCCACCACCGCGATAATCTCGCGTACCATATTTTTGCTGGTAAGTGTAGTCCGCATGTCCGGGGCGAAACTTATCTTTAATCTCTGAATAATCTTGCGAGCGTTGGTCAGTATTTTCGATCAACAGTCCAATCGATGTACCCGTGGTGTGACCAGCAAAGACGCCAGAAAGAATTTTGACTTGATCCGGTTCGCGCCGCTGAGTGGTATAACGTGATGTACCCGGGCGACGACGATCGAGATCGACTTGTAAATCCGCTTCGCAGAGAGCGAGCCCTGGTGGGCAGCCATCCACAATACATCCCAGTGCGATACCGTGACTTTCTCCGAAGGTGGTGACTCGGAAATGTTGTCCGATACTGTTTCCTGCCATGATTTCCTCAATGTTCAGTAAAATTAACTTTCACTGATTAACGATGGTTAGTGGCTTCATAGTGGCGTTTATGCTCAATGATGTAAAGTGTTAAACATCATCAGATTGCGCTCGATTCTGTCACCCGACTTAGATCTCAAGCGCCCCCAGCTACGACTGGCAGCCAATAAAAACGCCGACGGTTCAGTCGGCGCTAAGAGGAGCTCATCAATATTTAGACTGAATATTGATGCTTAATCTTTATACAGTGCAAAATCCGCGGCACAGTCAATCAGTTGCTCACGAGTTAACAAGAACACCCCGTGGCCACCATTTTCAAACTCTAACCAAGTAAATGGGATATGGGGATACTGCTCCATCATATGCACCATAGAGTTACCCACTTCGCACACTAAAATCCCATTCTCTTTTAAATAGGCTGGTGCATTGGCCAAGATCCGACGCGCCAGCTTCAAGCCATCGCTACCTGCTGCAAGACCCAATTCTGGCTCATGACGAAATTCGCTAGGCAGGCTATCCATATCTTCCTGATCGACATAAGGAGGATTGGTCACGATCAGATCATACGGCTCGACCGGTAAGTCTCGGAACAGATCAGAACGGATCGGGAAAACTTGCTGCTCTAAACCATGATCTTGAATGTTTTGCTCGGCAACTTGTAGCGCATCCAGCGAAATATCAATCGCATCCACTTCCGCGTCAGGAAATGCGTTGGCACAGGCAATCGCAATACAACCACTACCGGTACACAAATCCATAATCCGGGTTGGCTCTTCGCTCAACCAAGGTTCAAAGCGGTTTTGGATCAACTCACCGATCGGCGAGCGCGGCACCAGTACGCGTTGATCAACGAAAAACTCCAGCCCGCAGAACCAGGCTTTATTGGTCAGATAGGCGACAGGAGTACGTTCATTAATCCGGCGGATCACCCGCTCAACCACACGTAAACGCTCACTATTAGTTAGGCGAGAATTCAAAACATGCGGAGGCACATCAATCGGTAGATAGAGCGTTGGCAAAATCAGTTGTACCGCTTCATCCCAAGCGTTATCTGTGCCTTGACCATAAAATAGGTTAGCGGCGTTAAAACGACTCACCGTCCAACGAATCATGTCTTGCAAGGTATGCAGTTCTGCAACCGCCTCCTCAACGAAAATCTTATCCAAAATTGCCTCCAAAAAGCGCTACAATACTGCGTCATCAATTTACAGTAACCCAAATACGTCCCACCAATGAATAAACACCAGCAGAACATAGCCCACAATGCTCGCGATAACGAGAATGTTGACGACGATTTCTCACTGTTTCGTGACGAAGTACAGGGCGTAAAAAAGTTGCGTCAGGATACCATATTCCACGCTCCAAACAGAAATCCCAAGCAAAAAGAAATCCAGCGTAGCGAACGGGAAGCTTGCGACAACGATTTCTATTTCTCCGATCAATTTATGCCACATTTGAGTGATGAAGGACCTACACGCTATGCGCGCAGTGATGTTTCGAAATATGAAGTGAAAAGGTTGCGCCGTGGAGTGTACGTGCCAGATGTGTTTTTGGATATGCACGGCATGACTCAGCAAGAAGCCAAACGCGAATTAGGCGCGATGATCAGCTACTGCTTAAAAAACAACGTGCATTGTGCCTGTGTGCAACATGGGATAGGCAAACACATCTTAAAGCAAAATGTACCACTGTGGTTGGCCCAGCACCCAGAAGTGTTAGCATTCCACCAAGCTCCACTCGAATTTGGTGGTGGCGGTGCGTTGTTAGTGCTGCTCTCGATTCCCGAAAAATAATCCAAGCTAAGCCGAGTTTGACACTGTGCTAGTTTTAATAGCGCATATCCGTTGGGATCGGCATGCTATCTGGGTTGAGTTTGGGTCGTTGTCCCCCTTTACGGCGGTACTGTTTTAACTGGAACACAAAAGCTAATACTTGCGCCACTGCCACGAATAAACCATCGGGGATCTGCTGCTCTAGCTCGGTGGTATGATACAGCGCTCGCGCCAAAGGGGGCGCAGGTACAATGGTAATATCGTATTCGCGGGCAATTTCACGAATTTTCAGCGCCATATGATCTACCCCTTTGGCAATCACTACTGGGGCTTTGTCAGTATTTTGCTTATAGCGTAATGCCACGGAAAAGTGATCTGGGTTGGTGATGATCACGTCGGCCTGTGGCAAGGCGGCCATCATACGCCGCTGCGCAGCTTCACGTTGCAGCATACGGATCCGCCCTTTCACTTCCGGTTTACCTTCAGTATCTTTGTACTCATCTTTCACTTCTTGCTTGGTCATTTTCAGTTGTTCGCTGTGCTGCCAAATCTGAAAAGGAATATCAATCGCCACAACTACCAGCAGTGAGCAACTGATCAGCAAAATAAAGTTAAGTAAAATATCGAGCGCGTGAAAAATGTTTTGCGGATAAACATCAAAACTGAGTTGAAACAGATCGGTTTTGGATGACTCAATCAGATAAAAGGCCATCCCCGCCACCAGCAGCACTTTGAGGATTGATTTGATCAGCTCGACCCAACTTTTTAAACCAAACATTCGCTTCAACCCACTGAGTGGATTGATTTTCGACAGTTTGGGCATCGCAGCTTCTGCGGAAAAGCTGACCCCGCCGACGCCTGCTGCGCCAAGCAAGGCGGCAACAAACAAGGTGATCAAAATCAGCAACAATGGCCACAACAAACCGATCAAGACACCGGCCACGATATCGAATAGTTTGCCTACATCAAAAATTTCCTCACGACTCAAGGCAAACAGACGCTGCATCGCGGCCATCAGTCCATGAGCCAGCGTTTCACCAAACCACATCAGTGATAACGCGCCAATCACTAATACTGAGACAGAAGCCAACTCTTTCGATCGCGCAACTTGGCCTTTTTCCTTGGCCTGCTGCAACCTTCGGGGGGTGGCCGCTTCTGTCCTTTCTTGTCCATCCGATTCTGCCATATCAGCCCCCTAGCAGCTCAAGCGGATCAGGCGACAAATCTGCTCTTCCGCCTCTTGCCAATAAATTTCGTAATGGGTGTACAAACCATTGAGGATGTACCAACACAGCAATAAGCCGACCAGTAATGCAAATGAAAAACCGAGCGAAAAAATGTTCAGCTGCGGTGCGGCACGAGTCATCACACCAAAGGAAAGGTTGACGGTGAGCAAGGCAATGATGCCAGAAAGTGACATGGCCAATGCGGCTTTAAACATGATGCCGAGCCACAGTGCCAGCTCGCGATAATCAACCGCGGTCAATGAGCCACTGCCAATCGGCAAGCTTTTAAAGCTAAACACCACTAATTGGATCATTTTTAAATGACCATCAGTGACGAGAAAAAATAAGGTGGTGAGCAGCATAAACATCTGCCCCAATACCGGCGTATTTTGACCGTTGGCAGGATCGACCATCGAGGCAAAACCAAGGCTCGATTGCATCCCCAAGATTTGACCAAGCATCACAAAAGATTGCACTAAAAATTGAGTCACCATGCCCATCGCCATGCCAATTACCACCTGTTCAAAGGTGATCATAAAACCGCGCAGCGACAGCAACGCGATATCGGCAGGGACGGCAGGAATGGCGGGCATCACCGCCAGCGTCAAAGCTAAGCCAAGATAGAGGCGCACACGGGCAGGAACAAAACGCGCACCAGTCACCGACATCACCATCAACATGGCAGCAATACGCGTATAGGGCCAAAAATAGTTGGCAATGAAATCGAGCACGACACTGGCTGGGTACTCCATAAGTGCTCCTAGTACAGAATCTGCGGCAGGCGCTCAACCATGCTGTAGAAAAAATCCATCAGCATTTGGGTCATCCAATGCCCAAAGAACATCAAGGCTAATAGCGTGATGATCAGACGCGGTAAAAAGCTCAGCGTCTGCTCGTTAATCGAGGTCGCCGCTTGAAAAATCGCCACCACGAGGCCAATCATCAAGCTCGGTATGATGATGGCACACACCATGACCAGCACCATCCATAGTGCTTCGCGAAACAGTTCGACAAATATCTCTGGGGTCATATTGTCGTTTCCATCATAAGGCAAAGCTGCTGGCTAAGGTCGATAAGATCAGATTCCAACCATCCACCAACACGAATAACATCAATTTAAACGGTAATGAGACAATCATCGGCGACAGCATCATCATACCCATCGCCATCAACACCGAAGCTACCACCAAATCGATGATTAAAAATGGTAAAAACAGCATAAAGCCGATTTGAAACGCGGTTTTCAGCTCAGAGGTGATAAAAGCCGGAATGAGCACCGCCATCGAAACTTGCTCCGGCTCGGTCACTTGTGATCCCGACATGGCAACGAAGGTTTCCAAATCATTCACCCGAGTCTGTTTGAGCATAAAGGCTTTCAGTGGCTGCTGGGCGACATCAAAGGCTTGGCGGGCAGAGATCTGCTCATCCAGATAGGGCTGCACCGCTTGTTGATTAATTTGGTTAAACACCGGAGCCATAATGAAGAAGGTTAAAAACAGCGCAATACCGATAATCACTTGATTGGAGGGGGTCTGTTGTAAACCCATCGCTTGACGCAGAATCGACATCACCACCACGATCCGCGTAAATGAGGTCATTAAAATGACCATCGCCGGCAAGAAGCCGAGCATGGTCATCAGCGCTAAAATTTGCAGATTGATCGAGTAATCTTCACTACCATCAGGATTGCTGGTCATAGTAAAAGCGGGGATCCCACCGCCACCACTGCGACTGCCTAATGCCATGGTTCTGGCGTTCCCTTGCTCTCTTTCCAGTGCGGTAACCGTGACCGATGAAGCGCCAGCGGCAGTTGATGGTATGCTGGTGGCCAGCGGCTCTTCGGCAAAAGCCAGCGCAGTAAACCCGAGTAAACTCGACAGCAGCCAAGTCGATAAGCCAGCGATCAACCAAGTGGTGAAATTAACTTTTTGCGTCTGTTTCATGTTTTTTTAGTAACTGCATCAATTGGTTGGAAAACGGGCTGCTGGGCTGTACCTCTTGCGGCAACGGCTGCTCAAGTTGGGCGAGCAATTGGATCGATTGGCTGGTCACGCCAATTAAATACTGTTGCTCCCCGGCTTGAATAATCATTACCCGCTCTTTGGTGCCAACCGGTAACTGTTTAACCACACTTAAACCATTGGATTGGCCAAACACCGGAACTCGCATCCGTTTTAGCAACCAGGCCAAAAATAAGATCAGCCCTATCACCAACAACAGCGACCCCAAAGTGGTCGCTAAATCGAGTTGGCTGCTAGGTGCCGCCAGAGCTGGGATCGGGATAACCAGCAGAGTTGCCCATTTTCGCATCGGTTATCTCAATTTCTTGATACGTTCAGTTTGGCTGATCACGTCAGTTAAACGGATCCCAAATTTGTCGTTGACCACGACCACTTCACCATGCGCAATCAGGGTACCATTTACCATCACATCCAGTGATTCACCGGCAATCCGATCCAACTCCACCACCGAGCCTTGGTTAAGCTGCAATAAATTACGAATACTGATTTTAGAACGGCCAACTTCCATTGAAATGGTAACTGGAATATCCATGATGGTATCCAGTTTACGCCGCTCATCCTCAGAAAATGCAGGCGCAGTGTTTTTTAGCTCTTCCAGTGGTGCGGCCAATATTTCATCGATATCAATATCCGGCGCATTCGGATCTTCCCCTAGTGCCGCAGCCCACTCTTCGGCGAGTCTTTCATCTTCACTTTTTCCCATCTTCAACTACCTATTGTTCTGATCATGATGTGCTGAACGACAGCACTACTCTGCAAATGACCAAGTTACCGCGAACGAATAACGGGGAGTGACTTACTCAAACCCATCTTGTTCTGCGTTTTCAAACTCGGCCATAATATCTTTACCTAAAAATGCCAGATCGGTTTTCACCACATCCGGCCGTTTGATTTTTTCGGACACTTGTACCGCCAGTTTTTCACCGGAACGGCCCATTTTAACACGGTAGGTCGGCAGCTCTTCGACAAACATCACTGCGTGCTCTGGCATTTTAACCGGGATCACATCCCCTACTTGCAGCTCCATCAGATCGCGCAGGGCAATATCCATTTCGAGCAAATTGACGCGAAAATTGACCGGCACATCCATGATCTCTTCACGCAGCGCCGTGCTCCAACGCACGTCAGTTTCCATCTTATCCGACTGCACACCCGCATCGAGCAGTTCGCGGATCGGCTCTACCATCGAGTAAGGCATCACCATGTGGAAATCACCACCGCCACCATCCACTTCAACGTGGAATGAGCTCACCACGATCACTTCGGTCGGGCTGACAATATTCGCCATACTCGGGTTCACTTCAGAATCGAGGTATTCGAACTCGACCCCCATCACTGGCGACCACGCTTCTTTATAGTCAGCAAACACGATTTTGAGCAGTAACTGGATCACGCGGCGTTCTGTCGGGGTAAATTCACGCCCTTCAATACGCGCATGGTAGCGACCATCACCACCAAAGAAGTTTTCCACCAAAATAAACACTAAGCGGGCTTCCATGGTGACCAAGGCGGTGCCTTTTAATGGACGAAAACGCACCATGTTCAAACTGGTTGGAACGTACAAAGTATTTTGGTATTCACCAAATTTCATCATTTGTACGCCGTTAATTGATACCTCAGCCGTTTTTCGCAACATATTAAACAGACTGATGCGTAAGTGGCGTGCAAAACGTTCATTGATAAGCTCCAGCGTTGGCATTCGCCCACGAACGATACGATCTTGGGAAGAAAAATCGAAGCTGGTAGCACTGGAACCCGATTGGGGTAACTCCTCTTCTTCCTCATCCACACTATCCACACCGTGCAGTAGTGCATCAATCTCGTCTTGGCTTAATAAATCAGTCACATGTCACCTATTGCATTACAAAGTCGGTAAACAGCACTTTTTCAATCACTGGCTTGCCGACGGCCATATTGAGTGCCGCTTTAATGTCTTCCGTCGCTTTATCACGCAGTTCAATTCGGCCATTAGGAGTACGCAACTGCTCAACCGTTGCCGAAGCAAAGGTCGCCAACAAAGAGCTTTCGATCAGAGGAGAGTGGTAACGGGCTAAATTCTCATTTTCACCACCACGCACCATCAATTGCACCTTAATCTGCACCATGCGATCACGACTATCACCGGTGACATTAAACACAAAGGGTTGCGCAATATTAACATAAGCGACTGGCGCGATTTGGTTGGCAGCCGATTGCCCGCTTTGCGAATCTCCTGCCGTGGTTTTATCTTCTGAACCCAGCATAAAAAATGCCGCGCCAGCCACACCGAGCAGCAATACCACGCCAGCAATAATCATCAGCAGCAGTTTACTCTTGCCCTTCGGGGCGGTGGTTGCCAGATCTTGTTCTGCCATAATGACCTCTGTATGTGGTTAATTTTGTATAAGTTTAAGCGTAATAACTAATTCCATCACGCTTTGTTGCCACATTCAAATCAAGTTTGATGTCGGTATCAACCTTTTCTTCGCTATGCCATGGTTCATGGCGGCTAGTTTGCGCAAATTCTGTGCTTTGCTGCCAATTTTGTTGCTGTCCTGTACTTTGCTGCTGTACTGAGCTTTCACCTAATTGCACGCCTTGCTGAGCCAGCATTTCGCGCAGCCTTGGCAAGGTTTGCTCTAACAGATCTCGCGCTTGGGAATTGGCTACCGTAAAGTGAACATTCGCGCCATCTCCTTGCATATTGAGTCGGATCTGCAAACGGCCCATTTCTGGTGGATCAAGACGAATATCGATATTTTTCAAATTCTTCGATAGCATCATTTGCACCCGTTCTGCCATCTGTTCTGCGGCCAGATCTTTATGCAAATGCAATGCGCTAGCAGGATTCACGGCTACGCTTGACTCAGCGCGCGGCGAAGTTGCGGTTGGTCCACTCAAGCCTGCGGCGGCGGCGATTTGTTCAGCCAGCCCCTCTTGCCCAGACTCAGCGGTGATTGAGCGCATAGGCTCTGTCACCCCGCGGCTAGCGAAACTGGCGAGCAGTGCTGAGTCGGCCATTAATGATTCTGGATTCAAGTTTGCCTGAGCACTTAGCAGCGAAGAGGCCGTGGGCGCCGCCACACCCAACATGTCGATAGCATCATTAGTGGCAAGATGCGGTGATAAACCACTACTAACGACGGCGGTAGCCGATTGTCCTGTCGATTGCGGAGCCAGCCGATCCGCAGTAAATCCTTTGCTGTGAACAGGATCCTCAAGTACAGCCGTTCGCCAAGGAATTGCCGCCAGACCTAACTCACTGACCTCAGAGGGTGGAGTGGACAGCGCATTTATTGCTGGCGCAAACTCAGCACTGCCTAAGCCAGAGTCCGGTTCGTTTGCTCCATCCGCCATCATATGCGCAACTGTGGGTTGAGCTTGCTCGGTACCGATTATCGCCGATGGCGCGACCAACGAAGCAAAAGAGTCTAGCGCCCCCGCGGCTTCTTCTGCTTCAAATAATGAAAGCCTATTATCGGACTCAATCTCTGCCATCTCAGCCGTCGGCAAGCTTTTGCCGTGCTGAGTATTCAACACTTGATTGGCTTGTTGCAAACGACCAAGCAACTGATCCCCCTCGCTGATCGCTTGTGCAGCTTTTCGCTCTAGTACATCAGAGGTTAATGCACGGCGCTCATCGCTATCAGGCGCGGCTTGGCTATCAAAAGCCGGATCGGCAAACACCTCGCTATCGAGCAAAGCGAGGTCGTCTGTCGTCGACGATAGCTCGCCTACCGTTTGTTCGGCATCTTCGATCTGTTCATCAACAGCCGAGTGCTCGGTTGCTGAAAGCCGATTGGCCAGTTGCTGCGCGCTGGCTGCAATTTGCTCTGTGTCGTCTCGATCTGCCGCTTTAGCACCAAAAATCAGACTATGTAACTGGGCAAAAAAACCTGTGTTAGATTGGTTATCTTGCGCCTCGATACCCGTTGCGGTGCTTTGCGCTACAGAGCTGGCTTTATTCGCTTCAGACGATGGGGTGAGGTTTACATTCATATTCGCTACTCGCACAGTGGGATATGAGTTTAGGTATTGGCCAAGCTGGCCATCCGTGCAATCCCAGGCTATCAACTCATCGCTCATGATTGACCTATCGGTCGTGGTTACAAAAAACCAAGCAAAAAACACGCCAGATAAACCAAAAACACTGAATCACGATAGCAGCGAACCTTGGTAAGCCGAGCAGCAAACGGTAAGGAGAGACGACCTATAAGGTGAGACGACGCCGATTAAATATCAGCGTGGAAAATTCATCCATCTGATTTTGCTCGCGTTTGGCTTGTAATTGCTGGCGTTCTACTTGTTTTTTCTCAATCAACCATTGGTAAGATTTACGCTTTTGACGCAGGCTCATCCAGTGTTGTTGGCTATTTTCAACCTGTAGCTGAAAGTGCTGTTCAGCACTTCTTTGTTTGGCCAGCGTTTCATCAAGCTGAGTGAGAAAGCGATTTAAGTGACCATATTGACTGGCGGTTAGCCCAGATTGACCACGTGCCACCAACTGCTGACAATATTCTAAGCGATACTGCTCTATCTGTCGCAGTTGCTGGTAATAGCTCTCCAGCTCGCTGCGCGCTTTACTCAGTGCCAGCACCGCTTGATCTTCTTGTTCTTGGATCTGTTCGAGCAGAAAATCTAATGCGTTATCCATTTAGCACTTCCCTTTAGCTGCTCAACACATGGCGTAGCATATTAACGCACATCTCATAGGGTACCGTTTCTTTCATTGCCTGTTGCAGGTATTGATCGAGTTTAGGTTTGAGCGTGAAGGCCGCATCAATCGCTTTATCAGTACCGGGTTTATAGGCACCAATCGAGACTAAATCTTGATTCTTACGACATACCGAAAGGATCTGCCTCACCGCCTTAGACATCAACATATGTTCATCGGTGGTGATCTGTGGCATCACTCGGCTGACCGATTTTTCCACATCAATCGCCGGATAATGGCCCGCATCGGCCATCTCTCGTGATAATACGATGTGACCATCCAGAATCGCTCGCGAAGCATCGGCAATCGGATCTTGCAAATCATCACCTTCGGTTAACACGGTAAAAAAGGCGGTGATCGAACCTTGTTGGGGGCCACCATTACCCGCCCGCTCCACCAAAGCAGGAAGTTTAGCAAATACCGAGGGGGGATAACCTTTGGTGGCTGGCGGCTCACCAACCGAGAGAGCAATTTCACGCTGTGCTTGGGCAAAGCGGGTTAACGAATCCATCAGCAACAAAACATCTAAGCCTTGATCACGAAAATATTCAGCAATGGTTAACGCTGTTTGGCAGCCTTTTAAACGCATCAAGGGTGAAGCATCGGCAGGCGCAGCCACCACAACGGAACGCTGACGACCATCGACACCGAGGATCTCTTCGATAAACTCTTTAACTTCGCGTCCCCGCTCACCGATCAGCCCAACCACCACCACTTGTGCAGTCGTGCCACGCGTCATCATACCGAGCGTGACCGATTTACCGACCCCTGAACCGGCAAATAGACCAATTCGCTGACCTTTACCTACCGTTAAGAGGCCATTGACCGCTTTAATCCCCACATCTAACGGTTCACTGATCGGTTTACGTGCCAGCGGATTGAGCGGTACACCATTCAATGAAGCGCGCTGATCGGTGTAGATAGGACCGAGTCCATCAAGAGGATTACCGACGCCATCAATCACTCGTCCCAGCAGTTCCATGCCAACCGGCAATCCTGATTCGGCCGTGATAGGCGTGACTTTAGCTCCTGGCAGCACCCCAATGATTTGCTCGCTGGGCATCAAAAACAGGTTGTTGCCAGAAAAGCCGACCACTTCTGCTTCGACCTCTCCATTCATGGTTTCGACTTTGCACAAGCTGCCAACTGGGGCTTTGCAGCCTGTCGCCTCCAGAGTCAGCCCCACAACGCGCACCAACTTGCCAGAAGCCATTGGTCGGGTGGTATGGCCTGTCACCTTGTATTGGGCAAGACGCTCGGCTAACGCCAACATCGCTTACTCTCCCGGATGGTGGCGATTGATGCCACAAAAACTGTGCAATACGCTGCGGATCCGCTCTTCCAGACGATAGCTCACGCTCGATTCTCCAGCATCAATTTGTACATCGCCACGACTTAACGCGGGCTCACTCAGTAGTGTCCAGTGGCGAGTGGCAATCTCCTGCTCACCATAGGCTTGGCGAATGATCTCAACATCTTCCGGATTGAGTTTAAGGGTAATGGCATGGCCAGCGATCGGTAAGGCTTCAACCGAGGCTTTCAGTGTATCTAAGATCACTTGCGGATTAGTCTGCACTTCAACATGCACGACTTCTTTGACCAGTGCTAACACCATATTCACCAACTGCTTTTCCACTTGCGCATTGAGCAAATCCAGTGGCTGAGCAAATTGATTGGCCAGAGCGATAAAGGTTTGCACATGTTGTTGGATCTGCGCTTGCCCCTCTTCCATACCGAATTGGTAGCCTTGTGGCTGCCCTTCGTCATGTCCCGCTTGCCAGCCTTCGGTTTTACCTTGCTCAAAACCTTGTTGATAGCCTTCTGCTTGCCCTTGTGCAAACCCTTCTTGCTGGGCAGCTAAGCGAATTTGCTCGATTTCTTGCGCAGTTAATTCCAGCTCGACTTCCGGCTCTGTAGCGGAAAAATCAGGCATCCAGCCGGGATCGTAATTAAAAGCGGTCGGTTTGGCCGCGGGTTCAGTGGCGGAGCCGTAATCCGGTAGTCCCCATTTTTGCGCGGTGACCGCATTATCGTCGATACCCGGGCGAATAAACCCACGCTTTCTTTCACCAGACATTGTGGTCCTCAATTATGCAACCTGTGCAAGCTCATGCAAACTCATTCAAAACTTATCGCTCAATCAAGGCCGAATCAGGCCTGGATTGATTACAAGAATTCGTCGGCACCACCGCCCAGAATCAATTCACCGTTATCAGCCATGCGGCGTGCAATTGCCAAAATCTCTTTTTGCGCGGTTTCGACATCCGAGACTTTAATCGGCGGCATCGCTTCAAGATCATCTTTCATCAACTCAGCGGCACGTTTCGACATGTTCTTAAAGATCTTGTCACGCAAGGTATCATCAGCACCTTTGAGCGCTTTTTGCAGTACATCCTGCGGTACATCACGCAGCAATTTTTGAATCCCTTGATCGTCAACTTCAACCAAGTTTTCAAATACAAACATCAAGTCTTGGATCTGGGTTGCCAAATCTTCATCTTGGTCACGCAGCTGATCCATCAACACACTTTCGATATTATTATCGAGATAGTTCATGATCTCTGCCGCTGCTTTCAAGCCGCCAATTTTGGCCGCTTGTGCCCCCGCTTGACCTGCAAACTGTTTCTCCATGATTTCATTCAACTCAGCCAGTGCCGAAGGTTGCACCTCTTCCAAGTTGGCAATCCGCATCAACAGATCCAGTCGGTCACGCTCAGAGAACTGGGCCAAAATTTCTGCCGATTGATCTGGGTCAAGGTAGGATAAAACAATGGTTTGGATCTGTGGGTGTTCATTAACAATAATGCTCGCCACTTGGCGTGGATCCATCCATTTGAGTGAATCCAAACCTTTCGAGCCGGTGCCGAGTAAGATTTGATCGACTAAGTTATTGGCTTTATCCGCTCCGAGTGCCGCTACCAACGCATTGCGTAGGAAGTCTTCACTACCCATCCCAATATTGGTGTATTTCTGAATATCTTCTAAAAAGGCACGATGCACCGCTGAAACTTTGCTTTGGCTTAAATCTTTAGCGCGCGCCATCGCACTCCCCACCCGCTGTACCTGTTTGGGTTCAAGGTGACGAATAATGCCAGCCGCATCCGCTTCGTTTAGGCTTAACAACAAAATTGCCGCTTTCTCTTCGCCGGGAATTTCACTGATATCAATCGTGGATTCGATAACTTCACCACCATTTGGATTATCTTTAGCCATTTTGCATCCAGTTCTTCACTACTTGAGCCGCAAGCTCCGGCTCGTTTGCCACCAATGCACGTACCGCTTTCAGTACGTCCTCATCTTTGTGAAGATTCGGTAAATCAATGCCTGAACCAAATTCAAACAGCTCACCATTCTCAATTTCACTACCGATTAAACTGGTTTCACCATCCATCCCAATCGGCATACCATCTGGGCCATACATGGCGTCATCGGAATCCGCGGTCGGGTTGATGAGTTTCTTCATCGCTGGGCGCACCAATACCAGCACCACAATGATGATCACTAATGCGCTAGCTAACCAACGGATCCAGTCATTGAAGTTCGGGTGTTCCCAAATTGGAATATCGGCGATTTGTTCGATTTCTGGCTCGGCAAACGGCATGCTCAGTACGTTCAACAAGTCACCACGACTTTCACTAAAACCCACCGTACCGATTAAAATCTGACGAATAGAATGAAGATCCGCTTCACTCAACGGGGTATAAGTCACTTCCCCCGTTTCCGGATTGATACTTGAGCGACTTTTTACCGCCACTGCGATGGTCTGCCGATTCACCACACCCGACTGTTTACGCTCATGGCTAATGGTAGTATCCAACTCATAGTTACGGGTCGCTTCTTTATGCACCGAACCTTGACCAAGCACCGAACCATCTTTCATCTGTGCCACATCTTGTGGGATTGAAGCATCCGCGGGCGGCTGGTTACTCAACGCACCTGGCACCCCGGCAATCACGCTGCCATTATTGTAATCTTCTAGGGTATATTCACTGCGCGTCGCTGGTGTATTGGGATCAAACACTTTACGGGTCTGCTCTACAGCGGTGAAATCCAGTTTAATATCCACTTGAGCGGTGTAATTACCCAAGCCAAGGATCGGAATTAAGACGGAGTCGATTTTGCCACGCAGCGTCTCTTCTTGCTGCTGTTCTAACTCTTGCTCTTTACGGCGCGCCGCCGATACGGGGTCTTGCGAACCGGAACTGAGCAAACGACCATGTTGATCGGTCACCGTAACACGGCTCGGTCTCATGCCCGGTACCGCACTCGCCACCATATCAACCACCGCATCCACTTCCTGCTGTTTGAGGTTAGTGCCAGTGCGCAAGGTGAGAAAAACTGAGGCTGACGCTTCTTGATTATGGCGTACAAACACACTCTGTTTTGGCAGGGCAAGTAATACACGCGCTTTATTGACTTGGCGCATCTCTTCAATGGCTTTAGCCAATTGCCGCTCACGGCTCAGTTTTAAACGCTCTTGCTCTAAGCGCTGCGAAACCCCAAAGCCCATATCCTGCATCAAGATTTCATCACCCGCTTGACGCTGTTGATTTAACCCCGCACGCAGCATCGCCAGCTTAAGGCTGTTGTAATCACTCGCTGGCACCGAAATGGTGTTGCCATCGAGTTTGTATTGTTGTTTCTGCTGGTCGAGATAATCAAGCACTGGGATCAGTTCTTCGGTCTCGTAAGCCCCCAGTGGGCGCATTTCTGGCTCACGCACCCAGAAGAACAGCATCACAATCAGCGCAACACAGATCGAAATAGACAGCACCAACACCACTTGGCGCAATAAATCCAGATCGCCAACAGTAAAGTCCAGTTTGCTGCTTTTTTCGTTAAGGTCTGGATTTTGTGTATCGAGCGCAAGCTCTGAACTGGCCAATAAAGCTTGATCACCACTGGTGGTCAATGCGATATCGGTAGTTTGTTTATCATCGGCCACAGTCTGCTACCCAAATTATACTGGCATGTTCATCAGTTCTTTATACGCATCAACCAATTTGTTACGTACTTGAATGGTGGCTTCGAAAGCCACACTCGACTTGTTACGTGCGATCATCACATCGGAAAGTGAAATCCCTTCATCACCACGATCAAAGCGCATCTGCAAATCGCTAGAGGTTTGCTGTAGGCCATTAACGTTGTTGATCGCGTTAGTCAGCATCGCGCCAAAGTCTGCGCCAATTTTCTGACCAGTTGCGCTGGGTTGAGTATTGGTCGCCTCAAACATCATCGCGCGCATTTCACTGTTTAATCCATCAAGTCTCATTGCTACCTCTGATGTCAATTGTTTGACTCAAAAATCGTATCGCTCACTCTCATCAGCAATTTATATGCCATGCTCTTAGCCTGGAATATCAATTCCAGCATCACGCATCTTCGCCAGTTTATAGCGCAAAGTGCGTGGGCTAATGCCCAATTTTTCCGCCATCTCCTTACGCCGCCCCTGACATTCGGCCAAGGTATCAAGGATAATGGCAAACTCTTGATCGCGCAGCTCGCCGCCTAAACCGGCACTGGAAGTCAGCGAACCCGCAGCAGAGGTACTTGCAGTGAACGGGCTTGCCGTGGCTAAAGAGCTTGGCTGATGGGTTTCCGAGGCCCAAGCTTGATCGCGCTGCGGCTCGGCTAGCGGTTTAATCTCAGGTGCTGGCATCGCTTCACCAGCGACCGCTTGTTGCAGACTGCTCGCATCATGCCAGTCCACCCCTTCGAGTAGAATGTGCTCACTACCAATGTGACCATTCTCACTTAAAATCAGTGCGCGCTGCACGACGTTATCCAGTTCACGAACATTACCTGGCCACGGGTAATTGAGGAGTTTATTCAGCGCCGCTGGAGCGATACTGGGCACTGGCAGTCCTAACTTTTTGCAGTGGCGTTCCACTAAATGGTTCGCCAGAGGTTCAATGTCACCCTTCCGTTGCTGCAAGGCCGGCCAAGTGATTGGAAACACATTGAGGCGATAGTATAAATCCTCGCGAAAACGCTGCGCTTGCACATACTGCTTAAGGTCACGGTTACTGGTGGCGAGCACTCGTACATCGAGCTTAATGCTTTTACGGCTACCTAAGCGTTCCACTTCACGCTCTTGCAGTACGCGCAGTAGCTTGGCTTGTAGGTTCAAATCCATTTCACTGATCTCATCGAGCAAAATGGTTCCGCCTTGCGCCTGCTCAAACTTGCCTGGACAAGCTTGCACCGCACCGGTAAAAGCGCCTTTCTCATAACCAAACAGCGTTGCTTCAAGCATATTTTCAGGGATGGCTGCGCAGTTGATCGCCACAAATGGCCCTTCTCTGCGCGGTGAAGCGTTGTGAATATAACGCGACATCACCTCTTTCCCCGAACCACTCGGCCCTAAAATCATCACGTTCGCATCGGTTTTCGCCACTTTATCCGCTAATGCCAGCAATTTTAGGCTTTGCGGATCAGCCACCACCGCATCACCATTATCATCGGATTTGACTGGCGCGTAGCGGCTGACCATATTAAGCAGCACTTCTGGGGCAAACGGTTTGGCCATGTAGTCAATCGCGCCATCTTTCATCGCTGCAACCGCATCTTCAATATTGGCGTAAGCGGTCATTAACAACACGGGTAAATTCGGCCAATGCTGTTTGATGCTACGTAATAGTGCCAGCCCGCCCATACCAGCCATTTGCACATCAGACACCACTATATCGACGCTGTTTGCTTTGAGTTTAAGCAGCGCCTCTTCTGCACAATCTGCTTCTAGCCACTCGTATCCGGCTAAAGCTAAGGTATCGATCAATGCTTCGCGTAGACCTTCATCATCTTCTACGATTAAGACTTTGCTTTGAGCCATCTTCACTCTCCAGTCACTGAATTTGAGCTATCCATTGGTTGACGCTCAAGAGGGATGCACATGGTAAAACACGCACCTTCTCCCTCTTTAGAGATCAGTTCTAATCGCCCACCATGGGCACGGCATACCATTTGCACGACCGCTAAGCCAAGGCCTGTCCCTTGTGAGCGAGTGGTGAAAAAGGGTTCCATAATTTTGCGCTGTAATGCTTCGGGCACTCCAGGGCCATTATCTTGTACTGAAATCTTCAATTCGCCCTGCACTGGCCGAAAAAACACATCAATTTGTGCGTTTTTACCTGCCATTTGTAGCGCATTCAGCACTAAATTACTCAATGCGGAGGCTAAAGCGTTGGCATTTCCAAGCAGGGTAATCTCTTCACCTTCCACTTCTTGACCATAATCGATGTGGCTATTTTTCAAGGCGCTTTCGACCATCGGCATAAATTCTGCAGCCAGATCACCAATCGAAAAAGGCGCAACCACTTTATTATCACCGCCTTTCGCAAACAGCAGCATATCATTCACTTGCTTTTCAAGATCGTGCAATCGATCGACCAGTTTACTTTGAAAACGCTCGCGAGTTGCAGGAGCAAGATTTGGCGCAGCAAGATTAGCCGCATACAACATGGCACTCGACAGTGGCGTGCGCACTTGATGAGCCAATGATGCGACCATATGTCCCAATGAAGATAGGCGTTGTAAATCACTGATCCGCGACTGTAATAAGCGGGTTTCTGTGAGGTCAGTGATCAAAATAAGCTGGCCGGTCGCCGAGGCTGAAATCGCCAAGCGCACCTTGCGTCCATTACGTAGCGAGATTTCATGTCCATCATCTTCGCGCGGCGCAAACGCCACTTGGATCACGCTGTACCATTTTTCGCCCACCAGTGAGATGTCCAGCAAACGCTGCGCTTCAGGGTTGGCCTCGCGCACGATACCTTGAGTATCAAGCAAAATCACCCCAGCAGGCATCACATCGAGCACTTGTTTATAGCGCTCAACTTGATCTTCCAGCGAGTCCAAATGGGAGTGCTGCTCTAGCATTGGGCTCATCATTCACTCTCCATCCTTTAAAGACAATAATGGCTTGACAAGCAAGAGCCACGCCAAGCCATTAAGCTTAATAATCAACATGTTAAAATTAAAAACAGATTAACAAGATGCTTTTTAGCGCTGCATATTATATTTGCGCATTTTTTCCACCAAAGTCGTGCGACGCATCCCCAACAGATCGGCCGCTCGGGCGACGACGCCACCTTGCACTTCAAGCGCTTGGTTGATCAGGTTGACTTCTAGATCGGCAAGCAGCTCTTTAAGGTTAACCCCTTCCGGTGGTAGCGCTTGAGGCAAATCAAGCTCTGCCGTGAATTCGTATGCCGGATCAAAATTGAAATCTTCCGCAAACAAGTCACATAACGCATCGCGCTCTTGCTCTTCCACCGAACTAAAGCGGTTTGACTCAGGCTGAAATTGGGGAATATCACTGTAACGATATTTGGTCGGTAGATGGTTAACATCCACTAAACTATTGGGATACAGGATCATCATCCGCTCAACCAAGTTGGCTAATTCACGCACATTACCCGGCCAATCGTGTTCCATCAGTGAATGAATCGCTCTTGGTGTAAAGCAGATCGGCTGCGCACCTTCCGCTTCCATACGCGCCATTAATTCTTGCAGCAGCAAGGGAATATCATCAATCCGATCGCGCAATGCTGGCATTTCAATTGGGAACACGTTGAGACGGTAGTAGAGATCTTCGCGAAATTTCTGATCTTCGATCATGGCTTCCAAATTGCGGTGAGTGGCGGCAATCACTCGCACATTAGCTTTAATCGTGCTGTTACCACCGACACGTTCAAAGCAGCGCTCTTGCAACACGCGCAGCAACTTGACTTGCATGCTCATCGGCATATCGCCGATCTCATCCAAAAACAGCGTGCCACCTTCAGCCAACTCAAAACGACCTTTGCGAGCGGTAATCGCCCCCGTAAAGGCGCCTTTCTCGTGACCAAATAGCTCACTTTCTAGCAAATCAGCCGGGATCGCTCCACAATTGATCGGCACAAAAGGACCATTACGGCGTCCTGAGTGATAATGAATATTACGCGCGACCACCTCTTTACCGGTGCCAGAGTCGCCCAAAATCATCACATTCGCTTCGGTGCTGGAAACTTGTTCAATCAGGTGACGAACATCTTGAATACCACTACTTTGCCCGACTAGGCTACGAAATAGTGTGTTGTTACGTGCGCAGGCCAAGACTTGCACGCCTTTACGCCCGAGAAATTCTTTACAGTGACGCAGCGCTTCACTTAACTGTGGGTAATTGAGCGGAAACTCTAATTCACCCACATAATGGGGAAACTCGTCTAATGAATAAGGCTGTTTGTTGGCCAGCAGTAGTGGAATATGGTTGGCTTTACTCAAAGAGTGAATTAATGCTTCAGACAGCTTTTGTTCACGCAACGAGCCTAAAATACATCCGGCCCACACGGTTGACCAATTGACTTGATCGATTTGCGTAGACTCAATGATCTCACACTGCTCTCCTACAAACTCTAAAATAACACTGAGGATTAGCCGGATCTTGGCATCGTCCTCAATTACAAGTAGTTTCGCTACACTCTGCATAGGTGAGATTATTTGCCTTTATGATAAAAAGTTGTGGTTACACTTTTTGTCATCATTTTCAGGTGATTGATTTTTGTTATAAATACTGAACAAACGATGAACAATTGGTGAACTTTAGCAACAAAAAAAGCCACTTGGCTAGTTAGTGGCTTCTATTCTATTTAAATCAGCAAATAAGGCAACCAAGCATTTGCTTGGTGTGATGTGTGTTAAAAGTTTCTGTAATAGAAATCAGATGCCCACATCGGCTGCCGTTAAATTATGAAATTCAGCTGGAATTTGATCCCACGCCGATTTTATTTCGCGGATAATCTCAATCACATCATCTAATAACTGTGGATCATTTTTATGATTGGCTTGAGTAATTTGGTTAACCATAAAGTCATACAGTTGATCGAGGTTTTTGGCAATATCCCCACCATCTTCCATCGACAAACAACTGCGCAAACTGATGATAATATCGAGCGCTTTACCTAAACGTTCACCTTTGACCGGAATGTTGCCTTGCTGCATGGCCGCTTTACCTTGGATCAGGCGCTCAATCGCTCCAGCCATCAACATCTGGACAATTTTATGCGGAGAGGCCGCACTGAGTTGGCTATCCACTGATACTTTTTTGTACGCCTGTAAAGAACCACGCATAGTCTTCCTCTTATAAAAACTTTTTGTATTGCTGAACCGATTTCTTACCGCGCCGATAATGATACAGCACTTGGCCGATTGCCACCGTTTTTGACTGCATCCGTTCAACAAGTTGTTGGGTGTTATCAATCGCTTGACGCCACAAATCTGATTGCGCCCATTCAGGGTGCTCGGCTAAATCGCTTAACAAGCTGTGCAACAGTTGTTCTCTGTTATCGACCAGTTGCAAAATATCTTCAGCATCAATCTCATCTTCAGCCAGCAGAGTGGTAATTTGTTGATCAAGATCACTTAAACATTGCAGTTGTGTTTGCATCTTAATCACTTCCTCGCGGGATCAGTACCGCGCGTTGCCATGGTTTAGCCACCTAATGCCCCCATCATGCCAGCCAACTGTGACTGCATTTTGCTGGTAGCATCTTGCATGGCGCTAAATTTGGCATGGGTGCGTTTCTCTAAACTATCCATATGGCGATCCAACGAGCGCTGGTTATCGCCTAATCGGTAAGTTTGTTCGGTCAAACTTTTTTCACGTGTGCGAATGGAGCCCGTCACGCCGGTCATGCTGGCAATCGCATCTTCAACGCGTTTGGCAAAGCCTTGATTGCCGCCAAAAAAATCCCCCAGCGTGTTAAAGTTATTATTCAGTTGCCGATCCAGCATCGTATAGTTGATTTCTAGCCCACCTTGCCGAGTGGTGGTAATACCAAATTCAGTCAGCGATTTTAGGTGTTCAGGGGCCTGCTCAATGCTGGATGAGAATACGTTTTTTAAGCGCGAATCGGCGCTGCGCACAATACTATCTCCGGCCAATGGACCGGCTTGTCCTGTTTGTGGATCGACGCCAGATAATGCTTTGCTGATTTGAAAAAACTGGTTATAAGCCGCGACAAACTGTTCAATATCGTTGCGTACCCGATCGCGATCGTATTCAATCCCAATCTCAGGTGGAGCTTGATTGGGATCAGTCTTACCTTTGAGGGTTAGGTTCACCCCTTCGATGGCATTTTCAATAATATTGTTATTACTCGATAACGTCGCGATGCCATCGAGCACCACCATCGAGTCTTGTGCCGCTTGCACCTCAAGCATGCCACCATAACCGTCAAAAGCAGCTTGCGCGGCAACAAGTGCGGTTTGTGCTTGCTCAACTTGTTCAATATAGTCACGCTCTTGGGCACTCAGTTGACTGCGAGCTTGTGCTTTGGCCTCTTCTGGGCTCATTTTGCCACTGCTCAGTGCCGCTTCCATTTGCGCCTGTTGCTTGGCTAATTTTTGATCGAGTTTTTGCTGCGCTTCTTGCGGTGTCAGGTAAGAATCCAGCAAGGTTCCTGAAGCGGTATTACTCCAACCGGGTATATTGGCGGCTTTTTGTTGTCCACTCGCATCCAACTCCGCTTCGGGCTCCCAATAAGAGTCGAGCAAAGTTCCTGAAGCGGTTTCGCTCCAGCCCGGAATTCGCTCTTCTGGTCTAAGGTATTTTTTTGCCTCACTGGCCGCACTCGCGACTGTTTTCAGTGCGCTATCGGTCAGTTCGGCTGGATTGGTCACATCGTTTGCGGCACTATTTTGGGCAGTTTGTGCCGCCGAGCGAATTTCTTGCGCCACTTCTTGATCCACTAAACGCGCCGCCGCGCCGATTTTTTCGGCCACTGTCGCTGCGATTTTTTGCTGTTCAGGAGTCAATGGTGTGATCAATTGCTGCGCTTGAGCTCGGGCCTGTTCAAGATCAAGCACCCGCTGTTCGAGCGATTTGTATTCGAGTTGTTTGAGTGGATTACCAAGCTCAGCTTCCGCTGACATCTGCACTCGGTGATCTTTACCGGAAAGGTGGGAGGCAACAATCAGCCGCGGCCCTTGCACATCATTAATGATGGAGGCTCGCACCCCTGGATTGGATTTTTCACCATTAATGCCACGCACAATATCGACCAATTTGGCATTGGCCGGCACATCAAAAGTAAAATTCCTGCGCCCCAATGAAAGATGCAGCTTGCCCGGACCAAACTTTGCGTCTTTGTCTAAGACTTCAGAGGCAATTTTATGGCTTTGAGCAAGCTGCAGCACATCGACGGAATAGTTTCCAGCAATCGCTTCCGTGGTGGCGGTCGCGGAGATGACTTTTTCATCACTGGTATCCACTTTGCGTGCCGCAAAAGCTTTCTCCTGACGAAATTGGGTCATCAGATTTTTCATCGTATCCAGCGACTCTCTGAGTCGACCATAGGCACTAATACTGGTATCAATGTTCGCCCGCTCATTATCAATGCGTTGCTGTTTAGGTACCCGCTCCGCATTCACAATTTTGCTGACGACACCATTGATGTCAAAGCCAGTATTCATCCCCATCGGGCCTAAACTCATTCAATCACCTCAAAACCGTGTTACACCTTCGCCATCAATAAGCCAGATCGATGATCCTGCTCACGGGCAAGGCGACGCAATACTTCCAACATCTCTTCTTCAGGGATTTGACGAATGATATCACCCGTCGAAGCTTCGTAGATGGTAACCACCTCGCGTCCGGATTCTTGATCCAATCTGAAAGACAGGCTTTTATTAATGGATTTCACAAAATCGTTCATTTGATCCACTACTTTGGCAAGTTGCTCCTCATCGAGACGCTGGCGCTGCTTTGCTTGCTGCCTTGCCTCAACCGATTGTTGTTGTCTTGCCTTGACCTGCTCAGAAAGATGTTCAGATGGTTTATCTGTACGCGAAACCGAACGGTTATTCTCCCCTGAAAACGAAACACGAGTTGCATTATCGATTTCTGAAGCAATTTTAGTGCCACTTTGCAAAACGTAAGGCTGAATGGTCGATGTGTAGGATGGTATTTCCATAGCACTCTCCTTTCTACCTTATCAGTCACGGTTCATCGCCCGTGACTGACTCGCTTGAGCCCTTTAACGGGTTTACCCAAGTAAACTTAGAGCAGCAGATGGCGACTGTTTAGCTTGTGCCAGCACAGACATACTGGCTTGTTGCAAGATTTGTGATTTGGTCATCGCCGTGGTTTCACGGGCATAATCAGTATCACGGATCCGGCTACGCGAAGCATTAACGTTCTCGTTAACGTTCTCTAAATTGCTAATTGCATGACTAAAACGATTTTGGAATGCCCCTAATGAAGCACGTTGGCTATCCACCGCCTTCAAAGCACCATCCAATACGGCTACCGCCTCTTGCGAACCGGCCACGGTTGAAACGTTGATCTTAGCCACCGTGACATCACGGCCAGCGGCAAAATCGATTTCTGCGCCAAGTCCGCCGCCAATCGTCACCTCACCCGCCACTTTTTGTGACGAAGCAAACAACTGTAACTTACCACCTTCACCGACGGATGCTTTTACATCGTCCGATTGGCCGTTGATATAAGTTGCCAGCTCTTCTAAATCATCACCCTGTTTAGCATTAATGGTCACCTCACGCGCTTCACCTTGCTTATCGGTGTAACTCAACGTTAAGTCGGTAGCCGCATCAACTCGCCAATCAGCCGCTTTACCTTCTTGCGCCACATAGCTTTTGCCACCCATCGCTTCGGTATCTGAACGCATATTGCCCATGCTCAGCATCACCGCCTCACCGGAATCAGCACCGATTTGGAATGATTTGCTGCCAAATGAACCGTTCAGCAGTCGATTGCCACCGAACGAAGTGGTTTCAGCAATTCGATTTAATTCATCATTCAACGCCGACACCTCTTCCTGAATCGCGGTACGTTCAGAAGAAGAGTTGGATCCATTAGATGATTGCAGCGCCAGATCACGCATCCGTTGCAAGATATTGGTGGTTTCGTTCATCGCCCCTTCCGCGGTTTGGGCGATAGAAATACCATCGTTGGCATTTTTCACTGCCATATCCAAACCACGGCTTTGCGATGTCAAACGGTTAGAAATTTGCAGACCAGCAGCATCGTCGCGGGCACTGTTGATTTTGTAGCCAGACGACAAACGCTCCATTGATTTTTGCATACCATCAACCGCACCATTTAAATAGCGCTGCGCGGTCATCGCCGACACGTTGGTGTTCACATTAATTGCCATATTGATCTCCTTAGGCGAATAAGTTGGTAAACCTCGGTGTCTCTCACCTCACGTCGGTTTACCCCATTTCTCTCGTCTCTTGTAACGGCGAGAAATTCTTATCCTTTAGAAAAATCTTGGGCTTTTTGCAGAAAAAATAAAATAACCGGCTTTTTTGTGAAGCTGGAGCTGAGTTAATGAAATTTAATGCAAAAAAAATCCAGCCGCAGCTGGATTTTGTGACGTTGATGGGGATTAACCCAGTAGGCTTAGTGCCGCATTCGGTGCTTGTTTGGCCTGAGCCAAGATAGAGCTTGACGCTTGCGACAGAATTTGTGATTTGGTGAGTGCAGTCGTCTCTTTCGCAAAATCCGTGTCTTTGATACGACTCTTCGATGCATTAACGTTTTCGTTAATGTTATCCAAGTTGCTGATCGCATGACTGAAGCGGTTTTGGAATGCACCGAGCTCTGCACGGTGGCTATCAACATACTTCAGTGCCGAGTCAATAATCGCCACCGATTGTTGTGCACCACCAACAGTGGTCACATTGATGGTATCAACGGTTTCCGCTTTACCGGCTTGCATATTCAATTCATCGGCCAAACCACCAGAGAAAGCCACATCACCGCTCACTTTATTATTGCCTGCGAAAATCTGCAGTTGACCATTCTCGTTAACTGACGCTTTGACTAAGTCAGTTTGACCATTGATGTAAGTTGCGACTTCTTCAATGTCATCGCCTTCTTTGGCGTTAATGGTGATATTTTGATCGTTACCATCCACATCTTTCAGTGTGAAAGTGATATCGTTAGCTCCCGCTTCAACTTTCCAGTTTTTGTCTTTTTGCTCTGTTGCAACATAACCAGTGCCACCCATTGCAGTATTATCACTGCGCATATCTTTTAGGGTCAGCATCACGGCTTCACCATTATCCGCACCAATTTGGAATGATTTGGTTGCGAAAGTGCCATTAAGCAGTTTATTACCACCAAATGAGGTCGTTTCAGCCACACGGTTCAGTTCATCATTCAGCGCGGTGATCTCTTCTTGAATCGCCACACGCTCAGATTTTGAGTTTGAACCATTAGCCGATTGCAGTGACAAATCACGCATACGTTGCAGAATGTTGGTGGTTTCATTCATCGCACCTTCTGCCGTTTGAGCAATCGAAATACCATCATTGGCGTTACGCACCGCCACATCTAGACCGCGACTTTGTACATTCAAGCGGTTAGAAATTTGCAGGCCAGCCGCATCATCTTTAGCACTGTTGATTTTAAAGCCTGAAGATAGACGCTCCATCGATGTTTGTTGTGCGCTAGTTGCACTGTTCAAATAACGTTGAGCGGTCATTGCTGAGACGTTGGTATTTACATTTACTGCCATGGTGATTTCTCCAATTGATTTTCCGATGGATCCGGTTTCCGACGTCTCGGAAAACCAAAGTAGTTCTCTTAAAGTTACCTTTTATAACGGCGTGATTTTTGAATCCTTTAGTAAAATTTTTCAATTTTTTTAGAAAAAAGTCTGTTTGGCGATAAATTACTCATCAAACACATAAAATGCACAAAAAACGCATTTTATGACTCAAGATTTTTATCCGGTGGACGAAGGGCTTGCTAACCGTAAATTACGCCATCGCTCCCCAGCCTGTTAGCTGGAATGGATTTCATCACTGACCAATGGAGTTATCGGGCAATAGCGCGGGTTCTTTAATAAAAAAAACCGAGCACAGGGCTCGGCTTTAACCAATTCGCTAAGCGATGTCGCCTAATTTACGACTGCTTTAAGGTCAGCGCTTGCAGCATAGCTGACGAGGGAGCAAACAAATACGCACCGGTCACGGCTTTGGTGAAACGCAGTAGTTGGTCGGTTTTGCCATCGGTAACACCATACATACTTTCCAGCATAGTGTGTAAATTATGCAACGTATGACAATAAGCCATAAACAGTAAGCCATGCTCACCACTAACGCTGCCATAAGGCAAACTGTGGCGAACGATTTTGAGCCCTTTGCCTTGCTGTTTAATATCGACACGGCCGACATGTGAAGCGGCAGGAACCTGCTCAAGCTCAACCGAATCGGCCTTAGTTCGACCAATCACTTTTTCCTGTGCCGCTAAGTTAAGTCGGTTCCACGCCGGCAAATTATGCACAAAACGTTGTACTAGCACATAACTGCCGCCAGCAAATTCTCCCTCAGCCACCAATGCGACTTGTGCACGCTGTTCGGCTTGTGGATTTTCGGTGCCATCGATAAAGCCCGTCATGTCTCGGGCATCTAAATAGCGAAAACCGTAGGTTTCATCAATGATTTCAATATCCTCAGCAATTTCGCTGATCCCTTTGCGTAGCGCGAAGAACAATAAATCGTGACGGGTTGAGTGGCAGTGGATCAGTATATCAACCTCGCTACTTGGCGCATGTATTTCGCCTGTGCCCAATTCAGCAAAAGTGATCAATTCTGGCGGTGGCGCGAGCTCAAAGTGCTGCCAGAACGATTGGCTGAACGCAATCGATATGGCCAATTCAGCGCCCGGCTGTTGCTGATTTATCTCGGCTACTAATTGTGGCAACGCCTGTAGCGCCGATAAAACCTGAGCAACATTTTGCCGAACTTTGATCAAGGTATACAACGCAAATGGGCCAGCTTCAGGCAAAATTGCGGTCTGTGACTTAAACATAATGAGTCCTTCTTTTTTTGGTATTGCGCAGTGTAATCCAATGTAACATCAAGGCGTTGACGGCGATCACGCCTTATCCAATTTCGAAATGGCTAAGCTATCTGCGACCTGACGGCTGCGTAGCAAATAGATGCCAAACCACAGTAGCAGCAGTAAAGTCAGGGCATTAGCCCAATGGAAAGCGCCTTGCTGTAAATAAACCTGCCACGCGGCTTGCACAAATTGGCCGACGACGACCAATAAAGTAATCAAGCGGCCTTGGGCGATGATTTGGTTAATTCGTGGCCGCTGCACATGACGCAGGGTGATTAACCACATCAAACCCAACACCGGTAAGCTCATCGCTAACCCGGTGTACAACAATCCGTGGTCAGGATAAACCCGCTCTAGTAAGCGTGAGCCATGCTCACGACTAACCCCGGCCATCACCAAGATCACCCAAGCTCGATTTAGCCACAACCATCCTAACCATAACCACAATGGGGCTTTTAAAAAACCTTGACTATCATACTGTTCTATAGAATAACGCACAGTAATCTCTAGCGACTCAACACAAGTTTGCCACTCTAGCGCAATAGATTAAAATGACCACTGCTAATTGTGCTAACACGTCATTTTTTACTGAGCTAGCACGTGCTAGTCTTACGCCCATGCTTTTTAATTTGAGTTAATAATGAAAAACCACAGCCCGCTTCCCTCACCACAAACGCAACAAGAAGCGCTGAAAATCAGCAAAGCGACTCAGCGCCCGGGTCAAACCAAAGAGCAGACTAAGCTTATCGCGCAAGGGATCGAAAAAGGAATTGCACTGTATAAAAAGCAGCACAAAGAGAAGCAGCGCCAAGCCGATAAGGCGCGTAAAAAAGCACTGAATGTCAAAACCAGCCACATCAATGCCACACAGACTTTACCCTTGATGAGCGAATTGCCTTTGCCCTCTGCGCAGAATCATTGGTTTAACAATGCTCGCTTAGCTTGGACACTGCTCGCCTTCAGTTGGCTGATTTTTTTGGGATTTCTATTTTGAAAGGAGTATTTCAATGATACGTATTGCTATGCTGAGCGTGGCCAGCAGCCTACTATTGGGGTGCAGCTCACCAATCCATTCACTGTCTGATGGCGCGGAGCAAATTCAGATCCGTACTGATGCGGGCTTTGATGCCAGTCAATGCCAATGGCTAGGCGATGCCACGGGTAGTGAAGGGTTTTGGTTTAACTCTTGGATTTATCCGAATAATGTACTGATCCAAGGGGCGATCAATCAGTTGAAAAACCAAGCGCTGGCCCATGGTGGTGACACCATCACATTAGATTATACCAATTATTTTCAAACTTCAGTCACCATGCTAGGTAGCCTCTACCGCTGCCAACCGATCGCTGGTGAGCCATAATCTGCTAAGTTTAAGCCGCTTAATCAAGCGGCTTAAATTGCATTACTGATGCACAACAGCCTCGCAGCGATCGATCGGCAAAAACAGAAAACAAGCCCATCATGCTGATTTAAGCGCAAAAACCCAAACTGGTTGCAATCGCTTGCTTACGCTGGGTAACCCATTGGCTATCAAAAGGTCCCCAATCTGAGAGTTGATAATAGCCATCGTTATGTCGGCGGCCATCTTGCACAAAATTCAATTCAATGCCAATCCCAGGCATCGCTTTGATCACATCTTGAATAGTACGCCGCGGCCAACCGGTTTTTTCAATCAGTTTGGGGACGTTAGGGCGCTCAATACTTTCCACTAACAGCGCTAAATATAAGCGTCTTGCAAAGACAGGACTCAGTTCCATTGATACCTCCTAAAGTATGCTGTACTCATTATTTCCGTTTTAGCATGCCATGTGTTGCGTTTGATCAATAACTTGCCAATCGATTTGCTGAGCCAGTTATTTTTTTCAAGCGTGAAATATTCCCCTCACACTTTTGTCTCTGTCGCCCCTTCCTGTTAGGATTGAATCAACAATAATCAAGGTGATCAGCAAGCTAAGCTTGACTAAGCCACCGATTCAGCACTTCAATCAGAACTCATCTAAGGATCAATATGACGACCACGCTGTACGGGATTACTAACTGTGACACGATAAAAAAAGCGCGCAACTGGCTAGAACAACAAGGAATTGCCTACCAATTCCATGACTATCGTAAACAAGGGATTGACCACCAGTTAGTCACTGAGTTTTGTCAGCAACTGGGCTGGCAGCAGGTGCTCAATAAACGCGGTACCACTTTTCGCCAACTCAGTGATGCACAAAAAGCCAGCTTAGATACCGAAAATGTCATCGACCTGTTAGTCGAGTTACCGGCGATGATCAAACGTCCGATTTTACACTATCAAGATCAATATCATCTTGGTTTTAGCGATGCGCAGTACCGCGCACTTTTTGCTTAATACAAGGAATTTCAAGGATGACCGATAGCCCTGTACTGGCTTTAGCCACAGACCTTATCAGCCGCCAATCCATCACCCCTGTCGATGCTGGATGCCAAGCCGTAATGATTGAGCGTTTAAGCGCGCTTGGATTTACGATTGAAAGCATGGTGTTTGCGGATACCACCAATTTTTGGGCACGCCGCGGGACACAAGCGCCATTATTTGTCTTCGCCGGTCATACCGATGTCGTACCAGCAGGCCCAATTGAACAGTGGAACACCCCACCTTTTGTGCCAACGGTGATCGATGGCATGTTATATGGCCGTGGCGCAGCCGATATGAAAGGCTCACTGGCGTGTATGATTGTTGCGGTTGAACGCTTTATTGCGGAGCACCCGGATCACCAAGGCTCTATCGGCTTTTTGATCACCTCGGATGAGGAAGGCCCTTTCATCAACGGTACCGTGCGAGTAGTAGAAACGCTGCAGGCACGTAATGAATGGATTGATATGTGTATCGTCGGCGAGCCATCCAGTACCGAACAAGTCGGTGATGTGGTCAAAAATGGACGCCGCGGTTCTATCACTGGCGATTTAAAAGTCAAAGGGACACAAGGCCATGTTGCTTATCCACATCTGGCTAATAACCCGATCCATCATGCGCTCCCCGCACTGGCAGAATTGGCGGCGACCGAGTGGGATGCGGGAAATCGCTATTTCCCCCCGACCAGCTTTCAAATCCCTAATTTGCATGCAGGTACTGGGGCTTCCAATGTGATCCCGGGTGAATTTTCAGTGCAGTTTAACTTCCGATTCAGTACCGAGCTGACCGATCATGATATCCAACACCGTGTCCAGCACATTCTCGATAAACATGGTTTGGATTACGATCTTAACTGGACACTCAGTGGCCAACCTTTTCTCACTGAAACCGGCGAACTGCTAGCTGCAGTGGTGTCCGCCGTTGAACAGGTGAATCATCAAGCGCCGGCTTTACTGACTACTGGTGGTACCTCTGATGGACGTTTTATCGCCCAAATGGGCGCTCAAGTGGTCGAACTCGGCCCTGTCAATGCCACCATTCACAAAGTTAACGAATGTGTGCGAGTCGCCGATCTAGAAAAACTGACCGATATGTACCAAAAAATCTTAACCCTGCTTTTGGACTGACTATGACACCAGAGCAATTGACCGGACAAACCGATAGCCATTTAGTCTCGGTGATGATCGGACAAAAAGCCTTTCTTGTTCATTCACAAGTGAGCGCCGATTTGCTGGCGCTCAAGCAAGCAGCGGCGCAAGCAGGCTTTAATCTGTGTATCGCCAGTGGCTTTCGCTCATTTGAACAGCAACTGGCAATTTGGGATCAAAAAATGACCGGCCAAAGACCGATCTTAGATCAACAAAGCCAACCATTGAATGTGAGTGCGATCAGTGAAGCGGACAAAGTACTGGCCATATTGCACTGGTCAGCTCTACCGGGGGCAAGCCGTCACCATTGGGGTACCGACTTTGATGTGTATGACCGAGATGCCCTACCAAGCAATACTCGTTTGTTACTTGAACCATGGGAATATTTAACCGGTCATCAAAGCCAATTTTGGCAATGGTTAACCAGCCACCTCAGCCAATTTGGCTTTTTCTTCCCCTATCAAAATGGGCAAGGTGTGGGCTTTGAGCCATGGCATATCAGTCATCGCGCCACGGCTCAGCAATGCTTAAGCGAATTCAGTGAGCCCTTATTGCAAGCCCAACTTGCCAGCGCAGCGATTGAAGGTAAAACCACCATTCATGCCATGCTGCCAGAGATTTATCTGCGCTTTATCACTAATATTTGTGAGGTATAAGATGGAGATACTGTTTAACCCTTGGGTAATTTCGCTGATTGTGGTTGCGGTCATGATCGGCAATATTGCCGCACTCAAATACACCGCCAATATGAAATGGGGGCAAATGAATAAGAAAAGCCAACTCGATCGCCTGAATGAACTCGATCAGCTGCGCCATCCTGCTGAAGCGGCTGACGCAAAGGTCAAACAGGCCGACCAATCACCAAAGCCACAAGATAAATCATAAACGCAATCACCTATACCCAAACAACTTGGAATTGCAGGTAAACGGCCAGTGAATGAATCCCGATGAGCATAGGCAAACGATGTGATTGAGGTGAAGGAACGTAGCCAACACCGCGGCAGCTTCAAATAGCAAGGGGATAACACAACAAAGGGATGCCAATGCATCCCTTAATATTATCGATCTGAATCTGGTGTCACCACATTAGGTAGGCTACTGATGATCGGCCACGGCTGCCAGCACCGGCACCATATCTTTAAGTAGCGCTTCATTGACCGGTTTACCGGTCGCATCGGTCACGTTAATTGAAGTACGGTTACCTAAATCACCCACTAACAACGTATAAATGCCCGATTTGAGTTCAATCGGCTGCACACCAACCTGTTGCCAGAATGCGTCACCCGGCGCCGCGTATTTCGCTTTGATCGTGCCTTGTGATTGGTTACGCTCTTCAATAGTAAAGCCCATTTTCGGCAGCAAATCCGGCAATCGTGGCCATAACACGTCATAAGAAGTACGTGCAATAATCACCGGCAGACCACTACGATCGGCGCCCATAGTGATCGGAATTTGTTTAACCAGTTGTTGAGCTCGGCGCGCGGCCTCGGCTCGGACGTCCGCATCATAACGTGTGGTTACCAAATTGGTCATAAAGGCGTTGTAGCGCTCTTTGTTGGTCGTCGTCACCGTTTGCACCTGACCATTTTCACGCCAATCAATCAGCGAAATATTAAAGCCATAGCGGTTGTTCGCCTCTCGCATTGAGATTAAATAGCGGCTACCAATCGTCACATCTTCATCTTCAGCCACCCATTCAACCCAATCGGTTTCAAGCTGAGTCGGGGTTTGCTGACGCAACGGAATCTCGCGTTGTGCAATCATACCCAGTGCGGTATCCCACACTTTTTGCGCTTCCTCTTTACGCAGCATCCATAAGGTTACTTCGCCATTTTGACGCTCGGCTCGCGCACCGGGGATCAATTCTAATACCTGCTGAGGAGGACGAATATCCACCACATCGCCGACACCACCGTGGAACTCCCCTTCAGGAAGGTCATAATTGGGATAAAACTGTGGCGTGGCACCTTGCGGTAATACCCAAGGCTTCAATGGCGTGGTTTCGAGGTAGTCGAAATCGTTTTTGGCTTGGCGACGCTGGGTTGCGCTGTTGGAGCAGGCAGTTAATACCAAAACAGCCAGTGAACCAACAACTAGCTGGCGAGAAAACTTCATTGAAACTCCTAAAAATGACCGGGGTAATCACTCCCCCGGCATAGTAATCGATAGCATTTTAATAAAGACAGGCTTCAGACAGTGCTTGGGCAATGATTGGGCGAGCAGGTTCAGACAATTCGGTCAAAGGAAGACGCAGATCACCATTTGCGATCAATCCCATCTTATGCGCGGCCCATTTCACAGGGATCGGACTCGATTCGATAAACAAATTTTTATGCAGCGTCATCAAACGTTGATTGATAATTTCCGCTTCAGCAAACTTTCCAGCCAAAGCCAAATGCAGCATATTGGCCATGTCAGCGGCCGCGATATTATTGGTCACCGAAATGACACCTTGGCCACCTAATTTGACGAACTCAAGACCGGTTGCATCATCACCGCTGAGCAGCACAAAGCCCTCTTTACACAGCGCACGGTGTTTGGCGACCCGACTTAAATCTCCGGTCGCATCTTTCAGTGCCACAATATTGTTGATTTCAGATAAACGAGCCACAGTTTCAGGCTGCATATCCACCGCAGTACGTCCCGGCACATTGTATAAAATCACCGGAATATCGGTCTCTTGAGCAATCGCGTTATAGTGCAAAAATAAGCCTTGCTGAGTCGGCTTATTATAATAAGGTGTGACACTCAGATAACCAGCAATACCGGTATTATTCAGCAAGCGACTGAAAGTAACCGCTTCATGAGTGGCATTGGCACCGGTACCGGCAATGATAGGCAGACGACCTTCAGCAAACTCTACCGTTTTTGCCACAACCTTGACGTGCTCTTCAACGGTCAATGTGGCCGATTCACCTGTGGTGCCGACAGAAACAATTGCATCTGTTCCCGCCGCAACATGAAAATCGACCAATTTTTTCAGGCTGATATAATCAACCTCACCGCCTGGAGTGAATGGCGTTATTAACGCAACGATACTTCCTGAAAACATGTCTATCTCCCTAATCTTATCCTCTCTGCATGGTAATGCATGGGGCTGAAAAAATACAAGCGGAGAAATGGGCTTAAATCATCATGTCGATCAATATTGCTAAGATGCCCCCAATAAAGCCGCGCTATGACAGTGATGGCCTGTTGGGTGGCCCGTTTATCAGAGCCTCGCCAAGTGGGATAATTTCTCGTTTAAGCACGCAGAAAAACCGCTTGGATCACGCTTTTTCTCTGGTTTAACTGTGTTAACATGCCGAGAAAATCATCTCAATAGTGACAATATGATTCAGCATCTAGTGATCACCGCTGTCGGCACCGACCGCCCCGGTATTTGTAATGAAGTGGTTCGGCTGGTTACCCAAGCCGGTTGTAATATCATCGACAGTCGTATCGCTCTGTTTGGTAAAGAATTTACCCTATTGATGTTGATCTCTGGAGCGCCAAGCACGATTACGCGAGTCGAAACCACACTGCCGGTGCTTGGTCAGCAGCATGATCTGATCACCATGACCAAGCGAACTTCTCCGCATGATCAGCAAACTCATGCCTATACTGTGGAAGTGTATGTGGAATCTGATGACCAGCTCGGCCTGACCGAACAATTCACGCAATTCTTTGCCCAGCGCCAAATTGGCATGGCATCACTCAGTGCGCAAACCATCAACAAAACCAAATTGGATAGTGAACAAGATCAATTCCATATCGCGCTCAGCGCTCGCGTCGACTCAGGCTGCAATCTCATGCAGTTGCAAGAAGAGTTTGCTGCACTGTGCCGCGAACTGAATGTGCAAGGCTCGCTAAACTTTATAAAAAACAGTCAGTAATCAAAGGAATAACTATGAATACGCTCACGATTGGTACCCCAGCTCCAATGTTTTGTTTACCCGATCAACATGGTCACCCCGTCTCTTTGACTGATTTTGCCGGCAAAAAAGTGTTGCTGTATTTTTACCCAAGAGCGATGACACCTGGCTGTACCGTACAAGCCCAAGGCTTACGTGATATTCAAGCCGAACTGCAAGCTCATCACGTGGTGGTACTCGGTGTGAGTATCGACCCGGTACCACGGCTGGCGAAATTTATCGAACGTGATCAACTCAACTTCACACTACTGTCTGATGAGCATCATCACGTGGCTGAACAGTTTGGCGTGTGGGGCGAAAAAAAATTCATGGGCAAATTATTTGATGGCCTGCATCGAGTCAGTTTTTTGATCGACCAACAAGGAGTGATTGAACAAGTGTTTGATAAATTCAAAACCACCAATCATCATCAAGTGGTGCTCGATTATCTCAATCAAGCCTAATCTTCAGTGCCTGATTCACTTAGCACAGCTTGGATATATTTAAGGCCAGTCAATGACTGGCCTTATGCTATGCAAAATACTCAGTTGTTGTAACAACTAGACAATAAACTTATTCAATAAACGATCTTGTTCACGCACATTTTCAGTCTGTACTTCCATCGCAATACTTGAGGCCGCCGCCGCGTCAGCAACTTTGGTCGATAAATCTTTAATTTTCACAGTATTACTATTGATCTCTTCCGCCACCAGACTCTGCTCTTCTGCTGCAGAAGCAATTTGCATATTCATATCGCTGATACGCTGAATCGCACTACGAATATTTTGCAATGACTGGTTGGCATGTTGCGCTTTCTGCACTGCATCATCGGCGGTGTATTTGCTTTCATTCATCGCCACGGAAACGGCATTAGCCCCCGATTGTAGCTGTTCAATCATGCTTCGAATTTCAGTGGTCGATTGCTGGGTACGCTGCGCCAGGGTACGAACTTCATCGGCCACCACCGCAAAACCACGTCCAGACTCTCCGGCACGCGCCGCTTCAATGGCCGCATTGAGCGCCAATAAGTTAGTTTGATCGGCGATATCGTTAATCACTTTTAAAATGGTTTCGATATTGCTCGTCGCGACTTCCAGCCCTTTAACTTCTTCCACCGCTTGTTCGATACGTGCGGACAAGGTATCAATTGAACGAGTAGTCTCGCCTACCACTTGACTGCCCTCTAGCGAGGCTTGATCTGCTTCATTAGCCGCAGTGGCAGCACCTTGTGCATTATTGGCCACTTCAGTAGCAGTCACCGCCATCTCATGCATGGCAGTGGCTAACTGCTCTAATTCTTGCAACTGTTGAGTTACCGCATGGGCCGACTCCTGAGCACCCGCCACGGTTTGTTCAGTACCGTGCATGATTTCAACCCCAATCGCTTTGAGTTGCTGAATTTGTCCCTGCAAGGTTTGGGTAAAGGTATTGAAACCACTGGCCAGTTGAGCAAATTCTTGATCGGTATCGGTATCTAGGCGCTGGGTTAAATCGCCTTGGCCTGAAGCTACATCTTGAATAGCCAGATTGAGTACCCCAAGTGGCTTCATCAAGATTTTGATCAGCATTCCGAGTCCCAAGATACTGATCACCACACCAATTAAGGTATAAATAATCGAACTATTGCGCAGTTCGGTTAAGGTCGCGAATGCGATCGACTCATCAATCACCGCGCCAATATACCAATTCTCTTCAGGAATAAGCGTGAAATTGACCAGATAAGTTTTTCCATCATGTTTAATGGTCTGCATGCCTGGCTGGATCTTCACGCCGGGCAAATAACGATTGAACGACTCACCATTGAAATGGGTTTGCGGGTGAGCAATTGTGCTGCCGTCTTTGGTGACAATAAACAGATAGCCCGCATCAAACAGATTCACCGAATTGACTAAATCGGCCAGCTCCGTTAATTCCACATCAAAGAAAATTGCCCCTTTGAATTGACGTTGATCGATCAATGGTGCACCGATTGAGATAATCGTTTGCCGAGTTGTGGCATCCACATACGGCTCGGTTACCACCAGTTTACGCTGCTGCTTGGCATCGAGATACCACGGCCGAGTGCGTGGTTCATAATCCGCTTCCACTTCCCACGCATCATCGTTTTCAACTACCGCCCCATCGCTGTCATAACCTACTCCGACCGTGATATAGCTCTGTTTAAGTTTTGGGGTTTCTAACACTTGACGCACGAATTCACGGTTATCAGGATCGAGTGCAACCACTTCGGTCGTGGTCTGCGCCAAGGTTTTTTTGCTGTTCAAATCCGCTTCGATGGTATTTTTCACCCCTTCCACCAGCTCGATTAAACTGCTATTAACGAAAGACTCTACTTGGCTGCGCACCGTGATTTGTTGCTGAAAAGAAAGCAAAGAGAGCACGATTAGCAGCAACAACGAGGACGCTGCGACAATTTTATGACTAAATTTCATACCTAACTCCAGATATACCGCGCGTTGTGTGCAGCAAAATAGGGGGAACATATCAACTATATCGTTGAGCAAGAGTATAACTTTAACTTTTTCTTGCCACTAGCTGCGATCACATTGGATGCAAAAAGCCTCACACAAGTGAGGCTTAACAACACATAATTTGGCCTTAACACGGCCATTAAGGGGTAAGTTCGTGATCGTCATCGACACTAGGTAACGCTTTCCACACTGCTTTGACCAACGTGGCTAATGGAATAGCAAAAAACACCCCCCAAAAGCCCCATAATCCACCAAACACTAACACCGCCACAATAATCGCTACCGGGTGCAGGTTAACCGCTTCCGAAAAGAGTACTGGTACTAATATGTTGCCATCCAACACTTGGATGATGCTGTAAGCAATCAGCAGAGTATAAAAAGGTGGCGTCAGTCCCCATTGAAACAAAGCCACAATCGCCACCGGTACCGTTACCGCCGCCGCACCGATATAAGGGATTAATACTGAAAGCCCAACCGCGACCGCCAGCAGCACGGCGTAACGTAAATCTAATATCGCGAAAGTGATATAACTGACCGTACCGACGATCACGATTTCCAGTACCTTACCGCGAATATAGTTAGAGATTTGTTGGTTCATCTCCTCCCATACTTTGGTCGCCAGCTTGCGATTACGCGGCAAAATACCGCTCGCCATATGCAACATTTGTTGTTTATCTTTGAGCAAGAAAAACACCAATAAAGGCACCAAAATCAAATAAACCGCTAGCGTAGCTAAACTGATCAACGAGGCCAGTGAGCCTTTCAACACACTCTCACCCATGCCGAGCACTTTATTTTTCGCATTACTGATCACCGGCTCAATAATTTCCAAATGAGCCAATTCAGGAAAGCGTTCAGGTAAACTGGTGATGAACTGCTGGGTACCGTTATACATATTCGGTACATCATTAATTAAGTTACCGACCTGCTTCCAAATCGTCGGTGCTAGACCAAACAGCGCCAAAATCATCAAGCCAGTAAACACGGTGATCACCAAAATCACCGCCAGCGTGCGCGGAATACGTAAGCGATGCAGTTGATGGACCGGCCACTCCAACAAATAAGCCAGCACAATCGCTACTAACAAAGGCGCAATCAAATGTCCGAAAAAATAGATGATAATAAAACCAAATAGCAAAATCGCGACTAAACTGGCCGCATGCGGATCAGAGAAACGTCGCTTATACCAACGACTGATCATTTCAAACATTCAAACAAATCTCCTGGCTAACCATCAGCGAATCATACTCGCGATGTGGGGTACGCTGGCAGTGAACAGGCAACTGAGCCATATATTGTTCAATATCGTGTAATGAGGCGGGATCGGCAATCAAAATAGTTAATGATTGATTGGGCAAGAGTGCCGCGGTGGCTCGCTTGGCTAACAACAAAGCTATCGGGCAACGTTGCTGACGCAAATCGAGAAGAATCGGTTCCATTCTGGCGCTTAATCCTTAATATAGGTGACACATTGTATCGGCTTTCGTTCAGGGTTACACCTATTGCCGTTGATAGCTAACAGATTTTAACAGGAAATTCACGGCACTAGCGCCGGATCTCGCAACCAATTGGCATCCATTATGTCTTACTGGCAAATACATTCGGAGTATGCACCGCTATCATGAAATTGTTCCCGACCCGCACCGTATTATGCTTGTGCATTGCCGCTCATTCATGCTTTACCTTGGCTCAAACAGAAAGCATCGAGTTGCCGGATATCGGCACCGTCGCCGGAGCAACCTTAACTATCGATCAAGAGCTGATTTATGGTGATGCCTATATGCGCATGCTGCGTAATAGCCAACCGGTGATTAATGATCCGTTACTTAATCAATACATCGATAATTTAGGCCACCGTTTGGTCGCCAATGCCAATGATGTTAAAACACCATTTACGTTCTTTATGATCCGCGATCGCAATATCAACGCCTTTGCCTTCTTTGGCGGGTATGTCGCGCTGCATTCAGGGCTGTTTTTACATGCCCAGAGTGAAAGTGAACTCGCCTCGGTGATGGCGCACGAAATCGCTCACGTAACACAACGTCATTTGGCGCGCAGTATGGAAGAACAAGCACGCCGCTCTCCTGCAACCATTGCCGCACTGGCAGGCTCGTTACTATTAGCGATTGCCGCTCCAGAAGTTGGCATTGCCGCCATCAATGCCACTATGGCCGGCAGCATTCAAGGCCAGATTAACTACACGCGCAATAATGAAAAAGAAGCAGATCGATTTGGTATTGCGACCTTAGCCAAAGCGGGATTCGATGCTAATGCAATGCCGCAATTCTTTGGTCGTCTCGCCGATGAATACCGTTATGCCAGTAAACCACCGCCAATGCTGCTCACTCACCCACTCCCCGAAGATCGCATCACCGATAGTCGGGAACGTGCACGGCAATATCCGCCACTTCGTTGGACTCCGGATCTCGACTATCAGTTAGCGCGTGCGCGGATTATCGCCCGTTATGCCGGGATTGATGCCGATGCCGCTTTAGATTGGTTTGCCCGTAATGAGAAAAAAATCAACCCAAACCTGCAGCCAGCCATTCAATATGGTAAGGCTTTAGTGTATCTCGATTTAAAACAATTCGATCAAGCGGAGCCGCTGCTTAGCCAATTGGTCAGCCAGCAGCCAGACAACCCTTTTTACCTCGATGCGATCAGCGATTTGTATCTTGATACTCAACAAGCGACCAAAGCGCAAAGTCGATTAGAAACTGCGCTCAAACAAACGCCCAACAACCCAGTGTTGACCATAAACTATGCCAATGTACTGCTCAAACAGGATAAGTTTGCCGATGCCATTCGCATCTTGCAGCGCTATAGTCACGACCACCCCAATGATCTTAATGGATGGCAACTCCTGTCAGAGGCCAATAACCGCTTAGGCAATAGTGCGGAAGAGCTTGCCGCACGCGCCGAAATCATGGCACTGCAAGCCAACTGGAACAAAGCCATTCAGTTTTACACTCAGGCCAGTCAACTGGTTGAACTCGGCAGCTTAGCTCAAGCCCGTTATGATGCACGAATAGATCAGTTGATGGTGCAGCGTGAACGCTTTTTATCACTCCAATAATAAAATCAGTTAAGGAGAAAGAATGTCAGTCGTGATTTACCACAATCCGAAATGCTCGAAAAGTCGCGAAACTTTAGCGCTATTGACTCAGCAAGGGATCACCCCGCAAGTGATCGACTATTTACAGCAATCACCTTCAATACCAGAACTCAAGCAACTCTACCAACAGCTAGGCTTGAGTGAAGTCCGTGGCATGATGCGCTGCAAAGACGATTTGTATCACGAGCTCCAGTTAGGTGATCACCAACTAAGTGATGACGCACTGTTTGCCGCATTGGCGCAGCACCCAAAACTCCTCGAACGGCCAATTGTGGTATGTCGTGGTCAGGCACGTCTCGGTCGTCCACCCGAGCAAGTGCTGGAAATTCTGTAAATACTCAGCAATAAGCGACGTGGCGGGTTCCATTTGAAAACGTAAAAAACGCCCCTTTTGACCAACGATGATCTTTTTACCTATGGGCAACCCAAAACGCGGCGCTTAGCCATCGTCATCGCCCAAATGAGATCAAATTAGCACATAAAAATAGCGCCTTAATTGGGCGCTATTTTATCCATCACATATCGCTAAATGACTTAGCCTTGCCAAGTAAAATACAGCGTCACCGGTTGAGATGATGGCAGCTCAGGCTGCACGGGCAGCGAATCCGCTTGATTGCTCGGCACCTCGCCAGCAATCTCACCAGCGCTATATTCAGCGGGGGATGGAGAGGAAAACTCGGCAGCTGGTGTATCGAGCAATACTGTTTGCCCCATTCTGAGCACTTCATTACTAAACTCTTGTGCACTGGTTAGCAAATGCACTTTAAACGTCACTTGAGCGCCCTGAATATTTAAAATCTCTAATGACGCGACCGAACTTAACCGCTTAAGTTTATTCTCGACCGTAAAGAAATCCACCCCACTATTGAGCGGGCTAAACTGCGCAAGCACAAACTGAGAAGATTCACTGCTCACCACGACAGCACTTTTACGCGCGTAGTAATCACTGATTTGATCAATCATATCACTGGCAGCTTGCGCGCCGGATGCCTGACCAGTCAAAGGGGAGGTCGGTTGCTGCAGCATCGAACGGGCTGATTGATCAAACAAACTCCAACGTAAATCCGCACCTTGAGCACGTATGACCAATACCGCATCGGTTGGGTAGCGCTGACTGGCGACACTGATTGGATTGACAAAACCGCCCCACAAATCCGCCACTTGTACCCCAGTCACATCATCAAAATCACCGACCGGAACGGTCAAAGGTAAGCCACGCGCCCGCGCACGTGCTTTGATCTGGTTTAGCCATTGAGTATCAGAGTGCTCCCAAGCAATCGTGCGATCATAGTTTGCCTCTTCAACCAGCCAAACTAACAAGTTACTGCGATTTTCGGGCCAAAAAGGCAGTTGCGCTTGGGTGAGCAAGGCACGAATATGTGGCGCACTGAATTGTAAGCGCATCACAGGCTGTGAGCCCTGCTGCAGAGTGCTGAACTGGGTAATGTACTGATTGCTTTGGCGCAGTGCTTTTTGCACCGCCTCATTGGTGAGAGCCGCTTGACTACCGGTCGCGCGCACAATCACCTCTTGCATGGCACGGACACGTGCGGCAGCATCAGCATCGCTTTGTTGCGGATCCAGCACTACTTCGGTTTGATACAAGTTGACTTGAGTGAGTGCGAGGGCGGGAAAGGTCAGCAATCCCAGCATCAACACAACTAAATAGCGCATACTATACCTACATTCTGTTTACTGAATGACGATGATAAGCAACTATCCCTCGTTCAGCAAGGCAGACAGACTAGCGTTCCGTATTTGAATTGGTGCGACGCGATCTAGGTCATTATCCAATAGCAACCAATAATTCTGGCATTTTTTGATCTCACCGCGCTCGCAATCGATTGCAGAAATGGTAAGATCGCGCGAATTTTTATTTGCATCAGGGAAAATACGATGAAAAATGCCATCCAAGGCGCGCAAATGCTGTTTGTTGCATTTGGAGCGTTGGTTCTGGTTCCATTGCTGACGGGATTAGATCCCAATGTCGCACTGTTCGGTGCTGGTTTCGGAACACTGCTTTTCCAATTCATTACCCGCCGCTCAGTTCCTATCTTCCTCGCCTCCTCATTTGCTTTTATTGCCCCAATCATGTTCGGTATCCAAACTTGGGGGATCCCAGCAACCATGGGGGGTTTGATGGCAGCCGGTGCGGTATATATCTTCCTCGGTTGTGTCATCAAATTACGTGGCGTTGCCATCATCCATAAACTGCTACCACCAGTGGTGGTTGGCCCAGTCATAATGGTGATTGGTTTAGGGCTAGCGCCGGCAGCGGTCAATATGGCGCTTGGTAAAACAGGGGATGGCGCTCTACAACTCATCGACCCACAAGCGGCACTGTGGATCTCGTGTCTCTCGCTGTTAGTCACGGTTGTCTTTAGCGTGTTCGCCAAGGGCTTTTTCAAGCTGGTGCCAATCTTGGCGGGCATTATTAGCGGCTATGCGTTGTCACTGGTGATGGGCGTGGTCGATTTTACAGCGGTCGAACAAGCAGCTTGGCTGGCGTTACCAAACTTTACCTTTCCTGAATTTAACATCAACGCCATTCTATTTATGATCCCAGTCGCGATTGCTCCTGCGGTTGAACATGTGGGCGATATGTTGGCTATTTCTAACGTGACCAACAAAGATTATCTGAAAAAGCCAGGCTTACACCGCACGATTGCTGGTGACGGAGTAGCCACCATGGCCGCGACTATGCTTGGCGCGCCACCAAACACCACCTACAGTGAGGTGACTGGTGCCGTTATGCTAACCCGCGCATTTAATCCGGCGATCATGACTTGGGCAGCCATCACCGCCATTATCCTCGCGTTGGTGGGTAAACTCGGCGCATTGCTGCAAACCATTCCAGTGCCGGTGATGGGCGGTATTATGATCTTGCTGTTTGGTTCGATTGCCACGGTAGGTTTGAATACGCTGATCAAAAATCAAGTAGATCTGCACAAATCACGCAATTTAGTGATTGTCGCGGTAACCTTAGTGTTTGGTATCGGCGGCATGGCATTTGGTGTTGGTGATTTCAGCCTACAAGGGGTGAGCTTGTGCGGTATCGTTGCGATTGCGCTCAACCTCATTCTGCCAAAAGACTTAGGTGAAAACCACGTCGTGGACAATGCGCAAATGGAACAAGAAGCGCGAGATTAATCTCTCAACGACATGATAATCTCGCAGCATCATTCATCTCGCGATAGTAAAGCAACGGCCTTGATCAAGGCCGTTTTTATTTAGCGCGGCTAAATATCCGCTTGGCACAATTCGGCAAACTGACCACGCGTTAAACGTGCCAAATCTTGGGGAGATAACTCAATTTCTAAGCCGCGTTTACCGGCACTGACACAAATGGTCGCTTGGCATGCTGCGCTCTGGTGAATAAACGTTGGCAATAATTTTTTTTGACCAAGTGGACTGATCCCACCCACCACATAACCGGTGGTTTTCTCTGCAATCTCCGGCTTGGCCATCTCCGCTTTTTTGGCGTGTGCCGCTTTGGCGGCTAATTTTAAATTCAGTTTTAAATCAACTGGAATAATCGCCACCGCGAGATTTTTCTCTTCACCATTAAGGCAAAACAGTAAGGTTTTAAACACTTGTTTAGGATCTTGACCAAGTGCCTGCGCAGCCTCTAAGCCATAACTGGTGTGGTTCGGATCATGTTGATATTGATGAATGATATGAGAGATTTTATTTTTCTTGGCAAGATTAATCGCAGGCGTCATAAATCGCGTATCCTCATTGACTCACCCTACTGGTTGGGCAGATAAAGCTCGCTTCCATATTGAAATGGAAAACAAAAAAGCGGTGTTTTACACCGCTTGTCAGTAAACGCAATTCAACCCACACAGTCAAATCTTATTAACGATAAACAATTTCACCGGCTGGAGCGAAACGTTTGATGTCAATCGGGCTCTGGGCTTCAAGGAAATCTTTCAAGACTTCCGCATCGACAAACCCAGTATTCACATACCCGGGATGATCGGAAATTTTTGGATAACCATCACCGCCTGCCGCATTAAAACTGGGTAGCGTGAAACGGTAAGTTTGATCTAGGCGCAGCGGTTTACCAGCGATTTGCACATTGGTGACTTTACCATCGGCCACTGTCAACGCGATCCCAGCAAACTGAGCATAGGCTCCCGAATCAACCGGCTTAGTCGCCACCACGTTCAGATAATCCAGCACTTCCTGACCATTCATATCCACATAGCTCACGATGTTGCCAAACGGCTGCACTTTCAACACATCTTTATAAGTGATATCACCGGCGGGGATCGAATCACGCACACCACCCGAGTTCATAATACCGAAATCCGCTTTGGCACGCTGCATATGGGCAAGCGCAATCATTCGCCCTAAATTGGTTTGCTGAAAGCGCACGACATGTCGATCACCTTCCAACTTACCATTGCTGTCGGCAATTTTTACCCCCAGTTGCTGTTGACCTTTTTCCTGATAAGGGCGCAGAAATTCCAATAGCTCGGCATCTTGCTGAATTTCCGTAGTGGCAAATACGTGCTGTGTTTGACCATTAACGTCAACTTTATTTTTTAAGTTCACAGGGATCAGATCATAGCTGACCATGTTCAGCTCACCATTACGGAACTCATAATCGGCACGGCCCACGTATTTACCCCATTCGTAAGCTTGTACGATGTACGTGCCATTTTGGAAATCCGGCTTACATTGATCGCCCGGCTTAAAGTTCTTGGTGATCAGATTCGGCCCTTCCATACACACCGGTTCTTGTGAGTGGCCACCGACAATCATATCAAGCTCACCTGCAGGCAGATAACGGGCTAAAGCCACATCACCCGGCGCATTCACTCCATGCTCGCCATTTTGGTAGTGCCCCATATGGGTAACCGCTATGATCAGATCCGGCTTCTCTTTTTTCTTTAGCTCAGCGATCACTTGTTTCGCTTCTGGTTTGGGATCGCGAAAATCAATACCAGCGATAAATTCAGGATTGCCAATTTTTGCCGTATCTTCGGTGGTCAGCCCGATAACAGCAATCTTGATCCCTTGCTTATCAAAGATATGGTACGGTTCAAACAGGCGCTTGCCGGAGGCTTTATCATAAATATTGGCTGACAGCATCGGGAAATTGGCCCATTGTTGCTGCTTAAACAGCACTTCGAGTGGGTTATCAAACTCATGATTGCCGAGCGCCATCGCATCGTAACCAATTTTGCTCATGCCTTTGAAATCAGGCTCTGCATCTTGCAGATCAGACTCTGGCACGCCAGTATTGATATCGCCCCCCGAGAGCAACAACACACTACCGCCCTGCGCTTCAATCTCGGCCCGTAACTGATCAATCAGTGTTTTACGAGCCGCCATGCCATATTCACCATATTGATTCTGCCAAAAACGGCCATGGTGATCGTTGGTGTGTAAAATGGTCAATCGGTAAGTTTGGTCGGCTTGCCACTGATGTGTTGGCTGAGTGACACACCCGGCCAAAGAGGCGACGATCGCGACGCTGAGTAAAGATTTTAGAATAGGCTTTAATTGCATTGTCATACCTTTGATCGGAAAAAACCACGGCTAAAAAGTGCAGATGAGCAATCGTATCGCCGCGAGCTAACATCCTACACGCGGCGGATCACACGATTAAAACTCGTTTGAGTCTAAAATAACATAAGTAATGCGACAGCTTAATTGCATATTTATGTCGCTCAGATCACTTAAAAGCCCCAATAGCGGCCAGCAATCGGCTCAGACTAGCATCGGTTCAAAACACGACCGACGAACAGCACAATGAAAAAGGCCACCTGTCGGTGGCCTTAAATCGATGCTAGAGCGAAAAACGTCCGCTTAGCGGATATCGATGTTCCCGAAGCTTTTGATCAGATCATCCAGTGCTTTCATTTGCGCTAAGAACGGTTCAAGCTTATCCAGTGGCAGCGCTGATGGACCATCACATCTCGCTTGGTCTGGGTTCGGATGCGCTTCAATAAACAGACCGGCAATGCCCGTTGCTAAACCCGCTTTGGCTAGTTCGACAGTTTGCTGACGACGGCCACCGGATGCCGCTCCTGAAGGATCACGCATTTGCAGTGAGTGAGTGACATCGAAAATAATCGGGCTACCGTTAGATGCTTGCTTCATCACGCCAAACCCGAGCATGTCCACCACCAGATTGTCGTAACCATGGCAAGAGCCGCGTTCACACAAAATCACCTTGTCATTGCCACATTCGGCAAATTTCTCAACGATATTGCCGACTTGACCTGGGCTCATAAATTGTGGTTTTTTAACATTGATCACGGCACCGGTTTTAGCCATCGCTTCCACCAGATCGGTTTGACGCGCCAGAAATGCCGGCAATTGGATCACATCCACCACTTTGGAAACCGGTTGAGCTTGTTCTGCGGTATGCACATCGGTAATGATTTTCACCCCAAAAGTTTGCTTCAACTCTTGGAAAATTTTCATGCCTTGCTCAAGACCCGGACCACGATATGAGTGCACTGAGCTGCGGTTGGCTTTATCAAATGAGGCTTTGAACACGTAAGGAATGCCGAGTTTTTCAGTCACTTTTACGTAGTATTCACAAATTTGCATCGCCAAATCACGCGATTCCAATACGTTCATGCCCGCAAATAGGGTAAATGGCAGATTATTCGCTACCGGAATATCACCGACATGGACAATTTTGTGTTCCATCTTAATCTCTCTTATTAGGTTAATGCAGCGTCACTGGTCTGCCGTGACTGAGCAAATTGACTTGTTTTTTTAACAGTTCACTCGCCGGATCGTGCGGGCAATGTTCAATAAAATATTGGTAATCCGCCATCGCAATTTGGTGACAAGCTAACTGTTGATAGATAAAACCACGATCACGGATTTCATAAGGGTCATCGGGCACAAAAGTAAGCGCCAAATTGGTGCATCTTAACGCCAGAGTATAGTGTTCTTCGCGCAGTAAAGCACTTTTGATCAGCGCCAACCAGCGGCCAATAATACTCGGGTTATCCACCCGCGGTAGATGGGATGAGTTGAGCTTGGCCAGCGGGCCTTGCTGACCAACCAGCCAAGCTTGCAAAGTATGTTGACTGACCCGTTCACCATTAAACGGATTGAGATAGATCGGCGCTTCTCCCGGCCAATCCAGCGCCAACAGAAATTGGGTCGGAAAATTAATGCTGTGCAGTGGAAAGCCAAGTTTACGCCCGATATAGAGTAGCAATGCGCCAAGACTGACCGGAATCCCTTTGCGACGCTTTAGAACCTGATCGATAAAAGCATTACGTGAATCAAAATACGCTTCACTATCACCGCTAAAACCCCACTGATGGTAGAACAGGTGTAGAAAGCGTGTAAAACGCGCTTGCGGATCATGTTCATCGCTCAGCGCTAATTGCGCTTCCTTTAATAAGCGAGTTAACTCGCCCTGCGCCCATGCCACTTGGGTATCAGGATTAATTGCTTGATTAAGTACCAATGCACCCTCAACTAATTCCAGCGCATCAAAATCTTCATCACACCAGTTCTGCATGAGCCAGCCCTTACCTTAACTAAACAGAAGAGGAGCTTTGGCGACCGCAATTTTACCAGCCATCGCCAACCAACCTAATGCGCCAAAAAAGGCAAAACTGCGCAGCAGTTTGTTGCGACCGAGCTTAAGCGCAAAGAAGCCTAACGCGATATAAGCCAATACACAGGTGAATTTCTCGGTCATCCACGGCGCAGCATCGGTAAAAGGAATAAAGCCAGTGATCATGACCAGAGCAATCCCCGATAACAGCAATAACGTATCGTTGACATGGGGAAAAATTTTGAAAAACTTACGCTCAAGATGCACTGAGTCGAGCATCATCAACACATAGCGAATCGATAACAGCATGGCGCTCACGCCAATCGTCAATAGATGAAAATGTTTTAATCCTTCGTACATGATGCACATCCCGTGATGAATTGCCCGAGTGTCACTCGATCATTACCCGCATAATCTTGCTCAGTGGTAATGTTTTGATAACCCAACTGATGCAACATAGTGCGTACTGCCGCCCCTTGATCATAGCCATGCTCAAACAGCAACCAGCCACCATCGAGTAAAAAATCAGGCGCATGGGTACTGATATAGCGAATATCCGCCAAACCATTTTCAGCCGCGACTAACGCGCTTTTCGGCTCAAACCGGACATCCCCCTGATCTAAATGTGGATCGTGTGGGTCAATATAGGGCGGGTTGGAAACAATTAAAGCAAACTTCGTACCATAAACTAGCGGACTAAACCAACTGCCTTGCAAAAACTGCGTATTGCCGAGCGCCAAGCGAGTCGCGTTCTCCTGAGCTAACTCCGCCGCTTCCGGACGTAAATCGATGCCCGTGACTCGCCGCGTTGGTAATTCGGATGCCAAGGCCAGCGCAATCGCGCCAGTTCCTGTACCTAAATCAAGCAGTTCTCCGTCAATTAACGCCGCTTTCTCCAGCGCTAATTCGACCAAGCGTTCAGTATCAGGACGTGGGATCAGCGTGGCGGGAGAGACTTTGAATGGCAGCGACCAAAACTCGCGCTCACCAAGAATATAAGCCACCGGCTCGCCAGCTATCCGACGCGCGAGCAGATTTTGCCAAGCGGCCAGCGTGGCTTGATCCAACAGTTTATCTGGCCAAGTCAGCAAATAAGAGCGCGGCTTAGCCAATACATGGCAAAGTAACACCGCGGCATCAAGCGCTGGCGAATCACTGCCGCTGTGTTGCAGTTGCTCGCTGGCCGCTTTTAATGCCGCTTCAATCGTGACTGACATGGATTAGTTTTGATCCGCCAGTGCCGCGAGCTGATCGGCTTGATGTTCATGGATCACCGGTTCAATCAGTGATTGCAGATCGCCTTCCATCACTTCGGTTAAGCGATACACGGTCAAGTTAATCCGGTGATCAGAAACCCGGCCTTGTGGGTAGTTATAGGTGCGGATCCGGTCACTGCGATCACCAGAGCCGAGCAGGTTACGTCGCGTATCTGAAATTTGCGCCGCACGTTTCGACTCTTCCGCTTGGGCAATCCGCGCCGCCAACACTGACATCGCTTTAGCTTTGTTCTTATGCTGCGAACGCTCATCCTGACACTCAACCACAATACCAGTCGGTAAGTGAGTGATACGGATAGCCGAATCGGTGGTGTTAACGTGCTGACCACCCGCGCCCGAGGAGCGGAATGTATCGATTTTCAGATCGCTGGCTTTGATTTCTGGAATTTCTGCTTCAGGAATTTCAGGCATGATCGCGACCGTACAAGCCGATGTGTGAATACGCCCTTGCGCTTCGGTGGCCGGTACCCGTTGCACACGATGACCGCCAGATTCAAACTTCAGCGTACCGTATGCACCATCACCATTGACCTTGGCAATCATCTCTTTATAACCACCGTGCTCAGCCTCACTGGATGACATCACTTCGATACGCCAGCCTTTTTTCTCGGCAAAACGGCTGTACATGCGGAATAGATCGCCAGCAAAAATACCCGCTTCATCACCACCGGCCCCAGCGCGGATTTCCAAGAAACAGTTGCGATCATCGTTTGGATCTTTCGGCAACAGCAAAATTTGCAGCTCATCAGTGAGGCGTTCAATGGCTGCTTTAGCCGCTTTGATTTCCTCTTGCGCCATTTCACGCATTTCGGCGTCATCTTCCTGTGCCATCTCTTCGGCCGCCAGCAAGTCATCTTTCGCTTGTTGGTAAGCTTGGAAACACTGGGTGATCTCTTCCAGTTGTGAATACTCTTTGGAAAGAGCACGGAATTTATTTTGATCACCAATAACTGCTGGGTCGCCGAGGAGGTGTTGCACCTCTTCGTAGCGTTCAACAAGGGATTCCAGCTTGCTTAAAATCGACGCTTTCATAATTGCTTCTTTAAACTCTAAGTTGAGATTTAATTTAGATCGTCAAGACCTAAACTTTGTCTGATCACGGCCAATTTAGCCGGTTCCCCTTGCTCCGCCGCCAGTTGTAAGGCGCGGGTCGGGGTGTGAATTAGTTTGTTGGTCAGTTTGTTGCTTAATTCTATAAGCAATTTTTCGGGATCGCCTCCCGCCGCCAGCGCTTGTAGGCTTTTACTCACCAGCTCTTCACGCGCTTGATTAGCCTGCTGACGGTAATCTCGGATACTATCCACCGCCTGTAATGAGCGCATCCAACCCATAAAGGTCGCACTTTCTTGACTAACCATCGCCTCGGCAGCAATGGCTTCCACCTTGCGCTGCTCGATGTTGCTCTCAACAATCGATTGCAGATCATCGACTGAATAGAGATAAGCATCATTAAGCTGACCAACCTGCGGTTCAATATCACGCGGGACGGCGATATCCACCAATAGCATGGGCTGATAGCGGCGCGCTTTGAGCGCGCTTTCCACCATACCTTTACCAATAATCGGCAGTGGGCTTGCGGTGGAACTGATCACAATATCGGCTTGCGCAAGATAAGCAGGGATCTCATTGAGTGCGATGACTTGAGCGTCAAACTGCTGAGCGAAACTCATCGCTCGCTCACGAGTACGGTTGGCGACGATCATCCGTTTGCAATGGTGACTCGCCAAATGTTTGGCTACCAACTCAATGGTTTCGCCCGCACCAACCAACAATACAGTAGCCTGTGCCAGCGATTCAAAAATGTGTTTTGCCAAGGTACATGCGGCGTAAGCCACCGATACCGCACTGCCACCAATTTCGGTTTCTGTACGTACCCGTTTGGCCACGGAAAAGGTTTTTTGGAACAGCTTTTCGATAGCCGGGCTCACCGCATGTTCGTCTCTGGCTTGCGCATAGGCTTGCTTTACTTGGCCTAATATTTGCGGCTCACCGAGCACCAATGAATCCAGCCCACACGCCACGCGCATCAAATGGCGAATTGCTGCTTGTTCTTCATGGATATACAGACTCGGTTTAAACTCATCCAGACTGATTTGGTGGAAGTGAGATAACCACTCAATCACTTTCTGTTTACCTGTCGCCCGCACATCACAATAAATTTCAGTACGATTACAGGTCGAGAGGATCACCGCTCCGGTTACGTAGGAATAGCTGGCGAGTTGCTGCAGCGCCAAACAGAGTTTTTCTGGCCCGAATGCCACTTTTTCTCGCAATTCTACCGACGCCGTATTGTGATTGATTCCAATGGCAAGCAAAGACATCTATAGCGTGTTCCGAGATAGGGTGAAGGTTTAGACAGCGAATTTTACTTGATGCCCTCTTTGATTGAAAGGGCAGACCGGATTTGTTTTCCGCAGTTGGCGAGAACAATGCTATAGTGAGCGCGTTTTCATTGTCTTTTGGGATAAAAAACGCCCTATGCATTCTCTCATACGCCATATGATTCTCGGATGGGTCAGTCTGCTGGTTTTGGCCGGTTGTGCCACTTCCCCATCGCAGCCCGTTAATGTTGAATGGCAGACCCACCAATTAGTCTTACAGGACATTCAAGCCTATCAACTGACCGGAAAACTCGGTTATATCGCCCCAGATCAGCGCCAGTCATTCAATTTTCAATGGCAAAAAAGCCCACAGCAACTTTCACTACGTTTAACCAATTTCCTTGGTCAAACCGTGCTGAATTTACACGTTAATGAGCAAGGCGCACAAGTCGATACCTATGATGATCAAACCTACCGCGACCAAGATGCGCAAAGCCTGATCCAACGTTTAACCGGGTTGGATATTCCAGTGGCGCAGTTGGAAGATTGGCTGTTAGGTTTGCCAACCCAAGCCAGCGCTTATCAGCTTAATTCACATAACACCCTTGCCCAGTTGAGTAAGTTTACCGCCACTGCACAATGGCAAGTCGAATATCAACGTTATCAGACGATTGAATGGCAAAATCAGCAGTTGTTACTGCCTGATCGGCTCAAACTCCAGCAAAACAACACTTCGATTCAACTCGCAATTTCACAATGGACACTGCACCCATGATCCACGGTACCACTGTGTGGCCTTCGCCGGCTAAACTTAATCTGTTTTTGTATATCACCGGTCGCCGTGCTAATGGCTACCACGATCTGCAGACCTTGTTTCAGTTTCTCGATTACGGTGATGAGCTGACCATTACCGCCAACCGCAGCGGGAATATCACCCTCTCGCCGGCTCTCGCCGACGTCGCGTTACAAGATAATCTGATTTATCAAGCGGCAATCGCGCTCAAAGACTATAGCCAATCCGCTTACGGCGCAGAGATTAAACTGCATAAAGTGTTACCCATGGGCGGCGGGATCGGTGGCGGATCTTCCAACGCAGCGACCACTTTAGTTGCGCTTAACTACCTGTGGCAAACCGGACTTAGCGACCAACAACTGGCCGAGATCGGTTTAACCTTAGGCGCGGATGTGCCAGTCTTTACCCGTGGATTTGCCGCTTTTGCCGAAGGCGTGGGCGAACAATTAACCCCGGCCACACCAGCAGAGCAATGGTATTTAGTGGTACGCCCGCCAGTCAGCATCGCGACCAAAGATATTTTTAGCCATCCACAGCTGACGAGAGATACCCCAAAGCGTGATCTGGCAAGCCTTCTTACCACCCCTTACGAAAACGATTGCGAAAAAATTGTCCGATCACTGTACCCCGAGGTTGATCAGCAACTTTCATGGCTGCTACAATACGCGCCGTCAAGATTGACTGGGACGGGATCTTGCGTTTTTGCTGAGTTTTCGAGCAGGAAAGATGCGCAGGCCGTCTTCGCTCAATTATCTGACCACGTCTTAGCGTTTGTCGCCGAAGGGCGCAATGTTTCACCGCTGATAAAGACGTTGGCTGATTACCAATCAGCCAAAATCCGACCTTACTAAAAACTGGACGCAACCCTGAGGTTTCCACCGTGCCTGATATGAAGCTATTTGCTGGTAACGCTATACCCGAACTAGCCCAACGTATTGCAGATCGTCTGTACATTTCGCTTGGTGATGCTACTGTTTCCCGCTTCTCGGATGGTGAAGTGGCAGTACAAATCAATGAAAATGTGCGTGGTAGCGATGTATTTATCATTCAATCCACCTGTGCCCCAACCAATGACAACCTAATGGAACTGGTGGTTATGATTGACGCAATGCGCCGTGCTTCTGCAGGCCGTATTACGGCAGTTATTCCTTACTTTGGTTATGCTCGCCAAGACCGTCGAGTGCGCTCGGCGCGTGTGCCTATCACCGCTAAAGTCGTGGCTGATTTTCTGTCTAACGTTGGTGTTGACCGCGTGCTGACCATTGACCTTCACGCTGAACAGATCCAAGGTTTCTTCGATGTTCCGGTTGATAACATCTTCGGAACACCTGTGCTGCTAGAAGATATGAAAGCACGTAATCTAGAAGATCCCGTGGTGGTCTCACCTGATTTAGGTGGCGTCGTGCGTGCGCGTGCAACGGCCAAAGCGTTGGGTGATATCGATATTGCGATCGTTGATAAGCGTCGTCCACGTGCCAACGTTTCTGAAGTGATGAACCTTATCGGTGATGTTGAAGGCCGTGACTGTGTGATTGTCGATGACATGATCGACACTGGCGGCACATTGTGTAAAGCCGCTGAAGCGCTGAAAGAGCGTGGTGCTAAACGCGTATTTGCTTACGCAACTCACGCCGTATTCTCAGGTAACGCTGCGAAAAACATCAAAAACTCAGTATTGGATCAAGTGATTGTCACCGACTCTATCACCCTCTCGAAAGAGATGGCAGCAACCGGTAAAGTCACGCAACTGACTCTATCAAGCATGCTGGCTGAAGCGATTCGTCGCATCAGCAACGAAGAGTCTATCTCAGCCATGTTTAGCTAAGCCACGCTCGGTAAGCCTGGTCGTTGATAGTCTATATTCGATTGATTGAATCTCTGAAAGCGTTTCATCGATGATGAAGCGCTTTTTTATTGCCACAGACGCTCACTCGCACCTTGAATAAGATGTGTGCTATCATACTGCGCTTTTGAGTTTCCGAAGAGATCTTAGCCTTGAGTCAACCAATCAAACTGCTTGTCGGACTAGCCAATCCTGGGCCGGAATACGCCAAAACGCGTCATAATGCGGGGGCTTGGGTTGTTGAACAACTCACTCGTGCTCATCACGTCACCCTAAAGCATGAGGCGAAATTTTTTGGCCTGACCGGGCGGATGTTGATTAATGGGCAAGAATTACGAGTATTAATTCCGACCACCTTTATGAATCTCTCCGGTAAAGCGATTGCGGCACTGGCCAATTTTTATCAAATTAAACCAGAAGAGATCATGGTTGCCCACGATGAGCTCGATTTGCCACCAGGAGTGGCTAAATTTAAGCAAGGTGGTGGACATGGTGGCCATAACGGGCTCAAAGACACCATAAGCAAATTAGGCAACAACAAAGAATTCTATCGTCTGCGGCTTGGCATTGGTCATCCGGGACACAAAGATAAAGTAGCAGGTTATGTGTTAGGCAAAGCCCCCGCCAAAGAGCAGGAGTGCCTTGAAGCGGCGGTCGACGAATCGGTTCGCTGCCTCGAAATCCTATTGAAGGATGGCATCACCAAAGCACAAAATCGTTTACACACTTTCAAAGCTGAATAAGGTTACAGTCATGGGTTTTAAATGTGGCATCGTCGGTTTGCCAAACGTAGGTAAATCAACTCTTTTTAATGCGCTGACCAAAGCGGGCATCGAAGCGGCTAACTTTCCGTTTTGTACTATCGAACCAAACACCGGTGTTGTTCCGGTGCCGGATCTTCGCCTAGATGCATTAGCCACAATCGTTAAACCAGAACGCATTTTGCCAACAACCATGGAGTTTGTTGACATCGCCGGTCTGGTTGCGGGCGCATCAAAAGGGGAAGGCTTAGGCAACAAATTTTTGGCAAACATCCGCGAAACCGATGCGATTGGTCACGTTGTACGCTGCTTTGAAAACGAAAACATCATCCATGTGGCTGGTAAAGTATCACCACTGGAAGACATTGCCGTGATCAATCTTGAACTGGCATTGGCCGACTTAGATAGCTGTGATCGCGCGATTTTACGTCAAGCGAAACGCGCAAAAGGTGGCGACAAAGAGGCCAAATTTGAACTCACCGTATTAGAAAAACTGCAACCGGTTCTCAGCGAAGGCGAATCGGCTCGCTCAGTGGCACTGAGCAAAGAAGAGCTGCAAGCGATCGGTTACCTCAATCTGCTCACCCTCAAACCAACCATGTACATTGCTAACGTCAATGAAGATGGCTTTGAGAATAACCCTTACTTAGATGCCGTGGTCGAGTTTGCCACCCAAGAAGGTTCTTCGGTGGTGGCGGTGTGCGCGGCTATCGAAGCTGAGCTGTCTGAGCTGGAAGAAGAAGAACGCGATGAGTTTTTGGCCGATCTTGGCATTGAAGAGCCGGGCTTAAACCGCGTGATCCGCTCTGGTTATGATTTACTGAATCTGCAAACCTACTTCACCGCGGGTGTTAAAGAAGTACGCGCATGGACCATCCCGGTTGGAGCGACCGCGCCACAAGCGGCAGGAAAAATCCACACCGATTTTGAGCGTGGCTTTATCCGTGCCGAAGTGATTGGTTATGATGACTACATCCAATTTAGCGGTGAGTCGGGTGCCAAAGAGGCTGGGAAATGGCGTTTGGAAGGTAAAGAGTACATTGTCAAAGATGGCGATGTAATCCACTTCCGCTTCAACGTTTAAATTTCACGCAATGCTCAAGCAAAAGCCAACCTAAGTGTTGGCTTTTGCTGTTTATACGCTATAAAAAATGATCTTTGTGATCTATCCAGCGTAATGAATTGGTTGTTTTGCTGATGGTTTTTGATCATAAACACGCCTCTTTGTTTAAAAAAAACTCGAACGGTTAATTTCAAAGAATTTATTCAAAAAAACTGTTGACGCTCCGAGGTCAGATCCGCATAATGCGCTCCGTTCTCAGCGATAAGGCAAAACCTTCTCAGCGAGAGAAAATTAGGCTACGTAGCTCAGCTGGTTAGAGCACATCACTCATAATGATGGGGTCACAGGTTCGAATCCCGTCGTAGCCACCAAATTTTGACAATTTGATGCTTTGAACACGCGGTGGTGGCGGAATTGGTAGACGCGCTAGCTTCAGGTGTTAGTGTCCTTAGGACGTGAGGGTTCAAGTCCCTCCTTCCGCACCAAAGGCATCAAGTTGAAACAAGTTTGCGGAAGTGGCGAAATTGGTAGACGCACCAGATTTAGGTTCTGGCGCCGCAAGGTGTAAGAGTTCAAGTCTCTTCTTCCGCACCATATTTGATGATATTAATCATCACTGCAGGTCTATCGCCAAGCGGTAAGGCAGCGGCTTTTGATGCCGCCATTCCCTGGTTCGAATCCAGGTAGACCTGCCATTTTTATTTAACTTTCAAGTTGGTAAAAACCATTGGAAGTCAGAGCGGGATTGTATTATAGTCTCTCGCTCGAAAAGATGGCTACGTAGCTCAGCTGGTTAGAGCACATCACTCATAATGATGGGGTCACAGGTTCAAATCCCGTCGTAGCCACCATTTAAAATTTGATGCATTTAACGCGGTGGTGGCGGAATTGGTAGACGCGCTAGCTTCAGGTGTTAGTGTCCCTAGGACGTGAGGGTTCAAGTCCCTCCTTCCGCACCAAATGTATTCAACTCTGCAGGTCTATCGCCAAGCGGTAAGGCAGCGGCTTTTGATGCCGCCATTCCCTGGTTCGAATCCAGGTAGACCTGCCATTATTTCGATGATGCGAGCAATCGGATTATCACTAAAATTTGCGGAAGTGGCGAAATTGGTAGACGCACCAGATTTAGGTTCTGGCGCCGCAAGGTGTAAGAGTTCAAGTCTCTTCTTCCGCACCATATTACGATGATGTGAATCATCACTGCAGGTCTATCGCCAAGCGGTAAGGCAGCGGCTTTTGATGCCGCCATTCCCTGGTTCGAATCCAGGTAGACCTGCCATTATTTCGATAATACGAGCAATCGGGTTATCACTAAAAATTTGCGGAAGTGGCGAAATTGGTAGACGCACCAGATTTAGGTTCTGGCGCCGCAAGGTGTAAGAGTTCAAGTCTCTTCTTCCGCACCATATAACAATCTGAAAAGATTAAGAGTGGCTACGTAGCTCAGCTGGTTAGAGCACATCACTCATAATGATGGGGTCACAGGTTCAAATCCCGTCGTAGCCACCATTTAAAATTTGATGCATTTAACGCGGTGGTGGCGGAATTGGTAGACGCGCTAGCTTCAGGTGTTAGTGTCCCTAGGACGTGAGGGTTCAAGTCCCTCCTTCCGCACCAAATGTATTCAACTCTGCAGGTCTATCGCCAAGCGGTAAGGCAGCGGCTTTTGATGCCGCCATCCCCTGGTTCGAATCCAGGTAGACCTGCCATTATTTCGATGATACGAGCAATCGGATTATCACTAAAATTTGCGGAAGTGGCGAAATTGGTAGACGCACCAGATTTAGGTTCTGGCGCCGCAAGGTGTAAGAGTTCAAGTCTCTTCTTCCGCACCATATAAACAAAACCTAGCTTCGGCTAGGTTTTGTTTTATCTGCACTTTATATTCTTTAGTGCTTGCGCCTTGAGGGTTGATAGCGCTTGATTAATGGCGTCTGAGTAGCTCCCTCTTTGCTAGCTCTCTTGGCTGCAGATTATTGGCTTAGCATCAATCGCAGTAAAGAGTAAAAAGATAGATTACAAAGATTATGCCAATAAAAAACCCAGCCAATGCTGGGTTTTTTGCTATCAAAGTTACCACCACTCAAATTAGCCTAACAGTGCTAGTGCTGAGTTGGGTGCTTGCTTCGCTTGAGCCAGTACTGAACTGGATGCTTGAGAAAGAATTTGTGATTTCGTCAGTGCTGTCGTTTCTTTGGCAAAATCGGTATCTTTGATCCGGCTCTTAGAAGCATTCACATTTTCGTTAATGTTATCTAAGTTATTGATCGCATGTCCGAAACGGTTTTGGAAAGCACCCAATTCCGCTCGATGGCTATCAACGTATTTCAACGCCGCATCAACCACCGCCACACTCTCTTGCGCACCACCGACAGTGGTCACATCAAGCGTATTGACAGTCAAATCTTTCGCTGCACCAATCTCTAATTCAGCGGCTAGGGTACCGCCAAAGGTGACCTCACCGTCAATTTTGTTGTTATCAGTGAATAATTGTAATTTACCCGCTTCATCCACTGATGCTTTGATCATATCAGTTTGACCGTTGATATACGTCGCCAGCTCTTCAATATCATCGCCTTGTTTAGCGGTGATAGTGATAGTCTTCTCACCTTCACGTTTATCGGTCAGAGTAATGGCAAGCTCATTTTTACCCTCTTCAACTCCCCAGCTTTTCTCTTTGCCATTGGCTGCTTCATAAGCTTTACCACCCATCAAGGTGTTATCGCTGCGCATATCTTTGATATTGAGCATTACCGCTTCGCCGCTATCCGCACCAATCTGGAAAGATTTAGTAGCAAAAGAGCCATTGAGCAGTTTATTACCGCCAAAAGAGGTGGTTTCCGCAATCCGGTTCAGCTCATCATTCAGTGCAGTCACTTCTTCTTGAATCGCGACACGCTCTGATTTTGAGTTCGAACCATTGGCTGATTGCAAAGAGAGATCACGCATACGTTGCAGAATATTGGTGGTCTCATTCATCGCACCTTCTGCGGTTTGCGCCATCGAAATACCATCGTTGGCGTTACGCACAGCAACATCTAAGCCTCGGCTTTGTACATTCAAACGGTTAGAGATCTGCATCCCAGCAGCATCATCTTTGGCGCTGTTAATTTTGTATCCTGATGATAGACGTTCCATCGACGCCTGTTGTGCGTTAGTTGCACTGCTCAAGTAGCGTTGAGCTGTCATCGCTGACACATTGGTGTTTACATTCACAGCCATAGTAATATCTCCTGTTGATTTTCCGGCATAGCGGAACTCCCAAACGGTTTCCGACGTCTCGGTAAACCAAGCAGTTCTCTCAAAGTTACTTCTATTAGCGACTAGCGAAATCAATCCTTTAGTAAAAAGATAAATTTTGAGCGTAAATCAGTTGATATTCATTCAATCTGAGAGGCAAGCCTCAAATTGGATAGATCTCATCCAAAAAAGCTCAAGTTTTACACCAAATGGCCGAGGGTAAGGAAAATCAGGGGACAGAGTAAGATCAGTGGTGGGCAGTGCGTGAAAAACCGAAAAGAAAAAGCCCCTTTCCTTTGAGAGAACGGGGGCTATTTGCTGGTCGCCATCGCCAATGTGGAGATCAAGAGAAATGAACACATCTAGGCTAACCATTAAGGGGACATAATTATGTTACGCGAATTGAGCAGTAAGTGAGAGAGCTCAGCTAACGTCGCATAACCATGCCTTGCCAAAGTCCCTTCATTATATACCCACGTCTGAGCTGATTAATGAAGGTCCTCAAAACTACTGCAATAACGAAATGGCAGAGTTTGGCAACTGTTTTGCTTGGGCCAGAATCGAGGTTCCCGCCTGTTGCAGAATTTGAGATTTAGTCAGTTGCGTGGTCTCCTTAGCAAAATCGGTATCTTTAATCCGACTTTTCGAAGCTTCCACATTCTCCTGAATATTGGATAAGTTACTGATACTGTGACTGAGTCGGTTCTGCTTGGCACCGAGATCCGCACGCTGTGAATCGACATATTTCAGCGCTGCATCGATAATGCCCACCGCATTTTGTGAACCACCGACGGTAGTAATATCAATATTTTGCACGGTAACATTAGTACCAGGGCCACCATTGAGACCGAGTTCAGTGGCTAAACCACCAGAAATGGTCAAATCACCTTCAATATTGGGCTCGGCCACAAAAAGTTGTAATTTGCCATCTTGATCAACCGAGGCTTTGATCAAATCTGTTTGGCCATTGATATACGTCGCCAATTCTTCAATGTCATCGCCCTCTTTGGCGATGATGTCCAACGCCACGACCTCACCATCTTTCTTGGTAAACTCAAACTTGAGATCGAAAAGATCGGTCGGCACGCCCCACTCTTTGGTTTTAGCTTGCTCGGCGATAAAGGTCTGGCCGCCCATGCGGAAATCATCCGCACGTACACTGCTCAGTCCCATAATGATCGCTTCACCTGAGCTAGAACCGATTTGGAAAGAAGCCTCGCCAAACGAGCCATTCAGCAATTTACGACCACCGAATGAGGTCGTTTCAGCGATACGGTTTAACTCATCCTGCAGTGCAGTCGACTCCTCATTGAGCGCTTGACGCTCAGAAGCGGAGTTGGTGCCATTGGCTGACTGCAATGCTAAGTCACGAATACGTTGCAAAATACTGGTCGATTCATTCATCGCACCTTCTGCGGTTTGAGCAATCGAAATACCATCGTTGGCGTTACGCATTGCCACATCCAAGCCACGAGATTGCGCCGTTAAACGGTTTGAAATCTGTAAGCCTGCCGCGTCATCTTTGGCACTGTTAATACGATTACCGGATGATAGACGTTCCATGGAGGTATTGAGATCTCCAGTCGCTTTCGTCAGGTAACGTTGTGCGGTCATTGCCGACACGTTGGTATTTACGTTAATGGTCATAGTTTGCTCTCCTATCGAGTTCGCAAGCTCATTTGCGAAGCGGTCAGCTTGGGTCTCTCTTGGAAGCACTGACCGTAAATAACTTGCCAAATCTGCCTAACGGCGGATTTAAAAACCGGTTACAACAACTGCTGTATCTTATTCAATTAGTGTGCCAACTTTTTAACCAATCAATATTTCAGACAAAAATAATTAAATTTCAATTAGTTAAACATAAGCACCGATTTAAGCAACCACCTTAAATCAGCCACTTATCCTTCTGGAAACACTTTTTTGCCGCTCACTTGCCGCTTTGATTGGCCCAAGCAACTTTTCATCAGGCTGATGACAAAGCCGTTTTCGCGCCACTTTTTCACTTCACTGTTTTTTTACTGCACTGCTTTAACTTCACTCACTTCGCACATATGGCTAAAGCACATAAGGCATTGAAGGTTAGCGACCGTTAAACGGTGTTAGATATAATTAAACAAGGTGAGATCTTTGGTTTTACCAAATGCTTTTTGCGAAGCCTCCAACGCTCGTGAATTCTGATTAAAGTCAATCACGGCATGGGCATAATCTAAATCTTCAAATGCGCTTTTCGATTTAGCGAGGCTAATTTTAAAATCTTCATGTTGCTCAGCCTGAATATCCAGCGTACTGAGTCGAGCGCCGAGATCGGTTCTGGTTTTATTCAGATGAATAAACGCGGTATGAAACTCTTCAACTACTTGATGCAATTGAGCGGTATTGGAGGCATCCGAAACCGAACCCTTGGCATAACGGATTGCATCACGAAACGTATCAAACACGCTAAAAGTGCTGCGCGGATTCAGCGCAATGCTGTCGCCTTTGGTGATCTGCCCTTTAAACTGAATATGGAGATCTTCAAACTGAATACCATGTTGCGGATCAAATTCACCCGCTTGCACCACGCTGCCATCACGCTCTAATTGATAACCGTGTTGACCTTGCGCCATCTCGACGAAAGTGACTTGGTACACTGAGCTGTCAGCAGGATCACGGTTAATCGCACGCTCTAACAGCAGCTCGGATCCCTCTTGCAAAGCATAATTGGGTTGATAGCTGCCAAAGGGATTGGGGATCTCCATAAATACGTGACTGCCTGGATTGTTAAACGGAATTTCCAAGCTATTGGAGATCTTCATTTTGCGCTGATAATCATCACCGGTGTAACTGACGTTACCTTGATTATCACGGAAAAAGGGCTGATTTTTCGGTTTGGTTCCGGCAAAAATATAGTTACCCGATTCATCCTGTACATTGGCTAAGTTTAGAAAATTATTGGCCATTTCCTGTAACACTCGCGCGCGTGCCACACGATCTTCGGGTGATAATGAACCATTAATCATCTCCATCACGTTACGCTTAGCCGAGTCGGTAAACTCTTCAGTATTGGAGATAATCACCTCTTGATGCTCTAAGCGGTTACGCACTAGCACGATAGCATCTAGATACTGACGTAACTGCTCTTCTTGCTGACCGACATTTTGGATGTAATGGGTTGCCAGCGGATTATCACTGGCTGAAAGCAGTTTCTTGCCCGAGGCCAATTGCGCCTGATTATTGAAAACTTTCGATTCCTGACGACGAATATCGTTCTGAACCGCTTGATAGTTGTGAAAGCTAGAGATCCGATTCAACATGTACCTAGCCCCCTATCGCAATGCCAAAATGGTGTTAAAGGTGTCATTGGAAGCCTGAATGATGCGTGATGACGCCATATAGGCTTGCTGAAACTTCATCATATTGGCCGCTTCTTCATCAAGATTAACCCCGGAAATAGAAGCGATACGCGATTGTGCCGCCTCTTTTTCTAAATTTGCCACATCGGTTAAACGGGTCATGGTAGCCAATTTTAGCCCCACATCCGTATTGAGGTTATGGTACAGATCGATAATGGTCGATTCGTGATCATTCATCCGCTTCGCGGTTTGAATATTGTACATTTTGCGCAAGTTGCCGTTATCACCTTCCGATGGAACTAGGTTGGCAGTGAATTTATCATTGGGCAAAGCGCCTGCGGTCAACTCAAAGGTAGTACCCAGCAGCGTTACTGGCTCAGTCGGTGGATAAGGTTGTGGCTGCAATAAAAGATTGCCTTTGGTGTCGGTAACCGCAAACTGATCACCGGTCGGTGAAACAATTACCTCAAATTCGCGCATCTCACCGCTCTGCAGAATATTAAACTGTGCTTTGCCGTGGGCAAAGGTGGTCGATGCCGCAAAGCTTTGGGCGGCAATTTTTGTCGCATCTTCGGTCGCTAAGCGAATGGCCGCCGCGCCATCGCGGGTTGGACGCACTAAAATTCGCTCGCCAATTTGCGGAGGATTACGCACTTCAACCCGCAAGCCATCAAGATATAGGCTGTCTTTGACCAGCGGCAATACCGTTTGTTCACCGGAAGGCAAGGTCACGACAAAGTCGCTACCGTTATATTGCATTGAGTATTCGCCGCCTTTCAGTTGGCTAACATCCTCGATAAACACCGCCATGTCGGCACGCGAGTCACTGCTGGTCACCACCCGAGCTCGAGCACTGATCTCTGAGTTAACTCCACTAAATAGAGGCTCACCAATGTTGCCGCGCAAATCCAAGCCTTGAGCTTGTATGCTGTTCACTTCATAGGAAAATGAGAGTGCTAATCGACCGATTTCGTCCATCAGATAAGGAATGTGCTCATCACGCATCTCCAAAATGGCTTCCATTTTGCCGCCGATATCACGCGCTGAAATCGGTTTGAGCGCCTGCCCTTCCACCATGGCTAAACGATGCTGTTGAGTGTCCGGAAAACCATCAATGACTTTCAGTTGGCTCGCTTCAGTACCAGAAACTAGGGTATGCCCATTGCCGATATGAATATTAAAACCTTCACCCTGTTTTCTTGGCGTCACGGTCACTTTGGTGTATTGCGACAACTCGGCGACCATTTTTTCATGCTTATCCATCAGATCGTTATGTGGACCGGGAACACGCATCATTAAACGCTGTAAATCACGAATTTCGAGAGCAAGCTGGTTGATCCGCTCAACGCCCACTTCTAATCCTTTGTTGGTGATGTCTTTTTGCTGACGAACCGTTTCATGAAAGTCATTCAGGTTTTGCGAAATCAGCCGCGCTTTTTCCAATACCACTTTACGGCTGCCCAAATCATTCGGGGAATCGGCCAAGCTTTTTACCGAATCAAACCATTCATTGAGGTTTTCAGGAATTTTTTTCGATGCCACCGATGATAACAAATTCGATAACATATCTAAGTTTTGCTGAGTATCGCTTTTGAAGGCATGGTTGGTCGAGGCCATGTTCAGCTCTTTAACGGCAAACTGATCCCATGAGCGGCGAACATTTTCCACATGTACGCCCATACCATAAGTTTCACCGCCATATTGGCGGGGCATATTGGTCCCTTGGAGTACAGACTGACGGCTGTAACCCTCTGTATTAACATTAGAAATGTTATGACCTGTGGTATTGAGTTGTCTCTGAGCGGTCAGTACGCTTTGCGTACCCACATTCAGAAGATCAGACGCCATACTGCCCCCGAAAACCGATATTAATCAGTAAAAATCACTGAATCTAAACAGTATTAGCAATATGTATGCCAGTTTAACAACGTGGGATTTAATCTAATAAAAATAGTAGCTTATGTTTAAAATCAACCCTAAATAAGCGATGGGCATCAGCACAGCATGGAAATGTTTTAAAGCTGGGGAACAATCACCACCACTAGTGGTGATTGAGAAGGGAAGGATAATAAAGCAGCGCCGCCGAAACCGTTCCGACCGGCGAGTTATAGCAAATCCATATCATCGATTTGAGCTTTAACACGCAGTACTTTATCGGCATATTGAGGATCGGTCGCATAGCCTGCACGATGAATACCGTGAATAAAACGCTCATTATTGCCGCCATGAGCCAGCGCTTGGCTGTAACGTGGGTTACTTTCCAGAAAACGCACATAGTCATTAAAGCTGGCATCCAAACTGGGATAAGAGCGAAAAGCCGCTTTCTCCATCACTGGGATCTGATTGTGATATTCCAAGGTTTGCGTAGCGACTTTATCACCTTGCCAACTACGATCGGCCTTGATGTTAAACAGATTATTGCTATTACCGCGGGCGTTTTTGACCATTTTTTGCCCCCAGCCGGTTTCTAATGCCGCTTGCGCAATCAGTAGCGAAGAATCCACCCCAAGCACCCGAGCCGCTTTATCGGCATAAGGTTTCAGTTTAGTCACAAATGACTGGCGACTATCGCTGGGGCTTAATTCGGCAACTTGCGTTTTATCCAATCGATCAACCTGCGCCACCTGCAGCTCATCACGCGCGGCACTGGCGGTTTGCCGGGCGTGCTCCACACGACGCATGGCTTGCTGAAAGCCATCTTCACCGCGTTGAGCGCTCGCGCTTTGCCCTGCCGAGAGCTGAGCGACAATCATATCAGCCAAGCCCAGTGAGCCAGATGAACTCAGCTCGCTTGCCATCTGCTCATCAAGCATTTGCTGATACAAATCTTCATTCTGGCTACCGAACAGATCCGATTTAAAATCGCTGTTCGCTTCACGCATTGATTTCAGCATCATCGAAGTGAAAATGGATTCAAACTGGCGAGCTGCCGCCGTTAACGCCGATTGCTCAGCGGCTTGATCGCCATTCACCGCCTGTTGGCGTAATTTATCCAGACTCGCGATATCGTGAATAAAGCCAATATCATTGGAATTATTAATCATGATGGGATCCTTAAATAATGATCAACTGACCTTCAATCGCACCGGCTTGCTTTAACGCTTGTAAAATCGCCATTAAATCGGAAGGAGCTGCGCCGACTTCATTGACTGCACGGACTAGATCATCCAGTGTCAGTCCCGGCTCAAGCTTAAACATTTTACCTTGTTTTTCGGTGACTTCGATTTCAGTATTTGGCACCACTACCGTCTGGCCACCTGCCAAGGCATTGGGCTGACTCACATTAAGATTTTCTTTAATCGCCACGGTCATACCACCGTGGGTCACCGCAGCCGACTTAAGGCGCACATTTTGCCCAACCACTATGGTGCCGGTGCGTGAGTTAACGATAATTTTCGCCGCACTCTCGGCGGGATTAAATTCCAAATTCTCAATCGCGGAGAGAAACGCCACCCGTTGGCTCAAATCACGCGGCGCGCGCACTTTGATCGAAGCGGCATCCACCGCTGAAGCCATCTGTGGCCCCAAAAATTGGTTCACGGCATCCGCTAACCGCTGCGCCGTTGTGAAATCGGACTCAAATAGGTTAAAGGTGATGTAATCGCCGCGGCCAAATGGATTAGGGATTTCACGCTCAACAATCGCACCACTGGAAATCATGCCCACGGTTGGGTTATTACCGACGATTTTAGAGCCATCCGCACCTGAGGCACTAAAACCACTGACCACTAAATTACCTTGCGCCACGGCGTATACTTGCCCATCCAAACCTTTGAGGAAGGTTTGCATCAAGGTACCACCGCGTAAACTCTTGGCGGAGCCAATCGAGGAGACGGTGATATCAATGGTTTGCCCTTGTTTGGAAAAAGCTGGCAAATCGGCCGTCACAATCACCGCGGCAACATTTTTGGTTTTAGGCTTAGTACCGGGTGGCAATTGAATGCCGAAATTTTGCAGCATCGCGTTAAAGCTTTGATCGGTAAAGGGTGTGGACTCTCCCGTGCCCGGCAAACCGGTGACCAAGCCGTATCCGACCAGTTGGTTGTTACGTACCCCGGCAACCTGTGCGACATCCTTGATCCGTGCCGCTTGTACGCTGGTAGCCAGCAGCAACATCAATAAAATCGTATATTTTTTCATGGCGGATAACCTTACTCTTAAAAACAACAATGAGGCCCTAAGGCCTCACCGTGCATTATGCTGTCAAAAAACTCGTCCAGCGGCGCGACTTATAAAGACACATTAAAAAATCGTGCCAAGAATCCAGGTTCTTGCATATCTTGATTGGTTCCGGTACCCGAATATTGGATCCGCGCGTTAGAAATTCGGTTAGAGGCAATCGTATTATCAAATTCAATATCGTCCGGACGAATGGTGCCACTTAAGCGGATATATTCATCGCCGGTGTTCAACGTGAGCCATTTTTCCCCACGGATCACTAGGTTACCGTTAGCAAGCACTTCAATCACTTCAACGGTAATCGAACCAGACATGCTGTTACTTTGATTGGCCGCTGCACTACCTGAAAATTTATTATCATTTTTCAGCGCATAAGAAAAATTGTAATCACCAATGGTTAAATCTCTGCCACCGACGGCAAGTGGATCCATTGATGCATCATTTTTCTTTTTCAGATCCGCATCAGCACTTTTCGCCGCTTTGGTACTTTCATTCAAATTAACGGTAATAATGTCACCAATCCCGCGCGGTTTTGAATCATCGTACAAACTGTTGGATCGGGCTAAATTAAACAAAGATCCGGTTTCGGCTGCATAGTGCTCCGGTTTCGCTTTGGGATAAATCGGTGCCCATGCAGGATCGCCCGCGACAGGATCGGTGCGGTTACGCAGTGCATCGGTTAAGCCTGAGCTGCTTTCGGATTTATCGCCTTCCACTGCATCCACCGTGGTGGTGCCTTGAATGGTTTCAGACGACTCAATCGGCGCTTGAATTAAGCTGCAGCCAGAAAGCAAAATCAATAAGCTTACAGCGAGTAGACGTTTCATCGCGGGCCTCTTTCAATCAGCTATTACAGTTGTTGGTTAACAAAACTCATCATCTTATCGACGGCTGAGATCACTTTTGAGTTCATCTCGTACACTCGCTGCGCTTCAATCATGTTGACCAACTCTTCGGTGACGTTGACATTGGAGGTTTCCAACATTGATTGACGAATATCGCCCAAACCATCTAATCCCGGCACGCCTTCTTGTGGCTCACCACTGGCGCCGGTTGGTAAATAAAGGTTTTGTCCAATCGGCTCTAAGCCACCGGGGTTAATAAAATCCACCGTGGTAATTTGGCCAAGCACTTGGTTATCTTGCTGCCCACGTACGCGGACCGAAACTTCACCATCGTTACCAATGGTGATCGAAATCGCCTCTTCTGGGATGACGATTTCCGGTTGTAAACGATAACCGGCACCGGAGGTGACGATCGCGCCTTCATCATCCAGTGTGAACTGACCATTGCGGCTATAAGCGATGTTGCCATCCGGCATCAAGATTTGGAAAAAGCCATCGCCCTCAATCATCATGTCCAAACTGTTGGATGTGGTTTGCGCATTACCATGGGTGTGCACCTTTTGGGTTGCCACCACCTTAGAACCCGCCCCAAGCATCAAACCACTCGGCAAACGAGTGTTTTGCGAAGATTGTGCGCCTGGCTGGTTAATGTTTTGGTAAAACAGATCTTCAAATACCGCACGCCCTTTTTTAAAGCCTACGGTCGAGGCGTTGGCGAGGTTATTGGAGATCGTGGCAATATTGGTTTGTTGGGCATCTAAGCCGGTCTTACTGACCCACAGTGCAGGTTGCATACTTTGGCTCCTAACTTAAATTAGCTGGTACGAAGCAGTGAATCAGAAGATTTATCCATCTCTTCTGCGGTGCTCATCATCTTGACCTGCATTTCAAACTGACGCTGCAAATCGATCAGGCTGGTCATTTCACCGATCGCATTGACATTGCTACCTTCGAGCGCACCGGTCAGAATTTTCACGCTGGCATCGGCTTCAAATTGAGTATTGGGATCGGTGGCACGAAACAAACCATTGATATCTTTAAACAGTGCCTGATCATTGATGCGCACCAGTTTGATCCGATCCACCACTTCCATTGCATCTGCTGGCGCACCTTGTGGACGGACTGAAATCGTACCATCGCTACCAATTTGTACTTTGTTGAGCGGTACGGGTAATGAAATCGGGGCACCAGTTTCGCCTAATACCGGATGTCCATTGCCATTGAGCAATAAGCCGGTTTCATCGATGCGCAAATTACCGTTGCGAGTCAGTCCTTCTTTACCGGTTTTATCCAGCACTGAAATCCAGCCTTGCCCTTGAATGGTCACATCTAAATCACGCCCAGTGGTGATCACACTGCCTTGGGCAAAGTTATGCCCAGGGCGCTCTGTCATGCTAAATACACGAGTTGGGAGCCCATCACCGTAAGCTTGCATTGAGCGAGCTTGTGCTAAATCGGCACGAAAACCGGTGGTGCTAACGTTAGCAAGGTTGTTGGCTCGTAACTGCATCGCCTGCATATTTTGCTTTGCGCCACTCATGGCTAAAAACAATGCGCGGTCCATAATCTGCTCCCAAATCGTAAGTTAGAGCATACAAAGCAAATAACATGCCAATTATTTATAATTTATAGATCAGGAAGATAGCGGTTTGGAGCAGAGCAATCGCGGCGATTGCCGCCCGATAAGGGCAAAGAGGCAACCCCACTTTGCCGCGGCAAAATGGGGTTGAGAACGATTAGCGGATCTGTAGGATATTTTGCTGTAGCCCGTTATGTACTTCCAATGCGCGTGAGTTGGCTTGGAAGTTACGCTGGGCAGAAATCAAATCAACCAGCTCTTGAGTCATATCAATGTTGGACTGCTCTAATGAGCCATTACTGATCGATCCAAACGAACCTTTGTTGGATTCACCCCAAATTTTAGCACCAGAGAACTGCGTCGCATCCCACTGGGTGCCACCTTTTTTGTCCAGTCCTTGCTCATTGGCCACCCGCACCAAGGCGACACGGCCTAAAGTGGTATTCACACCATTTGAGTAGGTGGCCAGTACGCTACCATTTTCGTCAAAATCAATTTTGGTCAGAAAGCCAGTCGTTGCGCCATCTTGATCAAATTTAGTCAACTCAAAGGGCGCGGCAAATTGCGTTGCGGTATCCAATTTGAACGATAAGACTTGCGTTGGATCGGCACCATTTAAGTCAACTGGATTTTCACCACTGCCTAGAGGTTCACTCACAATCGGCTGACCATTATTTAAGCTCGCCAACGTACCATCATTGTTAAAACGCATGGTGTGCCCAACATGGCCGCTAGGGCTTGTCGCATCACCACCGACGATATTAATCGGTTTTTCACCGCTTTTATCGGTCACCGTGTAGTACGTTTGCCACGTATTAGCTTGATTCATATCTTTCAAGTAATAAGTGGTCAGCTTATAGGGTTGCCCCATTGAATCATAAATCGTCGATGAAGTGGTCCGGTTATAGGTTTCTGGATCGGTGGGATCAAACAGGGTGGGATCTTTAAGATCGCCGTTAGCCGGTAAGTTAGCCCCTAATTCGATATTCGAGGTCTGTTTGGGTTTACCAAACTGAGGCGGAATATTGATCGGTTTAGTCTCATAAGAGAGCACATCACCAGTATCTGGATTCACTTCATAACCGAGCAAAAACTGATCATTGGCGGTAACCATGTAACTGTTTTTGTCTAGATGAAATGCGCCATTACGGGTCAATTCATTTTGCTGTGGCACTAGACGATCTTTCGCGACCGCAAAAAAACCGGTACCAGAGATACGCAAATCCATTGGATTATTGGTGTAAATACTCGAGCCTTCGTGAAACTGTTGTGCCACTTTGGAGGCTTGCACACCTTGTCCAGGGGTAGTCTTGGCATTGGTAAACAGCGAGGTGGAATAGACATCACCAAATTCGGCACGCGACTCTTTAAAACCAAAGGTGTTGGCGTTGGCGATGTTATTACTGGTGGTATTGAGATCCATCTGCGCGGCGGATAAACCACTAAGAGAGATATATGACATAAGTAATTCTCCTATCTATCTAGCTAGCGCTATCACGCTTTGCCTACTTCGAGGACTTCAGCCAGTCGAACTGGGCCATCAAAACCGGCGAGGTTGAGTAGAACGTTGCCATCGCCTTTACCTAATAACACGCTGTTGACGTTCGCATAGGTGGAGACACCAAACTCTTTACTCGCTCCATCCAGCAAACCCGACGCTTTAACTTTATATTTGCCGCTTGGCAATGGATTACCGCTCTGATCTTTGCCATCCCATTCAACCCGGTTATCACCAGCTGATTTGGCTCCGACATCAAAGGTGCGTACTAATTGACCCGCTTCATTCTCAATCCGGATGAACAAGTTATCGAGAGATTGCGGCAACTTAACCATTGCCGCCATGCCACCCTCAGCACTTTTCATACCTGCCGCACCGGGCACTAGTACATCACGTCCAACCAGTGATGACGCTTGCAACGCTTGGTTAGAGGTCAGTGACGAGTTGAGACTCTCAAACTGAGTGTTCATCTTGCCAATCCCATCTACCGTGGCAAACGAAGCCATCTGAGCAATCATTTGATCATTGCCAACCGGTTTAAACGGATCTTGCTGAGCTAACTGCTTGGTTAGCAGAGAAAGAAAATCTTCTTGCTTGAGGGCTTTCTGCCCAGTCGTTTCATCAGATTTTTTCTGCTCTTGTAGAGCTTTTAGCTGATCAATATAGGACAAGCCGCTTTGACCAACATTATTGATTCCGGCCATACGTTAACTCCTTACCCTTATTGACCCATCTGCAGCGTACGCAGCAGCATTTGTTTACTGGCATCGGCCACCTGCACGTTAGTTTGATAAGAGCGAGACGCTGAAATCATGTTTGCCATCTCCTCCATGACATTGACGTTAGGCTTGTAGATATACCCTTCATCATTGGCTAACGGATGCTCAGGATTGAATTCAGCCACCAGCGGTTTATCACTCTCGATGATCCCCAGCACCTTAACCGGCACGTTAGGATCACGCTTGAAACCCGCTTTACTTAGCTCGGCACCAAATACCGCATGGCGAGCTTTATAAGTCTCTTTGGCAGAGCTGCTAATACTATCGGCATTGGCCAGGTTGCTAGAGGTAGTATTGAGACGTACCGCTTCGGCACTCATCGCAGATCCTGTGACGTTAAACACGCTAAATAAGCTCATCTCACTACTCCCCCTTAATCGATTTGGTTAAATTCTTGAATTTATTACCAAGAAAATCCAATGATGCTTGATGACGAATTTGGTTTTGCATAAATAAATTACGCTCTAAATCGACATCGACCGTATTGCCATCACCGGTATCAGGTTGTGTCGGTAAGCGGTAAAGAATTTCCCCACTCATCGTCGAAGAGGCAGGAATATGCCGACCATCGGTACGGCTAAGGTTGATACTTGCCCCCGAGCTTGCCGCCTGCAACGCTTTTTTGAAATCCATTCCCTTAGCTTTAAAGCCCGGCGTATTGGCCTGCGCAATATTGGTGGCCATTAGCTCAGAATTGCGCTCACGCACGCCCACCGTATGCTGGTGAATGCCTAGAGCATTGCCAAAAGAAATAGCCATATTGCCTCTTCGATAAGAACTGACCGTTATGAATCAGATTATCTGCAATTAGCGTACCAACTTTAAAGCATTCACGGAAAACCGCTCACCGATGTCCATCAGTGGTGACCGACCAACCACATAATTTCCGATGAGCAAGCAAACTCTAGGCCAAACTCAGCGAGAACCATTCAGTCGCGCGCCGTGAACGCCAAGTCATATTGCTGATCATCGTACTCATCGCTTGGCTTTAAATACAAAAAAGCCCAGCGCATGCTGGGCCAAATGAGCGATTAACGATTGATTATTTGAGCTTGTAGATAATTCCGGGGTTACAGCGCACCATCTCAAATTTATCCGTCAAACCAGTCAGAGACTCCGAAGCGCCCAGTAGCAAATAACCGCCAGGATTTAAGCTCGCCGCCATCTGATTGAGTACTTTTGACTTCATCTCTGGCGAGAAATAAATCAGTACGTTACGGCAAAAAATAATGTCAAATTTACCCAACAGTGCATAACTTTCCATTAAATTTTGCGCTCGGAAATTCACCAATCGTTTTACGTTATCTTTGACCTTCATACGGCCATCGTTGGTATCTTCGAAAAAGACTCGCCGCCGCTCTGGTGATAAACCACGCCCTAGCGCTAAATTGTCATAAATACCCGCGCGGCACATATCCAGCATATTGGTCGAAATATCGGTCGCGGTAATCGATACGCTCGGTAGCAAGCCCGGCCGTTTTTGCTGCACTTCCAAAATGGTCATCGCCATCGAATACGGCTCTTGGCCAGATGAACTGGCTGCAGACCAGATTTTGATCGGTCGTTTATTGGCCGCCATTTCCGGCAGCAATTTATCGGCTAATACCGTAAATGGGTAGCCATCTCGAAACCATAAGGTCTCATTAGTGGTCATCGCATCGACCGCCGCGACTCGCAGGTCGCGGTTGCGTCCACTCACCACATCGCGCAGCAAATCAGACAATGAAGCTAACTTGAATTTGGTGACCAGTGGACTAAGACGACTTCGTACCAAATATTGCTTACTGTCACCCAGCACGATCCCGCACTGAGATTCTAAAAATCGGCAAAAGTCGCGATACTCTTGGTCGCTAATCGTTATGGCGGTCATTCATTTCTCTTTATTATTTAACTAGCGCAGCTTTCACTGCATTACCAAGCTCATCAGGATTAAATTTCGCAATAAATGCATTAGCCCCGACTCTCTCAACCATAGCTTGGTTGAACACCCCACTCAATGAAGAGTGCAAAATGACATAGAGATCTTTCAGCTCATTATGACGACGAATTTCAGCGGTCAAGGTATAGCCATCCATTTCCGGCATTTCAATATCTGAAATGACCAGCGAGATTTGACTGAGGATCGGACCATTACTGCTCATTTCCAACAGTTTTTCGTAAGCATCTTTACCATCTTTGGTGGAGATCACTTCAAAGCCGATCGATTCTATCGCGCGCTGAACCTGCTTACGTGCCACACTCGAATCATCCGCAATCAAGATCCGGCGTACGATCGGTTTTTCCTGTTCCACTTCAGCGATTTCTTGGCCAATATCTTGGGTCATCGCTTCATTAACCGGCGCGATTTCCGCCAAGATCTTTTCTACATCAATAATTTCCACCAGCTCATTATCGATATTAGTGACCGCGGTAAGATAGTTAGCTTTACCCGAACCATCCGGCGGAGGCAAAATCGCTTCCCAACGCATATTGATAATACGCTCAACTGAGCTAACCAAGAATGCTTGGATGGTACGGTTAAATTCCGCAATCACCACAAAACTTTTCGCCACATCGACCGTTGGACGACCACCGATCGCCAAACTCAGATCAATCACCGAAACCGTTTGACCACGGATATGCGCCACCCCTTTCACCAAACGGTGTAAATTAGGCATCACGGTCAATCGAGGGCATTGCAAGACTTCTTTTACTTTGAAAACGTTAATGCCATAACGTTGACGACCGTTCAGACGGAAAGTTAATAGTTCTAATCGGTTTTGCCCGACCAGTTGTGTACGCTGATTCACAGAATCCAGAATACCCGTCATGAGCTCATCTCCATCTTAAACCTTTACCCAAAAAAAGTGATAGTCTACTACAAGCTATGAAGAATCTAGAGAAACAAAAATGCTGCCGAAGATCGATATCCATTCACATTTCATAACTAAGTGTAGAGCTTTCTATGCAATATTTTATAGCTGTATCGGCTTGCTACTGTTTTTCTTTAGTCTAGCGGCCAATTCTGCAACCATTGAACAACTGTTAGCCATCAGGCAAGCGGCGGAAAATCATGTGTTGAACACCGTTGATATGCCCTCTAACGGGGAGTTAGTGGTAAATGCTGCCAACTTAGATGATCGCTTATTCGCAACCGATTGTGCTGAACCACTCACTACCCATGCCTCTTCAAGCAAGGGATCGTCGGCTAATATCACCGTATTGGTTGAATGCAAAAGCGATAATTGGCGCATTTATGTGCCCGTCCGTTTAACTATGACCATTCCATTGGTCATCGCCGCCACTCCACTGACCCGCGGACAAATGATTGCCGCCTCCGATGTCACTGTCAGTATGGTAGATCTGCTGCGTTTCCGGCGGCAAGGTTTTTCCAATCCAGAAAACGTGATTGGTGCAAAAATCAAAAAAAATATTCGCCTAGGCGATGTGATTGAACAAAATGATGTTTGTATTGTGTGTCGTAATGAAAGCGTTGTGATTCGAGCAGGAAAATCTGGTATGTCGATCACAACTAAAGGCACGGCGCTAGCAGATGGGGTGGTCGGCGAACAGATAAAAGTGAAAAACGACAAATCTAACCGTATAATCGATGCCCAAGTCAGCGCAGTGGGCGAAGTTAGCGTGGTATTTTGATGGATCACATCCGTTAACCAACAAGCACCATATCATTGAGGCGCTGATTGAGTGAAAAAACGCTAAAGTTCTGACCGCTATGGTCGATACTGATGGTACATATTAAAGTTTATGGAAAAGGCTCATCTATGGCAGGTATTGATAACATTCGCGCAGGACAGTCGTTAAATACGACCAACCGTACCAATCTGCGCTCTTCAGATGCCAGCAGCTCGTCATCACAATCCGGTGCAACCTTGCGCTCATCGGCCAGTGGGCAAGATGCGGTATCGCTTAGCTTACAAAGCAAAGCGATTGGTGAAATGCACCATGAGATGGCATCTAGACCCAGTTTTGATAGCGCTAAAGTTGCCGCCATCAAAGAAGCGATCGCCAATGGTTCCTATGTAGTGGATCCAGATAAACTGGCAGATAACATGATCAAATTTGAAAAAGAGCTCGGCAGTTTTTAAAACCATTTAATGGCTTTTAAAAAATGGCATCATTTTTAAGCCTAAAAGTTTAGCCTTACGCTTTAATAAACGTTTTTCTGATCCACGATATGATCGATGATGTAACTCACAGGCAATCTGGTAATGGCGGTATTAAAAGACTTAATCGAGTTTCAACTGAAAAATGCCCAGCAATTAGTAGTGGTTCTCGAAACGGAAAAGATTGCGATTACCCGTCGAATTTCTACTGATATCGAATCGATCGCGAAACACAAACTCACCTTGATCAATCAATTACAACAAACTGATCAACGCATTGCTAAGCATCCACATGTCGTGAGCCTGACTGAAGATGTTTATCTCAGCGACTTGGTCAGTGAAATCCGCCGTATTATTCTTGATTGCCAACAAGCGAACCAAATTAATGGTGATGCTTTGGCTCGCGCACAGCTGAGCTTTAATAAGCTGAATAATATGATGCAGCAAAGCCATGGCAAAATCGGGATGACTTATAGTGCTACCGGTAAAACCCACACGATTTCAACATTAGGCACCAATATCAAAGCCTAATATCCCTCGCCACAAAGTGATCAATCCAGCGTGGTAAGTCAAGAGAACAGATAAAGCAAAAGCGGCAATCATTGCCGCTTTTTTGATGGGATTAACGCAAGAGTGCCGTTTAAAACAAGGTCATTTGACGCTTTTCTGGAACCTGTTGGACTTCACCATAATTGCGCATCTTATCCATCTTACGGATGTCGAGACGCAGTTCAGTCACATAGCTGTCACCGACTTTATAACTGCGGATCACTTCCGCCCCACGGATCACCCCATCCACTGCTCCAGCAGTCAATTCAGTGCCGAGCCGCTGATCTTGTAACTCAGCACGGCCACTGACTCGCATGCCATATACTTGTTCTGCCAGTTCACGGTATGCATCGATTTTTGAAGCACGCATCGCTCGCACTTGTTTCTCTTCATCATTGCGACCTTTTTGCTCACTAATGCTGGCATAGCCAACCGCACTTAACCAATCGTCAGGACGCATGGTTTGCAACGGTTGGCATCCCACCATCATCACCACTGCGATCAGCAGAAATAGACTCGATTTCATTGCTCAGCTCCTATGGACGCAGAATAACCGTATAAGGTTGAGTAATGGTGGGATCAGAGCGGATCAACACACCATCTTGAGTGCGAATACTATTGAGAGTATCTAAGTCTCGCCCAATCCGATCTGCCGGCAAAAAGCCTTGTGCTGTTGCCACCACAATTCGCGATTGCATCCCGACTACACGCGCATTAACCATTACCCCTCCTTCTTGTCGGAGCATGGTTCCGGTGAGCACATATTGCACTTCTTGCTCTTGGGACAGATCTTTCCAATCGCGGCTAAAGGCAAAATCACCTTGCTGGGTCACTTGGATCGAGCCGGTGGTTTTAAAATCAACCACTTTAAATCCACGTCGCTGAAATTGATGAATAAACCCTTCAGAAACCGAATTACCCAACCAGTTGGTGGTATCCATATTTTGTAAATCGACAAATGAAGTTACGGCAATCGGGGTACGAGCGGTGATGCTGGTATTGGAGAGCATCAAATCTTCGGTCAAGCTCTCAACAAAGAAATCCAAGGTATGGCGTGGACTCTCCATCAACATAAACTGTGAACCATTGTATGGCTCTTTGCCGTTATAAACTGGGGCATAGGCACACGAAGTTAATAAAACTACCGGTACTAAGGAAAGCCATTTTTTCATTTTATTCATCTCCAGATATACTATGGCGCGCATTTCAGCCTCTCACTCGATTAAACTGGAACGCTCCTTGCTTTTCTCAATCGGTATTATTCAGAACAGCAATGCCTACATCAGTTAGGATTTGAAAAGCAAAATTTATACCCACTTGGGAAGTTACGATGAAAAAAAATATTTTATGCATAATTTCAATGCTTTGGCTAAGCCTTTATCTACAACCTGCCTATGCTGCATGGTATGAGGTGACAGGCTCTGCCGCCATCGTCTCTTCCAAAGAGGTGGCGCGTTTACACGCATTAGAAGATGCACTGTATAAGGCGGTAAATTTTGCCGGGGCAGATATTGGCAGTATCAGCAATTTAATGCCGCTTTTAGAATCAGAACGTAAAGAGTATTTATTCTCCAATCATGAAGTGCGCTATATCCAGATAGAAGAGCGCAAAACCATCAAAAACGTGATGTATGTCCGTGCTCGAATTGATATTTACCCATCGGCAAACGCTTGCCATATTGAGCAATACAAAAAAACCATGCTGATCGGCAATATTGATCTCGCCTCACCCCAACAAGCGGTAATGGGACAAATTTATCAAGTCGGCGATGATTTTGCGCAAGTGATCAATCGCCGCTTAGAACAAGAGTCTCGCAGTTTTGTTTCCGTTGGCACCACCCAATACGATATTGACCCTAAAGCGCCAGATCGGATCAAGATGATCGCTCAAGATGCCGGTGCACAATACATTATTGGTGGAGTGATCAATGATTTAACCGCCACCATCGAGCAGAAAACCTTGCAAGATGACATCATCAATCGCCAGTTTGCCATGCAACTGAGTGTATTTGATGGCAAAACCGGTAATGAAGTGATGAGCCGTACTTACCGTGAGGTAGCGCGCTGGCCATTTCCTAAAACCAGCCAAATTGATACGCGCAGTGCGCGCTTCTGGGCATCGACCTATGGTGAAATGATGCTGCGTGTTAGCCGCAATATCATGCTTGATCTGGAATCTGAAATTTCCTGCAAAATAACCTTACCGCAAATTATTGCTAAGTTTGGTAGCACTGCCACTATTGATCTCGGACGGATCCACGGGGTGCAGACCGGAGATAAACTTAGCCTGTGGCATACTGGTGCCTTTATTGATCAGCAAGGATTACCGCGTAATAAAGTGACTCAAAGTGAGATTAGCTTAACCGTCTCTCGCGTCTATGAGCATGAAGCGGAAGTGACTATTGATCAGCCTGAACTTGCTTACAGCATTCAAATTGGCGATGTGATGCATAAACAGCTATAAGCGATTTGATGAAGTGTCGAACTGGCACTTCATGCTTAATCACCCGCCGCACGCAAATTAATCCGGCCGAGCTCATCCAGTGATAATCATAACTGACTGGACTTTTTACTGGATGGCTAATTGCGATGCAGCCGAACAAACAAGCTTGGATGTCAAGCTTTGGTCATTCCTGCTGCACATTTCTTCTCGTGCTAGCGAAAAGATTCTATTATTACTATCAATAGTTTCATTGATATTGATTGATCATGCCGAAAAGTAACTTATCGACCAATACGGGTCATCGTTTCATTTCCAAAGCCAACACTGCCTATAAAATTCATATTCATACACCGGACGACACTGTGCTACACCGTTCGGTCGGTTTTATACGGCTGGGTGAACAAAAAGGGCTGAAAAAAGCCATTGTGCTGCGTAATCAACTCGGCTTAGCAATGTGGGGCAAGTTTTGGCGGCAAATTCTCAAAGATCCTTATTTAATGACGCGTTTACCCCATAGCTTAGAGCCAAAAATTATCTATAAGCCCAGACCCACTCTTGAAGATCCAAAGGCAAGAGATGCCTGCTATATTGCAGCGTGGCGTGAGTATGACAACCAAGATAGATGCGTTTTTCGCAGCGTAGTGTGTTCCATCAACAAGCATGGCAAACTCGCCGCTTATGCCAAAACCAAAAAAGCACTACTGGCAGCACACCAAGACTGCTTAGAACTGTTAGTGTTTATGGGGCGCCTAAACAGTATTGACCTCAAATAAACAGGTTACCTTACAAAGGTTAGCCAAACCGAAGCTAGCCGAGCCAGAAAAACAAAGGCCCATTCGGGCCTTTGTTGATTCAACATCAGTGATGAAGTGAAACGTTATTCAGTCACTTGATATTCAAACTCAGGGATCACCAACTCAACCCGACGGTTTTGCTGACGACCTTCAGCGGTTTTGTTAGTCGCGATCGGTTTTAGCTCACCTTCACCTTTTGCGGTAATCCGTGATTGCTCAATCCCTTTTGTTTCTAATGCCTTAGCAACTGATTGCGCGCGACGCTCAGAGAGTTTTTGGTTATAAGCTTCGGAAGCGGTGGAGTCAGTATGACCAACCACTTCAACTTTCGCTTGTGGGTATTGGTTGAGATAACCAACCACTTTATCCAGTTTTGGCATCACATCCGGTTTTAACTCGGCGCTATCGCTGGCGAAGGTACTACTACTATCAAGGCGTTGGAAAGTAAAGGTTTTGGTCACCGCAACTTTTTCCACAGGAGCCGGTTCGGCCGGACGCGCCTCAATCACCGGTGCAGGTTGCTCAACAGCACCAAATTTATACACCATACCAAGAGTGGCACTCTCCGCACTCGCACGGATTATATCATTGTTGATATCGGTGATATTTTGATATTCCAGACGTAAAGTCACATTGTGGTTGGCATTAAATTCCAAACCTGCCGCACCAAGGTATGAGTAATCATCCTTACTGCCGTAATCGACAAAAGCACCACCCAGTTTACCGTATAATGCAAATTTTTCTGAAAGAGGGATGCTCAATTTGGGTGCCAAAGTGATCGCTTTGGTTTTTCTATCATTCAATCCTGCACCAGTGAATTTACCTAAGTAATCAAATCCACCTTCTAAAGATAGCCATTGATTGGCTTGATAGCCCATAATCGCACCTAGCATCTGACTATCATCATCACAAGGCTGACCAGTCAGACATGCATCATTTAGCCAAGTTTGACCGACTTTACCCCCAACATATAATTCTGCTACTGCTGCAGAAGAGGCCAGAAATAACGTCGCTGAAATAATTGCCGCTAGCTTTTTCATAGTATTCCCTTTTATCTTTATGCTTATCGTCGCTCGCGATTCACCGCGCTACGACCATTCAAAAAGCTTAGTTCTGCTGAGAGCCAACCTTTTTGTTAAAGTAACTATAGTGGATAAAACAAAAAGCAAAAGGTGATTAAGTTAATAATTTGTCACGTTTTTGCTATCTTTTTGAAAAACAAAAGCACAACAAATTAACTTTAGTGTATAACACTAAATCGAAATAATGAGATGCAAAAAAGCCGCAGTTTATGCTGCGACTTTCTGGTTATGAAGAAGATTAATGGTTACTGTGCGTTTACTTCACGATTTTCAATATACGCTAACGCCATTTTGATACGACTAATCACCCGCGATTGACCGATCAGGTTCATCACGGCATCTACCGATGGTGACTGACCGCCGCCCGTCACTGCCACACGCAGTGGCATACCGATTTTACCCATACCAATCTCAAGTTCTTCACACACTTGTGCAATGACTTGGTGCAGAACTTCGGTATTCCAGTCGCTCAGCGCTTCAATCTTACTCAGTGCCAGCATCAATGGCTCTTTCGCGACACCACGCAAATGTTTCTTCGCTGCATCCGCATCAAACTCAGTAAAATCTTGGTAGAAGTAACGCGATTGCTGAGCCAGTTCGACTAGGGTATTGCAACGCTCACCCACTAACTTAACCACCTCAGCCAATGCTGGCCCAGTCGTCTTGTTAATGCCTTGATGATCAAAATGCCACTCAAGGTGTTTCGCCACATACTCCGGCTCTGACGTTTTGATGTAGTGATTATTCAACCACAGCAGTTTGTCAGTGTTAAACGCTGATGCAGATTTTGAAATCGCACCAAGGCTGAATAGGTTGATCATCTCTTCACGTGAGAAAATCTCTTGGTCGCCATGTCCCCACCCTAAACGCACTAAGTAGTTCAGCAGCGCTTCAGGCAGGTAGCCTTCATCACGATATTGCATGACAGAAACCGCGCCATGACGCTTAGACAATTTGGCACCATCGTCACCCAAGATCATTGCACAATGGGCAAAGGTTGGGATGGTAGCGCCCATGGCTTTGTAAATATTGATTTGGCGCGGCGTGTTGTTGATGTGGTCTTCACCACGAATTACATGACTGATCCCCATATCGACATCATCTACAACAACACAGAAATTGTAGGTTGGCGTGCCATCAGTACGACGAATGATCAGATCATCGAGTTGGTCATTACGGATTTCGATCCGGCCACGGATTTGGTCATCAAAAACTACGCTACCCTCTTTCGGGTTACGGAAACGAATACAGCAAGGATCGCCTTGCTTAGCCGCTGCATTGACCGCTTGGATTTTGGGATGGTTCGCATCGTAACGCGGCATCTCTTTATTGGCTTCTTGCTCGGCGCGAATTTCATCCAGCAGCTCTTTTGAGGCATAGCATTGATAGGCTTTGTCTTCCGCCAATAGTTGATCGATCACTTGATTGTAACGGTCAAAACGTTTGGTTTGGTAGTATGGGCCTTCATCCCATTCCAAGCCTAACCACGTCATGCCTTCAATAATGGCATCTACTGCCGCCTGAGTTGAGCGCTCTAAGTCCGTATCTTCAATACGTAGCACAAATTCGCCGCCTTGGCTTTTTGCATACAACCAAGAATAGAGTGCTGTACGCGCACCACCTACGTGCAGATACCCAGTTGGACTAGGCGCAAAACGAGTTTTAACCGTCATTTCAATTACCTTTATGAGATTCTTTTGCTGAGTGCTCAGCCTGCGAAATTTTGGGCGGTATTCTAACATCCGAGCTGACACGATGCTACGCACGATTTTTTGCAAATTCATACTGAGCAATATAAGTGTGGTAAGGAAGGCTTGACCTTACCTTAAGGGCAAGGTTTATGCTTGATGACATTCCGCTAGGAGGAGCGATTATGAACCACTTTGCTTTACCACTGCGTGGCCTGCATTGCATGAGCTGTGCACAAAAACTGCAGCGCCACCTCGCTCAGCATCTCACTATCGAGATCACCGCGCTGAGCCCAACCTCGATTGAGCTGTATACTGATACCAGCTTAAGTGAAGTGCTCACTCACATTGAAGCACTGGGTTATCAAGCCGGCTGCGAGCAAACTTATCGCCTACAGGGCTTAAACTGCGCGCGCTGTGTCAATAAACTCACCACGCACCTCAGCGCACGACCAGACATTGCCAAGCTACAAATCAGTAAAGATCAGCTTGCTTTGGTCACCACCTTAACCACAGAACAGCTAACAGCGCTGGTGGCCGAAGTGGGTTATCTAGCTATAGCAGCAGAACAAGAATCCACACTAGCACCAGCAGCCTCGATTGATGAGAAAAAAACTGACACGCCTGATGCTGAGAACTCCTCGAACACACAACAAAGCGAGGCCTCCAGCCAAACATTCTCTCTTGTTATTAAAGGCATGACCTGCGCCAGTTGTGTCGCATCGGTGGAAAAAGCGCTGCTCTCGATTAAGGGGGTACACAGTGCACAAGTTAACCTAGCCGAGCAAAGCGCGTTGGTTAAAGCCAGTTTGTCCGATCCACAATCACTGCTTAACGCCATTCAAAGTGCTGGCTACCAAGCAGAGATCTTAGATGACCCCGCACAACAGCAAGCCAAGCAGCAAGCACAACTGGATGCGTTACAAAAAGAGCATCAGCAGAGTGCCTTACTCGGTATGGCGCTGGGTACACCTTTAATGCTGTGGGGCATCTTGGGCGGTAATATGATGATCCGCAACAGCCATGATCAGTGGCTTTGGGGCGGAATCGGTATGCTCTGCTTCGCCCTATTAGTCACGGCTGGGCGTCACTTTTTTGTCAATGCATGGCGAGCACTCACTCACCGCCGAGCCACTATGGACACTCTAGTTGCACTAGGTACCGGTGCAGCGTGGGTTTACTCCATGCTGGTGGTGATTTGGCCGCATGTTTTTCCTGAAGCAGCACGGCATGTGTACTTTGAAGCGACGGCCATGATCATTGGCTTAATTTCACTGGGCCATCACATTGAAACCAAAGCCAAAAGCCGCACTAACCGCTCGTTGCAAGCTTTGCTTAATTTACAACCTCAGCACGCGACACAAGTAACCGAGCAAGGCGATCGGTTAATTACCGTCGCGGATATTCAGTTAGGTATGGCACTGCGTATCAAACCGGGAGAGCAAATCCCGGTTGATGGTGTTGTCTACTCAGGCCACTCTTATCTGGATGAATCGATGCTAACCGGCGAGCCGATCCCAGTGCTCAAAGAAATCGGCGCGCAAGTCGCGGCCGGAACGCTCAATCAAGACGGTAGCTTAGTGATTCACGCCACCGGAATTGGCTCACAAACCATGCTCGCGCGGATTATTCAAATGGTACGCCAAGCCCAAAGTAGCAAACCCGCCATGGCTCGCTTGGCCGATCAAATTTCCGCGGTGTTTGTTCCCGTGGTGCTGTGTATCGCACTGCTGTCTGCTGCGCTATGGTACTGGTATGGCCCCGATCCCAAAGCCAGTTACATGCTGGTGGTCGCCACCACGGTGCTGATCATCGCTTGCCCGTGCGCTTTAGGTTTAGCCACGCCACTGTCGATTACCGTTGGCATCGGCAAAGCGGCCGAAATGGGGATTTTGATCCGCGATGCCAATGTGCTGCAAACCGCCAGTCACATCAATTGCGTAGTATTTGATAAAACTGGCACGCTCACCTTAGGCAAACCAACCGTGCAAGCACTGCATGTGCTGCAAGGGGATGAAGCGCAGTTGCTTGGTTTACTCTATGCGCTTGAGCAGCAATCGGAGCACCCTCTTGCCAAAGCAATGTGTGATTATGCCAAGCAGCGTGAGATTGCTCCGCTTGAGGTCACGGAATTTACCAACCGACGTGGACGTGGTCTATCCGCCATCTACCAGCAGCACAGCGTTTTCATCGGCTCTTTAGCATTGATGCAAGAACAAGGCATTGATTTATCGGTAGCTGAACCATATTTGCACCAGTTTGCCACCCAAGCTTGGACTCCGGTTGCCATCGCGTATGCGGGGCAATTGCAAGGCGTATTGGCAATTGCCGATCCAATTAAACCGAGCTCAGCCCTTGCGGTACAAAAGCTCAATCAACTTGGGATCCATACCGTGATGTTGACTGGCGATCATGCCTCGGTCGCCAACGCTATCGCGCAGCAACTCGGCATCACTCAAGTGATTGCGCAAGTGCTGCCCGACCAAAAAGCGCAGCATATTCAAGCGTTGCAGCAGCAAGGGCATCAAGTTGCAATGATTGGTGATGGCATTAACGATGCGCCAGCACTCGCTCAAGCAGATATTGGCATGGCGATGGGCAGTGGCAGTGATGTCGCGATTGAAAGTGCACAAATCACCCTGCTCAACTCAGCCCCCACCAGCGTGGTCAGTGCAATCGAGCTATCACAGGCAACGGTGCGCAACATGAAACAGAACCTATTTGGTGCTTTTATTTATAACACGCTTGGCATTCCGATTGCGGCAGGTGTACTGTACCCGACTTTTGGATTTTTGCTGAGCCCAGTGATTGCCGGTGCGGCAATGGCGCTCTCCTCGATCACCGTGGTCAGTAATGCCAATCGCCTGCGCTGGTGCCACATCTCTTTCAATCAACACTCTCAATGAGGAAACCCATGAAACGATCACTATTGACCTTTGCTCTGCTTACCACCTTTGCAGGGCAAGTGCTGGCTGTCGAGGTCATCAACCATAAATCCGCTTACTGTGGCTGCTGTAGCGAGTGGACGAAACATATGCAGCAACATGGCTTTAGCGTAAAGGAAGTTATCCATGAAGATATGGATGGCATCAAACAACAACTTGGCTTAGCCCCCAAGTTGGCTTCTTGCCACACCGCGGAAATCGGTGGCTATGTATTTGAAGGCCATATTTCGGCGCAAGATATTCAAGACTTTTTGGCTAACCCACCGAAAAATGCCAAAGGGCTAGCGGTACCGGGTATGCCGATGGGCTCACCGGGCATGGAATATGGTGATAAGAAAGACAGCTATGCGGTTTACGCTTTTAATGAACACGGCCAAGTATTTGAGTACCGCTTCCATCAAGGTAATTAATCAACGCTGAGAATAGGGTTTGATTGGACGATAAAACAAAGCCTCCGCATGCGGAGGCTTTGACTATCCATTAAGTGAAATGTCGATCTCGCTGAGCTTATTTCAGCGAAGTCACTCGGCTGGTACGCTCACCGGTTGCCGATACCGAGCGGATCCAAACTTCTCCCGCTACAGCTGGCGCTTGTTGTGCGTCATAATTCAACCAAGTTTGACCATCCAATGAGTATTGCAGCGCGACACCAGGGAACTGAACGTTCATGGCCAAATGACCGTTCTCGATCTTCGCACCCGGAACAGGGAGGCGGTAATCAATGCCTGCTTTCTCAAGTTTAGCCAACTCACGTTGACCGATCACGTTAGCAAAACGGTTCCAATCCGCATTGAGTGCTTTATGGTTGACACGTTGGGTCTGTTGTGAGTATTCAACCCCTACTTTATAGCTGTTTTCCCACTCAGCACGGTGCCATGCACGCTCAGCGGCAGCAAGAACACGTGGGAACACCATGTACTCATATTGCTCATCGGTACGTACCGTCTCTGACCAAAGCTGAGCTGACAAGCCGTAGAAAGGCTTACCTTTCACTTCGCCTTTGCCACTGAAACCATTGCCATCACGATCCAGTGAGGTCTCTGCATTTTGTGGTAAGTTTTCTGGTGCGAAGCTAAACATCTTACGTGTATCAGTCGCACGAGTTGCCCAGTAGTAACCACGCTCTTTCGGATCCACTTCATAAGGCATATCCATGTAGACATAATCTGGGTTAGAGATGATCACATCGTAACCTTTCTCTGCCCACTCATACGCAGAGGCAGAGCCGCCCCAGTACAAGACATCCCAGAAGTTAACGCGGGTCGTTTCCGTTGCGAACGCTTGTTCACCCTCACTGTACTTCAAGCCATCTTGCCAAGCTTGGAAGTTAGGAATGCCTTTCTCGGCCACCAACTTAGACACTTGCTCACCAAAGTAGCTTGGTAAGTGACCAAAATCGCTCACAGTGCCATTGGCAATCAAGTTTTGACACTGTGGTGATCGAGCAAATGGCTTATCTTGCTTGCTCAGATCCAAGTTACCTTTCCAACTGACTGGCTCTTGGCTATTCAAATCTTGGAAACCGGCACCGAGTTTGATGTTTTTCGCTTCATCGCCACCGAAGTGCCAAGTAGTCAATGGCATACCTGCTTCTTGGTGCATCGCCGCGACTTCTGTGATCACTTTATCAACAAAGCGTTTTGATGAATCCAAACATGGGTTGATAAAGCTCATGCGATCGTAAAACTGGACCGTGGTGACATTCGAAGTATCTTGCGGATCAAGCAGGCGGAACTCATTGGCTGCCGCTTCATCGCCTTGTTGCATCAAACGTTGGTAGCGAGCCTCCATCGAGACTAATGCTGCGCGAGCGTGGGCTGGCATATCAATTTCTGGGATCACTTCAATATGGCGCGCTTTAGCGTACTGCAGGATCTCCACATAATCTTGCTTGGTGAAATAGCCAGAACCAAAGTTATCGCTTGTTGGACCAGAGCCGAGCTGTGGCAACACGCATTCGGTTTCACTCAGGTCGAAACAGCGCTGCGCACCAATATCGGTTAACTCTGGCAAGCCAGGGATTTCAAGACGCCAACCTTCATCATCGGTTAAATGCAGATGCAGCTTGTTCATTTTGTAAGCCGCCATCTGCTCTAAGGTCGCAAGAATCGCTTGTTTAGAATGGAAGTTACGCGCTACATCGACCATCACACCACGGTAAGCAAAGCGTGGCGCATCGACAATTTCAACTTTAGGCAGTTGGCTCGCATTGGCCATATCGACTAAACCAAGCAGTGATTGCATGGCATAAAACGCGCCAGCTTGGTCAAAGGCGGTGACTTTAATTTGCTTGTCGGTGATCGCTAAACGGTAAGAACCAGACTTGGCCAGATCACCTTTGAATGTTTTCGGGCTGATCGCGATTTGAGTCGGTAAGACTCCTTTTAGGTTGACACCCAGCAGCTCGGCACGTGCATTGAGCGCCTTAGTTTGCTCGGCATCAAACGCTTTGCTTGGCAGCGCAATCCCTTTGGCAATCGATACTGAGCCGGATTGGGTTTTGACTTGTAGTGGAGTTGGGATCAGCGCGCTCGCAACATCTTGCATCGCTACATCACTGTTCTTTTCAAAGCGAGATGCCGCTTGAGCAAACACGTTGTTATCACTTGGCGTACGCTTAAGATTGTCGCCCTCAAGCCCAGAGACAAAGCTCGCCACATCTTCAGTATTCAGCGAAGCAATCACTTTTGGTTCAGCATCAGGTGCGGTCACAAAAGCACCTGGCATAAAGTCGGTATCAAACAGTGTCCAGTATTCGCCAATCAGCGGTAACGTCACTGTTTCACCAGCAGCAAAGCCAGCAAATTTTTCGGTCGGCTCCAGTTTGTGCAGGTCGCCGGTGACACGAGTAATTTTGAACTGATCGTTGCCCACATCGAGGATAAGACGAATGCTATGGAAATAAATCGCCCAATCTTTTGAGTTAACTGCTTCACCGCGATTGACCAAAGTCATATTAACTTGGTTACAAGAGGCCCACTCCGCTTCCAGAGTTTGACAAGCAAGGCCATTATCCGCGCCATGATTGTCCATCACCTGATAACGAACATCGAGATTGTTGGCCAGTGCATTGACCACATCTTGTGGTGAAGAGGTAGTCAGCGCACAGCCACTTAATGAGGCGAGAACTGCGAGAGAGATAAGACTCTTGTTCAACATAATAGTTACCCTAAATTAGTGAATGATGATGAGTGCTCTGCCTGCACCCAATCTCAAAACGACATCAGCCAATGGCTTTACCTTAAATTCAGGGATATTTAGCGGTACTTTTTTCTAAGCGCAAAATTAATCCTTTACGCCAGTGATCTTGTTCAAACTTTACAAATTGACATTAAAATAAAAATCAACATTGTCAATAAGATACGATTCTCGTCAAAAACGGAACTTCATTTTTGACGAGTTTTACTCAAGCTAGATCACACTTTAAAATCTCATCCCTACGCAAAATAGTGAGCCAAATCACACTGAGTAATCCGAACAATGCGTGAAATCGCTCGAACAAATCAGTAAAACGTGATCATTATCATCATTCGCACTCCGTCAAAAACGTTAATTTGGAGCAAAAATGACGTTTTTGTCGCAACGCAAGAATGGGGATACCACGATGCAAATACCATCATTCACTCCACAACCACAGCGAGAACCACCATTTGATATAGTGATATACCGGATTGAGCGATTGATTTACTCGTCAGCGAATGATGATAACTAGACAGATGAGCGTATCGGCCAAGCAGCAATGGCTAAATGAAAATCACCACTAGCAAAATAACCAACTCAACAGATCTCATGGGATAGCTCTAATGCATAGCGGGGGGTGCCGATGAAGGAACGGACCATTCTAGGTAACAGGCAGGATACAGGAAAGCAAAAAGCAAAAAGCAAAAAGCAAAAAGGCCCCAGCATAAATGCTGAGGCCTTAAATATGGTCGGTGAAGAGGGATTCGAACCCCCGACCCTCTGGTCCCAAACCAGATGCGCTACCAAGCTGCGCTATTCACCGGAACGTTGGGTATATTACTCGTTATGATTGGAAGCGCAACCCTTATGGCTATACTTTCTGTGCAAGTCAGCGCGTTTGCTCAAAAGTTCAGCACTACAGCGCAAGCTAGTGGGTTGCGACTTAATTTTCAGCCCATAATAATAGCAAAGGATTGGACAATCATCTTACAGATCACCATTTAGCTACAAGCTGGTACTGCGCACCGAAAAAGCCCCCACCATGAATAACACACTAAACTTAAGCAGAAACGTCTTGGCTACACGACTAAAGCTGCTAGAATGCGCGGATTTTGTGCAGCAGATGCTGCGCCACCATCCGTTGTGAAACGTGAGGAAATTGTATGTCGCAACCCACCGAAAAACGCCTGAACAAATTCATTAGTGAAACGGGCTACTGCTCACGCCGAGAAGCAGACAAACTGATTGAACAAGGCCGAGTGACGCTAAATGGCTTACCCCCACAAGTGGGCAGTAAAGTCACGGAGCAAGATGAGATCTGTATTGATGGCAAACCGCTACGAGCCAAAGAGCGCCCAATCTATATCGCATTAAATAAACCAACCGGGATCACTTGTACTACCGAGCGTGATATTGCTGGTAATATTGTTGATTTCATTGGCCACCGTAAGCGTATTTTCCCAATTGGTCGCTTAGATAAACCTTCTGATGGATTAATTTTCCTGACCAATGATGGCGATATCGTCAATAAAATTCTACGCGCCGGTAATCACCACGAGAAAGAGTACGTGGTACGCGTAGATAAGATGATCACCGCTGAATTTATCCAGCAGATGTCGGCAGGCGTCAACATCCTCGATACCATTACCCTGCCGTGTAAAGTCACCCAAGAAACACCTTATTCGTTTCGGATCGTGCTGACCCAAGGGCTTAACCGCCAAATTCGCCGTATGTGTGAAGCGTTAGGCTATGAGGTGTTTAAACTACGGCGGGTACGGATCATGAACATCACTTTAGATGGGATCCCGAACGGAAAATGGCGCTATTTAACCGAAACGGAAGTGAGCGAAATTCTGGCAATGTGTGAAGGCTCCAGTGGTACTGAAGAAGCATCTCAAGTCGCCTCAAATGGTGAGGTGATTAAACGCGCCACCGACGCCAAACTGTTTGATAGTCGAGATGCCAATCGTGAATCAAAAGCACGCCGCAATCCAAAAACCTATCACGGTAACAATGCCCAACAATTTCGCCATGCGCCAAACTCGAAAAAAGCGCAGCACCGTCCAGAGCGCGCAACGACGACGCATGCCAGCGGCAACAGTTCCACGCCTGCCAAACCCGCACCACGTACCGGGGGCACGTTGAGCCTAAGAAAGTCCAAATAACTCGTCATGCACCACGAACACAACCAAGGGAAGCCATGGCTTCCCTTGGTTTGTATTCGATACTTATCCAAGCTTCAGTAGCGCATTGTTAACTCAACCCGTTGATAGGATTACTTGGTTCCAAAAATCTTATCGCCTGCGTCACCGAGTCCCGGTACGATATAACCCTTATCATTGAGCTTTTCATCAATCGCTGCGGTATACAGTTCAACATCCGGGTGAGCTTTTTCTAATGCAGCAATCCCTTCTGGTGCCGCGACCAGCACCAGCACTTTGATCTGCTGGCAACCTTTCTCTTTTAGTAGATCAATGGTGGCAATCATCGAACCACCAGTAGCCAGCATCGGGTCAACCACCAGTGCAATACGCTCTTCAATGTTCGAAGCCAGTTTATTAAAGTAAGGAACTGGCTCAAGAGTCTCTTCATCACGATAGATCCCAACTACGCTGATCCGCGCGCTAGGAATGTGTTCTAAAACACCATCCATCATGCCAAGGCCCGCACGCAAAATCGGCACTACGGTGACTTTCTTGCCTTTGATTTGATCCACTTCAACGGGACCATTCCAGCCCTCGATCGTCACTTTTTCAGTTTCAAAGTCAGACGTTGCTTCATAAGTCAGCAGGCTGCCAACCTCGGTCGCCAGCTCGCGAAAACGCTTAGTGCTAATGTCGCCTTCACGCATCAGGCCAAGTTTGTGTTTTACAAGAGGGTGCTTAACTTCAACAATTTTCATGTCCAACTCCGGCTTCATTAATTTAAACCTGCGGATTATACACTGATTTATGGATTTTTTTCGATGCTAAAACCGGATAAAAACCTTACGCAAACGTTTTCCTTTTTGTTTTAAGCCCTGTAGAATAGCGCCGTTTTCATATCCAACTAGACCGAGGAACTTCCCCGTGAACGGTAATAATCCATCTCTCAGCTATAAAGATGCAGGTGTCGATATTGATGCAGGTAATGCACTCGTTGAACGAATTAAAGGTGCAGTGAAGCGTACCCGTCGCCCTGAAGTTATGGGTGGCCTAGGCGGTTTTGGCGCACTATGTGAGCTACCAACCAAATATAAACATCCAGTTTTAGTCTCTGGTACAGACGGCGTAGGCACCAAATTGCGTCTCGCACTGGATATGAAAAAACATGACACCATCGGTGTCGATCTGGTCGCCATGTGTGTCAATGACTTAATCGTACAAGGCGCAGAGCCGCTGTTCTTCCTCGATTATTATGCGACCGGCAAGCTGGATGTCGATACTGCCGCAGAAGTGATTACTGGGATTGCCGATGGCTGTTTACAAGCAGGTTGTGCCCTGATTGGTGGCGAAACCGCAGAAATGCCGGGCATGTATGAAGGCGAAGATTACGATGTAGCTGGCTTTTGCGTCGGCGTGGTGGAAAAAGAAGCGATCATCGATGGCAGTAAAGTACAAATCGGTGATGCATTGATCGCGGTTGGCTCAAGCGGCCCACACTCTAACGGCTACTCACTGGTACGTAAGATCCTTGAAGTCTCTAAAGCGGACAAAAATGAACTACTCGCCGGTAAAACCATTGGTGAGCACTTACTCGCACCTACTAAGATTTATATCAAATCAGGCCTCAAACTGATCGCCGAGCACGATATTCACGCCATCTCACACATTACTGGTGGCGGCTTCTGGGAAAATATTCCTCGCGTGCTGCCGGAAGGCACCAAAGCGGTGATCGATGGTAACAGTTGGGAATGGCCAGTGATTTTCCAATGGCTACAACAAAAAGGTAACGTGACCACTCACGAAATGTACCGCACTTTCAACTGTGGGGTTGGCCTTATCATTGCGCTGCCTAAAGCGCAAGCACAAGCGGCCGTCGCTCTACTGCAAGCCGAAGGCGAAAACGCTTGGGTGATCGGTGAAATCGCAGCCGCACATGGCGATCAAGCGCAGGTAGAGATCAACTAATCATGAAAAGCATTGTTGTTTTAATTTCGGGAAACGGAACCAATCTACAGGCGATCATGGATGCTTGTGAAACCAGTATTCAAGGTGGCAAAGTAACGGCTGTGTTTTCCAATAAAGCAACAGCTTACGGTTTAGAACGCGCCAAACAGGCTGGCGCTGCCGCCTGTTTTATTGATCCTCAAGCTTATCCAACCCGCGATGCCTTTGATGACACATTGATGGCGCAAATCGACCTGTTTGCGCCTGATTTAGTGGTGTTGGCGGGTTATATGCGCATCCTAAGTGGTGAATTTGTTCGCCACTACCAAGGCCGAATGATCAATATTCATCCTTCACTTTTGCCTAAATATCCGGGTTTGAATACGTATCAACGAGCGATTCATGCCGGTGATGAAGAACATGGCACCAGTGTGCATTTTGTAACTGAGCAGCTTGATGGTGGCCCAGTGATTTTGCAAGCCAAGGTACCGATTTTCGAGCAAGATAGTGTCGAAGAGCTGACGGCTCGGGTGCAAGATCAAGAGCACCGCATCTACCCTCTCGTGGTGAAATGGTTTGTCGAAGGTCGCTTAACCATGCAACAAGGCAAAGCCTATCTCGATGGTGAAGTGCTTGGCATGCATGGCTACGCCAGCGAATAATCGCCAAGTAAAAACCAAACAAGGGTTGCCATCGTGCAACCCTTGTTTTATCTAGCACGGCAAATGCTTTGACCACCCATCAGCCATGCGGATCGACCTAGCATGCAGATCGACTAAGGCGACTTCGGCCAGTCAATCCGTATTGTCGGCGATTCGCTCTCCCAAATGAAATAGCGCAAATTGCCCCGGTTTCATACGCTGCCAGCTCTCATTGCCGGTTAACGGCTGAGTGGCAATCACTGACACCACATCATTCGGTGTAGTTTCCTCTTGGAAATTGATTTCGACCTGTTCATCGAGCAATGTGGCTCGGCCAAATGGCGCTCGGCGCGTGATCCAGTACAGATGATTGCTACAATACGCCATCACATATTCACCATTAGACAACAGCATATTGAACACGCCTAGCGAACGCAGTGAATCACAGCACTGCGCCACATAGCGCCACATCTCTAACCAATTCGTAGGACCGGCTGGGAATTGTTGTTCCATCTGATTGAGCAACCAACAAAACGCCCATTCACTGTCGGTTTGACCAACCGCACGATGCCGACCAGTCAGTAACGCTTGGTGATCAGTGAGCTGGCCATTGTGGGCAAATGTCCAGTATTGTCCCCATAACTCACGGGTAAATGGATGAGTATTTTCAAGACTCACGCCCCCACGGTTGGCCTGACGAATATGGCTGATCACCGCACAACTTTTGATCGGATACTGCAAAACTAACTCGGCAATTTTGGATTGGCAGCTCGGTTGCGGATCTTTAAAAGTACGACAACCTTTGCCTTCATAAAAAGTGATCCCCCAGCCATCACGATGTGGGCCAGTTTTTCCACCACGCTGCACTAAGCCTTTAAAACTAAAACAGATATCGGTGGGTACATTCGCGCTCATGCCGAGCAATTCACACATGGTTTAAACCACTCCTGATGAAAATTGATCCTTTCTTTAACCAAGCACCCAGCGATGATGGCTGAGCACGGCTCAGTCTTATGCCATCTCTTTTTCAATCAACTGAATGATGATGTGAATGATCTTAATATGCACTTCTTGAATACGGTCAGCATAACCAAAATGGGGAACCCGGATCTCAATATCCGCCACGCCAGCCATCTTGCCACCATCTTTACCAGTCAGAGCAATGGTTTTCATCCCTTTGGCTTGTGCAGCTTCAATCGCTTTTAGAATATTGCCAGAATTGCCTGACGTCGACAGACCAAACAGCACATCGCCTTTGCTACCAACCGCTTCAACATAGCGAGAGAACACAAAGTCGTATCCAAAATCGTTACTCACACAAGAGATGTGGCTCGGATCTGAAATCGCGATCCCAGGATAACCGGGGCGATTTTCACGATAGCGGCCAGTCAACTCTTCCGCAAAATGCATGGCATCACAATGGGATCCACCATTACCACAAGACAGCACTTTGCCACCTTGCTTAAACGAATCCGCAATCAGTTTCGCCGCGGCGGCAATTTGGGCAATGTTATGATCATCGCTTAAAAATTGCTGTAAAACCTCAGCAGCTTCATTCAGTTCATTACGAATTAAATCCTGGTACATAACGCATCTCTCTTATGGTGATTTTCATTTTTAGTGATTCAGGCTGATCCGAACCAAGCACAATCAGTCCTGCGATTCAATTGACATGAGTTTACCCAAACCAGCCAAGCTGTCGAGCATCAAACGGTAAGATTGACCACGAGCTGGCAATCCATCACGGATCAGTTGAGATTAAGCCGCTGAAACAACAACAGGGAGATAACCTCTCCCTGTTGTGATTAGGGTGAACGAACCTAGCCAACACCGCTACCGCTTCAAGTAGAAAGGGGATACCCGATCAGCCCCACTGATAACTCGATGGGTAGCATCACTTGCTGTTTTTATTGGGCATATTCAATTGCATCGGTGGCTGCTGTACTTTTTCACGTTTGATTTTGCGCAGTACAAACCAGCCGGTTAGGGCTAACATCAACACTACAAGATTTCCGAGCATAATGTAGATGATGGTACGGCTGCGCTGTGCTTCACGCATTTGCAGCATGCGCAGCTCTTGTTCCTGCTGTAGACGCAGCGCCTCTTCCTGTTGCTGGATCCGGCGAACCTCAGCCAGATTTAACTCATCCACCACACTGTAAGTCTGATCGGCGATCGGAAAATAGAGTTCACGCTGCGCAGCTAACTCAGTAGCCCAAACTTTGCCATGCCAAGCATAATGACCCAATTCCCCTTGATAAGGAATCGTCACCTTGGTGGTCAGGGCACTTTTCTCCGCTTGAGCCTGTACCAGATAGTCATCTTGGTAAGGATGACGATGAACAATATGCGCCAATAATGAGCCGGGCTCAATCATACCTTGCTCTCCGGTGAGCATCACTTGATGCGGCGTGCCGCTGACCCGTGATTGAATAAAGGTAGTCAATATAGGATTAGGATAGACCAACACTTGTTGCTCTTGAGCGCGCAGGAATACGCCATTACCAGAGGTAATACGCACCCGATATTTACCCGGTTCAACCGCCATCATTAGTGCAACCGTAAACACGCCATCACCGGGCTTTTCATCCAGCAACTGGCCATCATCGGCAAATTCGCCAATCACAACTGGGATCGGCCGCGCCTCTTTAGCCAATGACTCTTCATTATCGATATATTTAGTAAAGGTGACTTTAAGATGTACTCGATCTAAAAAATCCCGCAGCAATAGCGGTTGCCCATTCGAGGTTAAGCGAGCCGTGAATTTTAGCTCTTCTCCTTGAAACACGCGGCTGGGTAAGACATCACTGGTCAATTGCAGATCTGAAATCAGTTTGATGTGGTTTTTAGGTGTCACTTTACCAATCGCTTGCCAAGGTCCTGGCATCGGATCATCAATCGAAATAATGTCCATCGATGGCTCTTGATACCAACGGACATGGTCTGGATTACGCCACTGATAATATTTGCGCCCATCAGGGCGTACTAACACCACAGGTTGTGAATTATTTTCGCGGTAAATCACAAAAGTGATTTGCGAAATGTTTGGATCGACGCGAAATCGGTTATCAAGCAGCGACAGACTCGACGACTGGTTAGCAAAACCACTGAAACTGATCCAACATCCCACTATTAACGCGAGGATCCTCAACATAACCACTCCTAATTACGCCACAGGCAAGTGCCACTTTTGGCCACCAGATCTAAACGATCTTGATGTGCTTGTAATTCATCGGCGCTGGCATACAAAACCTTTAATGCTTTTTGTGCTGTACGAGCTCGGGTTAGTGATTCTGCGCTCAGATCGCCACTATTTTGCGTGGCTGATGAAAATTGCAATGAGGTTTGTCCACCGGTCATCAATAGATAAACGTCAGCCAAAATCTCCGCATCGAGCAAAGCGCCGTGCAACGTTCGGTGCGAATTATCGATCCCGTAGCGTTCACACAGAATATCTAAGTTATTGCGTTTACCCGGAAAAATTCGCTTGGCCATCGCCAAGGTATCGGTCACTTTACAAAAATCGCTAGTTTTGCCCGTCGTTGGACCGAGTTTGGCAAATTCATAATCCATAAAGCCGACGTCAAACGGTGCGTTATGCGCCACCAGCTCCGCGCCATTGATAAAGGCTAGAAACTCGGCATGAACCTCTTTGTACTGTGGCTTATCACGCAAAAATTCATCGGTAATACCGTGAATTTCAATCGCTTCCAGTTGGATCTCACGATCCGGTTTTAAATAGACATGGAAATGCCGCCCGGTCAGTTTACGGTTGATGATTTCAACTGCACCAATTTCGATGATGCGATGCCCTTCATAATGGGGGCCGCCTTCGCGGTTCATACCGGTGGTTTCGGTATCGAGGACTACGATGCGTTGGTATTCTGCATTGTTGCTAGTATTCATGAGGATATCTATGTCAGACTATGCCAATTCTTTGCGTGACCCAATAGTATCAAATCATGAACAAACAGGTGGAAATTTTCACTGATGGCTCCTGCCTTGGCAATCCGGGACCTGGCGGCTACGGCGTCGTTATGCGCTATAAGCAAATTGAAAAAACACTGGCTGGCGGTTATCGCCTCACCACCAACAATCGGATGGAAATGCTGGCTGCGATCATGGCATTGCAAGCGCTTAGAGAACCCTGCCGCGTGATTCTCACTACGGATAGTCAGTATGTTCGCCAAGGTATTACGCAATGGATCCACAATTGGAAACTGCGCAGCTGGAAAACCGCGGACAAAAAGCCGGTTAAAAATGCCGACCTGTGGCAAGCCCTTGATCGTGAAACAGCACGCCATCAAGTTGAGTGGCGCTGGGTCAAAGGCCATGCGGGACATCGCGAAAATGAAATGTGTGATGAGCTTGCTCGCCAAGCCGCGGAAAATCCCACTGACGACGATACCGGCTATCAGCCAGAAGCCAAATAATGCGCCACACTGACTGAATTAAAACCGTACCAATCAAAGTGAGTCACGACTCATTGTTGCAATTTGCTGTCGACTCGGTAATTGACGCCAAGCGGAGTCAACCGACGCTTCAAGCGCCATTGAGATCGCAGCGGTTTGAGCGGACAGGTTCGCTTGCGGGCCACAATAAAATAGAGACTGCCCAATACGCTGCTCGACTCGCCCAAACCGTTTTCTAACCAAGTCCATAATGGGCGATATTTATGAATCGGCAACAAGGCATATTGCTCACAGGCCACCACTTGGTAGTTGAGCACACTCAGCCAATCTTTGATCCGATTAGGGGTGAACATCCGCCCACTCCACGGTAAATTATTTTTACGCCAAGGCATTAAACTCGCCAGACCAATCCAACTGATCGGATTAAAACCGGTGATAATCATATAACCATCATCAATCAACACTCGGTCAACCTCACGTAATAAACCGTGCGGGTCATGGCTGTAATCGAGTTGATGGGCCAAAATCGCCACATCAATGCTCTTTTCTAAAAAAGGCAATTGGTAGCGATCGGCGATCACGGTATGCAGTGGATTGTTCACATCGAGATGGACTTGATGTTGAATATTGCAGGTACAACTGGCAAGCTCACAACTCAGACCGCCGAGCTTTAACATGTGGTAACCAAACAATTTAGGGCACCATTCATCTAAACGGGTCTGGATTGACTCGCTCACCCAATCGCCATTTTTTAGTTGCGACCATGAGTGTGGAGTTTCAAGCGCTTTATCACTGCGTGCTGGTTTCATTGCTCACCGCCTCATCAAGGTAACCGGAGACAACTCATGTTACAGATCAAAAGCATACCCGCATTTAACGACAATTACATCTGGCTGCTGCAAAATAACCAACGCGACTGCATTGTGGTTGATCCGGGAGACGCTGCGCCCGTCATCACCTATCTGAGCCAGCATCAATTACACCTAAAAGCGATATTAATTACCCATCATCATCATGATCATATGGGGGGGATCAGCCAGTTAGTGCAGCTATTCCCCAATACGCTTGTCATCGGCCCAAAGCAGGAGTCGATCGCAGGCTTAACTCATCCAGTGCAAGATGGCGATCAAATTGAACTATTGGATCACCCCTTTACGGTGATTGGCTTGCCGGGGCATACCTTAGGTCACCTTGGTTATCTTAGCCAGCTTGGTTATCTTGGTCAGGAGCACCTATTTTGTGGTGATGTACTATTTTCCGCTGGCTGTGGCCGGGTCTTTGAAGGCACCATGCAACAGATGTTTACCTCGCTCAACCGCCTACTCGCGCTACCCGAACAAACCCAAGTGTATAGCGCGCATGAATACACCGCCTCTAATCTGGCATTTGCTCTAGCCGTAGAGCCAGATAACGAAAACTTGCGTATTTATCGTGCGGAAGTCAGTCGATTACGCGCCGATAATCAACCGACACTTCCCACTACCTTAGCCCGAGAAAAATTGATCAACCCATTCTTGCGCACCGAGCAGCCCAGTGTCATGCGCGCAGTCGCCAACCGAGCCGCCAGCACCGATCCGCTCGCAATCTTTAGCGCATTGCGTGAATGGAAGAATGAATTTTAACGTTTACGCTTGTCACCCCTAGCGGCTGGCAAGTATCATCAGCAGCCATGAATAATAAGGGCTGTGTTACATGCGAGTTAAATTCAGTTGGGTATTGGCATTGCTGCTGGTCGGCTGTCAAACCCCCCAACCAGTGGATACCACCACATCCGATGCGCAAGCGGTAAACCCAGCGGCGCCAGCGGTCAAGGTGAAAAAAGTACGTCCAGCACACGATCCTTCGCTCTCGATTGAGGTGACGGAGAGTGTGGTTGAAGAAGTGACGCTATCACCACAACAACAATCTGATGTGTGGCAACGTATTGCCATGCAGTTAACACTTGGCATACCAAAAGATCCGAGTGTCGATACTTACCGCGAATGGTTTATTAAAAATCCCCGTCACTTGCAGGCCATTGCCAGCCGTGCCGAGCCATTTTTGTATCTGATCACCGAAAAAGTCGAGCAGCGTGGCCTACCGATGGAATTGGCTCTGTTGCCGATTGTCGAAAGCTCATTTGACCCATTTGCCTATTCACATGGCAGTGCCGCCGGATTGTGGCAGTTTGTGCCTGCCACCGGCAAGCGCTATGGACTGACCCAAAATTTCTGGTATGACGGAAGACGAGATGTGGCAGCGGCTACTGATGCAGCGCTCGATTACTTGACTGTCCTCAATCAACATTTTAAGGGTGATTGGCAACATGCGATTGCCGCTTATAACAGTGGTGAAGGGCGTGTAGCGCGCGCGATCAAAGCCAATCAACAAGCAGGAAAATCCATCGATTTTTTCTCACTTAATTTACCGAAAGAAACCAGCAGTTATGTGCCAAAACTGCTCGCATTAGCCGATGTGATTGCCAATCAAGAGCGCTATGGCCTTTCGATTCCACCCATCGCAAACCGCCCAGTGTTGAGTTTGGTGGATCCGAAAGAGCAATTGGATCTGGCGATTGCCGCGCAATATGCCGGGCTGACCGTCAAAGAGCTGCAAAGCTTTAACCCTGCCTATAATCAATGGGCCACCGCCCCTAATGGGCCGCATCAATTACTGATCCCGATTGAAAACGTTGAACGCTTTCATCAAGCGATCGAAGAGAACCGTGGCAAGGGCATCAAGGTGGTGCGCTATCAGGTAAAAGCGGGCGACACACTCAGCAGCATTGCCAATAAATACCACACCACCAGCAAAGTGATTAAAACCGCCAACCAAATGACCAGCCCACAAATTCGGATTGGTGATCATTTACTGGTGCCAACCTCAGTCAAAGATGAAAAAGCTTACGCGCTGAGTGTCAATAATCGGCTGGCAAAAACTCAAGCCGCTCCACGTGGCCAATATCAAGTTACGCATACCGTCAATACTGGTGAAAGCCTGTGGGCGATTGCCAAACGATACAATGTCTCTTATCAATCGCTCGCCAAGTGGAATGGTATGGCACCGAAAGATGCGCTGCGTAGCGGACAAAAATTGGTGATTTGGAAGGATACCAAACCGACTGGCGTGATGCGCACCGTAAACTATAAAGTGCGCTCTGGTGATTCGTTGAGCAGCATTGCCAATAAATTCAAAGTCAAAACCGCCGATATTGTTAAATGGAATGGCTTAAACAACCAAAAATATCTCCGCCCAGGCCAACAACTCAAACTGTATGTTGATGTCACGAAAATCAGTGCCTAGTCGCTCGGTGAATCGACTAAACGGAAACTGACCAGCAGTGGATTATGATCAGAAGCGCCCGATTTGGGCGCTTGTGCGTTTTCAAGCACCAAGCCACGATAAAAAATATGATCCAACGCCAAGCCATTAATAAATTGGCTACGATGATCTGGCGTAAAAGCGACAGCTTGTAACCCAAGCACTGGTAATTTAGCGCGCAATAGTGCCATGCGTGCTTCACTCCAACTGTTAAAATCCCCCGCCACAATCATTGGCCCACTCCAAGCCTCGAGCTGCTTCAGCAGCGTGGCAAGCTGCTGCTGATACTCCTTCGTGCCATAACTGAAGTTCACCGCATGTAAATTCACCACCGCTAACTGCTGCTGGTTACTGAGCGGATAACGCGCATAAATCGCCGATTTCGGTAGCCGTAACCAAGGTTCTTGCTGGGTATAAGCACACGCAAGGCTCGGCATAACTTGGGCTAAATTGATCACTCCAGCCGCTTCGCCAAACACGGTAAATGCTCGCGTTTGGGTACCCGCCCAACCATGTTGGCGGATCCACTGTTCGAATGCAGGGCTAAGATTGGCTTCTTGTAACAAAAGCAGTTGTCGATCAACACTCAGCGCGCTGAGCTCAGTTGACCAATCAGGGCGATTTTGCTTATAGATATTCCAAACTAAAAGATTGAGCTGCCCCTGTTGATCTAAGCTGTGTGGCTGAACATCTTGATAACAGTGCAGCGACTCACTGATCTGATCGCGCTGGATCACCAGTAATTCTGGCTGGTTAGGAATGGTGAATAGGCGATAAAAAGCCAGCACACCTGCCGCCACCAACAGTGACAGCCCTAGCGATACTCGCGTGTAGCATTGCTTGCTCAAATCTTGCCCTCAAAATACAGCCGGTATTCAAGAATACACTGTCCATCGCCACAGCGCTTATTTTCCAATCAACCGATTTTAAAAACTGAACTTATGTTCAAAACTTAGCTGATTTTCAAATGGTAGGAGCTGAAAAATAGAATAAGGAGCCGCAGCTCCTTATTCTCAATCTGATCAACGGGTGATGAAAGGTTAGATCGCATCCTCATCTTCTTCACCAGTACGAATACGTACCACACGCTCAACGCTAGTGATGAAAATTTTACCGTCACCTATTTTACCGGTTTGCGCGGTTTCAATAATGGTATCCACACAGCGATCCGCGACATCATCCGTCACCACGATCTCAAGCTTAACCTTGGGCAGAAAATCCACCATATACTCTGCACCACGGTACAACTCAGTGTGCCCTTTTTGACGGCCAAATCCTTTGACTTCAGACACGGTCATTCCGGTAATGCCAACTTCGGCCAATGCCTCGCGCACATCATCGAGTTTAAATGGCTTAATAATGGCTTCAATTTTTTTCATGTTCATCCCTTAAACGACTGTCACTGCTCGGCATTATCTGTCAGCTATTCTCAACAATCAATAAAAAGCCCATACTGGTTAGCTCGTGTTGCAATGCTCTGCATGGTCTGATTCACGCCTCGCCTCTTATGCGATGCTCTTCAATCACAGCAATAGATTCAAAGATCCCAGTTCAAGACTTAGACCAAATCAATTCACCCTCTTGCCCACTCCACGCCCGATCGACAAATAAGCCCGCGACACAAACCACTTGCTGTTGATACATCAAGATCGGGATTTGACGCCGCAACCAACTCGGCACCCCATATTCTTGATACAGTTTTTTCAGTTTTCGAGCACCCACTCGCCCCACCGGGCAAGCTTGCAAACCCTGCGGGTCAAAACTGACCCACAACTGACTCACCTCTTCCGGCCATTTGAGATAACCCGCAGAATTTTTTTGCAAGGTAAGCCAACCTAAATCATGTGGCAACTTCAGCGCTTGATCGGCGACGATGGCACTGCGCCAAGCCGTCACATCAAGCCTAGGTTGCACCACATACAAGCGCTGCTGAAAACGGCGCACTTCGATATGATCAAGCTTTAATTGTGGGTTGGCATCTTGGCGGGCCAACGCGACCTCATGCCACAGTCGTTCAGTATGCTGCCGGCTTGGCATCGGCAATTGCTGATCAGCAAACCACGCACGGAGCAGTTGACGGCGCATGGCTGGGCTGCAGTTCAGCAAATCGGCAATCACCAGTGAACCATCCGCCGCCTGCGCTTGGTGTAACCTTTCCTGCAGCAGCTCTTGCAGTAGTGACTCTTGCTCAGCACACAGTTCGGCGCTACGCTGCACCGCTTGGCGGATCGCAGGCCAGCGCTGACTCAGCAGCGGCGCTACCTGATGACGCAAAAAATTACGCTCATAGCGAATATCAAGGTTACTTTCGTCCGTCACCCAGCTCAATGAGTGCTGCACGGCGTACTCTTCAATCTGCTCACGGCTCACCATCAATAATGGACGCGCTAGATGTCCCAATCCAAAGGGGGCATAAGCAGCCATCGCCGCTAACCCTTTCGGACCACTGCCACGTTTTAGGGCCAGCAAAACGGTTTCCAGTTGATCATCGGCATGCTGACCAAGCAACAACAACGTGTCATTATCGATATACGGAGTCAACGCTTGATAACGCGCTTCACGCGCCATCTGTTCAATGCTATCACCGCTATTAATCGCCAGTTGCACATATTCAACTTGGCATTCCACAGCCACTTCACGCGCCCACATTTGGCAGTTTTTCGCCCATTGATCGGCATGTGGACTCAGACCATGATGCACATGCACGGCGGCCACTTGCCAGCCAAATTCATCCCGCCCGCGGGCCAAAAGTGCCAGTAACACGCGAGAATCCACCCCACCACTTAATGCCAGCACCAATTGGCGAAAGGGATAACGGGCCATTTGCTGTACAAAATGAAGATAGAGATCGCTCATAAGCTACACCGAATTCCAAACCGTGGCGCAAGTGTATCGCTTGAGCCTAGAAAAACCAAAGGGCTGGCACTCGCCAACCCTTGTGTTTATAGACGCGATGCCTTAACGGCTCGGCCATCAACAGTAACCGTAATTCATCAAACGCTGATAACGGCGCTCAAGCAAGTTTTGCGGATTCAGCTGATCGAGATCGGCTAACTGACGCAGCAAAGTCGCTTTGACATTTTGTGCCGTCTGTACATGGTTACGATGCGCGCCACCCAGTGGTTCAGCAATAATTTCATCAATCAATTCCAGCTCTTTCAGGCGTGGCGCAATCAAGCCCATCGCTTCGGCAGCTTGCGGGGCTTTATCAGAATCACGCCATAAGATTGAGGCACAACCTTCGGGGGAAATAACGGAATAGGTCGAATATTGCAGCATATTCACATAGTCACCAACCCCAATCGCTAACGCGCCACCAGAGCCGCCTTCGCCAACTACGTTACAAATCACCGGCACTTTAAGACCAGACATCACCTTGAGGTTTCTCGCAATCGCTTCCGATTGACCGCGCTCTTCCGCGCCCACCCCAGGGTATGCACCCGCAGTATCGATAAAGGTAATGATCGGCATATTGAAACGCTCAGCCATCTGCATTAAACGCAGGGCTTTGCGGTAACCTTCCGGTTTTGGCATGCCAAAGTTGCGACGCACTTTTTCACGGGTTTCACGGCCTTTCTGGTGACCAATCACCATCACCGCACGACCATCCAGCCGCGCAATGCCACCGACAATCGCTTTATCATCAGCGAAAGCACGATCACCAGCCAGCTCATCAAATTCAGTGAAAATATGGTTAAGGTAATCCAGCGTGTAAGGACGCTGTGGATGACGCGCTAATTGCGCCACTTGCCAAGCCCCTAAATCACTGAAAATTTTCTTTTTCAGCTCAAGGCTTTTTTTCTCAAGCTGTTCGAGTTCTTTGTCGAGATCCACCGATGGGCTCGTACTGTGACGAGACACATCACGCAGCGCCTGAATTTTCGTTTCCAGTTCGACTATCGGTTTTTCAAAATCAAGAAAATTGAGGCTCATCTATCGATCCTTTCTGACTCAGCCAGGCCACCTTTAGTGCGCACTAGCTGAATTTTAGTTAAATTCGAGTTCTACCTGATCCTGACCAAGTAGCTGCTTTAATTCGTCTAACAATGTATCGCTGGGCGTGACTCGCCACTCTGTGCCTAAGGTTAGGCGCGCTCGTGCATCTGGGCGCTGGTAGTATACATTGACCGGTACAGTTCCGGCGCGGTGAGGTTCCAGTATCTGACTAAAACGCTCAAAAAAGAGTGGATCAATCTGCGACTGTAAAATCGAAATCGATAAACCACGGGCAAATTTTTCACGTGCACCACCCAAGTCCATCAGTTCACGCGCCGACATTTTAAGCCCGCCATTGAAGTCATCAAAGCTGACCTGTCCACTAACCACCAGAATTTTATCTTTTTCTAACCAATCTGCATACCGATCCAACGCTTCAGAGTACAGCATCACTTCCATACGTCCAGAACGATCATCTAAGGTTAGTAAACCGATCCGCGTGCCACGTTTGGTGGTCATCACCCGCGCGGCTATGACTAAACCGGCGACGGTTAATGACTGATCACGGCGAGTTGGTGCCGCTTCATTCAAGCGACAACTGGTGTATTGGCTCAGCTCTTTGAGATACTCATCCACCGGATGCCCAGTCAGATACAGACCCAGTGTTTCCCGTTCGCCTTCTAAGCGCACTTTTTCTGGCCATTCGGGTGCTTGGGTATATTTTTGCTCAACCTCTTCTGGCGCATCGGTCAGCACGCCAAACATATCCGCTTGTCCAAATGCTTCGGCTTGGTGATGTTGGCTGGCTGCGCGTACCGCATCATCCACCGATGCCATCATCGCCGCACGGTGCGGGCCTAATTTATCTAACGCGCCTGCCAGAATCAATTTTTCAATCACCCGCTTGTTGACCTTTTTCAGATCAATCCGCGCGCAGAAATCAAATAAATCTTTAAAATAACCCTGTTGCTGACGCGCAGCGAGGATCGCTTCAATCGGACCTTCACCCACCCCTTTAATCGCGCCGATACCATACACAATCGCCCCATTATCATCGACGTTAAAACGATACAAACCAGAGTTAATATCGGGGGGCAACACGGTTAAGCCCATGTTTTTGCACTCATCGACCAAACCGACCACTTTTTCGGTGTTGTCCATATCGGCGGTCATTACCGCCGCCATGAATTCTGCCGGGTAGTGGGTCTTTAACCATAAGGTTTGGTAAGAAACTAAAGCATAAGCGGCTGAGTGCGATTTGTTAAATCCATATCCGGCGAATTTCTCCACCAGATCGAAGATTTTCATTGCCAGTTCGCCATCGACACCATTTTGTTCAGCACCATCTTGGAATACTGCCCGCTGCTTGGCCATCTCTTCTGGCTTTTTCTTACCCATCGCACGGCGCAGCATATCTGCCCCACCCAAAGTGTAACCCGACAGGACCTGAGCAATCTGCATCACCTGCTCTTGATAGAGGATGATGCCGTAGGTTGGCTCTAAGATCTCTTTGAGCGACTCATGTTGCCACTTTTCATCCGGATACGAGATCGCTTCGCGGCCATGTTTACGGTCGATAAAGTTATCCACCATCCCCGATTGCAGCGGCCCGGGACGAAACAGCGCCACTAGAGCGATAATATCTTCAAAACAGTCCGGCTGTAGCCGCTTGATCAGCTCTTTCATGCCGCGTGATTCAAGCTGAAATACCGCGGTGGTTTTAGCATCTTGCAGATTGCGGAACGAACGCGCATCGTCGAGTGGGATCGCTTCAATCCGGATTGGTGCCGCACCGTTTTTTTGCAAGCGTGGGTTAATCAAGCCCAGCGCCCAATCAATAATGGTCAGGGTGCGTAAGCCTAGAAAGTCAAATTTGACTAATCCTGCAGTTTCAACATCGTTTTTATCAAACTGAGTGACCGGGAAATTGCCCTCCGCATCGCAGTAAATCGGTGCAAAATCGGTGATCGCAGTCGGCGAAATCACCACCCCACCAGCATGTTTGCCGGCGTTACGGGTACAGCCTTCCAGAATGCGACACTTATCGATCAGCTCTTTAACTTCTTCATCCGCGTCATACAGCTCTTGCAACGCGGGCTCGGCGATAAAGGCTTTTTCCAGCGTCATGCCCGGATCGGGCGGGACTAATTTGGAAATCCGATCGACAAAGCCAAACGGATGACCGAGCACGCGTCCCACATCACGGATCACCGCTTTGGCAGCCATAGTACCGAAAGTAATAATTTGTGATACCGCATCACGACCATACATTTCGGCAACGTGATCAATCACTTGGTCACGCTTATCCATACAGAAATCGACGTCAAAGTCAGGCATCGATACCCGCTCAGGGTTCAAGAAACGTTCGAACAGCAGATCGTATTCCAATGGGTCCAGATCGGTAATTTTCAGCGCATACGCCACCAATGAACCCGCGCCCGAGCCGCGCCCCGGCCCCACTGGTATATCGTTATCTTTTGACCACTGGATAAACTCCATTACGATCAAAAAGTAGCCGGGAAAGCCCATCTGGTTGATCACATCCAGCTCAATTTGTAATCGCTCATCATACTCTGGGCGACGCTCGGCACGCACTTGCGGATCCGGGAACAGAAATTCGAGCCGCTCTTCCAACCCTTGGCGAGATTTCATCACTAAGAAATCTTCAATCGCCATACCATCGGTTGGGAAATTAGGTAGGAAATATTCGCCTAAGCGGACAGTTACGTTACAACGCTTAGCAATCTCGACACTGTTTTGCAACGCGGCAGGGATATCAGCAAACAGCTCACACATCTCCGCTTCACTGCGCAAATACTGTTTCGGACTGTAATTTTTCGGCCGACGTGGATCTTCCAGCGTGTAGCCATCATGGATCGCGACACGAATTTCATGCGCTTCAAACGACTCTTCGCTGATAAACACCACTTCATTGGTCGCAACCACTGGCAACTGATACTGTTCAGCCACTTCTAGCGCAAAATGTAGGTAGCTCTCTTCATCGGCACGTCCGGTACGGATCAATTCGAGGTAGAAATGATCGGCAAAGTGAGTCTGATAAAACGCTACACACTGTGCAACTTGCTGTTGATTGCCTTTGAGTAACGCGCGCCCTATCTCACCATTTTTACCCCCTGAGAGCACGATCAGTCCTGCGGCGTGTTCCACCAACCACGCTTTATCCAACACGGGTTGATGTTGGACATGGCCTCGCAAATAGGCTTTAGAAATCAATAATGTGAGGTTTTTATAACCGAGATTATCTTTGGCGAGCAGGGTCAGTTTGGTCAGCTCGTCACCAAACTCTTGCGATTGCAGCATGAAGTCCGCGCCAATGATCGGCTTAACCCCGCAGTTATGGGCGGTACTGTAAAATTTTACTAAGCCGCATAGGTTGGTGAAGTCGGTCAATGCCATGGCGGGCATGCCCATGGCGGCGACTTTTTTCACCAACGGCGAAACTTTGGACAAACCATCCACCATCGAAAAATCACTGTGGGTACGTAAGTGGATGAATTTTGGGTCTGACATGCAAGCAATATCCAAATTTGGGAAACGCAATTGCGCCCTATTCTATACCAAAACGACTTGGAGTTGCAGATAGGCGGCAAGAGAGTGAATCCCCATAAGCATCGATAAACTATGTGATTGAGGAGAACCAACCTAGCCAACACCGCTGCCGCTTCAAGTAGCAAGGGTATTCGTTAATCTGCGTTGGCTTTCAGTTGCTTATTGTCGGCCAAGGGCTCGTTTTACCGGACCAAAGCTTGTACGGTGTTGGGCAATTACGCCATGCTGCTCAATCGCGGCTAAATGTGCAGCCGTCGGGTAGCCTTTGTGCTGAGCAAAACCAAATTGCGGATATTGCTCATCCAGCGCTTGCATCTCTTGATCGCGGATCACTTTGGCTAAAATCGAAGCGGCACTGATTTGTGCTACGCGCAAATCACCTTTGACCACCGCTTGAGCATCCATCGGCAGTTGTGGCACTTTATTACCATCCACCAACACTAAATCCGGCTGCAGCGCCAACCCTGCCACTGCACGCTGCATTGCAACCATCGTCGCTTGCAAGATGTTGAGTTGATCAATCTCTTGCGGCGAACAGCGACCAATTGACCAAGCTAAGGCTTTTTGCTGAATCTCGGGAAACAGCGCTAAGCGTTTTTTTTCGCTGAGTTTTTTCGAATCATTCAAACCGATGATCGGCTGATTGGGATCGAGGATCACCGCGGCAGTGACCACATCCCCGACTAAAGGGCCACGCCCAACTTCGTCTACTCCAGCAATCAAGGTATAGCCGGTGGGGATCTGAAATGGAGGCAGTTCAATGCTTGGTTGTTTGGCCATGTTGGTTTCTCAATCTTATTAATTTTGTTGCTCAATCAAATGCAGTACGGCTTGCGCGGCTTGTTGATCGGCATCTTTACGGATCCATTGATGCATTTCGGTAAATTTGTTCATCAAAGCTTGATTATCACTGTCAAGCAAACGGCTGACTTCATGATAAAGATTGTCGACCGTGCAATTCTCTTGCAGCAGCTCTTTGACCAACGCTTCACCGGCCAAAATATTCGGCAATGAGACATAAGGCGTTTTCAGCAGCCGTTTCGCCAGCCAAGCCGTCAAGGCATTCACACGATAGCCGACCACCATTGGCCGCTTGAGCAACATGCACTCCAAGGCCACAGTGCCGGAAGCCAGCATCACCACGTCAGCCGCGGTGATCACATCCCGCGCAGTATCATCCACCAACACAAAATTAAGCTCTGGAGCAACTTGCTGCCAAGCCTGTTCAAACTCTGCACGCCGTTTGGCATTCACTAAGGCGACCACAAAGCCAAGATCAGGATAACGGGCATGCAGTTTTTGACAAGTGGCGATAAAGGGCTCAGCCAGCAGCTTCATTTCACCACCACGACTGCCGGGCAATACGGCTAACCAACGACGTTGCTGATCTAAGCCGAGTAACTGACGCGCTGCTGATTGATCCGGCTGTAGTGGAAGCGAGTCAGCTAAGGTGTGGCCAATAAACTCGCACGGCACCTGAAAACGATCGTAAAACGCTTTCTCAAACGGTAGAAACGCGAGGACTAAATCGGTGGCTGCCGCAATACCGTGGATCCGATTTTGTCGCCAAGCCCACACCGATGGACTGACGTAATGCACGGTTTTAATGCCCGCTTGTTTGAGGCTCAGCTCAAGGCGTAAATTAAAATCCGGTGCATCAATGCCGACGAACACATCTGGCGGATTAGCGGTGAAATATTTGACCAATTCAGCTTTGACTTTTAGTAACCGTGGCAAACGCCCCAGCACTTCAACCAGCCCCATCACCGCCAACTCTTCCATATCAAATAGAGATTGGCAGCCAAGCGCGATCATTTTCGGCCCACCGATGCCAACAAATTCAGCCTCTGGATAACGTGCACGTATCGCTTGGATCAAGCCAGCACCTAAGGTATCACCGGAGAGTTCACCCGCGACGATGCCGATCCGTAATGGTTTGTTCATCCTATTTCCTCTGGCGTTTTATCTATACCACACCCTATTCGCTACCGACTAAAAAGGCAAAAGACCGCAGCAAAGCAGCGATCTTTTTATAGCTCGGTGAGAGTGTGCAACTCATGAAAGAGCACGAGTTAGCAAGCGGTTAAGCTAACAAACGGTTGAGTTAGCGAATAATGCCACGCTGTGACTGTTGCAGAAACTCAAGGAACAACTGCACGCTAGGATATTGCTCCGCTTCTTGAGCAATTTCTGCCTTAGCTGCATCTAAGGTCAGGCCATTGCGGTACAAAGATTTGTACGCTCGACGAATCGCATGAATTTCCGCTTTTTCAAAACCACGCCGCTTCAGACCTTCCACGTTGATGCCAAATGGCGCGCAGTGGTTACCTTGGGCCATCACATACGGTGGCACATCCTGCACCACAATCGAACCACCACCAAGCATACAGTGGTCGCCAATTTGGCAGAACTGGTGAATCGCCGACATACCACCAACAATCACTTGATTACCAATTTTGACATGTCCGGCTAACGTTGCATTATTGGCGAAAATACAGCGATCCCCAATCACACAGTCGTGGGCCACATGGGCATTGATCATAAACAGGTTATCGCTACCCACCACGGTGATCCCTTGATCTTGCACTGTACCGCGATGCATGGTCACGCTTTCACGGATAGTATTGCGATCACCAATAATCAGTTGCGTATCTTCACCTGCGTATTTCAAGTCCTGACACGCTTCACCTATCGAGGCAAACTGGAAAATACGGTTGAAACAACCAATTTTGGTCGGGCCTTTGACCACTACATGGGAGAGCAATTCGCTACCTTCACCGATTTCTACTTTGCTATCAACAAAACAGAATGGGCCAATTTTAACGTTGGCACCAATAATCGCGCCAGGCTCGACTACCGCACTAGGATGAATTTGGGCAGATTCGTGGATCATATTAAAACTCTCGACGTGCGCATTTAAGTTGAGCGGAACAAACCACATCACCATCAACCTTGGCAATACCATTAAACAGCGCAATACCACGGCGCTCTTTGACAAATTCAACTTCAATCATCAGTTGATCGCCAGGGGTAACGGGTTTGCGGAATTTGGCGTCATCAATGCTAGCAAAATAGTACAGTTCATTTTCTTTTGGTGCGCCAAAGGTTTTGAACGCCAAAAGACCGGTAGCTTGCGCCATCGCTTCTAAAATCAGAACTCCGGGGAAGACCGGCAGTTGTGGAAAATGACCGGTAAACTGAGGCTCATTCACTGACACATTTTTTAGGCCAATTAGGTACTTACCTTCTTGATAGTCGGTCACACGATCAATCAGCAAAAATGGATAGCGGTGCGGCAGAAGCGATTGAATTTCAGTGATATTCATCGTTTTCTTATCAGTATTCAAAATCATCATCCTGTGTATAAATAGATAAATAGGGGGATACCCAACAGCGAAAAGACTCGCAATCTGCGAGCCTTAGTAACCAACCGTTTAAGCTTGGGAGTTATCGGGCTGCTCTTCAGCGGATTGTTCCAGAATTTTTTCCAAAGCTTTCAGTCGTTTATGCATATCTTCAATGCGATGCACTCGAGCGGCAGTTTTACGCCACTCTTTGTTGGTTTGCAGCGGAATACCAGAAGAGTACATGCCTTTCTGCTCAATGCTACGCATCACCATACCCATGCCAGTAATGGTCACACCATCCGCAATCTCGATATGCCCGTTGAGCACACTCGCGCCACCAATAATGCAATACTTACCGATGCGAGTGCTGCCAGCAATAATCGTACCACCAGCTAGAGCACTACCATATCCGATGTGCACATTATGGGCGATTTGCAGTTGGTTATCGATGATCACGTTATCTTCAATCACGGTATCATCTAACGCACCGCGGTCAATCGTGGTACAAGCGCCGATCTCGACTCGATCACCAATTCGCACTGAGCCAAGCTGTGGGATTTTGATCCATTCACCACGTTGGTTGGCGTAACCAAAGCCATCAGCACCAATCACAGTGCCGGACTGAATTAAACAGTCAGCGCCAATCTCTACCTTATGATAGATGGTGACATTCGCCCACAGTTTAGTGTTCGCCCCTAAGCGAGCTTGCTGACCAATAAAACAGCCTGCGCCAATCACCACGTTATCACTAAGCTCAGCGCCGGATTCAATCACCGCATTGGCTCCAATCGAAACGTTGTGGCCTAACTTTGCATCTTCGGCAATCACCGCGCTCGGCGCAATTCCGCAGGCTGGCGCTGGGGTCGAATCCAGCGCCTGAGTCACTTTGGCAAACGCGACATAAGGATCGGCCACCACTAAAGCGTTACTCGGGCACAATTCTCGCTCACTGGCTTTCACCATGACCACGGTCGCTTTACAGTCGGCTAAATGTTTACTGTATTTGGGATTAGACAAAAATGTCACATCACCTTGCTGAGCCTTATCCATTGGCGCAACGGCACTGACTTGTGCATTCGGATCACCGAACAGTTCCCCTGCGGTGATAGTAGCCAATTCGGCTAAAGTTAGTGTGATCATCATGCTCGATTATTTAATGGCTTTAATAACTTTTTCAGACAAATTGTGCTCTGGCTTACCGTATTGCATCGCGCTGGTATCCAATACCACATCGTAGCCTTCTTGCTCTGCCACTTTAGTTACTGCATCTTGGATCACTTTAAACAGCTTTTGTTTTTCTTCTGCTTCGCGACGCGCTGATGCTTCTTCCAACGCTTGGGCTTTGATCTTGTATTTGCTGTCTAACTGACCAATTTCAATCCGCAATTTTTCAATTTCATCTTGGCCCATTAACTGACCATCACGTTTGAGCTTTTCAATTTTGGTTTTGGCATCGGCTTGAATAGATTGCAGTTCTGCCGCTTTATCTTTGAACTCATTTTGCATTTTTTGCAAAACCACTTCACGCTGCGGCAGGGCCTGAAACACTTGGGCAGTGTTAATGTAACCAATTTTTTGTGCCGCTTGCGCCGCATTCGCCAACATCGATGAGCTCAAAATAACCAAACCCAATCCGGCTGCTTTCATCATATTGTTCAAATTATGTTCCTCTCCTAGAAGGTTCTTCCAATCGTGAAGGTGAAGAATTCTTCGTCATCGCCTTCATACTTTTTAATCGGTTTAGCCAATGCAAACACTAACGGCCCCATTGGTGAGACCCACTGCAGCGCCACCCCATACGAGGCGCGATAATTCGTGGGATCTGAATAGTCATAGTAATACTGGTTACCGTAATCGGCACCACGCTCGCGATAATCGAACTCGGTATCCCATACGCTAGCCGCATCAACAAACACACTGGTACGAATTTGGTTGCGCGCCTCATCAGAGGCAAATGGGGTTGGTACAATCAGCTCGATACTGGCTAAGCCAATCGCATTACCACCGACTGAATCATCGGTTGCGGTATCACTACCATTGTTGGAACCGGAATGATCACGGTAAACCGCTTTCGGCCCTGCCGAGTTTGACCCAAAACCACGCAAAGAGGTAAAGCCACCGGCGTAGAAGTTCTCATAGAATGGGAATAGGTTATCTTGACCATCGGTCTGTCCATAGCCATTGCCATAACCTAACCGACCACGCAGCAACAGAGCAAACTCATGCTTTTTAGTCAGCGGGAAGTATTGGCGCACATCGTATTGCAATTTGAAATACTGCGCATCCGAACCCGGCACGGTCATTTTATAGAACAGACGCTGATAGTTACCGGCTGTCGGGAAGTAACCACTGTTGAGGTTGTTACGTGTCCAAGCCAAGTTAAAATCAAAATCGTTGGTCAGTAAATTACCATCATCATCCAGGTTACTGGCTTGCGCGATCAGGAATTTCTCCACTTGCAGATACGGGGTTAAATTACCGATCTTGTTGTGGGTATAACCAATCCCAAATTCAAAACGATTCAATTCATCAAATGGGAAGCCCCAAGTCAAACTCGCGCCATAACTTTCATTGGTATAGTCAACAATTCCCGCCTCAGAAGCTTCAAATTCATTGTAGAAAACCTTACCACCCAAACTGACCCCATCAAGGTTCCAGTACGGATCGCGATACTCTAAGGTTAAGTTTTTCTGATAATCGTTGATCATCGCGTTCACGCCGACCCGATTACCTGAACCTAAGAAATTGTCTTGTTCTAAACCAATTTGGAAACTGACCCCAGATTCGGTACCGTAACCGACGCCGAAGTTAATATTGCCTGAGTTCGCCTCTTTAACGCTGTAGACCAAATCAACCTGATCTTCACTGCCCGGCACACGAACCGTCTGCACATCCACCGTTTCAAAGAAACCTAACCGGTTAATCCGCGCTTTACCGGTTTCAATGTCTTTAGAGTTGAGCCACGCACCTTCCATCTGGCGCATTTCGCGGCGCAACACTTCATCACGAGTGCTGTTATTACCGACAAACCGAATATCACGCACATAAATACGCTTACCGGCTTCAACATCGACTACCAGTGAGACTTGCTGGGTTTGATCATCAAATTCAGGAATGGTCCGCACTTGTGGGTAAGCATACCCTGCCTCACCAAGCACTTTCTTGATGCTCTCTTCTAAACGTGTCACTGCCGAACCGTTATAAGTTTCACCGATCTCAAACGGGATCAGTGCGCTAAACTCCGCCTCTTTGCCTTTCAGTTCACCACGGAACTGTACTTGGCTTACTGTGTATGGTTCGCCTTCATTGAGGTTGAGTGTGATATACACGCCTTTCTTATCTGGCGAGATCGCCACTTGCGTACTATCGACCTGAAATTTTAGATAGCCGCGATCAAGGTAGTAGGTGCGCAGTGCTTCAATATCGCCAGCCAGCACTTGCTTTTGATATTTGTCATCGGACAGGAAATTCCACCACGCAATATCCACATTCAAGTTAAAGCGTGACAGCAGCTCTTTATCGCTAAACACTTGGTTGCCGATAAAGTTGATTTGCTGGATCTTGGCAGAAACCCCTTCGGTAAAGACAAACTTAAGGTCGGCACGATTACGCGGTAGTGGCGTAACCACCGCTTGCACCGTCGCATTGTACTTACCGACACTGTAATAGAAATCTTCTAGGCCTTTTTCAATATTGCTCAAGGTCGTGCGATCTAACGCTTCGCCAACCCGAATACTGGAAGCTTCTAGATTTTGCTTAAGCTGCTCTTCTTTGATCGCCTTGTTACCAGAAAATGAAACGCTGGCAATCGTCGGGCGTTCTTTGACTTGCACGACCAAAATATCGCCATTACGCAGCACTTTGACATCTTCAAAGTTACCAGAGGAATAGAGCGCTTTAATGATATTCGCCACATCTTGCGTATCGACACTATCGCCAACCCGCACCGGCATCCTCAGCAAAGCCGCACCCAAGGCGACCCGCTGTAGACCGTTGATTTGAATATCCTGTACCACAAATTTTTCGGCCGCATTGGCTGACACGCTGGTAGCGAGCAATGTCGCGAGTAGAATCTGTTTCATCGCCATATTGTTTTGAGTTCTTCCTTACTGCAACGGTTGCCTAATGTTTATCGATCACAGGCGAGTAAAATCATTAAAGATTGCTACGGCCATTAAAGAGAAAATGATGGCACCACCAATCCGGTAACCCATTTCCTGCACCTTTTCTGGTACTGGGCGACGGATCACCGCTTCAATCATGAAAAACAGCAAATGCCCACCATCGAGCATCGGCAGCGGCACCAAATTAATAATGCCAAGGTTAATACTGATCAGGGCTAAAAAGCCTAAAAAGTAGACAAAACCAAAATCTGCGGTCATCCCCGCCCCTTTGGCGATGGAAATTGGCCCGCTGAGGTTATTTAGCCCCACATCACCGACCAGCAGTTTTTTTAACATGCTAACGGTGAGATTGATCACTTGGCCACTTTTCTCAACCGCTTTGCCAAGCGACTCAAATACACCAAATTGCAATTCAAATCGATAGTTTTGCGGCCATTCTGCGACTTTAGGTGCGATTCCCGCAAAACCGATCACTTTTCCTTGCGAAAGCTCTCGACTATCGGGGGTGAGCCACAGTTCAACTTGCTGCTCCGCGCGCAGTACCAATACGGCGATCGGTGTATTCGGGTGACTTTGAATAGCCGTCACCACTTGTTGCCATTCACTGATCGTCTGACCATTAATTTGCAACAAAATATCGTCAGCTTGCAGCCCAGCCCGCTCACCTGCCCCTTGGGCAGTCACATTGGCTAATTGGTTAGAAATTTCCGGCGTAAACGGCTTAAAACCAAGTGCCCTCATAGCAGACTCTGTTTCAGGGTCAAAGTTCCAATCACGCAGATTAATTGTCTTGATTTGCTCATGACCCACTTCTTGTGCGCTGGTCACGGTCAAGGTCAAACTGGCATCGCCAATATGGCCGATCAGCCCCATATTGACCGACTCCCAATCTGGCGTATTGACACCAGAAACGGCTTTAATTTGCATGCCGGGTTCGAGACCCGCTTGCGCAGCGATTGAGTAAGGTGTGACTTCACCAATCACAGGTTTCACTGCGGGCACACCAATCATAAACATCAGCCAGTAGGCAAAGATGGCAAATAGAAAATTGAACAATGGTCCAGCACTGACAATCGCAGAGCGCTTCCACAACGATTGTTGGTCAAACGCCATGCCTTGCTGTTCTGCCGCGACTTGATCCACTCGACCATCCAACATCTTGACGTAGCCACCGAGTGGGATCATCGCCAGCGAATATTCGGTACCATCACGACCCGTTCGTGACCAAATCGATTTACCAAAGCCGATTGAAAATTTTTCCACTTTAACGCCGCAGCGTCGCGCGACCCAAAAATGTCCAAATTCATGCACCGCGACTAAAATACCCAACGCGATGATAAAGGAGATAAAGTTCCAGAGAATGTCGTTCATACTTGGCGCTCTGTTATGGCTTGGTGGGCAAAATGTCGGGCCATTGTATCTAGCTCAAGTAGGCTTTCCAAGTCTCGGTAATCGAACGGCGTGTGGGTTGCACAAACCTTAGATAAAACCTGCTCATTGATCCGCGCGATGTCGGTAAAGCGAATCTGCTGCTTTAAAAAAGCCTCTACCGCCACTTCATTGGCGGCATTAAGTGTAGTGGTCGCATGCTGGCCGATAAAGCAAGCCTCCATCGCCAGTTGCAAGCAAGGGTAGCGAGCATAATCCACCTCCATAAACGTCAATTGTTGTATGCGGGTGAAATCAAGGGCTGGTACTCCGGCGGCAATGCGCTGCGGATAGGCTAAAGCATAAGCGATCGGCGTGGCCATATCCGGCTCTCCCATCTGCGCCAGTACCGAGCCATCTTTGTACTGTACCATCGAATGGATCACCGATTGAGGATGGATCAGCACCTTAAGCTGCTCACGCGAGGTATTAAACAGCCATTTCGCTTCAATATACTCAAGACCTTTGTTCATCATGGTCGCTGAGTCGACGGAGATTTTCGGTCCCATGGACCAGTTTGGATGCGCGATCGCCTGTTCAGGCGTGACTTGATCAAGCTGTGCCACATCACTGTAGCGAAATGGGCCACCCGAACCGGTCAATAAAATATGTTCAATACCGTGCTGCTGTAAATCACAGCGTCCGAGCTCAACTTGAATCTCACTCGGTAGACATTGGAAAATGGCATGGTGCTCGCTATCAACCGGGATCAGCTCCGCACCGGATTGAGCGACAGCATCAATAAACAGTTGGCCAGACATCACCAACGCTTCTTTATTGGCTAACAGTACCCGCTTGCCCGCCTTGACCGCCGCCATGGTCGGCAATAACCCCGCCGCGCCGACAATCGCTGCCATCACGGTATCCACCTCATCCAGCGCGGCCACTTGGCACATCGCGGATTCACCGTACAACACCTCGGTGGCCATCGGCTGTGATTTGAGTAATTGTTGTAACTCTGCAGCCGCTTGGGCGCTGGCCATCACTGCGTACTTAGGTTGCCATTGGCAGCACAGTTGGTACATTTTGGCCACATTGCCGCCAGCAACTAAGGCGACGACCGAAAACTGCTGTGGATTTTGTGCTAGCACTTTGAGGGTGCTGGCTCCAATTGAACCGGTGGCACCTAAAATGGTGAGTTTACGCATAGTGAAGATCGCTGTTATTCACAGCAGGCTGCTTAAGCAGCCTGATGATTAGAATAAAAAATAGAGTAGAGCAAACACTGGGAACGCGGCCGTTAGGCTATCAATTCGATCCAAAATGCCGCCATGCCCAGGAATAATATTGCTGCTGTCTTTAATACCAGACACTCGTTTAAACATGCTTTCAACCAAATCACCCAATACCGAAATCACTACGGTGATTAAAATGATCAGCAACATGCTAACAGTGGAACTGAATGGGATCGCAAACCATTGGGCGGCCCAATAACCGACCAGCATCGCCATCACAATCCCACCGATTAAGCCTTCAATAGTCTTATTCGGGCTGACTGCGGGAGCCATTTTATGTTTACCGAAGCTTTTGCCGACAAAATAAGCACCACTGTCAGCCGCCCAGACCAGAAAACAGACGAACAGCACTAACTTCGCGCCATAAAAGGGATCGCTGAGGTAAGAGTGCGCGCGTAAAAACACCACGCTCCAGAAAAAAGGCAACAGGGTGAGCAGGCCAAATACATGCCGTACACTGCTCGAAGGTTCCCAACAGGGACGCGAACGAGGATAGGTCAACGCGAGAAGACTCGAGACTACCCACCAGACACTGCCGATCATCAACAGGGTCAAATGGGGAGTGGCCATCTGGCTGATGCTCGGTAATTCAACATTGATCAAAGCAAGGCTAAGTCCACCAAACAGCAAAGCAGGCAGCATAGATAATGGGCGCGAAGTTTGGTTAACGAACTGCGTCCATTCCCAAAATCCAAGTAACGTGACCACGGCAAGTGCCACCATAAACCACGATAAAGGCAAATAAATAATGCCCAAGATCACCAAAGGCGCGAGAACAAGCGCAGTAATGATTCGCTGCTTCAAATTGAGAAGTCCTATATTCAGTTTTCCATCAATGCCTTGATTTGTTCACCGGTACAGCCGAAACGGCGTTCACGGTTAACAAACCAAGTCACTGCTTCAATTAGGCAGTTTTCATCGAATTCAGGCCAGAAGACTGGCGTAAAATACAATTCTGCATAAGCGAGTTGCCAAAGCATAAAGTTGCTAATTCGGCACTCACCGCTGGTACGGATCAGCAAATCAACCTCTGGCAGATCGGCCATGGTTAAATGTTGCTGAATCATCGCCTCATCGATTTCAGTCGGCATCAGCTCGCCTTGCGCCACTTTATTGGCTAACGCTTGAGTGGCTTGCAAAATATCCCACTGCCCACCGTAGTTAGCGGCAATGTTGACCACCATGCCAGTATTGTTGGCGGTTAACGCTTCAGCTTGCGCAATTTTGGCTTGTAGATGATCGCTAAAGCGGCTTTTATCGCCGATCACACGCAGACGCAAATTGTTCTTATGCAGTTTCTTAATCTCGGAGGAAAGCACCGTGATAAAGAGCTCCATCAGCACCCCAACCTCTTCCTCAGGGCGACGCCAATTCTCACGGCTAAAAGCAAATAGAGTGATAGCTTGAATACCAAGGCGAGCGGCGGCTGAAATGGTTTTACGTACCGCAGTAACGCCATTTTTATGACCGAATATCCGCGGTTTTCCCTGTGCTTTCGCCCAGCGGCCATTGCCGTCCATAATCACAGCAATATGCTTAGGCAATAATTCCTTGGGAATAGATAGATTTTGCATAAGAAACACAATAAACAATCAAAGAGGCGCAAGAGTAGCATAAAAAAACGCTGGGCTGCGAGCACAGCGTTTTGTTCGCTAGATCAGACGATTAAACTTCCATCAGCTCTTTTTCTTTAGCCGCAAGAACTTCATCAATCTTCTTCACTGCCGCATCGGTCAGCTTCTGAATTTCTTCTTGTGCGCGACGCTCATCATCTTCTGAAACTTCTTTATCTTTCAGTAGACCTTTCAGATCGTTGTTCGCATCACGACGAATGTTACGCACCGCAACTCGGCCACCTTCCGCTTCACCACGCACGATTTTTACCAGATCACGACGACGCTCTTCGGTCAGTGGTGGCAGTGGTACACGGATCAGGGTACCGGCTGACATTGGGTTCAAACCCAGATCAGACATCAAGATCGCTTTTTCAACTTTTTGCGTCAAATCGCGATCGAACACGGTGATCGCCAGCGTTCGTGCATCTTCTGCAATCACGTTAGCAACCTGATTAAGTGGAGTTGGAGCGCCGTAGTAATCAACCGAAATACCCGACAATAAACTTGGATGAGCACGGCCAGTACGGATCTTCGATAGGCCATTTTTTAGTGCTTCAACACTTTTCTCCATACGCTGCTGCGCATCTTTTTTGATCTCATTAATCACAATATCACCTTAATTCTTGTTTTCGTTTTGAGAGCGTTGGGTTGCAAAGACAATTACTGTGCATCGCTGATCAGTGTGCCTTCCGCTTCACCCATCACGACACGACGCAGCGCGCCAGGCTTGTTCATGTTAAACACACGAATCGGCATTTTATGGTCACGCGCTAGAGTAAACGCCGCCAAATCCATCACTTTCAGCTCATTATCAAGCACGTCGTTGTAAGTCAGCTTATCATACAGTTGTGCTTCTGGGTTGGCTACCGGGTCAGCACTGTAAACCCCATCCACTTTGGTTGCTTTGAGAACCAGATCTGCTTCAATCTCAATCCCACGCAAACACGCCGCAGAGTCAGTGGTGAAAAATGGGTTACCGGTTCCTGCAGCAAAAATGACCACACGGCCTTGACGCAGTTCACGAATCGCATCAGACCAGCTGTAGTCGTCACACACACCATTGAGTGGGATCGCTGACATCAAACGCGCATTCACATAAGCTCGGTGCAGTGCATCACGCATCGCCAAACCATTCATTACTGTCGCCAGCATCCCCATATGGTCACCCACCACGCGGTTCATTCCCGCTTTAGCCAGGCCAGCACCACGGAATAGGTTACCCCCACCAATCACCAGTCCTACTTGCACGCCCAGTTCAACCAGTTCTTTTACTTCCTGAGCCATACGATCAAGTACGGTAGGATCAATACCAAAACCTTCCGTGCCTTGTAGCGCTTCACCACTGAGTTTTAACAGAATACGTTGATAAGCGGGTTTAGGATTCGTTGTCATGGGAGTTTCCTTCCAAAGAGAGTTGAGGATTAACAGTCATGAATAGACTTGAGCCAGCGCTTAAATCTATTCATCACGATTAATCGCGACATCATAGCTAACCATCGACCAATTCGTCGTGAAAAGATAGTCGTGAAAAGACCGCAGCCATGGCCACGGTCTTTTAGTGAGCAATCGGCTAGGATTAACCTTTTACCGCCATCGCTACTTCTTCAGCAAAGCTTAGGCCTTCTTGTTTCTCGATGCCTTCACCTACTTCTAGACGTACGAATGCAGAAACAGTTACACCTTTATCCGCAAGAATTTCGCCAACAGTTTTCTTTGGTTCCATAACGAATGGTTGACCAGTCAGAGAAACTTCGCCAGTGAATTTCTTCATACGGCCTTCAACCATTTTCTCTGCGATTTCTTTTGGCTTGCCTTCGTTCATAGCGATACCAACTTGAACTTCACGCTCTTTAGCCACCACTTCAGCAGGAACGTCATCTGGCGTCAGGAATTCTGGACGAGAAGCCGCTACGTGCATTGCTACGTGTTTCAGAGTTTCAGTATCCGCAGAGCCTGCAACCACAACACCAATACGATCGCCGTGGCGGTAAGTTGCCAGAGCAGCGCCTTCAACGTACTGAACGCGACGGATGTTGATGTTTTCACCAATTTTTGCAACTAGAGCAACGCGAGTTTCTTCAAATTGTGCTTGTAGTTCTTCGATAGAAGCTTTAGAAGCCAGAGCCGCGTCAGCCACTTGGTTAGCAAATGCAACAAAGTTACCGTCTTTGGCTACGAAGTCAGTTTGGCAGTTAACTTCAACCAGAGCAGCAACGCCTTCGCCTTCTTTGATGATGATGGTGCCTTCAGCAGCGATGTTGCCCGCTTTTTTAGCAGCTTTAGCAGCACCACTCTTACGCATATTTTCGATTGCCAGCTCGATGTCACCGTTAGTTTCAACAAGGGCTTTCTTACATTCCATCATACCCGCGCCAGTACGCTCGCGCAGTTCTTTTACTAGAGCAGCAGTAACAGCCATTCTCTATTCCTCAGTTAATTCTGGATTGGATAAAATTTGAGGGCCTACATTATCGGCCCCCAATGCTAACTATAACTTGGTCTATGCTGCACTATTATGGCGAATAACGCCGAATGTGGCAGATAGCACCTAAGTTTGACTCAGAGCCGAGATTATTCCGCTTCTACGAAACCGTCTTTTTCTGCTACAGCAGCTACGTCTTTGTTACGACCTTCGTTGATCGCTTCAGCCGCTGCATTCAGGTACAGTTGAACAGCGCGGATCGCGTCGTCGTTACCTGGGATGATGTAGTCAACGCCATCTGGGTTAGAGTTAGTATCAACAACAGCAAATACTGGAATACCTAGGTTGTTCGCTTCTTTGATAGCGATGTGCTCGTGATCAGCGTCGATAACGAACAGAGCATCAGGCAGGCCGCCCATATCTTTGATACCACCAAGAGACTTTTCCAGTTTCTCCATTTCGCGAGTGCGCATTAGAGCTTCTTTCTTAGTCAGCTTTTCAAAAGTACCGTCAGTAGATTGAACTTCCAGCTCTTTCAGGCGTTTGATTGACTGACGAACTGTTTTCCAGTTAGTCAGCATGCCGCCCAACCAGCGGTTGTTAACGTAGTATTGGTTGCTTGCTAGAGCTGCTTCTTTAACAGACTCAGACGCTGCGCGCTTAGTACCTACAAACAGAACTTTACCTTTTTTGTCGCCAACTTTTACCAGCTCAGCCAGAGCTTCGTTGAACATAGGTACAGTTTTTTCTAGGTTGATGATGTGTACGCGGTTACGAGCACCGAAAATGAATTGCTTCATTTTTGGGTTCCAGTAACGAGTTTGGTGACCGAAGTGTACGCCCGCTTTCATCATATCGCGCATTGATACAGATGCCATTTTAAAATCCTCTATGGGGTTAGGCCTCCACATTCCCCACGTATCCGACCCCTTAATTGGAGCACCCCGGAACGCGTGTCGAAATGTGTGTGATTTAAATAATTAGGTTTGTGGCTCCCGACCCTTTTCGCCAATCTGGAGAATAAGGACCCGGATTCCGGCGCGCTTTATACCATATTTTGGCCTAATGTGGCTAGTAAAAATTGTCGTCCGTTAAGCTGAATAGTACTTTTTAACTCGCGATCATCGTTCAGTTAACCAAGGATTTTGGCTCAGTTCAGCCTGTCTCCTTGCGCTTCATCTGTCCATTGTTACAATAGCGCCACTCGCACCTTGTGTGCTCACCCGTGAGTAGAGAAAGCTGATGTCTATAAAAATCAAGAATGCCGTAGAAATTGAAAAAATGCGCGTTGCTGGCCGCTTAGCTGCTGAGGTTCTGGAAATGATTGAACCTTACGTGCAAGCAGGCGTAACCACCGAAGAATTAGATCAGAGATGTCATCAGTACATTACTGAAGTGCAAGGCGCAATTCCGGCACCACTGAATTATCACGGCTTTCCTAAATCGATCTGTACCTCAATCAACCATATTGTGTGTCACGGCATTCCTGCTACTCAAGACAGCCAGTTTGGCCAGCTATTGCGTCCAGCGGTATTGCGCGATGGCGATATTCTCAATATTGATATTACCGTGATTAAAGATGGCTACCACGGCGATACCTCGAAAATGTTTGTAATTGGAGAAGCCTCGATTGAAGACAAACGTCTGTGCCATGTCGCGCAAGAGTGTCTGTATCTGGCGCTGAAACTGGTGAAACCGGGGCTACAACTGGGTGAGATTGGTACCGCAATCGAAAAACACATCAAGACCAATAATAAAAACAATCCACGCTTTAAGTTTTCTATCGTCCGTGATTATTGCGGCCATGGCATTGGCGCTGAATTCCATGAAGAGCCACAAGTGGTGCACTACAAAAATAGTGATCGCACTGTGTTGCGTGAAGGGATGATTTTCACCATTGAACCGATGATTAACGCCGGTAAGTTTGGTTGCCGCTTAGATGATCAAGACAATTGGACCGTTTATACCGCCGATGGCAAAAAGTCAGCCCAGTGGGAACACACGATTTTGGTCACCGCGAATGGCTGTGAAATTCTCACCCTGCGCCAAGATGAAACGCTACCACGACTGCTAAATAACGCTTAATTCGTGCTGGCTTAAAAATATCCCTGCTCAGTCAGGGATATTTTTTTATTGGCTCTCATCTGCTAGATTGACACCATTCGTGTTAACGCCTGCATGGACGCGCTATGCCGTATCAATCACCACTGACCTTTCAACCCGACCAACTCACCGTTGACAGTTTAAAGCAACAGTTGGAAAGTTTTACTGAGTATCAAAAACAGGCTTTTTTCAATCATCATCCGATCACCGACCTTGTACTTGGCCGCTCAGAATATATGGATTTATTGCTGCACCGCCTGTGGCAATTTTTTGGCTTCGATCAACTACTCGAAGTCAGCCTGATTGCAGTCGGTGGCTATGGACGCGGAGAACTGCATCCGCTGTCAGATATTGACTTGCTGGTGCTTTCACAGCAGCCACTCAGTGAGCCGGTCGCCAATAAAATCAGTCAGTTTTTAACCCTGTTGTGGGATCTAAAATTAGAGATCGGCCATGCGGTACGCACCGTTGAACAGTGTGCGGAAATCGGCAAAACCGATTTAACCGTCGCCACCAATTTGCAAGAAGCACGCTTACTCTGTGGCTGTGCGGCCACCTTTCATCAACTAAAAATGGTCATTCACTCGGAATCCTTTTGGCCAAGTGAGATTTTCTACCAAGCTAAAGTGCAAGAGCAGAAAACACGTCATGCTCGCTATCACGATACCACCTACAATTTAGAGCCGGATATTAAATCAACTCCGGGTGGGCTGCGCGATATTCACACCTTAAGCTGGATCGCTCGTCGCCATTTTGGTGCTACCTCGCTGTATGAAATGAGCCGCTTTGGTTTTCTCACCGATGCAGAATATCGTGAGTTAGTTGAGTGTCAAAATTTCCTATGGCGAGTACGCTTTGCACTGCACATTGAACTCAAACGTTACGACAATCGCTTAACCTTCGCTCATCAAGTACAAGTCGCTCGTCATCTCGGCTACTTTGGTGAAGGTAACCGTGGCGTAGAAATGATGATGAAAGAGTTTTTCCGCACCCTACGCCGGGTCGCCGAACTCAACAAGATGCTGCTGAAAATTTTTGATAAAGCGATCTTAAATAATGGTGAAGAAGCACCTGCCGTGGTGATTGATGACGATTTTCAACGCCGAGGCAATCTGATTGAAGCGCGCAAACCAGCCCTGTTCCAAGCGCGCCCTGAAACCATTTTGGATATGTTTTTGCACATGGCTAATGATTCAAGCATCGAATCCGTTGCCCCTGCCACCCTGCGCCAACTGCGCACGGCTCGCCGCCGTTTGAATAAATTTTTGCATACCATTCCAGCCGCACGAGAAAAATTTATCGAGCTAGTGCGTCATCCTAATGCGCTGCATAAAGCATTCAGCCAGATGCACAAATTAGGGGTACTCGCCGCTTATTTGCCACAATGGCATCAAATTGTCGGCCAAATGCAGTTTGATTTATTCCATGTTTATACGGTGGATGAGCACAGCATGCGTCTACTCAAACATATTCATCTATTTAGTGACATAAACAATCACGATCGCCACCCGATTTGCTGTGAAATTTACCCCAAAATTCAGAAAAAAGAGTTATTGATCCTCGCGGCAATCTTCCACGATATTGGTAAGGGCCGCGGCGGTGATCACTCGGAGATTGGTGCAAATGAAGCGTTTGATTTCTGTATTGAGCACGGGCTATCAAAACCGGAAGCGAAGCTAGTCGCTTGGCTAGTGAAAAATCACCTATTAATGTCAGTCACCGCTCAGCGTCGTGATATTTACGATCCGGATGTGATCATCGAGTTTGCCAAAAAGGTGCGCGATGAAGAACGTTTGGAATATTTGGTGTGTCTGACCGTGGCCGATATCTGCGCCACCAACCCTGAGCTGTGGAACAGTTGGAAACGTACCCTACTTGCCGAGCTGTTCTACTCCACACAACGGGCTCTACGCCGTGGTTTAGAAAATCCGGTCGATGTGCGTGAGCGTATTCGCCACAATCAACAAATGGCGCTGGCACAATTGCGCAAAGAGGGCTTCACTAGCCGTGAAATTGAAGTGTTGTGGCAGCGCTTTAAGGCCGATTATTTCCTGCGCCATACCCACCAACAAATTGCCTGGCACTGCGCCCATTTATTACGCCATAGTGACCCCAACCAGCCACTGGTATTACTAAGCAAAAAAGCCACCCGTGGTGGGACTGAAGTGTTTATCTATACCAAAGATCAAGCGGCGTTATTTGCAACCGTGGTAGCCGAGCTTGATCGGCGCAATCTTAACGTGCATGACGCACAGATCATGGCCAGTAAAGATGGTTATGTGCTCGATACCTTTATGGTGCTGGATCATAACGGGCGGGCAATTGAAGAATCACGCCAACAAGCCTTGATCCGCCACCTCGTGCATGTGCTAGAAGATGGCCGCCCAACCACTCAAAAAACACACCGTATTCCGCGCAATTTACAACACTTTAAAGTCAAAACTCAGGTCGATTTTCTGCCGACTAAAAGCAAAAAACGCACCTTAATCGAATTTGTTGCACTCGATACTCCGGGATTACTGGCCACGGTCGCCGCCACCTTTGCCGAGCTCAATCTTGACCTACACGCGGCCAAAATCACCACCATTGGCGAGCGAGCGGAAGATTTATTTATTCTGACTAACTCACAAGGCACCCGTCTCAATGACACTGAAGAGCAGCAACTACGCGAAACACTGTTCAACAATGTGGCTCATTTAGCGCCAAGTGCTCAGTAATAGCCAGCCCAAGCTCCGCTATTACCACGTGAGCGGAATTTGGATGCGATCTTGAGCACAACTTGACGATTAAAGCGCTTTTCTCGTTCGGCGACTGCTAGAGTCAATAGAGCGCATGCGCCAAACCCGATCCCGCTGACCAGCCATATTCAGCGTACACTTGGGGACCCGAGCTGGTGCAGTGTTGAAATGTTAATGCCGTTTGATGTTAACCAAGAGGTCGCCTATGTATCCCTATTTGCTTGGCTTGGGTATCAATGACCCGAGCCAAATTGAACGCTATTCCCTGCGTCAAGAGGCTCACGCCGATGTGCTAAAAATTTATTTCCAAAAGCAAAAAGGCGAGTTATTTGCAAAAAGTGTTAAGTTTAAATATCCACGGCAAATCAAAAAGCTACTGATCGATAGCAACCATCAGCAATACAAACAAGTGACAGAGATTAATCGGAATTTGACGCTGGTGATCGATGAGCTGAACAAGATCACTTCACCACAAGTGATGAGTGACATTGATTTAAAACAGAAAATCCTCAATGACTTACGCCATTTAGAACAGGTCGTCACCCACAAAATTGCCGAAATTGAAGCCGATTTACAAAAGTTAGCCAATTAAATTAAAAGCTACTTATTACACGGCCGGTTCCCGGTCTGGGAACCGAGCCATTAATTAAGCCAGCCCGCCCAATGACCGAGCAAGCCTAGACTGATCGCCGCCATAATACCGGCGACGATATCATCCAGCATTATGCCCAAGCCGCCATGTACCCGCTGATCCAACCAACTGATCGGCCAAGGTTTAAGCATGTCAAAAAAACGAAACAGTACAAAGCCGCCCACCAGCCATCGCCAATCAAACACCGGTAATTGCCACAGCGGTACAATCAGCATGGTGATCCAAAATCCAGCAAACTCATCCCACACGATCGAGCCGTGATCGTGTACCTGCATATCATCAGAGGTAACTTGGCAAATTTTAATTCCCACCCAACTGGCGATCACAATGACGCCTAGATACCAAGCCAGCGGCAGGTGAGCGAGCAGCAGATACAATGGCACTGCCGCTAAGGTGCCGATGGTGCCGGGCACCATTGGTGCTAAGCCACTACCAAAGCCGGTGGCCAGCAAATGCCAAGGATTGCTTAAGGATATTTTACTGCGTGGATCGCTCATACTTTCCCCTTGAAATGCTCATAGCCAGCCAATTGCCAATCGAGTTTTTTGCCTTGATTATGCAGCTCAAAAGTACCCGCGGGACGAATTTGGCCAATACAAGTCACTTTAGTGCCACAGTGCGCTAGCGCATGAGCTAATGAACCGCGGTTTTGCTCAGGAATGGTAAAACAGAGTTCGTACTCTTCGCCGCTGCTCAACGCATACTGCTGTGCAGTGGTCACATCACCGACAAACTGTAGTAACTCTTTCGACAGTGGCAGCAAGCTGACATCAATACTCGCTCCAACATTTGAGCGGCGTAAAATATGCGGCAGATCCGCGATCAAACCATCAGAAATATCAATCGCAGAGGAAGCCAAATGCACTAAGGCTTGCCCAGCAACAATACGCGGTGTGGAGAGATAATGGCGCTGCTCAAGAATATCGGCAAATGGTCGCTGACGTTTTTCTGGCTGCAAAATTACTTCTAACCCAGCCAGGCTATCACCCAGATCGCCTGTGACATACAACCAATCACCGATTTTCGCCCCGCTACGTAGCATAGCTTGCTCTTTGGGTAAGAAACCTTGCACGGTGAGGGTAATGCTAAGTGGCCCTTTGGTAGTATCACCGCCAATCAACTGCACATTGTAATAATTGGCTAACTCAAAAAAGGCCGCGCAGAATGGCTGTAACCACGCTTCATCAATCTCCGGCAGAGTCAGCGCCAGTGATACCCAAGCGGGTGTTGCGCCCATCGCCGCGAGATCGCTCACGTTAGAGGCTAATGCTTTATGTGCCACCCAAGCAGGATTGGCATCGGCCAAAAAATGAGTGCCCGCGACTAAGGTATCGGTACTGATCGCAATACGCGAATTTTCCGGTACTTTGACAATCGCACAGTCATCACCCAGCGCTAAGTGCACATCTTTACGTTGCGTTTGCCGGTTAGCAAAATATTTATCGATTAAATTAAATTCACCCAACATTCACTCGACTCTTTGGTTGCCATGCCAACAAGCGGCCGCTCATTAAGAAAAAAGGTCAGCAACTGCTGACCTTCTGGTGGAAAACGAATTACGCTTTCTTACGTACGTGCGGTGCGGCTTTATCTAGCACACCGTTAACGAATTTATGGCTATCTTCTGCGGCAAACACTTTTGCCAGTTCAATCGCCTCGTTAATCACCACTTTGTAAGGCACATCTTCACGACGTGTCATTTCATACATGGCCAAACGCAGCAGCGCCAGTTCCATCATGTCCAGATCTTGCATTGGACGAGAAACAAAAGGACGCAGTTTGCTGTCAAGTTCAGTGTGGTTCAGTACCACACCGGCCAACAGATCACGGAAATAAGAAACATCGGTTTCAGGAGCAGCAAGAGCTGGCTCAGCGGCACGATGTTGTTCTTCATCGTATTTACCACTGGTTAGAAATTGCTCTTCAATAGTCGCAACATTCTCTTTAGTAATTTGCCATGAATAAATTGCTTGTAGCGCAAATTGACGTGCATTACGACGTGCGGCTGGTTTCACACTGGCCCCCATTAGGAATCAATTTCAGAAAGAACATTAATCATCTCAAGTGCGCTCAGTGCTGCTTCAGCACCCTTATTACCAGCCTTGGTTCCTGCGCGTTCAATAGCTTGATCGATAGTATCGACAGTCAATACACCAAATGCGACCGGAAGACTAAATTCCAGAGACACTTGGGCCAGACCTTTATTCATTTCACTGCAAACATAGTCAAAGTGCGGTGTTCCACCACGGATAACACAACCCAGAGAGACAATCGCATCGTAGTCGCCAGTTTTGGCCACACGCTGGGCAACCAATGGCAGCTCAACCGCACCTGGGCAACGCACCACCGTAATGTTGTCATCACTGATCTGACCGTGACGCTTAAGAGTATCGATCGCACCAGAAAGTAAGCTCTCATTGATAAAACTGTTGAAACGAGAAATCACAATCGCAATTTTCGCCTTTGGTGCTGGGAAACCACCCTCGATAACTTTCATAAGCTTTCCTTTAACTCTATTCATCAAGTGAGAATCGCCGGATTCTAGCACAATTTTGTGAGCAATATCTAACATAAATTTGAGCTAACACCGCGCACGGCTCTCAAGGCAGCACGCGGCAAAACGCCGATTAAATATCCCCAAATATCTTGACGTTGTAGGTAAACGGCAACTGAATTCATCCCCATGAGCATAGACCGACGCTATGCTTGGGATAAACGAACGTCGCTAATAGAGCTACAACGTCAAGTAGCAAGGGAATAGCGATTACTCGCAGACGTACTCGACCACATTGAGACCAAAACCGCCCAATGCGTGGTACTTTTTGTTTGGTGAAGAGAGCAGACGCATCTCTGTGACCCCTAGATCGGCGAGGATTTGCGAACCAACGCCAACCCGACGTGAAGTACCTTGTTTTTTCGCCATCGCAGGGGCTTCACCCTTATCTTGCAGCTCAAACATTTTCACCCGATGCAGTAACAGATCGCTCGACTCTTCACTGCCTAGGATCACCAACACACCGCCTTGTTGACCAATCCGTTGCATCGCAGTCGCCAGTGGCCAACTGCGCTCTGCCGCTCGGTTGCTGTGCAACAGATCAGTAAAGGTATCTTGCAGATGTACGCGCACCAACGTTGGCGCGCTGGCAATATCGCCTTTGCGCAAAGCGAAGTGGATTTGCTGATCAATCATATCGCGGTAAGTCACTAACTCAAATTCGCCATACTCAGTCGGCAGTTTGCACTGTGCGACACGCTCAATCGTGGTTTCAGTGTGATTACGATACTCAATCAGATCGGCAATCGTGCCCAGTTTCAAACCATGTTTTTCAGCAAACACTTCCAAATCAGGGCGACGTGCCATGGTACCGTCATCGTTGAGAATTTCAACAATCACCGATGCGGGCTCAAGACCCGCGAGGCGAGCAAGATCACAACCGGCTTCCGTGTGCCCTGCGCGAGTCAGCACGCCACCATCTTGCGCAGCCAGCGGGAAAATATGCCCCGGCTGAACCAAATCGGCAGCTACCGCCTCTTTAGCAACCGCGGCTTGCACGGTGCGCGCGCGATCGGCAGCGGAAATGCCTGTCGTCACCCCTTCTGCCGCTTCAATTGATACGGTGAAATTGGTGGTGTACTGGGCATTGTTATCTTGCACCATAGGATTTAATCCTAAATGGCGGCAACGCTGTTTGGTCATGGTTAAGCAGATCAGACCGCGACCATGGGTCGCCATAAAATTGATCGCCTCTGGGGTAATGTGCTCAGCGGCCATGATCAGATCGCCTTCATTTTCACGATCTTCATCATCCATCAGGATAACCATTTTGCCCTGACGAATATCTTCAATAATTTGTTGTGGAGTGCTAATTGGCATGGTGTCTGTCCTATCGTTATCGGTATGTGCCGAGATTAAGCAAAACCGTTTTGCTGCAGAAAATCCATCGTCAGGCGAGATTGAGGTTCGCTTTCTGATTGGCCTTGTAGCAAACGTTCCATATATCGGGCCAGTACATCGACTTCCAGATTGACTCGGCGACCGACTTGAAACTGATCCATGGTCGTTTCCGCGCTGGTATGAGGAACAATCGTCAGTTTAAATGCATTTTTGCGCAGATCATTGACCGTTAAGCTGATCCCATCGACGGTGATCGAGCCTTTTTGGGCGACGTATTTGCTCAGTTCGGCCGGCATATTCACCCACAGTTCAACCGCGCGTCCAACCGGAATACGTTCCACAATTTCGCCGACACCATCAACGTGTCCAGATACGATGTGACCGCCAAACCGAGTGGTCGGTAACATGGCTTTTTCCAAATTGACCCGATCGCCGACTTGGTAATTGGTAAAACCGGATTTGTTCAACGTTTCCAGCGATAAATCGGCACTGAAACTACGCCGATCAAACGCCACCACGGTTAAACACACCCCATTGGTGGCAATACTATCCCCCAATTTGACATCGGCCATATCCAACTTGCCAACTTCAACACTGATGGTGACATCATTGCCTTTGGGGATGATCGCGCTCAGCTTGCCGACCGCTTCAATAATTCCTGTAAACATAGTGCTAATCTTTTGATGTTGGGGTGGCAATGATGCGCAGATCGTTGCCAACCATTCGACAATCTTCAATTTTGAGTTCAATGGACTCGGCCATTTGCGTCAAACCCAGTGCACCAAATAAACCACGGCCATCGCTGCCCATCAGTTTCGGTGCTAAATAGAGAATAATTTCATCCACCAATTTTTGCTCAATCAAGGATTTCGCCAATTGGCTACCCGCTTCTACCCACACTTGATTGACCTGATGCTGCTGCGCCAACTGAGTCAACAGTTCGCGCAAATCAAGCTGGCCATGGTCGGCGGCGACACAAAGGTCGGCATTCTCGCTGGCCACTCGCAGCACGGGGGATCGAGTTTGATATAAGGCTAACTCAGGATATAACTGATGCTGGCGATCCAAAATTACACGCACTGGCTGACGTAAATCCGCTGCCGAATATTGCGTTTGTATCGACGGCGGTAAATCGTGCCAACGTACCGCCAACGAGGCATTATCGCTAAGCACGGTTTGACTGGTAGAAAGAATCGCACTGGCTTGCGCGCGAAAAACTTGCACATCTTTACGTGCCGCTACAGAGGTGATCCACTGGCTTTGGCCATTGGCTAGCGCGGTTTGTCCATCGAGACTCGCCGCCATTTTGAGCTGCACATAAGGCATGCCCGTCTGCATACGTTTGAGAAAACCACGGTTCAATGCACGCGCATCGGCTTCTAGCAGACCCACTTGCACTTCAATCCCCGCCTCACGCAGCATCTGTACGCCGCGTCCTGCAACTTGCGGATTAGGATCTTGCATCGCGCAGATCACTTTCGCTACTCCCGCCTTAATCAAACCTTCGGCACAAGGTGGGGTTCGCCCATAGTGCGAGCATGGCTCAAGCGTTACATAAGCGGTCGCACCGCGAGTAAGCTCGCCCGCTTGGCGTATGGCATGCACTTCCGCATGTGGCTCTCCGGCTTTTTTATGCCAGCCTTCACCGACAATCTGTGCATCGCGGGTGATCACACAGCCAACATTCGGATTCGGCGCGGTAGTAAAACGTCCACGCTGAGCCAATTGCAGCGCGTGGGACATCATTTGATGATCAAAAGAGGTAAACATAGACATAGTCACGCTGGATTAATCTTGTAGTTTAGCGATCTCTTCGCCAAATTCACGCACATCTTCAAAACTGCGATAGACCGAGGCAAAGCGAATATAGGCTACTTTATCCAGCACTTTCAGCTGTTCCATCACCAAATTACCAATCAGTTTGCTAGGCACTTCACGCTCACAGGTCGCGCGCAACTTAGACTTGATGGTGCTGATCGCAAGCTCTACCGCATCGGCACTCACTGGACGCTTTTCTAGCGCACGTTGCAGACCACCAATCATTTTATCTTCATCGAAAGGCTCGCGGTTACCATTGGTTTTGATCACGCGCGGCATGACTAATTCGGCGCTTTCAAAGGTGGTAAAACGCTCACTACAAGCCAAACACTGACGACGACGGCGCACTTGGTGTCCATCAGCCACCAGCCGTGAATCGATCACTTTGGTATCATTTTCAGAACAGAAAGGACAATGCATATTACCTCCATAACAAGGTAGTCAGTGTAGCCGATGTCGAGGAGAGAGCCAAAGAAAAAGGGGCATGCTGCCCCTTTACATTCTCGGTTTACGTCGATTTTGTTAACTGCGTGAGAGGTAATTGGCCTTACCGACCCACTTATAGCTGGTCAGCTCTTCCAAGCCCATTGGGCCACGCGCATGCAATTTTTGAGTCGATACCGCGACCTCTGCACCCAAACCAAACTGGGCACCGTCGGTAAAACGTGTCGAGGCATTGACGTAGACCGCAGCAGAGCCGGCGCTATTGATAAACAGCTCGGCATTGTACAGATCGTTGGTCATAATCGCATCGGAATGGCTAGCATTGTGCTCACGCATATGTTCGATCGCCTCTTGTACATCCTGCACCACTTTCACCCCTAAGGTGTAACTGAGCCATTCGGTATCAAAATCGCCGACTTGCGCATCACGCAGATCACTGGCAGAACTCATCAAGGCCTTAGCTTTAGGCTCAGCTACAAACGCCACTTTACCTTTCAGTTTCTCAATCAGTTTTTCCAGCAACGGTTGAGCGATTGCTTGATGGACCAATAGCGTGTCGAGTGCATTACACGCCGATGGACGCTGCACTTTGGCATTTTCAATCACCGCTACCGATTTATCCAGATCGGCACTTTGATCAACGAAAATATGGCTGATCCCAAAGCCACCGATAATCACTGGTACTGTGCTGTTTTCTTTACACATTTTATGTAGGCCAGCTCCGCCACGCGGAATGATCATATCCACGTAATCATCCATTTTCAGCAGTTGGGTCACCAACTCACGATCCGGTTTTTCAATGTACTGCACCGATGCTGCAGGTAAATCGGCTTGAGCCAAGGCCGCTTGAATGACTTTGACCAGTTCCATATTCGAGAAAAATGTCTCTTTACCGCCACGCAAAATGGCCGCGTTGCCGGTTTTAAGACACAGTGCTGCAATATCAATCGTCACGTTGGGGCGTGCTTCATAGATCACCCCAACCACGCCCAGTGGTACGCGGCGGCGAGCAAGCGCCAAGCCATTTTCCAGCACTCGACTTTCGATTTCGCTCCCGACCGGATCGTGCAGTGTGATCACGTTACGCACATCATTGGCCATCGCTTGCAAACGCTCAGGGTTGAGTAGCAAGCGATCCAACATCGCTTCCGATAAGCCCGCATCGCGCCCCAGCGCAATGTCTTTGGCATTAGCAGCCAAAATACGCGCGCTTTGTGCTTCCAATTCGGTGGCAATGATCGCCAAAGCCTGATTTTTTTGCGCCGTGCTTGCCGTGGCTAGCTGAAAAGAGGCCGCTTTGGCCGCTTTACCGAGTACGGTTAACTCCATCATTGTTTCCTTTATTCTTGAATCACGACCATATCATCACGGTGGATCACTTCTAAACCATGATCGTAACCTAAAATATCCACGATCTCTTTGCTGTGTTTACCGGCTATTTGTGCCACTTCATCTTGCGCATAAGCCACGATGCCACGCGCAATCAGATGCTGCTGCTTATCCAACACACGCACCACTTCACCGCGGGCAAAATGGCCCTGCACCCGCAGCACACCTTTGGCAAGTAGACTACTGCCTTTATTGAGCACCGCTTTGGCAGCGCCATCATCAATCACGATGTCACCCGCTGCCGCAGGACCCGCCAAAATCCAGCGTTTGCGGTTTTCTAACGCTTCTTCCAAAGCTAAAAAGCGCGTGCCTTGCGGCTCAGCACTCAAAGAATCAAAAATCACATTCGGTGCACGACCAGCGGCGATAATCACTTCAATTCCAGCTCGGCGGGCAATATCCGCTGCTTGCAGTTTGGTCGCCATACCGCCGGTGCCGAGTGTGGTACCACTACCACCGGCAATTTTACGCAACGTATCATCAATGGTGGTCACTTGTTTGATCAGTTGAGCGTTCGGGTCTTTACGAGGATCGGCGGTGAACAAGCCTTTTTGATCCGTCAGCAGCAGCAGTTTATCTGCGCCACATAAAATGCCAACCAAAGCGGATAAGTTGTCGTTGTCACCCACTTTAATTTCATTGGTGGCAACCGCATCATTCTCGTTCACCACTGGCACAATGCCATTTTCCACTAACGCATTAATCGTATCGCGCGCATTAAGAAAGCGCTCCCGATCATCGAGATCGGCTCGGGTCAGCAACATTTGCCCAATTTTAATACCATAGATTGCAAACAGTGATTCCCATACCTGAATCAAACGACTTTGCCCCACCGCGGCTAGCAGTTGCTTGCTAGAGATCGCGTTGGGCAGCGCGGGATAACCTAGATGTTCGCGACCTGCGGCAATCGCCCCCGAAGTGACGATCACTACCGAATGACCTTGCTGTTTAAGTTCGGCGCATTGGCGAGCCAGCTCGACCATATGAGCGCGATCCAACGCCAGAGTACCGCCAGTCAAAACACTGGTTCCCAGCTTTACCACAATCGTTTGTGGCGCCTTTACGCTTGATTGATTTGTCGTCATGATTGCTTATGTTGAGAAAAAAGATGAACAGACGATGTTTTAGCAATCCGCTCGCCAATGCACAAGTAGAAAAAGGGACCTCAGCCCCTTTTTCTACTTGTGTATTCGCCTGTCCTACTGATTAGCATTTTCTAACCATTAGCTATCCGAGCATAGAGATTAAGCGAACTGTGCTGATGCACTTGCAAGAGTGACACTGAGCTCAAAACGTTCGTGCAACGTTTTGACTAGCTTTTTATGAAACTCAACCTGAGTGTAATTGACTTGCTGACAAGCCGCTTCAGGAAGCGTCTCCGCGACCCACTCTCCAGCTTGGGTATAACGACCGATGTGATAGCAAGCCATCATTTCCTGCTGATGAGGGGTTAACTCCATCCACCAGCCCCAAAACTCGCGTTTTTCGGGTGGCCGCTTGTCATTGACACAGACCGCTAAGCAATCAAATAAGTAGCGCTGCTCGCTACACTCGCCTTCACGCAAATAGGGACCTATCGCCTTTAAAGCGGTACGTAGGCGATAGTGGGTTATTTTCGGGGTCATCTCAGACATAGTTGATATCCATAAGCAACAATCAAAATCCAGTTTATTGATTGATTAGACGAACAAATCTTCGCGATTGAAAGCTTACTCTTGATGAATTTTCGGCAAATGTCACTGGCAAAGTTGATCTTCTAGCCAGTTTATTGCTAAATCGAGGGATTGCTCATATCCCTGTGAAATGGTTTTAGTTTTTACTTTCTTAGCTTGCCCACCTTGGCTAAACAGTGCCAGCAATTGATTGTCGGAATAAGGTGATATCGGGTCGCCTTCTAAACTAAGGGCCAATATCGGCGTTTTAGTTCTGCGTCCAGACATAAACCCTTGAACTTTAAGGGACCAAGCCATCAATTGCCCTGCCAGACTTGGTATATCAACCACATTTTTACCTAAGCGCGATGCTAAGACATCCAAATACATTTTTGGCATGCTTGCCAATTTATTCGGCGAGGTGAAAATATCGTGGATTGGTGCGCCAAACGTGACACACGCTTTTACCTTCTCCGCTTCCAGAAAAGCCAGACGTGCCATGGCATTACCACCAAACCGAAAGCCAATCAGCCCAACGCGGAAATGGTCGACCCAAGGTAATTCCGCTAATTGATTCAATACCGCTTGGTGCAAACAGCAAGAATCCTCGCTCAACGCCCAATGTGAACTGCTGCCCAGCGAAGGCATATCAATAGTTAGCATGGCAATATCGCGCTTGACTAAATAGTCTCGAAATAGACGCCACATATCGGTTTGCAAACTGTCTAAACCGGCACTGACTAACACCACGGGTTTAGGTGAGTCGGTATTGCGCAGATGCAAATAGCCAGCGATTTTTTTATTTTGGTAAGTAAACTCTAAACGCTTGACCACATGACTGGTTAACTCAGCCGCGGCTTGATAGGCGTTGTTTGCCAACACCTGTGCTTGCAAAGCAAGATTGTCATTACGCAGATAAGGGTAGCCTGCAATGCTGTAATGCAGCGCAGCAGCAAACATCTGCTCCGCTGCATCATCACCTTGGCACTCAGCGGCTTGTTTCTGATACTGCATGCCAACTCGCGTCCACTCATAAGTCCAATTTCCACTGCAATAGCCCATCACAGTGTCTAGCCATTGATCATGAGTCCGTGAATGCTGAGATGACGCAATTCGCGCCAAAATTTGTTCTTGCTCAACCGGATCAACCCCTTGCCAAGCCCACTGTAAGCGACGCAAATTACGATACCAAGCATGAGCAGATTGCTCACGCTGCGCCTGCAACAGCTCTAAACTGCTCGGCATATACTGGGTAAGAGCTGAGGTCTCTTTGGCTTGTTTGTGGTTTTGAAACAGAGTCTCTGACAGATTTTTACTGATCGCTGGTGACATGATAAGCCTCGATACTGACGTTGCGCTAAGTTGGGCTAAAGTTGGCTAACATTAGTCAAAAAAAATGACCCTTGAAAGGGTCATTTTAGCATTCTACACAAAAAGACTATTTTTGCTTACGATTCACCGGTTCAACATAGGACAATACCATGTCCCAAGGCTGCTCAATCCAAGTATCTTGCGGAATATCCACTACGTATTCATCGACCAGATCTTTACCGGCAGGCTTGGCACACACAGTGACAAATTTGGCTTTAGGGTACATTTCACGAATTTTACGTGCAGTATCACCGCTATCCACCAAGTCATCCACGATGAGGAATCCTTCGCCATCATGCTCTGGAGCTTTAAGGATAGTCATATCCCGCTGGTGATCGTGATCATAGCTAGAGATACACACGGTATCGACATAGCGGATCCCCAATTCACGAGCCAGAATAGCGGCAGGAACCAAACCACCACGGCTAACGCCCAAGATCCCTTTCCATTGTTCTGCTGGCATTTGACGCTGTGCAAGTTCACGGCAGTAATGCTGCATATTATCCCAAGTGATAACGAATTTTTTGCTCATGTGATAAACCTAAATTGAATTTTTATAACGTTTTGTTATACAGCCAGTATGTATTTAATGACAAAAATGGCGGCCATTACCCATACGCTGAGAGATACGCTGCGCCCTTGACCACTGAAGAGTTTGATCGCCGCATAAGCAATAAAGCCCAGTGAAATACCTTCCGCAATCGAGAAAGTCAACGGCATAACCAAACAGGTGACCACGGTCGGCGCCGCTTCGGTTAGATCGCGCCAATCAATGCTCACTAAGCCTGACATCATCAGAATAGCAACATAGAACAGCGCCCCGGCAGTGGCATACGCTGGGATCATACCCGCAAGTGGCGAGAAGAATAATGCAAGCAAGAATAAAATGCCAACCACCACGGCGGTTAACCCCGTACGACCGCCAACCGCAACCCCTGAAACACTTTCCACATAAGAGGTGGTGTTCGAGGTGCCAAGCAATGCCCCAACCGATGTCGCGGTGGAATCCGCTAACAGCGCACGGTTCAAACGTGGAATTTTGCCATCTTTGTCAAGCAGATCGGCTTTGGTTGCCACTCCCACCAAGGTGCCAGCAGTATCAAACAGATCCACAAACAAGAAGGCAAAAACGACAGAAATCATGCCTAATTCAAAAACAGAAGAGAAATCCAGTTCCATAAAAGTCGGTGCAAGACTTGGTGGCGTGGACATAACTCCACCCCATTGCACATCACCGAGCACTAAACCAAGTCCAGTAATCGCTAAAATAGCGATCATGACCGCCCCTTTCACACCGCGATAGACCAGTCCAATCGTCAAAAAGAAGCCAATCGAAGCCAGTACTGCATTTAATGAGGTGATGTCACCTAGAGAAACGAGTGTGGCTGGGTTATCCACCACAATCCCAGCATTTTTTAACGCAATGAACGCTAAGAACAGACCAATACCGGCCGAAATACCAGTTCGCAATGAATGAGGAATCGAGTTGATAATCCACTCACGAATTTTGAATAAGCTCAATAGGATGAACAGCACACCAGAGCAGAACACCGCAGCCAAAGCCACCTGCCAAGTGTAACCCATACCCAACACAACACCGTAAGTAAAGAAAGCATTCAGCCCCATACCTGGAGCTTGTGCGATCGGGTAATTGGCCACAAAGCCCATGATAAAGCAGCCAATTGCCGCAGCTAAACAGGTCGCGACAAATACCGCACCGCGATCCATGCCGGCATCCGACAAAATTGCTGGGTTAACAAAAATAATGTAGGCCATGGTCAGGAAAGTGGTGACCCCAGCTAGGACTTCAGTACGCACGTTGGTGCGATATTCACTGAGTTTAAAAAGCTTCTCCAGCATGTTCGAATCCTTTAAAGGTAAAAGGTGAAAAAGTAAACGGTTGCGTAAACGATTGGCGGCGATTATAGAGTTATCAACTCACAAATTCCACACACAATTCTGCTGATACGCGGGTTTTCTAAGCGAAATAGGTAAAGTTCAAGCCAAAGATAAAGCCAATCACAGCACTGCACAAAAGAGTGCGATCAACATCAAACGGGGATTTTCGAATAAAAAAACGCCACCTCAGAGGAGGTGGCGGTGAATCATATCAACCAAACGTGGTTGCCAATAAATTCTAATTTAGGGGTGAACAAAACCTGTTCGAGATGCGAGCATCACACCTCTGTCGCCGAAACGACTCAATAGCCAAAACTACAAGGGTATGCAAAGTCACTGGTATATACAGAGTGTTGATTCCAGAACATTACTGACGATAAACCTTTATTCATTACTATCACCATTAAAATCAAAAATTGTCTCGTTGATTTCTCGGTTCCATGGAGGCGATAACTCGGACTCATCCTTTGAGCATTTACTCTTCGCTAGCGAAGTTGTACATAAATATAGCACCAAGAAATTTAATTACAACAAAAATGGGGGTTAAAATCACAAAAGCTGTAATTATTGATCTCCATCAAGTCATTAAGGTAATTAAATTACAGATTTATGAAATTAACACTCTATTTTAATGCATAAAGATGCACTAGTTACCCATCAAACAACCTGCCGTTAATTGCAAAAAATGAATCATAAACAGGTAAACACGGGGTTTATCTCCGCTTGCACCTACACCAAGGCTCAGTGCAGTGCTATGCTGTGGCGCAAAAGTTCTAGCCTGCAAGCCCATTTTTGACCATCGCTCAACACAGGTCAGAAAACATTCGGGAAATTACTATAAAGGAGTCATGCATGTCTGAGTTTCAAACCGAGATCGGCCAACTATCATCCAATCCTATTTGGCCTTTTTTCGCGTCTATTTGTGCCATTGCCCACCCCTCAAAACACGAAGAAGCGTTAGCTCAATACATTATCAAGTGGGCCACCCAGCAAGGTTTAACGGTACAGCGTGATGAAACCGGTAACGTATTAATAAAAAAACCGGCCACCGCAGGTATGGAAAATCGTAAAGGCGTGGTGCTGCAAGCGCATATTGATATGGTGCCGCAGAAAAATGAAGACACCGAGCATGATTTCAACCAAGATCCGATCCAGCCTTATATTGATGGCGAATGGGTCACAGCGAAAGGCACCACTTTAGGCGCTGATAACGGTATCGGGATGGCCTCTTGCCTTGCGGTATTGGCTGCAAAGGATATTGCGCACGGCCCGATTGAAGTACTACTCACGATTGATGAAGAAGCGGGAATGACCGGCGCATTTGGCTTGCAAGCCAACTGGTTAGAAGGCGATATTTTGCTCAACACGGATTCTGAGCAAGAGGGCGAAGTCTATATGGGTTGTGCGGGCGGTGTGAACGCCGAATTCTCTTTCCCAATTGAACGTGAAGCGATTCCTGCCGGCTATGTAGGCCTCCAACTGATCGTAAAAGGGTTAAAAGGCGGTCATTCCGGTTGTGATATTCACACTGGGCGTGGTAATGCCAATAAACTGATGGCGCGCTTTTTAGCGGGATATGCGCAACAGTTAGAGCTGCGTCTGGTCGAATTGCGGGGTGGTAGTCTGCGTAACGCAATCCCGCGTGAAGCTTTTGTCACTGTTGCACTGCCAGAAAATCGGGTCAGCGAATTAGAAACCTTGTTCCGCGCCTACACTGAGCAACTCAACGCGGAATTGGGCAAGGTTGAAACCAGTCTCGTCACTTTGCTTGAAAGTAAACCACTTCACCAGCCAGCGCTAACCACTCACACCCAGCAACGCTTAATTGCCGCACTCAATGCCTGCCCTAATGGGGTGATCCGCATGAGTGATGAGATTCCCGGTGTAGTGGAAACCTCTCTCAATTTGGGAGTGATCACCACTGAAGCCTCATCGATTAAAGTGCTCTGTTTGATCCGCTCGTTAATCGACTCAGGCCGTCAGCAAGTGGAAAGTATGCTGAGTTCTATCGCTCAACTGGCCGAGGCTAAGCTAGAGTTTTCCGGAGCTTACCCAGGTTGGAAACCGGATGCAGATTCAGAAATCATGGGTATTTTCCGTGATATGTATGACGACATTTACGGCCATAAGCCAAATATCATGGTGATCCACGCTGGCCTTGAGTGCGGGCTATTCAAAAAACCGTATCCTGATATGGATATGCTGTCGTTCGGTCCAACCATCAAATACCCACATTCACCGGATGAGAAAGTGAATATCGCTAGCGTTGATCTCTTCTGGCAACAAATGGTTGCCTTATTGAGCAAAATTCCACTTAAAGCTTAATCGTAAACTCGCCGAGCCCCACCACTCGGCGAGTTTTTATCAAAGTTTTTTATCGAGAAGGAAAATTAAATTCATTAGCTTGAATTTAAGGTTAGCTGCTAGAGTTCGCCCCCTTGAATTTCCCAGAGTTATTCACCAGACTCTCTTCAAGCGATAACTTGCCAAATGCAGGTTGTTTAGAGGTTACTGCTGGTCCTTGGCAGTATCTGCATTTCTCCAACGAATGACATTGCAATGAAACAAAAAATGCTGGTCGGATGGCGTGAAGAACTCAGCCTTCCGGGGTTAGGTATTGCACGGATTAAAGCCAAAATTGATACCGGAGCCCGAACGTCTTGCTTGCACGCGTTCAAAATCGAGCGCTTCGACAAAGGATCGATGCCATGGGTGCGTTTTTGGATCCACCCAATGCAGAATAATGTTGAACTGGTCAATGTATGTGAAGCCGAGGTGATTGATCAACGCAGTGTGCGCGATTCTGGCGGTCACCAAGAACAACGCTATGTGATCCGTACCGAGGTAAGTTTTGGAGGCCAAACATGGCCAATTGAGATCACCTTAACCAACCGGGAAAATATGGCATTTCGGATGTTGTTAGGCCGCACCGCTATGCATCATCGAATCATCGTTGATCCGACACAATCGTTTTTAATCCCTTTCGAGGAACCGAATAAATGAAAATTGGTATTCTGTCACGTAACGCTGCACTGTATTCCACCAAGCGTTTGATTGAAGCATGCCAACAGCGGGGCCATGAAGTTCGCGTGATTGACGCTTTACGCTGTTATATGAATATCAATTCGGATAAACCGGAAATTCATTACCGGGGCGAAGAATTAGCCGGCTTTGATGCCATTATTCCGCGCATTGGTGCCTCGGTCACCTTCTACGGTACTGCGGTACTGCGCCAATTCGAAATGATGGGGGTATATCCGGCCAATGAATCCGTGGCCATCACCCGCTCGCGCGACAAATTACGCTCGATGCAGTTGTTATCTCGCCGAGGCATTGGCATGCCGATCACCGGTTTTGCTAGCAAACCTGACGATGTAAAAGACTTACTGGATATGGTGGGCGGCGCACCGGTGGTGATCAAACTATTGGAAGGCACGCAAGGCATTGGTGTGGTGTTAGCCGAAACCCGTACCGCAGCCGAAAGTGTGATTGAGGCTTTTATGGGACTCAAGGCCAATATTATGGTGCAAGAGTACATTAAAGAAGCGGGCGGTGCCGATATTCGCTGCTTTGTGATCGGTGGAAAAGTGATTGCCGCGATGAAACGCCAAGGTGCTGATGGCGAGTTTCGCTCCAATCTACACCGCGGAGGTACCGCGTCATTGGTCAAAATTACCCCTCAAGAGCGTAAAACCGCGATTGATGCCGCCAAAATTATGGGGCTAAATGTCGCCGGAGTCGATTTACTGCGTTCAGCTCGTGGACCACTGGTAATGGAAGTGAACTCCTCACCGGGCTTAGAAGGGATTGAAGCGGCAACCGGTAAAGATATCGCAGGAATGATCGTCGAATTCATTGAGAAAAATGCCGCCAGCAAAAGTACTAAAACTCGCGGCCGAGGCTAGCGACAATTACCGATAGCACGCCAGTTGATGGTGGGGAAAGCACGTTTCCCCACTCTACACTCCAATCTTGCTCAGTGGGCGGCTCACCAGTCAAACCCGCCAACCGCACACTTATCCACTCAACATATTTAGCCAAAAGAAGCCCAAATCACCGTGGCGACCAGAATTGGGCAGACAAATTTCACATACCAAGGCCAAATTTTACCAAACAGGCTCTGTTTCAGCTCAGGGAAACCCGCTTGCAGCTCTTGCATTTTGCTATCACGATGCCATACCCAGCCACCAAATAGACAGAACATCAACGCCGCGGTCGGTTGCAGATATTGCGTGGCAAACATCGCGACTAAGCCAAACAGTGCGCCAAAGTTATACACGATCACCACACTGACCAGCGCAATCAAACCACCCAAGGCCCAACTGGTCGGCGTACGGCGCGTATTAAAACGCTCTCCGACTAGAGCCACTGGACACTCCAACATTGAGATGGAAGAGGTCAGTGCGGCAATGGTCAACAGCAAGAAAAACACCATCGCAAAAATCTGACCTAGGGTACCTAAGCTATCAAACATCAAAGGTAATACGGTAAAAACTAAGGTGTCAGAGCTCAGTAATGAGCCATCGGCAGCGTAAATTTCAACCCCTTTATTCATCGCCACAAACATTGCTGGTAACACCACAAGACCAGCAATAAAAGCGATCGCAGTATCCACCAAAGTCACACTCATGGCCATTTTGGGCAGGTTTTCCTGCTTACTCAAATAAGAGCCATAGATCAACATCGAGCAGCCACCAATGGTTAACGAGAAGAAGCCTTGTCCCATCGCGGCTAAGATCAGTTTGCGATCCCACACTTTGTCAAAATCAGGAATCAAATAGTGCTGCAAACCTTCCATCGCACCTTGCTGAGTCATGATGTACACAAACAGCACGGCAAACAGCACAAATAGTGCCGGCATCAAACGGGTTGACCAACGTTCAATACCCTGTTTTACGCCACCTTGTACAATCAAAATTGTCAGCATATAGAACAGGATAGTGCCAAACAGGTTACGCTCGACACTAAAACCTTTTAACCATGCACTCGCACTTGCCAAGCCAAGCAAATCAGCCATCGCTCCAAACAAGAAACAGATGATCCAGCCGCCAACAATGCTGTAAAACGCTAACACCGCGCTCGGCACACTTAACCCTAACCAGCCAACGAAGCCACCCATTTTTTTAGTGATTGGATTGCTGGTTAACGAGCGCATGCTATCAACCGGATTGGCTTGGCCGTAACGACCGATCGCCATTTCCACCACCAGCATTGGAAAGGCGACCACGAAGATCATAATCAGATAGACCAACAAGAACGCACCACCACCATTGCTGGCAGCTTGGGTTGGAAAGCCCCAAATATTGCCTAAACCCACTGCGGCTCCTGCAGCCGCAAGAATAAAACCAAGACGAGAGCTGAATGTCTCACGAGAATTTGTTTGTGTCATATCGACGCTTCACCATAACAACACACTAGTTAACTAGTACATTAATACAAAGTGACCATCGACTCAATCATCAATAGAATCATTCGCTTAAAAAACCACCACTCAGTGCGCATTTATAGCCAAACAACTTGGAATTGCAGATAGGCAGCAAGTAAGTGAGTCCCCAATCACATAGGAAAACTATGTGATTGGGGTGGCTAGCTTAGAGGCTGAAGATTTGATAACCCTTTAATTGGGGGATCTTTTGATGCAATTGCTGCTCTTGCAACGTTAACTGATTCAGCGTTTCACACCACTCACCTGCTTGCTGGGCAAAACTTGAGTGACTCGCCTTTAACTCGGTATCTAATTTACCTTTTAAATCCGCCATCTTTTTGCTCAGTTGATTGAGATCTAAACCACCCTCTTGCTGCATGTGGCTCGCCATCACGGTAAATGCACTGGCAAACAACTGCTGGCTAAGCACCACTTGAGCCTGAGCAAACTGTTGCTGCCAACGCTGCTGCATTGCATCAAATGTGGCAGCAGGTACCACCAACTCACCGTCTTTTAAATACTCAGCTTGCATCTCTACCCACAAGCTCGCCATCGCTTGTTTGACGTTGTCGAACGCTTGTGGTGCGTCTAAAGAATTAGCGATTTCATCTACCCATTGATTAGCCTGCACCAGTGCTTGATCAGCCCAGTGCTGTGCTTTAGGTTGCAGGCGAGTTAGCTGAACACGGTAATCTGCCAGCGCAGCTTGCTGCTCGGCAGTGAGATTTATTTTCTTACCTTGAATCGCAAGATGGTTTTGCTGATCTAGCACCGCTTGATCATGACTGCTACGTAAAATGGCAATACGCTGCGAATTAACGTGCACTTCATGTTGAATATCGACTCGGCACTGTGCAGCCCAAGTCGCCGGACTGATCAATAGCGCTAAAAATAACATGATTTTTTTCATAGTGTTCTCTGTGGCTGCTTTATGGCTGATAATAATTAATGGCGATGAATCCTACGCCAAGCCAATGTCAGAATAAATCAGTGACGGATGGTAACTTTGTTATGGATTAGGAAACATCGATAGCTGCTTCATCTGCAGTTCCGACTTTAGCATCACACTGACCCCCAGCAAACGAATGCTACGCCCGTGTTGACGCTGCAACACTTGTTCAAGCAGTGTATGAAAATAGTCCAAATCTAACGTCGGATGCACATGTTCGATAGTCGTGAGCTGAAAATCCGCAAACTTAACTTTAATACCTTGCTTAATAATCGCTCGCTGTGGATGAGCTCGTTCAAGACGAGCACAGAGTTCCGGATATAACTTTTGTTGTATCACCTGCCAACATTCCGCCAAGGAGTTGATATTGTGACTAAAGGTATATTCGACTCCAACCGATTTTCGCTCACGCTCAGTGATCACTTCTCGCTCATCAATCCCGTGACTCTTTTTCCATAATGATGCGCCTAAGCGACCAAATTGATGCAGCAACTGCCGATAATCTGCGTTTCTGACATCGGCACCCACATAAAGCTGGGCTTGATGGAGCTTTGCTAACGCGACCTTACCCACACCGGGGATTTTCTCTAACGGTAGCCGATCAACCATGGCTTGCACCTGATCCGGCGTCACCACATACAATCCATTGGGCTTATTGATGTCAGAGGCCACTTTGGCCAGAAATTTGATCGGTGCAACCCCCGCTGAAGCGGTAAGATTTAGCTCTTGCCAAATATCACGCCGGATCGCCTCCGCGATCAATGTCGCACTCCCCTGATAGGCAGTAGCATGACTGACATCAAGATAAGCCTCATCCAACGAAAGCGGTTCAATCACTGTAGTGTAACGCTGGAAAATGGTACGAATTTGTTGTGAAACCTGTTTATAAACCGACATCCGCCCCGGCACGACATGCAATTGTGGACACAGTTTTAGCGCCTGAGCGGTGGGCATTGCAGAGCGCACTCCAAACTGCCGCGCTTGATAGTTACAGGTACTGATCACACCGCGTTGCTTCTCATGCCCGCCGACGGCAAGCGGAATATCACGATATGCTGGGTTATCGCGCATTTCAACTGCCGCAAAAAAGCAGTCCATATCGACATGAATAATCTTGCGAATTGTAGGTTGCATAACTCACCAAGCTGTATATTTACACAGTATAAAAGTAAGTCTGCAATAAGGAAAGTCGAATCATAAAAAAGCTCGCCGTAGCGAGCTTTGGGTAGCACTGAATATACGCTTTATGCGATGCGATCTTTTTCCCAAGCCGCAAGACGCTCTGCTCGTGCAGCCGCTTTCGCTTCACGTTTTTTACGGGCGTCACAAGGCTCAGGACAGTTACATACTTTTTCAATCCCAACCGCGCCTAATCCTCCACAGCTGCCTTTCACAACTTTACGTTGGAAAATGTAGCCGACCGCCATCGCCGCTATCACGGCTAGGAAAAAACCAAAAGTAATCAGAAAGGTATTCATTATTTTATGCTCACTCTAGGCTATTGATTTAAAAATGGCTTAAACGCCGTTGATACATACTCTTTAAAGCCACCATCGGTCTTGACAATGATCAGCGCCGGTATTTGTTGTGCTTCCGCGAGCGCCATAGCACGCTCTTCTCCCATCACCATCAGCCCGGTGGCTAACCCATCGGCCGTCATGCAGGATTTATCCAGCACGGTCACCGAGACCACCCGATTGTTGATCGGCCGCCCGGTAATTGGATCAATAATATGCGAGTAGCGAATTCCATCTTGCTCAAAATAATTGCGATAATCCCCCGAAGTGGCAACCGCATACTCACCAGGTTCGATGATCTCTTGCACACTACGCTGCTCTACCGTGGGTTTTTCAATCGCAATTCGCCAAGCTTTTCCCTCGCGGTTGACCCCTTTGAGACGAATTTCACCACCAATTTCAACCATATAATTGTTGATGCCTTGTCCCTGCATATAATCAGCCACCACATCCACTCCCCAACCTTTCGCAATAGTGGACAGATCAACATACAGTTGTGGGATAACTTTAGTCAGCGTATGACCTTCAACTCGTAAATGCTCAATTCCTGTCATGGCACGACGTGCATTTAACTCTTCATCAGAAGGCACAATATCCGGCCGCGCTTCAGGACCAAAACCCCAAAGATTCACCAAAGGACCGACCGTGACATCGAGTGCGCCTTGTGTTAATCGATTAAGACGGATCGCTTCTTTAACCACAGTCGCAGTTTCAAGCGACACATTAAATGGCTCAGCGCTGGTATGTTGATTAAAGCGGCTCAGTTCAGAGTCGTTACGGTAAGTCGACATCTGCTGATTAACTTGTTCCAGCAAGCGGGCAATCTCACCCTGTAAAGTAGTGGAATCAGCGATATTCGGCTGCACAATATATTTAATGTTGTAACTGGTGCCCATGGTCGGACCGTTAAGATGCACCTGCTCGATCGGCTTTTCACAGCCCGCGAGCAACAGTAGAGCAGCGAATGCAACAAGCCAATTTTTCACTTGCTTACTCCTTTGATAATTAAAGATTGATATGGGAAATGCCATTCGAATCGCTCAACGGCTCGCAATCGACACTTTCAATATCCACTTTGCAAAAAACAATGGCTGACTCTAATGAGCCAGCCATCAGTATAGCGCGAGTTATTGGTTAACCGCCGAAGTCATCCAGCAGGATGTTTTCTTCTTCTACACCTAGATTTTTCAGCATATTGATTACCGCTGCATTCATCATTGGTGGTCCGCACATGTAGTATTCACAATCTTCTGGCGCATCATGATCGCGTAGATAGTTTTCGTACAACACGTTATGGATAAAGCCGGTGTAACCTGTCCAGTTATCTTCAGGTAGAGGATCAGACAGAGCACAATGCCATACAAAGTTATCATTCTCAGCCGCTAGGCTATCAAAATCCTCTGCATAGAACATTTCACGTTTAGAACGCGCACCGTACCAATAAGACATTTTACGCTTAGATTTCAAACGCTTAAGTTGGTCAAAGATATGCGAACGCATGGGCGCCATACCAGCACCACCACCGATAAAGACCATTTCTGCATCGGTATCTTTTGCGAAAAACTCACCGAATGGGCCTGAAATCGTACACTTATCACCCTCTTTTAGTGACCAAATGTAAGAGGACATTTGACCAGGAGGTGCATCTGGATTATTTGGCGGCGGTGTAGCAATACGCACGTTAAGCAGAATGATGCCAAACTCTTCTGGGTAGTTCGCCATTGAGTAGGCACGAATGATGTCTTCTTTGACGATCGATTCATAGCGGAACAGATCATACTTGTCCCAATCATCACGATACATCTCTGGTACATCAAAATCCGCATACTTAACATGGTGTGCAGGAGCTTCAATTTGGATATAGCCACCGGCACGGAAAGGTACCGATTCACCATCTGGAATTTGCAGCTTAAGCTCTTTGATGAAAGTGGCTTTGTTATCGTTAGAGATAACCGTACATTCCCACTTCTTAACGCCAAAGATCTCTTCTGGTAATTCCAGTTCCATATCGGTTTTCATCGCCACCTGACAGGCTAGACGTTCACCTTCACGGGCTTCACCTTTGCTGATGTGATCCAGCTCAGTTGGCAGAATATCACCACCACCCGATTTGATTTTTACACGGCATTGGCCACATGAACCACCACCACCACAAGCCGAAGAAACAAACACCCCAGCACCAGCTAGTGCTGTCAGTAACTTGCCACCCGGTTGGGTTACGATCGCTTTTTCAGGATCGCCATTGATCGAAATTGTAATGTCACCTGTTGGTACTAGCTTAGATTTGGCAAACAAAATCACCAAAACCAGAGCCAGTATAATCAGGGTAAACATCACTACACCAAAAATAATAGTAGACATTAACTATTCCTTTATTGCTGCGGTTTACCCGGCTTACAGTTGAACACCAGAGAAAGACATAAAACCAAGTGCCATCAGACCAGTGGTGATAAAGGTAATACCCAAACCACGTAGACCTGGAGGAACGTCTGAATATTTCATTTTCTCACGGAGACCTGCAAGAGCGACGATAGCCAGCATCCAGCCTACCCCAGAACCAAAACCATAAACCACGGATTCAGCAAAGTTGTAGTCACGCTGCACCATGAAAGACACACCACCAAAGATGGCACAGTTTACTGTGATCAAAGGTAAGAAGATGCCCAGTGCGTTATACAGAGGTGGGAAAAAACGATCGAGGACCATTTCCAAAATCTGTACCAATGCAGCAATTACACCGATAAAAGTGATAAAGTTTAGGAAGCTAAGATCAACGCCGGCAACCAGTGCATCAGGTTTGAGCACCAAGTTGTAAACGAGATTGTTAACTGGTACTGCAATCGTCAGCACCACAATAACCGCAATACCTAAACCAAATGAGGTCTTAACTTTCTTCGAAACCGCGAGGAAAGTACACATCCCCAAGAAGAAAGCGAGTGCCATGTTCTCGATGAAAATCGCTTTCACCAGCAGACTAATATAATGTTCCATGACAACCTTACTCCTTCGCTTCAACTTGTTCTGGTTTGAAGGTACGAATCGCCCAAATCATAAAACCGATCAGGAAGAACGCTGAAGGTGCGAGTAGCATCATACCGTTAGGTTGATACCAACCACCGTTACTGATTAAAGGCAGAACTTCTAAGCCAAACAATTTACCGGATCCCAGTAATTCGCGGAAGAAAGCCACCGTTATCAGCACAAAACCATAACCTAAACCATTGCCAATACCATCAATCAACGATGGGATAGGCGCAGACTTCATTGCAAATGCTTCGGCACGACCCATTACGATACAGTTGGTGATAATCAAACCAACAAATACCGACAATTGCTTAGAAATATCATAAAGATAGGCTTTAAGCAGTTGGTCAACCAAAATAACCAAAGAAGCGATGATCGCCATTTGCACGATAATACGCACACTATTAGGAATATGGTTACGGATCAACGAAACGAAGAAGTTAGACAATGCAGTAACAAAGATTACCGCTAATGTCATTACAAATGCCGTTTCCAGCTTAGTGGTCACTGCCAATGCCGAACAAACCCCTAAAACTTGCAATGCAATTGGGTTATTGTCGAATACTGGCGCCAACACACTCTTTTTCAGCTCTTTTGCACTAGACATTAGTTAAGACCTCCGTCGCGTACTTTTGTGAGGAAAGGACCAAAGCCCATATCACCCAACCAGAAGTCAAATGTACCTTGAACGCCGTTGGCGGTTAGGGTTGCACCTGATAGGCCATCAACACCATGCTCAGAACCTTCTGGCGCACCACCTTTAACGATTTTAATTGCAGGCTTGTGGTTGTCATCAAACAATTTTTTGCCTACCCATTGAGCTCGCCAAGCTGGGTTTTCAATTTCGCCACCCAATCCTGGAGTTTCACCTTGTTCATAGTAAGTCAAACCGGCAATGGTATTACCGTCAGTTTCTACTGCTACAAACGCGTACATCATTGACCATAGGCCGTTACCATGTACGGGCAAAATCACCTTACTGGTTTGCTCGCCATCTTTAACCAGATAAACCACCCCAACATTCGCACGACGTTGAATTTTAGCTTTATCTTGTTGGGCAGTCAGTTTGATTGATTCTGACGCCTCTTTCGCGGCTTTACGTTGATCGTAATTTGCAGCATCACCTTCAACAAAGTCACCCGTGTTGAAATCGACTAAACGTGACTCAATACTCTTATTGAACTGTTCAATGATCTGCTTGCTGCCTTTTGCTTCAATCCCAGCTACTTGCAGAATTTTGCTCTGCTTATCCAGTACTGCATTCTCTTTTTGCTGGTCGCGCAGACCGACTGCTGCAGTCGATACGATGATTGAGCATACAAGGCTCAACGCGATAACAACAAACAGCGTCTTTTTAATGCTATCGTTATTGCTTGCCATAGCGCGCTAATCTCCGCTTGATATTTCTTTCGACAACCACATGGTCAAACAGTGGTGCAAATAGGTTCGCGAATAGGATCGCCAGCATCATACCTTCAGGATAAGCAGGGTTAACGACACGGATCAGCACACACATCACGCCAATCAAAATACCGTAAGCCCATTTGCCGTTATTCGTAAAGGAAGCCGATACCGGATCGGTCGCCATGAAGAACATACCAAATGCAAAGCCACCTAACACAAGGTGCCAATGCCAAGGCATATTGAACATTGGGTTGCTATCCGAGCCGATCACATTAAATAGCGTCGACAATAGGACCATACCGATCATCACACCGCCGATAATACGCCATGAAGCAATGCCCATGTAGACGATCAAGGCCGCACCGATCATCAGTGCCAAGGTTGACACTTCACCAATCGAACCAGGAATGTTACCGATGAAAGCATCCATCCAAGTAATGGTTTGACCGGTTGCGTTATTGATCAGTGCACCCGCACCACCTTGTGCCCACTGGCTAAGTGCTGTCGCACCAGAAAAGCCATCTGCGGCGATCCAAACTAAATCACCGGAAATCTGTGCTGGATAAGCAAAGAATAGGAAAGCACGCCCGGCTAACGCTGGGTTTAGGAAGTTACGACCAGTACCACCAAACACCTCTTTCGCCACTACGACACCAAAGGTGATACCGAGTGCAGCTTGCCATAAAGGCAGTGTAGGTGGAACGATGAGCGCAAACAAAATCGAAGTGACGAAGAAACCTTCGTTTACTTCATGCTTACGCACCATGCAGAACAGCACTTCCCAAAATCCACCCACCAAAAATACCGTGGCATAGATAGGTAGGAAATAGGTTGCACCGAGTAGCATTTTGCTGCCCCAGCCCGCATCGCTTGACAGCATGCCACCGAGCATTTCTGTCAACCAGTAGTGCCAGTTACCAGCTACAATCGCAGCCAGTTGATCACCGGCATAAAGATGATTCAGCGCAGCAATGGCTTGACCGCCTGCGTTATACATACCCCAGAACATGGCTGGGAATACCGCAAGCCACACCATGATCATGATTCGTTTTAGATCAACGCAATCACGAACATGTGAGCTTCTTCTGGTGACCTGGCCTGGTGTATACAACAGTGTTGCTGTTGCTTCATACAGTGCAAACCATCTTTCGTGTTTGCCGCCTGGCTCAAAATGATGCTCGATATCTTCAAGAAACTTTTTAAGGCCCATGGAAATTACCCTTCTTTCTCGATCTTGTCTAAGCACTCACGTAAGATCTGACCATACTCGTATTTGCCCGGGCAAACAAAAGTACACAGTGCCAAATCCTCTTCATCTAACTCTAAAGCGCCTAAGCGAATCGCATTGTCGCTATCACCCGCACACAAATCACGCAGCAACAAAGTTGGCTCGATATCCAATGGCATGATTTTTTCGTAGTTACCAATCGGCACCATAGCACGCTCACTACCGTTGGTTGTGGTGGTCATGTTGAACACTTGGCTCTTGAACAGGTGACCAAGGAAAGAACGAGTCACTGAAAACTTATTCTTACCCGGCATCGCCCAACCTAACAGCTCTTTATCACGCCCTTCACGCAGGACTGAAACTTGTAGGTGGTAACGACCAAGATAAGCATGAGGTCCGCTAGCTTGAGTACCGGACAACACAGAGCCTGAGATGATACGTACTTCGCCTGGCATGATTTCACTATCTACCAACTGCTCGAGTGATGCCCCCATCACTGTACGCAACAAGCGCGGTTTGTTAACCACAGGACCTGCCAACGCAACCACACGTTGAGTGTAGAGCTCACCTGTCAGGAACAACTGGCCAATCGCAATCACGTCTTGATAGTTAATGCTCCACGCGACATGACTTGCACTCACAGGGTAGAGGAAATGCATATGTGTGCCAGCCAGACCAGCTGGATGTGGGCCATCAAATACATGCTCTTCAACGTTTGACTGTTGACTGCGTGGCAAACTAGTCCCTTTTTTACACACGTACACTTTGCCAGTGGTCAGTGCGGAAAGGATATCAAGTCCAGCAATGAAAGCTTGCGATTGCTCATTAATCACCACTGTTGGTTCAGCCGCTAATGGATTGGTATCCATCGCGGTAACAAAAATGGCTGCAGAAGAGGAGTTAACCGCTGGAACCTTGCTAAACGGACGAGTACGGAAAGCCGTCCAAAGACCTGAATCAATTAACTGAGTTTTGATCGCATCACGATCCAAACTCGCCAATTGAGAGGCTTCAAACTTGTTGAATGTCACTTGGGCATCGCCCGCAACTTCAATCACTACTGACTGAAGGGCACGTTTTGCACCACGATTAATTTCAACTACTTTGCCGCTGACTGGTGAAGTAAATTTCACGCCGACATTCTTCTTGTCTTCAAAAAGAATTTGAGCTTTTTTTACTTCATCACCTACGCGAACATGCATTGTAGGCCGCATGCCAACGTACTCTTCGCCAAGCAAGGCGACTTTTTTGATGGTTTTACCATCACTAATCACCTGGGAAGGAGTTCCTGCGATAGGAAGGTCCAATCCCTTTTTTATTGTAATCATACGCACTTGCACTACTTTTATCGGGAAAAAGATTCTTTAATTGCGCAAATTCGAGGCGCACTCCGTTTGCCTTGTTCTTACAACTGAACAACGCTAGCGGAATCCTTACCTCGGTAGACACGACATTGTTTGTGTCCGTTTTAATGGCATTCACCATTAAAATCGCAACATCCTTTTAAAACCCCCGTCACAAATCATGTGGGGGATTTGTTAGGTGTTTAAGTCTAGCATTTTTTGGGAACTTGATGCCATGACCAATCCCCTAGTTCACTGCTTTATTTCCATCGATCTCTCAGTGAACGCTGAACAAATCACCATTATTTTGAAGCATCGCACAAACTGACTCTCCGAACGTTTCAACTCGCTTATTGGCCGTGCGAATCGCCTCACTTAACTTGCGTTAAAACTGAGCACCACTCGCTTGTTTGATTAGCGTTAAAGCCGTGCTTAAAAAGCACCCAGTATCCATTAGTGCAACACTTGGTTAAAGCGGATTGTTCAATCCACCCAGTTTAGACCCACCTAAACACATCGGACTTTCTGGGATCACTTGATTCAACTGTTGCCACTGCTCAGTAGTATAAGTATGAATCGCCAAAGCGTGAATGTGATTGGCTAACTCATCGGCTAAGGTTTGGTTAACCAGACGGTGGCAAGCAATCGGGCGTAAACCAATAAAGCGCTCACTCACCACTATGACCTTGAAATGGCTCTCCGAACCTCGCGGCACATTATGCATATCACTTTCATTAATCACTTTGAGAAACAGTGGTTGAAATTCACTACGCAATTTCATTTCAATAACATCTTGAATCATTTCGCTTTCCTTGTTGAGCACAAGCGTGTCGACAACATGACAAATAGAGAATAGACCATAGCGATCTCACAGGGAGTTTTCGAATGCTAAAATCTAGGTTTTGGTTTGCGGTTTTAGCATCATCTGAGACAATGCCCTGCCAATTTACTAGAATTACGAGCAATATGAAAACCGAGCTTACCTTGTTTGAGCAAACGCTCACTCTTCATCGATACCCCAAGCGTAATAATGACACCCTACAAGCTTGGGATGCGGGTGATGAGTACCTGATCCAACACGTTGAACAACTGGGTTTGCCTGCACATCGTCATATTCTCATCATCAACGACCACTTCGGTGCATTGAGCTGTTGGTTTGCCCAACAACACCGAGTGAGCATGATGAGCGATTCATATATTGCTCAGCAAGCCACCCTTGCCAATCTGCACCACAATCAGCGCCCGCCCATCACGTTACTGACCACGATGGATACGCCGCCCAGCGATGTCGATCTGGTGTTATTGCAACTGCCGAAAAGTAACCGTCACTTGGTGTGGATCTTAAGCCAACTGCGTCAGGCTCTACCAGCGAGCACCTCGATTATTGCGGTCAATAAAGCCAAAGAGATCCACACATCGACCCTCAATTTATTTGAAAAACACTTAGGCGTGACCACCACGTCACTGGCGTGGAAAAAACACCGTTTAGTGTTTAGTCAGCCAAATGTCGAATCGATTGTCGAGGTGAGTAAAACCTGCCGTTGGCATGTCGAACCTTACGCCATCACACTGAACAACTTAGCCAATGTTTATTCGGGTGAAAGCTTAGATCTCGGTGCAAGATTTATGCTGGAGCATTTGCCCGCCGATCCCACGCTGGAAGATTTTATTGATCTGGGCTGCGGCAATGGTGTGCTATCGGTTCGACTTGGGCAACTCAACCCGCAAGCCGCCATTACCTGTGTCGATGAGAGTTTTATGGCGACCGCGGCAGCGCTGAGCAATCTACGAGAAAATCTTGGCGAAAGGCCAATCCAGTGCATCACCAATAACTGTTTGGATGGCTTTGCTGCCCACAGCAGCTCGATGATTGTGTGTAATCCACCATTTCATCAACAGCAGACCATTACCGATCACATCGCTTGGCAAATGTTCTGTGATGCACAACATGTGCTGAAAAAAGGCGGTAAATTATGGGTGATCGGCAATCGTCACCTTGGCTACGATGTCAAACTGGCGAGATTGTTCGGTAAAAATCATGTTAGAGTGATCGCCAATAACAGTAAATTTGTTATCTTACAGGCGATTAAATCTTAAGCCTTGTGGCGTGTGCATAATAAAACGAAAGGAATTAACCATGAAAAAACTGGTTCTTGCGGCTTCAATCGCGTTACTGACCGCTTGCGCGGCTCCCAAGCAAAGCCAAATTAACCTAGCTCCTCAAGCAACCTTAAGCCAAAACGCGATCGTCACCAACAGCAGTTTTGCTTTGGTCAGCAAAGATGTGCGTTCGGCACAATATGTCGCTTTGGTCGATAGTGGTCGCAATAACATTGAACCGATTCATCCTCGCCAAAATGTGCGCATCGCATTAGAGAATGCTTTGGCTGAACAATTAGGCTCACAAGGTTTTCGTCTGAGCGTCAACAGTGAAAATACCATCAAGCTGGAGATTCAAGAGCTTTTGGTGTCGGTGAAGCATTCGATCATAGAAAATCAGATGGATGGCAGCGTGACGTTAGAAGTGACGGCCGAAACGCCAAAAGGCAAACTGGTCAAAAGCTACCACGGCACCGCCAAACGCACTGGCGTGTTAAGCGCATCCAATGATGAGATCGAAACCGTACTCAACGACGTGCTCAATGTGGTTCTCAAAGAGATCGCCAACGATACCGAGCTGCAAAACTACATGCAGGAGCGCTTCAATGGCTAAGTCATGGCTGCTGGCCGCCGCCGCGTTAGTGAGCAGTTGTGTGTGGGCCGGCCCTAAAGTGGCGGTTGAAACCACACTGGGTAATTTTACCATTGAACTCAATCAACAGCAGGCACCAATCTCGGTGGCGAATTTCTTGCGTTATGTCGATGACGGCAGTTATGTGGGCAGCCAATTTCATCGCGTGATCCCAGGCTTTATGGCGCAAGGTGGCGGTTTTGATGCCAATCTCAAACCATTGCCGACTTATTCACCGATTAGCAACGAAGCAAACAATGGGCTAGGTAACAATACTGCGACTATTGCGATGGCGCGTACGCAAAATCCAAATTCGGCCACTCGCCAGTTTTACATCAATCTGGTGGATAATGACTTCCTCAATTACGCCGCTCAACCACCGGGTTATGCGGTATTTGGTCAAGTGGTTGAAGGCTTTGATGTAATTCAGTTGATGGCCGCTCAGCCAACCAAAACTCAAGGTCAGATGCAAAATGTGCCGATCACGCCTATCGTGATCAACAAAGTCTCTCGTTTACCTTAAAGCCGCGCACTCCCTTACCTTGGGAGTGCCACTTCCCTCATCACCACTCATAAAAGGATGCCGTATGGCTCAACAACCCCATTCATCTACCTGGCAACAACTTGTGGTTAGCTATTTTGACCGACGTTTACTCTGGGTATTCATGCTTGGTTGTGCCAGCGGTTTCCCATGGGTATTAATTGGTTCCAACATGACTGGCTGGTTGAAAGATGCCGGACTGAGCCGCACCGCAATTGGCTATTTTGGTAGCGTATTTGTGGTGTATGCGATCAATTTTTTGTGGGCGCCTTTGGTTGATCGGGTCAAATTACCTATCCTGCATCACAGGCTTGGCCAGCGTCGCAGTTGGATTTTATTTTGCCAGCTGGTGGTGTTGAGCTGCACCTTGCTGATCGCGGGGGTCAATCCCGCCGATAATTTAATACTGACTTCATTGCTAGCTCTCGCTATTGCGATCGCCTCTTCGACTCAAGATATCGCGATTGACGCATTTCGAATCGACACCTTTGCCACAGCCGAATCGACTAAACTGCCACAAGCGTCTGCAATGACCGTGATCGGTTGGTGGACTGGCTATTCACTGCCCGGCTATTTCGCCTTTGCCAATGCAGATCGTATTGGTTGGAATGGGGTGTATTTGATCATGGCCGCCGTGGTCGGGGTTCTGATGTTATTTACTTGCTTGGTCCAAGAGCCACACAGCGATCGCGATCACCTACAACAATTGGCCGAAGCGCGCCACCAACAGGTGGTCAATAATCGGCTGCTGCGCTGGCTCAGCGTCACCGTATTAGAACCCTTCATCGATTTTTTCCGCAATAATGGCTTACGCGTAGCGCTCACCCTACTGCTGTTTGTCTTCCTGTTTAAAATTGGCGAAGCGTTCCTCGGCCGAATGTCGATTGCGTTTTATAAAGAAATCGGCTTTAGCAATGAACAGATTGGTTACTACTCGAAATTGCTCGGTTGGGGGATCACGATTTTCTTCACTCTGCTTGGCAGTTTAGTCAACATCAAATTTGGTCTCGTGCGCGGCTTAATGATTGGCGGTATCGCCATGGCATCGAGTAACTTGATGTTTGCTTGGCTGGCCAAAGTCGGCCCGAGTGAATCACTGTTCTTCGCCACTTTAGTGGTGGACAATTTTACCTCAGCGTTCTCGACCGTGGCGTTTGTTTCTTTCCTCACCCTGATGACCGGCCAAGCGTTTTCGGCCACCCAATATGCCCTGCTCGCTTCACTGGGCAACTTGGGCCGAACCACCCTAGCGTCATTAAGCGGCGAATTAGCCGACTATCTGAATGACTGGTCACTGTTCTTTATTTTGACTGCGGTAATGGTGATCCCGAGCCTCATCATGCTCTATTCACTACGCCATGACTTTAACCAAATGCTGCAGCGCGCCAACCCCCCCCAGAACTCCGCCATCGACACAAGGAAATAAAATAACGATTAGTGAATGCTCAGCATCTTTAATTACCAGCTAAAGAATCCATCTTGCATCACGGTAATTTTGTTAATTTATCATTAGATTACACTCCGTTCGTGACACTTAGCAGAATAAGGAGATAGGTCATGCGACTTTATCGTGGATTACTTACCAGCACTATTGCTCTCGCTTTGTTTGGCTGCTATCAGCCTAATTTAACTACCCAACCACCAGCTAACTTTGATCTGATGATTGCCCATATTAATGATACTCACTCGAGTTTTGATGCAGTACGATCAAGCTTTTACCAGGATAAACAGCGTATTTACAATGAGTTTGGAGGTCATCCTAGAATCTTATCGAAAGCCAATAAATATCGTCAGCAGGCTGAACAAGATAATCAAAGTATGTTGTTTTTACACGGTGGTGATGCTTGGCAAGGCAGTGCTTATTTTAAACTTAATGAAGGATCAATGAATGCGGACATTTTAAGCCGCATGGGTATTGATGCTATGGCACTAGGTAATCATGAGTTTGATTTAAACAACCACAAACTCAATGAATTCTTAAATCGCATTAACTTTCCAGTACTTGCTGCAAATATAGATACCAGCCTAGATAAAGATCTAAAAGATCAGACCAACTTAAAGCCCTACATTATCTATGCTTTTGATGGATTTAATAAGCAACGAATTGATAATATAAATCAACTCCCGGAGAGTAAATCTTTGGTTGCTGTCTTTGGTATTGTTCTCGATGACATGCCAAATATTGCGCCAAATACAGGGGATGTACAATTTTTTGATATGATAAAATCTACTCAAGATACAATTGATGAATTACATGCTCTTGGTATCAATAAAATTATTGCCTTAACTCATGTTGGTAATGCCATCGATCTTGATATTGCGAGCAAAGTTAATGGTATTGATCTTATTGTTGGTGGCCACTCACACTCTTTGCTTGGTGACTTTTCCAATCTAGGACTTGGTAGTAATGGGATTTACGCACAACTTATAACTAATCCTGATGGCACCAACAAAACCTGTGTGGTACAAGCTGGTGAATTCGCTCAAGCCATAGGCAAAACCAATGTGTCTTTTGACGAGAATGGACAGCTACTATCTTGTGCAGGCCATAACACTCTACTAAGTAATGATGAATTTTACCATCAAGCTAACCGTAATGCTGATAGTGCTTTTAATGCCACAGAACGCAGCAAAGCAATTAAATTTATTGAGCGTCAGCGTAATATCGCAGTAGTGTCTGAAGAAGTCGTATTGCGTCGCCATATTGATGAAAACTACAAACCAGCTGTAGAAAAGGCGTACGGCGAAGTCATTGCTAATGTACCCCAAGAAATTCGTCACGCTCGCCGTCCAGGAGACAATAATTCAGATCAACACGGCTCGCGAGTCGCTCCAATTGTTGCCCTTGGGCAGTATTATTGGGCAACAAGTGATGAAGTAACTCAAGTAACAGGTCTGAAAGTCGATTTTTCTTTGACTGGAGCGGGTGGTATACGTACCAATATTGCTGAAGGAGAATATCGTCAGGGAGATGTGACTCTTGAAATGCTGCCCTTTGCTAATTTTATGTCAGTGGTACCAGTGAAAGGTTCCGTGATAAAAACGCTAATCACCAAAGTGGTTACAGAAACTCTACCAGCAACCGCCCACGCAGGTAAATTTCCTTATGGCGGAAATTTACGTTATGTATTCAACGAAACAGTTGCACAACAAGCCGGTGAATTAAGCTTAATTGAACTCAATAAGGGGACTTTAGACAATCCAGATTGGATCGCTCTGGAAGACGATAAATTATATAACGTAGCAATGAATAGTTATAACGCAACAGGTAATGATGGCTGGACACCACTTTATGATGCCCAGAAAAAAAATACTAACCGCATCGATCTCGCTTATGTAGAAGGAAAATTGACTGCCTTTCCCGTAAGTCATATCGAACAAGTAGAAGGTCGCTATCAGGTACATTATCAATCGCAAGCTTTAAATTGTAAGGCTGATAATGTGGTATGCAATACCGATGCACAAGCTGTAATCAAATACATTGCAGAACAGCAACCAATCCTAGAAGCATTGCCTTATTCCGTTGTCACACTTAATCGCATCAACTAAATCTAAATATACAAACCTTCGGACAAGCGTTATTGCTATTATCTGGCAATAACGCTTTTCTATTTACAATTTTAGGCAACTTCATTTTTCCAAATTTTAATGATAATAAATAATTAAATTTCACATACGTGAACCAGTTATCACTTTATCGTTTGCTTACCAAGATCACCAAGCATCAAATTGAGATGCAAATCATAAAAAAACACCCACTAAGGATACATCGATCACAACAAAAAATATAACCGATTGTTTTTTAAGTAAAAAATTCATGTCAAGTTTTGATGGTCAATATTATTGGGCTAGCCATCACAATAAAAATGTCATTTTTTGATAGTATTATATCCACCTGTGATTTTGGTCACTTTTCATTCTGGCTAATAATAAGGAAAATAGCATGTGGGGAATAAACTCTCGAAATTTAGCGTTACCTTTAGCGCTGTCCGCTGTGTTTTTAGCATTATCTGCATCGAGCCATGCAGCTCGCGTTTATACCGCTGATAATGGTGATTACATAGACGTTTTTGGTGAAGTCGGTGTTGGTGGCTACTTAGGTACAAAGCCTAAATTTAAGCAATATCATTCTGATGACTCTTTTATTGATGATTCAATGGCTACTCTAGGCGCTAAAGGTAAGCAAGGAATCTTCGATTATCGAGTTGAACTGGATTATGAACGTGAAAATTGGCGCGGTGGCTCAGGTGATATGGCCTTACATATCGATAAAGCTTGGTTAGGCTATCGTTTAAACCAATATCACTATATTGAATTTGGGGTGACTGACACAGCATTTGACGACTACGATGCATTCGGTGATCTGACCTTTGATACTGGCGCAGAAACCGGTGAAGCGGGAGATCAAGACAAAACGATTAAATATGAAGGTCAATATCACAATTTCGCCATGGGGATCTCATACAGCTATCGTGGCGAATCCTCTTCAGGTTCAGCACAGGGCAATATTACCAATGGTTACCTCGGGTATTTTGGTGATGCATTTTCTTTAGTGTTAGGGGCAGAAAAACGCAATGGCTCAGCTGGCGAGTCCAAGTACGGTAAAGCCCAGATTTATGGTATTGGTGCCAGATACGCCCTAACCGAACAGCTCTTAATTGGTGTTAACGGTTTCATCGAGTATGAACAAATCGGTGAATGTACAACCACCTCAGATCCTTGGGTTGATCCAAAAGAAGAGGTATGTAAACGCTATCAAGAGCATAAAAATAAAGGTGGATTAGTATCAGCACAATACAGTCTGAATGAGCGCTGGGATGTGGTTGGCTCACTTAACTATGAAGAATATCAAGCTTGGGATCGTAATGATCCTCTATGGGCAGGTGACGAGGTACTGTGGGAAAAAATTGGCCGCAGCCGAACCTATCAAACGATTGGCGTTCGCTATAAACCAAGCCGTTCTTCAGTGATTGAGATAGAAGGCAACATCGGTGAAAGCTATCAAGATGTTTACGCAAAAGCGAAAGTCTTTTTCTAATTCAATTTTGTAAAGGAAATACCCATGAAACATAAAATATCTCTGCTCGCTTTAGCGATTGGTGGTTCGTTAACCGCACCCACTTTTGCCGATATTAATGATATTGTCATTGCCCGCTATATTGAAGGCTCATCTAATAATAAAGCCATAGAAATTACCAATATTGGCACTCAACCTCACACCTTTAGCGACACTGCTTTATATATGGATGGTAGGAATAATAGTGGTAATCCATCATTCCAAGAAATAAGTCTATTAGATATGGTCACTCTTGGTGCTGGGCAATCTTTAGTATTGCATCACTCAAAACTCGATTCATCCATTAAAAATGTAATACCACCAGGAACACAAATAAAAGTAGTGGATCTTCAATTTAATGGCGATGACACTCTTTTTATTGCATACCCTGTTACTGCTGCATGTAGTTCGAATTCGACATGTTCTATTAGTGATGAAGCAAAGAAAACAGAGTTAAGAAATAAAGTTCACGATTACGTTGGAACTCAGTCAGGTGTAGAATGGGGTAAAGATAAAACCTTTGTACGCAATACTGGTCTATTGTCTAAGCCTAGCCAACAATTTATACCTAACGATTGGACTGAGCACCCTGTAAATACTCCTGCAGATTTAGGTTCTGGCTTATCGGGAGCAGTCAATCCTCCGGTTCCAGAAGTCGGTGTATGTGAAAATGCTATACTAACACCTATTTATACCATTCAAGGTGATAGCTGGCATTCACCAATGGTGGATGTGGAAAATAATAAATACATTAGTGATAATGAATATTTTGTTGAAGGTATTGTAGTTGGTGCTACCACAGGATTAACTAAAGGTTATTATATTCAAGATAAACATGGTGATGGCAATCCAAAAACCTCAGATGGGTTATTTGTACTATTTGATGGGGCAAAATCAGACCATGTTGGTCAAACACTCTGTTTTCGCGGTAAAGTCGAAGAGTCTTTTGGTCGAACCCAACTAAAAACGACCATTAGTAAATTCCAAGTTACCGATCCTGTTGTAACGAATATTGATCCGACACCGATTATAGTTATGCCTGAGTTTGACACAGATACTGATACCCCTCGGTTCCGTGCAACATTAGAGCGTTATGAGGGTATGTTAGTCAGCTTACCCGAAGATATGAATCCAGACTTAGAGGGCAATCAAAACATGCGTGTTAGTCGCACCTTCAGTTTTGAATATGCCCCTGTAAACCGTAATAATATGGTTCTGGCTTATGAAAGACCCAATATGCAACCAAACCAGTTGGCTCCTGCCGGGTCAGATGCATCAAAAATCGCGATAAGTGAAAATCTAGATCGGCGAATCTATGTGGAAAGTGATACAAAAGCCAAAGATGGTGAAATACCTTATTTCCCAGCTTGGAATAGTGATCCAAACAGTAATGCTATTCGGGTCAATGATAGTGTCGTGAATATGATTGGTGTACTTGATTATAGTTTTAATGAATATCGTTTAATTCTACCATCAACCGCTGAATTTAATGTAACAAAAGCAAATTTCAAACCAAATAATAGTGCTCGTCAGTCTGCCCCTTCACTTAAAACTAACGTTGCCACAGATGAATTTGTATTGCGCCTTGGTTCAAAAAATGTATTGAACTTTTTTAATTCTCCATTTAAAGGAGACTACAATAAACACGGCTTAAATCGTGGAGCAGAAAGCCAAATTGAATTTGATTTGCAAAAAGCCAAATTAGTTGAAGCGATCTATGCTATGAATGCCGATATTATTGGACTAATGGAAGTTGAAAATAATGGTTTTGGTCACTACGGTGCAATCAAAGAGCTCGTTGATGCACTCAATGAAAAATATACCGAAGATCGTTATTCACAAAGACATACGGCTAAATACATTGGTAATCGTTATACATTTGTAGCAATTGATACGAATAATGATCGATTGATCTCTGCCGATGATACTATTGGTTCGGATGCCATCACCACAGGTCTAATTTATCGTCCTAGTAAAGTGACCTTAGATGAAGTAGATATTATACCTCTACCACGTCAAGAAGCACCTGCTATAACTGATGCCGATGGCAATGTGCTTACTAATAATAAAGGTGAGCTAATTGGCAGTGGTCGAGCTTATCAACGCGATTCATTAACAGGTACTTTCTTTGTTCATAATACGGGGAAAAAACTGACAATTTCTGTTAATCATTTGAAGTCTAAAGGTTCTGCATGCTGGGAAGATTATCAAAATATTGATAATAACAACTCTCCTATTGATGTTGATAAACAAGGCAACTGCGAAAACTTTCGCATTGCTGGAGCAGTGCAGCTCGGTGAGCAACTAGAAAAACGTTATCCAAACAATGATCGCGTTATTATGGGCGATTTAAATTCCTATGCTCAAGAAGATGCAATGTTGGTTCTAACTAGTAACCCAACATCCAAAATCTTGCATGCTGCTCGTGATACTTGGATTGGTAATCAACCTCAGTATGGAGCTAATGGTGCTGTAATTACTCGTAGTTATGGTTATACCAATGCCGTACACATGATGGATGAAAAATATGATCGTCAACCTAGTTGGAGCTACTCATTCAATGATGAAATTGGTTCACTGGATCATATCTTGGTGAGTTCTAGTTTGAAATCTCGCGTCGTTGATGCGATTGATTGGAACATCAACAGCTCAGAAATGCCGTTATTTGATTACCAAAAGCGGTATGCAGGCACAGAACCAGGTAAGTTCCATAAAACAGATAAGGATTATACAAATCCTATAGCAACAGCTTTCCGTTCATCAGATCACGACCCTATATTGATGGCTCTATCATACAAACATGCGGAAACAGGAACCAATCTCATCCGTTTTGTGCCAGACAGTAGCCGTGTTGACATTCCTTTCGTTGTAACAGCAGAAGCAAAAAAAGGGGACAAAGCGTATTTAGTGATCACAAGTGGCCTCAAATCGAATGATAAACCTCAAATACCTGTGGTTGAACTGAAAAAAGATGGTATGCAAACAGTGAATTTTAACGTGGTAAACCTTCCACGTGGTGAATACACCGTTCGAATGTACCTAATGCGTGAAGAGGCGACACAAGATGCTATTTCAACAGCAAAAGTATCTGATACGAGCAGTTATTGGTCGGAAGTAGCTGGTTCAAGCAAACAATTATCAATCGAGGTCACAAATAAAGATAGTATCGGTGTAGGTAAAGTCACAATCCCTAGTTATGACAATACCGGCGGCGGTGGCTCGCTAGGTATGTTAGGATTCCTGTTTTTATTAACATCTGGTTTTTTACGTCGTCGTAAACACTCAAAATTTTAATAAGTTTTACATCGTAGAATAAACCTAACAAGCATCAATTCCGTTGATGTAGTTTTCTAAAAGGCTCAGTTACATAGTAATTGAGCCTTTTTTACTTTTTATTGTCTAGCTATCGCATCCTTTCCACCTTTCAAGAAAAACAGCTCTGGTCTACCGTGCCTAATTCCATCTTTCTCAGAAAGCACAATACTCATCAGCAAGCAAAAAACACTGTGGAGGATCTGCATGAATTGACGCAAACGATCTCTTTATTGAGAACTACCACGCCAGGCCATCAAAACCAGATACAGATCACAATAAAATTTCAATCCGATAAGATTATTCATAACATTAAATATCAAAACCAAAAAATGAGATCAGCGTCACTAAATTGAACGTCGTTTGCATAAGTTATCACTTTTAATTGCGATTTTTATCGCTATTATGCCCGCCAGTTGAACGAGCTGCAGTACAGCGGCTGCCATCTACAACACACTTAAAGAGAGTTCCCCTTATGCGTAAATCATTATTAGCCCTCACTGCTATTGCTACTGTTACAGCTATTCCTGCACAAGCTGAATACTTATTTGGTTTCGGTAGTGCCTATGCTGACTACCAAGTTTGGGATCACGGCTTCGGTAATGATGCTTCTAACTTTGGTCAAACCATTTCAGATCGTAATCAAGCCGTTATCGGCATTGAAGGTGGGGCGGTTTTTGATTGGGGACAAATCTACGGATTTTATGACTACGAAGGTGTTGATCGTGCGGGTGATGATCGTGGTGCATCAGCAAAAGGGACTATTCACTACAATCTGACTGAATCTGGCGTATCGTTATATGCACAAATCTACAATACAGATAAAGACAAAGGGCCAACACTACACGAACAAAACCGTGTAGCAGGTATTGGTTACACTGGTCTAAAAGGTAACGGCTGGGGCTTCACTCCCTTTATCGGTGTGCACCAAGTGAATACGGAAAATGGTAACAGCGGCAATAATGGCGGTATGGTAGGTTGGGTAGGCTTCTACAATACTGATATTGCAAACCAAAACTTCACGTTCTCTACCTGGGGAGAATATGAGTTTGCTCGTAATGATGAATATGCCGCAGTACAAGGTGGTGATTGGGGTCTTAATGGTGCAGTGAACGCATTATGGAACTTCCATCAAGATTGGTCTGCTGGCCTACTGTATCGTTACACAGTCAACAAACTCGGTCGTAAAAACTACCAAGACCTTGTTATCTATCGTCTTCAGTACAATTTTTAAACAAAAATATTTCTAAATGGCGCGACTTCGCGCCATTTTTTATTGCTTTCCAAGCACTCGTCGCTATCCTTGGCACATTAAATATTGGCTAGGGAATAAAGATGAATATCGTGGTACTTGGCCCGGGGGCGGTGGGGGCTTTATGGGCGCTGCATTTGCATGGTGCGGGGCATCAAGTTTCATTATGGAGCCGTCAACCTCAAGCACAAGTCACACTGCAACTCGATGATGGCCAACCCGTAACCTTTAACAATCAAAATCTAGCCGCTCTCGCCAACGCCGATCTAGTGCTGATCACGGTTAAAGCATGGCAAGTGGCTGCTGCCTTAACCCCGTTATTAGCCCATCTCCAACGTGAAACCATCTTACTGTTTATGCACAACGGCATGGGGGCCGTCGAAGCTTTACATTACTCAATCGCCGATTTCCCAATTCTGCTCGCCACCACAACTCATGGCGCACTCAAAACGACGATAAACCAAGTCCGCCATACTGGTTTAGGTCAAACCCAAATCGGTGCCAATAATCCTCTCGGAGCACGCTGCGATTTTATTGCTGAGGTTTTACAGCACGCACTCGCGCCAGTGACATGGAATCCAGATCTTCAACCTGCGCTATGGCATAAACTTGCGATCAATTGTGCAATAAATCCGCTCACCGCTATTCATCAATGCCAAAATGGTGCATTAGCGGCAGCTGAATTTACCCCGACTATCACCGCGATTTTAGATGAAGTCACTGCGGTGATGCGGGCAGAGTCGATCGCCTTTGACGATGCCGCGCTACGCACATCGGTTTATCAGGTGATCAATGCCACCGCAGCGAATTACTCTTCCATGCAGCAAGATATTTTTCACCAGCGACCAACTGAGATAGACTTTATTAACGGTTACGTAGTCGCTAAAGCCAAGCAGCATGGGATTGCCACCCCGGTCAATCACAAACTGTATACGCGAATCAAACAGCGAGAGCAGAGTTGGAGTTAAGTATGAGTAAACGAATTTTAGTGCCCATCACCCACGGTAGCGAAGAGATGGAAACCATCATCATGGTCGACACTTTAATCCGCGCGGGTTTTAAGGTGACGATGGCCGCACTGGGTGAAGATTTAGCCATCCTTGGTTCACGGGGGATTATGCTGATGGCTCAGCAAACCCTCGCCACTGTCTCAAGCGAGGATTTTGATGCGCTAGCACTGCCAGGTGGCCTTGAGGGAGCACAAACCTTTGCCCGTAACGCCGAGCTACTCACACTGATCGACCAATTTCAGCAACAAGGTAAATTGGTGGCTGCAATTTGCGCCACACCGGCATTAGTTCTGGCCACACAGCAGAAATGGCGTGGCGCTAAGATGACCTGTCACCCCAACTTTTTTGAGCAAATCCCAGCCGCACAGTTAAGTCGTCAACGAGTCTGTTACTCTGCCACACAACATTTACTCACCAGTCAAGGGCCGGGTACTGCGCTAGAGTTTGCTCTCGCCATCATTGCGCTACTGGCTGGTACAGAGCTGGCTCAACACGTTTCCGCACCGATAGTACTTCACTCTCAACAACTGACCGAACTGTTAGGTTTTATTGATGCTCAATCTTGATGCAATCCGCGCGCAATTTCCGGCGCTGCACCAAACTGTCAACGGTAGCCCATTAGTCTACCTCGATAGCGCAGCCACCAGCCAAAAACCACAATCTGTGATTGATGCACTCAGTCACTATTACAGCCAGCACAACGCCAATGTACATCGCGGTAGCCACAGTTTAACCGCGCAAGCCACCAGCCAATTTGAAGCGGCGCGTGAGCAAGTCGCACAGTTTATTGGTGCGCCAAGCAGCAAAAATATTATCTGGACCCGCGGTGCGACCGAAGCGCTCAATCTGATTGCGCAAAGTTATGCGCGCAGCACATTGCAAGTCGGCGATGAGATTCTGGTCAGTGAAACCGAACACCACGCTAATATTGTGCCGTGGCAGATGGTCGCCGAGCAAACCGGCGCCAAAGTGGTCAAAATCCCGATGACGCCTAATGGCGAATTTGGCTTTGCCGCCTTTGCGCAATTGCTGTCGCCACGCTGCAAAATTGTCGCTCTCGCCCATATCACCAATGTCACGGGAACTCGTCAGCCGATTGAAGCGGTGATCCAAGCCGCGCATCAACAAGGCGCAGTAGTAGTGGTCGATGGCGCGCAAGGCATTGTCCATGAAGCGGTAGATGTCAGCCGTTTGGATGCGGATTTTTACGTGTTCTCCGGTCATAAACTGTATGCTCCGGCTGGGATTGGGGTGTTGTATGGCAAAACGGCGCTTTTAGAAGCGATGCCACCTTGGCACGGCGGTGGGAAGATGGTGGAGAAAGTCTCGTTTGCTGGCACCACCTTCACTGGACTGCCCGGCAAATTTGAGGCCGGCACGCCGAATGTCGCAGGAGCGATTGCTCTCGCCACCGCGATCGCTTGGTATCAGAGTCTTGACCGTGTGGCTGTTGAAGAGCATTTACACCAGTTGCAGCAGCAGGCTTACCAAGCTATCTCATCGATCGAGGGGATCCGCGTACTTGGTTATCAACCCAACGCCAGTGTGCTGAGTTTAGTGATGGAGGGTGTGCATCATCAGGATCTGGCCACTTTGCTCGATCAGCAAGGGATTGCCGTGCGTGCGGGGCACCATTGCGCCCACCCGTTAATGGATGCATTTGGCGTCAAAGGCACGGTGCGGATTTCTTTCGGGGTGTATAACAATCGACAAGAAGTAGAGCGTTTGATCGCCGCGATCCATAAAGCGGTCGATCTGCTGTAAAGGTCTGTGTTATTGGCAGACTTAGCGTCATTCGCAATTAATACCATTAGCCAAATAGCCTCATCATCATGAGGCTATTTTCATTAAACAGCACGAATTCGATTAATTGAGCGCTTTGGCTTGCATGGACGCGACTATCGCTTGCAAACCATTACCGCGTGATGGGCTTAAATGCGTCAGCAAACCAAGCTCAGCAAAGTAGTCATCCATCGAAAATACGCGGATCTGTGCTGAGGTTTTGCCATTGAGCGCCGCCAGCACAATCGCAATCAAACCGCGCACAATCCGTGCATCGGAATCGGCGCAGAAAAACCACGGCTCACCTTGCCGCTCTGCCACTAACCACACTTCGCTTTCACAACCAGAGACGAGAACTTGCTCACTTTTCAGTGCATCAGGCATCACGGGCAGCAATTTGCCCCATTGGATGATCTGCCGATAGCGGTTTTCCCAACCGTGCAAAGTTTGCAAAGTCTCTAAGATGGTTTGAGCCGTGATGACATCCCCAAACGGATGGGCTGTAAATGGACTCATTGAGTTATCGCCTTTACTTGATGCTTTTTCAGCAACTTATCAACAATACGTGCCACTGCGACAAAACCAAAGGTAGCCGTCACTACCGTCGCAGCGCCAAACCCGCTGGCACAATCCATCCGTTTCGGGCCTTGTGCGCTGGATTTGCTGGCACATACCGAACCATCCGCTTGCGGGTATTTAAGTTGCTCAGTCGAGAACACACAATCAATCCCAAATTTACGCGCGGAATTGGTCGGAAAGTTGTGCTGCTGACGCAAGCGATCTTTAAGTTTTTTCGCCAGCGGATCTTGAATAGTCTTGGTCAAATCGGCCACCGTGATTTGCGTTGGATCAGTTTGCCCGCCCGCCCCACCGATAGTGATCACCTTAATTTTATTACTGCGACAATACGCCAACAGTGCCGCCTTGGCTTTTAAGCTATCAATCGCATCCAACACATAATCAAACGATTGGCTTAGATAAACATGCTGGTTATCCGGGGTGATAAAATCATCAATCAAATTGACTTTACACTCAGGGTTAATGAGTTTTACTCGCTCCGCCATCACTTCGATTTTGCTCTTGCCAATCGTACCCGTCATGGCATGGATTTGCCGATTGATATTGGTCACACAGACATCATCCATATCAATCAAGGTCAGCTCACCAATTCCGGTTCGCGCCAAAGCTTCAACCGCCCATGAACCGACACCACCAATCCCAATCACACACACGTGCGCGGCACGTAAAATGTCAACTTGGTCATAACCATACAAACGGCGCGTACCACCAAACCGTTGGTTGTAATTGTCGGAGGCTGCAGTATCCAGTTCACGCATAACGCATTTCCACTCTAGCTGAAAAATAAAGAGTGCGATTTATACGCACTCTACATAAAAATGTCCAGTTTGCTCGCGATCACCACAGACTAAGCAGCTAACGGCAGAACCTATTGCTGCTTTTCTGGCGGTAAAGCCCATGGCGCTTGAGTGGGCGAGTTATCTAACCCCAGCTTCCACACCCGACCAAAATGCTTATAGTGCCCCGCCTCCAAGCCAGCACGCGGCCCCATGCCATGATATAAGTCGAGATGGTTTTGTTTCACCGCACCGCCGGTATCAAGCACAATCAATAAACGTAACTGATGTGCACCAGACCAAGTGCCATCGGCATTCAGTAGCGGTACTTCAGCCAAAATCGGCGTCCCCATCGGCAAAATTGAGCGATCACCAGCGACCGAGGCCATCGGCAACAGTGGGATACCAGCACTACCGGTTACCGGAGCCGCCGCGCGCGGTTGAAAGAAAACAAATGAAGGATTTTGTTCCAGCAGTTCACGTACTGTGGCTTCATCATTCGCTAGCACCCAATCTTTGATCGCTTTCAGCGACATCTGCTCACGCGCCACCAAACCACGCTCAATCAGCACTTTACCTATGCTTACATAAGCTTTGTTGTTTTTACCGGCGTAAGCAAAATACTCCAAGGTGTCATCATCTTCAAAATGGACAAAGCCACTGCCCTGCACTTCCATGATAAACGGATCAATTAAGTTAGCCGCATAGCCAAGCTCTAAGCCTTGCCCCTCTAACGCACCTTGATAAATTTCGGCTCGGGTTGGACAATTTTGCTGGCAATTAGGCAATCCATACACTGGGTATTTGAAGACATCATCAGCTTGATGACGCAGCTCCATGACTGGCGAAAAATACCCCGTAAACAACACATTACCTTGCTTATCACCACCACCGAACTGCGCAGCCTGAATACCAAACTGCCCCAACGTGGTCGGATCGCCACTTTGTAATACCCACTCATTCAACTGCTGATACAAGGGTTGATAGATTTTTGCCATAGAAGCAGAGCCTTGCACCACCTGCTCACTCTGTTTGCTGAATTCGGTGTAGTCACGCGGCGTATTGGATTCCACCACATCCACTCGATTTAAAATGTGCGGGAAATGAGCTTGGTGATACTGCTGAGCACGATCGGTATTTGGTTGAGCACAACCAAATAACAGCCCTAAGCTCAGCACAGAAAGAAGACGTTTACTCACAAAATTAACCCATAGTTTGAATTTGCCAAGAGCATGACAAACTCAGTTGAACAGTGCAATTAACCTTAGACCAATCACGATGATTTTTTGCACTTTCTAACAATTGAACCCGTATCTCGATAACCCATCGCCGATTGTCATATCTCTGTTTTTTATTCCGATTAATCTACACGCGGCAACTCCTGAAATCGGAGCTAACGCCCAAGTAGATAAAAAACTTGCCGAACGAAGAATAAAAAGTCATTATTTTAGCATATTTAAACAAATGGAATGTTTAGCCGTGAAAATTCGTAGCACCGCTCTCGTCAAAGGATTTCGTCAATCAGCGCCGTATGTGAATGCCCATCGTGGCAAAACCATGGTGGTCATGCTCGGTGGTGAGGCGATTGCCGATAGTAATTTCGCCAATATCATTAGCGATATTGCCCTGCTGCATAGCCTTGGCGTAAAAATTGTGTTGGTGCACGGTGCTCGGCCACAAATCAATAAAATTCTTGAAAAAAATCATCGTGATACTCCGTATCACAAAGGCGTGCGCATCACCGATGAATCCTCGCTAAGTTTAGTGATGCAAGCGGCCGGACAACTGCAACACGCCATCACCGCGCGTCTTTCAATGAATCTTAACAATACGCCGATGGCGGGGGCGCAGCTTAACGTGGTCAGCGGTAACTTTATTATTTCGCAACCACTCGGGATCGATGAAGGCGTCGATTACTGCCACAGTGGGCGGATCCGCCGGATTGATGTGGAAGGCATCAATCGCATGCTGGATTTAGGCTCAATTGTTCTGCTCGGCCCTATCGCCAGCTCAGTCACCGGCGAGTGTTTTAACCTGCTTTCCGAAGAAGTCGCCACTCAAGTCGCGATTAAGCTCAAAGCCGATAAGCTGATCGGTTTTTGTCCACAGCAAGGCATCATTGATAGCAAAGGCAATGCGATTGCTGAATTATTTCCCAGTGATGTTGAACGGCTAGTGGAAAAAATGGCGCAAGAGTGCCCGGCCAATGATGAAGATTGCTTTAGTACCCTACGCTTCTTGCGTGCCGCTTTAAAAGCCTGCCGAGCGGGTGTACCGCGCAGCCACTTAGTCAGTTATCAACAAGATGGCGCATTGCTGCAAGAGCTGTTTTCATTTGACGGGATCGGTACGCAAATTGTGATGGCCAGTGCTGAGCAGATCCGCCAAGCCACCATCGATGATATTGGTGGGATTTTCGATCTGATCCGCCCACTTGAAGAGCAAGGGATTCTGGTCCGCCGCTCCCGTGAGCAGCTAGAGCAAGAGATCCATAAATTCACCATTATTGACAAAGATGGTTTAATCATCGGCTGTTCGGCACTCTACCCTTATCCTGAAGAGCGCATGGCGGAAATGGCGTGCATGGCGATCCATCCGGAATACCGTGATGGCCATCGTGGCTTGCATTTACTGCTGCACAGTAAACAGCAAGCCAAACAGATGGGTATCGATGATCTGTTTGTGCTCACCACACACAGTACTCACTGGTTTCGTGAACAAGGTTTTAATGAGGTGGATGTCGAAGCGCTGCCAGTGGCAAAACAGCGTCTGTATAACTATCAACGTCGCTCTAAAATTTTAATGCTCGCGCTTTGAATCGAGTATGCCGCCTCTCATCAGACGCCATAAAGGCAATGAAATGCATAAATAATCAAACGGTAATTACTGCCGTTTTTTTGTGCGTTTTTGCTTTTATTTTGTGCGCAAGATCGCTAAAATGCGCCAACTTGATTAAATACCGTTCAATCAAGTCGTTAGGATTAGGCGCTTGAACACTGGGTGATGTGATCACTCTCATCTTGTGGTTAGCGCCACGCATGGATTGCTTTTACTACTAAATTCAGTACCTAAGAGCAAATCGTCAATGAAAACTGTTATTTGTAACTCGCTACAAAGTTTTTGGGATATGGCAGACGCTGATTTTCTGGCTGGCGTGCATGTGCATTGTGTATTTCCCGCCTCTGAGAGCCTTAAGATGATGCTGACCGAAGCTTGTCAACGCCACCAAATCCGTAATATCACCTTTACCAAAGCGTTCTCCAATCTTTAATGCCCTACCGCCACGGATTGGCGGAGCATTTACTGCTGTAAACGCACCACTAAACCACTCGCCCTTTGGGTACTCAGTTTAATCGCCCGCTGTAACACTGACGGTTCGCAATACAATTTCAGTTGCTGTTTAGCTCGTGTGACGCCGGTATACACCAGCTCGCGGGTCAAAATCGGGCTATGCTCTGGCGGTAAGATCAACAACGTTAAATCAAATTCACTGCCTTGCGATTTATGAATTGTCATCGCATAAGCGGTTTCATGCTGAGGAACTCGGCTCGGCAACACCGCCTTGATGCTGCCATCGGGCAGTTCAAAATAGACTTTGAGTCGACGCAGCTCATCCCCATCATCGCGCAAACACAAACCAATATCACCATTGTAGAGCCCCAAGCCATGATCGTTACGCGTGACCATAATTGGTCGTCCGTGATACCAAATTTCTTCTTGGCTTTTGATCAGCTTATGCGCATTGAGTGCGCGTTCAATGCGAGTATTTAAGCCTGCCACCCCAAAATCACCTTCGCGCAATGCGCACAGTAATCGACAGCGACTAAAGGCATCCAGTGCGGCTTTGGCCAACGTGAGCATATCTGGAGTACTGGCTGGCAACGCCGCTGAATTTAAATGAGGAGATTGGATCAAGCTTAAATAGGGGCGATACGCTTGTACTAAGGTGTGCAACAGTTGCTGATAATGGGTACCGCTTAAAGCAAAATGCTCGATATCACTAAACTGCTGCTGCCACACTGCGTTAACTCGCGCTGGCACACCGCTATTGATCGCTTTGGCCAACTGCCCAATCCCTGAACGCGCATCAAAGCGGTAGCTTTTTTGCAGCATGCACAGACAATCCGCCAGTGGATTCACGGCATGACTCGCCGCAGGCTTCAAAGTGGTAAAGCCAGTCAATGCCGCCAGTTGCGTACCCTGCTCTGCGCTATAACCTTGGCTGATGAAACTGCAAATATCCCCTAAGACGGCACCAGCCTCAACCGAGGCTAACTGATCTTTATCGCCGAGCAAAATCAAGCGAGCATGTTTAGGCAGCGCTTCTAACAATTTGACCATCAAGGGTAAATCGACCATCGAGGCTTCATCGAGCACCAATAAATCCAGATGCAGTGGATTGTGCGCATGATGGCGAAACTCGGCACTGCCTGGGATCGCCCCTAACAAACGGTGAATGGTACTGGAACTGCTGGGGATTGCGGCAGCGATCGCCGGCTCAATCGCCAACTGACTGATGGCTTTACCCATCGATTCAGTTAAACGTGCCGCCGCTTTGCCAGTAGGCGCAATCAATTTAATCTCCGGTACTTTACCTTGCGCGAGACTCTGGCTGATCAGTGCCGCCAATAACTTAGCTACGGTGGTGGTTTTGCCCGTGCCTGGGCCACCAGAAATCACCGCAAAACGGCGGGTCAGCGCTACAGCAGCGGCGACTTTTTGCCAATTTAGGCAGTGCTCAGGCGCAATCAGTTGATCTAACGCTTGCAAATCCGCGGCGCGCTGCGCCTTTGCCAGCACCGCTTCAATCGCTGACCAATCGAGCAATTGTGGTGCAACAATATCTAACCGATCACTTAGCCATTGAATACGTTCAACCGCGGTGAGCGACGAGGATGAGGAAGCTTGCAAAGCCTGCCATAAGCCGACGTAGTCGCGAGCAAATAAGATATCAAGCTGCGCGCGTAAACGAGCCAATTCGCTGCTGGTTAAACGACAAGGGGTCGCCAATTCAGTCAGGCGGGCAGCCAACTGAGTTTCATAATGCCAGTAGCGATGCAGATACAGCCTTGTGCCATCAAACATTAAAGGAACCGCTTCACCTTTGTGCCCAACAAGAGGGGAAGCTTGCAATAGCGCTGACCAATCCAACGCCAACCAGCGCTCGCGGTGCGGCACACTTGCTGCGCCATACCACCCGATCAGCACCGCTAAATCGCAGCGATGGCCATGCGCATCGTTCAACGGTAAACAAATATGACCACGACCTAACTCAGCACTCAGTGCAGCAGACAGGACGCTCAACAGCTCACTTTCTGCCGCACTGTGCCCAGCCAATGCGGCTTGTTTCGCGATAAAGCGAGCAAACTGCACATCCAAAGGACGTAGCGCGCCTTGGGCCTGCAAACGCTGCGCGATTTCACTCTGCCAAAACATCATAAATCAAGCTCCATCTGCCCGGCTTTACTGGCTCTTTGTGCCAGCTCGCGCCCGGCAATCAATCCATCCAACTCATTTAACAAAGCCAAACTTGGCTTGGTATGAAACACACCTTGCTCGGTGCTGCCATCCATACCGCGTAAAAACAGATAAAACACTCCGCCGAAATGTTGTTGATAGTCGTAATCCGCTAAACGGCTACGCAAAAATCGGTGCAGGGCTAACGCGTAAATCTGGTATTGCAGATCGTAACGGTGTTCGGCCATAGCACTGCCCAAACGCTGTGGATGATAAGCCGCAGGATCGTCACCCAAATGGTTAGATTTCCAATCCAGCACGTAATAACGCCCTTGATATTGCACCACCAGATCGATAAAACCTTTCAGCATGCCTTGCACCGTATGAAAATTGAGATCGCCCGCTTGCGCGGAAAGCGGATCATGGCGCTGAATAATCCGATTGAGGCTGGCGGCATCTAAACCTTCTATCGGCAGTAAAAACTCCAATTCTGCTAGCCGCTGGGCCGCCGTGATCTGCTGTAAACGCAGCGCTTTGCCATCGAGTGGCGTGCTTAATACGGTATCGATCAACTGTTGCAGCACCGGCAGCCACTCTGCATCAATCTGCTCACTTTCGATTAAATCCAGAATAATTTGCGTATTGGCTGCACTGTGCGCCGATTGCTGAAAATCGACCTCTTCAAACAACGAATGCAAGAAAGTACCGGGACGTGCGCCACGTGGGAAATTGAAAATCGAACGTTCGACCGATTCAAGCGCCGCGCCATCTCGCTGTTGCGCGCTATCCTCTTGTGCACTGTCGAGATCAAAACCGCCCACGTCAAGCAGAGGGATCTCTTGCATCGGATCAGAGCGAGCATGGCTCGATTGCATTACCAAGCCTGAGTAACTGGTGACTCGCCAACGACGATCGATGGCTTGGCTTAACTCGCGAGCAGTCAGTTCGCGCTCGTCCAATTGGGGTGGTTGATACGCTTGCTCAACCCGCGGCGGCGGTGGAAATTGCATGACCACATCCGGCAGATGCTCACACTGTTTGAGCAGCGCTTGCTCTAGATCGGCAATCCCACCCGGCTGGCCATCTTGCAACAGATATCCCATCGCGCTGCGATGAGCCGAGGTTGGCTCTTGGCTCGAATTTCCATTACGCAGTGGGGCGATACCAATAAAGCAGCCATACACTGCTCGAGTTAACGCCACATACAGCAAACGTAAATCTTCCGCTAAGCGTTCTTGATCGGCTTTGGCTAACGCCTCCTGATTACCGGTTAAATCAACCCAAGTCGTGGCCGACTCGGCATCGTAATATTTACCCTCGCTACTCTCGCGATAGCTCATTGCAAATGGCAAAAAGACCAGCGGATATTCAAGCCCTTTCGATTTATGAATGGTGACGATCTGCACCAAGCGGCGCTCAGACTCAAGCCGCTGGATCTGCTCATCACTGGCGCCAAGTCCTAACTGTGCATCGGCCATCGCTTGAGTCAGAAAACGCAGCAAGCCCTGATCGCTATCAATATCACGCGTCGCCTGCTGCAACAATTCACTGAGATGCAGGTAATCGGTCAGCCAACGCTCACCTTCCGTTTCCGCTAACCAACGTTCGGCAATATGGCGCAGGGTCAATACTGCTCGTAACATTGGCAGCACACCGCGCTCACTCCACAACCAGCGATAGTGGCGAAACTCGGCAATCAACTGCTCCCACTGGTTTTCATCGTTATTCAATCCATCCAGCTCGCTGGCGGTTAACGCAAACAGATGCGAAGCAACGGCGGCGCGCAATAAACGCTCATCTTCCGGTTGCCACACCGCCAGCAGCAAGCGTTGCACATCTTGCGCTACCTCACTGGCAAACACGCTGTCACGGTTAGACAAATAAACGCTAGCGATGCCTTGTTGGCTAAGCGCATCGCGCACCATACGCGCTTCATTACCGGTGCGCACCAGCACCGCTAAATCACCCGCATCAATCGCAGTACCGCGATCAACAGTACCGTGTTCAAAGCTGGCCTCACCCGCCGCCGAAGCGCTTAAAATATGCTGGATCTGCGCGGCACAGGCCTCGGCCATTTGCGCGTAGTAGTCGGTTTTACTGTGCGGTTTCTCAACATCTTGTGGCCACCAATAGGTCAAAGCCGGCTGCACTTGCCCTGCCAGTGTCCAGTGGCGCAGATCGGCACTCGGGCTCGCCGCCACCGGTAAAAATGGAATATCGTGACGGTAAATAAACGGATCGCTGGCCGAGCTGAACACGTGGTTAACCGCCGCCACCATCGCGGTGCTGGAGCGCCAGTTAGTGCCCAAAGTATAGTGAGCACTCACCTGATTGCGCGCTTTGATGTAAGTGAAAATATCCGCGCCACGGAAAGCGTAAATCGCCTGTTTCGGATCACCAATCATCAGCCAGCCGCAGTGCGGATGCTCAAGATACAAGCGGCTGAAAATGCTGTATTGCAGCGGGTCGGTGTCTTGGAATTCATCGATCATCGCCACCGGATAAAGCGCGCGGATCCGCTCCCCAAGCAACCCTTGCTGATCCTGATCTAACGCCGCGCTGAGTTGGGTCAGTAGATCATCAAACGAGAGCCAATGTTGCGCAGATTTGGCTTGTGCCAGCCACAGGCGACAGTGGTGGATCGCATGCACCAACAGCGGGGTTTTGAGTGATACTGGCTCGGCAACAAACGCTTCTATCCGTTCAAACAGCGCTAATTGTGGCGGATTGCCTTGCTTCGATTTCGCCAGCAGCCCGCTTTGAGTGAACTCTTCAAGCTCTGAGGGCACGTGCAGATCTTGCGTTTCACTGTGTGCCCAACTATCCAGAATCGGCACCCGGCGCAGCAGCGCATTTTGGCTATTTTTATGCAGATCCGAGCTGGCTAATACTGCGGCTATCTCATCACTCTCACTTAACCAGCGCTGCTTTATTTCGCCAATACGCGCCATCTGCGCTTGTTGCAGTGCGGCCAAATCTCCTGTCATTAATGGCGTGGTCAGTTTGACCGGCGGCCCAGAAAGATAACCCGCAATCTCAGCCAACAGTGCAGAGGGAGCTGGCCATAGGCGATGCACTTCATTCGCCAGAGCCATCGGCAGCGGATAAAATTGTCGGCGCCAATAATCGGCCACCACTTGCGCTTTAAGGCGACTTTCATCCGTGATGAATTCGTTTGCAAAGCGACTGCCCGATTCAAAGGCATTTTGGGTCAGCATACGTTGGCAAAAACCGTGGATGGTGAAAATCGCCGCTTCGTCCATCTGCCGCTCAGCATTAAGCAATAAAGACACCGCTAAGCTGTGATCGGTAAACTCCTCAAGTAAGGAGTGGATCAGCGGATCGTCACTGGCACCGCGTGCAAAAGCGAGGCGAGCATCGTGCAAGCGACGACGGATACGATCACGCAGCTCGGCGGTCGCAGCAGCGGTAAAGGTCACCACCAGAATTTGATCCACGCTGAGCGGCTGAGCGTGACGCGTCTCACCGCTGCCATGGCCAAGTACCAGCCGCAGATAAAGTCCGGCAATGGTGTAAGTTTTTCCAGTTCCGGCCGACGCTTCAATCAAGCGAGCCCCATGCAAGGGAAAACGCAACGTATCCAGCGTAACCGCTAACTTATTTGAATCGGCACTCATCAGCCTTAATCCTTATCCTTTCCACACAGATGTGACGCAAGACAAATATTTCTCTGCGCTCAACCCAAAACCGTTATTGAGTATGAGCTTATGGGATCCACTTCACGGCACCAGCCGAAGCAGCACTTTACACTGCGCGCAGGTTAACCCATTACTGGGTTGCACAAGAATTGTGGTCCCTCTGACCCGTGGCCGTACAGCGAACGCCCTACACCAATAATGATTTTCTGGCGGCCACTCACTTCCTACCTTAATTGCTTTTTCAGCACTTGATGATTGAACTTACCCTGCATCTTGCACTTGCAAGCGCGCAGTTTGCAGCACGCCCATCGCTAATGAATAGAGTGCGCTAGCCAATTCATCACTCCATTGCGGCCAGATGCGCGCGATGTAACGATTATCCCCTTCACCTTTGAGGTAATAACTGTCGTTAAAGGTGTCGGCCATTTTTTTGTAGGATTTCGCTTCATCAGGCTGATATTTACCACGAGAAAAGCCCGCTTCCACACAGGCTAACGCCGTTTTCGGAAAATAGGCCAATGGCTGATCCATACCTTGGCAAAACAGCGCCACCAGCTCGCTCAGCAGTGCCTTGGCTTGCTGTGCATCATTGAGTGGCGGCAGGATCTGATGTTGTACCCCCTCTTTACGCTGATAACCGATCAGATGGGTGGTGACCGCCTGATCACTTGCCGCTAAACAGAGATGATCCATCCAAGCAGCCAATAAGTCTTCAGAGCGGATCGCGCCACTGCGCGCACGCACTAAGCCCGATTGATAACGCTTGACCAACCAACCACGCAGCAATACGACGCGATCATCGGCAAATGGCTGCAAACGGAGGTTGATTTCCGTATCAGCAAGGGGTTGGTGGCACAAAAAGCCAATTTTCTCGGCCAGCGCTGCCGCCTGCTCAGCACTTTGTGCTAATTCAAGTTCACCAAACGCCGCCATCGGCAATTTGCCTTGTGCGCGCTGCTGTTTAGCAAACTGCGCGACGCAGTGATCACGCTCGGCAGCAGTACGGCACGTGAGCAATTTTTCCACCAACTCATCACGCAACTGATAGGCGCTCAGCCCATTGAGGGCAAACGGTTCATCATCGTCGAGCATCGCCAGTGGCGGCTCAAAGCTCACTTTTAAACGGCGCTTGAAAAAATACTCAACCGGCAAACGCCAAAAACGTTGTAACTCAACCAGCTCCAGCTCAAGTGGCCAGCTCACTTCCAAGCGATAATCACTGAGTGGGGTCAGAAAATCAGCCCGACGCTGGCCTTGCCGACGGGCGGCAGGTAACCATTCACGGGCGAAACTGCCAGCGATAAACGCCTGCGGACTAAACGGCACCATCGCCGCCTCAGTGGTTAAGTGCGCCACCAAGCGGCGGCCAGAATCATCACTGGTTAAATGTTCATCGCCCGCTAAACAGTAATTTTGCTCGCAATATTCCAGCAATTCGCTGACCAATACCGAGGGCATGCACTCGCGGTTATCTTGAATTGAACGCCCGACATAACTGATGTAAAGCTGCTGTTTGGCCGATAACAGCGCTTCTAAAAATAGGTAACGCGACTCTTCGCGCCGCGAGCGGTCGCCGACTCGGCGCTGCATATTACGCAGATCAAACCCTTCGGCCATTTCATTCGGCGGATAAACGCCATCATTCATGCCCAATAGGCAGACTTTAGCAAATGGGATCGAGCGCATCGGCATCAAGGTACAGAAGTTGACTTGGCCGGCTAAAAAACGCTGGCTGATCCGCGTGGCGGAGAGTTTATCGCTCAACACTTGGCGAATAATCGCAGGTGAAATCTCCGCTTGGTAGCCCGCATCAGCCAATTGCTGCTTTAGATTGACCAAGCTATCACGAATGGTTTTCAGTGCCAGCTCACCTTGCAAATCGACACTAAAACAGCGCTCCAACAATTGATTGAGCCAATAACGCCACTGCTCCATGGTTTGAGTTTGCGCCAGTTGGCTACGCAGCTCACTGAGCGTAGTGATAAAGTTGGCCAACTTACCCGCCAGCTCAGCACTCATGCCTTGCACTGGGTTGTAAGGCGCAAGCCACTGACCTGCCAGCTCATACAACCCGGCTTCCGCCGGCATCGCGTAACCGAGTAACATCCGCTCGATACCAAACTGCCAAGTATTTTGTTCGCTGGCGGGCAGATCAAACTCGGCTCCGGTGGCGCTATTTAATCCCCAGCGAATGCCCGCTTCTTCCACCCAGCGCTTAGCGGTGACGAACTCTTCTTCATCAATCGCAAAGCGAGCCATGATGGCAGGCGTTTCAAGCAGTTCAAGTAATTCAGAAGCCAGACAGCGCGATTGTGGCAGCGCGAGCAGTTGCAAAAAGGCGGTTAAGATTGGGCTTTCTTGATCGGCGCTGCGATCAGAAATTGAAAATGGAATAAAGCGCTCGCCGGGCGCATTACCAAACACCGCCTGAATATAAGGTGCGTAAGCGTTAATGTCTGGCACCATCACGATCACATCGCGCGGTTTTAAGCTCGGATCACGTTCAAATTCCGCCAGCAGTCGATCGTGTAGCACTTCAACTTCACGGATCGGACTGTGGCATAGCGAAATCTGCAGGGAATCATCCTGTGCCAAAATGCTCGGTTTATGCTGGCTAGTGGCGAACTTGGCATCGTCTTGATGCTCTTGCAAATGCAAAATATCGGCTTGAATATGATGCAGCAACGAATCACGTTCCACTTCAATAAATAGCTCTAATTCCGATGGTTGATGCTGTGCGAGTAGCGCGAGGTTATCGCGCCCCATTTTCCCCATTGATGCGAGCAAACTATTGCCCACCGCGTGGCTCAGATGCAGCGACTGGTGCAGATAGCTTTCTAGATCGCCTTTGAGCGGCGAAACTTCACTGCCGATCGTAACTTGCTCGCCATGTATATGCATTTGCTGGCGTTTTTGCGCCGCTACCCGCGCCAGATATTTGCGGTCACGAATATCCCCCCAATAGTGCTGACACGGGTTGCTCAGCATCAAGTGCACATCGATATGCTCACCCATCGCGTGCAGCGCATCAATATAACGCGGGGGGAGCGCAGAAATGCCGAAGATGAACAAACGCTTTGGCCATTGATTGCGATCCAGCTCGCCGCTCGCTAACTGATCAATAAAGCGTTGATAGAGATTGGCACGATGATAGATCGAATGTCCCTGCTCACGAGTGCTAGCGTACAGTTCACGCCACAAAATCGCTTGCCACGGGTGCTGATCGGCAAGCTCGGCCACCTCTTCTCCCGCTTGCCAACTTAAAATCCAGTCGGGACGATACACCAAGTAACCATCGAAAATATCGGCAATTTTTTCCGCGAGCTGAAAGCGTTTTGAATCATCGCTATCCTCTTGTAAATAGCGTTGCAGCGGCTCAAATTCAACGCGATCCAGCAGCTTGGGCAAGAGTTCCATCAAGCGCCAGCTCATCGCTTCTTTATTGAACGCGCTACGCGCTGGCACATCAGGCAACACTTGAGTAAACATCTGCCAGATAAACGTCGCTGGCAGCGGAAACTCTAAGTTGGCCGCGACGCCCAATTCACTGGCCAGTGCCATTTTCAGCCATTGCGACATGCCGGGGCTTTGCACCAAAATGCATTCCGCCTGCAAGGGATCGGACAAAGGCTCATGCTTGATCAAATGCACCAGTAGGATTTTCAGCGTTTCAAGGTGGTTGGAGTGGTAGACAGTAAACACAATGCACTCATGCTGCTCGGCTCATCATCAGCGGAGAGTAGCATAAGTGCATGTCAGGAAGGATAAAAAAGCGTGGGGCTCGATCTCAATATATAGCCAAACCACTTGGAGTTGCCGGTAGGCGGCAAGTGAGTGAGTCCCCACGAGCATAGGCAAACTATGTGATGGGGGTGAACCAACGTCGCCAACACTGCAACTTCAAGTAGGCAGGGGGGTTAACGAGAACCCACTAACACTTTGTGTGGTTGATAAAACACCAGATAACGGATTGCCACATAGCTCACCACCACAGTGGCGACTATCAGCTCTAAACTCGCCAAACCATGCACTTGCGCCACATAACGCTCGGCCACGCCGATATTTTCCATCCACTGCGCCATTTTAAACAGCGCAGTAGCACCAATCACCATCGGGAAGGTAAAAGCCGCGTAACCAGGGCTGAAGGGGAGCCGCAGTAAACGGGTGAACGCCAAGTAGATAATCGCCGTCATCAATACCGCAATGCCAAACAACAGTGCAACAATGACCGGTGAAGGTTCAGTCACTACCGTCAAATAACCCGCTAGAGAGAGGCTGGCCGGTGCCGCCATGATCGCTAATGTCGGTTTCGCGGCATCTGGAATTTCTTGGGTAAAAATAAAGCGATAGATCATCATCGGCAGCATCACCGCGTAAGCCAGCATGCCAAACAGTAAAGCAATGTGCGCAATCGGGGCGAGCAATGGATTACCGGAAAACGCTACATCCGCCACAATAATTCCCACCGGCGGAACAAACCAACTCGGCACCATATGATGTAGCTCAAATGCTTGGCTGCGGTGATACACAAAGCTCACCAAAAATAGAAGGTGTAAACCGACCGCCAATAGCCACAACGCATCTCCCGCCAGCGGGTAAAAGTGACCAAGTGACGCCGATACCACCATGGTTGCCATCGCAAAGGTAGGCACCACACTGCCCACCACCGGATGCGCGAGATCTTGGCGCAGTAAATGACCATGCCATAAAAATTTGAAAGCGAGGATCAGCAGTAAAATACTGGCCAGTGCGGCCCCCGTCCACTGCGCGATCCCGTTGGCCGCAAGCATGTTTTCCCAACACCAGCCCAAACTCGCAATCCCGAGTGCCAAACCCGCCATTGGGGTCGGTGCTCCCATCACTTTTGCTTTTGCGGCTCGAATCATACTGTCTCTCTATGGTTGGTAAACGATGAATAGGCGCATCTTACGCTTGCACTTTGTTTTCAACTATCTAATTATTTCTAACACATGTTCAATAAAACTAAACATCAATCATGGCTAGCCATATATCACTCAAACAATTGCGGGTGTTTACCACCATTACGCAACACAAAAGTCTGACCATCGCCGCTCAGGTGCTGTATCTGTCTAAAGCAGCAGTCAGTGTGGCGCTGTCTGAGCTGGAAAAACAGCTCGGCCATGCTCTGTTTGATCGGGTCAATAACCGTTTAGTGCTCAATCAGGAAGGGCAAAAATTGTTGCCCTTAGCCGATGAATTGTTGCAACGTGCTAACGATATCGACCGCCTATTTGATGAGCAGCAGAACCTAACCGGCAAACTGCGGATTGGGGCCAGCGATACGGTTGGCAATCAAATTGCCCCCTATTTGATCAGCGCCTTTCGTCAACTGCATCCGCATCCTTCACAAAGCCTATTTATTTCCAATTCGGCACAAGTGTGCCAAAAGCTGGTCGATTACGAGCTTGATATCGGTCTGATTGAAGGCAAAACGCTACATCCCGAACTGATCTCAACGCCATTTAGCCAAGATGAGATGTGTATTATCTGCGCGCCGGATCATCCCCTTGCGCAGCAACAGCGTTTGGTGATGAGTGATTTTGAACACTCTCACTGGGTACTGCGTGAGGCGGGTTCAGGCTCACGTGAGTTCTTCTTACGCGTGATTGCGCCACGCATCGAACACTGGATTGAAGCGTTTGAGCTCAATACCACCGAAGCGCTGATCAACAGTGTCTGCTCCGGTTTAGGGCTAGGCTGTTTATCTCGCTTAGCGGCCAACACGCCGCAACAAGATGGTCGCGTGGTGATCCTCAATGTACCGCTTGATATGCAACGTCGGTTCTGGATGTTGGTACATAAAGAGAAATACCAGACCCCACTACTGCGCCAGTTCATTGAATTTTGCCCACAATGGGCCAACCACAGCCCCTTGTTGCAACTCGATCCAGCCACAAAGTAAGGGATATGACTCAACGCCCATTTTAGTGCTCGTCACTGGACTTTAGTGACCAAAAACTGTATAAACAGCCAGTTATTTTTCGCGACCAAACTAGAGGATTAACCATGGCTGTTATCGTGAAGTACGTGGTAGAGCGCAACGGAGAAGAGAAAATGACTTTTACCTCGAAAGCCGAAGCTGACGCTTATGACAAAATGCTGGATATGGCAGACGAGCTATTCGAATTGCTCGGTAAAAGTGCTCTGATCGAAGATGAAACCAAGCAAGAAGAGCTAGCGATGTTCTTGGCGCAAAACAAAGAAGACGTATTGTGCGCACTGGGAGCCAAACGTAAACCGGCTCCAACCGTAACCGGCAAAAAGCCGAAAGCAGTTGTAGACAGTGATGAAGATGAGTCGGTTGACGACGCTGCCTAATCGAGAAAACCGCTGCTTAAGCCAGCGGTTTTTTATTGGCTGAGATTGGCTCATCAACGCAACGATGCGAAAAATGAACGGGATTCTTTTTATACCCAAACGACTTGGAGTTGCAGGTAGGCGGCAAGAGAGTTCATCCCCATGAGCATAGATAAACGATGTGATTGGGGTGAACGAACGTAGTCAACACCACTGCAGCTTCAAGTAAGAAGGGGATAACGCAATATCTCTTTAAAAAGACAAAAGGTATCCTTTTACCGACGGATTACCAGTACGCTCTTTTATCCAGCTCATCCACTCTTTATGATGATAAACAACCGATCGGTTGAGCAGTATACCCAAACAACTTGGAGTTGCAGGTAGGCAGTAAGTGAGTAAGTCCCCATGAGCATAGACAAACTATGTGATTGGGGTGAACGAACGTCGCCAATACCGCTGCATCTTCAAGTAGGAAGGGTATAGATGCTCAACTCACCTTTGATTATGGAGAATACACATGGCGTACTTTGCTTTAGGTCTAGCAACCGCGACCAAAAATCGTGATGGAAAAATTATTGAAGCCTTCTTCCCAACCCCGATTCTGGCGCCTAGCGATGCTTTGGTTGCCGAATTGGCTGCGATCGTAGACTACCAAGCAGGCAATCAAGCACTAGACATCAGCGCCGCACAAAGTCAGGCATTAGCCGCCGTGTTCGCTGCTCATCAACAAGCGGCCAGTGCTGCATTTGCCGATAAAGCGGCGAATAGTCATCAGCCTCTGGTACTGGTAATTCTGGCCAGTGACGACAAGCCACAAAGCGTGGCTGAAGGTTACCTCAAGCTACAACTGATCTCACACCGTCTGGTGCAGCCACACGGCACCGTGCTGGAGGGCATTTTCGGCCTACTGCACAACATCGCATGGACCAACCAAGGCCCGATTGATCTGCCAGAGCTAGCGGAGCGCCAAATTGAAGCGCGTCTGGCAGGCCAAGTGTTAACGATTGATTGTGTCGATAAATTCCCGAAAATGGTCGACTACGTGGTCCCAACCGGCACCCGTATCGCCGATACTTCACGGGTACGCCTTGGCGCTCATGTTGGCGAAGGTACGACGGTAATGCATGAAGGCTTTATCAACTTTAATGCGGGCACCACTGGTGTGAGCATGGTGGAAGGTCGTATCTCTGCTGGTGTCGTGGTCGGTAATGGCTCAGACATCGGCGGTGGCGCATCAATCATGGGTACACTGTCTGGTGGCGGCAAAGTGGTGATCTCGATTGGGGAAAACTCACTGCTCGGCGCCAACGCAGGCTTAGGTTTCCCACTCGGCGATCGCTGCACCGTTGAATCGGGTCTATATGTCACGGCGGGAACCAAGGTGCGTATGCTGGATAAAGAGGGCAACCAAGTCGATATTATTAAAGCGCGCGATCTAGCTGGCGTTTCTGATCTGTTGTTCCGTCGTAATTCGCTGACCGGACAAATTGAATGTCTCGCCAATAAATCAGCGGTCGAACTCAACAGCGAACTGCACAAAAATAACTGATCGAACGCTGAGCTTGATCGATCATCGGCCTGCAAATATGGTGTTAGCTCAGTGCGACTGATTTAGCGACACCCAGCACGACAATGGCTTGGCAATCCAAGCCATTTGCGTGATGGTACACGTACGGTGCTCTTTTCTATTCCTGCGCTTGACGCGGGGTGATCACCACACAAGCAATCTGCTTTTGTTTACCAAAGCCGATGATTTGTGCTAACGCTGCTTTCCCGACGGGGATGTATCCCGACCCCACGGCATGATCTTCCGATTCGGCATGCGGATCATGAAAAAAGAAGAATTTATCACTCAAGCCACTCAGCACAATCCAGTGCGGCTCTTTCTTACCATCAAAGCGATAGGTGCTGATCAACAGCAGCACACAAGCCCCCTGCCTTACCCATGCTTCAAGCTGCTGTTGTGAAGGCGGCGCATCAATCATGCTCACATCTTGCTCGGCCAGTTGCTGACAAAAATCTTGATGCACTAACTCAATGATCTGTTTTTTATTTGGATCACGCACACTATCAATAAATGGGGTCGATTTAGACTGATTCCACAACTCAACATGATAACCGCGTCGCGTCGCCGCCAACGCCAAACCTTGTCCACTGCAACCACCGTGGCCTGCGGCCATAAAAATGGTGGTCGATTCACGCCATAACTGCATTTCTTGAGTACGAGTTGGTTCAAACTGCGCATCCAAACAAGAAAAGCTCATTAATAAGCAAGCGGCACCACAAGTAAAAGGCGTGGTTTGTACATATAACGGCATTGGCAGTAGTACTTTGGATTCTAAGGGTGTTAGCCGTTTTTGCATCCGTCGTCCATCGCATAAATCATCATAATAATGGATGAGCAGCTTCAAGGTTTTATAACCCATCTTTTCATATAATTTTAATGCGGCGGTATTGTCTTCACGCACTTCCAGCCGTAATGTAGTCGAGCCTTGATCAAGAGCAGCACGCTCGCACTGTTCAACCAGACTTTGCGCAATCCTCCGCCCTCTGAACTCAGGCTTAACGGCAATCGAATACAATCTTGATAGCTGTGTCCCTTGATGAAAAAGCAACAGTGCATATCCAGCCAGTTGGTCGCCGGCATCCGCCACAAACAACACGGCATGGTCCGAATGCAAAAAACGCTTCATTTGACGAGGAGAGATTCGGTCCCCGTCAAACAACTGTTGTTCTAACGCATTAAGCGCATTGAGATCAGCGCTAGTAGCAAGACGAATGTCCATTCTACATCCTTAATCGTGTGTGGATTGACCAGATTACCAATCAAATAATAGACCTATCGCAAGGAAGAATATACTGATGGCTAACCTTTTAATCGTGACCGATCAGGTCAGTGACTGGCGACAATACTTCCCTTCTGAACAAGTGGTGAGTGTCGATCAGTATCTCGATACCGATTGGAAATTTAATCAGCGCAGTGTACAGGTGGTCAACCTGTGCCGCGATTACGGCTACATGAGTAGTGGTTACTATGTCTCACTAATGGCAGAAGCTCGCGGCCATCGCGTCATTCCACGCGTCATGGCCATCAATGATATTAATCAGCCGTTTTTCCTCTCTTCAGGGCTGATCAAAATGCACAAGCTAAGCAGTAGCGAAGAGATCATTAGCACCAAAATTTACTTTGGTCGCACGCCACAAAAAGGCTTGGAAAAACTCGCACGCCGGCTGTTTGAAGAGTTCATGGTGCCGGTGATTGAATTGGAAATGCACAAATATCAAGGCCAATGGCAGATCATTAAAATTGTACCTTTCCCATTCCAAGACTTGGCCGATCCCGAGCAAGATTTCTTTATTGAATCACTGGAAATGTTCTCGACCAAAGTCTGGCGACGACCCAAGCAAGAGAAAAAATACCGCTATGACATCGCAATGTTGGTTGATCCTGACGAAAAAATGCCGCCATCTGACGCTTCGGCGCTGAAACGTTTTCATCGTGCAGCCAACCGCTTAGGCATGAACTTAGAAACCCTTTCACCGGATGACTTATCTCGACTGGGTGAGTTTGACGGCCTGTTTATTCGCGCCACCACCAACATCAGCAACTACACCTATCGCTTTGCCAAAACCGCTGAAAAAATGGGGTTAGTGGTGATGGATGATTCCGAATCGATCATGAAATGCACCAATAAAGTGTTTTTAACTGAGCTGTTAGAAACCAATAAGGTCCCGACCCCGAAAAGCGTGATCATCCGCAGCTTTGACCCCGAATGGAAAACCGGTTTGATGGAACAACTGGATTTTCCTATGGTGCTAAAAATTCCAGATGGCGCTTTCTCACGCGGGGTAGTGAAAGTGCGTAATGAGCAAGAGCTAGAAAAAGAAGCCGAGACTCTGTTTGAAAAAAGTGCGCTAATTTTAGCCCAAGCGTTTATGCCGACCGATTTTGACTGGCGCATTGGCGTAATGAATCGGCAAGCTATTTTTGCCTGTAAGTACATGATGAGTCGCGGTCACTGGCAAATTTATCAGCACCACAACAGCGGCCGAGTCACGGCTGGTGGTTTTGAAACCCTCGATCTCAAGCAGGTACCAAAGAGCGTAGTGGATGTCGCGGTGAAAGCGGCCAACCTAATTGGTGGTGGCCTGTATGGGGTTGACCTCAAAGAAATTGATGGTCAAGTCTATGTGATTGAAGTCAACGATAACCCAAGTATCGACCACCATGTCGAAGATGGATTCTTAGGTGATCTGCTTTATGACCGGGTAATGACTGAATTTTTACGTCGCATTCAGATGCGGGGTTTCTAGGCAGCTCAATCGCTCAATCAGCCCGGATCACCATCCGGGCTTTGACTCTTCAGCACTGGATTGCTACTTTCTTGCCTATCTTAGAGAGAGAATGAGAGTCACTATGGAGTTTATTATCGATCATTGGCGTTTTAACGGTGCTGTTCCACAACGTCATCCTACTCAATTACAAAACCTACAAGCGGGAGATTGGTACCACTGCCAACGCGATGCCGTAGGGCTACGTGAATGGTTAATCGGTCAACAAATTCCAGCGTCAATTGTTGATAGCTTATTGGCCGAAGATACCCGCCCACTGTTTGAGCAATATGATGAACAAAACTTTTTGCTGATCTTGCGCGGAGTAAATTTAAGTGGCAATGCCGATCCGGCCGATATGCTCAGTATTCGCTTGCTGTATTACCGCGGTGTATTAATTTCAACCCGTAAAACAGCATCTAAAGCTATCAGCACGGTACGTGAAGCTTTAGAGCAAGGCCAAGGCCCAGCCGGCTTGGCAGAGCTGATCGTACGGGTGGTCGATGAGATCAACAAAAATATCGACATCTATCTGGATCAAATTGAAGAGAAAATCACTCAATTTGATGATGAGCTAGAACTCAGCAGCGATTTAATGCAAACCCACAAATCACTACTCAAACTCAAACGTTTCATCAAGCCACAACAATACGCTTTAGATGATTATCTCAACAGTGAAATGACGCTGGCACAAAACCAACATTTGCGCCTACGCCACAGTGTCAACACCGTGACGCGAATTAACGAAACGCTCGACTTCTTTTTGAGCGAGCTAGAAATCATCAAAGGTGAGTTACGCCAGTATCATGCTGAAAAAATGAACCAAAATACCTATTTATTTTCGGTGATTGCTGCAATTTTTCTACCCACCAGTTTCTTAACTGGTTTACTTGGGGTAAACGTTGGTGGAATTCCTGGTACCGACTCCCCTCTTGCCTTTGGGCTATTTTGTGCCGGACTGATGCTGATTTTCGGTTTGGAACTGTTGATACTGCGTCGACTACGTTTTTTCGAAAATAAATAGCCTTAGTTCCGTGTCATCAGCTTGTCATCGATAAAATGTAAGATAGAGATTTTGTCGATGACCGCTCTATTAGCGCTAGCAAACCTATTCAATACTGGTTCTCCTCCTATGTTATCTATTTTTAAAACTTTTTTTGCACTAGGTTGGGTGAGTTTTGGAGGCCCAGCGGCACATCTTGGTTACTTTCGTCACACTTTTGTGGATAAATTAGGCTGGCTGAGTGAACAACAATACGCACAATTTATCGCCTTAAGCCAATTTTTACCTGGTCCCAGTTCCAGCCAAGTTGGCTTTGCGATTGGCTATCATCGTGGCGGGATTGCTGGAGCTTGGGCGGCATTTCTCGGCTTCACGCTGCCCTCCGTATTGATCATGCTCCTGTTGGCTGGCTTGAGTCGCCATCTATGGCAAACACCTTTATTTGCGGACATCACCCATGGTTTAAAACTGCTCGCGATTATAGTCGTAGCTGATGCGTGTTTGACCATGTACCGCAACTTTTGCCAACAACGCCTTACGGGAGCGCTATGTATTGTCACTGCAGTGACCATCAGTTTAGCGCCAAGTTTACCGAGTCAATTGGCGCTATTACTACTGGCGGCGCTGGTTGGCCAAGCTTATTTAGCACCTACAGCTCAGACATCATCAGCCAACTTTACTCCTGCTTGGCAACCATTGATCTTTTTCGCCCTATTATTATTCGGACTACCTATTTGCGCCGCGGGATCACCATGGCTTACACTGTTTAGCGATTTTTTCCAAGCTGGTAGTTTGGTATTCGGTGGCGGGCATGTCGTACTACCTCTACTACAGAGTACCTTTACTGATACCCTCTCAAGCGATCAATTCCTCACTGGCTATGCAGCAGCACAAGCGGTACCCGGCCCGATGTTCACCTTAGCGACTTATCTTGGTTATCTGCTACACCCAGAGATGCCGATCACAGCGGCTTTAACCGCCACCTTAGCGATATTTCTGCCCGGTTTTTTACTGCTATTAGGGGTATTAAAGCACTGGTCTAATCTGGCCCAGCGCCCGAAAATTGTCGGAGCGATGCATGGCGTAAATGCCTGTGTTGTCGGTTTGCTATTAGCAGCACTTTATCAACCGATTTGGAGTACCACGGTATACAATCCTCTCGACTGGTCAGCTATTATGGTTGGATTTTTTCTGTTTAAAACGCTACGAGTACCTTTGTTTGCCATGGTCATCGGCGCTCTACTGTTTGGCTTAATTCGCGGCCTTGTCTAGTGTAAAAGAAAAGTGTCAGTGCCAGTCGTCAACCCGCCAAAGCTTGTCTAAACTGAGTATATGATAGGCAAGCAAAGGGCGGTAACATGTACATCCAACCCCCAATCGGGCAGTTGCGTTATTATCCATCTGTGGGTTCGTTAAATACTTACTTCGTCAACATGCTTGAAAAAATAGCCGTTGAACTTCCTGATATTAAAAGAATTTCCTTCTCGCTGTATGACAAAAAAAAGGACTCGATCAAGACCTACGCCGATAGCTCTCTGGTCAGTCATGATTTTGTGCATTATGAATTTGCGCTTGCCGATTTGCCTTCACTGCAACAGATTAAACAGACTCAGACGGTACGCATTATTGATGACATGCCACAGCAGTTGCACAGTCAAACTCGCCATAATGATTGGCTACTCGAACGCCAGTATCGCTCATCCTTCACTAAACCCATTTTTCACCAACAGGCTTTTATCGGTTTCCTGTTCTTTAACTCATCAAAAGAGTACTACTTTACCCCACAAGTAATTGAACGGTTACAAGCCTATATTGACTTACTCCAGCAAGCCGTCTGCTGTGAATACGCACTAGTTCATTATCTGATCAAAAATGTCGAGCAGATGAAATCCAACTCACCGGATCATTGGCAATACATAAAGCAACACAAAGAGCGCATTCGCCGCTATGTGCGCATCATTGCCCTTGATATTGCTGAGCAATATGCACTTGATGATGGGTTGATCGAGAATATCAGCCAATTTGCTACTTGCCATGATCTCGGTAAGTTAGCGTTACCTGCCGATTTGCTACAAAAAAATCCATCGCTCGCCAGCAGTGAAAGGCTGCAGATTTATCGTCACATTGAACATGGGATCGAGTTACTGAATAATGTGATTGAAAAGCTCGGCACTCCCCACCATCCTTGCCTTGCGGTACTGCGTGAAATCATGGCTTACCACCACGAGTTTTTAGATGGGAGTGGTTATCCGTTTGGTCTCACTCGTGAGCAGATCCCCATTCCGGCACGTATTGTGGCCGTCGCCAATATTTTTGATGCTCTAACGGCGCACCGTCCTTACCAGCAAGCGCAATCAATCACTCATACTTTGTTAGAACTTGAAAAAATGGTCAGCGAAGGCAAATTAGATCGTGACTGTGTCAATGCGTTACGTGAGAACCAAGAAGAGTTGAAGGCGATTGTCGGACGATTTCCTGATTTAGATCCGAAAGATGGTGAGGCAACCACGGATATGGATACAGCACCATCTTCTACTCCAAATGCAACTTTGCTTTAAACCCTAAGCTACCAGCATTTAAGCATACGGCTCCCTAGATGGGAGCCGTATGTGTTCAAATTAAGCTCAAATCAGACTAATCCAGAGCTTTAATTTGTAGCTCTTTGGGTACTTCAAAAAACATATTCTCTTCACGCCCGAGCACCTCCTCCACCGAGTTGGCACCGAGCGCTTTGATGCGATGCAAAATTTGATCGACTAATTGTTGTGGCGCAGAGGCGCCAGCCGTAACCCCGACCATCTTCGCCTGTTCAAACCATTGCGGATCAATATCTTGCGGACAATCAATTAAATAACTTGGTGTGCCAAGTTTTTCAGCCAACTCTTTCAAACGCGTTGAATTAGAAGAGTTTTTCGAACCGACCACCACCATCACATCCACTTGTGCCGCCAATAACCGTACTGCATCTTGGCGGTTTTGGGTGGCATAACAAATGTCATCCTTACGTGGCCCTTGAATGTGCGGAAACACTCGGCGCAGTTCGTCAATCACGTCCGCCGTCTCATCGACCGATAGCGTAGTTTGACTCACATAATGCAGATGATTCGGATCTTTCACCTTCGCTTGTAGTGACAATACATCTTCTGGTTTTTCGACCAGATACATGCCACCCGAGTCACTGACATATTGCCCCATAGTGCCTTCTACTTCTGGATGCCCTGCATGGCCAATCAACACGACTTCCATGTGTTTACGGCTGGCACGCGCCACCTCCATATGCACTTTGGTCACCAGTGGGCAAGTGGCATCAAATACCGTCAGTGAACGCTCTTTGGCTTCTTGGCGCACAGCTTGTGAAACGCCATGAGCCGAAAAAATTACGATATTATGGTCAGGAACTTCATTTAATTCCTCAACAAAACAAGCGCCGCGCTGCTTTAACCCTTCAACCACAAAGCGGTTATGCACCACTTCATGGCGTACATAAATCGGCGGCTGATAAAGTTCAAGCGCGCGTTCAACAATGCTGATCGCACGATCGACACCGGCGCAGAAACCGCGAGGGTTAGCTAACAATATTTTCATTGGCTTGCTCATTGCTCATCGTTATGGAGGGATTGTAGACCAAACCTTTTAGCAGAAAAAATCTCCATGCCATGCTGAAGCCTACATCAAATCCCAGCCTTTATAATAAAAAGCGCTCTCCGAATCAACGGACAGCGCTTATGGTTATTCACCGTAATCAACCGACAACTAGGCAGTACAGCTTAAGGCTGTGGTGGTGCTTTTTTATCAGATCGAAAACTATCGAGAATAATCATCGCAGCTCCGATACAGATCGCACTATCGGCTAAATTAAAGGCTGGCCAATGGTAGCTAGCCCAATAAAAATCGAGATAGTCGACCACAAAACCATGCACAACACGGTCGAATACATTACCGAGTGCACCACCAATAATCAGCGCATAAGCGATATTATTCCACTTATCACTGGCCGGTAGACGACGCATCCAGTAGGTGAGCATTCCGGTCACCGCAAAAGCGATGCCAGTAAACAGCCAACGCTGCCAACCTTGCTGATCGCTCAGAAAACTAAATGCGGCACCGTAATTATGCACATACAGTAGGTTAAAGAATGGGAGGATCTCAATGCGATTCCCCCAGCCATAACCCATATTGTTCATCACGACCCACTTAATCGTAATATCAGCAATGAACATCAGCAGCGCTAGCCATAGCCAGCGCAATCCGGATTGTTTAACACTCAGTGGCAAATTTGACATGATGCTCAGCCTAAGTTACGCAAATTGACGAACTTCACCTTCACCCTCAACGTTAGTCACACAGCGGCCACAAATAGTGGTATGTCCAGCTAGCATGCCTACATCAGGGGTATGATGCCAGCAGCGATCACACTTCTCAGCTTCAGTTTTGTTCACTTGCAACCACAAGCCATCAATTTCAGTTGCCTGTGCAGCATCACCTTTCTCTGCCAATGGTTTAACCACCGCTTGTGATGTCAGCAGCACAAAGCGTAGCTCATCACCCAGTTTCGCAAGCTTGCTTGCCAATGCTTGATCGGCAAACAACACCAATTCGGCTTGCAATGAACCACCGATCCGCTTTTCGTTACGTGCATTTTCTAGCAGCTTATTCACCGCGCCACGCACTTGCTGGATTTCATCCCAAAATGCGTTATTAAGCTCTTCACCTTCCGCCAAACCAAATAAGCCATCAAACCATTCGCTAGTAAACACAAACTGATCACGTTGGCTGCCATCGGCTTGTTGTGCTGGCATCGCATTCCAAATTTCATCCGCCGTAAACGACATAATTGGCGCCATCCAACGCACCAGTGCTTCAACAATGAAGAACAAAGCGGTTTGACAACTACGCTGCGCATGGCCACCACGCTTGGCGGTGTATTGACGATCTTTGATCACATCAAGATAGAAGGAGCCCATCTCGATTGAACAGAAGTTCATCAAACGTTGTACCACGGTATGCAGGTTATAATCTTGATAAGCTTGGATGATCTCTTGCTGTGCAGCGAGTGCACGGCCAACTGCCCAGCGATCTAACGCTACCATCTCGGCAACCGGTACAATATCGGTGCGTGGATTAAAGCCATTTAAGTTAGCCAGGAAAAAACGCGCGGTATTACGAATACGACGATAGGCATCTGCTGAACGCTTAAGGATCTCGTCGGAAACCGCCACTTCACCGGTATAATCGGTGGAAGCAACCCACAGACGCAGAATGTCCGCACCGAGCTTATTGGTCACATCTTGCGGCGCAACCACGTTACCCACCGATTTCGACATTTTACGACCGTGACCATCAACCACGAAACCGTGCGTTAACACTTCTTTGTAAGGTGCTTGACCTTTCATTGCGATAGAAGAGATCAGTGAGGATTGGAACCAACCACGGTGTTGATCGGAACCTTCTAGGTACATATCCGCTTGTGCGCCATTGAATTCGCTCCGCGCATCCACCACGGCAGAGTGAGTCACACCAGAGTCAAACCATACGTCTAGAGTATCCAGTACCTTCTCATAGTTGGCCGCATCTTCTGCGCCCAGTAGCTCCGCAGTATCTAGATCCCACCATGCTTGAATACCTTTTTGCTCAACCAGTTGTGCCACTTTCTCAATCAGCTCAGCGCTGTTAGGGTGCAGTTCCGCGGTTTCTTTATGAACAAAGAGAGCAATCGGCACGCCCCAAGTACGCTGCCGTGAAATACACCACTCAGGGCGACCAGCAACCATGCCTTCAATTCGGCTTTGACCCCAATCCGGCATCCATTGCACACCTTTGATCGCGCTCAGTGCTTGTTCACGCAGACCTGCTTGCTCCATCGAGACAAACCATTGCGGTGTGGCACGGAAGATGATCGGCGTTTTGTGACGCCAACAGTGTGGGTAACTGTGCTCATACGCGTGATGATGCAGCAGTGCGCCGCGCTCTTTGAGCACCTCTAACACTGAATCATTGGCTTTAAATACATGCTGACCGGCAAACAGTTCAGTATCGGCCAGATAGACACCATTTGAACCGACTGGGTTGGCGACTTCCAAACCGTAGTGTTGACCAACCGCAAAGTCTTCTTGACCATGACCCGGCGCAGTATGTACCACACCCGTACCAGAATCGGTGGTCACGTGATCGCCTAAAATAGCCGGTACGGTAAAGGCATAGAATGGATGTTGGAACTGGGCTAATTCCAGATCGGCACCACTTGCGAAACCAAGGTTATGGAAATGCTGAATGCCCGCACGATCCATCACCGATTTGGCCAGTTCAGAGGCGACAATAATCCGCTCTGGTTGCTCACCTTCCACTTGGATCAATACGTATTCTAAATCTGCACGCAGACACACTGCGCGGTTAGCCGGCAAGGTCCAAGGTGTGGTAGTCCAAATAACAATCGACACATCACCTTGACCTTCATGGCCCGCTTTAAGGTCAAACTTAGCCAGTAGCGCGGCTTCGTCAGCGGCTTTAAAGCGCACATCAATCGAAGGCGAGACTTTGTTTTTGTACTCCACTTCCGCTTCAGCCAGTGCTGAACCACAATCGGTACACCAGTGAACTGGTTTAAAACCTTTGAGCAAATGACCATTATCGGCAATTTTACCCAATGCACGGATAATGTTGGCTTCAGTGATAAAATCCATGGTGCGGTAAGGCTTATCCCACTCGCCCAAAATACCGAGCCGTTTGAAGCTCTCTTTTTGACCTTCAACTTGACCTGCCGCGTATGCACGACATTTTTCACGAAATTCAGCTGCGGTGATTTTTTGCCCTGGCTTGCCAACTTTTTTCTCTACCATCAATTCGATCGGTAGACCGTGGCAATCCCAGCCCGGAATATAAGGCGCATCAAAGCCAGAAAGGGTTTTCGATTTAATAATCGCGTCTTTAAGAATCTTGTTCAGAGCGTGGCCAATGTGAATATCACCGTTGGCATACGGAGGGCCATCGTGCAATACGAAAGATTTTTTGCCTTTTTTAGCCTGACGGATCGCACCGTACAGATCTTGTTGATACCAACGTTGCAACATTTCTGGCTCACGCTTGGCCAGATCACCGCGCATTGGAAACCCTGTTTCAGGAAGGTTCAGGGTATCTTTATAATCACTCATCGATTCTTAATTCCGTTATATTGGGCGAAGTTAGACATGATGTTGTTGGGTGGAATCAACCGAACAACCCTTAAGCTGCAGCAGCCACACCCTTGCGGCTTCAGCATCCAATTCAATTTGTTGTTTTAATGCCTCAAAAGAGGCGAATTTGCGCTCATCACGTAGTTTATGTAATAGCGCGACTTCCAACTGCTTGCCATATAGGTTGCCGTGAAAGTCAAAAAAATGCACTTCAAGCTGTTGGCGCACCCCATTCACGGTTGGCCGAGAACCAATATTGGCCACCCCAGCAATCGGCATCGTATCTAGACCGTACGCTTCAACCACATACACACCAGACACAGGGGAAACACAACGCTTAAGCGGAATATTGGCCGTAGGAAAACCGATAGTCCGGCCCAGTTTTTGCCCATGCGAGACACGGCCACTAATACTGTAATTACGCCCCAACATCGCTGCCGCTTGCGATAACTGATCCGCAGCTAACGCCTCACGAATTGCCGTGCTGCTGACTCGTTGTTGTTGCCAACAGAAACTTTGCGTGCTGACGACTTCAAAACCGAATGTTTGCCCAGCTTGCTGTAACAGAGCGAAGTCACCTTTGCGCTGTTGACCGAAGCAAAAGTCATCACCAACCACCAGAAACTTAACACCCAAACGAGCCACCAACAAGTCAGCAATAAAGCGCTCAGCATTCCACTCGGCGAAGTGGTGATTAAAATTCACACACAACAACCGATCTACCCCAAGTTTACTCAATTGTACAAGCTTATCGCGCAGCCGAGTCAGGCGCGCTGGAGCTTGCTGTTTAGCAAACAACTCTAAAGGTTGAGGTTCGAAGGTCATCACCACTGCGGGTAATCCCATCTGTTTTGCTCGTTGTACCACCTGATTAAGCACTTGTTGATGGCCGAGATGAACCCCATCAAAATTACCAATCGTCAGCACACAGCCATGATGGTGAGATTGAATGTTATGAATACCGCGTATTAATTCCATCGGGAAATGCTTAAAACCTATATTTGAGTTCTCGTGGAGCGAAACTGGCGGATTATACCTAAAACTCACTACTCTGTCGCCGCTTTTAAGTGTTTGAGACGTATGCCTAGTAACAGTAAAACCGCCAAATAGCTCGCAGCGCCAAGCACAATTAGCCCACTGAGGATTAACGCGCGCTGGCTAATTCCCCAACTCAACCACGTGGCCATACTGGCTTGCTGCCATAACATAATCCCAGTCATGACGGCCCCCGCGATAATTAAACGCAACACAAACCACAATGTTTGGCTGGTAAGTTGATACACACCTTGTCGGTGCAAACCACCATAAAGTAGAGTCATATTAAGTAAAGCTGACATAGAAGTTGCAATGGCTAATCCGACATAACCATAAAACCAAGCAAAAATCGCGTTGAGTACAATATTGCTGAGCATGGCAATAATGCCATAACGTACTGGGGTTTTGATGTCCTGCCGCGAATAATAACCAGGCGCTAATATTTTGATCAGCATAAAACTCAGCAAACCCGATGAATAAGCCAGCAGTGAATAAGAGGCTTGTTGTACATCATTGGCGGTAAATTCACCGCGCATAAACAGCACCATCAACATGGGTTTAGCCAACACCATCAAACCAAGCATGGCCGGAATGCCAAGAAACATCACCATACGAATCCCCCAATCCATGGTATGGGCAAACCCTGCACTATGGGCATTGACATGTTTGCGCGACAACGCTGGTAGAATCACGGTGGCGATCGCAATTCCAAATAAGCCCAGAGGAAATTCCAATAAACGATCAGAATAGTACAGCCAACTGATTGAGCCGGTCTGCAGAAAACTGGCCACAAAAGAATCAAACAGCAGGTTAATTTGACTGACCGATACCCCAAACAACGCTGGGATCATCAGTGTGCGAATTTTCACCACCCCAGGATCGCGCCACGCCCATTTCGGCTTAACCAGCACACCAGCTTTGATCAAAAAAGGCAATTGAAATAAAAACTGAACTAAACCACCTAAAAACACACCAATTGCCAATCCAATCTCAGGCTGTGCCAGATTGGGCGAGAGATACCAAGCACAGAGTATCATCATCACATTTAAGAAAACGGGGGTAAAAGAAGCGACCGCAAACTTACCTAATGTGTTTAAAATCGCCCCTGATAGGGCAACAAAGGTAATAAACCATAAATAGGGAAAAGTAATTTTCAAAAGTAGACTGGCTAACTCAAATTTGCCCGCCGCGGGACCATCATTGAGCCAATCGAGAAACCAACCAGCACCAAAGAGTGCGGTCACCGCACCGGATCCAAGCACCCCAATCAACGTGACAATTGTTACTAAAACACCTAAGGTTCCAGAGACTCGTGCAATCAATTCGCGGGTTTTATGCATATCGCCCGAGGCATGATACTCGGTTAATACTGGTACAAAGGCTTGAGAGAAAGCCCCTTCAGCAAATAATCGGCGTAAGAAATTGGGAATTCGATTGGCAAAAAAGAACACGTCAGCGCTCGCGCCTGCCCCCATCAAATTGGCCACCACCACATCACGTACTAAACCTAAAACACGAGAAATCAAAGTCATAGCACTAACAATCATGCCTGACTTGAGTAAGCGTTTACTCACAGTAACCTCGAACAAACAGTCAAAACCAAATTATCTGATTCGAAAGCATAAGAATGTCATCGTGAGATCAGATAAGTATTAGCATTGGTAAAAAAATGCTGATAGAATCCCCGCCATCTTAACCGCGAAGGCTCTCCGATACCAAGTTTGTTTGGTTCAGTTGGGTTTTTGCACAAATCATTTGACATTAAAGAGCAAATCGGGGATATTTCCCGCCCTTAAAATGTCACCGAACTATGTTTTTGGGAGTTAGACCCTTGGCAAATAACAAATCTGCTAAGAAGCGCGCTATCCAAGCTGAGAAACGTCGCCAGCACAATGCTAGCCGTCGTTCTATGATGCGCACTTACATGAAGAAAACTGTTGCTGCAATCGCTGCTGGCGACAAAGAAGCTGCAACTGCTGCATTCGCAGTAGTTACACCAATCCTAGACCGTATGGCGACTAAAGGCCTTGTTCACAAGAACAAAGCTGCTCGTCACAAGTCTCGCTTTGCTGCTGCGATCAAAGCTCTGTAATTGAGTTTTAAACCAGCAATAAAAACCGGCTTAATGCCGGTTTTTTTATTGCTGTAATTTATTCAGTGGCCAGCACAGTAACGACATGGCTAATCGAATGCCGATCAAATAGCCATTCATCACTCTCGATGACTATAAAAACAAGTTGCTAAAATCCGCATCACACACATTTTTTACCGCCGGATGTTGGATCATGCGCTCGGCAAAAATCACATAATACTCTTCTTTGATCTCATCGACATGACCAATCAGCTTGAGTGACGATTCAGCATCGACTTCGGACACATAAAATGATGGTGCCATAAATACCGCATTACTATGGTAAATCGCAAATGCCTTCATTAACGCCGAGTCATCAAATTCACCGAGGATATTCGGTTGTAATCCTTGTCGATCAAACCATTGCCTTACTTTGCGCCCCATAGCGGTACGACTGCCAGGCAACAGTAACTTTTTATGTTCTAAGATCGCAGGAAAAGGCACTAAGTCTACGTCACCAAAACTAAAGAAACTCATTCGGCTTTCACCGAGTTTTTTACTAAACAAACCCGGACTTTGGCTTGAATCAACAGGGCAATCAGACAAGATCATATCCAATTTATGCTGCGCGAGCTGCTCTAACAACATTTCGTGAGTCGATTCGAAACAACGTAAGTGGATCCGATTATCGTTAGGCATTGAAGTGAGCAAAATTTTACTCACCAATCTTTTTGATAAAGCATCCGCCACCCCAATATCAAACAATACGTTGGAACGTTGGCTGTAGTTGACGATATCTAACATTTCATAACTCAAGCCAAACATGCGATCAGCATATTTAAACACCAATTGCCCCAACTCCGTGGCTTCAATGCTACGACCATTGCGCTTGGTTAATTTGCCATCAAGACGATCTTCGAGGGCTTTAATCTGTCCGGTAACCGTTTGTGGCGTTAAAAATAAGGCATCTGCCGCCTTAGTCACCGAGCCTTGCTTGCATACCATCCAGAAGTAATAGAGGTGATTGTAATTAAGATGAGACATGGCTTGTGGCACCCAATAAAAACCAAACCGTTTTATAACAGATGCGTTCTGTTATCACAATAAATTCGGATAAACCGAATAAAACAACAAATAACACTGAATTTTTCCACAACAAAAATCAACCAATCGTCATATTATGAAATGTAACACTTGGCTTTATTCGACTTATTGCAACTTTATTGCCGATCTCCCCATTCGAGCGCATCCCTTACCAGCGCTTGCTATCCCTTTAAAATCAGCAAGATAAAAAAATCAAATTGGCTAAGCTTTTAAGTCAGCGGCAAGATTGGATCAATTAATTACCGATTACACCAAAGTGTCATATTAGTGAAATATTTCCACTCTACCATCGGCCTCGAATTGAATAACCGACCGCACCTTTAAATAACGGTCCACGGAGAAAATGATGATAAACCAAGCAACTTCCCCAACAGCGTCAATTTCGCTGACGACGAAGAGCCTGCGTTGGGCAAACTTGGCTTTCATGCTGTATCTACTACTTCTTGCTGTCGCGATGGTCGGCAGTGGTTTTAAATGGGCGACTGGCGATCAAGCTAAAGTTCTGTTTGAATTTGCTTCACACCCAGTTGCGGGATTAATGATTGGTTTAGTGGCCACCGCCCTGATCCAATCCTCAAGTACCGTCACTTCGATTATTGTTGGCTTAGTCGCCGGTGGTTTACCGGTTGAGACAGCGATTCCAATGGTGATGGGAGCTAATATTGGTACTACCGTTACCAATACCTTGGTCAGCCTAGGTCACGTGCGTTGTAAAGAGGAATTCCGCCGCGCGTTCGCCAGTGCCACTATCCACGATTTTTTCAACCTGTTAGCGGTCGTGATTTTCCTACCTCTCGAAATGATGTTTGGCATCTTAGCCAAAGTGTCACACTGGTTGGTATCACCATTGCTGGCAACCGGCGATATGAGCATGAAAGGCTTAGACTTCATTAAACCGGTCACTAAGCCTGTACTCAGCACTCTTGAAAGCCAACTTGCGTTTCTGGGTTATCCATTAGGTGGAGTTGCGCTTATTGTGCTCGGTATTGCGACCATTTTTGTGGCGATTACCGTAATGGGTAAACTGATGAAAAGCCTGATGGTAGGCCGAGCCCGTGAAATCTTACAAAATGCGATTGGCCGTGGTCCGCTGCACGGAATTGCATCAGGTACTGTAGTAACGGTACTAGTACAATCTTCGTCAACGACAACCAGCCTGATGGTACCTCTGGTCGGTTCTGGTGTATTAAAGATCCGTGAAATCTACCCATTCACGCTAGGTGCCAATATCGGTACTTGTATCACCGCACTACTTGCGGCAACAGCGGTCTCTGGTGAGTTTGCGGTATTTGCTCTACAAATTGCTTTAGTGCACTTATGCTTTAATTTACTGGCAACTGTAGTGATCTATGGTATTCCATTCCTGCGCGAACTGCCGATCAAAGGGGCTGAGCTGATTTCAACTTGGGCATGTAAAAATAAAATGGTGGTGCTTGCCTACTTACTGGGTGTATTTGTGGTCATTCCAGGTGCAATCCTCGCTTTAACCGCTTAAGCCTTATTGAGTATCGATGGATAAAAAAGCGCCCATAATTTGGGCGCTTTTGCTGTTTGGCGATCTCAAACACAATTTATTGCTCTAGCCTGTGTTGCCTTTAGACCGAAAACGGATATTGAATCGAGTCATGGAACTGGTATCCCGTTACCTCAAAATCATCCAAAGTGACCCAAGTTTCCAAATCATGCAGCGTTTTGATCTCAGGATTGATATGGAACTGAGGCGCAGCGAGTGGATCACGTTTAAGCTGCACATCACGCATCAAGGCTAACTGATCTTGATAAATATGAGCATTGACGATCTTATGGTAAGCCATACCTGGTTTTTTACCGGTGATCTGCGCCATTAAGGCCAACAACACATAAACTTGAACCATGTTGAAATTGAGCCCAAGCGGGACATCACACGAACGCTGAGTACTATTGAGATATAAGGTATCCCCTAATAACGAAAAGTGATGGCTGTACATACAGGGACGCAAACAGCCCATGTGAAACTCACCAGGGTTGTAAAAATTGAGGATCTCACCTCGGTCATCCACTCCACGCGTCAAATCATCGACAATTTTTTGCAATTGGTCGATATGCCCGCCATCAGGTTTAGCCCATGCTCGACCCTGTACTCCATAAACTCGTCCCATATCATCCTCACCTTTACGATAAGGATTACTCAACCAAGCTTGATTCAAGTTCGCATTAGCATCCCAAGTTTTGGTGCCTAACTGACGAAAATCGGCGGCGTTATCATAGCCACGAATGTAGCCCAGTAATTCCGCGACCGCCGCTTTCCAAAAACTCTTACGGGTTGTCACCAGTGGAAACTGATTATTGGCAACATCATAAGTCAAATCGGCGTTAATCACGGTTAAACACCGTTTGCCAGTGCGTTCATTTTCAACCCAAACACCTTGATCGACGATGCGCTGACAAAGTTCTAAATATTGTTTCACCTAACTACCCTATTTTGCTACGACACGATCTTGATAGCGACCACGTTTGTAAGACCACACCACCATCAACATCCCGATGATCACCATCGGTAAAGAGAGGATTTGCCCCATCGAAATGAAGCCACCAAACAGACCTAACTGCGCATCCGGCTCACGCACATATTCCACTAAGAAACGGAAACTACCATAGCCGGCTAAAAACAAGCCAGACACACTACCAAGCGGACGCGGTTTGGCGATAAACCAATTGAGGATCAAAAACAGTACCACCCCCTCTAAAGCAAACTCATAAAGCTGCGAAGGATGACGTGGCAGCGGTCCCCCATTGGGGAATACAAAGGCCCAAGGCACATCCGTTACCCGTCCCCACAATTCACTGTTCATAAAGTTGCCAATCCGCCCCATGCCCAATCCAAATGGCACTAAGGGCGCAACAAAATCAGCCACGCCAAAGAAAGTGCGCTGGTTTTTGTGGGCATACCAGGCCATCGCAGCGATCACACCCAGTAAGCCACCGTGGAATGACATACCACCGGTCCAGATTTGAAACAGATAGATTGGGTCGGCAAGGAACAGATCGAAATTGTAAAACAGTACATAACCGACTCGCCCACCAACCACCACACCGAGAAAACCAGCAAACAACAGATCGGAGACTTGTTCACGGCTCCAACCACTAGCTGGCCGATCGGCGCGACGATTCGCCAACCACATCGCAAATAAAAAACCGACCAGATACATTAAACCATACCAACGCACCGCCAGCGGGCCGATAGAAAACAGTACTGGGTCAATATTAGGAAACTGCAGGTAACCCTCGGGCATAACAAACCTTCTCTTGTAAAATAGTAATGCCATGATTTATGGCGTTATTGAAATAACATGGTCACAGCAACACACATTAAAAAAATCGCAAATAACTTCTTCAACTGTGCCGTCGGTATTTGACTGGCGAGCTTAGCACCAATCCGCGTGGTCAGGATTGAGGTCGTCGCAATCGCCAGCAAAGCGGGCAGATAAACATAACCAATACTGTATGGTGGCAAATTTTTGAGCTGATAACCTTGCCAAATAAACCCCGCCATGCCCGCAATGGCAATCGCAAAGCCACAGACTGAAGAACAGCCAACCGCTTTTTTCATCTCAATGCCATGTCGATTTAAAAACGGCACCGATAACGAGCCACCACCGATCCCTGCCAAACTTGAAACCACACCGATCCCTGTGCCACATAGCGTGGTCAGTAAAGCATTGGGCATTGGATAATCATGCGAGAGATGGATCGAACGAAACATTTGCCAACTCAATACCAAGACGATTCCCCCAAATACCTTGGGCAGATATTGACTGGGGATCAGTTCAGCTAGCAGCGCGCCGCCAAAGCCGCCGATCACCACCCCTGGCATTAACCATTTGACCACAAACAGATCAACATTACCCAGCTTGAGATGATTGAGCGCCGCCGAGCCAGAAGTGACAATAATGGTCGCTAACGAAGTAGCTAAAGCCACTTGCATCACCATATCCAGCGCAATACCAGCGGAGGGCAATAAAAATAACAGCACAGGGACAACCAATAAACCACCGCCAATCCCGAGCAAACCAGCCAACACCCCGACCACAGCACCTAATAGCAACAGTAATGCTAAGAGTTCAAGATTCACATTCGGTTCCTATTGTTTACCTGCACGCACAAAATCTGCAAATCCCTGCTGTTCGATATACGACACCATCATATTGTAGATTGTACGTCCATAGGGTTGGCTTACTGCTTGTTCGGCAAGTTGCTTGAGTTCAGCCAATTGCGAATGACGCACCAAATATTTTACCTTGGCGATATTCGAAGCATTCATACTTAAGGTGGTATAACCAAGCCCTATCAGCAGTAAAGCCCCTATCGGATCGCCGGCTAACTCACCACAAACACACACCGGAATACGATGAATGGCACAAGTGACTTGGATCTGTTTGAGCGCCATCACCACCGCTGGATGCATCGATTCATACACATCCGCCACTCGCGCATTGTTACGATCCACGGCCAGTAAGTATTGGGTTAAATCATTGCTGCCAACCGATACAAAATCAATTTTGTCAGCGATCAGCGGTAATAAATAGAGCATGGAAGGCACTTCAAGCATGATGCCAATTTTCGGCCTCACCACGCGCGGATCCAACTGTGAAACCTCTTGATAGGCTTGATCGATAAACTTCAGCGCATCATCCAGCTCTTTCGCGCCCGAAATCATCGGCAGCAAAATGGATAAATTGCCAGATTCTGCGCTCGCTTTGATCATGGAACGCAACTGAATAATGAAAATGTCAGGGTGATCTAAGGTGAAGCGAATGCCACGCCAACCAAGAAATGGATTATCCTCTTCAATTGGCAAATAGGGCAAAGGTTTATCACCACCAATATCGAGGGTACGCATCACCACCGATTGATGAGGGTACATATTTAACACTTGGCGGTATTGTTGCGTTTGCTCTTGCTCGGAAGGAAAACGATGCTGCAATAAGAACGAGATTTCGGTGCGATACAGCCCAACCCCATCAACACCTTGATTAATCACACTGCTAGTGTCAGCGTTAAGTCCGGCATTCAATAATAGCTCAATTCTTGCACCATCTAACGTTACTGCAGGCTCATGGATCGCCTCATTGACCATCTGTGCCAACTCACGCTCTTCACTGGCCAAGGTGCGATATTCATTCAGAATGCTTTTCGATGGGGTAATAAATAACTTGCCACGATAACCATCGACAATACCTTGCTTGGTATTGATATCACGCAGGTTGACCGAGACTCCCATCACCGCAGGGATGCCTAATGCACGCGATAAAATCGCGGCATGGGAATTCGCAGCCCCTTCCAGTGAAACGACCGCTAACAACTTGTCTTTCGGTAACGCGGCTAAAACGGTTGCAGTCAGCTCTCGAACCACCAAGATCACGGGTTTATCGATTTTTGGCTCGCTTGTCTCAGTATTGAGCAAGAAAAACAGTAAGCGCTGGCCTAATTCACGAATATCTTGCGCCCGTTCACGCAGATAAACATCGGACATGCGCGCAAAACGGTTTGAATAACTTTCCACCACTTGGCGCAGCGCCCAATCTGCCCGATCGCCTTTTTGGATCTGCGCTTTGAGATCTTTGCGCAACATTGGATCATTGAGCAGGTGAGTAAATAAATCAAAGATAGCCAACGCTTCTTTGTTGATGTCATTATCGAGTTTTTTACGCATATGCCGAAAGTCAGCCAGCGCACTCTCAACCGCTAACGCGATACGCCCCTGCTCAAGATCAATATCAAGGGTTGAGGCTGGTAACACTTCGGCCAGATCGGGTTGAGTATCATCCCACCAAAACTCACCAATCGCGACGCCAGAAGAAGCCGCAACCCCAGTGATTGCAGGTTGTTTTTTCGATAAACGCCACTGGCCTTGAGTTTGAGCGTGGGCAACGAGCACCGCCAACTGGGCGGCAAGGGTGACTAAAAAAGAAACTTCCATTTCGCTAAACAAACGAGGCGACTTTTGCTGCACCACCAAGACGCCAAGCACTTGTTTGCGATAGATGATCGGCGTCCCCAGGAAAGAGTGATACACCTCTTCACCGAGTTGCTTAAAATATTTGAAATTAGGATGCTTTGATGCTTCAGCCAGATTAATCGGCTCAGCGCTACGCTTGACTAAACCGACCAAACCTTCATCAAAATCAATGTGAATTTTATCGCCTTTGAACTTCAGCCCTTGAGTTGCCATCAGCTCTAAACGATGCATCTCTTCGTTAGCTAAGTAGACCGTACAGCATTCCGTGTTCATCGCTTCACACGTCTGCTTGACAAAAATATCCAAGGCTTGATGGACATCTTCGACCTTTGAAACTTGCTCTACTATATCCCTTAGCTGAGAAAGCATGCGGCTTAACCTCTATAAGTGTTGCGTTTACCCTTCACTTTTCGCTCTTTAAATGGCATCGCCAATGAAACAAACTCTTTCATAGCGCGACGATACACATCACGCTTAAACGATACCACTTGCCTAACTGGGTACCAGTAACTTACCCAGCGCCAACCATCAAACTCAGGCGAACTACCACGTTGCATGTTGATTCTCGATTCATCACATTCTAAACGCAGCAAGAACCATTTCTGTTTTTGTCCGATACAGACCGGTTGCGAATCCCAACGCACCAAACGCTTGGGTAACTTATAACGCAGCCAATGACGACTGGTCGCAATCACTTTAACGTCTTTCTTGGTCAGCCCAACCTCTTCGTACAATTCACGATACATGGCCTGTTCTGGAGATTCTCCATCATCAATCCCGCCTTGTGGGAACTGCCATGAGTGTTGCCCGTATCGTTTTGCCCAGAAAACCTGACCATGGTTGTTACAGATCACAATCCCGACATTCAGTCGGTAACCATCGCCATCGATCACTGGCAAACCTCTAGTAACTTGTTTAATTGCGCTGATTTTTCCACATATCCCCAAACGGAGCAAACTTACTATTGTGATTCCTTCGATATTTATCGGTAAATCGGCGAAAAAAACTAAATCCGGCTTAAAAACTAAGTTATCAACAACTTTACGAGACATTCCGCACATTTATGCACGTTTTCTGTGAATAACCATGTGAAAAAACTTTGAGGTTGTGCAAAAAAATTTTTTTTTAACGGAATAGCAACCAATAAAAACAGCCAATCAAAAACAAAAAACACATAAAAACAAAAGGTTAATTAAATTACGCACCGAAAACAAACAGAGAACACGACCACCGAATCAAACAGCCCGACCAGAGGTTAAAGATCCATCAATTGAGGCTAAACATGATTATCTCTACAGCAGATAGTCGAGAGATCCAGCGTAACGCTCAGATTGGTCTACTTAACAATACTGTGTATAAAACCAGTTGGTTAGTATGCTTGATGATCAACACCTAGGCTGTGGATAACCTAAGCATCAATAGTGATTGAGCGAAACTGCTGCGCTCGGCTCAGCCTAGGCAGCATGTGATCTAACCTGACTCAATACGCTATTTGAACGGTGTTTATCCATGTCAATCCGCAACAAAATTGGTACAATCTGGCCGATTACCCCAAACCAAGCCAGCGTATGAAACCAACCCCCACTTCTCAATCCGAACTCCTGTTGCGAGCAGAACAAATTGCCGGACTTAGCTTTGCAGAATTGGCCGCAGAAGCCGGTATGGTGGTACCACCTGATTTACGCAAAGATAAAGGTTGGGTGGGGCAACTGCTGGAATGGCATTTAGGGGCCAGCGCGGGCAGCCGCCCAGAGCAAGATTTTGCTCACCTAGGTATTGAGTTAAAAAGTATTCCGATCAGCCATTCAGGCAAACCACTCGAAACCACCTTTGTGTGTGTGGCACCGCTGACTGGAGTGCATGGCTTAACTTGGGAGCAGAGCCATGTGCGCAATAAGCTATCAAAAGTCCTGTGGATCCCTGTGCAAGGTGAGCGAGAAATCCCCCTCGCGGATCGCCGTGTTGGCTCAGCACTACTGTGGAGCCCTAATCAAGATGAAGAAGCTCAGCTCAAAGCCGATTGGGAAGAGTTAATGGAGTTGATTGTGCTCGGAAATGTGGCGCAAATCACCGCCAAACATGGTGAAGTACTGCAACTACGTCCGAAAGCCGCCAATGGACGAGCTCTTACTGAGGCTTACGGCATTAATGGACGGCCGATTAAAACCTTGCCACGCGGTTTCTACTTACGCACTCAATTCACCGCGCAAATTTTACAACGTTACTACGCCTAACCGGTTAATACTCCTAGCCAGTTATTACACACCTCGCTAACAGGGGCGTGGATATTTGTGTTGCAATGGGGGCGGTTACACCAGCCCCCAGTTAACATCGACGATCACAATACACTGCATCTATGCATCTATGCATCTATGCAGCTCCTCGCCAAACTCTGATTAAATCAACGTGCGGAGAGATTATCATCAGTGATCAAATTATGCTTATTGAGCAAGCGATACATAGTCGCACGCGACACGCCAAGCTCTTTGGCTGCCGTGGAAACTTGCCCAAAGTTAGACTCCAACACCAGCAATAGTGCATCTCGCTCGGAACGTTCACGGATGTTTTTTAAACTGCGCCGCCCCTCACCACGCTTGGGAAGATCGAGCTGCGACTCATCCAATACCACGCTATCAGACATCAGTACTGCACGTTTAATATGATTCATCAGTTCACGCACATTACCCGGCCACGAGTAACGGGTTAAACTGCGTACTGCATCTTCTGAAAAACTGCGCGCTTGCGCGTTGTGCTGTTTGGAATACTCCTGCAGAAAATATTTGGCCAATAACACAATATCTGGCGCACGCTCTTTGAGGCTCGGCACATTAATCCGCAGCACATTGATGTAGTGATACAACTCTTCGTTAAAATCCCCATCAATCAGCGCTTTTTCGATATCCGATGAATTGGCGGCCAAAATTCGCACATCCACCGTCAGAACGCCTTGGCGAGTCTCAACCGTCCCTTCTTGTAAAAAGCGCAACAAATTAAGTTGCTGGCTTTTCGGTAGCGTTAAAATATCATTCAACAGCAAAGTTCCACCGTCAGCTTGTAACAAAAGGGACTGCTGAACGTCATCCTGCTCGCCAATCCCAAACAGCTCACTTTCTAAGCGCCGTTCGGACATTGCTCGGCAGTTAACGGAAATAAAAGGCTTTTTAGCGCGTGATGAGGTTTTGTGGATCGCTTTAGCCACGGTTTCTTTACCCGTGCCACTTTCACCGTAGATCAAAATACTGACATCAGTCGGTCCAATCCGTTTGATTTGATCACGCAGACGCTTGAGTGGCATCGATTCACCAATCAAACCAAGGTTGCCCGCCGAGCCAAAATGCGGCCACACCTTTTTTTCCAGCTTGAGCATCCCCAACTGATGACCGATGGTACCGAGCAATTGAGCATCAGGGATCGGCGCGGTAAAAAAATCAATACAAAAATTAACGATAAATTGGCAAATCGTATCTGAGCCTAACTGCGCTTCACGAATAAATGCCAGCCAACGTACTTGTTTATGGCTACTGACCAGATTAGCAATCCCGTTCAGGCTAAACTCATCATGGGTTAAATCGACAATCCCAATACATGGCCCTGTTTCAACAAACAACGTATCTGCTTTACGTAAATCCGCCACTTGGGTACAGCGCCAACCCACATTTTCTAATACAGCAAGCCAAGGTTCATAACTGCCACCCACCACAATCAGTGAGCCCGGTACTGAATCCATACGGAAATGAGTGCTCATGAAACAACATTCCTTATATTTATCATTGTAATGCAAGCCAACCAGCCCACATCTGCCACTTGTCACATAGACTACATTAACCAGACTTTAGATTGCCGTCTGTTTCATAAATAAGACTGAATTATAAATACTAAACTTTCCAGTCAACGTTTGTGTGAGTTCACATAATATCGGAGATCAAATCATTAGTGATATTGGGTGATATTTTCGTCAATTGACTTAACTCGATCATGACAAACGGATAATTTGGCATTCTTCACTGTGGCAAATCAAGCCTGTTCCCGGCCATATTACTGGTGAGCGGTATAAAAAAAGCCGCGAATTAAGCGGCTTTATCAATCACAATCAGCGATTATTGCTGCGGGCGCATGGCCGGGAACAAAATCACATCACGGATAGTATGAGTATTGGTAAACAGCATCGCCAAGCGGTCAATACCGATCCCTTGACCGGCGGTTGGCGGCAAACCGTGCTCGAGTGCGCGTACATAGTCCGCATCATAGAACATCGCTTCATCATCACCGGCATCTTTCGCATCCACTTGAGCTTTGAAGCGCGCATCTTGATCTTGCGCATCATTCAGCTCAGAGAAACCATTCGCCACTTCACGGCCGCCAATGAAAAATTCAAAACGATCAGTGATAAATGGGAAATCATCATTACGGCGCGCCAGCGGTGAAATATCTGCTGGGTAGCCAGTAATGAAGGTCGGTTGCATCAGTTTAGGCTCTGCGGTTTCACCGAAGATTTCTTCTAACAGTTGACCACAAGTCCAAAACGGTTCAACTTCGACGCGCACCGATTTAGCGATCGCTACCATATGCTCACGATCTTGCACTTTATCGTAATCCAACGCCTGAATCTCAGCGTGGTTCGGATTGTAGTGTTTGATCGCCTCCAGCATGCTCATCCGCGTGTATTTGCCACCAAATTCAACCACATGCTCACCGTATGGTAGTGACGTGGTACCAAGCACTTGCAGCGCAACCGAGCTAAGCATCTCTTCGGTAAGATCCATCAGATCCTGATAATCTGCATAAGCTTGGTAGAATTCCATCATAGTGAATTCTGGATTATGGCGCGGTGACAGACCTTCATTACGGAAGTTACGGTTGATCTCAAATACGCGATCAAAACCACCCACTACCAGACGTTTTAGGTACAGTTCAGGGGCGATACGTAGGTACATATCCATATCTAATGCATTGTGATGAGTCACAAAAGGACGTGCCGAGGCACCGCCTGGGATCACGTGCATCATTGGGGTTTCAACTTCCAAGTAACCTTTTGAAATCATAAAGTTACGAATGGCAGATACCAGTTTAGAACGAATGATAAACGCGTTGCGTGAATCTTCGTTGACGATCAAATCCACATAACGCTGACGATAACGGGTTTCTTGGTCAGTCAGACCGTGGAATTTCTCTGGCAGTGGGCGCAGTGCTTTAGTCAGCAGTTGGAATTGTTCCATATTGACATACAAATCACCTTTGCCTGATTTGTGCAGCGCACCTTGCACACCGATGATGTCACCGATGTCGAGACCTTGATACTGGTCTTTTAACTGTTGTTGCACTTCTTTGGCAGCATAAGCCTGAATACGGCCAGAGGTTTCTTGAATCACCAAGAATGGACCGCGTTTTGCCATCACTCGACCAGCGATAGACACCACGTGATTTAACGCTTCTAGCTCTTCTTTGGTCTTGTCACCAAACATACTCTGCAGATCGCCCGCGAGGCTATCACGACGGAACGAGTTAGGGTGCCCGTTGGCTTTACACTCCTTGCGGATGTGATCCAACTTGCTACGACGCTCTGCAATCAGTTTGTTTTCTTCTTGCGCATTGTGCTCGTGATTCATCTCATTTTGAACAGCATCAGTCATTGGCATATACCTTGTGTAGTCGGTAAAAAGCTTATAGGCCTGATTTCAGGCTAGCTTCAATAAATTTGTCTAAGTCACCATCGAGTACCGCTTGCGTGTTGCGGTTTTCAATGCCTGTACGTAAATCCTTGATCCGCGAATCATCCAGCACGTAAGAACGAATTTGGCTACCCCAACCAATGTCTGATTTGGCATCTTCATTGGCCTGCTTTTCCGCGTTCTGTTTTTGCAGTTCCAGCTCAAACAGCTTGGCGCGCAGTTGCTTCATCGCTTGATCTTTGTTTTTATGCTGCGAGCGATCGTTTTGACACTGTACCACGGTGTTGGTTGGAACGTGGGTGATCCGTACCGCTGATTCGGTGGTGTTAACGTGCTGACCACCAGCGCCCGAAGCTCGATACACGTCAATACGCAGATCGGCCGGGTTAATATCGACATCGATATTTTCATCAACTTCAGGGTAAATAAACGCCGAAGCAAATGAAGTGTGGCGGCGACCGCCAGAGTCAAACGGTGATTTACGTACTAAACGGTGTACGCCGGTTTCGGTACGCAGCCAACCATAAGCATAATCACCAATGATACGCACCGTGGCCGATTTCAAACCAGCCACATCACCTTCTGAAACCTCAATAACTTCTGTTTTAAAACCTTTGGCATCCGCCCAACGTAAATACATACGCAGCAGCATCGACGTCCAATCTTGCGCTTCAGTACCACCAGAGCCAGCTTGCAAATCGAGGTAGCAGTCGGAGGAGTCATGATCGCCGGCAAACATACGACGAAACTCTAGCTGCTCAAGCTTAGCTTCTAGTTCATCAAGCTCAGGACCGATTTCATCGAACGTCTCTTGATCTTCCGCTTCAATCGCCAGTTCCAGCAGACCATCAACATCTTCAACACCACGATCCAGTTGATCGATAGTCTCGACCACCGCTTCAAGTGCTGAGCGCTCTTTACCGAGGGCTTGCGCACGCTCAGGCTGAGTCCAGACATCCGGCTGTTCTAATTCGGCATTGACTTCTTCAAGACGCTCTTTCTTGGCATCATAGTCAAAGATACCCCCTCAGGATATTTGTGCGCTCAGACACATCCTGCAGGCGGTTTTTAATAGGATTGATTTCAAACATGTTGGCTTATGAGTTATGGATAGAAATTAACCGCGGAATTCTACTGAAAAACGTGATGAAGATACAGGAAAAAATACGCAATCTCTGCCGGTGAATAGCAAGAAAGCACCTAATCCAGACATAAAAAAAGCGGAAGCTATTGCCTCCGCTCCATTCAACCTTTAATCAGCTTATGCCAACTCTTGCTCAAGTGACGGAGATACTTGAGCCGATACGAAGAACATACTGATCATCGTCACACAAGTAGGTAACAGCCAGCCCATTCCGTACTCAAAGAAAGGTAAGAAATCGAACAGCGCTACATCAAACCCCGCGACTTTTGCCGCATCGAGCAAGGCCACCAGCAGAGCAACGGATAGCACAACCCGATACGCGATACGCGGATTCGGCAGTTTGTGACGCACAAACGTCAGAGCAACCAAGGCAATCGCAACTGGGTATAGTGCAAACAGTACCGGAATCGATAGAGTGATCAATTGTGCTAAACCTACGTTAGCGACCACACCACACGCCACACCATTGATCACAACCCACTGCTTGTACGAAAGCTTAGTGTGTTTGCTAAAGAAATCCGCACAGGCTGAGATCAAGCCAACCGCCGTCGTCAGACAGGCCAACAGCACAATCACTGACAAGACGTATTGGCCGTTAGCACCAAATAAGGCTTGCACATATTGGCTCAAAATCGCACCGCCGTTATTCGCACCAGCAGCAACACTGGCACTGGTCGCGCCCAGATAGAACAGTGAGCCGTATACCAGCGCTAGGCCGATCGCCGCAATCACGGCAGAGGAGATCAAGTAACGAGTAATCGCACTACGCTCAGTGATCCCTTTGCTACGTAGAGCATCAACAATCAAAATACCAAACATCAATGATGCAAAGGTATCCATGGTGTTGTAGCCTTCCAAGAAACCTTTAGTCAGCGGCTGCGTTAGGTAGTCACCTTGTGCGGCAATCATTTCACCTTGTGGATTGATGAATACCCCAAGCGCAAGAATCGCCAAACCAATAAACAATGCTGGTGTCAGTAGCTTACCGATCAGATCGACCAACTTACCTTGCGACCATGAAAAGAACATCGCTACCGCAAAAAATAGCACGGAGAAAATGGTTAAATAAGATTGAGTGCTCTCAACAAAAAATGGTTTTACCGCCATTTCATAGGCCACCAAACCAGTACGAGGTGCGGCGAAGGCAGGACCAATCACAATCAGGATCAAGGCCGCCATCAGCAGCGAGGCTTTAGCTGGTAAATCTTTGGTCAGATGCTCCCAACTTCCTCCGGCTACCGCAATCGCAATAATGGTGATCAGCGGTAAACCCACGGCAGTCACTAAAAAGCCAAGCATGGCTGGAGTAATATACTCACCCGCTAATTGGCCCGCGAGTGGTGGAAAAATGATATTGCCTGCGCCAAGAAAGAAGGCGAACAGCATAAAGCCCAAAGCTAAAATATCTGCTAGTTTTAACGTCTGCTTCACAGATAACCCTTATTTATAAATGTAATGAATGTTGTGTATGCATCTCACAGCTTAGTAAAATTTAACCCTAACCTGTGTTGCCGAATAATGACCAATGTGCTGCTATTTCGCAACCGCAAAGCAAAAAACGCCACAATAATTTATAATTAGCACAATAACCCAGTGACATGTGCTATCTGCCGCAAGAAAACCAGCACGACAAACTGATTTATGCGCTTGTTTTTTCACCAACCAACAGAATAAAATATTATGAATCATCTCTCCGAAAGAGCTTTTCGCTTAACTCATGTTTGGCAGCAAATTTACGATGAAAACCAATAAATTAATCAATAAAAGCTTTCAATTTAAACAATTCAGTATCCAAGAGGGGCAATGTGGCATGCCCGTCAGTACCGATGGGGTACTGCTCGGAAGTTGGGCCTTTAGCACTCCACCGGCAACAATTCTGGATATTGGTTGTGGCACTGGACTGTTGAGTTTAATGTGCGCACAGCGTTTCTCTCTGGCTGTCATCACAGCCATCGATATTGAAGTTAGCGCCTATCAAGCCACTGAACTCAATCGCAAAAACAGCCCTTGGGCAGCACGCATTACAAGCCAACAGGCCGATATTCTCGATTGGCAACCGCTGACACGTTTTGCGGCGATTATTTGTAATCCACCTTATTTCACTAGTGGTGCAAACGCACAACAACCGGTTCGCGCCACCGCTCGCCACACGCTCGGTTTGAGTCATCCAGCATTAATTGCACGCTTGCCTCAGTTACTAACCTCAGACGGCGTAGCGAGTTTTATTCTGCCAAAAAGCGAAGGCGAGCAATTTATCGCGTTAGCCCAACAGGCAGGACTTTATCTGGGACGCTATTGTCAGGTTCAAGCAACTGCCAGCAAACCGGTCCATCGGTTACTGTTTGAGCTGCACCGCTCACCTTGTATCAGCCAAGCCACCGAGCTGGTGATCCAGCAGCATGGCGCTTACAGTGAGCCGTTTTGCCAACTGACACGCGATTTTTATCTGAAGATGACGTAATTAAAGATGTGATCTAAAGTGTGATCCATCTATAATGTGCGGCCTGTTTTAAGACAGAGCCTTTCAACGCTTGTGGAGTAATTATTTGTGATTAAAACTTTTGCCGATCTCGAACTCGATCCGGTGCTGCTTGAAGCGATCGATGATATGGGCTTTAGCCGCCCAACCCAAGTTCAGGCTGAAGCGATCCCGCAAGCTCTGGATGGACGTGATGTCTTAGCCTCGGCTCCAACGGGTACCGGCAAAACCGCAGCCTTTGCGATTCCTGCGCTGCAATATTTGCTCGATTTTCCACGCCGTAAAGCAGGCCCTGCGCGGATTTTGGTTTTAACGCCAACCCGTGAGCTGGCGATGCAAGTTGCCGATCAAATCCAAACTCTAGCTAAAAATACCCATCTCAATATTTTCACCATTACCGGTGGTGTTCAGTACCAAGAGCACGCGGACATTTTGGCGAAAACCCAAGATATCGTGGTCGCAACACCTGGCCGTCTTTTAGAATATATTGATGCCGAACGCTTTGATTGCCGTGCCATTGAATGGTTAATCCTCGATGAAGCGGATCGCATGCTGGATATGGGCTTTGGTCCAACAGTGGATCGTCTTTCAACCGAATGCCGCTGGCGTAAACAGACTCTGCTATTCTCTGCCACTTTGGAAGGGCGTGGCGTCGAAGGCTTTACTGCCGATCTGCTGAAAAACCCAGCGCATGTCGATGCCGAACCGCCACGTCGCGAGCGTAAAAAGATCTCTCAGTGGTATCATCGCGCTGATGATATGCCACATAAAGTCGAGCTGCTGAAAAAAATCCTCACCGAACAAGCCGAGCGTTCGATTGTATTTTTCAAAACACGTGAACGCCTGGCAGAAATACGTGCAGAATTAGAAAAAGCCCAGATCCCTTGCGTGTGGATCCAAGGTGAAATGCCTCAAGATCGCCGTAACAATGCGATCAGTCGTTTCCGTGATGGTTCAATCAACATTCTACTCGCGACCGATGTTGCTGCGCGTGGCATCGACGTGCCAGACATCAGCCACGTGATTAACTTTGACCTACCACGCAGTGCCGATGTTTACTTACACCGTATTGGCCGCACCGCGCGTGCCGGCAAAAAAGGCATCGCGATTTCACTGGTTGAAGCGCATGATCAGCCGATGATGGCGCGCGTTGAGCGCTACATCAAAGAGGAAGTCAAAGAGCGCTTTGTTGATGGCCTACGCCCTAAACATAAAAAACCGGTGTTCAAGAAAAAGAAAAAAGACAGCAAGAAACCAGCGGATAAAAGCACGGCTAAGAAAAAAAGCACTGGCAAAGTCAAAAAGGCCAAAAAGAAATAGCCACCCGCTTGAGCCGTTAACTCGCTAGTCAATAAACCGCTAGTAAAAATCTCTAGTAAAAAAGCCGATGATTCATCATCGGCTTTTTTATCACTGCAATTTAGTCACTAAGCTACGAATTATACAACGCGCAACTTAGTCAATCATGCTCAGGATTAATGCTCACGCGTAGCGCGGAACACCACCTCTGGTGAACGCTCCTGAGCTAAGTTAAGGTTAACCATAGTCGGCGCAATGTAGGCTAGGTTATCGCCACCATCCAGCGCTAGGTTACTCTGGTTTTTGCGTTTGAACTCTTCAAACTTCTTCACATCATCACAGTCGACCCAGCGCGCAGTCGCCACGTTAACGCCTTCATAAATGGCCTCAACGTTATATTCTGATTTAAGACGCGACACCACCACATCAAACTGCAGCACACCGACCGCACCAACGATCAAATCGTTATTTTGCAGTGGGCGGAAAACCTGTACCGCACCTTCTTCAGACAGTTGCACTAAACCTTTGAGCAACTGCTTTTGCTTGAGCGGATCGCGCAGACGGATGCGGCGGAATAGCTCAGGTGCAAAGTTAGGGATACCGGTAAATTTAAGCGTTTCACCTTGGGTAAAAGTATCACCAATCTGGATAGTACCGTGGTTGTGTAAGCCAATAATATCCCCAGCAAACGCCTCTTCAGCACGGGCACGGTCGCCAGCCATAAAGGTTACCGCATCAGAAATATTAACTTGTTTCGCCAAGCGTACATGGTTCATCTTCATGCCTTGCTTGTAGGTGCCAGACACAATGCGCACAAAAGCAATGCGGTCACGGTGTTTCGGATCCATATTGGCTTGAATTTTAAACACAAAGCCACTGAATTTCTCTTCGCTGGCCTCAACCACTCGCTCTGCCGCTTGACGTGGCATCGGAGCCGGAGCCCATTGCGTCAAGCCATCTAGCATATGATCCACGCCAAAGTTACCCAGCGCAGTACCAAAAAACACAGGGGTCAGTTCACCTTGTAAAAACAGCTCATGATCAAATTGGTGGGAAGCCCCCACCACCAGTTCCAGCTCTTCGCGCAGCTGCTCGGCCAACTCTTCACCGATCGCTTGATCTAACTCAGGATTATCTAACCCTTTAATAATACGCTGATCTTGAATAGTGTGGCCTTGACCACTAGTGTACAAAATCGTTTCATCGCGAGAGATATGGTAAACACCTTTGAACTCTTTGCCGCAACCAATCGGCCAAGTGATGGGAGCACAAGCAATCTTTAGCTCATTTTCCACTTCGTCCATCAGTTCCATCGGGTCACGGATCTCACGGTCCAACTTATTCATAAAAGTAACGATAGGCGTATCACGCAGACGCGTCACTTCCATCAATTTACGGGTACGATCTTCAACCCCTTTGGCCGCATCAATCACCATCAAACATGAGTCGACAGCCGTTAGAGTACGATAGGTATCTTCAGAAAAGTCTTCGTGTCCTGGGGTATCCAGCAGGTTGACCAGTGAATCACCGTATGGAAACTGCATCACCGAGGTGGTAACCGAAATACCCCGCTCTTTTTCCATTTCCATCCAGTCTGATTTGGCATGCTGGTTGGAGCCACGACCTTTTACAGTACCGGCGACTTGAATTGCACGTCCGAACAACAATACTTTTTCAGTAATCGTGGTTTTACCCGCATCTGGGTGCGAAATGATCGCAAAAGTGCGGCGCTTATTGATTTCATTAAGAAATTCTTGGTTTGCCATGGATAAATTCTTTTGGTTTATGCATAGATTGATCGCCATTTAGCTCAGCACTGGGCACGGCACCGATCAAATCCATCGTGGGAATCGTAATTAGCGGCTATTTTCGCTGATCTTGCGGTTATACACAATCTATGCTTGCCCAATCGATCATCATTCATGCTCAATCAAGGTTAATATTGCAATATCCTACTCAGCACACAACGAGAGTTGACTCGTCGAAAACTGCCCACTGCAAGCCAAAGAGTTCGTGTCGTAGTAGTAAAATTACATCCTTATTGAATAAATAAGCCCCGCCTAAAAATAAGGTGGGGCTGGTAAGCTAACACGTAATGTTAAGCGCTATTTACAGCTTGAGCAGGACTTTAACCTCTGCTGTTACCGCCGCTTCATCGATATAACCAATCGCGTTCGGTTGGCTCTTTACTGCTGAAATCATCGCTGCAGAATCAGCAACGATAACCGGCGCAACCGCTTTACCCGTAAACACTAAACGTGACCAATTTGATTGCAGCTGCGCATCGTTACGGCCTGTGGTTTTGCCGTGAAACTCAACCCGCTCAGCACTGCCTTCGCTAAGTTCAAACAACTGCGCAGCAGAGCCATTGGCTAATTGCTGATCTTTACCTAAGTACAGCTGTTTCACCGCATCTGCCGAGATGGCATCAATACCTTGAGGGTGGCCAATCACTACCACACCCGCTTGAGCGGCACAACTCAAGCCCATCACTAACAGACCCAGAATGGTTTTTTTCATTGTGCTGATTCCTTAAAATACAAAGTCGAGAGATACAGAGTAGACAAGAGAGTCGTCATATAGCGGTTTAAATGATGATAGATCTACATTAGATGTAATACCGCCAACTGTACCGTGGAAATCGGCATATGTTACTTCAGTTTTCAATGCAACCTTCGGAGCTAAATCCCAACGCATACCAGCCGAGTATGAGGTACGCTTCATAGAGAAGATTGATTCTACAGGATTAGTGCGTTGATCATTATCCGTAGACTTCACCCAAGCACTAGCGACATAAGGCGTAAATGCTCCAAATTGGTAACCGAGTAGAGCCGATACCGCCTGTACATCAGGGTATTTCCCAGATAACTTCATCAACATACCTTCGGTATTAAACAGTAAAGCACCGTCATTATATTGCAGCCCGAATGAGGCAAAAGTTGACTTTTTATCAGACACCATCAGGTTTTCATGCTCTTCAGTTCTTGCCTGAGTGTATGAACCACGCAGTGTCCAGTCATCAATGTACCAGTTCGCGGTTAGACCAAAGGCATCCTTAATATCGACTTGACTACCTAAGGTTGAATCACGTTCTTCAACTTGGCTGACACCAGTAAAGGGTTGTAACTGCAACGTGGTATTACCTAGCTTAATAGGTATTAAAGCATCAATCCCTGTAAAGTTACTGATGATCAATAACTCATAGATCTCTTGCGATGGACGCAGCATAGGGTAAGCATAACCGACATCTAAATAATCGGAATACATAAAGAATGGAGTACGCAGTTTACCACCACGTACGGTGGCAAAATCGAGATCGTAACTTAAATACGCCACTTCAACTGTCGGGTCAAAATCATAACGACCATTCGCCACCAGTTGTGTAGTAACCTTAGCTCGGTCATTTACTTGGAAGTCAAATTGCAAACCGAGTAGCGAGTCTTGTTTATAATCCACTTTATTTTCATAACCAGCATAGCCTGCGTCATTGTTGGCAATACCAACCCCAACACTGCCAAAACCGCTGACATTCATATTTCCCACTGAGGCAGCCATTGAATAAGGCGCAGACAAAGCCAATGCCACAATAATGGCCAAATTGCTCTTTTTCATTATTTCCCTTTCTATTTTTTTGAATAAAAATCACAATAATAAGGCATGACGATACCGCATGCGTTTATATACACATTGCTAACATTTTAAACATGTGACATTAAATATTCGCCAGAAATTAACCTGGTGAATATTTACATATTGATATCAGTCATGGGTTTTAAACTGTTGTGATACAGAAATCAAAGCCTCTTTGACTCGTTCAATTTCTTGAACCATATCATCAACCTGCTTAAGACTATTTACTGTCTGTTGCGACATATTTTGAAGATTCAATAAATGCGCTTCCATTTCTTTATTGGTTTGGACTTGCTCTTCGGTCGCGGCAGCAATCAGGATATTTCTTTGATCAATATCACTCATATTTTCTGCCACATTTTTAATTGTCAATTCAGCCTGATTGCATTTTTCATCACATAATTCTGTATTAACCAAACTACCGCGAATAATCTCCATCGCGGTATCAGCTTTAGACTGTAAGTTCACCAGTACCGTCTGGATCTCTTGAGTTGAACTTTGGGTACGGCCAGCAAGGGTACGTACTTCATCAGCGACCACCGCAAAACCACGACCTTGCTCACCAGCGCGAGCCGCTTCAATCGCCGCATTTAAGGCCAGTAAATTGGTTTGTTCAGCAATAGCGTTAATGGCCAACAGAATTGATTCCGCATTACGAGTGCTGTCATTAAGTTCAGAGACAACACTAGAGGTTTGTTGAACATCATTCACCAGTAAATCTAACGCAGATAGCGTTTGATTTACCATTGTTGCCCCTTCTTGCGACAGCGTCATGGAACGGCTCACGGCTTGAGCGGTATCCTGAGCATTACCGGAAATATCGGCAGATACATGAGTCATTTGCATTATCGCATTTGCAACTTCATCCATTGCGGCCAACTGCTGTTCTGAAACTTGGCTCGCCGTCTGATTGGCGGCCAATAAATGACTAGAAATATCAGATAGAGTTTGGGTATTGCGGATCACTTGACTAATGTTGTCATTCAGCTTGCCAACAAATTGATTGAAATAGTTGACCAAATCTTTCAACTCATCTTGCTTGTGATATTCGAGTCTAGCTCTGAGATCACCATCACCCGTTGAGATGTCGCGCATTTTTTCAGTAATCAAACGCAAATCATTGCGGATACCATTAACAATATACAGAGCTAATCCCGCAATCAAAATCAAACTGATCACACAAGCTAATTGGATAAATCTAGCCGTATTCTCATTTTGCACCGCCAGATTTTGTATCGTACTGGTTAAGCTATTACGGTTAAGATCATAAAAGGCTTCAAAATCAGATTTTAGCGCTTCAAAATGTTGGTTATTCTGCTGCGCTGTCGCTGTGGCATTGGTTAAGTCAACCCCACCATCAATGATTGAGCGAGCTAGGTTAGCAGCGGCAGAGAAATACTGTCCTGTCTGACGACTCAACTGAATAACGGTTGCTGCATATTCAGGCTGCATACTCTCAAGTTGCTTGAGGTTATTAATAATTTCAAGCCTAACGGCATCATTGATTTCCAATAACTCATCATCACCAAGTGTGACCGCTATATTAAATCTTTCAAATGCTTCTTTTAGTAAGGAAAGATTAGCCGATGAAAGGCTTAGACTGGGATAACCTGTACTATCAATTCCATTGACCACTGACGTATTACGTTGCATAACATTAGTAACCATAAATGACAGCGCAATCAAAAGAATCAACGCCAAACCATTGGTTAATATTACTTTCGATCTAATAGTTAACATTTGAGACCACCTATATCCATATTTGGCTCATAATAGAGCGATTACTCAGCAAGGTAAATAGCAAACGTTAAAATAACCACTTAATTCAAAAAGAAAAATAATGCACGCCTGATTATAAAACCAATGGAATATGACCATTAAAATCATCAATGATTAACTATCAATTCATTACCAAAACTCGAAAAAATATATAAATCAACAACCGTGACATTCACAAGACAAATGCTTTCGGATATTCCGAAAATTAAACACTAAAAACAACAGCAATTAGACATGTCTATTTAATCAAAATTAAATTATGTAATATTTCCTATGAATCATTTGGCTATAAATTAATTGAAATATGCTCAACGGTTGCATCATATTTCCTCAATAGCGATATTAATTACTCTTCAACTCATGCAGCCCCCCTGCTTTTACTTTTACCCTTCCTACTTGAAGCTGCAGCGGTGTTGGATACGTTCGTTCACTCCAATCACATACTTTGCCTATGTTCATAAGGACTCACTTGCCGCCAACCTGCAACTCCAAGTTATTTGGGTATAAACGTGGGCACCAAATCATATGGATCGACGAGGCATAAAAATACTCTTTTCGTACGAAACACTAAGAATGCAACTTGGTGCAACATATCCGACCAGTAAGTGCTTTGTTTCATATTTTGGGGATGATTGACATAACTTTCTCAACTTCGGCTATAACTTTAGAATGAGACTAATCACGAGCTCAACCGATGACCCAATTTCGCAAATTTCATTCTTTGGCGTTTAAACAAGCTAAAAGTGTCTTTTTAGTTTCGGTGCTATTAGGGCTCTGTTTTAGTCTCTACCACACCTTAGCCGACCTACACGATGAACAAGCTAAGGTACAGGAGTACTACAACATTAAGCTGGCGCAGAGTTATAAAAATGCCAGCCAAGCTGCGTATAACTTAAATAATCTGCAAGCGGAGCAAGTGGCAACCACCTTGATGCTTGATCCTGGTATCTCCAAAGTCGAAATTGTCGATGATTTTGGTGATGTGATGACCAATACCGCGCGCGATGCTTGTGAAGAAACCCGATTAGTCAGTGTACTGGCGGGTTATCTAACCCCAGAGGTCTCGGTTTTTAGTATGGATCTCCATCAACCTAACTCGGATCAGGTGGTTGGAAAACTGAGCTTCTATATTGATGGTTTTTCACTGGCCAGAATGTTTATCGCGAGAACCACCCATGATTTGTTGTTTGATCTGTTGCGAAATATCTTACTGACTTCGATTTTGCTGATTTTTTTCTATCAAAAGCTCTCATTGCCACTCACTATGCTGATCAGTTGAGTCAACTCACTCAATGATACACAACGCGCACCATTACCGGCTCGGCTCAAGCAGAATGATGAACTCAGTGAGTTGGCTTCCACCTTTCAATCCATGTGGCAAGAAAAAGAATTGGCAGAATCCAAGCTCAACCAGCTTGCTTATTACGATAGTTTAACCGGCTTGGCCAACCGTCGTTTATTGCTGCAAAAACTGACGGATGCGATTGAAACCGCCGAAAACTCACACACCACTGGCGTGTTGTTTTATCTCGACCTCGATCGTTTTAAAACTATTAATGATTCACTTGGTCACACAATTGGCGATCAACTGCTCAAAGCGGTGGCGCAACGCATGGACATTTGGGCGCAAAATGCCTATTTATCCGCTCGGATTGGCGGTGATGAGTTTGTGGTGTTGATCCCTTATTTATCGCCCAATAAAGCTGAAAAACTCGCTAAACAGCTGCTTAAGCTGATCTCCAACTCATACAGCGTTGATGATCACCAACTTTATTGTACCGCGAGTATTGGCATCGCGATTTTCCCAGCGCTTGGATGCCGTAATATTGATGTACTACGTCAGGCCGACACTGCCCTGTACCGAGCTAAAGCCAGTGGCCGCAATAAATTTGTCTTCTATGAGCCAGAGATGCAGGCACAGGTGGAGTCTTTTCTAGAGATCGAAAAAGGGCTGCATGAAGCGCTTAAACAGCATCAATTAGAGCTTTATTATCAGCCACAAGTGGATGAACACGGTCAGTTGATTGGCGTGGAAGCGCTGATCCGCTGGCATCATCCTAAACGCGGTTTACTCTCACCAGGGATATTTATGCCGATTGCCGAAGAAACCGGACTGATTTTGTCAATTGGTCACTGGATCATCGAACAAGCGTGCTATCAATACGCCCAATGGAAAAAACAGGGCATTCTACCCGCGCATTTTCGCCGCTTAGCCATCAATATTAGCCCATTACAATTTGCACAAGATTCGTTTATCGAACAGGTGAAGCATATCCTCCAGCAAACAGGGATCACTGGCGAACAGATTGAGTTTGAGATCACCGAAGGGTTACTGCTGGAAAACGTGGAAAATGCGCTGCAAAAAATGGCCAAACTCAAAGAGAGTCAGATCAGTATCTCGATTGATGATTTTGGTACCGGTTACTCTTCACTACGTTATCTAAAAGACTTGGCGATCGATGCTTTGAAAATCGATCGCTCTTTCGTTAATCGGCTTCATCTCGATGATAACGATCAAGCCATCGTCGATACTATTTTGGCGATTGCACGGAAACTGGACTTAGAAGTCATCGCGGAAGGTGTTGAGGATGTTTGCGAGCTTGCCGCCCTTAAAAAGCTTGGCTGCAAGCAATTTCAAGGCTACTTATTTGACAAACCGCTACGGGCAGATGAGATCGCGCAGCGCTTTATCAGCAATAGCTATGCACAAATCGACCTCTTACCGCTCAGCATGGATAGCTCAAAAAAATAGATAACTCATGATGATTGCATCTTCACTTTTACCATTAGCGGCAGGGTAATAGTTAATCCGCCGATCAATCTCATTAAAACCTGCCTGTTGATACAGCTGAAAAGCGCGCTGATTGCTTTCACGTACTTCAAGCCAAGCGCTTTCCGCCTGTTGTTGCTCACACTGCTCAATAAAATGCTCTAACAGTTGCTTACCATAACCCTTACCTTGCTGGGCGGGATCTATCGCAATATTGAGTAGCGTCACTTCACCGACGATATTCTGGGCATAGAAATACCCCACTACCTGTTGTTCAACCAGCATCACTTGATGACAGGCTCCTCGGCTAGAGAGATCACGCACTAAAGATTCGGCCCAAGGATGCGAATGAGCACGGCATTCAATGTGCCAAATGGCCTGCAAATGTTCAGTTTGCATCGCGCTAAACCGTGGCGTCATATATGAGTTCCTTGGATGTTCAGTGCCTGAGTCGCGCTGGCTTGCGTGGTGATTGCTTGCGTGGTGGTTTGAGTGGCAGCAGCTTGATAACGACAAATTTGTTGCCACAGAGCGCGGCGATATTGAGTATTGCCGGCAATCTCACTCAAACGAGGTGAGTGTAGCTGTTTTTGTGCTTGGTGAACCATAGGTTCACAGCCAGCAAACCAGATCCACTCAAGGTCTTGATAAGCCAGTTGTTTGAGTTGAGTCGGTTGAATATAACGTACCATTGCCAGTTCTAGCTTAAAACTACTAAGAATACGCTCTAACAATACAATTTCCGCATCTTGTGGAGGCTGATTGGCTACCAGCAACAATCGACAATCCGGATCCAATCGCTGCGCAGTCACTTGAAAACCGCTCAAGCGTTCAGGATGGATCAAATCCCATTGTTGAATGCCCATCGCGGATAAATAGTGTGAAGAAGAAAACATGCATGCCTCGCAACTAACTTGAGTGACCATGCTAACAAACCGAGGATAACCGACTCAAGCGCTAATCAAAAAAGGAGCTCAAAAGCTCCTTTCTCTACGGCTAGGTCGATGATAAACGACTAAACGCTGGCAAATTCTGGACAATATTCAATCAAGCCATGACGACCGTCTAATTCTCGTTCCCACAATCCCACCACGCGAAATGCACCTTGCGGCACTTCCCAAGGACAATAGAGCTGATATTGAGCCGCATCTTCAAAACCTAACCGAGCATAATAAGCTGGATCACCAAGCACTACACAAGCCGGATAACCTAGCTCACCGAGTGAACTTAACCCTTCTTTGACCAACTCGGCACCAATCCCTTGACGACGATATGCTTGCTTAACCGCCAAAGGCGCTAAGCCTTGCCAATTCAAATCTTCACCGGCGACCGTTACTGGGCTAAATAGCACATGACCGACAATTTCCCCCTCATCATCGCAAGCGACTAACGATAAGGTACGCCGCCCATTTTCACGCAGTGCCATTACCAAATTGGCTTCCGCCTCGGTGGCAAAAACCTCTTTGAGCAGTTGATCGACCACCAGAATATCGGCGGGAGCTTCAGTTCGAATAAGCATTAATAACCTCTTGGGATGAGTTCGCTACTGACATCCCTTTATGCACAAAATCGGCTAACTGGTGAAGTAAAATCTGTAAAGGTTTAGGTAATTGTTGCAGATCCACGCTATCCATCAGGTTTTTGACTTCTAATCCAAGTTCGGTATCGCCTTCAATCGAAAGACGGCGTTGGAAAAATAGCGTGTCGGGATCTTCTTTACGTCCCGCGATCAGCACTAAATCATTTAACTCAGCGCTAAAGCTGACATCCTGCTCGACAGGGCTATCCGCCACCACCAATTTATCGTTTTGATAGCTGATAAACCAACGCAAATCGAGATCTTTTATTTCGACTTTCAGCCATTTATCTTCCAAAAACTCAAAATCTCCGTCTTGTAATGCCTCGCGAAATACTAAACTCATTGCATCAAGCAAGGCTTTTTTTTGAACGTTTTGAGGCAATAAATGGATTGGAGATCGCAAAATTGAAGCCGCGTTCTGAACCAGTTGAGTGCGAATCTTGTTTAACACGAGCGTTATCCGTTACCTTGTTAGTCTGTCTACGCGCATCATACTGGATGTCAGGCTACCGATTCCTGTTATGTATCAAAAAAATAACTTGAGGCTGAGAAGCTTCTCTATGCTAGCAATCGCGGTTATAGTGACTCAGTTATCAGATCGGAGTGTAACATTCTGACCATCAGTGCTAATTGCGATTGTTGAAACCAAGCCATGATGAACAGCATAATCTGCATCAGCCGGTATCAACTACCGCCAATATTAGGCTCAACTTAGAAGGGATCACATAAATGTCACTGCGTATGGACCGTTGGTAATCACTTGATGTCAGTTCAAGCCCTATCCCAACTCCAGCACTGGTTTGCAAAAATTACGTCACATAGTCCGTTCTTTTTTGCCATCCTTGATGATCAACACCAGTATGTGATGGTCAATCAGCGCTATGGTGATATTGCTGGCCTACCATGTGAAGAGATGGTGGGCATGAGTGATAAGCAAGTGTTAGGCGAACATTTTTACAACCACCTCAAACCCTTCTATGAACGAGCTTTTAATAATCAACACATCGAATCCGAGCTAACGCTGAGCGAAATAGACCTCGAAACCAGTTTGCACTTTTCACTGTCACCGCTGGTGGTCAACGAGCAAGTACAATACATCGTGTTTCACGCACTCGATAGCTCAGAAAAACAGATTTTAGCGCGCAGTTTGCAAGAGTCTGAAACTAACTATGCGTTACTAACCAGTCTATTGCCCGATGGTTTGCTGATGGTCGAGAACGACAGCATTCTCTCCGCCAATCCCTCGGCCGCACGTTTACTGGGCTTTGAGGATCCGCAAAAACTGTTAGGTGAAAACCTATCACGCCTGTTTATCGATGAAAAAACCAAAACCGTTTTTTCCAACCAATTGGCCACTCAACTGACCGAAAGGCCCCTCGTCTGTCTGACCGGACCTAGATGTGGCTTTGAGCACCAAGTGCAACTGCATGCCAAGCATGCCTCACTGCTCGGCAATCAAGCACAATTGATTTTATTACAAAGTGCTGATGATACCCCCAAACCATTTTCAACCACCGCTCAGGTCGATGCCCATCTCGATAGCCTAACTGGTCTGTATAATCGCCACGGTTTTACTAAGCGTTTACAACAGTGTATCCACAACGAAACCCCGCTGGTGATGTTGTATCTGGATATCGATAATTTTAAAAATATCAATGACTCACTAGGTCATCATATTGGTGATAAGGTGATTAAAGAAGTCGCCGCACGCTTAAAGCGTCTGCTGCCACAACAAGCGATTTTGGGCCATTTGGGCGGTGATGAATTTGGACTAATTTTACCCGAACCGGAGCATCATCGTTCCGCAGAAATGTTGGCAGAGCGAATTATCTCTTTGATTAATCAGCCTTTTGATCTGCACCATTTTAGTAAGCGCTTAGCCTGTTCAATTGGTAGCGTACGCTATCCGCAAGATGGTAATGATGCGCGGGTACTGCTACAAAATGCCGATACTGCAATGTATGAAGCCAAAGAACGTGGTCGCAATCGCCTGATCAAATTTAATGATCAGATGAACAAAGAAGCACGTATGCGTCTGTGGTTGGAAATTGAACTGCAAAAAGCACTGCAGCAAAATGGTTTAGAAGTCTGGTATCAGCCGAAAGTCAACGCACGCGATTTCAGTATCAATGGTGCTGAAGCACTGGTGCGTTGGAAGCATCCCGTTGAGGGCTATATCAGCCCAAGCTCCTTTATTCCAGTGGCAGAAAAAGCAGGCTTGATTGAACACTTAGGTCGCGTGGTGATGCGTGAAGTGTTCGCAACCGTTAAACGCTGGAAGCTACAAGGCATTTTGCCGGGGCGGGTCGCCATCAATATCTCACCAGAACAATTTGGCAATCCGCAGTTAATTGACTACTTAGAAAAACTGCTGCGCACCAGTGGGTTAGATCCAAATTGCATCACTTTTGAGCTAACCGAAAGTGCGGTGATGAGTGATAGCGAACACACGCTACAAATGCTCAATGCGATTAAAAAATTAGGCTTTAGCTTATCCATCGATGATTTTGGCACCGGTTATTCATCGCTAGCCTACTTAGCTCGCTTCCCGATTGATGAACTAAAAATTGACCGCGCATTCATCAGTGATATCGATACTCTACCTAAGCAGTTGACAGTGATAGAAAACATCATCAACTTAGGCCGTTCGCTGAGTTTAACTGTAGTCGCGGAAGGGGTTGAAACCCAGCAGCAAGCGACTTTACTTTCTAACCTCAACTGCCATTCGATCCAAGGCTTCCATTTTTATCGTCCACAGCCAAAACATGAAGTGGAAGAACTATTTGCCCAAAATCGTCGTCATCACAAATCCCTCTAAGGGGGTAATTTGGTTTTGATTATCGGAAACCTGCCTTATATCAAATCTGCTGCGCTTAATCCTGCCTAGAATGCAAACACTATTCCCTGAATTCAGAGCCTTACGCTATGGAACTTCTCTGTCCGGCCGGAAATTTGCCGGCCCTGAAAACAGCGATTGATTGCGGTGCCGATGCGGTTTACATCGGTTTTAAAGATGATACCAATGCTCGCCATTTTGCCGGTCTTAATTTTAGCGGCAAGAAACTCGAAAAAGCCGTGCAATATGTGCACGATCACCGCAAAAAAATTCATATTGCGCTCAATACCTTTGCTCATCCACATGGTTTTGAACGCTGGACTACCGCCGTCGATCAAGCCGCCGATCTTGGCGTCGATGCCTTAATCATCGCCGATATTGCCGTACTAGAGTACGCGGCGCGCAAATATCCACACCTTGAGCTGCATCTGTCTGTGCAAGCATCAGCCACTAACGTTAAAGCGGTTGAGTTTTATCATCAGAATTTTAACGTCAAACGGGTCGTGCTACCGCGTGTGCTGTCGATCCATCAGGTTAAGCAGCTTTCGCGTAATATTCCACAAGGTGTCGAGCTGGAAGTGTTTGCCTTTGGTAGTTTGTGCATCATGTCCGAAGGGCGCTGCTATCTCTCATCTTATCTGACTGGTGAGTCACCCAATACCGTCGGAGCATGCTCGCCAGCCAAATATGTACGCTGGCAAGAAACTGAATCAGGGCTTGAGTCTCGCTTAAACGAGATCCTGATTGATAAGTATGCAGCTGGAGAAAATGCCGGTTATCCAACCCTATGTAAGGGTCGCTTTATCGCCGAAATCGATACGCAAAGTAAGTGTTACCATGCCTTAGAAGAGCCGACCAGTTTAAATACTTTATCTTTGCTGCCTGAGCTGTTTGCTGCCAATGTCGCGTCAGTAAAAATTGAAGGACGCCAACGCAGTCCTGCCTACGTCGAGCAAGTGACTCGCACATGGCGCGCCGCGCTTGATCGTTATCTGGCCAATCCAACCCATTATCAGGTCGAGCCCCAATGGGATGCGGCACTGGCCAATGTGTCGGAAGGAACGCAAACCACACTCGGTGCTTATCACCGTCAATGGCAATAAGGTCACACGATTATGAAGTATGCATTAGGTCCTCTACTCTATTTTTGGCCCAAACAAGACATCGACCGTTTCTATGCCCAAGCCGAAGCGAGCCAAGCCGATATCATTTATCTTGGCGAAACGGTGTGTTCGAAACGGCGTGAACTCAAGCCACAGCACTGGTTGGAGATTGCCAAATCCCTTTCAGCAGCGGGTAAACAAGTGGTGCTCTCCACCATGGCTCTGCTTGAAGCTCCCAGCGAAATCAACCTGATGAAAAAATACATCGATAACGGTGATTTTGCGATTGAAGCTAATGATGTCTCCGCGGTACAAATGGCACACGAAAAAGGCATTCCTTTTATCGTCGGCCCCGCCATCAACACCTATAACGCACACACATTAAAGCTGTTTTTAAAGCAAGGTATGATCCGCTGGTGTATGCCGGTGGAATTATCACGCGACTGGTTAGTCAATACCTTGCAACAGTGTGATCAGCTAGGCATTATCGGCAAGTTTGAAGTCGAAGTATTTAGCCATGGCTACCTTCCGCTGGCTTATTCCGCACGCTGTTTCACGGCACGAGCAGAAAACCGCGCCAAAGATGAGTGTGAAACCTGCTGTATTCGTTACCCAACCGGTATTCAGGTGGCAAGCCAAGAAGGACAATCAGTGTTTAACCTCAATGGTATTCAGACCCAATCGGGTTATTGCTATAACTTGGTGAATGATTTGCCCAGCATGGCTGGATTAGTCGATGTGGTGCGTTTAAGCCCACTTGGCGTCGAAACCTTTCAGCATCTCCAGCAGTTCAAAGCCAATCAGCATGGGCAAAAACCACAAGTGATCACCCAGCACCAATGTAATGGTTATTGGCATCAGTTAGCCGGCTTGGCGATTAAAAACGACTAAGCTTAGCTACCTATTAAGCTTAGCTATCTACTAAGCTTCGCTAGCCACTAAACTTAACGACCCATTCAGCGGACAGGTGCCCGCTGAGTGGGTTTGAACACAGTTATACTGGGCAAACTTGCTCAGCATTACCCAAGCGCTGCACATCACGCCACAGCATGATTGCCACCACCGTAGCCAGCACAATATTGGAGATTGGCAGCGCAATCCATACTCCAGTCAAACCGAAAAATAGTGGCAAAATCAGCAAAAATGGCAACATAATCGACATATTGCCAAGCGTAATAAACATCGCCTTACCACCGCGATTGATCGATTGATAATACGCCGCACTCACCACCAAAAAACCATCCAGATACATAGCAAATAGGTGTAATTTTATCCCCATCTGCGCACCGGCCATCAGATCACGGTCGCTAGAGTTAAAAATCGCAATCGCCTGTTCAGGAAACAGATTAAGTAGCATGACAAATAGCATACCGCCCAGCACCGCAATACTCATCGCCAAGCGTAATAATTGCCGAATATGGCCATAGTTACGCGCACCAAAATGGTAACTGGCCAGCGGCTGCATACCATTAGCAATCCCCTCGACCGTCAGATAATAAATCGTCACTATGTAGCCCATCACCGCGTAAGCCCCTACCATGACCGGATCACCATATTCAATCATCAAGGTGTTGTGCAGCGCGACCATGGTTGAACCATAGGCGTACATAAAAAAGCTCGAAGCGCCAATGGTTAAAATCTTAGGTAACGTGCGCCACTCCAACTTAAGACAGTGGCGGGTTAAACGGGTTTTGGCACGTTTGGAGAAGAAATACGCTAAGCCGAGCAAGCTCACAATCGATTGTGCCAAAGTAGTGGCAATCGCAGCTCCCGTCAGCTCCCAATTGAGCCAAGCAATAAACAGATAATCGAGCGCAATATTGCTCAGCGCACCAATCACCATCAGTAAGGTCGCCAAATTGGGACTATTATCGTTACGCAGCAGAAATGGCATCGCAATGGAGCCCAAGGTAAACACGCAGCCGACCAACAACACTTGTAAATATTGTTGGCCTAATTCAAATACCCGCCCTTGTGCACCTTGCCAATGCAAAAAATCATCCGCCATCCACCATAAGATCAAGGCCACTAAAGGCGCTAGCAGCAGTAAACTGGTTAAGCCCGTCGCCAGGGTGCGTTTTGCACTCTCCGCATCACCTTGTCCTTGCTTGATCGAAGCCAGCGCTCCAGTGCCGACGCCCACTAACATGCCGATCCCCAAAATGGTACCGATCACCGGCCAAGCCACATTAATCCCAGCCAACCCTTGCGCACCAACATAGTGGCCAATAAAGATACCGTCCACCACTTGGTACAGACCATTAACCAGCATCGCCGCGACCGTAGGAATGGTATAGCGAACAAACTGTCGGTAAATAGATCGATTCATCATAACCATACGTCTTACTTAGTTAGTTTATCTAATAAAAATTACGCTTGGCGCAATGCTTTGCCGAGCAGCAAATCGAGGATCACCACTTCTTCAGCAGACAACCCCTGCGCCACTTGCTGGGCTAAAGTTTGATAGACTCGCGCTTCATAAGCCAAATTCTGCTCGGCCTGCTCTGTCAGCTCAAACAACTGAGCACGGGCATCTTCCGCGCAACAAATTCGCTTGACCAAGCCTCGCCGCTCAAGCTTTTTAAGCATATTAGATGCCGAAGGCTTACTGACTTCTAATGCCTGAGCCAAATCGGTTAAACGAATCGCTTGCGGGGAATTCTGCAGCACTTTCAAATAGTCGTACTCATTGAAACTGAGCTGGGCAAAAGGATCCTCTTTGGCATATTTGCGCCACACCTTAGCCGAAAAACGTTCCATTTTCTCAAGATTAGTTTCCAACATAAATTGCACCACATAATTAGCAAGGCTAACTATATTAGCAAAATGACAGGCATAAAAAAAGCCGCGATTGGCGGCTTTTTATGATAAGAAGATCACCCTAAGGAGTCGATGACTCGGCTTTCGAGGTAGCTAAACGCTCTTCACGCACTTCCTGGAAGATACGCCCTAGCTCAAGAAAGGCATAACGGTGCTCTACGTATTCATACACATTGAAAGAGATAGCCAGCTTATACAAGGATAGTGCTTGCGCCAGTTCGCCTTGCATTTGATAACGCTTGCCAAGGTAGAAATAGGCTTCGGTTAACCTTTGGGCTAACAGATCATTTTCACGAGAGCCGGCGATAATCGCTTTAAACGCAATCTCTTCTGGGAGTTGATCCAACATTAAGCCAGCTAACACCCAGCCCCACTGCTCATCATGCTGCTGATAACGTTGCTGTAGGTCGATACGCGCTTGCTCTGGATTCACATCACTTTCGATGATGTATAACCAGATCGCACGAAAAGGATCATTAGGGTCTTGTTGATAATGCTTAGTGATCTCTTCCAGCGCCAATTGTGGCCGCTCACCATAGTAAAGAGCAATCGCCCGGTTACGCACCGCATACTCATTACTTGGGTCTAATTCTAGCGTTGAATCAAAAGCTTCATACGCAGCATCAAATTCCCCAGCTTCGGTGTAATACACCCCAAGCAGATTAAACACATCAGGCTGCGCCGGATTGAGCGCCAACGATTGAGTAAAATCGAGCTGAGCCAATTCACGTAAGCCAACGCTGTCATAATTATTCCCACGTTCAAACAACATCTTAGCGCGCAGTTCTGCATCAAGATCTGTTCTTAGCAATAATTGGCTGAGTCGAGCAATTTGCACTTCCTGTTGTACTGAGGCTTGTAGTGGTACCGCCATCGGTGGATACAACCACTGAGTGGCCGATTTATGCTGCGCAGCACAGCCAGACAGTACCGCCAATCCTAGTAGCGCGATCGGTAATCGAAACCATTTCACTCATCATACTCCTGTGGATTTCGCATAAAAAAAGGGAGCGAATAACGCTCCCCTTTATAACACGCTTTGGCTATGAAAAGAAAAGCCGTGTTGTTTTTACCATCAACGGTAAATTATTCTGCAGCAGGTGCCGCTGGCTCTACTGCTTCGGCTGAAGTTTCAACCGCTTCTTTCATGCTCAGACGAACACGGCCTTGACGGTCAATTTCAAGAACTTTCACTTGAACTTCTTGACCTTCAGTCAGGTAGTCTGACACTTTTTCAACACGCTTGTCAGCGATTTGCGAAATATGTACCAGACCATCTTTACCAGGCAGAATAGTCACAAACGCACCAAAATCAGCCAGGCGAGCCACTTTACCGGTGTAGATCACGCCCACTTCAACTTCAGCGGTGATCTCTTGAATACGACGGATCGCTTCTTTCGCTTGATCACCATCAGTCGCTGCGATCTTGATCGTACCGTCATCTTCGATCTCAATCGTAGTGCCAGTTTCTTCAGTCAGTTGACGAATCACTGCACCACCTTTACCGATCACGTCTTTGATTTTCTCAACACTGATCTTCATGGTGTGGATGCGTGGAGCAAATTCAGAGATATCATTACGCGCAGTCGCGATCGCTTGATCCATCACCGACAGAATGTGCAGACGAGCACCTTTGGCTTGGTTCAGTGCAATTTGCATGATCTCTTTGGTGATACCTTCAATCTTGATGTCCATCTGCAGTGCAGTAACACCCGTTGCAGTACCCGCAACTTTAAAGTCCATATCACCTAGGTGATCTTCATCGCCCAGAATGTCTGACAGTACAACGAAATCATTGTCTTCTTTTACTAGACCCATTGCGATACCCGCAACAGAAGCCTTAATTGGCACACCAGCATCCATCAGCGCTAGCGATGAACCACACACAGAAGCCATAGAAGATGAACCGTTTGATTCAGTGATTTCAGACACAACACGTACAGTGTACGGGAATTCATCTGCCGATGGCATTACCGCTGCAATACCACGCTTGGCCAAACGGCCGTGACCGATTTCACGACGCTTAGGAGAACCCACAAAGCCAGTTTCACCCACACAGTATGGAGGGAAGTTGTAATGCAGCAGGAAGTGATCTTTCTTCTCGCCAGTCAGCTCGTCGATGATTTGCGCATCACGTTGTGTACCCAACGTTGCAGTCACCAGCGCCTGAGTTTCACCACGGGTGAACAGAGCAGAGCCGTGAGTACGTGGCAATACGCCAGTACGAACGTCAAGCGCACGAACCATGTCTTTTTCACGGCCATCAATACGTGGGTTACCCGCGATGATGCTGCGACGAACAACGGTTTTTTCCAGATCGTGGAAAATGGTGTGAATTTCTTTAGTATCTAAAGCTTCGTTTTCAGCCAGCAGAGCCGCCGTCACTTCTGCACTGATGGTATGGATGCGATCATAACGCGCCATTTTCTCAGTGATTTGGTACGCTTCAACCAGACGCGCTTCAGCTAAAGCCGCCACTTTGCCTTTCAGCTCAGTGTTTTCAACTGGTGCAGTCCATTGCCATGCCGGAGTCGCAACTTCAGCGGCAAATTCATTGATCGCGTTGATCACGGCTTGCTGTTGATCATGACCAAATACCACAGCCGCCAGCATCTCTTCTTCGCTCAGGATCTGTGCTTCTGATTCAACCATCAGCACCGCACCTTCAGTACCCGCAACCACCAGATCCAGACGAGACTGCTTCAGCTCTTTTTCACTTGGGTTAAGCACTAATTGACCATCAATGTGACCAACACGTGCCGCACCGATTGGGCCATTGAATGGCAGACCAGAAATCGCCAGCGCAGCAGAAGTACCGATCATCGCCACCATATCTGGTTGCACATCTGGATTTACTGATACTACGGTTGCAATCACTTGCACTTCGTTCGTGAAACCATCTGGAAACAGAGGACGAATTGGACGGTCAATCAGACGTGCAGTCAGGGTTTCACCTTCCGATGGACGACCTTCACGCTTGAAGAAACCACCTGGGATTTTACCTGCCGCGTAAGTACGCTCTTGGTAGTTTACGGTCAGTGGGAAGAAGTCTTGGCCGACTACCGCTTCTTTTTTACCTACCACGCTGACGAACACTGAAGTGTCATCCATGGTGGCCATTACGGCTGCGGTTGCTTGGCGAGCCATAACACCCGTTTCTAAAGTAACGGTGTGGTTACCGTACTGAAACGTTTTTACTACTGGTTTTTCGAACATGAGTATTCCTTATCTTCAGGACTTGCCTGAAATTAAATCATCAATACTCAAAGCACTACTAATCGCGACTAGTAAAAAAAGACTGGATACTTAGGGATATTCTTGAGAGAGCAGTCTGTTTTTAATAGCCGCGACCTTTTGGTCGACTGCGGTGACTGTAATGCCGTGAGCACAAACTTGTTCAGCCACATAGACTGAACGGCGGCTAGTATAAACTACTTAGCGAAAGGATAGCTAATTAGATAGCGAATTTAGGCAGCAAAAAAGGGGCGTAAGCCCCTTTTCTATACAAACTGTGCAGTACAGCGACGAATTAACGACGCAGGCCTAGACGTTTGATCAGATCTTGGTAACGAGAAAGATCTTTACCTTTCAGGTAGTCCAGCAGCTTACGACGGCTTGAAACCATACGCAGCAGACCACGACGGCTGTGGTGATCGCCTTTGTGTGCTTGGAAGTGACCTTGTAGGTGGTTGATAGAAGCAGTCAGTAGAGCTACTTGTACTTCTGGTGAACCAGTGTCATTTTCACAACGTGCGTATTCAGCAACGATTGCTGCTTTAGTTTCTGCATTCAGAGACATAATTCTCTCCTAAAGAGTTAAGGTTTAAGTTTGTGTCAGCCAATCTCTGATTCAGCCGACACGAGAAGCGCGAATTATAGGGAAGATTCCCGAACCGCACAAGCGGAATGTCTCACTCGATGCGAGGGCAACGGTAGTAGTCCCCGTGAGCAGAAGATAAAGATAGGCAACAAGAGACTAAAAAGGGGGTAAGGAATTTTACCGCTCACGTTTTAGCAAACTTTGGCTGTACAAATAAAATATCCGCTCATCATCAGATGAGCGGAGGGGATCGAAAGGAAAAGCGAATAATCAGTTAAGGCTTTCAAATTTACCGTTAGTCAAGTCAATCTGAATATGAATATCAGGCACAGGATCATAGATAATCCCCTCACCAACTGTGCCAAGCAGACCATAAATCGGAGCCAGTGTTTTATCACCAAGTATACCACTGAGATCTTTACTTGGATTCCACTCGTAAGAAAGCGCTAATTCATTGATATTAGAAACTTCATCTGCAAACACTTGCTTACTGACATTATGTTTTTGACCATATTCACGGGCCCAGTTCAACACAAAACGCATCTTATGATCAATTTGCACTGAATTAGCTTCATCGCCATGGTAATGCGCCTTGAGCACAGCACCAATTAACTGGCTAAGGGTTGTATCATAGAGATCATCCCATGATAAATTAGATCCTGCTAATACCTCCGCTTCAAAGCTAGATTTCCATTCGTCATCTGAACATATTAGTTTGGTACAGTTCTCACGTTTATAAACATCCAACATAGTTTGCGCGACTGGTTTCTTGGTAAGCGAGTTATCAAGGATCTCCAGCAGTGGGCCATCCACATCGACCCCCAATGCAGCAAAAATATTTTCACTGAGGCCATCGACTAATCCAATCAAATCTGCATCAGGAACAGATTCCATTACCGTGGTATTATCGACATCAGTGGTAATTGTTTTATTTTTAATATCAACGAGAACTGAACGATAAGGCGCAGGGTAACTTACCGATGCCCCAGTTTGAATATCATAAATCCAACTACCATCTTCATATTGACGTTTTGCAATATCATTGGCATGAAAATGGCCTGTAAAAACAATATTCACACCGGATTGAGCTAATATTTTTGATACATATTCACTAGCGCTTGTATAAATTGATTGACTTTGTTCACCAGTATAGATGTTTGTGAATTCTTCGGTATAGGGTGTTACATCAATATTATCATGAAAAGAGGTTTTTTCACCGTCAATCACATAACCAGGAATTAATGCGCTCTTACTGGGAAAGTGTTCAACTACTCCAGCATGGCTCATCGCAAGCAGAATCTTGCCCTGAGCTTTTGCTTCTCTCGCCCTATTCTGGATCCACTCTAAAGTTTCAGCACGCTCAGGCGTTAGCAAAGAACCACCCGTTTTACCATAATCAGAATTATCACTTTGCCAGTGTTTTTGAACATCTTTAATAGAGGAAGTAATTGCATCAATGACTAAAATTTGAACACCATCAATAGGTTCTGCCACAAATGAGAAAGAATTTGGATCACGAGAGACCGCTTCACTGAAGCCAAAATCATGATAAAAAACATCCCAATTTTCCATAAATAAAGGCTCACCAGTAGCATTAGTCATGTGTGGCGCCATGGTGCCAGGATCAATACCATGCTCATTCCCTTCCAAATATACAGCGCCTTTGGCAGTCGGGGTTTGCGTCAAAGACTCTTTAAATCCATAGGGATTATTCATATCGTGGTTACCTGGTACCACATAAACTTTAATGCCTTTATCTTTAGCGTACTGCAGACTTTCTCGTACTTTATTATGGTTAATCCTCTCACCATCTTTAGTCAGGTCACCAGGAACCAAAATAACTTTAATATCATTATTAATCATTTCTTGAATTGCATTATCTAGCAATTCTTGGCTTTGTAAAAAGGCTTTACGATCACTAGATATTGCAGATTGAAAGAACTCTCCATCAATATCAGCACCCATACTAGCATCATATAAATGAGTGTCTGTTACTATACCAATTTTAATAGAATCATTGGAATATGTATCTTTACTATCATTATTACACCCAGATAACAATGCAGCCGTAATAGCAATACTTAAAGAAACCTTTTTAAAGCTAAGCATGTTTATTATTCCCTAATTGAAATCACATCATGCTTACTACATTATCCAAATTTGATTGTGTTTTTATTAAGTAGAAATGACATTTATAATACAAGATATAGACAATATAAATAACAAAACCTAAAGAATAAAAATTTCAAATGACATAAAATCCATAACACATACAATAAAGATTGAATCATGGAATTATTTACACGTGCTTTTATACAAATAATATATATAATTAAAAATCTAAAACCAGATTAATCATAATGAAAAATGACGATTGAAACTTAGCTTCAATCGTCATTTTAGTGAAGATTTATAAACGTCATCAAAACCTGATTTAATTTTTATTCACTTTATCACCTCATAAGAAATGATATTAGAACGATTTAGCGTCAGATCGCGAAGACTTAAGTTTAGACAACAACACAAATTTCTATGGCTTCACAGCGAAAGGATTATTCTCCGTACACCACTAAACGTTTCGGGGCAATTCGGCCATGATCGTCAATTTCACCAATCCCGAGAAACAATTTATGCTCGCCGCCAGTAATCCGCACCATACCTTCGGTTGGCGCGCCAGCGACCTGTACCGCTTGGCCATGTTGCACCAACGGGATCAGCTCAGCAATCACATTGACTTCCGGTAATGCCTCTACTGCAGTATCCATCGGCAATAACAGCGGATCGAGCACCTCTGCCACGGTTTTTTCTTCACGCTGAGCTTGCTCAACCCACTCTTGTAGTTGCTCTAAGGTCACCATTCTGGCATACGGATAATTCGCGACCCCGATCCGACGTAGCATAGTCACGTGTGCGCCACAGCCGAGCATTTCACCGAGATCATCAACGATAGTGCGGATATAAGTCCCTTTCGAGCAGTGCACTTCCATCTCCACTTCATCGCCTTCAAAACGATGCAGCTCAATCTCATACACGGTAATGTTGCGCGCTTCACGCGGCACTTCAATGCCCTGACGAGCATATTCGTACAGTGGACGACCTTGATGTTTCAAGGCTGAGAACATCGATGGCACTTGAGCCGTCTCGCCACGAAACTTGGCGATACTCGCGAGTAGCGTATCCCGCTCGACATTAACCGGGCGAGTTTGCACCACTTGACCATCAGAATCTGAAGTGTCGGTGCGTTCGCCCAGTTTCGCAATCACTCGATAACGCTTATCGGAATCGAGCAGAAATTGCGAAAACTTAGTCGCTTCGCCAAGGCAAATCGGCAGCATGCCGGTTGCTAATGGATCGAGCGCACCAGTATGACCGGCTTTTTCTGCCCCATAGAGACGTTTAACTTTTTGCAAAGCGTCGTTAGAAGAGATCCCTGTCGGTTTGTCCAACAAGATCACCCCGTGAACAATCCGACCTTTACGTCGACGAGCCATTACGCTTCGTCCTCATCACGACCCGCTTCGTGCATACGACGCTTGTCAGTATTCACGACTTCAGTCACAAGGTTCGACATGCGCATACCTTCCACCAAAGTGTTGTCGTAATAGAAACGAATTTCTGGCGTTAAACGTAGGCGGATCTGCTTACCAAGAAGCATACGTACTGCAACTTCGTGCTCACGCAGCGCGGCTAGGCAAGATTCTGGCGTCTGCTCACCAATGCACAGGAAGGTCACAAACACTTTGGCATAAGCCAGATCGCGTGATACTTCCACATCAGAAATGGTCACCATACCCAAGCGAGAATCGCGCACTTCACGTTGCAGGATCATCGCCAGTTCTTTTTGTAATTGCTGTGCCACACGCTGAGTGCGGCTAAATTCTTTCGGCATATCTATTCTCACTAATAGAAAGAATGGGGGGATGGTTTTGACCAGCCCCCCATGGTGTATTCAACAACCAACATTGCCTTGATTAATGCAACAGTAGTTGATTAGTCGATGGTACGTTTTACTTCGATAGTCTCAAAGACTTCGATTTGGTCACCCATGCGAACATCATTATAGTTCTTAACGCCGATACCACACTCGTAACCATTCTTAACTTCTGCCACGTCATCTTTGAAGCGACGCAGAGATTCCAGTTCACCTTCGTAAATAACTACGTTATCACGCAGTACACGGATCGGAGCATTACGTTTGATGACACCTTCGGTAACCATACAGCCGGCAATCGCACCCAGTTTCGGTGATTTAAACACATCACGAACTTCAGCTAGACCGATGATCTCTTGTCTGAATTCAGGAGAAAGCATACCGCTCATCGCCTGTTTCACTTCATCAATCAATTGGTAAATGATTGAGTAGTAACGCAGATCAATATTTTCAGAATCAAGGGTACGACGCGCTGAAGCATCAGCACGAACGTTAAAGCCTACCACGATAGCATTTGAAGCCGCCGCAAGCACCGCATCTGTTTCAGTGATACCACCAACACCAGAACCAACGATGTTCACTTTCACTTCTTCAGTCGAAAGTCTGCGTAATGAATCAGAAATCGCTTCTACCGAACCTTGTACGTCCGCTTTCAGAACGATGTTCAATTCAGCCACATCACCAGCAGTCATGTTGGAGAACATGTTCTCCAGTTTAGATTTCTGCTGACGAGCCAGTTTCACTTCGCGGAACTTACCAGCACGGTAGTTAGCCACTTCACGCGCTTTACGCTCGTCACGAACCACTGTCGCTTCATCACCGGCAGCGGGTACACCAGACAGACCAAGGATCTCAACAGGAATTGATGGGCCAGCTTTTTCAACTTCATTGCCCACTTCATCACGCATTGCACGTACGCGGCCATACTCTTGACCACACAGAACAATGTCACCCTTATGCAGAGTACCAGACTGAACCAGAACGGTCGCCACTGGGCCACGGCCTTTATCAAGACGTGATTCGATCACCACACCTGATGCCATACCTTGCTCAACCGCTTTCAGTTCAAGAACTTCAGCTTGTAGCAGAATAGCTTCAAGTAGGCCTTCAATGTTGGTACCTTGTTTCGCTGAGATGTGGACGAACATGTTATCGCCGCCCCACTCTTCAGGCATAACATTGTACTGCGCCAGTTCGGTTTTTACGTTATCTGGGTTCGCCGCTTCTTTATCGATCTTGTTCACTGCAACAATCAGCGGTACACCCGCCGCTTTCGCGTGTTGGATCGCTTCAACCGTCTGTGGCATTACACCATCGTCTGCCGCAACCACTAGCACAACGATATCGGTCGCTTTCGCACCACGAGCACGCATGGCGGTAAACGCGGCGTGTCCAGGAGTGTCAAGGAAGGTGATCATGCCATTCGGCGTTTCTACGTGGTAAGCACCGATGTGCTGGGTAATACCACCCGCTTCACCAGAGGCCACGTGGGTACGACGAATGTAGTCCAGTGTTGAGGTTTTACCGTGGTCAACGTGGCCCATAATGGTCACCACTGGTGCGCGAGAAACTTCTTCGAACTTGTCGTCACGATCCAAAAGAACCGCTTCTTCTAATTCGTTTTCTTTACGAATCACCACCTTGTGACCCATTTCTTCAGCAACCAGTTGTGCAGTTTCCTGATCGATCACTTGGTTAATGGTCGCCATGGCGCCCATCTTCATCATGATTTTAATCACTTCAGTTGCTTTTACTGACATTTTTTGTGCCAGTTCAGAAACGATGATGGTTTCGCCAACCACAACATCTGCTTTAGCAACTACAGCCGTTTTATCAAAACCGTGCTGCATAGACATTGGTTTATGGATGCGGCCTTTACGACCCGCTTTGCCACCACGAGGACGAGAATCACGTTCTTGGTTATCATCACGCGAAGACATCTTTCTCTTGTTCGCTTTTGTCGAACGGCGACGAGCACCTTCTTCGTGAAGGTCTGCCGCATCTTCCGCTTCGCGAGCATATTGCGAAGTGGTTACATGGTAATCGGTATTTTCTTGCATATCACCTACTGTCTCTTTTTCAGCAGACCAGCGCTCACCATTCTTTTCAGCCAATTCGCGTACTTTTTCAAGTTGACGGCGACTTTCCTCTTCGGCCTTACGTCTTGCTTCTTCTTCCTGGCGGCGTTTTAACGCCTCGGCTTCTTTGCGCGCTGCTTCTTGCTTCAATTTATCTTGGTCAGAACGTGGTTGTGCGGTAGCTTGCGATTCACGCTTCGCTTTTTCTTCAGCAACACGTTTGGCCTCAGCTTCGCGCTTAACGGCTTCTTCTGCATCACGTTTGGCTTTTTCTGCTGCCGCGCGTTGTGCAGCTTCTTCCGCTTCACGGATAGCTTGCTCTTCCGCGACACGCATTGCGGCTTCTTCCGCTTCACGAGCCGCATCATCTTCAATAGAACTGCGCTTAACATAGGTACGTTTCTTGCGCACTTCGATCTGAACATCCTTACTTTTACCGCCACCTGCGCTTACGCTTAGTGTGCTGCGGGTTTTACGCTGCAGTGTCAAACGCGTTGGCTCACTGCCGGTCGCGTCGCCGTGCTCTTTACGTAAATGAGTCAGCAACTTCTGCTTCTCATCTTCCGAGATATGATCGGCAACGGCTTTGTTCATTCCTGCATCAGCAAGTTGCTCTAATAAGCGGTCTACTGGTGTACCAATTTCTTCACTCAGTGCTTTAACGGTAATTTGTGTCATGCCGCTTCCTCCCCTTGCTGAAATTATGCGTCTTCACCGAACCAACAAATGTTACGAGCCGCCATAATCAGCTCACCCGCACGTTGCTCAGTTAGACCTTCAATACCTTCTAAATCATCCACACCTTGGTCAGCGAGATCTTCTAGTGTCGCAACACCTTTCGCTGCCAGTTTGAATGCCATTTCGCGCTCAAGTCCTGCTAGTGCTAGCAAATCTTCTGCTGGCTCAAGACCTTCGAACGATTCTTCTTGCGCAAGCGCAAGCGTGGTTAGCGCTTGTTTAGCGCGGCTACGTAACTCTTCAGCCAAATCTTCATCTAAGCCATCAACATCTAACAGCTCATTCATTGGTACGTAAGCAACTTCTTCTAGGGTTGAGAAACCCTCTTCAACCAATAGCTCAGCAAAATCTTGCTCGATATCGAGATACTTCATGAAGTTTTCGATCGATGCCATTGACTCTTCTTGGTGTTTCTTCTGCAGATCGGCAACCGTCATAACGTTCAGTTCCCAACCGGTCAGTTGTGAAGCAAGACGAACGTTTTGTCCGTTACGACCAATCGCTTGTGCAAGATTATCGGCTTCCACCGCGATATCCATTGAATGGGTATCTTCATCCATAATGATTGAAGCTACATCCGCAGGTGCCATCGCATTAATGACAAATTGCGCTGGGTTATCGTCCCACAACACAATATCAATACGCTCACCACCGAGTTCACCAGAAACCGCTTGTACACGCGCACCACGCATACCAACGCAAGCACCCACTGGGTCAATACGTTTATCATTGCTTTTCACTGCAATTTTGGCACGCGAACCAGGATCACGCGCAGCCGCTTTCAGCTCAATCAGCTCTTCACCGATTTCAGGCACTTCAACGCGGAACAACTCGGTCAACATTTCAGGCTTAGAACGAGTAATAAACAGTTGGAAACCACGCGCTTCTGGAGCCACTTTAAACAGCAAACCACGCACGCGGTCACCAGCGCGGAAGTTTTCACGCGGCAGTTGGTCTTCACGCAGGATCACGGCTTCAGCATTGTTACCAAGATCCAAGATCACCGTTTCACGGTTCACTTTTTTCACCACACCGGTAACCAACTCACCTTCGTTATCGATGAATTGTTCAACAATCTGTGCCCGCTCAGCTTCACGTACTTTTTGTACGATCACTTGTTTAGCGGTTTGAGTGGTAATACGGTCGAAGGTTACTGATTGAATTTCATCTTCAATGTAATCACCCAATTGTACTGATTCATCATCATAGCTTGCCGCGTCAAATGAGATCTCTTTGGTTGGGTTCTCAACGTTTTCGACTACTAACCAACGACGGAAAGTTTCGAAGGCACCCGTTTTACGATCGATAGCAACACGTACATCGACCTCAATTTCATACTTCTTTTTAGTTGAAGTCGCTAACGCAGTTTCTAGCGCTTCAAAAATACGCTCACGAGGTACCGCTTTCTCGTTAGAAACCGCCTCAACTACCGCTAAAATTTCTTTACTCATTGTTCTAGCCTCAAAGACTTAAAATTTAGGGATCAGGTTAGCTTTTGAAATGTTGCTGAGAGCAAACTCTTCCGCTTGCCCATCAACCAGCACAGAAACAGTCTCTCCATCAATTGATTGGATAACACCTTTCCACTTGCGACGGTTGCCAACAGCCATCTTCAAAACGATGCTGACCTCGTGACCAATAAACTGCTCATAATGTGCTGCTTTAAAGAGTGGTCTTTCCAGACCCGGTGAAGAGACTTCGAGGTAGTAAACGACCGAAATCGGATCTTCAACATCCAAAACGGCACTCACCTGGTGACTCACTGCCGCACAGTCATCCACGTTGATACCGTTGGCATGATCGATAAAAAGACGCAGTGTGGAGTGTTCTCCCGCACGTACGAACTCTAATCCGACCAACTCATAACCAGCAGCAACTACCGGAGCTTCAAGCATTTCAGTAAGTTGTCTTTCTAAACCCGTCATCTAAACCACTCCAGAAACAAAAAAAGGGCTGAGAGCCCAATTTAAATTCCAAGCAAACATCCAAATCTTCCCGAAAAGGAAATTCAGATAATAAAAAACCCCGATTAAGTCGGGGTTTTTTATTGCTGGACCCTGATAAATTGAGAATCGCTTCTCAACTGCAGTGAGGTTAACACTGCCAAACTTGTCTCTCTAGCTAAAGAGAGATGGTTGCGGGGGCTGGATTTGAACCAACGACCTTCGGGTTATGAGCCCGACGAGCTACCAAGCTGCTCCACCCCGCGTCCGACTTGCGAGCATTATACGCTCAACAAGGTGATTTACAAGTTTGTAAATATGGTGCCGAGAGAGGGACTCGAACCCTCACACCTAAGGCGCTAGCACCTCATGCTAGTGTGTCTACCAATTTCACCATCTCGGCATATCTTGCGCTATCGTATTACTGACAGCTTAGTGAGGAATTTCGTCACTGCTCTTAGCAGGCGCTTCACTCACTGTATCACTAGTTTGTTGAATCACTTGACCTTGTGACGGGTCAACCCATTGTGATTCAGTTTTATGCGTAGACATATTGCCCAGCACCAAACTAATAACAAAGAATACTGTTGCAAAAATTGCAGTCATTCGGGTTAGGAAGTTACCTGAGCCACCAGCACCAAACACAGTGTTTGACGCGCCGGCACCGAATGAGGCTCCCATATCTGCGCCTTTACCTTGCTGAATCAACACTAGGCCAATAATAGCAACCGCTGCCAACAGGTAAATCACAAGTAGAACTGTAAACATTACTTCCACCTATGTTCATATTTGTTGAGCTAGCGCCATTCTTATCATTGACGATTCGAACAAAGCCAGCGACCTTTCTCTCCGAAAGCGGACGCAATACTACCCAATGGTTCTGGAGCTGACAAGCGGAATTTTCTAAAAAAATCACTTTTCGCTTTGATCGCTTAAAAAACTCGCACAAGCGCGATTTTTTAAGCATTGCGATAATTCCTAGCGCAAAATCAATCGGCTAGGAATCATCACCAATCCATCCTGCTTAGCAGTTATCCTTGACCGCTTGGGCAATTTTCAGAGCAGATTGTTGCACCAACTCGGCATCTTCACCTTCTACCATCACGCGCAGTAGCGGTTCTGTGCCCGATTTACGCAGTAACACACGCCCTTTCGAACCGAGTTCCGCTTCAACTTGCGCAACCACCGCTTTAACGGCAGAGGCTTGCAGCGGGTTATTGTCACCAGCAAAACGAACATTTTCCAGCACTTGTGGGTAAAGTGTCATACCTTTGGCAAGATCATGCAGGGTCATTTCACTGCCGACGACCGAAGCGAGCACTTGCAAGCCAGCCACAATTGCATCTCCAGTGGTGACTTTATCCAGTAAAATCACATGACCTGAATTTTCTGCGCCAATTTTCCAGCCTTTTTCGAGCAGTTTTTCCATCACGTAGCGATCACCGACCGCAGCACGCACAAACGGAATACCGAGCTGTTTTAAGCCATTTTCCATCCCAAGGTTGGTCATTAGGGTTCCGACCACGCCACCTTTGAGTTCACCACGGCGCAATGCATCGCGCGCAATGATGTAGGCAATTTGGTCACCATCGACTTTATTACCCAGATGGTCAACCATAATGATGCGATCGCCATCCCCATCAAAAGCAAGGCCAAGATCCGCTTGCTCTGCGACCACCCGTTGTTGCAAAGCACGCACATCAGTGGCACCGACTTGATCATTGATATTTAAGCCATTCGGCTCAACACCAATCGCAATCACCTCAGCACCCAGCTCGCGGAACACATTCGGTGCAATGTGGTAGGTTGCACCATGCGCGCAATCAACCACCACTTTCAATCCCGACAAACTGAGTTGAGAAGGAAAGGTGCTTTTACAAAATTCGATATAGCGCCCCGCGGCATCCACCATGCGAGTCGCTTTACCCAACTCAGCCGATTCAACACATTCAATCTCTTTATCCATCTCGGCTTCAATCGCTAATTCAATCTCATCCGGCAGTTTGGTGCCTTGATAAGAGAAGAATTTAATCCCGTTGTCATAATAAGGATTATGCGATGCCGAAATGACGATCCCCGCTTCAGCGCGGAAAGTTTGAGTCAGATACGCAACCGCAGGGGTCGGCATTGGTCCGGTAAAGGTGGCTTTTAATCCCGCCGCTGCCAGCCCCGCTTCCAAGGCCGACTCCAGCATATAGCCAGAAATCCGCGTATCTTTACCTATGATGACTTTTTTGGTGCCTTGTTTTGCCAAAACACGTCCAGCCGCCCAGCCAAGCTTAAGTACAAAATCAGGTGTAATCGGGTACTGGCCAACTTTGCCACGCACCCCATCAGTGCCAAAATAACGTCTTTTATCAGACATTTGCGTTCCCTTTAATTTATTATTTTTACTGATTGCTGTGCATCATCTGCACCATTTTCAGTGCGTCAATTGTTGCTTCAACATCATGTACCCGAATGATTTGCGCCCCTTTCTGTGCGGCAAGGGTCGCACACGCGACGCTCCCTGCGACACACTCTGCAGGTTGCTTATTCAGCGTTTTAAAGATCATTGATTTACGGGACATTCCCGCCAAAACCGGCAATCCGAAACGATGAAAATGCTCTAGGTGAGCGAGCAAATGATAATTGTGTTGGATCGATTTTCCAAAGCCAAAACCGGGATCTAAGATAATATTCTCACGCTTAATACCACTCGCTTCACAGATAGCAATCCGCTCAGCCAGAAATTGACTAACCTCTTCAATCAAATGGTGATAGTGCGGATCTTGTTGCATGGTGCGCGGTTGGCCTTGCATATGCATAATGCACACTGGCACTTGCGCTTGCGCCACGACTTCTAACGCCTGTGGCTCCTGTAAGGCACGGATATCATTAATCAAGTCGGCACCGGCGGCGATAGCTTGGCGCATCACTTCCGCTTTACTGGTATCAATCGAGATCCACACTTGTGAGTCTCGCGCACGGATCGCTTGCACCAACGGGATCACGCGCTGCAATTCATCAGCTAAGGTGACTTCTGGCGCACCAGGACGAGTCGACTCACCGCCAATATCAATGATCGCCGCCCCCGCGTTGATCATCTGCTGTGCGCGAGTCAGCGCGAGGTCGAGATCCACATAACATCCGCCGTCAGAAAAAGAGTCTGGCGTGGTATTTAAAATCCCCATCACGACTGGAGAGTGCAGATCAAGCTGCTTATTGGCATAGCTAATTTTCATATGGATAAATTTTCCCTCCCTTGCAAACACAAAACCCCGAACAAGTCGGGGTTTAGGATTAACAACGCGTTTATTGTGCGTCTTTGTTATCACTCGATGCGCTGGCATCCGGTTGAGGATCGACCGATTCTTCCGGAGTAGCGCTATCTGAATCACTTGCCACAGCGGGTGCTGCCTTGACTTCAGTAGCCGCTTTAGCGTGATCGCCCCAACCCGCAGGTTCACGGATCACCGCTTTACGAGCCATTAAGTCATCAATTTGACCGGCATCGATGGTTTCATATTTCATCAACGCATCTTTCATCGCATGCATGATGTCCATGTTATCGCTAATGATTTGACGTGCACGTTCATAGTTGCGGTCGATCAAAATACGAATTTCATCATCAATCAACTTAGCCGTGTCATCCGACATATGCTTAGTCTGAGTCACGCTACGACCAAGGAACACTTCACCTTCATCTTCGGCATATAGCATCGGGCCAAGTTTTTCCGAGAAGCCCCACTGGGTCACCATTTTGCGTGCAATTTCAGTGGCACGTTCAATATCATTCGAAGCACCGGTTGACACTTTATCTTTGCCATAGATCAGCTCTTCAGCAAGACGGCCACCATATAGGCTAGAGATCATCGATTCCAGATGCTGCTTCGACATGCTGACGCGATCTTGCTCCGGCAGATACATGGTCACCCCTAGCGCTCGGCCACGTGGAATGATCGACACTTTATACACTGGATCATGTTCGGGTACTAAACGACCAACCACCGCATGACCGGCTTCATGATAAGCGGTAGACTCTTTGACTTCTTCCGACATCACCATCGAACGGCGCTCGGCACCCATCATGATTTTGTCTTTCGCCAGTTCAAACTCAACCATCGACACGTTACGTTTATCACCGCGAGCGGCAAACAGTGCGGCTTCGTTAACTAGGTTAGCCAAATCGGCACCAGAGAAACCAGGAGTACCACGCGCAATCAATGCAGGCTGTACATCATCGGCCAAAGGCACTTTACGCATATGCACTTTAAGGATCTGTTCACGGCCACGCACATCCGGCAATCCGACCACCACTTGACGGTCGAAACGTCCCGGACGCAATAGAGCAGGGTCAAGTACATCTGGACGGTTGGTAGCCGCAATCACGATGATGCCTTCATTACCTTCGAAACCATCCATTTCAACCAGCATTTGGTTGAGGGTTTGTTCACGTTCATCATGACCACCACCGACACCCGCGCCACGTTGACGGCCGACCGCATCGATTTCATCAATAAAGATGATACACGGTGAGGCTTTCTTGGCTTGTTCAAACATGTCACGCACACGCGATGCACCGACACCGACAAACATTTCAACGAAATCAGAGCCGGAAATAGTAAAGAACGGTACTTTCGCTTCACCGGCAATCGCTTTGGCTAGCAGTGTTTTACCAGTACCAGGAGGCCCCACCATCAGAACCCCAGTTGGAATTTTACCACCGAGTTTTTGGAAGCGGCTAGGATCACGCAGGTAATCGACCAGCTCTTTCACATCTTCTTTAGCTTCATCACAGCCAGCCACATCATTAAAGGTGGTTTTGATCTGCTCTTCACTCATCATGCGTGCTTTACTTTTGCCAAACGACATGGCGCCTTTACCGCCACCGCCTTGCATTTGACGCATGAAGAAGATCCACACCCCAATCAGCAGAATCATCGGGAACCATGAGATAAAAATGGTGCCGAGTAAGCTTTGCTCTTCTGGTGGCGTACCTTGTACTTTAACGTCTTGATTAATCAAGTCATCGAGCAGCTTTTGATCATAAACCGGCATGTAAGTTACATAACGGCTACCACCACCACGACGCATGAAAGTAATTTCACCGTTGTTGAATTGTGCTTCCTGAATCTGGCCTTGACCCACTTCTTTTACGAAGGTGGTGTAGTCAACCGCTCTGCCACTGTTTTCACTTGGGCCGAAGCTCTGGAATACCGACATTAAAACGACCGCAATCACCAGCCACAGAATTAAATTTTTTGCCATGTCACTCAAGGTGTAAGCCTCTCGATAACTAATTGTAATTGAAAAATAGGGTACTACAGTTTATCACTAGCGGCTATAGACTCTACTTGGACACCCAAGGGTGAAATAGTTAACCTTTGTAACCAGTCGCCACGATAAAAACTTCTCGTGAACGGGCTCGTGAGGAATCGGGTTTACGAATTTTCACCACTTTAAACAGATCGCGCACGGCCTTGACATAGTCATCAAAACCCTCGCCTTGGAACACTTTCACCACAAAACTACCATCGGGAGCCAGAACTTGTCGACACATATCCAGTGCTAACTCAACCAGATACATCGCGCGCGGTTGATCAACCGATAGATTGCCAGCCATATTCGGCGCCATATCCGACATCACCACATCCACCATGTCTGGCTGAATGCGCTCAAGCAAGGCATTCAATACCGCTTCTTCCCGAAAGTCCCCTTGCAGGAAAGAGACGCCAGCGATCGACTGCATCGGTAGCAGGTCACAGGCGATCACCCGCCCACTATCTCCCACCACTTTGGCAGAAAACTGCGACCAGCCCCCCGGTGCGGCACCTAGATCGACCACCGTCATGCCGGGTTTGAGCAGTTTATCTTTGTTTTGGATCTCTTCTATTTTGAAGATCGCACGTGAACGATAACCTTTTTTTCTCGCCTCGTTAGCGTACTTGTCATCAAAATGCTCTTTTAACCAGCGAGTTGAGCTGGCTGAGTGTTTCTGTTTACTCATTATATTCCTAACTAAGTCACCACGATCTGAGAAAGTATGGTAGAAAATATAGTCTTCTCGAATAGATGGCGCTAAAATGACGGTTTTCAACCCTAATATTAAATAAATTTGGCCGCGTAATGAACCTAAGCAACAAACAAAAACAGCATCTGAAAGGCTTGGCACACAACTTAAAACCCGTTGTGTTAATGGGCGCAAACGGATTAACAGAAGCTGTGCTGGCGGAAATCGAAATTGCGCTTGATCACCACGAACTGATTAAAATCAAAGTGGTTTCAGAAGATCGTGAAACTAAACTATTGATTGTTGATGCTATTGTTCGCGAAACTGGTGCCGAAAAAGTACAAGTGATTGGTAAAGTATTGGTACTTTATCGCCAATCACCGCAACGTAAAATCGAATTACCGCGCAAATAAATTAGCCGCAGGATCCACAAAAAAGGTCGCAATCGCGACCTTTTTCCTTATTGGGCATCGAATTAACGATACTCAACGCGATCAATTTCCAACAGCTTATCGCCACCTGGAGTCGCAATCGCCACTTCATCGCCTTCAAACTTGCCAATCAAACCACGAGCAATCGGTGAGTTAACCGAAATACGGCCTGATTTGATATCGGCTTCATCATCACCAACGATTTGGTAAGTTTTCTCTTCGTCACTATCGACATCAATCACAGTAACCGTGGCACCAAAAATCACTTTGCCACTGTTGTCCATTTTGGTCACATCGATCACTTGCGCTACCGATAGCTTATATTCGATATCACGAATTTGCGCTTCACAGATCCCCTGCTCTTCGCGAGCGGCATGGTATTCCGCATTCTCTTTCAGATCACCAAGCTCGCGAGCTTCGGCAATCGCTTGCGTAATTTTCGGTCTCAGCTTTAATAGCCGATCAAGCTCTTCACGTAGCAGTTGTTCGCCACGCAATGTCATTGGAACTTTTTCCATCATCTACCTCTGCGCCAAAGTGTTGCTTTGGACAATAAAAAACATCCCCAACATCCTAAAGCGAGTCAGGTCAGGGTTGAACCATTTGGATTACCCGAAAGTGTAAACAAAGTTAAGAGTGAAATCATCCAAATTCAAGATTTGCGAGGCGAATTTACGCCAATGGTGATTTGACCATTTTATCTGTGATCGTCCACACAGTTGAATTGTCGTCAATTTACTCAAATCTGATAAAAAAAAATAAAAAACACCGCTAAAACAATATTTTTTTTGAACGACAAAATTTAATAAAAAATTAATAAAAACATCATCTTGATATTTTTTTATCAACAATAAAACAGTGTTCATAAGTCTGATTTATATCATTTTACTAACCAATAGCGGAACTTTGGGAGTAAAAAAACAACCACGAAATCGGCGACAACATCAATTTCGCTAGACTGTGTGGTTGTATACCCCCATACCGCAGATTGGTCCGGCTTGATGGTGAGTCAATTTCGTGTGACGTGGCTTACGTCGTATAAAAATCAAATTTATGGACAATAAATTAGGACTTAATAATATGAACAAGACTCTTATTGCTCTTGCTGTTTCAGCTGCTGCAGTGGCTACCGGTGTAAACGCTAGCGAACTCTACAACCAAGATGGCACCTCTTTGAACATGGGTGGCCGTGCTGAAGCGCGTCTGTCTGTAAAAGATGGTAAAGCGGAAGACAAAACTCGCGTGCGTCTAAACTTCCTCGGTAAAGTAGCGATCAACGACAGCCTGTATGGTGTCGGTTTCTACGAAGGTGAATTCACTACTAATGACTCAGAAATTTATAAGAATGACGAAGACGGTTCTAAACTAGACAACCGTTACACCTATGCAGGAATCGGCGGTACATTCGGTGAAGTGACTTACGGTAAAAACGATGGCGCACTGGGTGTGATCACTGACTTTACCGATATCATGGCTTACCACGGTAACTCGGCAGCGGATAAAATTGCTGTAGCTGATCGCACAGACAATATGCTGGCGTATAAAGGTCAATTTGCGGACCTAGGTATCAAAGCAAGCTACCGTTTTGCTGACCGCAGCGATAATACAAATAAAACAGATTTTATCGATAACGGTAAAGATGGCTACTCTCTATCTGCAATCTATGCATTGGGTGACACTGGTTTAAATATCGGTGCCGGTTATGCAGACCAAGACAAAGCTAACCAGTATATGCTGGCAGCTTCTTACGCAATCGCTGATTTCTACTTTGCTGGTGTATTCACTGATGGTGAAAAAGCGGCAACTAATGGCGATTATACAGGTTATGAATTAGCAGCAGCTTATAAATTAGGTCAAGCTAAATTTACCACTACCTATAATAATGCCGAAACTAACAGCGAAACTTCAGCAAATAACTTTGCTATCGACGCAACTTACTTCTTCAAGCCAAACTTCCGCACTTACATCTCATACAACTTCAATATGATTGATTCTGGTGATGTGTTAGGCAAAGCTGGTGGTAACACTGTAGCGACTAAAATCAATGCAGAAGACGAACTGGCAATCGGCCTACGTTACGACTTCTAATTGCTGACTTAAGGTCACATGCTTAACGCCTGCTTACTAGCAGGCGTTTTTTTATCTGGCTATACTGCAAATTCAATGGTGCTTGGAAGTTTGAGTTATGGGTTGGCGCGTTATCTTAATTAGGCTACTGCTGCTCAGTTTACTGCTTGGCGGTACGCCACTACGCGCGCAAAACCCGTTGAGTGGCGCAGTCCATAAGCTTCCGGCTGGTACACGTTATGCGCTACTGATTGAGCCAATTCACGCTACGCAGCCCACGCTTGCGCTCAACGCCGATGGATATTATCCACCCGCCAGCACCCTTAAAATATTAACCGCACTGGCAGCCAAGCTGGAATTGGGCGATGAGTTTCGCTTTAGTACCGAACTGCTGCGCGCGAAACAAGATTGGGCGATTCATTTTTCCGGAGATCCAACCCTGACCAGCGCCGATATTAACGCGCTACTCCAGCAGCTTAAAGTGCACAGTGGCGGGCAGATCGACGGTGATTTATGGCTGGATGATAGCGCATTTAGCGGCTATCAACGTGCGGTTGGCTGGCCGTGGGACATTCTCGGCGTCTGCTATAGTGCACCGGTCAGTGCGATCAATTTAGACAGCAACTGTATTCAAGCCTCGATTTATACAGAGCCGCAAGGCAAAACCCGTGTCTATGTACCGGAGCACCATCCTGTACATGTGCAGTCACAAACCATCAGTGTCAGCCAAGCGCAGCAAGAAAGCCTACGCTGCGATTTAGAGCTCACCACTAGCCCTGAAAACCACTATCAATTAGCCGGCTGTCTAGTGCAGCGCGATAAACCATTAGCCTTGAAATTAGCGGTACAAGATACGGGTCTGTATACCCAGCGCATCGTGTATCGCCTACTCGGGCAGTTAAATATTAAGCTCAAAGGCCAAGTTAAGATTGGCACTCCGCCATTTGCACCACTTGAACGCGTGGCGCAACATCAATCCGCGCCTCTGGCTGAATTATTGCCCCTCATGCTGCAAAAATCCGACAACTTGATTGCCGATAGCTTAACCAAAACTTTAGGTCAGCATTTTTATCTGCAACCAGGCAGTTTTGCCAACGGCACGCAAGCGATTAAACAGATTTTGTACTCCAGAGCCGGGATTGACTTACAAGATAGCCCGTTGGCGGATGGCTCAGGTCTGTCGCGCAATAACCGGATCCGGCCACAAGTGATGCTAGAGATTCTGCGCTATATTTATCAACATGATGCCGAACTTGGTTTGATTGCTATGCTGCCTAGCGCTGGGCAATCTGGCACCTTGCAATATCGACGCAGTATGCGTAGCCCACTCGTCAGCGGTCAAATTAAAGCCAAAAGTGGTTCGCTGTATGGCACCTATAACATGGCTGGCTTTATCGTCGATCAACAGCAGCGTCCAACCACTCTGTTTGTTCAATTTATCACGGATTATTTTCCGCCCCCAGCTCAGCCTACCGTAGTAGTGGAAGCGCCGATTGTGCAATTTGAAAGTGAGCTTTACCAACAACTGATTGAGTGGGATCGCTCACAGGACAATGCGCCATAAAGCTGAGCTGACTCACCGTGTGACCACTACAGTGCTCAAGGCGCGCTAGCTTAGTCAGTAAACTTAATCAATGGGCTTAATCAATGGACTTAGCCACTCAAACGGCGGCGATAAAAAAAGCGCCGATTGGCGCTTTTTTCGATGTAAGCAAGTAGCTGACTACAACTCAATGGTCATATTACTGAATAGTTATATTACTGAATGGTCACACGGGCAAACTTGCGCTTACCCACTTGGTAAACCGCAGTGCCACAAGCAGGGACTAATTTGGCATCTTCGAGCTTCTCACCGTCTTGCTTCACGGCCCCTTGCTTGATCATGCGCAGCGCATCCGAGGTAGAAGCCACTAGCCCCGCCTCTTTAAGCAGATTAGAGATCGCAATCCCAGCCGCAAAACTAAACTCTGGCATTTCCTCTGGCATCGCGCCTTTTTGGAAACGATTGATGAATTCTTGCTCTGCCGCTTCAGCATCCGCTTCGCTATGGAAACGGGCAATGATCTCTTTCGCGAGTAGGATCTTAATATCACGCGGGTTGGTGCCTTGCGTCACATCCGCTTTGAACTGAGCAATTTGCTCTAACGGACGGAAAGAGAGTAGTTCGTAGTAGCTCCACATCAGATCATCAGAGATCGACATGATTTTGCCAAACATTTCGTTCGGCGCTTCGCTCACCCCAATATAGTTGTGCGCGGACTTCGACATTTTTTTCTCGCCATCCAGCCCAACCAGCAGCGGCATCATCAATACCACTTGTGGTTTTTGACCATGGGATTTTTGCAACTCGCGTCCCATCAGCAGGTTGAACTTCTGATCGGTACCGCCAAGCTCGACATCAGTTTCCATCGCCACTGAGTCATAACCTTGTAGCAAAGGATACATAAACTCATGAATCGCAATCGGCTGGCCATTGTGGTAGCGCTTTTTAAAATCATCCCGTTCCAGCATACGTGCTACCGTTTGATTCGAAGCGAGTCGGATCATCCCTTCTGCGCCGAGCTGCGATAACCATTCTGAATTGAATTGAATTTTGGTTTTTGCTGGATCAAGGATCTTAAACACTTGCTGCTTATAGGTTTCCGCATTGCGCAATACATCTTCGCGGGTCAGCGGTGGACGAGTGGTATTTTTACCAGTCGGATCACCAACCATACCGGTAAAATCACCAATCAGAAACGTCACATCATGGCCTAAATCCTGGAAAGTACGCAGCTTATTGAGGATAACCGTATGACCTAAGTGAATATCCGGAGCCGTTGGATCCGCGCCCAATTTAATGCGTAGTGGACGATTTTCTTTGAGCTTAGCCATCAGCTCTTCTTCTGGGATCAGCTCTTCAACACCACGTTTAATCTCAGCCAAAGCCGCTTCAATACTCGCCATTCTTGTTCACTCCCACAGATTTGGCAAAAATATGCTAGTGGGACATCTTACTTGAATAGCGATGCATTTTGAAACCAGTTAGACTAGCGGGCAGCGATTTTGTTAATAATTAAATGAATTTGAACTGAATATGCTTTCTCTTTTCAATCGTCTGCCTTGGCTACACCGCGTGTTAATCACCGCATTTAGCGCCATCATCGTATTCGCGGTGTTTTTTCTGCCCAACTCTGATGGCTTACGTCAATCGAACAGTCAATTAGAAGTTGGGCGTCATTACCCGATAGAGCTCGATAACCAACTGTTTGCTAACCTAGAGCAAGAGACGCCGATCTCAACCGCGATGCTGCGCTGGGAAACGCACCAAGTCCGCAATGGCGAAAGTGCCGCAGTACTATTTCAACGCGCTGGACTCTCGTCACGTTTGCTGCATGAGCTAACCTCAAGCAACAGTGATATCAATAGTCAATTATCTAGACTCATGCCGAAGGATGAATTGAAATTCGGTTTTGATGAAAATGATCAGTTGGTGCAACTCAAACGTACCATTAGCCCTTACGAAAGCTTTGTGGTGACGCGTTCAGATTCGGGTTTCAGCTCCGAATTTGATAAGAAAGAGGTGTTTTTCCAACTCAACTATGCCGAAGCAGAGATCACCTCTAATTTCTGGAATGCGGGCGTAGCAGCAGGATTAAGCGCCAACCAAATTATGGAGTTGGCCAATCTGTTTGGCTGGGATATCGATTTTGCACTCGATATTCGCGCTGGTGATCACTTCAAATTGCTCTATCAAGAAAAAATTGTTGAGGGTAGCGTGATTGGACGCGGCAATATTATTGCTGCCACCTTTACCAACCAAGGCACAACCTTTACCACCATTTTGGATGACAACACGGGTAACTATTACGACCAAGATGGTCGTGCGATGAAAAAAGCCTTTTTGCGCTCACCGGTTGATTTTCGCCGTGTCTCATCGAATTTTAATCCGCGGCGTTTGCATCCGGTCACTGGCCAAGTCGCTGCACACCGTGGTACCGACTATGTGGCTCCGGTTGGTACCCCAATTTGGGCCGCGGGGGATGGCGTGGTGGAAAAATCGAGCTACAACCAATTTAACGGTAACTATGTTTATATTCGGCATAACAGCACTTACCTGACCAAATACCTGCACTTACAACGACGTATGGTGAAAACTGGTCAACGAGTCAAACAAAATCAAACAATTGGGACTTTAGGCGGCACTGGTCGCGTCACTGGTCCGCATTTGCATTATGAATTTTTGGTCAATGGCGTACACAAAAACCCAAGAACGGTCGAGTTACCGCAGGCTCAATCATTGAAAGGCAAAGCCAAAGAGACCTTTATTGCCAATGCCAAGCAGCGCATGGCCAAACTCGAACGCTACAGCCAGTTGCTGTATGCCAAGCAGTAGCATTAAAACCCTCGATAACTATACCCAAACAACTTGGAGTTGCAGGTAGGCGGCAAGTGAATGAGTCCCCATGAGCATAGGTAAACTATGTGATTGGGGTGAAGCAACGTAGCCAACACCGCTGCAGCTTCAAGTAGGAAGGGGATAACCATCGATAAAAAGAGGGCCAGTCAAAACACGACTGGCCCTCTTCGTTGTTAGTCATATTGCGGCTCGATAGCGCGCACAATTAAACGCTAAATGATGCACCACAGCCACAGGTAGTGGTGGCATTTGGGTTATTGACGAAAAATCTCGACCCTTCCAGCCCTTCAGTATAGTCAACCACCCCACCAATCAAATACTGCAAACTCATCGGATCAACCACCAAGATCACACCACTGTTATCAATCGTGGTATCGCCTTCATTGACCGTTTCATCAAAAGTAAAACCGTACTGGAAACCGCTACAACCGCCACCAGTAATGTAAACACGCAGCATTAGCGATGGATTTTCTTCTTCAGCAATCAATGCCTTGACCCGGCTTGCTGCCGCGTCAGAAAAGGATAATGGAATAGTAACTTCGCTCACGATGACCTCTCATTCGTGCAACGTGCCACGCTAACCCGTCAAGGGTGCGCCACACATCTCATAGTAATAATGGCGCGATTATCTAATACCTGAGTTAAGCGTTCAAGTATTAGCCTTAATCGAAATGGATTTGCTGACGGAAATCGCTGCATGACAAGTAGACTTACGATGATTGATCGACAACTTCGGTAAAAATGTAGCGAAAATATTTCACCCTATGGAGCATCGGCGTACAATGCCCCCCAAATTGGTCCGATTGATCATAAGAGGAAAATAACATGACCAAATCCGCCGAGTTATATCAAAAGGCACAAACCACCATTCCTGGCGGAGTAAACTCGCCAGTGCGTGCCTTTAACGGAGTTGGTGGTTCGCCAATTTTTATTGAACGAGCTGACGGCGCGCTGATTTTTGATGCCGATGGCAAAGCCTACATTGATTATGTTGGTTCATGGGGACCGATGATCCTTGGCCATAACCATGCCGCGATCCGTGATGCGGTGATGCAAGCGGCGCAGCGCGGTTTAAGTTTTGGCGCACCAACCGCCATGGAAATCACCATGGCAGAATTAGTCTCTGAGTTAGTGCCATCGATGGAACAACTGCGCATGGTTAACTCAGGTACGGAAGCGACCATGAGTGCGATTCGCCTCGCGCGGGGTTACACCGGCCGCGACAAAATCATCAAGTTTGAAGGTTGTTACCACGGCCATGCCGATAGCTTATTAGTCAAAGCCGGATCGGGTGCGCTGACCTTGGGTCAACCAAGCTCTCCCGGTGTTCCAGAAGATTTTGCTAAGCATACTTTAACCGCTCGTTTTAACGATTTAGACTCTGTGCGCCAGCTTTTCGCCGCCAATCCCGGTAAAATCGCCTGTATTATTGTTGAGCCTGTAGCGGGTAATATGAACTGTATCCCACCCGAGGAAGGTTTCCATCAAGGGCTGCGCGAGATTTGTGACCAACACGGCGCACTACTGATTTTTGATGAAGTAATGACTGGTTTTCGCGTGGCACTAGGCGGTGCGCAGGCTTATTACAACATCAAGCCCGACTTAACCACATTAGGTAAAGTGATTGGTGGCGGAATGCCCGTCGGTGCGTTTGGTGGTCGACGTGAAATCATGCAGTACATTGCGCCAACGGGCCCGGTTTACCAAGCCGGCACCCTATCGGGTAACCCGATTGCGATGGCCGCTGGTTATGCGTGCCTTAATCTGCTGCGTGAAGAAGGCAATGAAAAACGCCTCGCTGAAATCACCAAACAACTGGCGGATGGTTTCAAATCACTGGCTGATCAACACGGCATTCCGCTGTTAGTCCATCAAGTCGGTGGCATGTTTGGCTTCTTCTTTACCGAGCAGCAGCAAGTAACCTGCTATGAAGACGTGGCCCGTTGCGATGTGGAACGTTTCAAACGCTTCTTCCATTTGATGTTAGAGCATGGCGTTTACCTCGCGCCTTCTGCCTTTGAAGCAAGCTTTACCTCATTGGCACATGGCAGCAGAGAAATTGCCGCTACGCTGGAAGCAGCCGATCGCAGCTTTGCAATCCTAGCCGCGCAGGCTTAAGCCATACACCATCGATGGCTAAATCTATAAATAACTGTAGATAACCCGCTATAGATGACTAAGGCAGCCGATCGGCTGCCTTTTTATCGACTTGTGTACGGGTAAACCAGCTTTACTGCCAGTAATACAGGCTCACCAGCACTAAAGCACCAATCACCAAAGCCAGCCACGGAATTGACTTACGTTTTGCTGACTTGCCACTACACTCATTGTTATCACAACAGCCCATATCCACCTCTCGATTGCTAAGCAGCGCGATTGGCCTCATTATAGCCTTAACACTCCTTTAACCGGATAAATTCTGTGTCAGAAAAAATTCCATTAACCTCCCGTCATCGTGTATTAGTAGTGGCACTGCTGGCGGCGGCACTCGCTTGTTACTGGTTGGTTGAACCTTATATCAATTCGATTGTGATGGCGTTCATCCTCTCTTTATTGATGTTTCCGATCCATAGCTGGTTTGAAAGTAAATTGCGCTCACACCCCAATCTTGCCGCACTGTTATCTTGTATTGTGCTGACCGTAATTGTGGTGATCCCGCTCGGTTTTATTTTTGGCGCGCTGGTACAACAAGGATCGAAATTTTCGCAAAACCTTTACACTTGGGTCTCGCATGGCGGTATTCAGGAGTTATTCAATCACCCATGGGTGGTTAAAGGGCTCGATTTAATCAATCAATATTTGCCCTTTGAAGAGATTAGCTCGCAACAAATCGCGCAGCGAATTGGCCAATTTGCTACTGCATTTGGTAGTAATTTGGTGAGTATTAGCGCCAAAATTGTCGGGGATACCACCAGCTTTATCATGAGTTTTTTCCTGATGCTGTTTGTGCTGTTTTTCTTGCTGCGTGACCACGATCAGATCATCAGTGCTATCCGTCATATCTTGCCACTATCACGCAGCCAAGAAGATCGCTTACTGACAGAAATTGAAAATGTCTCTAAGTCAGCGGTGATGGGCTCGTTTTTAACCGCGATCGCTCAAGGCTTAGCCGGTGGACTGGGCATGTGGCTCGCCGGATTCCCCGGACTATTTTGGGGTACCATGATGGGCTTCGCCTCTTTCATTCCCGTGATCGGTACTGCGTTAATCTGGATCCCAGCCACACTGTATTTGTTGTTAACTGGCGACACTAACTGGGGAATTTTCCTTGCCATATGGTGCGTGATCATAGTGGGTTCAATTGATAATTTGCTGCGCCCTTTATTAATGCAAGGCAGTGCCGGCATGAATACGCTGATGATCTTTTTCTCCCTGCTTGGCGGACTCCAGTTGTTTGGTTTGATTGGCTTAATTTATGGTCCCCTGATCTTTGCCATCACCATAGTGCTGTTTAATCTTTACGAAGAAGAGTTTCGCAGCTTTTTGGATCAACAAGACAACAGTTGATCCAAAGTTAACACTTCATTCAGCGGGCTGAGTGTGCGAAAATCGGCCCCCTTTTTTCTGCTCTAGAGCGTGCCATGCAACCTTATACTGCCCCAAGTGAAATTGCCCTTCGTCAACTCGACTATTTTGCCGATAAGCATGTGTTGGTTGCCGGTGAAGTAGAAGATCTGTTTCCACTCCAACTGCGTGAACATTGTGCTTCAGTTGCGGTGTTCACAACGCATTACGGCTATTTTTCACAGCTTGAGCAGCACGCTGCCATCGACTGTTATTTTGGTGAACAGCTCACTGATGAGGTCAAGGCTGATTTAATTTTGCTCTATTGGCCGAAAGCCAAGCAAGAAGCGGAATATCTGCTGGCGATGTTGCTGGCTAAACTCGGCACCGGCACCGAAATTATCGTGGTCGGTGAAAATCGCTCTGGGGTCAAAAGCATTGAAAAAATGTTCGCCGCTTACGGCCCGATCCACAAATACGATTCGGCACGTCGCTGCTCATTTTATTGGGGACAATGCGTTAATACTCCGGCCGCCTTTGAGCTCGACCAGTGGTTTAAATCTTATACCGTTCACTATCAAGGGCATGATCTGACGATTCGCAGCCTACCAGGGGTGTTTAGCCATGGTGAATTTGACCTTGGTAGTCGACTGTTGCTAGATACCTTACCGGCGTTAAGTGGCAAAGTGATTGATGTTGGCTGCGGGGCTGGTGTATTAGGCTGCGTCATGGCCACTCTCAACCCAGCAATTGAGCTGGAGATGACCGATATCAGCGCACTGGCGATTCGCTCTAGTCAAGAAACGCTGCGCGCCAACCAGCTACACGGCAAGGTCTATCCCTCTGATATGCTTTCTAATGCGGGCTGTGATTACCAAGCGATTGTCACCAATCCGCCTTTCCACTCCGGCTTGCAAACCAGTTATGGCGCGACTGAACAGTTATTGGCACACTCGGTCAATCACCTCGCCAATCAAGGCTCACTGTGGGTGGTCGCCAACAGCTTTTTAAAATATCCACCAATCATTGAACAAGCCTTTGGCCAGTGTGATATTGCAGCCAAAACCAGCAAATTTACCATCTATCACGCAAAAAAATAACGTCGCCTATTTTGCCGTTTTTGACGAAAAGTTCGCCTAAAAACGGCCTTGCTCTGGCCTTTTTTGTGCCTATCCCCACGCTTTAGCTTGGACTTACTTGTCAAAGTAAAAAAACTCGTTAATTTCGTTACTTTCATTGTTTCTTATCATCCACTCACTCATGGCTGACCAACGCCATTGAGTTTGACCAAGAAGTAACGTCTTAATTATGTTTAGGTTCTATCGAAAACAAAAATTCAAGCGCCTACAGAATACGCTGATGGCTGCGTTTCTGACACTGAGCATCATTCCACTGACGATTACCGCGCTGTTTTTTCTGCGTTCACACAGTCAAGATCTCGAACAGCAAAGTACCTCTTACCTTGTTTCAGTACGAGATACCAAACAGCAACAAGTGATTGATTACATGTTGGCGAAAGAGTCGGAAGTGATGGGCTTTGTGCGCTCTGAGCTCGCCTACGCCAGTGGCGGGCGTTTTTATGGTCTGGTCAATGCATTTCAACGCTTAGACATCACGATTGAAGGGGCGCGTGAACATGCCCAACAGCGCTATATCCCTGGCTCTGGCGATCAGATCAAAACCTCAGTACTACCACAGTCGAGCGCCTATGTAGGCAGTGAACGTTACCGCCTACTGCATAAGCGTTATCACTGGGCATATTTGGAGTTACTTAAACGTTCCGATTTTGATGATATTTTGTTGGTCGATATTGACGGTAACGTGGTCTATTCAATCTACAAACACGATAACTTTGGCACCAACTTACTCACCGGAAAAGACCAAGCCACCCTACTTGGCCAAACTTTTAAACGCCTCGAACAAATGGTCAGTGAACAGCGCCAAGCCAATGAAGATTTCACTCCGGTGGTGATCTCTGATTTTGAACCACAAAATGGTCAACAGTACGCTTGGCTAGGTGCGCCTATCATCCAGCAAGGCTACCTGCACAGTTATGCGATGTTCCGCCTACCGAGTAATGCGATTACTAAATTGATTGCCGACGGCAATAACCACCCAACAATGCAAACTATCTTAGTCGGTCAAGATCATCGATCTCGAACCCTGACTACGGCGGATATGGCGGTTGAAAAAAGTAAGCAAGTGGTCGATTTAGCCTTATCAGGACAACGTTCAGTTGGCACTTATACCAACACCGAGGGAGCAAATATTATTGCTGCCTATACCCCCATTAATCTGAAAAGTATTCACTGGGCACTCGTGGTTGAGTTGCCAGAAAAAGAAGCGTTTGCTGGTATACGCCAGCTAGAAAAATTGTTTGTGTTAGCGATGCTGACCGCAATTGTATTAGTGATTATCGCGTCGCATTACCTGTCAAACTTCATTACTTCGCCATTATTGAAACTAACCTGGGCGGCAGAACGCGTCTCGGCGGGCGATTTGGATGAAGCGATGATCAACACCGAACGTAAAGATGAAATTGGCCGTTTAGCGGTCAGTTTTGAACGAATGCAACGTTCGATCCGTGACAAAATCACCCTGATCAAAGCACAAAATAAAGAGTTGGAAAGTAATCTGCTGATCATTCGTAAACAAAATGATGAGCTACAACTGGCTAACAAGCTGAAAGATGAATTTCTTGCCACCACCTCACACGAGTTACGCACCCCGTTACATGGCATGATCGGCATTGCCGAGGCGTTAGTGTCTGGTGCCAATGGCCCATTAACGGCAGCACATAAATATCAGCTTGATATCATTATTAGTAGTGGCCAGCGCTTAGCAACCCTAGTCGATGATCTGCTTGATTATCATAAAATGCGCTATGGCGCGTTAGACATTCAACGATGTGCCGTCGATTTGTCGAGATCCACTCGCTTAGTACTTGAACTCTCGCATCATTTACTCGGCAAAAAAACCTTACGGATCATCAACCAAGTGCCAGATCAACCAGTCTGGGTGTCCGTCGACCCCCAACGCTTAGAGCAAGTTCTGTACAACTTGATTGGTAATGCAATTAAGTACACTTCCGAAGGCAAAATTGTCATTTCGACCACCTGTATGGAAGATAAGGTACGTGTACAAGTGGTGGATACCGGGCAAGGCATTCCAGCCGATCAACTTGAGCAGATTTTCGAACCCCTGATCCAAGCCGGTCAAGACGCCAGTCGCTACCGCCAAGGTGCAGGCTTAGGATTATCGATCAGCCGCCAGTTGATCGAGCTAATGGATGGCACCTTGTATGTTAGCAGTCAACCAATGGTCGGAACCACTTTCAGCTTTACCCTGCCATTAGCCACTCAAGCTGAGATCGAACAAGCGGACGTTATAGAACTGTCGCACTTCCAAGCCCCTGATCTGGTTGACCCAGAGCTACCAGAGCAGAGTTCATTACCGGAAAATGAACATGGGCCACTGCTGCTGGTCGCTGATGATGAACCTGTCAATCTAAGAGTATTAGACAGTTTTTTACGTATTGAAGGTTATCGAGTGCATACCGTCCAAGATGGACACCAAGTACTGGATGCGGTACAAGCTGAAAAACCAGAGCTGGTATTGCTCGACATCATGATGCCAGGGATGAGTGGCTATCAAGTTTGTGAAAAATTAAGACAAGACTACGATCATGCCGAGTTGCCAATCATCATGCTCACCGCACTCAACCAGCCTGATGATCGAGTGCGTGGCTTTGATGCTGGTGCAAATGACTACTTATGTAAACCGTTTAATAAGCAAGAGCTCGCGGCGCGAATTATGGCTCATCTGACCGCCAGTAAGGCCGAGTTACGCCGGATTGAAAATGCACAGTTACAACAAGAGCTCAAGCATCGAGCTATGGTCGAAGCCAGTTTACTGGAAACTCAAGGACGCTTATTGGAACAGCTCGAATCGGCTCCCGAAGCAATTTTATGTGTCAATGAAGAACATAAAGTACGTTTTGCCAATGAAGCGGCCGCTCGCCTATTTAGACGCACGCCAGAGCAGCTTAAACGCTCAAATGCTGAAGAATTGATCGCCCCTAAATACCTCTCGATTGATCAAGAGCATTACTGCGGTAACATTGATGTTTATGTTGAAGATGTACGCCAACACCTCTCGGCCGATGTGCTGCGCTTACCACAAGGTTCCGGCCTGCAAGCGATGTACATTTTTAATGTCGGTGGCAGTATCAACGCCGCGCGGATCTACAATTTAGAGACTGCAGTAGAGGCGCTGTCTAGCTATGCCTTTGAGGGAGATAAAGACAAACTGCAAAAACTCAAAGAGCTCGGTGGCGAGTTTACTCGGCTCGCCGACAAAGCGACTGGTGAGTATCAATCGAAACAAGATTTGATGCGCGCAGTATTAGTCGAAGCGATGACCAGTGCGCTCAATTATTGGGAGAGAGTTTCTGGGCAAAGCAAATTCACCTTTGCTGAACAAAGCGGTTTATGGCGTGTCTATCTTGACCGTAGTACCTTACAAACTCGCACCTTGGATAAATACCTACGTATCGAAACCCTACCAAGAACACCACGTTGGAGAACCGTACTCAACTCGCTGGATTACATCTTAGAACACTGCAAAGAATCAGGTCCGGAACGGGCTCATATTGAAATGCAGCGCGATAAGTTACAAAAGCTGCTCACCAGCAGCGATTAATCAGCCGATATCATTTCAACCCACCACATGGTGGGTTTTTTTTATCAGCAATTATCGAGCCGTAGGCCAACAGGCTAAGGTTGGAAATGACTCTAAATGCTATATTTGCCACTTACTTTACATCACAAAAAAACGTAACAATCACGGCCCTCACCCTCACCAAAACGACGAAAAAAACACGCAAGCCATCGCTCAGCTAAGGGGGAGCATTGCTCTTTGTTTGAGATTGCGAAGGGGGTCACAACAATTCGCCAGAATTAATTTCATCGGTTAAATTAACGGAACATCGGGCTAGTGAGCAAGATCTCGTTAATAAAAAAACCACTCAAACGCTAATATTTAAAGAGAATACAACAGAAGTAATCACTAACTAACAACAGTAACCCGTTTGGCTTTTGCGACGCGAATCACCCAACAAATTTTGCATAAAAAACACTCACCACAAGGCATATTGACGTTAATAACGTGACAAGCAATGCTTTTGACGTTTTTAACGGGAAATCGAATTGATAAATTTCTTGGTAAGGTGTTTTCTTACTCCTGCCAAAGGCCTACAGGCCACTCATTTACCCCCTCCCTCCGACGGGGCATCATCATGAGGTAGGTCTTGGAGAGTGTTTATCAATTGATAACATTCCATCCATTAGTGAAATGAAAGCAACTAGTAAGGAACAGCTATGCTTGCCAATATTAAAAAAACCGCACTAGCCGCAGCAGTAATCGCAGCAGCAACCAGTGTTTCAGCTCCAGCCTTTGCTCGTAGTGAGCTAACTATCGTGCCAGATTTCTACCCTACAATGGTACGTAACTTTAACCCGTACCTAGCGACTAACCTGCGTACCACTACAGATTTCATCTATGAGCCACTGGTGGTCTTTAATGAAATGAAAGGTAACACTCCAGTCTTCCGTTTAGCGGAAAACTTAAAAATGTCTGATGACTTGATGAGTGTCACCTTTGATATCCGTAAAGGGGTTAAGTGGTCTGATGGTGAAGCTTTCACCGCTGACGATGTGGTGTATTCTTTCAATTTGTTGAAAGCAAAACCTGAACTGGATCAACGTGGTATCAACAAGTGGGTTACTAAAGTTGAGAAAGTAAACGAGTACCAAGTGCGCTTTAGCCTGTCGGAAGCAAACTCTAACGTACCTTATGAAATTTCATTGATCCCTATCGTTGCTGAGCACGTATGGAAAGATGTTAAAGATCCAACCACTTTCACCAATGAAAACCCAGTGGGCACTGGTCCTTTCACCGTGATCGATACCTTCACCCCACAGCTGTACATTCAATGTCGTAACCCGAACTACTGGGATAACGCTAACCTAGAGGTTGACTGTCTGCGTGTACCACAAATCGCAAACAACGACCAATTATTGGGCAAAATCGTAAACTCTGAACTGGATTGGACCTCTTCATTCATTCCAGATATCGATCGCACTTATGCGGCAGCGAATCCTAATCACCACTACTGGTATCCAGCAGCGGGTACTCAGTCGTTCATGGTGAACTTCAAAAACCCAGATCCTGCGAAGAAAGAAGCTTTGACTAACGTAGACTTCCGTCGTGCGTTCTCAATGGCGCTTGACCGTCAAACCATCATTGACATCGCTTTCTACGGCAGCGGTACTGTCAATGACTTCGCATCAGGTCTAGGCTATGCATTCGAAGCATGGTCTGATGAAGCGACCCACAAAAAATATAAAGGCTTCAACACCTATGACGTTGAAGGCTCTAAAAAACTGTTAGCAAAAGCGGGCTTCAAAGATGTCAATGGTGACGGTTTCGTAGAAACTCCATCTGGCAAATCTTTCGAACTGCTGATCCAATCACCTAACGGCTGGACTGACTTTAATAACACAGTGCAACTAGCCGTTGAACAGCTCCAAGAAGTGGGTATCAAAGCGCGTGCTCGTACACCAGAATTTGCGGTTTATAACCAAGCAATGCTGGATGGTACTTACGATGTGGCGTACACCAACTACTTCCACGGTGCTGATCCACACACTTACTGGAATAGCGGCTACAACTCAGCTCTGCAATCTGGTGACGGTATGCCTCGTTTCGCGATGCACTACTTCGCAGATAAGAAACTCGACAGCTTGCTCGACAGTTTCTACAAAACTGCAGACAAAAATGAGCAGCTAGCTATTGCACACGGTATTCAGAAGATTATTGCTGAAAATCAAGTAACTATCCCAGTAATGTCTGGTGCGTGGATGTACCAATACAACACCACTCGCTTTACTGGTTGGTGGAGTGAAGAAAATCCACAGGGCCGTCCAAGCATTTGGGCTGGTATCCCAGAGCGTCTACTGCATGTACTGGATCTGAAACCAGTTAAGTAATACACGTTCATTTCTTGCGGCGCACGCTGTGCGCCGCCTATCTAAATCCCCTTTGGTTGTTAAGCTAATTGGCTGCTAAGCAAACATATGGCGCTCGTCGTCAGGGGATTTCTCGCTCTCAAATTCGCTAGGGGCGAGACCTGAAACCAGAGACAGGACAAAACTGGGTGAGTAAGGTGTAAGTTATGGGTTACTTTTTAAGACGATTGTCGTTCTATTTTGCCGCGTTGCTGGTTGCAGCAACATTAAACTTTATTATTCCTCGTGCCATGCCGGGTGATCCGGTAACTATGATGTTTGCTCATGCCACAGCACAAGTGACACCTGAGCGCATCGAAGCCATGAAACAACTTTTAGGCTTTGTTGATGGCCCTTGGTATGTTCAGTATGTGACATACATCAAAAGCATCTTGACTTGGGAACTGGGTACTTCGATCAAATTTTACCCATTAAGTGTCAATGAGTTACTGGGTGGTGCATTTGGTTGGTCGCTGTTCCTTGCTGGTACGGCGGTGATCATCTCTTTCTCTATCGGTTCGGTGCTCGGTATCTTTGCCGCATGGAAACGAGGTAGCAGTTATGACACCTTCATCACACCAGGTACCTTGGTTATTCAAGCCGTGCCACAAGTGGTTATCGCTATGCTGGCGATGTTTACCTTCGCGATAGGTTTACGCTGGTTCCCAACCGGCTACGCCTACACTCCGGGCACCATACCCGATTGGACTAACTGGGCATTTATTAAAGATGTCGGCTATCACGCGGTATTGCCACTGGTCTGTGCTTCAATTGTGCAAATCGGCGGTTTCTTAGTCAACATGCGTAACAACATGATTAACCTGCTCGCAGAAGACTACATCACTATGGCGAAAGGCAAAGGCTTAAGCGAAAACCGCGTGGTATTCAACTACGCCGCACGTAACGCGCTACTGCCAAGTGTGACCGCCCTTTCCATGTCACTCGGTATGGCGATTGGTGGTCAGTTGATTATTGAAATCATCTTTAACTACCCAGGCTTAGGTACTGTACTGTTTAACGCCATTACGGCTCGTGACTATCAAGTTTTACAAGGCCAGCTACTTATCATGACCCTGTTCATGCTGTTCTTTAACCTACTGGCTGACATGTTATACGTTGTTCTAGACCCTCGCTTACGCAAGGGAGGTAAATAATCATGAAAGCACTTTGGAAACTCTTACGTGGCAACCGCATGGCGATGATTGGTGTCACCATCTTAAGCATGTTCCTGTTTATCGCACTAGCGGCCCCAGTTATCACCTCTTTTGCGCCAGATAAACGCACCGGTAATCCTCATGAGTACCCTGCGTTTGTAGTCAAAGCTGCACAAGCTAATCCCGATGGTTGGATAGCAGAAAACTTAGCCACCGATCGTCGTACGCTGGCCATATCTAAAAAAGCAGATCACGTGCTAGGCACCACTCGCATGGGGCGCGATGTTTGGTCACAAGTCGCCTATGGGGCTCGTGTATCACTCGCGGTCGGTTTTGGCGCGGGGATCACGGTGTGTTTCTTAGCCACTGTAATCGGCATTTCCGCTGGATATTTTGGTGGGAAAATCGATGACTTCCTAACCGCCGCGATGAACATCATGCTGGTGATCCCACAATACCCGCTGCTGTTTGTATTAGCCGCCTTTATCGGCGAGGCGGGACCGCTAACTATTGCGTTAATTATTGGCTGTACCTCCTGGGCGTGGGGCGCACGGGTCGTACGGTCACAGACCATGGCACTGCGTGAAAAAGAGTTCGTAAAAGCCGCAGAAGTACTCGGTGAATCGTCATGGCGCATTATCTTCATTGAAATTCTACCTAACCTAATTTCAATTGTTGGCGCTAGTTTTATCGGCTCGGTGATGTACGCGATCATGATGGAAGCCACCATCTCCTTCTTAGGACTGGGCGATCCTAACACCATCAGTTGGGGCATCATGCTTTACAACGTACAAACCTCATCGTCGATGCTGATTGGCGCTTGGTGGGAACTGCTTGCTCCTTGTATCTCTTTAACCCTGCTGGTAACTGGCCTAGCGCTGCTCAACTTTGCGGTTGATGAAATTGCCAACCCACAATTGCGTTCACACAAAGGTATGAAGCGTTGGAAAAATCTGGCTAAGCAAGACAAAAAAGCCCGTCAACCAGACCTAGCACAACAAAATGCACTTTGTAGCGGAGATCAATAATCATGACTGCACCATTAATCTCAATCCGCAACTTATGCGTCGACTACATTACCGATGCGGGTGATGTACGAGCTTGTAACAATGTCAGCTTTGATTTAGCCCCAGGCGAAGTATTTGGTCTGGCTGGTGAATCTGGCTGTGGTAAATCAACCGTCGCCTTCTCGCTGATGCGCCTGCATAAGCCGCCCGCATTTATCACCGGTGGTGAGGTGATCTTCAACGGTGAAGATATCCTCAAATACAGCGATGAACGGATGCAATCCTTCCGCTGGAAAGAAATGTCGATGGTGTTTCAAAGCGCAATGAATGCACTCAACCCAGTGCTGACCATGGAAGAGCAATTTTGCGATGTGATCATGCGTCACACCAACATGACACGTGAACAAGCAAAACGGCGCGCAGAAGGTCTGTTAGAGATCGTCGATATCCATCCCAGCCGACTCAATGACTATCCGCACCAGTTTTCGGGCGGTATGCGACAACGCTTGGTGATTGCTATTGCTCTCGCGCTCAATCCGAAAATGATCATTATGGATGAGCCGACCACCGCTTTAGATGTGGTGGTACAGCGTGAAATTCTGCAAAAAATATATGCGTTAAAAGAAGAATTTGGTTTCTCTATCTTATTTATTACTCATGACTTGTCACTGATGGTCGAGTTCTCTGACCGCATCGGCATCATGTACTCAGGTGAATTGATTGAAGTTGCTCCTTCAAAACAGATTCTGGAAAGCCCTTTCCATCCTTACACCAAAGGTCTTGGTAGCTCTTTTCCACCGTTAACCGGACCCAAAACCAAGCTCACAGGGATCCCTGGAAACCCACTCAACCTGCTGGAAATTCCACAAGGTTGCCGTTTCCAAGCTCGCTGTGACCGAGTTCATGAGGCTTGCACTAAGATACCGACCGCACTGCGTCAAATTGAGCATGGCCGTTTTTCTAATTGCCATCTCTACGCCCAACCGAATGCGACCATCAAAGCTTAAGGCGCAAGGTTAAGCAGTAGCAAAGAATTTCTGGAGACAATTATGAGCAAATCATTTGGCGAATTACTGGTTGAGGGGAAAAATCTGGTTAAAGATTTTCCGATCAACAGTAACGCACTCAAACAACCTATGATGCGTGCGATTAACGACGTGTCATTCAAAATGTACAAAAGCCGCGGTTTATCGGTAGTAGGTGAGTCAGGCTCAGGCAAATCGACCACCGCCAAAATGATCGCCAAGATGTACGCGCCAACCTCGGGCACCATTGAGTACAAAGGCCGTGACATTCAAGACATCACATCACGTGACGATCTGATGCACTACCGCGAAGGTGTGCAGATGGTATGGCAAGATCCGTTTGGCTCACTCAACCCAACCCATACCATTTTCCACCATATCGCTCGCCCCCTGTTGATCCACAAAAAGGTCACACCGGGCAATAAAAAAGAGCTAGAAGAGCGGGTTTATGAACTGCTGGAGCAAGTGGGCCTTATCCCACCAAAAGAAACGGCAGCCAAATACCCACACCAACTCTCGGGTGGTCAACGGCAGCGGGTCAACTTGGCACGTAACATTGCGGTAGGCGCAGAAGTGGTACTGGCTGACGAACCAACCTCAATGCTGGATGTGTCGATTCGAGCGGGCGTTCTCAACCTGATGGAAGAGATGAAGTTTGAGCGGCAGATGTCGCTGCTATACATCACCCACGATATCGCCACCGCACGTTACATCGCGGAAGACTTGGCGGTGATGTATGTCGGACACATGGTGGAATGGGGGGATACCGATGCGATCATTCACGATCCTCAGCATCCTTATACCAAACTGCTGGTTTCTGCCGTACCGGATCCGAAAAAATCCATCCATGAAAAACTGGAAGGCAATAAAGGTGAGATCCCGTTGTGGACGCCAGATTCTGTCGGCTGTCCTTTCGCTGGACGCTGCTTACACGCCAGTGCGAAGTGCCGTGAAGCGCTACCGGAAGTAACTCAGCTCTCTGACAACCACTTTGTACGTTGTTATCTGTTCGAAAAATAACAAGCTCAAAAATAACCACCGAGCTGGCTCCTGATCCTGCCAGGAGCCAGCTCCATCCATCCAGTGGAGAACATGAATGCAGTTACTGACCAACCACATTGGCTATGAAACCAAAGGTGCCAAGCAAGCAGTTTTGCTATGTGGCCAAACACAGTTAATGGATGACTGTGTGCTTTTGGTTTGCGCTCGTAGCCATCAAACCGTTGCCACGCTTGTTATCGAGCAGCACGGTAGCGTGGATAGCTGGCATCAGGGACAGTTTCATCGTATCGATTTTTCCGATTTTACCACTCCAGGCGACTACTATTTGCGCCTTGAGCACACTCAATCTGCCATCTTTAGCATTGGGCAAGGCGTGCTGATGCAGCGTACCTTTTCCGATGTGCTGCACTACTTCAAATCGCAGCGCTGCTCAGGGCAGTTTGATCAACAAGACAAGCACGTACCGCTGCTCGGCACATCAACCACTGCCGATGTGCATGGCGGCTGGTACGATGCTTCCGGTGACGTCAGTAAGTATCTCAGTCACCTTTCTTACGCTAACTATTTGAATCCACAGCAAACACCTATGGTGGTGTGGAACATGCTCAAAGGGCTAGCGGTGTTACAACACCACGCGGATTTTGCGCCATTTTCTCGCACGCGCCTAACCGATGAAGCCTTGTTTGGCGCTGACTTCTTGCTCCGAATGCAAGATTCGGCAGGCTTTTTCTATATGACGGTATTTGATCGCTGGAGCAAAGACACTAAACAGCGAGAGATTTGCGCTTATGCGACGCAAAAAGGCGATAAATCTGCCGCTTATCAAGCTGGATTTCGTCAAGGTGGCGGAATCGCGATTGCTGCGCTCGCCGCGGCAGCACGCTTAGATACCCATGGTGAGTTTAACCAAACGCAATATTTACAGGCGGCAGAAACGGGTTATTGGCACCTTAAACAGCACAATAGCCAATATCTCGATGATGGAGTAGAAAACATCATTGATGAATATTGCGCACTTCTCGCCTGTTGTGAGCTGTACCGTAGCACCGACAACCATGCATATCTCACGCAAGCGCGTGAATGGGCACAGCGTTTGGCTCAGCGTCAAACCTGCGATCAGCAAATGACCCATTACTGGTCGGCGACCTGTGATGGAGTTCGCCCTTACTTTCATCCTTCCGATGCGGGCCTACCGGTCATTGCCCTGTGTGAATACCTCAATATCGAAACCGATACCGCTTACTATGCCCAGCAGCAACGCGTGGTCGAGCAAGCTTGTCAATTTGAACTGACGATCACCGCGCAAGTCACCAACCCATTTGGTTATCCACGCCAGTACGTGAAAGGCGTCACTAGCCCAAAACGCAGCAGCTTTTTTATCGCACAAGACAACGAGAGTGGTTACTGGTGGCAAGGTGAAAATGCCCGCTTAGCCTCACTGGCTAGCATGGCCTACCTCGCCCAGCCTCATTTGACGCCGAGCGTTGCCCAATCACTGCAAGTTTGGGCACAAAATGCACTGAACTGGATTGTTGGCCTTAACCCTTACGACATGTGCATGCTCGATGGTCATGGCCAAAATAACCCAGACTATCTGCCTCATTTGGGCTTTTTCAATGCCAAAGGCGGGGTGTGTAACGGGATCACCGCCGGATTTGATGATCCGCGCGATATCGCGTTCAACCCTGATGAGCAAAAACACGATCTGCTGCAAAACTGGCGCTGGGGTGAACAGTGGATCCCGCATGGTGCTTGGTATCTGCTGGCGATCATGACTCAATTTGATCACTTCACCACTGCGGAGGTGACCGAATGACTTACTACGTTGGAGTTGATGGTGGCGGCACCTCTTGTCGAGCCAGGATCCGCGATGCGCAAGGTCAATCGATCGGCGAAGCGAAAAGTGGCAGCGCCAACATTTTGTTAGGGGTCGATCGGGCGCTGCAAGCGGTGATCGATGCCATTACTCTCGCGGCCCAGCAAGGTGGATTAAGTGAGCAGGCATTCGCTAACATGCATGTTGGATTGGCGTTAGCTGGCGCAGAACAAAAAAACGCATGGCATGCTTTTATGCAACAAGCCCACCCTTTTGCTTCAATGACCCTAAACACGGATGCTTATGGCGCTTGCCTTGGTGCACATTTGGGCCATGACGGAGCAATCATGATAGCGGGTACTGGGTCATGTGGCTTACTGCTTAAACATGGTCAGTCATATGTGGTCGGCGGTCGTGAATTTCCCATCTCAGATCAAGGCAGCGGTGCCGTAATGGGGCTGCGCCTCATTCAGCAGGTTCTGCTCGCGCAAGATGAGATCCGCCCACACACTCCACTGTGTGAAGTGGTGATGGACCATTTTCAACATGATCTGGATGCGATCGTCACTTGGTCCAAAACCGCACTACCTTGCGATTATGCCCAGTTTTCACCACAAATTTTCAGCCATGCGTATGCCGGAGATGAGCTCGCGATCGAGCTACTCAAGCAAACGGCGGCGGATATCGAAATGTTACTAATCGCGCTGCATCGCAAAGGCGCAGAGCAGATCTGCCTGATGGGTAGCATTGCTGAACGCCTGCATGATTGGTTATCGCCACCAGTCCAACAATGGCTAGTCGCCCCCCAAGCGGATGCTATCGAAGGTGGATTAATGTTTGCCGGAAAACCCGAGCACAACCTGTATAAGGATGGTTTATGAGTTATCGAATTGAATTTGCGGTGCTCTCCGAACAACAGCCAGATTGTCGTTTTGGCTTAACCTTGCACAATTTGAGCGATCAAGATCTGCATGACTGGTCACTGCACTTTGTGATTGACCGCTATATTCAGCCAGCCAGCGTCTCCCATGGTCAACTGACCCAAGTCGGCAGCTTATGTTCACTGGTGCCCACTGAGCCTGTGCTGCCCGCCAATGGTCACTTTTATTGTGAGTTCATCATTAAAACCGCGCCGTATCATTTTTATGACAATGGTATCGCCCACGCTTTCGTACAACGTAATGACCGACAATCGGCAGAACGCATCGAAGTGGCGGTTAACCCGATCGTACTCGCCTCTCCATACCGTGAGCGCAGCCAGATCCCTGCGGTGACCGCAGCCGAGCTGTGCGTGATCCCCAAGCCCAACTCACTGCAACGAGTTAAGGGCGAGTTTGTTATCAGCAGTTCGAGTCAGATCGCTTTGCACTCCGATCTGGCTGAGCGTGCCGCGCACTGGTTCGCTGAAGAACTACAAACTTTACATGGGGTTGGCCTAAGTGCGATTGGGCACAGTGATATTGTTTATCGCAGCAATCCCACTCTCGATGACGGTCACTATCAACTGCAGATTGATACGCAAGGGATCAGCATTGAAGCAGGCAGCCATAGCGGCTTTATTCATGCCAGCGCCACCTTATTACAACTGGCCCAGCCTCAAGCGGACCACTTACGCTTCCCATTGGTCAAAATCGTCGATGCGCCACGTTTCAAATATCGCGGCATGATGCTCGATTGCGCACGCCATTTTCACTCGTTAGAACAAGTGAAACGAGTGATCAACCAACTGGCACACTACAAATTTAATGTGTTCCATTGGCACCTCACCGATGATGAAGGCTGGCGCATTGAGATCAAACGCCTGCCTCAATTAACCGCTATCGGCGCATGGCGCGGTATGGATGAAGTGCTCGAACCTCAATACAGTTTATTGACCGAACGGCATGGCGGGTTTTATACCCAAGATGAGATCCGCTCAGTGATCGAATATGCCGAGCAACGCGGTATCACGGTTATTCCTGAGATTGATATTCCTGGCCATTGCCGAGCCGCGATTAAAGCGCTGCCGGAATGGTTAGTCGACGATGAAGATCGCTCTCAATATCGCAGTATTCAAAACTATACCGATAATGTGCTCTCGCCAGCTTTACCGGGAACTTATCAATTTTTAGATATTGTGCTGCAAGAAGTCGCCGATCTGTTCCCAAGTCCGTTGATCCATATTGGTGCCGACGAAGTTCCTAATGGCGTGTGGGTCGATAGCCCTAAATGCCAAGCGTTAATGCAACAGCAAGGTTATACCGATCCCAAAGAGCTCCAAGGCCACCTGCTGCGTTATGCCGAACAGAAACTGAAAAGTTTGGGTAAGCGCATGGTGGGCTGGGAAGAGGCCCACCATGGCGATAAAGTCAGCAAAGACACCATCATTTACGCTTGGTTATCCGAACAGGCGGCTTTGCAATGCGCCAAGCTTGGCTTTGATGTGATCTTGCAACCAGGGCAATTCACTTATCTCGATATGACCCAAGATTTCGCCCCAGAAGAGCTGGGCGTGGATTGGGCTGGCGTCACACCGCTAGAGCGTGCTTACGGTTATGAACCGCTGGCCGATATTGCAATCGATGACCCACTACGCAAACGGATCCTCGGCACCCAGTGCGCCTTGTGGTGTGAGCTGATCAATAACCCTGAGCGGATGGAATATATGCTCTACCCGCGTTTAACCGCTTTAGCCGAGGGGGGCTGGACCGAAAAATCGCAACGTAACTGGTTAGATTATTTGGCGCGCCTAAAGGGGCATTTGCCGCTGCTCGATAAGCAAAACATCACTTATCGCGCACCTTGGAAAGAGTAACCAAAGACCACGACGATGTGAGTTGTCTCGAATTGTCGTGGGCTTATCAACCCTTTTTTTACTCAGCATAAATTTTTACTCAGCATAAGTTTTCACTAGCATAGGTTTTAGCTGCCCAACGCAGCTAGTTTAAAAGGAAAGCACCATGAAATACGGTTATTTCGATAATGAACAACGCGAATACGTCATCACTCGCCCTGACGTACCCGCCCCTTGGACTAACTATCTCGGTACAGAAAAGTTTTGTACTGTGATTTCTCATAACGCGGGAGGTTATTCGTTCTACCACTCGCCTGAGTACAATCGCGTGACCAAGTTCCGCCCTAACTTTACCCAAGATCGCCCTGGTCATTACGTGTATCTGCGTGATGATGCGAGCGGTGATTTTTGGTCAATATCTTGGCAACCAGTGGCGAAAAGCCTTGAGCAAGCCAAATACGAAGTGCGTCACGGCTTGTCATACTCAAAATTCAAGTGTGACTACAACGGGATCCACGCGACTAAAACGCTGTTCGTCCCCAAAGGTGAAGATGCCGAAGTATGGGATGTGGTGATTGAAAACACCTCGAATGAAGTGCGTACCATCAGTGCGTTTAACTACGTTGAGTTCTCTTTCAGCCACATCAAATCGGATAACCAAAACCACCAGATGTCACTCTACTCTGCGGGCACTTCGTTCCAAGATGGCGTGATCGAATATGATCTGTATTACAACACCGATGATTTCTTAGGTTTCTACTACTTAACTGCAACCTTTGATGCCGACAGCTACGACGGTCAACGTGACCAGTTCCTTGGCATGTACCGTGATGAAGCTAACCCAATTGCGGTTGCCCAAGGTCGATGCTCTAACAGCGCGCAAACCTGCTACAACCACTGTGGCGCACTGCATAAACAATTTGTGCTGCAACCTGGTGAAAAAGTACGCTTCGCGGTAATTCTTGGGGTTGGTAAAGGTAATGGTGCGAAACTGCGTGCCAAATACCAAGACCTCACTCAAGTCGATGCAGCGTTTGCCGGCATTAAAGCCCACTGGGATGAGCGCTGTGCTAAGTTCCAAGTAAAATCGCCAAATCCAGGACTGGATACCATGATCAACGCTTGGACCCTCTACCAAGCAGAAACTTGTGTAGTATGGTCACGGTTTGCTTCTTTCATTGAAGTTGGCGGCCGTACCGGTCTTGGCTACCGCGATACCGCGCAAGATGCGATCTCCGTCCCGCACACTAACCCAACCATGACGCGTAAACGCTTGGTTGACCTACTGCGCGGCCAAGTGAAAGCGGGTTATGGCTTGCACTTGTTTGATCCTGATTGGTTCGATCCGGCGAAAGCGGATGTCAAACCGTCTAAATCACCTACCGTGGTACCAACCCCATCGGATGACGACAAGATCCACGGCATCAAAGATACCTGCTCGGACGATCACCTGTGGATAGTGCCGACCATCCTCAGCTATGTGAAAGAAACCGGCGATTTTGCGTTTATCGATGAAGAGATCCCTTATGCTGATGGCGGTAACGCTAGTGTGTATCAGCATATGATGGCCGCATTGGACTTCTCGGCTGAATACGTTGGCCAAACCGGGATTTGTAAAGGCTTACGTGCCGACTGGAATGACTGCTTAAACTTAGGTGGCGGTGAGTCATCTATGGTCTCGTTCCTACATTTCTGGGCATTGGAAGCGTTCCTTGAGCTGTCACGTTATCGTAATGATCAAGCGGCGACCGACAAGTATCAAGCGATGGCGGACGGTGTGCGTAATGCATGTGAAACTCACTTGTGGGATGAGCAAGGTGAATGGTACATCCGTGGCCTGACCAAAAATGGTGACAAGATCGGTACCTTTGATCAAGTCGAAGGTAAGGTGCACTTAGAGTCTAACTCATTGGCGGTGCTCTCTGGCACAGTCAGCCATGAACGCGGCATCAAAGCGATGGATGCGGTCTACCAATATCTGTTCTCCAAATACGGCCTACATCTGAATGCCCCCTCATTCGCAACGCCAAATGATGACATTGGTTTCGTGACTCGTGTTTACCAAGGCGTGAAAGAGAACGGCGCGATCTTCTCGCATCCAAACCCATGGGCGTGGGTGGCTGAAGCGAAACTGGGGCGTGGCGATCGTGCGATGGAACTGTATGACGCACTCAACCCATACAACCAAAACGACATCATCGAGACTCGGATTGCCGAACCGTACTCTTACGTGCAGTTCATTATGGGCCGCGATCACCAAGATCATGGCCGCGCTAACCACCCGTGGTTAACCGGTACTTCTGGCTGGGCGTATCACGCGGTCACCAACTACATGTTAGGTATCAAAGCGGGCTTTGCTGGACTGGAAATTGATCCTTGTATCCCAACTTCATGGCCCGGTTTTGAAGTGACTCGTGAGTGGCGTGATGCGACTTACCAAATCAAAGTGGAAAACCCACACGGCGTATCAAAAGGTGTGCAATCGATCACGCTCAATGGCCAAGCGATTGAAGGTGCTGTGCCGGTTCAAGCCGCAGGCAGCATCAATCAAGTGGTGGTGATTCTGGGTTAACCGATTTTCGGGCATTCGCTGAGTGCCCGTTTTCTAATACCTAAACGTTTTATGTCCAAACCCGTTGTCAGCGCCCCCGACAATGACAACAGGCAAAGGAATAGGGAGAGAAAATGATTAAATTTGGTACTGGCGGCTGGCGTGCGTTTATTGGTGAGGAATTCACTAAAGATAATGTGCGTTTGGTGGCTCAAGCTTTGGCGAACATCATTCAACATGAACAAGTGGCAGCACAAGGCTTCGTGATTGGCTATGACCGCCGCTTTTTATCCGATAAAGCCGGACGCTGGTTTGCCGAAGTATTAGCCGCGAATGGTATTGTGGTGAGCTTTATTGATAAATTTGTACCCACACCGGTGGTGATGTTTAAAGCCAAAGAGATGGATTGTGCGTATTCAGCTTGTATCACCGCTTCGCATAACCCAGCCGATTACAATGGAATTAAAGTCTTTATTCGCGGTGGCCGTGATGCCGATGAAGTGATCACGCAAAAGATTGAACAGCAAATCGCGACCATGAGCCAACAAGATGTCCAATGGATCGATTTTGAACAAGCGGTTAACGATAAGCAGATCAAGATCATCAACCCGATGAACGAATTCGTCGATAGCATCATTAATGCGATTGATATTGAGGCGATCAAACAAGCCAATCTGCGCGTATTGATCGATCCGATGTTTGGCGTTGCTAAAAATGCGCTGCAAACCGTACTGATCAATGGCCGCTGTGATGTGGATGTGATTAATGATGGTAAAAACCCCGATTTCGGAGGGCTAATGCCATCGCCCAGTGCAGCCACCTTGTATCGTTTAAAACATTTGGTGAAACATGAAGGTTATGATCTGGGGATTGGCACCGATGGCGATGCTGACCGATTAGGCATTATTGATGAGCAAGGCAACTTTATTCATCCGAATGAAGTGCTGATCCTGCTTTACTACTATCTACTGGAGTATAAAGGTTGGAAGGGTTCGGTCGTCCGTAACATTGCCACCACCCACTTACTCGATAAAATCGCCGCCGATCATGGTGAGCAGTGTTTTGAAGTCCCAGTCGGCTTTAAGCACATCTCGTCACAAATGGAAGCGGACGATTCACTGATCGGTGGTGAAAGCTCTGGCGGTCTAACCATCCGTGGTCATATTAAAGGGAAAGATGGCGTGTTTGCCTCAAGCCTATTGGTTGAAATGATCAGCGTCACCGGTAAAAAACTCTCTGAGCTATTAAGCGAGATCTACGCTCGTTACGGCTATGCCTACACTGCAGAAGGCGATTGTAAATTTAAGCCGGCCCAGCGCGATGAGATTTACCGCAAAGTATACATTGAGAAAAAACTGCCTGAGTTTGAGTTTGCAATCGACAAGGTCAGTTACGAAGATGGGGCGAAAGTCTATTTCAAAAATGGCGGCTGGGTGATTGCCCGTTTCTCTGGCACTGAGCCTTTGCTGCGTATTTTTGCCGAAATGGCCGATCAACCCACTGCAGAGCGTGTTCTTCAACAGATGAAAGCCTTCTTGGCGTTATAACCAATAAGCCTAGTTATAACTATACCCAAACAACTTGGAGCTGCGGGTAGGCAGCAAGTGAGTGAGTCCCCATGAGCATAGGCAAACTATGTGATTGGGGTGAACGAACGTCTCCAACACCACAGCAGCTTCAAGTAGGAAGGGAATATCACCGAGTGGTTCTCATCGCTGAGGTTAAGTCCCCTCAGTACTGAACGACACTTGCCCGGTCTTTTGGCCGGGCTTTTTTCCAGCGTAGATTAAGCGAAAGCGAGCACTCCCTGAGTATCAATATGCACCTCGACCGCCTGCCCGACGCCTAAGGCTTGTGATGAAGTCGCGATCAATTGCGTGCCATAGGCGTCCACTAGATAGCGACAATGGTCACCCATAAATTGCAGTTCAGTTACCGTCACTTGGCTAGTTTGTGCCGCGTGGATCTGAACCTGCTGCGGACGCAGCAGTAATTTACAGGTGGCCGCTAAGTCAATGGGTTGACGAGCTATCGCCTCAACTATCCCAAGTCGGGTTTGGTATTCGGTTTCGCTGATCCGTCTAGCCTCTAAATAGCTCCCCCCACCAAGAAAATCAGCGACAAACTGACTCGATGGTTGATAGTAAAGATCCACCGCACTACCAAACTGCTCAATGACACCGCGATTCATTACTGCCATTTTATCAGCAAAAGTAAATGCTTCTTCCCGTGAGTGCGTGACAAAAATGGCCGTCACCCCTTGCTGTTTAAAGATTTTACGGATTTCAATCATTAGCTCATGACGGACTTGAGTATCAATATTTGAAAACGGCTCATCAAGCAGTAATAAATCCGGTTTATAGGCCAAAGCCCGAGCAATCGCGACACGCTGCTGCTGTCCTCCCGAAAGCTGATGCGGATAGCGATCAGCAAAATCATTCAGATGGACCAGAGAGAGCATCTCGCAGACTTTAGCCTGCTTTTGCACCGCCGGCATACGATTCAAGCCAAAAGCAACATTCTGCGCCACCGTCAAATGAGGAAATAATGCATAATCTTGGAAAATCATCCCGATATTACGCTGTTCGGGTGGTAGCCAATGCTCACCATCATCTAACGTCACACAATTAAGACTCAGTCGTCCTGCCGCTAAAGGTATAAGACCTGCAATCGATTTTAATAACGTGGTTTTACCACAACCACTCGCTCCCAGCAGACAAACGATTTCACCCGGATTAACTTGTAGTGACAATGATTTCAATACGGTTTGCGAATCATATTGGCAAGTCAGGTTTTCAATCAATAACGCACAGCTCATCAGTGCTTTTGCTCCAAAGAACGGTTAACCATAACCAGAGGGATCAGCCCCACCAACACCAACAAAATCGCTGGCAACGCCGCCAGCTCTAAACGTTCATCGGAGGCGTAGCTATAAACATAAGTTGCCAGTGTTTCGAAGTTAAACGGGCGCAATAGAATCGATGCATTCAACTCCTTCATCGACTCAATAAAAACCAATAATCCCGCAATTAACGCTCCACGCCGAATCAGGGGTAGATGTACTCGCATAAGCATTTGATTAGCATGACACCCCATGGTACGCGCCGCCATGTCTAAGGACGGAGAGATTTTGCTTAAACTGCTTTCAATACTACCAATCGCAACAGCAGAAAAGCGCACCACTAATGCAAAGACAATCGCAAATAAACTCCCAGAGAAGATTAACCCAGGACGCTGCCACTGCATCAGTTTTGCAATATCATTGATTAGATGATCCAGTGCCAAGACAGGCACCAAAATACCAATCGCTAACACAGTTCCTGGCACCGCATAGCCCAGCGAAGAAAGACGCATCAGCACCTCGCTGGAACGGTTATTTTGTAAACGGACATAAAAATTGGTAATCAAAGCCACTAATACTGCAATCACTGCCGCACTCATCGAAACCATAAAACTATTCAGGGCGTACTCTCTAAACTGCACCGTCCAACTTTGTGCAAAGTAAGTCCCACTGTAACTGATCAATTGTAATAACGGCACAATAAAGGCGATGGCCACCAGTCCCCAGCACCAAGTTAAAGCTACCCATAAACGCCAACCTTTTAAGGTGTAGCGATATTCATCATGACTATTAAATTGGTTTTGGTAGAGTTTTTGTCGCCGACGGCTGTAACGCTCACTGCTAAGCAACAATAACAGCACAACTAACATCAGCGCCGAAATTTTGGCTGCCGCACTAAGACTTGAATAACCAAGCCAAGTGTCATAGACAGCTGTGGTTAACGTATTGACCGCAAATAAACTTACCGTGCCAAAATCGCCAATCGTTTCCATTGCAACTAAAGATAAACCGACTGCAATAGCAGGACGAGCTAATGGTAATGAGATGCGCCAGAAGCTTTGCCACGGAGAGCATCTTAACAAACGGGCGGATTGAAGCAGCGTGACATTCTGTTCCATGAATGCAGCCCGACAAAGTAAATAAACGTAAGGATAAAGAACCAAAGCGAGCACTACACTCGCACCACCTAAACTACGGATATTTGGAAACCAATAGCTACCGGCTTGCCAGCCAGTCCAGTCACGTAAAGCGATTTGAACCGGTCCGGCATAATCAAACCAATCGGTAAATAGATAACCAATAATATAAGCAGGCATAGCTAACGGTAGCACTAGCGCCCATTGTAACCAGCGTTCACCCGGTAATTGACACATGGCAATGAGCCAAGCACAAGGTACCCCTAACAATAGCGTCAGTAGTAATACCGCCACCGTTAACACTGAGGTATTAAAAATATAAGTTGGCATTACCGTCGCCAGTAAATGAGCAAAAACCTCACCACTGCTACCAAATGCACTATAGAAGATCGAGAGAATGGGCAAAATAAGCAGGATAGCCAATGCAAAACTGCTCATTTTCCAAGTAAAATATTTTTCTTTCATTGCCTAACAATACAAGGCTTGAACAGCGATTAACGCGCTGCATCACGCAAATAAAATAGGGGTACCTTATACCCCTGATTTCACTTACAGGTCAAACTTGACTTCATCAATTAGCTTGATAGCCGCCGAGTTGTAGTCTGCAATTTTTTCCAGAGCGAGCTGATCGATATTGAATTCGCCCCATGACGCCACTAAAGTCGAACGTTGAACCCCCTCTTTCACTGGGTATTCATAATTGACTTGTGCATACATTTGTTGAGCTGTTGCATCACTTAAAAATTCCATAAGTTTAATCGCATTATCACGATTTGGCGCGAATTTCGCCATTGCCATGCCACTCACATTCACATGAGTACCTTGTGCATTTTGACCAGGAAAATTGATATACACAGCTTCTGCCCAAGATTTTTGTTGCGCATCATTGAGCATTGCACCTAAATAATAACTGTTGCCTAACGACAGATCACACAGTCCCTCTTTAATTGCACGAATTTGGTCACGATCATTACCTTGTGGTTTACGAGCCAAGTTTGCCTTAACGCCTTCTAGCCAAGTTTTGGCTTGTGCTTCACCATGGTGCGCAATGATAGAGGCGACAAGGGCAATATTGTATGGGTGCTTACCACTACGAGTACAAATTTTTCCTTTAAACTCGGGCTTGGCGAGATCCATATAATCAAAATCGTTACCTAATTTACCAACACGCTCACGAGATGAGTAGACACTGCGCGTACGTTGCGTCAAGGCAAACCACTCATCACCACTATCACGGTATTGAGCCGGAATATTCTGTTCAATCACTCGGCTATCAAGTGGCTGAGTCAGACCTTTTTCGGTTAACTCAAACAGACGGCTAAACTCAGCCGTTAAGATCACATCGGCAGGACTATATTCACCTTCTTGAGCAAGTTTCTCGGCAATGCCTTCTTTGGCAAATTTAACATTAACTTTGATGCCCGTTTGTTTGGTGAACTCCTGAAACATAGGTTCAACCAAGAATGGTTGGCGATAAGAGTAAACATTCACATGTTGAGCAGCAAAGGCACCAGAAGCCAATGAGCTAAGAGTGAGGACAGATAAGCTGAGCAGTTTTTTCATTGAAAGTTTCCCTTAGACTTATTATTGATAATGATTATCAATAATATAATAGTATGGAAATTTCCAATTGAAAAACAAAACCTACCACTCTGGTAGGTTTTGTTTTATTAGTGATAATAATCAATGAATTATTTGTTATTTACAAACTCTGGGTAGGCAACAACGCCACAATCGTGCATATCCATCCCTTCCATCTCTTCTTCTTCTGAGACACGGATCCCCATTGTTGCTTTGATAATGGACCACACCACTAGACTGGCACTAAATACCCAAGCAAAAATCACCACCGCACCAAGTAACTGGGCGCCCAATGTCACCTCTGCATTACTGATTGGCACCGCAAGTAAACCAAATAAGCCACATACACCATGTACCGAAATCGCGCCCACCGGATCATCAATTTTCAGCTTATCAAGCGCGATGATACTAAATACCACCAATACACCAGCGACGGCACCAATCGCTACGGCATACAGTGGCGAGGGCGACAAAGGATCGGCGGTGATCGCGACCAATCCAGCCAGCGTACCATTGAGGATCATTGTTAAATCTGCTTTACCCCAAGTGGTTTTACATACTAGTAGTGCTGCAATCGCCCCTGCGGCTGCCGCGGCATTAGTATTGAGGAACACCTTGCCCACCGCCGTCGCATTTTCAAAATCGGAGAGCATCAATTGTGAGCCACCGTTGAAGCCAAACCAACCCAGCCACAAAATAAATGTACCTAAGGTTGCCAATGGCATGTTCGAGCCAGGGATCGGGTGAATTTCACCATTTTTACCGTATTTACCTTTACGAGCTCCGAGCAACAACACTCCCGCCAATGCTGCCGAAGCACCAGCTAAATGTACGATACCAGAACCAGCAAAATCGCTAAAACCGGCCTCGGCAAGGAAACCGCCACCCCAAGTCCAGTAACCTTCAATAGGATAAATGAACGCGGTCAAAATCACCGAGAAGATCAAGAATGCCCACAGCTTCATCCGTTCCGCGACGGCACCAGAAACCACCGACATCGATGTGGCAACAAACACGACTTGAAAGAAGAAATCCGCCTCTAGTGAGTGATCTGCCCCCTCAGCTTGTGAGCCAATCAGTGTTCCGAGAGAGGGTAACCAACCACCTTCAGTATTATCAAGATACATAATGTTGTAGCCGACCACTAAATAAGTGGTACACGCAATCGCATACAGCACAAAGTTTTTGGTCAGAATTTCAGTGGTATTCTTCGAGCGCACTAACCCCGCTTCGAGCATGGCAAATCCCGCCGCCATCCACATTACTAACGCTCCTGAAATCAGGAAGAAAAACGTGTCGAGCGCATAACGCAGCTCAGTCACTGTGGTTGATAATTCCATAATTCAATCTCTCATCCTTGAGGTTAAAGGGCTTCTGAATCCATTTCACCGGTACGAATACGCACCGCATGGCTCAGGTCATAGACAAAGATTTTGCCATCACCGATTTTTCCGGTGTGCGCCGCTTTGATAATGGCTTCAAGTACCCGATCGACATTGTCGCTTTGGGTTGCGATCTCAATTTTTACCTTAGGTAAAAAATCGACCTGATACTCCGCACCACGATACAGCTCGGTGTGCCCTTTCTGCCGCCCAAAGCCTTTGACTTCAGACACTGTCATCCCTTCGATACCCACGTCCGCCAATGCTTCACGAACATCATCCAACTTGAATGGTTTAATAATAGCGCTAATCAGTTTCATCTCTTCCTCTCCGAAACAGTCGTCGATTTGCTATTGATTATCCAAGCCGCGTGCCAACTTTTAACGCCATGATTTTAAACAATAAAAACCACAAGCATTCTAAAAAAACAAAAGGCTGCACTCATTTGGTGCAGCCTTTTCCCTACAATAATGCACACGATTTAACCTCAGCCGCCAATTTTGATGGCTAAGGTTTTGATGATTGAAAATTTAATGATTGGCACTTTAATGATTGGCGTTGCAATCAGCGCGACTGAATAAAGCTCTGCCACTGGGTCAGCAACGCAAGAAAGTCTTCTCGCCCACAAGTAGCGATACTTTCACTGTCATACAAAAAGAAATCACTCTCTAATTCATGCTCGGTGTCATAAGCCAGGGCATTATCTTGCACCGTGATCTCATCACCTTGCACCATAAGAGAAATTTCACGCCCAGTCCAAAGCCACTCTTGGCTTGGTGAATCGGCCGCTTGCTCAATCAAAGCAAAAATTTGTTTAAGTTTGCCTTGATCTTGACCAATCTCTTCTTGCAACCAACGGCCAACAATTTGATGATCCATACTACAGCGGACCGCATACTCGCCTAACAAGGTGTTCTTAATAAATTCAAATTCCATGCGGCTCTCCCGCTCGATACATCATGGCTTAAGTATATCGCAAAGCGCTGAGTGAGGGGAAAAGTCCGGTTTGACCAAGTTTCATCATACCTTGAAAACGTACAGCAAAATAAAGCCGCGACTAGCGCGGCTTTGATAGCAGAACTTACGTTTACGCTTAAGCGGGTTGTTGCAAAATAACCGCGTTGGCTTTACTGGTGTATTGCCCCATCAGATGGAAATTAAGGTAGCGGTAGGTATCTGCCGCCGTTGCATCAATCTGTTTGGCATACTGCATATACTCAGCCAGGGTTGGGATCCGTCCTAAAATCGCCCCCACTGCGGCCAATTCTGCCGAAGCAAGATAGACGTTAGCGCCACTGCCCAACCGGTTAGGGAAGTTACGCGTTGAGGTTGAAATCACCGTAGCGTTGTCCGCCACTCGGGCTTGGTTACCCATACACAGCGAACATCCCGGCGTTTCAATGCGCACTCCGGCTCGGCCAAAAATACCGTAATAGCCCTCTTCGATCAGCTGATCTCGATCCATCTTGGTAGGCGGAGCGACCCACAGTCGGGTGTGTAATTGACCATTGAACTGCTCCAGTAATTTGCCTGCCGCACGGAAGTGGCCAATATTGGTCATACAAGAACCGATGAACACTTCATTGATGGCGGTGCCAGCACAATCTGACAGCAACCGCGCATCATCCGGATCATTCGGGGCACACAAGATTGGCTGTTTAATCTCGGCTAGATCAATCTCAATCACATGAGCGTATTGCGCATCCTGATCTGCTTCCATCAGTACCGGATTGGCTAACCAAGCCTGCATCGCTTCAATCCGGCGTTCAATAGTACGCACATCGCCATAGCCTTCCGCGATCATCCACTTCAGCATCACAATGTTGGATTGCAGATATTCGGTAATCGAAGCCGGTGATAGTTTTACCGTACAACCGGCCGCAGAACGTTCCGCCGAAGCATCTGATAGTTCAAACGCCTGTTCAACGGTCAGATGTTCTACCCCTTCGATCTCAAGAATCCGCCCAGAAAACTCATTGATCTTACCGGATTTCTCGACGGTCAACAGACCTTGTTGAATGCCGTAATAAGGGATTGCGTGCACCAAATCACGCAAGGTGATCCCCGGCTGCATTTGACCTTTAAAACGCACTAAAATCGACTCAGGCATATCTAATGGCATGACTCCCGTTGCTGCAGCAAATGCCACCAAGCCGGAGCCGGCAGGAAAAGAGATCCCCAGCGGGAAACGGGTATGCGAATCGCCACCAGTGCCGACCGTGTCTGGCAGTAGCATTCGGTTCAGCCAAGAATGGATCACGCCATCACCGGGACGCAACGAGACTCCGCCACGGTTCATAATAAAATCCGGTAGTGTATGGTGGGTTTGCACATCCACCGGTTTCGGGTAGGCCGAAGTGTGGCAGAAAGACTGCATCACCAGATCAGCCGAAAAACCAAGACAAGCCAAATCTTTCAGTTCATCACGCGTCATAGGGCCAGTGGTATCTTGTGAGCCAACGGTGGTCATTTTAGGCTCACAATAAGTGCCCGGACGAATACCGGCGACGCCGCAAGCTTTACCGACCATTTTTTGAGCCAGCGTATAGCCTTTACCGCTATCGGCAACCGCAACAGGGCGACGAAACTCGCTTGAAGGCTCTAAACCTAAGGCATGGCGCGCTTTATCGGTTAAACCACGGCCAACAATCAGCGGAATGCGGCCACCAGCACGTACTTCATCAATAAGCACCTCGGTTTTTAGCTTAAAGGTGGCTAATACTGCTCCGGTTTGGTGATCACAGACTTTGCCCGCCAATGGGTAGAGATCAATCACATCGCCCATCTTAAGCTTAGACACATCGACTTCAATCGGTAAGGCTCCGGCATCTTCCATGGTATTAAAGAAAATTGGCGCGATTTTACCCCCCAGCACATACCCACCAGTGCGCTTATTGGGCACGTTAGGTAGATCATCGCCCATAAACCACAGCACCGAGTTGGTGGCCGATTTGCGCGATGAGCCGGTACCAACCACATCTCCGACATACACCAGTTGATGACCTTTCGCTTTAAGCGCCTCGATTTGCTGAATCGGGCCCACTTTGCCCGGCACATCAGGTTCGATCCCTTCACGCGCATTTTTGAGCATGGCGAGAGCATGTACCGGAATATCTGGACGTGACCAAGCATCCGGTGCAGGTGAGAGATCGTCGGTGTTGGTTTCGCCACTGACTTTAAACACCGTTAGCGTGACTTTTTCAGCTAACGCGGGCTTGGATAAGAACCACTCGGCATCCGCCCATGATTGCAGCACCTGCTGAGCAAACGGGTTACCCGCTTTGGCTTTTTGTTGTACATCGTAGAAGTTGTCAAACATCAACAGCGTATGTGACAGCGCTTTGGCCGCGATCGGCGCAAGAGCGGCGTCATCCAGCAATGCAATCAATGGTTCGATATTGTAACCACCTTGCATCGTACCGAGTAATTCAGCCGCTTTGGCACGGCTGATTAAAGGAGAGCTCACCTTACCTTGGGTGACAGCGGTTAAGAATCCGGCTTTGACATACGCCGCCTCATCCACGCCCGGTGGAATTCGATTTTCAAGTAAATCAAGCACAAAAGCTTCTTCACCTTGCGGCGGATTTTTGAGTAACTCAACAAGTCCAGCAACTTGTTCTGCATCTAGAGCTCTTGGAACGACCCCTTCAGCAGCACGCTCTGCGACGTGTTTACGGTAGGCTTCAAGCACGACATTTTCCTCTCATTGCGGTTCGCGTCGTTGATCACAATACCCGCGAACATCCTTGGAAATTTGACGCTCCCTCACGCTTGCTATCACTCCGTTTGACAGAGCAACCGTGCGCAAGAGCGCCAAACAGTGGGGTCAGAATAGCAAGTTTAACTTGCAATTAAAATCTCACCATTTTGACCCACATAGCAACTTACTCATCAAAGTCACCGGCTAATCAACGCAACTTATCATCCACATCTGAACTTGCTCGCAAGCCGCGTCCAATCATCCACCACGCAAGATATGCTTATTTAAACGTGGTTCCGATAATAAAATACACTGAATCATAATGTTGTTCAGTGCGCCCATAGCCAAACATGATTGGCCCAATCGGTGAATTGACCCCAGCAAACAGTGAACTGGCACGATACAAGGGCGCCTCTTTCAAACGCAGATCTGGGTCTGACCATACCCCCCCATACTCTAGCGAAGCGCCTAAATAGACTGGTGAGGTAAACATCCCGAAATCATTATCAAACCAGCGGTAACGGTAAATGAGATTACCGTAAACTTTGTTCTGACCAATCAGGCTATTACGTGGAATACCGGATAAATTAAGAAAACCCCCAATGCTTTTCGGGTCGATTGGCGTTGATGAATGCTCACTTTTCACCACCCCCATATCCAAATTAGCCACCAAAGTGTGGCGAGCCACAGTATGTGCAGCCACCAAGCGGGCGGATAACTCAGACACAGTATCTGATGGTGTCATCGTGTCAGACAATGGATTACTCCCATCAAAACTGTCTTTGGAAACTAAGTATCCCAAATTAAAATAGAGCCCTTGCTGAGGCAGAATAAAATCATCCAAGGTGTCGTGGCGGTAATCAAAAAATAGCCCACGCCGTTGGAAGGCAAAGTCACCGAAAACCGGTAAAGAAGAGGCTTCACCATCACCTTGGCTATAGCGCAGCCCTACTTTCAACTCGCGCCATAATTCAACCTGATACCCCAACGCCATTTCGGCCACCCATTCTGAGTAGGTCACTGGCAAATAATTTTTGGTTGCGCTCAACGAAGTATCATTAAATCCGGTTAATGGGGCGTTGCGAGTCTCGTTACTGTAGGCCAAAGCTGCGGTGGTAAAAATTTTCTGTTCCGATAAAAAAGGCGAATACAGCTGCGCTTCCACTAGCTTGTCGGTGCCCATTTCTAAATTGAGGGTCAATTCCGCGCCGTGGGGATTGATGTCGGTAAAATTGGTCGAAACCCCCAGAGCGTATTGGCTATTGGTTGTGAAATCATCCTCAAGAAAAAATCGAAAATTGACATAGTTCGGCCCCCAGGATTTTTCTCGTACATCAATCGCTAATTGTTGGGTGGTACCTTGCTGCTGATATTGATAGCGCACCAATTCAAAGCGATCTAACGCATAGAGATCTTCAATACGGGTTTCTATTTGCTCTTGGCTGAATGTTTGATCGGGGGCTAAATTGAGTCGATTGAGAAGCAGTCGATCGCTGTAGTGGCTGTCATTGTGCAGCACAATGTGATCGATGTGGATCTGATCGCCATAGCGTAAAGTTTTGCGCCGTTGCTGTTTGGCCTCAAGATACGCTTGATACTGTGCGCTATTGAGCGCGATACGCTGTAAGAACTCACGCTGCTGTTGCGCCACGTGATAGCCCATGGCAAAGGCATCCGGCATTTTAGCAAACTCGGTGGTCTCCATTTTGCCCACCGATGGACGCAATAACAGATCTTGCGGATGCAGATGATCACTCTGTTTTTCAGTGCTACGCCGGACTAGATAGTTGGACAGTTGATCCGCTACCGTAAACAGGTTGGTGAAATCGGCTTGGCTTTTATAATCGGTACTGATGTCAACCGCGATGATAATATCCGCACCCATCGCACGAGCAACATCAACCGGCATATTATTGGTCACGCCACCATCGACGAGCCACAAACCATCAATCTCATAAGGCGGCAGTGCGCCAGGCACTGACATACTGGCCATCATCGCATCGACCAGAAAGCCTTTATCCAACACCACTTCTTGCAGATTAATGATATCGGTCGCCACCGCACGATAAGGGATCACCAATTGATCGAATGACTCAAACGCCGGCAGATTACCCGTGGTTTCGCGTAGCATGCGCAGCATATTTTGCCCTTGCACAACCCCTTTGGGGGCACGCACCTCCCCCCAGTGCAAACCGAGGTCGGTAGTAATTTGATAGCGGTCTTCATACTCTTTATCACGCAGACTGCGCTGACTACGATCAACCCGATCGCGATAACCGCGGTTCCAATCCACGCTATAAATCAAGGCTTCAATCTCTTGTGCACTCATGCCTGTAGCATACAGACCACCGACATAAGCCCCCATGCTGGTACCAGTGATGATATCGATCGGCACCTGCAACTCTTCCAGCGCTTTGATCACCCCCATGTGCGCCGCCCCTTTTGCACCACCGCCAGCCAATACTAAGGCGATTTTAGGACGCGACACGAGCTTAGCTTCTATAGGTTGTTCGAGTATTGGTTGTCCGAGTATCGGTTGTGCGAGCAGCGCAGGCGTCAGCCCAATCCCCACCACCATGCTGAATAATGCCGCCCATCTCATCACGCTGAATTACCCTCGAAATTCTTAAGAATCAAATCACTATAAACGCCAAACGCTCACCAAACAACGGCAAGACATGCATCAATTAAGCGCAGTGAGCCAAGCAAGAAACTACCATTGAAACAGATTTTTGATCCATTCCGTCGGGCGATTATCGCACTGCTGCTTGAACTTTTGTTGCGGATCCCAAATCGGCAGTTTAAACGCGTTATCACAATCAAGGGTTAGGCCACCTTGCGCCTGCTGAGCAAACCCAAAAGTGCTGATCCCTTGCGGCCAGGGTAGCTGTAATGGTTGCGGGATACGGTATTGCAAATACTGCGCATACACTCGTAACGCGCCGCTGGATCCGGTTAATTTGGTGGATTGGTTATCATCACGCCCCAACCAAATGGTAGTCACTTCGCGGCCATCCACGCCGACAAACCAACTATCACGGTTATCATTGGTGGTACCGGTTTTACCAGCCAAACCCGCGTGCGCAAATTGAGCGTGTAAAGCGCGCCCGGTTCCTTGTTGTACCCCTTGCTTAAGCGCATAAGTGGTGAGCCATGCCGCTTGCTGATCCACGGCTGGGGAGACTTTCGGCAAAGATTGATACAGCACATTGCCTTGTACATCGAGTACCGAACGCAGCGCAGAGAGTGGCGCTTTTTGCCCCGAGTTGGTCAAGGTTTGGTACATTTGTGCCACTTGATATGGGGTCAGCGAAAATGATCCGAGTAGCATCGAAGGGACTGGGCGGATCTCATCCCGTTTAACCCCCAATTTTTCCAACGTGGTCGCCACTTGCTCAATGCCAAGCTGCATCCCCAACTGCACCGTCGGCACATTGAGCGATTGAGCTAACGCGAGATAAAGCGGCACGGCACCGCGATATTGACGATCATAGTTACGCGGCGTCCACGCAGTACCTTGGCTACCTTTTAAAGTGATCGGTTTATCTTCTAGGGTCGTGGCTAAATGGTACTGATCCGGATGCGCTAAGGCAGTGAGGTATACCGCTGGTTTAACCAGCGAGCCGATTTGACGGCTGGCATTCAGTACCCGGTTAAAACCATCATAACCGGTACGCTTACCACCCACCATGGCGCGGATCTCGCCACTGTTGCGATCAACCGCAATCGCAGCCGCTTCCAAATCTTGGCCAGCAGTTTTTGCCAACTGCGGGATCTGCTGTTGGATCGCCTGCTCTAACTTACTTTGCGACACTGGATCGAGCGAAGTAAACACCCGCAAGCCTGAGTCGGCTTTAAACTTATCACCTAACTTCTGCTTTAACTCGATCGACACTTGTTGGAAATAAGCCGGCTGACGGCTGGCAATTTGCGCATTTTTCTGCACATCAAGTGGACGAGTGACCGCTTGCTGATATTGTGCGGCGGTCAAAATATCGTTCTGCATCATCAACTTGAGCACTAAATCACGCCGTTCGCGCGCGCGCTGAGCAAAGCGCAGTGGATTGTAATATGACGGGCCTTTAACCATCCCCACCAACAGCGCCAGTTGATCAATCCGCAGCTCTTGCAGTGGCTGACCAAAGTAGAGTCGTGATGCTAAACCAAAACCGTGGATGGCATCGCCACCACTTTGCCCTAGATAAACTTCATTCAAATAGGCTTCCAGAATGCGATCTTTGCTATAACGGTGATCGATGATCAGCGCGATATACGCTTCACGCAACTTACGCCACAAGGTGCGATCACTCGACAGGAAAATATTTTTCGCCAATTGCTGAGTCAGCGTACTGCCGCCTTGTACCGTACGCCCAGCTTTGAGGTTAACCAGCATTGCCCGAGCAATCGCCAATGGCGACACACCATCATGCTGATAAAAATCACGATCTTCGGTCACCAGCAAAGCATCGACTAGCACTTCAGGAAATTGCTCACGAGCTAAGAAAAGTCGCTGTTCCGGCGAGTTTTTTTCCAGCATGCCCATCAGTTTAGGCTCTAAACGTAAATAGCCGAGTTGCCGTTTTTGCTCTAAAGCCTCAATGCTGCGCAAGCCATCATCGGCAAACGTCAACATGACGCGGCGATCGGGCTCTGGGCCATCGGCAAATTCGAAAGGGCGACGGATCAGCTCAATCCGCGTGGCTGATGATGAGTATTCACCGGCCAAGCGCGGCTGGGCCACTTTACGGTAATTGAGCACATCCAGTTCATTGCGCAGCTCTGGCAAGCTGAGCCCACTGCCGGGCTCTAAGGTCAAAATCCGTGCATAAACGACCGTCGGTAAATCAAACAATTGCCCATCAAAGCGCTGTTTGATCATCGAATCTAAATAAATTCCGATAAACAGCAATAGCGCTGCGCACGCTAAGGCGACTTTCCAAGAGATGGCCCACAGTTTAGTCAGCCAAAGGCGCAGTCTTGAGGAAGAGCTCTTTTTGCCACGGCGCGCAGTGCGGCCACGCGGCGAGTTACTACTTTTTTTGGTCATCGGTATCTGATCATGGGTTGAAATGTCGTTTGGTTTGGGTGGTGGCGACGTGGTTTGCCGGATCATCTGGCCACACATGTTTCGGGTAGCGACCCTTCATCTCTTTTTGTACTTGCCGATAAGCTCCAGCCCAAAAACTGGCCAGATCGCGCGTCACTTGCAAAGGGCGCTGGGCTGGGGACAGCAATTCCATCACCACCGCTTTAGTCCCTTTCGCAACTCGCGGTGAGCTGTGCTCACCAAACACGTGCTGCATGCGTACCGACAACATAGGATCCATGCCGAGCTGGTAACGGATTTTCTGCTGCTGACCGGTCGGCAACTGATAATGGGTTGGCAACCATTGATCCAATTGCTGAGTAAGCGACCAACCAAGATAATGCTTAAGGGCTTCTAATACCGCGACATGTTGTAAAGCTTGCACCGAAGTCACACCCACGAGATAAGGCGCTAACCAATCATCCAGTTGTGCCAGCAGCGCTTTATCGTGCAATTGTGGCCAATCCTCTTCCGGTAACCACGCCGCCGCACAACGAGCACGTGCCAACCACTCACTCGCCGCTTCGTTCCACGCTAACACATTGAGCCCTTTACGCCGAACATAGTTCAGTAAAGCTTCGGTCATTTGTTGTTGATCTGGCGCAGGGAGATGTTCACGGCGCACGATGAGTTGATCAATCCGCCACTGCCGTTGCGCGCTCAATCGCCCCGCTTTCTCATCCCAGTCAACTTGTTCAACACAACCGATTAATTGTGGCAACCACTGCTCAAGCGCGTTGATCGACAAGCTAAGCGCACTGAAAATTTGACTGGCTTGACCTTGGCTACGCAGCAAATCCAACGCAACCAAATAGTCGGCAGCTGCTAAATTTTCATCCACCGCCAGCCAAGCACCATGACCATTGGCCAGTAAAAACTGCCCCGGCTGCTGAGCGCGCTGTTGGGCGATCCGATCCGGAAACGCCAAACACGCCACTAAACCAAGCCACGCTTCTTCGACCATCGCCAGCGAAAACACCGTATCCAACTTAGCAGCCAAGCTTTGCGCACGCTGGTACAATAGCTTACGCTGCGGATGGTGACCTTGCTGCCAACGATGCAAGCTGTGCTGCACATCCACCACTTGCCGCTCTGGCTCTTCCAACAACACCGCTAATGCTAAGCTACTTTGTAAAGCCACCTCACCTAACCGTTGCGCATTCAGTAACATCGCCGCAATTCTAGGCTCAACCCCTAGTTGATGTGCGTCTTTTCCGGCCTGAGTCAATTGAGCGCGCTCATCCAATAATCCGAGCCGTTGCAGCAGTTGCTGCGCTTGCGCTAAAGCACGCTCAGGCGGCAGATCCAACCACGCTAAATCGGTCGCGGGGGCGCCCCATTGTGCCAGCTCTAACACTAACGGCGCTAAATCGGTATGGAGAATTTCTGGCTCCGCGAGCCAAGGCTGCTGCTTAAGCTGCGCTTCACTGTATAAACGCACGCAAATCCCAGGCTCTAAACGCCCAGCCCGTCCGGCGCGCTGCTCAGCCGATGATTGAGCAATGCGCACTTGCTCTAGCCGAGTGATGCCGGTTTTGAGATCAAAACGCGCACTGCGTTCAAGCCCACTGTCGATCACAATACGGATCCCCTCAATGGTCAGCGAGGTTTCAGCAATATTGGTCGCCAGTACCACTTTGCGCCGCCCGGCAGCCGCAGGCGCAATCGCACGCTGCTGAGCGGCAAATGCCATCTGTCCATACAATGGACAAATCTCAATGTGAGCGGATAAATCGCTCAGTTGCTCGCTGAGTTGGTGAATGCTCGCCGCTCCGGGCAAAAAGGCCAACAGTGAACCGGTTTCATGCTGCAATAAATGCCGAATATGCCGCTGCATTGCAGCAACCAAGCGTTCATCAGTACGCAGAGGCTGGTAGCGGATCTCGATCGGAAAACCGCGCCCTTGCGATTCTACATACCGCGCTTGAGGCAATAAATTTTGCAGCGCGGCTTGATCTAAGGTGGCCGACATCACCACAATTTTTAAATCTTCACGCAAAGCGGCTTGCACTTCGAGCGCGAGCGCCAAGGCCGTATCAGCGTGAATACTGCGCTCATGAAACTCATCAAAAATCAGTACCTCGATGCCATCTAGCTCCGGATCGTTTTGCAGCATCCGCGTCATAATGCCTTCGGTCACAATCTCTAGCTGAGTTGAGCGGCTTACTCGGGTTTCGCCGCGGACTCGATAGCCGACTCGCTGCCCAACTTCTTCCCCTAACTGCTGCGCCAAATAGCGCGCAATATTGCGCGCCGCCAAGCGTCTTGGCTCAAGCATGATTATCTTGCCGTTGCATAAGCCAGCTTGCAGCAATTGCAACGGAAAGTAGGTCGATTTACCCGCGCCCGGCGCGGCCTTTAGGATAAGTTGCGCGGATTGACTAAGGCTGTCTAGCAGCTTAGGCATCAGCGCGACAATCGGCAGTTGTGACAAGGTGGGTTCCTGTATGCTTTAATGACCGCGCCATTGTACATAAAAAAACATCTAAGCCGAGACATGCACTTTTCACCACCGTTACAAAAAGCGACCTTGATCAGACGCTACCAACGCTTTTTAGCCGATATCGCGCTCGCTGACGGCTCGCAGATCACCATTCACTGTGCCAATACTGGGGCGATGACCGGATGTGCTGAGCCTGGCAGCAGTGTGTGGTTTTCCACCTCCGACAATCCTAAACGCAAATACCCACAAAGCTGGGAATTAACCGAAACCCAAACGGGCGATTGGATTTGCGTCAATACTGCGCGGGCAAACCACTTAGTGGTAGAGGCGATTTTGGCTGGAGAGATTGCCCAGTTGCAAGGTTATGAGCAGCTGCGCACCGAAGTAAAATATGGCGATGAAAATAGTCGGATCGATATTTTGCTCAGTGCAGATTCCCGCCCAGACTGCTTTATCGAAGTCAAAAGCGTCACCTTATTGGATAGCGAACAAGGCGGACCAGGACAAGGTTACTTTCCAGATAGCGTCACGACCCGAGGTCAAAAACATCTGCGCGAGCTGGCGCAAATGGCCAAACAAGGTCAGCGTGCGATCCTTTTCTTTTCTGTTTTACATTCAGGGATTGAAAAAGTCGCTCCCGCCCTCCATATAGACCCCAACTATTCACAGTTATTAAAAGCGGCACAAGAAGCCGGAGTGGAAGTGCTATGTTACCAAGCATCACTTTCAGAGCATCAAATTCGAATCGCGTCGCAACTTAAATTTGCCCATCAAATAGTAAAAAATTGATGGTCTGTTCACATTGACGATAACTTTAGCTTCGATTGTTTGCCTCCCCCACTTCTTTTTGCTATAGATACCCGCCTTAAAATGAACTGCTCGCGCAGTTGACTAGGGTTAGTAGGAGATCTGTATGACAGAGTCTAAAAAGAAAACGCTGGGCATCCTAGCCATTGCAGGTGTTGAGCCATATCAAATGCAGCCGGGTGAAGAGTATATGTCACCGGCGCAAATCACGCATTTTACAAAAATTTTAGAAGCGTGGCGTAACCAACTGAGAGAAGAAGTGGACCGCACGGTACACCATATGCAAGACGAAGCGGCCAACTTTCCAGACCCTGTTGACCGAGCTTCTCAAGAAGAAGAGTTCAGCTTAGAGTTGCGTAACCGTGATCGCGAACGCCGTTTGATCAAAAAAATCGAAAAAACACTCGATAAAATTAAAGAAGAGGATTTCGGTTACTGCGAATCATGCGGCGTTGAAATTGGTACGCGCCGTTTAGAAGCGCGCCCAACGGCGGATCTGTGTATTGATTGCAAAACACTGGCTGAAATCAAAGAAAAGCAAATGCTTGGCTAACATCCAGCCGCAAGAAAAGAAAAAGGGAGCCGCAGCTCCCTTTTGTTGTTTATTGGCATAATTGCCAAACGACAGGTTAATCGCCCCATGAACTATATTGGTCGCTTCGCCCCCTCGCCTTCTGGCCCATTACACTTTGGATCGTTAATCGCCGCGCTAGGGAGCTATTTCCAAGCCAAGGCCGCACAAGGTCAATGGCTGGTAAGGATTGAAGATCTTGATCCACCCAGGGAAATGCCCGGCGCTGCCGCGCATATTCTGCGCACTTTGGAGGCGTATGGTCTGCATTGGGATCAAACGGTGGTGTACCAAAGCCAGCGCCACGCGCTATACCAGCAGCAGATCGATCAATGGCTCGCCAGTGGTCAAGCCTATTACTGTCAGTGCACCCGCCAAGCGGTTAAGGCAATGGGCGGATTTTATAACGGCCACTGCCAACGCCATCCACCGCGGCAACATCACGACTGCGCCATTCGATTACACATGGATAATCCGGTGCTGCAGTTCATTGATTTGAAACATGGCACCATCACTATACCTTCAGCGTTAGCGCAAGAAGACTTCATCATCAAACGTCGTGATGGCCTGTTTGCTTACAACCTTGCGGTAGTGATTGATGATATTGAGCAAGGGGTGACTCAGGTGGTACGCGGTGCCGATTTGATTGAGCCAACCGGACGACAAATCAGCTTGTATCACACGTTAGAACAAAAACCGGTCAGCTACTTGCATTTACCTTTGGCAATCGATGGTAACGGCAATAAACTGTCCAAACAGAATCACGCACCGGCGATTGATCCTTTGCAACCAAAGCCAACTCTGGTGCAGGCCATGCAGTTTTTAGGCTTTGAACTACCAGCCGATTTTTGCGATGCCAATCTGGAGCAAATGCTCACCTGGGGCTGCCACCATTGGCAGCTAAGTCAGCTACCCGCAGCGATCGAGATCACACCAAGATTCTCAAATGGTCCGGCTTAAGCTATTATTGCAGCAAATTCCGTCCGCTTGAGCGTCAAGTTAAGCTACGTAGCGCTTACAGCGGTCACCGCCATCATTGTCAGAAGCACATGAATAATAACGATTTTGAATTGAGTAACACTCACACATATCCAGACTTAGCTTTGACTATCATTCCGCGTCAGGAACACCCAGTCTCACGTAAGCAGATCAGCGACAATGCACTAAAAGTGCTCTATCGCCTGCATGCGGCAGGGTTTGCCGCGTTTCTCGTCGGCGGTGGAGTGCGTGATTTACTGCTTGGTGGCAAACCAAAAGATTTTGATGTCGCCACCAATGCTACCCCTGAACAATTGCGCCAACTGTTTCGCAACTGTCGGCTGATTGGGCGACGTTTTCGTCTGGCCCATATCATGTTTGGACGTGACATTATTGAAGTGGCGACGTTTCGTGGTCATCACCAAGAATCCAATTCAAGCCAACAGATTGCCGCACAATCTGAAGCGGGCATGCTGCTGCGTGACAATGTCTACGGCACGATAGATCAAGATGCGGAACGACGCGATTTCACCATCAATGCGATGTATTACAATATTGCCGACTACAGCATCCACGACTATGCCGGTGGCATGGAAGATCTCGACGATCGCTTAGTGCGCCTGATTGGTGATCCGCAAACTCGCTACCGTGAAGATCCGGTACGCATGCTGCGCGCGGTACGTTTTGCGGTTAAACTCGATTTTGATATTGAGGAAGATACCGCTGCGCCGATTGAGCAACTAGCACCTTTGCTGCGCGATATTCCAGCTGCACGTCTATATGAAGAGTCGCTGAAAATGCTGCAAGCGGGTCATGGCTTAGAAACCTACCACTTGATGCGTGAATACCAGCTATTCCAACAGCTGTTCCCAACTGTCGCGGCATATTTTACCGAAGATCACAGTTCACCAACCGAGCAGATGCTCGATTTAGTGCTGGATGCCACCGATATTCGACTAGAACAAGATCTGCGCATCAACCCAGCCTTTATGTTTGCTGCAATGTTGTGGTATCCGATGATAGAGCTGGCCAATAACTTAATGGGTTCGCTCAAGCTCAATGAATTTGATGCGATCACTGAAGCCAGCAACCGCATTTTGGATGAAGTGGTTAAACGTATCGCCATTCCACGCCGTCACACCACTACCATCCGCGATATTTGGCAGTTACAGCAACGCCTACCGCGGCGCAGCAGTAAACGTGCGTTTCGCCTGTTAGAACTGAGTAAATTCCGCGCTGGCTTTGATTTCTTAGAGATGCGTGGTGAAATTGAAGGCGGTGAAACCAAACAATTGGCCGAATGGTGGGCGACTTTCCAAAACGCAGGGCGTAATATGCGTCAAGCGATGGTGGCCGATGTTGGCAATGCGCCGGGCAGCAAATCCAGCGCGCGACGTCGTAAACCATCACGCAATAAATCAAAGAGTAAACCTAGCGAATGATCCTTGCTTACATTGCGATTGGCAGTAACTTGGGCGATCCGGTCACCCAAGCCCAACAGGCCATCCACCAGCTTACTCAATTACCGAAGTCGCGCTTAATCGCGGCTTCATCGCTCTATAGCAGTACCCCAATGGGGCCGCAAAATCAGCCCGATTACATCAATGCGGTGGCGGCCATCGAAACCGAATTAACCCCACTGGAATTGCTCGATAGCACACAACGCATTGAGCTGCAGCAGGGACGCGTGCGTAAAAATCAGCGCTGGGGGCCAAGAACCCTCGATCTTGATATTGTGCTTTATGGCAATCAAGTGATAGAGAGTGAGCGTCTCACCATTCCCCACTATGGAATGAAAGTGCGTGAATTTGTGCTCTATCCGCTCGCAGAAATTGCACCCAATTTAACCCTCCCTGACGGGACTGAGATCCAAACGTTACTGCAACAAGTGCCGCTTAATGGGCTCAGAGTTTGGCACTCGCCAATGTCGAGTAAGGACTAAACATGAAAAAAATAACCATAAACGACCTGATGAAATGGAAGCAAGAGGGTCGCAAATTTGCTACATCCACCGCTTATGATGCAAGTTTTGCTCAATTATTTGAGAGCCTAGACATGCCACTCTTGTTGGTAGGCGATTCACTGGGCATGGTGTTACAAGGTGAGGCGGATACCTTGCCTGTCACGGTGGAAGATATTGCTTACCACACCCGTTGTGTACGTAAAGGTAGCCCCAACTGCCTATTGATGGCTGATATGCCGTTTATGAGCTACACCACGCCTGAACAAGCGTGTGATAATGCTGCGAAACTGGTTCGTGCTGGGGCGAATATGGTAAAAATTGAAGGCGGCGATTGGTTAGTCGACACCGTAAAAATGTTGACTGAACGTGCCGTCCCGGTCTGTGCTCACTTAGGCTTAACGCCACAATCGGTTAATATTTTCGGTGGCTACAAAGTACAAGGCCGTGAGCAAGATAAAGCGGATCGTATGGTGCGTGATGCTATCGCGCTGCAAGAAGCCGGGGCACAAATCATCCTGTTAGAGTGTGTACCGGCCGATCTCGCCAAACGGATCACCCAAATTTTGGATGTACCCGTGATTGGCATTGGCGCTGGGAATGGCACCGATGGCCAAATTCTGGTTATGCATGACATGTTTGGTATTTCCGCCAACTACATGCCTAAATTCTCGAAAAATTTCTTGGCCGAAACCGGTGATATCCGTCAAGCGGTTACCCAATATATCGAAGATGTGGCCAGTGGCGCATTTCCCGATCTCGCCCACACTATTGCCTAAGGAGTCATAGATGCAAGTATTTGCAGACCTAGCTGTTGTTCGCGAGCAGATCAAACAATTGAAACGTGAAGGTCGCCGTGTCGCGTTTGTGCCGACTATGGGTAATTTACATGAAGGCCATTTAACGCTGGTGCGCAAAGCCCGTGAGTTAGCCGATGTGGTGGTGGTCAGTATTTTCGTCAACCCAATGCAGTTTGACAGGGCAGAAGATTTAAAAAACTACCCACGCACCCTGGAAGAGGATTTGAGCAAACTCAATGGTGAAGGGGTTGATCTGGTATTTACCCCAACCGCAGAAACTCTCTATCCGCAAGGGTTGGATAAGCAGACCTCGGTCGAAGTACCAGGGCTATCGTATATGCTGGAAGGCGCTTCTCGTCCCGGACATTTCCGTGGCGTGGCAACGATTGTCACTAAGCTGTTTAACATCATACAACCCGATGTGGCTTGCTTTGGCGAGAAAGATTTCCAGCAATTGGCAGTGATCCGCCAGATGGTCGAAGATCTGTGTCTGGATATTGAAATTGTTGGCGTAGCAACCGTGCGTGAATTAGATGGCCTAGCGATGAGTTCACGTAATAATTTGCTGACGCTGGATGAACGTCAACGCGCGCCAGTCTTAGCGCGCACTATGCGTTGGATCAACAGTGCGATCCGTGGTGGACGCAGCGATTATCCATCGGTGATCCAAGATGCAGTGGACCAGTTACGCGCCGCTGATTTAGAGCCTGATGAAATTTTCATCCGTGATGCGCAAACACTATTACCGATCAGCCATGAGAGTAAACAAGCGGTGATCTTGATGTCGGCTTTTCTTGGTAAAGTACGCTTGATCGATAACCAAGTGCTTGACCTGCAAATCGAAAATAAAGCCAGCGCTGAAGAAGAATAATCCCTCATCCTCGTAGCAAAAAGGTCAACCTCGGTTGACCTTTTTTCGCTAACGACGCAAGCATTAATAAAAAGTGAAGCCTAGCTGCGCAGCCCTTTACCTTTGGTCACTAAATAGTGCGCCACCGCATACAGCACCAGCACAAAAGCCACTAATACCGCAAACGAAGTGCTAATATCGACATCCGACATACCAAGAAAGCCATAACGGAATGCATTGACCATATAGACGATCGGGTTGATCTGCGATACCCCTTGCCAAAACTCCGGCAACAGACTTATGGAATAGAATACCCCACCCAGATAAGTCAACGGCGTCAGCACAAAGGTCGGAATGATCGAGATATCATCAAAAGTTTTGGCAAATACCGCGTTAATCAATCCTCCGAGCGCAAACACCACCGAAGTTAAAAATACCGTGGCACAAATCACGCCCCAATGCTCGACCCGCAGATCAACAAACAGCAGCGAAACGGCGGTCACCATTGCCCCGACTAATAAACCGCGCGCCACACCGCCCATCACATATCCGGCAATAATCACATAATTGGGCACCGGAGCGACCAACAACTCTTCAATGTTCTTTTGAAACTTAGCACTGAAAAAAGAAGCCGCCACATTGGAGTAAGAGTTGGTGATGACTGACATCATAATAAGCCCGGGTACAATGTACTCCATATAGCTAAAGCCGTTCATCTCGCCAATCCTTGAGCCAATCAAATTACCAAAAATAATGAAATAGAGCGTCATGGTGATCGCAGGTGGCACTAGGGTTTGCACCCAAATCCGCATAAAACGGTGAATTTCTTTACTTAATAAACTGCGAAATGCGGTCCAATAAATTTGATACATACGGGTTAGCCTCGCTTCGCATTATTAACGATACTGACAAACAACTCTTCTAGGCGATTGACCTTGTTACGCATCGACAGCACCTTAACCCCTTGCTCAGTCAATTGGCTAAACACATGGTTAATGCCTTGGCTCTTTTCCAATTCAATCTCCAGCGAGCCTTGCACCAGTTGCTGTTTGATCACCCCTTGCAGTGGCGCAATCGTCTGCTGACCATCGATATCCAACACAAAGGTCTCCACATCCAGCTTACCAAGCAGATCTTTCATGCTAGTGTTTTCAATTAATTCACCACGCTGAATAATGCCAATATTGCGGCACAGCGTTTCGGCTTCTTCCAGATAATGTGTAGTCAGAATGATGGTGACGCCCTGCTGGTTAATCTGCTGCAGAAACTCCCACATCGAGCGGCGTAGCTCAATATCCACCCCTGCCGTCGGTTCATCGAGGATCAGCAGTTGCGGCTCATGCATTAACGCACGGGCGATCATCAAACGGCGCTTCATACCCCCAGAAAGATGGCGGGCCCGCTCACTACGTTTTTCCCACAAGTCGAGCTGAGTCAGATATTTTTTCGCCCGTTGCTTAGCCAGCGCTTTGGGCACACCATAATAGCCCGCTTGCTGCAACACGATCTGTTCAACCGTCTCAAACGGGTTAAAGTTAAATTCTTGTGGTACTAGGCCAAGCTGCTGCTTAGCTCGCTCAAGCTGAGTATCGAGATCGTAACCAAACACAGAGACCTGGCCAGACGTTTTATTCACCAGCGATGCAATAATACCAATGGTGGTCGATTTACCCGCCCCATTAGGCCCCAGTAGTGCATAAAAATCCCCTTGTTGAACCTGCAAGCTGATGCCTTTGAGCGCCTCAAAGCCACCGGCATAGGTTTTTGTGAGCTGTTGTATTTCCAGTGCGTACATAACTGCAACCTTTTTACTGATGACCGTCGTGATGTTGCGCTTTAATGGCGTTTTTTCAACCCTTAACCTGTGAAAGGCGAGCATTTCTTGCTTCCGTCAGCCTAAAAACACTCACTACTGGCAGTATCATGCCTACACTGAGTTTAGGCGAAGGCTACCAAAACACGTCAGAGCAGTGAATCAACCCACAAATTAGGTGAGCTAGCATGGGTGAGATTGTGTATATTGTGGCTAACAATCTAAGGGAAATAAGATGCCAGAAATTAAACAGCTTTTTGAGAATAACTCAAAATGGTCAGAGTCAATCAAAGCCGAAAATCCGGAATATTTTGCCAAACTAGCCAGAGGGCAAGACCCGGATTTTTTGTGGATCGGATGTGCCGATAGCCGAGTGCCTGCCGAGCGACTCACCGGTCTCTATTCTGGTGAACTGTTTGTCCACCGTAATGTGGCTAATCAGGTGATCCATACGGATCTCAACTGCTTATCCGTGGTGCAATATGCGGTGGATGTACTGCAAGTTAAACATATTATTGTTTGTGGCCACTATGGCTGTGGTGGGGTGACTGCGGCAATTGATAATCCACAACTCGGTTTAATTAATAACTGGTTGCTGCATATTCGTGATTACTATCTCAAACATCGCCATTATCTGGAGCAAATGCCAGCGGAAGATCGCTCGGATAAATTAGCCGAAATTAACGTTGCCGAGCAAGTGTATAACTTGGCCAACTCGACTGTGCTACAAAATGCTTGGGAACGTGGACAATCAGTCGAAGTGCACGGTTTCGTGTATGGTATTGGCGATGGCCGTTTGGAGTATTTAGGGGTGGCTTGTGACTCACGCGATGCAGTAGAGCGCAACTATCACCAAGCGTTAGAGAAAATTCTCAATCCACAGCATCGTTTGCTGTGTCGCTGACAGATTAACGATATGGCTTAACTCATACGCCCACTGACTGAGTGGGCGTTATGGCGGTTAAATTCAATGATTACTCGGCAACTGGCACCACTTTACCAATATAAGGCAGATGGCGATATTTCTGCGCGTAGTCGATACCCACGCCTACTACAAATTCATCGGGAATTTCAAAACCAACCCAATCCACAGCGACATCCACTTCACGACGCGTTGGCTTATCGAGCAAAGTACAAATCGCGATCGACTTCGGCTCACGCAGTGCCAAAATTTCTTTGACTTTGCTCAGCGTATTGCCAGTATCGATAATATCTTCCACTAACAGCACATCTTTGCCTTTAATATCATCGTCCAAATCTTTCAGGATCCGCACATCACGTGAACTGTGCATACTGTTGCCGTAGCTTGAAGCGGTCATAAAATCCACTTGGTGAGTCAGATCAATTTGACGAGCGAGATCGGCCATAAATACAAACGAACCACGAAGCAAGCCGACTAACACTAAATCTTCACTGCCTTGGTAGTGCTTGGTAATTTGTTGGCCTAACTCGACAATGCGCTGAGCAACTTGCTGCTCAGAAATCATGACTTCAACTGTGTGTTTCATACCATTCTCGTTATGTTGCGCGATATCAGCATCGCTGATTTTACGGGTGCCTATTGGCAGGCGTGCATAGTAGCATTTCCCTCAAAAGCTGTTAATCGTTTCACACTCGATTCTCTGCGCGCTGATGATTTCACTCAAGCCAAGCGATGTTACAACCGACCAAAAATCACTATTACTGCGCATTTCAATCCGGTGACGATTGACCTCACATATATGCACCATTACACTCATTAGGCATTTATTAATAAATGACACAATAACTATTAGAGCAAGATGCTCAATCAATCGTCTCATTGGCAAGGACCTTTTGGTATGGATACATCAATAGAAAAACCCCAGCGAACTCGCTTGGCCCCTCATAAACGTAAACTGCAACTGATGGAAATCGCCTTAGAAGTGTTTGCAAAGCGTGGGATAGGCCGCGCGGGTCATGCTGACATTGCAGAAATTGCCCAGGTCTCGGTGGCAACCGTGTTTAATTACTTCCCGACTCGTGAAGATCTGGTGGATGATGTGCTCAATTTTGTGGTTCAGCAGTATTCGAATTTCCTCACCGATCACATCGATTTGGATTTAGATGTGAAAAGCAACCTACAAAATTTGTGCAAACAGATGGTGCAACTGGCAATCACCGATTGCCACTGGCTAAAAGTATTGTTTGAATGGAGTACATCAACCCGCGAGGAAGTGTGGCCGCTATTCGTTGCCACTAACCGAACGAATCAATTGCTGATCAAAAATATGTTTAGCAAAGCGATGCAACGTGGTGAATTATGTGAAAAGCATGATGTTGAACATATCACCAGCCTGTTTCATGGCATCTTTTACTCACTGTTTCTGCAGATCAACCGCGTTGGTGCGCAAGATGCGATGTATAAACTGGTTGATAGCTATCTCAATATGCTATGTATCTATAAAACCAAGGTTTGACAGCTAAAACTTTAAAGCTTGATTGTCTAAACCGTAAATAACAGGCCGACGCGTTAAGCATCGGCCTAATCTAAATAAAATCAATTAGTTGAAATTATTCACCCAAATTCTCTAGGCCCCATTTATACAGTGCATTTTTCTTCAACTGATGAATTTCGGCGACAAGCGCCGCCGCTTTTTTGAGTGGCAGCTCTTTGCTGAGCAGAGTTAAGGTGCGCAATGCATCATCTGGCAGAGTCTGCTCACCAGCCGCCCGATAACCATGCACTAACAGCACCATTTCGCCTTTTTTGCGGTTATCATCTTCAGCAATCCAGGTGATCAATTGTGCCAATGGCATACCTTGAATGGTTTCAAAAGTCTTGGTTAACTCGCGCGCCAAAACCACCTGACGCTCACCGCCCAGTACCTCTTGCATATCTTGCAGGGCGTCGCAGATCCGATGCGGTGACTCATAAAAAATACAAGTGCGCGTGACTTTAGCGATTTCAAGTAGCTTATCTTTACGTGCTTTACTCTTAGCCGGTAAAAAACCCTCAAAACTAAAGCAATCGGACGGAAGACCAGCTGCACTTAACGCCGTGATCACCGCACAAGGGCCAGGAAGTGGCACAACTTTGACCCCAGCTTGACGGCATTGATTGACCAAATGATAACCTGGATCGCTAATCAGTGGTGTGCCAGCATCGGATACCAGCGCAATCGACATGCCCGATTGCAGCTTATCGACTAAAAACTGGGCTTTTTGCTGCTCATTATGATCATGCAGAGCAAAAGTTTTGGTGCTGATATTAAAGTGCGCTAATAATTTACCCGTATGACGAGTATCTTCCGCGGCAATCATATCGACTTGGGCTAACACCTCTAAGGCTCGTTGTGTGATGTCACCCAAATTACCAATCGGGGTTGGCACAATATAAAGAGTTGGTGCACCATTTGGCACGGTTTTAGTATCTGTCATTTGTTTACCATCACATCAACGATTAATATAGAGACAACTTACGGACTAACGAAAGAATCATGGCTATGAACCACCATCAGCGACGCAGTGTACCACGCATATTGACTCCGATTGCATTATCAATCGTGTTATCGGCCTGCTCGACTCAACCTTCGTCACCGGATGTGGTCGATATTGCCGCACCACCACTGTTAACCGCACAAACCTACTTAATGCGTGCCGATGCCAGCCAAGGTACGCAACAAAATGATTGGTTGTTGATGGCCCTCAAAGCCGCGATTGCCGAAAACAATCCCGAGCAAGCGCAATTATTGATCATCCGCCTTGCCAAACAACCGTTGACCGAAACTCAGCAAGCACAATGGCAACTGCTGCGCGCACAATTACTGGTGAATAGCGAACAGTATCAAGAAGCGCTCCGCCAATTAAATTTCCAAGCGAACTGGTCATTACCACAGGTTCAATGGCAACAATATTACCAATTACGCGCCGATATTTTTACCGCGCTAGATCGCCCGTTTGACTCCACTCGTGAATTGATCGCGCTGTATGAGATGTCATCAAACCGTGAGCAAGAAGCGTTAGCCGATCAAATCTGGGCTAGCTTGAATCACTATTCGGCAAACAATCTGACTCGCCTTGCCGTGGGCCCCAATGAAACACAACTAAGCGGCTGGTTACAATTAACCATCTATATGAAAACGCTGGGCAGCAATCTGCCACAGCTACAAAACACCTTGCAGCGCTGGCTGGCCGAAAACCCACAACATCCGGCAGCAAAATATACCCCTAAAGCCATCAGCGATATTTTGGCACTCAATATTGTCAAACCAACCCATACCGCATTACTGCTGCCTTTAACCGGCAAATTTGCCAAACAGGCGCAATTTATTCGTGATGGTTTCGTGTTTGCGATGATGAATGATGCTGAACGCGCAACGGACGCCACTTTAACCATCATTGATACCAATGCCGAATCACTAGCATCGGTGGATGCCACCCTGACCAACCAGAACATTGATTTTGTGGTCGGGCCATTAATTAAAGACAATATTGAGCAATTACAACGCTTGCAACAAAGCCGTGGCCAAACGATCCCAATGTTAGCGTTAAATATTCCGGATAATATCGATACCACTGCTGGCGCGTGTTATCTGGCTTTATCACCAGAGCAAGAGGTGGCACAAGCCGCTAAACATTTGTTCAGCCAAGGCTACCGCTATCCGCTGATTTTAGCGCCACAAAATGCTTATGGGCAGCGTGTGGTGGAAGCCTTTAATCAAGAGTGGCGACACTTTAGTAACAATAAAGTGGCGGTTAATCTGTTTGGTGATAAGCGTCAATTACAACGCAATATCAATTCAATTTTTGGCTTACAAGATAGCCAGCAAAATATTGCTCAGATCGAATCGCTGCTTGGTATTGGCTTAGAAAGTCAGCCGCGGAGCCGCCGCGATATCGATGCGGTGTATATTGTTGCCAACAGCGCCGATCTCACCTTAATCAAACCGTTCATTGAAGTCGCGATCAACCCAGACACTCGTCCTCCAAAGCTGTTTTCTAACTCCAACAGCAATGCCGGTGGCCGTCAGTATGAAGATTTATCCGGTGTCACCTACAGCGATATTCCACTGCTGATCCATCCATCGCCAAGCCTCCAGCAGCAACTGACTCAAATTTGGCCGGACAGCTCAAATGCCGAGCGCCGCTTACAAGCACTCGGAATGGATGCGTATCAACTGATGGTGGAACTTCCACAAATGAAAATCGTCGAAGGTTATACCCTTGATGGCCAAACCGGTGTACTGAGCATTGATGATCAGTGTGTGGTACAACGCGAAATCAGTTGGGCGGAGCATGGAGTTCGCTAACTCTCGCGCCCAAGGCAACCACTATGAACAGATGGCGGCACAGCACCTATGCCGCCAAGGATTAAAACTGGTCAGCCAAAATGTCAATTATCGCTGCGGCGAATTAGATTTGGTGATGCGCCAAGGTGCCACTTGGGTATTTGTTGAAGTCCGTTATCGCGCCAATCGCCAACACGGTCATGCCGCAGAAACCATCACCCGCAGCAAACGTGATCGCTTGATCAAAGCAGCAAATTGGTGGATGCTCGCCAATAACATAAATAGTCACAGTGCGGATTTTCGTTTTGATGTGGTTGCGATTCATCAGCAAGGGCAACATATCGAATGGTTAAAAAACGCGATAACTGAAGGATAGACAATGCTCGATAGCATTAAAGACAGTTTTACCGAAAGTATTCAAATTCAAATTGCCGCAGCCGAAGCGTTACCAGATGCAATTATGCATGCAGCGCAAGCGATGGTGGCAAGCTTACTTAATGGCCACAAAATTCTCTGTTGTGGTAACGGTGGTTCATCTGTCAACGCGCAACAGTTTGTGTCTTGCCTAATCAATCGCTTTGAAACCGAACGCCCAAGTTTACCAGCGATGGCTCTGACCGCGGATAATACCACCTTAACCGCAGTGGCTAACGACTACCACTACCAAGAAGTCTTTTCTAAACAGGTGCGGGCATTTGGTCAACCTGGCGATATTTTATTAGCCATTTCGACCAGTGGTAATAGCAAAAATATCATTAAAGCAATGGAAGCGGCCGTCACTCGTGATATGACGATTATTGCGCTTACCGGTAAAGATGGCGGCGAAATGGCGGGACTACTCGGTGAAAATGATGTGGAAATTCGTATTCCCTCACACCGTACCGCGCGCATCCACGAGGTTCACATGGTGACGCTACACTGCCTATGTGATTTGATTGACCAAGTATTATTCCCAGCCCATGTAGAGTGATTATGAAAAGTATTAAACTTGTTCTCTTGGCCAGCATGCTTGTCACCTTAACCGGTTGTGCTGGATTATTCATCGCAGGTGCCGCAACCACCGCCAATATGGTGACCGATCCGCGCAGCACTAAGGAGATCTGGCAAGATAATAACCTAGAGTTAGAAGTCGCAGGACTTGCCAATAAAGAGCCCTATCGCAAAGAGACGCGCATCTCAGCGGTGGCTTATCGAGGTACCGTGGTATTACTTGGTCAATCCAGCACTGAAGCAACCTTAGAGCAATTTATCGCGCAAGCTCGGCAACTGAAAGATGTCAAAGAGTTGCATAATCAAATCCAGATCAAAGCGCCGCTGTCGGTCGGAGAAATCAGCAATGACAGCTGGATCACCACTAAAGTTAAATCCGCGTTACTGACCAAATCCGAGCTCAACGGGATCAAAGTGAAGGTAGTGACCGAAGACCGCGTGGTGTATCTGTTTGGCTACGTATCCGCTGAACATGCTGATATTGCGATAGAGGTAGCAAGAAATATTATTGGTGTAAAACAAGTGGTCAGAGCATTTGATTACGCTCAGTAAGCCGATCGGACCAAGCGGTTAGCGAGATAAATAATCAACCCGTTTCGGATGGCGACAAAAAAGGCAGCGATTCTCGCTGCCTTTTACATGTTACGCTTGATGACTTCACGACACGTTTATTTCACAACACGTAAGCTTGGTTTGCCTTTTGGACGAGGTGGCTCATCACTACTCTCATCGCGAGTATGCTCATCACTGTCATCAGCCAATGGACTCTCTAGCCCAGCTAACGAGGCTGGTGCGTCAAACTCTTCAAGCTCTAGTGAGTCGATATAAGCTGATTCAGGCTCAAACATCGTCCCTGCACCATTTTCACGTGCATAAATCGCCTGCACCGCATAAATTGGCACAATAACGCGATGAGGCCGCCCACCAAATCGAGCATTAAAGGTCACTTCGTCGTTACTGAGGTCTAAATGGCTGACCGCGCGCGGAGCGACATTGAGAATAATTTGCCCATCTTGCACATATTCGAGTGGCACTTTAACTCTTGGTAACGTGGCATCCACCACCAAATGTGGCGTAAGCTCGTTTTCCAGCAGCCAGTCATAAAATGCACGCAGCAAGTAAGGTCGACGCGGTGTCATTTGATCACTATCCATTCCGGCATCCATTAGCGAGCCAGACGCATCTCGCGTTCAGCTTCCGTCAGCGAAGCCAGGAATGAATCACGCTCAAATACACGGTTCATGTACACTTTTAGCTCTTTAGAACCAGGACCAATCAAATCAATGCCCAGTACAGGTAAACGCCACAGCAGTGGAGCCAAGTAGCAATCAATTAAACTGAATTCTTCACTCATAAAGTATTCAAACTCAGCGAACACTGGACCTAAAGTCAGCAAGTCATTACGCAATTTATTGCGGGCTTGCTCAGCCACTTCAGGTGAACCGTTGACCACTTTCTCTGCCAATGAGTACCAGTTGCGTTCAATACGGTAGATCATCAAACGGCTGTTACCACGTGCAACCGGATAAACCGGCATTAGCGGTGGGTGTGGAAAACGCTCATCTAAGTATTCCATAATGATTTTGGAATCATACAGAGCTAGCTCACGATCCACCAAAGTAGGTACGGTTTTATAAGGATTCAGCTCGATCAGTTCCGCTGGGAGGTTATTCTCATCAACCAACTCAACTTCAAAACTGACACCTTTTTCAGCCAGCACAATGCGAACCTGATGGCTATACATGTCGGATGCACTTGAAAACAGAGTCATCACAGAACGTTTGTTGGCAGCTACAGCCATGGAGCCCTCCAGTACAGATGCGGGGATAAAAAACAATGGAGGCTATAGCCTCCATTGATGAGTTAACAATCGGAAATTAGCGCGACATAATAGCACAATTAGTGCACATCACGCCAATACTCTTTCTTGAGCGCAATCACGACTAAGCTGAAAAGTACTAAAAAGCCCATCACCCACCAACCGAGTTTTTGCCGCTCTAACTTGATAGGCTCACTAGAGTATGCGAGAAAATTGACCAAATCTCGCACCGCTTGATTGTATTCCCCTTCACTTAACTCACCATTACCACGCGATTTGATCCCAACCACATGCATAACCGGATTGCCATCAACAACTTTGCTGGCATAAATCGGCTCAGGAGTACCCTGCAACTCTTCCAGCACATGCGGCATACCAACGCTGGGAAAGACTAAGTTATTAACGCCAAATGGGCGTGATGGGTCAACATAAAAAGTACGCAGATAAGTATAGAGCCAGTCAGTGCCTCGTACCCGCGCCACTAAGGTTAAATCCGGAGGCGGCGCCCCAAACCACTTAGCTGCGGATGACTCCGGAATTGCATTTTCCATCACATCACCAATTTTAGTGGCTGGATTGAATATTAAGTGTTGCTTCATTAAATCGGCCGGGATGCCAAGATCATCGGCAACTCTTTGATAACGTTGGTACTGGGTCGAATGGCAACCAAAACAATAGTTGATAAATAACTTGGCACCATTTTGTAGCGAAGCTTGATCGCTTAATTGATTATTCGCTTTATCTAAATGAATATTAGCTCCTGCCGCCATCACCAATGATGGCCATAGAGCCAGCCACACTACAATCCATATTTTCATTAGTAGGTCACTCTGGTCGGTAATGGCTTAGTCACTTCATTCTTACTATAGAAAAACAGCAACACAAAGAACATGAAATAGCCCAAGCTAAAAATCTGCGCCAACAAGGTATAAGTAGGTGTTGCAGGTAACGCACCTAACATGCCCAATGCAATGAAACTGACCGTAAACTGGGCAATATTGAATAAATGGAATTTGCTACGATAACGATAAGAACGCACCTTACAGCGATCCAACCAAGGTAATAAAAACAACATGACAATCGATGCCCCCATCGCCATCACACCGATTAGCTTATCCGGCACGGCACGCAAAATGGCGTAAAATGGGGTGAAATACCACACCGGAGCGATATGCTCTGGCGTTTTCAGTGGATTAGCCGCTTCAAAGTTAGGTGGTTCAAGGAAATACCCTCCCATTTCCGGATTGAAAAACAGCACATAACAAAACAAAAACAAGAAACCAGCCACACCGATTAAGTCTTTGACCGTGCCATAAGGGTGAAAGGGAATGGAATCCACAATGTCATATTTCTTGGTGTAGTCGTGATGAAACTTGAATTGCGGTTGATAGCCCTCACCCTGCGAACCTTTAGCCAATTTAGTTTCAATTCCATCAGGATTATTGGAACCCACTTCATGCAGTGCCAAAACGTGCAACCCAATCAGCAGTAGTAGCACTATTGGTAATCCAATCACGTGTAACGCAAAGAAACGGTTAAGCGTGGCGCCCGAAATAACATAATCACCGCGGATCCACAGTGTTAAATCATCACCAATGATCGGAATTGCACCAAATAGCGAGATGATAACCTGTGCCCCCCAATAAGACATTTGTCCCCAAGGGAGCAGATAGCCCATAAACGCTTCAGCCATCAATACCAAGAAGATCAGCATGCCAAAGATCCACAATAATTCACGAGGCTGCTGATAAGAGCCATAAATCAAACCTCGAAACATGTGCAGATAAATCACAATAAAAAATGCGGAAGCCCCGGTCGAATGCATATAACGCAGCAACCAACCATACTCCACATCACGCATAATGTATTCGACTGATGCAAACGCTCCTTCGCCTGAAGGCACGTAGTTCATGGTTAACCAGATCCCCGTTAAAAGCTGGTTAACCAGTACCAACATCGCCAACGAACCAAACAAGTACCAAAAGTTAAAGTTTTTAGGCATCGGATATTCAGACAGATGCTTTCTATACGCATTGATAACCGGTAGACGTTTTTCTACCCAATCCAGTAGAGCTTGCATTATGCCTCTCCTGTTGCATCAAGACCAATTACCACCCGAGTATCACTTAGGTACATATGTGGTGGGATCACTAGATTTAATGGCGCAGGAACCGCTTGAAAAACACGGCCCGCCATATCAAATTTGGAGCCATGACAGGGGCAGAAAAAACCGGACTTCACGCCTTGGACTTGCTCAGAAAAAGAGTCCGGTAAATACGTTGGTGAGCACCCCAAGTGAGTACAAATCCCTACCGCAATAAAATATTCAGGCTTAATTGAGCGGTAAATATTTTGAGCATAAGTGGGCTGTTGTAACTGCTGTGAATTGGCATCACGTAATTGGTTGGCGTGATTTTTTAGATCTTCAATAATCGCGCCAGAGCGGCGAACTATCCAAACCGGTTTGCCGCGCCACTCGACTCGGATCATTTGCCCTTCTTCCAGCTTGCCGATTTCAACCTCAACCGGAGCTCCTGCGGCTTTGGCTTTAGCACTCGGATTCCATGATTTGATAAAAGGTACTGCGACCGCAGCCACTCCTAAGCCACCAACAACAGCGGTGGTGGCGGTCAGAAATCGTCTACGACCTGAATTTAGAGGTGCATTACTCATCCAGACATTCTCCCATTGGCTTCCAATCGATCCGGCTAATTCCATTTAAAGAGTAAGGCTAACCAACACGGGCTATAGAATCACCTTGATAACAAATCATAAATAAACAGTTAATATTTAACAAGGTGAAGCTACCTTTTTGCAACACGCATCGATTGAGAACGCTGGAAGCATCACAAAAGGAATAATCGCGTGCCGGATAAAGCATAATGAGCATGGAGGAGAGGATGAGTACGAAAAAAACAGTGGCGACAATTCGCTACCAAGCAATAAACCGTGGGCTTATCGCTGAAATGTAAAAAACCCGGCCAAATAGCCGGGTTTTTGAACCACATCCAGTAACACTGGAGCGTATTTTTCCAAACAGGAAAATTAACGCTTAGAGAACTGTGGACGACGACGTGCTTTACGTAGACCCACTTTCTTACGTTCAACGCGACGAGCGTCACGAGTAACGTAGCCAGCAGCACGTAGAACAGGACGTAGAGACTCATCGTATTCCATCAGAGCGCGAGTGATACCGTGACGGATAGCACCAGCTTGACCAGAAATACCACCACCTTTAACAGTGATGTACAGATCCAGTTTTTCTACCATGTCAACCAGTTCAAGAGGTTGTTTAACAACCATGCAAGAAGTTGGACGACCGAAGTACTCTTCAAGACTACGCTTGTTGATTACGATGTTGCCGCTGCCTGGTTTGATAAAAACACGAGCAGCTGAGCTTTTGCGACGGCCAGTGCCGTAGTATTGATTCTCTGCCATTTCCGAAATCCCCGATTAGATGTCCAGTACTTTTGGTTGTTGAGCAGCATGGTTGTGCTCAGCGCCAGCGTAAACTTTTAGCTTACGGTACATAGCACGGCCTAGAGGACCTTTTGGCAACATACCTTTAACCGCTAACTCAAGTACCATTTCTGGCTTACGCTCAATCAGCTTCTCGAAGCTGAATGATTTCAGGCCACCTGGGAACTCAGAGTGACGGTGGTACATTTTGTTCTTAGCTTTGTTACCAGTAACAGTAACTTTCTCCGCATTAACAACGATGATGTAATCACCAGTGTCAACGTGTGGAGTGTATTCAGCTTTATGTTTGCCACGTAGGCGAGATGCAATTTCACTTGCTAGACGGCCAAGAGTTTTACCTTCAGCGTCTACAACGTACCAGTCACGTTTTACAGTTTCTGGTTTAGCAACGAAAGTTTTCATGCTAATAATAACCCGTTAATTTAAATTTACACTTCAAGGAGCTTTCGCTCCCACTGTCTAAGAGCCCAGTCATCACCCCTTCGAGTGGGTGGCACTCTCGGTCACAAAGGACCTGCAGTAACGGTGGGTCGCAGGATTATAGAGAAGGGAGCAGAAAAAATCATCTCTTTTTGTATAAAATCACAAAAAAAACCATAGCCATTCAATATGCCATGCTGAGGTTTAAAGTAAATATTTGGGGTAGCGCGGCTTTGCTGTCATATTGCTCTGCTACAGTGATAAGAAAAGTGGTAAACGCAAAATCAACCACATGCATTTTGCTTTATCGTACTAGGCTCTCATAGTAACATGTCCCTCGCACATGTGTAACCGACAGGTAAAAAACATGTTAGATAACAACAATAAGGAGCTCTTATGCCTTGGATTTATACTATTGCTGGATTGCTAGTGGGGATAATAGTCGGAGTGCTGATCACTCGTTTAATGACGCCTCAATACAAAACGCAGAAGAATCTGCAAAAAGAACTCGATAGCGCCAAATTTAGTTTAGAACAGCAGCGTCAAGAACTGGCTGACCATTTTGCACAGACAGCCGAAATGCTCGACACTCTAGGTAAGGATTACACTAAGCTCTATCAGCATATGGCAAAAACCGCCAGCGATTTAATCCCTCATTTGCCAGAGCAAGATAATCCGTTTAGTCGACTCGCCCAGCAAAAAGAGCAAGAGAATAAACAACCCGAAACGTTAGAACAGCCGCCGAAAGATTATGCTTTAGGTGCAAGTGGTTTGCTGCGTGGTGAAACCAAAGCGATTATTCACTCAGCCGACTTAGTCAATAATACCAAAGCCAGTTAATTTTATTCACCTCAGAGCATGGTGAACTTTGCAAAGGTTTTTGAGTCATAACTCACAGATTATTGGTTGATGTTTGTGGAAATAGACCTATTTTCTATTTCAGCCAAATGTGTATTTGTTGAGGAGTTTATGATGAAAAAACCTTTGCTTATTTTAACTGCTCTATCTCTTAGCTTGGGCACGATACTTTCACCGTTACCTGCCAGCGCAGCCCTTCCCCTTTCTGTCAATGGATCGCAAATACCGAGTCTTGCGCCGATGCTGGAAAAAGTCACCCCAGCGGTAGTCAGTATTGCAGTGGAAGGCACTCAAGTATCAAAACAGCGCCTGCCGGATCAATTTCGTTTTTTCTTCGGCCCTGATTTTCCAACCGAACAACTGCAAGAACGTCCATTTCGTGGACTTGGCTCAGGCGTCATTATTAGTGCTGAGAAAGGTTATGTAGTCACCAACTATCATGTCATCAATAGTGCAGAAAAAATTCGCGTTAAACTGCATGATGGCCGGGAGTTTGATGCCGAACTGGTCGGTGGCGATGCTATGTCCGATGTCGCGTTGCTCAAACTCAGCAAAGCAAAAAATCTCACCGAAATTAAAATTGCCGACTCAGATGTGCTACGGGTCGGAGACTTTGCCGTAGCGATTGGTAACCCATTTGGTTTAGGGCAAACCGTCACCTCTGGCATTATCTCCGCGCTTGGGCGCAGTGGCTTAAATATCGAAAATTTTGAAAATTTCATTCAAACGGATGCCGCCATCAATAGCGGCAACTCAGGCGGGGCACTGGTCAATCTCAATGGTGAGTTGATCGGAATTAACACCGCGATTCTAGGCCCCAATGGCGGTAACGTCGGGATCGGCTTTGCCATTCCTTCGAATATGATGAAAAACCTCACCGATCAAATTTTGGAGTTTGGTGAAGTCAAACGCGGCATGCTGGGAGTGCAAGGAGGCGAAATCAGCTCTGAGCTAGCCGATGCGCTCGGTTATGAATCCTCTAAAGGTGCGTTTGTCAGTCAAGTGGTCGCCAATAGTGCAGCGGATAAAGCGGGTATCAAAGCCGGCGATATCATTACCTCACTCAATGGTAAACCGGTTGATACCTTCTCGGAACTGCGCGCTAAAGTGGCCACCTTAGGTGCCGGTAAAACCATTACTCTTGGCATATTACGCGATGGTAAAAACCAGAGTGTTTCCGTTACGCTCGATGAACAGCAAAATGCAAAAACCAAAGCCGAATCACTGCACCAAGGTCTAAGCGGTGCAGAGCTCAGTAACACGGATGACAGCGATCCAATTCAAGGGGTTAAAGTCACCGAGGTACAAAAAGGGTCGGCGGCTGAGTCTTACCAACTACAAAAAGATGACATCATTATCGGTGTAAACCGTAAGCGGGTAAAAAACATTGCCGAGTTGCGTGCCATCATGGAAAAATCGCCGAATATTCTGGCATTAAATATTCAACGTGGCGAACGGACCCTGTATCTGGTCGTTCGTTAAACTTCAGCCCTGCGTTACCGCTCATTCAGCGGTAACGCAGTCCGTACTCTTCACACCAGCATTAACCAGAAAAACGAGACCATAAACGTTTTCGATGTCACTTTGGCGAAATGCACTTCCAGTGTTATTCTTGACCACTTACCGTCCGTCATTTATCTAAATTTGAGTTGGGGAAACTATGCTGAAATTTTGGGTTCGCTCAATCAGCCTTGGGGTATTTGTCGCAATCATCATCATTGGGCTAACCCCCTCATTACGTGCCAAACTACTCCCTGTCGTCAATTCTCAACCGCGTCATATCAGCGCATTACAGATATCGTTTAATCAAGCGGTGCGCAATGCCGCCCCTGCAGTCGTCAATATTTATAACCGTAAATACAGCGAAAGCGATCACCGCAAACTGTCGATTCAAGGTTTAGGCTCAGGGGTAATTGTCAGTGAAAAGGGCTATATCATTACCAACTATCATGTCGTGGCTCAAGCCGATCAAATTGTGGTGGCACTACAAGATGGCCGAGCCGCAGCAGCGCAGCTGGTTGGAAAAGATCGCCGCACTGATATCGCAATATTGCGCGTCGAAGGGACTGGGTTGCCAGTCATTCCACTCAATCCCGATTATCATCCCCAAGTGGGTGATGTGGTGTTAGCAATTGGTAATCCTTATAATTTAGGGCAAACCACCACATTTGGGATTATTTCAGCCACCGGTCGTTCATCGATCAGCGCTGATGGACGACAAGCATTCATTCAAACTGATGCGGCGATCAATGAAGGCAACTCTGGAGGAGCCTTGGTGAATACCGAAGGGGAATTAGTTGGGATCAATACCGCCTCTTTCCAACAAGCTACCGATTTTGAAACCTATGGCATTTCATTTGCGATTCCTTACGCTCTCGCCAGCAAAATCATGACCAAAATCATTGCCGATGGGCGGGTGATCCGCGGCTATATTGGGGTAGATGGACAAGATATTAATTCAATGACCTCACGCTTACTGGGCAATGAACATGTGGGTGGGATCATCATTTTAGGCGTGGATCCCACGGGACCCGCGGCACAAGCCGGCCTATTAGAGCAAGATATCCTGCTCAAAATTGATGGTAAAAAAATTAATGGCCGGCAAAATGTAACCGATACCGTGACCGATCTTAGACCAGGCACCGTGGTCGATTTGACTTTGCTGCGTAAAGGCCAAGAAATGGTGGTGCCAGTGACAATTGGTGAAGATGCCCGCGAATAGCTTGCAGTTTCGCGTCTAGCACCGCCAAAATTTAAATGGTTAAGCATGAATATCAAGCAACCATCATCAATAAACAATCATCACTCAATACAAAAAAGCGGAGCCCTTGGGCTCCGCTTTTTACTACGAGAACGAGAGTTCTAGCATTACTTCTTAGCCAGCTTCTCTTTGATACGAGCAGCTTTACCAGACAGGTCACGCAGGTAGTACAGTTTGGCACGACGTACTGCACCGCGACGCTTAACTTCGATGCTATCAACTACTGGAGAGTGAGTTTGGAACGTACGCTCAACACCTTCGCCGTTAGAAATTTTACGAACGGTGAATGCTGAGTGCAGACCACGGTTACGGATTGCGATTACGATGCCTTCGAAAGCCTGTAGACGCTCACGGTCACCTTCTTTTACCTTAACTTGAACCACAACAGTGTCGCCTGGTGCAAATTGAGGCAGGTTTTGTTTCATTTGCTCTTGTTCTAGAGCCTTGATGATGTTACTCATTGTCTAAATTCCTAGAATAAACTGATACTAAATTTAATAGGTTACTGATGCTGAGCCTGTTTAATAAACTCAACCAGTAATTGTTCCTGTTCGTCAGTCAGAGCTAGGTTTTCCAGGAGCTCCGGTCTTCTTAGCCAGGTTCGGCCTAACGACTGTTTCAGTCGCCAGCGACGAATGTCCTCATGATTGCCAGATTTCAGTACTGAGGGTACCTCTTTTCCATCCAATACTTCAGGACGCGTGTAGTGCGGACAATCTAACAGACCATTGGCAAAAGAATCTTCTTCTGCTGACGCAAAATCCCCTAGCACTCCCGGTATAAACCGCGAGACTGAGTCAATCAACGTCATGGCTGGCAGTTCGCCGCCGGTCATTACGAAATCGCCGATTGACCATTCTTCGTCAACCTCCGATTCAATAATCCGTTCATCTACCCCTTCATAGCGACCGCAAATCAGAATTAAATTCTGGCTTTGCGCCAGCTCTTCCACACCTTGTTGGTCGAGTTTACGACCTTGTGGAGAGAGATAAATCACTTTCGTCTTACCCGGTGACGCTTGTTTCGCCGCATGGATGGCATCGCGCAAAGGTTGCACCATCATCAACATGCCTGGACCGCCACCGTAGGGTTTATCATCGACTGTGCGACGCTTGTCATGAGCGAAATCACGTGGATTCCAAGTCTCAACTGACAATAACCCTTTTTTCACCGCCTGACCTGTTACTCCAAAATCGGTAACGCTGCGGAACATTTCAGGAAATAGGCTAACAATGCCAACCCACATGTTTCCTCGCTTATTCGATTTTTGAGTTAAAACGCAGGATCCCAGTCAACTTCGATCCGTTGAGCTTGGCGATCAACAACTTTGATCACTTGCTCTTCAAGAAACGGGATCAACCGTTCCTTTTGGCCGAAAGCATCTTTCAGATTCGCTTTCACTACGAGAACATCGTTGGAGCCGGTTTCCATCATGTCAGTTACAACGCCAAGGTCATAACCGCTGGTGGTCACCACTTGCATACCAAACAATTCACGCCAGTAGAACTCATCTCCTGACAATTCTGGTAATGATGCGGGGTCAATTGCGATTTCAAAGTTAGTCAGCAGGTGTGCATCTTCACGAACATCAAGCCCTTGAAGTTTCACTACCCAACCTTTGTTGTGGCGTTTCCAGCCTTCTACTTTGTACTCTACCCACTCACCCTTTTGTTCAATGAACCAAGGGCTGTAATCGAAAATACTTTCTGGATTGTCTGTGTAGGAAAAAGCTTTAAGCCAGCCACGAATGCCGTAAGAAGAACCTAATTTTCCCACAACCAATTTTTCGTGTTGCTTGCTCATCGTTTCTTTACCTTTCATCGACATAAACTAGTGATTACTTAATTGTAATAATTAAGCCGCTTTTTGAGCGGTTTTAACTAGTTGCGCTACGCGGTCAGACATAGATGCGCCTTGTGAAACCCAGTGGTTCACGCGATCCAGATCCAGGCGCAGGCCTTCTTCTTGGCCAGCAGCAGTCGGGTTAAAGAAACCAACTTTCTCGATGAAACGGCCAGTTGCTGAGTTGCGGCTGTCTGCTACAACGATTTGATAAAATGGACGCTTTTTCGCGCCGTGACGTGCCAAACGAATGGTTACCATGTCGTCCTCTTTGCTTTTCAAAAATAAAATTAACCCCGAAAACCGGCTTGCAAAAATTTTCACAAAATCAGTTTGGGGTCTCGTGCCAAAATAAAGCCTCGGAATTCTACTCTTATTGCGAGGCTTTGCAAGGGGTTTAGCTACTTTTTCACCAGCAAAAAGCGCGCGCCATTACTGTGATTCAGCTAACAGATTGAAAGGTTAATGCTTCATCTACTCCGCTGGTGATAGTGTCATTAACGACCAAAGAAACCGCCGCCCAAACCACCACGACCACCACCCATCAGGCCTTGCATGTTACGCATCATGCCTTTCATGCCGCCCTGCTGCATTTTTTTCATCATTTTTTGCATCTGAGTAAATTGCTTAAGCAGACGGTTCACATCTTGCACTTGAGTACCAGAGCCCGCAGCAATGCGCTTTTTACGTGAACCTTTGATCAACTCAGGATGCTGACGCTCTTTCATGGTCATTGAACTGATCATCGCTTCCATCTGCTTAAAGACCCGATCATCGACTTTATCTTTCATATCGACTGGTAATTGCGACATACCAGGTAATTTATCGAGCATGCCCATCATGCCGCCCATATTTTTCATCTGGCCGAGCTGTTCACGGAAATCTTCTAAATCAAAGCCTTTCTTTTCTTTGAACTTTTTCGCGAGCTTTTCCGCTTGTTGCTGATCAACATTACGCTGCAAATCTTCAATCAAGGACAGCACATCACCCATACCGAGAATACGTGATGCAATCCGATCTGGATGGAATGGTTCTAGTGCATCGGTTTTTTCACCGACCCCCAAGAATTTAATTGGCTTACCCGTGATATGACGTACCGATAGTGCAGCACCACCACGGGCATCACCATCAACTTTGGTCAGAATAACCCCAGTCAACGGCAGTGCATCACCAAACGCTTTGGCGGTATTGGCTGCATCTTGACCGGTCATCGCATCGACCACAAACAAGGTTTCGACTGGGTTGATGGCTTTATGCAGCGCCTGGATTTCCGCCATCATCTGCTCATCAATCGCCAAACGACCAGCCGTATCGACAATCAATACGTCGTAGAATTTTTTCTTGGCGTGATCAATCGCAGCGTTAGCAATATCAATCGGTTTTTGATCCGGCGTTGATGGGAAGAAATCGACACCTAAATCATTAGCTAGCGTTTCCAACTGTTTGATCGCCGCGGGGCGATAAACGTCGGCGGAAACCACCAGCACTTTTTTCTTTTCTCGCTCTTTAAGAAGCTTGGATAGTTTACCCACCGAGGTGGTTTTACCGGCACCTTGTAAACCGGCCATCAGAATAACCGCCGGTGGCTGAGCCGCGAGATTCAGCGCTTGATTCGATTCACCCATCACAGCTTCAAGCTGCTGACGAACGATCTTAATGAACTCTTGGCCCGGAGTGAGTGATTTAGAAACCTCAACACCCACAGCGCCTTCTTTGACTCGCTGCACAAAATCACGCACCACAGGTAGCGCAACGTCAGCTTCTAACAATGCCATACGCACTTCGCGCAGGGTATCTTTAATATTGTCTTCGGTAAGACGACCTTTGCCGCTGATATTTTTCAGCGTTTTGGATAAGCGATCGGTTAAATTCTCAAACATCTTTTTTCTCTGCGCTAAGCGGCGGTAAATTGGCGTGAGTATACCTTAGACAAACGGGCAGGCATACCCGTTGCTGATGGCTGAGATTCACGAATCGTAAATTACCCGACCTTTTGTCTCACCTATACCCAAACCACTTGAAGTTGCAGGTAGGAGGCTAGTGAGTGAGTCGCCATAAGCATAGGCAAACTATGTGATTGGGGTGAACGAACGTAGCCAACACCGCTGCAGCTTTAAGTAGGAAGGGTATATCAAAAACAGCGCATTTCCAAAGTAGCCCATTTACTAAGAGCAAGGTATAATTCGCCCACTTAACCTTTATCTATGTGGCAGGTATGGAAAACTTAATCGCGATTGTCTCGACGATGCTATATCTCTTATCGATTGCGAATATCGTACCTGGACTGGTCAAGCAAACCGGGATCCGAGCTAAAACCGTATTTATCAGTGCCGCAATTGCACTGCTGTTTCATGCTTGGTTACTCAGTGATTTGATCCTGCATGGTAGTGGACAAAATTTAAGTATCCTCAATGTCGCGTCGCTGATCAGTTTTATTGTCTCTTTGGTAATGAGTTTAGCCATGTTCAAGGCTCGGCTTTGGTTTTTACTGCCCGTTGCCTACAGCTTCTCGGCACTAAATCTTTGTGCCGCTACCTTTCTACCGAGCAGCTTTATTACTCACTTAGAGAGTGACCCTAAATTATTACTGCACATTTCTTTGGCTTTGTTTTCTTATTCGACCTTAACCATCGGTGCGCTATATGCGTTGCAGCTAGCTTGGCTTGACCATAAGCTAAAGAGCAAAAAAGTCTTGTTGAATAATCCTAACTTGCCACCACTATTGATGGTCGAGCGCCAACTATTTAAGATTATTTTGATTGGTAACTTATTATTGACCGGAACATTATTAACTGGCTTTATCTTTGTTCAGGACATGTTTGCACAAGGTAAAGCGCACAAAGGTATTTTGTCATTTGTCGCTTGGATAGTGTATTCGGTTTTGCTCTGGGGACACTACCGTAAAGGTTGGCGAGGTAAAAAAGTAACATGGTTTGCGATAGCCGGAGCCACCTTACTCACTTTGGCGTATTTCGGTAGCCGTTTTGTACGCGAAATCATTTTACGCTAATAAGCGGTATCAATCGGGCATTGATCTGATTCGGTTTTATTTTTTAATTTTATTAGCACTCTACCATAAGGAAAATTAGCGTTTTGGACGACATATCAACGGGTATCTTATTTGCGCTACTCGCGTGTCTTATTATTATTTCTGCCTACTTCTCCAGTTCTGAAACCGGCATGATGGCCCTCAATCGCTACCGTTTGAAGCATTTAGCCAACAGTGGCCATAAAGGCGCACAGCGGGTAGAAAAGCTATTGGCTCGTCCAGATCGTTTGATCGGTTTAATCCTAATTGGTAATAACCTGGTCAATATTCTCGCCTCAGCGATTGCGACCATTATCGGTATGCGTCTGTACGGTGATTTGGGGGTTGCGATTGCCACCGGGGCGCTGACTTTGGTGATTCTGGTCTTTGCAGAAGTGACACCAAAAACCTTAGCTGCGCTATATCCTGAGCGGGTTTCTTACACCAGTAGCGTATTACTGTCGGTACTGATGAAGCTATTCTCACCTTTGGTGGTATTCGTCAATGTAATCACTAATGGTTTGATCCGTGTCCTTGGTATTTCACCGCATAGCAAAGGCGATCATCTCAGCTCGGAAGAGTTGCGTACTGTGGTCAATGAAGCAGGCAATCTGATCCCTCGTCGTCACCAAGATATGTTGCTATCGATCCTCGATCTTGAACATGTCACGGTCAATGACATCATGATCCCACGCAATGAGATCAGCGGGATCAATATCAATGATGATTGGAAATCGATCGTGCGTCAGTTGGTCCACTCACCACACGGACGCATCGTGCTGTATCGCGACAAAATCGATGAAGTGGTCGGTATCCTGCGCTTGCGCGAAGCGGCACGCTTTATGTTAGAGAAAAACGACTTTAATAAAGAGATGCTCTTGCGTGCTGCGGATGAAATATATTTTATTCCAGAAGGAACCCCGCTTAATGTCCAGTTGGTTAAGTTTCAACGGAATAAAGAGCGAATTGGTCTGATCGTCGATGAATATGGGGAAATCATTGGCTTAACTACGCTAGAAGATATTTTAGAAGAGATTGTCGGTGAATTTACCACCTCGATGTCACCCAGTTTAGCCGATGAAATTACCCCACAAGGAGATGGCAGCTTCTTAATTGAAGGCAGCGCCAACATTCGTGACATTAATAAGAGCTTAAAGTGGAAACTGCCGACCGACGGCCCAAGAACACTGAATGGCTTAATTTTGGAGCATCTTGAAGAGATCCCAGCCAGTCACCTGAGTGTCAAAGTAGCGCAGCATAAGATGGAGATCTTGGAGTTAGAAGAGAACCGGATCAAGCTGGTTAAAGTCTATCCCAAGAAAACTAAAGCTGGCTTGGTGTAACCACTCGCAAACCAACGAAAATAAGCAACAAAAAGCCCGAACCAAAAGTTCGGGCTTTTTCATATATCAAGCAAACTCAAGCCGAATTTAGTTAGCGTTTAGCTGATGAAGCATCGCTTCCGGTAGTGCCAACTCTTCATTACGGTTCACGGCAATACCAGCGGTAATCACTTGCTGGGCAATCGCTTGTGCTTCTGCCAGTGAGTGCATTGCTGCCGTGCCACATTGGTATCGATTTAACTCAGGGATATGCGCTTGGCTTGCGACTTTCAGCACATCGTGCATGGACGCTAACCAAGCCGTCGCCACTTGCTGCTCGCTAGGCGCACCAATCAAGCTCATATAAAAACCGGTACGACAGCCCATAGGCGAAATATCGATGATTTCCACCTCGCGGCCATTTAAATGCTGACGCATAAATCCGGCATACAAGTGCTCTAGAGTATGAATACCCCGCTCAGACAAAATGTCCTGATTGGGCAAGGTAAACCGCAGATCAAACACCGTAATAGTATCCCCTTTGGGGGTTTGCATCGTTTTAGCCACCCGCACCGCAGGTGCCTGCATACGAGTATGATCAACCGTGAAACTGTCTAATAATGGCATTACTTTGCTCCCTGATTGGCGCGTTAGTCACGCGCCATTTGCCAACTAACCTTAAACCGTCTCCTGCAAGTACGCAAAATATTGCGTTAAGTAAGCATCGAAACTGAGCGTATCTTTAGCTTCAACCTCTGCTTGAGCTTGCGTAGAGCGGCATACTTCCTGTTCCATCACATCGAGTGAATAATATTGGTAGTGATGCTGCAAATTCTCCGCGCGATATTGATTACCGAGCGCACAACCGGTTTTGCCCAAACCGCCATGCTGTTTAATTTGCGCCAAAATCTGTGCTGATAAAGTCAGCTCTGGATTATCAATCCAACCTTCTAGCTTGTCACATACGACTTGGTAAGCTTGCCCACCTAGCGCAGCATCCATGGTTTGTGCTATAGCACGTAAATCAGCAAACACCCGCTTGGCCCAAGTTTGCAAAGTCAGCACTTCACCATGACAACCAATTTGTAGCTCTAAACCAGGTTTACGCCCTTCTAACACCACTTTGCGCCAGTTATCACGCCAACAGGCAAGTTCACAATTGCCCATCGGATCGGAATCCGATAGCGCACACCAAGCTAAAAAGAGGTCGAGAAAACGTACTTGATCTTCGTCGATACCAATCGGACTAAACGGATTGACATCCAGTGAACGCACTTCGATGTACTCGACGCCAGCACGAGCTAACGCTTGCGAAGGTCGCTCACCACTTTGCGTCACTCGTTTGGGACGAATTGGCGCATACAGCTCATTTTCAATTTGCAGTACATTGCTGTTGAGCTGATGATATTGTCCCTCAACCTTAACCCCAAGTTTGGCAAACTGTTGCGATGGAGTACGGATCGCTTCATTCACTCCTTGCAGATACTGCTCTATGCTATTGAAACCAATTTGCAGCACACTTTGCGCGCTGTTGGTATAGCCAAGATCACTGAGGCGCAATGAAGTCGCATAAGGCAGATATAACGTGTTACCCAGCGACTCAAACGGCAGATCGGTTTTACGCCCTTGTAAGAATGAAGAGCACAGCGCCGGTGAGGCACCAAACAGATAAGGGATTAACCAGCCGAAACGGTAGTAGTTGCGGATCACCCCAAAATAAGCAGCCGATTGGCTGGCTTGGCGAGTTTGTGGATCTTGCTCGCCCAATAATGCATCCCAAAAACTAGTAGGGAAGGAAAAATTAAAATGAACGCCAGAGATGATCTGCATCAGGCTACCATAACGGCGCTTAAGGCCTTCACGGTACAAGGTTTTCATTTTGCCGGTATTCGATGAACCATATTGCGCCAGCTCGATACCCTCTTCACTGCCGACATAACAAGGCATCGAGAGCGGCCATAGCTTTTCCTCACCCAATTTGCTTTGTGCGAAATGGTGAATATCCGCCATCTGAGCCAGTAGTGTATCCACATCATGAGAAACCGGAGTAATAAACTCCAACAATGATTCAGCAAAATCGGTGGTGATCCAGCGATGAGTTAATGCCGAGCCCAGCGCTGCTGGGTGTGGTGTTTGCGTAAGAGCGCCGTCTGGTGTGTAACGCAAAGATTCGCGCTCCAAGCCACGGCCAAAGTTTTGAAAGACTTCTGGTTTGTTTGCAACTGTTTGTAGTCGCTCGGCAAATTTACTCAAAATACGCTTCACTTATATCGGTAGTTATGATCGAATGCCGCCAGTGATATCGAACCATTACGCGGCATAGCGAGTAGGGGCAAACTGTGCCCGACTAATAAATGTGTCCTCTAACGGAGGATTTCAAGCTCTTCTAGGGCAATACCTAACTTTTGTAGCTGCGGTTTAAGCCGCTGACTATCACCGACGACAATGATCTGATAATCATCTGGATTAAACCATTGCGCCGCCAACTGATTGAGCGCAGTACGCTCAACACTTTTGACTATCTGATTACGCTGCTGCAAATAATCCCGATCTAAACTGTAGGTCAAAATATTCGCAATCAGTTGCGCTTTTTGCGCCGGAGTTTCATACAGCAACGCCTCTTGTTGCCCAACGGCTAAACGTAAAAAGGCCATCTCCGGCTCACTGATCCCCGTTTGGCTGAATTGACGCATCTCTTTGATCATTTCTTGGATGGCATCCAGCGTAACATCGGCTCGTACTGGCGCATTAAATACGATCGCCCCAACTTCACGATTGCTGGCAAAATAGCTTCCCGCACCATAGGTATAACCTTTATCTTCACGCAGGTTTTGGTTGATACGGCTATTAAAGTTACCCGCCAGATTAAAGTTGGCCAACTGAGTTAAATAGAGTTCACCAGTGGCATCAAACGGGAGGCCTTGGCGCACCATACGAATGATACTCTGCGGTGCTCCTGGCTTATCAACCAAATAGATTTTTTGCTGAGTCAAATGAGGGATGGTCTGTGGCTGGATCAGTGGTGCAGGCTGACCTTGCCAATCTGCGATAAACTGCAACTGCTGTGTAATCTCTGCTGCACTGATATCTCCCACTACCGCAATTTGTGCCCCATGAGGGGTGTAATGCTGACGGTAAAACCGCTGCACATCTTGCAAGGTCAACTCGGCAACCGATGCTTCACTGCCCTCACCTGAGCGAGCAAACAAGCTCTCTCCCCACAACACTTGGCGTGTCGCCTGCGAGGCTAGCCAACTCGGTTGCTGATGCTGATACACCAAACCCTGCAGCATCTGTTGCTGTAGACGCACAAAATCGCTGTGGTTAAACGCCGGGGTCAGCAGCATCTCTTTCACCACTTGTAAGGTGGCCGCTAAATTATGACTTAAACTCGAGACCACAATGCTGGTTGAATAAGCCCCAGCCGACACTTGCACACTCGAACCCAGTTGATCCAATTGCGCCTGTATCGCCTCTGCACTACGCTGCTGACTACCCTCTTGCAGCAAGCTGGCGGTTAAATTGGCTAATCCTTCTTTACCAATCGCCACCTGACGTTCGCCCGCAGGCAACTGAATTTCCATCAAAACAGTCGGCGTTTCATCGGTTTGGGTGCCGAGTAACTGTACACCATTATCAAAATCGACCCGATACAACATCGGCAGATGTGCTTGAACCGGCTCTGCCACCGCAGGTATGTGCGCACGATCAAAATCATCTTTCACTTGTCGATAAGCCAACTGCTGCTCAGTAATTTTTTGGTATTCCGGTAGCTGACGCGCCGGTGTGGTAAAGGTCGCCGCACGCACCGCAAAGTCGGTTTTGCCTTTAGCGACCACACTTAAGGTCACTTTCGGTTGATCATCAAGATAATGACCAAAAACCTGCTGCACCGCTTGTGGCGTCACCGCTCGCAACTGCTCTAACTGGCTGGCAATCCGATCCGGTTGCTTGAAGAAAATTTGATTAGCGGCCAATTGGCTCACTTTGCCTTGCACACTTTCTAGCGCAAATACCGCATTCGCCTCTTGTGAGCCAATGATCTGCTCTAAGCGCTGAGTTGTAACACCTTGCTGCTTAAATTTTTGCAGCACTTGCAAGGTTTGTTGGTAGAGTGGAGCCAATTGACCGGCCTCACCAGCCGGTGCCATGGCATAAACATAAAAGGTACAGGCCAATTCAGCACAATCTTGGAATGCTCCGGCATCGACCGCTTTTTGCGTTTTCACCAGTTCTTGGTACAACAAACTGTTATTACCACTGCCTAAGACATTCGCCAGTACATCCAGTGCCACCTGATCATCCGCGCCTAAATATTGAGTTGGCCAACCAATCAACAGCATTGGCTGCTGCACGCGATCTTCTAACGTAATAAAACGATCTTCGCTTAAGCGCGCGGGCTGTTTCGGCGCATCAACTACTTCTGGACCTTGCTCAATCGAGCCAAAATATTTTTGCACCCAAGCCAAGGTCTGTTGAACATCTAAATCACCACCTAGGGTTAAGACGGCGTTGTTTGGCCCATACCAACGCAAGAAAAAGGCTTTCAGATCATTAACATCAACCCGATCTAAATCGCTGACATAACCTATCGTTTGCCAAGAATAAGGATGCCCTTCGGCATACAGTGCTTCGCCCATTCTCTCCCACATCAGGCCATAAGGACGGTTATCGTAGTTCTGAGCGCGCTCATTTTTGACGGTATCGCGCTGAATTTCAAACTTACGCTGCGAGACCGCTGAGAGCAAAAAGCCCATGCGATCCGCTTCCAGCCATAACACTTTTTCCAACTGGTTGGCTGGCACCGTTTCAAAATAGTTGGTGCGATCACGATTAGTGGTGCCATTGAGAGTACCACCGGCTTCGGTGATCAAACGAAAATGTTGCTGATCGCCCACATGCTGTGAACCTTGAAACATCATATGTTCAAAGAAATGAGCAAAACCTGATTTACCAATCTCTTCACGAGCGGAGCCAACATGATAAGTCACATCCACATGCACCAGTGGATCGGAGTGATCCGGCGCCAAGATCACCGTTAGTCCATTATCTAAGCGATATTTGCTATACGGGATCATCACCTTACCCGGCTGGGCCGGCACTTGTTCAATTAGGGTGACACCTTGCGGCAGCGAAGAAAAATGTGGCCACCATGATTCAGAAGCACTACATCCAGCCAATAGCCACAGCAATAACCCATAGCTGCCAATTTTTCTCATCATTTATCCTTACCATACGCCGTAATATAAGGCTGCCAGCAGTGAATAGCGCAGCCCTTTACCGATCAAAATCATCAAACATACAGGGATGGCCCTGAAACGCAACCAACCGGCGGCTAAACAGAGTGGATCACCAATGATCGGTAACCAACTTGCTAATAACGCCCAATATCCATAACGTTGTAGCCATAACTTGGCTTTATGACCTTGTTTTTGAGAATCAGTTCGATGGGGCAACCATAAACCTAACCCATAGTTAGTCATGCCGCCTAAGGTATTACCTGCAGTCGCAATCAACACAATCAACCAAACCGGATGCTCAGCCAGCGCTAAGCTGGCCAACAGCGCCGCTTCTGATCCACCCGGTAATAAAGTGGCACTAAGAAAACCACTCCAAAACAGTAGACCCAGTGGTGATTCAGCAAGCTGCGTGGTCAGTGGTGCGCTGACATCTTGCAGCCACACTAACATTTCATATCGAGCAGTAACTTGCCTCGGGTATGGCCAGTTTCAATCTGGGCATGAGCCAAACTGGCTTCCGCTAACGGGTAAATGTGCTGAATTTCCAAATGCAGTAAACCGACACTCATCATATACAACATGGTATCGAGCTGTTCAGGATTAGGATCCACCAACATACCGCTGGCTTGGAAACCGAGCAGTTTAGCTTTTTCGCAAATCAGCTCAGCACTTAACGTTGGCACTGTGACCACGCGAGCATGGTCGTTTAAACATTTAAGCGCATCTAACGCGACATCACCGCCGACTAAATCGATCAACACGTCAACATCTTGTAGGCGCTGCGACACCGGCGCAAATTGATAGTTGATGGCATGAGCGCCGAGCGTGGCCAGAAAATCTAAATTGGCTTCACTACAGGTGGTAAAAACCTGCGCTTTCGCCGCCAGCGCGATCTGTACCGCAATATGCCCAACGCCACCGGCTCCCGCTAAAATCAAAACTCGCTCACCTTCTTGTAACTGAGCTTTGCTCAGTGCCTGCGCTGCGGTTTGTCCGGCTAACGGTAACGCGGCAGCGGCTTCTAAAGTCACGCTATCTGGCACGAGACTGAGTTCAGATTCCGCAACACAAACATACTGACTATAACCCCCTCCACGCAGTGGAAAGCCAATAAAACCCGCCACGTTATCACGCAAGTTAAAACGGCGAACCCCATCACCGAGCGCGATCACTCGCCCTGCAATATCATATCCTGGCGTCCAAGGGAGTCGGTCTTTATTCTGTGCAGCAGCCCAGCCTAAACCCGCACGTGTTTTCACATCGATAGGATTGATACTGGCGAAAGCGACTTTGACTAACACTTCACCACTTTTTGGGGTAGGTATTGCAGTGGTATGCATCGCCAATACCTCTGAACCGCCAAATTGGGGGATGACAATTTGTTTATTTTCCATTTCCACTCTCCCGAGCCGATCCATAAAAAAGGATGCCGAAGCATCCTTTTGAATATATACCTATTTTTTAATACCTTAATACTGCAGCGCAAGACTTAACCTAGCAGAGTTGATGCTAAGTTAACCTGCCAAAGCTAACAAAATACCTGCAGCAACCGCAGAGCCTAACACACCTGCCACATTCGGCCCCATCGCATGCATCAACAAAAAGTTTTGTGGATTCGCAGCTAAGCCAACCTTATTCACCACTCGTGCAGCCATAGGAACAGCGGAAACCCCAGCAGCACCAATCAGTGGATTGATCGCCTCTTTGGAGCATTTATTGAGAATTTTAGCCATGATCACCCCAGTTGCGGTGCCAATACTAAATGCGATCGCACCTAATACCAGAATGCCTAAGGTTTGCACATTCAAAAAGTTATCCGCTTGCAGTTTTGAGCCAACCCCCAGACCAAGAAAGATGGTGACAATATTGATCAACTCATTTTGCGCCGTTTTTGACAAGCGATCCACCACCCCAGCTTCGCGCATTAAATTGCCTAAACAGAACATGCCGATTAAAGGGGTCGCGGTCGGCAAAAAGAGGATCGCCATCAGTAATACCAAGAGTGGGAATACGATCTTCTCGGTTTTTCCGACATGGCGCAATTGAGCCATGGTGATATTGCGCTCTTCAGGAGTGGTTAATGCTTTCATGATCGGCGGCTGGATCAGCGGCACTAATGCCATATAGCTATAAGCTGCCACCGCAATCGCGCCGAGCAAATCTGGCGCTAGCTGACTAGACAAAAAGATCGCGGTTGGGCCATCCGCACCACCGATAATCGCAATCGAGGCGGCATCGGCCAAGCTAAATTCAATACCCGGCACAAAATTAAGCAAAATCGCACCAAATAAGGTAGCAAAAATACCAAACTGTGCCGCTGCGCCTAACCATAAGGTTTTAGGATTGGCAATCAAAGCGCCAAAGTCAGTCATCGCACCGACGCCCATAAAAATCAGCAACGGAAATATGCCTGACTCAATACCGATATAGTAAACGTAATACAGCAAACCACCAGGTTCGGTAAACCCAGCATTAGGGATATTGGCTAACACCGCACCAAAACCAATCGGTAGCAGTAATAGTGGCTCAAAACCCTTGCGAATCGCTAAGAACAGCAAACCACAGCCAACCATAATCATAATGATTTGCCCAAACGCAAAGTTGGCAAGCCCAGTTTGCTGCCATAAGGTGATAAATCTCTCCATGATCCGCCCTTACACCAAACTCACTAACGGTGTACCGACTTGTACGCTATCGCCAGATTTGACCAGCAGCTGCTGTACCACGCCGTCACGCAGCGCACGAATTTCCGTTTCCATTTTCATCGCTTCTAACACAATCAACACATCACCTTGTGCAACTTCAGCTCCAGATTCAACTTGGATTTTAAAAATCGTGCCCGCTAAGGGAGCGGTGATGGTTTCTCGCGTTTGAGCGGCGTTGGTACTGATAGGTTGCGGCGCCGTTTGAGTTTGCGCAGCGGCGGCAATTGAAGTGAGCTGACCTTGTGGGCCAACTTCCACCTCATATACCACACCATCGACTTTGACACTATAGGCCTCGACCTGAGTGGCGGTGTTAGATGCCGCAACAGCAGGGGCTGGTTTTTTATCTGGAGCGGGTTCAAACGCTGCTGGATTATGGCGATTTTTTAAAAACTTAAGGCCAACTTGCGGGAATAGCGCATAGATCAATACATCCTCAACCTGAGAATCGGCTAAGGTGATGCTTTCTTCTTGTGCTTTTTTAACTAACTGCTTGGTTAATTGATCCAACTCAGCCGGTAATCTATCCGCCGGTCGACAGGTGATCGCCGCTTGCCCCTCTAATACACGTGCTTGCAGCTCAGCATTAACGCTAGCAGGGGTGGCACCATATTCACCTTTCAAAACACCGGCCGTCTCTTTGGTAATACTTTTGTAGCGCTCACCCGCCAACACATTGATCACTGCTTGGGTGCCGACAATTTGTGAGGTAGGGGTGACTAAAGGAATAAAGCCAAGATCTTGACGTACACGAGGGATCTCATCAAGCACCTCATCTAACCGATGAGCAGCACCTTGCTCTTTTAACTGCCCCTCCATATTAGTCAGCATACCACCTGGCACTTGAGCGATCAGGATCCGCGAATCGACCCCTTTTAGCTGGCCTTCAAATTTGGCGTATTTTTTACGCACGGTTCGAAAATAAGTCGCAATCGGCTGCAATTGTTCCAATTTCAACTGAGTATCACGATCCGTGCCTTGTAACATAGCCACCACAGTTTCCGTCGCAGTATGGCCATAGGTTTGGCTCATCGATGAAATCGAGGTATCGAGAATATCAATCCCCGCCTCAACAGCTTTGATCGCCGTTGCAGTAGATAAACCAGTAGTGGCATGACAATGCAATGCTAATGGCACCGCACAAGATTGTTTGATCCGCGAGATCAGCTCTTCAGCTTCATAGGGCTTGAGTAAGCCAGACATATCTTTGATGCATAAAGAATGACAGCCGAGATCTTCTAAACGTTTGGCCAAATCAACCCACGTTTCGGTATTGTGCACTGGACTGGTGGTGTAAGACAAAGTGCCTTGAGCATGCGCGCCAACTTCAATAGTGGCTTTTACTGCCTGTTCAAAGTTGCGTACATCATTCATCGCATCAAAAATACGAAAGACATCCATACCATTGGCATGCGCACGCTCAACAAATTTAGTGACCACATCATCGGCATAATGCCGATAGCCAAGCAGATTTTGCCCACGCAGCAACATCTGCATTGGCGTATTGGGCATGGCTTTTTTTAAAGCGCGCAAACGCTGCCAAGGATCTTCGCCTAAAAAACGAATGCAAGCATCAAAGGTTGCTCCGCCCCAGGTTTCCAAAGACCAGTAGCCAATCTTATCCAATTCAGCCGCGATTGGCAGCATATCGTCAATACGCATTCGCGTAGCAAAAAGTGATTGATGTGCGTCACGCAGGACCACATCGGTGATAGCAAGTGGTTTAGCCATGTTGATTAACTCCTTTTAATCCTGATTTACTGTTGCGCAGCACGGTGCTGATGCACCGCAGCAGAAATAGCCGCCACGACTTGTGGGCTCACGCCATCGGTTATCGGTTGAACGGTTTGACGGTGGTTGGAGGTTACAACTGACTCAATGACCTCTTGAGGTATCAATCGAGACATCAGTTGGACTAAATATACGAGGATGGTAAGAAACAGAAATACCACCACCATTCCCGTTGCCATTAACGTAGCGGCATCAATCAGTAAACTTCCAATATGTGTCATGTTGCTTCCTTTTTGTCATCCTGACATTATTCTACTCACCAGCGTGATCGCCGAGCAGAAGGGACGAATTATCTCGACTGCACCATTATTGTCAATTTGCTTACCCGCACTCTTTTGCCTAGACCACAAATTAGAGCAAAAAATCATCGCAATCGTAGCAAATCAGTAGCCTGCATTTTCTATTCACTGCACTGCAACCCGGATAACGGGCTTAAACAATAACGAAGAGATCGATTTTCCTTCATTTCAATCAAGCTAACGTGAAAAATGGGCAAATAATGCGATGAAGTTAATAGAGAGAAAAATATCTTCTACAAAACAGGAGGTTGTTGCTTAAAGTACGACACTGTCTTTGCAAGATGTCAGTTTGAAAGATGTCAGTTTGAAAGATGTAGGTTTGAAAGATGTAAAAAGCCCTGCATTTTCATGCAGGGCTTATAATATGGCGCGCTCGAGAGGATTCGAACCTCTGACCGCCTGGTTCGTAGCCAGGTACTCTATCCAGCTGAGCTACGAGCGCGCAATTGAGTAATGATTCGCTATTTCACTAGCAGGGAATTACCCTTAGTTCTGAATAAGACTAGCTCTTAAACGGAAAATAATGGCGCGTCCGAGAGGATTCGAACCTCTGACCGCCTGGTTCGTAGCCAGGTACTCTATCCAGCTGAGCTACGGACGCGCAGGCTTTTGATTGTTTAAGCCATGATTGCTTGCGCAATCGCAGGTTTCACAATCCACTCCCAAATCATCAGAAGTGTTAAATAATGGCGCGCTCGAGAGGATTCGAACCTCTGACCGCCTGGTTCGTAGCCAGGTACTCTATCCAGCTGAGCTACGAGCGCGCAATTGAGTAATGATTCGCTATTTCACTAGCAGGGAATTACCCTTAGTTCTGAATAAGACTAGCTCTTAAACAGAAAATAATGGCGCGTCCGAGAGGATTCGAACCTCTGACCGCCTGGTTCGTAGCCAGGTACTCTATCCAGCTGAGCTACGGACGCGCAGGCTTTTGATTGTTTAAGCCATGATTGCTTGCGCAATCGCAGGTTTCACAATCCACTCCCAAATTATCAGAAGTGTTAAATAATGGCGCGCTCGAGAGGATTCGAACCTCTGACCGCCTGGTTCGTAGCCAGGTACTCTATCCAGCTGAGCTACGAGCGCGCAAGCTGTGAACTATATCACAAATATTTTCTCTGGAACAAAAAAATTGACCATCGGCCAACAAATGGCGGTGAGGGAGGGATTCGAACCCTCGATACGGCTATAAACCGTATACTCCCTTAGCAGGGGAGCGCCTTCAGCCTCTCGGCCACCTCACCACTTACATATTCCAGAAGAATATGGCGCGTCCGAGAGGATTCGAACCTCTGACCGCCTGGTTCGTAGCCAGGTACTCTATCCAGCTGAGCTACGGACGCGCTGTGGCTTATCGAAATAAGCAGTGCAAGAATGGCGGTGAAGGAGGGATTCGAACCCTCGATACGGCTATAAACCGTATACTCCCTTAGCAGGGGAGCGCCTTCAGCCTCTCGGCCACCTCACCGTCTTGCGGAGGCACATATTACGATTTACCAAAAATATGTCAAACACTTTCTTGGCAAAAAATGGGTTAAACCACTCAACCGTTGGTAAATTAACCAAAGCGCTGAGAATTTACACTTTATCCGTAAAAACACGCGGATAAACAAAAAGGTCGGCGTGATAAGCCGACCTTGCTGTGATAATTAGTAGTTGCCTGAAGCAACGCCACCATTACCTTTTTCTGCTTGAATGCGCATGTAGATTTCTTCACGGTGCACAGACACTTCTTTCGGTGCATTAACACCGATACGGACTTGGTTACCTTTTACACCCAATACCGTCACGGTCACTTCATCACCGATCATCAGGGTTTCGCCAACACGGCGAGTCAAAATAAGCATTCTTAGCTCCTTGAGTAATCTCTGTATTTTCTTGCAACCAAACTATTATCCATCAAAAGTTGTCACATCGTAAACTCTCAAGGGTAGCGGTTTAACCTAAAAAAGTTTGTTCTACCCCAAACTCTTGAGAGATCGCTGATACGACATAAGTCTCGTGCAGAATATTTGCCGCACGATCCACATTCGCAGGATCCAACATTAGCATAGATGATTGTTGCTCAGCCGAGACATAACGCACAGCAATACCATGTTCGGCTAAGGTTGCCCGAGCATGTTCCACTAACCCACGAGCCTGTAGGCCAACCTTAGTGATTAGACTCACTGGCTCTGAATTGCGGATTTTCTCAGCGCACACTAATCGCAACTTGGCATAAGCATCTTGCTTAATCACTAACGCACTGTCATCACCTTCTTCAATGATAGTGCAAACTTCAATCCCCAGCATTTGACACTGCTTAATAATCCCTGCCAAAGATTCATTACTGAGCGCAACTAAAACCATGTCTCTTTGAATTGCGATACCACAGATAGCATGTGTACTGGTATCACCCTTAATCAAGCTGCCTTGATTATCTTCAAAGGTAGAAAGTACACGTAGTGGTACCGCATTTTTCCAAGCATACTGGACACAGGGCAGATGTAGTACTTTCGCGCCTTTACGTGCCATTTCTTCCATGGATGGAAAATCAATCACATCCAATTTTCGCGCCGTGGGTACCACTCGTGGATCACAAGTGTATACACCATCAACATCAGTGAAGATTTGGCACTCATCAGCATTAAGCGCACCCGCCAAGGTCACCGCACTGGTATCTGAACCACCGCGGCCGAGCGTGGTGATATCCCCATTTTCATTAACACCCTGAAAACCAGCGACTATTACAATAAAATCTTGTTCTAGCAGCTCTGTTATCTTTCGAGTATCAATCTGCTTAATCGTTGCGTTATTGTGTTGATTATCCGTCACAATATTCGCTTGAGCTCCGGTTAGTGAGCGGGCTGCATAGCCCATTTTGTGCAGTGTCATGGCCACTAAGGCCATTGACACCTGCTCACCAGCAGAGAGCAAAACATCAAGTTCTCTAGCGTTTGGTACACTATCTACTTGCTGAGCTAAACCCACCAGTCGATTGGTATCCCCTGCCATAGCAGAAACCACTACGACAACTTGATTGCCATCATTTTTCGCCTTAATGATGTGTTCGGCTACGGTTTGCATTGTTTCTATTGAACCCACCGAAGTTCCACCGAACTTTTGCACGATAAGGGGCTTTTTCACCAGTATTCACCTTCCCAAGACCAAAGTCTTATTGGGATCAAATTTGATCGGATTCGATTATCAGATCTCATTTGATCGTTACTAAAATAAAACCAAGCGCCTCATTGGCCACATCTCACTTACACCAATCAGATCACTTGGTTGACTTAATAAAATAACGCCCAATCAATAACATATTGATTGAGCGTCATTTATTTGTCGTGGTTATAGACGCTCAGTAATCCAAGCGTCTACCGACTCTAAGGCCGTAGGTAGAGCCTGCGCATCGGTTCCTCCAGCTTGAGCCATGTCAGGGCGGCCACCGCCCTTACCACCAATTTGTAGTGCCACCATGTTGACCAGTTCCCCAGCTTTGACTTTATGGGTCAAATCATTGGTCACACCGGCAATCAGGCCCACTTTATCTTCGGCCACGTTGCCAAGCATGATAATCCCGCTACCCAGTCGGTTTTTAAGATCATCAACCATACCACGCAGTGCTTTGTTATCCGCACCATTAAGCTGTGCAATCAACACATTAATCCCAGCGATTTGTTTGACTTGATTAATCAGGCCTGCGCTCTCTTGCACTGCCAGCTTATCTTTCAAATGCTGGATATCTTTCTCAAGCAATTTAGCTTTTGCCGCCATTTCAGACACTTTGGCATCATGCTGTGTTTGCTGCGCTTCGAGGTAATCTAATGCACCTTCACCCGTCACCGCTTCAATCCGACGGATACCCGCTGCAATCCCACCTTCTGAGATGATTTTAAACAGGCCAATATTACCGGTATTGCTGGCATGGATACCACCACACAGTTCAGTGGAGAAATCACCCATCGACAGTACACGCACTTGGTCATCATATTTCTCACCAAACAGTGCCATCGCCCCTTTGGCTTTCGCTTCCTCAATATTCATGATCTGGGTTGCGATATTATGGTTACGGCGGATCTGCTGGTTAACCAGACGTTCAACTTGTTTGATCTCTGCCGCACTCATCGCTTCAAGATGTGAAAAGTCAAAGCGCAGTGTTTCCGCACGCACCAGAGAACCTTTCTGCGCCACATGTTCACCCAGCACGTTACGTAGCGCTGCATGCAATAAGTGGGTTGCCGAGTGGTTCAGCGAAATCGCGATACGGCGCTGTTCATCAACCATCGCAGCAACGTGATCGCCTTGCGCCAGAACACCTTCGGCTAGCACGCCGTGGTGCGCAATCGCATTTCCTAGCTTATGCGTATCTTGTACATGGAAAATACCCGCGTCGGTTTTCAGTACACCCGTATCACCACATTGCCCACCCGACTCTGCATAAAACGGCGTGTTATCCAATACGATGATCGCACTATCACCTGCCGACAACGCAGCAACTTGTGCACCTTGCACAAAGATTTCCTGCACCACACTTTGACCACAACTCGCGGTGTAGCCACAAAATTCAGTCGAGGTTGCCGATTTGATCAGCGAATTATAGTCGGTACCAAACTGACCGGCTTCACGAGCGCGTTGACGCTGCTCTTCCATCGCTTGCTCAAAACCAGCTTCATCAATGCTAAAGCCACGCTCACGCGCCACATCATTGGTTAAATCCGCTGGGAAACCGTAAGTGTCGTACAATTTAAACACGGTCTCACCATCCAGCACTTGGCCAGAGAGTTGATCTAAAGCGCTATTAAGAATGCTCATGCCGCGATCCAACGTACGACCAAAGTTCTCTTCTTCAATACGCAGGACTTTTTCCACTAAGGCTTGTTGTTTTTTCAGTTCAACGCCAGCACTGCCCATCACTTGCGCCAAAGGCCCGACTAAAGTGTGGAAGAAAGCGCCTTGTGCACCAAGCTTGTTACCATGACGTACTGCACGACGGATAATGCGGCGTAGTACATAACCACGACCTTCATTAGACGGCATCACCCCATCCACAATCAAAAATGCGCAAGAACGGATGTGGTCCGCCACAACACGCAGAGATTGGTTGGTCAAATCTTGGTAGCCGATCGCATCCGCAGCGGCTTTGATCAGGGTTTGGAATACATCAATTTCGTAGTTAGAGTGCACGCCCTGCATAATCGCAGAAATACGCTCAATACCCATGCCGGTATCAACCGATGGTTTAGGCAGGGGTTCCATCGTGCCATCAGCATGACGGTTAAATTGCATGAACACGTTATTCCAGATTTCGATGAAGCGGTCGCCATCTTCTTCAGGCGAACCAGGAGGCCCACCCCAGATGTGATCACCATGATCATAAAAAATCTCAGTACATGGACCACAAGGGCCTGTATCGCCCATCTGCCAGAAGTTATCTGAATCAAATTTCTTACCACCAGGTTTATCGCCGATACGAATAATACGCTCAGCCGGAATACCCATTTTTTGATGCCAAATATCAAACGCTTCGTCATCGGTTTGGTATACGGTGACCAACAAACGATCTTTGGGCAGTTGTAGAACTTCGGTCAGAAACTCCCAGGCATATTGGATAGCATCTTCTTTGAAATAGTCACCAAAGCTGAAATTGCCTAGCATTTCGAAGAAGGTATGGTGACGTGCGGTGAAACCGACGTTTTCTAAATCATTGTGTTTACCGCCAGCGCGGACACAACGTTGGGCGGTTGTCGCGCGAGTGTAGGCGCGCTTTTCCAAGCCCAAGAAACAGTCTTTAAATTGGTTCATACCTGCGTTGGTAAACAGCAGGGTCGGATCGTTAGCTGGCACCAATGAAGAACTTTCTACAATTTGGTGTCCTTTGCTTTCAAAGAATGCGAGGAACGCGCGGCGCACCTCATCCGTGCTCATAAACATGCAGCTCTTCCTGAAATACTCAAGTTAGAATTTTGCGCTATTGTAAAGCAAGGATAACCGTTCGCCTAGTTTCTTGTGGTTAACAACCTATTGAGTTGAATTTAACAAGAGTGGTCCCTAAATCGAAGATTGAAATGAAAATTGAAATAAAGCAGCAAGTCACAAGTGAATGATTGGCTTGGTGCTAAATCCGCACCACTACCCAGTAACAACTATTCATCTCCCTCATTAGATTGCAGTGCGTAGCGGATCTGCTCAAAGTCAAAACCTCGATATTGCAGATAACGAACTTGTTTCGCATATTGTTGGCGTTCGACACTCCCCCCAAGTGGGAATTTTTTGTGGGCAACCCATTTGGCCTGCGCAAACCAATCGACTTGCTGCTCGGCTAAAGCTTGATCAATCATCGCTGACTCAATCCGCTTTTGTTTGAGCTGTTGACGCACGTGGCGCTCACCATAACCTTTACTCATGGTTTGCCGTACTTGGCTTGCCGCATAACGCGCATCATCCAGATAGCCCAACGCTAAACAATCGTTAATCACCTGCTCAATCACATCGGTTGGATGCCCTTTCAGAGCTAATTTTTGCTGCAATTCATATTGACCATGATCGCGGCGACTCAGTAGCTGTAATGCATTGTGCCGACAAGCGGATAACGCCGAACTCATTATTGTCTCCAGTAGTGCAGGTTGCCACTTGGGCCGCAAAAAATAAGCCCTGCGATGCAGGGCTTATTTCAGTAAAACTTAAGCGCTAAAATGACAGCCACTTAGCCGCGAGTTTAAAACTCTTCGGCAGCACCAAATTCTGCCTCATCAACGGCCGCAGAGGTTTCCTCGGTCAATTGCATATTTTCTGGGTTTAGCAACATATCACGCAGCTTTTTGTCTAGCGCACTAGCGATCACTGGATTCTCTTTCAGATATTTACAAGCGTTCGCTTTCCCTTGGCCAATTTTATCGCCATTACAACTATACCAAGCACCTGATTTTTCAACCATTTTATGCTTAACGCCAAGATCAATTAATTCACCTTCGCGGTTAAAACCTTGGCCATACATGATTTGCGTATGGGCTTCTTTAAAAGGTGCAGCAATCTTATTCTTCACCACTTTGATCCGAGTTTCGTTACCGACGACTTCATCACCTTCTTTGATGGCACCAGTACGACGAATATCTAAACGAACCGAAGCGTAAAATTTCAATGCGTTACCACCGGTGGTGGTTTCTGGGTTGCCAAACATTACCCCAATCTTCATCCGAATCTGGTTGATAAAGATACACATACAGTTGGACTGCTTGAGGTTACCGGTTAGCTTGCGCATCGCTTGTGACAGCATGCGCGCTTGCAGACCCATGTGGCTGTCGCCCATCTCACCTTCAATTTCCGCTTTTGGTGTCAAGGCTGCGACAGAGTCGACCACAATCACATCCACCGCACCAGAGCGAGCTAAAGCATCACAAATCTCTAGCGCTTGTTCGCCAGTATCTGGCTGAGAAACCAGTAACTCATCAATATTCACGCCCAGCTTTTTGGCATATACCGGATCCAAAGCGTGCTCAGCATCGATAAAAGCACAGGTTTTGCTTTCGCGTTGCGCCGCGGCAATCAGTTCCAAAGTTAGAGTGGTTTTACCGGAAGATTCTGGGCCGAAAATCTCAACAATACGTCCCATCGGCAAACCACCCGCACCTAAGGCGATATCCAGAGACAATGAGCCGGTCGATATGGTTTCTACATCCATCGTGCGGTTATCACCTAAACGCATGATGGAACCTTTACCAAATTGTTTTTCAATTTGACCAAGGGCAGCCGCAAGTGCCTTTTGTTTATTCTCGTCCATTACTCTCTCCGGATAGTCACTCAGGTGAGTGGGTATTGCGTCGAAATCGGCTCGACACTGATTGGTTATGTTGCGGCTCATTATACTGTTGATTTGTACAGTGTCTAGATCTGTATGAAAAAAGTTTGCCTTAGTTAACGTTTTCGCAATCCTCGAGCTGCAGATGAACCATCAGTTGGTCAAACACATGCTCGATCGCTTGTTGACGTACTTGCTGGCGATCACCAACAAAATGGCAAGTTTCTAGCTTAAGCCAACCAAACTGGTCCGCAAAGCCAAAGCAAACCGTACCCACTGGCTTTTCTGGACTACCACCACCAGGCCCAGCAATCCCACTGATTGCTACCGCTAAGGTGGCATGTGAATGTTGCAGTGCACCGAGCACCATCTCTTGCACTGTCGGCTCAGAGACCGCGCCATGCAAAGCTAACGTCGCGGGCTGCACGCCGAGCATTTCTTGCTTGGCCTGATTACTGTAAGTGACAAAACTGCGATCAAACCATGCGGAACTGCCCGCCACCTCCGTGATTAAGTAAGCAACGCCTCCCCCCGTGCAGGACTCTGCGGTCGCTAAAATGTGCTGGCGCTGCTCCAGTAACCGCCCCAATTGCTGGCTGCTGGCATAAAGTGTCTGCATGATACCCTCATCTGTTATTGCCGATGTAAAAACCAAGGCTAACCTACCGACTTGCCGATGAATTGCAATCGCCGATGACAAAAAGAGCGCCCTTGGGCACTCTGGCTTGGTCGATCAAATTTCAAACATCAAGCTACCCGCCGCCAAAAACGGCCAGCGCAACACGCTCGGGCTAGCTTGCCCTTCACTAGCAAAAAAGTAGCCAATCTGCGGAGTCGCAAACACTGGCTGACCGCGATGCAAACCTTTTTCGGTTAATTCACGATGTGACAGTTTGGCTTCCCATAATTCAGCGCTGTGCCAACCGATGGGTGCCAATTCAACTCGCACTTCTGCTCCAACCGGATTAATTGAGACCACCTCAAACGGTAACAAAGCTTGGCTATTGGGTTTATCCGCAAGAACCAACTCATGGCTACGCACATACAGTAAGCCATTTTGACATGTCGCTTCACTGGCGGGCGGCTGAATAAAGGCGGCTCCGTTAACCCAGCGGCCATGCTGCCACTCAGCGGTAAACTGATTAACATTACCTAAAAAATCAAACACAAAACGGCTATTGGGTTGCGCATACAGCGCAATCGGTGAGTCTATCTGCTCAATCCGTCCATGACTCATCACCACCACGCGATCGGAAAGCTCCAAAGCCTCATCCTGATCGTGAGTCACAAATACACTGGTAAAGCCTAACTCATCGTGTAGGCTACGCAGCCAGCGGCGCAGATCTTTACGCACTTTCGCATCCAATGCGCCAAACGGCTCATCCAGCAACAGTACTTCTGGCTTAGTTGCTAAGGCTCTAGCCAGTGCAATGCGCTGCTTTTGGCCACCAGACAACTGCTCGGGATAACGCTGTGCCAAATGGCCAAGTTGCACGATTTCCAACAGTTGTTTGACCCGTCGTTGAATTTCACTCGAATTAGGCCGCACCGCACGATCCATGACTTGCAAACCAAACGCCACGTTATCCGCCACCGTCATATGCCTAAATAGCGCGTAGTTTTGAAACACAAAACCGACTCGGCGATCGCGAACGTGCAGATTGGTCACATCACGATCTCGAAAATGGATCGTGCCGCTGTCAGCTCCTTCCAAACCCGCGATAATGCGCAGTAACGTGGTTTTGCCTGAGCCAGATGGCCCTAATAAGCCAATCATCTCGCCCTCTTCAATCTGCAGTGAAAGTGGGGCTAGCGCCTGAAACTGACCAAAATGTTTAGCAATATTATCAAGACGAATGCTCATAGGGCTCCTTGCTGATGTTGCTCGGCCATCTGCAGCCGTTCTTGACGCCACTCGACCAAAGCTTTCAGTAATAGGGTTAATAGGGCGATAAACGCCAATAGCGAAGCGCTGGCAAATGCCGCTTGTGATTGATAATCCTCATACAGCAGTTGCACATGCAAAGGTAAGGTGTTGGTTTCACCGCGAATATTGCCAGAAACCACCGCCACGGCACCAAACTCGCCTACCGCGCGCGCGTTAGTTAGGATCACCCCATAAATCAGCGCCCATTTGATATTAGGCAAGGTGACGCGGCGAAACAGTTGCCACCATGATGCGCCTAAAATGACTGCGGCCTCTTCATCGCTACGTCCTTGCTGCTGCATCAAAGGAATTAATTCACGTGCCACAAATGGGCAAGTGACAAAAACGGTGACCAAGACAATCCCCGGCCAAGCAAACATAATTTGCCAATCATGCTCATATAGCCATGCGCCTAACCAGCCGCTACTGCCATAAAGCAACAGGTAGAGTAACCCAGCCACCACCGGAGAAACGGCAAACGGGATATCAATCAAAGTGATGAAAAATTTACGGCCAACAAATTCAAAACGGGTCACCAACCAAGAGAGCAACACCCCAAACACCAAATTGATCGGCACCGTGAGTAGCGCTACCAGCAGTGTTAAGCCCATCGCATGACGGGTATCGGGATCATTAAAATAACCGAAATAAGCCTCCACCCCATTTGCCAACGCTTGTTGGAAAATGCTCAGTAGTGGGATCAGCAACAATAAGGTCACCAATAACAGCACCAGAGTAATCAAACTCCATTTGACCCACGGCTTATCACCGACACGTAAAGGCTGATAGTCTGCCATTGCCTGCTTCCTTATCGTCCATGAATACGGCGCAGATAAGCGCCTTGCCAAAGATTAATCATCAGTAGTAGTAACAGCGAGGTCAGTAATACCACCGATGCAATCGCGCTCGCAGCAGGAAAATCAAACTCCTGTAAGCGCACAAAAATCATCAGTGAGGTGATTTCACTGACATAAGGCATGTTGCCAGCAATAAAAATCACCGCTCCGAATTCACCAAGGCTACGAGTAAATGACAACGCGATGCCAACCAACAAGGCCGGTTTTAACGCGGGAAAAATCACTTTGCCGAAAACGGCCCAATCGGACGCGCCTAAGGTCATGCCCGCCTCTTCTTCTTCGTGGGAAATTTCTTCCAGCACCGGCTGTAAGGTGCGCACCACAAAGGGAATGCTGGTAAAGACCATCGCAACTATAATGCCAAGCGGGGTATAGGCCACCTTGATTCCTAGCGGATCCAGCCAACTACCTAACCAACCATTAGTGGAATACAAGGTGGCTAGCGTGATCCCTGCCACTGCGGTCGGCAGAGCAAAAGGCAAGTCGACCAGAGCATCTAAAATTCGTTTACCGGGGAATTGATAGCGCACCAACACCCAAGCGAGTAGTAAACCAAACCCACCGTTAAACAGTGAAGCGAGCAAGGCGCAGATCACCGTCACTTTATAACTGGCCACCACACGAGGGTCCGCAATCACTTGCCAATACTCACTCAAGCTCATATTACTAGTTTGCATGATAAGCCCAGTGGCGGGCAGCAGCAGGATCAAGCTGACAAACAACAGAGAGACACCCAAACTTAGTGCAAAACCGGGTAAAACTCGTTGCTGACGCGGACGATGTACAAGCGTATGCCCCATAAAACCTCTTTATATCCATCAAGCAGCGATAATGGCTGCCCATTGATTGAGCAACCACTCGCAATATTGATTAACGACGTTGTAATTGATCCAATTTAGCGCCATTAGCAAATTGGCTTTGCATCGCGTGATCCCAACTGCCGATGATCTGCTCAACGCTCAGTAGTTCAACCGCAGGAAAACGTTGCGCAAATTCAGCTTGTACCTTGGCATCGTGCACTCGGTAGTTGAACTGTGCCAATAAACGCTGTGCAGGCTCACTGTACAGATAGGTAACGTATTCGGTCGCCACCTGATAAGTGCCATTACGCTTGGCCACTTTTTCCACCACAGCGACGGGAAACTCTGCCAAAATCGAGGTTTTCGGCACCACCACTTGGTAATCATCCGCACCATATTGCTGACGGATATTATTCACTTCCGATTCAAAGGTGATCAGCACATCACCAATCCCACGCTCAACAAAAGAGGTAGTGGCACCACGGCCACCGGTATCAAACACCGCAACATTGGCCAGAAATTTTTTTAAAAACTGGTCTTGCTGGATTTGGTTCTCTTTACCAAATGCTTTTTGCGCATAGCCGAGCGCAGCTAGATAGGTATAACGCGCGTTACCTGAAGTTTTCGGATTCGGAAACACACTTTTTACCTCATCACGCACCAAATCATCCCAATCGTGAATATTCTTAGGATTGCCTTTGCGCACTAAAAAAGCGGTCGTCGAGTAGTAAGGTGAGCTGCCATTCGGCAGTAAACTTTGCCAGTTATCAGGCAACAACTGCCCCTTATCATGTAAAACTTGTACATCGGTCACTTGGTTAAACGTCACTACATCCGCCGCTAGCCCTTGCAAAATAGAGCGCGCTTGCGCCGATGAGCCGGCGTGAGACTGCTTGATTTCGACCGTGTTACCGGTAGTTTGCTGCCAATGCTCGGCAAACACTGGGTTATACGCAGCAAACAATTCACGCGAAATATCGTAAGAGGAATTGAGTAGGGTTTGCTCTGCCGCCAAAGCTTGCAGCGAGTTCGCCAATAATACTGCGCTGATGCTCAATTTGATTCGCTTCATAGTGATCGCCTCCAAAATGTGATCGACTCGAAAATCATGATGCCTAAATGGCTTCCTTATGCAGCCTAGATTAGGAGGAATTCCATTTATAAAAAAGAGTGTTAATAGAACGTTTTGGAATAATTCCTAGCAATAAATTGTATGCCTGCTCGACATCAATTCTTATACTGCGACAAGTACGAGATAGCCAAAGAAGGATCACCCGGTGTCTGAATTTCCCACTATTGAAGATTATGTAGGCCACACTCCGCTGGTACGTTTACAACGTTTAACCACCGGCAGTTCAACCGTGCTGGTCAAATTAGAAGGCAATAATCCCGCCGGTTCAGTCAAAGACCGGCCAGCTTTAAATATGATAGTACAAGCAGAAGCGCGTGGGCATTTACAGCCTGGTGACACTATTATTGAAGCCACCAGCGGCAATACTGGCATTGCCTTAGCCATGGCTGCCGCCATTAAAGGTTATTCGATTATTTTGATCATGCCGGATAACGCCACCCAAGAGCGCAAAGATGCGATGCAAGCCTACGGCGCGCAGTTGATTTTGGTCAGTAAAGAGCAGGGAATGGAAGGGGCGCGCGATTTAGCACAGCAAATGCAACATGCCGGCCGCGGTAAAGTGCTCGATCAATTCAATAATTTCGATAATCCTGATGCTCACTTTCGCTCAACTGGCCCAGAAATTTGGCAGCAAAGCCAAGGCAAAATCACCCATTTTGTCTCGAGCATGGGTACCACGGGTACCATTATGGGCGTGTCACGCTATCTGAAACAGCAAAACCCTCAGATCCAGATCATCGGCTTACAACCGGCAGAAGGCAGTGCGATTGCCGGCATTCGCCGTTGGCCAGCCGCCTATTTGCCACGTATTTTTGAAGCGGCACGGGTCGATAGCATTCTTGATATTACTCAACACGATGCCGAACAAACTGCGCGAGCGCTCGCCAGAGAAGAGGGGATTTGTGCAGGCGTAAGCTCTGGTGGTGCGGTGTATGCCGCGTTGCAAATCGCCGAGCAACATCCGGGCTCGGTGGTCGTGGCTATCGTCTGCGATCGCGGTGATCGTTACCTCTCATCAGGACTCTTCACTGGATAATAGGTTGCCTTGGCATCAAGCTCACCACAGCTTAATTGCTCCGCCCTGATAAGGTTTGCTATGCTCTGTAGCCTTTAAGTGATCCATGATGCAGCGAGTGATAATACCGCACTCGGTATCCGCCAATGATGATAAGCAGCGATATAAGATTATGATGAAATCGAACGCCTCACCGAGCGAGTCTCTTTCGCACCACACCCCGATGATGCAGCAATATTTAAGACTCAAGGCGGAAAACCCCGATATTTTACTGTTTTATCGTATGGGTGACTTTTATGAGCTGTTTTACGATGATGCCAAACGCGCCTCTGAACTCTTGGATATCTCATTAACCAAACGCGGCGCTTCTGCCGGTGAGCCTATCCCGATGGCGGGCGTCCCCTTTCATGCGGTGGAAGGCTATTTAGCCAAATTGGTCCAGATGGGTGAGTCGGTCGCGATTTGCGAACAGATCGGCGATCCGGCCACCAGTAAAGGGCCAGTCGAGCGCCAAGTCGTGCGCATTGTTACACCCGGTACGGTAACCGATGAGGCACTGCTCAGTGAGCGAGTCGATAACCTGATCGCCGCGATTTACCATCACAATGGTCGATTTGGTTACGCGACCATGGACATTACCTCCGGTCGCTTTCAGTTGAGTGAGCCACAAAGCGAAGAAGAGATGGCGGCGGAATTGCAACGCACCGCACCGCGCGAACTCTTATTTGCAGAAGATTTTGCTCCCGTACACTTGATGGCGAATCGCCAAGGCAATCGCCGCCGTCCGATTTGGGAATTTGAATTACAAACCGCCAAGCAGCAGCTTAATCAGCAATTTGGTACTCGTGATTTAGTCGGCTTTGGCGTTGAACAAGCCCAGCTCGGATTATGTGCCGCTGGCTGCTTGATCCAATATGTGAAAGATACCCAACGTACTGCGCTGCCGCATATTCGCTCCCTAACGTGGGATCGCCAAGATCAATCGGTGATTTTAGATGCGGCAACTCGCCGCAACCTCGAATTAACCCATAACTTATCAGGTAGCACCGATAACACCTTAGCCGATGTGCTGGATCATTGTGCAACGCCAATGGGCAGCCGGATGCTTAAGCGCTGGATCCATCAGCCAATGCGCGATTTTGCCATCTTGAATCAAAGACTGGATGCGATCGGCGAGTTAAAACAAAGTCTATTATTCGCAGAAATTAGCCCTGTATTACAGCAAATTGGCGATATTGAACGCATTTTAGCCCGCTTAGCCCTACGCTCTGCACGGCCACGTGATTTAGCTCGGCTACGTCATGCCATGCAGCAATTGCCACAGCTCAGCAGCCTGCTAACGGAACTGACCGAACCGCATCTGATCGGCTTAGCCAAACAAGCTCAACCGATGCATGAGGTGTGCGAGCTGTTAGAAAAAGCGATTAAGCCCAATCCACCGGTGGTGATCCGTGATGGTGGTGTGATCGCCGATGGTTATAGTGCCGAGCTGGATGAATGGCGTGATTTGGCCAATGGTGCTACCGAGTTTTTGCAACGTTTAGAAGCCGAAGAGCGCGATCGCCACGGCATTGATAGCCTCAAAGTCGGCTACAACAATGTCCACGGTTTCTACATTCAGGTTAGCCGTGGCCAAAGCCATTTAGTGCCACCCCATTATGTGCGGCGCCAAACGTTAAAAAATGCCGAGCGTTACATCATTGAAGAGTTGAAATTGCATGAAGATAAAGTGCTCAACTCAAAATCACGCGCCTTAGCAGTCGAAAAACAGCTTTGGGAACAACTGTTTGATCTGCTCCTGCCACATCTTGAGCAGTTTCAAGATCTCGCCGCCGCGATTGCCCAATTGGATGTGCTGCAAAACTTAGCGGAACGAGCCGATAGTTTAGATTATCAACGCCCAACCCTAGTGCAGACAGCCGGGATTTCGATTCAAGCCGGTCGCCATCCCGTGGTCGAGCAAGTGATGGATCAGCCTTTTATCGCGAACCCGATTGAGCTGCATGCCGAACGCCGTATGCTGATCATTACCGGTCCTAACATGGGCGGTAAATCGACCTATATGCGCCAAACCGCGTTAATTGCTCTACTGGCCCACATTGGTAGTTATGTACCGGCAGAACATGCGGTGATTGGCCCACTGGATCGTATTTTTACTCGGATTGGCGCATCGGATGACCTTGCCTCTGGCCGCTCGACCTTTATGGTTGAGATGACCGAAACTGCCAATATTCTGCACAACGCCACGCCACACAGCTTAGTGTTGATGGATGAAATCGGACGCGGTACCAGTACCTATGATGGCTTATCACTGGCATGGGCTAGCGCAGAGTGGTTAGCCAAACAAATCGGTGCCATGACGCTATTTGCTACTCACTATTTTGAGTTGACCGAGCTGCCGAATGTATTACCTCATCTGGCCAACGTGCATTTAGATGCGGTCGAACATGGTGACAGCATTGCATTTATGCATGCCGTACAAGAGGGTGCCGCGAGTAAATCGTACGGTTTGGCGGTTGCCGGACTGGCTGGTGTTCCCAAAGCAGTGATCCGCAATGCACGCAACAAACTGCAGCAACTGGAACAATTGAGCCACCAGCCACTCAGCACCCCATCGAATCGGGTTGATATTGCCAATCAACTCAGTTTAATCCCTGAACCAAGTGCGGTAGAGCAGTCATTAACTAGCATCGATCCGGATCAATTAACACCACGCCAAGCGCTCGATCTGCTCTATCAACTGAAAAAACTGCTCTAAGCCAATCATACCGCCAAGAACAACGGCACGGAGAACCCCTTCTTGGCGACATACGGCGATCGATAACCTTTGGCTGTAGTTATAAGGGCGCCAGGCAACAAAAAGGCACTCGAAAGAGTGCCTTGATCCAACTATCGATTGCGATTGGCAATCACCTCTATTATTGATAGTGGCGATACAACTAAGCAAACGCCCCTGATTAATCACAACCTCAATCAGTGATTATCTCCGTCAGCACGGCAGGGTTAGTTGTCATATTCAACATTAAACAGCGCTTCCATATTCAGCCCTTGTTTGACCAAAATCTCCCGCAGACGACGTAAACCTTCCACTTGGATTTGACGCACCCGCTCACGGGTTAGGTTGATCTCACGTCCCACCTCTTCCAAGGTCGATGGCTCATAGCCAAGCAGACCAAAGCGGCGCGCTAACACCTCTTTTTGCTTTGGATTTAACTCATCAAGCCAATTGAGCAATGATTCGCGAATATCATCATCTTGTGTGGAAAACTCCGGATCTGCGGTATGCGAATCAGGCAAAATATCCAGTAATGCTTTGTCACCATCGCCACCAATCGGGATATCCACCGAGCTGATACGCTCATTAAGACGCAACATTTTGGTCACGTCATCGACTGGCTTATTGAGTTCGAGAGCAATATCTTCTGGCGTAGGTTCGTGGTCAAGGCGCTGCGATAACTCACGAGCGGTACGTAGGTAAATATTCAGCTCTTTGACCACATGGATCGGCAGACGAATAGTGCGAGTCTGGTTCATTAACGCCCGTTCGATGGTCTGACGGATCCACCAAGTGGCATAGGTTGAAAAGCGAAAACCACGTTCGGGGTCAAATTTTTCAACCGCTCGAATCAAGCCAAGATTTCCCTCTTCAATCAGATCGAGCAGCGCGAGTCCGCGGTTACTGTAACGACGGGAAATTTTCACCACTAAGCGCAAGTTACTTTCAATCATGCGGTTACGTGCCGCTTCATCGCCACGTAATGCACGACGAGCATACAGTACTTCTTCTTCGGCAGTCAGCAGTGGTGAAAAACCAATCTCGCTGAGGTACATTTGTGTTGCATCAAGGTTTTTGGTTGATGCATCAAATTCTTCACGAACATCCTCACTGGAGCTTTCCGCAGTGGTGGATGCTTCATCATTGGTGAGTTCATCATCGGTTGTGAGCTCTTCCAGAGCTTCATCTTCAAAATCAAACTCTTCTATTTTGGTTACAGTATTACTGACACTCATAGCAGCCTCCCCTGGCAACTTAATGGGTCATTGCGAGATACAAACTTTGCAGCATGACCTTAGCAAATAGAGTTAAGGTAAGTAACGTTTAGGATTCACTGACTTGCCTTGATAACGGATCTCAAAATGCAAACGCACATCGGCAGCGCCTGAGCTACCCATGGTGGCAATTTTCTGCCCGGCTTGCACAGTTTGTCCTTCTTTTGCTAGCAACTGTTCATTGTGCGCATAGGCACTTAAGTACTGCTCATTGTGCTTGATGATAATCAGGTTACCGTAACCACGGAGTGCGTTACCTGAATAAACTACCGTTCCATTCGCAGTGGCAATAATTGCTTGACCACGTTGACCTGCGATGTCGATGCCTTTATTGCCTTGATCACCAGCAGAGAAATTGCTAATCACTCTGCCTTTCGTCGGCCATAACCACTTGGCTATTTTATCATTCGAAGGTTTAGAACTTGCTGCGACAATGTTAACATTTTGTTTACCAGCTGGTTTAACATACTCCTTTACTTGTTTTTTATCAACCGCTTTAACCGGCTCCTTAGCGGTTAAATGTTGATTATTTGTTGTTTTCTTGGTCGTGCTTGGGGAATTTGCGTTTGAGGTCACAGATTGGGTAGGTCGGTTAACCGCTGTTGCTTGAGCGGGTGACGTGCTACGAGTGGCAGCGGCCGCTACCACAGCGGCACCACCGGTTCCGCCATAAGCTGGTGCGGTATAACTGGGCAGCCACAATTTGAGCTTTTGGCCAGGATGAATCGTGTAAGGTGGCGCGAGATTATTAAAACGGATCAGTTCATTAACATCTTTATCGGTCACGTAAGCAATGAAATAGAGCGTATCGCCTTTTTTCACCTCATAGTAGCTGCCGCGATAACTACCACGTTCAATACTATTGTAATTTTTACCCAATCCAGCAACCGGGGCTGGTGTATGCGCTGCGCAGCCAAATAATAGACTGCACAGTAGCAACAGCATGGTTCGCAAAGGGTAAACCAGCATCAGGTAAGATCTCCTGCCACTAAAGGGACAAAGCGCACCGCTTCTAGCCGCTCACCGATAAACTGCTGACCACGACGGACAATTTTGTACAAATGCTGCTCATGCTCGCCGATCGGGATCACCATACGTCCACCCTCGGCAAGCTGTTCTAATAAGCCCTGTGGTACTTTTGCTGCCGCTGCCGTCACTAAAATAGCATCAAACGGGGCGCGAGCAGACCAGCCCAGCCAACCATCACTATGTTTGGTAGAGATGTTATAGATGTCGAGCTGTTTGAGACGCCGTTTGGCCTCCCACTGCAACGTTTTGATCCGTTCAACTGTAAAAACATGGTTAACCAATTTGGCGAGCACCGCAGTCTGATAACCGGAACCGGTACCAATTTCCAACACTCTAGTCTCTGGAGTTAAGGCCAGCAGTTCGGTCATTTTTGCGACGATATAAGGCTGCGAAATAGTCTGGCCTTGGCCAATCGGTAGTGCGTTATTGTCATAAGCTTGATGCATCATAGCTGGTGCAACGAAACACTCGCGTGGCAGGGTATGGATAGCCTCCAAAACCGGGCGCGAAGTGATCCCCTGCTCAGTTAAAAATTGAATCAGTCTGTCGGCTTTTGGGTTAGCCATTCACCTTTTCCTGTAACCAATGATCCATACTGAGTAATGATTCGTGTGCGGTTAAATCGACTTGCAGCGGTGTCAATGACACCCAACCCCGTTCAATCGCATAAAAATCGGTGCCCACTCCCGCATCTTGCTCTTTACCCGGAGGGCCAAGCCAATAAATATCATGCCCACGCGGATCTTGCTGCTTTATCATACTTTCTGCGTGATGACGCGCACCTAAGCGCGTGACTTGCACGCCTTGTATTTGCGACACAGGCAGATCTGGAATATTGACGTTAAGTAAGCGATGAGTCGGGATCGGATGCGCTAAATGCTGCTCAACCAACTGGCGCACAACATGAGCCGCCGTGGCAAAATGGGTATTGCCGACCAGCGAAAAAGCGATAGCTTGCACGCCAAGTAAGTGACCTTCCATCGCCGCCGCGACCGTCCCCGAATAGAGCACATCATCGCCGAGATTCGCCCCATGATTGATGCCGCTAAGCACCAAATCCGGTAACTCATCTTTCATTAGCTCATTCAATGCAAAATGCACACAATCAGTCGGCGTGCCCTGCACTGAATAGGTGTTAGGCGCGATAGTTGAAACACGTAATGGCTGCTCTAAAGTCAATGAGTTAGAAGCACCACTGCGGTTACGATCCGGCGCCACGATCACGATTTCGGCTAAATCACGCAGAGCATCAGCCAATGTGTGTAAGCCTTGAGCGTACACACCATCATCATTACTGAGCAGAATTTTCACGTTATTCCTCGCTGTCAGCATCGTGGTTAGCTGACTGATCCGCTTGAGCATAGTGACGCTCAACCGGGATCTCTTCGACCAATTCACGAACGAGTGAGGTGGCAAAACTGCCAGCATCGAGCGTAAAGTGCAAGGTGATCTGATCTTGCTCTACCTGCCAGCTTAAATTTTGCGCATGCAAGGCGATGGCACGGCGATCATGACGCATACGATTAGCCCGGATCAGTGCCATTAAATCAGGCTCGGCATCCAGTTGTGTTTGCTCCAGCTGTAAAGCTTGATCTGTCGTCGGTAGCGCATTATCACCCGCTAACGCGGCAGAAATCGCCACTTGCTCGGCTTGTAAGCGCTGATCCCACTGCGCTAAATCACCTTGTACCTGGCACAGTTGCTGCTGTTCCAGTGCAATATCGCCGACCATAAAATGGGAAAATAGGTCTTGCTCAATCCGCTTCGAGACAATCTGATTAAAAATCCATGCCCGAGCCGCAGAAAGATACAAACTGCGCTGATTTTGATTACGCGAGCGTACATTGTCGCGCCCCCAACGGCGTGCTTCACTAAGATTATTGCCATGACGGCCAAAACGTTGACTGCCAAAATAATTAGGCACACCGAACTTGGCAACCCTCTCCAGACGGCTCACCACCGCAGCCACATCACTCACTTCAGACAAGGTGATCACAAAATCATTGCCCAGCAAATCGCCCGGGCGCAGTTTTTTATCATGGCGAGTCACTTGTAGGATTTCAATCGATGGATATTGAGCTAGAAAAGCCGAAAAATCGGGTGTCTCCCCTTTGGGCAGATGTACGCTCAGCCACTGCTCAGTGACCGCATGGCGATCTTTTAACCCAGCCCAGCTTACCGCCCGTGAAGGTACACCACACGCTTTGGCTAGCTCGTTAACCACAAAACTGGTGTTCTCACCCGTCTTACGAATGCGCACCATCAAGTGTTCACCACTGCCGGTTAACGGATAACCCAACACTTCGCTAACTTGAAAATGTTCAGGTAATACTTTGAGTTTAGCGCTTGCGGTTGGCTTGCCGCATAAATAAGCCAGAGGAGCGAGAATATCGGTCATTTTAATTCCACAATAAATCGACGCATGCTGATCGATAAATAAGATTAGCGATAGATTAAGCTTGCTGTAACAGCACTACCGCTTCACAGGCAATACCTTCTTTACGTCCGGTAAAACCCAATTTTTCAGTGGTGGTCGCCTTAACATTAATGCGGCTCACATCGGTTTGCAGATCTTCGGCAATCGCCGCACACATCGCTTGAATATAAGGGGCCATTTTCGGCGCTTGGGCAATAATCGTCACATCGGCATTGCCCAACACATAGCCTTGTTGTCGTACACGGCGGTAAACATCTTTGAGTAGCTCACGGCTATCCGCCCCTTGCCATTTATCGTCGGTATCAGGGAAATGACGACCAATATCACCAGCGGCAATCGCACCTAATAAGGCGTCGCATAATGCGTGCAGCGCGACATCACCATCAGAATGGGCGATCAAACCCTGCGCATAAGGGATGCTAACCCCACCAATAATAATCGGGCCTTCACCACCAAAACGATGCACATCAAAGCCGTGGCCAATTCTGATCATAATTTTTCCTTATTGCGCCTTAAATAAAACTCGGCTAATGCAAGATCTTCGGGTTGAGTAATTTTGAGGTTATCCGCTCGGCCAGTCACTAACGCGGGCTTTTCACCGCGCCATTCAAATGCCGAGGCTTCATCGGTGATCGTGACCTGCTGTTGCAAAGCGGCGTGTAACGCCTCACGCAGTCCTTGGGCACGAAACATTTGTGGCGTCAGTGCATGCCATAGTGCGGTCCGATCCACGGTATGTTCAATCTGCTGTAAATGATCGCTACGCTTCATGGTATCACGCACTGGAGCGGCAAGAATGGCACCAACCGGATGGGTTAAAGCCAAGCGGATCAGTTGACTAATATCTGCGTGGGTAACACAAGGGCGTGCCGCATCATGCACTAACACCCATTGACTGAGCTGGTGCTGACATACATAGTCCAGCGCAGCTAATACCGAATCGGCGCGTTGCTGACCACCATCAACCCGGATCACGCGCGGATCACGCGCCAGTGCTAAGTGCGAAAAATAGGGGTCGTCTGCGCTGAGCGCGACGACGACTTGATCGATCTGTGGATGAGCGAGTAAACCGTCAATCGTATGCTCAAGGACCGTTTTACCTAGCAGACTCAAATACTGTTTCGGCCGATCTGCTTGCATACGGCTGCCGACACCCGCTGCGGGTACAACTGCAATCAGCTTATTCATCGACGTGACTCCTCGCCGATGATGCGATAAAAGGTTTCCCCTTGTTTGACCATGCCGAGTTCGTTACGAGCACGTTCTTCAATCGCATCTAGCCCTTGGCGTAGATCGTCAATTTCAGCAAACATCTCTTGATTGCGCAGATGAAGGTTAGCATTGACCAACTGTTGCACCTCAATTTCTGCGTTGACGGCCCGAAAATCCATCACCCCGTTTTTACCCCACAGCAGGGTATAAAACAGCCAAACTAATAATAAGCTCAGGGTCAAAGCAAACACTCGCATAACCTATCCATCTTTATTATTGCAATCCGACGCCCAAGCTTGACGTCGGTTATCTCTGGCTCATTTATACCATAAAGCTCAGCACATGAGCGTACTGGCTGATTATTGGGTTGATAAAAATGCCAATAAGCCAATCCCCAGCGCTAAGCGATACAGCACAAACGGAGTCATGCCCATACGTGAAATGAGCTTCAAAAAGAAATGAATACACAAGTAAGCACTGATAAATGAAGTGATGATCCCGGTCAGCAAGAAGCCAACGTGGATCGGCTCACCGCTGGTAAACAGCTTAAGGCCAAGATAGCTACCGGCCAGCACAATGATCGGAATCGACATTAAAAATGAAAAACGCGCCGCCGCCTCACGAGTAAAGCCCAGATATAAAGCCGCCGTTATCGTGGCCCCAGAACGCGAAGTACCAGGGATCAACGCCACCGCTTGGGCCAGACCAATCAACAGTGCTTTTTGCCAATTGGTTTGATATTCATCGGCACTTAACGCGGCATGTTTATCGGCATGCCACAGCAGCAAGCCAAACACTATGGTGGTGATAGCAATAATCCAAGCACTACGCAAATAGAGCTCAACAATATCCTTCATGAGCAAACCCAGCACACAAGCTGGGATGGTCGCAAGTACAATCAACCAAGCTAATTTAGCCTCTTTACTGCGATCACCTTTAAAAATCGAGGCCAAAAAGGCAGCTAATAAACAGACCACTTCTTTACGAAAGTAGATCACGACTGCGGCTAACGTGCCAACATGTACCGCCACATCAAACGCCAAACCTTGATCGGCCCAACCGAAAACCGCTGAGGGCAAGATCAAGTGCGCGGAGCTAGAAATGGGTAAAAACTCAGTAAAACCTTGAATTAAAGCTAGAATGAACGACTCAAAATAACTCATGACTGTTTCTTCTCATCAATAGAAAACCAGAGTGGTACTCGGGTCAAGGAAGCTAAATCCTGCGCTTGCTGCCAGATCTGCTCGACAGTACGGCCATCACCAACGATCACTCGCTGTGGACAGAGCTCATATAACGGTTGAATCACGAACGGGTAACAATAGATGTCGGGGCGCGGTAGAATTGGCTTACACTCCGACACCCAATCACCGTACAACACTATATCAAGATCCAATGTTCGATCTTGATACTTTTGTGCATTGAGTAAGCGGCCATGACGCAGCTCAATCGCTTTCAACTGCGCCTGCAATTCTAAGAGTGATAATGGTGTTTGTATTTCAACCACTAAGTTAAAAAAATCCTGTCCAGCAAACCCAAACGATGGCGACTGGTAAATGGTTGAAATGCGCAATTGATGACCCAGCGCACTCAGCTCACGCACTCCAGCTTCTATCGATTGATGACGCTGTTGATTAGAGCCAACCCCAATATAGGCGGTGATCATCCACGCGATCGCTCAATGACCACGCCGACCCCTTTGGCTTGCGGTACTGCGCCGGGTTTGGTCAAACGGATCCGGATCCAAGGTACCGAGAAACGGGTCATGATCAGTTGTGCCACTTCTTCTGCCACTCGCTCAACCAACAAAAAACGGCCTTGCTCAACATGTTCAATCACCGCTTGGCTCACTTGTGCGTAATCCAACGCATCCTTAACATCGTCACTGTTACCTGCGGGGCGATTATCGTGCGCCATTTCCAGATCCAGCACTAACTTTTGCTTAATCTGCTGTTCCCAGTCGTAAACACCAATGGTGGTGATCACTTGCAACTGTTCAATAAACACTTTATCCATGCTTCATCATTTCCTATCCACAGGTCGGATACCCAAACCGCTGAAAAAATCGTACTATCCGCTTAATCACGATATGATATACCCAACCTGTTCAAGATGCTAAATCCTAAAAGGTTTTTATTATTGAGCAGGCAATAGCAACCGTTATTCGAGCAAAGTTTTCGAAATACGTACTTTGAGGCTGTTATGACTCCATTGGCGCTGTGCATGATCATTTTTGCCTATCTACTGGGATCGATTTCCAGTGCCGTGTTGATCTGCCGTGTGCTAGGGCTGGCCGATCCGCGTCATGTGGGGTCCCACAATCCCGGTGCCACCAATGTACTACGCATTGGTGGAAAAAAAGCCGCGATCGCCGTGCTCCTGTGTGACATGCTCAAAGGCACCATCCCCGTATGGGGTAGCTACTTTCTGAATATTGATCCGCTGATGTTGGGTTTGGTGGCCATCGCCGCCTGCCTGGGACATATGTACCCGATTTTTTTCCACTTTAAAGGTGGTAAAGGAGTGGCAACGGCTTTAGGGGCCATTGCTCCAATTGGGCTGGATTTAACCGCAATGGTCGTGGTGACATGGTTAGTGGTGATGCTGGTGTTTCGTTACTCATCATTAGCCGCATTAGTGACCGTACTGCTGGCCCCGCTGTACACTTGGCTGATTAAACCGCAATACACTCTGGCGGTGGCGATGCTGTGTTGCTTAATCGTGTTACGCCACCACCAAAACCTAAAGCGCCTATTGGCGGGCACAGAGCCCAAAGTCGGCGAGAAAAAAAGCCCGCAAGTTTGAGTCACTACGGGTTAGCTATGCGGGCTTATTTTTGGATCGGTGTTAACTGATCAATCGGCCAACGTGGACGAGCTTGTAAAGCGAGCTCACACACATCACCATTTTTCAAACGTTGCATGCCCGCATACGCAATCATCGCACCATTATCGGTACAAAACTCGGTACGTGGGTAATACACTGCACCGCCGATTTTTTGAGCCAGTTTGCCCAAATCAGCACGCAGTTGTTGGTTAGCACTCACGCCACCTGCGATCACGATCCGTTTTAGACCAGTTTGCTCTAAAGCTCGTTTACACTTAATCACCAAGGTATCGCACACCGCCTCTTGGAAGGCGTAAGCAATATCAGCGCGTGTCTGTGGATCATTCTCATTTGCGGCTATCGTATTCGCAGTAAAGGTTTTTAAGCCAGAGAAACTCATATCCAGACCTGGACGATCAGTCATTGGCCGTGGGAATTTAAAACGCCCAGGCGTGCCTTGCTCAGCCAACTTGGCCAATAACGGTCCGCCAGGATAATCTAGCCCCATCAGCTTAGCGGTTTTATCAAACGCTTCACCGGCGGCATCATCAATTGACTCGCCTAAAATTCGGTATTCGCCGATATTTTTGACTTCCACTAGCATGGTATGGCCGCCAGATACCAATAACGCTACGAAAGGAAAAGGCGGCGGATTATCTTCCAACATCGGAGCCAACAGATGCCCTTCCATATGGTGAACCGGTACCGCCGGCACATTCCATGCGTAAGCTAAACTGCGGCCAATCGTTGCACCCACCAACAGCGCCCCCACTAAACCGGGACCTGCCGTAAATGCCACCCCATCGATATCTTGCGGCGTCACATTGGCTTGCGCCATCGCTGCTTTAATCAGCGGAATGGTCTTTTTAACATGGTCACGCGAAGCCAATTCAGGCACCACACCGCCGTAATCGGCATGCAGCTTAACCTGACTGTAAAGCTGATGCGCCAACAGACCTTGTTCGTCATCGTAAATCGCGATCCCCGTTTCGTCACACGAGGTTTCAATACCAATAATGCGCATAGTTTTCTCAGCACGCCGCCATCTAAAATCAAAGATGGCGTCATGTTACCTTGCCTTGGCGCGACAAACAAACCTTGTCCACAATGTAAGCGACAAAGTGCTTTACAAAGCTGAGGTGATCAGATTAAAATTTCGCACCATTTTGATCTAGCTGGTTATCGACTAGGTGGGCAAGAATTCTTGCTGCTTAAGTCATCAAATATCAGCATTAACGAATTAACCCCTGAGGTGAAAGGCATATGCCAGTAGTTAAAGTACGTGATAACGAACCGTTCGACGTAGCACTGCGTCGTTTCAAACGCTCTTGCGAAAAAGCAGGTATCCTTTCTGAAGTGCGTCGTCGTGAGCACTACGAAAAACCAACTACCGTTCGCAAACGCGCTAAAGCAGCAGCTCAAAAGCGTCACGCTAAGAAGCTTGCTCGCGAAAACGCACGTCGCGTTCGTCTGTACTAATAACAACTTCCTAAACTAAGGAATCTGTTATGGCTCTAATTGATAATCTCAAAGAAGAGCAAAAACTAGCGATGAAAGCCAAGGATAAATTACGCCTTGGCACTATCCGTTTAGCGTTGGCCGCTATTAAACAACGTGAAGTCGACGAGCAGATCACTCTGAGCGATGACGATATTGTTGGCGTGCTAACCAAAATGGTGAAACAGCGTCGCGACTCTGTAAGCCAATACGAAGCAGCGGGTCGTCAAGACTTGGCTGATGCGGAGAAAGCAGAGATCACCGTACTTGAGGATTTTATGCCTCAACCTTTGAGCGATGATGAAGTGAGCGCACTGATCAACAGTGCGATTGCCCAATCAGCCGCCTCAGGCATGCAAGACATGGGCAAAGTGATGGCTGTACTCAAACCGCATATTCAAGGGCGTGCAGATATGGGTAAAGTAAGCGGTTTGGTCCGCGCTAAACTGGCTTAATCCCAACCCAATTACAACAAGCCGTGCAATCCTTTGGAACGCACGGCTTGTTTGTCTTTGACCCTCTCATTTTCGGCACATGCAGAGATTTATGGCAGGACACATCCCACGCAGTTTTATTGATGATCTCCTTGCTCGACTCGATATTGTCGACGTGATTGACGTACGCGTAAAACTCAAGAAAAAAGGCAAAAACTACGGTGCTTGCTGCCCTTTTCACAATGAAAAGACCCCTTCTTTCAGTGTTAGTCAGGAAAAACAGTTTTACCACTGCTTCGGTTGTGGTGCGCATGGCAATGCCATCGATTTCGTCATGGAATATGAGCGCATGGAGTTTCCGGAAGCGATTGAAGAGCTCGCGTCAACCATAGGTCTTGAAGTTCAGCGTGAAGAACGGACACCTTCCAGCCCATTTGCTAAACAAACCCCAACGATAAAAAGTGACGAGAAACGCAGCCTATATGATCTGATGGCTAGCATCGCACAATTTTACCGTCAGCAACTCAAAGTATCGACCAATAAACATGCGATTGATTACCTAAAAAATCGTGGTTTATCGGGTGAAATCGTCCAAAAATTTGGCATTGGCTATGTCGCCGATGAATGGGATTTAGTGCGGCGCAATTTTGGTCAACAGCGTTCTAGCGAAGAGATGCTAGTGACCGCTGGCATGCTGATTGAGAATGATAATGGGCGACGCTATGACCGCTTTCGTGGCCGTGTCATGTTCCCAATCCGTGACCGACGCGGTCGCGTGATCGGCTTTGGTGGCCGGATTACCGAACAAGGCACGCCAAAGTATCTGAACTCGCCAGAAACGCCGATTTTCCATAAAGGCAAAGAGTTGTACGGCTTGTATGAAGTGCTGCAAGCCTATCGAGAACCACCACAAATCTTAGTCGTCGAAGGCTATATGGATGTCGTCGCGCTGGCCCAATATGGCGTGGATTATTCGGTTGCCTCACTCGGCACCTCGACCACTGGCGATCATTTACAACTGCTATTTCGTCAAACTAACCAAGTGATCTGCTGTTACGATGGTGACCGAGCCGGACGTGATGCCGCATGGCGCGCCCTAGAAAACGCATTAGACTATCTTAAAAGTGGCAATATTCTTAAATTCCTCTTTTTACCCGATGGCGAAGACCCAGATAGCTATGTACGTCAATACGGTACGGCTCAGTTTGAACAGCAAGTTGCCAATGCCACGCCTCTTTCGCAATACCTATTTGATAACTTAATTGAGCTTCACCAAATCAACTTAGGTAGCCATGAGGGCAAATCTGCACTACGGGCACTCGCCACCCCACTCATCAATAAAATTCCGGATCCTTTTTTACAAGAGATCCTTGAAAAACTACTCGATGAGCGAACCGGGTTTGATCACCAACTGCGGCGCAAAAAAGTGCGTTATCCAGAACAGCGTTCCGCGCCACATAAAGTCATAAAACGTACACCGATGCGTGATGTTATTGCGCTGCTAATTCAAAAACCGAGCTATGCTCAATTGGTACCGGATCTCACCAGTGTGCGACATTTACAACTTCCGGGTCTGGAGACCTTGAATGAAGTACTTGAAAAATGTCAACAATATCCCCATATCACTACAGGTCAATTGCTCGAACATTGGCGAGATACAAAAAATGAGAAGCTTCTGTCTCGTCTAGCAAGTTGGGATATCCCTCTTGTTGAGGACAATCAAGAAGAACTTTTTTTAGACTCATTGGACAAAATTCTTGCCCAGTGCGTAGAAAAACAAATTGAAAATTTGCAGGCGAAAGGGCGAAGTGTCGGTTTATCAACCGAAGAGAAAAGAGAGCTACAAGACTTGATCTTACAAGGCTTAAAAGCGTAACTCTGTTGAGATAGTCAGCAAAGAATAAATTTGTTAGTATACGTGGTTTGCATTGCGCATACTTATTCCTTCACCAGATACGAAGTTGGATACCGTCTATGGATCAAAATCCGCAGTCACAGCTTAAACAACTTGTCCTTCGTGGCAAGGAACAGGGCTATCTGACCTACGCCGAAGTAAATGACCACTTACCTGCTGAAATCGTTGATTCAGAGCAAGTGGAAGATATTATTCAGATGATCAATGACATGGGTATTAAGGTGGTGGAAACCGCTCCTGATGCCGATGATCTTGCCCTCAGTGATGATACGACTATCACTGATGAAGACGCTGCCGAAGCAGCTGCTGCCGCACTTTCTAGCGTAGAGAGTGAAATCGGCCGCACCACCGATCCAGTCCGTATGTATATGCGTGAAATGGGTACGGTTGAGCTTTTGACACGTGAAGGTGAAATTGATATCGCCAAACGCATTGAAGATGGTATTAACCAAGTTCAAAGTGCGATTGCTGAATATCCGGGCACCATTCCTTATATTCTTGAGCAGTTTGATCGCGTTCAAGCCGAAGAACTGCGTCTGACCGATCTCATCTCGGGCTTCGTCGATCCAGATAACATGGAAACAGGGGCTCCGACCGCAACACACATTGGTTCCGAACTTACTGAAGCCGATCTCGCCGACGAAGACGATACGATCGTAGAAGATGAGGAAGAGGACGAAGATGAAAACGGCGACGGTGAAAGTAGCGATAGCGAAGAAGATGTCGGTATTGACCCTGAACTTGCTCGTGAAAAATTTAACGAACTGCGTAACAAATTCCAAAACCTGCAATTAGCAGTTAACGAATTTGGTCACGATAGCCAGCAAAGTGCAGAAGCATCAGGCCTGGTTTTGGATATCTTCCGCGAATTTCGCCTGACACCAAAACAGTTTGATCATTTAGTTAACACTCTGCGTACTTCAATGGACCGCGTTCGCACTCAAGAACGTTTGGCAATGAAGGCCGTGGTTGAAATCGCCAAGATGCCCAAGAAATCGTTTATTGCCCTATTTACAGGCAATGAATCGAATGAAGAGTGGCTGGATACGGTTCTCGCTTCGGATAAGCCTTATGTCGCCAAAATCCGTGAGCAAGAAGAAGATATCCGTCGTTCAATCCAGAAGTTGAAGATGATCGAACAAGAGACTTCACTCTCGGTTGAACGCATCAAAGATATCAGTCGTCGCATGTCAATTGGTGAAGCCAAAGCTCGTCGTGCGAAGAAAGAGATGGTTGAAGCAAACTTACGTTTGGTTATTTCAATTGCCAAGAAATACACCAACCGTGGTCTGCAATTCTTGGATCTGATCCAGGAAGGTAACATCGGTCTAATGAAAGCGGTGGATAAATTTGAATACCGCCGTGGCTATAAGTTCTCAACTTATGCAACTTGGTGGATCCGTCAAGCGATCACTCGTTCGATTGCCGACCAAGCACGTACGATTCGTATTCCAGTACACATGATCGAAACGATCAACAAACTGAATCGAATCTCACGTCAAATGTTGCAAGAGATGGGCCGTGAGCCACTGCCAGAAGAGTTGGCAGAGCGCATGCAAATGCCAGAAGATAAGATCCGCAAAGTGCTGAAAATTGCCAAAGAGCCAATCTCAATGGAGACGCCAATTGGTGATGATGAAGATTCACATTTGGGTGATTTTATCGAAGATACCACGCTCGAACTGCCGCTGGATTCAGCGACAGCGACCAGCCTTCGCGCTGCAACCCGAGATGTACTGGCTGGTTTAACACCACGTGAAGCAAAAGTGCTACGGATGCGTTTTGGTATCGACATGAACACCGACCACACGCTAGAAGAAGTGGGCAAACAATTTGATGTAACCCGTGAACGGATCCGTCAAATCGAAGCCAAAGCGCTACGCAAGTTACGCCATCCAAGCCGCTCAGAAGTTCTGCGCAGCTTCTTAGATGAGTAAGCGCATTTCAAGTGATGGATTTAAAAGGTGAGCTTTAGCTCACCTTTTGTTTTTCACATCAGCTAAGTGAATAAATTGTAAGCATTATTGCTCGGGGTTTGGCTAGACACACCTAGCCCCATCCCCTATAATCTGACACCTATTCGGCCCCTTAGCTCAGTGGTTAGAGCAGGCGACTCATAATCGCTTGGTCCCCAGTTCAAGCCTGGGAGGGGCCACCAAATTCCATAAGGTTAGTAAGCATAGTGTTTATTAACCTTTTTTGTACCTGACGATTTTGGGTCAGGTAAACCCCGCACTCTGGTCGCACGATTTCCAAGATTTAGTGGCATCCTCCCCACTCTGAAGGACAGGGAGACGGCACCATGGGTAAAGTCTAGGATTCATGCTCGTCATCAGAAGGCGCAATAAAAAGCTCATCAGACTGTCGCCATTTTGCAATATCCCAGCACTAGCCTCTTAGTAAACCATTACACCCGAGGTTGCTATGCTTGCTAGATCTCCATTCATTTTGCCACGTAAAACTCCGTTTGGTGTCGGCGAACACTTGGTGGAATGGGCTACCGGATTAAAGCGACTCAATCATTTTTATGCCCAGCGTCCAGTCAACGCTGATCCTCGTGAATTTTTACGCTTTAGTTTAGAAGCGCTTGGCATCGACTACCACGTCATCCGCGGCGAGCGAACCAACATCCCATCACACGGCGCAACCTTAGTCGTTGCTAACCATCCTTTAGGCTGTGTCGAAGGCGTAATTTTGGCGGAACTACTCCTGAGCGTGCGCTCCGATGTCAAGATCCTCGCTAATCAATACTTAACCCAGGTACCAGAGTTAGCCCCACTTTTTATTGGGGTTGATGTTTTTGCTACCACTGACGCTGCCTGTGCCAATTTACATGCGCTACGACAAGCGCATAAGCACCTTGATCAAGGCGGAGTACTACTGATGTTTCCTGCTGGTGAAGTCTCGCAACTCGTCGACTCGAAACAAGGCCGCTTAGAAGATAAAGAGTGGAGCCAATCGGTGAGCCGTTTAGTCAAAAAGCATCATGCTCACACTGTGCCGATTTATATCGATGGCCATAACTCGACACCATTTTATCTGGCCGGAAAAATTCACCCACTACTGCGTACCCTTATGCTGGGGCGCGAGTTATTAAACAAGCAGCATACTCAAATTAATATCGCAATTGGTGAGGCGATTACCTACCATGAAGTGCAGCATCTGTGCGATCAACAATTGGTCAACTATTTACGACTTAACACCTATCTTTTAAAGCACTCACCGGTGAGAAATAAAACCGAAAGCGATCACTCGCTACCAGCGGTGGCACCGCGTCTGCCAATCGAGGATCTGCTCGAAGACATTGCTCAGTTGCCTTATGCAGACCATATGTTGCGGCATAATCAATTTGATGTGTACTGTACTAAAGCCGAAAACATTCCTGCGCTAATGCATGAAATTGGCCGTATTCGTGAATTGAATTTCCGCGCTGTCGGTGAAGGAACCGGTCAAACCTTAGACATTGATCTGTTTGATCGTGATTATTGGCATCTCTTTATTTGGGATAGAGAACAGCAGCAACTCGTTGGTGCATATCGCCTCGGCCTGGTTGATCAGCTATTGCACCACAAAGGGATTGAAGGCCTCTATTCCAGAACGCTTTTCCACTATGATCAACGCTTTCTCAGTAATATGGGTAATGCAATTGAAATGGGGCGCTCCGTGATTGATGGTCATTACCAAAAAAGCATGACCGCACTCCTGCTGCTGTGGAAAGGCATTGGGACTTATATTAGTCGCCATCCACACTATACCCATCTGTTTGGCCCTGTGAGCATCAGTAATGATTACAGTGAGCAAGCACGACGTTTGCTCACCGACACCATGACGCTGCACTATTACGACGCCGAACAAGCGCAGTTAGTCATCGCCAGCAATCCACTTCCGATTGGGCAGGCGCAATGGAACGCAAACTTATTAAGCTCACTGGCTGATTTACAATTACTGTCACGGGTTATTGCGCGGATAGATGAAGGCAAAGGCGTTCCGGTCTTATTGCGTCAATATCTCGGTCTCAACGGTAAATTAGTCAGTTTTAACGTTGATCCGGCGTTCAATAATGCACTGGATGGCTTGATTGTAGTCGATTTGCGCAACGTTCCGCACAAAACACTGGCACGCTATATGGGGCAACAGCAAGCAAAGGATTACCAGATAACTCATCAGTATTTCAGTGAAATTTAAACCACCACGCTAAGAGCAACCGATCTTGGCGTGATGGACGGTTGGCTTTGTTTTGGTTGCTTAATGACTGATGCCCTGTGCACGCGCTTTTGCTCTTGGCGCATAATGCCTCCGGAGAAAAAGGCACGATGTCAACACATTGTGTCTTATTGGTATGTGAAGTTAATTAACCGCTTATTTTTTGAGAGCAGCCGAGAAAACCAACCGTCAGAGCATCACGTAAGCAAGTTCATCGGTAGTTGTCATCGGTTATAATTTATATGCTACTGGCAATTCCTATTTCTTTGGTAGATATCGGGAATGTAACTGCTCACCGAGAGCATCTTGCGTTATCGCACTATCTATACCATCTAGCGAATTAAGCTGAAGTGAGTGGCTGTAGCCCCACTTGGATAGATCTTCATGCTAAAGAACTCACCAATACGCATTTGCCATCTATTATCAATATGTTGCGGGTGAGCAGTTACTCGGGGATTACTATGCTACTTACACAGACTTTTATACTCTCATCGGTAATCCTACTTATAGGCGTTAAAAGCGTTTTTTCAATTGATTTAATGTCGGTAGTGCTGTCATTGCCCCCTTCTGGGTCGTTGCAAGTGCACCACACGCATTACCCCATGAGATCGCCTTCTCGATAGCGGCCCATTCATTCCATATGCCTGATCTTGATAGTTGTGCAAGCATTCCACCAACAAAAGCGTCGCCTGCACCTGTTGTATCTACAGGAGTAACTGCCGTGCCAGTAATCAGTTTTTGCTGCCCATTAAATACAACTAAGGCTCCTTTAGCCCCTTGAGTTACAACAACTAATTTTTGTGGAGAGAGTGCCAATTTTTCTAATGACTGTTGAAGGTCACTGCAATCAGTTAAAAACATCAGCTCATCATCTGAAAATTTAACGACATCTGCGAGTTCAATTGCTTTCAAAATTGTAGGTTTAATTTCATCCGCCTTTGACCAGACTTCTTCTCGAAGATTTGGATCAAAACTGATAAATCCGCCTTTTGTTTTTAACTTTTTAGCTGCCTCAAACGTAGCCGAACGACTTGGTTCATTTGCCAATGCTATTGAGCAAAAATGCAACCATTCCCCAGCGTTGAACTCTGGAATATCATCTCGATGGAAAAATTGATCCGCGCTCGGTTTTACCATAAAAGTAAAGCTTCGCTCACCAGTGTCATCTAAATCAACAATGACTGTTGACGTTCTTTGGCTTGCATCCAATAACAATTTTTGTGTATCAACACCTTCGTTTTTTAATGTCTTCAGCAGAAATCGACCTAGAGGATCGTCTCCAACACGGCCCAAAAAGGAAGCTTTCCCTTCTAACCTTGCAATCGCGACGGCAACATTTGCAGGTGCACCTCCAGGACATTTCAGATATGAACATTCAGAGTCCGGAATTAAATCAACAACGGCATCACCAGTAACCCAAACCTTATTCATCATTACCACCTAATTTAAGAAATAAAATAAGGGGATACTATAGTTCCCCTAAAACTTGGTTAAATTAGCGCTTCAATGCAATAGCATGCCCTTTATGATCAAATAAATGGCACATTGAAGGACAGAAAGAAAAGCGCGCGGTCGTATACTTTTCAGGCACGAGATCTGATTTAACCTCAATCACCAACTCTTTTGAGTTACCTTGGCTGGCATGAACAAAACTAGTTCCTCCCAAAAGCTCTACAGCATTTACGGTTAAATCCAGGGCAACGGAGTGTGTATCACCAAGACCTATATGTTCAGGGCGAATACCCATTGAATAAGGTAAATCGTCTAGTTTTTGATATTTATCTAGCGTTAACTTCAAGATCTCGCCATCAGTTGTTTTCATAAAAACTTCTTTACCATTTTGCTCTTCAAGGATAATCGGGATGAAATTCATTTTTGGAGAGCCGATAAACCCTGCAACAAACTGATTCACTGGACGATGGTAAAGTTCCATCGGTGTACCAACTTGCACCACTTTACCCGCACGCAAAACAACGATTTTATCTGCCATGGTCATTGCTTCAACTTGGTCATGCGTAACGTATACCATGGTACTCCCTAACTGTTCATGAAGTGCCGATATTTCAAGGCGCATCTGAACCCTAAGTTCGGCATCTAAATTTGATAAAGGCTCATCAAAAAGAAACACATCAGGGTTGCGAACGATAGCACGACCGATCGCTACACGTTGGCGTTGGCCGCCAGAAAGTTGGGACGGTTTACGATCCATTAATTCGTCTAATTGAAGGATTTTTGCTGCATCATTCACCTTGCGCTCAATTTCGTGCTTTTCGACACCAGACACTTTAAGCCCAATGCTCATATTCTGACGTACGGTCATGTGTGGATAAAGCGCATATGACTGGAACACCATAGCAATGCCTCGTTTAGAGGGATCGAGATCATTCACGACTCGGTTGCCAATTTCGATTTCACCACTCGAAATGGTCTCAAGACCGGCGATTAATCTAAGTAAGGTGGATTTACCACAGCCCGATGGACCAACAAAAACAACAAATTCACCATCTTTAATATCTAAGTCAACATTATGGATAGTCTGTATATCATCAAAAAATTTATTTACATTACGAAGCGTTAAGTCTGCCATCATATTCACCTATCTTTATTTAATTTTCTGATTTGCAACGATAACATCCATCCATCCTTGGCCACCAAGATTCACGTTTCCGTCTAATTTATCTGGGTAATGAAGCTGCGTCATACTAAATTTACCATCATCGAGTAGAAGCTCGACAGCCCCCTTATCGACAATAATATCTACACTGATTTCGGTGCCTACACACTTATGATTAACGGTATAATCATGTGGGAATTCTTTTTTCATAACCTCATCAGTACCGAAATATTCTCGAATACTACGAACTTCAATACCTGATACTGTTCTCTTAATTTCTAAACTCGGCTTGCTTAAACCAAATAAAGACAAGGTTACAACTTGATTTATACTCAAAGATAGCGTTGCGTTAATTTTATATACATCAGACTCAATCTGAATATTGCTAGATTGAGCCAAAACTGGCTGAGTAAAATGCAGGTTATTTTCAATAAAAAAGTGCTGGGCTAGAACAAGTTCACCTTCTAGATTTCGTACAAGCTGAAATTCTTTTGGAAGAGTCATACTACCTCGGAATGATTTCGTATCTGTGTTACGAGCATATTTCCAATTACTCATCCAGGAAATACCGATCCGCTTACCTTCCGGTGCATTGAAATAACTTTGCGTCGCGTAGTAATCACAACCATTATCAAGCCAAAGGACTTTATTTTCTGGATTTGAGTTAGTGAAAACTTCTCCGTCAAAGTCACCAATAAAATATTGAGTACTAGGCGTTTGACCGTAGTTAGAATCGGTATCATGTGGACCGATGCCCACTATCAATATCCATTTAATTTCACCATCTGACATTTTTAATGGGAAAAGATCAGGACACTCCCAAGGGCCTTGGCTATGATGCCCCTCGGTTTCTCCAAACTCAGAGCAATACTCCCAAGAGAGTAGATTCTTTGACTTGTAAATTCCAACTGTTTGTCCATGAGTCAACACCATGACCCAATGATTGGCACTTTCCACCCAAACCACTTTAGGGTCTCGGTAGCAAAGCAAATCAGGGTTTGGAAGGATTGGGTTCTTCTCATATTTATCCCATGTTTGACCACCATCTTTACTAAACGCCAAACACTGAGTTTGTAAGTCTTCAGGACATATTTGGTGTCTTGGCATACTCGCCGTATAGTAAAGAATCAAGTTATTTTCAGACTCTTGATCAAACAGACCCGATACATTTTTGTTATCTATGATCGCTGAGCCAGAAAACATATAGCCGTGCTGATCGGGAGCGAGTGCTATTGGGTTATGCTTCCAATTCACCAGATCTTTACTAATAGCATGTCCCCAGTGCATTGGGCCCCAAACTGTACTCATGGGGTAGTATTGATAGAACAAATGCCATTTTCCTTGTGAATAAACAAGCCCGTTAGGATCATTTATCCAGCCGAATGCTGGTGAAAAGTGTATAGATGGTTTGAATTTTTCAATAAGAGACATAAATGACTTACCCTTTAACTGCTGAGCCTGTGATGCTGGCAATAAACTGACGTTGAACAATAAGGAAGAAAATAATGACAGGCAGTGCCATACATACGGCAAACGCCATAACGTTACCCCAATAGGTTTGATTACTTCCGAAGTATGCCGACATTGCTACCGACAGAGGACGAACTTCTGGCCCTCGAGTGACCATAATTGGCCACAAATAACTGTTCCAAATACCAATGAAGTGCAAAATAGCCACAGTGACACATACTGGCTTTGAAGATGGCAAACCAATATGCCAATATGTTTTGAATAGGCTAAAGCCATCAACTTTTGCTGCATCAATGAGATCCCTAGGGATTTTGCTAAAGAATTGATAAAATAAGAAAATGAAAAATGCATTCGACAATGCGGGAAGGATCTGTACTGCATATGTATCAATCAAACCAGCACGGCTAACCATTAAGAGTTGAGGTAAAACCAAACTCTCACCAGGAATAGCCAAAACTGAAATGATTGCAGCGATAACAACCTTGCGCCATTTGCCCTCTCCCCATGCTAATGAAAAGGCTGCCATTGAGTTAATCAATAATGATAATGTTAAGGTTGTTGCCGTGATAAATGCTGTATTAAATAAATAGCCTCCAAATGGATGATAAGGATCTGACCATACAGCAATAAAGTTATTCATAGAAAATACTTGTGGAATAAAACTCTCCCATGTCCCCATGGTAGCCAAAATATTAGTATTATCTGGATTTAAACTAATGGTGACTGTCATCATTAATGGAATTAAAATAATCAACCCCAAAAATACCGCAAAAAAATACTGTAAAGCTCGCATAAAATACCTCAATTACTCGGTTTTCATTAGCCGGCGCTGAATAAGACCAAGCGTTGCAACTACGACAAAGAAAATAACTGAAATCGATGATGCATAACCTATTTTCTGAGATGAATACCCGTTAGAAAACATATACTGAACAATGGTCATTGTTGCCCCATTAGGGCCACCACCTGTTAATATATTGACCTGAGTAAACAAGCTTAATGCACCAATTGTTGTAATTATAACCACAAATATATTGGTATTCCTTAAACCAGGCAATGTGATATATCTGAATTTATCCCAGTTACTAAAACCATCTATGGAAGCTGCTTCATACCTGTCTTTTGGAATTTCTTGCAAACCTGCCAAATAAATAAGCATTTGAAATGGGAATGAAGCCCAAACGGAAAGCATAATAATCGACAGCATAGCGACATTTGAATCACCTAACCAATCAATATAACCGTTGGATTGAGTGAGCCATTGATAAGCCCCATTTAAAAGTCCATCAGGGGTTTGAAAAATAACAGCCCAAATTGCGACAATGACTGTCATTGGTGTTAGCATGGGTAGAATAGCCACACTTCTAAACAATGCGATACCTTTTATTTTACTATTAAGCAACATTGCACTTCCTAACGAAATCGTTAATTGAACAGGAATTACAATAACAGCAAAATAAATAGTATTCTTAACAGAAGCCCAAAACTCAGGGTCTGTTAATACTCGCTCATAATTTCTAAGCCCTACCCATTGCGTTGGAATTGGTCTAGGAATCAATCGTTCATTGGTAAATGAAAAGTAACCAGACAAGAAAAAAGGTATAAATACAAACACCGCTAACAAAATAATAGCCGGAAGCAGCATACCTATTTCAGGGATGTAACGCTTATATGATTTCATGATTAATTCTACTTTGATATAGGGAGCAGAAATCCTGCTCCCAAATTAAATTTACTTACTTATCAAATGGTGGATAACCCATATTGTCTTCAATATCGTCATCAATGACCATTGCAGCTCTGTTGAGAGCAGCCTTAGGATCTGCTCCATCAAAGATATTCTTCAACGCCTTACCAAACTCACTAGTAATAACGGGATAGGCAGGATGAACCGGACGAACTACAGCAATTTGTTTTGCTTGAAGAGCCATGACGTGAGCAGTACCACCTTCAGCAAATACTGGCGTTAATTCCATAGAATCTATTCGTGCAGGAATATAACCTGTTGTCTTACTCCATTCTGCAACTTGCTCTTTTGAAAATGCAAAATTGAGAAATTTCGCTATATCAGCATCTTTTTTTGTTGATGATGGAACAGCCCATCCCCATCCACCATTTGGCGCATAGGCTCTTTCTCCAAACTTTGGTGCGGGGATCATAACCAAGTCATTACCCAATGACTCAGAATGAGCGCGCCACATCCAGTTACCAACCCATGACAGTGCGGCGGTTTTATCACCAAAAAACCGGTTGTCACCAGCCGTGCTCGGAACTAAAAATCCTTGACGCTGCCATGTGTACATTTTCATGACAGCATCAATGGTTTTATCCGAGTTAATCGTGCCATTCGCAACCCATGTTTTTTGATCAATGATGTCACCACCATTTGACTTGATAAATGGATAATAACCATAAGTATTCCATTCACCACCGTAGTTAAGTTTAAAATCTAATGGCCACTTAACACCTTTCACATTTTTCAGTTTACTTAATACTTCTGTAAATTCTTTATAATCCCAGGCTTCATCAGGTGTTTGAGGGATTTTAATACCGGCTTCATCTAAATATTTTTTATTGCCCCAAAGTGCTACTGATGAGTCACCTTGACCAAGCATATATATTTTTTTGTCTGGTCCATAAGTTCCTTGGGCAATAAGGCCTGGTAACATTTGCTCAAGCACCTCACCTTGAAACATTTCATTTAATGGTTTCAGCATGCCTGACCAAACATAGTTCGCCATATTTGGGCCATCAACCATTATCAGATCTGGGAGATCACCAGACATCCATGCGGCTCGGATTGCATCGTCATAACCCGGAATTGGTTGGATTTTGACCTTCAAATTTTCAGAGGAAAATTGTGCATTAAATACTTTCTCTAGCTGTATAAAATAGGGGCGTTCCGATTCGCCATCTACTACCCATGCAGTAATTTCTTGCGCAAAAGCCGCGTAAGATAGACTAGCTGTTAGCATACCAGTAATAATTGGTAAGGTTTTTTTGATCATTATTGATATTCCTTTATTATTTGAATTGAACTGCCTCTAAGAACTAATCTAGGGAGAAGTAATTGAGGTGTATAGGATGCTTTCTTATCGGTAGCTTTCATTTGAAGTAGCATCTCTTCAAACCCAACATGTGCTATTTCTCTCATTGGCTGTGATACACTAGATATGTTAAGTATTTTCGATGTCAATGAGTTATCGAATCCAACAACAACGACATAATCAGGGACACGAATACCTCTAGCTAAAAAAGCCTCTATTACCTGCTGTGCAAATACATCGTTGACACAAAATATAGCACTCACCGATACTTTACCTTCCTTACTAATTAAGCCTGAAACATAATCCTGAATGTTATTACCGGCTTCGGTATCAAACATCTGCTCAGGCGTGATCTCTATATTTCGGTAGGCAAGTATTTCTTTAAATCCAGTAAGCTTGTCTTCCTTATCATTTATTGGTCCAACATAGCCGATTTTTGTATTCCCTAGGGACATGAGGTGGTTTGCAGCCAATCTACCACCTTCTTTGTGATCTACGGCTATAGATGGAAGAACTGCTGAAATTTGAGTAAGTAAAACCGTACTAAATTTGTAATTCTTAATTTGATTTAAATAATCTTCATCTAAACAGTGTGGAACTAAAAAAACGCCATCAACTTCATGGTTTTCACACTCTTGTAGGTACAGTTTTTCTTGTCTTAAATTGTGTCTACTATTGAAAAATAAAACACAGCGTCCATGGTGAAATGCTTCATTTTCAATCACTTCAAGAAGTTCAGAAAAGAATGGATTTGAGATATTCGGGAATATCACCCCAAATAAATTAGTCCGTTTTTTTACCGGCAATTTTTTCTCGTAACTCAGTTCATTAATAGCGCGCTCAACCACTTTTAATGTTTCTGGTGATACTTTGTTGGGTTCATTTAATGCTCGAGACACAGTGGCAATGGATACACCTACGTGTGCTGCGATATCCCTAACGGTAGCCATATGATTTAGTCCAGCTCTGAAGTTAACTTGATTATATAAATGCATTGAAAACAAAAAAGCCCGAAGGTATGTAACTAAGTGATTTATTGCTGTAACAACGCACAATGAAAAAGGTTTTGTGATGTAACAGTGGATTATTGTTACATCGATATGCTGCTAAGGGAAATTTATGGTTAAGAGTAGTAAGCGGTAAGTAAACCCGTGACGCTTCATTCCACGCCACTGAGTTCAACATTCCATGGCATCAGATCCGATATATCATTGGCATGAGTGCACTTTGAAAGCCCAGTGAACAGAGGCCGAAAGTCATAATACGGGTTGATGTCGTGGGCTCGACATGTCATGACCAAGCTATACAGATTAGCACTGGCTTTTGCTCCACCGACCGAGGTCGAGAACATCCAGTTTTTTCGCCCTGCCGTGCATGTGATCCCAACAATTTCCTTTCCTACTCATACTTTGCTTTAGATTATAACCCGTTATGATGTCTCGATAATCTTTTGAACAGTACTGACTACCTCTGTCACTATGAACGATAACCGAATGTTCTTGCTCTGTAGACTTATAAAATCAATCCCTTACTGGTGCACAGTTACCACCGGTCAGGCGTCATTCTGCCAAAGAGTCGTGCATCTTCGGAACTGTGATCTGCCAGATTACGTTAGCCGTTGCTAGTAAAACATCTTGCATAACGGCGCATGATCTGTGCCAATATTGTCGTAAAAAATCTTGAAAAATGCTCGAGGCCATCGCCGATGGGCTGCCTACGATAGACAAATGTAACAAGGTTTGCATGTTTCATCACAATTCATTGTGAAAATACCCGTGTTACCTATCTATTATCAATGTTCTAAAAATTGTTATTGGTATCTGTTTCATTTTTTTCGCATAACTACATCGTATAAATCGCTACATTTTAATCTTCACATTGTGAAAGGTAATCACATGAAAAAGCTTAACCTACTCATCGCAACTGGTGCCGCACTATCATGCATATCTCTAAGTGCTATAGCAGAAAAAAGTAATGCATCGAGCATAGTCGAGCACCTATATCCAAGATTTGGAAGTAGCTGGGTAGGAGACCCGATGCCTTTTAATAATGACGGAACCTTAGAGATTTTTTATTTGGATGACGCTCGCTTTGGCTCTGAAGGTTTTCATCCTTGGCATAGAACAAGTACAAAGGACTTCACGAGCTATGTCGATCAAGGTGAAGTCATCCCATATGTCGAAGATTTACAATCGCAGGAATTAGCCTTAGGTACTGGATCCGTGATTAAGGTCGGTGATACCTATCACGCGTTCTATACTGCTCATAATAAAAACCTCGACCCTTATGAAGCGATCATGCATGCGACGAGTTCCGATATGCAAAATTGGACAAAGCATCCTAATCATAAATTTTTTGCTCCAAATCGTTATGAAAAAAATGACTTTCGAGATCCACACGTTCTCTATATAGAGGAAGAAAATAAGTATTGGATGTTGGTTACCGCTCGTCAGAATGGACGCGGTGTTATTGCAAAGCTCACTTCCACAGACTTAATTCACTGGAAAGACGAAGGTATTTTATTTGAAAATGATATGATTACTCGAGACACAAACTTAGAGTGTCCAACGCTAATTCGGTACGGTAATTTCTGGTATTTATCATTTTCTGATCAATGGCCAGACCGCGTTACCCAATATCGGATAGCAGATAATCCAAATGGTCCATTTCGTAAACCAGCAAACCCTGCCGTCGATGGGCGTGGTTTCTATGCCGGTAAGCTAGAGCAAATGAATGGGCATCTTTATGTTGCAGGATGGACCCCATCAAAGCAATTATATCAAGATAATGGAGATTTTGCCTGGGCGGGAAACCTTGTTATTCATCAACTGAGACAGGAAAAAGATGGACAACTTTATACTCAAGCGCCAGCACAAGTAGAACAATACTTTCAGTCAACCTCAACTCCTAAGGTATCTTCAACAACTAACCCTAATGAGAATGCTCTAAAGTTTAAAAAAGATAACTATCAGGTAACTTCTTTTGGCAAAATTGAAGGTATAACGAAAATTGAGGGTACGATAACCACCTCTGGATGGTTTAATAATCAATTTGGTATTACATTTAATGTTATTCAAGACCGTGGTCGGTTGCATATCACCTTTGATAAATCGAAGGATAAAATATTTTTTTACAACGTTCCTCTTGATCGTATAGATGAGTTTGAACCTCAGATTACTATCAATCATAAACTAAAAGATAACTCCAAATTCACCATATATATCGATGATAGTATCATGGTGATGTACATAGATAATGAGATTGCATTGAGCACTAGGATGTATCGGATGCAAGACCGTACATGGGGAATATTTTCAAAGAATTCAAATGTTGAATTCAGTGATCTGTTCATTTCAACCAAATAGACAAATAAATAAAAGGTGCAATTAATTGCACCTTTTATTTATTTTTACATTTTTATCTGTTTTGTGAGAAAATAATGAGAAGTCATCTACTCGTATTATGCAGTACTTTATTAATTTCAGGATGTGGAAGTGATAATAACAGTACAAATATTCCTACTATATCTACCTCTCACTTTAGCGGTATTTATCCTAAACCGTTTTTTGGCTATGTTGGAGATCCAATGCCATTTTGGGATGATGGTCAAATGAATATATTCTATCTTCACGATAGTCGCGATGGGCAGATTGGATTTCATCCATATAATTTAATGACAACTAAAAATCTTGTTGATTGGGAGTTTCATGGAACCGTAATTCCATTTGTTAATGACAACCATTCTACTGATCTTGCGTTAGGTACAGGAAGTATAATCAAAGATAATGATGGCCTTTATCATGCTTATTACACTGGATGGAATGGGAGAAGCGATCAACTTCCGAACCATGAGGTTATCCAGCATGCTACATCAACTGATAAGTTAAATTGGACTAAACACCCTGATCATGGATTCTATGGTGGACATAATGACTTTAGAGATCCATATGTACTATTCATCCCTGAATTCAATGAATATTGGATGATCATAACCACAAGGGATTCTACAACTGACAAACCAATTCTTGCCAGATATACATCCACGGATCTCGTCAGTTGGGGAAATAGAACAGTATTTTACTCTTCGAATGACATAAATTGGAATATGGAGTGCCCGACACTCATCAAAATAGGTGATTATTGGTATTTATCCTTCTCTAGACAAGGGAACGGAAATGAACGAACTCTTTATTACGTCTACACCAATAATTTAAATGCAACTATTGATGAAACAACGTGGACAAAGCCTAACCAACACCTCTTCGATGGTCCTGGGCAATACGCAGCAAGAATTGAGAACTTCGGTTCAACTCATATTGTTACTGGTTGGGTAGGTACTAAAAAATTTAATAGTGATGCCGGTGATTATGAATGGGCAGGTAACTTGGTAACCCATGAAGTATACCAAGCCGATAATGGTGAGTTGTTTGCTCGCGAGCCAGATACGTATCGAGAGTTGACCAATAAATCCATAGCCTTAAATACGATTAAGCAATCTTCAAGCATTGCACTTAATCATAGTGATATACTCTTCAGCGGAGATGGATACGAATCGATAAGCTTTTCACCAGTGATTGGAAAAACATCAAGATTAAGTATGACGGTTGGTTCAAGTGGTACAATTGACCATTATGGTTTTATCTTTTCTCTGGATGGAAAAACACCTCGCCAAGGTAATACAAAACTAGAGTTTAATCATAAAACAAACAAAATAAATTTATTTGTTAATAATTTAAGCATTGCGAGTGTCATCAGCAGCATAGATTTTATATTTCCACCAAATGAATATTCCATCACGCTCTATTCAGAAGGCAATATCATTACTGTTTATATTAATAACAAGGTCGCATTTACTAGTCGTTTACCATCAAGTGCCGATAAAGAATGGGGATTATTTACTTATCAAAGTCCAATTAAATTATCTAACATTTCATTTAGTTCAAATTAAAACATATATACCCAATCGAATTGAGGATACAGGCTTGAACAGGCTTTGTTGCGTAATTCGGTCAGAGAACCAAACTGCCTGCAATTGATTGATTCTTATACAACACACTGAGTTTCAGGCATACCAAGCCCTGTAAGTTTGTTCAGCGCTTTAATCATGGCGTAAGTTTCACCAACCTGAGCATTGTAGTTTCTCAGACTTAATCGCCCACCTAACAACTGCTTCACTCGATACATCGCTGTCTCTGTAGTGGAACAGCGTATCCGCCCCATGATCCCACGGGGTGTTTGAGTTTCAGTGTGAGAAGTTCCAGGGAAGAAGTGAGTCGATATCAGGCTCTGACTTTGCCAACTCTTTCATACATTTCACCATGTAATCGTAGAGTATTAGCCCGTTAGCTTTTGCTGTCTCGATGATACTGTACAACAGCGCACTCGCATCGGCACCGTTTGGATTGTTGGCGAATAACCAGTTTTTTCTCCCAATAACCAGTGACTTAATTGCTCTTTCCGCTCGATTGTTATCGATAGATAAATGCCCATCTTCAACATAGCGTATCAGCTTAGGCCACTGACCCAAGGTGTACTTGATGGCTTTACCAAGAGGACTCGATTCAATGACTTTCTGCGAGGTTAACCAGTCATAGAGGTCATCCAGCATGGGTTTGGCACTGGATTGTCTCTCAGACTGTAGTGGTCAACTAAAATTGGCCACGGTTTTAGAGTTTTCCCAATACAATCGTTCTGACTCATTGGGTGTCAAGCCACCGTTATACTGATGCGGCCTGAGCTGGCTATAATATCCAATAATGTAGCGGATGATCTCTTGTTGAGCCTCTGCAAAGCTACGATAACCTACTGTTGGAACCCATTCCGTTTTCAAGCTTCTAAAGAAGCGCTCCATCGGCGCATTATCCCAGCAATTTCCTCGGCGAGATAAACTTTGTTTTATTTGAAAACGCCACAGTAATTGACGGTATTGACGACTCGTATAGTGACTGCCTTGATCACTGTGGAACATGACGCCTTTAGGCTTTCCACGAGACTCATAAGCCATCGAAAGCGCTTTGCCTGTTAATCGTGTATCAGGTGATACTGACATTGCCCAACCAATCACTTTTCGAGCAAAAAGGTCGATGACTACTGCTAAATACATCCAACGATTTCCCGTCCAAATATAGGTCACGTCACCCACCCAGACTTCATTTGGTGCCGTGACAGCAAACTGACGATCTAAGTGATTCGGGATTTCAATATGCTCTTGTGAGGCTTTACGGTAACGATGTTTTGGGACTTGGCAACTCACTAATCCCAGCGTTTTCATCAGCTTTGCTGCTCGGTAACGACTCAGACTCACGCCTTGGTTTGTTACAATATCAGCAATGGTTCTTGCTCCTGCAGAACCATTGCTTGCCGTATAAGCTTCGCTAATCAAACTACGAAGTTTTACGGTTTCCGCCTTTATTTCTGTTGGCCGTTTCAGCCAATAGTTATAACTGCTTCGATGAACATTGAAGACTTCGCATAATGTTTTTATGCTGTGGCTCTGCTTGAGTTTCTTGATCATCAAGAATTGTTCAGTGAGTCCGACATCAAGAGAGCCGTGGCTTTTTTTAATATTTCATTATGCTCTTCAAGACGAGCGAGCTTCTTTTTTAATTCACGAATTTCAATTTGCTCAGGCGTCATTGGTGACGCTTTGGGTGCTTTGCCTTGGCGCTCTTGTTTTAATTGGCGAACCCACTTATCCATCGTAGATTTACCTACATTCATGGCTTGAGCCGCTTCAGTCACTGAGTAGTTTTGATCAAGCACTAATTGTGCCGCTTCCAGTTTGAATTCGGCACTAAATAGCCGTCTTGTACGTTTTGTCATAATGTCACCTATTAACTTATGAGATGATAATATCACCTCTAATTAAGTGACCAAATTCACCGTACCACTACAGACCAACGCTCTTCAGCCGAAGCGAGTTTTAATCGAGATTCAAGTGCGTACAGCTTTTGGATTTTCGCTAGTGCGATATCTGCCTTACCTGATTTTCCTTTACCCTGAAGCTTCTTCGCATCCATGAACTTACGACGTGCGTGAGCGAAGCAACCGACATTGGTGACTTGGGTTAATCCATCATAAGCACCGTAACCATCACTTTGCCCATGTCACCACCGCTCTTACCGTCACAAGGGATCAGATCACAAAACTTGGAAAAGGTTCAACTTATTTAGGCAACAACGCCGCCGAAAGTCATAATACGGGTTGATGTCGTTGGCTTGACATGTCATCACCAAACTATACAGATTAGCACGGCCTTTTGCTCCACCGACTGAGATCGAGAACATCCCGTTTTTTCGCCCCGTCGTGAATGGTGGATATCTCGCTCCGCCACATTGTTATCAAGGCTTAGATGCCCATTCTTTAGATAGATCAGCAACTTCGGCCACTGACTTCTGGCGTAGGTGATGGCTTGGCCAAATTCCCGTTTCGGCAATAGGTTCATGGAGGCGAAAAAGCTGCAGGCAAAGGCAAATCGGATAGCGCATTGGCAAAAATCCAAAAGCTTTATGGCATAGAGTCGAGGTTAAAAAGAGCCTCGGTAGAAGAGCGACAAGCTGAACGCGCCATTAAACCGCTAGTCATTGGCAGAAAAAATTGGTTCTTCTCGACCAATCCTAATGGAGCTGAGGCGAGCGCAATGCTTTACAACATTGTTGAAACCGCAAAAGTGAATGGGCTCTTATCCTCTACGACTACATGGCCAAGTGCATGCAGGAGTTAGCGAAAACTGAGCCAGATATCAATGCACTCCTACCTTGGAACTTCAAACACTAACAATATCGCCCCGTGAGATCATGGGGCGCATACTTTAGAGGAACAGAACGTCCTTACTTGAGCCGTTAAGAGCTCGCCATGTATAGCGTTGTTGATCGTCAAGCTTATTTGATCAACAACGCTATTCTAATTATACACATCAATTAATATTATAATAGATTACCTTGATATATAAACTATTACGATAATTATTGTTCAATGCCAACACCTGTCATTAATTCATAAGATTCTAAATAAATACTCTTAAAATCTGGCGCAACATTCTCACAAATATCATTATAAATTAGGCCAGCCGACCCTAATTCCTTTGCATTTTTCGAGGTACAAAACTTAATCAGGCCATTAGTGTAGCCATTAAGATATTCTTTATAATCTTCAACGCTAAATGACTGACGTAACGTTCGTTTTTTTACATCTAATCTTTCTAATTTTCTTTCTCCAGCAAGAGCCTGCTGCTCTCCAAATGAGTATAAATCGTTTAAGGCTACAGAAGAACAACCAAATGATGAACAGAAAAAAAACAACAATATTAAATATTTTACCATAACGCTATGCCTTATTTAACGATAACACTTAATACCATTATTATTCCCACCAACATCTGATGGAATACTTGGTGATAAATATATGTTCTCCACTTTATATTTCATCCCGTTGAGATTTCCAAAATGACCACTAAAAGATATAAAATCCCAAGGAGACACATTTGAATTATCAGAATTGGTTAGTTGTGATTCTGAGGTAATTTTATTTAATGGAATAATGCATCGATTTTTAATCCCTACGCTCACACGCTCATCCCAATTAATGCTGTCAGGATTGCTTGGGTCGACATTATGTATCTCAACAAAGCCCGGAGAGCTTTCATCCTTAATGAAAATCTTAACATAAGGCGTATAGGCATCATCATAAGGTTTACCATCATTATTGACACCATAGCTCTCTACTGTTATATCGATAAATAATGAGCCATTTCCATAACCTGTAAAATCGAAGTTTAAATTACGAGAGTCAAATCGAGCTACTGCGTTATTTTTTTCACCAGTAAAATCAACACTAATTTCACCTGTAGTCAAATCTCCTTTAGAAAATTCATTTTGCCCCCAATCCGCCGTGAAATTTGTATAATATTTATTAGTTAATAGCTCAGCCATTGATATACCATTATTTGGAATATTTGGCACTTCAGTAATAACTGGTGGGATATCAGACTCATCTCCAGATTCCAGGCAAGATACATCAGAAGTATCTACTGGTGCTTCTTGACTAATAATTATATTTTTAAATGAATAACGCATATTATTCATATTACTGTAGTGAGCACCAAAGCTTAATAGGTCCCACGGACTTAAACCATTGTCATTCGTACCGGCAAGTTCATCAAACGTTGTCATAAAATTTATAGGCAACGTACAACGATACCATGTTTCCAATTTTGGCAATTGAGTGTCTGAAATTTCATATGGCGCATCTTTAGGAATAGACTCATTACCCATAAATATTTTTACATAGGCTTTATCCTTACCTGCATCTCCCCACGAGGATATGTTTAGATCAACAATTAATGAACCATTGATAAATTTCGTCAAATCGATATGACCACCGTCTTGTCTTCTAAATCGTGCATATCCCTGTCCTGGCTCATTCAGAAAGTTAAGTGTATAGCTACCGTTACCATGGTCAATAAGTGGATTGGTATTGGTATACCATTCAGCAAGTGCTGCGTAATCACCATGCTGAATAATGGATTGCATGGTAATAGTTTCGGCAACTTGAACTTGTTCAATTTTATCGTTTTTGCATCCAACTAATAAAGATGCAGCAAATACACTCATAGTTAATAGGCTATTTTTCATATAACTACCTTTTGTAATCAGTGAATTATAATTTGATTTTTTAAAGTTATTAAAAAATTAGAATAAATATCTAAAACCTAATTTAAAGAACAACTCATAAGCGTCTGAAGCCCTATCCCAAGGACCTTCCGTGTTATAATTATTTTGATAACCAAGTTCACTAGTAAAGGTGAGGTAATTAGCCATTGGGTAGTCGGCCGTAGAACCGATTCTCCAGAAGTCATATGCTTTTAATTTTTCACTTGGGGATGTTAGTTCCCAGGTCCCAAATTCGGTCCAAAGTGTTGTCTTTAATGTTCCATAATTAAAGTAAACACCAGGCTTAAGTGCGAATTCTTGTTCGGTTCTATCAGCATTCCAAGTCTTAGGTAAATCTTGATGACGATCTCTCCAGTACAAGCTGAAATTAACACCAAACTCTTCGCTTATACGATATTCAAGTTTTGGCTCAACTTCTAACTCTGTCATCATCTGCATTTCTTGTTCATCTTCGTTCAAGCGAGTATCTTGGATGACGTACATTGCGTAGCCTGATAAGTGAAGCTGATCGGTAATTGGATACCATGCAAATGCTTTTGGTCGGATCTTATAGGCATCAGGCCCTGATTCGTGGCCAATCATAACTTCTGCCCCCCAGTTCCCCCAAGAAGCATCATTAAATTTACCAAGATACAGCTCATTAACACTGTTACCGCCATTGTAAGTCTGGTTGCCCCACTGACCTTCAAAGCCATCTTCTCTCATCAAGTAGAATCCTCCAAACCAGCCTGGGTGCTTGTATTGGTCTTGAAAGAAACCAGCAACCTCCCATTTTTGATAGCCTCGATCAGCCTGTAAAGGATTGTCAAAACGGGTAATTTCAGTTTCATTTCTAAGGTCAATACTACCCGTTAGAGTGGCAAACGCTAAAGGAGAAACCGTAAACATAGCCGTCATAGCTATGGATGTAACAATGTGCTTTTGTTTCATGGCGAGTCTCAATAAATAGGTTGATTTTATGTATTTAATTGGTCATTCGGAATATCAATCCGATGAGAATAAGAGTACGAAATGTATAAAAGTTAGCAATCATAGGAGGAAGTAATTGTTTATTGATGTGCACTATTGGAGAGAGAAAAAACAGTGTCTGTGATGTAACAATCAATAGTTGTTACATTGCAGTATGAATACAATTAGCTTTGTTGATTTCACGATACAGTCAGGTGACTTCTCACCGCTCTATCGGGCGATGCTTCTTATTTCGTTAGCCGTTTGCTTGATAGTATCGAGACTTACGCAGCTTTCATAAGCAGAGACGACCGTCCTGCCGCCTTTAATTCCAGAATACCTTGACCACGAATATTAAGAGCGGCATTCAAGTCGCGATCAATATCTGTAGTACCGCATGATGAGCAGTCGGTATATTCGAGCTAAGCTGGCTAAAAAGGGCCATAGCGTTAATCGTAAGCGTGTTGTTCGGATTATGCACGATATGGGTATTGTTTCTGATCCATACTTCTCCACCCAACATGAGACATGAGACATGAGACATGAGACGCACATGGTATGATGATATAAAAATGGCAGCAACCATGTCGATTACCGCCATTTCAGGATGATACTTTAATACTTAGTATGAATCTCTATTACTTAGTATGAAACTTTATTCCTCTCCTACAGGGGGAGGCTTACGCTCAAAACGCCCTATTCTACCGTGACGGCTTTGGCTAGGTTACGGGGCTGATCGACATCAGTGCCTTTGATTAAAGCCACATGGTAAGAAAGCAACTGCATTGGTATAGTGTAATAGATTGGTGCAACGACTTCACTTACGTGTGGCATAGCGATAATTTTCATGGTCTCGTCCTCCACAAAACCCGCGTCTTGATCGGCAAAGACGTAGAGTAGACCGCCACGCGCCCGCACTTCTTCGATATTGGATTTAAGCTTCTCAAGCAATTCGTTACTCGGTGCCACCACCACCACTGGCATATCAGCGTCAATCAAAGCCAGCGGTCCATGCTTTAACTCACCGGCAGCATAAGCTTCAGCGTGAATATAGGAGATCTCCTTGAGTTTCAGCGAAGCTTCGACCGCGATCGGGTAGTATTCGCCGCGCCCTAAAAATAAAGTATGGTGCTTATCGGCAAAATCTTGCGCTAGGGTTTCGATCTGCTTTTCAAATGACAGAGCGGTTTCAATCTGTTTAGGCAGTTGATGCAAGGCTTGCACGATCTGCGCCTCCAATTCAGGGCCGATATGCTGTTGCTGCTTACCCAGTGCCGTGACCAGCATCAATAGTGTGACCAGTTGGGTAGTAAAGGCCTTGGTTGAAGCCACACCAATTTCAGTTCCGGCACGGGTCATAAAGGCAAAATCCGATTCACGCACTAACGATGAACCAGCAACATTACAAATAGTCATCGCCGCCATGTAGCCTTTCTGTTTGGCAAGTCGCAGCGCCGCTAAGGTATCAGCCGTTTCTCCTGACTGAGACAAGGTGATGAGTAAACTATTGGGGCGGGTGACAAACTTGCGATAACGAAATTCAGAGGCAATTTCCACATCACAGCTCACCCCTGCCAGAGATTCAAACCAGTAACGTGCCGTCATACCCGCGTTATAGGAAGTACCACAGGCGACAATCTGCACATGCTCAACTTGCGCTAAAATCTGCGCCGCGTTGACCCCAATACTGTCTACCACCACGCTATTTTGGGTGATACGCCCTTCCATCGTATTCATCAGGGCTTTGGGCTGCTCGAAAATTTCTTTTTGCATGTAGTGACGGTGATGCCCTTTATCCGCGGCGTCCTGTTCAAGATTGGATTCACTGATTGAACGCACGACCTGATTACCGGCTGCATCAAATACGCGAACGTCGCGGCGCGTAACCTCGGCAACATCGCCTTCTTCAAGATACATAAAACGCCGCGTGACATTGAGTAGGGCCAATTGATCTGATGCAAGGAAGTTTTCACCAATGCCAAATCCAATAACAATCGGGCTTCCAGAACGCGCCACCACCAAATGCGACGGATCTTGGCTATCCATCACGACTGTGCCATAAGCGCCGCTCAGCTGCTTTACTGTTGCTTGTACCGCAGCTAATAAACTGCTGGCACTACGTAATTCCCATTCAACCAAATGGGCAATCACTTCAGTGTCGGTTTGTGACACAAATACATAGCCACGCTGTTGTAACATCGAACGCAGCATTTCATGATTTTCAATGATGCCATTATGCACCACAGTAATATCGCCAGAGATGTGTGGATGAGCATTGATTTCTGAAGGCTCACCATGCGTTGCCCAACGAGTGTGCGCAATACCTGTGCCACCAGCCACTGGTGCCGCCTCTACCGCATCGGCCAACTCTTGTACTTTACCTAAACGGCGCAAACGAGTGAGCTGGTTATCACTATCTACTACCGCAATACCGGCTGAGTCATAACCACGGTATTCCAGACGACGTAATCCTTGTACTAAAATTTCAGCAACATCGCGTTGTGCAACCGCACCAACAATTCCACACATGTTTTTACTCCATATTGTTATGTCATCGCGCGGTTACCCAAGGGATCGCGCTCAGGGATACCTTATTTCACACTGGCACGAATCACTCGCACTTGGTGAGATTCAATCTGTTTGGTAAATTCATCACTCAATTCATGATCGGTCACTAACACGTCAATATTGTCCCAACTGAGTTCTAAGTTGGGAATTTTGCGCCCAACCTTGTCCGATTCAATCATCACAATCACTTCACGGGAAACTTCTGCCATCACATTGCTTAACCCGACCAACTCATTGAAGGTGGTCGTGCCACGGTCGAGATCGATGCCATCTGCGCCAATAAACAACTGATCAAAATCGTAAGAGCGCAGTACCGATTCCGCCACTTTGCCTTGGAAAGACTCAGAATGGGTATCCCAAGTTCCTCCCGTCATCAGCAAAGTTGGCTCGCTTTCTAATTCATTGAGTGCATTAGCAACATACAACGAATTGGTCATCACTACTAAGCCGCGTTTTTCATTCAATTGCTGAATTAATGCCGCTGTAGTACTACCGCTATCAATCACAATTCGATTGTGGTCACGGATCAATTTGGCTGCTGCTTTAGCCAACGATAACTTTCGAGTTGAAACTTTTTCATTCAGTGCATCGTGCATCACGTCTTTCGGTAATGAGATCGCCCCGCCATAGCGGCGCAATAGTTGACCATTTTTCTCTAGTGACGCTAGGTCTTTACGAATCGTCACCTCTGAGGTTTCAAACTGAGCAGAGAGCGCCTCAACACTCACCTCTCCTTGCTCGTTAACCAGTTTGACTATCGTGTGCCTTCTCAGCTGTGTATTTCGTTTTGACATTATAAAACACAAATAAAGTTACGAATCGAAACAAAGTATAATTACAACGAAACAAACAAGTCTATTTATTTCGATCCAAAAAATTAATATTTCACGCTAAAACCTTGTCCTAAGACAATTCTTAAACAGTGATATTGACGCCATTCAATGGTAGAATTCGCGCTCGAAAAGAAACAAAATTACAGAATTGAGTAAAAAATACGTCATCAATCCGCGCTATATTCGGGTTAAGTGGCGATTTTTCTGCCATTTTTGATCAAACAGTCAGTCATAAAATGACTAAATCTGTTGAAAGACTTTCAGTTTTGGAGTGCCGTAAACTGGTGAGCTAGACTTGGCAATGAATGAAGCAAAGTTGCCCGCGCCGCGAACACTTCAGAATCCACAACCAACTTCAAAATCATTTTGTTTATCGGAGAAACTCTTCCATGAAAAAGACCAAAATCGTATGTACGATTGGCCCAAAAACTGAGTCAGTAGAGAAACTAACCGAACTGGTTAACTCAGGTATGAACGTAATGCGCCTGAACTTCTCTCACGGCGACTACGTTGAGCACGGTGCTCGTATCGCTAACTTCCGTAAAGTAATGGAAGTAACCGGTAAACAACTGGCGATCCTACTGGATACTAAAGGCCCAGAGATCCGTACTATCAAACTGGAAAACGGTGACGATGTTGATTTAGTTGCTGGCCAAGAGTTCACGTTCACCACTGACACTGCCGTTATTGGTAACAAAGATCGCGTAGCCGTGACTTACACTGGCTTTGCTAAAGATCTGAACGTAGGTAACCATATCCTGGTTGACGACGGTCTAATCGAAATGGAAGTTCTGGCGACCACAGAGACTGAAGTTAAATGTAAAGTTCTAAACAACGGTGCGTTGGGTGAGAACAAAGGGGTTAACCTGCCAGGTGTTTCTGTAAATCTGCCAGCACTGTCTGAAAAAGACAAAAATGACCTGAAATTCGGTTGTGAGCAAGGCGTTGATTTCGTTGCTGCTTCTTTCATCCGTAAAGGTTCAGACGTTAAAGAAATCCGTGAAGTTCTGGCAGCACACGGCGGCCAAAACATCCAAATCATCTCTAAAATCGAAAACCAAGAAGGCTTGGACAACTTCGATGAGATCCTTGAGCTGTCTGACGGCATCATGGTTGCTCGTGGTGACCTAGGTGTTGAAATCCCAGCGGAAGAAGTTATCTTCGCCCAGAAGATGATGATCGAAAAATGTAACCGTGCACGTAAAATGGTTATCACCGCGACTCAAATGCTGGATTCTATGATCAAGAACCCACGTCCAACTCGTGCTGAAGCGGGTGACGTAGCTAACGCGATCATGGACGGTACTGATGCAGTGATGCTGTCTGGTGAAACCGCTAAAGGTAAGTACCCAGTAGAAGCAGTGAAGATCATGGCGCAAATCGCTAACCGTACTGATTCAGTACTGAAAGCTGAGCTGGGTTCACGTCTGGATAGCCCACGTCTGCGTATCACTGAAGCAGTATGTAAAAGTGCAGTAGACACCGCAGAGAAACTAGCGGCACCACTGATCATCGTGGCGACAGATGCAGGTAAATCTGCTCGTTCTATCCGTAAATACTTCCCAACGGCGAACATCATCGCGGTAACCACCAACAAGAAAACTGCAGCGCAGCTAGTACTGTGTAAAGGTGTTACTCCAGTGGTTGTGGATGCAATTGATAACACTGACGCGTTCTACCACTTGGGTAAAGATATTGCGCTGCAATCTGGCCTAGGTAAGAAAGGCGACATCGTGGTAATGGTTTCTGGTGCACTGGTTGCTTCTGGCACTACTAACACAACTTCAGTACACGTACTGTAATTCATTCCCCCACGCCTACTCGGCGCGGAAGTGGTGAATGATATCGTTGAAAAGGAGCCTCTCGGCTCCTTTTTTATTACTGATATTTTTTATTGCTGATGTTTGCCCAGCATTAATGGGCCAATTTATATACCACGTCCACTCGATCACGGATCAGCAAACTGGAATCCTGATAAGTATCAGACACATCAATTTTTTCACTCACATTCGCCGCTCGCATCATGATCGGTTCAACGCTCGGCGTATTATATTCAACTCGCCAAACGCCTTCTAAACGCCGTTCAAAACCTTTAGCCAGAGATTGGGCTTTTTGTTTTGCATCTTCAATCGCAGCCATACGTGCTTGTTGTTGATACTTATCTTGATCACGCACTTTCAATTGAATCCGATTGACTTGGTTGATGCCTGACTCTAAGGCGATATCGAGATATTGATTCAGCTTGCTCAAATCCTCTACTCTTACCGTCATTGAGCGAGAAGCCTGATAGCCAACCAACTCTGGTTTGCCATTGGTTGGATAGTGGTATTGCGGATTAATATACAAATTAGAACTCGAAATATTCTGCTGCGTAACACCAGATTTAAGCAATTTAGCCGTAAACTCACTCACCGCTTTATCAACTGCCGCTTTAGCTTGCTCAGCATTCATGGTTGATTCCACCACCTTGACTGAAAATTCAGCCATATCCGGGCTCACACTCACTTCACCGTATCCAATGGTTGAGATATGTGGAAAATCCCATTCTTGAGCCAACAGCGGAGGTGAGAGTAGCGAAAGCAGTAAAACCACTGGTGCGAATAATTTCATTGTCTCGATCCTTATGTGATTACCTAGCAACATCATAAGCCAAGCAGCAGACAACGTCTGTTATGATGGGTAAAAATCACACAAATTTGACTCGTTCAATGATTGCAGCAATAGGCTCTTAGCATCACGGTTATTTCACCGATTGGGCTGAGTAACTCAAACTATCAGCGATAAAAAAGCGGAGTATTCACTCCGCTTTTGCTGATCACGCCACAATCCAATAGCAGCGCTCGCTTTGATACTCAACTAACTATTAGTTGATCTTGTTAAGATGCACATCCATTTGTGGGAATGGAATTTCGATACCGTTGGCATCCAGCGCTTCTTTGATCGCTTGCATCGAATCGTAGTAAACCTTCCAATAATCTTCGGTTTTACACCATGGACGCACCACAAAATTGATCGATGAATCGGCTAAAGTCAGCACGCCAATAGTGATGTCGGGATCTTTAAGGATCCGCGCATCTTTTTCCAAGGTTTCACGCAAAACCCGCTTGGTTTTTTGCAGATCAGACTTGTAAGAAACGCCAATCACCATATCCACCCGACGAGTTGGATTGCGTGAATAGTTAGTGATCGCACCACCAATCACAGAAGCATTAGGTACAATAACTACTTTATTATCAGGGGTTTTTAATACAGTTTGGAAAATTAAAATCGATTCGACCGAGCCAGCCACACCAGCGATTTCCACATAATCACCCGATTTAAATGGACGGAATGCCACAATCAACACCCCAGCGGCAAAGTTAGATAGCGAACCTTGCAAGGCAAGACCAATCGCTAAGCCTGCCGCACCAATCACAGCAACCACAGATGCGGTTTGTACGCCGATACGACTTAAAGCAGCAATTAACACAATCACAAACAGCGTGTAACGCACCAAGCCGTGGATGAAATCGACCACCGCCTTGTCCATTTCTTTCTTTTTCAATACGCCAGCTACACTGCCTGCCACCGCTTTAACCACTAGGTTACCGATAAACAGGATTAAAATCGCAGAAATAATGTTCACGCCGTACTGAATTAAAAGATCTGAATTATTGATTAACCAAGTATTTACCTGATTAAAACTCTCAACGATAGGTGCTTCGACACCAATCGATTCAACCGCCATAGTGTTTTCCTCTCATAATGAATGAAAATTTAGTAGCCATGCTCAGAGCTCAACGTGAGTTCGTATACCACCACTAAATGTCAGATCGCCGGCACGATAAAGCAAACGCGGATGTTGATAAAGTCAAAATTGGCTAAAAATGACCAAACCAGCACTTATGTCGAGCTTGCTGGGCTTCTGTTACAGGTTAAACAATATTTTATCACTCTGCCACTGATCACCATCAGAGCATAAAAAAAGAAACCCGCACAAGGCGGGCTTCTTCATGTTACTTAACGAGCTGAATAATAATTACAACACGTCAATCGCGTTGAGGTCAGCAAACGCTTTTTCTAAGCGTGCGACCATTTCCGCTTGACCGGCACGCAGCCATACGCGTGGATCGTAGAACTTTTTGTTCGGTGCAGATTCGCCAGTTGGGTTACCGATTTGACCTTGTAGGTAATCGTGGTTCTTCGCTTCGTATTTACGAATACCATCCCAAGTTGCCCACTGAGTATCAGTATCGATGTTCATTTTGATCACACCGTAGCTGATAGACTCTTTGATTTCTGCTTCAGAAGAACCAGAACCACCGTGGAATACGAAGTTCAGTGCGTTTGGAGCGATACCAAATTTCTCAGAGCAGTAAACTTGAGAATCACGTAGGATAGTTGGAGTTAGAACAACGTTACCAGCTTGGTAAACACCGTGCACGTTACCGAAAGAGGCCGCGATAGTGAAACGATGGCTGATTGGGATCAGTTTCTCATAAGCGTAAGCAACGTCTTCTGGAGAAGTGTATAGCTCAGACTGATCCATGTGAGAGTTGTCTACGCCGTCTTCTTCACCACCAGTACAACCTAGTTCAAACTCTAGAGTCATACCCATTTTTTCCATACGCGCTAGGTATTTAGCACAGATTTCGATGTTCTCTTCTAGAGACTCTTCAGACAGGTCAATCATGTGTGAAGAGAACAGAGGCTTACCGGTTTCAGCGAAGTATTTTTCACCCGCATCCAGTAGACCGTCGATCCATGGCAGCAGTTTCTTCGCTGCGTGGTCAGTGTGTAGGATCACTGGAACACCGTAAGCTTCAGCTACTGCGTGTACGTATTTCGCACCAGCGATAGCACCCAAGATTGCAGCACCTTGACCTTCAAGTTTCACGCCTTTACCAGCGAAGAAAGATGCACCGCCGTTAGAGAACTGTACCACTACTGGCGCTTTAACTTTCGCAGCCGCTTCCAGAACACCGTTGATTGAGTCAGTGTTTACTACGTTTACTGCTGGAAGTGCGAAGCCATTTTGTTTCGCTACTTCAAATACTTTCTGTACGTCATCACCAGAGATAACACCAGGTTTTACAAAATCAAAGATCTTAGACATGGATGGAATCCTATTTTCTGTCGTTTTAAAAAATAAAAACGGTAAGTTTCAATTCTTGCAAACGTTTGCTCACCAAACGCGGCATTCTAGCAAACAAATGCTCACAGTGCAGCAAACAAGAAAGCGGGAGTATTGCTCCCGCTTTCGTTTAATCATTACGCTTTAGCACGTGCTTCCAGCATTTCTACTGCAGGCAGTTTTTTACCTTCTACGAACTCAAGGAATGCGCCGCCGCCAGTTGAGATGTAAGAAACATCCGCTTTAATACCGAACTTGTCGATCGCAGCCAGAGTGTCACCACCACCAGCAACAGAGAAGCCTTCTGATTTCGCGATTGCTTCAGCAATACCGCGCGTACCCGCTTCAAAGTTTTTGAATTCAAATACACCAACTGGACCATTCCACAGGATAGTCTTGGCGTTTTTCAGGATTTCAGCCAGTTCAGCGGTTGAGTTTGGACCTAAGTCAAAAATCATGTCGTCGTCTTGAACTTCAGACACGTGTTTGATTTCTGCTTCTGCATTTTCATCAAAAGCTTTAGCACACGCTACGTCAGTCGCAACTGGAATCGCGCAATCTTTCATCAGTTTTTTCGCTGTTTCAACAAGGTCTGCTTCGTACAGAGACTTACCTACGTTGTTGCCTGCAGCTGCGATGAAGGTATTCGCGATACCACCACCAACCACTAATTGGTCAGCAATTTTTGATAGTGACTCAAGTACAGTCAATTTAGTTGATACTTTTGAACCACCAACAATCGCCACCATTGGACGAGCAGGTTTGTCCATTGCTTTGCCCAGCGCTTCCAGCTCACCCGCCAACAGAGGACCAGCACAAGCGATAGAAGCGAACATACCGACACCGTGAGTAGACGCTTGCGCGCGGTGTGCAGTACCAAAGGCATCCATCACAAATACGTCACATAGTGCAGCGTATTTCTTAGACAGTGCTTCTTCGTTTTTCTTTTCGCCTTTGTTGAAGCGAACGTTTTCTAGCACAACCAGTTCACCTGCGTTCAGCTCAACGCCGTCTAGGTAATCTTTTACTAGACGAACTTCGCAATCGAGCGCTTCATTTAGGTAGTTAACTACTGGTAGTAGAGAGAACTCCTCAGCGTATTCACCTTCAGTTGGACGACCTAAGTGAGAAGTTACCATTACTTTCGCGCCTGCCGCTAGGCAGTGCTTAATGGTTGGTAGCGACGCAAGAATACGTGCATCAGAAGTCACTTTACCGTCTTTTACTGGTACGTTCAGATCAGCACGGATAAATACGCGTTTACCTGCTAAATCCAGGTCAATCATCTTGATTACAGACATGATTTGTCCTCTCAAACTATTTAAAGAAATGAAAATTCTGCAACTCGGCGACCCTGCCGAGCCGGTAAATTCTTAGCTGTTTACCGATATGGGGATGCGTTCCTCTGGTTTCAATATCCAAACCTGATTTGAAGTATCTGCTGGCCGTTACTGCGTGGCCTGCATTGCCAAAGCGGTATCTAACATCCGGTTGGCAAAGCCCCATTCGTTATCACACCAAACGAGCATTTTGACTAAATGCCCGTTACTGACCCTTGTTTGCGTTCCATCCACAATCGCACTGTGTGGATCATGGTTAAAATCAATGGAGACCAAAGGCGCTTCAGTATAGTCAACAATGCCCCGTAATGTACACTGAGATGCGTTAATCATGGTTTGATTTACGTCATTAACTTTCACATTTGATTTAATTGTGACACTTAAATCCATCGCGGTCACATTTACCGTCGGCACTCGTACCGAAATCGCTTCAAACTTGTTAGAAAATTTCGGAAATATTCTTTCAATACCCTTATGCAGCTTGGTATCGACCGGAATAATTGACTGGCTGGCAGCACGAGTTCGGCGCAAATCGTTATGGTAGGCATCGATGACCGGCTGATCATTCATTGAAGAATGAATGGTGGTAATCGTGCCCGAATCAATCTCAAATGCGTCATCCAATACTTTGATGATCGGCACAATACAGTTAGTGGTACAAGAGCCACTAGAGACAATTTTATGCTGCGCGGTCAAAGTATGATGGTTGACGCCATAGATAATCGTATTATCCAGATCGCTGCCTCCGGGGTGAGAAAACAGCACTAACTTCGCGCCAGCATCAAGATGCTGCTGACCATCGTGCTGACAGCCATAAACACCCGTACAATCAAACACCAAATCGACCTCTAAATCGTGCCACGGTAACAGTGGGATTTCGGCCTGATGCAGAATGCGGATCGCATCATATTCACCACGCTGGTGATGCACATAAATATGCTGCTGATCATGAGTGATTTTTTTCGCGAAACGACCATGGGTGGTGTCGTATTGCAGAAGATGTGCCATCGCTTCAGGTTTGGCCAGTTCATTCACCGCCACAACCTGAATTTGTTGGTGTTTACCACTTTCATAAATTGCGCGCAGAACGTTACGTCCAATACGTCCAAACCCGTTAATCGCCACTTTTAACATTGTGCTGGTTCCTTTTCTTGAGCAAGCGATGGTAACGGCAAAATGGTTGGGATTCATCCCTTCACGCAATAAAAAGGGCTGGAAAGCCAGCCCAATCTGGTATCAAGGTCAATTAGAATCGCTGCTGCAACTGATTAATTGTTTTCATCAGGCTGCGATAGCCGCCAGTCACGATATACCACTCCGTCGGGTTGAGGTAATAGACTTGGCCTTGCTGCCAGGCGCTTGACTGAGCAATTTGACGATTCTCCGCCAATGTTTTCTGCGCTTCAGCTTCTCCACCGGTTGCAGCGCCACGATCCAGTACGATCAGCCAATCTGGCTGTTTAGCCATCGCCTCACGTAAGCGCTGCTCACGTGCTTGTGCCGCGGCTTTTGCTTCCGGTGATCCCGGCTGTGGTCGCGCTTCTTCTGTCGTGGTTGCCGCCATCGGCTCAACAACAGAGCGCAATCCAGTTAATTCATACAACATGCCAAAACGATCGCCAGGTGCATGTAACATCACGTTACCACGCACAGTAAACAGTACTAAACCGCTACCTTGCTGTTGACCTTTTGCCTGCAGGGCAGCCACTTCACTATCGAGCGTAGTGATCAGTTGCTTGGCCTTATCACTGCGATTAAAAATTTGCCCTAACAGATCCAAGTTATGCTTTACGTCCTCGACGAACTGAGCAGGATCAATGCTGAGATCAATCGTTGGTGCGATATGGCTCAATTTTTGGTATGCCCCACGCGAGCGGCCGGCAATAATAATCAGATCCGGTTGTAATGCTTGCACTGCTTCGTAGTCTGGCTCAAACAAAGTACCCACTTTAGGGTACTGTTCGCCATCGTACTTTTGTAAATACTCCGGCCATACCCCTTTGGCCACAGCCGTAACCTCAACCCCTAGCGCATCAAGTGAATCCAGCGTGGCTAAATCAAACACCACGACTTTGCTTGGTTGGCTGTTCAGTTCTAATGTGCCCTGTTGGTGAGCGATCGTCACTGGGTAAGCGTGTGCTAATGAGATGCTGGCCAACATAGCCATCCAAAATAAAGTAAGACATTTTTTCATTTTATATCCTATTAAAAAATTTGACGCCCAATAGGACGCCAAATGCTGAATTAGAAATCCACCGTTAAGCCAAGGTTCAAATTGCGCCCATCCAGCACAACGCCATAGGTCTCATCGGTAATTTCTTTGTTGCCAAGGTTGTAGATAGCAGCTTTAGCTCTTAAACGATTGGATAATTGATACATCAGACCAATATCAACCGTGCCATAGCCTGGTGTTCCTTCATACATTGAGGTGCGACTTAAATAATCCGACGTTTCACTGCGGATATTATTTTTCAACCACAAACTTAAATTCTCTGAAGCTTGCCAATCAGCGGCTAGATTCAACATATGTTCTGGCATTTTATTGAGTGGCTCACCTTTAAAATCGCCGGTTTTTTGTTCTGAGTCGGTATAGGTATAGCTAGCGGTTAATTTAATATCTTGCGTCAAACGATAATTAACTGAAAACTCAACACCTTTCATCACCGCTTCATCGATATTTTTGTAGGTACTTAGGAAGAAATAATTATTTCCTCCAAATCCACAAGCCCAAGTATCAGGATTATTTCTATCTCCGTTAGGACTTTCGCATAAACGTTCTTCTGAAATTTTATCTTTAAATTCGGTATAGAAGAGATTGATATTACTATTCAATCCCCATGCTATTTGATCGAAATTAAATCCTAATTCGTAGTTAATACTTTTTTCAGGTTTTAAATCTGAGTTGCCAATAATTAATGCTCTTGGATGAGAAGCTGGAGATCCACTACCACCACTTCCACGACCAAAACCTTCAGTGGCACTGGCTAATGACGGCTGTTTATAGCCCGTAGAGACCCCCCCCTTAACTGTCCATTCTGGCGTTAGTGTATAAACCCCATAAATACGAGGAGAAATGTGACCACCAAATAATTGATCATCATCATAGCGCAGGCCGGTCGTGATTGATAAATCATCCAGCACGCGCCAATCTGCCTCTGCGTATAAGGCAGCAATCCAACGATCGGTTTCTCGCACCGCCCCTGGAATATTTGAGGTTAACAAACCATTACTTTCATCAACGAACTGTTCTTTTTTATATTGCCCACCAACAGTCACCACATGATCACCCCAGAAATAAGATCCTTGAGTATTCAATATGGTCATTTTTTCTTGTTTAGTTTGATCTTGAACATTTTCAGAGATGTCATGTTGCACATAGGCATCAACAAAAAGATCGTCATATTTACCATTATATGAAATAAGATAGGTGTCTTTTTGATAGATATATTCACTGGTACTGCTTGCGGTACTTTTACCTTCAGTATGCATAGTATTCTGCCGTGAATTATCATAACTCACAGTAAATTCATTATGCTCGTCAGGAGTTAATACCAAAGCAACACCACCCTGACGACGTTTGACTTCTGGTGTACTTTCAGCAAAATCAGTACCACCGACATAATCACTTTCATCAGCGCCATACCATGAGCCATTTACTTTCATGCTCAATAAATCAGGGATCAGCGGTCCGGCAACAAATAAATTGACCGTTTGATTGTCATTATTAATGTCATTGAGGCTCTTGGTATATTCGGTGGTGATTGAGCCGCCCCATTGTGCCGAACCTTTGCGGGTAATGATATTAATCACCCCACCCATGGCTTCTGAACCATACAATGACGACATCGGGCCACGGATCACTTCGATTCGTTCGATCATAGAAAGTGGTGGTAGAGAAATTTGCTTACCGCCATCTTGGCCATTGGTATTCACCGAACGACCTGCGGAAATCGGACGCCCATCGATCATATACAGAGTATAAGAAGCCGCCATACCTCGAATGCTGATATCTTGACTGTTCCCACCACCCGTTACATAAACGCCGGGGATATTCGATACTGCATCTACAATACTGGTATAAGAACCTTTTTCGAGATCTTCTCGGCTGATCACACTGATACTTGCCGGAGCCTCTTTCATACTCTGCTCAAACCCCGAAGCGGTAACTACCATGGTTTCGGTGCTTTTTTCTGACTGATCTTGTGCACTGACTGAAAACGGAGTTAATAAACCAATCGTAACCGCCACGGCAACTTTAGATGGGATCCATCTGGACATGTTATTTTCCTTAAAATCAAATAATAATAATTCTCAATATCTGGATGAGAATTATTCACACAAAGCGTTTTCAGGATAGGTAAAAATGTGGAATACTTGGGGCCATAAATGGAACAATCTTATCGTTCCGTTGTCGCATGCGCTGTTTAGGAGTGGTTTATGCAAGATCTCAATGCCGTCCGGGCGTTTTACGCACTGTGTCAACATAAAAGTCTGACGGCTACGGCAAAATCTCTTGATCTGCCTAAATCAACGCTTAGCCGCCGCCTAAGCCAGCTAGAAGAGGATTTAGGGCAAAGTTTATTAATGCGTCAAGGCAATCGCTTAACTCTCACCAAAGCGGGTGAAGTGTTTGCTATTTATTCCGAGCAACTGCTCGAACTCGCCCATAAAAGCCAAGAAGCGCTACAAGAGTTGAACAATCAAGTTAGTGGCGAGTTAACTTTGGTGGTGCATCCGAATTTGATCCGCGGCTGGCTCAGCCAAGTGTTAGATGAATTTATGCGCCAGCATGCCACGCTAAAGATCCGTCTACTCAGCCAATTTCAATATCGCGATCAAGCATTCGAACCGGATTTAATCATTTGGATCGATCATGCAGTGCCAAGCAACTATCGCAAAGAGCGGCTTGGCTACTGGCGCTATGCCGCGTATACCTCTCCACAATATTTAGCCCAACGAGATAAACCACATCACCCCCGCGATCTGATCCAGCATCCGTGGATTGATTTTATTGCTTATCGTCAAACTGAGCTTGAACTGCACCACCCGCAATTGGGGAGCTATGCATTACCAGCACTCGAAACTCGCTTGCAAAGTGACAACCTTGCCATGCAAGCAGATGCAATTGCCAAAGGGCGTGGCATCGGTTTACTGCCGACTTGGTTTGCCCGTGGTTTTGAAAAGGCCCATCCGGGTAGCCTGATCAATTGTGTTGATGGTTGGCAATCTCCCCCGACCGAAATCAATTGCTTTTATCCACTCGGCCGTCATCCGCTTCGATTGCGCCTATTTATCGATGCGCTACGCCAAGCAATACCTGATGAATGGCACTAATTAGCAACCCACAAGATTTTTAGCGCGCCCAACAAAAATCCCGCCTAAGCGGGATTTTTTGATCAAACATGCTTGGCTATCGCACCATTACGCCAACAGCTCTTTCGCTTGTTTCACTACATTTTCGCTGGTGAAACCAAACAGTTTGAACAGTTGCTCAGCAGGGGCCGATTCACCAAAGCTGGTCATGCCGATGATGCGGCCATTTAAGCCAACATACTTGTACCAGAAGTCAGCAATCCCGGCTTCAATCGCGATACGCTGAGTCACGGCCGATGGCAAAACCGCTTCACGGTAGGCTACCTCTTGTTTATCAAACGCGTCGGTTGATGGCATAGAGACCACACGCACCGCTTTGCCTTCTGCGCTCAGTTGCTCGTAAGCCGCCACTGCGAGTTCCACTTCAGAGCCGGTCGCAATCAGGATAAGCTCAGGCTGGCCTGCGCAATCTTTGAGGATGTAACCGCCTTTGGCGATGTTCGCCACTTGCTCTGCGCTACGTGGTTGCTGCGCGAGATTTTGACGCGAGAAAATCAGCGCCGATGGCGCATCTTTACGCTCAATCGCCAGTTTCCACGCTACGGCCGATTCGACTTGGTCACATGGACGCCATGTGCTCATGTTTGGTGTCAGACGCAAAGAAGCGATTTGCTCTACCGGTTGATGGGTTGGGCCATCTTCGCCGAGACCAATCGAGTCATGGGTGTAGACTTGGATGTTTTGCACTTTCATCAGTGCCGCCATCCGCATCGCGTTACGCGCGTATTCCATAAACATCAAGAAAGTCGCACCGTAAGGCACAAAGCCACCGTGCAGCGCAATACCGTTGATGATGGCGGTCATACCAAACTCACGCACCCCATAGTGGATGTAGTTGCCTGAGAAATCTTCGCGGGTTAGTGACTTAGAGCCAGACCACATGGTGAGGTTAGATGGTGCGAGGTCAGCAGAGCCACCCATAAATTCTGGCAGCAGTTTGCCGAACGCTTCCAGCGCATTTTGTGATGCTTTACGCGATGCAATGTTGGCAGGGTTGGCTTGCAGATTGGCGATAATTTCGCTGGTTGCGGCTTCCCAATTCGCTGGCAGCTCGCCCGCTACGCGGCGTTTATACTCAGCAGCTTCGGCTGGGTAAGCTTTGGCGTAAGCGGCGAATTTCGCATCCCAAGCGGCTTCCTTGCTGGCGCCCGCGGCTTTAGCATCCCACTTAGCATAAATATCTGCCGGGATTTCAAACGGCGCGTATTGCCAACCCAAGAATTCACGGGCAGCTTTGATTTCATCGTTGCCCAGTGGTGCACCGTGACAGTCGTGTGAGCCGGCTTTGTTTGGCGAGCCAAAACCGATGATGGTTTTAGTACAAATCAGCGTTGGGCGAGACGTGTCCGCTTTCGCCGCCTCAATTGCCGCGTTAATCGCTTCCGCATCGTGACCGTCAACCGCTGGGATGACCTGCCAGCCATAAGCTTCAAAACGTTTTGGTGTATCGTCAGAGAACCAGCCTTCTACGTGACCATCGATAGAAATACCGTTGTCATCCCAGAACGCAATCAGTTTACCCAGACCCAGCGTACCAGCTAGTGAACACGCTTCATGCGAGATACCTTCCATCAAACAGCCATCACCCATGAATACATAAGTGAAGTGGTCAACGATGTCGTGACCCGGTTTGTTGAACTGTGCAGCCAGTGCTTTTTCAGCAATCGCCATACCTACGGCATTGGTGATGCCTTGGCCTAGTGGGCCAGTAGTAGTTTCGATGCCCGGTGCGTAACCGTACTCTGGGTGACCCGGTGTTTTGGAGTGCAGTTGACGGAAGTTTTGCAAATCCTCAATCGACAGCTCATAGCCAGTAAGATGCAGCAGTGAGTAAATCAGCATTGAGCCGTGGCCGTTAGACAGAATAAAGCGGTCACGGTCAGCCCAATTTGGATTGCTTGGGTTGTGGTTTAAGTGTGAACGCCACAGCACTTCGGCGATGTCCGCCATGCCCATTGGGGCACCTGGGTGGCCAGAATTAGCTTTTTGAACGCCATCCATGCTCAGGGCGCGGATAGCATTGGCAAGTTGTTTGCGAGAAGACATGTCAACTCCTAAATGGAAGTAAGCGAAATGGAAAAATGCGGAAACTGAATGGCGGCTATTGTCGCAAAGCCCCCCTGCTGCTGCAAACGATTTACTGGTGGTTTACTCCGATTTTGTCACAGTTTTTAGCACATTGTTGGTTTGTAGTGGCAAAGCGAACTTTTTTGAGCAAACGTTTGGCTAGCGGCGAAACAGAAAAAGAGCTTGTAATTTGAGCTCTCGCCACTAGAATAGCCGTCTAGATGTAGAAACGCCTACAAAATGTACGAAATTGGTCGCTAGCGACCGTTGATACTCAAGCGACTTGCAACCGCAAGTAGCCAAGAGATACGTCGTTACCGAATAACCACAAATATTGGAGCTATCATGGCGATTAAGCACCTGTTTACTTCAGAATCAGTATCAGAAGGCCATCCAGATAAAATTGCAGACCAGATCTCTGATGCGGTTTTAGACGCAATTCTTGAGCAAGACCCGAAAGCTCGTGTTGCTTGCGAAACTTACGTCAAAACCGGCATGGTCATGGTCGGTGGTGAAATCACCACTTCAGCTTGGGTAGACATTGAAGAGTTAACCCGTCAAACCGTTAGCGAGATTGGCTACGTACACTCAGACATGGGCTTTGATGCCAACTCTTGTGCCGTACTGAACACCATCGGTAAACAATCGCCAGATATCAACCAAGGGGTTGATAAATCTGATCCTAAAGAGCAAGGCGCAGGCGACCAAGGCATCATGTTTGGTTATGCCACCAACGAAACTGAAGTGCTGATGCCAGCACCGATCACCTATGCTCACCGTCTGATGCAACGTCAAGCTGAAGTGCGTAAAAATGGCACTCTGCCATGGCTGCGTCCGGATGCAAAATCTCAGGTCACTTTCCAGTATGACCAAGGCAAGATCGTCGGTATCGATGCTGTGGTTCTGTCGACTCAACACTGTGACTCCATCTCGACCACAGATCTGCGTGAAGCAGTCATGGAAGAGATCATCAAGCCCGTTTTGCCAGCAGAATGGCTGAGCCAAGAGACCAAATACTTCATCAACCCAACCGGTCGCTTCGTGATCGGTGGCCCGATGGGTGACTGCGGTCTGACTGGACGTAAAATCATCGTTGATACCTACGGCGGCGCAGCACGTCACGGTGGTGGTGCTTTCTCTGGTAAGGATCCTTCGAAAGTTGACCGTTCAGCAGCTTATGCAGCTCGTTATGTTGCGAAAAACATCGTGGCGGCGGGGATGGCTGATCGCTGTGAGATCCAACTTTCTTACGCAATCGGTGTAGCGGATCCGACTTCAATCATGGTAGAAACCTTCGGTACTGAAAAAGTATCGCAAGAAATCATCATCGAAGCGGTGCGTCAATTCTTCGATCTGCGTCCATATGGCCTGCAAGAGATGCTGAATCTGCTGCAACCTATCTACAAGAAAACAGCCGCTTACGGCCACTTTGGTCGTGAAGAGTTTCCTTGGGAAGCGACGGACAAAGCTGCGCTACTGCGTGACTTCGCTGGTCTGAAGTAAAGATTGATCACTCAGGATTGATCGCTGATCTACCGCGATAATCTCAATATCGTTGGAGGCTCTTTCTCAGGAAAGGGCCTTTTTTATGCAATGCGAATCAGCAAGTGAGTCATAGTGAATGGAACATAGTCGCAAATGGTAAGTTTTGAGCTGCACGCTCAAGCTGAGCAGAAAATCCAACAATGTATCGCCACCGCCAGCGAAGCTTTGCAACACCCATTTAAAATCCCACAGCTCAATTACCGTTTGCGTGGCCGCGCCGCTGGTAAAGCCTACTTACAGCGCTGGGAAATCCGCCTCAATCCGGTATTGTTCGCTGAAAATGTCACCGACTTTCTTGGACAAGTGATCCCACACGAAATCGCCCACCTGATCACTTATCAATTATATGGCCGAGTACGCCCGCATGGCACTCAGTGGCAACAAATCATGCGGCAAGTTTTTAAACTTGAACCGAGCACTACCCACACCTTTTCGGTAGCTTCCGTGCAAGGTAATATGTTCAATTACCGCTGCGCCTGCCGCGAATACCCACTGACCATTCGCCGCCACAATAAAGTGCTGCGCGGTAAAGCCACCTATCGCTGCCAAAACTGCCAACACACGCTGATTTACCAACCAAGCTAACATAGCGGCATCTCTTCCCTGCCAATCAGCCACAGGCTAACTCAGCATATGGCCAGTCAATCGCGCTATTGGCGCCAACAACTAATAAAAGTATCAGCGACAGAGTCAATTTATGAGTGATAAACTGGTAGTAAACCTACTTTTCTAAGTCTTTTATGCTGATTGCTCGTTTATTGACGGCGTTGATTGCCAGCTTACCGCTGCTCACGCTAGCCGCCCCCAATTCCTTTAGTGGCGCAAAAATTGAAGCGCTGAAAATTTATCGCGATCATCCGATTTCATTTTACTGTGGTTGTGAGATCCGCTGGCAAGGCAAACAAGGCATCCCAGATTTAGACGGCTGCGGCTATCAAGTGCGTAAACAAGCCAATCGTGCCGCACGTATTGAGTGGGAACATGTGGTACCCGCTTGGCAATTTGGCCATCAACTGCAATGCTGGCAGCAAGGTGGGCGCAAAAACTGCGCGCGCACCAGTCCTGAGTTCAATCAAATGGAAGCAGATCTGCACAATCTGACTCCGGCGATCGGTGAAATCAATGGCGATCGTTCCAACTTTAATTTCAGTCAATGGTATGGGGTGGAGGGTGCAACTTACGGCCAGTGTGAAATGCAAATTAACTTTAAAGCACGTAAGGCGATGCCTCCCGAACGCGCCCGCGGAGCGATTGCACGCACTTACTTGTACATGAGCGAACGGTATGCATTTACGCTCTCCAAAGCACAAAGTCAGTTGATGCAAGCATGGAACAACCAATATCCAGTTAGTGAGTGGGAGTGTGAACGCGATCGACGCATAGCCAAAGTGCAAGGCAACGCCAACCGTTTTGTCCGTGAGCAGTGCCCAAACTGATCGGTACAATCTCGCCTTCCCCCTTGTATTTTGCCTAGCAAGCATCCATGTTAAAAGCCAGATGAGCTTGCTTAATGATTAGGAAATATCCGTATGCGCACCCCTCGAATTTATCATCCACAACCGATCCACCAGCTTGGCATCCTTGCTCTGAGTGAAGATGCAGCCGGACACATCGGTCGAGTGTTGCGAATGCAAGCTGGACAAGAAGTACTGCTATTCGATGGCTATGGCGCTGAATTTCCAGCCGTGATCAGTGAAGTCAGCAAAAAACAGGTGCTGGTGGAGATCACTGAGCGGGTCGAGAACAGCATAGAATCGCCGCTCGATTTACATCTTGGCCAAGTGATGTCACGCGGCGATAAGATGGAGTTCACCATCCAAAAATCGGTGGAGTTGGGCGTCACCACGATCACGCCGCTATTATCCGAACGTTGCGGCGTGAAGCTGGATGAAAAACGTTTTGAGAAAAAACTCCAGCAGTGGCAGAAAATCGCCATCAGCGCCTGTGAGCAGTGTGGTCGTAACACGGTGCCAGAAATCCGCCCGATCATGGATCTTGAGGCATGGTGCGCCGAGCCAACCACAGCGCTGAAACTCAACTTACATCCGCGCGCTAAATACTCGATCAACACCTTACCGCCCCCTGTCCAGCAAGTGCGTTTGTTGATCGGTCCTGAAGGCGGCTTATCGAGCGAAGAAATCGAGATGACTCGCCGCTACCAATTTGAAGAAACCTTGTTAGGGCCACGCGTGCTACGTACTGAAACCGCGGCCCTAACCGCGATTACCGCATTACAAGTTCGTTTCGGCGATCTTGGCTAACTGGAGATAAACCATGATTAAACTCGGCATTGTAATGGACCCGATTGCGTCCATTAACATCAAAAAAGATTCCAGCTTTGCCATGATGCTAGAGGCTCAGCGGCGCGGTTATGAAATCCATTATATGGAAATGAATGATCTCCACTTAGAGCAAGGGGTAGCATTGGCCGATACCAAGGTCGTCGAGCTAAAAGAAGATCCGAGCGGCTGGTATCAGATCAAATCCGAGCAAACCATCGCCTTATCGGAGTTGGATGCGATCTTAATGCGTAAAGATCCCCCATTTGATACCGAATACATCTACGCGACTTACATTTTGGAGCGGGCCGAAGACGATGGCGTGCTCGTGGTCAATAAGCCACAAAGTCTGCGCGATTGTAATGAAAAACTGTTTACCGCTTGGTTCCCAGAACTGACGCCAACCACGTTAGTCACCCGCAAAGCTGAAAAAATTAAAGCCTTTTATCAGCAACATGGCGATGTGATCCTCAAACCGCTCGACGGTATGGGTGGCAGCTCGATTTTCCGCGTTAAGCAGGGCGATCCTAACCTTTCGGTGATCATTGAAACCTTAACCAACCTCGGTCAAAACTACTGCATGGCGCAGACCTTTGTGCCGGACATCAGCAATGGGGATAAACGCATTTTAGTGGTCGATGGTGAGCCAATGCCATACTGCTTAGCACGTATTCCAGCACAAGGCGAAACGCGTGGCAACTTAGCGGCAGGTGGGCGTGGAGAACCGCGCCCGCTGAGTGAAACCGATAAAAAAATTGCCCTGGCGGTCGCGCCGACCCTCAAAGAGAAAGGGTTACTGTTTGTCGGTCTCGATGTGATTGGCGATAAGCTGACCGAGATTAATGTCACTAGCCCAACTTGTATTCGTGAAATTGAAGCGGCATACGACATTTCCATCACCGGCAAACTGATGGATGCGATTGAGCGCCGCCTAAAAGCGAGCGCGATGTGACCCAGCCGTGCAATCAGAGAGAGGTGCAACCTGAATGAATCTTAGCAATCATTTTCTGATCGCAATGCCGAGCATGAAGGATCCTTACTTCAAGCGCAGTGTGATTTATCTGTGTGAACACAATGAAGAGGGTGCGATGGGGCTGATGATCAACGCGCCGCTCGATGTGACGGTCGGTGGCATGCTCAAGCAGGTTGAGATTGAACCGGCTTATCCGCTCTCTCAGCAAGCCAGCCTCAATCAGCCAGTGTTCAATGGTGGTCCGGTCGCTGAAGATCGTGGGTTTATTCTGCATCGACCACGCGATCATTACGAAGCGAGCCTTAACATGACCGATCAGATCGTAGTCACCACCTCGAAAGATATTCTCACTGTGCTGGGAACTGATGCTGAACCTGAAAACTACATCGTGGCGCTCGGTTATTCCGGTTGGACAAGCGGTCAATTAGAAATGGAGTTGAAAGAGAACGCTTGGCTGACCATCGAAGCGGATCCTGAACTGATTTTTAACACGCCTATCCATCAAAAATGGCAAAAAGCGATCCAAAAACTCGGCATTTCGCCAGCGCAATTATCTAGCGATGCAGGCCACGCCTAACTGAGACAATGGCCACCAAGGGTGGCCTTCTATTTACAGCAAGCAAGATTGACGGCAAGAGAAATTCCCATGTCACGTACTATTATGGCGTTTGATTACGGCACCAAAAGTATTGGCAGTGCGATAGGCCAAGAAATTACTGGCACCGCATCGCCCTTAAAAGCCTTTAAGGCTAATGACGGCATTCCCAATTGGGATGACATTGCCAAGCAAATCAAAGAGTGGCAACCCAATTTACTGATTGTTGGCCTACCCACCGATCTGCATGGCAACGATCTGCAAACCATCACCCCGCGCGCCAAAAAATTTGCCCAGCGTTTGCATGGTCGCTTTGGTTTACCGGTTGAGCTGCATGATGAGCGCCTTTCCACCACCGAAGCGCGCGCCGAGCTGTTTGCGATGGGCGGCTACAAAGCGCTGAGCAAAGGCAATGTCGATTGCCAATCCGCGGTGATCATTTTAGAAAGTTGGTTTGAACAACAGTGGGGCTAATGCCCCACTCTATACCTAAACAACTTGAAGTAGGATGGGTATAGCCGCTGATGAATATTACTCGGCTAAGCCTGCCAATTTGATCAAGGCAAACTGCTTTTTGCCCCGTTGCAACACATAATATTGATCAAACAGCGCAAAGCCGGATAACACGCCCTCTTGCGCTACTCGCTCACCATTAACCCGAATCGCCCCTTGCGCTAACCACTCGCGCGCTTGACGCTTAGAGCTGGCTAAGCCTGAGCTGAGCAACAAATCGAGTAACGTATCGGTGCGCGATGCAGCCACACAAGGTAGACCATCTTGCTCTAACTGGCGCAGCTCACTTAAACTGAGAGTGCTTAAATCACCACTAAACATCGCTTGAGTGATGCGCTGCGCGGCAGCTAAACCTTGTTCACCATGCACTAAACGCGTCACCTGCTCCGCCAAAATCTGCTGCGCCTGCGGTTTACCAGCACACTGCGTATCGGCTTGGCGAATGTTCTCAATCTGCGCCATGCTCAAAAAAGTGTAATAGGCCAAGAAGCGGTACACATCGGCATCATCACTGTTGAGCCAAAACTGGTAAAAACGGTACGGTGAGGTTTTACTGCTCTCTAACCACACAGCGCCCGTTTCGGTTTTACCAAATTTAGTCCCATCAGATTTGGTGATCAGCGGCAGAGTTAAACCATACACTTCCGTCCCATTGAGGCGACGGGTTAAATCAATCCCACTGACAATGTTCCCCCATTGATCATTGCCACCGATTTGCAACACACAAGCAAACTCACGATTAAGATGAGCAAAGTCGTAGGACTGTAGCAAAGAATAACTGAACTCGGTAAATGAGATACCTTGATCGGGGCGGGCTAAACGCTGTTTCACCGACTCACGGTTGATCATGCTATTGACCGAAAAATGCTTACCCACATCGCGGAAAAAATCGATCAGATTGATCTGGCTGATCCAGTCCGCATTGTTGACCGTGATCAGTGGCATGCGGTTCTGATCTGAGCGCTGACCACTCATGATCTGGCTGATTTGCTGACTTAAATCGCCCACCCACTGCTCAACCGTTGCCGCACTATTCAGTACCCGCTCATTGGCTTTAAAGCTCGGATCGCCAATCATGCCGGTTGCCCCACCGATCAAAGCCAGTGTTTGGTGTCCTGCCTGTTGAAAGCGTTTAAGCATCAGCAACGGCACTAAATGACCAATATGCAAACTGCCCGCCGTTGGATCAAAGCCACAGTACAAGACTTGCGGTGTGGCAAAGCGCTCAATCAGCGCCTCAAGCGGGGTACTTTGCGCGATCAAACCGCGCTGTTGTAAATCATCAAACAGTTGTGCTGAATTCATTTGGCCTCCGAAAGTGTTCATCCACAGAGTAACCAACTTTAAACGCCGAACGCGATGTCCCTAAAGGGACAATCTGAGTGATTAAGCGTTGCCAGCAACAAACCATGATAAGCCGCTCGCCTTACTGCGAGGTGCTACCAATCAGATGATTGAGAAACAGTTGAAACAGCTCACTTAACGAGCTGACATGCAATTGAGCATAAATCCGTTTGCGATGATTTTTGACCGTGCCGTGGCTGATCGCGAGTTGATCGGCAATCTCTTGTGAATCGAAACCTTGGATCAACAGTGTGGTAATTTGTTGCTCACGCCGACTTAAACGCTGCGCACCGAAGCTGTGGATCGCCTGCTCAACCCAAGCACGTAACTCTTGGCTGGGCTGACCGCTTTCCGCTAACCACAGTGGCTGTTGCTGCCAGTGCTGCTGACATAAGGCTTCCAATACAGTAAACCGCTGTTGCAATGCGGCAATCTGTTGGCGTGGAAAAGAGCGCGCGGTGAAGCAGCCGAGATACACCACAATCGAACGATCGCCATCCAGCTTGACCAACAGACTCACTTCATCTTGCCAACCGGTTTGCGCATAAAACTGATGTTGATAGGCTTGTTGCTGCGCATTAAGAGGTTGCAGATCGGCAAGATGAAACACGCCTGAACGTGACTCTTGTTCAAGTGCCACATAGAAAGGATCATCGAGATAAGCGTAAGTCAAATAACGTTGAAACAGCAACTCACGTTGGCTAGACAGGGAATCATACAGATAGATCGGGTGTTTGTTGCGGCGATAACCCAAGATCACCGCACAATCAAAATCGGCGATCTTCGCCAACCATGCGACCAAGCGTGAGGTAAATTGCGCCGTTTTCAGCGCGGCAATCGCTTCACCTAAGGCTAGATATTCTTGAGTGGTCACCTGCACGGTACATTCACCTTGATTGACAATAATCCAAGCGCAGTATGCTCAATCACTCTCGGATCGACTACCCCAATGATCATGTTATTCCATATCAATTTGCACATTGTGCAGAGCACCACTTGAGTAGTGAGTGCCACGCTTGGTTTTGAGCATCAAACGCAGATCGTTGGCCGAATCAGCGCTGTGTAGCGCATCTTGCTCATTGATTTTGTCATCCACCACCAATTGATACAGCGCTTGATCAAAGGTCTGCATACCAATTTCTTGCGAGCGCGCCATAGTAGTTTTCAGCTCATGCAGCTCACCACGCCGAATTAAATCAGCAATGCGCGGACTATTGAGCAAAATTTCAAACACCCCATGCCGGCCTTGGCCGTGCTTATCACGCAGCAACTGTTGACCAATCACCCCTTTGAGATTGAGCGATAAGTCGAGTAAAAATTGCTCGCGCTGCTCTTTAGGCACCAAATGCAAAATGCGCTCTAAGGCTTGGTTGGCATTGTTGGCGTGCAAAGTGGCCATACACAAATGACCGGTTTCGGCAAAAGTCATCGCGTATTCCATCGTCTCTCGGCTACGGATTTCACCAATCAAGATCATATCTGGCGCTTGGCGTAGCGAGTTTTTCAGCGCCACTTCATAACTTTCGGTATCCAGCCCCACTTCACGTTGAGTGACGATGCAGCGCTGATGCTCATGCACAAACTCAATCGGATCTTCCACGGTTAAAATGTGCCCAGTACGATGCTGATTCCGATAACCGGTCATCGCCGCCATAGTGGTCGATTTACCTGAGCCCGTGGCCCCAACCACCAGCACTAAACCGCGTTTGGCAATCGCCAAATTTTGTAGCACCGCCGGCAAGTTAAGCTCTTCAAAAGTCGGGATCTGGGTTTCAATACGGCGGATCACCGCCCCCGGCAGCTCACGCTGAAAAAAAGCACTGACCCGAAATCGACCACTGTCGCGTACCACGGCAAAGTTCGCTTCACGAGTCTGCTTAAATTCGGCTTGCCGCGCGTCATCCATCATCGCATTCAGCAACGTGGTCACCTGTGCCATATTGAGCACTTCACCTTGTGCGCGCAGTTCGCCATCAACCCGATATAACATCGGTGCGCCCACGGTAATGTACAGATCCGATGCTTTATGCGTCAGCATACCATCCAGATATTGATTTAAATCCATCGTGTTTCCCTGCTTAAAATCCTTTTAAATCCATTTCGATTTTGTGCTGTGCTTGCTCAGCATCGACCACTCCACGGGCGATCAGCTGTCTGGCATTTTGCTCCATGGTTTGCATACCATGTGCCGCGCCAGTTTGAATAATCGAATACATCTGCGCCACTTTATCTTCGCGGATCAAATTGCGGATCGCAGGCGTAGCCAACATGATCTCATGACAAGCGATCCGCCCACCGCCGACCCGTTTGAGCAGATTCTGTGCAATGACCGCACGCAGCGATTCCGAGAGCATGGAGCGCACCATATCTTTATCACTGCCTGGGAAAACATCGATGATCCGGTCAATGGTTTTGGCCGCCGAGCTGGTGTGCAAAGTACCAAACACCAAGTGCCCAGTTTCTGCTGCGGTGAGCGCCAAACTGATGGTTTCTTGATCGCGCAGCTCTCCGACTAAAATCACATCCGGATCTTCACGCAGCGCCGAGCGCAGCGCATTTTTAAAACTGTGGGTATCACGATGAACTTCACGTTGATTAATCAAACATTTGTTGTTGCTGTGCACAAACTCAATCGGATCTTCAATGGTTAAAATATGCTTGTTATGGTGAGCATTGACGTAATCGACCATTGCCGCCAACGTGGTTGATTTGCCCGATCCGGTTGGCCCAGTCACCAAGACTAAGCCTTTTTCATAATTGGCGATTTTGCTGAAAATTTCTGGAGCCTCGAGCTGCTCTAAGCTGGGGATCACGCTTGGAATGGTACGAAATACCGCCGAAGCGCCACGCGCTTGATGGAATGCGTTGACCCGAAAGCGCCCCACATTCGGCAACTCAAAGGAGAAATCGACTTCCAGTTTCTCTTCATACTCACTGCGCTGGGCATCATTCATGATTTCAAACACCAAGCGATGCACCTCAGAATGACTAAAAGCCGGCACGCCAAGCTTCCTAACTTCGCCATCAATCCGTACCATAGGTGGAACACCTGCGGAAAGGTGTAGATCGGATGCGTTATGCTTTACACTGAACTCCAGTAACTCGGCGATATCCATTTAAATTCCTTAATAAAGTCTGGCTATGCGTAGTATTCAACAAAACATTGAACATATCACGGCACAGATCGCAAGCGCGCAACAAAAATGTGGCCGCGCTCGAAGCTCTGTGCAACTTCTCGCGGTAAGTAAAACCAAACCTGTCGCGGCGATTGTGGCCGCCACCGAAGCCGGTCAACGCTGCTTTGGTGAAAACTATGTACAGGAAGGGGTGGATAAAATCCGCTATTTTGCCGAACATCATCCACAGTTGGCACTAGAATGGCACTTTATTGGTCCACTCCAATCCAATAAAACCCGCTTAGTGGCTGAGCATTTTGACTGGGTACAGAGCATTGAGCGCGACAAAATTGCCCTGCGCCTCAATCAACAGCGCCCTGCGCATCTGCCGCCATTGCAAGTGCTGATCCAAGTCAATACCAGCGGTGAAGCCTCAAAATCGGGTATCGAACCGCAGCAATTATTTACACTCGCTGAATTGATTTCTGGTCTACCAAACCTCACTTTAAGAGGATTGATGTCGATTCCGGAAAACGTGACCGATTACCCAGCCCAATTGGCGGCATTCACCCAATTGGCACAGTTACAGCAGCAACTGGCGCAAAAATATCCGCACATTGATACCTTATCGATGGGAATGAGTGGCGATATGCCTGCCGCAATTGCCGCAGGTAGCACTATGGTACGGATTGGCACCGCCATTTTTGGCGAGCGAGATTACCCGCGCGCTTAAGCGAGAATCCGCCCGGCGATGATACTGGGTGAGCAGTTAAACATTGAGAGCATCGAATGGAACACAGAAGTATTGCCTTTATTGGTGCCGGTAACATGGCACACGCCATTATTGCTGGCTTAATTGCAAGCGGCTACCCCGCAACTCAAATTGTGGCTAGCGCGCCATCATTAACTCGCCGTCAGCCTTTAGAAACGCAATACGGCATTCGCACCACCAGCGATAACCTAGCCGCAGCGCAACACGCGGATGTTGTGGTATTAGCGGTTAAACCGCAGCTAATGGCCGAGGTGTGTAAACCGCTACAAAACGTCGATTTCTCAGGCAAATTGGTGATTTCGATTGCCGCAGGCATTAGCGTGCAGCGCCTTAATCAAATGCTCGCCACTGAGCTTAATGTCGTGCGCGTGATGCCCAATACCCCATCTTTGGTAAACCTTGGCATGAGCGGCTTATACGCGCCGGATTCGGTGAGCCAAGCCGATAAAACCTTTACCACGCAACTGATGCAAAGCGTCGGTGAAGTATGCTGGGTAGAAAAAGAATCCGCCATCAACAGCGTGATTGCCGCGGCGGGCAGTGCTCCGGCTTATTTCTTCTTATTTATGCAAGCCATGCAACAAGAAGCGATGGCGCAAGGCTTTGATCAAGCAACAGCCCGCCTATTAGTGCAACAATCGGCACTCGGCGCAGCAGCAATGGTCAAAGCCAATCCAGAGCTCTCACTGGCCACCTTGCGTGAACAAGTCACCTCAAAAGGTGGTACGACAGCACAAGCGATCCAGACTTTTAACGATCACCAACTGAGCGAGATTGTTGCCAAAGCGATGCAAGCGGCCGTCGCACGTGCACAAGAAATGGAACAACTGTTTTAATATTCCAACGGTTTCGCCTCTTCAATGAGCGACCGCCAAATCACTAAGGGCAATTTATGAATTCAATGAGCTTTCTTATCAATACGCTGTTTGATCTCTATATTATGGTGGTCATTTTGCGCATTTGGCTGCAAGCCGCACGCGCGGATTTCTACAATCCGTTTTCACAATTTATCGTCAAGGTGACTCAGCCAGTGGTTGGCCCCTTGCGCCGCATGATCCCATCGCTCGGCAGTATTGATTTGGCTACCGTACTGTTTGCCTATCTGCTGTGCGTGCTGAAATACGTCGCCTTGGTGCTGATTGCCTCTAGCGGTGCAGTCTCTTTCAGTGCCGACTTCCTCTACCTAGGTTTGCTCTCTTTGATTAAAGCGGCCGGCGGCTTACTGTTCTGGGTCTTGTTGATCCGCGCGATCCTCAGTTGGGTCAGCCAAGGCCGTAGCCCGATTGAATACGTGTTCCACCAATTGACGGAACCGATGCTCGCACCGATCCGTCGCATTCTACCCGCGATGGGCGGTTTTGATTTCAGCGTACTGGTGTTGTTTATCGCGCTGCAATTTGCCAATTTCTTAATCGGCGATCTGATTGGCCCGATTTGGTATCAGCTATAATGGTTGCTGCGTGGCGAGAAGGGCAAGATTTACTGCTGCGGCTCTATATTCAACCCAAAGCCAGCCGCGACACGATTGTTGGCGTGCATGGTGATGAGCTAAAAATCGCCATCACCGCTCCGCCCGTTGATGGTAAAGCCAATGCCCACTTGGGCAAGTTTCTCGCCAAGCAGTGCAAAGTAGCAAAAGGCTCGGTACTGATTGAAAAAGGCGAACAGGGGCGACATAAGCAAGTGCGCATCCTACAGCCCAGTCAAATCCCGAGCGAAATTGCCAGCTTAATCGCCTAATCCGACTCCCTCCTTGAGGGAGTTTTTATCGAATACGCCACGCCGACGCGCTCGGCCAAGCAAATATTGAATACAGAGAACAACATGAAAAAGATCGTTTTAGCTACCGGCAATCAAGGTAAAGTGCGTGAAATGGCCGATTTATTGGCCGACTTTGGCTTTGATGTGATCGCACAAAGCGAATTTAACCTGACCGAAGCGGCCGAAACCGGTACGACCTTTATCGAAAATGCGATCATCAAAGCGCGCCACGCCGCGAAAATGACCGGTTTGCCAGCGATTGCGGATGATTCCGGTTTGGAAGTGGATTATCTGCACGGCGCGCCCGGCATTTATTCCGCACGCTATGCCGGTGAAAATGCCAGTGATAGCGACAACCTCAACAAACTGTTAGCCGCGATGCAAGGTGTGCCAGAGTCAGAGCGCAGTGCGCGTTTTCACTGCGTGTTGGTGTTGATGCGCCACGCCGATGATCCAACGCCTATCGTTTGTCACGGTAAATGGGAAGGCAAAATTCTCACCACGCCACACGGCAGCAATGGCTTTGGTTACGATCCGATCTTCTGGGTGGCTGAGCACAACTGCGCATCTGCCGAGCTAGAGCCAGCGCGTAAAAAGCAGTTGTCACACCGAGCGCAGGCGCTGCAAAAATTGTTCGCCGCATTGCAAGAGCAGCACACATGCTAACGCCTCCGCTGCTAAGCTTATACATCCATATTCCGTGGTGTGTGCAAAAATGCCCATACTGCGATTTCAACTCGCACGCACAAAAAGGCGAGATCCCTGAACAAGACTATTTGGCGGCGCTGCTTGACGATCTGGATCGTGATATTGAACGCTACCAACTCAAAACCGATGATCGCTTACTGCACTCCATCTTTATTGGCGGTGGAACACCGAGCCTGATCTCTGCCGAGGGGATCGCCGATTTACTGCAACAGGTCGCCAAACGGATTGCCTTTGATCCGGCCATCGAAATCACTATGGAAGCCAACCCTGGCACCATAGAAGCGCAGCGCTTTGCCGCTTATCGCCGTGCAGGCGTTACACGGATTTCGATTGGGGTACAAAGCTTTGCTCCAGAAAAATTAGCACGTTTAGGGCGTATTCACGGTCAGCAAGAGGCGGTTCGCGCCGCACAATTGGCTCACCAAATTGGCTTAAATAGCTTTAATTTAGATCTGATGCATGGCCTACCGGATCAAACCACTGAGCAGGCACTTGCCGATCTGGATCAAGCGATTGCGCTCAATCCACCTCACCTATCTTGGTATCAATTGACGATTGAACCCAACACCCTGTTTTACTCCAAGCCGCCACAGCTACCGGATGAAGATGCACTGTGGGATATTTTCGAGCTTGGCCATCAAAAACTGAGTGATGCCGGTTATGTGCAGTATGAGATTTCGGGTTACAGCAAACCGGGCTATCAGTGTCAACATAATCTCAATTATTGGCGTTTTGGCGACTATCTCGGGATTGGCTGTGGTGCGCATGGCAAATTAAGTTTTGCGGATGGGCGTATTCTCCGAACCAGCAAAACTAAGCATCCACGCGGTTATTTGGCCGCGCTCAATAATTTGACCAAAGCGTATTTGGATAGTGAGCAGTGGGTGGCCGATCAAGACAAGCCGTTTGAGTTCTTTATGAACCGTTTTCGCTTAATTGAAGCGTGTCCCAAAGCCGATTTTACGGCCCGAACCGGACTCACGCTTGAAGTGATCCGCCCCACCATCGAGTGGGCGCTCAGTGAAGGTTATCTCAGTGAAGATGAACTGCACTGGCAAATCACCCAAAAGGGTAAACTGTTTCTCAATGATCTGCTTGCCGCCTTTATGGCCGATGACGAAGAATAAGAAAGAGGCGCGTGCGCCTCTTGGTTTTTATCTTTAATCCCCATAAGCATAGATACACTATGTGATTGGGGTGAGCGAATGCTGCCAACACCGCTGCGGCTTCAAGTAGCAAGGGGATAGCTTAAAAAATTGAACGACCAATCCGCTGCGCGAGTAACTCTAACGCGCGAGTGCCGGCAAGCGAGTTACCCGATGGATCCAATGCCGGAGACCATACTGCGATGGTCATCTCACCAGGTACCACCGCAACAATGCCACCGCCAACCCCAGATTTGCCGGGCATGCCAACTCGATAAGCAAACTCACCGGCACCATCGTACAACCCACAGGTCGCGAGTAGGGCATTCATTTGTTTACTTTGCGTCGCAGTGATCACGCTCTGCCCTGTCACTACCGAAACCCCTTTATTAGCCAGATAGCTGAAGGTTTGCGCCAATTCAACACAGCTCATTTTCAAAGCGCAGGCATGAAAATAGTTGTGCAGCACGGGGATCACTTCATTGTCAAAGTTACCAAATGAACGCATCAAATAGGCAATCGCCGCATTACGATCGCTATGCATCATCTCCGAAGCCGCCACTACTTTGTCATACGCAATTTGCGGCTCGCCACTCAGTTGCCGAACAAACTCCAACAAACGCTGGCGCGGAGCCGACAAGCGACTGTGTAGCATATCGCTGACCACAATCGCCCCTGCGTTAATAAATGGATTACGCGGAATGCCTTGCTCCATTTCGAGCTGAATTAAAGAGTTAAACGCCTGACCCGATGGCTCCTTACCGACACGGCACCACAACTCAGCGGGCTGATACAAGCCCATCGCCAAAGTGAGACTCAGTACTTTGGAAATCGACTGAATCGAAAACCTTTCTTGCGCATCGCCCGCGCTGATCACTTCACCTTGATTGGTGAATACCGCAATGGCTAATTTATCGCGCGATACTTTACCGAGCGCGGGAATGTAATCGGCCACTTTGCCTTGGCGAGTGAGGGGGCGAACCTCTTCAACAATGCTGGCTAAAATCTCTGCGCTTGGCTTCATGATTGGCTCTTTAAGATGGGTTTAGCTCTCACTACCTTAGCAGATAGTAGCCGGAGGATAAGGGTCAAAAAAGCCAACATCAGATGTTGGCTTAAGCAAAATTTCCATACCTAAACGACTTGAAGTTGCAGGTAGGTGGCAAGTGAGTTCATCCCCATCAGCATAGACAGACTATGTAATTGGGGTGAATGAACATCGCCAACACCGCTGCAGCGTCAAGTGGCAAGGATATTTAAGCGGTGCGTTGGTACTTGATATCCCACACCCCATGGCCGAGGCGATGGCCGCGCTGCTCGAATTTGGTCAGCGGACGCTCATCAGGACGCGGGATGTAACTGCCTTCGCTGGCCAAGTTAGCAAAACCAGGCGCTTGATCCATCACTTCAATCATATGTTCGGCGTAGTTTTCCCAGTCGGTCGCCATGTGGAAGACACCACTGCCGATGATCAATTTTTGACGCACCATTTCAGCAAATTCAAGCTGCACAATACGGCGTTTATGGTGACGCTTTTTGTGCCAAGGATCTGGGAAGAACAGTTGCAAAGTATGCAGGCTATTATCTGGGATCATATGAGCAAACACTTCAACCGCATCGTGGCACATAACACGTAGATTGGTCACGCCCGCTTCACGCGCTGAGGCCAAACAAGCGCCCACACCAGGGCTGTGTACTTCAATACCGATGAAATTTTTGTGCGGTGCGTTTTTCGCCATTTCAACCAGTGACGCGCCCATGCCAAAACCAATTTCCAGCACAACTGGATTGGTGTTGCCAAACACCTGTTGCCAATCCAATAACTCTGGCTGGTAATCAATGCCCATGGTTGGCCAGCACTCTTTCATTGCGGCTTCCTGGCCTTTGGTCAAACGACCTTCACGACGCACAAAGCTACGGATCCGACGCAGCACTTTGCCATCTTCGGTGAATTCCTGGGTGATCACTTCGCTCATTTGTATTGCCTGCCCATTGCTAAATCAGAGCGGGAATTATCCAAAGAATCGCCAACGGTGCAAGTGTTATTCGCACTCATCAAACATCCCATCTCAATATCCTTATGATTTGTCGGTTGTACTTCATCCTCGATCTGTGGTGCAATTTTACCATCAACATTAAACAACCATAATGAGCAAGTCGTGACCCCTTTCGCACAAGCGATCCTTACTTGGTATGACGCCTACGGCCGCAAAAATCTGCCGTGGCAGCAACACAAAAATGCGTATCGCGTTTGGTTATCTGAAATCATGTTACAGCAGACCCAAGTCGCGACCGTGATCCCCTATTTTGCGCGCTTTTTAGAGCGCTTCCCAACCGTGCAAGCGTTGGCCAAGGCAGAGCAAGATGAAGTGCTGCATTTTTGGACCGGACTTGGCTACTACGCCAGAGCGCGCAACCTGCACAAAGCGGCGCAAATGGTCGTGAGTGAATATGGCGGTGAGTTTCCCACCGATTTAGAGCAGATGAATGCGCTACCCGGCGTTGGCCGCTCCACCGCAGCTGCGGTACTCTCTTCGGTGTATCAAAAACCGCATGCCATTTTAGATGGCAATGTAAAACGCACCTTGGCACGCTGCTTTGCCGTGGAAGGTTGGCCGGGGCAGAAAAGCGTTGAAAATCAATTGTGGCATTACGCCCAAATGCATACCCCTCAAGTGGATGTCGATAAATACAACCAAGCTATGATGGATATGGGCGCGCTGATCTGCACCCGCAGCAAACCTAAATGCAGTCTATGCCCAGTGGCCTCGTTTTGTGTGGCTAAACAGCAAGGCAATCCGCAAGATTATCCGGGCAAAAAACCGAAAAACGACAAGCCAGTCAAAGCCACTTGGTTTGTTATGCTCTATCACGATAATGCCGTGTGGCTTGAACAACGCCCGCAAAGCGGCATTTGGGGCGGCCTCTACTGCTTCCCACAATCGGACAGCGCCAATATTCAAACCCGCCTCGATCAGCGGGCGATTGATGATCACACCATCAGCGAGCAACAAACGCTGATCGCCTTTCGCCACACTTTTAGCCACTATCATCTGGATATTACGCCGATCTTGCTGCAATTAAAGCGCAAACCAGACATCATCATGGAAGGCTGCAAAGGTCTTTGGTATAACTTAACTCAACCCGATGCGATTGGTTTGGCTGCGCCAGTCAAACAACTGCTGCACAGCTTACCATTCGACATTGATCGCCACATTAAAGAGGAAGCGTGAATGGCTCGCACCGTATTTTGTACCCGACTCAATAAACAAGCTGCTGGCTTAGATTTCCAGCTCTACCCCGGTGAATTAGGCAAACGTATTTTCGATAACATTTGTCAAGAAGCTTGGGCGCAATGGCAAAGCAAACAAACCATGTTAATCAATGAGAAAAAGCTCAATATGATGGATCCCGAGCACCGTAAACTGCTTGAACAAGAAATGATCAACTTCTTGTTTGAAGGCAAAGAAGTCCACATCGAAGGTTATACTCCGCCGAGCAAGTAACAAATTTCGCATTTCATCTGCCGATAAAAAATGACATCATACCAATTGGTTATGATGTCATTTTCGCATCAGGAGTAGCGAAAGTTCGCTTTAGGAGGCGCATGAGAACGTTAGTGCTATGTATCACCACACTATTATTGAGTGGCTGTAGTCGTGAATTTATTGAGAAAATTTACGACGTGGATTACCAACCCACTAACCGCTTCGCTAAGAACTTAGCGCAACTTCCCGGCCAGTTTGAGAAAGATACCGCCGCGTTAGATGCATTGATCAATAGTTTCTCTGGCAATATTGAAAAACGCTGGGGACGCCGCGAGCTCAAAATCGCCGGCAAAAACAATTACGTCAAATACATAGATAATTACCTCAGCCGCGCAGAAGTGAATTTCAGCGAAGGGCGGATCATCGTCGAAACCGTTTCCCCTACCGATCCGAAAGCACATTTACGTAATGCGATCATCACCACCTTACTCACCCCAGATGATCCGGCCAATGTTGACCTATTCTCCTCGAAAGATATTCAACTGAAAGGCCAGCCCTTTTTGTACCAACAAGTACTCGATCAAGATGGGCAAGCGATCCAGTGGTCATGGCGCGCCCAGCGCTATGCCGATTATCTGATCGCCAAACATCTGAAAGTGAAACAAGTGGATTTCAAAAAAGCCTACTACGTCGAGATCCCGATGGTTAAAGATCAAGTGGAGATCCGTGGTTATAAATACGCCAATATCGTGCGCCGCGCGGCACAAAAGTACGATATTCCGGAAGATCTGATCTATGCGATCATTAAAACCGAAAGTAGCTTCAACCCCTATGCGGTCAGTTGGGCCAATGCTTATGGGCTAATGCAAGTGGTGCCGAAAACCGCCGGTCGCGATGTGTTTAAACTGGTTAAAAATCGTTCCGGCGAACCGACGCCTGAGTACCTGTTTAACCCCGAAAACAATATTGATACCGGAACCGCCTATTTTTACATTTTAAAAAATCGCTATTTGAAAGATGTTCGCCATCCAACCTCGCTCGAATACAGCATGATTTCGGCTTATAACGGTGGCACTGGCGGGGTATTAAATACCTTTAGCAAAGATCGCCAGCGTGCGATGCGTGATCTTAATGGCTTACAACCCAATCAAGTCTATTGGGCGCTGACCAAAAAACATCCCAACGCCGAAGCACGCCGTTACCTAGAAAAAGTGACTCAATTTAAGAAAGAATTTAATGCTGGCTAATAACTGGCCTAGCTTTGTTTAAATTATCTGCAAACAAACTGATTTGGCGAATTTTTTCAAAAAACAGGTTGACGAAGTAAAGGAAAATACGTTTAATAGCGCTCCGTTGCCCGGATAGCTCAGTCGGTAGAGCAGAGGATTGAAAATCCTCGTGTCGGTGGTTCGATTCCGCCTCCGGGCACCACGAATTTTAGATTGTTGGTGTAAGACACAAACAGCAAAGGTTACGTGTGCCGGCTTAGCTCAGTAGGTAGAGCAACTGACTTGTAATCAGTAGGTCGCCAGTTCGACTCCGGCAGCCGGCACCACTTAAAATTTGCCTCGATAGCTCAGTCGGTAGAGCAGAGGATTGAAAATCCTCGTGTCGGTGGTTCGATTCCGCCTCGAGGCACCACTATTTAAAGATTGTTCCTCCTTAGCTCAGTCGGTAGAGCGACGGACTGTTAATCCGCAGGTCGCTGGTTCGAGCCCAGCAGGAGGAGCCACTTTTCAAAACCCAGTCTTTGACTGGGTTTTTCTTTATCTGCCATTTACCCCCACCACTGTAATACCTTGCCTCTCAACTTATTTTGAAGCGAAAATTTAATCCAACTCATACTTTTGAACTTAGTTCGTATCAATAAATAAGCTGACTGATTACTATCCCTTTGACATAAAAATGTCATAAAAACTTAATCTTCTTACACCATTCCCTATCGGTCGCACCATGAAACTAAAATCTCAAGCTTACTTATTATCAGCCTTGATCCTGATTGCGCTACTCACTCTGAGCGCAACAGGATTATGGACTTTACGGGTCGCGAGTAATCTCGATAACCAAGCCCGTGTCACCGAACTGTTTAATAGTGCCTATAGCATTCTGACTGAAGTCGAAAAAATGGCTCAAGAGGGCACACTGTCAGAGCCTGAAGCCAAAGCGCTTGCCACGCGTATCATGCGTAACAATCTGTACAAAAATAATGAATATGTGTATGTGGCCGATCACAATATGACCTTTGTCGCCACCCCACTCGACCCACAACTGCACGGCACCAGCTTCCATGATTTTAAAGATGGGCAAGGCAACAGTGTGGGTCGCTTAATCCAAGATGTGCTACGTAATCAATCGGGCAGATTAGTGGAATACACTTGGACCCAGCCACAAGCTGACGGCTCGATTGAAGAAAAACTCTCCATCGCTCGTAAAACACCACACTGGGGATGGGTGGTGGGTACTGGGATTGGCCTCAACGAAGTCAACGCCCGTTTTTGGTCTACTGCACAGTGGCAATTAAGTTTGTGTGTGGTGATCGCGCTAGGAATTTTGTCGCTACTGCTACTGGCGATGCATAAGATCCTACTGATCATTGGAGGTGAGCCGAATGAAGTTCGTAGTGCAGTACAAGCGGTAGCGCAAGGGCATATTCGTCGTCAATTTGCCGCCAAAGCACCGAAAGAGAGTATTTATGGCGCAGTGCAGCAGATGAGTGGCTCATTGGCGGATTTAGTCACTAAACTGGAACAAACGATGGCGGCGCTACGCAGCGAACTGGCTGACACCGGAACTCGAGCGCACAGCATTGCGCAATTAACCCATAGCCAGCAGCAATCAACCGCAATGATTGCCACTGCGATGACGGAAATGGCCTCTTCGGCCAATCAAGTCGCCGATTCGGCTCGTGATACGGCATTAAATACCGATCAGGCAGATCAGCAAAGTCAGCATACCCAACAGTTGATCCACAATACTGTGCTCAATATTCAAGGTTTGGCGACCCAATTACAAACTGCGAGTACCGCGGTGGCCGAGCTGGATCAGGATGTGAATAATATTGTCAGGGTGCTCGATGTGATTGGCGATATTGCGGAACAAACCAACTTACTGGCGTTAAATGCGGCGATTGAAGCAGCACGAGCCGGAGAACAAGGTAGAGGCTTTGCGGTGGTCGCCGATGAAGTGCGTAACTTAGCGGGACGCACACAAACCAGTACCAAAGAGATCCAGCAGATGATCCACAATCTACAGGCTGGCTCACGCAATGCGATTCAAACCATCCAAGTGTGCGGACAAACTAGCCGCAATAGCGTGCAAGAATCTGAAAACGCGACGGCAGCTCTCGCCTTAATTGTCAGTGCGCTAGAAAGCGTATCGTCGATGAGCCACCAAATTGCCACCGCGGCGGCCGAGCAAACCCAAGTCAGCGATGATATTGCGTTGCGGATTAATATGATTGAAGAAAGTGGCTGCGAGTTAAGCCGCGTGGTCACCCAAAGCCACAACAGCGCGCAAACTTTAACTCAGCTTGCAAATGAGTTAGAACAGTGGGCAGGCCACTTTTCCGTGACCCGTTAACCACCAAAATTAGCAATAAACCATGTGGAATAAGCACGTCTCGTTACGTGCTTTTTTAATTTTCTTCACTTTTTAACGCAGAAAATACCGATGCCTAGCGCACTTTGATTGCCGATTTAGCCACAAACTGGCGATCTAAATGGACAAAAACAGGCCATTAAGTATAGAAAAACATCAAACAACACTTTTTTTATATTTTCATGTTGACGGCCACCACGAAAACCCTTTTAATACACCCCATCGCCCGGATAGCTCAGTCGGTAGAGCAGAGGATTGAAAATCCTCGTGTCGGTGGTTCGATTCCGCCTCCGGGCACCACAATTTTAATTGTTGGTGCTACCAGCAATAATCAATGTGCCGACTTAGCTCAGTAGGTAGAGCAACTGACTTGTAATCAGTAGGTCACCAGTTCGATTCCGGTAGTCGGCACCATTAAATAAAAAGAATAATTCCTCCTTAGCTCAGTCGGTAGAGCGACGGACTGTTAATCCGCAGGTCGCTGGTTCGAGCCCAGCAGGAGGAGCCAATTTTCAGCTTGCTTTGCAAGTTGAGTTGCCGACTTAGCTCAGTAGGTAGAGCAACTGACTTGTAATCAGTAGGTCACCAGTTCGATTCCGGTAGTCGGCACCATTAAATAAAAAGAACAATTCCTCCTTAGCTCAGTCGGTAGAGCGACGGACTGTTAATCCGCAGGTCGCTGGTTCGAGCCCAGCAGGAGGAGCCACCTTTCAAAACCCAGTCTTTGACTGGGTTTTATTTTATCTGCAACTTATAGCCAAACAACTTGCAGTTGCAGGAAGACGGTGAGCCAGTGAGTGAGCATAGGCCAACGATGTGATTGGGGTGACTAACCTAGCCAACACCACTGCAGCTTCCAGTAAGAAGAGTATATCCATCACAAATACTCGCCCTCATCTCCTACCCATCATTTGCGCCGATAAAAAAAGGCAAACCGAATGATTTGCCTTTTTTACCTTCGTTGAAACTGCAAGTTACTTAATGTCACGCTGTTTGCGGATTAACTCATAGGCGGATTGGATCTGCTGTGATTTTTCTTTCGCCATATTCATCATTTCCGGTGGTAAACCTTTGGCCATCAATTTATCCGGATGGTGTTCATTCATCAGCTTACGATAAGCCCGCTTGATCTCTTGCGCGCTACTGCTGTCGGTAACGCCAAGCAATTCATAAGCATCGGCAAGATGATCTCGCGCTGAAGAAGCTTGCCACTGCTGGCCTCGCTGGTTTTGCTGCTGTGAACCCGCACCGCCAAAACCGCCACCTTGCTGAAAGCGAAACGCCGCTTCTTGCATACGCAAACGCCGCTCAAGCTGATCCGCCGAAAAACCTAACCCACGCGCAATACGGTGCAATACATTGCGCTCATTAGGATCAATATCCCCATCGGCAAATGCGGCAGAGATTTGCAGCTCAAGGAAAAACTGTAATAAATCAAAGCGCCCAGCGCTAGCAATCTTCAACCTTTCTAGCACCGGTTCGAGAGGAAAATCAGCCTCTTTCCCCTCACGAAAAGCCTCTTGTGCTGCCCGTTTTTGTTCGCTGGTTAAGTTCATGCGATCCATCATAATGGTCGCAAGCTGAATTTCTTGTTGAGTTACCTGCCCTTTCGCTTTGGCGACGTGCCCCATTACCGAGAAAGCGGCTTTAAAAAATTGCTCTTGCCGCTCCGCTTGGCTGGGGCCTCCGCCAAAAGCGCCAGCACCAGGTTGAAAACCAGCCTGATTTAAACGACGAGCTTTATCAAATTGATGACCAAGGAAGATCCCAAAAATTGCGCCGAAAGGTCCCCCAAATAGGAAGCCAAAAAAAGCGCCCAATATTTTTCCAAAAATATGCATTATGTGCTCTCAATCTATGAATTTTTCTGGAGTGAAGCGGTCTGATAGTGGCGGATGCGTCAATTTCCTTTATGATAAGGAACGTCTATGTTTCAGGCTCCTAAGTTCGGAATCCATCCAGTTCAACAGGCCATTAAGCTCAACAGGATAGTACAACCTAATGTCATGCTTCTCCCGCACATTTTTAGCCGCCTCAATTAGCGCTGCGCTATTTGCACCTCAGATACAAGCAGAAGCAGGTGTCGATGACCATCACACTCCACAGCTCAGTGGTGAGCAGTGCTTAATTAATCCGCCAGAGCCTACTAATCCAGGCCAACAGCCTATCAATGTCGAAGCGGATAAGCTAGAGGCAATCAATGGTCAGCAAGCAACCTATTCGGGCAATGTGGTGGTGGTGCAAGGTAACAAGCGAATTGCCGCCGACAATGTCACTTTGCATCAGCAAGAGAACTTAGTGGTCGCTGAAGGTAATGTACAGTTTAGCGATGGCCAAATCAAAACCCACTCGACCCGAGCCACCAACCATCTCAATACCGATCAAATGACGCTCGAAAATACCCGTTACCAGTTCTTATGCGAACCGGGACGAGGTGAAGCGGTGTTTGTGTCTAAAACCGGTAAAACCGTGTACGAAATTGAAGATGGTTCGATAACCTCATGCCCAGATGGGGATAATGCTTGGCGTATGCGCGCTTCCAGCATTGATGTTGACCAAGATGAAGAGATTGCCACTTTCTACAATCCACGCCTTGAAGTGCAAAATGTACCGATTTTCTATCTGCCTTATTTGACGGTGCCAATTGGCGATACCCGTAAAACCGGCTTTCTGTACCCGACCGCCTCTTATGGCTCTCGCAATGGTTATGAGCTTGAAGTGCCGATTTATTGGAACTTAGCGCCCAATTACGATTTAGAAACCACCTTCATCTACATGCAAAAGCGCGGCACGCAATTAAATAGCCAATTCCGCTATTTGAGTGATTTTGGGCGTGGTCAAATTAAGGCTGAATTTTTACCCGACGATAAACTCTATGTCGAGCAAGGCAATCGTTGGGCGGTGCAATATGAGCACAGTGGGATTTTCCAACAGGCATGGAAGTTTGAGATTGATTACTCAAAAGTCAGCGATATCAACTATTTCTCTGATTTAGATTCGGGGATCGGTAAACGTGAAGATGGTCAATTAATCCAAGAAGGGCGCGCGACCTATCGTACCCAAAACTGGGATTCGTCACTGTTAGTGCGTGATTTTCAATTGCTGACCAATGATACCACCAGCACCAACTTACCCTATCGGTTAATGCCGCAACTGAGCTATAACTATTACGCCCCAGAGCTGATGAAATACTTGGATCTTGATTTGATCAGCCATATTTCGCGCTTTGAAACCGATGCTAAAGGTAAACCTTCAGCGACTCGGGTTCATGTTGAACCGGGTTTAAAAATGCCGTTCAGCAATACTTGGGGTAACTGGACCACCGAAGCACGTTTGCTCGGTACTTATTATCAACAAGATTTGGATAACACCACCGATAGCAAACTCGAAGAGAGTGTCACTCGGGTGATCCCAGAATTTCGAACGGGTGCCGGTATTGTACTGGAGCGCGATACTATCCTGTTAGATAGCTATACCCAGACGCTTGAACCAAGAATTCAGTATCTGTTCGTACCAGAGCAAGATCAGAGCAATATCGCTCTCTACGATTCGACCATGCTGCAAACTGACTATTACGGGTTGTTCCGTAGCCGCAAATACAGCGGGGTCGACCACATTAAGTCAGCTAACCAAATTAGCTACGGTGCCTCAAGCCGCTTTTTTGATGACTCTTACAAAGAGCGGCTCAACATCGCATTTGGTCAAATTTTCTACCTCGACAGTAAACTCAACCCCTCCAATAGCAATGGCGATCAAGAGTCGAGCTATTCGGCATGGGCGGTCGAGATGGACTTTAACTTTGCCGATTATCTGTTCTACCACGGCGGCATCCAATACGATATTGATACCCAAGATATTCAACTGGGCAACAGTACCTTAGAGTACCGCTTTACTGACGGCTACCTGCAAGGCAACTACCGCTATGTTGCCAAAGATTACATCCGCAATACGGTTGGGGATAGCATTGCCAATATTGATGATATAACCAAAGATGGAATTTCCCAGGCTGGGCTGCTGGCGGGTTATCAGATTAATCGACGCTGGAAAGCCAGTGGTCAATATTATTATGACCTAACTACCCAGCAAGCGTTAGAGTGGTTAGCTAACCTCACCTATACCTCAGATTGTTGGTACATGGGCTTTACCTACAGCAACCAACTGAAAAGCTGGAATGGTAACTTTGTGACCGACCCTTACGCGAGCCCGATCTATGAAAACAACTTTAGCTTCAATATCGGCATTATTGGTTTTGGGACCAGTATCGGAGCTGGTTCAAGCATGACGAATGTTGATAGCGCTGGTAATTCACTCGGCTATGGTCGACCATTCTTCCTTAATAACTAATTTATTCGCCTGAGCGGATTCAGGCTAAAACTTTCAGATAGGACTGCCCATGAAATTGTGGAAACCCACACTAATTAGCGTTATCAGTGCACTGACTTTGTTCAACGCTCACGCACAACCACAAGCACTCGATAGCGTTGCGGTCATCGTCAATAGCGGCGTGATCTTACAAAGTGATGTCGATGGTGCACTCAAAACGGTAAAAGCCAATGCCAAACAAAGTCATCAAGCATTGCCTGTAGAAAGTGTGCTACGCGAGCAAGTGCTCGAAAAGCTGATCATTGATACTTTGCAGCAGCAAGAAGCCGACCGGGTTGGGGTGAAAATTGATGATAGCCGCTTAAATGAAGCGATCAAAGAGATCGCCAGCAATAACCAGCAGACTCAAGAACAACTGATTGCTGCCATCGCCCAAGAAGGCCTGACTTACCCGGAATTTCGTGAACAAGTCCGTAAAGAGATGGCGGCCAGTGAAGCACGCAACGCTCTGGTTCGTCGTCGGATCAATATCTTGCCCGCTGAAGTGGATACCCTAGCCGAGCTGCTGGCGCAAGAAACCGATGCGACGGTGCAATATAAAATCAGCCATATCCAACTGCGCGTTGAAGATGGGCAAGAAAAAGCTCAAGTAGAAACGTTAGCCAAGCAACTGGTCGACGAGTTGCAAAATGGGGCTGATTTTGCCCAGTTGGCTTACACCTATTCGAAAGGACCTAAGGCATTACAAGGTGGTGATTGGGGTTGGATGCGCAAAGAAGAGATGCCGACCATTTTTGCCGATCAAATCAAACTGCAAAATAAAGGCAGCATTATTGGCCCATTTCGCAGCGGTGGTGGCTTCCACATTCTAAAAATTGATGATGTGAAAGGCTTAGAAACCGTCGCCGTCACCGAAGTGAACGCGCGCCATATCCTCATCAAACCGACTATTATTCTCAGTGATGAAGGGGCGCAAAAACAGCTCAATGAATTGATCCAGCGGATTAACAGTGGCGAAGCCACCTTTGCCGAACTAGCGCAACAATATAGCCAAGATCCAGGTTCAGCCGCACAAAAAGGTGAATTGGGCTATCAAACGCCAGATCTGTATGTGCCTGAATTTAAACACCAAGTCGAAACCTTACCGGTAGGTCAAATCAGTGCGCCTTTTCAAACCGTACATGGCTGGCATATTGTCGAAGTGCTGGATCGCCGAGAAGTGGATCGCACCGATGCTGCGCTGAAAAACCGTGCATACCGCATTTTGTTCAATCGTAAGTTCAATGAAGAAGCGAGCGCATGGCTGCAAGAGCTACGTGCCAGCGCCTTTGTTGAAGTATTGAAGGACGATAAGGATGAGCTGTAAGCGGATTATCGTGACCGCCGGTGAGCCGGCGGGAATTGGCCCAGATTTAGCGCTCGCACTGTCTACTCACGATTGGCCACATCAACTGGTGGTGTGTGCCGACAAAGCTTTGCTCAGTCAACGTGCTGCCCTGCTGGGAATTGAAGTAAAACTGCTTGATTATCAAGCTGATCATCCAGCTTTACCACATCAAGCAGGCACGCTATGGGTTGAGCATATCCCACTCGCTGAGCCCGTCATCGCCGGCCAACTCAACCCCGCTAACGGCCATTATGTATTAAAAACGCTGCAAAGAGCGGCAAAAGGCTGTATGAATGGCGAATTTGATGCTATTGTCACCGGCCCTGTGCACAAGGGGATGATCAACCGAGCGGGGGTCGCGTTTAGCGGTCACACTGAATTTTTTGCTGAACAGTCCAATACCCCTCTAGTGGTGATGATGCTGGCTACAGAAGGCTTACGTACCGCTTTAGTCACGACTCATCTCCCGTTAGCTGCAGTGCCACAAGCGATAACCTGTGAACGTCTAGAGCAGATCATTCACATTCTCCACAAGGATTTAGTCGAGAAATTTGCCATTGCTGAGCCGAAAATTTACGTGTGTGGTTTAAACCCCCACGCAGGTGAAGACGGTGTATTAGGCATGGAGGAGATTGAAACTATCACTCCTACCCTACAGCGTTTGCGTGAGCAATATGGCATGCAATTGGTTGGCCCAATGCCAGCCGATACCATTTTTAGTGAAAAATACTTACAGCAAGCAGATGCGATCCTTGGTATGTACCACGATCAAGTCCTGCCAGTGCTTAAATATAAAGGGTTTGGTCGTTCGGTAAATATTACCTTAGGTCTGCCCTTTATCCGCACATCAGTTGACCATGGTACGGCGCTCGATCTGGCCGCCACCGGACAAGCTGATACAGGAAGCTTATGGACGGCATTAGCTTACGCAATTGAATTAGTTGATAAAAAAAGCGCAATAACTTCGAGAACACTATGAGAAATGATGTCCACTTAGGGCACAAAGCGCGCAAACGCTTTGGTCAAAACTTCCTTAATGATCCTTACATCATTGATGGAATTGTGTCGGCAATTAATCCACAGCCTGGACAAAACTTGGTAGAGATCGGCCCAGGATTGGGAGCGATCACAGAGCCAGTAGGGCGTGAAGTCGATAAGTTCACCGTGATCGAACTTGACCGCGATCTGGCAGAGCGTTTACGCAATCACCCTGAGTTGGCGAGCAAACTGACCATCCATGAAGGCGATGCGATGCGTTTCGACTTCAAGCAATTGGTTAAACCTAACCATAAACTGCGTATCTTTGGTAACTTGCCATACAACATCTCAACGCCACTGATGTTCCACCTTTTTGAATTCCATCGTGATATTCAAGATATGCACTTTATGCTGCAAAAAGAGGTGGTCAACCGTTTAGCTGCAGGCCCAAACAGTAAAGCGTATGGCCGCCTAACAGTGATGGCGCAATACTACTGCAAAGTGGTGCCAGTACTTGAAGTGCCACCTACCGCGTTTGTACCGCCACCAAAAGTTGATTCTGCGGTGGTGCGCTTAGTGCCGTATGAAGATTTACCACACCCAGCGACCAGCCTAACTTGGCTAGATCGGGTAGTGCGTGAAGGCTTTAACCAACGTCGTAAAACCGTGCGTAACTGCTACAAAGGCTTAGTCGAACCAGAAACCCTGCAACAACTCGGTATCGAGCCGAGTATGCGACCTGAGAATTTGACCTTGGCCCAGTTTGTGGCACTCGCCAACTGGCTTGATGCACAGCCGTCAACTCACGCATAATTAAAGCAAGGACGACATTAGTCGTCCTTGCTTTATCAGCGTAGAGATCCCACTCAACCGAGGAATCGCTCATGGATGTTTCGCTTCCCTGCATCAAAATTCAGGTTCAGACTCGCTACGTTGAGCAGCAGTCTAACCCTGAATATCAACGCTTTGTGTTTGTTTATCTGATCACGATTAAAAATCTCAGCCCGCAAACGGTACAGCTATTAGGTCGTCGTTGGCTGATCACCGATGCCAATGGCAAACAGATTGCAGTAGAAGGTGAAGGGGTGGTTGGCGAACAGCCCTATATTGCCACCAATGATGAATACACCTATAGCAGTGGCACTGTATTAGAGACGCCTATCGGGGTGATGCAGGGGCACTATTTAATGGTCGATGCACAAGGTGAATCGTTCACGGTCGAGATTGAACCCTTTCGCCTCGCGGTTCCTCATGTATTGAATTAACGGAGTTTGTGTGGCCAATTACATCGTCGGAGATATTCAAGGCTGTTTTGACGAGCTACAACTGCTACTCGATCAAGTCCAGTTTGATCCAAGCCAAGATCGACTATGGTTTGCGGGTGACTTAGTGGCTAGAGGGCCGAAATCACTCGAGACATTACGCTTCGCCTACCAATTAGGTGAGGCCGCGCAAGTCGTGCTCGGCAATCATGATTTGCATTTGCTTTCGGTGGCGCTCGGCAATCACCCCGCTAAACGCCGCGATCAAACTCAAGCGATTTTTGCTGCACCAGATGCGCCATTATTACTCGATTGGCTACGCCAACAACCATTACTAGCGGAACATGCCGAATTTGTGGTGTGCCATGCCGGAGTTTCCCCACAATGGGATTTAGCCACGGCACGCCAAGCCGCACAAGAGGTCGCACAAGTGTTACGCGGCCCACAATGGCCTAACCTGATTACGCAGATGTATCACGATCAGCCGGACGCATGGCACGTAGCGTTACAAGGCTTCGATCGCCTGCGTTATATCATCAATGCCTTTACGCGGATGCGATTTTGCTACCCCGATGGTCGGTTAGATATGCACTGTAAGCTCCCTCCCTCACAAGTGACTGACGGTCACTTATTGCCTTGGTTTCAATTACCTCAACGGATCAAGCTGGAAAAAACAGTGATTTTTGGCCATTGGGCGGCTTTGGAAGGCTATGCCAGCCAAGAGGTGATTGGACTTGACACTGGCTGCGTATGGGGGGGCAGTTTAACCATGCTGCGCTGGGAAGATAAACGCTACTTTACCCAAGCCGCGCGCTAACGCCAAATTCTTCCCCCGCCCATCAGCGGGGGGAGTTGAATCGATCAATATTAACCCTTAATAAACCGGTGGTTAGCGATTGAGCTGGCTCAAGATCTGCGTTGGTAAATCACAAAATCCATCGCATAAGCATTATTTAAATCGGCCGCATAGTGCTCACGATAACACTCTAGCCACTCACTGCCCCACTCTGGAAATTGCGTATCACCCTCGAGATCGGCATGAATTTGCGTGAGATACAATTTATCGGCTAACGGTAAACACGCTGCATATAAGCTGCCACCGCCAATGATCATGATTTCGTCAACCGCTCCGGCTTTGGCTAATGCCGCGTCGATTGAAGTGACCACATCCACCCCCTCAATCTGTAAGTTCGCATCGCGCGAAATCACAATATTGTGCCGCCCCGGTAAAGGTCGACCAATCGATTGGTAAGTTTTACGGCCCATGATCACCGGTTTGCCTAGAGTACAACGTTTAAACCAAGCAAAATCGGCGGGTAAATGCCACGGCATCTGATTGTCTTTACCAATCACGCGCTGCTCTGCCATGGCGGCAATCATACTGATCATCATTTTTGGGTTACCTTTTACGCTAGCAATCTACTAGCCATTAAATAATCGGTTTACGGCGATAAAAAAGTAGCCCAGGCACAGCAAGGCCAATCGCTAAACCGACGATGATAAACATCGCTTTGAGAAAATTTTCCGATAATGCTTCCATCAGTTGGACCGAAAAGCCAAGCTGATTCATTTCAACTAATGCAATCATCGCCTTAAAAGCAAACACCCCTGGCACCATAGGAATCAGTGCCGCCACTGTGAAGACCTTGGGGTGAGCGAGAAAGCGCCGTGACCAATAAACCCCAACCATACCCACCAGGGTCGCGGCAAAAAAGCTTGCCCATTCAATCGGCATCCCAAACTGCATCATCAAGTAGCGCGAGCCATGACCCAGTGCACCGCCAAGAGCACAGTACTTCAACGCTGGTTGCGGCACATTAAACACCAACGCAAAGCCAACCGCTGGTATTGCTGCAAAAAACATATCGTTGAGCAATCCCAACCCTAGATCCCAACTTAACATTACCACCCCCAGATCCCTGTCACGCTCATTGCTGCCACAATCCCAAGTGAGGTCGCTAACGTCAGTAAACTGGCCATCGCAAAGCGCGCAATCCCCATATTGATATAGCCTTTGAGCATATCAGCCACCGCATTAATCAGAGGAAAACCGGGCACCAGCATCAATACTGACGAAGCCATCACTATGGTCGGTTTATTACCCAATTGATAAACCACCGCTTGCGCCGAAATCACCGAGGTGACAAAAGCGGTCGCAGTAAAATTGAGTAGTGGGTTGAATTGGCGATGCCCGATCTCTTGACGCACGATCATTCCAACACTGGATGCGATCAAAGTGATCATAAATACCATCCAATCACCGCCCGCTAAACGGCTAAATGCTGCACATGACAAACCAATCATCACCACCACTAACCAGCGGTTATAGCGTGCCGGACTAATTTGATTGATTTTTTTCTGAGCGAAACGGTAATCAAGCACGCCCTTTTCCATCATGATGCAGATCCGTTGGATCTGGGTCACCACGCGCATGTTGATGCCGCGATCTGGGCTACGTCTGGTGGTCGTGATGCAATGCTCATGATAAACGGTGGTGACCACCAAAGAGCTAGCCGAAAGAGACACTTCGACTTCACTCATACCACTGGCGAGACCAATTCGGCGCATAATATCGCCGACTAAGGTACTTTCTGCGCCATGCGCTAATAACATCTGCCCTGCCTGGGCAATCAAACGAGAAACGGCTCTCTGTTTGGCTTCCATGATTCCTTTCCTAAACACCTAACAACGTCCAAAAGTGGCACTTAGTGTGCCTGAAACGGCGAGCGAGAAATATGATTTAGACACAAAAAAGCCGCAACAAAGTTGCGGCATTAACGTTCGGTGATTTAGTCACGTACATAGATAACGTGGCCGTCATCTTCTTCGTCGTCCCAATCATCCCAATCGTCATCATCTTCGGTGATCACTTCACGACCAGCCAAACCATCTTTTTGATGATAATCCCAGGTGAAATCGACTTTTTCGGCTTCGCTTGGCTGTGATGTCTCTTTTGGCAAGGTATCCATAAATTCAGCCAGCTTCATGCAAAGCTCTTTGGTCCCTTGACGGTTAGCCGCTGAAATCTTGAAGTATTCGCCTTCCCATGCCAAAGCATCAATGATGTCTTGGATGATTTGGTCGGCTTGATCTTCCGGTATCAGATCGACTTTGTTGAACACCAACCAACGTGGTTTGCTGGCCAGTTTTTCACTGTACTGCTCGAGCTCATCAATAATGGTCAAGGCATTATGCGCAGGATCACTTTGATCAATCGGCATAATATCGATCACATGCAGCAATACTCGGCAGCGTTCAAGGTGCTTCAAGAAGCGGATACCTAAACCGGCCCCTTCTGCCGCGCCTTCAATCAAGCCCGGAATATCGGCCACCACAAAGCTCTTTTCTGGCAATACGCTAACGACGCCTAAGCTTGGCACCAAAGTGGTAAACGGATAGTCCGCCACTTTAGGTTTCGCAGCCGAAACCGCACGAATAAAGGTCGATTTACCCGCATTTGGCATACCGAGCATACCCACATCCGCCAGCAGCAACAGCTCTAAGCGAATATCGCGGACTTCACCTTTGGTACCCATGGTTTTTTGGCGTGGAGAGCGATTGACTGACGATTTAAAACGGGCATTACCCAAACCGTGCCAGCCACCTTTCGCGATCATGACTTTTTTGCCATGCTCAGCCACTTCACCTATGATTTCATTGGTGTGAATGTCCACCGCACGAGTACCGACTGGCACGCGTAGCACTTTGTCTTTACCACATTTGCCAGTACAGTTACCGCCGCCACCATTTTTACCACGCTCTGCTTCATAGAAGCGCTGGAAACGGTAGTCGATCAATGTATTAAGGTTTTCATCGGCCAGCATGTAAACATCGCCGCCGTCACCACCATCGCCGCCATCAGGGCCGCCATTGGTGACAAATTTTTCGCGCCAAAAGCTAACAACACCGTTACCGCCGTCGCCCGCTTGGACTTTAATTACCGCTTCATCAACAAATTTCATTTTTCCTCCACTCAATGTCGTGGGAAATCTTAATCAGTCTAGTAAACCTGAGAACGTAGATCCCAGAAAATAATCACCTGCTTGGATCAGGCTGCATTCAGGTCTAGGGTCTAGGGTCTAGGGTCTAGGGTCGACCACACTTTTGATAAATAAAAAACCCCACCAAACGGCAGGGCTTTTGAATTCATCAAGAAACGTTGCTTATTCAGCTGTTTCGATGCTAACGAATTTACGGTTTTTAGAACCTTTAACCTCGAACTTCACTTTACCATCAGATAGAGCGAATAGAGTGTGGTCTTTACCGATGCCTACGTTAGTACCAGCGTGGAACTTAGTACCACGTTGACGAACGATGATGTTACCTGCAAGTACAGATTCACCACCGAAACGCTTAACACCTAGACGTTTGCTTTCTGAATCGCGGCCGTTACGAGTAGAACCACCAGCTTTTTTGTGTGCCATTGTTGAACTCTCCTAATAACTTAAGCGTTGATACCAGTGATTTTCACTTCTGTGAACCACTGACGGTGACCTTGTTGCTTACGAGAGTGCTTACGACGACGGAACTTAACGATTTTTACTTTATCGCCACGACCGTGTTGTACCACTTCAGCAACTACTTTACCGCCCTCAAGAAGAGGAGCACCTACTTTAATGTCTTCGCCGTTAGCAACCAGCAGAACTTTATCAAATTCTACAGTTGCGCCAGTTTCAACGTCTAATTTCTCTAAACGAAGGGTTTGACCTTCGCTTACACGGTGTTGTTTACCACCAGATTGGAAAACAGCGTACATATTTTACTCCGCTCTTTCCGCACAGCCTATGCTACATTTGCGATAAGGGTGTGCGCTAAACTAATCATCAATAGGGCGCAGATTCTACGTGAATGATGTGCCTATGACAAGCCATATTTTGAAAAAAGTGGCGAAAAGCTAATCGCCAAACAAAAGTGCCGCAATCATGCCTTTAAGCCATGTATTAATCAATAATTTTTAGTGTATTATGCAGCGATTCCAGAAGACTAAATGCCTTATACGCTCTTATATCAGCCGGATTTACGATGGATTTTAAAGCTATCCAAGCGCTTACTGCCAATGACATGGCAAAAGTGAACGAAACGATTCACGCTCAACTCAATTCTGACGTCTCCCTCATCAACCAACTTGGTTTCTATATCATCAGTGGTGGTGGTAAAAGGTTACGTCCATTGTTAGCGGTCTTATCCGCCAGAGCTCTCGGTTACCAAGGCTCTCATCATACGACCGCCGCCGCTTTTGTAGAATTTATTCATACTGCGACCCTGTTGCATGATGACGTGGTTGACGAATCCGATCTGCGCCGTGGCAAAGCGACCGCGAATGCGGCGTTTGGCAATGCCGCGAGCGTGTTAGTCGGCGATTTTATTTATACCCGCTCTTTTCAGATGATGACCGAATTAGGATCGTTAAAGATCCTCAAGCTGATGAGTGATGCGGTGAATGTGATCGCGGAAGGGGAAGTTCAGCAATTGATGAACTGTAACAACCCTGACACCACTGAAGCTAACTATATGCAGGTGATTTACTCTAAAACCGCCCGTCTGTTTGAAGCAGCAACGCAAATTGGCGCGATTTTGTGTGATGCTTCACCGCAAGTAGAGCTGGCAATGCAAAATTACGGTAAGTATCTCGGCACTGCATTCCAATTAATTGATGATGTGATGGATTACACCGCCGACGGTGAAGAGATGGGTAAAAATGTCGGTGATGATCTGGCCGAAGGCAAACCGACGCTGCCACTGCTGTATGCGATGCAGCACGCAGAGCCCGAGCAAGCGGCAATGATCCGTGCCGCGATCGAACAAGCCAATGGTCTATCACGTCTCGAACAAATTTTAGCGGTAATGGAGCAAACTGGCGCTTTGCAATACACCATCAGCAAAGCTCAACATGAAGCGGACAAAGCGATTGCACAATTGGCCGTGTTACCCGACAGCGAGTATAAGCAAGCGCTGATTGCGCTCGCGCATATGGCGGTCAATCGCAGCAAATAAAGCGTGGTTTATCACATCCTGTCTAGGAGATAAGCTCACGTGACATTGAAATGACGAAGCGCGATTCAATGCTGCTGAGCTGCAGAGTCAAGCACCATCTACATTAAGCTTGCACAAAAAAATACCGCTCATCACGAGCGGTATTTTCAATCAATAAGTTCAATCGACACTGAGTGTTATTTACTTAACGAACTTAACCCCAATTTGAATATCACTGTTGAGCGTCTCCAGCATACCATCTAGCGCCGCTTGCTCATACGCACTCAATGGGCCGATGTCTAACAGTTGCTCTACGCCATGTTTACCGAGCTTGATCGGTTGAGCAAAGAACGGAGCATACTCGCCCTTACCTTCCACATACGCATACTCAACCACATCAGCTTCACCTTGTAACGCTTTCACTAAGGCCAAACCAAAACGGCATGCTGCCTGCCCCATCGAAAGAGTTGCAGAACCGCCACCCGCTTTGGCTTCTACCACTTCGGTACCAGCATTTTGGATCCGCTTGGTCAGTGCAGCCACTTCTTGCTCAGTCAAATTCATCCCTTCAACTTGTGACAGCAGCGGTAAAATGGTCACACCAGAGTGGCCACCAATCACAGGGACACGCACTTGGCCTGGATCTTTGTTCTGCAAAGCTGCGACAAACGTTTCTGAGCGGATCACATCTAAGGTCGTAATACCAAACAATTTACGCTTGTCATACACACCAGCTTTTTTCAGCACTTCGGCAGCAATCGGCACGGTGGTGTTAACTGGATTGGTGATAATGCCAACACACGCGGTTGGGCACACCACTGCGATTTTTTCGGCCAATGCTCTGACAATGCCGGCATTGACATTAAATAGATCCGCACGATCCATCCCAGGTTTACGCGCCACACCGGCCGAAACCAAAACCACATCTGCTCCGTCGAGCGCTGGAGTAGGATCTTCACCCGCATAACCTTGCACCGTAACAGGCGTCGGGATATGACTCAGATCCGCCGCCACACCCGGCGTAACAGGCGCAATATCGTACAGCGCCAAATCAGAGCCCGCTGGAAGACGATTTTTGAGTAACAGTGCAAGAGCCTGACCAATACCGCCAGCGGCACCAATAACAGCAACTTTCATCGTAAATCTCCTTGAGAGTAATCTCTTATAAGTTTGTAGGGTAATTCGGTATCTGACTATCAAACGCTATAGTAACCACTATCTGATTACAATCACTTAACGTCAGCTTTGCGAGTTCACGCAACACGGCTAAAAGATGTGTCAGCATAGAAGGCGATTATCAGTCAATGTTCAACTTACACAAAGAGTTATCGCCTGATTTAACCCAATATAAAAAATATTTACAGTGACAGAGAGGGCAAATTTAGCGCATCATTTGGTATATCATGCATAGATATGCGAGAATATGCACAAATCGGTCATTTAACTCTATTAAGAAGAATCATGCGTAACGTAGATAAACAAGATAACCTAGTTCGAGCCTTCAAAGCCCTATTAAAAGAAGAACGTTTTGGCTCACAAGGCGATATTGTCGAAGCGCTGAAAAATGAAGGCTTTGAAAATATCAATCAATCCAAAGTATCACGTATGTTAACCAAATTTGGTGCGGTACGTACTCGCAACGCCAAGATGGAGATGGTCTACTGCTTACCCGCTGAACTGGGTGTACCGACGGTGAGCAGCTCACTACGCGAGCTGGTGCTGGATGTCGATTACAACAATGCCTTAGTAGTGATCCGAACGGGCCCTGGCGCTGCACAATTGATCGCACGTTTACTCGATTCATTAGGCAAATCAGAAGGTATTCTTGGCGTGGTCGCTGGTGATGACACCATTTTCATCACCCCAACAATTGATGTTCCGGTGCAAGAGTTATTCCGTTCAGTGTGTGAACTGTTCGAATACGCAGGCTAGCGCACTGCTTACTGAACCGATGATTTTGGTCACCTTTTGCCATGTGACCAAAATCACATCTTAGGAACATTCTCGCTTAGCGACAAGATTCCATAACCACATGAAATAAAACAATTATAACTGCAATTCATGGCCTATTTTGCTCACCAATAAATACGTTAATCGCCCGCTAATTCTTAACAACAATGTAATTCTCGGTAGTTTTTTTGGTATGCTGCCAGAGCATTAGCACGATTTTGGTCGCATAACGCAAGGTTTCTCAGGCAGGAAAGCTATCGCCATGCGGCACTTGGGGATATATCACCAATCAAGGAAGGGAAATTCATGTCACTCACTCATATCATCAAACTTGGCGCAATCGCTGCCACAGTTATCGGCTCAGGGATCGCCTGCGCACAAGATTTTATTACCATAGGTACAGGTTCAGTCACTGGGGTCTATTACCCAACGGGTGGCGCGATCTGTCGATTGGTCAACAAGGATCGTAAAGATCACAACATTCGTTGTTCGGTAGAGTCTACAGGCGGTTCAATCTACAACGTCAATACTATTCGCTCTGGTGAGTTAGATTTCGGGATTGTTCAATCCGACTGGCAGTATCATGGCTATAACGGTACCAGTGAACTCTCCGAGCAAGGCCCATACAAAAAATTACGCGCGGTATTCTCACTGCACACCGAACCGTTCAATATCATTGCTCGTGCGGATTCTGGCATTGAAAATGTCAAAGATCTGGCCGGTAAACGAGTAAATATTGGTAACCCTGGCTCTGGCGATCGCGCCACCATGCAAGTGGTGATGGATGCCTTTGGATGGACCAATAACAGCTTTAAACTCGCAGCAGAATTGAAAGGTTCTGAGCGCTCACAAGCACTGTGTGATAATAAGATTGATGCCTTTATTTACATGGTTGGTCACCCGAATGGATCGATCAAAGAAGCCGCAACCTCTTGTGGCGCAAAATTAGTACCCGCCACTGGTCCTGAAATCGAAAAAATCGTCGCGAATAACCCTTACTATGCTTACACCGAAGTGCCAGCGGGTATGTACAACGGTACCGATCAAGCAGTGAAAAGTTTTGGGGTTGCCGCTACCTTAGTCACCAGCGAAGATGTCTCTGAAGCGGTGGTGTACAACGTGACCAAAGCGGTGTTTGACAACTTCGATACCTTTATTCGTCTACACCCAGCGTTTGCCAACCTGAAAAAAGAGGACATGGTCACGGCGGGTAACTCGATCCCGCTCCACCCTGGCGCGATTAAATATTACAAAGAAGTTGGGTTGCTGAAGTAATCCTTTACGGTGGTGGCCGATGGCAATCGAACACCACCTTTCACCGACATAATTTCAATAAAAAAGAGGAGGCGATCGCCTCCTCATTAGCATCACGTTTTGTTTTGGTGCTGCAGCTTTTCGGTACTATACCCAAACAACTTGGAGTGACAGGTAGGCGGCAAGTGAGTGAGTCCCCATGAGCATAGGCAAACTATGTGATTGGGGGGAACAAACGTAGCCAACACCGCTGCAGCTTCAAGTAGCAAGGGGATACATCACCGTGCCGATCATAAGCTTATGGAAGATCAAGAATAAGGATAAGGTGCATGATGCAAACGACAACACCGTCACCAGAGGTGCAACAAATGGTGGCACAAGCCGAAACCGGAGCCAGAGCTCCACGAGGCTTCGCCGGAAAAGTGCTGTGGTTGGTACTACTGAGTTGGTCGCTGTTCCAACTTTGGTACGCGTCACCGCTGCCGTTTATCTTCAATATTGGCATCCTCAACGATACCCAAGCGCGATCGATTCATTTAACTTTTGCGGTGTTTCTCGCTTTCACTGCCTACCCTGCGATGAAGCACTCACCGCGCGATCATATCCCGTGGATCGATTGGCTTTTAGCGCTAGCCGGCAGTTTCTCCGCCGCTTACATCTATTTGTTTTACAGCCAATTAGCCGGCCGTTCTGGCGCACCAACCTCATGGGATGTACTGACGGCGGGAGTCGGAATGTTACTGCTGCTGGAAGCCACTCGCCGCGCGTTAGGCCCACCGCTGATGATGGTGGCGGCCCTGTTTTTATGCTACACCTTTTTTGGCCCTTATATGCCGGATGTGGTCGCGCATAAAGGAGCCAGCTTGAATAAAGCGATGTCACATTTATGGCTAACCACCGAAGGGGTATTTGGCGTCGCTCTCGGGGTCTCAACTTCGTTTGTTTTTCTGTTTGTGCTGTTTGGCGCCATGCTCGAACGAGCTGGCGCTGGGGCTTATTTTATTAAAGTCGCATTTTCAATGCTCGGCCATATGCGTGGTGGCCCTGCTAAAGCAGCAGTGGTTGCCTCCGGCCTGTCTGGCTTAGTCTCAGGATCTTCAATTGCCAACGTGGTGACCACGGGCACCTTTACCATTCCATTGATGAAACGCGTTGGATTTCCTGGCAGTAAGGCAGGGGCGGTCGAAGTGGCGGCCTCAACCAATGGCCAGCTCACCCCACCTATCATGGGTGCTGCCGCTTTCTTAATGGTGGAATATGTCGGTATTTCTTATGTCGAAGTGATCAAAGCCGCCATTCTACCGGCGCTGATCTCCTACATCGCGCTGATTTACATCGTGCACCTCGAAGCATGTAAAGCGCAGATGCAAGGTCTACCACGCCTTCATCAATCCACACTCACCGAAAAACTGCTCGCATTGAGCGCCACGATCCTCGGCTTATGCCTCATTAGCGGCTTAGTTTACTACGGCATTGGCTGGACCAAACAAGCCTTTGGCGCGGCGGCAACACCGCTGCTAGCCATCGTATTGCTCATCACCTATGTCGGGCTAGTCAAAATCTCTGCGCCTTATGCCCAGCAAGGCTTAGCTCTTGATGAGGATTTACAGTTCGTCCCCGATGTCGCTCCCACGCTCAAATCAGGTCTGCACTACTTGTTACCGATTGTGGTTTTAGTGTGGTGCTTAATGGTCGAACGCTTCTCTCCAGGCTTATCGGCATTCTGGGCCAGCATGTTTATGGTGTTCATTCTACTCACCCAGCGTCCACTAATGGCACTATTTAACCGCACCGGTAAGCTAACTGCCGCGGCTAAGCAAGGCATCAGCGATTTATTAGAAAGCTTGGTCTCTGGTGCTCGTAATATGATTGGGATCGGAGTGGCAACCGCGGCGGCGGGAACCGTGGTTGGCGTGGTCACGCTCACCGGGATTGGACTGGTAATGACCGATTTTGTTGAATTTATCTCTGGTGGCAATCTGCTGTTGATGCTGCTTTTTACCGCCGTGATCAGTTTGATTTTAGGTATGGGCCTGCCAACCACCGCCAACTACATCGTGGTTTCAACCTTGATGGCCCCAGTGATTGTGACCTTAGGCGCTGAGCATGGTTTGATCATTCCACTGATCGCCGTACATCTGTTTGTGTTCTATTTCGGGATTTTGGCCGATGATACGCCGCCGGTCGGCTTAGCGGCTTTTGCCGCAGCAGCGATAGCCAAATCCGATCCGATCCGCACTGGTATTCAAGGCTTTACTTACGACATTCGCACCGCAATCCTGCCATTTATGTTTGTGTTTAACACTCAACTACTGCTGATGGGAATCCATAGTTGGTGGCATTTGTTACTGACGATTATCTCCTCGATCACTGCGATGTTGCTGTTTTCCGCCGCGACGCAAGGCTGGTGGCTAACCAAAACCAAATGGTGGGAAGTGATCGCCTTGCTGGTGCTGACCTTTAGTTTCTTCCGCCCTGGCTTCTGGTGGGACATGATCTATCCAGCTCAAGTGATGTATGCCGGTACCAAATTAGAGCAAATTGTCGAGCAAGCACCAGTGGGTCAACCGATACGTCTGGTGGTGGCGGGTGAAAATATTAAAGGTGAATACAGTTCTAAAACCGTGCAACTCCCGTTTGACGATCGCGCAGTTGGCGCACCGCAGCGGATCGCCTCAATGGGACTGACTCTGATTAACCAGAAAAATCGCATGCTGGTAGAAATGGTCGAATTTGGCAGTCCAGCGGAAGCGGCAGGCATCGACTTTGATTGGGAAATTCGCTCAGTGGTGGTCGCCAGTGATCGCCCAATGAAAGAGTGGGTCTTTATTCCAGCACTATTACTGACAATGCTGCTCGCATGGAATCAAAAACGGCGGCTAAAGCGGCAGGATCAGCAGCAATATGCCTGAATCTGATCACCTAACCAGCTAATTCATTAGCGCAGCCCGATCTTGGCAGCCAAAGCGACCAAGATCGGCCATAAACCATAGAGAGTGCCATGTATAAACATATTCTTGTACCAGTGGATTTGAATGAACAAGGCTTTGCCGATAAAGCGCTGCAACTTGCTCTTTGGCACGCTAAACATGCTAATGCCGAACTGCACTTACTCAACGTATTACCTGGCATTCATATGTCGATGGTGGCAACCTATTTTCCCAAAGATGCCGCAGCACAGATGAAGCATGATGTGTATAACCAACTCAAAGCGTTTGCTGAACAGCATATTGAGCCGTCACAGCATTACCAGCTGCATATCGCGGAAGGAAAACCTTACACCACTATTCTCGATTACGCTGAGCGTTTAGGCGTGGATCTGATTGTCATGCCAAGCCACAAGCGCTCACGAATTGATAAAGTTATGCTCGGATCCGTAGCGAGCAAAGTGGTTGAGCACTCCCCCGTCAATGTGTTGGTCGTCAAGCCACAAGGTTAAATCACACCGAATGTCACGGCTTAATCAAGGCGCAATATGCGCCTTTTTTATTGATCAAAACCTATCAGATTGATTGGTTTTTCCACCTTGAATTAATGAGAATAGTTATCAATAATTATTACATCACTCAACATCAGGTGGATGAGATTATGAAAAAGACCTTAAGTTTTGCCGCCATACATTTTACCATCGCATTTACGGTCGCCTATCTACTGACCGGTGATGTGCTACTGGGTAGCTTAATTGCAATGTTAGAGCCGATGGTCAATACCGTTGCCTTCTATTTCCACGAAAAAACTTGGTTAAACTCGGTCACTTTACAGCGCTTTGCAGCGGATACCCGCATCAAAACCATCAGCTTTGCCGCTATTCACTTTACAGTTGCGTTTGGGGTAGCTTATTTATTGACCGGCAGTTGGTTGGTGGGTGGAGTGATGGCGATGATTGAGCCTAGCATCAATACTTGTGCCTATTACTTGCACGAAAAAGTTTGGCAAACTAAACATGCTCGGCATTTAGGCTGCTCGCATTAAATCACACGAACAGGTTTTATACCCAAATAACTTGGAGCCGCAGGTAGGCGGCAAGTGAGTGCTCATGAGCATAGGCAAACGATGTGATTGGGGTGAACGAACCTAACCAACACCATTGTAGCTTCAAGTAGGAAGGGGATATCAGGCTATCGGGTTGATAGCCTTAATCGAGATGCAAACGTGCATCGTTATAACGGAAAATGGCTCACACAATGCGCTTCACTTAACGCCAGTTGAAAATGCTGGGTTTGCCCATCGAGCTGCACGGAGATCGAATACAGATCTTGTGCATTAGGCTGAGCTTGATCATAAATTTTCGGTGCATCGACTTGAAATAGTACGCTGGCATGATTGCTACGCATATCAATTGGCACTTGATAAGTACGCCCATCAAATTTAACTGCCGCTGCCACCAGCCCTGAGGCATAAGTGGTAAAAAACAGGTTGACCAACAACTCACAGCCGCCATGATGCCAAACTTGTTCAGTAGAAACATGGGTTAGGCGCAAATGACGCAAACCTTGTAAGTAAGGCGCTTGCCAGATCCCAACACGCGGATCATGAACTAAGGGCTGATGCTCAACAAAGCTGGCTGGCTGATCCAAACGACATTGCGCCGCAACCGGTTCATCCAACAACGACTCATCATCGGCGTGTAAAAACAAAATTTCAAATCGGTTACGCCCCAACTGTAACCATTGGCGAATCTCTTTACGATATACCGCTTGTGAGCCGTCACAGTCAAACAGTGCCACGCCGTTCAGACGAACCTCGGCATAGTGTTCAATCCCAGCTAATACCACATCAATCGCCACAAAGCTCAGTAGCGCCTCATCAACCTCAATATCATGCATCAAATGCCACTCTTGCTGAACGATCTCGGTCTCGCTGCAGGTAGCGGGTAACACAAGACTTAACGGAGCAGGAAACGTAATATCATCTTGGGGGATAGAGAGATCCGTCAGTGGGGAAAGTTGCCAAGGGCCGGCGAGAGAGAATTGCATAGCGTTCCAATTGCGGTTGATTTGCTTGTATTATACCCGAAGTTTAATCGATTGCCGCGCCGATGTGGCACAGCCATTACCGCCCACAGCAAGCTATCTCAGTCAAAAAAATACCAGCCATGCGGCTGGTATCAGTGATTTGAAACTTAATTCTCATCATCTTCATCTTGGTCTTCATCACCAAACAGAGCGTCTTCGCCCTCATAGTAGGTGCCCCAACCGTCGTAAATAATATCGAACTTCTCGGCGAGATTAACCAGTTTGGCCACTTGTTCATCGATAAGATTCGCATCCAACGCCGTTTGCATCATGGCATCAAAACACAGCAGTTTATTGCCATCTTCATCTTCGGTTTCTTCCGCTTCAACCACTTCGAAGCCCATTTTGAACGCTTCTACTGCCGCTTGCTCTAGCTTATCGAACTCTTCGGCAAACAGATGGTGCTCGATCTCATATAAGGCATCTGGATCACTGCCATCTTCAAGCAGCGCTTGAATAATATCGCGCGTCTCTTCCTTTTGAATCTCGATTAACTCTTCTACCGATAAATAATCATCTTGGTGAGACATAATGTGCTCCAGATAGTAAAAAGGATCAAAAATTTGTGCGGCGCACTATCGCATGGATTGATGCGAATTTCTAGCCGCATTTATCCGCAAACCCCATGAAGTTGCAGATGAACAACAAGTAAATAAGCCTAGATAAACAATGTGATTAGGGCCAGATCACCTAGCCCACACCAACACTACTTCAAGGTGAACGGTTATCGTAAAAGCTATTCGGTACCACCCACCGTCAATGAATCCAATTTAAGCGTCGGTTGACCAACCCCGACCGGCACACTTTGCCCAGCTTTGCCGCACACACCAACCCCGCGATCAAGGGCAAGATCATTACCCACCATCGACACCTGTTGCATCGCTTCAATGCCGGAACCAATTAACGTGGCTCCTTTGATTGGACGGGTAATTTTGCCATTTTCAATCAAGTAAGCTTCCGATGCCGAAAACACGAACTTACCGGAGGTGATATCCACCTGCCCACCACCAAAGTTCGGTGCATAAATGCCTTTTTTGACCGAGGCGATGATCTCTTCTGGCGTGTGCTGACCGGGCAGCATGTAAGTATTGGTCATACGTGGCATCGGCAAATGCGCGTAAGACTCACGACGACCATTCCCCGTAGGGGCAACGCCCATCAAGCGCGCATTGAGCTTATCTTGGAGATACCCTTGCAAAATACCGTTTTTGATCAACACATTATATTGCCCACTCACCCCTTCATCATCGACATTGAGTGAGCCGCGCAGATCTTTGAGCGTGCCATCATCGACAATAGTACATAGATCAGAGGTGACTTTTTGCCCAACTTTGCCCGCAAAAACTGACGAGCCTTTACGGTTGAAATCACCTTCTAGTCCGTGACCGACCGCTTCATGCAGCAGCACCCCCGGCCAACCGGAGCCTAATACGACCGGCATAGTGCCAGCAGGAGCCGCCACCGCTTCAAGATTGACCAACGCTTGGCGGATCGCTTCATCGGCAAAAGCAAACGCAATGGATTTTCCCGCTTGCTGTGATAAGAAATAGTCGTAACCAAAACGGCCACCACCACCAGCGCTACCACGCTCACGGCGATCGCCTTTTTGCGCCAACACACTAATCGATAAGCGCACCAAGGGGCGAATATCGCCAGCGTAAGTACCATCGGTCGCAGCAACCAGCATCTGCTCATGTACACCACTTAAGCTAATCGACACTTCAGTGATCAACGGCTCTTTGCTGCGAATATAAGCATCAAGCTGTTGTAGCAATTCGGTTTTTTGCTGCTTATGCCAGCTTTCCAGCGGATTCTCTGCCTGATAAAACTGCGGATTTGGCCCACGTTTGAACGCTTGGACCGTTAAATTCTGCCCTTGCTGAGCAATACCGCGCGCCGCAATCGCGCTCTGTTTCAGTCCTTCTAACTGAATTTGATCCGCATAAGCAAAACCGGTTTTTTCACCACTGACGGCACGCACCCCAACGCCACAATCAATATTGAATGAGCCATCTTTAATAATGCTGTCTTCCAGCACCAGCGATTCATGCCAGCTGGATTGAAAATAGATATCCGCATAATCAATCTGGCGAGTCGCAATACTGGACAGCGTAGCGGCAATATCTTGTTCACTCAGCCCAGCAGGGGTGAGCAGTGCCGTTTCAATTTGGTTGATCGTCATCAGTGTTCTCTATTAATTGATGGGTAAAACGCGTGTGCTGAGTGATCGGCATCGTGCATCTTACAGAATCGAGTGTCGCGAGATCGAACTCTACCACTTTACTGTGTGCCGCAGCACCTAAATCAGCAATCACTTCACCCCATGGACTAATCACCATCGAATGACCCCAGGTTTCTCGCCCACAAGGGTGGCGGCCGGTCTGCCCCACTGCGATTACCCAACATTGATTTTCAATCGCTCGGGCGCGCAGCAACACTTGCCAATGCGCTTGACCGGTCACCGCGGTGAAAGCCGCAGGAACCAATAAAACCTGCGCCCCTTGACGACGTAACTCGTGGTACAAGTGCGGAAACCGCACATCATAACAAATTGATAAGCCCAGTTGACCAAATGGCGTTGGCGCGACCACCACTTGTTGCCCCGGGGTAAAGGTTTCAGATTCACGATAATGCTGGTGATCATCGGCAACATCCACATCAAACATATGCAGTTTGTCGTAAACCGCCACGCATTCACCTTGTGCATTCCACAGCAGACAACTGGTGGTAACCCCGTTGGCACGGCGAATTGGCATACTGCCGATCAGCAGCCATACCTCATACTGTTTCGCTAAAGCGGCTACAGCCTGCTGGATTGGACCATTGCCTAGCGGTTCGGCTTGCTGATGATATTGCTCACGCCGACCAAACAGCAGTGCATTTTCCGGGGTCACTATCCACTGTGCACCTTGTCTGGCCAGCCGTTCAACCTGCTGGTGCAGATAACCCAGATTATCACTGACCTCTGATCCTGAGGTCATTTGAACCAGACCAACCCGTTGCATAAATTTCCCTATTTCGCCAAGTTACGTAGCGTTTCTGGCAACTTAAATTCACCTTTACTACGCGAAAGCTCTTTCACGGTCGGTGAATCGAGCGGCCCTTGTACTTGATAATTGACCTGAGTAAACACTTCCACTACGGGTGAAATCACTGTAGTAATGGCCAGCACATACAGCGCAGTTTGTGGTGTTACCGCAAAAGCGGTGAGCACTGGGATCCCGGAGGTAATATCCGGCACGAAGTTAACTTCAGCATCTACCGTACGGGAGTTAAGATCGGCCAAGCCTTTGATCTTCATCTCTCCCGCCGTAGCATCCATTTTAATGTTATTGGTGACAAATACCCCTTGTGCAATGTCACCGCTGCCGGTTATCGAATTAAACGCCATCCCTTTATCAAATACATCGCTAAAATCGAGCTGCATTTTGCGTAAAATCGAATCTAGGCTAAATAACCCCAGCAATCTTGCCGCGCCACCGACATCGGAAATCACCCCTTTACCAAGCTTAGTCTCTACTTTGCCCTGTAGGGTATGGATCTGCATTGACCACGGTGCACCATCCCATTGGGTGTTGGCCTTGATCTCAAACGGGGCACGTTGGATCCCGGAGTTAATTCCAAACCGTGCCATCAGATCGCTGTTGTTATCCCCTTGCATATCCAAATTCATTTGCGTATGACTGGTTTTTTCGGTCAATGTCCAAGTACCATTCACGTGCAATTGGTTAGCCCCACTGGTGAAGTCAATACTCTTCCACAGCAGCGTATCCCCTTGGCGCTGAAAATCGACACTGGCTTGACCAATTTTATAGCCCTGCAACCAAAAATCCTTGATGGTCAGGGTCAAGTTCGGCATCAGTTGATGGAACTGGCGGTCAAAATCTGAGATCAGCGGTAACTTCTGCCGTTCAACATCAACCAGCAGCCGCTCTTTATCTAACTCCAATTGAGGTAAAAACAGGTGTAAACGCTCCAAGGCAATCGTTAAATCGTAGGGTTCAAGGTAGTTGGCTTGACCTTTGATCTCTTGGCTATCGAGCTCAAGCAGCCAGCCAAGATCTTTACGCCGCGCATTGAAATCAACATCATGCCACTCTAAACCCGCAAGGGTCAGATCGCTGACCGATGCTTCAATTCGTTCTGGCATCGGTATGGTTGGGGTATTTAAACTGGCCAGCTTAGATGGTGCCGTTTTCACTGCAGATTGTTCGCTGAGAATGGCTAACCACTTATCAAGATTAAAACTTTGACTGCGCAGTTGAACATGGTGTCCTACCACTGGGCTGATTTTAAAACTCCCTTGGCCCAGCACTAAATTGGTCGCTTTTAACTCTGGAACCGCTGGGGTCAAGTCAATTTCTGCCTGATATTTTGCTTGGGGTAATTGCAGCCTTGCCGATACCATTTCTTGGTTACCAGAGGCTTGCAATAACGCTTGCCCCTTAGCTTTGAGCGCTTTGTTGAGTGGAAATGGGTAGCGACTTTCTAACCGTCTCAGATCCGCTTTGCCATCCAGTTGATAGGTAAAGCCCACATCATTAAGCTGAATATCGACACTAGCCTGCCAAGGCGCATGGCCTTTAATTCGGCTCAACCACTGTTCGCCAACCAACGGGCGCAGCGGTTTAACTTCCCAATCACCGAGCAGATCAATATTGACTGCATAACCCCGTTTAGCCTCTTCCCCTTTAAAATCAATCGATACTGGTTGATTGAGTAAGCGCGCTTGCAGACCCGCAGCACTGACTCGGTCATTATCAAATTCAATTTTTCCAGAGACCGCTTCTAAGCTCATGGGTGGAGTCTCAATATCCACCGCATTATCGGCTAGCTCAGCAAAGCCCCAAGCTCGCGGCTCAGCTCCGCTATGAAACGGAATATTGAGCTGAAATTGTGATCGCACCGGACCTTTGATCTGAATCGTGGTCAATGCTGCCCCCACCGAATCCACTAAAGGGGTCGCCATCATATAATCGCGGATCGCATTACCTTGTTTGGCACTGGCAATCGCTTCAATTTCGATGTGTCCGAATTCGGCCAACTCTGGGATCCGACCGGTGACCCGCTCAGCGCTCACCTCCATCAAGGTCGCCGCGCGCGAGTCCAAATGCATCGCCGCATTTTCAAACAGCAAATCCAGCTGCAAATCGGTGATCGCAGGCCAAGCAGTATCAAAGGCAAATTTGGCCTGTTTTAAACCGACCCACGCCTGAAAAATACCGTTATTCTTTTGATAAGGAAATTGGTCGAGCGCACCATACCACACCAGTTTTGCCGTATTGACCCGCCCCGCTTGAATCGCACTTGAGAGATAATCGGTCAGTGATTGACCAAGTGCCAAGGTCGGCAGATAACGCCAAGTTTCGCCAGCATTGAACAGATCCGCTTCAAGGTAGAAAGAGAGAAATGGGCTTGCCTGATTTGGAAAATCGAGGCGAAACTCGCCAATTGCCTGCAAATCTGGGGTAGCCACGGTAACTTTATCCGCCCACAGCGACCAACCGTGTTGCCCCTGCTGCCAAACAATATCCACCTCACCTTGGCGAATATTGAGTGGCGCTTGAAAAACTTCGCCATACTCTAGAACATCATCGACCAAAGTGGCCTGTACTCGTGCCTCACTCAGCGAGCCTTGGATCTGTGCTTGCAGGAAATTCACTTGCGGCAGTAAATCCCACTGCGCCATACCACCATCACTAAGCGTCGCGGAATAGCGTAACGACTCCAAGGTTTGGCGTTTAGCAATTCGCACATCTTCCAACACGCCTTTGGGTTGTAGCGTCGCTAACCAGTGGTTGAGTGTGGTCGATTCAGGGATCAGTTTAGCCAGCGGTAATAAGCTCTCAATATTAAGCTGCGAGAGATTGAGCCGCCACTGCTGTGGCTGCCAATCGAGCGCCATATCCATCACTGGCCACGGTTGATCATCACTGCGCAAGCGTAGTGAGTGGGCATTCACTTGCCAACCCGATTCGCTCGGAGTTAATTGCACAATGCCTGATTCAAGCAGCAGTTCATGTTGCTGCTCGCCGTTATGCCATAGTAATTCGGAAGGTTTCAGTTCCAGATAGCCATCGACAGGACGACTGCGCTCTAAACTTGCCCACGCATGAAAACTAAGCTGACCTTTTTGAATCCCAGTTTGATCTTTCAGATAGCGAGTCAACCAAGGCAACACGCGGACTTTATCGGCACTGGCATAGAAATCGCCGGAAATATCACGCAGTGAACCGTGATCGATAAAATTAGCACTCACTAACAAGGAGTTAATGTTAGTGCCAGCAATGCTGACTTCACCTTCGGCAAAATGACGCTGGCCACTATTTTGCCAACGCAATTTTTCAATATCCAACTGACGCAAATCGCCAGCGAAGGTACGATAGAGAATCGCTGAATTTTTGAGAGTGAAATCATCCAATTGGCGCAGTAATAAATCATCCAACTGCTGAATTCCACGCCCTTGCGCTGACTGTTCAGGATTGGCATTTTGCTGTAACGCGAGCCAATCAATCGCCCGCAGATCAAGCACCATACCATTGATGGTGAGTTCAGCAATCACTGGCTGACGCTGCCACAGCGATTGCCACAGATCGAATTCAAGCTCAATACTGCTCGCATTGAGCTGAATATCATTACTATCCGGCCAGTGGACTTGTAGGGTTTGCAAAGATAGCGAAGGATGAGTGTTACGCCAGTAACCCTGTACATCAGCAATTGCCAGTTGTACTGACGAGTTTTGGTTCAACCAATCTTGGATCTCAGCTTGAAAACGGTTCATCTGCGGCAAGCAAATACGCAGCGCAGTGACCGCCAAAGCGAGCACAATCAGCAGGCTGACCAGCAGCCACATAAAAATCCGCCCAAAGCGGGTTACTGTCGAAATCACCCGATGCCCTACATCATCACTACGTCAAACTGTTCTTGACTGTAGAGCGGCTCGGCTTGGATCCGCACCGCCTTACCAATAAACACTTCCAATTCGGCCAATGCGTGTGACTCTTCACCTTGCAAGGTTTCCGCCACTGCCGGCGATGCATAAACCACAAATTGATCAGCATCGTAAGCGCGGTTGACGCGGGTAATTTCACGCAGAACCTCAAAGCACACCGTTTCCACTGTTTTAACACTGCCACGCCCTTCACAGGTTGGACAGCCAGAACAAAGCACGTGCTCAATACTTTCTCGGGTTCTTTTGCGCGTCATCTCCACCAACCCAAGCTGAGTAAAGCCATTGATGTTGGTTTTCACCCGATCTTTGATCAGTGCGGCTTCTAAAGAAGTTAGTACTCGCTTACGGTGCTCATCCGACGCCATATCAATAAAGTCGATAATGATGATGCCACCTAGATTGCGCAAACGCAGTTGCCGAGCAATCGCCTGAGTCGCTTCAACATTGGTGTTAAAAATCGTCTCTTCTAAATTGCGCCGCCCAACAAACGCTCCGGTGTTGATATCAATCGTGGTCATCGCCTCAGTTTGATCAATGATCAGATAACCGCCAGATTTGAGTTCGACTTTACGTTCGAGGGAACGTTGGATCTCATTTTCGGTATCGTACATATCAAAAATCGGCTTATCGCCATGATAAAGATCGAGCTTAGCGGTCAGCTCTGGCACGTATTCCGAAGTAAACTCTTTGAGATTTTCGAACTCTTGCCGCGAATCCACCAAAATTTTGGTAATTTCGGTGCCGACAAAATCGCGTAAGATACGCTGTGCCAAGCCGAGTTCGCCATACAACATTGAACGGTTTTTGTATTTACCACGTCGTTCAATGACTTTTGACCACAAACGCTTAAGAAACACCGCATCCTGAGTCAGCTCTTTTTCGTTCGCACCTTCAGCGGCAGTACGAATAATGAATCCACCATGCTCATCACAATAGTGGGAAACAATTTTCTTTAACCGTTCACGCTCAACTTCGCTTTCAATGCGCTGCGAAACACCAACATGACTGGCTCCCGGCATAAACACTAGGTAACGAGAAGGTAGGGTAATATCGGTGGTTAAACGTGCGCCTTTAGTGCCGAGCGGATCTTTCACCACTTGGACGACGATATCTTGACCTTGGCGCACTAACTCAGAAATATCACGTACTTGAAACTGTTGCTTCTCACTTTCCGCGACACATTCGGTGTGCGGAACGATATCTGAGGCGTGTAAAAATGCCGCTTTATCCAGACCAATATCAACAAATGCCGCTTGCATACCCGGTAGTACCCGGCTGACTTTGCCTTTGTAAATATTGCCGACGAGGCCGCGTTTCGCTTCACGTTCAATATGAATTTCCTGAAGGAGTCCTCCTTCAATCATCGCCACGCGCGTTTCACTCGGGGTGATGTTTAACAGCAACTCTGCACTCATGAGCGCACCTCAATGATTAATATGATTAGAATTTGTGCAGAAGCTGGTCAGTTTCGTAGAGTGGCAATCCCACTACCGCATGGTAATTGCCTTCAATCCTAGTAACAAATCGTCCACCCAATCCCTGGATACCGTAACTGCCAGCTTTATCGCAGGGCTCACCACTTTGCCAATAAGCTTGTATTTCTGGTTCTGACAAAGTTTTAAACCACACATTAGTGATGACCACCACCGAATGGGTGACACCATTTTGCGCTACGCTCACCGCGGTCAATACCTGGTGTTGACTGCCCGAGAGTAGCCGTAACATACGTTGCGCATCGGCGAAATCACGTGGTTTTTCGAGCACTTGGTGATCTTTAACCACTATCGTATCAGCACCGATCACCAATGCTCCCGCTTCCACCAACGCCGCACCAGCTAATGCTTTATCGCGTGATAGCCGCTCAACATACTGGGCTGGCGACTCTGCTGCGCTACGTATTTCTTCGACATCAGGCTGCACAATCTCAAACTGATAGCCGATCTGGGCTAACAATTCACGCCGCCTTGGCGAAGCCGAGGCTAGAACTAATTTTGAACTTATCATTTAACATGCCAATGGCGTCGAACCCGGCGCAGTAATAAAAACATCCACGGCCAAAGTATACAGGCGACAACACTACTCCACAGTGATAAGGGGTTGAATGTCACGTCTTGGATCATATATTCGCCACAAAAAATCAACGTTTCCAAGCCAGCCGATAGTAAGCCAATCACTATCGCTTGTTGCCAAAGTGCCATATTACGCAGCACTAAAAAGTTCATCGCCACCAGATAGATGATGATCGCCATCATCATGCCACGGATCCCTAATGTTGAACCGAGCAGCAGATCCCACAGTAATCCAATCACCAAAGCACTACCCACATTAACTCGGTACGGTAGTGCCAGCACCCAGTAACAGCACACCAGTAGCAACCAAGGCGGACGAAATAGGTCTAACATTCCCGGCCATGGTATGGTTTGTAAAATCAGCGCTAATAAAAATGAGATAACGATGACCATGCGGCCTTTAATATCACTGCTGATCATGGCTCTCTTCCTCTAATAACTGCGGATCAGCCTGCATGACTTTCTGCAAACGATCTTCGTTTGGCCAGATGAGTAGCAAATAACGTAAGCGATCAAAATCCACCACTGGCTTAGCTTTGATCGAAGCAAATTCGCGGCGAGTATCTTTATCGACTTGCGAGACAATCGCTACCGGATACCCTTCTGGATAAACCCCACCCAAACCGGAGGTAACCAGCATATCACCAACTTCAATATCGGTACTGGTCGCAATATGCTCCAGTTGGATCTGATCGATTTGTCCGTTACCCGAAGCGATCACTCGAATGTCATTGCGAATATTCTGCACTGGGATCGCGGTATTCGGATCGATCAGCAACAAGACTCGGCTATTATGTGCGGCCACAAACGTGACCTGACCGACAATGCCTTTTTCGTTAATGATCGGCTGACCTTCATATACCCCGTCGGCGCGACCTTTATCGATCACCACCTGATAACGATAAGGCGTGGTATCGACCGCCATCACTTCTGCCACCACTTTTTTTTCATCACGTGAAAATGATGAGCCAAGCAACTTTCGTAACCGTTGGTTCTCTTCTTTGTACTGTTCTAGCAGCAACAAATCACTTTTTAGGGTCAACACTTCTCGTTTCAAACGTTGGCTATTTTCCCGTAACAACTGATGCGAGCTGACACTATCATAAAAATCATCAAACAGTACCCGCGGTAAATCCGCGGCATACTGGATCGGTGCAACTAGACTATTGAGCAGAAAGCGCACATGAGAGAATGCACCTAAACGACTATCAGCCAGCATAAGGCTGGCTGATAGCATAACTGCAAAAAATAGCCGCAGCTGCAGAGAGGGTCCTCGACCAAAGATAGGCTTCATGCAATAACCGTCCTAGCGCTGAGCAAAGTGCCATGCAGTGGGCACGACACTATGGTTTATTCTTCGCTAAACAGATCGCCACCGTGCATGTCGATCATTTCTAAAGCTTTACCACCACCACGAGCAACGCAAGTCAGTGGATCATCGGCAATCACTACGGGAATACCAGTTTCTTCCATCAGCAAACGATCGAGATCTTTTAGTAGCGCACCACCACCGGTCAGCACCATGCCATTTTCAGAAATGTCAGAAGCCAACTCTGGTGGGCATTGCTCTAATGCCACCATCACCGCAGAGACAATCCCGGTCAGAGGTTCTTGCAGCGCTTCAAGAATTTCATTGGAGTTCAGGGTAAAGCTACGTGGTACACCTTCCGCTAGGTTACGACCACGCACTTCAATTTCTTGCACGTCATCGCCCGGATACGCAGAACCAATCTCGTGTTTGATTTTTTCTGCGGTCGCTTCACCAATTAAGCTACCGTAATTACGGCGCACATAATTAATAATCGCTTCATCAAAGCGATCACCACCGATACGAACTGATGATGAGTAAACCACGCCATTTAGCGAGATCACCGCTACTTCAGTGGTACCACCACCAATATCAATCACCATAGAACCGGTTGGCTCAGAAACACGCAGACCAGCACCAATCGCTGCGGCCATTGGCTCATCAATTAGGTACACTTCACGTGCACCCGCACCGAGTGCCGATTCACGGATCGCACGACGCTCAACTTGAGTTGAACCACAAGGCACACACACTAAAACTCGTGGGCTTGGTTTCAACACGCTGTTGTCATGTACTTGACGAATAAAATGCTGCAGCATTTTTTCAGTGACATAGAAATCAGCAATCACACCATCTTTCATTGGTCGAATGGCTGAAATATTGCCAGGAGTTCGACCGAGCATTTGCTTGGCAGCGTGCCCCACAGCAGCAACGGTTTTACCGCCACGGCCTTTGTCTTGACGGATAGCAACGACAGAAGGTTCATCAAGAACAATCCCCTGTCCTTTAACATAAATAAGTGTATTGGCGGTGCCTAAATCGATCGATAGGTCGTTAGAAAACATGCCACGAAGTTTTTTGAACATATTCTTCGTTCGTCCTGCAAGAAATGAGAAGATAAAAATTGCACTAAATGTACCAACGCCTTGCCATCACAGCAAGGCGTTGATCCATAAACATGGAGTGAAACCCGCAATTTCTAACAGATTCCTAACTGGAGTGAGTAAAAATCACCGATTACTGACCACTCAGTCGTGTTTCACCACGGAAAATGATCTTATCGTTACCGCGATGGATCCCAAATGTGACCACTGCCGATGGATCCTCATCGCCACGCGCAAACCAGTTATACTGTAGCCAAGGTTGGGAAGTGTATTGCGTGCCGCAGTTGACTCCCTCTTCTCCCACCTGAGGAGAGCGCTTGTTATCCTCAAGGTTAGTTTGATCATTATCCAGACGCAGCCAAAAACGGATTTGTTCGCGTAACCCTTGAGTATCTTCGGTGGCATGAGGTTCTGCCACTAGCTGCTTACTCTGCCCTTGCGAAACCTTAGTCCATGGTTGCGTATCGGAGCCGCTCAGTTTGGCATTTGACGGGCTACTGGGTGACGGCCACAGCGTTTGTTTACAGATGTAATTATCAAGCGTGGCGTAAACCGATCCAGAATCAGCGAGATTAGTGGTAAATCGACTGCCCTGCCAATATTCGACCCGCAATGGGATAGCAATCTTACTCACCGAGGTACCGCCCACATCATCCATCACCATCCGTCCATAGCGAGCAGGAGGTTGAACAGGAAAGGTAAGCTGACAGCTATTGAGCTGCTGCTCATCAACATAGTTTATACACTCAATCTCTGGTTTACGTTGCTCAATATTCACACGCGCTTCGACCGGATCAACTCCTTCAACTGTTAAACCAAAATGTGTGCGTGTTGATTGTTCATCGAATATTAAAGACTGCGACGGAATATTAAACGGACCATCAACCATAGAGAACTGTTTACCTTCCACCGTTAATTTATCTGATCCAGATTCTGTTAATTGATATTTACGATTAAATACTGCAGCATTCTTATATTCTTTACCCAAAATAACAGACCATTGTGTGGTATCATCAGCATCTTTCAACCATTTACCCGATGCAATATCGACCAGCAATCGACTCGGATATTTTTCATCATCTAACCCATCAATTTGCGCGATAACCTCACTACCAAAATCGGCATAGTTTTTTACCCTGCCGCCGTCTAAAGCATAAGGAACAATAACAAACTGTGCTTTATTATACGGTTGAGATAGATAAGCGATATTATTCTGATCATCAATCCACCACTTCGATTCAGTCAATTTGAAATAAGCCGGATAAAAACGACCAATATTGCGATAGCCTTGATTCACTTTCATGCCAAGATAGGTGCCATCAATATCAGCATTGACCCGCAAAACACCCACCTCACTCCAGCTTAATCCATTAAATGGCACATTCTCTTTTCCGGCGGTATTGAACTGTTCAAGCGTACCCTTCAGCTCACCATCATATCCTCCCTCAGGTTGAGCCACCTGATGAGTGAGTTGCACTTTGGTCTCTAACGATGCCATACCAGAAAAAAAGTTTTGTGTGATGGGAGAGTTACAATATTCTGACGTTTCAATAGCATTGCCACCGGTTAGCGGATCACTCTTATCGCCGGAATTACTCACCCAGCGCAGCGGTCGAAGATGCAGATCAAATGCCGCACCGGCAGCAGCAAAACCGACACTCTCTTGATCAATAATATCGCCATTCATCTCATGACCACTCGGTGAACAAATTGCCAAGGTCCACGGGCGAGCATAAACCTCAAAACTGCCTTTTAGGGTTGTGTTGTCCTCGATTGGGCAATCATCTCCCAACGTTGAGCAATCAAAACTGGCATCTTCCAATGCCACCGTTTTGTGGCCTGAGTCTTCCATCGTCAGTTCACTATTGGCAACCCCTTGAGTAAACACGGGTGTGAAAGTCAGATCTCCCTGCGCCACATCAGATGTCGGGGCAACCCAAGCCGAACTGACTTGCGGCGTGCCACTGTAGTTAACATCCACCACGTCACCATCATCATTGCAAGCCAGTACTTTCACCTCGACCTTTTGCGGTTTATTGGCAATCACATATTGCTCTTCGGTAGCGAATTTATAAGGCACAAAGTGATAAGTACCGGTCACTGAATTGCTGCTCCCTTGCGGATTAAGCGTGCCGCTAATGGTCAGAGTTTGACTGCCTGAGCCTTGGGGAACACGTAAATCTAGCCACAATTCACCCGCTGAGTTGGGAGTGTAGCGACCATCGCTGCCAGAGCCTTTACCGCTCACTGGGGTTAAATTGGCGTTACTAGGGGTGATATCAATGGTGCCAGTAAAGCTTCCGGTCGGTTGATTATTGCTATCGAGCACCTGAAACTGCAGTTGCTGCGGCTGGCAAATTAAGCTGTAATTCACCACAGGAGTCAATTGCAGTTGGTAGTTATTCGGATTCACTTCCGCTTCTGAACAAGCGCTACCTGGATAGTATCTTATTCTACCACTGCCACCCATTTGTATCTGATCGGCAATCACCGAACCAATAATCTCTCCATTTTCTGTTATAGAAATACGTCTACGACTAAAAGCATTGACGCATATATTTGCACTACCTAATATCTCAAAATTAGCCTCAGAACCATTTTTATCATCTAGGGCAAATATTTTTATTCGCTGAATTTCTTTTTTATAGCTTCCAGACAACCTAACTCGATTAGAAACTATTGTCACATCACCTTGATATAAACTTTCATTTTGACCACTACCATTATTGTAATTGTATATATGATATATGCCGTTAGAAAAATACACCTTACTCGCACTATCAGAAAGTGTATATTGTTTCGCTTTAAAGTTTAGACGACTACGCTTTCCATCGAAAAAAACATTAGCGCTATTGCTAATATTTAACTCCATTAAAAAAATAGTCGCATCAGCATGCACTTTTAAAATAGAGCTATTGGTTACAGTTAAACGTTCAAAGCGATTATGGCCTTTTTCTAAATAAAGTTCAGCATTAGAAAATGTGACATCTTTGACTGTTAAACTATTGGCATAAGAAGTGAGTGATATTTTATCTTGAACTGACCATGAGCTAGTGGACATTTGATTAATCTCATAATTTGAACCCTCAGGAAAAATAACCTTTATTGCATTGCCCAACTCAAGATTTTTTATCTTAAAATCACCAATTGGAAAAGTGACAATACCACTACCTCTAATGCTGATCTTATTATAATCACCAGCAACAATAGGCAATTCAAACTCATCAATTATGGATGTAAATTCTCTGTCTATAATAGATGAATTAATCATTGTTATATTTTCAACATCATTAAAATCAACATCAAACTTAGGTATCGTATCGAAATTAATAATGTTATCTACTACATCAGTCTCACATCGGTAACCTGGAGGCTTATTTTCCACATAACCAATATGACAAAACTTTTTCCAAGCATCATTATCAGCAATACTGTTTAGTTTAATTTTAATTTGGTCATCCGAATCCTTATCTTCATCATTGAAACCATAAATCCGCGTATCACCACCTAAGGTTAATATTCCCATCTCCGCATTACGCCAGGTTTGCACTGGGGTATTAAAGGCTCTTTCTAGTGCTGAGAAATCATCGGCGGCATAAGTCACGGGTAACAACAAAAATAGAATTAACCCACCAATCATCCATTTCATTGACATCCTCACTCCTTCACCACCACTTGTTGTGCTCTTTCAACCTGATGCAGTCCTGAGCCACAGCGAACAAGATTTTCGAGTTGAAATAGGCTTTGGTTATCCAGTTCACCTAGCGTTCGACAACTCACCGATACCGAACAGCCGGGATACTCGGCAATCAAGCGATCCATTGCCGTTTGTAGCGCTGCGTTATCGGCACAGTTCGAACTCACCGCCGATGAAGCATTGAGCGGATAAAATTGGGTTAACGCCAACTCATTTAATGAATGGGCGGCAAACCATGCCTGCGTTCCCAGCACATCGCGCGATAAAGCATCCTGATTTGACCACTCAATCCGGCTTAACGCAGCCGCCAGCAAACCCATCACCACAATCACGAAGATCGCCACAATGTACAAATTGCCAGCCTGTTTTTTGATATTACGGGACATTGAGTACCTGCACATCCTGTTCAAAATCACTGCGCTCGCCATTTTGCGCAATACCAAGCGATAAATGCACCACGCCACCGCGCTGTAAGGTTGGGTCTGCGTAACTAAATTGACCAGCAACTACACTATCGGCCACTGGTATGCCATTACGAGTCATCATGTTCGTCGTCAAGTTAAGGCAATAGGCCACCACATCACGGTACAGATAGAAACGCTGACCGACCGATTGACTGGCCAGCGGCTTCGCTAAACTGATTTTGGTTGCACTACCGCTCAGAGTGATCGTCGTATCAGAATCAAATTCGCTGTAATGGGTCGGGTTAATCATCATCTTTAGCCCAGTAAAATCCAACCCAGCACTACCGCCCGTGTGGTTACCAACCACAAACGATAGTTGTTTGCTATCTTTGGCCTCTAAATGATAGAAACCCGAATAAACAATCGGATAAAAACTTAAGCACTGCTGCTGGCTGCTGCTTTGGGTAATGGCAAAGCTATTGGGTACCGCATGGCGCAGTTCACGCGTCATTTTTTCTAGCACAAATTTGGCTTGAGTTTGGATGCGCTGGCGAGCGACCGTATCGGCATAACCTCGGCTGCCCAGCTCAACAAAACCGGCGATGCCAAGCACTAAAATCGAACCGATGATGATGGTTAAGATCATTTCAATCAGGGTAAAACCGCGCGTTGGCATCAATAATTCCCTCGATAAGCGACAAAGGCATACCGACCGTAACGATCGGTATCCACCACCAGCTCAATCCGTTTCAGGTCGGTTATCTGGTTGACCGGCGCAAAGGCCTGATCGACATACGAGACATCGATCAACACGGAAAAATGACGATAGTTAGCGATAATCTCATCACCGAGAATATTGCTCATCGGGTAATGCTGTGTTTGCGAGCCGCAGCGGCTCGCATCATCGGCGTACCAGCAGCCGATATAATCATCCACATCATTAAACTCGGCGGGCGAGCCCTCACCGGCATCACGACCAAGCGTTGCTGAACACAACTTAACAGTAGTGGTATTCGGTTTAGTTTCACCACAACGCCACTCGCCGCCATCAAAATCACTCTGCTGATCAAAGCCCCGTGCCAAAATCTGGCTCATCACGCTTTGACCTAAATGGGCGGCACGCATTTGATAATGTGGCGTGGCAGAACGTTCAACCTGTGGGTATAACAAACTAGTAAGCACCAGCATGGCAAAGCCCATGATCACAATCGCGACTATGCTTTCAATCAAGGTAAAGCCGTTGCTATGTTTCATTGGCACGCCCCTTTGGCGATATAACCTTGCGCGTTAATGCATAACGCGGCCGAGCTGTCTGGTGCACGGAGAGTAATCGTCACTCCCGATGTCGGTGTCGCTGGATCTTGTGGATTGCCTAGCAAATCAAACGCTAAACTTTGATTGATTAAGCTGGGTTGGGTGGTAAAGCTGAGCGGTTCGGCACGCAGCACATCACTACGCCGCTCAGTGCTAGCACTATTGCAGCCCGCGACCGAGCCTAAACAATGACTATGGATCGCCAACACATAATGGCCATTGGCCAGTAGCTCACTGTCGGCCAGATTGGATTGCATGCGACTGACTTGAATTTGGCGAATAATCGAGATCGCCTGCTCTTGGGCAGTAAACGCCGCAAAGCTGCCGACCCCAATCAAGCGGCTGGCAGCATAGGCAGAAAGTACCCCGAGCAGAATAATCACCACCAGCAGTTCAATCAGGGTAAAGGCTTTATAGCGAGTCATAGCTCAAGACATACCGAGGTTTGCGTAAAAATAAAGTCAGCGAAGCTGACTTTATTTTTGCTGCTGTGATTAACAGCCTGTGGCAAATACTTCAGCTTTAGCCGCAGTATCCACTGCAGTACTAGTCGCTTGAGTGTACTGTACATAGCAGTTATCATTGGTACTATCTTTAAAGGTAATAGTGGCACTTCCACCAGAAACACTCATTTTCCAATCAGAATCGAGCCCCACTACCGCATTACCAATACCCGTCGATGTTGCTGCCGGATAACCATACACAATACTAATATTATCAACGCTTTCATTTGAAGCCGTCTCTTTACCATCAATCGCCGCTTTGCCATACACAATCCCGGCTGCGCCATCAATCGCGCCTTTTAAGCCTTGCAGCGATGCTTTACGCGCATCTTGTTGCAAGTTTAGGAAACGGGGCGCGGCAGTCACAGCCAAAATACCCAAAATGACAATCACCACCACCAATTCAATCAGGGTGAAACCACTGTGTTTTTTCATTATTACGCTCTCTCTTTTTAAAGGTGAATATTTCAAGATGAATGCTTAAAGCATTACTGCAAAGTGACGGTCACTCGACCGGTTTTAATTTCATACACAAATTGATGTTGGCTGCCGCGCTCATTTTGCCGATAAGTACAAGTCACGGCACTGGCATCGGCTAGCGCGGCATATTTATAATTAATACTGTCCGCCACTTGCGCCGAGGTTCCTACTTGCGGCGGGTTTTGCAGCAAATTCTCCATCAAATCAATACAGGCTTGATCGGTAATCGTGGTGGGGTAGCTCGAATTATCGGTATTGAGCCCAAGCGGGTAACCATCACGATAGCCGTCAGTGGCTGAACGGGTTAACCAAAATTCCACCCCATCATAGTTAATCGATGGATATTGGTTGACGGTTGGTCGTGCTTTCGCTTCCCATTGCGCACGTGCCGACAGCACCCCAGTTGCAAAACCACCGGCGACTCCTTCAATGCTGGCTTTTTTCGCTTCATCAGTGACATCGAGAAAACGAGGCAAAGCCGCGACAGCCAGTAACCCGACCACCACAATCACGATTACCAACTCCACTAATGAAAAGCCTTGCTGCATTTTCTGCATATTGTTAACTCACTATCAACGTATGGCGTACATTATACGCACCTTTCTAAACAATAAGACCTGGCAATGTAAGAAAAAACCTACATTAAAAGTTTGATGTCGACCGCAAAGTGACGACCGTTCAACTCGACCTCGATGTACTCTCGTTCACCATATTGATAGTGACATCGATAACCATCGGCTAAATCGATTCCGGTTACTCTCGGCCACTGATTGAGCAAGGTGCGCTGCGGATAGAGCAAGCTCAACACAGCTTCACAATCCACCGTTTGCTCTCGCTTGGGGAAAACCCATCCATGCTGGATAACAATTTGATCCTGTTCAATCGGCAATCTATTCGGCCGGCCTTGCAGCAGCCACTGCTGTTTATAAAGATTGGCCCGTTCAATCATCCGTAAGCGGGTAATGTCGATTGCGGTTTGTGCGGTATCGACCCACACCGCGCGCCAAGCCGCCAACAACGCCGTCAATAAAATCAGCAGCAATAGCCACCAAACCACTAAGCGAGCACGCAGAAGGCCATGCTTCATCAGCGACCTTTGATGGCATCCATCATGCCCCACATCGGTAGGAAGATGCCCAGCGCCAACACCAGCACCATGCCTGCGACCAATACCAACAGGATCGGCTCAATTCTTGCGGTCAAGGTTTTGAGGTCATAATCCACTTCGCGATCATAAAAATCGGAGACTTCCAGCAATAGCTGATCGATGCGGCCTGTCTCTTCACCCACCGTGATCATCTGGATCACTAACGGAGTAAAAATATTCGCGTTAATGGCGGTGGCTGAAATCGCAACTCCGGATTCAATCTGGCTTTTCATCTCCAAGATACACTGTTCAAGAAACTTATTATCCATCGCCTCAGCCGACAGGGCTAACGACTGGTTGAGTGGCACGCCAGCGGAGAGCATCAGTGAAAAAGTGCGCGCAAAACGCGATAACTGAGCACGATTAACCAGCTCGCCAACAATTGGCATGCGCAGCCGCATGGAATCCCACTTAATTCGTCCCTCACGAGTATTGACCCACCCGCGAAATACCAAAAACAATCCTGCGATAACAGCTAACAACCAGCCCCAATAATTCACAAAAAAATCGGAAGTGGCGATCAAAATTCGCGTCGCAAGCGGCAGTTCTGCCCCAAAACGACTAAACATACTGGTAAATTGCGGGATCACTTTCACGTTGAGGATAAACATTGCAATCACCACAAAACTAATCACAAATATCGGATAACGCAGCGCAGTTTTGATCCGCTTACGAGTCTCTACCTCTTGCTCGTAATAGTTTGCCAGTTGCAACAAAGCTTGATCTAATCGGCCGGTATTTTCACCAACCTGGATCATGGACACAAACAGCGGACTGAAGATAGCGGAGTGCAACTGCATCGATGCAGAAAGATTCCGACCATTGGTCAACTCATGGCACACCGATTCCAGCGCCTGCTTAAGCTGTTTATTATGGCAGTGCTGAGTTAAACCATGCATTGAACGCAGCAACGGCACTCCAGCCTTGGTTAAGCTGTACATTTGTCGACAAAACATCACCAATACTTCTAACGGCACCGCTGGTGTCAGCCACACTTGCCAATTGACATTCAAACCACGTTTGGCCGCTTGAGCAGTAATCGAAGTAGGGACGATGCCTTTATTCAGCAATATGTCCGCAGCCAAATCTTCACTGGCAGCTTCCAGCAATCCAGCCGCTTTACTGCCATTGGTATCACGTCCTTGGTAATAGAAAGTCGTCATGCCAGCTCCTACAGATATAGCGGTTCAATCAAGCCTGAAGAGTCACCTTCACCCAGCGACATCACTTCATCCAAGCTGACCGTACCTTGCAGCGCCAATTCCATTGCCGAGGCCAGCAGCGGTTTATAATTGGCATTGCTGCGTGCCGTATGAGAAAACGCCACCGCATCATTGGCGCGTAAGCAATCCATCATCGGCTGATCCAGTTCGAGCATTTCAAATACCCCGATCCGACCGCGATAACCGGTTAAATTACAGTTTTGGCAACCACGACCACGCATAAAGTTGGCATTGACTTGATTAGGAAAGCGGCTCACCAGCCATTGACGATGTGCCTCATCGACCTCATCTGGCCGACTGCAATCTGGGCAAATTCGGCGCACCAAACGCTGAGCAATCACTGCGCGCACCGCACTGGCAACCAAATAACCAGGCGCGCCCATATCAAGTAGGCGCAGTGCACTATCGACCGCATCATTGGTGTGTAAGGTACTTAACACTAAGTGGCCAGTTAATGCGGCACGTAAACCTATTTCCACCGTTTCTTGATCGCGCATCTCGCCGACCAAAATAATATCGGGGTCTTGGCGCAGGAAAGTGCGTAATAAGCTTGAGAAATCGAGGTTAATTTTCGGGTTCACCTGCACTTGGTTAACCCGTGCAATGCGATATTCGACCGGATCTTCGGCGGTAATGATTTTTTTGCCCGCGGTGTTCAGCTCACTCAAAGCACCATATAAGGTAGTAGTTTTTCCTGACCCCGTCGGCCCGGTCACCAAAATCATTCCATGCGGTCGCTTAAGCTGTTGACGAAGACGCAGCAACAGATGTGCAGGAATGCCGGACTCTTCTAGCTTACGTACCCCAGCCGATTGATTGAGTAGGCGCATCACCACCGATTCGCCATGTTGGATCGGCATGGTGGACATCCGAATATCGACCGCTTGCCCCTTAACTCGCAGATGAAAGCGTCCATCTTGTGGCAAACGTTTCTCTGAAATATCTAAGTTAGCCATCAGCTTTAAGCGCAGCACTAATGCCGAGGCAATATTGACCTCATGCAGCAAGGTTTCATGCAAAATACCATCAATCCGCTGCCGTAAACGCAGTACATTGGCATCCGGTTCAATATGGATATCTGATGCGCCAACTTGAATCGCATCTTCAAAGAGCGAGTTGATCAGCTTGACCACTGTCACTTCATCGCTATCTGCATCGGTGATTTCAAAATCAAAACTATCGTTAGTTTGGTGCTCAGCATGTAACTGCTCAGCAAATGACATAATCTCTTTGGTGCGCCGATAAAAACGGTCAAACCCCTCAACCAACTGTTTTTCAGGAGCGATCACAAACTCAAAACGATACTCAGGCAATTGGTTGAGCAGTGCTTCTTGCGCAAACAAATCCGCCGGATCGCTCATCGCAATACGCAAAGTGTCACCTTGACGACCAATCACCAGTGCGCGTAAACGGCGCGCATGCACTTCAGGCAGTAGTGGCACCGCATCAATATCAACACTGGCTCGGCTTAAATCAATCACCGGTAAATCGAGTTGCTGCGCCAAAAAGTTCAGCAGTTGGCTTTCGGTTAAAAAACCAAGCGCAATCAAATTGTCACCCAAACGACGTCCAGTGCTTTTTTGCGCACTCAACGCTTGTTCAAGCTGCGCTTCACTGATAATCCCCTCGTCAACCAATAAGTCGCCAAGCCGTTTACGCAATTTATTAATGGGCACTGGGCATCTCCTCGGCACGACTTAGTTGCTGCAAACGCTGATGAATAAATGTATGAGATTGGCTAGACAGGCCGACTTTATTAAGCGCTTGTTGATAGGCATACTGCGCTGCAGCCCACTGCTGGGTTCGCTCTTGCTGTATCGCTAAACCGAGCCACCAACGCCCATTATTAGGATCTTGTTCGGTCAACTTTTGGTAGCTTTGTAATGCCATGTGATTTTGTTTAGTTTTCTGCGCTAATCCAGCACGCAGGGCTAAATATTCGACCGATGGCTGAGAGGGTAAATAGGCCAACGGCACTAATGCAGCCGCCTCCTGCTTTTCTCTGCTCAGCCACTTAGCCAAGGCTAAACGCAGCATTTCACCATCAGGGTTACGTTCAATGCCCGCTTGCAGCAGATCAAACGCTTTGCGCCCATCGCCTTTGCCATAATACAACGCCGCCAATTTTTGCCGCGTGGTTTCATCATTTGGGGTATAACGCAGCGCTTGTGCATAAGCGTTAACGGCGGCTTGAAAGTCCTGATTCGCTAACGCTTTTTGCGCACGTTGCACCTGTTGTTCGGCCAATTGCTCAGCGGTCAGTGCCACTTGTTGTACGATCATTACCGGTTTGGTCACCACAGCAACTGAAGACGCCTCCACAGTAGGCGGTGCAGTATTCGCGGCCAATTGCACCGAGGGTTGGCTATTCTTCACCTTAGCTGGCGATGTTTGCACCACGTCGAGCGCAGGCAAGGGCTGCGATTCAACTGGTGGCAACAGCTCAGGCGGATTAACTACACTGGAGTTGAGGACCGGCGCGTTATAAAGAGCCACCACTTGCTGAGTGGTCTTTTGCGTAGGAGAAGGCCTCGCTTGTGGCACCGGCAGATCAAGTGAAGTCGCCATCAGATCTGGAGATTGCCATGAAACTGACCAGCCACCGAGTGCCAAACTAACGCTAAAACCTGCCAGCACCCATAACCAAGCCGGGCGAGCTTTGCGTTGCTCGACCTTGATCCGCTCGATATTATCCAGACCTAACTTGCTATGCTTAACACTTTGCGCCAAGGCTTGATTGACCACACTCATGGTTGACTCCATCCCCACAAGACTGGGGTCTTAAATCTCGGTTTACAACTGTCATAGGTATCATCGATCGCCGCCAATAAATGGTGCCGCTTAACTCTTGGACTTAATTCATACCAAGCCAGTAATAAAGCTTTATGACAAATTTGATTGATCAAGCGCGGAATACCTTGTGATGCATGCCAAACGGCTTTTTTCAGCGCGACACTAAACAGAGAGCAAGGTGCTTGAGCTTTACTTAAACGACTCTCGATATAAATGATCGTCTCGGCTTGGGTCAATGGTCGCAACTGAACATTAAACGTGATCCGCTGACGAAATTGACGCAAATGGTGCTGAGCCAAACGCGTATCTAGCTCCGGCTGTCCGATCAAAATAATCTGTAATAATTTGGCCTGCTCAGTCTCTAAATTACCAAATAGCCGCAGTGTTTCTAACGCCTCATCCGATAACGCCTGAGCTTCATCAACTAGTGCCACAATTCGTTTCCCCTGCTGGTGTAACTCAATCAAGCGGGTTTGAATTTGCTCAACCATTTGTGCGTTCGGCGACAGCTCCAACTGTAATTCGGCCGCCACCGCTTGCTGCAGCGCAATCGCATCCAGCATTGGATTAGGCAGATAAATCAGTGCCACATCAGCCCCTAAGTGTGTCAGTAACATTCGACATACCATGGTTTTGCCCGTACCAACTTCTCCGGTTAACTTAGTGACCCCCTCCCCCATAGTGATCGCAGCACTGAGGACTTGAATTGCTTCAAAATGTGGGGCTAACCCCAAAAACAGCTGCGTATCAGGAGTGAGATGAAACGGAAAACGTTCAAGATTAAAGTGTTTTAAATACATAATGTTACTGGTTATCTGGGAACCATTCCTGTAACAAACTGCGTGAACGTTCTAACTCTTTTTGCCACGTGTTGACCCCAACTACCGTCGGTTTAAGCAAAATCACCAATTCGGTCTTTTGAGTTTGCTTCGAGGTATTACGAAACAGATGACCTAAGCCAGGCACATCACCGAAAAATGGTACTTTAGAAACACGATCTAGAGTGTGCGACTTCATCAAGCCACCGATCACTACCACATCACCGTCTTTCGCACGGATCACCGAGTCCGATTCACGGATCGAACTTTTGGCTAACGGCAATTCAATTTGCTGGTTGTTATAAGTAATACGTTTGGTCTGCTGTTCTACTTCAATCACCGCAGGATGGACATGCAGCAACACATTGCCGCTATCATCAATTTGTGGCGTGACATCCAATGAAATACCCGAGAAAAATGGCGTCAAAGTAATATCCGGAGAAGCTTGAGCATTATCACCACTGCCCACCACGCTAGATAAGTCGGTCACGTAATATTCGTCAGTACCGACTTTGATCACCGCTTTTTGGTTATTTGCCGCGGTTACGCGTGGGCTAGAAAGTACATTCAAATCACCTTGAGTACCCATAAAGCTGATCACCGCATCAAAACTACCACTAGAGACCACCACATTGGACTGCCCGCCCAGTAAAGTGCCAATAGTATCTAAACCGGGTAGCACCGAAGTGATCGGATTACCATTACTGTCTTGCGTAATCGTACCACTGCCAATTTGGTAATTGGTGCCATTAGAAGAGAATGCTTTACTCCAGTTGATCCCCTGTTGATAACCATCACTAAGTGTGACTTCCAAAATTTTCGCTTCTAGAATCACTTGGCGCTGCATACGCTGCTGAGCGATACCTAAAAACTCGGTAACTTGACGAATTTCATCAGGATAGGCGCGCAAAGTGATCACTCCAGCCTGTGGATTCGCAATCACCGTTTGTCCGGCTTGACGCCCCAACAACTGACCAACCGCTTGCTCTAGCTGAGGCCAAAAATCACTTTCATTGGTCGTTTCAATTTCAGTGCCGCCACGCGCATCGGTTCGGCTTGAATTTGAGTTTCTTGAATAACTATCCGAGTAACGGCTGTTCGAAGAGTTGGAATCTGAACTATTGGTGTCGGTATTGGTGGTCGTTCCAGTCGTGATCGCAGTGAGTGAGCGGCCAGTACGTTTAAATTGCAGATAATCAACCGGCAGGGTCACGGTACGAAGCCCTGCCGGATAAACTTGGATCACCTTGCCTTGTTTAATCACATCAAAGCCATACAAATCACGCATGACAGCGAGCACTTCATCTAAGGTGACATCACTAAGATTGAGGGTAATTCGCCCGGTGACCGCTGGATGGATCGCGGCGCTGTATTCAGTGCCCTGAATCAAGCTGGTAAAAAAGGCTTTCGCTTCCACTTCTTTGGCTTGGATCCGAAAGCGCGATAAGGTTCTCGGAGGCAAAGCGGCGATTGAATCGATATTGGGCATCAGATCCGCTTCGACTGACGCAGGTAATTGGTCAATCTGACGGCTGCTGGTTTCGTTAATAGCTTGGTTTAGTGCTTGCTTCGCTTCAATAGGATCGCGATGTCCCATCGAACATCCCATCAACGAGGTCACCACTGCAGCAAGTACGATTTTACGCATAAGACTTTCTTACCTTATTGTTTTATATCGAGAGCGAAGAGCGCTAATTGCCAAGCCTTCCCTTCTCGGGTGAGTTTGACTTGATTGGGTTGGATGGCCGCTACCCGATAACCATTCAAGACATCCCCTTGAGCTACCACCTGTTGCTCAAGAATTGCGTAGCAACTTTTTCCTTCAGTACAGACAATACTTTGCAGACTTGGTACTCGATAACGCGGTGTTAGTGCATCTCCTTTGCTCGACGTCTGCCAACCAAGTGGTGCAGTGGGATCTTGGCTGGCATAACTCTGACTCACCACGATTAACGCCAATAACATTACATATTTAACCACCAATAAACTCCTCTCGACTCCCCAAGGTATAGACTTCGAGGATCATCCTGGCTTGTGGATAGCGTTCAACTTGATAGTGAAAACGGCGCCAATAATATTTGACTGGCAAAGCTTCCAAAGCTTGTAAATAATCACGGATCGCAAAATAAGATCCGGTCAACTCCATGCGCACCGGATGCAGATAGTAGTCTGATTTGACACTGGGATCGCTAGAACGAACGATCGGTTCAGCTGGTAACGATTCTAAAGCGATCAATTTAAGCGCTTGGCTTTGCCTAAGCACATTATCCAATAAATTCGGCATCTCGGACGGCGCCACCATAGCGGTCATTTGCTCGGCAAGTTGCAAAGCCAGATCTTGACTTTGCCGCGTCAGCTGGGCTAATTCCAGATCCAAATTGTGATCTGGATTACGCGCCAATTTGGCTTGCAGTATCGTCATTTCATTTTGCAGTTGCTGGTTATTGGTGAGTAAATTTTGCATCTGCAATTGGTGTGCTTGTCCCTGCTTTAAAGCCGGTTCAATCAATCCAATCAGCCATACCACCACCAACAACACCGTACCACATAGCGCGATCAAGCCTTTTTCGCGTAGTGAAAGAGCTGAAAACTGGCGCACCACGGTTTGCCAATAAGACATCATTTACGCTCCCCGCGCTGAGAATTAAGTTCAAAGGTGATGATATCCTGCTCATTGCGGCCAATTTTCAATTGTTCAAAGCTGCGTCCTAACAAGGTTACCTCTTGTTTAAACTGATTGATCCAATTAGGGATCGCCGCAGGATCGCGCGCTAATCCTTGCACATTAAGCTGCACAGCATCCAACACAATCCGGTTTAAAGAGATATCACGCCGAGCCAATTGCGCTAACGAATTTAATACTCCGCTGTAACCAGCTTGCTGGGTCACATCAAATTGCGCCATCGCTTGTTGCACTTGCTGTTGGGCGGTGATTTGTTTTTTGAGCCGTTCAATCGCCGCTAATTTCACCGGCGAAGGAAGATGGGCTGCAGCTTGCTGACGCAAGGTCACTGCTTGCTCCGTCAACGATTGATTTAGCTGCAACAATGCTTGTGCTTGTTGGCGAGCTAGCGCATTTTGGTATTCAATACCGGCATAACCAAATAAGCACAGCGTGCTGACCGCCAACCAAACCAGTAATAGGTTGGTTAAGCTAAATTGGTCTCGTTTAGGTTTGAGATGCGATTGATAAAAATTGATCGATTCTTGCGATACATGACGTACATAACGCGCTAACTGCTCGCCGCATAAAGCGGCATCACCTGCCAGCCCCGAAGCCCTAACGCTTAACCGTTCATTCAGTCCTGCGAGTAAGGCTTGGCTATCTTCGCCATCGCAGCACACTTTGAGCTGCTGTAAAGCACCGCCTTTAAATTGCGCCGACAGATAATCAATCGAGCGTTGTAATTCGAGCGCCAAACTATCTAATTGCAAAGCGCTGGCCGCGTTATCGGTAACTGGTGCACTAATTCCACGCAAAGTACGCTGGAAGCTGCATTGTCGATCAATAAAAGCATCCAGCTTAAAACTGCCACCTAAGCTTCGATGCAGTAATAAAAAATGGCTAAGCTCGCCACCCGTTAAACCCCAAATGGCTTGCTCGGGAATGATTTTGCCGAGCGTTAAGCCCGCGGCTAGCGCCATGCTTTGTAATTCCAGAATGACGCGCTTATTGATCACATAAGCCTGTACTTTACCGCTATCAGGCAATAGATGCGCATCGGCCACCACCTCAGTCACTTTTTCACTGAGCATGTCTTTAAGCAAGAATGGCAATGCCGCAGACCACTCTTCACGAGGTAGATTGGGCTGATCGATTTGATAAGTTTGATAAAGCTGTGAATGAAGCACCAGATGTATTTGCACATCATGAATCGCATGCTGCTGTAAAGTTTGCACTAGCACCGATTGCCAATTTTGCTGGTTTAACGGCTGAGCAGGGATCGGCGGCAGATCATCGGCGGTAAAAAATAAACTTTCTGGCTGTACCATGACGTACAGTTGCTGAGCAGTCGTTTTTGCAGTAAATAATTTTCCTATCCAACCTAATGGGTTGGTCCAGCTTGGTATTTTCATTCTCCAGCCACTGTTATTTGATTCGCCATCGATTACGTTTACTGACGGGAGTCAAAGAGATCGCAGGAGAGCATTTGGCTGGCTCTGTCGATGGAAGCGGCAACATCTGACGCTCTTCATCAAATAGTCGTCCCTGCACACCTTTCACTCCTAACATCTGTAAAGATTGCCACTCCTGTGGTGTTTCAACCCCTACCGCGATCACCTCCGTTTGTGTTCCACTACACACGCCAACCAAACTGCGTATAAACAGTTGATTCTCGTAACGTTGGTCTATTTTTTTAATCAAACTGCGATGCAGTTTAAGATAATTAATTTTTAGCTCTTTGATGTAGTGTGTGCTAACAATGGTTCTGCCCGCTTGCCCAACCACTACCTGACAACCTAACCCAGTTAACATGCGCACAATCGGGCGCATATAATCCAAATGCTTAATTAGGTGCGCTTCAGAAAACTCAAATGAGAGCCGCGAACGCAAAGAAAATGGCATTTGCATCAGTTCATTAGTTATCCAGCGAGCATATCTTCTATTGCTAAATGGAACAACGTGTAAATTAATGGATAGAGGATCACAGTTCTCAGTTTGCTTAATAAAATGCACTACGCTGCATAAAACTGCGCGATCCAACATCGCCTCATAACCGACCGTTTCTAACGCCGAACTAAAACGAGAAGCTTTCAGAATGCCATGTTGTGGATCTTGAATACGGGCAAACAATTCGTAATGCACCAACTCACGTTCGCTATTAGCCGCAGTGAGATAACAGGCCTGACGATATAATAAAATTGCATCAGGCTGCAGCGCTTGCTCAAACAGAGTACGCCACCGCACACTGCCGCGACTTTCTGGTAACTGCTGCGGTTTTTGAAAACGACTCCATGCATTAACCCCCTGTAATTGGGCACTTTTAAGCGAGGTCTCCATCTCATCAATGATCCGCCCACGCCGCTCCCCTTCATGGTACATGGTCACACCAATATGGAACCAATTGTCTTCACTGAGCGGCTCTGGTGGCACAAGACGCTCGATCAATTTGACGGCTTGAGAAGCAACCTGCGCCACCTCTTTACTCCCTTGATGAGGAATAAACAGCGCGAATACATCATCGTAATAACGAGATAAAATCGCATCTGGGTAGCGCTGTACGATATTAGACAAACACTGACCGACTTCTACGATCAGCTCATCGACTGACAATTTCGAACTATCTTCGCGTGCCGACTCTAGATCGTCGAGCCGCAGCATCATCACTCCACCATGCGCGCCACTCTCTAGCAAAGCGGATTCCAGTTTGCTGTCATACAACACTCGATTCGCGGTGCCGGTTAATTGATCTAAAAAAGTTTGGCTGCGAATGAAAGTATCAAAGCGGCTACGCTCTTGACGAGCATCCTGCAACTCTTCAATCAAGCGGTCGATCGCTTCGCTAGCGGTATAAGGCCATTCTCGAGGATCACCTTTTGCATGCTGCTCAACCCGTCCAGCTAAAATCATTCGCCCACGCTCTTCTAAAAGCTCGGAGCCGAATAGTTGTTCTTTTAACCACTTAACCCCTCGCTGTAGGAACAATATAATCAACAAGATGGCAAGTGAAGTCGACCACATCGCTTGTGGAGAGTCTGCATAACTGAGATAGGGGGGAATAGCCTTAAAATGTGCTACATAAGCGGGGTGGCGTTTGAGTGGCAGCGTAACTAGAGATACACGAGTGCTGTCAATACTGGCATCTGCATCGTTAAAACGATACACAACCGTGGTTTGAGAACTAAGTTGCATTTCAATAATGCCACTGGCTTGCAGCATCTTCGGCATCCAATGTGGCATAGCGTGTAGCGCATCAGGATCATCCAGCTCTTTATCGACGACCTCAACAATACCCTGCAGATAGTGATTGAGATATTCCTGACCGAGGCGCTGAAAAGATAATATCCCGCCAATAAAAAGGATAAACATGGCGCTGATCACCGTCATGGTCACAAACGCGACGAGCCGAGTACTCAATTTTAATGTCGGTGTATACCTCATTTCGTACTATGTTCCTTGTGCGCTGCAACTGGGAGTCCAGTCCCAAGCTATTTATATTACAACCAATTGAGATAACTATATAAAAAAGCCGCGAAATTCGCGGCTTTTTTCGTCAATCACACCCCTAGAATGGGATGTCATCATCAAAATCGATCGGGGGCTCATTATATTGCGGCTGAGCATATTGTTGCGGCGCAGGTTGCTGGATCGGTTGAGACTGTTTAACCGGCTGCTGTGGTTGCCCCCAGTTACCTTGCTGCGCAGGAGGATTCATACCACCTTGGGCTGGCATACCGCCTTGTTGTGCACGGCCACCAAGCATCTGCATGATCCCGTTATAGCCTTGCACCACGATATCGGTAGAGTAACGATCTTGACCATTCTGATCTTGCCATTTACGCGTTTGCAATTGACCTTCAATATAAACTTGAGAGCCTTTACGCAAATATTCACCTGCAACTTCTGCCAATTTTCCATACAGCGTCACACGGTGCCATTCGGTTTTTTCCTTCTGTTCACCGGTCGTTTTATCACGCCAGCTTTCAGAAGTCGCAATGGTAATATTCGCTACCGCGCCACCACTTGGCATATAACGCACTTCAGGATCTTGGCCTAAGTTACCAATCAAAATTACTTTGTTCACGCCACGGCTTGCCATGTTTTGCTCCGTAATCAGGTCATATCTATTGATTTTAAGTAGTCGACAAGGATACCACCGTTTTGTCGGCTGAACCAATCGAATTCCCCGATTATGCTGAGCACAACATGAATCTCCGTTTCACAAATTTTGCTTCTTAAGACCATTTCACCAAAACAACTCACTGACAAACCTATCGATTACTTACGCGATAGAGGTGCTCCGCAAATTACTCTGTTCACATAGCATCAGCACCTTTTTTTGGTCATATTAATGGCACTATTTCATATCAGTATAGGTAGGTAATCATCATGCAACGAGCCAATTACGCCCGCACTATTTACTTACTCACCCCTCAGCCACAGGATTTAGACCCTGCTATTCAGGCGGCAATCACCACACTGGATTTGCCGATTCCTATTATTGAGCCACCACGTTTATTGCAAGACTTTCAATCTGATAAGCATAAAATTCTGCTGCTCGACCATCGGCAGAGCGGCCAAATTCGCCAGCAACTTGGACCACTGAAACTCACCAGTCCCTACTTTGAAACGATTTTATTTAACGTAGCTAAGCGCTTAAAAACTGACGAACTACTAACTTTTGGTAACTTGAAGGGGCTGTTTTATGCCAGTGATGAAACTGATTTCATTGCCCATGGGCTAGGTGAAATTATCAATGGTCAAAATTGGTTACCGCGCCATGTGAGCAGTCAATTATTGCACTACTATCGTTATGCATTCCAAACTCATCAAACACAAGCGACCGTCGATCTCACCGCTCGTGAAATTCAAATTCTGCGCAGCTTACAAACTGGTGCATCCAATATGCAAATTGCTGAAAGTTTATTTATCAGTGAGTTCACGGTTAAATCACATTTATATCAAATATTTAAGAAGTTAAATGTCAAAAACCGCGTCAAAGCAATTGCTTGGGTGAACCAAAATATATTGTGATATTTATCTCATTCAATCAGGAATGTGAGGCTCTGCCGAGAGCTATACCCAAACCACTTCGAGTTGCAGGTAGGCGGCAAGTGATTGATTCCTATGAGCATAGACAAACTATGTGATTGGAGTGAACGAACCTAGCCAACACCGCTGCAGCTTCAAGTAGGAAGGGGATACCCAAATATGTGCGGATTAACCACAGTGGACAGTTTGATAGAGTCGGTAATTTGATATTTCGTACCAGTTAGTCTACGCATAATATGTGGCAACAGTAAGACTTTACACACATTTTTGGCACCTATCGCAGCAACGTAATGCAGTGGTGAATAAGAAATGGTAGAGTCGAAATTATTTTTCCTAGCACACCATGGATCGAAATTATGATTAAAAAGTGTCTATTTCCGGCGGCAGGTTACGGGACCCGCTTTCTACCTGCAACTAAGTCAATGCCTAAAGAGATGATGCCAATCGTCAACAAGCCACTGATTGAATATGGGGTTGATGAGGCGATTCAAGCCGGGATCACGGGGATGTGTATTGTGACAGGTCGAGGTAAACAATCGATCATGGATCACTTTGACATGAACTATGAGTTAGAGCATCAGATCCGCGGCACCAATAAAGAAGATCTGCTAATTGATATCCGTCACATCATTGAAAGTGCTAATTTTACCTTCATTCGCCAACGTGAAATGAAAGGCTTAGGGCATGCAATTTTAACCGGTAAAGAGCTGGTGGGTGACGAACCGTTTGCGGTGGTACTGGCTGATGACTTGTGTGTCAATGAACAGCAAGGGGTACTGATGCAGATGGTTGCACTGTACAAGCAGTTCCGCTGCTCGATTGTTGCGGTACAAGAAGTACCCGAAAATGAAACCCACAAATATGGCGTGATCGCTGGCGAAATGATCAAAGATGATCTGTTCCGAGTCGATAATATGGTCGAAAAACCAGAACCGGGTACCGCACCAAGTAATCTGGCGATTATCGGCCGGTATATCCTGACTCCAGATATTTTTGATCTGATCGAACAAACCGAACCCGGCAAAGGCGGCGAGATCCAAATCACTGACGCCCTACTCAAACAAGCGAAATCCGGCTGTGTGTTAGCCTATAAATTTAAAGGTCGACGTTTCGACTGCGGTAGCGTTGAAGGCTATATCGAGGCCACCAACTTCTGCTATGAAAACATGTATAAGCAAAACGCACAAAAAATTGAACTAGCCAAAAAACTGACCCAAAAAGCGCAGTAATTATAGCAAGTACACCGCGAATATTGTCAGCCTACTCACCGCAATATGAGTAGGCTTTTTTACGATATACATGACTGTTTTTTTATCCAGTATTCACTTGCACTTTGTTCACGCTATGCAATACTTGCTGCACTTCGTGTTAAGCAAAGAGCACACCTGATGGACAAAATCGAAGTACGCGGCGCTCGTACCCATAATCTCAAAAACATCAATCTGACCATTCCTCGCGATAAGCTAATCGTGATCACTGGCCTTTCCGGCTCAGGCAAATCATCTCTCGCGTTTGATACGCTGTATGCCGAAGGCCAACGGCGCTATGTCGAATCGCTTTCCGCTTACGCTCGTCAATTTCTCTCGTTAATGGAAAAGCCAGATGTTGACCACATTGAAGGATTATCGCCCGCGATTTCGATAGAACAAAAGTCCACCTCACACAACCCACGCTCCACCGTCGGTACGATCACTGAAATTTATGACTACTTGCGTCTACTCTATGCACGGGTCGGTGAACCACGCTGCCCTGAACATCAAGTACCACTTAAAGCGCAAACCATCAGCCAAATGGTCGATAAGGTGTTAGAGTTACCGGAAGGCAGCAAAATGATGCTGCTCGCCACCATAGTCAAAGAGCGTAAAGGCGAGCACGTAAAAACCTTAGAAAATCTCGCTGCACAAGGCTTTATTCGTGCGCGGATTGATGGCGAAACCTGTGATCTCACCGATCCCCCCGCGCTGGAATTACACAAAAAACACACCATTGAAGTGATTGTTGATCGCTTTAAAGTGCGTAGTGATCTACAGCAGCGCTTAGCCGAATCATTTGAAACCGCGCTCACTCTGTCTGGGGGCATAGTCGTCATCGCACCAATGGAAGGTGAGGGTGAAGAGCAGATTTTTTCCGCCAATTTCGCCTGCCCACATTGTGGTTACAGTATGCGCGAGCTGGAGCCGCGCCTGTTCTCTTTTAATAACCCAGCCGGCGCTTGCCCGACATGTGATGGCCTAGGTGTACAACAATATTTTGACCCCGATCGTGTACTGCAAGATGCCAATTTAAGTCTGGCACAAGGTGCCATTCGTGGATGGGATCAAAAGAACTTCTATTACTTTCAAATGTTAACCGCACTCGCGGAACACTACGCTTTCGATCTGCATACCCCATTCAATAAACTGAGCAAAAAAATTCAATCGATCATTCTTGATGGCTCTGGTCGTACTGAAATTGAATTTAAGTACGTTAATGATCGCGGTGATCTCCGCCTGAAAAAGCATCCCTTTGAAGGGATTTTGCACAATTTAGAACGCCGTTATCGCGATACGGAATCCAACTCGGTACGCGAAGACTTAGCCAAATATATTGCCAATAAGCCATGCAGTAGCTGTGGCGGTACGCGCTTAAAAATCGAAGCACGTAATGTGTTTATCAATGATACCGCGCTGCCACAAATTGTTGAGTTCAGCATTGCCGATGCGCTGAATTTTTTCCAGCAACTCTCCTTGGAAGGCCAACGCGCGCAAATCGCCGAAAAAGTGATGAAAGAGATCAATGATCGTCTGCAATTTTTGGTTAACGTGGGCCTCAATTACTTAAACCTATCACGCAGTGCCGAAACCTTATCTGGCGGTGAAGCGCAGCGTATCCGTTTGGCAAGCCAGATCGGAGCTGGGCTGGTCGGGGTAATGTATGTGCTTGATGAACCTTCGATTGGCCTCCACCAGCGTGATAACGAACGCTTACTGCAAACCCTAACTCATCTACGCAACCTAGGTAATACGGTGTTAGTGGTTGAGCATGATGAAGATGCGATCCGCATGGCAGATCATGTGATTGATATTGGCCCTGGGGCGGGGGTACATGGCGGCAATGTGGTCGCACAAGGCAATGTGGATGAGATCATTGCTAACCCCAATTCACTCACCGGCCAGTACCTCAGCGGGGCAAAAAAAATTGCGCTACCCGCACAGCGAACGCCACGTGATGCGAGCAAAACCGTTGAATTAAAAGGTGCGGCTGGCAATAACTTAAAAAATGTCGATCTGTCGATCCCGGTGGGCTTATTTACCTGTGTAACTGGCGTTTCTGGCTCAGGTAAATCGACGCTGATCAACGACACTTTCTTTAAGATTGCCCATACCGCACTCAATGGCGCAACCACTGCCATGCCGGCAGCTTATGCTTCGATTCAAGGGCTGGAACATTTTGATAAAGTGATCGAAATTGATCAAAGCCCAATCGGCCGAACGCCACGCTCTAACCCTGCAACCTATACTGGGATCTTTACCCCGATCCGTGAACTGTTTGCGGGTACTCAAGAATCCCGTGCGCGCGGTTACCAACCGGGGCGCTTTAGTTTCAACGTGCGGGGTGGTCGCTGTGAAGCGTGTCAGGGTGATGGGGTGATCAAAGTTGAAATGCACTTCCTACCGGATGTGTATGTCCCTTGTGATGTGTGTAAAGGCAAGCGCTATAACCGTGAAACGCTGGAAGTGCACTATAAAGGCAAAACCATTGATCATGTGCTGGATATGACGGTAGAAGATGCGCGGGAATTTTTTGATCCGGTTCCTGTAATTGCCCGTAAGCTGCAAACCTTGATCGATGTCGGACTCTCTTATATTCGGCTAGGTCAGTCGGCCACCACACTTTCAGGTGGTGAAGCACAGCGGGTGAAGCTCGCGCGTGAGCTTTCCAAACGCGATACTGGCCAAACCTTATATATTCTCGATGAACCAACGACTGGTCTTCATTTCCACGATATTCAACAACTGCTCAATGTCCTGCATCGCTTACGCGATCACGGCAATACAGTCGTGGTGATTGAACACAACCTAGATGTGATCAAAACTGCCGACTGGATCGTTGATTTAGGCCCAGAAGGCGGCCAAGGCGGAGGGCTAATTATTGCGCAAGGCACCCCTGAAGAGGTGAGTTTGGTCGAGAATTCACACACAGCACGCTTCCTCAAGCCTTTGTTGAATTAGAAAAAAAAGCTAAAGTAACCAAACCAGCCCATCCAGGGCTGGTTTGTTATTAAGGTAAACTGCATGGCAATTTTGCTGTTAAGCGGCACTCGGCTAGAGCCTCACACGCCTAGCCTGCCGCTCAATAAACCCTTTCTATTTTGTTTGGCGCTAGTCTATCTAGTCGCAATGCATTTCTTTATGCCCAATCCAGGAGGGGTTGGACTCGCGCTCGCGTTTAACAATACCACTTGGATTGCGCTCAGTATTACGCTCGCGATTGGTTTATATCAACTCGCCAATAATCAAGCACTGCGTTATTCAAAACTGACGATTGGCCTGACTATCAGTTGTGTGCTGCTGACGTTACCGATCACCTATAGCGATGCCGATGGATTACACAGTATCAACCGCCTGATCGGACTGTGGACTGGATTACTGCTATTTGTGGTACTGCAACAATTTCGCTTCAGCAATAAACATAAGCAGCGACTGCTGTGGTTTATTCTGCTCGCCAGTCTCATTGAAGCCATGATTGGTTTAGTGCAATATTTTTACTTAGCGCCCGGCAATCCATTTGGCTATGACAGTGTGGCCAATCGTCCTTATGGTATTTTTCAACAACCCAACGTCATGGCGAGCTTTTTAGCGACCGGGCTAGCGCTTTCAGGCTATCTACTCGCACGGCAACCGGAGAAGTACGACGCCCATCTCAGTAAAATGGGAATGTTGTATATCACACCAATACTCACGGTGCCGTTATTACTCGTACTGGCCTCGCGTACCGGCTGGATTGCCAGTTTAATCAGTATTATTTTGATCGCCGCTTACCTATACAGATTCGCCTCTCGCCAACGCTTTACTCTCTGGTTACTTGCGATTGGGCTCGGGCTATGCGCCGGCTTTGCGGCGATGCATAGTCAAAACAGCGCTGATTGGGTAGCCAATAAAACCGATCTCGAAAGCCCACGCCGTTACACCTTTCCACAAGCCATCGATATGATCATCGAAAAACCCTTCACTGGTTATGGTTATGGAAAATTTGAAGCACAATATCTGCTGTATACCGCTCGCCAGCATCAACTTAATAGCCACTACCCAGCCGGCCTTGCCGCCATGGATCATCCACATAATGAACTGTTGTATTGGGGCGTTGAAGGAGGAATGCTGCCAGTTCTGGGGATTTTATTGGCAGCCTGTGCGTGTATGCTGCGCATTTATTCCGCCAAACGCGGTACGCGCTTAGCGATGCTGGCACTGTTGGTGCCGATCACTTTACATGCACAATTGGAGTATCCATTTTATCACTCGGCCATTCACTGGATCACTTTCATTATCTTGATCTATTGGGTTGATCAGCGGGTCGCGCGTTACCGACTGGCCAATTTCAGTCTTATCAGTCAATCACTACTGCGTATGCTGAGCTTAGTGATGCCGATTATCACCAGCTTGTATATGGTTAGCGCATTGCAAACCAATTATATACTTACTCAATTTGAGCAATCGCAACCGCGAGATCCCGAGCTACTCAAGCTGGTGACCAATCCGATAGTTTGGCAAGACCGATTGGACTGGGATATTTACAGTACTTATCTGCACATTGGCTTGCATGAACAAAAACCACAGTTGATTGAACCTTATGTGCAGTGGTCACATCAAGTGATTCAACATCAACCACGCCCTACTTTTTACAGTAATTTAATTTTGGCCTACCAAGGATTAGGTGATAACAGTCGTGCTCAGCAAATCTGTACTGAGGCAGAGTTTCTATTTCCCAATCAGGATTTCAGTCATATTCAGTATCGCTCATCAGTAACGACAGTCGCACCATCACAAGCAACACCATAAGTGGTTTCACTCCATCCCAACTTGCGGTGATAACCTCACCGCAAACCTTGGCAGCATCTTGAAACGGCAAATCATTGTCACTGAAATGTTATGTTTATTTGCACTTGAAGCACAATTTATCGTTGACAATATTTGACCAACACCGTTCAATGAATGCGCTATCTAGCAGAAGAGGAGCACTACCCAGGCAGATGTTTTGTGGAGCCTCAACTCCAAAACAGAACATTCAGGGGGAGTAGTGCCGAGGTGAATCAAAGTTGCGGCTTTGGTTTATCGGTTGAATGGGCTGAATCCCTTCAACTGTCATCAGTTCGGATCTGATGAAGAGCTTCGAAGGGACACCTTTCTATTGTCACCCCTCTATTTTGCTCTATAACAACACTCTCTTCACAACATTGGACGTTGGGTTTACCAACAACTCGTTTTTCAGGAAGTCTGGGAGAATTGCCGTGAGCACATTTAACGTCGCCAAATTTGGTGGTACTAGTGTCGCCAACTTTGAAGCGATGAGCCGTTGTTCGGCCATCATTGAAAATAATCCACAAACCCGTTTAGTGGTCAGTAGTGCCTGTTCTGGGGTCACCAATTTATTGGTTGAGCTGGCCAATGGCGTGGCATCCGCCGATCGCCGTCGAGCGATTTTACAACAACTGACCGATATCCATTATGTGATCATCGACCAACTGGCAGATCCCACTCGGGTCGAACAACAAGTCAAAGAGGTATTAGATACGGTAGCCAGTGCCGCCGAAGCCGCGGCATCACATCCCAACAAAAAATTAACCGATCAGTTGGTCGCCAGTGGTGAATTGATCTCCACCTATATTTTGACCCAATTGATGTGCGAACGGGGTGTCAATGCGGTACGTTTTGATATTCGTGAAGTACTACGCACCGACAGTCACTACGGCAAAGCTGAGCCACAGTTAACGGAAATGGCTGCGTTGGCTCAACAAAAATTGCTCCCACTTTGTCAGCAACATGTGGTGATCACACAAGGTTTTATTGGCTCCGATGCACAAGGGAATACCACTACTTTAGGCCGCGGGGGCAGTGACTACTCTGCCGCGTTGATTGCGGAAGCGGTGCAAGCTTGCGGCTTGGAAATTTGGACCGATGTGCCAGGGATCTACAGTACCGATCCACGTATTGCATCTAAAGCCGCACCGATTGCCGAGATCAGTTTTAGTGAAGCGTCAGAGATGGCCAATTTTGGCGCAAAAATTCTGCATCCATCGACCTTGTTACCCGCAGTACGGCACGGTATTCCGGTATTTGTAGGCTCGTCGAAAGAGCCTGAAAAAGGCGGCACTTGGATCCGGCAACAGGTAACAAGCGCCCCCTTGTATCGTGCCCTGGCACTGCGCTGCAACCAAACCATGGTGACGCTGCGTAGTGCGCAGATGTTCCATGCCTACGGCTTCCTAGCTAAGGTATTTGAGATTCTGGCTAAACATAAACTGTCGGTAGACCTGATCACCACCTCTGAGATCAGTGTGTCACTCACCTTAGATAAAACCGATACCTCTGGTGGCGCGCCTGAACTACCAGAAGCAGTTCGAGCAGAGCTAGAAGCGTTGTGCAGCGTCGAAGTCGAATACAATTTGTGTTTAATTGCGCTGATTGGCAACAAGATGAAAGAGAGCCGTGGCTACGCTAAACAAGTGTTCAGCGTGTTGGAAGATTATAACTTGCGTATGATCTGCTACGGGGCCAGCGCACACAATCTGTGTTTCTTATTACCTGAAGCCGTCGCCAAGCAAGCGGTGCAAAAACTACACACTGAGCTATTTGAAAAATAATCTCATAAAAAAATGAGAGGCCACATCCGGTGGCCTCTCACAATTCAACCGCTCGCTAATTACACCTCTAAGTTAGGCGCTAACCACTGCTCAGCTTGCTGTAAACTCCAACCTTTGCGCTCAGCATAACTGTGTAGCTGATCTTGCTGGATCTGCGCCACCGCAAAATAACGCGCATCAGGATGTGAAAAATACCATCCCGAGACTGAAGCACCTGGCCACATGGCATAGCTCGAAGTCAGTGACATGCCAATGGTTTGTTCAACATGCAACATCTGCCACAAGGTGCCCTTTTCGGTATGCTCAGGACAAGCGGGATAACCCGGTGCTGGGCGAATGCCCTGATAACGCTCACGGATCAACTCATCATTAGAGAGATTTTCATGGCTGGCATAACCCCAAATCTCTTTACGCACTTTTTCATGCAGATATTCGGCGAAGGCTTCCGCCAAACGATCGGCCACCGCTTGGATCATGATCGCATTATAATCATCGCCTTGTGCTTTATAGGCATCGGCTAAGGCTCGCTCGCCAATACCACCCGTTACCGCAAATGCGCCAATCCAATCACGCTGACCACTCTCTTTCGGCGCAATGTAATCCGATAAGCAGTAATTCGCGCCCTTGGGCTTTTCCGTTTGCTGGCGCAAGTGATGCAGTCGATAAGCCACTTGGGTGCGCGATTCATCATGATATACCTCAATATCATCACCGACACTCGCCGCAGGGAACAGAGCACACATACCACTGGCTTTCAATTGCCCTTCTCGCTCTACTGTATCAAGCAAAGCATTGGCATCATGAAACAGACGTTTCGCTTCTTCACCGACTTCTTCATGCTCCAAAATTGCAGGGTATTTGCCCATCAGCGACCAAGTCATAAAGAAAGGTGTCCAGTCGATATAAGGACGTAGCGTTGCTAACGCAATGTTTTCAAACACATGCACACCAGGTTTAGCGGGAGCTGGCGGCGTGTAGCTTGCCCAGTCTAACTGCGCCTTATTGCCCCTTGCTTGTACTAAGGTCACTGGCGCTGATTTGGGCATCTTGCGTGCATGTTGCTCACGCGTGCGCTGATAATCCAGATCCAAACGTTCAACAAATCCAGCCCGCTGATCATCAGAAAGCAGCGAAGTACACACCCCAACCGCGCGTGATGCGTTATTCACGTACACCACTGGCGCATGATAATTCTGCTCAATCTTAACCGCAGTATGAGCTTTTGACGTGGTTGCGCCACCAATTAACAATGGAATAGTAAAACCTTGTCGCTCCATCTCTTTCGCGACATGCACCATTTCATCTAATGAGGGTGTGATCAAACCCGATAAGCCAATAATATCGACCTGCTGCTCACGCGCGACTTTGAGGATCTGCTCACAAGAGACCATCACACCTAAGTCAATAATCTCGAAATTATTACACTGCAAAACCACTCCAACGATGTTTTTGCCAATGTCATGCACATCGCCCTTGACCGTGGCGAGTAAGATTTTACCGTTCGAGCTACTGCTATTTTTTTGGGCATTAATGAAAGGTTCAAGGTAAGCTACCGCTTGCTTCATGACTCGGGCGGATTTAACCACTTGAGGCAGGAACATTTTTCCTTCGCCGAACAAGTCACCCACAACGTTCATACCATCCATCAGCGGCCCTTCGATCACCTCGATCGGCTTACTTGCTTGCTGACGGGCATCTTCCGTATCTTGCACAATAAATTCGGTAATCCCTTTCACCAGAGCATGCTCAAGACGCTTAGCCACTGGCCAACTACGCCACTCCAGTGCGGCACTATCCTCCTCTTTGCCGACACTGTTGTCTCGATACGCTTCAGCAATCTCCAGCAGTCGCTCGGTCGCATCGTTACGCCGATTGAGGATCACATCTTCCACCGCATTACGCAGTTTACTCGGCACGTTATCGTAAATTTCCAACTGGCCGGCGTTGACAATCCCCATATCCATACCATGTTTAAAACAGTGATAGAGAAACACCGCATGGATCGCTTCACGCACATAGTTGTTGCCACGGAAAGAGAAAGAGACGTTAGATACGCCACCAGAAATCATCGCATAGGGTAGATCACGTTTGATATCGGCAACCGCCTCAATAAAATCCACCGCATAGTTGTTGTGTTCATCAATCCCAGTGGCAACAGCAAAGATATTGGGGTCAAAGATGATATCTTCCGCAGGAAAGCCCACCTCATCGACTAAGATCCGATATGCACGGCGACAGATGGCCAATTTGCGCTCGCGAGTATCGGCCTGACCCACTTCATCAAATGCCATCACAATGACCGCAGCACCGTAACGACGCACCAGTTTAGCTTGCGCAATAAACTTTTCTTCGCCCTCTTTAAGCGAAATCGAGTTCACAATCCCTTTGCCTTGAATACATTTCAGCCCAGCCTCAATCACCTCCCACTTCGAGGAGTCAACCATCACCGGCACTTTGCAAATTTCCGGCTCAGCCGCGCACAAATTTAGGAAGCGCACCATACAGGCTTGCGCATCCAACATACCTTCATCCATATTGATGTCGATAATTTGTGCGCCGTTTGCCACTTGTTCACGGGCCACATCCAAGGCTTGATCGTATTGTTCTTCCTTGATCAGACGTTTAAAACGCGCCGAACCAGTGACATTAGTGCGCTCACCAATATTCACAAATAAGGTTTCAGGGCCAATATTGAGCGGCTCTAAACCCGAGAGGCGACATTCCACTTTTAGATCTGGTAAAACCCTTGGTCTCACACCATCTAGAGCTTTAGCCATTGCGGCAATATGCTGCGGAGTGGTACCACAACAACCTCCAACTAAGTTCAAAAAGCCGGCTTGCGCCCATTCAACAATATGCTCGGCCATCTCATCTGGCGAGAGATCATATTCGCCAAATGCGTTAGGCAAACCCGCATTCGGGTGTGCCGAAACATAGCACTCGGCAATGCGCGACAACTCTTCCACATACTGGCGCAGCTCGTCTGGACCTAACGCACAGTTCAAACCAAACGAAATGGGTCGCACATGGCGTAACGCATTATAGAAAGCTTCGGTCGTCTGCCCAGAAAGGGTTCGTCCCGAGGCGTCGGTGATGGTACCGGAGATCATGACCGGTAAAGTAATGGCGAGCTCTTCAAATACACTATCGACGGCAAATGCACACGCTTTGGCATTGAGCGTATCAAAAATGGTTTCAATCAAAATCAGATCGCAACCACCTTTGATCAACGCGCGAGTAGATTGCGCATACGCCTCAACCAACTGATCAAATGTCACATTACGAAAACCAGGATCATTCACATCGGGGGAGATTGAACAAGTGCGATTGGTTGGCCCAAGAACACCAGCCACAAAACGCGGCTTATCGGGCTGTCGTGCGGTCCACTCATCGGCGACTTGTCGTGCTAATTGCGCCGCGGCGAAGTTAATCTCTTCGCTAACGGATTGCATGTCATAGTCCGCCATGGCAATCGTAGTGGCATTAAATGTGTTGGTTTCCAGAATATCCGCTCCCGCAGCCAAATACGCGGTGTGGATTTCTTTAATGATCTGCGGCTGGGTCAGCACTAAGAGGTCATTATTCCCTTTTAAATCACAGTGCCAATTTGCAAATTGTTCACCACGATAGTCTGCCTCTTGTAATTGATAGCTTTGAATCATCGTCCCCATACCACCATCGATGATCAGGATACGCTGCTTCAATTGTTGCTCGAGTTGTTGTCTTACTTCCTGTCCCACAATACCGCCCTATTCCTTATGCTGTGATCACATCCTATCACACACAATTCAGAAATCTAGATGGCTAAAACTTAAGAAAAAATAGATAGCGTGTACGGTGGGTAAAAACTTAAGTGATAAAAAATATTTGCTATTTATCCAACCCAGAAACACAATTTAATTTACAAGTTGTTACATACACTGAGAGCAAAATGTCCGTTTACTACACCCTGTGCTTCCTTTCTGCAGCCGCCATGCTGATCGCATTTTTAAATAGCAAGATCAGCAAAATGCAGACTACTATTGCGATCACCGCCGGCTCGATGATTTTGTCATTGCTGCTGTTGATTGCCGGTCAAAACGACTGGTTTCATCTCAATCAAATCGCTACCGACATTGTAACCAAAATTAACTTTGAGAACTTTCTGCTCAAAGGCATTTTAGGCTTTCTGCTGTTTGCTGGCGGTTTAGGTATTAAATTACCCAACCTTAAAGATCAAAAATGGGAAATTACCATACTCGCACTCGGCGCCACGCTATTTTCCACCTTCTTTATTGGCTTCGCTTTATATGGCTTCTGCCGATTAATCGGCATCCCACTTGATCTGGTGTACTGCCTTTTGTTTGGTGCACTCATTTCACCCACCGACCCCATCGCAGTGCTGGCTATTGTTAAGAAGCTAAAAGCCCCCAAACGAATAGCCACCCAAATCGAAGGAGAATCGCTATTCAATGATGGTTTTGGCTTGGTTATCTTCGTCACTATTTTTACCATCGCTTTTGGCGATCAAACGCCAACCATCGGCAGTGTTAGCTTGCTGTTTGTGCAAGAAGCGATTGGTGGAATGATTTACGGGGCATTATTAGGATTGGTATTCCACTATCTTATCTCTGCCACCAATGATCATTCGATGGAACTGCTGCTCACGATTGGCATCCCTACTGCTGGCTATGTATTCGCCGATATCATCCATGTCTCGGGACCACTGGCGATGGTGGTCTCCGGGATCATGATTGGTAACTGGACACGCTTTATTGGCTTTTCAAAAGAGAGCGTCGATCACCTCGACCATTTTTGGGAACTGGTTGATGAATTTCTAAATGGTCTGCTATTTCTACTGATTGGTATGTCAATGTTGCTGTTTGAATTCCACCGCGAAGACTTAATTTTGATGGTGTTTGCCATTCCATTAGTACTGTGTGGACGCTATCTCAGCGTATTAGTGCCTTATATCGGCTTTAAACGCTACCGCAACTACAACCCTTGGTCGGTGCGTATTCTAACTTGGGGCGGCCTACGTGGTGGACTGGCTTTAGCGATGGCTCTTTCAATACCATCGGGTATTTTGGTCATTCCAGAAAAATTGATTGAGGTAAAAGAGCTGATCATGGTCATGACCTACTCAGTGGTCGTATTTTCAATCTTGATCCAAGGTTCAACCATTACCCCAATGATTGAGCAAGCCAAGCAAGCAGAGCGAGCGATGCAAACTGAAATCAATCGCGAAGATGCCCCGATATCTGTTCAGCAGGAACATCATGGCTGAGCGAATCCTTGAATAGATACTCTAGCCAGCTCAGGATTAAACCATCCCACCACCAAACCGATGCCTTGTGCATCGGTTTTTTATTACTCGGATGAAAGGGGCACGCATGATGCACTGACGGAGGGGAAGCTGAGCGGTAAAATAAGGAGATAAGGCCAGATAACCCAATACATCACTGACCAAATAGTGGAGAGCCAATAGCAAAAAACCCAGTCCGAAGACTGGGTTTCATAATAAGTGGCGGAGCGGACGGGACTCGAACCCGCGACCCCCGGCGTGACAGGCCGGTATTCTAACCAACTGAACTACCGCTCCGCTGTCTGGTTAGCGCTTGGTGCTAAATTAAAAGCCTGGCGATGTTCTACTCTCACATGGGGAAACCCCACACTACCATCGACGCTGTTTCGTTTCACTTCTGAGTTCGGAATGGAATCAGGTGGGTCCAAAACGCTATGGTCGCCAAGCAAAATTCTGTTTTTGATTTCACTTTTTCTTAAAAAGTGAAAACCAACAATTCTGGAAAGCTGTCTTCATTCTCACACACATTCTTATGCGCTTAACTTTGAGTCCATCAAAACCCCTTGGGTGTTGTATGGTTAAGCCTCACGGGCAATTAGTACAGGTTAGCTCAACGCCTCACAACGCTTACACACCCTGCCTATCAACGTTCTAGTCTCGAACAACCCTTTAGGACGGTTAAACCGTCAGGGAAGACTCATCTCAGGGCTCGCTTCCCGCTTAGATGCTTTCAGCGGTTATCAATTCCGAACTTAGCTACCGGGCAATGCGTCTGGCGACACAACCCGAACACCAGAGGTTCGTCCACTCCGGTCCTCTCGTACTAGGAGCAGCCCCCTTCAATCTTCCAACGCCCACGGCAGATAGGGACCGAACTGTCTCACGACGTTCTAAACCCAGCTCGCGTACCACTTTAAATGGCGAACAGCCATACCCTTGGGACCGACTTCAGCCCCAGGATGTGATGAGCCGACATCGAGGTGCCAAACACCGCCGTCGATATGAACTCTTGGGCGGTATCAGCCTGTTATCCCCGGAGTACCTTTTATCCGTTGAGCGATGGCCCTTCCATTCAGAACCACCGGATCACTATGACCTGCTTTCGCACCTGCTCGAACCGTCATTCTCGCAGTTAAGCGGGCTTATGCCATTGCACTAACCTCACGATGTCCAACCGTGATTAGCCCACCTTCGTGCTCCTCCGTTACTCTTTGGGAGGAGACCGCCCCAGTCAAACTACCCACCAGGCACTGTCCTCAACCCCGATTAGGGGCCTAAGTTAGAACATCAAACATACAAGGGTGGTATTTCAAGGACGGCTCCACGACAACTAGCGTCATCGATTCATAGCCTCCCACCTATCCTACACATGTAGGTTCAATGTTCAGTGCCAAGCTGTAGTAAAGGTTCACGGGGTCTTTCCGTCTAGCCGCGGGTACACTGCATCTTCACAGCGATTTCAATTTCACTGAGTCTCGGGTGGAGACAGCGTGGCCATCATTACGCCATTCGTGCAGGTCGGAACTTACCCGACAAGGAATTTCGCTACCTTAGGACCGTTATAGTTACGGCCGCCGTTTACCGGGGCTTCGATCAAGAGCTTCGCTTGCGCTAACCCCATCAATTAACCTTCCGGCACCGGGCAGGCGTCACACCGTATACGTCATCTTGCGATTTTGCACAGTGCTGTGTTTTTAATAAACAGTTGCAGCCACCTGGTATCTGCGACTCTCGTCAGCTCCATCCGCAAGGGACTTCACCATCAAGAGCGTACCTTCTCCCGAAGTTACGGTACCATTTTGCCTAGTTCCTTCACCCGAGTTCTCTCAAGCGCCTTGGTATTCTCTACCCGACCACCTGTGTCGGTTTGGGGTACGATTTCTGACTATCTGAAGCTTAGAGGCTTTTCCTGGAAGCAGGGCATCAATGACTTCACTGCCGTAGCAGCTCGACGTCGTGTCTCAGCCTAACAGAGAGCCGGATTTGCCTAACTCTCTAGCCTACGCACTTGAACCAGGACAACCGTCGCCTGGCCCACCTAGCCTTCTCCGTCCCCCCATCGCAATAGTCAAAAGTACGGGAATATTAACCCGTTTCCCATCGATTACGCCTTTCGGCCTCACCTTAGGGGTCGACTCACCCTGCCCCGATTAACGTTGGACAGGAACCCTTGGTCTTCCGGCGAGGAGGTTTTTCACCCCCTTTGTCGTTACTCATGTCAGCATTCGCACTTCTGATACCTCCAGCAAACCTTACAGTTCACCTTCAACGGCTTACAGAACGCTCCCCTACCCAATATCTAAAAGATATTGCCGCAGCTTCGGTGTATTGCTTAGCCCCGTTACATCTTCCGCGCAGGCCGACTCGACTAGTGAGCTATTACGCTTTCTTTAAATGATGGCTGCTTCTAAGCCAACATCCTAGCTGTCTGAGCCTTCCCACATCGTTTCCCACTTAGCAATACTTTGGGACCTTAGCTGGCGGTCTGGGTTGTTTCCCTCTCCACGACGGACGTTAGCACCCGCCGTGTGTCTCCCGGATAGTACTTACTGGTATTCGGAGTTTGCAAAGGGTTGGTAAGTCGGGATGACCCCCTAGCCTTAACAGTGCTCTACCCCCAGTAGTATTCGTCCGAGGCGCTACCTAAATAGCTTTCGGGGAGAACCAGCTATCTCCGAGTTTGATTGGCCTTTCACCCCTAGCCACAAGTCATCCGCTAATTTTTCAACATTAGTCGGTTCGGTCCTCCAGTTGATGTTACTCAACCTTCAACCTGCCCATGGCTAGATCACCCGGTTTCGGGTCTATATCCAGAGACTGAACGCCCAGTTAAGACTCGGTTTCCCTACGGCTCCCCTATTCGGTTAACCTTGCCACTGAATATAAGTCGCTGACCCATTATACAAAAGGTACGCAGTCACACCACGAAGGTGCTCCTACTGCTTGTACGTACACGGTTTCAGGTTCTATTTCACTCCCCTCACAGGGGTTCTTTTCGCCTTTCCCTCACGGTACTGGTTCACTATCGGTCAGTCAGGAGTATTTAGCCTTGGAGGATGGTCCCCCCATATTCAGACAGGATATCACGTGTCCCGCCCTACTCGATTTCACGCTCGATGAAGCGTCGGTTACGGGGCTATCACCCTGTTTCGCCAAGCTTTCCAGCTTGTTCACCTACTTCAACGAGTGCTTAAGGGCTAATCCAGGTTCGCTCGCCGCTACTACCGGAATCTCGGTTGATTTCTTCTCCTCGGGGTACTTAGATGTTTCAGTTCCCCCGGTTTGCCTCACTAGACTATGTATTCATCTAGTGATAACTGCTTATGCAGCTGGGTTTCCCCATTCGGAAATCGCAGACTCAAACGGCTCTTACTGCCTCATCTGCGCTTATCGCAAGTTAGTACGTCCTTCATCGCCTCTGACTGCCCAGGCATCCACCGTGTACGCTTAGTCACTTAACCATACAACCCGAAGGAGTTTCGGGTTGTTGTTTAAACAACCTAAGTTGTCTCGCGTTTAATTTTCATGAGTGCGAGACAGATTTTGCCGGACTCAAATTTGAACAAGACCTAAGTCTTATTCGATACCAAGCACACTTGAATGTGTTGTTGGTGTTTATCTTTCGATAAACATTGAGAACTTTACAAACAACAATAAATTGTTGTTTTGTCAGCTTTCCAAATTGTTAAAGAGCAAGATTCGCTTTCTACTAAAAGAAAACAGGAACCATTTTTAAACATTCTCAGCGAAAACGCTTAAAGATGGTATCCCGTAGGGGAGTCGAACCCCTGTTACCGCCGTGAAAGGGCGGTGTCCTAGGCCTCTAGACGAACGGGACACTATGTTTGCTTCTCTAATCTAAACCATATCAATCTGTGTGGACACTCATCACGATAATCATCGTGTAAGGAGGTGATCCAGCGCCAGGTTCCCCTAGCGCTACCTTGTTACGACTTCACCCCAGTCATGAACCACAAAGTGGCAAGCGTCCTCCCGAAGGTTAAACTACCTGCTTCTTTTGCAGCCCACTCCCATGGTGTGACGGGCGGTGTGTACAAGGCCCGGGAACGTATTCACCGCAACATTCTGATTTGCGATTACTAGCGATTCCGACTTCATGGAGTCGAGTTGCAGACTCCAATCCGGACTACGACGTACTTTCTGAGATTCGCTCCACCTCGCGGTATCGCTGCCCTCTGTATACGCCATTGTAGCACGTGTGTAGCCCTACTCGTAAGGGCCATGATGACTTGACGTCGTCCCCACCTTCCTCCGGTTTATCACCGGCAGTCTCCCTGGAGTTCCCACCATTACGTGCTGGCAAACAAGGATAAGGGTTGCGCTCGTTGCGGGACTTAACCCAACATTTCACAACACGAGCTGACGACAGCCATGCAGCACCTGTCTCTCAGTTCCCGAAGGCACAAGACTGTCTCCAGTCTCTTCTGAGGATGTCAAGAGTAGGTAAGGTTCTTCGCGTTGCATCGAATTAAACCACATGCTCCACCGCTTGTGCGGGCCCCCGTCAATTCATTTGAGTTTTAATCTTGCGACCGTACTCCCCAGGCGGTCTACTTAACGCGTTAGCTCCGAAAGCCACGGCTCAAGGCCACAACCTCCAAGTAGACATCGTTTACGGCGTGGACTACCAGGGTATCTAATCCTGTTTGCTCCCCACGCTTTCGCATCTGAGTGTCAGTATCTGTCCAGGGGGCCGCCTTCGCCACCGGTATTCCTTCAGATCTCTACGCATTTCACCGCTACACCTGAAATTCTACCCCCCTCTACAGTACTCTAGCTTGTCAGTTTCAAATGCAACTCCTAGGTTGAGCCCAGGGCTTTCACATCTGACTTAACAAACCACCTGCATGCGCTTTACGCCCAGTAATTCCGATTAACGCTCGCACCCTCCGTATTACCGCGGCTGCTGGCACGGAGTTAGCCGGTGCTTCTTCTGTCGCTAACGTCAAATCATAGTGCTATTCACACTACAACCTTCCTCACGACTGAAAGTACTTTACAACCCGAAGGCCTTCTTCATACACGCGGCATGGCTGCATCAGGCTTGCGCCCATTGTGCAATATTCCCCACTGCTGCCTCCCGTAGGAGTCTGGACCGTGTCTCAGTTCCAGTGTGGCTGATCATCCTCTCAGACCAGCTAGGGATCGTCGCCTTGGTGAGCCATTACCTCACCAACTAGCTAATCCCACCTGGGCATATCCTGACGCGAGAGGCCCGAAGGTCCCCCTCTTTGGCCCGTAGGCATCATGCGGTATTAGCCATCGTTTCCAATGGTTATCCCCCACATCAGGGCAATTTCCCAGGCATTACTCACCCGTCCGCCGCTCGCCACCCAAGGAACAAGTTCCTCTGTGCTGCCGCTCGACTTGCATGTGTTAGGCCTGCCGCCAGCGTTCAATCTGAGCCATGATCAAACTCTTCAATTAAAAGTTTTTTGAAGCTTTCGCTTCGGCTCAATGAATACTGACTTTAAATTACCTTAGTAATTCAAAGCTATTATCGCTCCAACAGAACGATAATGAATTGACTGTGCCAAGACTTTCGTCTCGTTTGGTCACTCAGTTCATCGATTAATCTTTTTGAGATTATCATCAACGAGTGCCCACACAGATTGATTGGTTTATATTGTTAAAGAGCGTTCTGCTTCGGCTTTCTTACCGAAGAGGCTGTGCATTCTAGCGAGATAATCATCAGTGTCAAACACTTTTTTCATCTTTTTGCATCGAAGCGTTTTACCTCACTGACTGGCTCTGAAGCCTTGCGGCGTCTGCCGTGTCAGTGAGGTCGCATTATAGAGATCAACTTCACACTGGCAAGTGTTTTTTGAGAAAAAATACAAAAATAACGCTCAAGCGCTTAACTTACGCACAAAGGCTTATTTATCCCACTTTACTCATAGATTAAACACAAGTTATCCACAAACATGGGCTTTTCTGAGATATAAAACGTAGATTTACCTCCCCATTGTCTTTCTGAATTGATTCGCGACCTTAATCTGCTCTCCTACTATAGGTTTGAATCGTGGCTATCTTCGTGTAAACCACACTCACGCTTTAAACCAAAGAAGCGAGTTTGCTCTTCACTCATCCCCGGTTGCCATTTCTGTGTAGTGTGTGTATCGCCAACCGAAAGATAACCTTGGTCCCAAAGTGGATGGTAAGGCAGATCATTATCCTTGAGATAATAGTGCACCTCTTTATTGGTCCAATCGATCACAGGCAGGAATTTAAATACACCATTTTGTACCGATAGGATCGGTAGACTTGCTCGTGACTGTGACTGCGCACGGCGTAAACCTGAGAACCACGTCCCTATGTTAAGTTCATCCAACGCTCTGCGCATCGGTTCGACTTTATTGATCTGATTGTAGCGCTCGATACCTTCAACGCCTTGCTGCCACAATTTACCGTAACGCGCTTCCTGCCAAGCGCCAGATATTGGTGCGGAGTAAACTTTTAGGTTCAGTTTGAGGCGTTCGGTAAGCTGATCAATAAACTGATAGGTTTCGGCAAATAAATACCCCGTATCAGTCACGACCACAGGAATGTCACTTTTCACTGTGGTCAGCAGATGCAGCATGACTGCGGCTTGAATACCAAAGCTTGATGACAGCGCATAGTTACCTTGCAGATTATCTAGTGCCCATACGACTCGCTGTTGCGCGGTTAGGGATTCTAAATCCTGATTGATTTGCGTTAGGCGCAGCGTTTGCTGCACCTTATTTAACGTCAGTAACTCTTCTAGGGTTGGAACGGTATAGTTAGGCATAGAAATCCCTCTTCGAGATGATCACCTCTGCGATAATTCCGGCGCGGATGGTGAAATCACCAAATCCTTCCCCATCAAGACGCTCGCGAGCCCAACGTCCCACCAACTCATCAATTTCCTGAAGAATTTGTACGTCGGTAATGTTCTCTTTATACATCTTAGGAATGCGCGTTCCATTTCGATTGCCGCCTAAGTGAAGGTTGTAGCGCCCCGGAGCTTTACCGACTAGGCCAATTTCCGCCAACATGGCACGACCACAGCCATTCGGACAGCCCGTGACACGCAAAATAATCTTCTCTTCTTTGGGTAACGCGTGTTTCGCCAAAATCCCTTCCACTTCGGTGACAAAAGAGGGAAGAAAACGCTCTGCCTCCGCCATAGCCAGCGGACAGGTAGGGAAGGACACACACGCCATAGAATGAATGCGCTGCTCACTGACCCCATCGTCGATCAAGCCATGACGACGAGCGATCTGTTCAATCAGCGCTTTCTGATCCGCTGCCACACCAGCCACTATCAAGTTTTGGTTAGCGGTCATGCGAAAATCGCCTTGATGCACCCTCGCTATTTCCGCTACACCGGTTTTCAGTGGCTTACCCGGAAAATCCAACAAACGACCATTCTCAATAAACAGGGTTAAATGATGTTTACCATCGATGCCCGCCACCCAACCAATCCGATCGCCACGACTGGTAAACTCGTAAGCGCGGCTTGGCGCAAACGCAATTCCCGCGCGTTTTTCAACTTCGGCTTTAAATACCTCAACCCCGACGCGATCTAAGGTGTACTTGGTTTTGGCATTTTTACGGTTAGAACGGTTACCCCAATCGCGTTGCGTACTAACCACCGCCGCCGCCACCGCCAACGTTTTCTCCAGAGGAATAAAACCAAAGTCATCAGCACGACGCGGATAGGTTGAAGTATCGCCGTGCGTCATGGCAAGGCCGCCACCCACCAGCACGTTAAAGCCCACCAGCTGACCCTGTTCACCAATCGCCACAAAATTCAGGTCATTGGCGTGCACATCCACATCATTGTGTGGTGGGATCACAACAGTGGTTTTAAACTTACGCGGTAGATAATTTGCACCTAAGATCGGCTCTTCATCCGGCCCTTCAACTTTTTCACCATCCAACCAAATTTCAGCATAAGCGCGGGTTTTCGGCAGTAGATGCTCACTGATCTTTTTCGCCCACTCATAGGCTTGTTGATGCAGTTCAGACTCCACCGGGTTAGAGGTGCACAATACGTTACGATTGACATCCCCAGCGGTGGCAATCGAATCAATACCAATGCTGTTTAAGGTTTGATGCATCAGTTTGATATTCGGCTTAAGCACACCGTGAAACTGAAACGTTTGTCGTGTGGTTAAACGGATACTGCCGTACAGAGTATGTTCAGTTGCGAACTTATCGATCGCGAGCCACTGGTGAGGAGTAATAATCCCCCCAGGCATACGCGCACGGAGCATGACATTGTGCAAAGGCTCAAGCTTTTGCTTGCTACGCTCAGCACGGATATCACGATCATCTTGCTGATACATGCCATGAAAGCGGATGAGCTGGAAGTTGTCCGCGCTAAAGCCGCCCGTAATGCGATCTTGCAGATCTTGCTCGATCGTCCCGCGTAGAAAATGACTCTCGCGCTTTAGGCGTTCATTATCCGACCATGGGCCGAGCACTTCGCCAAGCACCTCTTGTACTGATGGGTTTTGATTTGCGCTCATTAGTAGACATCCCTTTGATAACGTTTTGCTTTACGCAGTTCACTGACATACTCTTCCGCTTGCTCACGGCTCAAGCCACCTTGCTGCTCAACAATAATGATCAGCGTTTGGTGGACATCTTTCGCCATCCGTGATGCGTCACCACACACGTAGAAGTAAGCACCTTCTTGTAACCATTGCCATACCAGCTCAGCTTGTTCTAATAAGCGATGCTGTACATAGACTTTTTCCGGCTGATCACGGCTAAAAGCGACATCTAACCGATTCAGCACCCCAGATTTGAGGTATTTTTGCCACTCCACTTGGTACAAAAAATCTTGGGTAAAGGTACGATCGCCAAACAGCAACCAGTTTTTCCCTGCTGCACCACGGCTTTCGCGTTCTTGAATAAAACTGCGAAAAGGCGCAATCCCCGTCCCCGGCCCCACCATGATCAGCGGCGCATGATCATCACTCGGCAGCTTGAAGTGGTTATTGTGTTCCACGAAGACTTTCACTGCCGCCCCCTCTTCTAACTGATGCGCTAAGAAACTGGATGCGCCACCAAAACGCAGCTCTCCCCCATGCTCATACTCAACCACCCCAACCGTGAGATGCACTTCTTCACCCACTTCACTTTGGCTAGATGCAATCGAATAAAGCCGTGGGGTTAAACGACGCAGCAGTGAGAGAAACTGAGTAGCAGAAAGTGTGACTTTTTCTTCGCGCAACACATCAATCACTTGTGTGCGAGTCGCGTATTCACGCAGCGCCTCTTTATTTTGAGTTAAAGATTGAAGCTTTGGACTCTGCGCCAACTCGGCATATTGCGCCACCAACTGCGGATTGGCGGCGGTAATTTCATAATGCCGAGTCAATGCTAAGTGGAGTGACATCGTTTCGCCGTCCACTTGTACGGGTTCATGGCCAGACAACCCTACGCTATCAAGCAGTGCATTCACCAGTTGGGGACGGTTCTCATACCACACGCCTAACGCATCTCCCGGTTGATAAGTGATGCCTGAATCGGCCAAATCAATTTCAATATGACGGACTTCTTTGTCCGAATCACGACCGGTGATTTTTTGGCTGGTCAACAAACTGGCCGGATAAGGATGTTGTTTGGTGTAATCATGCGTGGCTACTTGGCTCGTGGCGGCACTAGACCTCTCGGCGGGCACGGCAGAGCCTTCTTGCTGCAAAACAGCAATAACTTGAGCACACCACTGTGTCGCCACGGCCTGATAATCCACATCCGCATCCAAGCGCTCAACCAAACGTTGTGCACCCAGTTTTGCTAAAAACTGATCAAAATCTTTACCGGTTTGGCAGAAAAACTGATAACTCGAATCACCCAGTCCTAATACCGCATATTTAAGATTAGCCAGCTTGGGCGCTTTTTTCGATTTGAGAAACTCATGCAGTGCTAGTGCATTATCCGGAGCTTCGCCTTCCCCATTGGTGGAGGCGACCACAATCACATGGGTTTCCTTGGCTAAGTCTTTGCCTTTGTAATCGCCCGCGTCAAATAACTCGGCTTGGATACCTGCGGCTTGCGCCTGTTTCAACAGCGCTTGAGCAACGCCTTTTGCATTCCCCGTCTGCGAAGCAAAGATGATCGTCAGCTTAGCCGCTACTGCAACCGGAGTCGTCGGCGCAGCAGACATTGGTCGCGTATCAAGCGGATTGGATTGGCTCAATCCCCACAAATAACCGCTTACCCACGCTAATTGCTGAGAGTTCAGTTGGGTCACGCTTTGTTGGAGTTGATTGAGTTGTGAGTCATTTAACGGACTCGCGAGCCCTTTAAGGGATGGAGAGAGATTGGCTACCGACATTGTCACCACTTCCTTGTTGATTATATGACGACAGAGTAATCACTGTTTTTAATAACAAGAAAGAATCGATATGAATGCTTTATAACTTTTTGGCTTAAAAAATCGCAGGGAGGGTTGAAAATGAAGGAGAGTAAACAGCAAAAATGAGCCGTTGAAAGGCTCATTTACTATAGATTAGCGGGCAAATTATTCTAGTGTTGATTAGAAACTGAATTGCGCACCGAGGAACCAGCCATCCACAAACACCAACGATTCTGACATATTGGCCGATGATTTGGCCAATTCAGTAAACTCAAGGTCAACCACACGATAGCCGGCTTTGAAGGCTAAATCGCCAGCCGCAATCGGCACTTGGTACTGTAATCCAGCCATCACATCAGCGGATTTAAGATCGCTATTATTACCAAAATCAAATTGACCAATCACCGCGAGTGGCGTGCGCGGAATCGCGATTTGCGCATTAGCGTACCAGTTAAAACTCACTTGATCGAAATCGTAACGATGAACATCCGGCGCGCGATAATCGCTGTTGGTATATTGGCTGAGCGTAATACCCGCATCAAACTTCATCTGCTCGCGATTTAACACTCGATAGTAGAAAGTGTAATCCAACTTATCGAAAGCAACGAAATCCGCCTCCAAGTTGGTATAACGTAAACTGACATTCGGCCAGTATGGAAAACCATGCTCAAACGCAATCTGCAGACTTGGCGCGTTCGCATCATCACGGCGAGTATCATCAATTTTTGTACTGGTTAGCCACATCTCTGCGCCTACTGAAGTCTTATAGAAAGAGTCAGCAGCAAAGGCCGAAATGGGCGCAATCATCAATCCCGTGACGAGCGCTACCGATGCAGTGTGGTTCATGAGCGATGCTCCGTTATGTTTCAGTTAAAGATAATCAAGCTAAAAGATCGTTAAGGTTGGCGATGGTAACACAAACCAAACGGCTGCCGAAAAAAGAACATCGTTTGCCATCAAACGTTTTTATACGCCCAATTCTTGGTATGGAATTTTCGCCAACGCTTGCTCAACGACCTCTAATCCAGCCCCGGGCTTATGAGCATTCTCACTGATATGACGTCGCCACTGACGCGCACCCGGCATGTTCTGAAACAGCCCCAACATATGACGCGTCATATGGCCAAGATGAGTACCTTGGGATAATTGTTGCTCAATATAAGGCATCATTTCATGGATCACTTGTGAGCGTTTTTTAACTGGCGTGTCCAGACCAAAAATCTGCTGATCCACTTCAGCTAAAATATACGGATTTTGATACGCCTCACGACCGATCATAACCCCATCTAAATACTGCAGATGCTGCTGTGCTTCCGCTAAGGTTTTCACCCCACCATTCACCGCAATCGTCAAATGTGGGAAATCACGTTTGATTTGATACGCTCTCGAATAATCCAATGGTGGAATTTCGCGGTTCTCTTTGGGGCTTAAACCACTCAACCACGCTTTGCGCGCATGAATAGTAAACTGCTCACAGCCACCTTTTTCAGCCACCGTCGCAATAAATTGGGTTAAAAACTCATACGAGTCTTGCTCATCAATGCCGATTCGAGTTTTGACGGTGACTGGAATATCCACCACCGCACGCATGGCAGCGACACATTCCGCAACTAAATCCGGATCGGCCATCAAACAGGCACCAAAGCGACCATTTTGCACTCGATCAGACGGACAACCAACATTGAGGTTAATTTCATCATAACCACGCTGTTGGGCAAGCTTGGCACACTGCGCTAAATCTTGTGGATTCGAGCCACCAAACTGCAGCGCTACCGGATGTTCTTCTTGGTTATAAGCCAAAAAATCGCCACGGCCATGAATGATCGCCCCCGTCGTCACCATTTCGGTGTACAGCAAGGTTTGCGCAGAGAGCAAACGATGGAAATAACGGCAGTGGCGATCGGTCCAATCGAGCATCGGAGCAACTGAGAGCCTGCATGAGTGAGTCATAGGTGAACGTCCCCATTTCGGTCAGAAATAACCACCGCACGGTGGCAAAAAATCAAAGTCCGGCATTTTAATCGTATCTTAGGCTAAGTGCCAAGCCTTGTTCAAACAATCAACCCAGCATCATTCACTGCCAGATCGGCAATAAGCAACACTGTCTTTACCGCCATCAATCTGGGATTACAGTATCGTTTTTTATCCAGATAGGGTAATTTACGTCTATTCAACAAGATGAGTTGATTGAGCGCTTTATTTTGTATAACCGCTATTTTTCCGCTCAACATGCTTCGTCTCGATCGAGTACATAATGACTAACGCACAACAGTAATGGTGATGGTTTTGGAGCACAAGCTAACCAAACAAATTGAAGAAATATGTGCCGCAAGAGGCGTTCGTTTGACTGCACAGCGGAAAACCGTGTTTGAATTGATCTGTGCCAGCAAACGCTCATCCAGCGCCTATGAGCTACTGGAAGATCTCAAGAAAAGTGAGCCACAAGCTAAACCACCAACGGTATATCGGGCATTGGATTTTTTGCTCGCCCAGGGATTTATTCACCGAGTAGAGTCCACCAATAGCTTTATTTCTTGCGGTTCATGTAACGCCCATAAGCATTTTTCACATCTATTGATTTGTGACCAGTGTGGTAACGTGATTGAGTCTCGAGATGATACTCTAGTCGCCTTGCTAGCGAATAATGCAGAGAAACACGGTTTTAAAATAAGCAACCATGTCATCGAATCACATGGAGTTTGTCAAAACTGTCTCTCAAAAGAAAATCAGTCACAGTAGAAGAAAGTTATGCGCGCTGAATTTGTAAACCCGTTTTTAGCATCTTTAATGAATGTGCTAAAAACAATGGCCTCTCTTGAGTTGAAGCCACAAAAACCACGGATCAAGAAAGATGAAATTGCTCGTGGTGATGTCTCGGGCCTGATCGGCATGATCGGTCCAACTACCCGTGGATCGATGTCGATCACCTTTGATGAAAGCCTGGCACTGGAAATCATGCACAATATGCTCGGTGAACGGCCAAATGGTATCAATGAAGAGGTGACCGATATGGTGGGTGAAATCACCAATATGGTAACGGGTGGAGCCAAGCGAATTTTAGCTGAAAGCGGCTTTGAGTTTGATATGGCAACACCGGTGGTGGTTTCAGGCCGAGGCCATACCATCTGCCATCAATGCGAGGGTTCAATCATTCTGATGCCCTTTTCTTCACCTTGGGGTAATGCGTTTATTGAGATCTGTTTCGAATAATTAAAACGTGAACGGATGACTCAAAATAGCCTATCGAACATAGCAATTACGCAGTACGTACTACGCACCAGATAACGATCGCGACTTCCAATAAAAAGGCCTTAGTCACAAACTAAGGCCTTAACATTAATCAATATTTAATTCGCGATCTTAAGCACGAAACGCTTTAAATGCATTGATCAATCCGTTGGTAGAACTGTCATGGGAAGCGACGGCAGTATTGTCGGTCAGCTCTGGCAGGATCTGGTTTGCCAACTGTTTACCCAGCTCAACACCCCATTGATCAAAACTGAAGATATTCAAAATCACCCCTTGTACGAAGATTTTGTGTTCGTACATCGCAATCAGATTACCTAAAGTGCGAGGTGTGATCTGTTTAACCAGAATCGAGTTGGTTGGACGGTTACCTTCAAACACTTTGAACGGAACCAAGGCCGCAATTTCAGCCGCCGATTTACCGCTGTTTTCCAGTTCTGCTTGTACCGCTTGTGCTGACTTACCAAATGCCAGCGCTTCAGTTTGCGCAAAGAAATTGGACATCAGTTTTTGGTGGTGATCACTTACCGGATTATGGCTTAGCGCTGGTGCGATGAAATCACATGGGATCAGCTTAGTACCTTGATGGATCAGTTGGTAGAAAGCGTGCTGACCATTAGTTCCTGGCTCACCCCAAATGATTGGACCCGTTTGGTATGTCACTGGATTGCCATCACGGTCAACGTATTTACCATTTGATTCCATGTTGCCTTGTTGGAAGTAGGCAGCAAAACGGTGCAGATATTGATCGTAAGGCAGAATCGCTTCTGACTCGGCACCGTGGAAGTTGTTATACCAAATGCCGATCAAGGCCAGAATAACCGGGATGTTACTTTCGAATGGAGTATTGACAAAATGCTGATCGATCTCATGAGCGCCAGTCAGCAACTCAATGAAATTATCGTAACCAATCGATAGCACGATCGATAAACCAATCGCTGACCATAGTGAATAACGGCCACCAACCCAATCCCAGAATTCGAACATATTGTCAGTATCGATGCCAAATTCAGCCACCGCTTTACCATTGGTCGACAGGGCCGCAAAGTGTTTTGCCACGTGGGCTTGATCGCCCGCCGCTTGCAAGAACCAGTCACGCGCGGTGTGCGCATTGGTCATAGTTTCTTGAGTGGTAAACGTTTTTGACGCGACCAAAAATAGCGTGGTTTCTGGATCGACTTTTTTCAGGGTTTCCGCCATGTGTGTGCCATCAACGTTAGACACAAAATGCATGGTCAAATGATTCTTATAAGGCACCAGTGCCTCTGTCACCATGTAAGGCCCTAAATCTGAACCACCGATACCAATATTCACCACATCAGTGATCGCTTTACCGGTAAAGCCTTTCCAATCGCCACCAATCACACGCTCAGAGAACGCTTTCATCTTAGCCAACACCGCATTAACGGCTGGCATCACATCTTCACCGTTCACCAGCACAGGAGAGTTGCTGCGATTACGCAGTGCCGTGTGCAATACCGCACGATCTTCAGTTTGGTTGATCGCTTCACCTTTAAACATCGCGGTAATGGCTGACTGCAGATCGGTTTGCTTGGCCAATGCAAACAGGTGTTGCATGGTTTCCGCATTGACAAGGTTCTTCGAATAGTCGACCAGAATATCGTTACCAAAGCAGGCTGAATATTTGGCAAAACGCTCACTGTCTTGCGCAAAAAGTGCTTTGAGGTCCATATCCTGAGCGGATTCAAAATGCGCGGTCAGCGCTTTCCAAGCTTGAGTTTGCGTTGGATTGATATTTTTCAACATGGCATCTATCCCGATGTTTCTGTGGTTTTATTCCATCGAACGGCAGGTTTCACTCTACCGCTGGAATCCCCGATTTAAGCAAAAAAAGAATAGGTTAAAAATGCGTTTTTCGTTTAGGAATCATAGCGCATTTATTTTTGAGCCTGATTATGAGTGAAGTGATCGCCACCCACTTTGCGATAGGTCACGTAACCACTGACCATGGCTCATTTTTATCTGGTGCTGTGCTTTGCTCACCTTACCCTTAAACGGATACCTTGCCAATACGCTTTACTCACAGACACTCAGTCACTGTCGGTAAGCCTTCACTCGGCTAGCTCGCTAAGCTGAAAACGGCCACTAACTGCCAGCACCAAAATAAGACATTTCTACCCGCGAAGTCAGCTTGGTCACCAACTCATAACCCAAGGTACCAATATGCGCCGCCACTTCTTCAACTGGCAATTCGTTGCCCCATAGTATCGCTTCATCGCCAACACAATCGGTGGCATCCGCACCTAAATCAACGGTTAACATATCCATCGAAACTCGCCCAGCAAGCGGTACTCGGCGACCATTAACCACCACCGGGGTACCATTGGGCGCGGTACGTGGATAACCATCACCATAACCAATCGCAATCACTCCGATTTTGGTATCATTCTGACAGGTCCAAATCCCACCATAGCCCACTTTTTCACCCGCTTTGACATCACGAACAGCAATCAAATGTGACTTTAAAGTCATCACTGGCTGATAGCCAAGCTCAGCAGCGCTCTTTTCCGCAAAAGGCGACACACCGTACATGATGATTCCCGGCCTCACCCATTCCAGTTGACTTTGTGGCCAAGCAAGCAATCCAGCTGAGGCAGCCAGTGATCGCTCGCCACGGAAACCATTGGTAAGCGCTAAAAACAGCTCAATTTGGTCGGCAGTGGTCGATTGATCTAACTCATCCGCACAACCGAAATGGCTCATATAGCGTAAGGGCTTAGCGACGTTCTGGCACTGATGCAAACGAGCGACAAAATCCGCATATTGCTCAGGACGAACCCCTAAACGATGCATGCCACTATCAATCTTTAGCCACACCATCACCGGTGTTTCGAGCTGAGCTTGTTCCAAGGCTTGTAGCTGCTCTTCGCAATGCACCACGGTTTGAATATTGTTGGTAACCAATACGGGTAAATCACCGGATGAATAAAAACCCTCAAGTAACAAGATCGGTTTAACCACACCACTGGCGCGCAGTTGTAAGGCCTCTTCAATCCGAGCGACCCCAAACGCATCGGCCCCTAAGGCAAATCGCGCAATCTGCCGCAAGCCATGACCATAACCATTGGCTTTAACCACCGCCATAATTTTACTGGTTGGAGCTTGTTGCTTAACACGCTGTAAATTGTGCAGCAACGCATCAAGATTGATATAGGCCGTGGCCGCCTTCATGTAGTTCATTGAATTATTCATCGTCAAATGCAGGTCCAGCATAGTTGTCGAAGCGAGAATATTGTCCTTGGAAAGTAAGGCGCACCGAGCCTATCGGGCCATTACGCTGCTTACCGAGAATGATTTCTGCAGTGCCTTTTAATGGGCTATCAGGATGGTAAACCTCATCACGATAGATAAACATAATCAAATCGGCATCCTGCTCAATCGAACCTGATTCACGTAAATCTGAGTTAACTGGGCGTTTATCGGCCCGTTGCTCCAAAGAACGGTTGAGCTGCGAGAGTGCCACCACAGGTACATTCAATTCTTTCGCTAATGCCTTCAGTGAGCGAGAAATTTCGGCAATTTCCAGTGTCCGGTTATCGGTTAACGCAGGGACACGCATTAATTGTAAATAGTCGACCATGATCAGCGATAAACCACCATGTTCACGAGCAACACGCCGCGCGCGTGAACGCACTTCAGTGGGGGTCAAACCAGAACTGTCGTCAATGTACATATTCTTCTTCTCCATGAGAATACCCATGGTCGACGAGATACGAGCCCAATCTTCATCATCGAGCTGACCGGTACGAATTTTAGTTTGATCGACGCGCGACAAGGAGGCCAACATCCGCATCATGATCTGCTCCGCTGGCATCTCCAGCGAGAAGATCAGCACTGGCTTATCTTGCTCCATAGCGGCGTTTTCACACAAGTTCATCGCAAAAGTGGTTTTCCCCATTGAGGGACGCGCAGCGACAATCACCAGATCCGAGCCTTGTAAACCAGCGGTTTTCTTATTCAGATCGGTAAAACCGGTATTCACCCCAGTCACACCATCCTGTGGCATTTTATACAGCAGCTCAATCCGCTCTAAGGTGCGCTCTAAAATGCTATCGACATTTTTCGGGCCTTCATTTTCACTGGTGCGCGCTTCAGCAATCGCAAACACTTTACTTTCGGCGAGATCGAGGAGATCTTCGGCGTTACGTCCCTGAGGATCGTAACCCGCATCTGCAATTTCATTGGCAACTCCAATCAGATTGCGCACCAGCGCACGCTGAGCGACAATTTCTGCATAAGCATTAATATTGGCCGCACTTGGAGTATTTTTGGCTAAATCGGCAAGATAAGCAAAACCGCCGACATCCTCTAATTGCTCGCGTTGCTCTAGATATTCCGATAACGTGATTAAATCCAGCGGCTTGCTTGCCTCGAGAATCGATTTCACCCCATCAAAAATCAGACGATGTGGACGACTATAGAAATCCTGCGTCACCACATGCTCAGAGACCGTATCCCAACGCTCATTATCCAACAGCAAACCACCAATGACGGATTGCTCTGCCTCTAACGAATGGGGAGGAACTTTGATAGCATCGACTTGTGCATCAGAAGTTTTACGGTTTCGTTTATCAGTACGTGGATCTGCCATGACTTCGCTTTAAGTAACTTTTGAATGTCCGTCATTATAACGAGAATCCATGATTTGTAATTAAGGCAAAGAAAGTTTGTGTATCGAGTGTTCAGAATTGACCTTGAGTTGACTCAAACTCAACCATGAGTTTTTACTATGCCACCACCCTAAACGTAGAAGAGGTGATCGTGTTCCCCAAATGGTTAACTTGGACGAGTCTCGCACTCTGCTTTCCTGCGCTCGCCGAGCCAGCTAAATCAAACAGCGATATCAGACTGCCCTCCCCTTGGAGTCACCATGTTGAATTTGGCTATCAAGCCCATACAGGCAACACCGATTCACAATCATTAACTTCTCGGGTGAAATCGGAGTATACCTCAGGCCGTCATCGTACCTATGGCGAATGGAAATTTTATAAGCTGGATAAAAATGGTAAAGCCAATAAGCACCAATCCACTTATGCGTTACAAACCGACTATAAACTGGGTCCGAAAACCTATTTATACGCCAGCTTCTATGGCACTGATTCACGTTATAGTGCTTATTTCAAAGACTACACGCTCTCGGCTGGTCTCGGTTATCAATTTGTTTATACAGAAGATTTTACACTAGAGGTAGAAGTCGGCCCCGGTTTCCGCTATCAAAAACCCAACCAAGATGAGATTGATAAAAACGATATCGTGTTCCCCGATCAAGTCAATGAAGGGATTTTTCGTGGTAATTTGAAAAGTGAATGGCAAGCATTAGCCAATTTATGCTTCGCGGCAGAATTGACTATGGTATCAGGAGGGAGTAACACCAGCGTCGATAGCGATCTGAGTGTCACCAATAAAATCACCGACAATATCGCATTGAAAATTCGCCAGTCCCGCCAATTTCACAACCGCGTACCAGAGGGATTGAGTAAAGAGGACAGCGTATTTTCGGTTAATCTACGTTTCCAATTTTAAGCAAAAAAACACCAGCCGAAGCTGGTGTTTTCATATTCGTCAATAACTGAAATTACTCAGCAACAACTTGAACTTTCGCAGTTGCAAACACTTCAGAGTGAAGTTGAACGCTAACTTCGAATTCGCCAACATTGCGCAGAGCGCCTTCAGGCAGGCGAACTTCGCTCTTAGATACTTTAACGCCAGCTGCAGTGATTGCATCAGCGATATCACGAGTACCGATAGAACCGAACAGTTTACCTTCGTCACCAGCTTTAGAAGCAATTACCACTGCTTCCAGAGCGTTAACTTGGTCAGCACGAGCTTGAGCAGCAGTCAGTTGCTCAGCAACTTTTGCTTCTAACTCTGCACGACGGCTTTCAAACATTGCAACGTTAGCTTTAGTTGCCATTACTGCCTTACCTTGTGGGATAAGGAAGTTACGAGCGTAACCAGATTTAACGTTTACAGTATCGCCAAGGCTGCCTAGATTACCGATTTTATCAAGTAGAATAACTTGCATTGCTTAATCCTCTTTCTTAATAAACGGTGCCGATTACTGATGTTTGTCAGTGTATGGCAGTAGAGCTAGGTAGCGAGAACGTTTGATCGCACGAGCTAGCTGACGCTGATATTTAGCGCTTGTGCCAGTGATACGGCTAGGAACGATTTTACCAGCTTCAGTGATGTAGTTCTTGAGAGTTGCTACGTCTTTGTAATCAATCTCTTGTACGCCTTCTGCTGTAAAACGGCAGAATTTACGACGACGGAAGAAACGAGCCATGGGCTATCTCCTGATCTATATATGAGAAATTTTGTCGGCATGCAGCACTAATTTACCTACGCCATTTCGGCTGGTTTGGTAAGCTAAAAAACCGCTTACCAAAATGCTACTGCCTTGTACTAAATTTTGAGTTAATGTTGTTGACCCTGCCTCACTGACCACCACCGCCAAGCGACAAAACACTTGTCTTGGGAGGTTAGCTTCAACCATCGTAGAGCGATGCTCTAGCCAAAAATGGCAATGTTTAACACCCGATGGGCTTTGGCTTCGAACCGGAGCTTTTGCGACAATGCCACTTAACTCGATTCGATTGGTCAGCGAATCATTACTCAACGTCTGCGTCGAATTTCACTTCGTCACGCTTTACACGCTCTTCACGAGCTTTCAGCATGATTGAAGGTTCAGTGATAGCAGCTTTAGTACGCATGATCATGTTACGTAGAACTGCATCGTTGAAACGGAAAGCAGTTTCTAGTTCATCAACCACTGCTTGGTCAGCTTCAACGTTCATCAGAACGTAGTGAGCTTTGTGCAGTTTGTTGATTGGGTAAGCCAGTTGACGACGACCCCAATCTTCTAAACGGTGGATTTTACCGCCCGCTTCAGTGATTGAACCAGTGTAACGTTCGATCATGCCAGCAACTTGCTCGCTTTGATCTGGGTGCACCATGAATACGATTTCGTAATGACGCATTATTTGCTCCTTACGGATTATTCAGCTTCCAGAGTTGGCCCGGTCATCCAGAGGAAGCAAGGAACTAATGATAATTGACCGAGAATTAAGGAGCGAGAATAGTACAGAAAGAAAGCAGCTTTAGCAAGGGAATTGATGTGTGGTTTTGATGGTGTGATGCAATCCGTAAATTCGGGAGGAGTGAACGATAAAATGGTTACCACAAAAAATGAAAAAGGGCAGCCGAAGCTCCCCTTTTTCGATGCAGCATTGCGCGGCAAGATTAACGCAATTAAGCGATGATCTTCGCTACAACACCAGCACCTACTGTACGACCGCCTTCACGGATCGCAAAGCGTAGACCTTCGTCCATCGCGATTGGTGCAATCAGGTCAACTACCATTTGGATGTTGTCGCCTGGCATTACCATTTCTACGCCTTCTGGTAGCTCGATGCTGCCTGTTACGTCAGTTGTACGGAAGTAGAACTGTGGACGGTAACCTTTGAAGAATGGAGTATGACGGCCACCTTCATCTTTTGACAGTACGTATACTTCTGACTCGAACTTAGTGTGTGGAGTGATTGAACCTGGCTTCGCCAGTACTTGTCCACGCTCTACGTCATCACGCTTAGTACCACGCAGCAGGGCACCAACGTTCTCACCTGCACGACCTTCGTCAAGCAGTTTACGGAACATTTCTACACCAGTACAGGTAGTCGTTACTGTGTCTTTGATACCTACGATCGCAACTTCGTCACCCACTTTCAGGATGCCGCGCTCGATACGACCAGTTACTACAGTACCACGGCCTTGGATTGAGAATACGTCTTCGATTGGCATCAGGAATGCCATGTCTACTGCACGCTCTGGCTCTGGAATGTATGAATCCAGTGCTTCTGCTAGCTCAACAATCTTCGCTTCCCACTGCTCTTCGCCATTTAGCGCGCCCAGTGCTGAACCTTGGATTACTGGCAGGTCATCACCTGGGAAATCGTACTCAGAAAGCAGCTCACGTACTTCCATTTCAACCAGCTCTAGTAGCTCTTCGTCATCAACCATGTCACATTTGTTCATGAATACGATGATGTAAGGGATACCTACTTGACGACCCAGCAGGATGTGCTCACGAGTTTGTGGCATTGGACCATCTGTCGCAGCTACTACTAGGATACCGCCGTCCATCTGTGCAGCACCAGTGATCATGTTCTTAACATAATCCGCGTGTCCTGGACAGTCTACGTGTGCGTAGTGACGGTTTGGTGTATCGTACTCTACGTGAGAAGTATTGATAGTAATACCACGCTCACGCTCTTCTGGTGCGTTGTCGATTGACGCGAAGTCACGCGCTTTACCGCCGTATACTTTTGCAAGTACAGTACAGATAGCTGCAGTTAGAGTTGTTTTACCGTGGTCAACGTGGCCGATAGTACCAACGTTTACGTGCGGTTTCGTACGTTCAAATTTTTCTTTAGACACGATCGTGTTCCTTCCTAGTTATGATTCGCTTTGGGTAAGCATACCCAAGGCGCGCCAGAAATTGCTATTTTATGCGCCAACTCACATCAGCGCAATAGATTCGTTATTAACCAAACAACGGTTAACCACGCTCTGCAATAATTGCATCGGCAATATTTTTCGGCACATCAGCGTACTCAGCAAACTCCATAGAGTAAGAAGCACGGCCTTGTGTGGCAGAACGCAGGTCAGTTGCATAACCAAACATTTCAGAAAGAGGTACTTTAGCATGGATAATTTTCAGTCCCGCAGGGCCGTCATCCATACCTTCAATGATGCCACGACGACGGTTTAGGTCACCAACAACATCACCCATCCAATCTTCTGGCGTGGTGATTTCAACTTTCATTAACGGCTCAAGAAGAACAGGATCCGCTTCAAGCGTACCTTTCTTGAATGCCATAGAACCAGCGATTTTAAATGCCATTTCGCTGGAGTCGACATCGTGGAATGAACCATCAAACAGGGTCGCTTTAACATCCAGAACTGGATAGCCAGCTAACACACCGTTGTTCATTTGCTCCTCGATGCCTTTCGCAACAGGGTTGATAAATTCTTTAGGAATCACCCCACCCGCGATTGCGTCAACGAAGACAAAACCTTGACCAGGCTCAGAAGGTTCAATTTTCAGCCATACGTGACCGTATTGACCACGACCACCAGACTGACGAACAAATTTGCCTTCCACTTCCGATTTACCACGAATGGTTTCACGGTAAGCCACCTGAGGTTTGCCGACGTTACAATCCACACCAAACTCACGTTTCATGCGATCGACGATAATATCTAGGTGAAGTTCACCCATACCAGAAATCAGTGTCTGACCAGTTTCACCATCAGTTTCCACTCGGAATGATGGATCTTCTGCCGCAAGTTTACCCAGCGCAACACCCATCTTCTCCTGATCCGCTTTCGAGCGAGGCTCGACCGCGATTTGGATCACTGGCTCAGGGAACTCCATACGCTCCAAAATCACAACATGATTCGGATCACATAAAGTATCACCGGTGGTGACATCTTTCAGGCCGATGGCGGCTGCGATGTCGCCTGCACGAATCTCTTTGATTTCATCACGCTTATTAGCATGCATCTGTACGATACGGCCAAAGCGTTCTTTCTTCTGCTTCACTGAGTTGTAAACCGCATCACCCGAGTTAACCACTCCAGAGTAGACACGAATAAAGGTCAGTGAACCAACGAATGGATCGGTAGCAATTTTAAACGCGAGTGAAGAAAATGGCTCATTGTCGTCAGCATGACGCTCAACCGCATTTTCTCGATCATCAGTGCCCTTGATCGCTGGTACATCGGTCGGTGACGGTAGATATTCAATCACTGCATCCAAAACCGCTTGCACGCCTTTGTTCTTAAATGCACTACCACAGGTAGCAAGAACAATTTCGTTATTGATAGTACGCTGACGTAGAGCTTGTTTGATCTCTAGTTCAGTGAGTTCACCATCTTCAAGGTATTTATCCATCAATTCTTCACTGGCTTCGGCAGCCGCTTCCACAAGGTGGTTACGCCACTCTTGGGCAAGCTCTTGCATGTCGGCCGGAATGTCTTCATAAGTGAAGCTCATGCCCTGATCGGCTTCATTCCAGTTGATGGCTTTCATCTTGATAAGGTCGATGACACCTTTGAACTCTTCTTCTGCACCAATGTTAAGCTGGATTGGAACTGGGTTCGCACCAAGACGATGTTTAATTTGGCCTACTACGCGTAAGAAATCTGCACCTGCACGGTCCATTTTGTTGACGAATACCATGCGTGGAACGCCGTATTTGTCAGCTTGACGCCAAACGGTTTCAGACTGCGGTTCAACACCAGATGTGCCACAGAATACGACCACTGCACCATCAAGCACACGAAGAGAACGCTCTACTTCGATCGTAAAGTCAACGTGTCCAGGGGTATCAATGATGTTGATGCGATGTTCTTGGAATTGTGCTTCCATACCACGCCAGAAGGTGGTTGTTGCGGCAGAGGTAATGGTAATACCACGCTCTTGCTCTTGGACCATCCAGTCCATAGTCGCAGCGCCGTCGTGAACTTCGCCAATTTTGTGAGAGAGGCCAGTGTAGAACAGAATACGCTCAGTAGTGGTTGTTTTTCCTGCATCTACGTGAGCACAAATACCGATATTACGGTAGCGCTCAATAGGCGTTTTACGAGCCACGATTGTATCCTCTTACTAAGGTCAACCTTAGAAAATAGAAATGTGCTGCGAGAGAGCCTCGCAGCACAGAAGGTATTACCAGCGGTAATGAGCGAACGCTTTGTTCGCTTCTGCCATACGGTGAACGTCTTCACGTTTCTTAACAGCAGAACCTTTGTTTTCTGACGCATCCAGCATTTCAGCAGCCAGACGAGCAGCCATAGATTTTTCACCACGCTTACGCGCAGCTTCAACCAACCAACGCATTGCCAGAGCATTACGACGTACTTGACGTACTTCAACTGGAACTTGGTAAGTTGAACCACCTACACGGCGAGATTTAACTTCTACCGCTGGGCGAACATTTTCAAGAGCTTCTTCAAATACAGCTAAGTGATCTTTACCAGACTTCTCAGCCATGGTGTCTAGTGCAGTGTAAACGATTTTCTCTGCAGTAGATTTTTTACCGTCAACCATAAGGATGTTAACGAATTTTGCCAGCAGTTCAGATTTGAACTTTGGATCTGGAAGGATCTTACGCTGACCAATGACGCGACGACGTGGCATGGAATATTCTCCGTTGTCTTATTCTTCAGGTTATCCAAAACTTTGCAGTTTCTTCAAAATTAAAATTTAATTTTAGTGTTTGGCCTTACTTAACGCTTCTCTTGTAACAAGAGGGGCATTAAGACTTAGGACGCTTCACACCGTACTTAGAACGAGCTTGTTTACGGTCGTTCACGCCAGCACAGTCAAGTGCGCCGCGAACGGTGTGGTAACGAACACCTGGAAGGTCTTTAACACGACCGCCACGGATCAGTACAACACTGTGCTCTTGTAGGTTGTGACCTTCACCACCGATGTATGAAGTAACTTCAAAACCGTTAGTTAGACGTACACGACATACTTTACGAAGTGCCGAGTTAGGTTTTTTAGGTGTAGTTGTGTAAACACGAGTACATACACCACGTTTTTGTGGGCACGCAGCTAGTGCTGGCACGTTGCTTTTAACAACTTGCTTAGCACGTGGCTTACGAACCAACTGGTTAATAGTTGCCATTAACTAGCTCCTGATTGACTTAAAGTAAGCTTGTGAAAAATCTATCCCTTCCGCACAAACAGATTGCACAAATAGGGACGCAAAATTCTATGCAGTAGTGTGGGGGGTGTCAAGAAATATACAGATCTTTTTTCCGGTCCAACCTAGTGTGAGACTGAACTGCGCAACATAAATAATAAAGTTATCACCATGTGATTGATTTTTCATGGCTTGCGGTCAAATCAACCCAATCACTCATCGTGATCACCTCAACATGAGCATCAACTTTGGTTTGCCAACCACGCGCCGCAAGATCCTCGCGCAGAGCTGAGTATTGAATCTCAGGCATTAAATAGGCGCGATAAGGCGATTGCAGCGCCGCTGCGTAAACCGCGTTTTCGGTCAGTATCACCACATCGCCCGGTAACAGGTACGCACTGACTAAGGGGATTTTTTCTAGGTGCTTGATAATATGCAGCATTGAGGTTCCTTAAAAAGTCAGGTGTTGATGGTAACCACGCAATAAACACGCCAACTGTTGTGGCGCAACCACTTGCACATCAAGCAGCAGATCTTGCGGGCTAAGCCCCCAACGCTGCAAGCTCTGCTCGCACACATAACGTGTTTCAATGTCGTACAAATCCAATAGCTTAAACGCGGCAATATAGTCGCGGCTTAAAATCGCTTCCGGTTGCTGATGTTTAACTAACTGCAATACCCCTTCACCGACGAAAAATAAGGCTTGCTGCTCACTGTAAGCAGAGGCCGCCAAAATAGCATCCAATCCTTCTCGTCCTGCGGCAGTACCGTGAGGGGCGGTGTGAAATACCCAAGCGATATGATTCAAAACTGCACCACTCGATCTTGTTGTAATAAAGCTTGTGCCAAGCTACCTAATCCTGCTTGAGTGAAATGAGCGGCGAGGTTATGGCTAGCTAAACTGTGTTGCGAAGCTTCTTGCTCACTCACCACCCCGCGACGCAGCGCAGCAGCGACACAGGTTTCTAACTGTACTTGATGATCAACAGCAAGGCTTTGCCAAGCTTGCAGTAGATCAAACTCATCGTTCGCTGGAACGTGGGTTGCTGAGCCATTCAGCACCCCATCTTGGTAAAAAAATACGCTCTTTAACACATGCCCTTTCGCCAGCAGAGCTTGAGCGAACAGATAGGCGTTACGCGCTGATTGAGTACCGTATTGTGGCCCGTTGACCACTAAGGTGTAAGTGAGCGCTTTCACTTCTCATCATCCTCAGTTTTACGCTGGCGAATATACAGATACACCGTATGTTTGGAGATATTGAGCCGATCTGCCACTCGGTTAATCGCATCTTTAATATCAAAAATACCTTTATCAAACAGCGCCATCACAATTTGGCGATTCTTGGTATTGTTCGACACCGATTTATCGGCATTAATTTCTTCTATAGTCCGCTCGACCGTTTGATCCACCAACTCTTCGACATCGCTAGCAAAATTGACAGACGATGCCGCTTCTTGGGCTTCTTGAGTCGGCATAAACGATTTCAACACTTGTGAAAAAGGCGCATCGAGATTGACGTTAATGCACAATAAACCAATCACGCGATTATCACCGTTACGAATCGCAACCGTGATCGATTTCATCAACACGCCACCTTTGGCACGCGTGAAATAAGAACGCGAAAAATTACGCTCTGAACCTTCAATATCACGCAACATTTTTAGCGCCATATCGGTGATCGGTGAACCGACTTGGCGGCCAGTGTTCTCACCGTTGGCAATTTTGATCGCCGAGGTATTCAAATCCTCCAGTGAATGCAGGACGATTTCACAAAATGGGCCAATCAGGCTCGCGATGCCATCGACCACCGCCTCATAAGAACGCAGGATGACTTTATCGTGCTCGCTAAATGGCTTAACGTGCACCGATTCCATCTCCAGCAATAAATCAACATTCATGGTTTCTGTCATTGTCACTGTGCTTAAACCCTAGAACGGAAAATCAACAAATTGCTGTAAGTTTATCAGAAAATTTTAAACTACGATTCGGCAATATCACCAACAAGTGATTTAGCACAAATTATTACTCGATTAAGCGCATATAAAAGGCCTGAACAAAGTCAGGCCTAATAAGATAGATCTCACGAGCAGAACACAGCGATTTATTGTGCTGCGTTAGCACCGTTTTCAATCTTCAGTAGTTCAACTTCGAACACCAGCGTCGAGTTGGCAGGAATGGTTGGGGTGTCTTGCTCACCGTAAGCCATCTCAGGTGGGATGACCAGCTTGAACTTCGAGCCCACAGGCATGAGCTGCACACCTTCAGTCCATCCTGGGATCACGCGATTAAGCGGGAAAGTCGCAGGCTCACCACGCTCATAAGAGCTGTCGAATTGAGTGCCATCGGTCAAAGTTCCTTTGTAGTGAACTTGTACAACATCGGTATCTTTTGGTTTGTCACCTTCAGCAGGAGTCAGAACTTGATACAACAAACCTGATTCGGTTTTTACCACACCAGACTCTTTCTCAAATTGAGCACGGAACTCATCACCTTTTTGCTTACTTTCAGCCGCTTTCTCAGCCGCTTTGGCTTGCATGGTTTCCGCGACACGCTTGTCCAGCGCTTCAAGCGCGGCACGAGTCTCTTCTTCAGTCATTTCTGGTGAACCGGTAAACACCTGTTCAATACCTTTAAGAACCAAATCTTTGTTAAGTACAATGCCAATTTCACTTGGCTTTTCAATGCTGGTTTTCAGGTAATTGGCGAATGATACACCAATTGCATAAGCCGCTTTATCATCTTCTGACTTTAATTCGACCGTTTTGACGATGGCTGCCGTCTCAGTCTTTGCAGCTTCTTCTTTCTGACAACCAACCGCGAGCATAACGGTCGCAGCCAGCAGTGACACTTTAAAAAGTGATTTCATCGGGTTCTCCAATTGTGAGGTATTCGTTTTGGTATTGTGTACAAAAACCAGTAAGTCACTGGTGTACAACTAAGAGTTGTACCAATATAGCGATATGTTGCATGATTGTCTTTACACAACAAACGGATAATTCGAACTTGATGCGAAGAATTTATCACTCATTCGGCACCTTACTTATCATCCTTATCTTAAACGGTTGTTTTTTTGCAAACCAAGCCGAGCAGCAATGGAACCTCGCCCCCGAAGGCGCCACCGCCTTTGGCCTCAGCCGCGATGGCCGCTTCGCGCTGATTTATTCCCGACAGCAACAACTGATGCTATGGGATCTGCAGCAAGTACAATTACTCGCCAAGCTTGGCGCACAAGATCCGCAAGCCAATCCCGTTTCTGTGATCCGCATCGCGGATAACGGTCGCTATGCCATCACGGCCAGTCAGAATAACTTCGCCATATGGGATCTTGCCTGGGCTCAAGCCAAAGGGCTTTGGTCTATTACAGATGGTCAGATCCGTGATGTCGACATCGCTAATAATGGCGAACAAGTGCTACTCGGTTTAACCAATGGCAAAGCCATTTACGTGGACTTAGTCACTGGGCGGCGCATGGAGTTCCTCGCCCACCGCGAAAAAGTCAATTCCGTCGCGCTTTCCGCTAACGGACGCTATGCGCTTTCTGGTGGCAATGATCGCCACGCTTACTTATGGGATACCCAAAGCGGGCAAATTATTCGACAATTTGAACATCAACAACGGGTCAATCGGGTAACTTTGCAACGCGATGGTAAGCTCGCTTTCACTTCCGATAGTGGCAACCAAGCGTTAATTTGGGACCTCTCTACCGAGCGTGAACCAATAGCGCTGCGCAGTTTGCGCCGCCAACTGATTTTTTCTAGCGCACGCTTTGCCGATGATGGAAAAAGACTGATCACGGGAATCCCATCAGGGCAAGTGGAAGTATGGAATACCCAAGATGGTAAAAAAATCGCCAGCTTCAATTCACAGGCCAAAAAAGATGGCGGACCAGCTCAAGCTGTCGTGTATGATGCCAGTTTTGATCGCCAGCAACGTGCTGTATCAGGCAGCTCAGCCGGCATCGCCCAAGCTTGGCGAGTGGAGAACTAATCAATGCAACAGACATCGCTAACCCAACTTCAAATACAAATTGAAGATTTAGAGTGCAAGTTGGCCTTTCAAGATCAAACCATTGAGATGCTAAATGATGCCCTGACTCAACAACAACTGTTGATCAGTAAGATGCAGGATCAGATGCAATATATGGTCGGCAAAGTGAAAAATATCGATAGCTCAAATTTGGCCGATCCCGCTCAAGAAACACCGCCACCACACTACTGATGCAATAAGCTTGGCTACAGCCTACGTAATTCGCCGATCTTATCGAGCGAAAACGTAGGCAATCACAGTGCCTGCGACCACCAAACAACCGCCGATCCGGCGCAATTGATGATCGGATTGTAGGCTCAATTGTGCCACCATCTGACGCCATCCTCTCGGCGCTAATAATGGCCCTAACCCTTCCACAATCAGCACTAAACCCAGTGCAACCCAAAGTGTCTGTGACATATTGCCTCCAAATAACAAAGGCCCCTTACGGAGCCTTGAATAAAGTTAGCGAATGCTTACTTGGCAGCAGCGCCTTTCGCATTATTCATGTATTGGAAGAACTCGCTGCTTGGATCCAATACCAGAATGTCATTTTTGCTATTAAATGATTTTTCATAGGCACGTAATGAGCGTAAGAAGCTGAAAAACTCCGGATCTTTCTTATAGGCATCCGAGTAGATCTTCGCCGCTTCTGCATCTGCCGCACCACGGGTTACACGAGCGGTTTTATCGGCCTCCGCGAGAATCGTAGCCACTTCAAGCTCGGCTTGAGCACGGATCACTTCGGCTTTTTCACGACCTTGTGAACGGTGTTTACGAGCCACTGATTCACGTTCAGCGCGCATACGGCGGTAAATCGATTCACTGATCTCATCAGGTAGATTGATCTTCTTCATTCTAAAGTCGACCACATACACACCCAAATCTTTCATCGCACTTTGTCGTGTATCTTGCAGTACGTTAGCCATGATTTGATCACGCTGACCATCAATCTCCAAAGCTTCTCGCGCCGCTTCGGTAGTGATTTCAGAAGAATCAGGATTCTCCGGTAAAATCGCCCCATTACGCGGACCAGAAACAATTTGTTTGATCTCACGAGATCCAATTTCCGAACGCAATACATCGGTGACTTTACGCTCAAGTAACGCTTCCGCCGTTAACGCATTACCGCCACCAGTTGCCAAGTAATATTGACCAAAATCTTCAATACGCCATTTCACGTACGAATCGATGATCACATCTTTTTTCTCTGACGTAACAAAGCGATCGGTACGGCTATCCATGGTTTGGATCCGTGCATCTAATGTTTTCACACGATCAAACATTGGCATTTTGAAATGCAGGCCCGGCTCGTAAATCTTTGACATATCATTGGTGTCTTTCAACACTCGGCCAAAACGGATCACAATGCCACGCTCTCCCTCTGGGATCACGAACATCGACATTAACAATGCCGCCATGATCAGAACGATACTAGGGATTAATAACTTACGCATTCTTAGTATCTCCCTTGACGTGTAGTGCTGCGTGACGAAGTGTCGGTATTGGTATCCGTCGTTGGCGACTCAAGCTCGATTTTATCGTACGCTGATGACGATTTACTGGCACGTGGCTCGGCTTTATTCGTCTCTTGTCCAACAAGCTTATCAATCGGTAAGTACAACAGATTGCCGCTCGATTTAGAATCGATCAGCACTTTCGAGGTATTGCTGTACACCTCTTCCATGGTATCCAAATACAGACGATCACGAGTGACTTTCGGTGCCGCTAGATATTCAGGTAACAGCTTTTCAAATTGAGCAACCTGACCTAAGGCCTCATTGATGATACGCTCGTTATAACCTTGCGCTTCTTTCTTCAAACGCTCCGAACGACCAGTCGCTTTTGGTAAAATTTCGTTTTTGTACGCTTCTGCTTCACGAATAAAACGCTCTTCATCTTCACGCGCAGCAATCGCATCATCAAACGCATCTTTTACTTGCTCAGGCGGACGTGCAGATTGGAAGTTAACGTCAACAATCATCAGGCCCATATCATAGCCATCGATAATTTGATTGAGCGTCTGTTGAGTACTTTGGCGAATTTGCTGACGACCACTGGTTAAAATACTGTCCATCAGTGCATCACCGACCACAGCACGCAGCGCTGAATCAGTCGCTTGACGTAAACTATCATCCGCATTGGTCACTTTGTACAAATACTTATAGGGATCAGCAATTCGATACTGCACATCCATCGAGACCGTCACCACGTTTTCATCTTTGGTCAGCATAAGACCCGATGCTCGCAGTGAACGAATCGCTTGCACGTTAACTGGGGTCACTTCATCAATAAAGCGTGGACGCCAGTTCAAGCCAGGATCAACAATTCGATCATATTTTCCAAGTCGTGACACCACGCCACGCTCAGCTTCACCAATGGTGTAAAAACCGGTAAAGAACCATATGGCGACAGAAATGGCCGCTATCACGCCAAAACCAATCGCACTACCACCTGCCAGCGAAGGACCTTTACCGCCTTTACCACCAAATTTTCCGCCCAATTTTTGACTGATTTTATTAAACACTTCGTCTAAATCGGGTGGTCCTTGATCTCGGCCACCTTTGTTACCGCGATTGTTGTTCCCCCATGGGTCATTATCGCGGCCATTGTTGCCGTTATTATTACCAGGCTCATTCCACGCCATTAGAAAACTCCATCATTTGATATGACGTTATACTCTAGCAGTCCTTTCTGTGACGATAAAGTCACTTAAGTCTGCTTGCTCTCGTTTCTCTAGTTTAGCCCAATCAACTTGCTGCATACGAACAGTGATCAGTAAATTGCCTTCCGGATCATATTCTTCCTGTTGAATACACTTCATTTGGAAAAATAGGCTACGGATACGCCCTTGATGTTGTGGCGGAATACGCAGACGATGCTCCACCACTTGGCTGGCTAAACGTTCACTCAATGCTTGAAACAGTAGCTCAATGCCAGATCCCTGCATGGCAGAAATCCATACGGCTTTGGGTACTCCTTCGTCATCCCGTTCAATACGCGGAGTGGCTTGTTCTAAGTTATCGATTTTATTCATCACCAACAGCGTGGGGACGTCATGCGCATCGATTTCTTGTAGAACCGTCTCTACCGCTTGGATATTCTCACGAAAGCGTTCATCACTGGCATCAACAACATGTAACAAAATGTCAGCTTCTTGCGTCTCTTGTAACGTTGCTTTAAAGGCCGCCACCAAGTCATGTGGCAAATGACGAATAAAGCCCACAGTATCAGCCAATACCGCAGGCCCAACGTCCGCCAAATCTATTCTACGTAAGGTTGGATCTAGGGTGGCAAACAGTTGATCGGCGGCGTACACACCCGCTTCAGTAATACGATTAAACAGGGTCGATTTCCCTGCGTTGGTATATCCCACCAACGAGATGGTTGGAATCTCGGCTCGGCTACGCGCTCGACGCCCTTGTTCACGCTGTTTGGCCACTTTTTCTAAGCGACGCAAAATAGCTTTGATCCGTTCACGCAATAAACGTCGGTCCGTTTCAAGCTGAGTTTCCCCCGGCCCACGCAAACCAATCCCACCTTTTTGTCTTTCTAAGTGGGTCCACCCCCGAATTAAGCGCGTTGAAATATGGCGCAGCTGCGCCAACTCGACTTGGAGCTTACCTTCATGGGTACGGGCACGTTGAGCAAAGATATCGAGGATCAGGCCAGTACGATCGATGACCCGACACTGACACAATCTTTCGAGGTTACGTTCTTGAGCAGGAGAAAGCGCGTGGTTAAAAATGACCACGTTGGCTTCATTGAGTTGGACGGCTTCGGCGATTTCTTGGGCTTTGCCCTCACCAACGAAATATTTAGGGTGAGGGGTTTGACGACTGCCTGTTACCACTTGCAGCGTGGTCACCCCTGCAGAAGATACGAGCATTTTACATTCGCTCAGATCTTCCCCCTGTTGCGTGAAGTTGACATGAACAAGTACGGCTCGCTCACCGGCTTCATAACGGTCAAACAAGCGATCAACTCCTTAAATAATGGTGCAAAGAATTACTCTTCTGATTTCTCAGCTGGACGATCTGTCGCTGGACGATCGCCACTGTGGTGGCTCACTGGACGAGCAGGAACCACAGTCGAAATAGCATGCTTATAAACCATTTGGTTTACGGTGTTTTTCAGCAGGATCACAAATTGATCAAACGATTCAATCTGACCTTGCAGCTTGATGCCATTCACAAGGTAGATAGAGACCGGAATGCGTTCACGACGTAGCGCATTCAGAAATGGGTCTTGTAGAGATTGCCCCTTAGCCATTTTATTTTTCCTTATTTTGTCTTTTCTAGTAATTATTTAGCTAGCGGTGCAGCAGAATTATATGCAGCCTTGCATCTGAGCTAAACCAATCAAAATTCCCGTTGCTATCAATGCTCAATCGAGTACCAATAGCGGATCCTTTCCGGGGTACACACGCAAAAGCGATCACATTATACACAGCTTATTTCGTTGGACGCTATCGCATTCGAGAGCGTTTCAACGGCTTGGTCTACGTTTTCGCTATCTAACCAAGTTAAATCATCCCAGCTGCGTAACCAGGTGATCTGTCGCTTGGCCAATTGACGGGTGGCACAGATGCCACGATAAATCGCCTCATCAAGCGTTGCCTGACCGTCTAAATAATCCCACATTTGCCGATAGCCGACACAGCGGATCGAAGGAAGATCAGGATGCAGATCATCTCTTGCATACAGAGCTTTAACCTCGTCTTCGAACCCTGATTGGACCATTTTCGCAAAACGAAGTTCAATCCGCCGATGGAGTTCGGCTCTTTCCTTGGGAGCAATCGCAAACTGTAGCACTCGATAGGGAATCGCTTCCCCTTTAGTTTGCGTTAGCTCGGTAAGAGTTTTACCCGAAATTCGATAAACTTCCAGTGCCCGCGACAATCTTTGTGGATCGTTGGGATGAATTCGCTCAGCTGAGACTGGATCGATCTGTTGCAACTGAGCATGCAAGGCTGGCCAACCTAAGGTTAAGGCTTGTTGTTCGATCTGTTGGCGGATTTCAGGGTTGGCCGCAGGTAAAGGCGATAAGCCTTCAATCAATGCCTTAAAATAGAGCATAGTGCCCCCGACCAATAGCGGGATTTTGCCTTGTGCGACAATCTCTGCCATGGCTTGCAGCGCATCGCGCCGAAAATCGGCTGCAGAATAGGCTTCACTCGGATCAAGAATATCGATCAAGCGATGTGGAGCCAGTGCAAGCTCGGCTGCATCCGGTTTAGCGGTGCCAATATCCATTCCGCGATAAATTAGAGCGGAATCGACACTGATGATCTCCACCGGATATTTCTGACGTAAGCGAATAGCTAAATCGGTTTTACCAGAAGCCGTTGGACCCATTAAAAAAAGGGCGAGGGGTAACTGTTGAGTCATGAATGTAATGCTGTAATTGAGGCGGAAAAGTCCACCAACGTAATAAAATGCGGGTCATGATAAGGCAAGCCACCTTGCCATAGCTGTTCCAGTTCGGCGATCAAGCTGATCGCCTCAGCTAAAGTGTAGTCGGTTTTTTCTAACACGATACGTTGGACCAACCACTCAGCAAGTGCTTGATATGGCAAAGGCTCGCTGTGGTGACGGCTCGCCGCGTAAGATAACAGATCCGGCAGTAATTGCTGTAAATTTTGCTGGCGTAATGGCTGAGGGACCGCCATCACCATAATCGAATGGTGGGCGCGTGTTTTCAGTTCAATGCCCAATTGCTGCAATGATTGCCAATAGGTTTGTACCGCTTGCCATTCAAGGTCATTTAATTTAAGCACTAATGGCACCAGCAGCGGCTGGGCTTTGAGTGCTCCATACTGTGGATTGAGTAAGCCACGCAGCTTAAGCTGCTCGGCTTGAACCAGTGAAACCAGCACGCAGCCGACAGGGCTATTCATCAGCAGATACTGCCTTTCAACCACTTGGATCGCTTTACCTAATTTTTCAATCGCCACCGCCGCCTGAGAGGGATCCACATTGGTTGCCGCTGAGTGGGCTTCGGCTGCTAAATTGGGCGTTTGCAACAAGGTTTGATATACCGCTACTTCAGATTGAGTTACCGTTGGCGGGTGATTTTTCTCAAACCGTGTAGCACGAGTATTTGATGCAATAACCCAAGGATTGGCTACAGCATGCTCTTTTAACGGATAAGCGCTACTCCGGCTTTCATTTTCACCTTCTGGCACTGCTTTACGCGGATAACTTGGCACATTATCTACTGCTTGAGTAACCCTTTCAGTCAGTGAAGTTTCGCTGTTGAGTCCAATCTGCGGGGATGTTTTTTCTGCACTTGGCGCATGAAATGCGCCATCATTGAGCGAGGCGGCGATCACTTGCGCGGTTTGGACTAAGGCGCTGCTTAACGCTTGATAGATGAAATCATGCACCAGACGCGCTTGGTGGAAACGCACTTCATGCTTGGCCGGATGCACGTTGACATCGACATGCAAAGGATCCAGCTCAATAAACAGTACATAGGCTGCAAATTGATCGGCGCGTAAACTGGTCTCGTAGCTTTGTCGAATCGCATGATTGATCAGCTTATCGCGCATCATGCGACCATTAACATAGCAGTATTGTAAATCACTCTGCTGGCGAGCCCCCTGTGGGCTGGCGATCCAACCGTGTAGCTTAAGGCCTTGATGTTCAAGCTCAATACGCAGCATATGCTGCACAAACGAATTACCACAAACTGCCGCTAAACGCTTTTCCTGCTGGGCTAAAGTGGTGGCGGCGCGGTATTGACGCACCACTTTTCCGTTGTGGCGCAACATAAAACTCACATCAAATCGACTCAACGCAATCCGTTTGAGCAGCTCATCAATATGGGTAAATTCGGTTTTTTCTGTGCGCAAAAATTTGCGGCGAGCCGGAGTATTAAAAAACAGATCCAACACTTCTACCGTTGTGCCGACCGGATGAGCGGCGGGCTGTAACCTCACTGCCATATCTCGACCTTCACTGTATGCCGCCCACGCTTCCTGCTGCGCCTCAGTCCGCGATGTTAAGGTCAAGCGGGAGACGGAGCTGATACTGGCTAATGCTTCACCGCGAAATCCCAGACTCATGATCGCTTCCAGATCATCTAAGGTATGGATCTTCGAGGTTGCATGTCGACTTAGCGCTAGGCCAAGCTCCTCTTTATCAATTCCAGAGCCGTTATCTCGGATCCGGATCAGCTTAGCCCCCCCTTTCTCAATCTCAATCTCAATTCGGGTTGCGCCAGCATCTAAGCTGTTTTCCACCAGCTCTTTGACTACGGAAGCGGGCCTTTCCACCACTTCACCGGCGGCAATTTGGTTGGCTAAACGAGCGGGCAGAATACGAATCGTCATAATCAGTTATTTATTCGGGATGATCAGTTGCTGCCCCACAGCCAGTTGATCGGAGCGTAACTGATTAGCTTGGCGGATATTGGCAATGCTGACGTTATAGTGGTCAGCGATTTTACTCAGATTGTCACCGCGCTGGACTTTATGCTTACGCAGCGGCTTATCTTGTAAACTCACGGTAATATTTAACTTTTGGCCAAGAACCAAGGTATCCGATTTGAGATTATTCTGGTTTTTAATCGCCGCAACCGACACTTTATAAGTGCTTGCCAGCTTACCGAGAAAATCTCCCGCTTTCACCACATGGATAATGGTTTCCGTTTCGACCGGATTGGTCACAACTGGGACAGCGATCGGTTTTGCCGAGGCTGACGCAGGGATCGTCAGTTTCTGTCCCGCCGCAATCGTTGCCGATTTAAGTTTATTCGCCTGCTTGAGCGCATCTACCGTGACACCATATCGATTGGCGATCACTCCTAATGACTCGCCGCGCTGCACTTGGTGGATTTGCGTTTTACCACGGTTAGCAAACAACGTACCTTCTGGTGGATTGGCTTCAAAATACTGCACAATCGCTTTAGCTAACGCGCGAGCTAATTTATCTTGATGGCTACGCTGGAACAGCAACTGCTCTTCGGCCGGATTAGAGATAAATCCGGTTTCAACCAGTACCGATGGAATGTCAGGTGATTTTAATACTGCGAGGCTGGCATTCACCGGCTCTGTTTTATGCAGATGAGCGACCTTACCCATTTCACGCAAAATATTGGTCGCCAGCTTATAGCCCTCTTTCTGCGAATGGCTAAATTGCAAATCAAGCAAGGTCTGACTCACGTTGCGGTCATTATTGGTTTTCGATAGTACTTCCCCTGCCCCACCAAGCAACTCGGATTGTTGCTCATGATTTTCAACCCAACGCGCAATTTCCGTATTAGCGCGGCGTGTATTGAGCACAAACACTGAACCGCCACGAGGCTGAGGTGTATGGAATGCATCAGCATGGATCGAGACTAAAATATGCGCTTTGCTGCTGCGCGCGATTTCCGTGCGTTTATTTAAATTTACCGAATAGTCGCCACGACGGGTCAACACCGCTTTCATGCCAGGCACCGTATTCAATTGATCGGCCAGCTTCTTAGAGATGATTAAGTTGACATTTTTTTCATATTTACGAGTTGGACCAATGGAACCTGGATCTTCACCACCGTGACCGGCATCAATCGCTACCACAATATCTTCATTACCAAGCAGCTGAGAGGCATCTTTACTCACTTGTACCGCAGTGGTACTCGGCGTGCTAACCACACGGTCCTGATTGGCTTTTCCGTGTGGCAGATCGATCACTAGTCGATGTCCATACTGACCACCTGGAGTTGGAGCTAATTTAAATAAACTGGGAGTTGTTTTCTGCTTAAGTTCAAACACCAACCGAAATGAACTTTTCTCTGGCGGTGTGGAGGCGCGGATCCGAGATAAAATGCCACTGTCCGTCACATTGACAGGCAACTTGGCACGCGAAGAACTCTGCTTGAGATCGATCACCAAACGCTCAGGTGAACTAAGAGTAAAATAGCTAAAATCGGCTTCGGATGTCACATCCAAAACTACTCGCGTTTCATCAGGCGAAGGCCAAACTCGCACCCCCTCTAGACTATTAGCCCAAGTTTGAGGCGCGATGCTGAATAACACCCATCCACACAGTAGCAAAACCAAACGACGAACGTTCAACATAACTCCAACTGACTCAAAAGGTCACATCCATATTCATTATTAGCCGTCAGCGTGGCAATGCGCCGCTCTCCGTCATAACGTAAATCAAGGTCAAGATCAGCCTTAGGGAGCAGCCCGTAACCTTGCTCTGGCCATTCAACTAAGCAAATCGCATCGTCAGTAAAATAATCACGGATCCCCATAAATTCGAGTTCTTCTGGATCCGCTAAGCGATAAAGATCAAAGTGATAAACCTGCCACTCACCTAATTGATAAGGCTCCACCAGAGTATAGGTAGGGCTTTTTACATTGCCTTGGTGGCCTAATGCCCGAATAAAACCACGACTAAAGGTAGTCTTTCCGGCACCAAGATCACCATGCAGATAAAGCGTCGTTTGTTGTGAACAGAGCGCGGCCAGCGCACGACCTAATTCCAATGTAGCTTGCTCATCGTTTAGGGGAAAAATCTTGCTATTCATTACGCTTTTCTCAACAAGGTCATGACTGACTATAAAGAAATCAAAAGAACCGGAATAGTAAACTGGGTTGGAATTGAGAGACAAGATCTGTTCTGTTAACAAACCGAAAAATATACTGGTTAGGGCACCTGAGATTAACGCTAGAACAAGCGGACAAGATCCGCTAAGATCCTCGGCCCTTATCGTGAGACCCCGTGATGGACTACCAACAACTGGCAGACAAAATCAAGCAATGGGCGATCCAACTCGGCTTTGAAAAAGTTGGGATTTGTGATGTCGATTTGCGTGAGCATGAACCCGCGCTACAAGCTTGGCTCGATGCTGGGTATCACGGTGAGATGGATTGGATGGCCAGACATGGTATGCTGCGCGCTCGTCCAGCTGAATTACTACCTGGTACTCTGCGCGTGATCAGCGCTCGGATCAATTACTTGCCACCTCAAGCACAGTTTGCTGCTAACTTGCGCGATCCCTCTCAGGCGTATATCAGCCGCTACGCGCTCGGGCGCGACTATCATAAGCTAATGCGCAACCAACTGAAAAAACTCGGCGAAAAAATTGAACAAGAAGTAGGGCAACTCAGTTATCGCCCTTTTGTTGACTCTGCACCCATCCTTGAACGGCCATTGGCACAAAAAGCTGGATTAGGTTGGAGCGGCAAACACTCGCTGATCTTAGATAAAGACAGTGGTTCTTGGTCGTTTCTCGGTGAGCTGTTAGTCGATATTCCCTTACCGGTTGATCAACCGAGCGAGAATCAGTGTGGTAAATGCACCGCCTGCATGACCAGTTGCCCGACCAACGCAATCATCGCAGAAGGTGTCGTCGATGCACGGCGCTGCATCTCGTATCTCACCATTGAATATTCGGGTGTGATTCCGCTTGAGTTTCGCCGTCCGATCGGCAACCGAATTTATGGCTGTGATGATTGCCAGTTAGTTTGCCCTTGGAATCGTTTTGCACCATTAACTCAGCAAAGTGATTTTCATCGTCGGCCAAGCCTCATTGAACCTGACTTGGTGAACTTATTTGAGTGGGATGAAGCGACATTTCTCAAGCAAATGGAAGGCTCGGCCATCCGGCGTATAGGCCATCAACAATGGCGACGCAACTTAATTATTGCTATGGGCAATGCCCCTTATTCTCCACGTATTGTGGAAACATTAGAACGACATCAGGGACAGAATCCACTATTGGATGAACACATTGCTTGGGCTTTGGCTGAACAGGGCCAAAAAACATCAACCTCACGCCAATATCAACGTTTAATTCGTATTATTGAAAAAGGCCTGCCACGGGATGCCTAAATAGAGTGAATCCAACAATCAAAGCCATGATTGTTTGATGCCCATCCCAATTTGCGTAATGTGGACAACATTTTTAATTAGACGCCGTTTTCTATCACGAAATAAAGTTAATCACAGCTCTTGGAAATGACCAGGATCAACTTTTTATACGGCAATGATCTTCAAATTTGATAACCCATCGCCAAAAGCCACAATAAATCAAATAAAAACAATGAATTAAGGCAATGCTCATCGGGTCGATTTCAACTGAACAATCAAAGATCCTTAAGGATGTCAACTGAAAACGTCATGATAGATAGTTTATGAACAACTTTATCCACATCTCATTTTTGTGGATAAGTCTGTTAATGAATAAGGTAAAGTAGGCCGAATCTGCTGATATCCAACAGACTTCTGGTGATTTAAAAAATTATTCAAGAGATGAGAGTGACTAGATTGAACAATGGTTCAATTGGCCTCATCTGAGATGATGCTTCTCAGCATTATAGAAAAGGGGGCTAGCCAAAAACTTAACACCCTAAAAAAGAAAGGACTGCGCTTAAAGCACAGTCTCTTATCTAGAATTTGGTTGCGGGAGCTGGATTTGAACCAACGACCTTCGGGTTATGAGCCCGACGAGCTACCAAGCTGCTCCATCCCGCGTCCATGTTGTGTCACCGTTAAGCACCGTGAGAGCTTTAATTTGGAGCCACACACGAGGTTCACTGCTTTAAAATAAAAAGGCGTGACCTCAACCTTGGCAAGGTTGCGCTCTACCAACTGAGCGAGTGGCGCATTCATCGTTAAGTACGCTGATAACTTTAGATTTGGAGCGACACACGAGGTTCACTGCTTTAAAACAAAAAGGCGTGACCTCAACCTTGGTAAGGTTGCGCTCATCAACTGAGCGAGTGGCACATTCACCGTTAAGCACTGTGAGAGCTTTAATTTGGAGCGACACACGAGGTTCGAACTCGTGACCTCAACCTTGGCAAGGTTGCGCTCTACCAACTGAGCTAGTGTCGCATTCATCGAGACGCCGTAGCATCTGCGCTAGAATTTGGTTGCGGGAGCTGGATTTGAACCAACGACCTTCGGGTTATGAGCCCGACGAGCTACCAAGCTGCTCCATCCCGCGTCCATGTTGTGTCACCGTTAAGCACCGTGAGAGCTTTAATTTGGAGTCACACACGAGGTTCACTGCTTTAAAACAAAAAGGCGTGACCTCAACCTTGGTAAGGTTGCGCTCATCAACTGAGCGAGTGGCGCATTCATCGTTAAGTACGCTGACAACTTTAAATTTGGAGCGACACACGAGGTTCGAACTCGTGACCTCAACCTTGGCAAGGTTGCGCTCTACCAACTGAGCTAGTGTCGCATTCATCGAGACGCCGTAGCATCTGCGCTAGAATTTGGTTGCGGGAGCTGGATTTGAACCAACGACCTTCGGGTTATGAGCCCGACGAGCTACCAAGCTGCTCCATCCCGCGTCCATGTTGTGTCACCGTTAAGCACCGTGAGAGCTTTAATTTGGAGCGACACACGAGGTTCACTGCTTTAAAACAAAAAGGCGTGACCTCAACCTTGGTAAGGTTGTGCTCATCAACTGAGCGAGTGTCGCATTCATCGTTAAGTACGCTGACAACTTTAAATTTGGAGCGACACACGAGGTTCGAACTCGTGACCTCAACCTTGGCAAGGTTGCGCTCTACCAACTGAGCTAGTGTCGCATTCATCGAGACGCCGTAGCATCTGCGCTAGAATTTGGTTGCGGGAGCTGGATTTGAACCAACGACCTTCGGGTTATGAGCCCGACGAGCTACCAAGCTGCTCCATCCCGCGTCCATGTTGTGTCACCGTTAAGCACCGTGAGAGCTTTAATTTGGAGCGACACACGAGGTTCACTGCTTTAAAACAAAAGGCGTGACCTCAACCTTGGCAAGGTTGCGCTCATCAACTGAGCGAGTGGCGCATTCATCGTTAAGTACGCTGACAACTTTAAATTTGGAGCGACACACGAGGTTCGAACTCGTGACCTCAACCTTGGCAAGGTTGCGCTCTACCAACTGAGCTAGTGTCGCATCAACAACGTTTTCCGTCGTTTAGGGCTGCGAATTATAAGAGCATTTTCTGGTGATGCAAGAGCTTCTTGAGAAAAAAACTCTTTTTTTTTTCAAGCGCCGAAAAAGCAGACAAAGCGTTGAAGTTTTATGCGCTTTGAGGGGCGAAAAACGCAGTTTTAAATCTGAAATACCGTTTTACGGTAAAACTGAAGCTCAGCGATCGACTCGCGAATATCATCCAATGCGAGGTGACTACCCGTTTTACTGAACTGCCTGAGGATCTCAGGCTGCCAACGGCGAGTCAGTTCTTTAATCGTGCTGACATCGATATAACGGTAATGGAAATACGCTTCTAAATCCGGCATATGGCGATAAAGGAAGCGTCGATCTTGACCAATACTGTTGCCACAGATCGGTGATTTGCCTTCCGGCACCCACTGCTTGAGAAAATCGATGGTCAACGCCACTGCTTGCTGTTCATTAACTTGGCTGTCTTTTACTCGCGCCACTAAACCGCTCGCGGTATGCGTGCTGGTGCACCACTCATCCATTTTGGCCAATTCTGCGTCTAGTTGATGAATCGCGATCACCGGGCCTTCCGCCAAGATATTTAACTCGCTATCGGTCACAATGGTCGCCATCTCAATGATTTTGTGGCTGTCAGGATCCAGCCCTGTCATTTCTAAATCAATCCAAATCAGATTCTGATCGCTAAAAGACATAATAGTGCGCCTATAGGGGTTTATTCACAAAAGAGGTACTATACCCAAATTCCGATCGACAGGATACGTATCACATTGAGATTTGATACCCCCTATCTAGCAGAGAGTAAGTAGAACACTGTGGCAAAAAAGAAAAAGCTCACTCAAGGCCAAGTCCGCCGAGTTAGAAGCAACCAACACAAAAAACTCAAGCAAGAAGAGTCTATCGTTTGGGATGAGACGCTACTCGGCAATGCTCAATCTGGGTTAGTGATCACCCGCTTTGGTCAACATGCGGATATTGAAGATCCTGCAACGGGTGTCATTCACCGCTGCAATTTACGACGTGGGATCGAAAGCTTAGTCTCTGGCGACAAAGTACTGTGGCGGCCAGGTGCAGAAACGCTAGCCGGAATTTCTGGTGTGGTTGAGGCGGTGGAAACGCGCAGCTCTGTGTTGGTACGCCCGGACTATTATGATGGACTCAAACCCGTCGCTGCGAATGTCGATCAGATGGTGATTGTCTCGTCGGTGTTGCCCGAACTCTCTTTGAATATTATCGATCGCTACTTAATTGCCGCCGAAACCTTAGGCATTGCGCCATTAATTGTGCTCAATAAAATCGATCTACTCAGCCCTGAGCTGCGTGCACAATATACCACTTGGCTTAATGATTACCGGGCCATTGGTTATAACGTACTGTACGTAAGTAAAGTCACCGGTGAAGGTATCACTGATCTTGAAGCGACACTGCGTGATCGCACCAATGTGTTTGTTGGTCAATCGGGGGTCGGCAAATCGAGTCTGGTCAATGCGCTGCTTCCGGAGCTAGAAGAGTATGTAGAAGAAGGCGCGATTTCTGCAACATCAGGTTTAGGGCAACATACTACAACCGCGGCTCGGCTTTACCATATCCCTAGTGGTGGTAATTTGATTGACTCACCAGGAGTGCGTGAATTTGGCCTATGGCACCTCGCCACCGAAGATGTCACCACCGCCTATGTCGAATTTCGGCCCTATTTAGGTGGCTGCAAATTCCGTGATTGTAAACATGGAGATGATCCAGGCTGCTTGTTACGTGCTGCGCTGACTAAAGGCGAAATCAGTGCACAACGTTTCGAAAACTATCACCGTATCGTACAGAGCATGACCGAAAATAAAGCCAATCGACAGTATTCGCGCAGTAAAAAAGCCGATCTGTAATGGCAAATTGTTAGTAAGTTTAGTGCACCTACTGACAGTCACGCGGATTTTCAGTAACATCTTGCGCCCATCACTCACGTATTGGAATGTAAACCATGGATAAGATAAAAGTTGGACTTCAATATTGGATCCCACAACATGGCCTGACCCGTTTGGTCGGTAAGCTGGCATCTGCGCGTGCAGGCCGCCTAACCACCGCCATCATCCGCTGGTTCATCAAACAGTATCACGTCAATATGGACGAGGCTTTACACTCTGATCCCACTTATTTTAAGACGTTTAATGACTTCTTTGTACGTGAGCTCAAAGCTGGCGCTCGCCCAATCGCAGAAGGCGAACAAGTGATCACGCATCCTGCCGATGCGCGTGTCAGCCAATTTGGCCCTATCGAAGAAGGTAAACTGATCCAAGCCAAAGGTCATACATTCTCCGCCCAAGAATTATTAGGCGGCGATGCAGAGCTGGCTGCTGAGTTTGAGGATGGGGATTTTGCGACTCTGTATCTATCACCGAGTGATTATCATCGAGTCCATATGCCATGTGATGGCACGTTACGTCAGATGATCTACGTGCCGGGCGATCTGTTTTCTGTCAATCCACTGACGACAGAAAATGTACCCAATCTGTTCGCGCGCAACGAGCGTGTCGTGTGCATTTTTGATACGGCGTTTGGCCCAATGGCTCAAGTACTGGTCGGTGCGACCATTGTCGGCAGCATTGAACTGGTATGGGCAGGCACGGTCACCCCACCGCGTGGTAACAGCGTCTACCGTTGGGATTATCCAGCCGAGGGTAATCAAGCGGTGATCTTGACCAAAGGTCAAGAAATGGGTCGCTTTAAACTCGGTTCAACCGTGATCAACCTGTTTGCCAAACAAGCCATCCACTTTGATGAGAGTATGGCACATGGTGTGACGACTCGGATGGGTCAGCCTTACGCCGCACAAGCTTAATCTTATCTCTCCACCTTCCTGCCTCGATAGGAGGGTGGACTTTTGAAGTTCGCCACACATCTGCACTGTTGTCGACTGCAAAAGACAAAATTTTAACCCCCCTCTAAGACCGCTCAATGACCGTCGCGTACTCTAGGCATTCAACTTAAGTTAAGAGGAAATGCCAATGCCGCCACTGCAACGAGGTCTGCTCGTCAAACTGCTGATTTGTTTCTTACTGCCGCTTGGCGTATTGCTGATGCCGATTGATGCCATTCCAATCCAAGAATTAACCTTGGTGCAGCACCGTTTATTAGCCATTTTCCTACTTGCCGCCCTGCTGTGGGTGTTAGAGCCGGTTCCTGTTTTTGCCACTTCGATTCTGATCATTGCCCTAGAACTGATCATGATTTCCGATAAAGGGTTACATGGATTTCGCGCCGCCGATCCTGCCCATCCACTCGGTGAATTGCTGAAATACACCGACATTTTCAGCGCCTTTTCCTCACCGATCATCATTCTGTTCATGGGTGGATTCGCCTTAGCCATCGCGGCATCCAAATACGAATTGGACAACAACTTAGCGCGGGTACTGCTGAAACCGTTTGGCCACCAACCGAAATACATCATGCTCGGCTTAATGTTGATCACTTCTGTTTTCTCAATGTTTATGTCCAACACCGCCACCACGGTGATGATGTTGGCGCTACTTGGCCCGATCGTCGCCTCAGCACCGAAAGGTGATTTAGGCATCAAAGCTCTGGTATTGTGCATTCCGATCGCCGCCAATACCGGTGGTATTGCCACCCCGATTGGTACCCCGCCTAACGCGATTGCGCTGCAATATTTGACCGGTGAAAATAGCATTGATTTTCTATCTTGGATGATGATGGGTTTACCGTTTGTATTGGTACAACTGACCATTGCTTGGTTCCTGCTCCAAAAGCTATTCCCCTCTTCACAAGCCACTATGACGCTCAAGCTGAAAGGTGAATTTCAACGTGGCTGGCGTGCGATGCTGGTGTACTTCACCTTCGCCATCACCATCGTATTGTGGATGACCACCACCTGGCATGGCATGAACACTTATGTGGTGGCGATTATTCCACTGGCGATGTTTACTCTGACTGGCATTATGGGCAAAGAAGAGCTGAAACAGATCAACTGGGATGTTTTGTGGTTAGTGGCTGGTGGGATCGCTATTGGCATCGGCCTTGAACAAACCGGCCTTGCCCAAGCGTTAGCCCACGCGATCGACTACCAATCACTCTCTCCAATGCTGATTGTGATTGTGCTGTCTCTGGTCTGTTGGCTAATGGCCAATTTTATGTCAAATACCGCCACCGCCAACTTGATCATGCCGATCGCGGCCGCGATTGGCACTTCAATGAGCAGTCTTGAGCAAATTGGCGGCCTACAAGCGCTGTTAGTGGTCGTGGCTTTCTCCGCATCACTTGGGATGATTTTACCCGTGTCAACGCCCCCTAACTCGCTCGCCTATTCGACCGGTCTTATTGAAAGCAAAGATATGGCCAAAACCGGGCTGATCCTCGGTATCGTTGGACTGGGCATTGTCTATCTGGTGGCATTCATGCTCGGATAAGCATGACAGAGAACGCGGGTACGGAGACCTTGCTGCAACGCTTCACGCAGCAAGGTCATACTGTACCGCCAACGCTGAAATTCACTTTGTTTTACAGATCGCAAATGGCATATTGAGAGCCCAAAAACCGCTAAGGATAATGTCATGGGTTACGAATGGCTGGCACTGGCTGCCGCCGCGCTTTGGGCTCTCACCAGTTTACTTTCTATCACTCCCGCCAAACATCTCGGTCCATTTGCTTATAGCCGTTGGCGGATGGGGTGCACCTCCATCATCCTGATTATCTTTGCCATCTTTTCCGGCGGTTGGCCGACAGTCACCCACGAAGCGATCCCAGCAATGATGCTATCAGGATTGATTGGGATTTTTATCGGCGATACCGCGCTGTTCGCTTGCCTTAATCGCATGGGGCCAAGACAATCTGGGCTGCTGTTTTCCTGTCATGCGGTATTTTCTGCACTACTGGGGTATTTTCTGTTTAGCGAAAGCATGACAGGGCAAGAGTTGCTCGGTTCAAGCCTAGTATTTGCTGGGGTGCTACTGGCAATTTTCTTTGGTCGCCGTCAGCAAGCGGCCACCCATCTCGATAATGTTAATGGCCCTCTCTGGATTGGCATTAGCTTAGGGCTCATCGCCGCACTATGCCAAGCCCTTGGCGGGATCATTGCCAAACCGGTGATGCAAACCGCAATTGATCCAATCGCGGCCTCAGCAATACGCATGATCACCGCCTTTGCGGCGCACACAGTACTCTACCTCACTGGCGTGTCAATCGCTCGGCCGAGCCAACCTATCACCTTCTCAATTTTTCTTATCACCGCTCTCAACGGCTTGATGGCAATGGCAATCGGCATGACGTTGATCTTGTATGCCTTGCGTGAGGGTAACGTCGGCATGGTCGCGTTACTCTCTTCCACCACCCCCATAATGTTGCTACCACTACTGTGGTGGTACAGCAAACAGCGCCCAAACCGCTATGCTTGGTTAGGCGCCATCATTGCCGTAGCGGGCACTGGCTTATTGGTAACCTAATGTCGATACTTAATGTCCATATTGATCAATAGGCTACATTTACTTGCAATGATAGAGAGAATCATTGATCTTAACGGGATGCAAAGCGCCTGAATTGTAGTAAAATTACGCTAATTTTATGTTTCAGTTATTTTGATTTTGACGAGGTTAGAACTATGTCAGCTAAGAAGCCAATGGCTCTGGTGATCCTAGACGGTTGGGGTTACCGCGAAGACAACGCAAATAATGCGATCAACAATGCGCGTACACCTGTGATGGATAGCCTAATGGCCAACAACCCTCACACTCTGATTTCAGCTTCAGGTATGGACGTAGGTCTGCCTGATGGTCAAATGGGTAACTCAGAAGTGGGTCACACCAACATCGGTGCTGGCCGTATTGTTTACCAAGACCTAACTCGCATCACCAAAGCGATCATGGATGGTGAATTCCAACAAAACGAAGTTCTGGTGGCTGCAATTGATAAAGCGGTCGCGGCAGGTAAAGCCGTTCACCTGATGGGTTTGATGTCTCCAGGTGGCGTACACTCGCACGAAGATCACATCTATGCCGCCGTAGAAATGGCAGCAGCCCGCGGCGCAGAAAAGATTTATCTGCACTGCTTCCTTGATGGCCGTGACACGCCACCACGTAGCGCACAAGCATCACTGCAACGCTTCCAAGATCTATTTGCCAAACTAGGCAAAGGCCGTATTGCTTCTATCGTGGGCCGTTACTACGCAATGGACCGAGACAACAACTGGGATCGCGTGGAAAAAGCCTACGATCTGCTCACGCTGGCACAAGGTGAATTGACTTGTGACTCTGCGGTTGAAGCGCTACAAGCAGCATACGCTCGTGAAGAAAACGACGAATTCGTGAAAGCGACTGAAATTCGTGCGGCTGGCCAAGAATCCGCCGCGATGCAAGATGGCGATGCGCTGCTGTTTATGAACTACCGTGCTGACCGCGCGCGTCAAATCACGCGTACCTTTGTACCTGATTTCACTGGTTTTAACCGTAAATCTTACCCTGCGCTTAATTTTGTGATGCTGACTCAATACGCCGCAGACATTCCACTGAAGTGTGCGTTTGGCCCAGCCTCACTGGAAAATACTTACGGTGAATGGCTATCAAAAGCGGGTAAAACTCAGCTACGCATCTCTGAAACTGAGAAATATGCCCACGTGACCTTCTTCTTCAACGGTGGCGTAGAAAACGAATTCCCAGGCGAAGAGCGTCAATTGGTGGCTTCACCAAAAGTGGCGACCTATGATCTGCAACCAGAAATGAGCTCAAAAGAGCTGACTGACAAACTGGTCGCGGCGATCAAATCGGGTAAATACGATGCGATCATCTGTAACTATCCAAACGGCGACATGGTCGGCCATACTGGTGTGTATGATGCCGCGGTGAAAGCGTGTGAGGCGGTCGATGAGTGTATTGGCCGTGTGGTTGAAGCGATCAAAGAAGTGGATGGTCAACTGCTGATCACCGCTGACCACGGTAACGCGGAAATGATGATCGACCCAGAAACCGGCGGTGTACACACTGCGCATACCAGCTTGCCTGTCCCACTGATCTATGTGGGTAATCAAACGCTGAGCCTGAAAGACAACGGTAAGCTGTCAGATCTCGCGCCAACCATGTTGTCTCTGTTAGAGATGGACATTCCGGCCGATATGTCAGGCCAAGTGCTGTACCGCTAAGTACAGCAGATAGCAAAAATCCTCAACGCCCTGGATCTTCAGGGCGTTTTTGCATATTAAGCCGATAGAAATTACCCGCAGAATTGCAAACTTTTGACATCGCAGGCTCGCCTGATGCCTAGCTTTGGGTATACTGAGTCATCAATCTCAATCCACCAATGCCAGATCCCACTCCATGACACCAACTGCGCTGCCCGCGATTTTCCGTGACTTCCAAGCTCGCTGCTTGATCCGTCGAGCGCTCGCTTGTCTATTATTGATCGTCACACCATCTCTTACCGCCGCAACCAATCAGGAATTGTCTGGTGTCAAAAATGAAATTTCGCGCCAACAACAAGCACTCAGCCAGCAACAAAAATCACTGGATCAATTACAACAAACGTTGAAGCAGCAAGAGCTTGGCATTAACGGCATTGAACGGCAGATCAGTAAAACCAAAACCGATCTTGATAATACCAATCGCAATATTGCTCAGATCAACAGCAACATCCAAGCATTGCAAACTCAGCAACAGCAACAAGCCGAGCAACTTGAGCACCTATTGCAAACCTATTACCTCACTAAGCGATCACTCAGTAGTAGCCCGTTTTTTCATCGTAATGCGGATGAAGATCGTATCAGTCAGTACTATCAACACTTGGCAAAAAAACGCACCCAAGCCATCGCTGATCTCCAAAAAACCCAAGCCGAACTCAATGCCAGCCAGCAGCAAAGGCAACGTGATCGTGAACAAATCGAAAAATTGCTCGCGCAGCAAACCCAGCAAAGAGATCAGTTGGCCAAAACCCAAAATGAACGTAAGCAGACGGTGAAAAAAATCGAGAGCAGTATCTCTGGTGATAAGGTGTATCTGGCGGAGCTGCAGCGTAATGAAACCCGTTTAAAAGCCGAAATTGCCAAAGCCGCCAAACGTAATGCGGTGCTGATGAATGGGATCGCCAATCAGCGAGGCAAATTGCCGTGGCCAATTAAAGGCCGACCTTTGCATCATTTTGGTGAGCGACAAACCGGACAAATCGACTGGAAAGGCCTAGTGATCGAAGCGAACTATGGTCAAGAAGTCAAAGCCGTGTATCCCGGCACCATAGTGTTTGCCGAATATCTGCGTGGTTATGGTCTTGTTGTGCTGCTCGACCACGGTAAAGGTGACATGACGCTGTATGGGTTCAACCAAACTCTACTCAAAAAAGAGGGCGATAAAGTCATCGCGGGAGAAACCATTGCCCTGGCGGGTGATACCGGTGGCCAATCTCGCGCGTCACTCTATTTTGAAATTCGCCGCAATAGCCGCGCTGAAAATCCGACTCAGTGGTTAGTGCGTTAACGCGCGTAATAGCGCGTGATCTGCCGTATAAACTCATCCAACTGTGCATGTGGCAACTGGTTAATACCGCCAGCCGATTCGCGGCCTCCCCCTGAGGCAAACTGCGCGCACAAGGCTCCCGCTCCTCGTTGATTACCCAATGGGGCTCGCAGCGATAGCGTGTAGTGCTGCTCATCGGCATCAATCACGATCAAATGCGCACGCTGCTCATCCTGATTAGCCAAATAATTGGCCAAAGTACCACTGACTCGCTGCGCTGCAGCACAATCCGGTAACACCACCACTGTTAAGTTTGGGCTCTGTGCATAAATCGGCTGAGCCAGCGCAAACGCCAAATCTTGCTGATAGGCGCTGCGTAATTGATAGAAAGGCGAGTTGAGATCGGCCAATACCGCCCATGGCGTCTGGTAAGAGAGCAAGGTTTGATATAGCCTATCTGGTGCAAAATGCAGCTCAGACACCCTACGTCCATAGCCATTATAGTTAATCAACGTTCCTAACTCACAGAGCGCTGCAGTTTGCTCGGCATCCAATCCCACTTGCTCGGCCAAAGCCTGCGCAACTCGGTGCAAATTATCACCAAACGCCGCGGCAATTGCCCACTCTCGAAAACGTCCAGCCAGTAGACGATCGATGATCAGCGCGGTACAAACATTGGCATCGGTATCTATATGCGCTTGCAGGGCAGAATGGGTAGGAATATCACCGGGCTGATGATGGTCGGCATAAAACACACTCGCCCCAGCTTGCAATGCACGCTGCACACCACGCTGATTTTTGGCCATGGAGAGATCCAATACCACCAGCGCATCACCTTGGGTAACATCAAGCCGATCCAGTAAAGCAATATCACGCTTCACCCCGGTCACCAATCGAGTTGATTTAGGATTGGCTAAACGCCACTGCACCAGTGACAAAATGCCATCGGCATCGCCATTAAACACATCGTAATCCATGCTCTTCGCCTCTTCGCACAATCGCTAAGACGTTAGCAAGTGAGCGGGATTTTGCCCAAGACAGATTGGTTATAACTCATGCTCAAGCATGCATGGCGCGCACGCCATCCTCGAGCCATTGCAGTTGCTCACGTCCAGCTTTCGTCGCGCAAGGCTTGACCACGGAGATCATCTGCAGCATACCTTGATGGATCACCTGTTCGGTGATTTGAGTTTTGTGTGACATCGCGGCTTGATAGCTAAGCCAACTTGAGGCAATCAAATGCAAAGTACGCACTAATTTAGGCATCTCCTCTTCGCTTAATTGCAACAACTGCAAATTCACGAAATGGCGCACAATATCAATTAAATTGGTCTGTAACTGCTCTTGCACCTGAATATACTCGTCGTGCAACTTTTCATCACGCTGCAAAATTTCCGGCAAATTAGCGTAAAAAAAACGGTATTTCCACATCAAGGTAAAAATGGAATCTAAATATCGTTTCAGTAGGGCGAGGCTCTCATATTGCCCTTGGTCAGGGGTAAAACGCTCAAGTAACTCGGTGGCGTAGAGCGCAAAAATATCACGCACTATCTCCTGCTTATTACGAAAGTGGTAATACAGATTGCCAGGGCTGATCTCCATATGAGCGGCAATGTGGTTAGTGGTGATATTGCGCTCACCAAGCTGATTAAACAGCTCAAGCGCAGCATGCACGATGCGAACCTTGGTTTTGATCATCATGGGGGTCATCTATCGATTAAGATACGCCAAGTATAAAGCATACTGGCGCAAAATGAGCACAGCGCCTGCTATGCAGACGCTGTGCTGGATTATGCTTGGTGATAAGGTTTGGAAAGCTCATGTACCGCTTCGACAAACACACCCGCGTTCTCAGGTGGCACATCAAGATGAATACCGTGTCCCAAATTAAACACATGTCCGGTAGCGCCATGACCGAAACCAGCCAAAATACTCGCCACTTCTTCACGAATTCGTGGTGCTGGAGCATACAAAATCGAAGGATCCATATTGCCTTGCAAAGCGACTTTATCACCCACTCGAGCTTTGGCATCGGCAATATTGATGGTCCAATCGAGACCGACCGCATCACAGCCGGTTGCCGCGATCTGCTCAAGCCACATGCCACCATTTTTGGTAAACAGGGTCACCGGCACACGTCGGCCTTCATTTTCACGGATTAAGCCATCGACAATTTTGTGCATATACTGCAAGGAGAATAGCTGGTAGTCGCGTGGGGTTAATACTCCGCCCCAAGTATCAAACACCATCACCGCTTGGGCTCCGGCTTTGATTTGTGCATTGAGATAATCAATCACGCTATCGGCCAATTTGTCTAATAACGTATGCAGCAGCGCAGGTGAGCTGTACATCATGTTTTTGATTTTAGTGAACGCTTTTGAGCTGCCGCCTTCCACCATATAAGTTGCCAAGGTCCAAGGACTGCCGGAAAAACCAATCAGTGGCACGGCACCTTGCAAATCTTTACGAATTTGGCGTACCGCATTCATCACATACTGCAATTCGCCTTCCGGATCGGGAATGCCAATTTTATCGACATCCGCTTTACAGGTGATCGGACGCTCAAACACTGGGCCTTCACCGGCGGCAAAACGCAGCCCAAGCCCCATCGCATCTGGAATGGTCAAAATATCGGAGAACAAAATCGCTGCATCAAGCGGAAAGCGGCGTAGCGGCTGTAATGTGACTTCAGAAGCCAACTCAGCATTTTTACACAGCGCCATAAAATCTCCCGCTTGAGCGCGAGTAGCACGGTATTCAGGAAGATAACGACCCGCTTGGCGCATCATCCATACAGGGGTGTAATCGACTGGCTGCTTGAGCAGCGCACGCAGATAGCGATCGTTTTTTAATTCTGTCATGCTGATTTCCACTTATTTGGCTTCTTAAGTTTGACGGCTATTCTAACACCGTTTACGACAAAAGCGGTTGGCTTTGCAAGCGAGATCAAGTTATTAACGTTTAAATGGATGCTTAAATTGCGTCCAACGCGTAACAGTGTTAAAAATTTGTTCGCTAGCGAAAACTATAACCATAAACTGGGTCGACGACCCAACATCTCATAACGACATCTTACTTACCCCCTCCTTCACCGGAGGGTTTTTTTTATCCTTTTTTATCTTTTTTAATCCTTATTGGTGGCGGTTATCTCGTGACGAATATCCGCTAGCGTTTGCTCAATCAAAGCACGAGCAATGGTACCTGATGGTGCAACCGGTGGTAGCTTATCAAGTTCAAACCAATTGGCATCACTCAATTCACTGTAGTCTGGCTTGAGTTCACCACGGTGATAATCAGCTAAAAAAGCCATCATCATACTGGATGGAAAAGCCCACGGCTGACTGCCAAAGTAGCGAATATTGATCACTTCAATTCCGGTTTCTTCCAAAACTTCGCGTGCTACACACTGCTCAAGGGTTTCACCGACCTCAACAAATCCTGCTATCACTGTATACATGCCATTGCGATGACGTGGATGCTGGGCCAGTAAGATCTGCTGCGATTTACGCACTGCGACAATAATGCATGGAAAAATACGAGGATAATGCAAGGTTCGGCAATCATGGCACTGCATTGCCAACTCTTGATGATTAAGATAATTTCGGCCACCACACTGTGGGCAGAAGCGTAAGGTTTGACTCATGTGACCATATTGCACTGCTTTGCTCGCCGCTAGGAATAGGGCTTGATCCACACTTATCAATTCTCGCAGTGAACTCAGAGGATGATCTTGCTCAACATCCGCGGCGTTCAACCAATAGACTGGAGAATTTTGGTAGTGATCAACTAAGATCGCATGGCGGGATGGCAACTGCCATTGCTGTGCAGTACCGTAAGGAATTTGCCCATCCACCAACCAAATGTCGCTGCCTGAGACAACGCACCAATAAGCGTTCTTGCCGTCACTCTTTTCCACTCTGTTTCTCCTGATTACTTGCAGTCCAATCATTTTACTGGCAATCTAAATTCTCACCACAATTTATCAACATAAGAATTATTGTCGAGCGTTGTTGTGAAGGGAGTTGTGATATCTAATTGATATTACTGGAAAATGAAAGATCGCCATTAACGATCCGATCATGAGGACACGATCATGCTAAATAAATTTAAACACGTCCAAGATCAATGGGGTGGTTCGAGCGATATCATTGATCATTGGTTGGATAACCGACAGCATGTCATCGTGGAATATTGTAAACTGGCGGCCTTACAACCTTGTTCGACCAAAACCACCATCTCAGAACTTCCCTCGCCGCAGGCACTGCTCTATTTTTGCCAAGAGTTAGTAGATTACATTTCTGAAGGCCATTTCAAAATTTACCACATGGTAATGAACCAATGGCAAGCGACGGGCTTTAAAGCCACCGACGAGATCAATCAACTGTATCGGGAAATCATTGCTACCACTGAGCCGCTGCTCAATTTTAATGATCAATACGCCACCGTAACCGAATATGATGAATTGCTCGAATTGGATCGTGATCTATCGAAAGTCGGCGAAGTGCTCGAAGTACGCTTTTCATTAGAAGATCGTTTAATCCAGTTAATCGTAGATAGCCTCGCCCTACCACCCGGAGCGTAAACGCCCAGCAAAGATCCACATCTCCATATTAAAATAGTTCTCCAGCGTATAAAAAAAGGCACCCGAAGGTGCCTTTTTGCATGGTTTGATGACTTACTCGTCGTCAGAAGAGAAACCTGCATTGAGCAGTGCAGCGAGGTTGTCTGAGGCTTGTTCAGCCGATGGACCTTGCTGTTGTTGTGCACGTTTAGCTTGACGATCTTGGTGGTAGGCAAAACCAGTACCCGCCGGGATCAGACGACCAACGATCACGTTCTCTTTCAGGCCACGCAGATCGTCACGCTTACCAGATACCGCCGCTTCCGTTAGAACGCGAGTGGTTTCTTGGAACGATGCTGCCGAGATGAAGGATTCCGTCGCCAGAGATGCTTTGGTAATACCCAGCAGCTCACGCTCGAAACGAGCTGGCTCTTTGCCTTCTTCTTCCAGTTTACGGTTCGCGATCTTCACTTGTGAGTACTCAAGTGTCTCGCCAGGCAAGAACTCTGAGTCACCCGCGAAGGTGATCGTACACTTACGCAGCATTTGACGAACGATAGTCTCGATGTGCTTATCGTTAATCTTAACGCCTTGTAGACGGTAAACTTCCTGAACTTCGTTAGCGATGTAAGTGGTCACTGCATGGATACCACGCAGACGCAGAATGTCATGTGGCGACTCTGGGCCGTCCGCAATCACATCACCACGCTCGATACGCTCACCTTCAAACACGTTCAACTGACGATGTTTCGGGATCATATCTTCGTAAGTATCACCGCTGTCACGAGTAATGATCAGACGACGCTTGCCTTTGGTCTCTTTACCGAACGATACGGTACCTGAGTGCTCGGCCAAAATCGCAGGCTCTTTTGGCTTACGCGCTTCAAACAGATCCGCAACGCGTGGTAGACCACCGGTGATGTCTTTGTTACCGCCAGATTTCTGAGGAATACGAGCAAGAGTATCACCCACATTCACTTCAGCACCGTCGTCCAAGTTCACAATCGCTTTACCTGGCAGGAAGTATTGAGCTGGCATATCTGTACCTGGGATCAGGACATCTTTACCATTCGCATCAATCAGCTTAATCGCTGGACGCATATCTTTACCTGCGGCTGGACGCGCTGCGGCTTCAGTCACTTCACTTGAAGACAGACCGGTCAAATCGTCGGTTTGACGAGAAACGGTAACACCATCGATCATATCCACAAACTGTACGCGACCAGCCACTTCAGTGATGATTGGCATGGTGTGCGCTTCCCAGTTCGCGACGGTTTCGCCCGCGGCGACGGCATCGCTATCGGCTTTGCTCAGCATTGAGCCGTATGGCAGTTTGTGTTTCTCTTTGGTACGACCAAATTCGTCAATGATGGTCAGCTCAGAAGCACGCGAGGTGATCACCAGCTTGCCATCTTTGTTGATTACGAACTTCGCGTTATGCAGTTTCACCGAACCGTTGTTCTTGGCTTGGATGCTGTTTTCTGCTGCTGCCGTTGATGCCGCACCACCGATGTGGAACGTACGCATCGTCAGCTGTGTACCTGGTTCACCGATAGACTGTGCGGCAATAACACCAACCGCTTCACCTTGGTTAACCAAGTGACCACGTGCTAGGTCACGACCGTAACACAGTGCACAACAACCGAAGTCAGATTCACAAGTTACCACTGAACGCACTTTGATTTGGTCAACTGAGTTATCGTTGATCACCTTACACCACTTCTCATCGAGCAGCGTATTACGAGAGATCAGAACTTCCTCAGTACCTGGCTTGAGGATATCTTCCGATACCACACGACCCAGTGCCAATTCGGTCAGTGCTACTTTCACGTCACCACCTTCGATGTGTGGTGTCATCACCACGCCTTCTACAGTGCCACAATCGTGTTCAGTAACCACTACGTCTTGCGCTACGTCTACCAGACGACGAGTCAGGTAACCGGAGTTCGCTGTTTTCAGTGCCGTATCCGCCAGACCCTTACGAGCACCGTGCGTTGAGATAAAGTACTGAAGAACGTTTAGACCTTCTTTAAAGTTTGCGGTGATTGGCGTTTCGATGATCGAACCATCTGGACGCGCCATCAGACCACGCATACCCGCCAACTGACGGATCTGAGCGGCCGAACCACGAGCGCCCGAGTCAGCCATCATATAGATGCTGTTGAACGACTCTTGCTTCTCTTGTTCACCTTGACGGTTAGTCACCTGCTCAGAAGAGAGGTTTTCCATCATCGCTTTCGCTACGCGATCGTTGGTTGAAGCCCAAATATCGATCACTTTGTTGTAGCGTTCGCCAGCGGTAACCAGACCTGACTGGAACTGCTCTTGAATTTCGCGAACTTCTTCTTCCGCTTCTGCAATTTCGGTGTACTTAGCCGCTGGAACCACCATGTCGTCGATACCAACCGATACACCAGACAATGCCGCGTAAGCGAAACCGGTGTACATGATTTGGTCCGCGAAGACTACGGTGTCTTTCAGACCCAGCTTACGGTACGCTTCATTGAGCAGGTTAGAAATTTGCTTCTTACCCAGCTTCTGGTTAACCAAGCTGTATGGCAGACCTTTCGGTACGATTTGCCACAACATGGCACGGCCTACGGTCGTGTCAATCATCTTGGTTTCTGTGGTCGAGCTACCGTTTTCATGCTTGATGGTTTCGGTAATACGCACTTTAACGCGAGCGTGTAGCTCAGCCGTTTTGGTGCGGTATGCCTTTTCAGCCTCAGCCGGGCCAGTCAAGTACATACCTTCGCCTTTCGCATTGATCTTTTCACGGGTCATGTAGTACAGACCCAGTACCACGTCTTGCGATGGTACGATGATTGGATCACCTGACGCAGGCGACAGAATGTTGTTGGTTGACATCATCAGGGTACGTGCTTCCAACTGCGCTTCTAGCGTCAGAGGAACGTGTACCGCCATTTGGTCACCATCGAAGTCCGCGTTATATGCCGCACACACCAATGGGTGCAGTTGGATCGCTTTACCTTCGATCAGAACCGGTTCAAACGCTTGGATACCCAAACGGTGCAGTGTTGGTGCACGGTTCAGTAGCACTGGGTGTTCACGGATCACTTCATCTAAGATATCCCACACCACCGCTTCTTCGCGTTCAACCATTTTCTTGGCCGCTTTGATCGTCGTCGCTAGGCCACGCGTTTCCAGCTTGCTGTAGATAAATGGTTTGAATAGCTCAAGCGCCATTTTCTTCGGCAGACCACACTGATGCAGACGCAAGTATGGACCTACGGTGATAACCGAACGACCTGAGTAGTCAACACGTTTACCCAGCAAGTTCTGACGGAAACGACCTTGCTTACCTTTGATCATGTCAGCCAGAGACTTCAGAGGACGCTTGTTTGAACCGGTGATCGCACGACCACGACGGCCGTTATCCAGCAACGCATCCACAGACTCTTGCAGCATACGTTTTTCGTTACGTACGATGATGTCAGGGGCTGCTAGCTCAAGCAGACGCTTCAAACGGTTGTTACGGTTGATCACGCGACGGTACAGATCGTTCAGATCTGACGTAGCGAAACGACCGCCATCCAGTGGCACCAGTGGACGTAGATCTGGTGGCAGCACTGGCAGCACAGTCAGGATCATCCATTCTGGTTTATTGCCAGAGGCAAGGAACGCTTCTACCAATTTCAGACGCTTAGTCAGCTTCTTACGCTTGGTTTCTGAGTTAGTGGTGTCCAGCTCTTCACGCATCTGCTCCGTTTCGGTTTGCAGATCCATCGATGCCAGCAGATCTTTGATCGCTTCCGCACCCATTTTCGCAGTGAACTCATCACCCCACTCTTCCAAGCGGTCGAGATACTCTTCTTCCGTCAGCATTTGACCACGTTCAAGGTCAGTCATGCCTGGCTCAGTCACTACGTACATTTCGAAGTACAGTACGCGCTCGATGTCACGCAGAGGCATATCCATCAGCAAACCGATACGAGATGGTAGAGACTTCAGGAACCAGATGTGTGCTACTGGAGAAGCCAGCTCGATGTGGCCCATACGGTCACGACGAACTTTAGTTTGGGTGACTTCAACGCCACATTTCTCACAGATCACACCACGGTGTTTCAGGCGCTTATATTTGCCACAAAGACATTCGTAGTCTTTTACTGGGCCAAAAATACGCGCACAGAACAGACCATCGCGCTCAGGTTTGAACGTACGATAGTTGATGGTTTCAGGTTTTTTCACTTCACCAAAAGACCATGAGCGGATCATGTCCGGTGAAGCCAGACCGATTTTGATCGCATCAAATTCTTCGGTCTTATGCTGTGCTTTTAGAAAGTTTAATAAGTCTTTCACATTCAGCTCCTGTAAGGAGTTAAAAGGGACTCGCTGCACTTAGCTGCGAGCACCTTCCTACCGAAAACCACTAGGCTTCCCCTTGCGGGGAAACCTGAGGGTTTATTATTCGTCTTCTAGCTCGATGTTGATACCTAGCGAGCGGATCTCTTTCAACAGTACGTTGAATGATTCTGGCATACCAGGTTCCATCGCGTGATTGCCATCTACGATGTTCTTATACATCTTAGTACGGCCGTTCACGTCGTCCGATTTCACGGTCAACATCTCTTGCAGAGTATACGCAGCACCGTATGCTTCGAGTGCCCACACTTCCATCTCACCGAAGCGCTGACCACCGAACTGAGCTTTACCGCCCAGAGGTTGCTGAGTAACCAGACTGTAAGAGCCTGTAGAACGAGCGTGCATCTTATCGTCAACCAAGTGGTTCAGTTTGAGCATGTACATGTAACCAACGGTAACTGGACGCTCAAACGCATCACCCGTACGGCCATCAAACAGAGTCAACTGACCAGAAGCTGGCAGATCCGCCAGTTCCAACATCGCCTTGATCGACGCTTCAGGAGCACCATCGAATACTGGAGTGGCAACTGGTAGACCTGCACGCAGGTTTTGGGCCAGTGTACGCACATCTTCATCGCTCAGTGTCGCAATATCCACGCGTTGACGAGTATCGCCCAGATCATACACCTTCTGCAGGAACTCACGCAGCTTAGCCAGCTCTTGTTGTTCCTTGATCATTTGGTTGATCTTGTCACCGATACCTTTCGCCGCCAGACCTAAGTGAACTTCTAGGATCTGACCGATGTTCATCCGCGATGGTACGCCCAGTGGGTTGAGTACGATGTCAACCGGCTGACCGTTTTCATCGTATGGCATGTCTTCAACAGGGTTGATCTTCGAGATAACACCCTTGTTACCGTGACGACCCGCCATCTTATCACCCGGCTGGATGCGACGTTTCACTGCGAGGTAAACTTTAACAATCTTCAGTACGCCAGGAGCCAGATCATCACCTTGGGTGATCTTACGACGCTTAGTTTCAAACTTCTTATCGAAGTCTGCTTTCAATTCGTCGTACTGTTCTGCCAGTTGCTCTAGTTGGTTTTGCAGCTCTTCATTTTCAAGTGTCTGCTCTAACCATTTCTTACGTTCGATTGAACCCAGTTTCGCTTCGGTGTAACCACCCGCCAACAGCACTGAACGCACACGCGCCAGCAGACCACCTTCCAGAATTTGGAACTCTTCTGTCAGATCTTTCTTGGCTTCTTTCAGCTGCATCTGTTCGATTTCAAGCGCACGTTTGTCTTTTTCTACGCCATCGCGAGTAAAGACTTGTACGTCGATAACCGTACCCGCTACTGAGTTTGGTACCCGCAGAGAAGTATCTTTTACATCAGACGCTTTCTCACCGAAGATCGCACGCAGCAGTTTCTCTTCTGGAGTCAGTTGTGTTTCACCTTTTGGTGTCACTTTACCAACCAGAATATCGCCGCCTTTCACTTCAGCACCAATGTACACGATGCCTGATTCGTCGAGTTTAGACAGTGCAGCTTCACCCACATTCGGGATATCAGCCGTGATCTCTTCTGAACCGAGCTTAGTATCACGCGCCACACAAGACAGCTCTTGAATGTGGATCGTGGTAAAGCGGTCATCTTGTACTACACGCTCAGAGACTAAGATTGAGTCTTCGAAGTTGTAACCATTCCAAGGCATAAATGCGATACGCATGTTTTGGCCAAGAGCCAATTCGCCAAGGTCAGTCGAAGGACCATCTGCCAGTACATCGCCGCGCGCCACAGGTTCACCCGGCATCACGCATGGACGCTGGTTGATACAAGTGTTTTGGTTCGAACGCGTGTACTTAGTCAGATTGTAGATATCGATACCCGCTTCACCGGAGATCAACTCTTCTTCGTTCACTTTCACTACGATGCGTGAAGCGTCAACCGACTGGATAATACCGCCACGTTTGGCAACTGCGGTTACACCAGAGTCAACCGCTACGTTACGCTCAATACCGGTACCAACCAGTGGTTTCTCGGAACGCAGAGTTGGCACCGCCTGACGTTGCATGTTCGCACCCATCAAGGCACGGTTAGCATCGTCGTGTTCTAGGAACGGGATCAGCGATGCTGCGATCGATACGACTTGGTTGGTCGCAACGTCCATGTAGTCAACGTGTTCACGAGGGTGAAGACCTGACTCGCCTTTTTGACGTGCAGTAACCAGCTCATCAGCAAAACCGCCTTCTTCCGCGAGCTTAGCGTTCGCCTGAGCGATAACGAATTGACCTTCTTCAATCGCAGAAAGGTAATCCACTTCGTCAGTCACGATACCATTCACCACACGGCGGTAAGGTGTTTCTAGGAAACCATACTCATTACAACGAGCAAACGCTGACAGTGAGTTAATCAAACCGATGTTTGGACCTTCCGGAGTTTCGATAGGACAGAGACGACCGTAGTGCGTTACGTGTACGTCACGAACTTCGAAGCCAGCACGCTCACGAGTCAGACCGCCAGGGCCCAAAGCAGAAATACGACGCTTATGCGTCACTTCTGACAACGGGTTGTTTTGGTCCATAAACTGAGATAGCTGAGAAGAACCAAAGAATTCTTTTACAGCAGCAGAAATCGGTTTCGCATTGATCAGATCTTGTGGCATCACATTGTCAAGATCACCTAAGCTTAGGCGTTCTTTCACAGCGCGTTCAACACGTACCAGACCCACACGGAATTGGTTTTCTGCCATTTCGCCAACACTACGGATACGACGGTTGCCAAGGTGGTCGATATCGTCCACTTCGCCTTTACCGTTACGGATCGAGATCAGTTTCTTCATCACTTCGATGATGTCGATCTCATCCAGCGTACCTTGCTCACCGGCATCATCACGACCGATAGAGCTGTTGAACTTCATACGGCCAACAGTTGATAAATCGTAACGTTCAGCAGAGAAGAATAGACTATCAAATAGTCCTTCAGCGGCTTCTTTAGTTGGCGGCTCGCCAGGGCGCATCATGCGGTAGATTTCTACCAGAGCAGAGATGCGATCTGTGGTGCCATCAACGCGCAGGGTTTCTGACATGAACGGACCGTGGTCCAGATCATTGGTAAACAGAACCTCTAGCTTCTTGTAGCCGGCTTGAGACAGATTCGCCAATGCTTCCAGGCTGATTTCCTGGTTAGCGGCAATGATCAGTTCGCCTGTTGCTTCGTTTACGTAATCTTTCGCAGACACTTTGCCTACGATGTACTCAACCGGAACTTCAATGAAGTTCACGCCATCTTTTTCAAGTTGACGGATGTGACGTGCAGTCACACGACGGCCTTTCTCTACGTAAACTTTACCATCCGCTTCGATATCGAATGTTGCTGTTTCACCACGTAGACGCTCTGGAACCAACTCCATCATTAGAGTTTGATCTTTCACTTCGAAATTCACTTTTTCGAAGAAGATGTCCAGAATTTCAGCGCCAGTTTTACCTAGTGCACGCAAAATGATTGAAGCAGGTAGCTTACGACGACGGTCAATACGTACGTACAGGTTGTCTTTTGGATCGAACTCAAAATCAAGCCATGAACCACGGTACGGAATGATCCGTGCGTTATACAGAACTTTACCTGAAGAGTGGGTCTTACCCTTATCGCTGTCGAAGAACACGCCTGGGCTTCGGTGCAGCTGGGATACGATAACCCGCTCGGTACCATTAATTACGAAGGTACCATTATCTGTCATGAGCGGAATTTCACCCATGTAGACTTCTTGTTCTTTAATATCTTTGACAGTACCTGCTGGCGCGTCTTTATCAAAGATCACTAGGCGCAGTTTTACGCGTAGCGGTTTTGAATAAGTTACACCACGGATTTGACATTCTTTAACGTCAAAAACTGGCTCACCAAGACGGTAGCTAACGTATTGCAGCTCTGAATTGCCGTTATAGCTCTGAATTGGAAATACAGAACGGAAAGCGGCTTCAAGACCGTATTGTCCTTCAGGATCCTGTTCGATGAACTTTTCGAACGAATCGAGCTGGATCGATAGCAGGTATGGAATGTCCAACACTTGTGGACGAGTACCAAAGTCCTTACGGATGCGCTTTTTCTCGGTATAAGAGTAAACCATGGGGTTCCTCAGCTCGCTGATAAGTGACCCAAACTGTCCGCCTTTCAGGTTAAAAAGGGGTAGGACAGTGACTAATCGCTGTTTACTGTAGTGAGAGTTCAATGCATGGAATGAACTCATTTGCATGAATATGGAACGCTTAAACAGCGGGAAAATTCGCCCATACCCTACAGCGCAAAAAGGCCGGTGGTCATTAAACCACCAGCCATTAGCCTTGCGGCTAAGAAATTAAGTAGGAATTACTTAACTTCAACAGTTGCACCAGCTTCTTCAAGCTCTTTCTTCAGTGCTTCTGCTTCGTCTTTAGATACCGCTTCTTTAACAGCAGCTGGAGCGCCATCTACTAGAGCTTTAGCTTCTTTCAGACCTAGACCAGTTGCGCCACGTACTGCTTTGATAACAGCAACTTTGTTCGCGCCTGCAGCAGCCAGAATTACGTTGAATTCAGTTTGCTCTTCAACAGCAGCAGCTGCTGGACCAGATACAACTGCAGCAGCAGCAGTAACACCGAACTTCTCTTCCATAGCAGAGATCAGTTCAACAACTTGCATTACAGACATTTCTGCAATAGCGTCTAGGATTTGCTCGTTAGTAATAGACATAACAATTCTCTTTTAAGTCAACAATAAGTTTATTTAGCAACCAGTAGAAGGCAAAAGCGGTTAGGCTTATGCAGCTTCTTTTTGATCGCGGACAGCAGCGATAGTACGAACCAGCTTGCCAGCAGAAGCTTCTTTCATGCACATCATCAGGCGTGCAATTGCTTCGTCGTAAGTTGGTAGTGTCGCTAATACTTCAGGGTCAGTCAGTGCGCCTTCATATGCAGCTGCTTTGATCTCGAATGCTTTGTTCTCTTTTGCGAATTCTTTAAAAAGACGCGCTGCAGCACCTGGGTGCTCATTAGAGAAACCGATCAAAGTAGGACCTACGAATACGTCTTTTAGACATTCGTAAGCTGTGCCTTCTACTGCGCGACGTGCTAGTGTGTTACGAACAACTTTCAGGTAAACGCCCGCTTCACGAGCTTGTTTACGCAGATTAGTCATCGCAGCAACTTGAACACCACGAGAGTCAGCAACAACTGCAGAAAGTGCACCACTGGCCGCTTCGTTGACTTCAGCAACAATTGCTTTTTTGTCTTGAAGATTTAAAGCCATCTTGGATTAACTCCTGGTTGTCGTTACACCGCTCACTATTATCAGCAACAGTGAGAGTTTTTTTGGTGCAGTCCCAGAAGAAAGGTAACTTAAAAAGTAAATCTTTCTGTCAGTTCGGGCACCATCTACGTAGGTTTTATTAAGTTATCCGAAGATAACGCCTACGGTCTTGGACGGAGACTGAGTGATTACCACAAGGGTAAAGGTTCAGCCCCAACCACAAATATTAGGCGCAAAATTATACACAAATTTTGCGCCTAAGCAAATGCATTAAACTTGTGCGCTCAGAGTATTCTGATCGACAGCAACGCCAGCACCCATAGTTGTAGAGATGCTTACCTTCTTCACGAAAACGCCTTTCGCAGAAGATGGTTTTGCTTTTTTCAGAGCAACCAACAGAGCTTCTAAGTTCTCTTTCAGTTGTTCTGCTTCGAACGTTACCTTACCAATTGTAGTATGGATGATACCGTTCTTGTCGTTACGGTAACGAACCTGACCTGCTTTAGCATTCTTAACTGCTTCAGCAACGTTAGGAGTTACAGTACCAACTTTCGGGTTTGGCATCAAACCACGTGGGCCTAGGATAGTACCTAGTTGACCAACTACGCGCATTGCATCTGGAGAAGCAATAACTACGTCGAAGTTCATTTCGCCTTTTTTCACTTGGTCAGCCAGATCTTCCATACCAACCAGTTCCGCACCTGCAGCTTTAGCTGCTTCAGCGTTAGCACCTTGAGTGAATACCGCTACGCGGATGTCACGGCCAGTACCGTGTGGCAGCACAGTTGCGCCACGAACGTTTTGGTCAGATTTACGAGCGTCGATACCTAGGTTAACAGCAACGTCAACTGATTCAACGAATTTCGCTGTTGCCAGCTCTTTCAGCAGTGCAACTGCTTCGTTGATGTCGTACTCTTTAGTTACATCCACTTTTGCGCGGATAGTACGCATACGCTTAGTTAGTTTCGCCATTGTATTAACCCTCTACCACTAGGCCCATTGAACGAGCAGTTCCTGCGATAGAACGCTTCATCGCTTCGATATCAGCACCAGTCATATCAGCAGCTTTAGTTTCTGCGATTTCTTGGATTTGAGCGTCAGTGATTGTGCCCACTTTAGCAGTGTTAGGACGCGCTGAACCAGACTTGATGCCAGCCGCTTTCTTCAGAAGAACTGCTGCTGGTGGAGTCTTAGTTTCGAACGTGAAAGAACGGTCACTGTACACAGTAATAACAACTGGTGTTGGTAGACCTTTCTCCATAGATTCTGTACGTGCGTTGAACGCTTTACAGAATTCCATGATGTTAACACCGCGTTGACCTAGAGCAGGACCAACTGGTGGACTTGGGTTTGCCATGCCAGCTGCAACTTGCAGCTTCACATAAGCTTCAACTTTCTTAGCCATGATATTTCCTAGATTATGGGTGCAAACGCTAACCGATTGGTCAGCTCCCCGAGTTTCATAAAGAACCTATAAAAAGGCGCGAAATTATAGTCATAATCCACGCCTCAAACAAGTCTAAATCGATGCTTTTTTAATCAAGCTTTTCAACTTGACCAAATTCGAGTTCAACCGGTGTTGCACGACCAAAGATCGATACCGATACTTTCAAGCGGCTCTTCTCGTAATCCACTTCTTCAACGGTACCGTTGAAGTCAGCAAATGGACCATCATTAACACGTACCACTTCACCAGCTTCGAACATCGTTTTCGGACGCGGCGCTTCGCTGGCTTTTTCAAGACGGTTTAGGATCGCATCCGCTTCCTTATCGGTGATCGGTGCTGGACGATCTGATGTACCACCAATGAATCCCATAACACGAGGTACGCTACGCACCAAGTGCCAAGATTCATCATTCATGATCATCTGTACGAGCACATAACCTGGGAAGAATTTACGCTCGCTTTTGCGGCGTTGGCCTGCGCGCATTTCAACCACTTCTTCTGTTGGTACTAATACTTCACCAAACAACTCTTCCATACCGTGCATTTTGATATGTTCACGAAGTGACTGAGCAACACGTCCTTCAAATCCAGAGAAGGCTTGAACTACATACCAGCGTTTTTTCGGAGCTTCACTCATGTATTAAACCCTCTACTATACTCCGGTCACAAAGGCGACGAGACGAACCATAATGCCGTCAATACCCCAAAGTGCCAGAGCCATTACAATACTTACTGCTAAAACGATCAACGTGGTTTGCATAGTTTCTTGGCGCGTAGGCCAAACTACTTTGCGAACTTCCATGCGAGACTCGCGAGCAAACACGATCGCTTGTTTGCCTTTTGTTGTTGTCGCAGCCACACCGAGTGCAGCGGCAATCAACACAATTACACCTGCGGCACGAGCGACCACAGAAAGTTCACCATACAGGTAATTACCCACAACAGCGGCAACCAGCAGAATAAAAGTGATTACCCACTTCAGAGTATCTGCTGCATTTGAGCTATCAGGAGCTTCAGCGTTGTTTGCTTTCATAAACCAACCTGTCACAAATCTGACTTCTAGACGACAACAACCCCGCTGTTGCAGGGCAAATCCATTCGGTCAACGCAATGCGCTGATTCCATACTTAAGTGTGACGAAAAACGCCTCACTCCAAAACTTTGACTGCATCTGATCAAGAAATCGACACATTATTGTGCAGCGCAGAAAAAGGGCATCAAATGATGCCCTTTTTAATAGTGCTTAGTCAAATAATTAAGCGATGATCTTCGCTACAACACCAGCACCTACTGTACGACCGCCTTCACGGATCGCAAAGCGTAGACCTTCGTCCATCGCGATTGGTGCAATCAGGTCAACTACCATTTGGATGTTGTCGCCTGGCATTACCATTTCTACGCCTTCTGGTAGCTCGATGCTGCCTGTTACGTCAGTTGTACGGAAGTAGAACTGTGGACGGTAACCTTTGAAGAATGGAGTATGACGGCCACCTTCATCTTTTGACAGTACGTATACTTCTGACTCGAACTTAGTGTGTGGAGTGATTGAACCTGGTTTCGCCAGTACTTGTCCACGCTCTACGTCATCACGCTTAGTACCACGTAGCAGGGCACCAACGTTCTCACCTGCACGACCTTCGTCAAGCAGCTTACGGAACATTTCTACACCAGTACAGGTAGTCGTTACTGTATCTTTGATACCTACGATCGCAACTTCGTCACCCACTTTCAGGATGCCGCGCTCGATACGACCAGTTACTACAGTACCACGGCCTTGGATTGAGAATACGTCTTCGATTGGCATCAGGAATGCCATGTCTACTGCACGCTCTGGCTCTGGAATGTATGAATCCAGTGCTTCTGCTAGCTCAACAATCTTCGCTTCCCACTGCTCTTCACCATTTAGCGCGCCCAGTGCTGAACCTTGGATTACTGGCAGGTCATCACCTGGGAAATCGTACTCAGAAAGCAGCTCACGTACTTCCATTTCAACCAGCTCTAGTAGCTCTTCGTCATCAACCATGTCACATTTGTTCATGAATACGATGATGTAAGGGATACCTACTTGACGACCCAGCAGGATGTGCTCACGAGTTTGTGGCATTGGACCATCTGTCGCAGCTACTACTAGGATACCGCCGTCCATCTGTGCAGCACCAGTGATCATGTTCTTAACATAATCCGCGTGTCCTGGACAGTCTACGTGTGCGTAGTGACGGTTTGGTGTATCGTACTCTACGTGAGAAGTATTGATAGTAATACCACGCTCACGCTCTTCTGGTGCGTTGTCGATTGACGCGAAGTCACGCGCTTTACCGCCGTATACTTTTGCAAGTACAGTACAGATAGCTGCAGTTAGAGTTGTTTTACCGTGGTCAACGTGGCCGATAGTACCAACGTTTACGTGCGGTTTCGTACGTTCAAATTTTTCTTTAGACATGAGTTGTCCCTCTAGGTACGGATGTAGGTGGCATTGATATGACCACGCAACCAAAAAATATCGGTAGTAAAGTATATATCAAAAGGAAATTTTTGCTTAGATCTGGTGCTGATAGGCAGAATCGAACTGCCGACCTCATCCTTACCAAGGATGCGCTCTACCATCTGAGCTATATCAGCACTCTAAAATGAGTGGAGCGGGCAGCGGGAATCGAACCCGCATCATCAGCTTGGAAGGCTGAGGTAATAGCCATTATACGATGCCCGCACACGTAGCTCTGAGCGCTATTTCCTTAAAAATATGGTGGAGGGGGACGGATTCGAACCATCGAAGGCGGAGCCGGCAGATTTACAGTCTGCTCCCTTTGGCCACTCGGGAACCCCTCCAAATTTTTTGACCATTTTCATTGCTAATGGAGAAAATGGTGCCGACTACCGGAATCGAACTGGTGACCTACTGATTACAAGTCAGTTGCTCTACCTACTGAGCTAAGTCGGCATAAGTGGTGCGCATTCTAGTGAATGATCTTAGACCTTGCAAGCCCTATATTTAAAAAAATGCTTTTTTCAAAGGATTTTGTTTTTCCGTTGTTTTTTTGCTCAAATTGCCATTCAATCGCGAATTCACGTATCATTCTATTTTGCTTTCGTTTGACCTTACTGTATTTTCGCTTTCTTTATCATTGACCACATGATTGAACTGATATTATGACTCCTTACTTAACCTTTGATCGTCAACACTGGGCTGAACTTCGTAATTCAGTCCCTATGACTTTATCTGAAAGCGATCTTAAGGAATTGCAAGGGATCAATGATCATTTGACCATGACTGAAGCTGTCGAGATCTACCTGCCTCTTGCTCGCTTACTCAATTTGTACATTGAAGCTCGGCAAAGCCGCAATGGTGTATTACAGCAATTTCTAGGCAGTGCGGGCTCTGCACCACCGTTTGTGATTGGGATTGCCGGTAGTGTTGCGGTGGGTAAAAGCACGACGGCTCGCTTATTGAAGGCATTGCTATCACGCTGGGAAAATCATCCTAAAGTTGAACTGATCACCACCGATGGCTTTCTGTACCCAAATCAAATCCTAACTGAACGCGGGATCATGCATAAAAAGGGTTTTCCCGAATCTTATGATATTCGCCGTTTAGTTGAATTTGTCTCTGCGGTTAAAGCGGGTCAACCGCATGTGGTTGCTCCAGTTTATTCACACCTGACCTATGATATTACTGATGAGGTCAATGTCGTTGATCGCCCAGATGTGCTGATTATCGAAGGGCTAAATGTTCTGCAAAGCGGGATGGACTATCCACACGATCCACATCGTGTCTTTATTTCTGATTTTCTTGATTTCTCAATTTATGTCGATGCAGAGAGCCAACTGATCGAAAAGTGGTATATCGAGCGTTTTATGAAATTTCGTAATAGCGCTTTTAGAAAGCCAGGTTCGTACTTCAGCCATTATACCGCGCTATCAGAGCAGCAAGCCGAGCAAAAAGCACGTTCAATTTGGGAGACGATTAACGGCAAAAATTTGATCGAAAATATACTGCCCACCAAAGGTCGCGCTCAATTAATTCTCCGTAAAGGGCTAAACCATAGCGTGGGTGAAGTGTTATTGCGCAAATAATCCGTTAGGCGTGCCTTTCGAGTGATCAGGATACCTACTCTCACTGGCAAACCTATTACGTTGATTAATCATTTTTACGCAGTGATATTTCTCCGCCAATAAAGCTTTTCAAGCCCTCTGGAGTCTCTAATAACACGCCTCCGTGCGCATCGATTCCGCGCTCAATACCTAAAATTTCATTGGATCCAATAAGCAATTTCACCGGACGACCAATAAAATTATCCCAACGATTCCAACGCTCGACAAAATTGTGCATGCCAGACACTTCATATTGACGCAAGGTACGATCTAACGCATTAATAAGATTAATCGCTAAGACATTTCGATCTATGCTCTCCCACCCGGTGACTTCGGCTAGGCTGATCCACGGTTGATCAATATTGTCTTGCTTATCCGGCATTGCCAGATTAATCCCCATTCCAATCACTAAATGGGCGGCGGCGCCTGCTTGCCCAGACATTTCGACTAATATTCCGGCCAGCTTTTTATCGTGGTAGTAAAGATCGTTCGGCCATTTAAGTTTTACGCCATTGACCCCCATCGCTTCTAACGCTTCGACGATCGCCACGCCAACCACCAAGCTCAGTCCCATTGCGGCGGCCATACCAGCATCTAAACGCCAATACATGGAAAGGTAGAGATTCGCCCCAAACGGCGAAACCCAGTGTCGACCACGTCGACCTCGGCCACAGGCTTGATATTCGGCCAAGCAAACCGTTCCCGATGCCAGCGTGTTGACATGATCAAGCAAATATTGGTTGGTCGAATCAATAATCGGATGCAGCTCTACCGGATTGGTGACTTGGGATTGCAGCACTGCTTGATCCAATAATCGCATCGGCTGGGCAAGCTGGTAACCCTTGCCTTGCACCCGAAACACATCGACCCCCCACGTGCGGATCCCTTGCAGATGTTTACTGATTGCTGCGCGTGAGATCCCAAGCTGAGCGCCTAACACCTCTCCCGAATGAAACTCACCATCCGCTAACTGATTAAGAATAGACAGCTTGACACTATGCTCTTTCATGATTGCTCACTCATCCATTGCTCAAGATTGGTTTCTTGCTGTGCGCCAATAAAACGAACTTCATGTTCAAGTTCAATTCCGTAGCAATCCAGCACGCGTTGTTTCACATAAGCCGCCAACTGTAATACATCTGCCGCTGTTGCCGATCCAGTATTCACAATCACCAACGCCTGCTTAGGGTGAACCTTAGCGCCTCCGATTTGCCAACCTTTCAACCCTGCTTGATCAATTAGCCATCCCGCAGCAATTTTGACGCCCTGATCAGTAGGATAAGCCACTACACCGGGGTACTGCGCTTGTAAATCAGCAAACGCCGACACACTGATCAGCGGATTTTTGAAAAAGCTGCCGGCATTACCCATGACCGCAGGATCGGGCAATTTTTCAATCCGTGTAGCACAAACCCGCTGATAGACATCATAAGCTGTTGCAGTCTGAGGAAGATCTTTGAGCGGACCATAATTGATGATCGGTTGCCAAGCTTTTGCTAACTTCAAACCAACTGCCACCACCACCGCTTTTTGATACAGTTGATGTTTAAAAATCGAGTCACGATAACCAAACTGGCATTGATCAACCATCAAGCGCTTGATTGAACCACTCTCTAGACATAAGTAGTCCACATAATGGCAAACATCCTTAAATTCGAGTCCATAAGCACCGATATTTTGGATCGGTGCCGAGCCGGCACAACCTGGAATTAACGCCAAATTCTCCAACCCAGCAATGCCCTGATCAACACACCAAGCCACCAGTTCAGACCAATCTTCGCCGCCAGCAATATGCAATAAGTGATGTTGTTCATCTTGTCGATGCTCTATTCCACGTAGCCGATTAAGTACCACCATGCCGGAATAGGCACAAGTAAACAGCATGTTACTGCCTTTGCCTAACATCAACTTAGGCACATTCGCCCATTGCTCAGAGCAGTACAGCATTTGTAAATCATCAATCGATTCAGCCACGGCTAATTGAGCCGTAAATTGTTCAATACCAAAAGTGTGATAGGGTTTGAGATTCGCGCCGAGTTGAATTTGCATGGTCGTCTTAGGATAACTTAAACTGGCCACATTCTACCCCAGATCACCAATAAGCACGAAAGACCAATGTTAGAGTTTCAGCAATTTGATCCGATCAAACTTCCACTAATCAAACGTTTTTATAAAATGTATTACCCTGCAACGAAACCTAAGCGTAATGAGTCGATCATTGTCGGACTGGATAAAACAGAAATCATCGCTGTGGTACGTTTTCGTACCGTGGGATCATCTCGGTTACTGACCGGAATGGCGGTAAAAACGGAGCAACGCCAACAAACAATTGGCCAACAACTGCTGCGTTATTGCCAAACCAAATGGCTTGATCAGACAACATTTTGCTTCGCTTACTCCCATTTAGTCGATTTTTATCAGCACGGTGGTTTCACACCAGTGGAGCCAGCCGCTTTACCAACGGAACTGGAAACGCTTTATCAGCGTTACTTGCAATCCGGCAAGGATCTCATTCCGATGCAATATCAAGCCAAGTTATGTCAAGAATAGTCGCCATTTCTAGCCTTTTCTTAACCAGTTTTGGTAATATCCACTGCTCGCAATTTTGCACACAACAAGGTAATGCATCCCAATGATTGCTCGAAGAAACCCTCTCGAACAACTACCAGCGATTGCGCAGGAGCCAGACAAATTTGGCATACTGCTCTCCGCTGCGGAATTTCGAACTCATTTGGTCGAATCGATTCGTCAGGCGCGCAAACGTATCTACCTGGTTGCCCTTTATTTAGAAAATGATGATGCAGGTCGTGAAATTCTCAGCGAACTTTACGCGGCCAAACAACGTAACCCAGGACTTGATATTCAGTTGTGTGTTGACTGGCATCGCGCGCAAAGAGGCTTAATCGGAGCTGCGACCTCTGAAGGTAATGCCGCGATGTATCGCGAATTTGCCCAACAATATGAGCATCGTATTCCCGTTTATGGGATCCCGGTAAGGGGACGCGAAGTTTTTGGCGTATTACATCTTAAAGGCTTCATCATTGACGATCAGGTGATTTACAGCGGAGCTAGTCTCAATAACGTTTATCTTGCTTATCATGACCGTTATCGTTTCGATCGCTACCATACTCTTGAAAACACGGCGCTTGCTAACAGCATGGTTGAATTTGTCCGACAAGAGATACTTGCTCACCCGGCAGTCAATAATCTTGCTTGTGACCATAAGCCAACCACTAAAGAAATTAAATCGGATATCCGCCAGTTCCGCGCCTCGCTTACCCAAGCAAATTACCAGTTTGAACAACAAAAAATTACTCAACAACAGGTTGCGGTTACACCATTAGTCGGGCTTGGACGCCGTAGAAATCGACTCAATCAAACCATCATCCAACTTTTAGCATCCGCTAAGGAAGAAGTGTTCATCTGTACACCATACTTCAATTTTCCACCGAGCATTGCTAAGGAAGTGAAAAAAGCGTTACGCCGTGGGGTCACAGTGCATATTGTGATCGGTGATAAGACAGCGAATGATTTCTATATCGCGCCAGAAGAGCCGTTCAAAACGATTGGCGGTCTACCTTATTTATACGAGTTGAACCTACGTCGTTTTGCTAAAGTCAATGAAGCGCATATCGCTAGCCGTAAGCTCTCCATTCATCTCTGGAAACACGAGCATCATAGCTTCCATCTCAAAGGCGTTTGGATCGATAAGCGTCACATGCTGATCACTGGCAATAACCTCAATCCTCGTGCTTGGAAGTTAGACCTGGAAAATGCGCTTTTGATCCGTGATGAGCACCATCTGCTGACAGATAAGTTTACCGCCGAAATCGACAATATCCTGCACCATACTCAGTTTATCTGTACTTATAAGCAAATTGAAAAACTCGAACAGTATCCAGAAAAAGTGCAGCGTTTAGTGCGTAGAATTATGCGCTTAAAAGCGGATAGATTGCTTAAACAGATACTCTAGCCAGCTCCGGATTAAACCATCCCACCACCAAACCGATGCCTTGTGCATCGGTTTTTTATTACTCGGATGAAAGGGGCACGCATGATGGTCACTGACGGAGGGTAACTCAAGAGATAAAATGAGGAGATAAAACAGGATAAACCAATATATCGCTGACCAAAGAGTAAATAGCCAATAGCAAAAAAACCAGTCCGAAGACTGGGTTTCATAATAAGTGGCGGAGCGGACGGGACTCGAACCCGCGACCCCCGGCGTGACAGGCCGGTATTCTAACCAACTGAACTACCGCTCCGCTGTCTGGTTAGCGCTTGGTGCTAAATTAAAAGCCTGGCGATGTTCTACTCTCACATGGGGAAACCCCACACTACCATCGACGCTGTTTCGTTTCACTTCTGAGTTCGGAATGGAGTCAGGTGGGTCCAAAACGCTATGGTCGCCAAGCAAAATTCTGTTTTTGATTTCACTTTTTCTTAAAAAGTGAAAACCAACAATTCTGGAAAGCTGTCTTCATTCTCACACACATTCTTATGCGCTTAACTTTGAGTCCATCAAAACCCCTTGGGTGTTGTATGGTTAAGCCTCACGGGCAATTAGTACAGGTTAGCTCAACGCCTCACAACGCTTACACACCCTGCCTATCAACGTTCTAGTCTCGAACAACCCTTTAGGACGGTTAAACCGTCAGGGAAGACTCATCTCAGGGCTCGCTTCCCGCTTAGATGCTTTCAGCGGTTATCAATTCCGAACTTAGCTACCGGGCAATGCGTCTGGCGACACAACCCGAACACCAGAGGTTCGTCCACTCCGGTCCTCTCGTACTAGGAGCAGCCCCCTTCAATCTTCCAACGCCCACGGCAGATAGGGACCGAACTGTCTCACGACGTTCTAAACCCAGCTCGCGTACCACTTTAAATGGCGAACAGCCATACCCTTGGGACCGACTTCAGCCCCAGGATGTGATGAGCCGACATCGAGGTGCCAAACACCGCCGTCGATATGAACTCTTGGGCGGTATCAGCCTGTTATCCCCGGAGTACCTTTTATCCGTTGAGCGATGGCCCTTCCATTCAGAACCACCGGATCACTATGACCTGCTTTCGCACCTGCTCGAACCGTCATTCTCGCAGTTAAGCGGGCTTATGCCATTGCACTAACCTCACGATGTCCAACCGTGATTAGCCCACCTTCGTGCTCCTCCGTTACTCTTTGGGAGGAGACCGCCCCAGTCAAACTACCCACCAGGCACTGTCCTCAACCCCGATTAGGGGCCTAAGTTAGAACATCAAACATACAAGGGTGGTATTTCAAGGACGGCTCCACGACAACTAGCGTCATCGATTCATAGCCTCCCACCTATCCTACACATGTAGGTTCAATGTTCAGTGCCAAGCTGTAGTAAAGGTTCACGGGGTCTTTCCGTCTAGCCGCGGGTACACTGCATCTTCACAGCGATTTCAATTTCACTGAGTCTCGGGTGGAGACAGCGTGGCCATCATTACGCCATTCGTGCAGGTCGGAACTTACCCGACAAGGAATTTCGCTACCTTAGGACCGTTATAGTTACGGCCGCCGTTTACCGGGGCTTCGATCAAGAGCTTCGCTTGCGCTAACCCCATCAATTAACCTTCCGGCACCGGGCAGGCGTCACACCGTATACGTCATCTTGCGATTTTGCACAGTGCTGTGTTTTTAATAAACAGTTGCAGCCACCTGGTATCTGCGACTCTCGTCAGCTCCATCCGCGAGGGACTTCACCATCAAGAGCGTACCTTCTCCCGAAGTTACGGTACCATTTTGCCTAGTTCCTTCACCCGAGTTCTCTCAAGCGCCTTGGTATTCTCTACCCGACCACCTGTGTCGGTTTGGGGTACGATTTCTGACTATCTGAAGCTTAGAGGCTTTTCCTGGAAGCAGGGCATCAATGACTTCACTGCCGTAGCAGCTCGACGTCGTGTCTCAGCCTAACAGAGAGCCGGATTTGCCTAACTCTCTAGCCTACGCACTTGAACCAGGACAACCGTCGCCTGGCCCACCTAGCCTTCTCCGTCCCCCCATCGCAATAGTCAAAAGTACGGGAATATTAACCCGTTTCCCATCGATTACGCCTTTCGGCCTCACCTTAGGGGTCGACTCACCCTGCCCCGATTAACGTTGGACAGGAACCCTTGGTCTTCCGGCGAGGAGGTTTTTCACCCCCTTTGTCGTTACTCATGTCAGCATTCGCACTTCTGATACCTCCAGCAAACCTTACAGTTCACCTTCAACGGCTTACAGAACGCTCCCCTACCCAATATCTAAAAGATATTGCCGCAGCTTCGGTGTATTGCTTAGCCCCGTTACATCTTCCGCGCAGGCCGACTCGACTAGTGAGCTATTACGCTTTCTTTAAATGATGGCTGCTTCTAAGCCAACATCCTAGCTGTCTGAGCCTTCCCACATCGTTTCCCACTTAGCAATACTTTGGGACCTTAGCTGGCGGTCTGGGTTGTTTCCCTCTCCACGACGGACGTTAGCACCCGCCGTGTGTCTCCCGGATAGTACTTACTGGTATTCGGAGTTTGCAAAGGGTTGGTAAGTCGGGATGACCCCCTAGCCTTAACAGTGCTCTACCCCCAGTAGTATTCGTCCGAGGCGCTACCTAAATAGCTTTCGGGGAGAACCAGCTATCTCCGAGTTTGATTGGCCTTTCACCCCTAGCCACAAGTCATCCGCTAATTTTTCAACATTAGTCGGTTCGGTCCTCCAGTTGATGTTACTCAACCTTCAACCTGCCCATGGCTAGATCACCCGGTTTCGGGTCTATATCCAGAGACTGAACGCCCAGTTAAGACTCGGTTTCCCTACGGCTCCCCTATTCGGTTAACCTTGCCACTGAATATAAGTCGCTGACCCATTATACAAAAGGTACGCAGTCACACCACGAAGGTGCTCCTACTGCTTGTACGTACACGGTTTCAGGTTCTATTTCACTCCCCTCACAGGGGTTCTTTTCGCCTTTCCCTCACGGTACTGGTTCACTATCGGTCAGTCAGGAGTATTTAGCCTTGGAGGATGGTCCCCCCATATTCAGACAGGATATCACGTGTCCCGCCCTACTCGATTTCACGCTCGATGAAGCGTCGGTTACGGGGCTATCACCCTGTTTCGCCAAGCTTTCCAGCTTGTTCACCTACTTCAACGAGTGCTTAAGGGCTAATCCAGGTTCGCTCGCCGCTACTACCGGAATCTCGGTTGATTTCTTCTCCTCGGGGTACTTAGATGTTTCAGTTCCCCCGGTTTGCCTCACTAGACTATGTATTCATCTAGTGATAACTGCTTATGCAGCTGGGTTTCCCCATTCGGAAATCGCAGACTCAAACGGCTCTTACTGCCTCATCTGCGCTTATCGCAAGTTAGTACGTCCTTCATCGCCTCTGACTGCCCAGGCATCCACCGTGTACGCTTAGTCACTTAACCATACAACCCGAAGGAGTTTCGGGTTGTTGTTTAAACAACCTAAGTTGTCTCGCGTTTAATTTTCATGAGTGCGAGACAGATTTTGCCGGACTCAAATTTGAACAAGACCTAAGTCTTATTCGATACCAAGCACACTTGAATGTGTTGTTGGTGTTTATCTTTCGATAAACATTGAGAACTTTACAAACAACAATAATTTGTTGTTTTGTCAGCTTTCCAAATTGTTAAAGAGCAAGATTCATGAAGAACCATTTTTAAAAGCACTCATCGAATGCGCTTAAAGATGGTGGAGTTATGCGGGATCGAACCGCAGACCTCCTGCGTGCAAGGCAGGCGCTCTCCCAGCTGAGCTATAACCCCATCGTTAGTGGTGGGTCTGAGTGGACTCGAACCACCGACCTTACGCTTATCAGGCGTACGCTCTAACCACCTGAGCTACAGACCCACTTCATGCTCAAATCTAAACCATATCAATCTGTGTGGACACTCATCACGATAACCATCGTGTAAGGAGGTGATCCAGCGCCAGGTTCCCCTAGCGCTACCTTGTTACGACTTCACCCCAGTCATGAACCACAAAGTGGCAAGCGTCCTCCCGAAGGTTAAACTACCTGCTTCTTTTGCAGCCCACTCCCATGGTGTGACGGGCGGTGTGTACAAGGCCCGGGAACGTATTCACCGCAACATTCTGATTTGCGATTACTAGCGATTCCGACTTCATGGAGTCGAGTTGCAGACTCCAATCCGGACTACGACGCACTTTCTGAGATTCGCTCCACCTCGCGGTATCGCTGCCCTCTGTATACGCCATTGTAGCACGTGTGTAGCCCTACTCGTAAGGGCCATGATGACTTGACGTCGTCCCCACCTTCCTCCGGTTTATCACCGGCAGTCTCCCTGGAGTTCCCACCATTACGTGCTGGCAAACAAGGATAAGGGTTGCGCTCGTTGCGGGACTTAACCCAACATTTCACAACACGAGCTGACGACAGCCATGCAGCACCTGTCTCTCAGTTCCCGAAGGCACAAGACTGTCTCCAGTCTCTTCTGAGGATGTCAAGAGTAGGTAAGGTTCTTCGCGTTGCATCGAATTAAACCACATGCTCCACCGCTTGTGCGGGCCCCCGTCAATTCATTTGAGTTTTAATCTTGCGACCGTACTCCCCAGGCGGTCTACTTAACGCGTTAGCTCCGAAAGCCACGGCTCAAGGCCACAACCTCCAAGTAGACATCGTTTACGGCGTGGACTACCAGGGTATCTAATCCTGTTTGCTCCCCACGCTTTCGCATCTGAGTGTCAGTATCTGTCCAGGGGGCCGCCTTCGCCACCGGTATTCCTTCAGATCTCTACGCATTTCACCGCTACACCTGAAATTCTACCCCCCTCTACAGTACTCTAGCTTGTCAGTTTCAAATGCAACTCCTAGGTTGAGCCCAGGGCTTTCACATCTGACTTAACAAACCACCTGCATGCGCTTTACGCCCAGTAATTCCGATTAACGCTCGCACCCTCCGTATTACCGCGGCTGCTGGCACGGAGTTAGCCGGTGCTTCTTCTGTCGCTAACGTCAAATCATAGTGCTATTCACACTACAACCTTCCTCACGACTGAAAGTACTTTACAACCCGAAGGCCTTCTTCATACACGCGGCATGGCTGCATCAGGCTTGCGCCCATTGTGCAATATTCCCCACTGCTGCCTCCCGTAGGAGTCTGGACCGTGTCTCAGTTCCAGTGTGGCTGATCATCCTCTCAGACCAGCTAGGGATCGTCGCCTTGGTGAGCCATTACCTCACCAACTAGCTAATCCCACCTGGGCATATCCTGACGCGAGAGGCCCGAAGGTCCCCCTCTTTGGCCCGTAGGCATCATGCGGTATTAGCCATCGTTTCCAATGGTTATCCCCCACATCAGGGCAATTTCCCAGGCATTACTCACCCGTCCGCCGCTCGCCACCCAAGGAACAAGTTCCTCTGTGCTGCCGCTCGACTTGCATGTGTTAGGCCTGCCGCCAGCGTTCAATCTGAGCCATGATCAAACTCTTCAATTAAAAGTTTTTTGAAGCTTTCGCTTCGGCTCAATGAATACTGACTTTAAATTACCTTAGTAATTCAAAGCTATTATCGTTCCAACAGAACGATAATGAATTGACTGTGCCAAGACTTGCGTCTCGTTTGGTCACTCAGTTCATTGATTAATCTTTTTGAGATTATCATCAACGAGTGCCCACACAGATTGATTGGTTTATATTGTTAAAGAGCGTTTTGCTTCGGCTTTCTTACCGAAGAGGCTGTGCATTCTAGCGAGATAATGGTCAGTGTCAAACACTTTTTTCATCTTTTTGCATCGAAGCGTTTTGCCTAGCTGACTGGCCCTGAAGCCTTGCAGCGTCTGCCGTGTCAGTGAGGGCGCATTATAGAGATCTGCTTCACACTGGCAAGTGTTTTTTGAGAAAAAATACAAAAATAACGCCCAAGCGCTTAACTTACGCGCAAAGGCTTATTTATCCCACTTTACTCATAGATTAAGCACACGTTATCCACAGATAAATTATTCTGTGGTTATTTAAACAACAATAAACAACAAAGAGCCTGACCTTTCCAGTAAGGCTCCTATCTCATTATCATTCCCTATACTTAGGCGCTGTATTTAAATAAAAGCGTAAGCATCGGCAAACATTCGATCACGTCGAGCTTGTTTGTTTTGAGTAAATTGTTCACGTGCCGCCGCAGCCATGTCGAAACGCCCGGCTATATAGATGTCAAAATCAGCCAAACTGACAAAATCACCATTCACTGCTTGCAGTACATTGCCGACTTTTCCTGTCCAGCCATCTTGCACTTGCTCGATCACAGGGACAACCTGCAAGTGAGAATATTGCTTGGCAAGCTCTTGCAACTCATTCAGTGCATAAAGCTGCGCCGCATCACGCGCCCCCCAATAAAGGTGGATCGGCTGAGTTTTACCTTGCATCAGACAAGCATCTAAAATGGATCGCACATAGCTAAAGCCAGTGCCCCCCGCAATCAACAGCAATGGGCGATCACTCTGTTGCAACCCTGCATTGCCATGTGGCATGTCAATTTTAATCGTCGTGTGATTGAGATATGCTTGCTGAAACGCCTCCACCACTTGGTGTGCAAAGGGACTGTGATCCGCGGCACCAATATGCAGCTCTAATTCCCCACTCGCCCGCGATGGGCTATTGGCAATCGAAAACGGTCGCTTATCGTTGTCATCCATTACCACCATTAAATACTGTCCCGCTTGATAAGCGATCGCCAACTCTGGCTGCAGTAAAACTTGGTAAGTATGGGTTGCGAGTGGTTGCACAGACTTGACTTGGCATTGAATTATCATTGAACTTCCTCTGGCTTACTCTTTAAAAGTCAGCACTAAATCAGTGGTCGCGTAAGCTTGACAGGCGAGCATCCAACCTGTGGCTTTTTCTTGTTCAGTCAGTAACGGTTCGAGTTGATACTCCACCTCACCGTCAACCAACTTACATAAGCAAGCCGTACAAATTCCAATTTGGCAGCGGTGAGGAAAGGCTATCTGCTGGTTGAGCGCAGCATCAAGCACCGTTTGATCCGGATGGATTGTAAATTGTTTTTCGCTAGGCAGTAAGCGGACGCTGTTCATCATTCGATCCCAAGCTTACTCCATAAATGATCAATTTTAGCGACCAACGCGGGATCTTTGCGGATCGGCTTGCCCCATTCGCGAGTCACCTCGCTCGGTAGCTTATTGGTAGCATCAAACCCGAGCAGATCTTGACTCGCGATCCGCAGACTATCACGCGCCGGATCCATGCGTGTCGTCATTGCCCAGATCACATCATTCCAGTCATCAATATCCACATCGTCATCACACAAAATCACAAACTTAAGCGGTGTATAAGCGCTTAATTTATCGCTCACGCGCTGCAGTACCTGCAACCCCTGACCGGCTTGTTGCTTATTGATTAACAATAGTGCGAGCTGACCTTGGCCAGCATCGGGTAACGCCACGTCCAAAATATCCGGTTCATCTGCTAGTAGACTTTTGATGAGGTCAACCGTCAGCGCTGCATGACCAGGGATTTCAGCGTTTGTCGCCAGCGCGAGCTCGGCATCCCATTTACGGGTCGCATCTAAGCCCATCTTCGAGCCTAAGCCTGCCACTGGTGAAGCAAAGTCCAGCGAATCAATCGGTGTATGCTCGATAAACAACGTATCGCGCTGCGGTGACATATTGCCCACCATCGCCTGCATCACTTGTGACCAATCGCGTGCATTCACTTGCTCATCACATACGATGACAAACTTGGTATACATAAACTGACGCAAAAACGACCACACTCCGAGCATGACTCGCTTAGCATGCCCGGGATACTGCTTCTTGAGTGTCACTATCGCCATGCGGTACGAGCAGCCTTCAGGAGGCAGATAGAAATCGGCAATTTCAGGAAATTGCTTTTGTAAGATAGGCACGAAGACTTCATTAAGCGCCACACCGAGCACCGCAGGCTCATCCGGCGGACGTCCGGTATAAGTACTGTGATAAATTGGCTGCTGACGCATGGTAATATGAGTGACAGTAAACACGTGATGGCGTTCCGCCTCATTATAGTAGCCGGTGTGATCGCCATACGGACCTTCAGCGGCAAATTCGTTAGGGTCGATATAACCTTCGAGCACGATTTCAGCGCTGGCTGGCACGTCGAGATCATTACTGATCGACTTAACCACTTCGGTACGGCTGCCTCGCAGCAGACCTGCAAAAGCGTATTCAGATAAACTATCCGGCACTGGTGTTACTGCCCCAAGAATCGTGGCAGGATCGGCACCAAACGCGACACTGACTGGAAAGCGTTCTCCGGGATGTTTCTCCATCCAGTCACGTAAGTCCAACGCCCCACCGCGATGCGCCAACCAACGCATGATCACTTTATTGCGCGCAATTTTTTGCTGGCGATAGATCCCCAGATTTTGGCGCTTTTTATGTGGGCCTCGAGTGATGGTCAAACCCCAGGTGAGTAGTGGCGCAACATCCTCTGGCCAACAACTCATCACCGGAATTTTATCAAGATTGACTTGATCTCCCTGCCATACAATTTCTTGGCAAGCGGCACGCCGTAGTCGTTTGACTGGCATATTCAACACTTGTTTGAAAATAGGCAGCTTTTCGATCAGCTCTTTTAGGCCACGTGGTGGCTCAGGCTCTTTAAGATAAGCCAACCACTGGCCCACATCGCGCAGCTCTTGCACCTGCTGTCGCCCCATGCCCATCGCGACTCGCTCTGGGGTGCCAAATAAATTGGTCAGCACAGGGAAATCGTAACCTAACGGATTTTCAAACAGCAACGCTGGCCCTTTGGCACGCAAGGTCCGATCACTGATCTCGGTCATTTCATAATGCGGATCAATCGGGTCGGTGATGCGTTTTAACTCTCCACGTTGCTCTAAATAGTCAAGAAAATCCCGTAAGTCCTTAAAATTCATAGGTCTGATACTCATTGACAGCGATATTCTCAGTATAACAAAGCCTATAATTTTTCCGCGTGCTTTATTGATCTGAGATCGATCAATCTCAGATCAAACAAAAACACCACCGCAAGGGTGGTGTTTGAGAACATGATTAATCAGTAACAACTATTGACGACGCATCGCATCGAAAAACTCATCATTAGTTTTGGTCATCGCCAATTTATCAATCAGGAATTCCATTGCATCACTTTCGCCCATTGGGTGAACGATTTTACGCAGGATCCACATTTTTTGTAGCTCATCCGTTTTGGTGAGCAGCTCTTCACGACGGGTACCTGAACGGTTAAAGTCGATAGCTGGGAATACGCGTTTTTCGGCAATCTTACGGTTCAGGTGCAATTCCATGTTACCGGTACCCTTGAACTCTTCGTAAATGACCTCATCCATCTTCGAACCAGTATCAACCAACGCTGTTGCGATGATGGTCAAGCTACCACCTTCTTCAACATTACGTGCCGCACCGAAGAAACGCTTCGGACGATGTAATGCGTTGGCATCCACACCACCGGTTAATACTTTACCGGATGCTGGTACGACCGTGTTGTAAGCACGCGCTAAACGAGTAATCGAATCAAGTAAGATCACCACATCTTTTTTGTGCTCAACCAGACGTTTAGCTTTTTCAATCACCATTTCTGCCACTTGTACATGGCGCGATGCTGGCTCATCAAAGGTTGAAGCAACCACTTCGCCTTTGACCAAGCGCTGCATCTCGGTTACTTCTTCAGGACGCTCATCAATCAGCAGCACCATCAACACACACTCAGGGTGATTGTTAGCAATGCTTTGCGCAATGTTTTGTAGCAACATGGTCTTACCCGCTTTTGGCGGAGCAACAATCAAACCACGCTGACCTTTACCGATTGGTGCTGCAAGGTCGAGAACACGCGCAGTGATATCTTCTGTTGAACCGTTACCACGCTCCATCACCATACGTTCATTGGCATGCAGAGGAGTTAAGTTTTCAAACAGGATTTTATTGCGTGCGTTATCTGGGCGATCATCATTGACCGTGTTGACTTTGAGCAACGCAAAGTAGCGCTCACCTTCTTTAGGTGGGCGAATTTTTCCGGCAATCGAATCGCCAGTACGTAAATTGAAGCGACGAATTTGGCTAGGTGACACATAGATGTCGTCAGGACCAGCCAGATATGAACTGTCTGCACTACGTAAGAAACCAAAACCGTCTTGAAGAATTTCCAGAACCCCATCGCCAAAAATGTCTTCACCACTTTTTGCGTGTGCTTTGAGAATTGCGAAAATAATATCTTGTTTGCGTAGGCGTGCCAGGTTTTCAAGGCCCAGACTTTCGCCCAGCTTAACCAGATCAGACACAGGGGTGTTCTTCAGTTCTGTTAGATTCATTGTGGTGGATACTTATTTAGTCAAAAAGGATTGTTGTTAAATTAAGATAGACATGGCCTTAGGATTGACCAAGAAGTGAACAACTGTTTAATTAACGTGCGATAAACTAGCACTAAATATTAGCCTAGTCTAGAAATTGTTTTTTGCCAAAAACAAAACCGTACATAGCAATATGTACGGTTTGGCGGTTTGACTGATTACAGGTTCGCGTCAAGGAACTCTTTCAGTTGAGTCTTGGATAGCGCACCCACTTTGGTGGCTACCACACTGCCATCTTTAAACAGTAACAAGGTTGGAATGCCGCGGATACCAAACTTCGGTGGCGTCCCAGCGTTATGGTCAATATTCAGTTTGCCGATAGTGAGTTTGCCTGCGTATTCATCTGCAACTTCATCTAGGATAGGCGCAATCATTTTACAAGGACCACACCACTCCGCCCAGAAGTCGACTAGAACCGGGCCTGCAGCTTTGATTACATCGTTCTCGAAACCGTCATCGGTTAGCTGCAAAATTTTGTCACTCATCTTTCACTCCAATGTAATTTTCTGCACTGGTGATAACTCAACCAGTAAATAGATGCTCTATTGGAATGTATTTACTTCCGTATTGCAAGCGTAAGCTGATATTCTATAGCGATGAAAAAGACGCATATCACAGAGCATAAGTTCGCCGACTTTGGTTTACAACCACAAGTCATTGATGGACTGGAAAAAAAAGGGTTTGTTTACTGCACCCCTATCCAAGCATTGGCGTTGCCGGTACTGCTCTCCGGCCAAGACATCGCAGGCCAGGCCCAAACTGGGACTGGTAAAACGCTCGCGTTTCTCACTGCTACCTTCAACCATTTATTAACCACACCAGCAGCTGAAGGTCGAGCGGAAAATCAACCGCGTGCGATTATTATGGCTCCCACTCGCGAGCTGGCGATCCAAATCTTTAATGATGCGGAGCCACTATTGGCAAGTACTGGTCTAAAAGCCGCACTGGCTTATGGTGGCGAAAGCTATGATAAGCAGTTAACTAAGCTGCAAAGTGGCGTGGATATTCTGATCGGCACCACCGGACGGATCATCGATTTCTACAAACAGCGCGTGTTTAACCTCAACCACATTCAAGCGGTTGTACTTGATGAAGCCGATCGCATGTTTGATCTGGGCTTTATTAAAGACATTCGCTTTTTGTTCCGCCGCATGCCTGAGCCAAAAGATCGTCTCAATATGCTGTTCTCTGCGACACTCTCTTATCGTGTACAAGAATTGGCGTTTGAGCATATGAACAATCCTGAGCATGTGGTGGTCGAGCCAGAACAAAAAACGGGTCATCGCATTCAAGAAGAGCTGTTCTATCCATCGAACGATCATAAAATGGCGCTGCTACAAACGCTGATCGAAGAAGAATGGCCAGATCGCGCGATTATCTTCGCCAATACTAAACATCGCTGTGAGCAAATTTGGGCGCATTTAGCGGCAGATAGCCATCGTGTTGGCCTTCTGACTGGTGATGTCCCTCAGAAAAAGCGTGAACGTATTTTAGAGCAATTCACCCAAGGTGAAGTGGATATTCTAGTCGCCACCGACGTCGCGGCGCGTGGTTTGCATATTCCGCAAGTTACCCACGTATTTAACTACGATTTACCGGATGATTGTGAAGACTACGTTCACCGCATTGGTCGTACTGGGCGTGCTGGCGAAAGCGGTCACTCAATCAGCTTTGCTTGTGAAGAGTACGCGATTAACTTGACTGAAATTGAGAGCTATATTGAACACTCAATTCCAGTATCAGATTACGATCCAAGCGCGCTATTAACTGATTTACCTGCGCCACTAAGCCTGCGTTCATCGCCACAACAGCGACGCAACAACACAGCAGGCTCACGCAACAATAACGGCAATCGTAAACCGCAGCAACGCCGCCCACGCGCGCCTCGTCCGAAAAAGGACGCGTGATGTCGCTATGAGCCAAGTCGTTTCTTCACCGCTGTATGCTGCGATTGATCTAGGTTCCAACAGCTTTCATATGTTGGTCGTGCGTCATATCGATGGCAGCGTACAGACGATGGCCAAAATCAAACGCAAAGTACGTCTAGCCGCAGGTTTAGATGAACATAACGTCTTGAGCTTAGAAGCAATGCAAAGAGGTTGGGATTGTCTCAGCCTCTTCGCTGAACGACTGCAAGATATTCCCAGCAATAATATCCGCATTGTCGGCACCGCAACACTGCGCACCGCCTGCAACGCAGCGGATTTTCTCACCACCGCTAACCAAATTTTAGGTCATCCTATCGAAATCATTTCTGGTGAAACTGAAGCAGCAACCATCTACAAAGGGGTGGCGCATACCTCTGGTGGCTTAGGCTGTCGCCTAGTGGTGGATATTGGTGGCGCGAGTACGGAGTTGATCATCGGTGAAGATTTTGATGCCAAAGCACTGACCAGCTTAAAAATGGGCTGTGTCACTTGGTTAGAACGTCATTTTAAAGATCGTCAACTCACCACCAGCAACTTTGAGCACGCAATTAGTGCCGCCAAACAGATGCTTGAGCCGATCCTCGCACACTATACTCAGCTCGGATGGAATGTGTGTGTAGGTGCAAGTGGCACCGTACAGGCATTGCAAGAGATCATGCTAGCGCAAGGCATGGATGAAGTGATCACGCTTGCCAAACTCAAGCGGTTACAAAAACAAGCCATGCAAGCCAATCATCTGGAAGAACTGGATATCGAAGGCTTAACCCTTGAACGTGCGCTGGTCTTTCCAAGCGGTTTATCAATCCTGATCGCGATCTTTGAATCGCTCAATATTGAAGCAATGACTCTGGCTGGCGGCGCACTACGCGAAGGCTTAGTCTATGAAATGGTGCAGAGTTTACGTCAAAATGATATTCGAGCGCGTACTGTACACAGTTTGCAAACCCGCTATCAAATTGACCGTGCTTATGGTCAGCAAGTCGCCACACTCGCGAGCAAACTGCTTGCCCAATGTGGCGGTGCTTGCTGGGTCAGCGAACCACAAGCCGAGATGTTACTGCGCACAGCGGCACAGCTGCATGAAATTGGTCTCACCATCGATTTTAAAAAAGGCGGTGAACACAGCGCTTATCTACTGCAGCATCTGGATCTTCCTGGCTACACTCGCGCACAAAAGCACTATTTAGCCGAAGTAGTACGCCGCTATCGTGAGTCACTAACGCTATTGCCTGAGCAATATGCACTCTCTGCCATCAGCGCTAAGCGTATTCTGCGTCTGCTGCGCCTTGCGGTCTTACTCAGTCATCGTCGCAATGCCTCACTAGAGCCGGACATCAAACTCAGCGCCCAAGACGATAACTTGACGTTGAGGATTGATGGCTGCTGGCTAGCCAAAAACCCTCTCACGCGTACCGAACTCGAGCTTGAGGCAAATCGCCAAACCGATACTGGCTGGCCACTCTCGATAGAGTGCTGGTAATTAATCACCAACCATTTTAAAGCGACGTTTCAGGCTGTGCATGCACCGTGTCGCCTTCTGACGCTGCCGATGTCGGGTTATCAATCGGCAGCAATAATGCTAAAGCCCCCATTGCCGCCATCACCCAAAACACGGCAGCCCCCCAATGCTCATAACCCCAGCCACTCAACGCTGTCATCCCTGCAATCACCGCGCCAAGTGGGATTGCGTTATACAACGCTTGCAAAGCCACCATCTTATTTTGTGCCACTTGCTGGATATATTGAATCGCCGCAATATGCGCAATCGCAAAAGTCACGCCATGCAATAATTGAATGGCGACTAAAGCCACAATCATCGTGGTCGAAGCGGTCAGCCCCCAACGAGCCATGACCCCAAAGGCAGCCACAATAAATAGCGAGCGCAGACTCCATCCCGCAAACCAGCGCTTACTAAACGCAAACACCAGTACTTCCGAGACCACTCCTAGACTCCACAAATAACCAATAATATCTTCCGAGTGGCCAGCCTGCTTCCAATAGATCGAACCAAGACTGTAATACGCGGCGTGACTACCTTGAAGCAGTGCGATCAACAACAGAAACTTAACAATTGGCCATTCGGTCAGCAATTGGGTCAACTTAGGGCGCTGCATATCATCTTGCTGTTCGGTCACTGGCATCGGCGTGGTCTTACGAAAACCAAGCAACAACGAGGCCGCCATACCAACCAAAGCCGTATACAAAATCATATGACTTCCCCATTGGGCGACCAAAAAACCGACCACAGTAGATCCGGCAATAAACGCCACTGATCCCCACAGGCGAGTGCGCCCATAATCCAGCATTTTTAGCTTAGAGTAGTAGTTCGCCAAAGCATCTGAAAGTGGCAAAATCGGCCCACAGCATAGGTTAAATAACACCGTAGCCAGCGCCATTAACCAAAAACTTCCACCGGTAAAAAAATGCAAGCCAACAAATAACAAGCCAGCAAAACTCAGCCAACGTAAGGCTGGCATCAACTGCTCAACGCGATGCAGACGTGGGGTCAACAATAAATTGGCGGCACAGCGAGTGGCAAAGCCGATCCCCACCAACATACCAATATCGGTTGCCGAAACACCTTGTTCCGCAAACCAAAGTGACCAAAATGGCAAATAAACGCCATAAGCAAAGAAAAAACCGATGAAATACTGCGAAATCCAGCCATAAGGAGAGGGGGTTAACATGATCATTCCTAATCAAAAGGGAGAGAAAACGCGCACATTATGCATGGCGATGAGTTGATCAAAAAGGGAAGATTCGCAGACTGCAGATTTCCTAGTTCTCACCCACAGCACCTAATTTTGTTAACTCGACGGCACAATCAAACGGTAAAACTAGGTGATTAGACCAGTAAATTGCTGCCATTTGTTATGAATTGGCTATAATCGTGGGCAATTTACTAAAATCTGCGAACTTTTGACAAAAACTTTATGTCGAATAAGTCAATTTATGGGAAACTGCTTATTCACCACACAATAAAGGAAGATGGCTACACAATGACTGCAAACTCTCGCATTCTTGTTCTAAATGGACCAAACCTCAATTTATTAGGTTTGCGTGAGCCTGCCCATTACGGCTCGCAAAGCTTAGAGCAGATCGTCGCCCAATTGCGCGATCAAGCGCAAAATGCTGGCATTGAGTTACAACATCTGCAATCGAACCGCGAATATGAGCTGATTGAAGCGATTCACCAAGCCTACGGCAAGGTGGATTTTATCATCATCAATCCCGCGGCTTTCACCCATACCAGTGTTGCGCTACGCGATGCACTACTTGGGGTGGCAATTCCGTTTATTGAAGTACATTTATCGAATGTTCATGCTCGCGAACCATTCCGCCATCACTCCTACTTGTCAGATAAAGCACAAGGGGTGATTTGTGGTTTAGGTGCGCAAGGTTACCAATTTGCTCTGTCTGCCGCGATCCACGCATTGCAGACTCAGTAAACAAGAAACTCTACAGCCCTGCGGGGCTGTCTTACTCACAAGATGAAAGAGAAAGAAATAATGGATATCCGCAAAATCAAAAAGCTTATCGAGTTGGTTGAAGAGTCTGGCATCGCAGAACTGGAAATTTCTGAAGGTGAAGAGTCAGTACGCATCAGTCGTTACGGTGCGCCAGCTCCAACCGCTCAAGTGCACTATGCCGCAGCACCTGCACCCGTTGCCGCGCCAGCGCCTGTAGCTCAAGCAGCGGCGGTAACCGAAGCACCGGCAACCAAAGCACCAGCTGGTCATCAAGTCCTTTCTCCTATGGTGGGGACTTTCTACCGTTCACCAAGTCCAGAAGCCAAATCCTTCATCGAAGTAGGTCAAACAGTTTCAGCCGGCGATCCACTGTGTATTGTTGAAGCGATGAAAATGATGAACCAGATCGAAGCGGACAAATCCGGCGTAGTAACAGCGATTCTAGTCGAAGATGGTCAACCAGTAGAATTCGATCAACCGCTCGTTGTTATCGAATAGTCGAGGCCACTTCTATGTTAGATAAAGTAGTCATCGCAAACCGAGGCGAAATTGCCCTACGTATTCTGCGCGCATGTAAAGAATTGGGCATCAAAACTGTTGCCGTCCACTCAACCGCAGACCGTGACTTAAAACACGTCCTGCTGGCGGATGAGTCGATCTGTATCGGTCCCGCGAAAAGTATCGACAGTTACCTGAATATTCCACGCATTATCTCGGCGGCGGAAGTGACGGGCGCTGTCGCGATCCACCCAGGTTACGGCTTTTTGTCAGAAAATGCCGATTTTGCAGAGCAAGTCGAGCGTAGCGGCTTCATCTTTGTCGGTCCGAAAGCGGAAACCATCCGCTTGATGGGTGACAAAGTGTCGGCCATCACCGCAATGAAAAAAGCCGGTGTCCCTTGTGTACCGGGTTCAGACGGCCCACTCGATAACGACGAAGCGAAAAATAAAGCCCACGCCAAACGCATCGGCTACCCCGTGATTATCAAAGCCTCCGGCGGCGGCGGCGGTCGTGGTATGCGCGTGGTACGTAACGAAGCTGAATTGACTAAATCGATCCAGATGACGCGTGCTGAAGCCAAAGCAGCCTTTAACAACGACATGGTGTACATGGAGAAATTCCTGGAAAACCCACGTCACGTAGAAGTGCAAGTGATCGCAGATGGTCAAGGTAACGCAATCCATCTTGGTGAGCGTGACTGCTCTATGCAACGTCGCCACCAAAAAGTGGTCGAAGAAGCGCCAGCACCGGGTATCACCGAAGAGATGCGTAAGTTCATCGGTGAGCGTTGTACTCGTGCTTGTATCGAAATCGGCTATCGCGGAGCTGGTACCTTTGAATTCCTGTACGAAAACGGCGAATTCTACTTCATTGAGATGAACACCCGTATTCAGGTTGAACATCCCGTGACGGAAATGATCACTGGCGTCGATCTGATCAAAGAGCAGCTGCGTATTGCGGCTGGCCAGCCATTGTCGTTCACCCAAGACGATATCAAAATCCGTGGCCATGCCATCGAGTGCCGGATCAACGCGGAAGATCCTGAACGTTTCCTACCTTGCCCGGGCAAGATTGAGCGTTTCCATGCCGCTGGCGGCATGGGCGTACGTTGGGAATCGCATATTTACTCTGGCTACACCGTACCGGCGCACTACGATTCAATGATCGGCAAACTCATCACTTACGGTGAAAACCGTGATGTCGCGATTGCGCGCATGCGTAACGCACTCAATGAAATGATTGTGGAGGGGATCAAAACCAATATCCCACTGCAACAAGTGATCATGCAAGATGAAAACTTCCAACATGGTGGTACTAACATCCACTATCTGGAGAAAAAACTCGGCATCAAATAAGCCGCAGTTTTTATTGTCATCGCGCATCGCCAAATGAATGAGACCCAAACTACTTGGAGTTGCAGGTCGACGGCAAGTGAGTGAATCCCCATAGCATAGGCAGACTATGTGATTGGGGTGAACGAACCTAGCCAACACCGCTGCAGCTTCAAGCAGTGGATAAAGCCCACTTCGGTGGGCTTTTTGTTTTATCTCTGACCACTTTCTGGCCTGAACATCAGTGGCAAATCTGCTACACTCTGCGCCAATCTAAACCCGATGAGATCTTAAGCCATGCCTTGGATTCAAATTAAACTCAATGCGACCAACGACAACGCCGAAGCGATTGGCGATATGCTGATGGAACAAACCGGTGCCGTGTCAGTCACTTTCCTCGATGCCAAAGATACGCCGGTCTTTGAACCGTTACCAGGCGAAACCCGCCTATGGGGCGATACCGATGTGGTCGCTCTGTATGAAGCGGATATGGATACCTCGCTGATCCTTGAACAAATCAAAACCAGCAACATGCTGGCGCAAGATTTTGCTTACAAAGTCGAACAAGTGGAAGACAAGGACTGGGAACGCGAGTGGATGGACAACTTCCATCCAATGCAATTTGGCCGTCGCCTTTGGATCTGTCCAAGCTGGCGTGAAGTGCCCGATCCTCAAGCGGTCAACGTGATGCTTGATCCTGGCTTAGCGTTTGGTACTGGCACCCACCCTACCACCGCATTGTGCTTAGAGTGGCTGGATCATCTCGATCTGAGTGGCAAAACCGTGATCGACTTTGGTTGTGGCTCCGGCATCCTCGCGATTGCTGCGATCAAACTTGGCGCAGCAAAAGTGATCGGGATTGATATCGATCCACAAGCCTTACTGGCTTCGAAAGATAACGCCGCGCGTAATGGCGTCGAAGATCAAATCGAAGTTTACCTACCAAAAGACCAACCAGAAGGCTTAATGGCCGATGTGGTAGTGGCTAACATTTTGGCCGGCCCACTGCGTGAGCTTTCCCCGATTATCAAAGGACTACTCAAACCCGGCGGCCAACTGGCGATGTCCGGTATCTTAGATACCCAAGCCGAAAGCGTAGCAGAATTCTATCGCGCTGATGTCGCACTTGACCCGATCGCCGAAAAAAGCGAATGGTGCCGTATTTCTGGTCGCAAGCTAGGCTAGACAAGACTTTGTAGTCTAATTGACTGATAAATCGGCTATTTAGCAAAACAAATCGCCAATGCTCAAATATTAGTCTTTTCAGATATCAAAAAAATGCGTAAAATGCGCGCCCTTGCTAGTACGAAGCTGTGAAGACGTTTTGAAAATCGGAAACTATCAACTTAAGAACAATCTGATCGTCGCCCCAATGGCGGGTGTCACCGACAGACCATTTCGAGAGCTGTGTTTACGTTACGGAGCAGGAATGGCGGTCAGCGAAATGATGTCCTCTAATCCTGCACTGTGGAAAACGGCCAAATCGCAAAACCGCATGGTACACCAAGGCGAATCGGGCATTCGCTCAGTACAAATTGCTGGCTGCGATCCACAGCTGATGGCTGATGCTGCACAGTTCAGCGTTGAAAACGGTGCGCAAATCATCGATATCAACATGGGCTGCCCAGCCAAAAAAGTAAATAAAAAACTCGCGGGGTCTGCACTGCTACGCTATCCGGATGTGATTGAAAATATCCTGAAAACAGTAGTCAATGCGGTGAATGTTCCTGTAACACTCAAAACCCGCACTGGTTGGGATACAGACAACAAGAACTGTCTCTCAATCGCTCAATTAGCCGAAGACTGCGGCATCCAAGCACTGGCGCTCCATGGGCGAACTCGTGCCTGCATGTACAAAGGTGAGGCGGAATACGACAGCATTAAAGCGGTCAAAGCGGCGGTGAGCATTCCGGTTATCGCGAACGGTGATATCGATAGCCCGGAAAAAGCTCGCTATGTACTGGAGTACACCGGTGCCGACGCTTTAATGATTGGCCGTCCAGCCCAAGGACGACCATGGATTTTTCAGGAAATCCAACACTATTTGGAACACGGCACCACAATGCCAGAGCTTCCGTTAACGGAAGTGAAAGACATCATGCTTGGTCATGTCAACGCACTCCATCAATTTTATGGAGCGTATTTAGGCCCACGGATTGCACGCAAACACGTGAGCTGGTACCTGCAACAGCATGAACAAGCGAGTGCGTTTCGCCGTACCTTCAATGCCATTGAGACTGCAGAGCAGCAACTTGATGTGCTCGAAGGGTATTTTGATAACGTTGCATCATAATTAAGAGAAGAGCTAGACCGAATATGTTCGAACAAAATCTGACTTCAGAAGCTTTAACCGTTACTACCGTGACTTCACAAGACCAAATCACGCAAAAGCCACTGCGCGACTCTGTTAAAGCGTCTCTTAAAAACTACTTGGCACAACTGAATGGTCAAGAAGTGACTGAACTGTATGAATTAGTTCTAGCTGAAGTTGAGCAACCACTTCTGGACACCATCATGCAATACACGCGCGGCAACCAAACTCGCGCAGCAACCATGATGGGTATCAACCGCGGTACTCTTCGTAAGAAACTGAAAAAATACGGCATGAACTAATTTACATTAGTTAACGCCTTATTTTATAAACCGCTTCAATTGATTTGAGGCGGTTTTTTTATATCCAAGCAGCCTTGCTGAGCAGAGGCTGACGCGCTGAGTGATTTACACTCCGACTCCAATATTGCTGACTGCTTCTTCGCGCAGCTCTTTGCGCAGATCTTTAATCAGCTCAATATCGCGCTCGACCGCTTCACGGAGCGGACGGAAAATCGCCCACTGGACATCCCACTCGGCACAGACCGCTTGGTTATCTTTCTGGTTGTGGTTGGTGATCGCTTCTCCGGTTTGCGCTTCTTCAAGCTGAGCTACGGTTTGTACCGAAATCTGACTCACTTTAAGCATCGATTGCGCCAAATCATCACGATCAAGCAAGCCGTGCAGCAAAGTGGCCAACCCTTCACAGGCGTCAATTGCCGGATACACCGCATATAGATCAAACGCATCCGAGGTCGGGATCAGCTCTTCAAGCTTCTCAAGCTGATGCTCAAAGTTAACTTTGGCATTTTTTACCGTCATCAACTCCCATACACTGTCGAGAATGTCACGATAAATACGTGCCTCAGCAAACTGTGTGTGCTGACAGAACATCGCGAAATTAGGATACATACGTTCACACAAACAGGCCATAAAGGTAATCTGTTGCCAAGGTTCAAACTTCTCAAGACGAAGTTGTAAAGGATTTTGTAACATAGTCACTTCAAATCGTTGCGGAAAAAGACAGCGGAAGTGTACTGGATAACCATAAGGGAAAAAAGACGCGCCTATGAACAATTTCCACTATCTCTACATTCTTACCGAACATGATCAACACTACCGCGAGCTACTCAAGCAACGCCAACTGCCTGAGCTCAGGTTGACCGATGATCGAACTCAAGCCACAATTTTACTCGCCGCGCCACCGCTCGCAGCACGCTGCCTTGATGATTTCCCGCGCTTGCAATGGCTGCAATCGGCCTATGCCGGCGTCGATACATTAATCAAACCGCAGCTGCGACAAGACTATCAACTGACCAATATCAAAGGCATCTTTGGCCAGTTAATCGCAGAGTATGTAATAGGTTACGCTCTGCAGCAGCAACGGGATTTTGCCATCTACCATCGCCAACAGTTACAACGATGCTGGCAGCCGCACCCTTACGCATCACTGGCCAATCAAACCATGGTGATCCTTGGTACTGGCTCAATTGGTAGCCATTTAGCCAAAGTGGCCAAACTGTTTGGGCTGCGCGTAATTGGTGTCAACCGCACTGGTGTGCCTAGCTGCGAAGGCGATTTCGATGTCACTTACCCAATCAGCGAACTGTCATTGGCACTCGCGCGCGCCGATTTGCTGGTCAATACCTTACCCAATACGTTGGCAACGGCCGGATTGCTCAATCACGCCAGCTTACGCCACTGTCATCAGGCACTGCTGTTTAACGTCGGACGAGGAGCGACCTTAGTTGAGCAGGATCTGCCCGCCTTGTTGGCGGCAGGACACATCCGCCACGCCTTTTTAGATGTTTTTGAGCACGAGCCTCTCGCCACTGAACACCCCTTTTGGCAGCATCCCGCCATCACGGTGACACCGCACATTGCGGCAGTCAGTTTTCCTGAGCAAGTGATCGATATCTTTGCTGATAATTATCAGCGCTGGCGAGAGCAGCGCCCACTACGCAACACGATTGATTTTGCCAAAGGCTATTAAAACTCTCTCGCGGGCTTAGCGTGGCAAGCGATCTGCGCTTAAGATACTATGAGCGGCAGATTGATTAAGGAGTAAGCCATGCTTGACACATTGACCCTATGGTTACAGCAGTACGATATTGAGCTTGAACGCGTGATCCAACTGGCTGAAGCGCTAGGATTGATCGCTGCGATTTCGATTGCCATCCACTTGGTGTTACATCGCGGGGTGCTGCTGTGGCTCAAACGCTATGCTCACCATGAGCAGAGCGTTTGGCGCCATGCGTTATTTAAAGAGCACCTGTTTAGCCGTTTTGCGCTACTGATCCAAGGCATCGTCATCGCCGTCCAAACCGAGTTGTGGCTGCGCCCGGATACTTTGACTTACGATGTGCTGCACACCGTCACCTCGTTATGGATTGTGGCATTTGGCATGTTGGCAATGTATTCCTTGCTCAATGTGCTGGAGATCCTGATCAGCCGCACCCAAGTGGGAAAAAATCTGCCCACCCGCGGTATTTTACAAAGTATCAAACTGATCGTGTTTATTATCGCTGCGCTGTTTTTTACTTCTATTTTGATTGGTAAATCTCCAGTGATCCTGCTCAGCGGCTTAGGCGCAATGACTGCGGTAGTCATGTTGGTGTTTAAAGATCCGATCTTGGGATTGGTGGCCGGCGTACAGCTTTCGGCTAATAGAATGCTCTCGGTCGGTGATTGGTTAGAAATGCCCAAATACGGCGCTGATGGTGCAGTGATTGATATCAGCCTGACCACAGTCAAAGTACAAAACTGGGATAAAACCATTACCACCATTCCAAGCTACGCATTGATTTCCGATTCGTTTAAAAACTGGAAAGGCATGCAAGAATCCGGTGGTCGACGCATCAAACGCAGTATGTTGATCGATGCCACCAGCGTGCATTTTTTGCAGGAAGAGGAGAAACAGGCGCTGAAAAAAGCCCAACTGCTCGAACCTTACTTGAGCGAAAAAGAGCAAGAGATCAGCCACTACAATCAGCAAAAACCGTGGGATTTAGCCTGTCGGATCAATGGCCGACGTCTGACCAACATCGGCAGTTTTCGCGCTTATCTAGAACGCTATCTGCGCAATCATCCATATATTCATCAAGATATGACGTTGATGGTACGTCAATTAGCCCCCACTCATGATGGTATTTCACTGGAAGTGTACTGTTTTACCAACACCACGGTTTGGGTGGAATATGAGCGTATTCAGTCCGATATTTTTGATCATATTTTTGCCGTGCTGCCTGAATTTGGCCTCTGCGTATCACAAGCACCAACCGGCAATGATTTTCGGGCGCTGAGAAATTAATCCCCCATAGTAGGGGGCACGAAAGCGAAGCCAACTCAACGTGGCGGTTGTGCAACTTTAGGCACTTGGTCATAATGTTACTCATAACATTTTATAAAATACTCAAGCACCTATGACAAAAAAACAGCGGGCAACCTTGCAAGATGTGGCCGATCAAGTTGGCGTAACCAAAATGACCGTGTCGCGCTATCTGCGTAATCCAGACTCGGTTGCCGCTGCCACGCGAGAGAAAATTGCGCTGGCGGTGGAAGCCCTAGGTTATATAGAAAACCGTGCCCCCGCCATGCTCTCGAAAGCATCGAGCAACACGATTGGAATCTTGCTGCCTTCGCTGTCCAACCAAATTTTTGCCTCTTTTGTGCAAGGGATTGAAGCGGTCACCAAAGCCCATGGCTATGAGACCCTACTCGCCCACTTTGGCTATGATGAGCAAGAAGAAGAGCGCAAAGTAGCGTTTTTACTTGCCTATCAGGTTGATGGGCTGATCTTGACCGAAAGCCATCACACCCCACGCACGTTACAGATGATCGCCAACTCGGGCTTACCGGTGGTAGAAACCATGGAGCTGCCAAGTCAGCCGATTGATATGGCGGTCGGTATGGATCACGTGGAAGCCTCCTATCAGGCAGTGAAAAAAATCATCGCTACCGGTAAACGCTCGATTGCTTATTTCGGAGCACGGCTTGATACCCGTACCAAGCTACGTATGCAGGGCTATGATCGTGCGATGCAAGAAGCGGGCTTGAGCATTAAACACGTCCTGACTGGCTCGCATTCCAGTTTCTCACTCGCGGCACAGTTACTTGATGAGGCTTTAGCTCGTTATCCTGATCTGGATGGAGTTTTTTGCACCAACGATGATATCGCAATTGGTACTTTACTGGTCGCCCAGCAACGTGGGATTTGCGTTCCGCAGCAACTGGCGGTCGTGGGTTACAATGCGCTAGATATCGGCCGAGCCATCAGCCCCAAGCTAATCAGTGTGGATACGCCACGCTATGCGATTGGCGAGAAAAGTGCCGAGCTGCTAATTGCCGCGCTTAAAGGCCAACGCCAAGCCAATAAAGTGGTGGATATGGGCTATCGTTTTACACAAGGTGGCAGTGTGTAACGCCTAGCGTTCAGTGATCCGATATTCAGTGTTCAGACGTTAAATGATGAAGAGAGATCAAAAAAGGCGGTGATACCGCCTTTTTTGTCTGTGCTATCTGACCATCTTCGACAATATAAGGTTAAACAATAAAACTCGCCCCTTGCTCAGCCGAAGAGACGGCCTGACGCATCACTTTAAACAACTCACGCCCCCACATCTGCTGATCGCGCTCAGTATCTAAACTGAGCGGCTGGCGTTGACTTATCTCGGTTAAGTTTTCCAGCGTGCCAGTAGTGCAATCAAGCCGCAGTCGATCACCGGTGCGAACCAAACCAATCGCGCCACCACGGACCGCTTCCGGTGACACATGGATCGCCGATGGGATCTTGCCCGAAGCGCCCGATAGACGACCATCGGTCACTAACGCGACTTTAAAACCCGCTTTTTGCACATTACCTAAAATCGGCATCAACTTGTGCAGCTCTGGCATACCATTGGCCGCTGGACCATTATGAGTCACCACCACGATGCAATCTTGGTTCAGTTCACCACGTTGGTAAGCCGCTTCCACTTGGTGTTGACACTGGAACACCACTGCAGGCGCTTCAATCACTTGCTGATCCGCCTTTACCGCAGACACTTTGATCACCGCACGACCTAAATTTCCATTCAGCACTTTGGTGCCACCAGTGGCTTGGAAAGCTTGATCCGGTGCCGCAATCACTTGCGCATCGCGCGTGCCTTGGCACGCCACCCAACGCAGCTCACCATCCATCAACTCAGGCAAGCTCAGTTGATCGCTAAACTCACCAAACACTGGAGTTACATCGGCATGCAGTAGTTTGGCCTCATGCAAACGCTGCATTAAGGCTGGTACACCACCCGCTTGTTGGAACGCGTTCATATCCGCTGGACCATTAGGGTAGACCTTGGCCAGTAACGGAACCACATCCGACAGATCGCTAATGTCTTGCCAAGTCAGCAAAATCCCCGCCGCACGCGCGACCGCGAGCATATGGATCGAGTGATTGGTACTGCCGCCCGAGGCCAACAGCGCAACAATCCCGTTAAGCAGACTTTTTTCGGTCACCACTTGATACAGTGGGCGATAGTTCGCCGAGCCTTGAGTCATGCTGGCAATTTTAAGCGTTGCATCATCATTGAGTGCTTGGCGCAGCTCGCTGTGTGGATGCACAAACGCCGAGCCTGGCAGCATCAGCCCCATCGCTTCAAACACCAGTTGGTTGGTATTGGCTGTGCCATAAAACGTGCAGGTGCCCGGCGCATGGTAAGCCTGACACTCCATCGCCAGCAGCGCCTCTTTACCGACTTGACCGGCCACATATTTCTGGCGCACTTCCACTTTCTCATCATTGCTGATCCCGGTGGCCATTAAACCCGCTGGCATAAAGGCGGTGGGCAAATGCGCGTAAGAGAGCGCGCCCATCAGTTGCCCTGGAGCAATTTTGTCACAGATCCCGAGCAGCAAAGTGGCATCAAACACATTATGGCTAAGTGATAATGCAGTCGCTTGTGCAATCAAATCTCTTGAAAATAGCGACATATCCATACCAGGCTGGCCTTGCGTCACCCCATCGCACATTGCTGGCACGCCACCCGCAACTTGAGCTGAGTGACCCAACTGCGCCAGCACCGTTTTGATGCGATCTGGATAGGCTTGATAAGGCTGGTGTGCGCTTAACATGTCGTTGTATGCAGTAATGATCGCTACATTGCTGCGGGTAAAATCCAAAATGGTGTTCTTTTCGGTACTGCAAGATGCGGCAACCGCATGGGCTAAGTTACCGCAAGAGAGTGCCGCACGGCCTTTGCCCGCTTGTTGCTGCGCTTGACTGCGCGCAATAAATGCTGCGCGCGCTTCACGACTACGTTCAATCAGATTGTCGGTTACCTTGGCTAAAATTGGATGGATCATAACCCCTCCTGCTCTTGCAGCGCTTGAATCGCACAGCTCACCACTTGCTCCACCGAGCAATCAATCGGGATGATCAGGGTTTGCGGCTCACCATCGGGACGCTCTAACGCTTCAAACTGGCTATTGACCATATTCTCTTTCATGAAATGGCCTTGACGAGCGCGCATGCGTTCCATGATCAAATCCTTTGATCCGTCTAAAAACAGGAAGGTCACGTTTTGGTTGCCTTCACGGATCTGATCACGGTACTGCTTTTTCAGCGCCGAGCACACAATCACCCCGTGCTCATTTTTGCTCTCTAAGCTATAAGCGGCATCGCGGATCCGCTCTAACCAAGGCGTGCGATCGTGATCGTTTAACGGCTGGCCAGACGCCATTTTTTGAATATTGGCGCGGGGATGCAAATCATCCCCATCAATAAATTTGCGCCCGGTCTGCCTTGCCAATAACTCACCAATAGTGCTTTTACCGCAAGCACAAACCCCCATCACAATGATGCTACTACCAGCCATAACGACTCCTTAATACCAAACTTGCGCGTGATCGCATTTTTAAAATTCACTTCAAAATATGGGTTTATCTTATTCATGTTATGGGTAACATGTTACCGGTAACTTTACTAAATGTGAGCTATAACACAAACTATAAAATCTGGACGGTGAACTTATGAACCCCCTACTACAAACCTCTGATCCGACTTACCTACTCTCAGTAGCCGTAGTGGCAATTATTGCCCTATTACTGCTGATCATTCGCTTTAAAATCCACGCGTTTGCCGCGCTGACCTTAGTCAGTTTAGGCACCGCCATTGCCACTGGCGTGGCCTCCGATCAAGTGGTTCCGACCATGATGAGCGGCTTTGGCGGCACGCTGGCCTCGGTCGCACTCCTAGTCGGCCTTGGCGCAATGATTGGCAAAGTCTTAGAAGTGACTGGCGGCGCGAAAGTGCTGGCCGACACTTTAATTGGTCGCTTCGGTGAGCAGCGCGCACCGTTTGCACTCGGTGTCGCCTCACTGCTGTTTGGCTTTCCGATCTTCTTTGATGCCGGCCTGATTGTGATGATGCCGATCATCTTCAGTGTCGCGAAACGCTTTGGTGGCTCACCACTCAAATACGCACTGCCTTCTGCGGGTGCCTTTGCGGTAATGCACGCGTTTGTGCCACCTCACCCAGGCCCAGTGGCTGCGGCTGAACTGCTTGGCGCCAACATCGGTTTATTGCTGATTGTCGGGATCTTGGTTGCCATCCCAACTTGGTACTTCGGCGCTTACCTATTTGGCCTGTACGCGGGCAAAAAATTCGATATTCCGCTCTCAAAAGCATTCTTCAATACCGATGCGATCATCGATGAAGCAAAACTGCCAAAATTTGCTACGGTCATGATCATTTTGGTTCTACCCGTGCTGCTGATTTTCATGGATACCGGTTTAAACACCTTAGCGGTAGCGGGTGTGATTGATGGCAAAACGCCACTGGTCGAATTGCTGCGCATGCTGGGTAAAACGCCGGTCGCCTTGCTGATCACCCTACTGGTCTGTTTGGCCGCCTTTGCCAAAGATTACGGCATGGCACGCCTAGAAAAACTGTGTGGTGATTCATTGGCACCAATCTGTGCAGTGATCTTAGTCACCGGCGCGGGCGGTATGTTTGGTGGCGTATTACGCGCCAGCGGCATTGGCCACGCACTGGCGGGCGTGCTGTCTGACACCGGAATGCCGATTGTAATTGCCGCGTTTGTGATTTCCACCTGTTTGCGAGTGGCGCAAGGCTCAGCCACAGTCGCCCTCACCACCACCGCAGCATTGATTGCACCGACCGTCGCTGCGACCACCGGTTTATCGGAGTTTGACCTGTGCTTTATCGTGATTTCGATTGCCGGCGGTGCTACTGTGCTTTCCCACTTTAACGATTCTGGTTTCTGGCTGGTATCACGTTTGATGGAGATGGATGAAAAAACCACTCTGAAAACGTGGACTGTGATGGAAACCCTATTGGGCGGTATCGCCTTCCTGATTGTGGCAACACTCAGCTTTATTCTGTAGAGGTATGGACTTATGACCATTGAACAACGCTTACGAGCGATCAAAATCGTCCCTGTGATTGCGATTAATGATGTCGCCCACGCACTGCCGCTGGCTAAAGTGCTGGTAGAAAATGGCTTGCCTTGCGCAGAAGTGACTTTCCGCACTCCAGCCGCAGCCGAATCGATACGCATCATGCGTGATGCGTATCCAGAGCTGTTGATTGGTGCCGGTACCGTGCTCACCAGCGCCCAAGTGGATCAAGCGATCGCCGCTGGTGCCGATTTCATTGTTAGCCCAGGTTTTAACCCAACCACAGTGAAATATTGTCAGCAGCGCAACATCCCGATCATCCCAGGCGTCAACAACCCAAGCCTAGTTGAACAAGCGATGGAAATGGGTCTACGTACCTTGAAGTTCTTCCCTGCTGAACCTTCAGGTGGCCTACCGATGCTCAAAGCGCTGTGTGCGGTGTACCCGATTAGCTTTATGCCAACTGGCGGTATCAACCCGACCAACGCCCCAGACTATCTGGCGCTTAAATCGGTGATCGCCTGTGGTGGTACCTGGATGGTGCCTACCGATCTGATGGATCAAGGCAATTGGGATGCGATCGCGGAATTAGTCCGTAACGTATAAGCTCCCCGCATAACGACAAAAGACCAAGCCGCCAAGCTTGGTCTTTTTGGTTTGGTATTTTGGGGTTGATGTACGCTAATGCCCCCGCTTGGCGACATTAAAAACCACATCAACCAGTGATAAATCACCGTTCAATTCAAGCTTTGCAATACAACAACTTATTCCAACGCGGCTAAAATGGAGCAGTGACTGGCGTTGTCTTCCAGATGTCCGCAGCAAGCATCATTGATGCGCTTGAGTGCGTTGCGAATGTGGGTTAACTCGGCAATTTTATGGTCAATGAGCGCGAGCTTAGCGCTGGTGATCGCTTTGACCTCAGCACAGCTATGTGCGGTGGCTTCGAGACGAATGTCCAGCAGCTCTTTGATCTCTTCCAAGCTTAAGCCTAATTGTTTGGCTTTTAAGATAAAATTCACCTGAACCAAGCTCGACTGATCATACATTCGGTAGCCCGCGTCACTGCGCGCGACAGGCACCAGTAGTGCATTTTTCTCATAGAAACGCAGCGTATCGCTGGAAACCCCACTGCGTTTGGCTAACTCTCCAATCTGAAACATAACTGCTCCTATTTACCGTTTCGTTAAAATTTATGCTTGAAAAAGCGTTTTTTAGCGATTATTTTTCCCATGCCAAACGATTGCGCGAGATCTTTTGTAATAGATTGGTTAGAATACGCGCCATCCAAATCAGGCAGCTAAGGTCTTTTCCCAAACGGCTCTGTTGATTGTGCTGAGCATGGTGTTGAAGTGCGCTTCACTCCCCTCCCACACGACAGATCACTTTCGGCAAATATCTTTTAAAGGAAAATGGAAGCATGAACAACGCTCGTCCTATTCATCGTGCGCTTCTCAGCGTATCAGATAAAACCGGCATTGTTGAGTTCGCAACCGCGCTTGCAGAGCGTGGAGTGGAACTTCTCTCCACCGGCGGTACCGCTCGCCTACTGGCCGAACAAGGCCTAGCTGTCACCGAAGTTTCCGATTACACCGGTTTCCCAGAAATGATGGATGGACGGGTAAAAACACTGCATCCTAAAGTACATGGTGGCATTCTAGGCCGCCGTGGCCAAGATGACGCTGTGATGAACAGCCACGGCATCCAACCGATCGATATGGTGGTGGTTAACCTGTATCCTTTCGCACAAACCGTGGCTAACCCAAATTGCACGCTCGAAGATGCCATCGAAAACATCGACATCGGTGGGCCAACCATGGTGCGTTCTGCGGCGAAAAACCATAAAGATGTAACGATTGTGGTTAATGCTAAAGACTATCAGCGCGTCATTGGTGAAATGGATGCTAACCAAAACTCACTCACCCACGCTACCCGTTTTGATCTAGCCATTGCTGCGTTTGAACACACCGCCGCCTACGATGGCATGATCGCCAACTACTTTGGCACCTTAGTGCCATCGTATGGTGACAACCAAGAAGGTGATGCAGAATCTCACTTTCCACGCACGTTCAACGCACAGTTCATCAAAAAGCAAGATATGCGTTATGGCGAAAACGGTCATCAAGCCGCGGCATTTTATGTTGAAGCGCAGCCGCAGCAAGCCTCCGTCGCCACCGCGCGCCAAATCCAAGGTAAAGCCCTCTCTTACAACAACATTGCCGATACTGATGCGGCACTCGAGTGCGTTAAAGAGTTCAGTGAGCCAGCGTGTGTGATTGTTAAACACGCCAACCCATGTGGTGTGGCTCTGGGCGATAATCTACTGCAAGCTTACAACCGCGCGTACCAAACCGACCCAACTTCGGTCTTTGGCGGTATTATCGCGTTTAACTACGAGTTAGATGGCGCAACGGCACAAGCGATCATCGAACGCCAATTTGTCGAAGTGATCATCGCGCCGAAAGTCTCTCAAGCGGCGATCGAAGCGGTGGCAGCGAAACAAAACGTGCGCTTGCTCGAATGTGGTGAATGGCAAGGCCAAACCACGGGTTTTGATTTGAAACGCGTCAACGGTGGTTTGCTGGTGCAAGAGCGTGACCAAGGCATGGTGACCCAAGCAGATCTGCAAGTGGTGTCCACTCGTCAACCTAGCGAAGCAGAGCTGCGCGATGCACTGTTCTGCTGGAAAGTGGCCAAATACGTTAAATCCAACGCGATTGTGTACGCTAAAGGCGATATGACGATTGGCATTGGCGCAGGTCAAATGAGCCGCGTCTACTCGGCGAAAATTGCCGGTATCAAAGCCGCCGATGAAGGATTACAAGTGGCTGGCAGTGTTATGGCTTCCGATGCCTTCTTCCCATTCCGTGATGGGATTGATGCCGCGGCCGAGGCAGGCATTACCTGCGTGATCCAACCGGGTGGTTCAATGCGCGATCAAGAAGTGATCGATGCCGCCAACCAACACGGCATGGCGATGATTTTCACCGGTATGCGTCATTTCCGTCATTAATTGGTTCTCGATTCTAGCTCCTAGGGTCTAGGAGCTAGGCCTTGGTTCTAGTAACTAATCCATTTATTAAGGATGTTAACATGCAAGTTCTCATCATCGGCTCTGGCGGTCGTGAACACGCCCTAGCGTGGAAAGTCGCGCAAAATCCACAAGTGACGAAAATTTATGTGGCTCCCGGCAATGCAGGAACCGCCCTTGAGCACAAAGTACACAACGTCAATATTGAAGTGACCGATATTCCCGCGCTGGTCACTTTTGCTCAGCAACAGGCGATTGAGCTCACCATCGTTGGTCCTGAAGCTCCGCTGGTGATTGGGGTGGTCGATGCATTTCGTGCCGCAGGCCTGCCTATTTTTGGTCCAACCCAAGGCGCAGCGCAGCTTGAAGGCTCAAAAGCGTTCACCAAAGATTTCCTCGCCCGTCACCACATCCCAACCGCCGCTTACGCTAACTTCACTGAAATTGAGCCCGCACTGGCTTATGTGCGTGCACAAGGCGCACCGATTGTGGTCAAAGCCGATGGTTTAGCGGCCGGCAAAGGCGTGATTGTCGCGATGACCTTGCAAGAGGCAGAAGAGGCGATCCACGATATGCTGGCGGGTAATGCGTTTGGCGCCGCCGGCAGCCGAGTGGTGATTGAAGAGTTTCTCGATGGTGAAGAAGCCAGCTTTATCGTGATGGTGGATGGCGAAAATGTGCTACCCATGGCCACCAGTCAAGATCATAAACGTGTGGGCGATGGCGATAGCGGCCCGAACACGGGCGGAATGGGCGCTTACTCGCCTGCTCCGGTCGTGACTCAAGCGATCCATGATCGAGTGATGCAAGAAGTGATCTACCCAACCGTGCGCGGTATGGCTGCAGAAGGCAACACTTATACAGGCTTCTTATACGCAGGGTTGATGATCGACCAAACTGGCGCGCCAAAAGTGATTGAGTACAACTGCCGCTTTGGCGATCCCGAAACGCAACCCATCATGATGCGTCTGCAGTCGGATCTGGTCGAACTGTGCCAAGCCGCGATTGCGGGTCAACTCGATCAGGTGGAATCGAAGTGGGATCCACGTGCCGCAATTGGTGTGGTTCTCGCCGCGGGAGGTTACCCAGGGGATTACGCAAAAGGTGAAGTGATTTCTGGTCTGCCGACAACCGAGAGCGAGGGACAGAAAGTGTTCCACGCTGGTACGGAAATGCAAGGCGATCATGTGGTGACCAATGGCGGGCGAGTGCTGTGTGCCACTGCACTCGGTAACACGGTGCTTGAGGCGCAGCAACGCGCTTATCAACTAGCCGATCAAATTCGCTGCACCGGCATGTTCTGCCGCCGCGATATCGGCTATCGCGCGATTGCACGCGAGCAGGCTCAATAACCCAGCCCTTATGCAACGGCGAGGTTGTGGTGATACCGCCGTAAGAAGCCATTAGCCAGCAACGAACACTATACCCAAACAACTTGGAGTTGCAGGTAGGCGGCAAGTGAGTGAATCCCCATGAGCATAGACACACTATGTGATTGGGGTGAACGAACGTAGCCAACACCGCTGCAGCTTCAAGTAGGAAGGGGATATTGCCTGCGGCGGCGGGTTGAGTTAATCAAGCAGCGCTGGGCGTTTCACACAGTCGTAGTTTTCCGCCTCAAGCAGCAGTAACTCATCAATATGTACCGTACCGTTACGAATTTTGCCGAGGAACGCCACGTAACTCTTAATCGAAGCAAGACGATTGAGCATAAAGCTGGGCAAGGTTTGGTTAAACTCCACCCGCTGGTATTCAACACCGCTACAGGTTTCAAACACCTTGCCATTCCAATAGCCTTGCAGCAGCTCTAAGCCTTGCTTGTCTTGCTGTTTAGACACCTCAGCCACCGCTTTGGCTTGCAGCACATAGTCTGTCAGTTGCTCATCACTCATCGGCAATACTTTACCCGCGAGCCGATATTGCTGATACACCGCTTCACCTTGGTTACTAAAGCGAATATGCACTCGAAATGGCTGTAATTTTTTGCCTTCAAGGTATTCACCTTCGCGGCGAATTTCACGCACTCGCCCCTCTTCCCAGCGATAGCTGGACTGATAACTGCCATGATTGCCAGAGGTCACATAATCAGCCGCCGAACTCGGTTTTTGAAAGCGCTCGGTATACCAGTAAAAACTGGTCGCCTCACTGATCGCTTTACCACCGGTAAATTGATTGATCTGCTCAAGGTTAGGATTGGGAGTGGAACCGCAGCCAGCCAATAAGCCAGATACGAAAAAAAGGAGGGATAATCGCTGCTTCATAAATAAAAAAACGCCGAGAGTTTTCATCTCGGCGTAGTATAAAGCAATTACTTGATCGCGTCTTTCAGCGCTTTACCTGCCACAAATGCAGGAACATTAGCTGCCGCAATATTGATCTCTTCACCCGTTTTTGGGTTACGGCCAGTACGCGCAGCACGATGATTAACTTTGAATGTACCAAAACCAATCAGTTGTACTTGGTCGCCGTCTTTCAGAGCACCCTCAACCGCACCCAGAGTCGCTTCGAGAGCTGATTTGGCTTGTGCTTTGGTCAGGTCCGCTTTCTCTGCAATAAAGTCGATCAATTGGGTCTTGTTCATGTAGGTTTCCCTTCTCAATAGGTTATCGAATCGAGCTCACTCTAAAACATAACTGCCTGCTCTGGCAAAGGTTTGTCGCGCAACTTTAGCTTTTATGACGCACTTTTAACCGCAATATGAGTAATAACTCACAATTTGTTACTTCTCCTGCCCAAACTGGGTTTAGCCTCAGAGGATAAACACCTTGCTGAATAAGGGTTGAAGCTAGCATCACCAGCCGCTGGGTGAATGCGATCGCTCATTATCTCACTCAATTAAGTCATCCATAGATGGGGTTATTTAATTTCTACTCGGCGGTTTTGTGCTCGGTCAGCCTCATTCGCATTGCTCGCAATAGGGCGAGCTTCGCCGTAAGACACGCTTTGCAACTGTAATGGTGTTTGTGCAGATTGCTGCAAATAAGCTTCCACGCTGGCTGCTCGGCGCAGGCCAAGCGCAAAGTTATACGCATCACTTCCTGTATTATCAGTATGTCCTTCGACAATCAGGGTCGGATTGTCTTTTAAGCTTACCAAGAGTTGATCGAGCAGATAACGCGAAGCTGAAGTCAGCTCAGCACTATCAAATGAGAAATAGACTCTAGCCAGCGTCTCTTGCGATCCTGCTTGCCAAGATTTGGCATGGCTTAACAAGTATTCAGCACAGTTCGCTTGTACTCCAGCGGCGACCATTTGTTGCTCAATAAATGCAGCACTGGCTTGAAATTGCCCCACTTGCTCAATGTAGGGAAATGCAGCGTGATTGACTAATACGCGTCGACCAGAGCCGACCTGAATTTGCTGTTCAAACTCCAGCTGCGGGCCATTACAGTAGTGATGAAACGCGCTTTGACTCGCATTAGAAACCGCCAACGCATTAGTCATGCCAAAGCCAACAAGCAGTACAATCATCGAGAGCTGGCGGAAAAGTGTTTTCATGATCAGAATTCCTCTGTACAGGGAAAATATATCGTGTAAATAAAATTATTAGTCAAAATAAGCCATTGTTCTTTATTGCGATAAATGACCAATTTCTTCCGTGATCAACTCAAGGATTTTGTTTTTAATATCATCTCGATTTTGAGCTTGAAAAACGTTATCAGCTCCGACGCAATCAGCCAGTTGCGGATTGTCCTTAACTTCATAATCAAAACCCACAGCAAATATTCTTGCTTTTACATTGTCGCCATTTGAGTGCTGTTGACTATTGAGTTTATCAAAAATAGTTTTACACAGACCCGCTTGAATAAGTTTCTGCGTTGTTTTTTTATTTGACTCAACACCATCAGATAAAATGATAATTAACTGCCTTGGGTTTTCTCCTTGTTGATGAATGATTTGAGCTCCTCGAATTAACCCAGCATAAAATGCCGTACCACTGCCAGAACCACTGGTTATATTAAACGAGTTTGAGTTTATTTTTGTTTTCAAAGAAGCCATATCATCGGTCAAGAGAACATCCTCAAATGAGGAAACATTGGTCACCTCTCTTTTTTGCCAAGGCGTATGTGCTATAGAATTCAGATTGAATACATCTCTAACTGTCGCAGTATAATTAACCGAAGTGTCACTACCACCTGGATTGTTTTTCGTACATTCTTTTTCATTATTCCCACAAATTAGATGTGAATAAAAATAACGAACATTATTATTGTACCTACTGGTATAATAATCGAAACCAACCACACCAAGCTTATTTTTCAAACTTTTATCAGCCATATAGCCATTAAAGCTATCTAATTCATCGGCAATAACAACAATAATATCTTTAAGATCGAGAAATTTCTTCTTCGATCCTCCTTTCCATGTGTTATGCATTGAGGCAGAAAAATCTGATACCAAGATGACATCCACCGTTTCCGAGTGAAATTTTCTCGTCACCGAATGACTGGCAATATCATAGTCTTTGCCAAAACCAATAACGGCCTCATTACCCGGAAACCAGGTTGGCTGACTGATTTTAGCGGTCACTTGATATTCAAAAAAGCGACTTTCATCGTCTTTACAACGATTATTATCTTCACAGTTAATCTTTTTGATTTGAATATCAGACTCTTGAATAGTCGCAGCTGGGAAATAGTACTCAAGATAATTTTTGGCGAGCTTTACATTATCTGAACCTTGGCCAGCTACCGCAAGACTGGCAACCTCAACCGCTTCTAATAAACGCGCTTTATCTTGAATGGCCCGTGCGCCATCGGTACCCAGTGTAAAAATACCAAATAACACCGGAATAAATAGCGAAAATAGAATCGCCGCATGGCCGGATTGATGGTGTAAACGCGAATAAGTGTGCATATTTATCTCCCCATACTGACAGAGCGACTGCTGACACGTGAAAATTGTTGGCCAATTAAATGCCCATACCAACTTGGCGTATCATAACAGAGCGTCACTTCATAAAGTGTCGCATGGCGACCGAAGGTAGTAATAAAGTCGAGATCCTGCAAAGATTGTGTATTGTTACAATTGATGTAACCTCCAGAAAAAGGTGCTCGCACATCTTTATTTTCACGCACCATCCGGATCTGAAAACCAAATTTTTCCGGGTCAAAATTATTGGTAGTACGCTTTAATGATGCCAAGGTAATGTCATATAATTGCGTTGCTTCAGTTCCAATCTCTTTACTAGGTTCAAAGTCAAAATGATCCGTATCATAAACTTCGGTACGCTCTTTAATAATCGCTGCCGCAGAATAAGAAAGCCGCTCTAGTTTACCTTTATAAGCCAGTTTGACGACGATATCCGCACTAAATACCAACAGCAGAGCAAAGAATACACCAACAATCGCAAACTCGACGGTAAAATTACCTTGTTGTAATTTAACGGGTAAATTTTTCACGTTGATACTCCTGAATAACAATAGCTTCCCGAGCAAACACCGTTTTATCATTTAAAAAGAAATTAAAAATCGGCTGATAATCATAAGTGATGCTATATACCGCAATCGCCATATTTTTAGGATCATTACAATTCAGTTGATCACCATCTTCACCAAGGCAATTTTTCTCATAATCGTGCAAATCATCTAATTTCTTCACAAACTGGATACTGTATTGAAATTTATCAGCACTCACGATATGAGACCATAAACTGTCTTGCTGCTCTAAAATGGTTTTAAACTGGGCTTGATAATAAGTACCATCGACTTTTTTGGTTTCTCTGGCTGCGCTAGCAATCGCTAAGTCACCCAGACTGGAAACATAAGAGAGAAAGCTCATTTCGACCCAAGCCATACACATCAGCCAAAAGGCAAAAAAACCACCAACAAACTCAATGGTTGCCACCCCAGATTGCTTTTTAGAAAACAAAAGACGCATCGACTTGCTCCTCTGCTTGTAGGTTGAGCGATGAATGGCTTAACGAGTCATGGCTGGTCAATGGCTCCGTGGTTGCCGCCTCAGTCACTGGATTGATCAACTGCACTTGACGCAAGTTAAGGTACAACTGATAAAGCTCTTGATCACCATATTGCTTGCCATAGAAAGAACGCAAATGCTCATAGCTGCCAATTTGTGCCATGGCTAAGGCTAAATTGGCAGTAACCGTTTGATCAGCTTGACCATTAAGATAAATCGGCAGTAAACGTGCCGCCGCACTTTGGTAGTCCTGTTCAAAAATATCGAGCAGCGCTAAATTATTTTTAATCGTGACATCATCAAACATCAGTTCACGCGCACGGTTAAAACTAGCGCGAGCTTTAACTCGCTCGCCTTGTTGGGCATACAAGATCCCAATCAAATTGAGTGTTTTGCCACTATCAGGGTTCGCTTGTAACGCAGCCAGCAACGACTCATGTGCCGGCTCGGCTAAATTGAGTTGATATTGCGCGCGCCCTTGCAGAAAAAACAATTCGTCGCGCGGCAAAGCCGTACTGCCACTGGTCAGCGGGGCGAGCGTAAACAAGGTTGATTCGGGATCACCACTATCAAAGTAGGCTTGCGCCAATTTAAACCGGGTGGTTGGGTTTTGTTGTTGCTGCAGTTGACGCTTATACAGCGCTATCAAGCCGGCTTGATTATTGGTTTTGATCAGTAATTGCTCTTCATCAAACTCCAGTGGCTGGCCGTAATTCTGAGTCGCGGGTTTACTGGCACTATCGAGAGGCAACAAGCTGCTACAACCAGTAAGCAGCATGAGACTGAGCAGCAAGATTCCTTTATGCATTGATCATCATCCTCATCACGCCTGGGGCGGCAATTAAAATCACAATCGGCACCATAATAAATACAATCAATGGGATAGACATTTTCGCCGCCAATTTGCCAATTTTCTCTTCGATGTGCAGCATCTGCACTTCACGGATATCGGCCGACAAAGTCGTCAACACACTGTATATCGAACTGCCATACTGCAAGCTTTGCTTTAAGGTCATCACGAAACTGCGCATCTCATTCGACGGAACCCGTGCGTATAACTCATCCAACGCCAGATCTAAGCCAACCAGTCTTGATCTATCGTCGGTTTTCACTAATAAGTAGCTGATATCTTTATCGAAGCCCTTCATTTCTTTGGCGAGGTAGCTGATCGCAGCTTCAATCGTCATACCGGTTTGCACACAAACCGCCATCAAATCGAGTAGATAAGGCAGCTTGTTGGAAATTTTATGGCTGAGGCCCTTAGCGCGCATCGCTAGATAAGCATCCGGAAAAATCAAACTCACCACTAACCATAGCGCCATAACCAACCATAACTGATTGGCTAACCAACTGACCTGTAGCGAAAGCAGATAAATGCCGAGCGCACCAAGCACTAACAAAGCATATTTGAGTGGCATAAAATAAGTTGCCAATTGCGGATGGTAAAAACCCGCAGCTAACATTTTCTGCTGTTGCAGCGTTTTATCTGAAGAAAACAGCCGATTCAATGTGGCCGATAAACGCTCCAGCAGGGTGATTTTTTGTTCACTCTGACGGCTTGCTTGGTGCAGATAAAAATCTTTCCAAAATTGGCTTTTCTTCTCTTGGCGCATCGAGATGATCAGCAGTAGCACCCCAAACGCCAGTATGGCGATAGGAAACAGCGGCCCAGCCTTGGCAATCGCGGCCCATGAAAAATTAGCGAACACTCTTCATTAACCCCCATACAATCGAAATCCCTATCGCTTCACTGATCAGGACGTAGTAAAGGATTGGCCGCCCAGCCGGATCAAACATCACAAACTCATAGTTTTCTGGACTAAGGTATTGCAGCATGAATAGAAAGAAAAAGGGGATCGCGGCAACAATTTTGGCCGAGGTTCGCGCTTCTGAAGTTAAGGCGAATTTCTTCTTCTCAATTGAACGGGCATTAAACAGCAACCGATTGAGGCGCAGAATGACGTCTTTCAATTGCCCGCCGCGCTGCATATTGGCGCGCAAGGTGATCACAAAAAAATGAAAAGAAGGGTATGGAAAACGCAAACAGGCTTTACGAAACACATCATCAGGCGATTCGCCAAGCTGCAAGCGCTTGCCCATAATTTTAAATTCTTTCCCCACTTCGCTGTTGAGCGAATTACCCACGTACATGATCGCATGAGTAATACTTTCACCAGAAGAAACTGCACTGCTGAGCATGCTCAAAGCATCAGGAAAGCTCTCTTCAAACTCAGTCTGTTGACGTTTTTGCAACCAGAAATACGCAAACGTCACCCCAGCCACCACCCAGAGCACCACCACAATCGCCACGGAACCACGCACAAAGCGTTGATTAAATTCAATGCCAAACAAAATCAGCCCAGCAATAAAGCCAACCACTTTTAGCAAAGCCAATTTACCCAATTGTTTACTCAAGTTTTTCCAGAACTGCTCAATCCGATCCTGTAAAGTACGGTAAGAGAGCGATTTGATATCAATCGCTTGATGTTCAGAGATCATCGAATCAACGTGTACGGTTTTCGCCATTTCAGCCAAATAATCATAGCGATCATATTTGCGCTGCCGGATCCCAGCCAGCAGCAAAACCATCCCCACTCCAAGTAGCAGCAACCAAATCATGCGGATTTCTCCTCTAGCGCCCGAAATGCCTTGGTCAAATGATCTTCTAAGCCAAAGAAACGCGCTTTTTCATACAGCACCGAACGCTGCATTAAACCCGAGGTAATAAAATGCCCGTTAACTTTGCCCTCTTCACTTTGGCGGTCGCTCGGTTGGAAGCGGAAAATCTCTTCCAACACCACGCTGGAGCCTTCTAGCCCCACCACTTCGGTAATGCTCATCACTTTACGGCTACCATCATGCAAGCGACTGATCTGAATGATCAGATCTACCGCACTGACAATGGTACGGCGGATCGCTTCTAGCGGCAGACTGCTGGTTGCCATCATCACCATTGACTCAACCCTAGCTAAAGCATCCCTTGGCGTATTGGCGTGCAAGGTTGACATTGAACCATCGTGGCCAGTATTCATCGCTTGCAACATTTCAAACGCTTCGCCACCACGACACTCACCGACGATAATTCGATCCGGACGCATCCGCAGTGAGTTAATCACCAGATCACGCTGATTGATCATGCCGGTATTTTCAATCCCTGCAGTCCGAGTTTCCAAACGCACCACATGCGGCTGCTGCAAGCGCAATTCTGCGGCATCTTCAATGGTGATAATCCGTTCATTTTCACCAATAAATTGTGATAGCGCATTCAGCATGGTGGTTTTACCTGAGCCAGTACCACCGGAAATCAGAATGTTGAGACGACATCTCGCTGCGACCATCAGCACTTGCGCCATCTCTGGGCTCATTGCGCCAAATTCACACAGCTTAGTAAAATCGATGCTCTGCTTTTTGAATTTACGGATCGAGATCGCGGTGCCATCTATCGCAATCGGTGGAATAACAATATTAACCCGGCTGCCATCTTGTAAGCGCGCATCACAGGTCGGCGAGGATTCATCGACCCGCCGTCCAACACGAGACGCGATGCGTTTGGCAATATCCAACAGTTGGCGCTCATCAATAAAATCGATTTGCGCCTTTTCAACCAAACCACCCCGTTCAATAAACACGCTTTGATGGCCATTAATCATAATGTCGCTGATCGAATCATCGTCCATTAAGGTCTGCAATGGCCCGAGCCCAACCAGTTCATCGACCAAGTTTTTGACAAACTCAGCGCGGATCACTTTCGGCACGGTTAAGCGCTCGCGTTCGATCAATAAACCCACCGCGCCGTCAAGTTGCTTGGCGAGCTGCTCTTTGCTCATTTGAGCAATCGCTTCCGGCTCTAACGCATCAAAAATTTGTTTGCGCAGGCCAACGTAGATTGCTTTGGCGCCGATCATTTACGAGACCACTTCTGTTTAAGTGCATCCAACATACCAGCCTTGCTACTGACCGTTTCACCTAAGATCAACGCAGTGAGGTTTTGTAGCGGCTCAGCCGCTTTTAACTTAGAGGTCACCAAACGCTGATTTTCTAATACGGTATGGTTGATGGTGTCACAAAATGGAATATCGATATCGATGGGCTGCTTTAAAATACTTTCCGCATCTTGCTTGGTCGCGGAGTGCAATTTAACCGGCAAGGATTGATTAAACACTGTCAGTAGACGCAGAGCAGGATTGGTATTGGCTTTGCTGATGCGCTCTTTTAATCTTGCTGCTTCACGTACCGAAGAGACCGTCGGCTCAATCACCAGCACTATCACATCGGCTTGAGATAAAAATTTATCAGCTTCAACCGCAAAACCTACCGAAGCGGATAAATCTTCTAGGATAAAGTTAACCTCTTCCGAAAGTTGGTCGACCACCGCATTGCTATAATCAAGCAACGATAGTGTATCTAGATGCTCTGAAGTCAGCGCCAACATCGACAACATCGGGGTGTGCTTATACAACAAGCTTTGTGCTGAAGCGCTGTCGAGCGAAGAAGAAAACGCCCCTTTTTGGATGCGGCGCTTTTCCATTTTGCGAATGCCGAGCAAAATATCTAAGTTGCCACCTTGAAAATGCTGCTCGACTACTAAACAAGAAGTGTTGCGCACACTAGAGAGCTGATAGGCGATTTCGGCAGTGATCAAACTGGTGCCTACCCCACCTTTACTACCGAGCAAACTCACGTATTTAGCACGGCGTTTTTGACCCGGACCGCGATGACTACTGCGCTGACGGTTATCATAAACACTCTTCACAAAATCAATCAGCTCTTGCTTGGTCACTGGCCAAAACACATAGTAAAAGCCCATGCTTTTTAGATTACGAATGGTCGAAATCGCATCTTCACTACCAATAATAATCACCGAAGCATGGTTTGGCAGTAGGTGGCTAATGCGCTCGGCATCTTGGCTGATATTGTGACTGTCATTAAGCTCAATGATCACAATTTCGATATCTGATTGACGCACATGAGCCGCGATCGCTTCATCGCAATTTTTTACCGCAACCGGTGGCACTATCCCTTCAAAGCGATAAGCCTCCATCACTAACTCTTGGCATTGTTCCGTTTGATAAAACACGACCGTGGTGATTTTTTGCTGATCAATCACCTCAGTGGCTTGTTTTTTACTTAATAGATCGACTAAATCAAACATAATGGCCGTTATTCCCCTACTGCAGTATCTGGTGAGACGGAGCGATGATTGGTTAACATTTTTTGCGGGTTGACCATCGATTGCCAGCGTAGCGACTCGCTGGCACAGCCACTCCCTTCTTGGCCAAATTGACCGATTTGTGCCGCAGCACAAATCGGCACCACGACCCGATGAGTAACGATCTCGATTTTGAAATCAAACCGATCGCCAAATTGGGCTGGCATTTTCTCTAGCCGCACACTTTCCGGTGCCACGCCTAATTTGCGCAGCTGTTTTTGCGCGTTGAGGGCAAATTTTTCGCCGCTGTTGGTGCGCCAATACAGAACGCTATTTTGGGTAAGTAACTGATGACGCTGCTCGGCTAAAAATTGCTCAAAAGAGGCTTGCGCTTGCGCATGATTTTTTCCATCCGCACGCAAAGCTAAGCTGCTGTGTACTGGGTAAATATCAATCGCTGGGCCAGCCTTATCTGGCCAGCCGGAGCTGCAACCTACCAGGGTTAAACCCAACAACATAATGATCAAGATCGGATGTTTCATTGCTTAAATCCTCCTGTCGCTAGGATCTGCTGGCTAAGCTGCTGGTCAATGGTTGAGTTGGCGGCCGGTAGGGCAAAAAAGCGCTCAAGGGTTGAAGTACGCTGCATACTCGGTAATTGCACGCTGCTAGGCTCGATCGGCTGTACCAAATTCACCGTAGCAACAATCACCAATTCGGTTTTATTACGCGTAGTTTCACTATGGCGAAATAGCGCACCAAGCACCGGGATATCACCAATAAAAGGAATTTTACGCAGCGATTCGGTTTCTTCTTTATTGAGCAAGCCACCCAACACAAAGCTCTGCCCATCACCGAGTTCAACCGTTGTGCGGGCACGGCGAGTTTTTAACGCGGGCAAATTGTAAGTCGCGTTGGCGTATTGGCTATCTAGCGAGCTGACTTCTGGCATTAATGCCAAGCGTATTTTGTCATCCCGTTGCACTTTGGCCATGATTTCTAATCGCACCCCAAACTCTTTGTACAACACGTTGGTGCCGCCATCGATAATCGTCACCACCGGTAACTCACCACCGACTAAGAAGCTCGCGGTTTCACCGGAGATCACAGATAAATTGGGCTCGGCAAGAATTTGTCCGACGCTGTCATCACCAATCGCGGTAATTAAGGTCACGATATCACTACTGCTAAAGTGTCTGAGTGGGTTAACGAAGATCCCGCTACTTTGCCCACTGCTGTTCATCTGAATACCAAAGTTTTCCATAAACGATTGGGAAACTTCGGCAATCGACAATTTGACATTGATCTGCTTAGTCGTCGCCACTTCAATATTGTTGACCACGCCTTCAAAACGGCGTCTTTGCATAAATTCTAACTTATAGTCTTGGTCATCACCGATATCCCACTCGACATCGGTATCTTTCGAGCTTTTCGCTAATAATTCGCCGACCAAAATATTAATTTCGTCGCGCTCTTTTTCGGTCGCGACCGTACCGGAGAGCACCACTTGCTGACCCAAATTGGCGATAGAGACTTCCGCATAAGGGTATTTAATGGCAATTTGCTGCTGAATATGCACCATGCTGGTGTTGACCACTAAACGCCGACTGGCGAGAGTTTCGCTGTTGTCACCGAACACCAATAAACTGGCGTTTCCCACCTGTTTACCGAAAATGACCACCGTTTGCCGGTCAATCACTTGATAATCAGCAATTTTAGGATCTGAGATAAATACCGATTGGATCTCTTGCTGGGTGCGTAAGGTGTGCGCATCCCCTTCCGCTAAATTGAGTATCCTTTGCGCCGCAACCGGCAGGGCTATTGCGCTGACCAGCACCGCCAATAAGCCATAAACATAACGCTGCATCATTTTTTATCCTTAACGTATTGTCGTGCTGCCGGCACGAAACTCCTGAATCGCTTTATAATCGGTTAATACATCGCCGGCGTTGGCGGAAAGTTCGCTGGCTAAACTATCGCCAGTGGAAAGATGAATTTCTAACTGGGCAATGTGGCGAGCAATGGTTAAGGTCGCGACTTGCTTACGGGTCAATTCGACAATCACGCTGGTTGGCTGATCCGGATGGTTAACTTGTAAGACTTTGACTCCCATCAAAACCGGCGTAAGAGAGACGGTTTCAAAGCTGCGCACCGTTTCATCGGTAGCGAGATTTTGTTTTAACGAAGAGAGCGCCAAAATATCGATCAAAGTACCAGGACGGATCACGCCACCCACCACCGATTCAGAATTGACTTGGATTGCGAACGGTACCCGCTGTGGGCTTAAAATCAGATCGACATAAGCCGCGTGATCAGATTTAACCAACAGCTCAGGCCACAACACTTGCCCAGCGGCGAGATCTTGCTTGATGCGTTGCTCGGCCGCAAAATCGAATGCCAGATCCTCGGTGACACCAAGGCGCAGCGCTTGCTCTTCATCAATCCGCTGCAATTCAAGATCGGCGCGCGTAATAAGCTGGCCTTTGTGCAGTGACTGTTTAGCGAACCAGACTTGATACTGTTTGACCGGTTGAGCGACTTCCACCACCACAGGGGCAACAGGATCGGCCGCAATCGGCGCGGGCGCAGGAGTGAGTAATCCATACCCACCAATACCAATCACAATGATCGCGAGTGCAATTAAAAGCTTGGAATTCATTTCACCGTCCCAAGTGAGAAAAAGATAACCTATCTCGATGAATGGCAAACCCTAGCGCAGGCACAGCATGATGCGAAATGCCGTTTCCGTTTGGTTTACACCGATCGAAGACAAGCCCATTTATGGCAATAAAGCGACACCACCATAAACTGAAAAAGGGTTAAAATAGTTAAACAACCAGCAAGATTAACCAGTTGTTTAATAAGATTATTCTTAATTAACTCGCCAAGTGAAGCGCATCCATCTTGCACAAGTTAACCGGGTATCGTTCAAAGTGCCGACACATAGACCGCCAAGCCACCGACCAAGCAAATCGGTACCCCATAAGGGATGCCGCGCTGACGCACTTGCTGCAAATCGGTCACCAAGCCATACAGTAAATAGCCCAGAGCCATCAATCCGCCGACGATGGCAATCCCGACTAAGGTTAACGGCATATAAAGTGGATCAATGCCTAAACTGAGCACCGCCAGCAATTTAGTGTCACCAGCGGCTAATACGCCAAGTTTAAACAAGCCTAAACCGACCAGCAGGATGGTTAAGCTGTAAGGCCAAATCTGCCAGTTAGGCTGGCTAAACCAGCCTAATAGCAATAACAATGCCAATATAAGCAGCGTAGTGTTACTGATTTTTCTAGTGCGAATATCACTGAAAGCAATTAGTAGCAATGCTAAAAATATTAAAACACTCAATGAATAATTAGTTGCCGTCAGGAACAATTCCACTTGCATCATTAATATTTTTAGTAATCGAACTTACAGCACCTTCTAGAGCATCTTTTAATCCATTTTCACCACTAAACACAGCCAACACAATGGCAGAGATCGCCACACCGATAATCGCGTATTCAATCGCGGTCACGCCACGTTGGTCTTGAGCAAAAGATTCCACCAGCAAGCGCGCTTTTACATAAGCTTTAGTCAACATAAGATTTTCCTTTTCAATTTATTAATATATTTTGAAGTGACATCACAAAATCAGCACTTCTTAATTAATGCTATCAATCTATTACAAGATGTCCATCGAAAGTATGCTCATTTGTTGTGGTAATCGTAACTTTAGCAGCACCTTCTCATTTATGAGACAGAATGTCTGAAATAATTACTTTTATTACGCTTCTTATCATTAAGACGTAGAAGCCATTATTTATTGGATATATTTAAATATTTATTTAATTCGCACAGATAATTTTCATTAAAAATTAAGCAGGTAATTAACCCTGTGACACTGAATAACAATCATGGCTGTAGTAGGATTGTTTGTTTTAATTTACCAGGCATGAAGTGAATATATTTTCGTATGGGAGCATTCGGTATTTCCTTCCCGATTGAAAAACTTGACCAACATCAATTTTTATATTCCAAACCGATCACCCAACACCAGTGCGCTTATTCACCCCCCGCTAGCAATGTTAAGTAGTACAACGACTCAAACCACCCTATAACCAAGCTTAGTCAACTCGGCAGCGAATGCTTGTTTGGCCGCTGCTTCCCCGTGGATAAGATGCACTTGTTTCGGTTTTACCGCGATGCCGATGATAAAACGCAGCAGATCGGTTTGATCGGCGTGGGCGGAATAACCCGACATGGTATGGATCTGCGCATTGACTGGCACCGGCTCACCATCAATCAACACTGGTGACTCACCGGTTTGAATTTTTCGCCCTAGCGTGCCTTCAGCTTGAAAACCGGCCAGAATCACATCGGTGCGACTATCGGGCAGCAGCGCGGTTAAATAATCGATAATGCGTCCACCCTGACACATACCCGATGCAGCAACCACAATCGCGGCTTCGCCGGTTGAAGCCAAACGGTTAACCAAACGTTGATGCGTGCGGTGATCTTCCACCGTAATGCATTGCTCAAACGCCAGCGGATGGCGCTGCATTTGCAGCCGCGCTTTGGCTTCTTGCCCCCACAACTGCTTAAAACGACGATAAGAACGTGTCACACGTTGTGCCATCGGAGAATCGAGAATAATCGGCAAATTGGCAGCAATCTGCTCGCTAAAGATCAACTGTTCAATATCAAACAACAGCTCTTGAGTGCGGCCAACACTGAACGCCGGAATTAAAATTGCCCCACCATCACTCAGTGAGCGCTCAATAATCGCGCGCAGCCGTTCACCACGACTTTGCACATCGTCATGCTGTTTATTGCCGTAAGTGGTTTCAATAAATAGATAATCAGCTCGCTCAGGGGGTTGCGGATCCGGCAGCAGTGGCGTGTGACTTGGCCCTAAATCTCCGGAAAACACCACCACTTCACCGTTAGCGAGACGAATTTCCAGATACGCCGAGCCCAAAATATGCCCTGCTGGTTGAAAGCGTACCGCCAGTGGTTGATTGGCTGACTGCTTGCTAGGTAAATGTTTGCTCGATGGCTGCTTGCTCGGTAAGTCGAACCATTGATGATACTCCTGCACTCGCAGCAAACGGCGCACTTGAGTAAGTACTCGCTCACATTGTTTGGGTGACATGCCAAATTGCAGCTTAAGGCCATCTTCCAACATCAGAGGAACTAGCTCTGCGGTGGCCGCGGTGCAATAAATTGGCTGCTGAAACCCTGCCGCCAATAACCACGGCAAACGACCAATATGATCAATGTGCGCGTGAGTCAGTAATAAAGCATCAAGATGATCCAGCGCAAACTCGACCGCCAGCGGGCGCTCATCCGCACCTTGAAACGAACCACAATCAATCAGCACGGCTTGCCCATCGGCCCGCAATTCATGACATGAACCCGTAACGCTATCTTTACCACCGTGATGGATCACTTGCATACCCTTGCCCCTTCGCACACCAATTACCCCAATGATGATAACGTTTTTCCGCCACGGCCAAGCCAAAATACGCAAAAACCGCGGTCAAGGCCGCGGTTTACCACGCAATATCATCACTCTTTCAGTCAATGTATTGGGGTGAACGAGCGTAGCCAACACCGCTGCAGCTTCAAGTAGGAAGGGATATTTTATGCTAAAGCCAAACTATCGCTTGGTCACCACCGGCTTTATTGAGACAATCATTGCGATTATCCCTACCTCAACGGACCACTATGAAACTGTTAGTTCGCAACCTTGCTCGCAGCACAACAGAGCACGAAATTCGTAAACTGTTCTCTGAACATGGCTCAGTCGCAGAATGCACGCTGGTGTTAGATCAAGAAACCGGTTTATCAAAAGGCTTTGCTTTCGTGGAAATGCCAGAAGCGGCCGAAGCCAAAGCGGCGATTGCGGCGCTGAACCAAACCAACGTGGCAAAAAGTAAGATCCGGGTTAAAGCCGCGCAATAAGATGGATGCTAAAACCAGCTGAACAAGCTGGTTTTTTATTGCCGAAAACCACACCACACCCAGCGAAAAGCCAGGAAATGTAGCGTGCCAATAGTGAAGTAGTGGCGATTCAGTCTCTAGTTATAGCGCAGATTCGTCACTCGTTGGACGAAACTGATGCTGCAGGCCGAGTAGGAAGTTGCGCAGAATTTGGTCTTTGCACTCTCGGTAGTGCTTATTGTCCGGCTTACGGAAAAATGCACTCAGCTCATGCTTGCTTAAACGAAAATCGACCCGTTGCAGGATTTCAATAATCTCTTCCGACTTCAAGTTCAACGCAATGCGCAACTTTTGAAACACCATATTATGGGTGAGTCTCTGTTCTGGCTTCGACTCTTCGGGATTGGGCTGATCACCCTCGCGCTTACCACGTTTAAAATTGATAAAACCATTGAGAAAGGCGGTAAGCTCGGCATCACTCAGTTTCACAAACGATTGATCATCTTCTTTTTTCAGCCAGCTCGTGATTTGTAAATTGGTCACAGCAAAATCGGCTAAAGAAAAAATCTCAGCCATTAGCTCATCTTTCAAATCGAAGGTGTAACGTACACGGCGCAAAATATCATTATTGGTCAAAATAGTTCCTAGTGTTAGGTAAATCCAGCTCTATCAACTTGATTACTGGAAGGCGCGAATTTTATCAGATTTGCGCTCCGTTCCCTATCGATTGTGCCTGCAATCAAAAGCATGCCTATACCCAAACCACTTGGAGTTGCAGGTAGGCGGCAAGTGAATGAGCCCCATGAGCATAGACAAACGATGTGATTGGGGTGAACGAACGTCGCCAACACCGCTGCAGCTTCAAGTAGGAAGGGGATAACAGGATTAGTAATGGTAACGACAGGAGATAATCGTAATTGCATTTTCATCAATTGCATAAACGAGTCTATTGGTATCATCGATTCGTCGAGACCAAAAGCCAGATAGATTTTCCTTGAGCGGTTCCGGCTTACCAATACGTTCACATGGTGAACGCTTAACATCAGACAGTGGGATCAAAGTGCAGCTAACGCCCGCCTAAGGGCCTGGCAACGCACCAACCCACTTAACGCATATAGCAAATTAACCACAAAAACCTGCCGCATAACAAAAATGCCGCGCGTTAGCTGTCCCTCTTGAACCGTTTGTTATGTGTACATATACTTTGTCTAACTATGTAATACATTGTATGCACAAAGGTACTATTTATGAGAACAGAAATGCTAAGCACGCGCATTGACCACGACACTAAAATTGCGTTCACAAACGTCTGTAATGAGATGGGTCTAAGTACATCACAAGCCATAAAGTTATTTGCAAAAGCGGTTATTAACCATGGTGGGATCCCCTTTGAGCTGCGAGTTCCACAACCTAATGAGGTTACTGCATCTGCGATTCAAGAGCTTGTTGAAGGGAAAGCACATAAAGCCGAATCCGTTGAGGCTATGCTGAATGAGCTTACTGAAGGCAAAGTTAAGCATGTTTAAACTTGAGTACTCAACACAATTTAAGAAAGATTTCAAAAAGATAACTAGGATGCCGATTTCAGATATCATCGAAGTCGGCCATGTTATTTCTAAACTGCAACGCGGCGAAAAACTTGAACCCAAGAATGTTGACCATCCGTTAACTGGAAATTGGGTTGGATTTCGAGACTGCCACATTAAGCCTGACCTAGTGTTAATCTATCGAGTTTTTAACGAACAACTACAACTAGCGCGTCTGGGTTCACATAGTGATTTATTCTAATCAGTCAATTGGGCACATAACGCTTGCCTAAGGGGCAGGCAACGTCCCACTAACTTAACGCATAGCAAATTAACCACAACAACCTGCCGCATAACGTAAAAAACCGCGGGCAAGCCGCAGTTTTTTTAATGTTCAACCATCATCACGCGCACTTAATGCACCTGCGGTTTCTCTGGTGAAATTGGATGAGCCGATTCGGATAAATGGTGTTGGCTACGCTGCCACACCAGATCGCCAATGCCATCGGTGGGGTTAAAGTCGGTCGGAGCTTGAAGCAACAAAGCACGAATACGCTCATGGTTAAACGCATGGCACGCCGCATCAAGCTCACTTAAATACCGCTCAAATTCCGCCAGCGGTAAATAGCGCTCACGGGCGGTCATGATCCGCTCATGGGCGGTTTGCTCGACGTGATCACCAATCAGCAACTCCTCATACAGCTTCTCCCCGGGGCGCAGCCCAGTAAATTCAATCGCAATATCGCCGTAAGGGTGCTGCTCATCTTTGACCTCAAGCCCTGACAGTTGGATCAAATTCACCGCCAGATCGGTAATGCGCACCGGCTCACCCATATCGAGCACAAATACATCGCCGCCCTTGCCCATCGCGCCAGCTTGAATAACCAGTTGCGCCGCTTCCGGAATGGTCATGAAATAGCGAATGATATCGGGATGGGTCACGGTAATTGGGCCGCCGGCGGCAATTTGCCGTTTAAACAGCGGCACCACCGAGCCTGAAGATCCGAGCACATTACCAAAGCGCACCATACAAAAGCGCGTGCCTTTCGGTTTGGCATTTTCTTGCTCGGCCAGCGCTTGCAAACCGAGCTCGGCCATCCGCTTGGTGGTGCCCATCACGTTGGTTGGGCGCACCGCTTTATCGGTGGAGATCAGCACAAACGACTCAACCCCCGCTTCAATTGCCGCTTGCGCAGTATAATAGGTGCCAAACAGATTGTTGCGCACCCCTTCGACCACGTTGTATTCGACCAGCGGCACGTGTTTGTACGCCGCCGCATGGTACACGGTTTGTACCTGGAAGCTTTTCATGGTCACCGCAACACGGTTAATGCGCTGCACCGAACCAAGCAGCGGAATGATCTCGACCTTGAGCCCCTCGGTTTCGACCAATTGCCCAAGCTCACGGTCAATTTGGTATAACGCAAATTCCGACAGCTCAAACAGCACCAAGGCTTTGGGTTTGTGGCGCACAATTTGCCGGCACAGCTCTGAGCCAATCGAGCCCCCGGCACCGGTCACCATCACCACTTTGCCCAAGATGTTGGCCTGCATCAGGCACGGCTGCGGGATCACCGGATCGCGCCCGAGCAAGTCATCAATCGCGACATCTTTCAGTTGATCGATAGAGGCTTTGCCGGCCACGATATCTTGCATATCCGGCACGGTCAGTACCTCGGCGGATAAATCCATCAACGACTCGAGAATTTTCTTTCTGCGCGCGCGCGAGGCGCTCGGTACCGCCAACAAAATTTGTGTGACTCGATGTTTTTCGACCAAGCACGGCGCGTGGCTGACATCGTGCACCGACAGGCCCATGATCACGGTATTTTCCAGGGTTTTGTCACTATCAAGAAAGCCAACCACTTTGTAGCTTTCAGAATTGCGCAGCGCGATCGCGAGCTGGCGCCCGGCTGAGCCGGCGCCATAGATCAGCACCTTGCGCCCTTTGCCACTGAGGCCATACACCAGCACCCGCACCACCAAACGCGAGCCGCCACACAATAAGCACAAAAACGCGCCATAGATGATCGGCAGCGAACGCGGCACCGGCGCGTCAAAGTAGAACGCGGCGATCGCAACCGTCGCCGCGGAGATCAGCGTCCCGAGGCTCACCACCGACAAAGCGTGCAAGGTGAGATAGCGCAGCACCGCACGATACAAGCCAAGCTTGGTAAAGGCGATCAGGGTCACGAAGATCACCGAAAGCAGCAGATACGCAATGCTCGGCGAGTCGATCCATTGCACACGGTCCATACGCACCCAGTAGGCGCTGTAAAATGCAAACACAATGAAAAACACATCAATCAGCACACTGATGAGGCGCTTTTTCACGCGTGAGAGTTCCCAGATAACATTCAGTCGAGTCATTATTCTTTACTTTATGAGAGGGGAGAAAAGGAGCTTGCGGGGACGACACTGACGCTCACCATCCCCACCACCTAGGTTGACTGAAACCCGCTGAGCCAAAAACCGGCTTCGCTTGGGATCAGAAGTGGCTTGAGACGCTTTTTCGCCGCAAGCCGAGCCATTGAGACACTTCGCTCACGCTCACCCCTAGCCAAGGTGAGCGTGCCGAAGAGATAGCAGTCAATGTTCTACTTTACAGCATCACCGCTACCACTACCTGTCACCGTCATCAAAATATACTTAAAGTAGTTTTTGATATTCAGCGTATCTATCATCTGCTTATCCGTTTCAGCAAGCAGCTTTGGTGTGGACATATCAATATTTTGTACTTGCGCAAGGCCTGTTATACCAGGTAGAACATCATATACACCTAATGCATCACGTTCTTTAATCAACTCTTCTTGATTAAATAAGTTTGGCCGAGGGCCCACTAAACTCATCTCACCTTTAACGACGTTAATCAATTGTGGTAACTCATCAATTTTTGTCTTGCGCAGAAAGGCACCAAGTTTAGTGATAGATGCATTGCTTGCTAGATGGCTAGCTACAGACTTAGTCTCAACGGACATCGTGCGAAACTTTACTAGTTTAAACGGCTTTTGGTTTTTGCCGACTCGAGTCTGAACAAAAATCGGTGAGCCAGTATCAAACAACCCAATAATGGTGACGATAAGTAATATTGGCCAAAGAAATAATAAGCCAAAGAAGGCAGCTAAAAAATCGATAAAACGGATCATTTTTTATTCTCAGAAAGTGAAGCCATTGCTTGCTCCATGGTGTAAGGAGGAGTCCAACCTAAAACTTCTTTAGCATTGGAAGAGTCAACCTGTAAATTACCCAGTAACTGTTCCGCCATTGCTGATTTGCCAACTAAACGAGCAGCAAAGCGCATGAGGCTAACAGGGACAGGTAACTGAATTAACTTTTTATTAAGACCTATAGCTATTGCATTAGTGAAGTCTTTAATGGAAACAGTTTCACCATCTGAAGCTAAAAATGTATGCCCCCCAGCATCTGGGTGTTTCGCACAAGTTATGAGCAAATCTGCCAGGTTTTGAACTGCGATAAAGTCACGCTTATTCTCTGTCAAACCAAAAGGAAGAAATGGGAATTTGAGAATAAGTTTAGTGAGCATTCCAAAGTTACCAGGGGCTTCTGGCCCATAAACCAAAGTTGGCCTTACAATTACCACTTCTAAACCTGTCTCAATTGAAATTTTACGTAATCCAAGTTCCGCATCATGCTTTGATTTTGCATACGCATTGTGGGGGCATTCTGGCGAATCAAATCTATATGACTCATTTTGAGTGGATGTTCCATTAACCCCAATAGAGCTGACAAAAACAAAACGCTTTACGCCAGCACTAGCAGCTTGATAGGCGAGGTTGAGGGTTCCATCAACATTAACTGTATGATACTCTTCAGAGGTGAAAGTATTAAAATGAGCCAAACCAGCTAGATGAATAACACTTTCGACTTCACTAAAAGCCCCCTGCCATTTTGTTTTTCTATCAAGATTAGTTATTGTAAATATTGACTTAAACTTATGCCGATCATTGTCTCGAATGACGCAACGAATATCATTACTACCATTATTAGAGATAAACGAGCCAACAAAACCAGTTGCGCCGGTAAGCAGTATGCTCATGCTTTAAAAACCTTTTTTATGGCTAACAGCAACAAAGCAACAATGAATAAAAATTTTTCACTACCTTTTCGCCTACAATTACTGCCAATCGATGCTAATCTCAAAAGACTAAGAAAACTTCCACTGTTAATTAATTGAATCGGCAATTCGTTTTGACCTAAGAATTTTGACTGCTGAATAACCTTATCAAAACCCTCACCACTTAATATTACTTTAGCCCTAGAAATTAATGCCCCAACCCCTTCGCTTGCACCTACTTGGTTATTATCGTGCTGACGATATAACATCAAGGGCTCACTACCAATATGCCATTTAAACCCGTTAGATCTAGCAAAGCTGTAACAAAACCAATCATGAAGCCACAAATCATCAATATCTACAAGCTTTTCATTTAACCTGCTTTTTATTTCACAAGCCAACTTACTCTTTAATACAAAAGTACAACCAGGACCAGCTGACTCAAACAAATAATCGAATTCTACTTGTTCACAATCCTTCTTGATCAACGTTCTCTTTCCATTCGCCCAAAATGCCACCACATTTCCAGAGTAAGCATCAGAGCCAAATTCCTTAATTAATTTTATTGAAGTAGATAACTTGTGTGGGAGCCAAATATCATCCTGATCTGCAAAACTGATAAAATCGTAGCTACTGAAATCTACTGTACTCAGCAAATGAAAGAAATTTTTACCAGCACTTCCAAACCTTTCACCGTAGTTCAAAAAATAAATATTTGGATATCTATCTTGATAATCCACTATAATCTCAAATGTCTTGTCATTCGACAAATCCAAACTCACATAAATATCAACCAACACATACACTTGATTTACAATTGAATCTAGCTGTTCTTGTATATATTCAGCTCCATTGTATGCAGCTAGTAAAACACAAACTCTATCATTCATTATAAGCTAAACTCTCAATTAATTTGATGGCATTTTTATCTTTTTCAGAGAGCTGAGGAGCAATTGTTATAGGCCATTTTATACCGATGTCAAGATCATCCCATTTGATAGACAGTTCCGCTTGAGGATTATAAAAATCTGTACACTTATAAACGAACTCTGCTTCATCACTGGTTACATAAAAACCATGGGCAAAACCTTCTGGTATCCATAACTGGCGTTTATTCTCAGCAGATAAATACTCGCCAATCCATTGACCAAATGTGGGTGAGTTTTTTCGGATATCAACTGCAACATCAAACACCTCACCATAAACCACACGAACCAGTTTACCTTGAGTATTCTCAGTTTGATAATGCAGACCACGCAAAATACCTTTTTTCGATTTTGAGTGGTTATCTTGAACGAAAGTAGTTGGCTTGCCTGTTACTAGCTCTTCAAAACGCTTTTGGTTCCATGTTTCCATAAAGAAACCACGTTCATCACCAAACACGTTTGGCTCAATAATTTTTACGTCGGGAATTTTAGTATCAATAACTTTCATGATGTTAATTACTTATAGGCTTGAATATTGTTTAACGCTACATTCCAATCACTTGGTTTAATACCAAATTGATTTTCTATTTTGCTGCAATCTAGGCGAGAGTTAGCTGGGCGTTTAGCTGGGGTTGGGTAAGCAGAGCTTGGAATAGCCGAAAGCTTAGGTAGCTTGGTAATTACATCGTGCTGCTCTGCGGCTTGGAAAATTTCGAGGGCAAAATTAAACCAACTGGTGTAAGGCATGCCTGATAAATGATAGACCCCCCATTGAGGTTGGTTACCCCGTTCAATATATTGCACCATATTAATTAACGCATCAGCAATATCACCCGCATAGGTTGGGCCACCAAATTGGTCTCCAACAATGCTTAATTCATCTCGGCTTTGTGCTAAACGTAGCATCGTTTTAACAAAGTTATTCCCGTGTTCACTAAATACCCAAGCGGTCCGTAAAATCAAATGCTGTGGGCAACATTCAGCAACGGCTTGCTCACCCGCCAGTTTACTTTGCCCGTAAATACCTTGTGGCCCAGTAGCATCGCTTTCTTGATAAGGCTTGTCGCCTGTACCATCAAACACATAATCGGTTGAAATGTGCAGCATCACCGCACCACATTCTTTTGCCGCTTGCGCCAAATAACTTGGCCCATCGCGGTTAATGGCATAAGAAAGCTCAACTTCTTGCTCGGCGAGGTCAACCGCGGTGTGTGCTGCTGCATTGATAATATAATGGGGTTGAAACTCAGTCACGGTATTTAGCACAGCTTCACGGTCTGTAATGTCTAACCCTTCATAATCTAACGCTAACACTTCTGCTTGTTTGGTTAATCGCTCTGTCAGGCTGTGCCCCACTTGACCGTTACAGCCAGTAATTAATACTTTCATCGCATACCCTGCTTATTTAATTAACGATTGAAGATATTGACCATAAGCATTTTTCAACATTGGCTTAGCAATAGTGATTAACTCGTCCTTGCTTAACCAACCTTGGCGCCACGCAATCTCTTCCAAACACGCAACTTTAAGCCCTTGCACGTTTTCTATGGTTTGCACAAACGAAGAAGCTTGATGCAGGCTTTCATGAGTGCCGGTATCTAACCAAGCGAACCCACGGCCGAGTAATTCCACGTTTAGTAAGCCATCATTAAGATACATTTCATTCAAAGTGGTGATTTCTAATTCGCCACGGGCAGAAGGCTTAACCTGTTTCGCCATTTTTACCACACGGTTATCGTAAAAATACAAACCGGTCACTGCGTAATTTGATTTTGGTTGCAATGGCTTTTCTACAATTGATACCGCTTTCATATTTTCATCAAATTCAACCACACCAAAGCGTTCAGGGTCTTTTACTTGGTAACCGAATACCGTCGCAACTCCCTGAGAGCTGAGTTCACATGCGCGCTTTAATTGCTTGCCGAATGACTGACCATAGAAAATATTGTCGCCCAACACTAAACATACGCTGTCGTCGCAAATAAACTGTTCGCCAATTAAAAACGCTTGCGCTAAACCATCAGGGCTTGGCTGTATCGCATATTGCAGGTTAATGCCTAAATCACTACCATCGCCCAACAAACGCATGAAGCTGTCGTTATCTTCAGGTGTGGTGATAATCAGAATATCGCGAATACCAGCTAGCATCAGTGTTGACAACGGGTAATAGATCATCGGTTTATCGTAAACTGGCAATAGTTGCTTAGATACACCGCGAGTTAATGGATACAAACGCGTACCGGAACCGCCGGCAAGAATAATGCCTTTCATCAATTATTCTCCTGCTCCTAAACGTTCCATGCTATATGAACCGTCTAAAACTCGGCTCCACCATGTTTTGCTGTTTAAATACCACAAAACGGTTTTTCGAATGCCACTTTCAAACGTTTCTTGCGGTTTCCATCCTAACTCACGCTCAATTTTTGATGCGTCAATGGCGTAACGCACATCATGTCCAGGGCGGTCCTTTACATAGGTAATGAGATCTTGGTATTGATTTACTCCTTGAGGTTTATTTGGCACTAACTCTTCCAACAGTGCGCAAATTGTCTTCACCACATCAATGTTAGACTTTTCGTTATGACCGCCAATATTGTAAGTTTCGCCAACTTGACCTTCCGTCACAACCTTATAAAGTGCGCGAGCATGATCTTCAACAAACAGCCAGTCACGAATTTGCATACCATCGCCATATACTGGTAACGTTTTACCTTCCAAAGCATTCAAAATCATCAAAGGTATCAGTTTTTCAGGGAAATGATACGGACCATAGTTATTAGAGCAATTAGTCACAATTGTCGGCAAACCATAAGTTCGTAACCAAGATCGTACTAAGTGGTCGCTAGAAGCTTTTGACGCAGAGTATGGAGAAGATGGCTCGTAAGAGGTTTCCTCCGTGAACAGGTCTTCTTTGCCTTCCAAATCACCGTAAACTTCGTCTGTTGAGATATGGTGAAAACGAAACGCTGCTTTTTTATAGCTATCCAGTTGATTCCAATAGTTACGCGCAGCTTCCAGTAGGGTAAATGTCCCGACAATATTAGTTTCAATAAAGGCCACGGGACCATCAATAGAACGATCAACATGAGATTCTGCGGCTAGATGCATTACAGCATCTGGTTTATAAGTATTAAAAACACGCGTTAGTTCACCGGAATTACATATATCCACATGCTCAAAAGTATAACGTTCATTATCTTCAATAGAGGAAAGAGATTCTAGATTACCTGCGTACGTAAGTTTATCCAAATTAATTACAACATCACTAGTATTACCAATAATATACCGAATAACCGCCGACCCGATAAAACCTGCGCCTCCTGTTACTAATATTCTCATTTTAAATTATACTCCAATACCCTTCCTACCAAAGAATCAAAATCAACTGAATCATAGAACTTAGAGGCATTAATTGAATACTTATTATAATTATTCTTTATTTCGATTAAAGAACTAACTATAAGTTCTACATCATCCAAATCCACACACTTTCCAAATTCATATCGAGCAACAGTATTATCCAACCCTGGTATATTCTGCCCGATAACAGGTATCCCAAAACCAGAATACTCCCAGATTTTATTTGGAGCACAATAAATAGAATTCAAACAATCTGTATCATAAAAGGCAACCCCAACTGAACAATGGCTAGTTACTGCTAAATGATCCGGAGGCACAACCCATGGGAAATAGATTATGTCAGGGTTAACATCTAAAAAATCCTTTACCCTGTTATCAACATCCTTCCCCATAATCACCAGTCTAATACCACTGCCAAGCATCTTGGAAGCTTTGACCAACGGCATTAGGTTTCGATCTGATTGGAGTGAACCTTGATAAATGACAACAAACTTATCCTTGATTAAATCCATTTTTTTTGACAAGGATTCATCTACAATTTTAATGTTTTTAGATCTTGGATGACTGGATGGCTTGTTAGGTATAACAAAAGGAAGTTTTTCAAGACTATAAAAAACTCTAGCTATCTGCGCTCTATTAGATTCATTATAAACTAGAGAGTTATAATTAGGTATCACATGTTTTGTAATCTTCTTCCAAATAGGAAAAGAATCATGCATTTCATGCAAAGCGAGCACTGACGTTCTGTTTTTAAATAAAGACAGCATACATAACGCTGTATCAATTCGAGAAACCCAAAACAAATCAGAATCACTAAGACTGCTTTTATTAATCAAAGTTCTGACAGATAGGCCAAATTTGAAATAATTTAAAAATTTTATCAAGACATTAGCAGAATAGCCATTGCCAACTTCATGGTAATTGACATTTTCTACTCTCGCGCCAGATACTGTAGAGCATATACAATTTACGTCGTAACCAAGATTAATAAACGCAGCCAGGTAATTATTGACCGTTGGAGAAACGTTTACATCACCTCGAACAACAAGTGTTATAGTTTTCATCTAGCAAACCTTTTATAAGCAATAGACCATTGCATAACTAAAATAATAAAATAAGAAACAAAAAATGAAATTGCACAAAGCAAAGGGATATCGAACGATAAATAATGTTTACCAAGATAGATAAAAATCAATACAAACGTACCCCAAATAAAGTTAGAAATAAAATTGAAGAACGACATACCACCAAGTATGAATAATTTTCCAAGAAGAGGTAGAGTACAGGTCAGAAATGAGCAAAAAATAAACAATCTAAATGACTGCACAGATCCGGAAAACTCTTCGCCATAAAGCAATACAATATCATCTGAGAAATAGTAAAAAAATAATGCAAGAGGTACATTTGCAATTAACAATCTAATGGCATACTTATATATAAACACCATAACATTTGAATTGCTGTTTAATTCTTCTGCAATTTTTTTGAAAAACACTTCAGCCAATACAACAGGGAAAAATGTCATCAAACCATACAGTAAATATGAAACATTAAACAAAGACAGGTTATGAGTACCATTTTGACCAGAAGCAACCAATACATTAACTAACCAAAGAACTAAAGGAGAAAGCATCGCAGATAGCATAACAGGCAAAGCATCAGTTTTATAGAACTTAACTGTATCGACAAGATTGAATCTAAAATCAAAGTCAAATTTCAAGAACCATTTAAAGCCAAATGTAAGCATGGTAGCAAAGGAAATCAACAATATTACAATATAACTAATGAGCGCACCATTTGCGCCTGATATACTTAGAGTTAGATAATAAGAAACAAAAATCGAAGAAACCAAATAAACAAAACTTACTATAAAAACTAATTTAAACTCCGCAATGCCTTTGAGGAAATTCAAAAGAAACTGAAAAAAAATAGTTAGAAAACCATAAAAAACAATAATAATGATATTGCCACCGGTAAAGTTACTTATATCGAAAACAAATATAAACAAAAAAGAAACCAAAGAAGCAATAATAACGATAAAAAATAAACTGGAATTAATTACATCCCTAAAATTTTCTCTATTAATTAAAAATACTTTTGATACAGCTATTCCAAGAGAAATGCCTAATGCAGTCTCAAATATTTGCACAGTAGAACGAACCAAGACAAATTCGCCATAAAAATCTGTACCCAAGTTTCGAGCAAAGATAAGGCCCATAATAAGCACAGATAATCTAAAGAAAATAGAGGCAATTGTATTTTGGACTAATTTATTGGATAAAATTAAATGACTAATATTCATAAAGAAAGTTCAACTAGGCCAGCTATTTCTAACTGTTTAATGCATGATTTCGAGGAAAAATTGATACGAATATTCTCACGTGCAATAGCAACATCAGAAGACACAGATAAAAAATTCATTTGCATAGCTATCAACTTACACTTGATAGCTTCTCTATCCTTATCATCGAACATTTTTGTAACTAGCAAACCGCAATCATTAACAAACAGACGATTAGTATCGCCGACATCTGTAGCAATACAATATAGTCCGAACGATAAAGCATCCATCAAAGCTCTGGACATGCCCTCAAATGAAGACGATTGAATGAACACATGATAATTCTTATATTCAAGCATTAGTTCACTATTGGAAACTTGGCCTTTAATATTTATAAAATCATCAAGTTTCCAATAAGAAATCATACTTATAAGTTTCGAATGATAGTCTTCATCTACGACCGGGCCGTAGATATCAATTTCGAAATCAACAGAACCGACAAGGGACTTAGCCATTTCCACTAATGCTATTTGATTTTTCAACGGATAGATTGCGCCAACAGATAAAATTTTTATCTTATCTTTGCAACTAGATAAATCGACACCATGATCGTGCAAATCAACATAATTATTCACTACTGTAATATCTACACTTTTGATTCGATTTTTGACTGAATGATTATTAGACAAAACCTTAAGCCCTAAAAATTTACTCAACAGTTTGATAATCAGTAGAAATATTGCAGGCAAATGAACCTCCCTAAGGAATACGAAAGTCTCATGTTTGGCTACTAAAGAAACAATAAGGACATCTAATAAGGTTGCATTATTAATAACAATCTTTCTTTTCCTTAAAGAATAAAATAGACATGTTAATCTATAGAAATTCGTTAGGATAGAATAGGCTGATGAAAAAAAACCAACCTTTCTAAGCCTTGCATGATTTAAATAAATTGAACGACGTTTCCTAAACAATAAAGGCTTACCATCTTCTTTTTTTAAATATAAAATGCTGGCCTTATTTTTATTTGACAAAAAGAGTTCTACTAACTTTCTAGCACTATTATTCGAACCTTCATTCCCATCATCTTTTAATACAAACAACACTTTTTCACTCAAATCTTTATCCTTAAACAGGTGAATTTGACAACTAAATAAAATAGAAAAATCTTAAAGAAAAACATACTAAGAGTGTTTGTTGTAAACTCTGCATATAAATATGCTGGAATACCCAAAAGTAAAAAAGGATAATAACCGATTAATTTTCTATACTCAAAACTATCTCTACTATTATTAACATTAGAGATATACTTTGCAAGAAACAAATATAAAATAAAAAGCTGAACTACTGCAAAGATACTACCGGCAATGAGTCCAAAGTTAATAAACGCTTCACCAAAAATACCTGTAGAATAATAAGAAAAGCCACCAAATGGGTCACCCAAAATATCTCTAGTAAAAACTATCCCTCCAGGATCAGGTTTATTTACCCATAAACCTCTTGGCACCAAGTTAGAAAAGACAGTCAAATACGTTTTACCAAAACTATAATCATAATTTTCATTTATATCTAATAGCAAATGTATGGGCTTCGTACCATATGTAAAATTAGCCATATTTAGCAACTTTTCGGAAAGCTCAATTCCTGTTGAAAAACCATCATCATTCATTTTGTAGCCATCTCTTATTGCTCCGAGCATCATAGCTAAAAATACAACAATTCCAAATGATAACAACGCTTTACCAAAGTTAACTCTATACCTCATATAATGATATAGTATCACCATATATACAAGGTTCCATAACAACATACTTCTTGAGCCAGATAGTAGCGCTAAGGAAATGAAAATCATAAAATGTAAAGTAAAAAGCAATTTATTTTTTCGGTTTGAAGAATGAATCATCATATAGAAAAAATAACAATAGCTAATTATACTTATAAGTCTAATTAGCAATAGATATAACCCATACCCCTTCCATGCGTAGACCCTTTCACCTATGCTAATAAAATAGCCTGTAATACCTCCCATTTGATAAACAAATAAAATTTGAGCAACTACCGGAACTAGAGTTAACAACCACAACTTGTATACAAAAGATTTTGGTAAAACTTCACGCGGCGCAGCATTAAACTTATTAAGTTGTATTTTAAATCCAAATTTTTCAGCACAAATTATTAGAAAGCCGAAAATTAATAAAATTGATATGATTAGCTGAAAAGATATGTTTGTGGCGTTAGAAAAAATTGCGTCACCAAAAAAAACGAAAATTACTGCTAAGTAAATTTTCCCCGGTGAAAATACATCCTTTGTAGAGATTAAAGATAGAAATGATAATGTAAGAAACAAGAAGAGAAACATCTTAATTCACTTTCACATCAGATCTAATAAATCTAGTCTTACCATCATCATGCTTAATGTTATTAACTATTGATAAAGTAACATCACAATCACCACCCAACAATCTAGAAATTAGTTTTATCTTTGAGTCACAATAACTCATAGTCGTATCATTTTGATGAATAACGACACAATACAAAATCACAGAATAGTCTTGTAACTGTCGGATTTGAAAGTCAGTAACCAATTCTGGTTCGTCATCAAATATAGTAGTTAAATATTCGCCAGCAATAACGTTTCCACTTGGACTTCGTAAACATTCGGAAACTCTCCCCTTTATCTTATCGAGCTTTTTATATTTCAACCCACAGCCGCAAGCCGGCTCCTCTAGATAACGACCTCTGTCTCCATTCACGTATCTTATTAGGGGAAAGGCATAATTCTCAAGGTCTGTGATGACTACAGTACCATATGTACCGTCCTTAACTTTCTTTCCATCTTCAAGAATTTCTACATATCTTGCGTCTTCAAATACATGTAGTCCACTATGTTGTTTACATTCTACAGCTACCCAGTATATTTCACTGCAGCCATACTGATCGAAAACAGGGCAATTGAATGCCTTTTCTATTAATACTCGATTAGCTTCTGATAGAGGCGCAGCCGTAACCCATACAGCTTTAACTCCCTCAATATCAACATTATTTGATATACAATATCTACTAAACTCAACAACGGCACCAACATAACCATTTATTATTTTTGGTTTATTACTTTTTATTTTCTGGACAAACAGCTTCATACTTCTGTCATTCATTAGAGAAGCATCGAGAAAAAATCTTTTAGTAGGCAACCATAATATGTAATTTAGAATGGCTTTAAATCCAACTCTAACTTTTCTATATATAAAACCAATATTGTCGCTAGGGTGAACTCCCCACCAAGTTAAAGCTCTCCAGCCTAAAGCATCAACAGAATGGCTGTTATCATGATATAATTTAAGCGGCTGGCCAGAACTGCCACCGGTGGTAACCTCTCTAAACCTATTACGTGAGACATTTCTTATCTTGATATCATTTTGATATAACCGTATATCCTCTTTAGTTAATATAGGTAACTTTTCCCAATCCTCTATAGAATTAATATCAGATTCATTGATATCTTTAAATTTTTCAGCATAATATGGAGAGTTTGTCTTCGCATGATAAAATAAGGCTTTCATCTTTTTCAACTGCAAGTTAGATAACCTTTCATTATCTAAAGCCTCACTATTTTTTACATCCAAATATCTTTTCACAGAATGAAAGCGAATAAAAAAATATTTTAAATAAAACAGAATTTTTTTCATATTATTTTCTTTTAAGTATATTAACAACAACATCTCTATGGATTTCGCATCTAAACATGTTTATTAACAATGCTTTTGCTCTACTATTAATTATTTTATCTGCAAGTAAAAACTTTCTAATAATCCAAGAACCATATCTGTTGTAAGGGAATAACAAATCGGATAAATACCTACTAGATACAGTATCACAATATTCATTCCATTTAATTTGCAATGCGTTATCGTCATAAACTATCTTACTTCGCTCAAAAAAATCATCAATAAAATCCTTTGACTTATTTTCTGGCATCAACTTAACACCAATTTCTCCAGGAGTTTGATAAATAGGAATGAAGTCTAACTCAACGTTACCATTATTAATAAAATCTAGCTTTATTAGCATTCCTTCATTCCAACCTTTCATATTGTTATGGAAATCAAATAGCATATTGCCTTGTCCATATACTATATGCTTATCTCCAACCTTCTCATAAGTTCCAACACAATGAGAATGTTGACACAATACTAAGTCTGCACCAGCATTCAATAGGAAATGGCTCGTTTTCTTTAATCTTGGACTAGGATATTCATACTGTTCATTACCTGTATGGAAGAAAACAACCAAGAAATCACACTCAGATCGACAAGCTTTTATCGTCTCATAGTTATCTATAGGCTCTAAAGGGTTAGCTCCATAAGAATTTGAGGTTGCAATAGAAAACTCTTGCTCCGCAATTCCAAGAAAGCCAACCACGATCCCGTTAATAGAAACCTTCTTAACTTCCCTCGCTGAGTCTAAATTATTTCCAGCACCAAAAAACAAAATATCATTATCTAAACACGCTTTAATGGTTGATTTTAGTCCGACTTCACCATAATCCATAATGTGATTATTAGCCAGACCGACACAATCAATAAATCCATTGCCAATATGGTTTAAAACATGACTAGAAGACTTCAATTTAGGCCCAAACTTTTCCATGAATGAGAATTCGTCGAGCACAGGACATTCCAAGTTAAAAACATTGAAATCAGAGTTGCTTAAAATTGGCATTAAATCATTAAAGACACTCTTCAAGTCCCCTTTGATGAGAGCGTCCTCATTGATATTCACCGGTGCAAAATCTCCACCTATAACAACACTAGCTTTAACGTTCATCATTCCTCACCCTAGTTGTGGCTGATATACCATTTCATTGATAATGACAAACCCTCACTAACTCTATATAAAGGACTATATCCAAGCTTATTCACACTCTTCGATATATCAGCTTGAGAATGTCGTACATCACCTGAACGAAATTTTCGATAAATAACATTACTTTGGCAATTTACTTTTTCATTTGACAGGGCCGTTTGAATATAATGCTTAAGTTCATTCAAAGACGTTCTATCTCCTAAGGCAACGTTATATACTTCATCTTTATTATCTTCTGTTGTGGTAGCTGCCAATATATTCATTTGCACGACATTATCAATAAAACAAAAATCTCTACTTGTTTCGCCGTCGCCATTAATATATATATCACCGCCATGAATCATTGCTAATGTCCATTTCGGAATAACAGCGGCATAAGCTCCGTTCGGGTCTTGCCGTTGTCCAAACACATTAAAATAACGTAAGCCAATGGTTTTAAAGCTATAAGTACGAGCATATATTTCAGCATAAAGCTCATTCACATATTTTGTAACGGCATATGGTGATAGCGGTTTACCGATATGTTCTTCTACTTTTGGTAACGCAGGGTGATCACCATATGTAGAACTTGAAGCTGCATAAGTAAAGCTTTTTACTTTTTCTTCTTTTGCTGCATCCAGCATATTTAAAAAGCCAGTAATATTAGTGGCATTAGTTGTAAGTGGATCAGCAATTGAACGCGGGACTGAACCTAGAGCGGCTTGATGAAGTACATAATCCACGTTAGATACTGCCTGCTTACAATCTTCATAGTTACGAATATCACCTTGAATAAATGTAAAAGCATTCCACTGTTCATTTGTTACTAAGCTTTTTACTTCATCAAGGTTACGTTGATGCCCGGTAGCAAAATTATCAAGCCCTACTACTTTTTGGTTAAGCTTTAACAATGTTTCTAACAGATTTGAGCCAATAAAGCCTGCAACTCCTGTCACCAACCATGTTTTTGGGTCATTGAGTAATTCAATTTGTATTTCATCGTAACGAGACATATTTAGACCAAATATTTAAAGAAATAGGAATACGAGGTCTATAACTTCACCTCGTAATGATTAAAACTCCATTTATAAAAAATTTATAAACGCATATCTACATCATTTTTATCCAAAACATATTTTAGGTCATAAAGTACATGTTCACTTTTACCAAACATGTGTATTTCTTCTGACCCCATCGCTTTAAACTGATTATGTCCTACCGCTAAAATAATAGCATCATAATGATTTTGTTTTGGTTGTTCAATTATCGTTAAACCATATTCATAGTTTGCTTCTTTATTACTGCACCAAGGGTCCGTGATATCAACATTGATATTATATTCTTTTAATTCACTTACAATATCAACAACTTTTGTATTACGTAAATCTGGACAGTTCTCTTTGAACGTTAGTCCCATAACAAGTACGTTTGCACCGTCAACGTGGATCCGTTTCTTAAGCATTGCTTTAACAAGCTGCGATACAACATATGCCCCCATACCATCATTTAAACGACGACCAGCAAGAATCATCTCTGGATGATACCCAACAGTTTGGGCTTTATGTGTCAAGTAATATGGATCTACACCAATGCAGTGTCCACCAACCAGACCTGGTCGGAAAGGCAAGAAGTTCCACTTTGTACCAGCAGCTTCCAATACTTCTAATGTATCAATACCTAATTTATCAAAGATAATTGAAAGTTCATTAATCAAAGCAATATTTACGTCACGCTGAGTATTTTCGATAACTTTAGCTGCTTCTGCTACTTTAATACATGACGCTTTATGAGTGCCTGCGGTGATAATACTTTTATATAGTTGATCAACAAACTCTGCAATCTCAGGTGTTGAACCACTTGTAACTTTTAAAATATTTGGTAAACGATGTTCTTTGTCGCCAGGATTAATACGTTCAGGTGAATAACCAGCATAAAAATCACTATTAAAAGTAAGCCCTGAAACTTTCTCTACTATCGGTATGCACTCTTCTTCGGTAGCACCAGGGTATACAGTTGACTCATAGACAATAATATCACCTTTTGAAATCACCTTACCAAGCATCTCGCTCGCTTTAATCAGTGGTGTTAGATCAGGTTGTTTATGCTCATCAATTGGCGTAGGTACTGTCACTATATACACATTACAGTCATTTAAATCTTCAATATTAGCGCTATATTTTAGATTTATTGCCTCTTTAAGCTCTTCCCTTGAACACTCCAAAGTAAAATCATTACCTTCTGACAGATCTGAAACACGACTTTGGTTAATATCAAAACCTAATGTGTCAAATATCTTACCGAATTCTACAGCCAAAGGAAGACCTACATAACCAAGACCCACAATACCGATTTTTATATCTTTACCATTCAACATATTTTACTACCTATGCATCAATTGCTAATATTTCAAGAATTCGTTTACAAGCTTTACCATCACCATATGGGTTATGGGCAAAACTCATTTCTCTATAAGCAACTTCGTTTGTAAGCAGCTCATTGAGGTTAGTGACAATGGTTTCAATATCTGTACCAACCAACTTGACAGTGCCAGCTTCAACAGCTTCAGGTCTTTCAGTGGTATCTCGCATAACTAAAACAGGCTTACCCAAAGAAGGGGCTTCTTCTTGAATACCACCAGAGTCAGTAAGAATGATGTTTGCTTGCATCATTAAATAGATAAATGGAAGGTATTGTTGTGGCTCTATAAGATAAATATTGTCTATACCAGCCAAGATACGATTTACTGGCTCACGAACATTGGGGTTTAAATGCATTGGGTATAAAATCTGCGTATCAGGATGCGCTTTTGCTGTTATCGCTAAAGCTTCGCAAATACGTTCGAACCCACCACCAAAACTCTCACGTCGATGTCCTGTAACAAGAATCAGTTTTTTATTTTCATCTAAGAATGGAAACTGAGATGCAAGCGTTCGCTTTAAGTCTTCATCACTTTCGATTTTATCTTTAACCATTAACAATGCGTCGATAACGGTATTACCTGTAACTGTAATATCGTCAGTGTTAAAGTTTTCTTTTAGTAGGTTAAGTTTAGATGTTTCGGTAGGAGCAAAATGAAACTTTGTTAAAGCACCAGTTAAGCGGCGATTGCCTTCTTCTGGCCAAGGCGAATAAATATTACCAGTACGAAGTCCTGCTTCTACATGCCCAACCGGGATCTGTTCGTAATAAGCAGCAAGACTCGCAGCAAATGTGGTCGCTGTATCACCGTGTACAAGCACAACATCTGGTTTAAAGTCTTGTAGTACAGGCTTCAGTTCCTGAATAATTTTAGCGGTTACATCATTTAATGTTTGGCCTGCTTTCATCAAGTTCAGATCATAATCAGGCGTGATCTCAAACAGCTCAAGGACCTGATCAAGCATTTCCCTATGCTGAGCCGTAACACAACACCTTGCTTCAAATCGCTCATCAGATGCTAATGCATGTACCAATGGTGCCATTTTTATCGCTTCTGGTCGTGTACCAAAAACCGTAAGAACTTTCTTTTTCATCATTACTTCAGACCTAATTTAGAACAATTTCTAAAAAAGAAATTGAAATACTACACACTTTCATCTCAGCCTTCCAAACCAAGTTGAGACACATTTTATCCATTTTGAGACATCTGCATCCTTGCTATCCCACGTAAGGCCTAGGTTTTACTGCTTTTCGTTAAACTGTCCCAATAGGAAGCCCCTAGGAAGCCCCTAGGTTCTAACCTCTTCCTTTCTAAACGCAAACCTCACCAGCACCATTGCCACCCCTAGCATTCCGCCGAGTAAGGTGCCTAATACACAAATTAAGGCACGTTTGGGTTTGGCTTTTTCTTCTGGGGCTAAGGCGGGGTCGATGGTTTTAAACACATATTCATCACGGACTTCGGCAAACATGATGGTTTTGGCTTGCTCTTCAATCAGTTTGTACAGAACGGTACGGATGTCAGCCACATTGGTTAAGGCTATTTGTTCATTTAAAAATGCGGTACTGCGGTGCGCTTCGGCTACATCACGCTCTTTCATTACTTTGTTGATGTCTTCAATTAACCAAGTCACCCATTGTTGAGCAACCCTGGGGGATAAATGTTCAACCGAAATCGTCACCATACCGGTGTCTTTAGCTGAATTAATCGCCACCATTTTCCGAAACTCTTTATAAGCTTCTTGCATCGAAGGTTCGGGTTTAAATGGCGCTTTGACTTCACGCACCCAAGTGTTGGTTTGCACGTTATAAAGGGCGGGATCATAAATCAGTTGATCAGCACTACTCTCCCATTTTTCAGCGGCCATAATATCGGCCAAAATATTGTGCTGCTGAATAAACTCACTGGTAAATTGGCGTGATTTTAAAACTTCAATCGCCATTTGGGTTTTATCAACCCCACCTTTTCCACCCAGATTAACCCCGGCTAAGCTGGCTAAACCACCAAATTGTGAAGCTAAAGCACTTAAGCCGCCCCCTTGCTCTTCCGATGCTGGGGCAAGTAAAGCTTCCGCTTTGTAAATGTTGGGTTGCAAAATCGCAAATATCACCGAGCCAATCGCAAAGACTAACGTGATAGCAATGATGGTCCATTTACCTTGCCACAGGGCAGAAAATAGTTCGCGCAGATCGATTTCATCATCGGCGATGGCTTGAGGCTGATGAGGGTAGGCTAAGTAGTTCGGAGGCGTTAAGTTTTGTTGCTGCATAGGGAGTTTTAGATCCTACGACCCTAAGCCCTAGGCCCTAGATAAAGCACTAGGGACTAGGAATAGGATCGGTGAAATGAGTTTATAGGGTTCTAGATTTCAAATCTCTAGGCTACTTCAGTGCATTAATCGCGACACCGGTTTGATACAGAATTTGAGTGGCGGCAGTCCAAGTACTCAGTGCATCGCGGTAATCGGTATCTAGTGGAACCACAATAGTATCACCCGCTTGTAATTGGTCTTTATTGTTACCAAACCAATAGCCCGAACTCGGTTTGTAAACCGAACCATCAGCTCGTACAACGAAGATACGGTCTTCATCGGCTTGTTTTTTCACCCCACCCGCTTTATTGACGTAATCATCCACGCGCAATGTGCTATCCAGTAGATAGGTCACCGGCACCTGCACTTCGCCCATGATGGATACCGTATTACGGAAAGTGGGTACAAATAGAAAATCACCATCCTCTAGGATAAAATCGGCACTTCTTTCATCGCGTAAAATTCGGTTAAGCTGCACTACCATGCGGCCTAAAGCTTTACTGCGGCTAGCTTCTTCAACAAAAGCTAAGGTTTTATCCGGATCGGAAATCACCGAGCTTAAATTAGTATCAGCACGGAAGGTCTTCTTCGCGGTTTCTGCTCGCATATCCGCCGCATACTGATTGAGTAATTTTTGCTCTTGTAAACGTAACGCTTCACGAGTGAATATTGCGCCACGCGGGTTGGCAAATTCAGTCAAACCACCCGCGCGCTTCAACAAGTCAGCCAACGTTTCACCTTGCCGCACCGTGTAAGTGCCCGGAAACAACACTTCACCTTGCAGTACTACGGTTTGTTGCAGTTTTGCCGACGGTTTTTCCAATACGTTCAATTTATCCATGCCTTGCAGAATAAATTTGTTTGTTGGCTGATCACTTAAAGCTTGGCGTAAATCAATCGCGGTAATTTGGGTGCTCACTCTCTCGTGATTGGCATCAATTTCACGCCGAGCTAATTCGGCGCTAATGGTATAAGCATTAAACGTTAAGCCGCCAGCCGCTTCAATCAAAGCCGAGGTCGTCATCTGCTCAGTGATCGGATAGCGCCCTGGGAATTTAACCTCACCCACCACTTCGGCAACTTGTGGCGCGCGACCAGATCGAGACTGTTGATGCAGTTGCAGCAATACCGGAGCCAGTAGATTGCGCCGAGTATTTTGTTTGAGCTTTTCAAACTCATTATGCGTGATTTTTTTACCTGCAAACTGAATTTTCTCCAGTGAGGGGGAGCTTAACTGAGTATCTGTTTGTTCCTTTTCTTGCTCGACTTGCGCTTGCAGTTGCGCTTGTTCAAGGGTTTTAGCTCGATTTTCTGTTTCTTTGTCAGCGATATTCGTACCATCAAAATCTTGGTAATTAAAGCGGTTGAAAATTAATAGACGATCTCGGGATTGTAGCGTGAGGTTATCTCGGCCATTCGGGTCAAGAATGGCGCTCGCGAGGTTAATTTGGTGCACTTGAATATCACGTTGAACATTGATTTGACGCACCACCAGCGCATAATTGACATCCGCCGTAGAATTAAAAGCGCTGTCTACCGATTGAAATACATCTGCAATTCGTAACCCTGGCTTCCATTCAAAAAATCCAGGATGCTGAACATCACCAGCGATTTCAACATAGTGGCTTAATTGCTCACTCTTTTTCAAAATCTTGACCACATCACCATTATTAACTTTGCTTTTTAAGTCATGTTGATTGGTCAAATCCAGTGTTAACGCTTTGCGGATCCCACCATTGGCATAACGTTTGATTTCGGTTTTATCTTGATAAGCGTTAGGCGTAAAACCGCCAGCCATATTGATGACATCTTGATAGGTTTCATTATTTTTAATTTCGTAAATCGCGGGGCGATTCACTTCACCATCAATCACAATGGTTTTATCCACTGCGCCAATAAATACCACATCACTTGGCATTAAGCGCACATCATTACGGGTATCACCTTTCAGGAGCAGATCATACAGATCCAGTTGCACCACCACTTGACCTTCACGTTTTAGCTGAATATTTCTCAGCGCGCCACTTTGGCTAAAACCACCACTGTAGTAAATGGCTTGTGAAAGCGTGGTCAGTGCACTGACGGTGTAGGCACCCGGTTTGTAAGCATCGCCCATCACAAAGATTTGCATAGTGCGCAGCTCACCCAATGAAATATCACTGCGAATGCCGATCATTTGCTCCTCAACTCGTTTAGCCAAGGATTGACGTACTTCTGAGAATTTTAGCCCTGCAACTTGAACCGGGCCTAATGAAGGAAAATTGATGATTCCAGCGCGATTAACTCTTAAGCGGTGCGTCTGGTTATCTTTACCAAATAGTTGAATAACAATTTCATCACCAGCGCCAACGGTGTAATCCGATGGTACTGGCACATCACCGACGGGGGCAAAAGTACTGGGTGAACCCGAAAACAGCGATAAACCAAAACGCTCAAGCGCTTTGTCTTGTCCATTTTGCGACTTAGTCTTGTTTTGCTGCTGACCCTGGGCGGCCTGTTCATTTAACGAACGAGGCATAATGACCTCCGGATTTTCATAACTGGCTGAGTTATTCACCGAGGCTGGCAAGGCAATACCATATTTACTCGCCAACGCTTGTTGTTGCGCGGCAGGTAAATTTTTAAACATTTGGATCTGTTCCGGGGTCGGCGTTTGCGCCATCGCTACCGGTAGGCTCAAGCTAGCCACTAGGCTAAGTGTCCGTAAAATGTATCCTTGGGTCATAAGGTTGCTTCGCTTTTAGGCAAAATGAGAAAATAATGAGCGTAATGCTTGGGGTTGGTTAAGAGCGTGGTTGGTTGTTAAAACGACCTGAGTTAGCACGTCATCGATTAAAACTTAAACTGAAAACTCAAATTAACCGTATTTAAACGTGCTTCATCGCCATTGGCGTGATTAATAAAATCGAATGCAATAGCACTTCGGTTATCCAGTGCGTAATGGATGCCAATGCCAGAGCTGAATCCAGACTCATCCACGCTACCTACCCCTTGTTTATCTAAACTAAAATAGGAGTAACCCGCCAAACCATACAGAGAAACTTGTGCTGACATGGGTAAATTGAGTTTAACCAACGCGGCAGCCAAATTATCAATACTAATCCCCGAACTACGCTGCACCGAAGTACTATAACGCGCTTCAAGGCCAAGATAATCACTGAAAAAATAGCCCGCTTGCAAAGCGACGGCGATCGGTGAACCATCGCTAAATGAGGCAGTATGGTTGGGTTGATATTCGGCATTACTGTATGTCAAAGCAATGCCTGCATAGGTTGCTGCAGTAACACTGGGCACCATCAAGCTTGGTGCAATAAGTCCCAAACTAAGCCAAATGGGCTTCGATAAAAGGCATCTTGATGATTTCACAAAACGTTCCTTGACGACAGAATCGGTTAAGTCAACCGTATTTTAAATACGCTACCGCCCTGAGGTATCGTTCCTCCTAACGCGGTAATGGCTGATTGTTGAGGTTCTAAGAACCGTTTTTCTCTTATCTTTTACTTTTTTGCTACCCTTACCTTAGTTTTTTATTATTAACCAGGCTCACTTATGAGATTCGCATCACAAAAGCTTAAGTTAGCGATGAAAACTTTCAAATTATCATCATTTAATTTGAGCAAAATATCATTTAATTTGCTCAATTAGGCGCGAAATCATACCGAGCTTGGTTAAGCTTGTGAAGTCTATATTGGTTAATTTTAGAAACTCATTCTATCCCGATAATTCTAGTGATTATTATTAATATATTTTCCGTTATTCCCTTTATTTTGTTTACATTAAAAGCAATTCTGTCTATCTTTTGCATGATCCGCGATTGATGCGGATGTACATCGATGTAATAAATATCTTTCATGGAGATAGCAATGAAAAAATCAGCACTCGTATTACTAAGTGCACTGCTGGCCAGTGGTTTTGCCACTGCAGCAGAAGAAACTGCAACATCTGGTGCCGGCGGTTCTGCTGCTAGCACTGCAGCAGTAGGCTCCGCAACCACAACAGCAGTTGCTGTTGCTGCGGTAGCAGTAGCGGTCGTTGCAGTAGCAGCGAGCGACTCAGGTACAGATACTACAACTTCTGTTTCAGCAGCTAAGTAGTCATCTTACCTTTAAAACAACCGCGTAAAGCGGTTGTTTTCTTATAATTTTTTAGATCAATCTATCATGCGCAAAATATATTATTTCGTTCTTTGTCAGTTATTTCTGCTTTCTGGATGTGCAAAGAATGCGCAACATTTATCTGATTCTTTGCAACTTGCGATTTTTGGACCAGAAGCTTCGGTTATTTCAGCACAAACCGTTGCCAGTATTCCTTACGCCAGTTTATATATTCAGCAGAATAATAATCCACTCGCATTAATGGTATTAGCTTGGGCTGAGCCAACCTCGAATAATTCTCATACCGCATTAAAATGGGTCTCATCTGGTCAAGAAATGATTGTCACCCAAGGTGGCAGAATTACCAAAACGTTGAACTTGGATAGCGAAAACTTAATTCACCTTGAATCTGATTCGGTTGATCCTCTGCAACTCGGATTACATAAAACCACCACCCCACGTGATTGGCAGTTCTACTTAAGCTGGCAACCGGGTTATCATTTTCGCTATTTGGCGCAGTCTCATTTTGTCAATCAAGGTGAACAGATCAAACAACTGCCAAACGGCGAGTTTCGCACTCTACTACGCATTAACGAACGCATCACTATCGAGGCGATTCAGCAGCAATATCACAACTTCTACTGGCTTGACCCAACCACAGGGGCGGTTATTGCCACCGAGCAACAATTGGCTCCCGGTTTAAATCGTTATGCATTAGCGGTCGGTAAATCTTATTTAAACCAAGGAGGCATCTAATGTTGCAAGCTTGGCATCCCTTAAAAGTGGCCTTTCCCTCGAACGCTTGGCTAACCTTAATCGTGATGATGTGCGGGTTAAGTGCAAACTCACTATTGGCGGCTACACCACTCGCCACCACTCTAGAAGCTCGCTTGGCAGGCAATGCCGTGCAACTGCGTTTTACCGAGCCGGTTCGGCTTGATCACGCCACTATGCAAGCACTACAACATTACCAGCTCAGTACGCTGGATGTAGAGTGGTCAAGTGCCGGACTGTTTGATTTAAGCCATGCTTTTTTATTTAAACGCGAAGTGCTATTGAAACTGGCCGATCGGCAAGCGGCGGCCCCTGCGACTCAGCAAGCGCTATGGACATCACTTGATACGCAACTGCGCCATATTGATGTAGCGAAACGCGTATTTGGCATTCTGGACCCTGATTGGACCAGAATTGCTGCGCAGGATAACCCGCGACTCAATGGTCAGTGGTTACTCACTCTCAAACAAAAATCAACTCACGTCTCTGTTTATGGTGCAGTAAGCAAACCGGGAGAGGTAGCTTGGCTTAACAGGCGCTCAGCCAAAGATTATGCACAAGCCGCAGGATTATTCGATGAACAAATTAGTGAAATTATCGTCATTCAGCCTGATGGCACGGTGCAAAAGCATACCGTCGCCTATTGGAACCAAAACTTTGCCGAAGTAGCCCCTGGGGCAATCATATATGTACCGCTACCACTAACTCACTCTGCTGTTTATTCCGACACCGCAAGCACTGATATCAATCAGTTAGTGATCGAACTACTGAGAAATAGATTACCGTTATGAAAACTGGCCGCTCTTCGCAATTGAATTCTTCCCTCTCACTACTCGCTGTCATGGTGAGTAGTATACTGATGCCACGGCAAGCTTTTGCCGATGAGTTTAGCTACCCGCCACTGCGCCATGCACAAGCGGATTTTGGCGGCACTGGGCTTATCCAAATGCCCAGCGCTCGTATGCTACCAGAAGGTGAACTGAGTTTAGCGGTCACGAATAATGACGATTACTTGCATTATGCAATTTCACTGCAACTTTTCCCTTGGCTAGAAACCACCGTGCGCTATACCCAAGTGCATGCACTGCTTTATAGTAATGATGCAAGCTTTAGTGGCGATACCAAATACACCGATAAATCGATCGATGCCAAACTGCGCTTATGGCAAGAAAACTATTGGCTACCTGATATTTCACTCGGACTGCGTGATATAGGCGGCACCGGATTATTTGATGGTGAATATTTAGTCGCCACTAAACACGTGGGTCCACTCGATTTTACTCTAGGGGTCGGTTGGGGTTATTTAGGTAATCGCGCCAATCTCAGTGGCGATAAAACCGCCAGCCCAGACTGCGGACGTGATGGCAGCTACGGCGGCAACGGTGGCATGTTTGATTTGGGGCGCATGTTCACTGGCTGTACCGCCCTATTTGGTGGCATTGAATACCAAACACCATTGGCACCACTGCGCTTAAAACTGGAATACGATGGTAATGATTACCGCAGTGATTTTCCGGTAACACGTGGCCGAGAGCCAATGCCAGTCGCTACGCCATGGAACTTTGGTATGGCTTATGCGCTCACCGATTGGGCCGATTTACGGGTCAGCTATCAGCGTGGCAATACTTTGACCGCAGGCCTAACTTTAGCAACCAATGTTGCCTCACTTAAACCAACCTGGATCGATTCGCCAGCCCCGACTTACCAACCTGCCCCAAGCAGGACCGAGCTCAGTGATGAAGAGTGGCAAAACTTAACGGAAGATTTAGCGGCTATTGCTGGTTATCAACCCGTCGAAGTGTACCAAGAACACGATAGCATTGTAGTCAAAGGTACTCAGGTAAAATACCGCGACCGTGAGCAAGCCGAGCAACGTGCAGCGACTTTAATTGCCAATACTGGGATACACACTCGTAGCTACCGAATTATTGAGACCAGTGAAGATCAACCATTAACCGAAACTCACTTGAACAGTGCCGCATTCAAACGAGTCATCGATCACGATTACCCCGATGTGAAGCTGGCTGATGCCAAACAATCCACTCACCCAGCGCCGAACAATGGCGAGTTAAAAGCCGAACAACAGCAACGCTGGAGCTTTGGTTTTTCACCGGTATTACAACAGTCATTTGGTGGATCAGAAGATTTTTATCTTTACGCGATTGGCATTAATGCTAATGCCAGCTATAAAATGGGCGATCATTGGCGAGTTTCCGGTACTTTGTATGGCAACTTGATCGATAACTATGACAAGTTCAACTATACCGTACCGCCAGATGGTACCGATTTAAAACGGGTACGCACCCTATCACGCCAATATTTTGAAGAACCGATTCGAGTCAGCCATTTGCAACTGACTTATTTTGATCAATGGCAGCAATTTTATACCCAAGCTTATGCCGGTTATCTCGAAACTATGTTTGCAGGGGTGGGCAGCGAACTGCTGTACCGTCCACTGGGTAAAAACTGGGCCATCGGGATTGATGGTAACTATGTCAAACAGCGCGACCCAAGCTCTATTTTTGGCTTGTATCAACAAGAACATCAATACGATGCCGACACTGGTAATAAATATCGCGTACAAACTGGCACCCTCACCGGTCATGCCACACTGTATTGGCAACCGCAATTTTGGTCGCTGCTGGATAATACGCTACTCAAAGTCAGTGCTGGCCGTTATTTGACCGAGGATATCGGCTTTACGGTTGATTTCTCAAAACAGTTTGCCAGTGGCGTTATCGCCGGTGCCTTTGCCACTAAAACCGATCTCTCCGCTGAAGAATTTGGCGAAGGCAGTTTCTCCAAAGGCTTCTATATTTCGATTCCATTGGATTTGATGACCATTCGCCCAAGCACCGAACGGGTTAATGTTTCTTGGTTACCACTGCAACGTGATGGCGGGCAAATGCTCTCACGTCAGTACGGTTTATTTAAGATGACCGATGCGAGAAGCCCTTGGTATGAAAGGTTCTAGGTTCTAGGTTCTAGGTTCTAGGTTCTAGGTTCTAGGGTCTAGGGTCTAGGGTCTAGGGTCTAGGGTCTAGGGTCTAGGGTCTAGGGTCTAGGGTCTAGGGTCTAGATTTTAGGATCATTTTTTGCATGACAACAACGAAACGCAATCTGGCAAACTCAGGGATTCTATCTAATGCATAAACCAATCATTTCTAGCGTAATAGCACTTGCCCTGATGGGCTGCGGCGGCGGCGAAAGCGGCAGTTCTCCTGCACCCGTTAAGTATTTTACTATTGATTTTTTAGGTACTGGAACGATACAGCCCACAGATATTAACTGTCAAATATTCGGATATGCTCCTAATTTTAATTCAGAAATAAAAGATACGATAGTCGCTTATTCAACACAGCCGATTAATACAACCTCTACACAATATGAGGTATTTATTCATAATGCTGATGGTAGCATCGTTAGAAATTTTACTAGTTTAGACCTAAAAGTTAATCAACTTCGTTTCACACAAAGTACTATTCCTGATGATGGATATTTAAGCTTTGCTTATTATCAATTATCAAACAGAATTACCGACGTAACCACTTTTGCCAAATCTGTACTACCTGATTCATTTGCTATTTATACTGACGGAAATCGCACTTCTTGCTTAACCCCCAATAGCGCCAATCCACAAGTACAAACCGTAAATGGCTTTATTCAAAGAATGTCAGGCTCTAATTTGTTATCTGGCTTTAACACTAGCACTCAAAACCTAGATGAAATAACAAAATATTATAAAAAAGATAATCCAGACAATACAGCCATCGAGTTTAGTTCGCAACAACATCCACTATTAGCAATAATTTATACAACTAAGGATGAGCGCATAGAGTCTTTACTAGGATTTAAATTTACCCCTTTTTCACAAAGAGGTATTCAAGGATCACCCATTGTTCTTGATCCAGTTGATTGGACCGGTGGTATATGGAGATCACCAGCAAATTTAACCATTGAAAATGCATTACTATTTGTAAATGGAAAAAAAATACTTAGCAATGCTAATTACGCTTATTTATGGCAGCCACTTACACAAAATACAGACGGTAATTTTAGCTATGCAGCAAGCATTGGTGATGAAAATTATTATCTTTATTTAAAAGGTCAACAAGCTGTCAATAACCAAGCTCTGCATTGGGGAGTACAACATGTTTCCCAAGGCACAAATAATGGTGTATTAAACGCTGACCATATATTAGATGAATTCCCAAACCAACCAGAAATTAAAATTGAAAACTGTCAAGAATCCCAAAATGGTCAATGCATAACCATTGATACTGGTAATTTAAATGCACAATCAGGGATTCAACGTGTACTAGTTAGCACCAAGCGCCAATCTAATGACAACCAATCTATTCGTCAGGTGTTTTACACCCCAATAACAAAAAACATTCCAACCTTAAAATTTAATCGAACCAATATGGACGATAGATTGAATACAAATGCAAAAACATTTGTCTCACTGCTATCAACTAATATACAAGCCGTGCAAGAAGCATTTTTATATCAACACCAAAATTTATCTTCTGCCAATGCAGAGGATCTAAACACTGATACTATCCCTCTACTCAAAAACATCGCGGCACAGCAAGATCAGCAAGATGTGCTCAAACGCCAACCGTATACTTGGGTGTGGTTAGAACAGGGAGCGGAATAAGTTCCAGATCCTAGGTTCTAGACTCTAGAACCTAGGCCCTTTCTTTCCTCGCCCCTCCTTTCCTGCTACTATTTCGCCAATTTATTTAGCATAAGGCAAAAAGGTTATGATCATCGTCACTGGCGGCGCTGGCATGATTGGCAGCAACATCATTCAAGCACTTAATCAACGTGGTATTACCGATATTCTGGTCGTTGATCACTTAAAAAATGGTCGTAAATTCAAAAACCTGGTTGATCTGCAAATCGCAGACTACATGGACCGAGATGATTTTCTGGCACAAATTATGGCAGGGGATGATTTCGGGCCGATTGAAGCGATTTTCCATGAAGGTGCCTGTTCAGCCACCACCGAGTGGGATGGCAAGTATGTGATGCTCAATAACTATGAATACTCAAAAGAGCTGCTGCACTACTGTTTAGAGCGTGAAATCCCGTTCCTGTATGCTTCTTCTGCGGCCACTTACGGTGATACCGATACCTTTATTGAAGAGCCGCAATACGAAGGCGCGCTGAATGTGTACGGTTATTCCAAACAGCAGTTTGATAACTATGTGCGCCGCCTATGGGCGGATGCAGCACAGCATGGTGAAACGCTGTCGCAAATTACCGGGTTTCGTTATTTCAATGTCTATGGCCCACGTGAGCAGCATAAAGGCTCGATGGCGTCGGTGGCATTCCATTTAAATAACCAAATGAATGCGGGCGAAAATCCAAAACTGTTTGCAGGCAGCGAGCAATTTAAACGTGATTTCGTGTACGTCGGCGATGTAGCAGCCGTTAACCTATGGTTTTTAGAGCATGGCATCTCTGGTATTTTTAACTGTGGCACGGGCAAAGCGGAATCGTTTAATGAAGTGGCTAACGCAGTAATTGCCTTCCATGGCCGTGGTGAAGTGGAAACCATTCCATTCCCAGACCACCTAAAAGGCGCTTATCAAGAATTTACGCAGGCCGACCTAACTAAACTGCGTGGTGCAGGCTGCGATGTGCAGTTTAAAACTGTAGCCCAAGGTGTCGCAGAATATATGGCGAAAATTAATCTCCAATAAGATACCTCACCTGATCGCCTCCACATCGTGACAAAAAAGGGGGCGAGGAAAAAAGTAAAAGAAATCATACCCTCACCTGAAAAGGTGAAATACAAAATAGAGAGAACAGTATGAAAATCGCGGTAGCGGGAACTGGATACGTAGGTCTGTCCAATGCATTACTTCTAGCCCAACACAATGAAGTCGTTGCTCTCGACATCAACGCAGAAAAAATTGAGATGCTCAATCGTCGCCAGTCACCGATTGTGGATCAAGAAATCAAACAGTTCCTGACCGAAAAAAAGCTCAACTTCACCGCGACCACCGATAAACTCACCGCCTATCAAGGTGCGAGTTTTGTCATTATTGCTACGCCAACCGATTATGATCCCACCACTAACTATTTTAATACCGCATCAGTCGAAGCGGTGATGCGTGATGTGATGGAGATTAATCCAGACGCAGTGATGGTGATTAAATCGACCATTCCAGTTGGCTACACGGAAAAACTCAAACACAAGCTGCAATGCTCCAACATTCTGTTTTCACCTGAATTTTTGCGTGAAGGTAAGGCGCTGTACGATAACCTCTACCCTTCACGAATTATTGTTGGTGAGCAAAGTGAACGAGCACAAACGTTCGCTAACTTGTTGGTACAAGGCGCGATCAAACAAGATATTCCGGTGCTGTTTACCAACTCAACCGAAGCGGAAGCGGTAAAACTGTTTTCGAATACTTATCTTGCGATGCGCGTTGCTTACTTTAATGAGCTGGATTCCTATGCCGAAGTGCATGGCCTTAATAGCCGTCATATCATTGAGGGTGTAGGGCTCGACCCACGGATTGGTACCCACTATAACAACCCATCGTTTGGCTACGGTGGTTATTGTTTGCCAAAAGATACCAAGCAACTACTAGCCAACTACCATGATGTGCCGAATAACATCATTGGTGCGATTGTGGATGCCAACCGCACTCGTAAAGATTTTATCGCCGATTCAATCATTCAGCGCCAACCTAAAGTGGTAGGAATTTATCGTTTGATAATGAAAGCGGGATCAGACAACTTCCGTGCCTCTTCGATTCAGGGCATTATGAAACGCATCAAGGCCAAAGGTATCGAAGTGATTGTGTACGAGCCGGTGCTGAAAGAGGACCACTTCTTCCACTCGCGCGTCATTCAAGATCTTGAAGCATTCAAACAGCAAGCGGATGTGATTGTCTCTAACCGTTTGACCAAAGAGCTAAAAGATGTTGAGGACAAAGTATACACTCGTGATTTGTTTGGGACGGACTAAACGCAGAATAAGCACATAACTATATGATTAACAATTTAAATTATCGGGCCATTTACAACAAGGTAGCGATGTAAGAGATAACAATGAAATATTTAATCATTGGCCCTTCTTGGGTTGGCGATATGGTGATGTCACAATCACTCTATACCACGCTAAAACAGCAACATCCCGATGCTCTCATTGACGTCATTGCCCCTGGATGGTGTAAACCGATCTTGGAGCGGATGCCCGAAGTCAATTGCGCAATTGAAATGCCCCTCGGACATGGTGATTTTAATTTACTAGGCCGCCGTGAAATCGGTAAGTCTCTGCGAGAGTTTAAGTACGATCACGCCTACGTTTTGCCTAACTCGGCCAAATCGGCGCTCATTCCATGGTTTGCCAATATCCCTCTGCGCACCGGTTGGCGCGGCGAAATACGTTATGGGCTGCTCAATGATTTACGCCCTAACAAAAAAGCGTTTCAGTATATGGTTGAGCGCTACGTGGCCTTGGCTCACCCACGTGAGCAAATGTTCGATTCCTCATCGTTAGGTGGGTTAGAAGCCCTGCCTCGACCTAAATTGTCTATCCATACTGATGCTCAGCAACAAACACTGGCGAAGTTTAATCTTACGATGCAGAGCAAAGTGATCGGTCTTTGTCCTGGTGCTGAATTTGGACCAGCAAAAAAATGGCCGGAAAATCATTATGCCGAAGTCGCCCACGCCATGTGCCAACAAGGTCATCAAGTGTGGTTGTTTGGTTCGCAAAAAGATCGCGATACCTGTAATGGCATTAAACAAGGCGTACCTAGCGCGTTTCATCACCAAATTCACGTACTGGCTGGCGAAACCAGTTTGATTGAAGCGGTGGATCTACTGGCGGCTTGTCACACGGTTGTCAGCAACGATTCAGGCCTAATGCACGTCGCTGCGGCTGTGGGTTGCAATGTCGTCGCGCTATATGGTTCAACATCACCAAAATACACACCGCCTTTGGCAGAAAACGTAGAAATTGTTCACACCAATATTGAGTGTCGCCCCTGCTTTAAGCGTGAGTGCCAATACCAACACCTCAAATGCTTGTCTGAACTGACACCAAAGCAAGTGGTAGACAGTATTCGTAAACTCGACGCAATTGCGGTGAACGCATGTTAGTGAGATTGATCTACACACTCCTACTGGGTTTAGCGGCACCTTTGCTGTTGTTTGGTTTGTATCGTAGCAAGCCGAACAAGCCCAAGTTCAGCAAACGTTGGAAAGAGCATTTCGGCATCACCCCAAAGCTTGATGCGCAAAACCAACCAATCTGGATCCATGCAGTTTCTGTTGGAGAAAGCCTCGCGGCGATTCCACTAATTAAAGCAATTAAAGAGAAAACGCCCAGCCAAGTGATTGTCGTGACCACCACCACCAGCACTGGCGCTGAACAAATTGAAAAGCTGGGGAAGTTAGTTGAACATCGCTATATGCCTATCGACTTTGCCTTTGCCGTTCGTGGTTTTCTTAAAGCGATAAATCCGACCAAGATGCTGATCATTGAGACAGAACTGTGGCCCAATACTCTCGCAACTGTGCACAAAGCCAATATCCCAATTATCGTGGTCAATGCCCGTTTGTCAGAAAAATCTCAGCAAAACTACGCCAAAGTTCAACCGCTATTTAATCTTATCCACCCTTGCTTGAGTAAAGTCCTTTGCCAATCCCAAGCGGACGCTGATCGTTTCGCTCAACTTGGCGTCCCGACAAACAAACTCTGTGTGACGGGCTCGATCAAATTCGATATCCATATTTCCGATGAGATCAAACGCCAAGGCGTGGAACTACGTGCTCTGCTTGGTCAACAAAGGCCTGTATGGATAGCCGCAAGTACCCACAAAGGCGAAGATGAGCAAGTATTAGATGCTCATAGACAAGTGTTAGAAACCCACCCAAATGCACTCTTAATATTAGTTCCTCGCCACCCAGAGCGTTTTAACTCGGTCTTCGAATTATGCCAAACACAAGGTTTCGAAACAGTAAGGCGTACACAAGCAAACACCGTTGTCGACTCCACGCAAGTGTATCTTGGCGACACTATGGGTGAAATGCTGGTTTTACTCGGTGCCGCTGATATCTGTTTTATGGGAGGAAGCTTGCTTGGCAATAAAGTCGGCGGGCATAATGTGTTAGAGCCAGTTGCTTTGGGGGTGCCAGTGATCACTGGGCCAAGTTATTTTAATTTTAAAGAAATCATTGAACAGCTATTGATTGAATCTGGGATTTTAATTAAACCTGAAAATGAACTAACCATGGCATTACAATGCTTAATTAATGAACCTAACATTCGCTTTCAACTGAGCAAGAATGCCACGACCGTAGTTCAATCTAATCAAGGCTCTCTACAACATACCATCGACTTTACTCAGGATTAAAACAATGAACGTTTTTTTGGTAACCACACCTCTACAATACATTCTTGCTTTAGAAGCAAAGGCCCATTTCAACTGCCAAAATTGTTTATTAGTTCTTGTTAACCAAACAACCCTCCATGGCATAACACAACTGGAAAATTTATTCTGCTCAAATGATTGGTCACAAGTAATTAGAATTCCACCAACACACCGCAGATTCAATGTACCACAAGCAATCAGAAAAATAAAAAAATTTACAAACAATCAAAATATTGAGCGTTTTTTTCACGCAGAATATAATGCGTTACGAACCAAAATGATAATAAAGAACTTGCCAATTCAACAGGAAATTTATTTCGATGATGGTACTTTGACATTAGTCGAATATCCAAAATATATTTTACCAAAAAAACCATTTTATCGACCTCGTTTAATTCAGGATTTTATTATAAGATTACAAGGATGTTTACCCGTTGGCTATCTTGAGCAATCTCATAGTTTAGAGGTGTTTACATTGTTTAATTTAAACCCAACGGCACATAAAATTCACAAAAACACACTTAAACATCTAAAAAACCATTACGGAAATCCAATACTATATAATTCTGAAGCTCCAATTGGTTATATCGGACAAGGAGCAATTGGTAATAAAAAGCATAAATCGACCAAACAATATATACAAGAATTAGAAAGTTTAGCAATGTGCTCTAAGCGAAAAATTATTTATTTTCCACATCGAACAGAGCCTCAAGAAGTTCGTCAAGCTTTAGAGAATAACAAGCATATTATCTATCACCAGAGTGAGTACCCACTAGAGATTGAACTTATTGATAAACATATTGAACTCTCAGCCTTTGTAGGCAGTTATTCAACCGTAATGTTTACTTGCCGGTTACTGTATCCTGAAATGCCAATTTATACGGTATCAAATGATCACCATGATCAAGAAATCCGTAATGAATTAGATCGTCAACTCAAAGCTATAAATGTACAAAAAATCGATCGCTTAGATCAAATATAATATTACACTCTCTAGTTTTTAATCGTAATATTATAATTATCAATGGCTGTACCAAGGCGGGGTCTCACTCTGAATTTGTAACCATTTTTGTGCTTGGTTCATAGAGCCTGTCAACTCAATGCCTTGGTGTTATTGGTATGTAATGTTTATTCGCCGCTTACTTTAGTGCCACATCAGATGCTGGTGATAAGTTCATGGGTCAAATGGGCACATTGGTAGAAACCTACAAGAAACGTGGACTTATCAAGCTTATCTACCCCTAACTCTAGACAATAGTCAATTACTTATTGGTGAACGATTACATATAATGTTTATATGCATTAAGAATCTCTAGCAGATCAATCACATAATATTCTATATATTGTATCTGATATTTTTAAAACCAAGATGGCTAGCATTATCGTTAAATACTGCAATATGTAGAATTATCATAACTTTAGATCCATAAAAACCTTCTGCCTACTTACATTCCAAGTGTTTTTATTTTCAATATATTTTATAAATAAACTATCACTATTACCCTCACCAAATTCATTTATAGGAGAAAAATGATTTTTGTGACAATTTTTTATTACATCAACGATTAATTGAGCATCCTCTTTAACATTAATAATTGATTCCGCATTTGAACGATTTTTTTGTCGTGACCCCAAATTTATTGTTGGCTTACCATAAAATGGAACTTCACGTACACCTGCACTAGAATTACCAATCATAAATTCTGCATTTTTTATAATTGTAAGAAAACACTCAAAACGAATACTTGGGAAAACTTTAAATTTTTCATTGCCTTTTAGTCGATCGAAATTTCTTATAATAACATCTGAACCATGGTCATTATTAGGGTAAATAACAATATAATTCTTTCCACTATTAATTATACCAGTAACTGACTCTGAGATATTATGTTCCAATTCATCGATTTCTGTTGTAACTGGGTGATACATAAATACAGAGTATTCTTCAAATTTAATGTCATACCTAGATTTTACATTATCTAAACTAGGTAATTTATTAGATTTCATTATATCCAAATCTGGAGAGCCTATGATAAAAATACTTGACTCTGACTCACCAAGTTGCAGTAAACGAGATTTTGCAGACTCATTTGATACAAAATGAAGATGGGACATCTTTGATACTGAATGACGAATCAGCTCGTCAATCGTCCCAGAAACTTCCCCCCCTTCAATATGAGATACCAATATATTATTTAAAGCTCCTACAATCGCTCCAGCCATAGCCTCTACACGATCACCATGCACAACAATCATGTCTGGTTGAAGCTCTTTCACATAATCAGAAAGTCCTTGAATTGTTTTGGACAGAACTACGTCCATCGAATCATAACCATTTTGATTAATGTACTTATATAGATTTTTAAAGCCTACTTTTTCTACTTCATTTGCTGTCATGCCATATTTTGCCATCATATGCATACCAGTAATAAAAATATAAGCCTCAAATTCTAAGTGCTGATCAACTTTTGTAATCAAACTTTTCAACTTACCAAAATCTGCCCGTGTGCCTGTCAAAAATAATATTTTTTTCATAATTTACTTTACGTATTCTTTCTTCAGTTGAATATCAGCAGGAATTGCTTGTGATGCGACTTTACCAAGTAATTTCTCATACTCTTCCGCTAGAAAATCACCTGTCCCAGGGCGTTTCACCCAGAGATTATCCCGAGTAAATGCTTCACCAGCTTTAACATCAGCAATCGTGACAACACTTGCGTACGCAAAATCAATGGTTACTTGTTCCTCTTTTACTGCTTCTTTTTTACCACCTCGCATTCGTGCCATTCGTTTAGATTGAGCTATGAGCTCAGCACATTCTTTAGCATCCATTGAGCATACAATATCTGGCCCAGGACGATCTTTTCTATCCGTAAAGTGGCGCTCAAGAACCGATGCACCTGCGGCTACGGCCCCCAAACATGCAAGATTATCAATACTGTGGTCTGAAAGGCCAACTACAGCGTCAGGGAATGCACTTTGCAGTTCTTCCATAGCTCCAAGACGAATTAAATTGTCAGGTGTCGGATATAAATTTGTTGTATGTAATAAGCAAAATGGAGCTTTATGCTTGCGAAAAATATTAACTGCCTTTTCAATTGATATAATATCATTCATTCCTGTACTAAGAATGATTGGCTTACCAAAGCTAGCGATCAAATCAAGTAAAGGATAATTATTACATTCTCCAGAGCCTATTTTGTAAGCAGGCACTTTCATTCTTTCCAAGCGTAATGCCGCCGCACGTGAGAATGGAGTACTAATAAAAATAGCGCCCTTTGATTCAATGTATTCTTTTAAACGCTTCTCATCTTCTTCATTAAGAGCACATCGCTCCATAATTTCATAAATTGAAACTTCTGCATTTCCAGGAATAACACTTTTAGCCTCATCACTCATTTCATCTTCGACGACATGAGTTTGATGTTTAATTACTTCAGCTCCAGCATCAATTGCTGCATCAACCATCTCGAAAGCTACTTTTAGAGAACCTTCATGATTAATGCCAATTTCTGCAATTACAAGTGGATCAAAATCTAGCCCAATTTTACGTCCAGAAATTTCAAATACTGAGTTAATCATTTATTTACCTCCTTTAATTTTCTTTCTACAAGATTTAAATCTTCAAGCGTATCAATATCTATAGAGTTTTCCTTTGACATCACATATGGAAACACCTTGCTTCTTGGAAAGTGATTATTTATTTTAAATTCATTTACTAGAAAAGCATAAATTGCACCATTAGGCTGAAATGCTTTAGGTAAATCCTGTCTTCTTGCATATGGAGCCTCATCACTATACAAACCTTTAATATTACCATTTTCACATTCAATATATGACTTTATCGGGGTATGTGATGGTTCAAAAACACTAATAACAAGATTCGCATTATGTTCATAAAAAACATTGAAAGCCTCTTGCAAATGCTGGCTTGTTCTCAGTGGAGACGTTGGCTGGAGAAGTACCATTCTTTGACAGGGTATGTTATGACTTTCTAGCCAAGAAATTGCATGGGAAATCACATCAATACTACTAGCTGTATCTGATGCCAACACTGCTGGACGTTGTATAACTTCAGCCCCCCATTTTTTACTTATATCGGCTATTTCTTTATCATCGGTGGTAACAAAAACACGCTCAATTTGCGAACAATTAAGAGCTGCGTCTATTGTCCAACTAATTAATGGCTTGTCATACAAAGTAAGTACATTCTTTCTTGGTAAACCTTTAGAGCCACCTCTAGCGGTAATAAGTGCAACAAATTTATCTTTCATAGCTTATTCACCTAAGAAATTTTTCACTTTTCATCTTAGTGGTTCTTTACTTACTGAGATGATTTTTATCCATATCTAATGCTCACCAAATAGCTATCCCATTGTAATAATGGAACTTTATGATATTGAATACCATTAAACAGTCTACTACTTTAAATTTTAAAGACTATTTTAAGCAATTTTTAGTTGTAATGATAGACTTGAAGTTGAAACTATTTAGCAGTATCGCTTCATACAATTAAAGCATAAGAGACTACACTATTGAATAGAATAACTTACACCCTTATCCTAGTTTTTTGATTTTCATAACCTGTTAGTAATGACTGAAAATCATTGTGATTCCAGTGGATACTTCTCTTCACCAACTCTTTGTTAAATGAACGCTCTAATCGCTCCAAGTTAACTAGCTTCCATGAATTACCAGCTTGCTGCGCGCATTTATCAAAATCAATTAGCCAGACTTGATCATCACTATCGAGCAAAATATTGTGAATATTCAAATCAGTATGGTTAACTTGGGCATGATGCAGCTTAGCGATTTGTTGGCCAATCTGCTGATATACCTGATGCTCCAGCGGGCCAGCCTGTAATACCGCCACCAGATCACGCGCATTCGCCACTTTTTCACTCAAAATATCGGCTTGATAAACCAAACCATGCCGCACCACTCGTGCAGCGATTGGCCGTGGCACATTCACTCCTTGCGTACGCAAATGATCGAGCAACATAAACTCTTGATAACTACGGGTGTTTTCCAAGCTGCTGAACCAGTAGGAATCGACTATCAACTTGCCAAACAGACCACCACGACGGTAATGACGCAATGCCGCAGGCAAATGATGCATTTGCACAAACCAAGTGGTGCCTCTGCCCTGTGCGCTACCAATCACCTTCTCATTCGTTTGCCAGTATGTGGGATCAAACAAGGTTTCCAACGGTTCAGTCACCCATTGGTCGTCATACCAAATCGTTTGATCTTGGTTTAGCTGCTGTTGTCTGATCACGCGCAAAATTCCTAATCGGCGGGTTTACTCAGCGCTTATTTTACATTTATCAGTGGAGTCTGCATAATTTAGCCTCATTAAATAGATGAGTTTTATTCGATGCCCCTTTTTTCTGCGCCACCTAACTCGGTCTGCTTTGTGCGCCTATCAGCGATTGGTGATGTCTGTCATGCGGTTGCCGCCGTGCAAAACCTGCAACAATTCTGGCCAGAAACTCAAGTTACTTGGGTGGTTGGTAAAGTTGAAGCCCAATTACTGCAAGGGCTGCCCAACGTTGAATTCATCGTGTTTGATAAAAAAGCGGGTTGGACAGGGATCAAGGCGGTTTGGCAACAACTTAAAGGGTGCAAATTTGATGCATTAGTACACATGCAATTGGCGCTGCGTGCGAGCTTGCTGACTCTCGGTATTCGTGCACGATACAAAGTCGGTTTTAGCTTTAAACGAGCCAAAGAAGGTCAGTGGTTATTTACTAACCGCAAGATTGCTGATACCGAATCCGCCCATGTGCTCGATAGTTTTTTCTCATTCACCGAATTTCTTGGCGTACCGCGCCAAACGCCCAGTTGGAACCTAGCAATCAGTGTACAAGACCGTCAATTTGCTCGTACTCAGCTAGGCCAACAACCAACGATTGTGATCTGCCCTGCCGCCAGTAAAGATGAACGTAACTGGCTGACTGAACGTTATGCACAATTTGCTGACTATGTGATTAGCCAAGGCTACCAAGTCACATTGTGTGGCTCACCAACTCAGCGTGAACAGCAACTAGCTGCCAATATTAGCCAATTGATGACGCACCCAGTGCTAAATTTGGTCGGTAAAACAAGCCTAAAACAGTTGACTGCCGTGCTTGGAGAGGCAAAGTTAGTACTTGCTCCGGATTCAGGACCAGCACATATTGCCACCACCCAAGGCACTCCAGTGCTTGGGCTTTACGCACACAGCAACCCCAAACGTACCGGTCCTTATTTTAATGTGGATGATGTAGTGAGCGTCTACGAACAAGCCGTCACACAGCAACAAGGTAAACCACTCGCTGAATTAGCTTGGAGCACCCGAGCTAAAGGTACTGATTTAATGCAAGCCATCACGGTTGATGCAGTAATCAACCAATTTGATCGCATCATGTCTCGCGCCACTCACTTAGGTAACTCAACTCATGGCTAATTCAATACCGACCTTAGCGGTCGCCCTGCTCGTTAAAAACGAAGCAAAACATTTACAAGCTTGCTTAGAAACTGTCGTTGGCTGGGTTGATGAAATTGTGATCCTAGATTCTGGCAGCAGTGATGAAACCGAAGCGATTGCTCGCCGCTTCACCAATAAATTTTACGTTAATTCCGATTGGCCTGGGTTTGGCCCTCAACGTCGCTTAGCACAGTCCTATATTGAGTCAGACTATGTACTGTGGCTGGATGCCGATGAGCGCGTCACGCCGGAGTTGAAAGCTGATATATTACGTGCCATACAAGATGATCCTGCTAATACACTATATGCAATTAATCGCCTCAGCTCGGCATTTGGTAAATTCATTCATCATTCAGGTTGGTCTCCTGACTGGATTGTCCGTTTATATCGAACAAAAGATACCCATTACGATGATGCTTTAGTGCACGAAAAAGTTGTTGTGGGACCATATAAAGTAAAAAAACTTTCCGGTAGGTTACAACATTTCACCTATGATAACTTGCATCACTATATCAATAAAACAACTGGATACTTAAAAGCCTGGACTGATGAGCGCGAGGGTAAGAAAAAATCAAGTCTGAGTATAGCTATTACTCATGCTTTAGCCAGTTTTATAAAAATGTATATTATTAAACTCGGATTTTTAGATGGTAAACATGGTTTTATATTAGCATGGTTATGTATGAATTCGACCTTCATAAAATATGTTGATCTTTATTTAAGAGAGCAGGATCATAAATAATGAAAGTTTCTTTAATTATCACCACATATAACTGGAAAGAAGCCTTACAGGCTGTACTCAATAGTGTGTTACACCAAACGGTATTGCCTGATGAGGTTATTGTAGCGGATGATGGCTCACGTGAAGATACTGCACTCATGATAGAAAAAGTTCGTCAATCCTATCCCATTCCACTAATACATAGTTGGCAAGAAGATAATGGATTTCAGCTATCAATGAGCCGAAATAGAGCAATAGCCAAAGCTTCTGGTGATTATTTGATCATGATTGATGGTGACATGGCTCTCTCTAAAAACTTCATTGAATCCCATAAAAAATCTGCAAAATCAGGGTGGTTCGTGCAAGGTGGCCGCGTTATAACCAATCAAGACTGTGCAAGAAAAATAATCGCAGAACAACTCACACCAAATATTTTCACAGCTGGATTACGCAACAGAAAAAACTGCATTACTAATTCTATATTGTCTCGTTTATTTTCTTACGAACGCAATAATGATAAGGCAACTCGAGGTTGCAATATGGCTTTTTGGAAAAAGGATGTTATTGAGGTGAATGGCTTTAACCAAGACTTTATTGGCTGGGGCCGAGAAGATAGTGAATTTGTTTTGCGCATGCTTAATGCTGGTAAACGCAGGTTATATCTAAAATTTTCTGGTGTAGGTTATCACCTTTATCATCCAGAAAATTCTCGAGCATCATTAACAAAAAATGATGAAATTTTAGAAAACACCATTAAAAATAAGTTAACTCGTTGTGAAAATGGCATTGGGCAATATCTATAATTTAAATGCATCATGGTAACTATATGAAAATTTTAATTTGCAGTTCCTACAAAGATGCTTGGAATAGTGTCCGCCCTGAAGCCGAAATGTTTATCGAAATGGCAAAACTGGGGCATGAGGTTACGATTATGACCCAAGGTGATGCTGAATATGTCGCGCGTTTTCGCGACAATGGCGTCAAAATTATCGATTGTTACCCTAGTAAAAAGATTTGTTTGCATACCATTAAAACCCTACGTCAAGCGCTGCGCGAAGAGCATTATGACGTAGTATATGCGATGAACTCGAAAACCATTCCTAATGCGGCGTTTGCCTGCATCGGCTTTAAACACACTAAGCTAGTCACTTATCGTGGAACCGTCGGTGGCTTATATCGCCATGATCCGAGCGCCTACTTAACCCATCTCCATCCTCGAGTGAATGGGATTAGTTGCGTTGCGCAAGCGGTGGCGGATGATGTGCGTCAGCGAGTATGGAAACATGCCGAGAAAGTGCTCACTATTTATAAAGGACATGATATTGCTTGGTATCAAGCACAACCAGCCGATCTAAGCGCACTCGGTTTACCAAACAATGCCTTTACGGCAATCTGTATTGCAAATGCTCGCCCGAGTAAGGGCGTGCACATCCTACTTGAAAGTGCCAAACAGCTTGCACAGCTCACCAACCTGCATCTCCTGCTGGTTGGACGTGATATGGAAACCGAACACAACCTCAAATTGGCTGAACAGAGTGGAATGCGTGAACGCATCCATTTTCTTGGTTATCGCAAAGATGTACCTCAATTATTAGCGGCAAGCCAAGTACAAGTACAACCTTCGATTAGTGGTGAGGGTTTACCGAAAACCATCATTGAAGCAATGGCGATGGGCGTTCCTTCTGTCGTAACGACAACCGGCGGAGGGAAAGAACTACTGATTGATGGTGAAACTGGCTTTATCGTGCCAACTAATGATGCTGATGCAATCGCAGAAAAAATTGAGTGGCTTTATCATTCCGAACCAAGCCGCTTAACAATGGGACAGAAAGCTCAGCAACGAATGATCAGCGATTTCTCGTGTCAGGAAAGTGCCAAACAGCACCTCGCTTTCTTTGCTTCACTGCTCAATCACGAATGATCAGCCACTTGTATGATCAAATCGCGTAATATTGATTAGCATAACAAGCCAATCCATCAATATGAGTAAAAGATAGTGAACTCAAAACCAATTTCCCGGGTAATTTATCCTGGTACGTTTGATCCGATCACCAATGGGCATCTCGATCTGATTGAGCGTGCCGCCAAGCTGTTTGATGAAGTGATCATCGCGGTAGCGGCTAGCCCCAGTAAAAACACCCTATTTAGCTTGGATGAGCGGGTCTATTTTGCACAAGAGGTCTCTGCTCATTTAGAGAATGTCAGCGCTAAAGGCTTCTCTGGACTACTGGTCGATTTCGCGCAAGCGCAACAAGCCAATGTGCTGATCCGCGGGTTACGTACCACGGTCGATTTTGAATACGAATTTGGCTTAACCAATATGTATCGCCGTTTGATGCCAGGATTAGAAAGCGTATTCCTCACCCCTAGCGAAGAATACGCTTTTATCTCTTCCACTATAGTGCGTGAAGTTGCCATTCATGGTGGTAATGTGGCGGATTTTGTCCCCCCCATCGTCGCCAAGGCACTGCACAGTAAAAAGCTTAGTTATTGAGTATAGTGCAACTGAAGCAACTCACTTGATTACTTCAGTTGCATATATTTTACGGTGTTATTGGCAAGATTTGCGAACGTAAGTAGTAATCCTGCAATTGTGAATATTGTTTTCCCCAATCTGGTACAGGTTGATCCGTTGGCTCTGCTTGATTGAACAGCGGATTGTGTTTATCCCACTCATAAAATAGCCCAGAACCATCACTATTAAATGCACCTTGTTGATTTATCGTACGCTCCGCATTGAAGCCGATATTGCTCACCTCATCCACCGAAAGTAAATTTTCGCCACCTAAGCTAATGTAACGTTGATCTGACAAGCTCAAATGATACAAAGTTGGGAACAAATCTCGATGAGAACCAATCCGCAGTGGATCATAGTTAACTGGAACGTGCTGCAAAATCGATGTAGGTACATTGAGGTAAAATGGTACAGCATAAGTCAGTGCATATTCGCTTGGTTTATCTGCACTGCTATAGCGCATACGATGATCGCCCGCAACGGCAACTACCGTTTTGTGCTGCAAGGTCGCCGACTGTTTTATCCGCTCAATAAACTGACCTAGTGCATCGGCTGAGTATTGGAAAGTATTTAGCAGCACTTTTGCTTGCTCACCTTGATAGCCAATCAAACTCGATAAGCGATGACTGATCGCAGTAGGCTTCGGCTGATAATAACTAGGCACTTTATAGGGCGAGTGGTTAGTTACCGTCATAATAAAGAGCATAGTTGGCTGCTGCGCTTGCTCTAAGAGTTGATTGGCAAACTGAAATAAATAGCCATCCGGCACCCCCCAAGCGCCTGCATACTGCTCCGCCTCAGGAAAAGCTTCGATGATGTCATTTTCATCATAAACCCGATCAAAACCCTGCACTGGCAAATAGTTGGCAAGATTGCGCCACATGCCATTACCGCCATACAAAAATGCCACTTTATAACCCGCGCGTTTATACGGCAAAATTGCCGAACTGGGCAGGGCAATGTTCTGAATCGACGAATGGCTAATGGTAGCAACAGGGCTATGAAACAAGGTCATCACTAAACTATCAATCGTGGCGGTTGTTCCCGCCATAAAGCGCTCAAACAAAAAACCTTGTTGCCAGTATGGACGTAATCGGCCTAACAGATCATTGGTTTGTGGATCATCCTCAACCAATATATTCATTCCCATGCTTTCCATCATCGCGACCACCACATGCGGTGGATTATCACGCAAATAATCATTCACTGGGGTTTGATATTCCGGTGTCGCTTGGCCAAGCATTTTTTGCATCTGATCGGTGAGCACTTGTTGTGAAACTGGCTCAAATTTTTGTTGCTGACGGCGATCTGATATTGCCCAATCGAGCGCCATAAACACATTTGGTGTAAGCATATTCAGTGGTTTAAACGCCGAAACACTGGCGTGATAGCGCTTTAATGGGTGGCTATCGAGCGAGCCACGGGCAATCAAAAAAGTCAGCATTACGCTAATAATAATAAGTAGCGCCGTAAATCCCCAATGCCAAGCAAAGCCTAGGCTTAGTTTTCCAATTCTGCTGCGTAAAAACCAGCGTGATGAGTAATACGCCAGCCCACCAATAGCCAATCCTACTAGTACGCTGCGGATGATCGGATAATCACGCCACAGATTAATCAGCACGGCTTTTGCATCATCCTCCCACAGACCAAAGATAAAGAGGTCAACATGGCTGCCATAAGTGAGGTAGTAGTAGTGATTAACAACACAGCCCAACACATATAAACACGCAATCACACTATGGTAGCTCACAGCAAAACGCTGCCAACGCAAGTAAGCCTTGCTCGAGCAAGCCGCAATCAAGCCACTCAGCAGGAGTGGTGTATAAGCAATCGCGGTAACTTTGGCATCAAACCGCATGCCAATCCAAAATGCGCGCCAAATATCATCATTTATTGCGACTTTAGGCAGTAGATCATCAATGTGCAGAAAAAATATTACGCGAGCGATCAGCAATAAGCTTATCGAGAACAGGCTAAACTGGATTAGTAACAGACAAAGCTGACGAAGGTGGGCTTGATACTTCATTTAGGCAACCACAAATAGATAACTAACGCTCAGCCAAACAAACTGGGCGCCAAATAGGATAAGAGGCTAGCATTTACAGCTCGGGGTACCAGCCCCGGCTGTAAACGGTGTGGGAAATGTCGCTATACGGTATAGAATTCTTTGTACCATTTCACAAAATTCGCAACCCCTTGTTTAACGCCCATTTGTGGCTTGTATTGGGTTGCGTTGAACAGATCATCGGTGTCAGCATAGGTGACATATACATCGCCCGGTTGCATTGGTAGCATGTTTTTATTGGCTTCAATTCCTAATGCTGACTCAAGCGCTTTGATGTAATCCATCAGTTGTACTGGGCTGCCATGACCAATGTTATACACTCGATAAGGTGCCGAACTGGTAGCTGGAGTACCGTTTTCTACCGTCCAATCCGCATTCGGCTGAGGGATCACATCTTTAATGCGCAATACCCCTTCCACGATATCGTCAATGTAAGTGAAATCACGCATCATATCGCCATGATTGTAGACATCGATAGGATCACCGTTAATGATCGCTTTGGTGAACTTAAACAGCGCCATGTCTGGACGCCCCCATGGGCCATAAACCGTAAAGAATCGCAGACCTGTAGTGGGTACTTGGTACAAGTGCGAATAAGTATGCGCCATCAGCTCATTGGATTTTTTTGTCGCAGCATACAAAGAAATCGGGTGATCAACACTGTCTGAAGTATTAAACGGAGTTTTACGGTTTAAACCGTACACCGAGCTAGAAGATGCATAAATTAAATGTTTGATCTTATGATGACGACAACCTTCCAGAATCGCCAAATGCCCCACCAAATTGCTATCTGCATAAGACATTGGGTTATCAATTGAATAACGCACGCCCGCTTGTGCCGCTAAGTGGATCACTTTATCAAACTGCTCTGCAGCAAAAAGTTCCGCAACGGCGTTGCGATCGGCAATATCCATTTTAATAAATGAAAAACGCTCATGGGCAGCTCGCTGGATACGAGCCTGTTTTAACGCAATATCGTAATAGTCATTAAGGTTATCGATCCCAACCACGTCATGACCTTCCGCACATAAACGTTCAACCACAGCTGAACCAATAAAACCTGCCGCACCAGTGACTAAATATTTCATTACAATTTTCTCTTCAGATCGAAAGCTGTGCAGGTTATATCACAATTTTTCTCTACATTCTTGCCATTCAGGCTGGCATGTTAAGCAGAAAAAACTATTGCGCTGGGCAATTTTCTGCTCACACAGTGGTGCTCCGCAATTAGGACAAGGTTGATTGGCCTTGCCATATACCTGTAATTCTTGGGCAAAATAGCCGGGCTTACCATCACTTTGGGTAAAATCTTTCAAAGTGGTTCCCCCTTGCTGGATCGCGACTTGCAGCACCTGTTTAATATTGCAAACTAAGGTTTGCCACTCAATTAAGCCTAATGAATAAGCCGGGCGCAGCGGATGAATGCGGGAGCTGAACAGAGATTCATTGGCGTAAATATTGCCAACCCCGACCACCGCAGCGTTATCCATAATAAAAGCTTTAATCGCAATCCGTTTATTGCGTGCTTTGTCAGCCATATATTCAGCGGTAAAGGCGGTGCTTAGTGGCTCTGGGCCTAAACGCTGCAACACGGCATGAGTTTGCCCAGGCTCACACCATAACCAAGCGCCAAAACGGCGCGGATCGTTATAGCGCAGCCGTTTACCGTTACTCATCACCAGATCAACGTGATCATGTTTACCAGCCGGAAAATCACCCTCTAAAATCCGCAGCGAACCAGACATCCCCAAATGCACAATCGCGCTACCAAGCGCCGTTTCAATGATCAGGTATTTCGCCCTCCGCTCAATCGCTAAAATCCGTTGTCCTTCCAATTGCTTAAGCTCAGGCGGGATCGGCCAACGCAGCTTAGGGACGCGCAAGATGATCGATTGGATAATACCGCCCACCAGATGCGGGGAAATCCCCAACCGGCTCACTTCAACTTCAGGTAATTCAGGCATTGCGATTCACTTCCTTACAGGATGATGCGATCAACGGCGCTAAACGGCTTATTTGATCAGCGCTTGCTTGGCCACGTTATTTATTCAACGTCGAATCAACTGGCAAAAGTGCCGGAAACAGATAATTGGCTTCAACCGAGACGGCAATCCAGTGATCTTGCCAGTTTTTTAGCAACCAAAATTGTGGGGTTTGGTAGAAAGTGATCCGCTGTGGCTCTTCGCTGTCGGCGTACCACACTTCGATGGTCTGTGCACTGGGTAACGTTGGTTGCAAGGCACGATAAGTGGCATCATCGACTTCGGTTCCGGTTAGCGTTTGCCAACGTTGCACTAACTGTTTACCACTTACGCTAAGTTCAGGGCTAGCAAACCACTCTTCACGGCTTTTCTCGAGCGAAAATTGCGGAAGGTTCATCGCCTGTAACGTCGCACCCGGTCGTAATAAGGTAGGAAAGTGGCTAGTTGGCTGTGGCACTAGGTAGGTTTTAATCAGCGTCGGCAGATTGAGAATCGCCATAAAGCCAATCACCGATAGAATCAAAATATTATTCCAACTGCGACGTCGATGGGGAGAAACACGCATAATCACTCCTTGCTATAAGCCAACGCTGACAGAGTAGCAAACTGCGTCATCAGATCCTAGTGGATAAAATCTCCGCTATCACACGGCAAACTCAAATTGCAGGCAGAAAAAAACCCAACCAAAGGCTGGGTTTTTTCACACACTACAAGAAAAAGAAAAATCAATTACTTGATTTTGCCTTCTTTGTACACAACGTGCTGACGAACTACAGGATCAAATTTCTTGATCTCGAATTTGCCAGGCATATTACGCTTGTTCTTGTCAGTGGTGTAGAAGTGACCTGTACCAGCTGATGATACTAGGCGGATTTTTTCGCGAATGCCTTTAGCCATTGCTCAATTCCTCTTAAACGTTTTCGCCACGTGCACGGATCTCTACAAGAACAGCATCGATGCCTTTCTTGTCGATGATACGCATACCTTTAGCAGTTAGACGTAGTTTAACAAAACGTTTTTCGCTCTCTACCCAGAAACGATGAGTTTGTAGGTTCGGCAGAAAACGACGCTTAGTAGCATTTTTTGCGTGTGAGCGGTTGTTACCAACAGCAGGACGCTTACCAGTTACTTGGCATACTCGTGACATGAATGTCTTCTCCAAATCGTTTCAGCTCGATATCAACCTTGGTGGCCGAACCTCTCTCTTTCCGAAATCAGAAGTTGAGGGTAAAAACCGTTATGGAATACCCATACAAGGCTATCAAAGGTCGCGCATTATACTAACTTGCCGCACATTGCTCAAGACCCGAACAGATCCTTTTCGCAGGATTTGCTGATCTTTTTACGGTGCGAGCTGAATCAGGGTTAAAAAATGTCGGGGCATATTAGCAGATTCTCGCTAAGTCACAAGTTTAAAAATGCCGCACACTATTAGCTTTGACTATATCTAGCTTTGACTATATCCAGCCTCGTTCAGCAAAAGAGACCACTTCACCATCGCCCACCACAAAATGGTCGAGCACTCGGATCTCGACCACACTCAAGGCATCACGCAGTCGATCGGTGATCCGGCGGTCCGCTTGACTCGGTTCTGCCACTCCCGAAGGATGGTTATGCGCCAATATGACCGCGGCAGCATTATGTGCCAATGCTTGCTTAACCACTTCTCGTGGATAAACGCTGGCGGCATCAATCGTGCCTTCAAATAAAATCTCATCGCGGATCACCCGATGTTGGTTATCTAAAAATAAGATATAGAAGGCTTCACGCTGGCGATCCCGCAACACGCTGGATAAATAAAGTTTGGTGTGCTGCGGGCTGGTCAGGGCATCGCCCCGTTTGAGAGTTTCCGCCAAATGGCGCTGCGCCATTTCTAATACCGCTTGTAATTGCACATATTTGGCTTCCCCTAGCCCTTTATGCTGACAAAATTCGGCTTGAGAGGCGCAAAACAGCGCGCGCAGCGATCCAAACTCACGCAGCAATAGATCCGCCAAGACGAGCACATTCATGCCTTGGGTGCCGGTGCGTAAAAAAATCGCCAACAATTCTGCATCACTTAATGCGTGTGGGCCACGTTGCAGCAATTTTTCGCGCGGCATCGATTCGGTTGGTAAAGATTTGAGATTCATAGTGCGCTCTGCCAAGGATTTGGTTTACACAAAGCAGAGAAGCCGACAACTCGCAAGCCGTGTGACTTAAGTTTCGAACCGCCTCACGGGCTAATGTAATAAGGCTGCAGACAAAAGCTTAAACTTGCTAGCCTGCCCATCGCTTGGCGAAAGGCTATCAATCGTCGTTTTCGGCGAACCTCCAGCGCCACTTTACCACTGGCCACGCGCACGCTATCGTGCCGAGGTGGCTGCAATATTTCCCACTAACTGTGCTAACATAGCGCGCAGATTTTTTGAGGGTTTCGAAATGCAAACATTGGCAGGCAAAAAGATTCTGCTCGGTATCAGCGGTGGTATCGCAGCATACAAATGTGCCGAACTCACTCGTCGATTAGTGGAGCGTGGGGCAAGCGTGCAAGTAGTGATGACGCACGCTGCGCAGCAATTCATTACTCCGCTGACCATGCAAGCGGTATCGGGTCGCCCGGTTTCTACCAGTTTACTTGATCCAGCTGCAGAAGCGTCGATGGGGCATATTGAACTGGCGAAATGGGCTGATTTAGTACTGCTGGCTCCTGCCACAGCCGATCTGATTGCACGCATCGCGGCGGGAATGGGCAACGATTTATTAACCACGTTAATTCTCGCCACTGATGCCCCAGTGATGATCGCACCAGCGATGAATCAGCAGATGTATCGTAACCTTGCCACCCAAGCCAATCTGGATACCCTTGAGCAACGCGGCTACTCAATCTGGGGTCCTGCGGCTGGTGAACAAGCTTGTGGCGATGTAGGCCCAGGGCGCATGTTAGAACCTATGGAACTGGTAGCGCGCTGCGAGCAATTTTTCATCCCCAAAATTCTGCACGGACAACGTGTGCTGATCACCGCCGGTCCAACCCAGGAAGCGCTCGATCCAGTGCGTTATATTACCAATCATAGCTCAGGCAAGATGGGCTTTGCGCTAGCCAAAGCCGCCGCGCAATTGGGGGCAGAAGTCACGCTAGTCAGCGGTCCGGTACATTTACCCACCCCAGCGGGGGTGACACGAATTAATGTGCAAAGCGCACTAGAAATGCATAGCGCAGTCATGACTGAAGCGACTGCGCACCAGATCTTTATCGCCTGCGCCGCCGTGGCCGACTATCGCCCACAAACCATGGCCGAGCAGAAGATCAAAAAGAATAGCGACAACGATATATTGACCATTGAGATGGTCAAAAATCCCGACATCGTTGCCGCAGTTGCGGCCCTGAGCGAACATCGCCCATTTACCGTCGGTTTTGCTGCCGAAACGCAGCAGGTTGAAACCTATGCTCACAGTAAACTGCAGCGTAAAAATTTAGATCTGATCTGTGCCAATGATGTTTCACTGCCCGGACAAGGCTTTAACAGTAATGACAACGCCTTGACGTTATTTTGGCGAGAGGGTCAGCAAAGCTTGCCTTTAACCAGTAAGCAAGCGCTCGCTATAGCGGTGCTAGAGCAGATCCATCGATTAATGTCATAGTTCAGTAGCACAGCTAGGCGTTATTTTCGCCACCCAGTTCAACCATTTTTATCAACACGCTTCGAACCACCGTTGAGCTTAGTTAAACTTCATCGGTTTCATCACTACCCTCATTGCGCTGAGGGTAGGGTATTGATTGTTGATCCGCAGTGATAATAAAAAGGAAAACGGTGCATGGCCGGCAATAAAAAAATCAACCGACGCGAAGAAATCTTGCAAGCTCTAGCACAAATGCTCGAGTCGAATGAAGGCGCTTCACGCATTACCACCGCTAAACTAGCCAAACAGGTTGGCGTTTCCGAAGCCGCACTCTATCGTCACTTTCCCAGTAAAGCTCGCATGTTTGAAGGATTGATAGAGTTTATCGAAGAGTCGTTGATGTCGCGCATCAACCGTATCTTTGATGAGGAAAAAGATACCCTCAGTCGCATTCGGCTAGTGATGCAGCTGCTGCTCGCCTTTGCTGAACGTAATCCAGGTTTAACCCGCATTCTGTCTGGACATGCGCTAATGTTTGAAAATGAGCGACTCCGCGATCGGATCAATCAGTTGTTTGAACGAATTGAAACCTCTTTACGACAAATTCTGCGCGAACGTAAAATTCGTGAAGGAAAATCCTTCCCGGTCGATGAAAATATTCTTGCCGCGCAATTACTCGGTCAGGTGGAAGGCAGCCTGAATCGCTTTGTGCGTTCCGATTTTAAATATCTACCGACCGCTAATTTTGATGAATACTGGGCGCTACTGAGTGCGCAGATTGAGTAACCACTATGAGCCAAACAAAATACAGCAAACCTCAATTCTCTTATGCATTATTGCACCCCAAATACTGGGGGGTCTGGCTCGGTTTTGGCCTGCTGGCACTGCTAGTTAACCTGCTACCTTACGCGCTGTTACTGAACATCGGCCGCAGCATCGGCCAATTTTCCATGCGTTTTGGCCAACAACGTGTACGTGTGGCAAGACGCAATCTGGAACTGGCTTTTCCGGAGATGAGCCAAGCTGAGATTGATACTTTTGTGCTGGAAAATTTCAAAAATACCGGTGCTGCCTTAATTGAAACGGGCATCACTTGGTTTTGGCCAACTTGGCGTTTTAAACGGATTTTGATTAATCAAGATACCCAAGTGGTTCGCGACCATGCGCAAAACGGTAAAGGAGTGTTGCTGTGCTGTGTCCATGCGCTCAATCTGGAGATCACCGCGCGCGCATTTGGGGTATTAGGCATGAGTGGCTATGGTGTTTACCGACCACACAATAATCCCGCTTACGATTTTATCCAACATTGGGGGCGCTCCCACAATGGTAATCAATTGATTGATCGTAAAGATGTAAAAACGATGATTAAAGTCCTCCGCCAAGGTCACCGCTTATTCTATCTGCCCGACCACGATTATGGGCGTAACAAATCGGTATTTGTGCCTTTCTTTGCCGTGCAGCAAGCTTGCACCACCACCGGCACCAGTATTTTGGCTTACACTAGCCACTGTGCGATTGTGCTCGGCTCTGGCTTCCGTAATGCACAAGGGCGCTATGAGATTATCGCGGACACTTCGATTGAAGCGGACTACCCACAAAAAGATGAAACCGCTGCCGCAGCTTACATGAATAAATTTGTTGAACAGCTTATACTGCGCGCCCCCGAGCAGTGGATGTGGCTACATAAACGCTTCAAAACGATGCCGGATGCAACCATGAACCATTCACGCTATCAGTAACGAGGCATTTGTGAGCGATAAAGACACCAGTATGGCGCGACATTTACACTCTCCTAAATTTGAGTGGCACTTTTTGCACCCCAAACATTGGGGAACTTGGATTGGAATCGCTTGTGCAGGGCTATTGGCATTTATTCCTTGGCGGTTACGCGATAAATTAGCGCAATCCTTAGTGCCACTGATCATCCGTAACAACGGTCGGATGGTGCGTCGGGCTCGGGTTAACCTAGGCCTCTGTTTCCCGCAGCTCAGCGAAGATCGCCGCGAGCAAATCTTGCATGACACCCTAGTGAAAGCCGCGCAGTTTATGCTGGGCTATTCTGAACTGTTGGTACGCTCAACTCGCTACAATAACGCGCGCGGTGAATTGATTGGTGAAGAGAATTTGCTGCCCTTGCTCGACCGTGGCGAACGGGTTATTTTGCTGGTACCGCACTCTTGGGCGATCGATTATGCAGCAGTCATGCTCGCCGCACGCGGTTATAAAGTCACCAACATTATGAAGCCGCAGCGTAATCCCATCACCGATTGGCTGATGCATGTCCAGCGTATGCAGTATGGTGGGCGAATCTTTAGCCGCGAAGCCGGTATCAAACCTTTTTTGCGCTCAATTCAAGCCGGTTACGTGGGCTATTGGGTACCCGATGAAGATCACGGCCCACAAAACTCGGTGTTTGTACCGTTTTTTGCCACTGAAAAAGCCACCCTCAAAGGCTTTGGCAAAATGGCCAAACTGTGTAAAGCGCAGGTAGTGCCTTTAATGTCATGTTACGACAGCGAATCGGGGCGTTATCAAGTGCACATTTTACCGGCGCTGCAAGATTTCCCAACTGGCGATGAAACCTGCGATGCGCGGGCTATGAACCAAGCGATTGAAGACTTAGTCACCCCGCGACCTGAGCAGTATATGTGGATTTTACGGCTGTTAAAAAGCCAACGTGATGGGCGTAAAACCTATCAAAATTGCCAGTAGCAACCGCTTAAAAACTGATCTCATCTGTAAAAAAACAGCCTCATGATTATGAGGCTGTTTTTCATTTTAGGCTTGGGTTATATCAATTTGCTTAGATGCCGTATTGTGCACGGTACGCTTTGACAGCCTGTAAATGCTCAGCATTACCGCCTTGCTGCTCAAGGTAAGTGATCAGATCGCTTAGGCTGATGATCGAAATCACCGCGCAGCCGAAATCTCGCTCTACTTCTTGAATCGCCGACAGCTCACCCTGGCCTTTTTCTTGACGATCAATCGCCACCAACACGCCAGCCAAATCGGCACCATTGGCTTGAATCAGCTCCATCGACTCACGGATCGCGGTACCGGCGGTAATCACATCATCCACCAACATAATCCGCCCGGCTAACTTGCTGCCAACCAAATTGCCGCCTTCGCCATGATCTTTGGCTTCTTTACGGTTAAAGCAGTAAGGAGTATCCACCTCGTGGTGATCGGCCAGCGCAACGGCGGTGGTGGTGGCAATCGGAATGCCTTTGTAAGCTGGGCCAAACAGCACATCAAACTCGATGCCTGCATCCACTAATGCCGCGGCATAAAAACGCCCTAAGCGGGCCAAATCACGGCCAGTATTAAACAGACCAGCGTTAAAGAAATAAGGGCTTTTACGGCCTGATTTCAAAGTAAACTCGCCAAACTTTAGCACCTGTTTCTCTAGGGCAAACTCAATAAACTCACGCTGGTACGCTTTCATTACATCTTCTCCATATCTAAGTTTCTAGTTCCTAGACTCTAGTCCCTAGAAAGATAACTAAAAAAATAGCCCCCAACTGGGAGCTATCTAAATCAATTGGCTAATGCCGCCTTCTGCACCGCCACAATATCGGCGATGCCTTTTTGAGCCACGGCTAATAAACTCAATAACTGCTCATGACTGAATGGCTCGCCTTCGGCGGTGCCTTGGATTTCAATCATCTTACCTTCTTCAGTCATCACGACATTCATATCGGTATCGGCAGCGGAATCTTCCACATACTCCAGATCGCACAGCACTTCATCACCTAGTAGACCAACCGAAACCGCTGCTACATGGCCTTTCATTGGGTTTTTCTTCAGTTGACCTTGAGCCACCAAATGGGCAAACGCATCGGCTAGTGCGACGCTTGCACCCGTAATCGAAGCAGTGCGCGTACCGCCATCGGCTTGGATCACATCACAATCCACCGTGATCATAATTTCACCCATCGCTTGTAAATCGACCACTGCACGTAGGCTACGAGCGATCAGACGCTGGATTTCCATCGTCCGGCCGCCCTGTTTACCATTGGCCGCTTCACGACGGGTGCGCGAATGGGTCGCGCGCGGCAACATACCATATTCGGCCGTCACCCAACCTTTACCTTGGCCTTTTAACCAACGCGGCACACCTTGTTCAATACTGGCATTACACAACACTTTGGTGTTGCCAAATTCCACCAACACTGAGCCTTCTGCGTAAGCCGTATAGTGGCGAGTGATTTTGATCGGGCGAACTTGATCCGCAGCGCGGTTATCTGGGCGCATAGTTAAAAGCCTTGTGCGAAAGGGGAAACAGAATTGGGGCGCAATTATACTGGAAGTAGTGGCAAGATCCTAGAGCTGAGGCCGAGCAGCTAGGATCTGCCCCCTGTTTGCCGTATTATGGCTCGATTGCGCTATACCCAAACCACTTGGAGTTGCAGTTAGGCGGCAAGTGAGTCCCCATGAGCATAAGTAAACTATGTGATTGGGGTAAGCGAAGGTCGTCAACCCCGCTGCAACTTCAAGTAGCAAGAGTATAACTAGCCGACTCAATTGAAGGATATGGTAATGATCTACAGCATGACTGCTTATGCACGTAAAGAAATCAAAGGTGATTGGGGCAGTGCCGTGTGGGAAATCCGCTCGGTTAACCAACGTTATCTCGAAACCTATTTCCGCCTGCCTGAGCAGTTACGCGGTTTAGAGCCTCTGCTGCGTGAGCGGTTTCGTCAGCGCCTATCGCGCGGTAAAATCGAGTGTCATTTACGCTTTGAAGCTAATCCTGCGGCGCGCAGCGAGCTAACCATCAATCAAGCCCTTGCTCAACAAGTGATTAATGCTGCCAGCCAAATCATGCATATGACTGGCGAACTAAGCCGCATCAATCCATTCCAAGTTATGCAATGGCCGGGAGTGATGGAAACGCCAGAACAGGATATGGATGCGATCAATCAAGCCCTGCTGAACGGCTTTGATGAAGCAGTGAGTGAGTTTATCACTGCGCGTGGCCGTGAAGGTGACAATATGAAAGCGCTGATTGAGCAACGTTTACAAGCAATCAGTGCCGAAGTAGTCAAAGTACGCGCGCGGATGCCAGAAATTCTCGAGTGGCAACGTGAGCGTCTGCTGAACAAATTTGCAGAAGCGAAGATTGAACTGGATGCAAGTCGCGTCGAGCAAGAGCTGATCCTGCTCGCACAGAAATCCGATGTCGCCGAAGAGCTGGATCGCCTCGATTCTCACGTCAAAGAAGCGCGCGAAGTACTGAAAAAAGGTGGCTCTTGTGGTCGCAAACTAGATTTCATGATGCAAGAGTTCAACCGTGAATCAAACACGCTGGCCTCTAAATCCATCGCTACCGATATCACCGCTTCCGGCGTTGAGCTAAAAGTGCTGATCGAACAGATGCGCGAGCAGATCCAAAACATCGAATAGTTTTTTCACCCGTCCAAGAATGTCTTAGAAGCCCTGTTATTTGCTTGTAAATACAGGGCTTTTTTATTTTCCCCGTCCAAATCGGTTTGCAGATGTCCGTTACCAGTTGCTGTTTAAGTGGTGGGCAAAATGGTGGGCAAGACCTGTTTTTTTGACTCAATAAGCAAAAAGTCAAGGTATCTGGTGAGCAGATTTTTGCATCTATCTCACCACCGCCTTATGCCATCTCCACTTATCGTGCTGCTTGCAGATTGTTCAATCACTCAACTATCGAACCAATCGATAAACAAACAGTGGTGGGCAATGGTGAGCAAATTTTAACGATTTCTTAGGAATATAGAGTAACAAACGATGGCAAAACTAACCGCAACTCAGGTGCAATCTTATGCTCGCACCGCAGCAGCAAACAAAAAATACAGTGATGGTAATGGCCTATATTTTTGCGTAAGAAAATCTGGCATGCCGTATTGGATGCTAAGGTATACCAGCCTAAACGGACGACGAGAAGCCACGCTCGGTCAATATCCAAGCATGACCTTAGCAGAGGCTCGACTTGAATCGTCTAAAATGCAGCTACAACTTCAGCAAGGTGAAGACCCATTAGCAATCCGTGCTATTGAAACCATCCCAGAGATCCAAAATGTCAGCCAGCTGTTTCAAGACTGGTATGCCAAAGACTTAAGTCGCCGGTTAAAGCACCCCAATATACCCAAACGTGTTTTTACCAAAGAAATTGCACCAGTGATTGGTCAACTTCCTATCCAAGCTGTGCGCCCCACACATGTGCGCGAAGTATTAGAGCGCATTCGAGAAAGTAACCGCCCTACCATTGCCAACGATACCTTGATGTACATGAAGCAGCTGTTTCGGCATGCGATAAAGCTCGACTTAACGCTGAACAACCCAGCCGCAGCATTTACCGTGGACGATGCAGGGGGCGTGGAGTCCAGTAAAGACAGGATGCTTAGCAAAGAGGAGATTCACTACGCCTTTAGCGTGTTTCATACCCATATCAATAGCTTTGGCCGCGACAACTACCTCGCTTGCTGCCTGTTTTTGGTATTGGGTGTACGCAAAAGCGAACTGTGCGAAGCCATGTGGCGTGAAATGGATTTAACCACAGGCGTGTGGGATCTGCCCAAAGAACGCAGCAAAACCGGCGTGCCAATCAGCATTCCCTTACCACGCCAAGCCATTGCTTGGTTTAACGAGTTGCAAATCCGCGCTTGTGGCTCGCCTTATGTTTTCCCAGCCAGACGAGCAAGCCATCGTCCACATATGGGGCCAGATACGCTAAACCGTGCCATTTCTAAGCTCTTTGGTCGCGAGCCTGGGCGCAAAAAACAGCCTCCCAATAAAATGGGCAAACTTGAACACTTTGCCGTACACGATTTGCGCCGCACCTTTCGCAGCCTTGCCGCCTCTTTGGGCATTGCAGGCAACGTAGCCGAACGCTGTCTTAACCATAAGCTAAAAGGCGTTGAGGGTATCTACGACCGCCACGATTACTTTGAAGAGCGCCGAATTGCCCATCAAACCGTGGCTGATGTGGTTGAACCATTGGTGAACTTTGAGCCCGCTTCACAACACCACACAGGAGGGCGCTAACATGCAATTTATGATGCGACTTGCCCCCATTACCTTTCCAATCACCATGCTGGCAGGGCTTGGTTGGTGTATTGGCATTGCCTTACTCGAACAACCTCATGGTATAGGCTACGCACTTACTCGGTATTGCCTGATGACATTGGTGGTACTCGCTCCTTGGCTGACGCTAAAACTCACGTTCTACGTGATTGTCAGCCTAGGACGCAAACTGGGACTCATCCCGCCTGCACGTCCAACGCACAGCTTGGGGTATGAAGAATCACTCTATTGGTTCAGAGTATTGGCCTTCTTCGATGGCAAACGCAGCCGCATGCCGAAAAGGCCCATCAGGCGAAACTAACAATCCCCCATTTGCTCACTTACCGTGGGCAGTTGGGACAATGGGGCAACACTTGATATGCCGAGCTTTAGAGGGTGAATAAGAGGATATTAAACTGCCCCAAGGAATGGGGCAATTGGGGCTATGCAAAGTTTATAATTGGGTTAAACGCTGCTTTGCAAGCGCCCAAGGTAAGCGACGACCAGCTTTTGCCATTTTATCGTAGGCAGCTTGAGCTTCTTCAACTGACAATACACCATGGGTGACGAGCTGCTCAACAACCCATAGCGTACCTTGAACTAATATCGCTTCTTTTTCAGCCGCCTTCCTAAGCGCCATATCCCCAGTTAGCAATGGACACTGTTCTTGTTTCGCCAACGCAAGTGCAAAGCAATCATTCATGCTAGGGCCAGCATACTTTTGCCTCAGTTCAAATGAGTACATCATAGACTCAGGGCTTAACTCCCCCAACAACAACCCCAACTCGAGTAAATAGCCATGTTGATCGCTTAACTCCTCGTGGAATAACACATCTGGAACTTTGAACTGGTAAGGCAAATTGAAAAAGACGCCTAATAATTGGCCTTCTTCGAGATCAATGAGGATATTGGCATCACTGATCAACAAATACATTTAAACAGCCTCAGCCAACATTTGGCGTTGCTTATGCAATGCCATCACTGACATCTGTAACAGCTCAGCGGCTTTCGATTCACTAACAATTCCCTCTGCCAATGCACGATAAACCAACTGCTCAAACAATAATGTTTGTTCTTGTGGAAAAGGGTTCCCAGGCTCTTGCTTTCGCCAACCGTTTTTTGAGAACTGTATAAATATTTGGCGTTTTTTCTCTTCGGTGATCACACCAAGGTCGGCACTGCGATACAAACAAGCTGCCATGCTTAAGCCATATTCGTGTTTCAGGAAATATAGCTCTTTGGGGTCTACGTTCGAACGTCGCTCTCCTAGATGCTGAAAAAGGCCTACTTCGGGCAGTAAAAACGCAGAAGCAAAGCGGTTGCAGGCCATCTCTTCGTCAAGGGATTCATCGAGTAAGCCATGTAAAACAAGGTGGCCAAGCTCATGCGCCAATGTGAACCGCTGGCGGCAACCAGGCCAATGAGAAGACACAACAACAATTGGCTGCCCTGATATTTGGGCTTGTAACCCATCAAATTTATCGGCTTGGGGTACGTTACTGACAATCACCAAAATACCTTTAGACTCAAGCAAGTCGATTAAGTCTGGCAATGGATTCATACCTAACTGCCAATCAGTACGGACTTTGGTGGCAACCTGCTCTACTGCGTCTAAAGTACTAACAACAGGAACGTCGGGGTGGTAGTTAAAACTCGCTATTGGGAAGTTTGGCCATACATTTTTAAGCGCTAACCAGCGCTCTGCTTGGTCAACCACATCAGACTCAATCTTCTTTAGCAACTTAGCTGAAGCTGAGGCTTTTTTACGATACTCCACCTCACCCAAAGTCACCTGTGCTGGGCGAAAGAAGTATTCAGTACGAACCGACAAAGCCGTCGCCAATTTAAGTAAAACTCCCGACGAAGGCATACTCTGGTCGTGCTCGTATTTTTTAACCATGTTGGCACTAATACCAACTTGCTCACCCAAGGCCTGCATCGACAGGCCAGCGGCTGCACGGGCTCGTTTTATGCGCTCTCCAATCATACAGACCTCTGGTTTATGAAAACTAAAATTATTTTAAAAATATAAACCAAGTTGGCGTTTTTGTCGATTGGTTTTACAGGGCAATCATTCGCGTGTTCGCGCACACACTTCCCCATGCCTTTACCCCCATACGCCAAAACCACTATCCGTTTGGCTTTTGGATCGAAACGCCAAACAGGGAAATTAGCCCATTCACTGTTTGGCTTCTCGATTGAAATCCAACGCTGCTAAGCCTTGCCAGTACTGGCTCAAAGCAAGGTTTGGCACTTTTTGTACCCTAAACCAACCTCGGCATCAAAGTACAAACCGTTTGATTTTTTAAACCCAGAATGCAAACGATCGTTTGGCGTCTCGATTTTTTTGCATGGGCTAAATGCCGTCAAACAGCGCTGTATTGGACTATGTATATCAAACAGTTAGCCGCGCACAGGTCATCATAAAAAACCGATTTGACTGGTTAGTTTGATGGCCATTTCTTTCATCTAATTCACCACTGAGTCTGCACCCGACCACTGAAAATAGACGGCATGACGAACCAACAAGGTGATAAGTGACGTGTTATGGGCAAGTGCTAACGATTGGGATAGAGAATGGATACAGCAGGTGGTCGCTTTACTGGTTGGGCATGGCGCGTTTACCCTCTACCCAGCATTAAGCCAGTGCGATAATGCCGCCGAACGTTTAACCCGCTGGTTGACCTATCAGTTACCGCGCGTTAAACAAGCGCATCCAGGCTGCCCCATTCACCAATGGCTGAATAGCATTGGCGCGCAAGTGATCGTAGAAAAATGGCAGAGCCCCGAGCAATGGCCAAACCTGTATTGGCTACCTTTACCTGAGGTTGAAGGCCACGCGCAAGGCGGGTTGGTTTTGTTACCGGCACATTTGTTACCGGTATATGCGGATTACACGAGCAAAACCAACACATTGAAAGCAAACACACCGGCCAACGCCTGTATCTTTTGGTGCGCTGCGCCTTTGTCTAAAACAGGAAAGCGCGCTACCTTGCACCCCAAACAGCAAAACCGCGGCTTTTGCCTGCCCTGCTCGCCAGAGCAAGTGGGCAAATCATGTACGGGGTTATTACTGAGAGGTTTTAGAAAGGAGAGCCAAAAACGAAACGGCAACGTGATCAGCCACCAGATAAACCTAGCTCTACTGCACCACCTTTGTGGGCCGGAGAGTGATGTGTGGTTGAAAGCGAATTTTGGTGCCATAACTCATTACGGTACCAAAAATTAGAAGCCTGAAAAAAGAGTAACCCCTCACAGGGCGCTGATCTAACGGGTAGCGAGAGGGGTGTTGTTGGTGCAATTTTAATATCAAAAGCGCCAAATAGCTCGATATCATTTGATGTCGCTTTTTAATTGGCAGTATGTATCAGACTGTTTTAAACACCTGCTTTTTAAAGGCATTCATGGCGAGCTTGTTAAAACGAGCTTCATCTGCACCTACCTGTTCACTGTTACAATAATCACACATTGAATACTGGCTTTCAATTTGGCCTTGTTGCCCCAAATGCACAACCGTAATCTTTTCAGTATACAGGATGAGTTGACCCATCTCACAAATTGAACAGGTTCGAGTATTCATCACATATCCTCCCACTGCATTGGCTAACAGCTAGAAAACGAGGCTGTCATTCTCTTAACCTTCTGCATAATTAATAACACTCGCTCACACCATTGCCGCTTCGTACACTTTTTCAACCTCGGTAAACTTAGTGACGCTCTCTAGGCGAGTTAAGGTTGTGAGTTTCATCGAGTTTTTCATTGGGCGATGTGGCACATTGGTCACTGGCGTTTGCAGTGATAGCGGTTTGCCAAGCTCAAATAAATAATACAAATCAGCAGAACCTGACTTCTTACCCGCTTGATCTTCGGTAATGGCGTAGCGTGGTAACACGGTGACTCGTTTAACCGGCCACAGTTTGTCAATTTGCTTGGATGAACTTTGAGTGTCTGAGGTAGACGCCAACGCTAAATAGCGAATTTCCTCGGCAATATGCTGCTTAAATTTCTGCAAAAACGTGCTTTGCGGCAGGTGATACCACTGCGCTGTACCTTGCTCAAATTGTTCAAAGTAGCCATTATCACGGCCACGTTGCCCACCCAATGCCACTGTCATCGTCAAATCAGAGTACAGTACTTGGCGCATGCCGTAATACGGTATGCGTGCGGCTTCTTGTACGTAAAGCCTTTCCGCCATGCCAGCCACAGGATACATGGCCTCATTGCCTTGCCCTGTTTGTGTATTCGGTGCTGTGCCAATTTGCGTTTGCAAAAACTCTAACAACCACTGGTGACCGGAATAACGGCTCTTAGTCTGGGTTGATTCAGTTTGACTAAGTTCGTTTTGGCTAGGCTCATTTTGACTAGGTAAGAGGGCAAATGCGCCAATACCCACTTCTTCTATCGCGGCTGCGTAGGGGTTGGGTGTTGTGGCTTGATTAAAAAAACCTGGATATAAAGCAAACGCACCAAAAACTGGGCGGCTTTTTTTAGCAGGTTGTCCTTCGATTTTACTGGATGGTGACTCAGACAAGCGCGGCTCTGATAGACGAATCAAGGCATCCCGATAACGGTGCATTTGGTTAATGGCATCGTCTGGTACGTAATCGGTACTTTCGATATCTTCATTGCTGTCATCAAAGCGGTTTTTCTCGGTTTTAATACGGTACTTGGCATCAAATAGCCAAATAAACTGCTTTTCTTCTGATGAGTCTGCTTTCGTTAAATCAGCGCTTTTAGGCAGTGTCACTTCCAAGACAATATCTGGCTCTTGGTTCACTAAGTACGAGCGGATTGATTGACCCTTTTTGGTAAATTTCGGCTCGTGTGCCAGCCTAGCGGTCACACCATCGCTGCGTTTAAAACGAAAGGCTCCAGCAAAACCATCTTTTAGTTGGTACTCAAAAAAGTCATTCTGGGCGAGCTTAGTCGCCCCGTTTTCCACCAATTCAAAGCCAAGGTCTTGCTCTAAAATCTGTTTCAAACACAAAAAACACCACACTTCGTAAATCTCGGCCACTGATTTCATTGAAATGCTCGACTGACTGCCAAACACATCTAAATAAAATTTCAGCTCCTGCCAAATGCGATAGACCGCGCTGTAACCGGTTTTTTGCTGTAGCACTAACGACTCACGGTTTAACCCTGTGTATGCGCCAACCTCTTTTAAAAAACTTTGACCTAATACTTTTTGCAGCGGTTGTTGCCAACTATGCAGCTCATTTAAAAATGAATCCGACAACCGTTGCCGCTCTGGTGCTTGGTTACTTTGCCTAAGCTTTTGTTCAAACTCCGCTAATTGCCGCTTACTTTTACTCACCGCCATTTTGATAAAACGGTTTTCTGGGGTATCGACACTCAGTTGCTTTTTTTCGACCGCGTAGCGCTTATCGTACTGGCCATTGGCAAAGTCTTGCTTGACTTGCTCCGCTAACTTATGTGGCAAACGGCCTTTTAATTTGGCCGCTTTAATATTGGCTACCGTCGGTTGCAAACGGCTATGAGGGGCTGCACAAATCACTTTTAAGCCTTGCTCAAAACGCTCCCGTAACGCGGCAAAATTAGCCAACCACATCAGTGGAAAATGCCCACGTTGCTGGCTGGTCGCTGCATCTTGCTCGGTTTTTTCGACCAAACTAAAGCGCCAAAGAGGGTAAACTTTGTCTATAGCTTGGTACATGGCGGGCAAGTCTTGGTGAAGTGCCATTTTGGTTGGCATCACTTCAAAGGCTATGTGCTGAGTCTGTGTTTTGCCATTGTGCTCAAAGGTAAGTGGCAAGCGTAACCAGCCCACATCATTGCCAGTATTAATGGTGCCGGTTAAACGTGCGGGCACCACGCCCCTTGCGGTTTTTACTTCGGGAGCAAAACGAAATGCCTCATTCACGTTTTGGCTGCGATGGGTTAGCCGCGCATGAGTGACTTCACTAAAAAAGACCCACTCAAACTGGTACTGAGTATTCTCAAAAAACAGTGGGGAATTTAATGTAAGCTCAGCGTGTTTCGCTAAGCCATTGGCAACAAGGTCGTTTTCGGCTAAGTCACTTTCATCTAACCCACTTTGTACCAGATCATCTGCAACTAGCCCTTGCGGTTCAATAGCATTGCTCAGCTGCGCCGCTGGCGCAAAGCGCAATTCGTAGCTAGGTTGTACATCATTAGCGCTCGCCCTATGCGCCATTGTATTCTGGTACACGCTCAACCGTTGGCTAATATCATTCGCCCAGACTGAAAACTCAAAGTCAGGGGTTTGTAATCGTATTAACTCTGGCATTCCCTACCACTCCTTACACCATCACTGTACGGGTTCTGCTTATAGGTTGCATTCATTGCAGAAGGCATCAAACAGCACCGACTCATTAAGGCCAGAAACTGGTAAAGGTGGCACTGGCTAATCGCTCGCTCATCCACTTCAACTTCGCTTTTGAACGGCAAGGTATACGCAGTACTTTTTCCTCATCAGTAGCACCATCGTCCACGATTTTCTCACGATACAAGTCAGGGCGTTGATTGGTTTCGTCTGTGTCAGACGCCAGCCAAATGGGGGCTAACTGGTCTGCCAACACAGTGCTCAGTTTAACCAACAAATCCTTACCATCGGATGTGGTGAGTTTGTCGGTATCGCCTTCGATACGCGGCAGAACCTTACACATCATAAAGTCGTCCCATACGGCTTTTAGGGTCAGGTCATCTTGTGGTTGGCTGCTGGCAACCGCAAGTAGCAGCTCATTGAGCGCACGGAACGCCAATTCAAACGGTGTATTTTTTAGCACTGCATTAACGGCCGATAAAAACGCAACCGTTTTTGTGCCATCAACATCAAACGTATCAGCTAAATCCGCTGTGCAGGCGTTTGACCAAATAGGATAGCTAAGGCGTTTATTGCAACTGGTTGGGGTGAAAAAGTCGTTATAGTCGTTCGGGAAAAACGCACCAAAATCAAAGCTCAGTGCTCGGTCAATCACTTTGCGTGAAAAGCCGTGAGTGGTTTCATCCATATTCACCGTGCCTGCGACCAGCAGGTTAAACGGAATACTTAAACCATATTGGCAAATGTCTGCCCACAGCTCATCGTATTGCGAACCCTCAAAGCCTAGCGCTTCACGCAGCTTTTCTTTATCTGCAATTTCTTTAATGGTGGCGGGTTTTAATAGGGCATCACAGCTGTAGATAAAGCTTTCACCTGTCCAACGCCATTCGCGGGTTTCCAGTACCGATAAATAATCAGCAAAATACTGCTCAACAGGCGCAAGGTTCATTTCATCCAAGCACAGCCAGTAAGGCAGCACCTTATCTAACTCATCACGTTCACCTGCGACAACTAAACGCTCGCCTTGGTCTTCGCTTTCTTGAACTTCGATGGCTAAGCCGCTATCAGCAATGGCACGCCACGCTTTGGCGATAAATTGCAATACATCGGTAGTGATATATTCGGCTTCGCCGTCTTTTGCTAGACGAGAAATGTACCCAAGTAAATCACTCGGCTCATGCCAGTCAGGGCGCACTGAGGTTAAACAATAGGTTTCAGCAAACTGCTTTGATGTTTTTGCTTGCTCACGCACAAAGCGGGTTTTGCCTGTACCTGAGATGCCAGCGAGAAGGAGGAAAGGCTTGGACAGAACAGCAACAGTGCTTGAACTAGAGCTTCTCGGTATAGTTTCATAATCTTGTTTTTTTACTTCAAAGAGCGATGTTAACTCAACTTCACTTTCTGATAACAAAGAACTCAAGTCTTTTGAATATTCCACAAAATCATTGCTATCTGAGTAGGCTATTAAATCAGCCAAATCAGAAGGGTATTCTTGCTTCACATACTCAATAAGCTTATCAAAAAGGATTCTTGGCTCACGGTCATTCTCACTAAATTTATTAAATCTATTCAACCAAATTAAAAATGAAAACCCGACTCGAGAAAAGTCATACTTTTCTTTTAATTTATTCAAGTAATCATTGACCAATGAGAACTCATAATCGTCAATTACTATTAAACCCTTATTGGCTTTTTTAGGGTAATTTTGAACACTTTGAGTTGAATGAGTTGCCACGCCAGCACTTATTAAATTACTACCAACGCCAAAGTCAGATTTCTGCTTTATGTCATTAATAAAGTTAGTTGTGTAGTTGCCATCCTGATCTAACTTAACAATATCACCAACATAGGTAATAAAGTCATCTAAGTAAGGATCTGTTTTATGCTTAAGTTTTACTGAAGTTATCGCTTCTTTATTCAGCAGGCGAGATAATGCTAAACAATGTCTAATAGCACTAACATCTTGGGTAACTCCTTGTTTAACTTCTTCGCCATTTGCCAACAACTTAAAACCATTAACAGCCAAAAGAAGCAAGTCTCGTGATAAATATAAGTCCATAAAAAGATCCTTTCGCAATTAAAATACTTGCTCTAAAACACTCTTAGCTATGTGATAAGCTAGCTTCGGTGGAACAGCATTCCCTATCATCTTGTATTTGCTTGGAATACTATCACCAATGAATTTAAAGTCATCAGGAAATGATTGAAACCTAGCGATCTCTCTAACAGAATATCTCCTGTTTTCAAGCGGGTGTAATATTCCAGAGTTTTCAGGTGTAGCAGCTGCTGTAATAGTCCCCATTATTTCATCTAGATTGAACTTTCGATAAAAATTAGGAGATCGATACCTTTTTATTTCCTTCCGAATACGTTTCAATCGTTCTGGTAAAACATCATCTGGAATATTTTTCCATGAACCTCCAGCAGGGATGTATGATGAGAGAAGCTTTGCCTGTGGTGACAAGGGCCAAACCTCAAACTTTTCATCATCCAATATACTATTGTTGATAACTGTACTGACTGTTAAATCTGGTGAGATTATAGGAGAAGGGAAAACAAAATCACCTTTAACATCATCTCTAATTCCTATTATTATCACCCTGTGACGATTTTGAGGGACTTCAAAATCAGATGCTTTGAGCAATTTCCAGTATGTGCGATAGCCATGTTCAAATAGCTCATTTTCAATACGTTGTGGCATTGGCATGCCTTTATCATCTTTTGATGAAATAAAGCCTCTAACGTTTTCAAAAAGCACAACCTTCGGATTTTTTTTATCGACAATATTCATAACACTTTCAAAAAGACCACCACGATGATCATCCATGCTTTTTCGATTTCCTGCACTGGAAAACGGCTGGCAAGGTATACCTGCAAGTATTACATCGATATCATTAGGAATCTCAGAATCTATATCGACTTCCGTAATGTCTTTTATTAATATCTCTCCTAAATTATGCCGATAGGTTGCCTCAACGGTTTTCTCAATATCATTTGAAAAAACAATATCAAACCCCGCTTGATGAAAGCCAAGATCTAAGCCTCCACAACCTGAGAATAAGGAGATTGTTCTAGGTTTTATTTGTGCACTGTTATTTATCATTATTAACTACTACTAAAAATTCTTGATGGATGACTATAGGGCGAAGCATGGTTTTTGTACTTTGCATTTCAACTAAGTTGTACTTGCCCAATGTTTTCAGTGTTCTCGACACATTACTGACAGCGCGGCCAGTCAGCGTGGCCAGCTCAGTGACCGATTTCGGCTGTTGTTCGGCGATTACTTTTAACAACTGCTGATTTTCTTTCGACAGCACATTGGCCACCGATTTCAGCGAATCGAACCAGATATCAACGGGGAAATCGGGGTCGGGCATTTGCCCTTTAATGCCAATCACGCAGCGCGATTGTTTGAGGTTTTTCATATTTCTCTACTAACAAAAATTGAAGATGAAACCTAAGAATAGAAATAAGCGATCAAGTCTTTAACGTCATCGGATCTAAAAATATCGTTTTTGGATGTGTCGCTATAAATTTCGGGATTTTCATCATCCCCTTCGTTGATGGCGCAGCTTATGGCATATCTTGGTAAGTCATCACTCTCTCGATACTCAACATTTTGGTGCTCAACCCAAAGCAGATAATACTCACCATCTTGACGAAAGTAGAACGATGCGCAAGCATCGTTTGGCGATGTATTGTTAACCAGCGTTACTGGTATATCGTGAGAATTAAACCCAAATTTAAGCTCTTCCATTACACGGCCCTTGATAACTGTGCATTTATACATGCCCGACATCTTATCATCTACTGATTAGATCACAAGATTATTTTCCATCATTCAGTGCAATGGCGATCACCAATCACAGCAAGTACACAACCAGTACACTGGCGGTATTGTCTGCCTTAGCCTTTAATCCTCGCCCAGCCCGTAGGTTGACTGGCGGTACACTAAAAGGCGACAAGCCCTCACAGGGCTCATCACCTTTTTAGTCATCCAATATGCTGCCTTTCACGCAGTACATTCGTGGGCGGGTGTTGTCGGGGAGGCTGACTTTGCGCTGTGGCCGATTACCATCGGGGACTAGGTAGCCTGCGGCCATCAGTGCTTTGGCGGCGCGATCTGGGCTTAGACCTTCGGTGGCTTCACGCCAGCCGGTTGGGTAAAACAGGTAAAGGGTTTGTGGGCCAGTAGTATCAAGCCAACCTGCGCGTTGGCGTACTTGGCTGCTGTAACCGGTTTGTTTGGGCGTAAAGCGGCTTTCGCCATGTTGCTCAATAAAGCTGCGCACTTGGCGAATGGCTTGTTGGTCTTCATTGGCGGCCACACCACCGCGGGCGAGTATCCATTGGTTAAGCTGATTTAAGCAGGCGGCTTCGACACTTTGGGCTGACCAATCGAGTACTTTGGCTTGAATGGCTAACAACCCAGCACTAGCCAGTAAGGCAAACTTTTCGGCGACCCGGCGCACTTGGCCGTCAGCCTCGATTGGTAAGCTAGCTAAAAAACGTTGGCGTACGTTTTGGAAAACGGGTCGCACCTGCGCGCTGTGCTGCGTTAAATACCGTAACCAGTCCAAAGCCAAGCAGCCGTAGTGTTGGCGACTTTGCTGTTTAAGATGATCGGCTAAATCGGCGGCGTTCATACCATGGCTATGGTTAAACACGCCCATTTGCGCTCCAGCATCAGCACTGAGATCAATCACTCGCACTTGCTGGCCGGCTTTTACGCGCTTGCCGATACTGGCAAGATGGCTTTCGAGCGTCACTTCGCCAGTAGATAAAAACACCAAACGCCAACGGGCGGGTAAGCGCATTTCACCGTATTTGCCTGCTCGTGTTTTACCCTGACCATTGGCAAGCATATAAGCGACATCGCCCGCCTCTTTTGGGTCAACTTCGCCCATTTCATCGAGCGCCAACAAGGCATCGTTATGCGCTAATGCTGTACCTTCTAAACCGTTGGCCGTGGCACGCCAACTGTGGCGCAGCTGATTAGGCTCGCCCCACACCGATAATGCTGGATACAGCGCTGCGGTTTTACCAGTACTGCTGGCACCATAGAGGTGTAAACCAAAACCATCCACCCCACACAAGTGCAACAAAGGTGCAGCCAGCGCAGTGCAGACACCAACGATTAATAGCGGGTTATCCAGACAATAACAGCCAACGTGTTGCCGCCAACTGTCGCTACTACCTTGTTGAATAAAGCCTTCTATCGGGTGCATGGTTTGCAACACCATGCGCGGGTTGTTGCTGTGTTCGCTTGGGTAAAAGGTGAGGCGCGGATGCACATAAGCGTGGTGATGCCAGCCAATGCAGTTCACGCTGATGGCCTTTTGCGTGGCCAGTTCGCCCATTTGTTGAATAAACAGGGAGAGCAACTGCCGCGCTTTGACACTGTTGCTTAGCCGCATGCCTCGGCTGAGTAGGATTCGGCGGTACTCGCTGCCGTCTCCGGCCAATAGTTCTGCTGGCATGGCCCAATAGCGATGGCGATTGTCATCGTCTAACCAGTGCAATAAATAGCCGTAGTTGTCCCCTTGCGGATCGCGGGTGCGGGCGGCCACTTGCAACCAAGAACAGATTTTAACTGGGCTATCTTGCCCAGCCGGTTGCATCACCAGCCAGTTTTGCGCGTTATAGGCAAAACCAGCCGGTAATGTTGGCTCGTTGCTAGGCATATCACTGGCAGATAATTGGTTTAATGCTGATGGTTTATCCACGGCCATAAGCAGCACCGATACGGCGGGTTTCAATCCACTGGTCGATATCGCTTTCTAACCAGCCCACGGCACGCGCGCCAATACGAATGGAACGGGGAAATTCACCATTGGCCATCAGGGCATAAATGGTACTGCGGCCAAAGCCTGTTTTTGCCTTTACCTCGGGCAAGCGCAAAATCCGCTGCTGACGCGCTGGGTGTAATGTGTTTGTGGGTGATTGTGTGGTTGGGTTCATCGTTTGCTTCCTCACTGATCTGTTAAGTTCAGTTAGGAGTTTGCCAGTACTAAACGGACGCAGTAGGCAGATAAATGCCCAGATCGTGCAGCTTTCTGAGGGTGCAGTTAGCTACCTGCCCAGTATTTACATAATGCCCCAAGTCATAAATACCCTGTGGGCAGGGTTAGTGTGTGCCTAAGTGGCGTGAACTAAGGCTTTGCCCAGACTGCCCCAAAAGCCCAAGGGATGAGTGCCAAAAGCTTTTTCAAAAAGGGAGAGTCTTGCTCAATTAGAACGCCACAACACTTTTACGCGCATAAAAATGTAAAATATCACACTTTTCTGCGCGTAAAAGTGTAGACTGAGTTATACTACAGGTAGTTAACAGTCTTAATTGGCGGGAAATGACAATGCAGCGCAACTTACTCAACGCCCTAATAGCATGGAAAAGTCAACCTGTGCGCAAGCCATTATTGATCGATGGCGCAAGACAAACAGGTAAAACCTATCTACTGCAAGAGTTGTTTGGGAATACCTTTGCCAACATCCTTCGTATCGACTTCCTTGAAAACCCAGCTTACAAAGAAGCGTTCGATGGCTCGTTGTCACCTGACGAGCTAGTAATGAACATTGAGTTGTTAACCAACCAAGCGTTCAATCCAGACACCGACTTGCTGATATTAGATGAAATTGGCGAATGTGAACGAGCCGTAACTTCGCTGAAGTATTTTGCCGAAAAAGCACCGTCCTATTTTGTCGCAGCCAGCGGTTCAAATATTGGTTTGCTCAACACCTTCCCTGTGGGCAAGGTAGAACAATACAATTTACGACCACTGACCTTCCAAGAATTTATTTACGCATCCAACGAGCAAGCACTGATCAAAGCATTTGATAGTCAAGCAAGCACACCGGCGGTGCACACTAAATTGATGGATAAACTAACCGACTATTTTTTTACCGGTGGTATGCCGGAAGCCGTTTCTGCTTGGTATCAGTTTAAGGATTCAAGCATTCTAGAGCGTGTTGAAAAAGTCACAAAAATTCATGCCGATTTAGTTGAAGGTTATCGCCGCGATTTTGGTAAGTACGCGGGCAAGGTCGATGCCACACTGATTGAATCGGTGTTTAATAGCATTCCAGCCCAGCTATCACTTGTCAGCGATGAGTCGGTTAAACGCTTTAAATTTAAGCATGTGCATGAGCGTAAATCTCGTTATAGCGATTTTGAAACCGCGATCCATTGGCTTAACTGCTGCCGCTTAGCTTTGCCAAACTACCCTATTGAAGGATTACCGAAATCTCCGTTGGCAGCCTATAAAAAAGAAAATATGGTTAAACTATTTCTGTTTGATGTGGGCCTGCTCAATCATATGCTGGGCAGCAGTTATAAAGAGATTAAGCAACAAAACTATGAATACAAAGGCTATGTGGCTGAAAACTTTGTGCAACAAGAGCTCACAGCTATTGGCGTTAACCCAAGCTATTCATGGAATGACGCCCGCGCCGAAATCGAATTTATTTTGGCAACCGATGAAGGCGATATCATCCCTGTGGAAGTCAAAAGTGGTAAACGTACAAGAGCAAAATCGTTGGCATCCTACGTTGAAAAATGTACTCCAAATAAAACCTTTAAGTTAACGGGTACACAAGGCTCTTCAGCGTTAGAACAAACCAATATCGTGATGCCTTTGTATTTCACGCAGTATTTACCAAAGAGGTGGTAAAAGCGCGTTGCCTAGCCCCGAAGGTCTACACAAAGTTACCTTAGGGATAACAATTTGTAGACCTGATGCTTACCATTCGAGACTCAGTCTTACCTCTCTTGGATACCATAGTATCCATATTGAGCTTATTTCTATTAAAATGGACACCATAATGTCCATTTCGGGCTAAGTGAGCTTTCTGCTGACTCATTACTATCGCGTAGAACCAGTGAAAAAATGGCAAAGCTATGTTGACGGAAATCATGCTCGATAAAGCCCTTCAAAACTGCTATGTTTTAGCTCTAACAGCAGCATAAAAACGGCACTGTTTTTCCATTGCTAACCACTAAGATTTAGTAAAAGCCATAGGCAAGTGGTGGGCAGTTTGGTGGGCAAACAGGCATTTTTGAACGGTTTCTTTTCGATAACTCATTGAGTTTGTTAGGGTCTAGGCCGCTACTCAATGAGCAGATCCAAAACATCGAATAGTATTTTGGCGTTACTTAAAACTTAGTGACTTGATAATTGCCCCGCTTTGCCGGGGCTTTTGATAATCACTGGCTGCGGTTTTTCTTTTTTCAATCCAGCTATATTGCTTATTTACCATTTGCGACACTAACCACTGCGCCGTAGCGCCCATCGCTTAACGGGCGCGTTGGCTTAGTAGCAGCAATAGGAAATAACTGCCGCCAATGATGGCGACTAGAGTGCCGGCGGCGATTTGTGCCGGAAACAGTAACGCTTGGCCTAGCCAATCGGCCCATAACAGCAGTGTGCCGCCGATCAATGCCGCGAGCAGTAATTGTGAATCCGCACGCTGCGCGCCGAGCATCAACGCCATGTGCGGCGCAATCAAACCGACAAAGCTCACTGGCCCCATAGTAGCGGTGACTAACGCACACAACGTGGCAACCAACATCAGCAGCAATAAGCTCGCCCGACGTGGGCTTAAGCCGCGAGTGGCGGCAAAATCACGCCCAATCGACAGTAACGTGAGCCAACGCGACCAACTGAGTGCCACCAGACCACAGCCCACAACCGCCAAGCTGAGCAGCACCGCTTGCTCGCCAGTCACCCGATAAGTGGAACCCGATAACCACAGTAAAATTTGATAGCTGTCGCCACTTCCTTTGGCCAAGGTAAATTGCACTAACGCTTCAAGCAGCGCAGTTAAGGCAATTCCGGTGAGGATCAAACTGGAAGGTGCATAGTGATGGCGACGCCCGAGCAGCAGCAACACGACCAACACCGCCGCACTGCCGATCAATGCCGTTGCCCAGTGGGTAGTTTGCAAACTTTGCCCAAGAAATAGGCTCGCAAATACCAAAGCAAAAGTGGCTCCGGAAGAGACGCCCAAAATATCTGGGCTGGCTAATGGGTTATAAATCAACCGTTGTAGCACGGTCCCTGCCACCGCTAAACCAACCCCAGCAAACAGTGCGGTCAGTAATCGTGGCCAACGCAGCGGCCATTGAAACTGATTGGGCAGCGCCCAGCTATGAGTTGGCATCTGCCATCCAATGTGCAGTGCCAAACCAAGCAATAACCCAGCCGCAATCCCAATCACCGCCCAGCGGGCCGGAGTAGATCGGCGGGTCGCTAAACAAATCGACAGTGTATCTTGCGCTTTGAGTGGGCGACGACTAAACCAGATCAGTGCTGGCGCGCCAATCACCGCAGCCGTGATCCCACTTGGTACCACTTGCTCGCTCCACGCACTAAGCGTCATCGCCAAAATATCGGTCACCAGCAGCAATAACGCGCCCAGCAGCGCGCTGCTGTACAGCTCAACTTTCGGGGTACGCGCGCCGAAGGCGCGGGCAATATTGGGGGTCAAAAGTCCGATAAAACCGATCACCCCAACTGCGGTGATTGAGGCCGCCACCAACCAAATACCACCAGCCATCAATAGCAAAAACGCAGGCAGTACCGCTAAACCACGCGCCGCCGCCCCTTCATGCCCTAAACGCAATAAGGTTAACACCCGTGGCGCAAACAGCAGTAACGGCACCAGCAAGGCCAAGCGTGGCAAAAGCCAAATTAACCACTCCCAACCGTTTTGCGCTAAATCGCCCGCGCCCCACATAAACACATTCTGGGCAAACTCTTCATGCAGCAGTACCAAAGCGGTCGCGATTGAACCGAGCAGGATGTTAACCACCATCCCTGCCACAACCAGCGGTAACCCGGTCAGGTTGCGCAGCCCAGCAATCGCAATAATCAGCGCAAAAGCCAATAAGGCACCGGCCATCGCCGCCAGCGCGCTGTAATCGGCCACCCAATCACTAAACCAGATATTAACGATGATCAGTCCAAGCCAAGCACCGGATGAAGTACCCAGCGTCAGTGGCGAGGTCAGTCGGTTTTGTGTCAGTTGTTGCATCAAACTGCCGACCAAGCCAAGCACCGCCCCCACCACCAGCGCCATCACCGCACGCGGCAATTGCCCGTACACGAAATTCACTTGAGCAAAATTGTGTGCCGCTTGCTTGCCAAGCACCAATTGCCACTGCTCATGCAGCGTTAAATGGTGCCCGACTTGCACACTTAAGATCGCCACCAGCAAGGTCACCGCGGCCAAGCCGAAAAAATGCCATCCCCTCATCACTGTGGCGCTACCGCCAGCAAACTTTCAGTGATCGCTTCTGCGCTATAGCGCAGCGACATCGCCCCGCCATAGCTCCACACCGCGCGCACCGAATTAACCTGTCCCGCTTGCACAAACGGCATCGCTCGCCATAGCAGTGACTGTTGCACTTTTTTCTCTTCGGCAAAGGGCAAAAAATACAGCACATAACCGTGCTCAACATGCTGCAAATCACTTAAGCGTTTTTGCACTATGCCCCACTCTTTGGCTGGCTGAGGCAAAGCCACCGACAAACCTAACTGCTCAACCACATAGTGCGGCGTTGAGTTTTCGGTATACAGAAAGACCGAAGTGGGGTTAGCAAAACGCAGCGGCACGACCGCCGGTAAGCTTTCGCCAAACGCCTGCTGCAGGGAAGCTTTCAGCTCAGCAAAACGGGCCTGCATAGCCTGCAACTTTTGTTCGGCCAACGACTGCTGACCAAATAGCGTGGCTAAAGTAGTAAAGTGCGCAATCGCCACTTGCGCGGCGTTATCTTGCTCAGCAAAGTTAGGTAGATAAAGCACTGGAGCAATCCGTCCCAGCATCGGCAATAGATCTTGTTGCGGGCCGGCGGCTAAAATCACATCCGGTTGCAGCGCAGCAATTTTCTCTAAATTCGGTTCGTTGCGAGTGCCAACATCTTGCACTGAATGAGGCAGCGCAGGCTGCACCACCCACTGCGCATAAGAGCTCAACTCAGGCGCGCCGACGGGCTCCACTCCCAGCTCCAACACCTGCTCAAGCAGATCCCAGTTCAACACCACCACTCGCTGCGGAACGTTGGCGAAACGCTGCTCACCTTGGCTATCGGTGATCACGATTTGCGCCTGCACTGGCAGAGCCAATAAACTGAGCACCAGCAAGGCGCGGCCGAGTTTCGATAAACAGATTAAGCACATACAATCGCGACCTTATTTGTTGCAGAGTGAGCCACAGGATTAGGATGATCGATCAAGCGGATTGGTGAATGATATAAATCCGATAAACGCTGCTCATCCAGCAGCAATTCGCTGCGCCCAGCAAAGGCCACCTTGCCCTGCTTGAGCGCAACAATATGGGTGGCATAGCGCAGCGCCAGATTAAGATCATGCAAAATCACAATCACCCCAACCCCTTGGGTTTGATTCAGCTCGGCCAACAGTGCCATTAACTGATATTGGTGATGCACATCCAGCGCCGAGGTCGGCTCATCTAAAATCAGTACCGGCGATTGCTGCGCCAGTAACATCGCGACCCAGGCGCGTTGCCGTTCACCGCCAGAGAGGTCATCAGCCAAACTATCAGCAAACTGACTAACGCCGGTTTTTTGCAACGCCGCATCGATGATCTGCTCATCTTGCTGACGCCAGCGCCCTAAGGTACCACGCCACGGGAAACGGCCTAAACGCACTAATTCGCGCACGGTTAAGCCGGCACTGGTGGGCAATTTTTGCGGCAAAAACGCCACTGCCTTAGCGAGGGTTTTACTCGGCAAAGCGGTGATTGATTGACCGTTGAGCGTCACTTGACCACTGTCCGCCGCTTGTTGACCAGACAATAAACTGACTAAGGTCGATTTACCTGAACCGTTGTGACCCAGCACAACGGTTAGTTGATTGGTTGGAATGGTCAACTCATCGATGGCCAAAATAGTACGCCCAGCGCGCACCATTTGAATATCCGCCAATTGAAACATTGATCCCCTCATCATCACTGATCAACAAAAACAACAAATCCCGCTCTCAGCGGGAATTGCACTAGGCGCTAAGCCAATCTCAACGGCTCACGCCATTATCAGTCGCCGCTTGGCCACTATCCTTAGCCCCATGACCAAGGATAGTGGCGAGTATCAGCAAGCCGTGATTACCAACGATAGTTGGCACTGAGCACCGCGCTGCGTGACTGGCCGTAATAGCACCAATAATCACAAGCTGAGACAAACTCGCGATCAAACAGATTACTGATATTCAGCTGCGCTTGCCAGTTTTCGGTAATTTCATAGCCCATCATCAGATCGACTAAGGTAACACTCGGTACGCTGCGATAGCTCGAACGTGGGTTATCTTTCGACTCGCCGATATAACGCACTCCAGAGCCAAACGTCCAACCAGAAAGGCCAAGCTGGCTGGCATCATAATCGAGCCACGCCGACGCTTGATGTTTCGGGATCAAGCCCGCCTGCTGTGTACCATTTAGATTGGTTTCATCCGTTTTGGCATTGGTAAAGGTGTAACTGGCGGTCAGCTTCAAGTTATTGCTTAAATAACCGACCGTTTCAATTTCCACCCCTTGCGAGGTCACTTCACCAGTCTGAGTTGCCACGAAATTCTCAGGGTTCGTCACCAGCGCATTCTGTTGAGTAATATCAAACCAAGCGAGGTTGAGATAACCATCGTACCACTGCGGTTGGTACTTAACACCGACTTCCACTTGCTCACCTTTGAGCGGCTTATACAGCTCTTGAGTTTTGAAATCTAGGGAACTCAAGACATCAAACGATTGGGCATAACTCACGTAAGGGGATAAGCCGTTGCTGGCCAGATACATCAGCCCAGCATTCAGGGAAAACTCTGCATCATTGCGTTTTTTATGCTGACCGGAGGTTTGGTTGTGGTTTTCAGTATCCACCCAATCCATACGCCCACCGACGACCCCAATCCACTGCTGATCAAATTTGATTTGATATTGAGTGTAGAGGCTGGCTTGCTGTTTAGTGATGGTGCGATCCGTCGCATTCGCTTCATTGATCGGCGTGTAGTTACCATACTCAGGATTAAATGGATTGATGGTACCAAAACTGTACTCATCAAACTCAGCGCCTTTGGTTTGATGGCGCTGCAACTCTAAGCCGAGCAGCAGAGTATGTTGTAGACGCGCGGTATCCCACTTAGCCAGCGCTTTATTATCTAAGCTCAAGCTTGCGGTTGAGCCATCACGAAATACCAGGCCCTGTTCTAACGTATTCGAATCATTACTAGGGAATTCATACTTAGCATAACTACTGCGCAAATAGAGATCGTTATTGCCGTAGTTAAAACTCTGCGCCAGCGCCCAAGTCTGATTCAGCTCATGCTCAAGCAGGTAACCCACCGATATTTGACGGCGCTGATATTGATCATAATCTGGCTGGCCTAAGTTGGTTGATGGATCGATTTTGCCAAAGTTGGAGTCGATCAGCGTACCAGAAGCAGGGAAAAATGGGTTAGTCGGCACACCGCTATCGTCTAACAAGCTCGCGAGCAGAGTCAGCCGAGTTTGCTCAGAAATATCCATGCTCAAACTTGGCGCAAGGTAGTAACGGCGAGCATAAGTGCCATTTAACTGACCATCGTTCTCTTTCACCATCGCCACTAAACGGTAGCGCATTGAACCGTCTTGATTGGCATAATCAGAAATATCCAGATTGAAGCTGCGCAGCGCATCGTTACCGATTTGCACGCCCATTTCACCTTGCGGGATATCCGTTGGCTTCTTCTGTACCGCGTTAACCACCCCGCCCGGAGGTGCCTCACCATACAAAATCGAGGCCGGACCTTTGAGTATTTCAATCCGCTCTAACGCGTAAGGCTCAACCAACCAAGTGTAGTAACCATCACGAAATAGACGGCTACCATCTTGATAAGTGGCCGCGTCAAAACCACGCACTTTAAGCCAATCGGTATCATTATCGGCTCCATAAGGCTGAGCCGTCACGCCCGCAGTATAGCGCAGCGCTTCATCTAATTTTTGTGGTGCGCGAGCCGCTAAATCTTGCTCTGTGACCATTGATAACGCGGTGGGCATTTCTTGAGCGGGTGTTTCCACTTTCAGTGCTGAAGCTGTCACCACCAGCGTTTCCAAGGTTTGGTTCTCGCTTGGCGCATCGCTGGCGGCGATCGCCACCGGAGCCGCCAGCCATAGCACTGAGAACCAGCGCCAATTCAGCGCACGACCAATCTGTTGTCCGAGTTGACTCGGGAGCCTATTACGCATGATAAAACCCATCCTATAATATGAGAATCATTTTTATTAGTATTAATTTTACGCAATTTTAGTGATAATCGACTTAATTAAAAAGCAAAAAATTGCGACTTCTATCAACTTTATTCAGTAGGGCATCTTGTTCATGTTTCGATGGTTTGAAAAACTGACCGAACCTTTCCCAGCTCACGAGCCGGCAACGCCGCCGAATTCATTACTGGCATTTTGCCGTTATTATTCGCAAGGCTTTGAAAAACCACTGCTACTGATGTCACTGCTCAGTGGCTGTGTCGCACTCTCGGAAGTCACCTTAGTGCGTTACATGGGCGAAATTGTCGATATTCTCAGCACTCAAAGCCGGACGAATTTTTGGGAAATGCACGGTGAACGACTGTGGATGATGGCGGCACTGATCCTGGTGGTGATGCCGGTTTTGGCGTTAGTACACTCGATGTTGCTGCATCAAACCATTTTGGGTAATTACCCCATGGCGATCCGCTGGTCGACCCATCGCTACTTACTCAAACAGAGTATTGGTTTCTTCCAGCGCGATTTTGCTGGTCGGGTGGCGACCAAAGTGATGCAAAATGCCAATAGCGTGCGCGAAACGGTGCTGAAATTGGTCGATCTGTCGGTCTATATCGCGGTGTATATGGTTTCGATGCTGGTGATGATTGCTGAAGCCGATAAAATCTTAGTGCTGCCGATTGCGATTTGGCTACTGTGCTATATCGTCATTCAGATCTATTTTGTACCGCGCCTAAAAACCATTTCCACCGATCAAGCCAACGCACAATCGCAAATGACTGGGCGCATTGTTGATACCTATACCAACATCACCACCGTTAAATTGTTTTCCCATTCACAGCGTGAAACTGACTATGCACAATCGGGAATGCGCCAATTTTTGCATACTGTCTATCGCCAAATGCGCACCTTAACTGCGCTGCTGTACAGTGTCGATCTGATCAACTATCTGCTGCTGTTTAGCATTGCCGCGCTATCTATCCAATTGTGGCTTGCCGAAACGGTAAGCGTGGGCGTGATCGCGATTGGCATCACCATTGCGCTGCGCATGCAAGGCATGTCGAAGTGGATCATGTGGGAAATTCGTGCGCTGTTTGAAAGTGTCGGTACCGTGATCGACAGCATGCACACCATCGCAAAACCGGTCGAAATTGCCGATGCGCCATCGGCCAAACCGCTGCAAGTCACATCCGGTGAGCTGCGTTTCTCTCAGGTCCGTTTTGGTTATAGTGAGCACAAAACCGTGCTGGAGGATCTCAACTTAGTGATCCAAGCTGGGGAAAAAGTCGGTATTGTTGGTCGCTCTGGGGCAGGTAAATCAACCTTAGTGAATTTACTGCTGCGTTTTTATGATGTGCAAAGTGGCCAAATTCAAATTGATGGGCAAGACATTAGCCAAGTCTGCCAACAATCACTGCGCCACCATATCGGCATGATCACTCAAGATACCTCACTGCTGCATCGCTCGATCCGCGATAATATTTTGTATGGCAATCCAGATGCAGACCAGCACGGGTTGTACGAGGCGGCTCGTCAGGCTCACGCGCACGAGTTTATTTTAGATCTGCAAGATGAGCAGGGTCACAGTGGCTACGATGTGCAAGTGGGTGAGCGCGGCGTAAAACTGTCTGGCGGTCAACGGCAGCGAATTGCGATTGCTCGCGTACTGCTGAAAAACGCGCCAATTCTGATCATGGATGAAGCCACCTCAGCGCTTGATTCCGAAGTGGAAGCGGCGATCCAAGACAATTTACACAGCTTAATGGCGGGTAAAACTGTGATTGCGATTGCGCACCGCTTATCGACCATTGCCGCGATGGATCGCCTGATTGTGATGGATGAAGGTAAGATTGTTGAGCAGGGCACCCATCAAGCACTACTGGCGCACAACGGCATTTATGCTCAATTATGGGCCCATCAAACTGGTGGCTTTATTGGTGAAGACTAGCCGTTGATCTATACCCAAACCACTTGGAGTTGCAGGTAGGCGGCAAGTGAGTCCCGATGAGCATAGTAGACAAGCTACGTGATTGGGGTGAAGGAACGTAGCCAACACCGCTGCAGCTTCAAGTAGGAAGGGGATAAGTAAATTGGCTGATCCGGCCGATCATTCTAAGACCAGCACCAGCTGCGAACTAAGCTGGTGCTGCGAATACGGCCAGCCAAAGAGGCGGATACCGGCTAAAGCTCGGCTCAACTATACCCCGTCAAATGTTGTTCGATCAGATCCAAAAACGGATCGGCGTATTTTTCCAGCTTACGCTGGCCAACCCCATTCACCGCCAACATTTCACCATAAGAGGTCGGCATGATCTCGGCCATATCAATCAAGGTGGCGTCGCTAAACACCACATAAGGCGGCAAATTATCCTCATCGGCGATCGCCTTACGCAGTTTTCGCAGTTTAGCAAACAGCTTTTTATCGTAATTTTTGCTGGCCAGTTTGTCCGATTTTGCCGCGCGCACCGCGGTATCTAAGCGCGGCACCGCCAGTTGTAAATTCATCTCGCCGCGCAGCAAAGGGCGCGCCTCTTCGGTCAGTTGCAAGGTCGAATTGCGAGTGATGTTTTGATAGAGCAAACCTTTGTGGATCAACTGACGAAAAATGCTCACCCAGTAATCATGGCTGTGATCACGGCCAATCCCGTAGGTGGTGATTTTATCGTGGCCATGTTCACGGATACGGATATTTTGCATACCGCGCAACACTTCCACCGCATAACCAATCCCGAAATTTTGGTTAATTCGATACACACACGACAGCGCCTTACGCGCCTGCTCAGTGGCATCAAAATGTTTCGGCGGATCAAGACAGATATCGCAGTTGGCGCACGGCTGATCTCGGTACTCACCAAAATAATTGAGCAATACTTGGCGACGACAAGTTTGCGCTTCGGCAAATGCGCCCATCGCGGTCAATTTGTGGCTTTCAACCTGCTTTTGCGCTCCATCGGGCTTTTCATCCAGCATACGCCGCAGCCAACTCATATCGGCTGGGTCGTACAACATCATCGCTTCGGCCGGTAAACCATCGCGCCCAGCGCGGCCGGTTTCCTGATAGTAAGATTCGATATTGCGCGGAATATCAAAATGCACCACAAAACGCACGTTGGGTTTGTTGATCCCCATGCCAAATGCCACGGTCGCGACCACAATTTGCACATCATCACGCTGAAACGCTTCTTGCACCCAAGCGCGCTGATCGGCCTCCATACCAGCATGATAGCTGGCAGCACGGATATGGTTGTTGCACAGTTTTTCGGTGAGCATCTCGACTTTTTTGCGGCTACCGCAATAGATGATCCCACACTGACCACGTTGCGTTTCCAGATAGCGGATCACTTGTGCAACCGGCTTATGCTTTTCCACCAACATATAGCGAATATTCGGCCGATCAAAACTGCCCAGATATTGATGCGGCTGATTAAGCTGCAGACGCTGCATAATATCGTGCCGAGTCGCATCATCGGCGGTCGCGGTCAGCGCCATCACCGCAACCTGTGGAAAACGCTGCTTCAGTTGGCCTAGCGCCGCGTATTCCGGGCGAAAATCGTGCCCCCACTGCGAGATACAGTGCGCTTCATCCACCGCAATCATCGCTAACGATACATGGCTAAGCCGTTCAATAAACTCTGCGCTCAGCACCCGCTCAGGTGACACGTACAGCAGCTTAAGCTGACCAGCGTGCATCCGCTGGTAAATCGCCTGCAACTCTTCGCGAGTTAACGTTGAGTTGACACATTCAGCCGCCACACCGTTGGCTTTGAGTTGGTCAACCTGATCTTTCATTAAAGAGATCAAGGGCGAAATCACCAGCGTTACCCCTTCTCGCACCAGCGCTGGGATCTGGTAACACAGCGACTTACCGCCTCCGGTGGGCATGATCACTAAGCTATCACGCCCTTGTAACGCCGCATCAATCACCTCTTGCTGACCAACCCGAAATTGCTGGTAGCCAAACACCTCGTGTAAGACACGTTGTGGTGAAGTTAACAGTGGCGAAGATTCAGCAAGTAAGGTGGCGGTCATAATAATCGTGTGCACGGCGCGTTTAGGTGGTCAATCAGCCGGCTATTGTAGAGGGGATACTCGGTGAATAAAACCGCAAAATGCGTACGCGCTAGCATTCTCAGGTTATACTTTGCTTTCTTCACCAGCCAAGCTGGTCATCATAACCAAAGAAGCGACTCATGACTCCCGAACAACAAGATGCCAGAAAAGGCATGCTACTTGCCGTTAGTGCCTACACCATGTGGGGCATAGCACCAATCTATTTCAAAGCACTTGGCGCAGTTTCTGCCCTTGAAATTCTCAGTCATCGAGTGCTGTGGTCGTTTTTCCTCTTGGCGATTTTGGTCCAACTTGGCCGCCGTTGGGGTAATGTACAAAGTGTGGTGAAAACGCCGCGAAAATTGGGCTTACTGTTGATCACCGCACTCTTGGTTGGGGTTAACTGGCTGATTTTTATCTGGGCGATAAACTCTAATCACCTGCTCGACGCCAGTTTAGGCTACTACATTAACCCACTACTCAACGTGCTGCTCGGTATGCTGTTTTTGGGTGAGCGACTACGCAAATTGCAGTGGTTTGCAGTGATGCTGGCCGCAATTGGCGTAGCAATTCAGCTCGTGGTGTTTGGCTCGGTACCAATTGTCGCCATCGCCCTTGCCACAACCTTTGGTGTTTATGGTTTGCTGCGCAAAAAAATCCAAATCGATGCGCAAACCGGACTGTTTCTGGAAACCCTATTTATGCTGCCTGCCGCCGCGATTTATCTGTTCTGGATCGCCGACACCACCACCAGCAATATGGCGCTTAACCCTTGGCAGCTCAATCTTCTGCTGGTGTGCGCTGGTGTAGTCACCACCTTACCACTGCTGTGTTTTACCGGTGCCGCGGCACGCCTTAAGCTCTCAACGCTGGGATTTTTCCAATATATCGGCCCAAGTTTAATGTTTTTGCTGGCGGTGCTGATCTACGGTGAAGCATTTTCCAGCGATAAAGCGCTCACGTTTGCCTTTATTTGGAGTGCGTTGCTGATATTTAGCTTCGATGGCTTAAAAACCGCACGAGTAGCGCGCCACCAGCGTAACCGCTGAGGATTTTTTACAAGTCAGGGATAATATTACTGACTAAAATAATAGAAAATTAGCCACATTTTTGGTCCCTATGGATAAAGTGAATTATTGCCCAACCGCTTACTCTGCAATTAGTCTGATTAACGCTGACTATCGCCAGTTTGCGTTTGAGCGCCACTACCATCTAAATATCCATATCGGCATGATAACTCAAGGAGTACAACGTTTTTATCACCAAGGCGCTTGGCATCAAGTGGGACAAGGAGGCTTAGTACTGATGCCACCAGATGAACTGCATGATGGCCAAGCGCACAATGAGGCTGGATATCAGGTTCAAGTGTTTTCGATTGAGCCTGAGTGGCTACAACAGACTCTTCAAGCCCAGCATCTTGAGCAAATTATTGGTTTTAAGCAACTCATCGTAGAGGATGCCCAACTGTTTCGTTCACTGTGCCAGCTACACCAGCTAATGCAGCAAGATAATATCAGCCAACTGGCTAAAGATTGCTTACCCTACCAAGGTTTTGCACCGCTACTACACCGCTATAGCCATTTCAAACAGCCTGCGGTCAAACCATTAGGCAAACATAATTTGGCTATCCTCAAAGAGTGGGTTCTCAGCCAACTTGATCAACCGCTCAGACTTGAGCAGTTAGCACAACTATGCCATCTTTCTCCAACTCAATTTCAACGCCATTTCAAAGCACAAACAGGGCTGACTCCTTACGCTTGGCTAAAGCGTTTGCGCCTAGAACAGTCGATGAAATTATTGCAAAGTGGTACATCCGGCACAGATGCTGCCTATCAAGTCGGATTTTACGATCAGGCGCATTTCAGCAAAGCCTTTAAATCAACTTTCGGCCTTTCCCCTTCCGCAGTTCAGCGCCCACTTTTCATTCGTCACTGCTAAAAATTTACAAGCTAGATCGATGCTCTGCGTAGATACTTGGGTCAAAACCAAGGAGAAACTATGAGCGAATTTTCTATCTTACTCACATTAGCAGGCGTACATTGCATCGGCTTATTAAGCCCAGGACCCGATGTGGCTTTAGTGATACAAAACGCCACTCAACATGGTCGCAAAACCGGAGTCATGATCGCTCTAGGCTTATCATGTGGCATTCTTATTCATCTGATCTTAAGCCTGACCGGCATCAGTTACTTAGTTAAACAGCAACCTTGGCTGTTTAGTCTGCTGCAATTGGCAGGTGGCAGTTATTTACTCTATCTTGGTATCGGTGCTTTACAATCCTTCAGCGCTAAAACAAATTCAGCACAACCTGCACCAAGTTCAGTGATTGTACAACTAAACCATCAACGCCAAGCTTTTATCAAAGGCATAACAACCAACCTACTCAACCCAAAAGCCTTAGTGTTTTTTGTCAGTCTATTATCTAGCCTCATTCCCGCTAGCATGTCATTTTCTGGCAAAGTGAGTGCAGCTCTGATCTTGATGGGTTTATCTCTCATCTGGTTCTCTTGCTTAGCCTGGCTACTTACCACCGAGCCCATGCAACAGCGCATGCAACGTATTACTCGCCATATCGATCAGGTATGCGCAGTCGTGTTTATTATGGCTGGTGGCGGCATTTTATGGCAGGCGAGTCAAGCCATGATCCAATCTGCTGGGTGACGAACATTCTACTTTATCCCACCAGCTTGTAAGAGATCTCCTACAAGCGGGTAGGATAAATTCGATTTATTGTGCCAGAACCACCAACCACCAAACCTCAACCTTTTGTTTTTAAACAAAATAAATCATAGATTAATCTTTAAACACTAAAGTAATCGATTTCATCAGCTTGTTCAGCCCGCGCCGCTGAGTAAGATAAACCTTGTCGGCAGGATACTGATACGGAACAGGAAACCACCAAGGATTGGTGATCTTCAGGAAGAAGAGTCGGACATTCAGGATGAATGGTCGGCAGGGAAAGCGAAACAGGACATTGAACGGACGCAATCGTTGCTAGGATGGTAACGACCAGGATGGGAAATGGACACCTCTGGACGAGGCAGGGATTGAACATCAGGATGATGTCAAGGACACCGCTCAGGGAACAAGTGATGTGTGCTCACTAGGATAGTGAGTGGTAATGGATGACACAGGACACCGCTAGGAAGGCGATGCAAGGATTGAGCTGAAGGATTACAGCCTACTATCAAGGATTTGATGCAGGGAGCACCTTTTTTAGTAGCTGGAATGCTGCGAGTAAGACTCTAACCCCGGTGGGCTTGCCCCCGGGGTTTTCTTTTTTGCGGTTTTCTTTTCTGAGCTGTTATTTTCTGATGGCTTTCTTTTCTGGTGGTTTTACATCGCGGGCAGCCCAACCGCAAACCGATTGCCCCGCTGCAAAAAAGAGGCAATCAATACCACCACACCAAGCTGCTTATACCTTTTCTAATCTTGCGTAAGCGGTTACCAGCCACTTAATACCTTCACCATTAAACGCCACTTGCACTCGGCTTTGTGGGCCACTGCCTTCAAAATTGATGATAGTGCCTTCGCCAAATTTAGGATGGCGCACTCGCGAGCCTAAACTAAAACCGGTTTCGTTAAAGCTCTCTTTGACCACGGTTTGGCTAAAGCGGCCGGTACTGGTTGGGCGGCTGACTTGCGCTTTCATACGCACTTCATCCAAGCAGCTCTCTGGCAATTCGCGAATAAAACGCGATGGCTTGTGGTACTTGTCTTGCCCATACAGACGGCGCATCTCAGCGTAAGTAATGTAGAGTTTTTGCATCGCACGGGTCATACCGACATAGCACAGTCGGCGCTCTTCTTCGAGACGCCCCGGATCTTCTGCCGACATCTGGCTGGGGAACATGCCCTCTTCGGCTCCCACCATCAGCACCAGTGGGAATTCCAACCCTTTCGCGCTGTGTAAGGTCATCAATTGCACCGCATCGCTGTGCTCATCAGCTTGCCCTTCGCCCGCTTCAAGTGCCGCATGAGTCAAAAATGCGGTCAGCATACTCATCTCTTGCGCTTCTTCTGGCTTATCAAATTGGCGCGTTGCACTGACCAGCTCCTCCAAGTTTTCAATCCGCGCTTTGGATTTTTCGCCTTTCTCTTGCTGATACATATCAAACAAGCCTGATGTTTTCACCGCATGGTCGGTCAGCACATGCAGCGGCATCTCAACCCCTTCATCTTCCAGAGCATTAATCAGTTCGACAAAGCGACTCAGCGCACCCGCCGCGCGACCGGTCAACACTTGCTCACTGAGCAAGCTAATACTGGCTTGCCATAAGGTGCAACCGCGATCGCGCGCAGCAAAGCGCACAGTTTCCAGCGTTTTGTCACCTAAACCACGCGGCGGAGTGTTGATCACCCGTTCAAACGCGGTATCGTCATTGCGGTTATTGATTAAGCGCAGATAACTCAGCGCATCTTTGATCTCTTGTCGCTCGAAAAAGCGCATTCCGCCGTAGATCCGATAAGCCAGGCGAGCTTGCAGCAGCGCTTCTTCCAACACCCGCGACTGGGCATTGTTACGATACAAAATCGCGCAATCGGTCAAGCTGCCACCTTGCTCGTGCCAGGCTTTGATTTTGCTCACCGCAAAGCGCGCTTCATCCAGTTCGTTATACGCCGAGTACACCGAAATCGGCTCTCCGACTACGCCATCGGTCCACAGCTGTTTACCCATCCGCTCACTGTTGTTAGCGATCAACGCGTTGGATGCCTGCAAAATGGTTTTGGTCGAACGGTAGTTTTGCTCCAGACGAATGGTATTCACGCTCGGGAATTCGCGGGTAAATTTCTCAATATTTTCCACGCGCGCGCCACGCCAACCGTAAATCGATTGGTCATCATCACCGACGATCAGCACATGGGACTCGGCACCAGCCATCATGCGCAGCCAAGCGTACTGAATGGCGTTGGTATCTTGAAACTCGTCGACCAAAATGTGTTTAAAACGTGTTTGATAGTGCTGACGAATATCTTGATTACCTCGCAGCAGCTCTAGGCTGCGCAGTAAAATTTCCGCAAAATCGACCAAACCGGCGCGATCGCACGCATCTTGGTAAGCGGTATACAGCTTAAGGTAGGTTTGTGTGACCGGATCAAACGCATTGATGTGCGCCGGACGCAATCCTTCATCTTTTTGATTGTTGATCCACCACGCGACTTGGCGGGCCGGCCACTGTTTATCATCCAGATTGTGCGCTTTAATCAAGCGCTTGAGCAGACGTTGCTGATCATCACTGTCGATGATTTGGAAATCTTCCACCAACTTGGCATCGAGATAGTGGGCGCGCAAAATGCGGTGACAAATGCCGTGGAAAGTCCCACACCACATGCCAGAAGCGGTGCCATGCATCAGCTCTTCAATCCGACCCCGCATTTCGGCCGCGGCTTTATTGGTGAACGTCACCGCCATAACCGAAAATGGTGATGCTTGCTCCATCGTCATCAACCATGCGATGCGATGAACTAATACCCGAGTTTTACCACTGCCAGCACCCGCTAAGATCAGCAAATTTTCCAGTGGCGCAGCCACCGCTTCGCGTTGTTTATCGTTGAGACCATCGAGTAACAGAGAGGGATCGATCATGACTTCGCCACTGGTTATTTATACATAATGGCGACGATTATAACCCTAATTGTGGAATATCCCCAAACGACTTGGAGCGGTAAATAAGAAGCAAGAAAGTGTTCAGCCCACCCTGAAGTGGGCTGATTGGCAAGGGTTTAAGCGGCAATACCGGCATGACGCAGCAAGGCATCAATTTGCGGCTCGCGGCCACGGAAGCGCTTAAATAGCTCCATCGGCTCTTCACTACCGCCCATTTCGAGAATGTGGGTCAGGAAGCTGTGGCCAGCCTCAGGGTTGAAAATGCCTTCTTGTTCAAAACGCGAAAAAGCGTCGGCGGAAAGCACTTCTGCCCATAAGTAGCTGTAGTAACCCGCGCTGTAGCCACCAGCAAAAATATGGCTAAAACTGTGCGAGAAGCGATTCCACTCCAAGCTCGGCAGTACTGCGACTTTACTTTTCACTTGCGCCAAGGTTTCTAACACTTGTGGCCCAACTTCCGGGTCGTAGGTGGTGTGCAGCGTAAAATCAAACAATCCAAACTCCAGCTGACGCAAAATAAACATCGCCGATTGGAAGTTTTTCGCGGCCAGCATTTTATCCAACATCGCTTTAGGTAGCGGTTCACCTGTTTGGTAATGGCCGGAGATAAAGGCCAGCGCCTCTTCTTGCCAGCACCAGTTTTCCAAAAATTGGCTTGGCAGCTCGACCGCATCCCACGGCACGCCATTGATACCGGACACCGCACCGATCTCCACTTGAGTCAGCATATGGTGAATGCCGTGACCAAATTCGTGGAACAAGGTGGTGACTTCATCGTGGGTAAACAGCGCCGGCTTATCGCCGACTGGGCGGTTAAAGTTGCAGGTTAAATAAGCCACCGGCGTTTGCAGTTCACCACTGGCGGTGCGACGGCGCACCCGACACTCATCCATCCACGCGCCACCGCGCTTGTGCTCACGCGCATACAGATCGAGATAAAAGCTACCGCGCAGGGTGCCTTGCTGATCAAAAATATCGAAAAAGCGCACCGACGGGTGCCATACATCAACCCCTTGCCGCTCTTTAACTTGCATACCAAACAAGCGGTTAAGCACTTCAAACAGGCCATTCACCACTTTTTGCTCAGGGAAATAAGGGCGCAGCTCTTCATCAGAGATGTCAAACAGGTGCTGCTTTTGCTTTTCGCTGTAGTAGGCAATATCCCATAACTCAAGCTGGTTAACACCAAACTCACTTTGTGCAAACTGACGTAGCTCTTCCACTTCGCGCTCACCTTGCGGTTTGGCCTTGCTGGCTAAATCGTTTAAGAAACCGAGCACTTGATCGGTGGTTTGCGCCATTTTGGTCGCCAGTGATTTTTCACTGTAAGTGCTAAAACCAAGCATTTGCGCAATTTCATGGCGCAGCTTTAGTTGCTCGGCGATGATTTCACTGTTGTCCCATTGACCGGCATTCGGGCCGCGATCCGAAGCGCGAGTCACATACGCTTGATACACTTCTTGCCGCAGCGCTTGATTATCACAGTAGGTCATCACCGGCAGGTAAGAGGGAATGTCTAACGTCAGCAAATAGCCCTCTAAACCTTTGGCCTCGGCCGCCGCTTGCGCCGCCGCCAGTGCCGATTCTGGCATTCCCGCCAGCTGATTGACCTCAGTGATCTGCTTGCTCCAGCCCATAGTCGCATCCAGCACGTTATTGGAGAATTTAGAACTCAGTTCCGACATGCGTTTGCTGATTTCGCCATAACGTTTTTGCTGTTGTGCCGGCAGACCAATCCCGGACAACTCAAAATCACGCAAACTATCACTAATGGTTTTTTGCTGAGCGCGACTCAGCGTCGCAAACTCCGCACTCTGTTTAATGGTTTTATAGGCTTCGAATAGCTTTTTGTGCTGTCCAACCCAAGTGCCATATTCAGACAACAACGGCAAGCAGCTTTCATACGCTTCGCGCAATGCATCGCTGTTCAGTACCGAATTAAGATGACTGACCGGCGACCAAATACGGCTCAAACGATCATCGATCGCTTCAATCGGTGCGATCACCGTTTCCCAGCTCGGCTGCGGGTGATCCGCCACCACCTGATCAATGGTACGGCGACAATCCGCGATGGCCTGCTCAACCGCTGGCTTTACGTGCTCCGGTTTTAGCGCCGCAAATGGCGGCAGATCCGTAAAGGTAACAAGTGGATTTGACATAAATGGATTCCTGTTCAGCATCAAGGCAGGCCGCAATTCGACCCGAGGTTAATTTCATAAATATAGGTGGCAGCCTGTTTTTTCAATAGGTGAGCTGCATTGTTGAGCGCGATTCAATCCACCAACGTGGTTCACGTGCCAGCCACTCTACGATTCAGCCCGCCTTGGCGACATAAAAAAGCGCACCGCACCGCTGCGCGCTCGGTGATAAATCGGTATATAATCGAGCCAATATGTGATGTCTATTGCTGGCGGTCATTGCCTACACCGCCACTACACTACCGCTCAAGCGGATTTGAGAGCCTATTTTGTTAAGTTACCGACACAGTTTTCATGCGGGCAACCATGCCGATGTGCTTAAGCATATTGTGCAAAGCCTGATCCTGACTTCTCTGCAGCAAAAAGAGAAACCGTTCGTCTACCACGATACTCACTCTGGTGTGGGGCGTTACGATCTGACCCATGAGTGGTCGGAAAAAACCGGCGAATACAAACAAGGGATTGCCCGTGTGTGGCAACAAGAGACGACTCCAGAGCAGCTCGAGAGCTATCTCGATGCCATTCGTCAACTCAATCAAGGTGACACGCTGCGTTACTACCCAGGTTCACCACGCGTTGCACGCGCTCATCTGCGTGAACAAGATCGCATGGTGCTGACCGAGCTGCATCCGAGCGATTACCCACTGCTCGAACAAGAATTCCACCGCGATCGCCAAGTTTCAATCTATAAAGAAGATGGCTTTACCCGCCTCAAAGCCAGTTTGCCACCGCGTGAACGGCGCGGTTTAGTGCTGATTGATCCGCCGTATGAGCTGGCAAAAGAGTATCGCGATGTGGTACGAGCGATCGCACACAGCCACCAACGTTGGGCTACTGGCATTTACGCAATTTGGTATCCGGTGGTCAATCGCTGCGATATTGATGACATGCTACAAGGCTTACAAAACTTAGGCATCCGTAAAATTTTACAAATTGAGCTTGGCGTATCTCCGGATACCAATGAGCGCGGTATGACCGCCTCAGGCATGATTGTGATTAATCCGCCATGGACGCTGGAAAACCAGATGCAAACCATTTTGCCGTTTCTCCAGCAGGCGATTGCCCCAGCCACTGGCCATTACAAATTACAATGGATCGTACCGGAATAAGTCGCTATTTTGCGCAAGGCTAGTGAATTATGCCCGTGCCGCCCCGATATAAAAAAGACAACAAAAGAGAGTGAAGTGGCTATTTTGCCCACTTCACGCAAGATAATTGGAGAAAGTAATGGCAACACATTTTGACTACCTGTGCATTGGCGGCGGCAGCGGCGGGATCGCTTCTGCTAACCGCGCAGCGATGTACGGAGCGAAAGTTGCGCTGATTGAAGCGCAAGATTTAGGCGGCACTTGTGTCAACGTCGGCTGCGTACCGAAAAAGGTGATGTGGCATGGGGCGCAAATCGCCGAAGCGATGCATCTATACGCCAAAGACTACGGCTTCGATGTCGAGGTGAAAAACTTCAACTGGGCGACACTGATCGCAAGCCGCCAAGCTTACATTGGTCGTATTCATCAATCTTACGATCGGGTACTGGGCAACAATAAAGTCCAAGTGATCAAAGGCTTTGCTCGTTTTATCGATAGCAAAACCGTGGAAGTGAATGGCGAGCACTATACCGCCGATCATATTTTGATCGCCGTAGGTGGTCGTCCGACAATTCCCAATATTCCAGGCGCAGAATACGGCATTGACTCTAACGGCTTTTTCGAGCTGACCGAGCAGCCGAAACGCGTAGCCGTGATTGGCGCTGGCTATATCGCGGTCGAAATTGCTGGCGTGCTCAACGCGCTCGGCACTGAAACCCACCTGTTCTGCCGTAAACAGTCGCCACTGCGCAGCTTCGATCCATTGATCATCGATACTTTGGTCGAGGTTATGAACGCGGAAGGGCCACAACTGCATACCCATAGCGTGCCAAAACAAGTAGTAAAAGAAGCCGATGGCAGCCTGACTCTGCATCTGGAAAATGGCCAGACCTATAACGTCGATACGCTGATTTGGGCAATTGGTCGCCATCCCGCTACCGATGCAATCAATTTGGCGGCTACCGGTGTGGCAACCAATGAGCAAGGCTATATCAAAGTCGATGCGTGGCAAAATACCAATGTGGCCGGCATTTACTGCGTCGGAGATATTATGGATGGTGGTATTGAACTCACGCCAGTGGCAGTAAAAGCTGGACGTCAACTGTCTGGGCGACTGTTCAACAACCAACCAAATGCCAAGATGGATTACCAGCTGGTACCCACCGTGGTGTTTAGCCACCCACCGATTGGCACGATTGGTTTAACTGAGCCACAAGCGATTGCGCAATACGGCGCGCAAAACGTCAAAGTGTATCAATCGAGCTTTACCGCAATGTACACCGCGGTCACCGCTCACCGTCAGCCATGCAAAATGAAGCTAGTGTGTGCCGGACCAGAGCAAACCGTGGTCGGTCTACACGGCATCGGTTTTGCGGTGGATGAGATGATCCAAGGTTTTGCAGTCGCCATCAAAATGGGCGCCACCAAAGCCGATTTCGATGCCGTGGTCGCGATCCACCCGACGGGCTCCGAAGAGTTTGTTACCATGAGATAATTAAATCATCTGGTACTGAAAAACATACCTAATTCGAATCCGTATTGGGTATGTTCTTTTTTGCCTTTGCTCACGGTTTAATCATCCAAGATTTAAAGGTTCGCCAACGAAATACCAATAAGCTAATCGCAATCAAAATGTAAATGATCGCCTCTGCGACCTCTGATTTGACCGACCAATAATAATGGATAGGGGCCAGTATGACAGCCAGATAAATCCCATTATGTAGCTTTTGCCATTGAGTCCCCATACTACGCTGTATCACTCGTATAGAAGTCACCGCCAACAATAGTAAGATGACCCATACCACCATCCCAATCGTTAAGTAAGGACGTTTAATCACTTCAACAGCCAATAAGCGCCAATCTAGCCCCAAGTCGAGTACGGCAAAAGCCATCAAGTGTAAGATAGCCCAGAAAAAACTGTATAATCCAAGCAATCGACGCACTCTAAATAGCAAGCCTTGCTTACTCCATCTGGCTAAGGGAGTAATCAATAGGGTGATAAACAGAGTATTTAGAGCACTCATTCCGGTGTAGTGAATGATCGCTGGTGTAGGATCACCACCTAAACTACCAGCATTAACAGCTATCACAAGCCAGAGCAAACAACCTAATGAGATGGTATGAATCACAACTTTCAGTGCAATAATCCGCTTAGGTGTTAGCATCATTAATAAAACTTCCTCAAATCCATATTGTTGTATAAATGTGCTACTTCTTGCTCATAACCATTAAACAATAACGTCGGTTGCCTACGGCTACTCAATACATTCCCTTCACCAATAAAACGTTCACTGGCTTGACTCCATCTAGGGTGATCAACCTTCGGATTTACATTGGCATAAAAACCATATTCATTCGGAGCTAAACGATTCCATGTCGTGGGTGGTTCACGATCGACGAAGCGGATACGAACAATAGACTTGATACTTTTGAAACCATATTTCCATGGCACAACAAGCCGCAAAGGTGCTCCATTTTGTGGTGCAAGTGTTTTGCCATATAAACCAACAGAAATTAAGGTCAGTGGGTTGATGGCTTCATCTAAGCGCAACCCTTCAACATACGGATACTCAATATTGCTGAATGCGCCTTGCGCAGGGAACTGTTTTGGATCGTAGAGCGTTTCAAATGCGACATATTTAGCGCTGCTTTTAGGATCCACCATCTTAATGATGTCAGCGAGAGGAAATCCAATCCATGGAATATTCATTGACCATGCTTCAACGCAACGTAAGCGGTAAATTCGCTCTTCTAGTGCAAATTTCTTAAAGATATCCTCGTAATCGAGTGTCAATGGATTATTGACTAAGCCATCAATTTCAACTTTCCAAGGGTCTGCAATAAATCGGGATGAGTTTTTAGCAGGATCAGATTTACCGGTACCAAATTCATAAAAGTTATTGTATGTCATAACCTTACTTTCCGGCGTAAGCGCTAGATCAGCTTGATATTGTGCTGGCTTCGCGGCGAAAAGATTCGTTCTATTATCTAAAACAGGTTTTTCATTTGCAGAAAAAAAATCCAGAATTCCAGCTTGGGTATTAGCCGCAATTGGCATACCAACAACTGCAATCCCTAACTTTTTGAGTATTTCTCGACGCTCTTGGTAGACGGATTCTGGAGTCACTTGATTATCAGACAGGGTCCAGCGGTAATTCTTCTTAATCCACATAAATTTCCCCTACTACTATTTCCGTTTAGGTAGACAGCAAATACGTGATATTTTGCTTTAATATGGACCATATAAATCAATATTTGTTTCATAAATCAGGCCATTCATTCACGCGGAGAATAAATTATCATCCTAACCGCTTGTCCTCCCACTTATAAATCTGACTTCACGCACAGCACATTGAGCAGTGACGAGCCGTTTAGCGGATTGACTTTGCCGGTCGCAAATAGCCCTTTGCGGCCTTCTCCCCAGTAGGGAAGTTGCACTGGCCAACTCTGCGCTTGCATCTGCTGGGTATTGAGTAAGGCTGACCACTCTTGCTCGCTTGGTAGGCGCATGGCAAGCTGCTGGCACACACTTTGTGCTGCAGCATAATCAAGCCGATTCCACGCTAAATCGTGTTCCATATAAAATGGCACTTGTGGGTTGCCGGTATACGGCAGTGCAAAGGTTTGACTGCCGACTTTGATTGACTGGCGTAGCACAAAGTCGTTATTTGCCGATGGGCGAGGCATGCTATTAAGTTTGGTGAGTGACTGAGTGCTCGTCGCGGTCGGAGCGGAGATTGGCTTATTGGGCGGCGTGCTGAGTGATTGATTGACCGGAGCTGGTTGGCTCACCGCCTGAGCTACAGTGGGCGTTGCACTGCGCAACTCTTTAGCTTGCCGCACTGGCTGTGGCGCAGTGTTTTTGATCACTTGACGTATAAAAGCTTGTTCAAAACTAGCCAGTTTTTTTATCTGTTTTAACTCCTGACTGGCGACACTAAAATCGTGGTAAGGGCCAATTAAGCAGCGCGAGCCTGGCGCCTCGGGTTTTAGCCAAATGTCGGTCGAAATATGCTGATAGAGGGTTTTAACGCTGGCAAGCGGCATTGGCTGGCTTAGCATGCCACACTGGATCCAAAACAGAGAGCTCGCCGCTTGTGGTGCTTTTCCCCATAATCCCTCACCAATCGGGCACGCCGGATCGAGCACTGGCAATTGATTGATCGCCGCTTGCTGCGCTTCACACCAATATTCGCTACTGGCAAACCCGGTCAGCGGAGCGAGCAATAGCCAAACCAAATTTAGCTTGCGGTATTCCATCCATTTCAACATCCACTGCTCTCCTCATCATTGATCACCCATCGCCTTTGCCCTACGCCATCGCTGCACAGCTTGAAGGGCATCGGTACCGAAAATAGATGCAAAAACAGTGCAAAAAACCGCCGAGCATTCAGCTTCGGCGGCGAGTTTATCAAGAGTTTGTGAAGCTCATCGATTCGGCAGGCTTAGCCCTTATAAATTTTTGGGTTAAACACATCGCGTAGCCAATCACCGAGCAGATTAATCACCAAAACCAGCAGCACCAGCACTACCCCAGGAAAAGCGGTGATCCACCATGCGCCGGAAAAAATATAGCTAAAACCGATGCTGATCAGCGAGCCTAAGGAGGGTTGATCAACCGGTAAACCGAGGCCAAGGAATGACAACGCGGCTTCTGACATAATCGCATTGGCTACTTGCACAGTTGAAATCACTAATATCGGCGATAAACAGTTCGGCAAAATATGCCGAAACATGATACGCGGCGCTTTAAAGCCCATCACGCGCGCCGCTTCAACGTACTCCTTTTTCTTTTCGGCCAATACCGAGGCTCGCACAGTACGCGCGTATTGCGGCCATTCGGCAATGCCGATGATCACCACCAACATCACCACCGCATATTGGCCGAAAAATTCGCCACCAAAGCTGGCTTTAAAAATTGCCGAGACAATGATGGCCACCATCATGGTGGAAAATGAGAGCTGAATATCGGCAAAGCGCATCAAAAAACTGTCAATCCGACCACCGAAATAGCCTGCCGACAGGCCAATCACAATGCCTAACGCCAGTTGTAAAGCGACCGCCAAAAAACCGATGGTTAACGATAGACGTGAGCCATACAAAATCGTCGAAAAAATGTCACGCCCTTGCTCATCGGTGCCAAGCAGAAAATGTGCTTCGCCCCCTTCCATCCAGGCTGGCGGCAATTCAGCATCCATAATATCGATCGCCGATAGATCGTATGGATTAGTCGGTGCCAGCCATGGTGCACCTAAAGCCACCACCACAAATAATAGAAAGACGCTAAAGCTACCGATCGCGACTTTATCGCGCATAAAATAATACAAAAAGTCCGACTGCTGAAAGCGCTGCCAGCGAGAAGGAGCACCAGATACTGCACTCATCATTACGCTCCTTTGCCCGTGAGATTGACGGTGGGGTTAATCAGACCATACAGCAGATCAACAATGGTATTGGTCACTACGAAGATCAGCCCGACAAAAATCACATAAGCGGTGATCAGTGGCGTATCGACTCGATTAATCGCCTCTAGAAATAGTAAGCCGGTTCCCGGCCACTGAAAGACGGTTTCGGTCAAAATGGTGTACGCCACCATAGTGCCAATTTGCACCCCACCGACGGTTAATACCGGCAGCAAGGTGTTTTTCAATGCATGCTGGTAATAGATTTTATTGAGTGGCAAACCTTTGGCTTGGGCAAATTTAATATATTCCGAACCAAGCACTTCCAACATTTCCGAACGTACTAATCGGATAAATAGCGGCAACATGATTGAGGCTAAAGCGATTGAGGGCAGCACCAAATGACGTAGGCCATCGAGCGTAAAAAAGCCCGATTGCCATCCCAAAACATTGGCCGTGGCACCGCGCCCATAAGAGGGCAACCAACCCAGTTCAATCGAGAAGACGTACATCAACAAGATGGCGGTCAGAAACACCGGGATCGAAATCCCAATACTACTCCCTGCCATAATGATTTTAGTTATCCAGCTTTTAGGGTGAATTGCTGAATAGACGCCAAGTGGGATGGAAAAACACACAATGATCAGCGTGGCCCCAAATACCAATTCTAGGGTGGCCACCAACTTATCCAAAATGACATCCAACGCAGGGCGCTTAAAGAAATATGAGGTCCCTAAATCACCCTGAACTGCCGCGCTAATAAAACGCGAGTATTTAACCATGAACGGATCATTGAGCCCTAAGTGGTCACGCAATGCTTGGCGTTCAGACTCTGAAACCGATTGCCCCACCAACTCACGCAATGGATCACCGAGATTATCCTGAATGGCGAAGGCCACCAAACTGATCACCAACATCACTATCAGTGCCTGATACAGGCGCTTGACCAGAAACGAAAACATTCCCTGCCCCTTTCATTTTTATATTGCTATACCCTTCCGACTTGGAACTGCAGCGCCAAGTCGGAAGGGTATATTTTATTTTTATATCGATTGATTACGCGCTAGATCGCGGCGCGATCAGACGCGCCAATGCTTGAAACAGGCATCGGGTACTTTGCTGCCGAGAAGACCACCAAGTACCCGACGACACACTGCGCAAGAGTCAACTAAGCGAGATGTGTCAGCGCTGATTACTCTTTCACCACCAGATCACCAAAATAAGGGAAATCCATCCCATTGATGATCGGAGCGATGTCGAGTTTGGTTTTCGCTGCCCAAGAGGGATCTTGGAAGTGCAGTGGTACGAAGGCCGCTTCGTTATATAAGATCGCCTCCACCTGCTTGAGCATTGCGCTGCGTTTGGCAAGATCGGTTTCGGAGTTGGCGGCATCAACCAGCTTATCCACCTCGGCATTCGAGTAATAACCACAGTTGTACTGACCTTTACCGGTATTGGCGTCACGCGTCATAGTCAAAAACTCGGTAAAGTTGGCCGAATCTTCAGTATCAGGATGCCAACCTATCATCAGCATATCGGCGGCACACTTATCAAACTCTGGCCAGTATTGCGCTTTAGGTAAGGTTTTTAAATCGACTTTGATGCCAATTCGCGCCAGCATTGCCGAGGTTGCTTGGGCAATTTTCTCATCATTTACGTAGCGGTTATTCGGCGCAATCATGGTCAGATTAAAACCCTGCTCATAACCAGCCTCTTTCATCAGCTGCTTGGCTTTCGCCAGATCAAAGCGTGGCTTGAGGTTTTCATTGTAACCGGCATAACCAATAGGACTTTGTTGGTTGGCCACTGTCGCCGCACCTTTCATCACTTTGTCGACAATCCCTTGGGTATTGATCGCATGCACAATCGCTTGGCGTACACGCACATCTTTCAAGGCTGGGTTGCTATTTTGGTTCATTTGGAAAGTGATCACGCGCGTACCTGGCATAGTAAACAGCGCTACGCCTTTGGCGTTTTGGATGCGTTGGTAATCATTAGGCGCGACAGGAGCAATCATATCCACCCCGCCAGACAACAGTGCAGCAACCCGAGTCGCATCTTCTTTGATCACCGAGAGAGTTAGCTTGTCGACATTGCCTTTTGATGCGCTATCCCAGTAATTGGGATTACGTTGCAGCACCAGATTAATCCCTTGCTCACGACTGCTCACCATAAATGGGCCAGTGCCTGAGATATGCTCAGAGGCGAAGGAGTTACCATGCTTGACGATTTCGGCTTTATCTTTGCCATCAGCCGTCAAGCCGGTATAAAACTTACTGTCCATCGGGAAAATATAGGTCGCCACGTTTTCAATCAGCGGATAAGTGCCAGCGGTTTTGATTTCAATCGTGTAGTCATCGACTTTGGTCAGCGCGACCAGCGGCTCAAAAATACCTTTAAAATCCGCTGACTGCTTCAAGCGGTTAAAGGTCCACACCACATCATCGGCACTAAAATCATTACCGGATTGAAATTTGACCCCTTGACGCAAGGTAAAGCGCATGGTTTCGTTATCAATACGCTGCCAAGATTGTGCTAAACGCGGTTCGAACTCCATAGTCTGCGTGAAACGGATCAGCGGATCGAGCACCATGTGCGAAAGCTGTAATGTGGCACCAGAGAGCTGCTCATGGGGATCCATCGAGACTGGGTCGGAATCATAAGCGACGGTAATATCCGCCGCCAAGCTACCAAAACTCAAGCCAGCCGCGATCAAGGCCAACGTTAGTTGGTTTTTTATGGTTTTCATTGCATAACTCCTTATGCGGGAATCCAATCCCTTGTTGATTGTGTTTGCTTCTGTCACTACCGCCAACCAAACGGCATGGTTGGCGAAATTTAACGGCTATGCTGCCGTTGTCGTTTCACGTAAGCCTGTAAATTCAGGCATTAAGGAAATCAATTTTTTGCTGTACTCATGCTGTGGATCGGTAAACAGTTGCTCAGTCGGTGCAACTTCCAACAGCGTGCCCATCTGCATCACTCCGACGCGATCACACATCTGACGGATCACTGGTAAATCGTGGCTGATAAATAACATGGTCAGATTCAGCTCATCTTGCAAATCTTTGAGCAAGTTCAGAATTTGCGCCTGCACCGAGACATCGAGCGCCGAGGTCGGTTCATCACAAATCAGTAGGCGTGGACGGGTCGCTAAAGCGCGAGCGATAGAAATTCGCTGCCGCTGACCACCAGAAAATTCATGGGGGTATTTTAATCCTGCCATCGCGCCTAAACCGACATGCTCAAGCAGATCGTTGACGATGTGCCGCGTTTCACTTTCACTGTGCGTCAGTTTATGAAAACGGATCGGTTCAGCGATGATGTCGAAAATTTTCATGCGCGGATTCATTGAGGTATACGGATTTTGGAATACCATCTGCATTTGACGCCGTAAAGGGCGGCGTTGGTGTTCCGATTTCAGCGCAGTTAAATCAATCCCTTCAAAGCTCACTCGCCCGGCATTGGGTTGGTACAAGCCGGCGATCACTCGTGCAATGGTTGATTTTCCTGAGCCAGATTCGCCGACTAAGCCAAAAGTTTCCCCTTCATGGACTTCAAAACTGACATTATCGGAGGCTTGTACGTATTCGCGGCGGCTGGCGAATAAAGAATCCTTAGTGATAAAACGCAAGCTCACATTATCCACTTTGAGTAGCGGGCCACGATATTGGCGCTGATCTTGACTCTGCCCTAGCCAGTGATTTTTCACATCTAAAGGCTGCAATTGTTGCGCTTGCTCGATGTAACTCACGAGTGGAAAACGATCCAACTTGCGATCAGAACGCGGCACTGCTGAAATTAGGCTGCGAGTATAAGGGTGCTGTGGTGTGCCCAGCACTTTGCCAGTGGGGCCAAACTCGACCAAATCACCACGATACATCACCGCAACGCGATCGGTTACATTCGACACCACGCCCATATCATGCGTCACCAACATACAGCCGACATTGTTTTGCTTACATAGCTCACGGATCAGGGTCAAGATTTGGTCTTGAATCGAGACGTCAAGCGCGGTGGTTGGCTCATCAGCGATGATCAGATCAGGCTCACCCGCCAGTGCAATCGCAATCACCACCCGTTGACGCATACCACCGGAAAATTGATGCGGATACTGTTTGAGGCGGTTTTCGGGTTGGGGGATGCCAACTTGCTGCAACAAAGATAATGCACGTTGATAGGCTTGCTGATCACTCACCTGCATGTTGGCATGAATGGTTTCGGTTAATTGCTGCTCCACCGTAAACAGTGGATTGAGTGAGGTCATCGGATCTTGAAAAATAAAGCCGATTTTGCTGCCACGCACTTCACGCATCGCTTGGGGCGATAAACCGGAAATTTTCTCACCGTTTAAATAAACTTCACCGGCCGCAATAGAACCTGGAGGACTAAGCAGATCAATCACGGCATTGCCTACCGTTGATTTCCCAGCCCCAGATTCACCCACCACTCCAACAATTTCACCCGCTTGGATATCCAAAGTGAGCGATTTGACTGCGACATGCACCCCATGCCGCGAAGGGTATTCAATTCTAAGATTTTTAACTGCTAAAAGTGACATTCCATCAGACCTCTACCGCTGAGGCAATTTTGCCCTGTCTGAAGCACATCAGCGCATAACTGAAACTGATGTGCATTTGCATCCATTCGAATCAGAATTATCTTCTGACGATTTACAAGCCTCTCAATTTGGCAAATCTTGCGCGTAAAAGCAACAAAGCTGGGGCAAAAAAACGCCAACTCTAGCTAAAGTGCAATATGAAGAGATCAAGACAAAGGAACTGCCGGCCGATTTGCAACTGAGGGCAATGGCGTTTAGCCAAGCTAATACCAGCCAATCACTGCGTATAAAGTCGAGTTAAATTTGCGATAGATAAAATGCAAAAAGCCCCAGCAGATGCTGAGGCTTTGAAAAGTGGTCGGTGAAGAGGGATTCGAACCCCCGACCCTCTGGTCCCAAACCAGATGCGCTACCAAGCTGCGCTATTCACCGAGTTAATTTTGCTTAAGCTCTACACTTAAGACTGGAGATAATTGACTATCACCAAAATAAATGGGGTGGCTAATGGGGCTCGAACCCACGACAACCGGAATCACAATCCGGGGCTCTACCAACTGAGCTATAGCCACCACTGAAATTTGTAATAACCGCTTGCCTGCCGTTATTTAAGACCACGCATTTGCCTAATCTTGAAATAAGTGGTCGGTGAAGAGGGATTCGAACCCCCGACCCTCTGGTCCCAAACCAGATGCGCTACCAAGCTGCGCTATTCACCGACTTAAATTTTGCTTAAGCTCTACACTTAAAACCGGAGATAATTAATTATCACCAAAATAAATGGGGTGGCTAATGGGGCTCGAACCCACGACAACCGGAATCACAATCCGGGGCTCTACCAACTGAGCTATAGCCACCACTGATATTTATTACCGATATTCCCCAGGCGATTATGGCGCGCCCGAAAGGATTTGAACCTTCGACCTTTGGCTCCGGAGGCCAACGCTCTATCCAGCTGAGCTACGGGCGCATGCCCTATCGGCGGAGTGGAATAATACGTAGATCACCTAAGGGCGTCTAGTGTTTTTTTTAGTTTTTTTACTGATTGGTGCCTTTTTCATCAGGCGTTTGCTGCTCTTCTGTTGGTTAAGAGGGTGATTCACGGCGGGAAGATGGTATTTGCAGGTTTGTTGCAACATATTACCGCGCTATACTCAATTTACTTTTCACATCTACTTAACATTAATAATGTGAAATTTAAGCTGGAAAAAGGATGGGTAAGCCACACTTACCTTAATTATGTAAAGTGAGTTTAGATATGTTGCGAACACTCTTTAACCTGCTGGTGATAACGCTTGGTTCAGCGCTGTCAAGTGGCACATGGGCGATAACCGATGCCGATAAACATGCGATTGCGGAGCGGATCAAACCGGTTGGCAATGTTTATCTGGCCAGTAGCGAACCGACCCCAGTCGTGGCCACGGGTCCACGCGATGGTGCGACAGTCTACGGCACCTTTTGTATTGCTTGTCACTCAACTGGCGTATCAGGTGCTCCTAAAATCGGCAGCGCTGCCGAATGGGGACCACGTATTGCACAAGGTAAAGAAGTGCTAAAAAATCATGCACTGCATGGCTTTAATGCTATGCCGGCCAAAGGTACCTGTGTCGATTGTTCGGATGCTGAAATCGTAGCGGCGATTGAACATATGATTGCTGGGTTGTGATCAACTGTACTCCACAACCCAGCCAGTGGCGACTCTCTCACTTACTGGATTTTCCAATCGATAACCAGTTGCGATTATTTCTTAAACATCGCGCGTAAATTGGCAATATGTGCTTGGCCCTTGGCCATGCGCTCTTGTTGACTAACCGGCTTTTTCTTGAGCTCCCACTCAATATCATCTTGTGGTAATTCATCCAGAAAACGGCTGTGCTGCGGCTTGATCAGCTCACCAAACTGGCGACGCTCTTTACACACCATAAAGGTCAGCTCACGCTGTGCACGAGTGATGCCGACATACATTAAGCGGCGTTCCTCTTCGACATTTTCCTCATCGATACTGGTTTGGTGCGGTAAAATACCCTCTTCCGCCCCCATCAGATACACGTAAGGAAACTCCAACCCTTTTGATGCGTGCAGCGTCATCAATTGTACAGCATCGCTATCATCGTTCTCTTCACCGCGCTCCATCATGTCACGCAAGGTCAAACGCTGAACCACTTCTTTAAGGGTTTTCGGTTGTTGATCCGGGTTATCGCCGGACAAGTCGGCCACAATCCATGAATAAAGATCAGAGACGTTTTTCATGCGCATTTCCGCCGCTTTAGGGCTCGCAGAGGTCTCATACAACCAGTCTTCATAATGAATATCACGCACCAATGCGCGCACGGCCTCGACACTATCACCGCGCTGTGCATTATCGGCCACCGCCACCAACCACTCGCTAAAACGGCGTAAATTATCGAGTCCACGCCCAGTGAGATGCTGCTCCAAACCCAGTTCAAAGCTGGCCGCCAGTAGGCTCTTACCACGCATATTAGCGTAGCCGCCGAGCTTTTCTAAGGTGGCAGGGCCAATCTCGCGCTTTGGGGTATTCACGATACGTAAAAATGCATTATCATCATCAGGATTCACCAGCACTCGCAGGTAAGCCATCATGTCTTTAATTTCCGCTCGCGCAAAAAAAGAGGTGCCGCCCGATAACTTATAGGGCACTCGGTTTTGGGTGAGCGACTTTTCAATTAGGCGCGATTGATGATTACCCCGATACAAGATTGCGTAATCGCGATATTCGGTACGGTTGAGAAACTTATGCGCGATAATCTCTGCGGTAACTCGCTCTGCTTCATGATCGTCATTGTTGGCGAGAATAACTTTGAGTTTTTCACCCTCGACCAATTCTGAAAACAACGCTTTTTGATAGACATGCGGGTTATTGGCAATCAAGATATTCGCCGCACGCAAAATACGCCGCGTTGAGCGATAATTTTGCTCCAATTTGACCAATTTTAAATCGGTAAAATCTTCACCTAACAACACTAGGTTTTGTGGCTTGGCGCCGCGCCATGAGTAGATCGATTGGTCATCATCACCGACCACGGTTAAACGGCCACGCTCCCCTACCAACAGTTTTACTAATTCATACTGGCTGGTATTGGTATCTTGATATTCATCGACTAACAGATAGCGGATCCGATTTTGCCAACGCTGGCGCACTTCTTCACTACTGCGCAGCAGCAATACCGGCAGTAAAATCAAATCATCAAAATCTAGAGCGTTATAAGCCAGCATCTGTTTTTGATAACGTTCAAAACAGTGCGCAAACAACTGCTGCTGTTCGCCTTGTGCCCGCGCCATCGCCTGCTGCGGGGTGAGCATGTCGTTTTTCCAATTGGAAATTGTGCTCAGCAGTTGGCGCAGCAAGTCTTTATCGCCATCGAGCTGCTTTTCAGTCAACTCTTTGAGTAGTGCCAGCTGATCTTGATCATCAAATAATGAAAACCCCGCTTTTAAGCCCAGTGCTTTGAATTCACGGCGAATAATATTCAAACCTAAGGTGTGAAAAGTGGAGACCATTAAGCCTCGTGATTCCGCTTTACCCAGCGTTTGTGCCACACGATCTTTCATTTCACGCGCCGCTTTATTGGTAAAGGTGACCGCCGCAATATTGCGCGCTTTATAGCCACATTGCTGCACCAAATAAGCGATTTTATTGGTGATAACCCGCGTTTTGCCCGAACCCGCCCCTGCAAGGACTAAGCATGGGCCAGAAACATATTTGACCGCTTCATCTTGTCTTGGGTTTAACTTCATAGCGATCTCAATCCTATTTATTCAGCCGCTCATCATAATCTGCTCACCTCAGATCACCAACAAAGAAACCATCTGCATTAAATTTTGCTGTACAAGTGTATTGCAAAACAGGGGGGGTTAGCCGCTATAATAAGCAAACGTTCACTGGCTGATAAACCTGATGCCTCAAATTAGTCCACAGCTCCGATGTGGCTAATGCTTATCGAGACATTATGCGTAATAGAGTACAGTATGACCGTTTATCAATAACTTGTTGCTACGCAAGGGAACTAGAGTAGAAAATGTGTGCCCAAGTCGAAGGTTATTCGACCAAGGAAAACCACCGCAGGGATTGTTCAAACCTCTCGACCATCATTTTCGGTGCTGAGTTTTGAAATCGCTGGCTCTTGCTTGTTTGTCAATACGCTTTAGGTTTTATCAACTGGATGATTTGGCTCTCGATGCTATGATTGAATCTAGTTGTAATGCTATTACTCAACACTAATTTGGAGTTCGCACCAGAATGAAAAAGTGGACATTCTTTATGTTGCTTATCGCGATCCTGCTGTTCGGCAGTGTGATAGGTTTCAACCTGTTCAAACAACAGAAAATTGCCGAGTACTTGGCCAATCGTCCTGAATCCGAATTTCCGGTGACAGTAACCACCGTTAACTCCGTTGATTGGGTGCCAGTGATTGAAGCAATCGGCTTCATTGAGCCTAACCAAGGTGTAACTCTAACCAGCGAAAGCTCTGGCGTAATTAGCCAAATTCTATTTGAATCAGGCACTCAGGTGGCAAACCAGCAACCACTGGTGTTACTTGACTCTTCGGTGGAAAAAGCCAACCTAAAAAGCTCAGAAGCTCGTCTGCCAGCCGCCAAGGCGAAATATGAACGTTACAAAGGCTTATTTGCTAAGGGCTCAATTTCTAAAGAAGCGTACGATGAAGCAGAAGCGAACTACTACGCGTTGGCTGCTGACATTGAAGGCTTGAAAGCCAGCATTGCGCGCCGCGAAATCAAAGCACCGTTTGCCGGCGTGATCGGGATCCGTAACGTGTTTTTAGGCCAATATCTACAACCTGGTACCGATATTGTTCGTCTGGAAGATACCAGCGTGATGCGCCTGCGCTTCACTGTGCCACAAACCGATATTTCGCGGATTTCAATGGATCAGGAGGTCGATATCATCGTCGATTCTTATCCACAAGATTCATTTAAAGGTTCAATCTCTGCGATTGAGCCAGCCGTTAGCGTGCAGAGTGGCTTAATCCAAGTCCAAGCGGATATCCCGAATAGTGATGGTAAGTTACGTAGCGGTATGTTTGCCCGCGCTAACATTATTCTGCCGAAACTAGAGAACCAAGTGACTCTGCCACAAACTGCCATTACCTATACCCTGTATGGTGACAATGTTTACCTGGTGGCCGAAGAAAATGGTGAGCAACGCGTGCAGCAACATGTGGTAAAAGTCGGCGAACGTTCAGAGTCAATTGCGCATATCCTGGAAGGTGTAAAACCGGGCGATGTAGTAGTCACTACTGGTCAAGTTCGTCTAAGTAATGGTGCTAAAGTTCGTATTGTCGAAAGTGATGCGACCAAAGTACCAACAGAAACCCCAATGCTGTAAGCGGAGGCATCATGCGCTTTACTGATGTTTTTATAAAACGTCCTGTTTTAGCGGTATCGATCAGCTTTTTGATTGTGTTGCTTGGTCTGCAAGCCATTTTCAAAATGCAGGTGCGTGAATACCCTGAAATGACCAATACCGTAATCACGGTAAGCACCAGTTATTACGGTGCCAGCGCTGATTTGATCCAAGGTTTTATTACCCAGCCATTGGAGCAAGCCGTCGCACAAGCCGATAATATTGACTATATGACCTCACAGTCGGTGTTAGGCAGCTCAACCATTACGGTTACGATGAAGCTCAATACCGATCCTAACGCTGCATTGTCAGATGTATTAGCCAAAACCAACTCAGTGCGCTCGCAGTTGCCTGGTGAAGCAGAAGACCCAACGGTCACCATGTCAACCGGTTCAACTACCGCAGTGATGTACATTGGTTTTACCAGTGAAGAGTTATCTTCTAGCCAGATCACTGACTACTTAGTGCGAGTGGTTAACCCACAGTTTTATGCGGTGAATGGTCTTTCCAGTATCGACCTGTATGGCGGTATGCAATACGCACTACGTGTCTGGTTAGATCCAGCCAAAATGGCAGCACTTAGCCTATCAGCATCTGATGTGATGAGTGTGCTTAATGCCAATAACTACCAATCCGCGACGGGTCAAGCGATTGGTGAATTCGTGCTATATAACGGCAGTGTTGATACCCAAGTTTCCAACGTAGAAGAGTTGGAAAATCTGGTGGTTAAGGCAGAAAAAGGCAACGTGACCCGTCTTGGTGATATTGCCAAAGTCACCTTAGAAAAAAGCCATGACTCTTATCGGGCCAGCGCCAACGGTCGTGAAGCGGTCGTTGCGGCAGTCAATGCGGCACCAAGTGCCAACCCGATCAATATTGCCAAAGATGTGTTGGAGATCCTGCCTGAGCTACGCAAAAACATGCCAAGTAATATCCAAATGAGCGTGTTGTATGACTCAACAGTTGCGATCAACGAATCCATTCATGAAGTAATCAAAACCATCATTGAAGCTGCCATTATCGTACTAATCGTGATTACCCTGTTCTTGGGTTCTCTGCGTGCGGTACTGATCCCGATTGTCACTATTCCACTTTCTCTGATTGGGGTGGCAATGGTAATGCAGATGATGGGTTTCTCTTGGAACTTGATGACTCTGCTCGCGATGGTGTTGGCTATCGGTCTGGTGGTTGACGATGCGATCGTGGTGCTAGAGAACGTTGACCGCCATGTCAAAGAAGGCGAATCACCTTTCCGTGCTGCAATCATTGGTACCCGCGAGATCGCCATCCCTGTTATCGCCATGACGCTGACCTTAGGTGCGGTGTATGCTCCGATTGCGTTAATGGGCGGCATTACCGGTGCGCTGTTTAAAGAGTTCGCGCTCACTCTGGCCGGGGCGGTGTTTGTCTCTGGTATTATCGCGTTGACTTTGTCGCCGATGATGTGTTCAAAAATGCTCAAGGCTAATGAAGCCCCAAACAAATTTGAACTAAAAGTACACCATCTGCTCGATCGCATGACGGCACGCTATGAAGGTATGTTACAAGCGGTTATGGCTCATCGCCCAGTGGTGATTGGTTTTGCGTTGATCGTATTTGCTAGCCTACCTATGCTGTTTAAGTTTATTCCAAGTGAATTAGCTCCAGCAGAGGATAAAGGGGTATTGATGCTGATGGGTACTGGCCCGTCAAATGCGAACCTCGATTATCTGGCTAATACCATGGCGGATGTCAATGATATCCTGTCCAACCAGCCTGAAGTTCAGTTTGCGCAGGTATTTACCGGTATTCCAAACTCCAACCAAGCATTAGGTATCGCTTCTATGGTGCCGTGGAGTCAACGGCAAGCCAGCCAAGCCGAAGTGACCAACCGAGTTGGTACTTTAGTACAAGACATCCCTGGCATGGCGGTCACTGCTTTCCAGATGCCTGAACTTCCAGGGGCAGGCTCAGGTTTACCGATCCAATTTGTGATCACGACACCAAGCAACTTTGAAAGCCTATTTACCATCGCAACTGATGTGCTGACCGAAGTAAAAACCAATCCAATGTTTGTTTATTCAGATCTTGATTTGAACTTCGATTCAGCGACCATGAAGATCAACATTGATAAAGATAAAGCCGGTGCTTACGGTGTGACCATGCAAGATATTGGTATCACTCTCAGCACTATGATGGCGGACGGTTATGTTAACCGTATCGACCTCAACGGCCGCTCTTACGAAGTGATCCCACAAGTGGAACGTAAATGGCGTCTCAATCCAGAATCAATGAACAGCTACTATGTTCGCGCAGCCGATGGCAACGTGATCCCGCTTGGTAGCTTAGTAACTATTGATGTGGTGGCAGAACCTCGCTCTTTACCACACTTCAACCAGCTCAACTCAGCCACCGTCGGTGCTGTACCATCACCGGGTACTGCAATGGGCGATGCGATCGACTGGTTTGAAAATCTCGCCAGCAATAAGCTACCGAAAGGCTACAGCCATGATTACATGGGTGAAGCACGTCAGTATGTGACCGAAGGCAGCGCGCTATATGCGACCTTTGGCCTGGCATTGGCGATCATTTTCTTGGTATTGGCGATTCAGTTTGAATCTCTCAAAGATCCACTGGTGATCATGGTTTCGGTGCCGCTGGCGATTTGTGGTGCATTAATCGCACTCGCTTGGGGTACGGCCACCATGAATATCTACTCACAAGTTGGTTTGATCACCTTGGTTGGTTTGATCACCAAGCACGGTATCTTGATTTGTGAGGTCGCCAAAGAAGAGCAGTTACATAACAAACTGAATCGTATTGATGCAGTCATGCATGCAGCCAAAATACGTTTACGTCCGATCCTGATGACTACCGCTGCGATGATCGCCGGTCTGATCCCGCTGATGTACGCCACTGGTGCTGGTGCGGCTCAACGCTTCAGTATCGGTATCGTGATTGTTTCAGGCTTGGCCATCGGTACTCTGTTTACTCTGTTTGTACTGCCAGTGATTTACAGCTACTTGGCTGAAAAACACAAACCACTGCCGATCTTTGTCGAAGATAAAGATCTTGAGAAATTGGCACGGATGGATGAAGTGAAAGCGGCACACCGTCAGCTGTAATCCAATCTCCCATCACCCACTCACAAAAGGCCATTTCGATGGCCTTTTTTATTGCCGAATCTAACGACATTGTCGGCTGAATTGCATAGAATATTGCCAACCTAACAGGAGTAATCAGTATGTTTGATGCGAAAAAACTCGAGCAGATCGCCAAGCAAATTCATGAAGCGATGCCACAACCGGTCAAAGAATTAGGCGCAGATGTAGAACAGAAAGTACGCCAAGTCATCCAAGGCCAACTCAACAAACTCGATGTCGTCAATCGAGAAGAATTTGATGTACAAACCCAAGTATTATTGCGCACTCGCCAAAAGCTTAGCGAGTTAGAACAAAAAATGGCTGAGCTTGAAGCCAAACTCGCCGCTAAATAAACACGCTAAACACACCGCCAACTTTAGCTAGTAGCGTATACAAAAAAGGCTTAGTCAGTAGACTAAGCCTTGTTGGTTTTTCTTATATGGTGTTGTTGTGTTTGCTGGCGGAAAACCGATAACGAGATTAATCACCCACCGCGATACGCTGCATATCTTTCATATAACCGCGCAGCTCTTCACCAATGTACTCGACCGGGTGATTACGAATAACGCTGTTGACTTCAATCAGAGTGGCATTATCGACTTGATTTGATGTGCTAGCCAAACCTTTGCCAATCACATCGACACCTACATTGGGCATGAATTGCTCACGCAATAGTGGTACTGCGATGTTCGCAAACAGATAATTACCGTATTCCGCCGTATCAGAGATAACCACGTTCATTTCATATAAGCGTTTGCGAGCCACAGTATTAGCAATCAATGGCAGCTCATGCAAAGATTCATAGTAAGCCGACTCATCAATAATGCCTGAGGCAGTCATCGCTTCAAACGCAAGCTCAACCCCTGCCCGCACCATGGCAATCATCAAAATACCGCGATCAAAATATTCTTGCTCAGTAATTTTCACATCGCTCGCAGGGTAGTTCTCAAATGCAGTTTCAGCGGTGGCAGCACGCCAGCCAAGCAGTTCCTTATCATCATTGGCCCAATCCGCCATCATGGTACTGGAAAAGTGGCCAGAAATAATGTCATCCATATGCTTGTTATACAGCGGACGCATTAAGTCTTTGAGCTGTTCAGAGAGTTCAAACGCTTTAATTTTGGCTGGATTAGAGAGACGATCCATCATATGGGTAATGCCACCAAACTTTAGTGCTTCGGTAATCGTTTCCCAGCCAAATTGCAGCAATTTACCGGCATAACCAGGTTCGATACCCTCGGCCAGCATTTTCTCGTAACAAACGATTGAACCTGCTTGCAGCATGCCACACAGAATGGTTTGCTCACCCATCAAGTCTGATTTCACTTCTGCCACAAAAGAAGACGCCAAACAACCTGCACGATGGCCGCCTGTTGCAGCCGCCCACGCTTTAGCGATTTCCCACCCTTCACCTTGTGGATCATTTTCAGGGTGTACCGCAATCAGTGTCGGAACACCAAAACCACGCTTATACTCTTCACGAACTTCTGTGCCAGGGCATTTTGGCGCAACCATCACTACGGTAATATCTTTACGGATCTGCATGCCTTCTTCCACGATATTAAAACCGTGTGAATAGCCGAGCGCCGCCCCCTGCTTCATCAGTGGCATCACCGCATTGACCACACTGGTATGTTGCTTATCAGGGGTTAAGTTAATCACCAAATCAGCATCAGGGATCAGTTGTTCGTAACTGCCCACTTTGAAGCCATTATTTTTAGCATTTTTGAATGACTGACGCTGCTCATCGATCGCCGCCTGACGCAAGGCATAGCTAACATCTAAACCCGAATCGCGCATATTCAGACCTTGATTCAGTCCTTGCGCACCACAGCCCACAATCACAATTTTCTTACCAACCAGATAATCCGCTGCGCTGGCAAACTCTTCACGAGCCATAAAGCGGCAGCGCCCCAGTTGATCCAACTGTTCACGCAGATTCAGTGTATTGAAATAGTTTGCCATGTGGATGCTCCTTAATAAGTGATTCCGTTAAGTCGGTGTGATATGACCGAATAAACTCATACTAAGTGAGCGACAAGATTGCATAAAGTGATATATTCACAACCAAGTATTGCAATAAATGCAACATTGGATTGTGTTATGAACATCAAAACGTTACAGATTTTTATCCATCTGTGTGACAGCAAAAACTTCAGTCATACTGCAGCAGCAATGCATCTGAGCCCTTCTGCTTTAAGTCGACAAATCCAAAAGCTTGAACAGGATTTAAATCATACACTATTTCTGCGTGATAACCGCAGCGTCGAACTGACTCCGATTGCCCATCAATTACTTCCCGTGGCGGTGCGTATGATTAATGATTGGCAACAATTCAGCACCCAGCTCAATGAGCATGGCCAAGAATTACGTGGCGAAATAAAACTCTTTTGCTCTGTCACCGCAAGCTATAGCCATCTACCGGATCTCCTCAGCGCATTTCGCCTCCAGCACCCTTATATTGAGTTTAAATTATTGACCGGTGATCCCGCGCAAGCCATCGATAAAATCCTACATGATGAAGCGGATATTGCGATTGCCGCAATGCCAGAACAGTTGCCAAATCGAATTGAATTCGCAACCATCGGTGAAATTCCACTCTCGATTATCGCTCCGCGTGGTAGCAGTAGCTTTAGCGATGAGTTAAAAAAACAGCAGCCCAGTTGGCATGAAATTCCATTTGTGATTCCAGAATCCGGGACAGCTCGTGAACGAGCGAATGCTTGGTTTAAGCAAATGAAGATTAAACCCAATATCTACGCACAAATCGCAGGCCATGAAGCGATTGTCAGCTTAGTGGCTCTAGGGTATGGGGTGGGAATCGCGCCAGATGTGGTGATCAACAACAGTCCTGTTCGAGATAAAATTCAGCGCTTAAACTTTGTGCCAATCAATCCCTTTAAACTCGGAGTTTGCTGCAAACGCTCGCAACTAGATAATCCCCTAGTTCAAGCATTATGGCGGGTAATTTCAACTAATCAAAAGATTGTGAATTAAAAAAACTGAGGGAGCATCTAAGGAAACCGAGTTCTCAGCCACTAATCATAATCCATAAATTAAAATTGAATACACTGAAATGCAAAAAGGCCGCTGACTAATCAGCGGCCTTTTCTAATAGTGGCGGAGAGATAGGGATTTGAACCCTAGGATAGCTATTAACCATCGCCGGTTTTCAAGACCGGTGCTTTCAACCACTCAGCCATCTCTCCGCAAATTTTGTGCTAACAGTATGCTTACACTACTAGCTTAGACGTTTCGTCTACTTTTTTGCCTTTAGATTTTTCTTAACAATCTAAAAACAACACATCAAAGCCTGGCGATGTTCTACTCTCACATGGGGAAACCCCACACTACCATCGACGCTGTTTCGTTTCACTTCTGAGTTCGGAATGGAATCAGGTGGGTCCAAAACGCTATGGTCGCCAAGCAAAATTCTGTTTTTGATTTCACTTTTTCTTAAAAAGTGAAAACCAACAATTCTGGAAAGCTGTCTTCATTCTCACACACATTCTTATGCGCTTAACTTTGAGTCCATCAAAACCCCTTGGGTGTTGTATGGTTAAGCCTCACGGGCAATTAGTACAGGTTAGCTCAACGCCTCACAACGCTTACACACCCTGCCTATCAACGTTCTAGTCTCGAACAACCCTTTAGGACGGTTAAACCGTCAGGGAAGACTCATCTCAGGGCTCGCTTCCCGCTTAGATGCTTTCAGCGGTTATCAATTCCGAACTTAGCTACCGGGCAATGCGTCTGGCGACACAACCCGAACACCAGAGGTTCGTCCACTCCGGTCCTCTCGTACTAGGAGCAGCCCCCTTCAATCTTCCAACGCCCACGGCAGATAGGGACCGAACTGTCTCACGACGTTCTAAACCCAGCTCGCGTACCACTTTAAATGGCGAACAGCCATACCCTTGGGACCGACTTCAGCCCCAGGATGTGATGAGCCGACATCGAGGTGCCAAACACCGCCGTCGATATGAACTCTTGGGCGGTATCAGCCTGTTATCCCCGGAGTACCTTTTATCCGTTGAGCGATGGCCCTTCCATTCAGAACCACCGGATCACTATGACCTGCTTTCGCACCTGCTCGAACCGTCATTCTCGCAGTTAAGCGGGCTTATGCCATTGCACTAACCTCACGATGTCCAACCGTGATTAGCCCACCTTCGTGCTCCTCCGTTACTCTTTGGGAGGAGACCGCCCCAGTCAAACTACCCACCAGGCACTGTCCTCAACCCCGATTAGGGGCCTAAGTTAGAACATCAAACATACAAGGGTGGTATTTCAAGGACGGCTCCACGACAACTAGCGTCATCGATTCATAGCCTCCCACCTATCCTACACATGTAGGTTCAATGTTCAGTGCCAAGCTGTAGTAAAGGTTCACGGGGTCTTTCCGTCTAGCCGCGGGTACACTGCATCTTCACAGCGATTTCAATTTCACTGAGTCTCGGGTGGAGACAGCGTGGCCATCATTACGCCATTCGTGCAGGTCGGAACTTACCCGACAAGGAATTTCGCTACCTTAGGACCGTTATAGTTACGGCCGCCGTTTACCGGGGCTTCGATCAAGAGCTTCGCTTGCGCTAACCCCATCAATTAACCTTCCGGCACCGGGCAGGCGTCACACCGTATACGTCATCTTGCGATTTTGCACAGTGCTGTGTTTTTAATAAACAGTTGCAGCCACCTGGTATCTGCGACTCTCGTCAGCTCCATCCGCGAGGGACTTCACCATCAAGAGCGTACCTTCTCCCGAAGTTACGGTACCATTTTGCCTAGTTCCTTCACCCGAGTTCTCTCAAGCGCCTTGGTATTCTCTACCCGACCACCTGTGTCGGTTTGGGGTACGATTTCTGACTATCTGAAGCTTAGAGGCTTTTCCTGGAAGCAGGGCATCAATGACTTCACTGCCGTAGCAGCTCGACGTCGTGTCTCAGCCTAACAGAGAGCCGGATTTGCCTAACTCTCTAGCCTACGCACTTGAACCAGGACAACCGTCGCCTGGCCCACCTAGCCTTCTCCGTCCCCCCATCGCAATAGTCAAAAGTACGGGAATATTAACCCGTTTCCCATCGATTACGCCTTTCGGCCTCACCTTAGGGGTCGACTCACCCTGCCCCGATTAACGTTGGACAGGAACCCTTGGTCTTCCGGCGAGGAGGTTTTTCACCCCCTTTGTCGTTACTCATGTCAGCATTCGCACTTCTGATACCTCCAGCAAACCTTACAGTTCACCTTCAACGGCTTACAGAACGCTCCCCTACCCAATGTCCTAAAGAACATTGCCGCAGCTTCGGTGTATTGCTTAGCCCCGTTACATCTTCCGCGCAGGCCGACTCGACTAGTGAGCTATTACGCTTTCTTTAAATGATGGCTGCTTCTAAGCCAACATCCTAGCTGTCTGAGCCTTCCCACATCGTTTCCCACTTAGCAATACTTTGGGACCTTAGCTGGCGGTCTGGGTTGTTTCCCTCTCCACGACGGACGTTAGCACCCGCCGTGTGTCTCCCGGATAGTACTTACTGGTATTCGGAGTTTGCAAAGGGTTGGTAAGTCGGGATGACCCCCTAGCCTTAACAGTGCTCTACCCCCAGTAGTATTCGTCCGAGGCGCTACCTAAATAGCTTTCGGGGAGAACCAGCTATCTCCGAGTTTGATTGGCCTTTCACCCCTAGCCACAAGTCATCCGCTAATTTTTCAACATTAGTCGGTTCGGTCCTCCAGTTGATGTTACTCAACCTTCAACCTGCCCATGGCTAGATCACCCGGTTTCGGGTCTATATCCAGAGACTGAACGCCCAGTTAAGACTCGGTTTCCCTACGGCTCCCCTATTCGGTTAACCTTGCCACTGAATATAAGTCGCTGACCCATTATACAAAAGGTACGCAGTCACACCACGAAGGTGCTCCTACTGCTTGTACGTACACGGTTTCAGGTTCTATTTCACTCCCCTCACAGGGGTTCTTTTCGCCTTTCCCTCACGGTACTGGTTCACTATCGGTCAGTCAGGAGTATTTAGCCTTGGAGGATGGTCCCCCCATATTCAGACAGGATATCACGTGTCCCGCCCTACTCGATTTCACGCTCGATGAAGCGTCGGTTACGGGGCTATCACCCTGTTTCGCCAAGCTTTCCAGCTTGTTCACCTACTTCAACGAGTGCTTAAGGGCTAATCCAGGTTCGCTCGCCGCTACTACCGGAATCTCGGTTGATTTCTTCTCCTCGGGGTACTTAGATGTTTCAGTTCCCCCGGTTTGCCTCACTAGACTATGTATTCATCTAGTGATAACTGCTTATGCAGCTGGGTTTCCCCATTCGGAAATCGCAGACTCAAACGGCTCTTACTGCCTCATCTGCGCTTATCGCAAGTTAGTACGTCCTTCATCGCCTCTGACTGCCCAGGCATCCACCGTGTACGCTTAGTCACTTAACCATACAACCCGAAGGAGTTTCGGGTTGTTGTTTAAACAACCTAAGTTGTCTCGCGTTTAATTTTCATGAGTGCGAGACAGATTTTGCCGGACTCAAATTTGAACAAGACCTAAGTCTTATTCGATACCAAGCACACTTGAATGTGTTGTTGGTGTTTATCTTTCGATAAACATTGAGAACTTTACAAACAACAATAAATTGTTGTTTTGTCAGCTTTCCAAATTGTTAAAGAGCAAGATTCATGAAGAACCATTTTTAAAAGCACTCATCGAATGCACTTAAAGATGGTGGAGCTATGCGGGATCGAACCGCAGACCTCTTGCATGCCATGCAAGCGCTCTCCCAGCTGAGCTATAGCCCCACTTCATGCTCAAATCTAAACCATATCAATCTGTGTGGACACTCATCACTATAATCTTCGTGTAAGGAGGTGATCCAGCGCCAGGTTCCCCTAGCGCTACCTTGTTACGACTTCACCCCAGTCATGAACCACAAAGTGGCAAGCGTCCTCCCGAAGGTTAAACTACCTGCTTCTTTTGCAGCCCACTCCCATGGTGTGACGGGCGGTGTGTACAAGGCCCGGGAACGTATTCACCGCAACATTCTGATTTGCGATTACTAGCGATTCCGACTTCATGGAGTCGAGTTGCAGACTCCAATCCGGACTACGACGCACTTTCTGAGATTCGCTCCACCTCGCGGTATCGCTGCCCTCTGTATACGCCATTGTAGCACGTGTGTAGCCCTACTCGTAAGGGCCATGATGACTTGACGTCGTCCCCACCTTCCTCCGGTTTATCACCGGCAGTCTCCCTGGAGTTCCCACCATTACGTGCTGGCAAACAAGGATAAGGGTTGCGCTCGTTGCGGGACTTAACCCAACATTTCACAACACGAGCTGACGACAGCCATGCAGCACCTGTCTCTCAGTTCCCGAAGGCACAAGACTGTCTCCAGTCTCTTCTGAGGATGTCAAGAGTAGGTAAGGTTCTTCGCGTTGCATCGAATTAAACCACATGCTCCACCGCTTGTGCGGGCCCCCGTCAATTCATTTGAGTTTTAATCTTGCGACCGTACTCCCCAGGCGGTCTACTTAACGCGTTAGCTCCGAAAGCCACGGCTCAAGGCCACAACCTCCAAGTAGACATCGTTTACGGCGTGGACTACCAGGGTATCTAATCCTGTTTGCTCCCCACGCTTTCGCATCTGAGTGTCAGTATCTGTCCAGGGGGCCGCCTTCGCCACCGGTATTCCTTCAGATCTCTACGCATTTCACCGCTACACCTGAAATTCTACCCCCCTCTACAGTACTCTAGCTTGTCAGTTTCAAATGCAACTCCTAGGTTGAGCCCAGGGCTTTCACATCTGACTTAACAAACCACCTGCATGCGCTTTACGCCCAGTAATTCCGATTAACGCTCGCACCCTCCGTATTACCGCGGCTGCTGGCACGGAGTTAGCCGGTGCTTCTTCTGTCGCTAACGTCAAATCATAGTGCTATTCACACTACAACCTTCCTCACGACTGAAAGTACTTTACAACCCGAAGGCCTTCTTCATACACGCGGCATGGCTGCATCAGGCTTGCGCCCATTGTGCAATATTCCCCACTGCTGCCTCCCGTAGGAGTCTGGACCGTGTCTCAGTTCCAGTGTGGCTGATCATCCTCTCAGACCAGCTAGGGATCGTCGCCTTGGTGAGCCATTACCTCACCAACTAGCTAATCCCACCTGGGCATATCCTGACGCGAGAGGCCCGAAGGTCCCCCTCTTTGGCCCGTAGGCATCATGCGGTATTAGCCATCGTTTCCAATGGTTATCCCCCACATCAGGGCAATTTCCCAGGCATTACTCACCCGTCCGCCGCTCGCCACCCAAGGAACAAGTTCCTCTGTGCTGCCGCTCGACTTGCATGTGTTAGGCCTGCCGCCAGCGTTCAATCTGAGCCATGATCAAACTCTTCAATTAAAAGTTTTTTGAAGCTTTCGCTTCGGCTCAATGAATACTGACTTTAAATTACCTTAGTAATTCAAAGTTATTATCGTTCCAACAGAACGATAATGAATTGACTGTGCCAAGACTTGCGTCTCGTTTGGTCACTCAGTTCATTGATTAATCTTTTTGAGATTATCATCAACGAGTGCCCACACAGATTGATTGGTTTATATTGTTAAAGAGCGTTTTGCTTCGGCTTTCTTACCGAAGAGGCTGTGCATTCTAGCGAGATAATGGTCAGTGTCAAACACTTTTTTCATCTTTTTGCATCGAAGCGTTTTGCCTAGCTGACTGGCCCTGAAGCCTTGCGGCGTCTGCCGTGTCAGTGAGGGCGCATTATAGGGATGCTGATTACATTAGCAAGGACTTTTTGAGTTTTTTTTTAACCACTCGACCAAGTGATGATAGTTTAGCCGTAATTCACCATTTATTGGCGATTAAACTCTCTATTCACACCAGATTGACTATAAAAAGGAGCAACTATGAGCTCGATTCGTCGCTATAAGGGCATTGAACCAAAATTGGGGACTGGAGTTTATGTGGATATTAGCGCCGTGATTGTCGGTGATATTGAGCTGGATGATGATGCCAGCATTTGGCCCTTAGTCGCGGCTCGTGGAGACGTCAACCATATCCGAATTGGAAAACGCAGCAATATTCAAGACGGGTCAGTATTGCATGTGACCCACAAGAATGCGGCAAACCCTGATGGCCATCCTTTATTGATAGGCAATGATGTCACCGTTGGGCATAAAGTGATGCTACACGGCTGCACAATACACGATCGCGTTTTGGTTGGCATGGGATCGATTGTATTAGATGGAGCGGTGATTGAAAGTGATGTGATGGTCGGAGCCGGAAGTTTAGTCCCTCCCGGCAAGCGGCTGATCAGCGGCTTTCTCTATTTAGGCAGCCCAGTAAAGCAAGCGCGAGCTCTGACTGAACAAGAGCGCGCTTTTCTACTCCAATCAGCGGCCAATTATGTGCAGAGCAAAAATGACTATATTAGTGAGGTTAAATCGGCTCACGAGTGATCTCAATTTGGCCTAGAGGATTAAACATTTCCTCTTCAATCGCCTGTTCAGCGATCTCCTCTAGGTCAAAGCGCCATTGTTCAAATGCCCAGACGATCTCTTGTGGGTCAGTTAACTCCCTTGCTGCTAAGGCTTGTAAAACTTGCCGAGCAGCAAGACACTCAATTAATGCCCCATTTTGCTGAGCAAAAAAGACCACCGCTTGTTTCGCTTCATCCCAATGGTGTAAATCAGAGAATAAGATTGATTGATTCATATCCCACCAGCTAGATTTTTACGCAATTCACGCAAAATTTGTTGTGTTCCCGGACGCAAGCCACGCCAAAGCATAAAACTTTCTGCCGCTTGTCCCACCAGCATGCCTAAACCATCCATCACCTGAGTACAACCATGTTGCAACGCCCATTGGTTAAATACCGTCAAGCTCTGACCATACATCATGTCATAACATACTGAGTGAGGAGAAAAGATCGTGGGGCTAATCGCCGGAAGTTCACCGCTCAAACTGGCCGAGGTTGAGTTGATGATCACATCATAGCTCTGATCCAGCTTCGCAAAAGGTTGTGCATCCACTTCGCCGTATAAAGAAAACAGCGCCGCCAGTTGCTCCGCCTTAGCCAGGGTTCGATTGGTAATAGTTATTGATGCGGGCTGTTGATCAAGCAGAGGCTTAAGCACACCACGCGCCGCGCCGCCAGCACCAATCAGCAAAATGCGCGCACCACACAGTGATACCGATCGAGCCAGCAAATCTTGCACTAGGCCAGCACCATCAGTGTTATCGCCCAAGATTTCACCATCGTCGAGTTTTTTAAGCGTATTGACCGCACCAGCCAAACGAGCACGCTCAGTGAGCCGCCCAGCCAAATGATACGCCTGTTCCTTAAATGGCACGGTGACATTACACCCTCGCCCGCCTTGTGCAAAAAAGTGGCGAGCAGCCTCACTAAATCCATCCAGCGCGACACATTGAGCAGTATAAGTCATCGACTGCTGGGTTTGCCGAGCAAATAAAGTATGAATAAAGGGCGATTTACTGTGCTGGATGGGATTACCAAACACGACATACTGATCAATTTGAGAAGCCATATCCTTGCCTACGTCATCAATGGGTCACTGACATGACCCTATCATTGGAAACCTAACGCGTCACCAATCTCGCGCAACTAAAAACTCACTAAGCAGAGCTTCAGGCGTTCCGGCTTCGGGTTGATAACTATATTCCCAGCGCGCTAAAGGTGGCATTGACATCAAAATTGACTCAGTACGCCCACCCGTTTGTAAACCAAATAACGTACCGCGATCGAATACCAAGTTAAATTCAACGTAGCGACCACGACGATAAAGCTGAAATTGACGCTCGCGCTCACCAAACGGGGTGGCTTTACGCTGTTCAACGATAGGCAGATACGCCTCGGTATATCCAGCACCCACAGCTTGCAAATATTCAAAACAACGCTCAAACGGCCACTGATTGAGATCATCAAAAAATAACCCGCCAATGCCACGAGTTTCATTACGATGGGGCAGGTAAAAATAACGATCACACCACGCTTTATGCTCAGAGTAGACATCCGCTCCAAAAGGCGCGCAGAGATTTTTCGCCGTTTGATGCCAAGCTTGGCAATCCTCAAGTCTTGGATAGCAAGGAGTTAGATCAAAACCGCCGCCAAACCACCAAATCGGTGCTTCACCCTCTTTTTCGGCAATAAAAAAACGCACATTAGCATGGGAGGTGGGAACATGTGGATTATGCGGATGCATCACCAACGAGACTCCCATCGCTTCAAAGCGACGCCCAGCTAACTCTGGCCGGTGCGCAGTGGCAGAAGCGGGCATTTGCTCACCAAAGACGTGCGAAAAATTCACGCCACCTTGTTCAAAAACCGCACCATCACGCATCACCCTCGTGCGGCCGCCTCCCGCTAATTTTTCACCCGCCTCCCGCTGCCACTGATCTTCAATAAACCGCGCTTGACCATCCGCCGCCTCCAGTTGCTGACAAATACTATCTTGCAACTGCCGTAAAAAATGTTGTACCGCCTGTTTATCAATCGCCGGTTGAACAATAGTAGACTTCACTTTCTCTCCTGCGCAGGGTTATCCCTGTCTTAATACTTGTAGGCTGCGAGCATCACGAATTTCACTCGGTCCACTCCGGCCACTGGTTTTACCTTCCACCACCACACTGATGTGTTCCCCAAGCTGTGCGATGACTTGCTGTTGCGTCACACACGCTGGCTGACCACTCAGATTAGCGCTGGTTGAAGTTAAAGGTTTACCAAACGCGACACACAGTTGTTGCACCAGTGGATGAGCTGAAACCCGCACCGCCACAGTATCAAACTGACCACGAACCCAGCTTGGAGTGTAGCGACTGGCTGGCATCACCCAAGTTAAAGGCGCGGGCCAAGATGCCAAGACTTGCGCCAGTTGCTCAGCACTTAATTGGGTTTCATCAATATAGGGTTGCAGTTGCTGATAGTTAGCCGCAATTAAAATTACCCCTTTTTCTACAGGGCGCTGCTTAATCGCTAATAAACGTAGCATAGCCGTTTGATTATCCGGATCACACCCTAAACCAAACACACCTTCTGTCGGATAAGCGATCACGCCACCGCTGCGTAGCGCATCGACCGCTTGTTGCAGATTATCCACTTATTCAACTCCTCATCGCTCTATTCTGTTCAGTGTACGAATCGCAGAGCAATTGACCAGTATTTCCGAACAACCACAAAAAGCAAACGTTTGCTTGAGGTAAAAATCCTCGTATAATGCGCGGCAATCAGCGCTCGTCGCTCAATTTACAACACTGAAGGAGTTTGAGATGACCGTCGGTATTATCATGGGTTCTAAGTCAGACTGGCCAACCATGAAGCATGCAGCAGAGATGCTCGACCACTTAGGTGTGGCATATGAAACCAAAGTGGTTTCGGCACACCGTACTCCTCAACTACTGGCTGATTATGCCTCCAGCGCCAAACAGCGCGGCCTGCAAGTCATCATCGCTGGTGCTGGCGGTGCAGCTCACTTACCAGGGATGGCCGCGGCATTTACCTGCCTGCCGGTTTTAGGCGTACCAGTCCAGTCACGGGCACTGTCTGGACTCGATTCGTTATACTCGATTGTGCAAATGCCTAAAGGTATTGCGGTCGGCACGCTAGCGATTGGCGAAGCCGGTGCTGCCAATGCCGGATTACTCGCGGCACAAATTATCGGCGTGCATCAACCAGAAGTGATGAGCCGAGTTGAAGCGTTCCGCGCTCAGCAAACTCAATTGGTGTTGGATAACCCAGACCCTCGCGAGGAGTAACCGATGCGTGTGTTAGTGCTAGGCGCAGGTCAGCTCGCGCGAATGATGTCTTTGGCAGGAGCTCCGCTCAATATTACCACCATCGCTTTTGATGTTGGCTCAGAACAAATTGTCCATCCATTAACCCAACAGGTGCTGGGACATGGGTTGCAGCACGCGATTGAGCAAGTGGATGTGATCACCGCCGAGTTTGAGCATATTCCACATCCTATTCTTGATCTGTGTGCGAGTAGCGGAAAACTCTACCCAAGTGCGCAAGCCATCAAAATTGGTGGCGATCGCCGTCTAGAAAAAGCGTTATTGGATCGCGCTCAAGTAGCCAACGCAGACTATGCGATTATCCGCACTCAAGCGGATTTCGCACAAGCGGTAACTGACATCGGGCTGCCTATGGTGCTAAAAAGTGCCCTTGGCGGCTACGATGGTAAAGGCCAATGGCGCTTAAAGCACCATTCACAGATCGAAGAGATTTGGCAACAATTAGCACAATACTTAGCGGCCAACCCACAGCAAGCGATTGTTGCCGAACAGTTTGTCGCCTTTGATCGTGAAGTTTCACTAGTTGGTGCGCGTAACTTAGCCGGCGATATCGTGGTGTATCCCTTGGCAGAAAATGTGCACACTCAAGGCGTGCTCAGCCTATCGACTGCGATTGACGCACCAGAGCTACAAGCACAAGCGCACGCCATGTTTCAAGCTGTCGCCGAGCAACTCAACTATGTTGGTGTATTAGCGCTGGAGTTTTTCGACGTGCAGGGGCAACTGTTAGTTAACGAAATTGCGCCGCGGGTACATAACTCGGGCCACTGGACCCAACAGGGCGCAGAAACCTGTCAGTTTGAAAATCACTTACGCGCGGTGTGTGGTTTGCCACTAGGCAGTACCAAATTGGTCCGTGAAACCACGATGATCAACATTCTCGGCGAAGACCAATTGGCAAGCGCCGTGTTGGCTCTCGAAGGTTGTCATGTACATTGGTACGGCAAAGAGAAGCGTGCTGGACGCAAGATGGGTCACATCAATGTGACCGCCGATTACACCGGTGAGCTGCAGCGTAAACTATGCCAGCTAGCGGCGCTACTTGATGCAGAAGCCTTTCCAGCACTGCATCTGGCTGCTAATCAGATCGAGCATTAACCAGATCCGCTCTGGCGATCAAGCCGCGTTTAACGCGGCTTGATGGTTGATACGCTGAAAATGAGAATGGGGTTAGCCCTACGGTGAATCAAATCACCCCTGTAGCAACCGCTTGAATATGGCCACATTTGCGATTGGCACACTGAAAACGCATCCCCGCAGCGCTGTGCTTCTCAAGCATTACCGAAAAACCACACTGGGTACAGATTTGAGCCCGTGGTGTCCCATTGAGTGCAAATTTGCATTTAGGGTAACGATCACAAGCATAAAACCGTTTACCAAAGCGAGATTGGCGCTCAATCAGATGACCTTGAGCGCATTCAGGACAAGTGATGGCTAATACAGGCTCGCTTGGTTGATGGGGGCTGTCGGTCGACTCAATATGATGACACTGCGGATAGTCACTACAACCAATAAACATCCCATAACGACCTTGGCGTAGCACCAATTCATGGCCACATGCTGGGCAAGCCACGCCTAACGGTTTGAGAACTTGAGCATCATTGTGATGCAGCGACTGAATATAATCACACTCTGGGTAAGCGCTGCAGCCTAAAAAAGGCCCATGTTTACCGTGACGCAACTGCAAGGTTGCACCACATTGAGGACAAGGTGAGCTTGGTAGCGCCTGTTCGTGAGCCGTGAACAGTTGGGGGTCAATTTTACGCTTCATCTATCACCCGCTTAATGCAACACGCCTTGTTCTTGGCTATACAGCAACTCTTCCATCAAAGTATAAGCATTTTCATTGCCCGGAACGTTGAACAGCACCATTAAAATGATCCATTTGAGATCTTCTAGTTCAAACTCATCGGTTTCTAATCCCATCACACGATCAATTACCATCTCTCGCGTTTCTGCGGTGAGCACATTGATGTGCTCAAGAAAAAGCAAGAAACCACGCGACTCAAGATCAAGCCGCTCAATCTCTTCGGCAGCGTAAATGCGCATTGAAGTTGGGGCACTTTTCGCGATCGCCGTTTGGGCATCGGTTTGTTGCAACGCCGCCAAATCTTCCAACCAATGGAGGGCTTTATAAATATCTTGCTGATGAAAACCTGCGCGCAACAGTTCATCTTCCAGATGGTCCTGATCCACTTGCAACTCAGCATCGCTATGGATATAGGTTTCGAACAGATACATCAAAATATCCATCATCATAGCTAGCCTCTCCCCTTTCTAATATAGCCACCAGGTACTGCAACCACATGCCCAAGGAGTTCTAACTCCAAGAGCTGCATCATGATTTCCTGCACCGGGATTTTAGTCCGGCTTGCCAGAATATCAATGGGTGTAGCTTCTACCCCTACGTTAGCTAACAGCTCGGGAAATGGCAATTCTTCATCACTGTGGCTGGCACAAAAAAGTGTCGCTTGGCGCGATGCTTGTTCAGAGAGTAACCAAGAGAGTGGATTTTTGAGCTCCTGATGGATCTGTTGCACGCTTTGCACTAAACACGCCCCTTGCCGGATCAGTTGATTACTGCCCTGACTGGCGGCGTTGAAAATTGATCCGGGCACCACAAAAACTTCACGCCCTTGATCGGCAGCATAACGGGCGGTGATCAGCGAACCACTTTTTTCCGCCGCTTCGACCACCACCACCCCCAGTGACAAACCACTAATAATACGGTTGCGGCGTGGAAAGTGATCGGCCCGCGGTGCAGCATGCGGTGCAAACTCGGAAACCAATGCGCCTTGGGCAATAATTCGCTCCGCCAAAGCTTGATGCTGTTTGGGGTAGATTTGCGCTAACCCAGAGCCCAATACCGCCACCGTTTGCCCCTTGGCTTGCAAAGCGCCATCATGCGCATGTCCATCAATCCCGAGCGCTAATCCACTGACTACCACCAACCCGGATTGAACCAGCTCGGTCGCAAACTGGCGCGCAATTTGTCGTCCGTCAATACTGGCATTACGGCTACCGACAATCGCCAGTGCAGGATCGTGCAAAGCGGATAGCTGACCTTCGATAAACAGCACCGGAGGCGGCGCTGCAATTTCTTTCAATAAACGAGGATAGTGCGAGCAATGTGGTGTCACTATGTAGCGGTGATCGGCAGCGCTACGCCATTGCAAGCTCTGCTCAGCTTGCGCGGCGGCGCGAGTGGTTAAAAAGGCTAACTGTTCTGGTTTAAGGCCACGCGCCAACCATTGCTGAGGCGTGAAGGTTGACAGATGAGCTGGCGATTGAGTAGCCAATAGATAAGAGAGTGTTCTGCTCCCCAGCTTGGGGGTAAAACACAGCGCTAGCCAAGTGGCTAAATCGTGATCCTTCATTAACCCGCATCATCAAGTGGGGGAATGGGTGTGGCCACATCCCCTCGATCCGCGATTGAGGATGGTGTAGCGGCCTCAGGGGCAAGCGCCAAAATATCCTGACTGATCGGCGCTAAACTGTGGGTAATTAACGCCAGACTAAAACGCGCATAAGGGCGGATCACCATCAAACTGCCGATGTTTAAATTCGGCAGCTGCACCTCTGAAGCTGACTGCGAGCTGGCAAACCAAGCCTGCTTGGTGTTGACTTTTGCTCCGGCCTGATAAAGCTCAAACATGCTGCCTTGCACCAAACCATCATCACGACCTTGGTCAATCACCACCACTTGGTTTTGCCCGGCATAATGACTGCCTTCTAATGAACCAAGGATCTGGGCTTGGCTTCCCTCTGGCGCAGGTTGTGGATAGAAAGTGGTAGAAAGAGCGCGCTGTGCAAGGTCAACTTCTGGTAACGCAATATCATTGCGCAGGATCTCTTGCGTCTGCTCGAACAGCGTCAAACCACTGAAATGCGTGTCAGTCATCACCAACTCACCTAGCGCCACCAAACGCAGCACCACCATCACCTCATCTTGCCGCAGATATTGGGCAACTTCGCGATAAATTCCCCACGTTTTCTCGCTGTGAACGCCTGTGATATACAACTGCTCTTGCTTGGTCAGATATTTACGGTCATCACTGGAACCTATCACCCGCGCACTATCTTGCAAAACCGCGGGACTCATCAAGCGATCCGACTGCAGATAAGGTAACACCAAACTCTCTTGCACCGTAGGTACCGCTTGCTTTGTCACCACTCGCACTTGCGGACTAAGTTTTACCATCGGCTTTAAACTCAGCACCGGTTGCCCATCGCGCCAAAACAGGGTCAATTTATCGCCAGGGTAGATTAAATGCGGGTTATTGATCTCTGGGTTAGCCTGCCAAAGCCTCGGCCATAACCATGGACTATCTAGATACAATGCCGAGATATCCCACAGAGTATCGCCTTTGACCACAGTATAAGTTTGCGGCGCATTGTGTTTGAGTGTCAGTGGAGTTTTCGGCTCGGCGATTACCGGTGCACTGCATAAAGTGAAAGGTAATAACGCGCAAGCAATATAGCGGGTTAATCGTGCCATGACCTTGCTTCCTTGGTCGAAAGAGAACTGGGTGGTGGAGAAATCACGTCCGGATGCTGTCATTTGGATCATAAAATGTCTAGAATTGAACCAACACGCATTAAGCTGTTTCGGCACAGTTCAACATTTCGAGTGTATATGTCTGTATTGCAAGTACTAACCTTCCCTGATGATCGGCTGCGTACCGTGGCCAAACCGGTCACGACCATCACGCCGCACATCCAACAAATTGTCGATGACATGTTGGAAACCATGTATGCCGAGCAAGGCATCGGTTTGGCAGCGACCCAGGTCGATATCCATCAACGAATTGTGGTGATTGATATTTCTGAAACGCGCGATCAGCCGATGGTGCTGATTAATCCAGAAATCATTGCCAGCCAAGGGGAAGACGGTATTGAAGAGGGATGTCTGTCGGTGCCGGGGGCTCGTGCACTGGTGCCACGTGCGGCACAAGTAACAGTGCAAGCCCAAGACCGAGATGGCCAACCCTATCGCTTCATCGCAGACGATCTGCTCGCGATTTGTGTTCAGCACGAACTGGACCATTTAGCCGGTAAACTGTTTGTCGATTATCTGTCACCGCTGAAACGTAACCGTATTAAAGAGAAGCTAGAGAAAATCAAACGCTTCAACCAGAAAAAATAATTTACTGTGAGGTAAACTTGAGCCAATCACTCCGTATTGTGTTTGCAGGTACTCCGGATTTCGCCGCCCGTCATTTGGCGGCGTTGTTGTCTTCGGAGCACGACATCATCGCGGTCTATACCCAACCGGATCGCCCAGCGGGACGCGGTAAAAAACTGACCGCCAGCCCAGTTAAAAACCTGGCACTTGAGCACAACATTCCGGTTTATCAGCCAGAAAACTTTAAATCGCCAGAGGCCAAACAGCAGCTTGCCGATCTCAATGCCGATCTGATGGTCGTGGTCGCCTACGGTTTGTTACTCCCCAAAGCTGTGCTCGACACACCAAAACTCGGCTGCATTAACGTGCATGGCTCAATTTTGCCACGCTGGCGTGGTGCAGCACCCATCCAACGCTCGATTTGGTCCGGTGATAGTGAAACGGGCGTGACCATTATGCAAATGGATGTTGGGCTGGACACCGGTGCGATGCTCAACATTGCTCGCTTGCCGATTGAGCCGCACGATACCAGCGCTAGCCTATATGACAAGCTAGCTGGACTCGGCCCACAGGCACTGCTCGACTGTTTAAGCCAAATCGCGCAAGGCACCGCAGTCGCGGTAGCGCAAGACGATGCACAGGCTAATTATGCGCATAAGCTCAGTAAAGAAGAGGCACGCATCAACTGGAGTGACGATGCTGCGCACATTGCACGCTGTATCCGCGCCTTTAATCCATGGCCGATGAGCCATTTTGAGGTCGCCGAAAACAGCGTCAAAGTTTGGCAAGCTCGGGTTGAAGATCGAGTGGTAAGCCAAACGCCGGGCACCATCCTGCAAGCGGATAAGAGTGGCATTTATATAGCAACCGGACACCAAGTTTTGGTGCTGGAAAGCCTACAAATCCCAGGCAAAAAAGCCTTGCCTGTGACCGATATTCTTAATGCGCGCGCCGACTGGTTTAGTGTCGGTAGCCAGCTCAGTTAATGGTTCGCCCTAGCCGATAGCGCTGGGGCCTATTTTTTTGGTTTCGATTTTATGATGAATATCCGCGCCGCCGCCGCGTCGGCTCTGTACCAAGTGGTTGATTTAGGCCAATCACTCTCCAATGCTTTACCTATCGCTCAGCAGCAAGTTCGGCCACGCGATCATGCGCTCCTGCAAGAGATCTGCTATGGCGTATTACGCCAACTGCCCCGTTTAGAATCGATCAGCCAAGCGCTGATGGAAACACCATTAAAAGGCAAGCAACGGGTCTTTCACTTCCTGATTTTGGTCGGCTTGTACCAATTGAGTTTTATGCGCATTCCTGCCCATGCCGCCGTCGGTGAAACGGTCGAAGGCGCACAAGATCTCAAAGGCCCGCGCCTACGTGGTCTGATTAACGCCGTGCTGCGTAACTACCAGCGCGATCAAGATCGCTTAGATGCACAAGCCACCAGCCATGATGCCGGACGCTACGGTCACCCAGGTTGGTTACTCAAACTGCTCAAAGAGAGCTATCCTGAGCAGTGGCCACAAATTGTAGAAGCCAATAACAGCAAAGCGCCGATGTGGCTGCGGGTCAACCATCAACACCATACGCGTGCTGAGTATCAAGCGCTGCTTGAGCAAGCGGGTATTGCTAGCCAGCCGCACTCGCAAGCAGCAGATGCACTCTGCTTAGACACGCCTTGTGATGTGCAGCAACTGCCGGGCTTTGCCGCAGGCTGGGTTTCAGTACAAGATGCCGCAGCGCAGTTGGCCATCAATTACCTCACTCCGCAAGCCGGAGAGCTGATTTTAGATTGCTGCGCCGCACCGGGTGGTAAAACGGCACATATCCTAGAGCGCACCCCAAATAGCCAAGTGGTGGCGATTGATTGTGACCAAACCCGCCTGAAACGGGTACAAGACAACTTGCAACGCTTACAACTTAAGGCACAAGTGATTTGTGGTGATGCCCGCTATCCGCAAGATTGGTGGCAAGGCGAGCAGTTTGATCGCATCTTACTCGATGCCCCTTGTTCAGCCACTGGGGTAATTCGTCGCCATCCAGACATCAAATGGCTCCGTCGCGCTAACGATATTACTGCTCTTGCTGAGCTGCAGCGCGAAATTTTAGACGCCATGTGGCAACAATTAAAACCCGGTGGTACGTTGGTGTACGCGACCTGTTCGATTACGCCACAAGAGAACAGTTTACAGGTTAAAGCGTTCTTGCAACGCACTCCCAATGCAAGCCTGATCGATTCCGATCCTAGCCAGCCTGGCCGTCAAATTTTGCCCGGTGAACAAGCGATGGATGGCTTCTATTACGCGGTATTGAAAAAACAACTGTGATGCACGAATCCAAGGCAAGCCAGCTTGTCTTGGGCTGAGTAAACAAAGAGAACAGGTTATGAAAATCATCATTCTTGGCGCCGGACAAGTCGGCGGCACACTGGCCGAAAACTTAGTTGGTGAAAACAATGACATCACAGTAGTGGATAAAAGCGCTGAACGACTGCGTGATCTACAAGATAAATATGACTTGCGCGTGGTCAATGGCCACGCCAGCCATCCAGATGTGCTGCGCGAAGCGGGTGCGCAAGATGCGGATATGCTGGTTGCCGTCACCAATACCGATGAAACCAATATGGCCGCCTGCCAAGTCGCCTTCACTCTGTTTAATACGCCGAACCGGATTGCGCGTATTCGTTCACCGCAATATCTGGCCGAAAAAGAGGCCCTGTTTCAATCTGGAGCGGTGCCCGTCGACCACCTGATTGCCCCAGAGCAGCTGGTCACCAGCTATATTGAACGCTTGATCCAGTATCCGGGAGCGTTACAAGTGGTCAGCTTTGCAGAAGAAAAAGTTAGCCTAGTGGCGGTCAAAGCCTATTATGGTGGGCCACTGGTCGGCAACGCGCTTGCGGCACTGCGCGATCACATGCCGCACATCGACACTCGGGTTGCCGCTATTTTCCGTCAAGGCCGACCAATTCGCCCGCAAGGTTCGACCATTATCGAAGCCGATGACGAAGTGTTTTTCATCGCCGCCAGTAACCACATTCGCTCGGTGATGAGTGAATTACAGCGCCTAGAAAAACCGTATCGACGGATCATGATTGTCGGTGGCGGTAACATTGGGGCCAGCTTAGCCAAGCGGCTAGAGCACAGCTATAGTGTTAAATTGATTGAACGTAATGACCAGCGCGCCGAACAGCTATCGGAAGAGCTCGCTAATACTATCGTGTTTTGTGGTGATGCCGCCGATCAAGAGTTGCTGTCGGAAGAGAACATCGATCAAGTCGATGTGTTTATCGCCCTCACCAATGAAGATGAAACCAACATTATGTCGGCCATGCTCGCCAAACGGATGGGCGCTAAAAAAGCCATGGTGCTGATCCAGCGCAGCGGCTATGTTGACTTAGTACAAGGCGGGGTGATTGATGTGGCAATTTCACCACAACAAGCGACCATTTCCGCGCTACTGACTCACGTGCGGCGAGCCGATATTGTTAACGTTTCCTCACTGCGCCGAGGCGCGGCAGAGGCGATTGAAGCGGTAGCGCACGGCGATGAAACTACCTCCAAAGTGGTCGGACGCGCAGTGGGAGATATCAAACTGCCCCCCGGCACCACGATTGGCGCCATCGTACGTGGTGAAGAGGTGCTGATTGCCCATGATCGCACCGCCATTGAGCAAGGCGATCATGTGGTGATGTTCTTGGTCGATAAAAAATACGTGCCCGACGTGGAAGCCCTATTCCAGCCGAGTCCATTCTTCTTATAGATAAAGGTTGGCGCTATGCTCAACTTACGGCCGATTGCTTTTATTATTGGGTTGGTGCTGTCTAAGCTTGCCCTATTTATGTATGTACCGACACTGGTGGCGTTTGTGACCGGCAGTGGCGGTTTCCTCGATTTTGCCCAAGCGGTGATCATTACCCATGTAGTGGCATTTGCTTGTTTGAGCGTTGGCCGTACCCAACACTTTCGACTCAATGTGCGCGATATGTTTTTGATCACCAGCTTAGTCTGGACCATCGCCAGTGCATTTGCTGCGCTACCTTTTGTGTTGATCAACCACATCAGTTTTACCGATGCCTATTTTGAAACCATGTCCGGCCTCACCACCACGGGTTCAACGGTACTCAGTGGCTTAGATTCTATGCCTCCGAGCATCCTGCTCTGGCGCTCGATACTGCAATGGCTTGGCGGGGTCGGATTTATTGTGATGGCGGTTGCGGTGCTGCCGATGCTCAACGTCGGCGGTATGAAGCTATTCCAAACCGAATCATCCGATAAGTCGGATAAAAGCAGCCCACGCGCCAAAACGGTGGCCAAAAACATTATGGCGGTCTATCTGGTGCTGACCATCTTATGTTTTATGAGCTATCTCGCCACGGGCATGACCCCCTTTGAGGCGATTAATCACGCCTTCACCACCCTTTCGACCGGGGGCTACTCAACTAGCGACAGCTCTATGAATCGCTTTTCCCATGGTGCACATTGGGTTGGCACCTTATTTATGTTTCTTGGCGGGCTGCCGTTTCTGCTGTTTGTACAAGTTCTGCGTAAAAAAAGCCCGCGCTCACTACTCAGCGATGAACAGGTGCGTGGATTTTTCTGGGTGGTGCTCATCTCCAGCTTAATGGTTGCCAGCTGGTTATGGCTAAAAAACGGTTATCAGATAAGCGATGCACTGCGTGTCGCGATGTTTAACATCGTCTCAGTGATGACCACCACCGGCTTTGGGTTGGATGACTTTACCGCCTGGGGCGCACTGCCTTCGACCATTTTTGCTTTTTTATTAATGGCCGGTGCCTGCTCGGGCTCAACGTCCGGCGGCATCAAAGTGTTCCGTTTTCAAATCGCGATGGCGCTCCTCAAAAAACAACTGCTTAATCTTATCCATCCATCCGGCATCTTTATTCAGCGCTATAACCAACGCCCAGTCAACGAAGAGATCATCCGCTCGGTGGTAGCATTTGCACTGACTTACTTTATTACTATCGTGGTGCTAGCGGGGGCGTTATCGGCCATGGGATTAGACTCGATCACCAGCATTTCTGGCGCTGTGACGGCAGTGGCTAACGTCGGCCCCGGCATGGGAAGCGTGATTGGTCCAACGGGAAATTTTGCCTCGCTCCCAGATGCCGCCAAGTGGCTATTAAGTTTGGGAATGCTAATGGGACGCTTGGAAATCCTGACCATATTGGTGCTATTTTTCCCGGCATTTTGGCGTCACTAGCCACCATGCGAACATGCTCACTAGCCAGCAGCCATCGGCTCGACGTACCAATAAATCGCTAAAAAATGGCAGGTGCAGCCAACGAGCACAAAGGCGTGCCAAATGGCATGGTGGTAAGGAATGCGCTTAGCCACGTAAAAAATCACCCCCAGCGAGTAGATGATTCCGCCCGCCGCCAACAAGGTTAATCCGCCGACAGCAAGGTGAATCGCTAACTGATACACCACCAGCAAGGATAACCACCCCATAGTGAGATAAGTCAGCAACGACAATCTTTTAAAGCGATAAATAAAAGCAATTTTGCCTAAGATACCGATCAAAGCCAGCGACCAAATGACAATCATCAATCCCACCGCCAGCGGAGTGCGTAAACTGACCAACAAAAATGGGGTGTAACTTCCGGCAATCAATAAATAAATCGCACAGTGATCAAAGGTTTTTAACCAGCGTTTTGCCCGTTGATAAGGGATGGCGTGATACAGAGTCGACGCTAAAAACAGCACGATCATGCTGCTGCCGTAAACACTCAGACTGGCGATAGTCAAACTATCTGCGTGCTGGGCGTTGGCTTTTACCAGCAATAACACTAAACCGACGATCCCCAAAATCAGCCCAAGTCCGTGACTGATCGCGTTGGCGATCTCCTCTCTGAACGGATAACGATTCAACATTTCATTTCACTCAATCATACCATTGGCCGCTAGTATTGCACATTGAGCTTACACGCGTTAGCTAAAATTAATCATTATGCTCATTACTAAGCTGGTCAACTATCGACCATTCAAACTGCAAGTGCTATTCTGTATGCGATATGAACACATATCGCTATTCCTGATTCATGATTCGGATCGGCCAGCGCCAAAAGCAGTCGTGCCCAATGATGTTCATCACTCAAGTGCGACGAGTAATGATTCAGGGTTTACTCTCGGCAATGGATATGCCTGACAGTTAGGTTATGTTATGCGCCCAACAACCGTCAGGTTTTCAAATACCAATCGTAGTGCAATGCGTCGCCGTAGTGGCTTTGCCATGGCTCCGGTTGGCAAAAAAACAGCCACCGCACCCACCTTGGTTGAAAGAAAAGTGTTAACCACCTTTCCTGAAACCAAAATCGGTCAGGCGGCTTAAGCGAAAAGCGCAGTTTAGCTGCGCTTTTTTATACGCGCTCTTGGCGTGCAAGACGCTTTTGGCACTGATGTTTTTAACGATTCACTTTTTTTTACCGATCAATTGGTATTGCCGAGCGCTTTTGCTACCTTTAGTCACAAATCACTATAATAACTGTGGAGAAAGTCATGCAATGCCATCGCGTAGAAGAACTACTGCAACTACTGGAGCCTGAATGGCACAAAGATTCTGAGCTCAATCTGATCCAATTTCTGCTCAAACTGGCGCAAGAAGCAGGCTATCAAGGCGATCTGCAAGATTTGACCGATGATGTACTGATCTACCATCTAAAAATGCGCAATAGCGCCAAAGATGAAGCGATCCCAGGGCTAAAAAAAGATTATCAGGATGATTTCAAAACCGCGATTCTCCGGGCGCGCGGTATCATTCAATAGCCAATGATCCTGCGGTGTTTGGCCGCTTAAACCTGTGTCACACCATTCAAAATATCTATCCAGCGGCGTCAGCCGCTTTTTTTACACTGGGTTAACTCAGTCACCGTAGGGGCGAACAGTGCTGATGACACAATGAGTCTCGGCCACCAAGATCTGCAGATTAACACTATACTTAATCGCCAACTCGCGATTGCCTTAGGTTGGTGTGAGACCATAAATTAGTGCTTTAAATAGGTGGTTAATATTGTGCTTATGCCAACAAGGATCACGCCATGAGTCAGGATAAAATCGATGTCAAACCGATCACGCTGCCAGAGCAGGATCGCAAAGCGCCCCACTCCAGACCCGCGCGCGTTAACCCCAATCATCACATTTATGTTCGTCACAGTCGCGGTCGCTACCAACAACTGCGCCGTTATGCTGGTGGCTTGCTCCTGCTGCTGTTTGGCCTGCTGCCATGGCTCACTTATGGTGATCGGCCGGCGATTTTACTCGATATCACGCATCAGCAATTTAATCTGTTTGGCACCACCCTCTACCCACAAGATCTGACGTTACTCGCGCTGCTGCTGATCATCGCCGCCTTCGCTCTCTTTTTTATCACCACCTGGTTAGGCCGAGTTTGGTGCGGTTATCTCTGTCCCCAAACGGTCTGGACATTTGTCTATCTCTGGTTTGAAGAAAAACTCGAAGGCAGTGCCAATAAAAGACGTTTGCAAGACAGCGGCCGCCTCACCCTATCCCTTGCGCTACGCAAAACCATCAAACATGGCGCTTGGTTAGCGATTGCCTTGCTAACCGGGCTGACTTTTGTCGGTTATTTTGTACCGATTCGCCAATTGACAGTCGATGTGCTGACCTTCAATGCCGAGTTCTGGCCACTGTTTTGGGTATTGTTATTTACCGTCTGTACTTATGGCAATGCGGGATGGATGCGCTCAATTATGTGCATTCACATCTGCCCTTATGCACGCTTTCAATCCGCGATGTTTGATAAAGACACCTTGATCGTCGGCTATGATGCGGCACGTGGCGAAACACGCGGTCCACGCACCCGCACCACCGATCGCCAAGCCCAAGGCTTAGGTGATTGCGTCGACTGTGAGCTGTGCGTGCAGGTCTGTCCAACCGGAATCGATATTCGCAACGGCCTACAATATGAGTGCATCAACTGCGGTGCTTGCATCGATGCCTGCGACCATACGATGCAGCGAATGGGCTACGCCACAAAGTTGATCAGTTACACCTCTGAACATCGGCTGCGCGGTAAACCCACCAAAATCATGCGCCCCAAACTACTCGGCTACGCTGGCGTATTGTGCATGATGCTCGGTCTATTGTTCGTGCAAATCGTCAATCTCGATCCCGCGGGCCTTAGCGTGCTCAGAGATCGCAGCCAACTGTTTAGAACCAACAGCTCGGGTGAAATTGAAAATACTTACACGCTCAAAGTGATCAATAAAACTCAGCAAGTGCAAACTTACCAGCTATCCGTCACCGGACTGGATCAGGTCTCATGGTACGGCAAGCAAACTGTGGTGGTGCAGCCGGGTGAGATGATCAATCTGCCGATGGCCCTTGGGGTCGAACCAGAAAATATCAGCTCTGCGGTAACCACAATTCAGTTTATACTGCACGATATAAGCCACCCATTTACCCTTGAAGTCGAGAGCCGGTTTATTCAGCCGCTCTGACAATCACCCGCATGGTAAAGGGCTCAGTAATGAGTTCTGATGATTTGATGACCCAAGCTACTTTTCACTTTAATGCTTTAACGCCCGATCTGATCTGGTTCGCGCTAGAAAGTATCGGTATTCGTGCAGAATCTGGTTTTTTACCACTCAACAGTTACGAAAACCGCGTCTACCAGTTTAGCGATGAACAGCGACGCCGCTTGGTGGTCAAATTTTATCGACCACAACGCTGGAGCGATCAACAGATCCATGAAGAGCACGATTTCGCACTGGAGCTACAACAGCAAGAGATCCCCGTTGTCCCCCCACTAGAGATCAACGGTGCCACATTACATCACCATCAAGGCTACCGTTTTGCCCTATTTAACAGCATGGGTGGACGCCAATATGAAGTGGATAATGAGCAGCATTTAGAGTGGGTCGGACGCTTTCTTGGCCGGATTCACAAGGTGGGAGCGAGCAAATCATTTCATCACCGCCCCACTCTGTCTCTGGATGAGTACCTCTATCAACCGCGGCATATTCTGGAATACAGTCACTGCGTTCCCGCGCATTTACAACGTGGCTTTTTTGAGCAACTCGACTTGTTAATCAATGAGATACAGCAACACTGGCCAGCGAATCAATCACACATCCGCCTACACGGCGATTGTCACCCCGGCAATATATTGTGGCGTGATGGCCCAATGTTTGTCGATCTGGATGACGCACGCAGCGGCCCAGCAGTACAGGATTTGTGGATGCTGCTGCATGGCGATCGCCAAGAAAAATTACTGCAATTGGACATCCTGCTGGAAGGCTATCAAGAGTTTTGCGATTTTAACCCGCAGCAATTGAAACTAATCGAGCCACTACGTGGTCTACGCATGGTGCACTATATGGCATGGCTCGCCAAACGCTGGCAAGATCCGGCCTTTCCGGTAGCCTTTCCTTGGTTTAACGATGCCAAATACTGGGAAAGTCAAATTCTCGCTTTCCAAGAGCAGATTGTCGCCCTGCAAGCCCCTCCGCTATCACTGCAACCGCAGTGGTAAGCAAGCACAATTATTTTAAGCACCATCAATTTAATGGAGAAAGTCATGAAAAAGCTGTTTGCACTGGTTGCAACCCTGATGTTAAGCGTGTCAGCCTATGCGACTCAATTTAAAGCGGGCGAGCATTACCAAGTGCTGAAGACTCCGGTTTCCTCAACCCCTGTGGTCAATGAGTTTTTTTCATTCTACTGCCCACACTGCAGTAGCTTTGAACCGATCATCGCCCAATTAAAACAGCAACTACCAGAAGGCGTTAAATTACACAAAAATCATGTCTCTTTCATGGGCGGTAACATGGGTAAGGTGATGAGCAAAGCTTACGCCACCATGCTAGCTCTCGATATCGAAGAGCAAATGGTGCCAGTACTATTTAACCGCATCCATAGCCAACGTAAGCCACCAAAAGATGAATCAGAACTACGTCAAATTTTCCTAGATCAAGGTGTCGATGCTGCAAAATTTGATGCGGCTTATAACGGCTTTGCGGTCGATTCTATGGTGCGTCGTTTTGATAAGCTGTTCCAAGATAATGGCTTAACTGGTGTACCAGCGGTAGTGGTCAACAACCGCTACTTAGTACAAGGACAGTCCGTTGCCTCACTGGATGAATATTTCGCACTGGTCAACTACCTACTGACCCAAAAACACTAAATGCTGCAAAAACACCAAGCGTTCTGTGCTAAAAAACTTAGCGAGCCAAGCGCTCGCTAAGTTGGATGCTCATCATTAGCGGGTACACCAAAATTACACATTCTGCGCACTAAGCTGCCTAAGCAAGCGATCCATCGAGCGATAACCGAGCGCTTCGGCCAAATGAGCCCGCGTGATCTGCTTTTCCCCCTGCAAATCAGCGATGGTACGTGCCACCTTAATAATCCGGTGATAAGCCCGAATCGACAAACCGAGCCGATGCAAGGCACTCTCCAAAAACTCAGCATCCGCCTTCAGCAATGGGCAATCACGATCAATCTCACGACTTTGCAGCAAAGCGTTTACCTTGCCAGCACGATCTAACATTCGCTCACGCGCCACCATCACACGCTGACGCACCGCCGCGGTCGACTCACCACGATCACCTCCATGAGCTAAAGTGCCTTTCGGTAGCGCTGGGATCTCAATCGACATATCAAACCGATCCAACAACGGGCCAGAGAGCCGACTTAAATAGCGCAAGATCGTCTGTGGATTAGCCCGCGCTTGGCTGCCTTGATAATAACCGGTTGGGCTGGGGTTTAACGCGCCAACCAATTGAAAACGAGCGGGAAAACGGGTTTTACCTTGCGCACGAGAAATCACAATCTCGCCCGACTCCAATGGCTCACGCAGCGAATCGAGCACCTTGCGTTCAAACTCAGGCATTTCGTCCAAAAATAATAACCCGTTATGCGCTAACGATATTTCGCCAGGACGCGGAATCGTACCGCCACCAACCAATGCCGCCATGGAACTGGAGTGATGGGGAGCGCGAAACGGGCGCAATTTCCAATTGTGTTGGTTAATCTCCTGCTGAGTCAGCGAAGCAATTGAGGCGGTTTCGATCGCTTCTTGATCACTCATGGGCGGCAATAAATCACACAAACGAGACGCCAACATGGTTTTGCCAGTGCCGGGAGGACCTAAAAACAGCAAATTATGACTGCCAGCGGCGGCAATTTCTAATGCGCGTTTCCCTTGCTGCTGACCAATAATATCTTGTAAATCACGGCTGCTTGGCGGTGGCTGCTCACTCGGCGCACTTTGAAACAGCGACAAGTTTTTTTGACCACACAGATCGGCACACACTTCAAGCAAACTGTGCGCAGACTTATGCGCTGCACCCTTAACCAACGCCGCTTGATCGCCATTAGCATGTGGCACCACTAAACTTCGCTGCACTTGGTTGGCCGCCAAGGCGGCAGGCAACACCCCTTTTACACGACGGATCTTCCCCGATAGCGCCAGTTCACCAATAAATTCGTAACCTTCCAGCTTAGTTCGTGCAATTTGCTCTGAAGCGACCAAAATGCCCAGCGCGATCGGCAAATCAAATCGTCCTCCCTCCTTAGGTAGATCCGCCGGCGCTAAATTAACGGTTATTCTTTTGGCTGGAAACTCAAAGCGGGAATTAATAATCGCGCTGCGCACCCGATCGCGTGATTCTTTAACGGTGGTTTCTGGCAGACCGACTAATGTGAAACCGGGCATTCCGTTACTGATGTGCACCTCAACCGTGACCGGAGGAGCCTGCACACCAATACTGGCCCGACTGTGAATAATCGCAAGTCCCATGACATCCCTCTAGGTTGATTTAAACCGCCGGCACCACTAGCAACAGTGACGATAAACCGTGCAGAACAGGTTATATAGCCTGAGGAGATAGAATAATAATGTGAAAAAAGAATGAGTTTTTGCTTGTCATGTAACGAACATGTGTGTTAACACTAGAGACAGAAAACGATTGGTAAGATATTAGTTCAACCTAAAGTACGAATTGACTATGAATTTGAACACTCGCATTAACGCTCTAATTAACCTAATTATCGTGGTCATTCTGGTGACGACGCAGGGGCGAGTGGACGAAAGATAACCAAACAAATCCAAAAACCCCCGCACTGAAAAGTCCGGGGGTTTTTTACCATTTAGACAGTACAAAAAAATACATTCTGACCTTGTGTCCCCAAACAACTTAGCGTTGCAGATAGACAGCAAGTGAATTGATCACCATGAACATAGCAATAAACAAGTTATACGATTGGGAATTCACGTCACTAACACCACTGTAGCGTCAAGCAGGATAGGGATAATCTCTCGCCACTGGCAGTTGCCGTTCAGCAGCCCGTCGCAAGAATCGCGTTCAGAATCAACAGGAAGCATGGGAGCAGCACATGAAGTGCAAACACAACACCCGCAGCAACAGCAATTGTTGCCGCAAGGAGGCACGATGACTGGCGCACAATTAGTCGTTGCAGCATTACAACAACAGGGCATTAAAACCGTGTTCGGTTACCCCGGTGGCGCAATCATGCCGATTTATGATGCGCTATACGATGGTGGTGTCGAGCATATCCTGTGTCGTCATGAACAAGGTGCGGCGATGGCCGCGATTGGTATGGCGCGCTCAACCCAGCAAGTCGCGGTGTGTATGGCGACCTCTGGCCCTGGAGCAACCAATTTGGTGACCGGACTCGCCGATGCACTGTTGGATTCGATACCTATCGTGGTGATTACTGGCCAAGTCGCCAGCTCACATATCGGCACAGATGCCTTTCAAGAGATGGATGTGATCGGCATGTCACTCTCTTGCACCAAGCACAGCTACTTAGTCACCGACCCAAATGAGCTTGCGCCAACCCTGGCGGAAGCCTTTCAAGTAGCACAAACCGGCCGACCAGGCCCGGTACTGGTTGATATCGCCAAAGATGTGCAACTTGGCCAAGTTCCCGTATCTCGTTTACCCAATTTTACTCCGCCAGCGATGCCACAAGTGGATGGTGCACAGTTAACTGCCGCGCAAGCTCTGCTCGCGCAAAGTGAACGTCCGGTATTGTACGTCGGTGGCGGTGTCCAACTGGCACATGCAACCGATACAGTACGCACGTTTTTGCGCGACAATCCAATGCCTGCGGTGAGTACTCTCAAAGGGTTAGGTACGATTGAACGGCACGACCCGCATTATCTCGGCATGCTCGGCATGCATGGCACCAAAGCGGCCAACTTGATCGTGCAAGAGTGTGATTTGTTGATCGCGGTAGGCGCGCGTTTCGATGACCGTGTGACCGGCAAGCTCGATACCTTTGCCCCCCACGCTAAAGTGATCCACCTTGATATTGACGCCGCCGAGTTCAATAAACTGCGCCATGCGCACGCCGCACTGCGTGGCGATATTCAGCAGATTTTGCCGCAACTTAAGCTGCCTCACACTATCGCATCCTGGCTCGATTACAGTGCCAGCCTGCGCCATGAATTAAAATGGAATTACGATCATCCGGGCGAAAAAATCTATGCCCCACTGCTGCTTAAGCAACTGTCCGACCTGATGCCAGATAGCGCGATCGTCTCCACCGATGTCGGCCAACACCAAATGTGGGCTGCGCAGCACATTCAACCACGCGCACCACAAAACTTCATCTCATCAGCAGGGCTTGGCACCATGGGCTTTGGCTTACCAGCAGCAATGGGCGCAGCCGTGGCACGGCCTGACGATCAATCAATCCTGATCAGCGGCGACGGCTCATTTATGATGAATGTGCAAGAACTCGGCACGCTCAAGCGACGCCAGATCCCAGTCAAAATAGTGCTACTGGATAACCAACGGTTAGGCATGGTGCGTCAATGGCAATCGCTATTTTTTGATGGTCGCCACAGCGAAACGATTTTGGATGACAATCCAGATTTCGTAATGCTGGCCAAAGCCTTCAACATCCCAGGGAAAACCATCAGCCGCAAACAAGAAGTTGAGCCTGCGCTACGGGCAATGCTTGCCAGCCCGACCGCTTATCTGCTGCATGTGCAGATTGATGAAGAAGAGAACGTGTGGCCATTGGTACCACCGGGCGCATCCAATACTGACATGCTTGAGAATACTTAGGGAGAAGCCACATGCAACGTTATCTACTCGATATTAAAGCCGATGATAAACCCGTGTTATTAGAGCGCGTGCTGCGCGTAACTCGGCATCGTGGCTTTGTGATCAAGCAAGTCGCGGCGACCCAAAACCATGCCAGCAAAATCGCCAGCGTTGAGATTATTGTCGACAGTGACCGTCCGATCTCAACCTTGACCAATCAAATTGAAAAACTGTGGGATGTACGCTCGGTGGAAGTCACCGTGATCCGCAATGACGAACTCCCCAACAACAATTTACAGCAAAAACTTTATGCATAAGGAAGGCAATCATGGCAACAAAAACTGCTGATTATATTTGGTTCAATGGCGAAATGATCCCATGGGCAAATGCGACCGTTCACGTACTGACCCATGCAATGCACTATGGCACTTCGGTGTTTGAAGGTGTGCGCTGTTACAACACTCCAAAAGGCCCAATCATCTTCCGCCACCGTGAACACGCGCAGCGCCTGCTTGATTCTGCCAAAATCTATCGCTTCCCGATCCCCTACTCGATGGAAACCATTATGGAAGCGACCCGTGAAACCTTGCGCGCCAACAAACTCGATAGCGCCTACATTCGTCCACTGGCCTACGTGGGTAACGTCGGTCTTGGTGTGTGTCCACCAACGGGCACAGAAATGGATCTGATGATTGCCGCATTCCCTTGGGGCGCTTATCTGGGTGACGAAGCGCTGGAAAATGGCGTAGATGCGATGGTGTCTAGTTGGCACCGTGCCGCGCCGAATACTATTCCAACTGCCGCTAAAGCCGGTGGTAACTACCTCTCTTCACTGTTGGTGGGTGGCGAAGCACGTCGCCACGGCTACGCGGAAGGCATCGCGCTGAGTGTCGATGGTTATCTTTCAGAAGGTGCGGGCGAAAATATTTTCGTGGTCAAAAATGGTGAATTACTCACCCCCCCAACCACCAGCTCGATCCTGCCGGGCATCACCCGTGATTCGATCATTACCCTTGCTCGTGACATGGGATACTCAGTGCGTGAAGCCAATATCTCCCGTGAAGCGCTGTATCTGGCCGACGAGATTTTCATGACCGGCACCGCTGCCGAAGTAGTTCCAGTACGCAGCGTCGACAAAATTACCGTCGGAGCTGGCAAACGCGGTCCGATCACCAAAGCCATCCAAAACGCTTATTTTGGCCTGTTCAACGGCAGCACCGAAGACAAGTGGGGCTGGTTGGATTACGTTTACCCAGCTGCGCAATAAGGAGTTTCCATGCCTAAGTATCGTTCCGCTACCACCACTCACGGACGTAATATGGCGGGGGCACGCGCATTATGGCGTGCCACTGGCGTCAAAGAGCAAGATTTTGGTAAACCGATCATTGCAGTGGTCAACTCCTTCACCCAATTTGTTCCCGGCCATGTACATTTAAAAGATCTCGGTCAACTGGTCGCACGTGAAATTGAAGCCAGCGGCGGGATTGCCAAAGAGTTCAATACCATTGCGATCGATGATGGTATCGCGATGGGACATGGCGGCATGCTCTATTCGCTGCCTTCCCGTGAGCTGATCGCCGATTCGGTTGAATATATGGTCAATGCCCACTGCGCCGATGCGATGGTGTGCATCTCCAACTGTGACAAAATTACCCCGGGAATGCTGATGGCGGCAATGCGCCTCAATATTCCGACCATTTTCGTCTCTGGCGGACCAATGGAGGCGGGCAAAACCCAGCTTTCTGACCAGATCATCAAGCTCGATCTGGTCGATGCGATGATGCAAGGCGCAGATCCCAAGGTTTCCGATGCGCAAAGTGAACAGATCGAGCGTTCGGCTTGCCCCACGTGTGGCTCGTGCTCGGGAATGTTTACCGCTAACTCGATGAACTGTCTCACCGAAGCGCTCGGTCTCTCTCAACCGGGGAATGGCTCGCTCCTCGCCACGCATGCGGATCGCAAACAGCTATTTTTGAGCGCAGGGCAACGGATTGTTGGACTCACCAAGCGCTACTACGAGCACGATGATGCCGCCGTTTTGCCACGCAATATTGCCAGCAAAGCCGCGTTTGAAAACGCGATGGCGCTGGATATTGCCATGGGCGGCTCGACCAACACCGTATTGCACCTGTTAGCCGCAGCACAGGAAGGTGAAATCGGCTTTGATATGGCTGATATTGATCGCCTATCTCGCCAAATACCTCACCTATGTAAAGTGGCGCCATCGACCCAGAAATACCATATGGAAGATGTGCACCGCGCTGGTGGGGTGATGGGCATTTTGGGCGAGTTGCAACGGGCAGGCTTACTTAACGATCAAACCCGTACGGTGTTAGGTCTTTCGCTGCGTGAACAGTTGGCACAATACGATGTGAAACAGAGCGAAGATCATGCGATCAACGCCTTGTTCCGCGCCGGTCCAGCTGGAGTTCGCACCACCCAAGCGTTCTCACAAGATTGCCGCTGGGAGACGGTCGATGACGATCGCCAAACCGGTTGTATCCGCGATCAAGCCCACGCTTACAGCCAAGATGGTGGGCTGGCGGTGCTAAAAGGCAATTTGGCACTCGATGGCTGCATTGTCAAAACCGCAGGGGTGGATGCCAGCATTCTGCAATTTTGTGGCCGCGCGGTCGTGTTTGAAAGCCAAGAAGAGGCGGTATCTGGCATTCTGGGTGGCCAAGTACAAGCGGGTGATGTGGTGGTGATCCGTTATGAAGGCCCGAAAGGTGGACCGGGTATGCAAGAGATGCTCTACCCAACTACCTACCTCAAATCAATGGGACTGGGTAAACAGTGTGCGCTGCTCACCGATGGACGCTTCTCGGGTGGCACCTCCGGCTTATCGATTGGGCATGTCTCGCCCGAAGCCGCCAATGGTGGCAGCATAGGTTTAGTGCGCAGTGGTGATAGCATCGCGATTGATATTCCCAACCGCTCGATCACGCTCCAAGTCAGTGAGACTGAACTGGCTACCCGCCGCGCTGAGCAAGATCAACTCGGCTGGAAACCGGTTGATCGCCAACGACCTGTGTCACTGGCACTCAAAGCCTACGCTAGCTTGGCGACCAGTGCCGACAAAGGTGCGGTGCGCGATCAGTCGAAACTTGAGGGCTAAATCATGGAACAAACGCAACCAACGGGCGCAGATTATCTGCGCCAAATCTTACGCTCTCCAGTCTATGAAGTGGCCACGATCACCCCTTTGCAAAATATGCCGCGCCTTTCGGCACGGATTGCCAACCAAGTACAAATCAAGCGGGAAGATCGCCAACCGGTGCATTCCTTTAAGCTGCGCGGTGCCTACAATATGGTGGCACATTTAAGCCAAGCGCAAAAAGACGCCGGCGTGATCGCCGCTTCAGCCGGTAACCATGCACAAGGTATGGCGCTGTCGGGCAGCAAACTCGGCATCAAAACCACGATTGTCATGCCACGCACGACGCCAGACATCAAAGTCGAAGCGGTGCGTGGTTTTGGCGGTGAAGTGCTGCTGCATGGCAATAATTTTGATGAGGCCAAAGCCGAAGCGGAACGCCTCGCCAAACAGCAAGGCTACACCTTTGTGCCGCCGTTCGATCATCCGTTGGTGATTGCTGGCCAAGGTACGATTGGTATGGAGATGCTGCAACAAAATGGCCATCTCGATTACATTTTTGTGCCGGTCGGCGGCGGCGGTCTAGCCGCTGGAGTGGCGGTATTGGTCAAACAGTTGATGCCAGAAATTCAAGTGATCGCGGTTGAACCGGAAGACTCGGCCTGTCTGAAAGCCGCCTTAGATGCCGGCAAGCCGGTCGTGCTCGATCAAGTCAGCATGTTTGCTGATGGCGTGGCGGTGAAACGGATTGGCGATGAAACTTTTCGCCTGTGCCAACAATATCTCGATGGCCACATCACCGTCTCCAGTGATGAGATTTGTGCCGCAGTGAAAGATATTTTTGAAGATACGCGCGCCATCGCGGAACCTTCTGGCGCACTGGCACTGGCTGGACTGAAAAAATTTGCCGAACAGCAGCAACTGAAAGGCAAACAGCTCGGCACGGTGCTTTCTGGTGCCAATACCAATTTCCATGGTTTACGTTATGTTTCTGAGCGTTGTGAGCTGGGGGAGAAGCGAGAGGGCTTACTCGCGGTGACCATTCCGGAACGCAAAGGGGCCTTTTTCGAATTCTGTCATATTATCGGCAATCGAGCGGTAACCGAATTTAACTACCGCTATAGTGACGATAAACTGGCCAATATTTTTGTCGGGGTGCGCTTAATTGGCGGACCGGAAGAGTTGAAGTCGATCATCCATGAGTTACGCCAATCTGGTTATCCGGTACAAGATCTCTCCGATGACGAAATGGCCAAACTGCACATTCGCTACATGATTGGTGGACGCCCCTCCAAAACTCTGACTGAGCGGTTGTACAGCTTTGAGTTTCCCGAATACCCCGGCGCACTGCTCAAATTCTTAAGCATGCTCGGTACTCACTGGAACATCAGCTTGTTCAACTACCGCAACCACGGTGCCGACTACGGTCGGGTATTGTGCGGTTTTGAATTGGATACGCCAGATTTAGGCCGCTTCTCGGAACACTTGGTTGAACTCGGTTATCGTTATAAAGATGAAACAGATAATCCGGCCTACCGTTTCTTCCTCGCGAAATAGTCTCCGCCCCACCTTATCCCCACTTTATAGTGGGGCTTTTCTTATGTTCTACCACCTCAAACCATACCTTGAATAAAACTATGCACATGAAGCATAGCGATCATGCTTAACTTTCATTTAATTCATAGTCCAATCAAGACTAGACTAGAGCCAACGCTGACCATGAATGGAGAATCCCATGTTTCAAGCATTAATCTTAAACCAACAAGATAAACGCACCATCGCCACTATCAACACGATTGATGAGGAACAATTACCTGATGGTAATGTACTGATCTCGGTCGATTACTCATCTCTCAACTATAAAGATGGGCTCGCCATCACTGGTAAAGGCAAAATCATTCGTCATTTTCCTATGGTGCCGGGCATCGATTTAGCCGGTAAAGTGCTCAGCTCACAAGATGCACGCTACCAAGCGGGCGATCAAGTCATACTGACCGGCTGGGGCGTCGGTGAAAACCACTGGGGCGGCATGGCACAGAAAGCACGTTTACAGGCTGATTGGTTAGTACCGCTGCCACAAGGCTTAACCAGCCAACAAGCGATGATGATTGGCACCGCAGGTTTAACCGCCATGCTGTGCGTGCAAGCACTACTCGATGGTGGCATTCAACCTGAAGATGGCGAAATCTTAGTTACAGGCGCCAGTGGCGGGGTGGGTTCCGTAGCGGTAACCTTGCTAGCGGCATTGGGCTATCAAGTGGTAGCCGTGACTGGGCGAGCGGCCGAGAATGGTCCACTACTCACGAAACTCGGCGCGAGTCGTATTATTGAGCGTGACCAATTTGCCGAGCCAGCTCGTGCATTGGAAAAACAGCAGTGGGCTGGAGCGATCGATACGGTTGGTAGCCAGATGCTGGCTAACATCTTGGCACAAATGAATTACCACGGTGTGGTCGCGGCCTGTGGTTTAGCGGGCGGTTTCGATCTGCCGACCACCGTGATGCCATTTATTTTGCGTAACGTACGCCTACAAGGGGTAGATTCGGTTAACTGCTCATTGGAAAAACGCGTGGCGGCGTGGCAAAAACTGGTCGAACTGCTTCCTGCCAGTTACTTTGAACAAGCGTGCCACCAAATCGACTTAGCACAGGTAGCGGAATACGCCGCCGCCATCACCAATGGTCAAGTGACTGGTCGGGTGGTGATTAAATTGTAATCTCATCCATTCAAGGCCCTATATGGGCCTTGAATCATCAAGTCCCATATCTTCTACTCGCTTAGCAATCAATTTACCGCACTCCTCTTTGACAATACTGCGCAGCCACTCTTGGGCAGGAGAATGCTCACAGCGCGGATGCCAAATCATCGAATAATCAAAAGGAGTAAATGCAAACGGCAAAGGTTTCACCACCAACTGATAACGCTCAGCCACCAAATAAGCCAAATCCGCAGGTACGGTAATAATAAGCGGCATGATATCAATAATCGCTAGCGCTGCCGCTAAATGATAAGCCCTAAGCACCATTCGACGTGCTGGTTGCCCTTGCAGCGCCTGATCAAGCAGAGCTTTAACTCCATCACTAATCGCAATCATCGCGTGGGGATAATAAATATAATCTTGTAAAGTCATCGACGCTTGAGCTAGCGGATGATGCTCTGATAATAAGCACAGCACACCCACCCGCCCCAAAACTTGACTTTGCAAAGGTTGAATCGAACCAATTGGCCGACAAATCGCCAAATCAGCACCATCATAAGTCAGTTGATCCACTAGCCGCTCATGCTGCAATGGCAATAACTCAAATGCCACATTCGGAGCTTCTTGATAAATGCGTGGTAAAGCAAATGGCAAAATGGTCTGCATCGCATAATCAGTAGTCGCAATGGTGAAGGTTTGTTGACAAGACTTAGGATTAAACTCAGCAGGAGATAATAACTGGCGCAGTGTTTCAAGCGGCTGGCCAAGATCATGTTTAAATGTTAGGGCTTTTTCAGTTGGGATCAGGCGCTGTCCATGACGGGTAAATAATGGGTCATTAAGTAAATAACGCAAACGGCCAAGTATTCGGCTCATTGCTGATTGACTTAGATTCAACCTAGCTGCGGCTTTGCTGACACTGCACTCCTCAACCAACACACATAAAGCAACCAAAAGGTTGAGATCGCGACGGTAGATATCTTCTAATTCCACACTCACATCCGCTTATTACAAGAAGGCCATACTCTAGAGTTTACCCAATCGATAAATAAAATCTCAGCTTTCTCGACTAAAGCTGATACCAAGACTATTGGCAGGCAGCAGCAAGACGACCAGCGAGAGAGTCATAATCAGTATGGATATAGGCGTATAATTAATGGCTGCTACCAGCCAGCTTTTCGCGACTGAATGTTGAATATTTTTTCCTCACCAGTAATATCTACGCCCTAATTGTGATACCCAGCAGGTTTTAGCATGAATTTTAATCCGCACATTGCCACACATACCCTAGAAGCAGAAGGATTACGCTGTCCAGAGCCCGTGATGATGGTTCGGAAAACCATGCGCACAATGCAAGATGGGGAGATTTTATTGGTCACGGCAGATGATCCCTCGACCACGCGGGATATACCGAGTTTTTGCCGCTTTATGGATCATCAATTACTCGGCGCTATCACCGATACTCTGCCGTATCAATATTTGATTAAAAAAGGCCTAGTTGAATAGATCAACGCTGAATCAACCAAGCTTAAATAGCCCCATAACGGCAAAACCACCGAACTGGCCACCTTGCCGTTATGGCTTTTATCAACCTCTATTCGACGCGGTGGATCTCCGCTTGTAGCTGATGGAGCTGCTGTTTGATTTCACGCACTTGATCGTGCAGCGGAATAATATGCGCTACTCGGATCCAAGCTTCGACCGCTAAGGCGGTCATCACAAGCGCACCAATCACCATTGGCATCCATAAATTGGTTAAGGTCATCCCTAGCAGGGTCAAAATTAAGCCAAAGGTAAATAAATAACTTTGGCTTTTGGCACTCATGCCCATATAGCGGGTCAGCATACGGCTTGCTCCTTGTGTCCGTTGATTCTCAGATGGATCTCGACACAACCCTAGCACGAGATGCAGGCTTAGGATGGGCAGTCGATCACGCTGTGCAACGCGGCATAGCCAGATCGCACTGCCCAGTGCAGATTAATAGCACCCAGCAGCAATCGCCAAAGCAAAAAACAGCAGCGCTGTAATTTTACGGATCAATGCCAATGGCAGTTTGTCGGCCGAAAGCTTACCAATCAGCACCACAGGCACGTTGGCTAACAACATACCAATGGTCGTGCCCAAAATGACAAAACTCAGAGCATCAGCATACTGTGCACCAAGAATTGAGGTTGCGATCTGGGTTTTATCGCCAATTTCCGCCACAAAGAAAGCGATAAAACTGGCAATAAATGGACCGCGATTGGAGATAGACTCATCTTCATCCAATTTATCCGGGATCAACACCCAACCCGCCATCGCGAGGAAACTGACCACCAACACCCATTTTAAGATCTCCGGCGAGAGATAGTCTGCAACCACCACGCCGAGCCAAGCCGCTAACGCGTGATTGGCGATCGTAGCCAGAAAAATCGCGGCAATAATTGGGATCGGCTTACGATAACGGCTCGCCAGTAACAAGGATAACAGTTGGGTTTTGTCGCCAATCTCGGCCAACGCAACGGTAGTGATGGAAATTGCTAAAACGCTCATGACATGCTCTTCGGGATAGGGATTATTATGCAACCATAGACAAACAACCACGCCCTATCCCAGTTCGTGTTGTTTGTCTAAGGTCTTGCTAAACCTGAAGGCTCAGGTCTCACACACCATGGTAATTGAGTACCAAATATGTTGATGTGTGAATCGCTAAGTTGACCACTTAACGACCAGCTACTCCCCAAAGACGGGGCGGATTTTAGCCACATCGCGTTCCGAGTGCAACCTTTTGTCTCCAGCTTAATGCACTGGTTACCCGCTAATAACCAGCATGCAGCGATAAAAGCGCAGTGTGACCAATAAATCAGCAAGATTTGCTCTACTTTGTCAGCCAATAACTGGGTATACTTCAGTGTTATTTTTTATCAATTCAGACAGAAGAATCGCGCGAACCTGACTATGCAAAAATACGACATCAAAACCTTTCAGGGTATGATCCTCGCGCTGCAGGATTATTGGGCCCAACAAGGCTGTACTATTGTGCAACCGCTCGACATGGAAGTGGGTGCAGGTACTTCTCACCCGATGACTTGCTTACGAGCATTAGGCCCTGAACCTATCGCGACCGCGTACGTTCAACCCTCACGCCGCCCAACCGACGGCCGCTACGGTGAAAACCCAAACCGTCTGCAACACTACTACCAGTTTCAGGTGATCATCAAACCATCACCAGACAACATTCAAGAATTGTACTTAGGTTCTCTGCGTGTATTGGGGATTGACCCTTGTGTGCACGATATCCGCTTTGTGGAAGACAACTGGGAAAACCCAACCTTAGGTGCTTGGGGTCTGGGCTGGGAAGTGTGGCTGAACGGCATGGAAGTAACTCAATTTACTTACTTCCAACAAGTGGGCGGTCTAGAGTGTAAACCAGTAACCGGTGAAATCACTTACGGTATTGAGCGTCTCGCGATGTACATTCAGGGCGTCGATTCAGTTTATGATCTGACCTGGAACGATGGCCCACTCGGCAAAGTGACTTACGGTGACATCTACCACCAAAATGAAGTTGAGCAATCCACTTACAACTTTGAACATGCGGATGTGGATTTCCTGTTCACTTACTTCGACCAGTGCGAAAAAGAGTGCCAACATTTGCTGGAACTTGAAAAGCCACTGCCACTGCCAGCCTACGAGCGCATTTTGAAAGCGGCGCACGCCTTCAACCTGCTTGATGCACGCAAAGCGATCTCAGTCACTGAGCGCCAGCGCTACATTCTGCGCATTCGCAACCTCACTAAATCGGTCGCCGAAGCTTATTACGCATCCCGTGAAGCGCTGGGCTTCCCTATGTGTAAGCCGTCACAACAGAAGTAAGGGGAACAGCACTCATGGCAAAAGAATTTTTAATTGAGCTAGGCACAGAAGAGTTACCACCAAAGCAACTGCGCACACTGGCTGAAGCCTTTGCGGCCAATTTTGCAACTGAGCTAGCCGCCGCCGACATCGCACACCAAGGCGTGACTTGGTTTGCCACACCACGCCGCTTGGCTCTCAAAGTGGCCAATTTGGCTACAAGTCAACCAGATCGCGTGGTAGAAAAACGTGGCCCAGCCGTCAACGTGGCATTTGATGCCGATGGCAAGCCAACCAAAGCCGCCGAAGGTTGGGCTCGTGGTAATGGCATTACGGTAGAACAAGCCGATCGCCTAGTCACTGATAAAGGTGAATGGCTGCTGTTTCAAGAGCAAGTACAAGGTCAACAAACCGCATCTGTGGTGGTGGAGATGGCCGCCAAAGCGCTGGCTAACCTGCCGATTGCCAAACCAATGCGTTGGGGCGATAAAGAGACTCAATTTATCCGCCCAGTCAAAACCCTGACTATCTTGTTTGGTAGCGAGTTGATCCAAGGTGAAATCTTGGGCGTGAAATCGGATCGCATCGTACGCGGCCACCGTTTCATGGGCGAAGCGGAGTTCACCATCGAATCTGCGCAACAATACCCTGCAATCCTTGAACAGCGCGGTAAAGTCATCGCGGATTACGCAACGCGTAAAGCGCTGATCATTGAAGGCGCGCAACAAGCGGCGCAACAACTGGGCGGTATCGCCGATCTGGATGATGCATTAGTGGAAGAAGTGACCTCATTGGTTGAATGGCCAGTGGTGATGACCGCGAAATTTGAAGAGAAATTCCTCAAAGTTCCGGCTGAAGCTTTGGTGTACACCATGAAAGGTGACCAAAAGTACTTCCCGGTTTATTCGCACCAGATGGATGATGCCAGCAAAAAACTGCTGCCGAATTTCATCTTCGTTTCCAACATCGAATCGAAAGAGCCTCGCCACGTTATCGAAGGTAACGAGAAGGTGGTGCGTCCACGTCTAGCGGATGCGGAATTCTTCTTCAATACCGACCGTAAACGTCCGCTGGTGGCTCGCTTAGCTCTGCTGGAAAACGCGATTTTCCAACAGCAACTCGGCACCATTAAAAACAAAACCGACCGCATTACTGAACTGGCTGGCTACATCGCCGCGCAGATCGGTGCTGACGTTGAAAAATCTAAGCGCGCTGGCCTACTGGCTAAATGCGATCTCATGACCTCAATGGTGTTTGAATTTACCGACACTCAAGGCGTAATGGGTATGCACTATGCGCGTCACGATGGTGAAGCTGAAGAAGTAGCCGTTGCACTGAACGAGCAATACATGCCACGTTTCGCCGGTGATGCACTGCCAAGCCGTGGCGTTTCTGCGGCGGTCGCGATGGCTGATAAACTCGATACTATCGTTGGTATTTTTGGTATCGGCCAAGCGCCGAAAGGCAGTGACCCATTTGCGCTGCGTCGAGCTTCACTCGGTGTGCTGCGTATTCTGGTTGAATACGGCTACCAGTTGGATCTGGTCGATTTAATCGCCAAAGCCAAATCCCTGTTTGGTGACCGCCTGACCAACGCCAACGTTGAGCAGCAAGTGATTGAGTTTATGCTCGGCCGCTTCCCAACATGGTACCAAGATGCCGGCTTTAGCAGCGACATCATCCAAGCGGTACTGGCGCGTAACCCAACCAAACCGGCTGATTTTGATCAACGCGTCAAAGCGGTATCACACTTCCGTGCACTTGAAGAAGCCGAAGCACTGGCCGCCGCTAACAAGCGAGTAGGCAACATTCTGGCTAAGTACGATGGTGAGTTAGCCGCAGAAATCGATCTGGCTTTGCTGCAAGAAGACGCCGAAAAAACCTTAGCGGAAGCGGTCGAAATCATGGCTGAAGCGTTAGAACCGGCGTTCGCAACTGGTGACTATCAACAAGCCCTAAGCAAGCTGGCTGGCCTACGCGAGCCTGTCGATGCCTTCTTCGACAACGTGATGGTAATGGCCGACGATCAAGCACTGAAGCAGAACCGTCTCACCCTGCTTAACAAGCTGCGTAACCTGTTCTTGCAAATTGCCGACATTTCGCTACTGCAAAAATAAGCTCGCCCAGCTTTGATCTGACTAAGCTTAAGCCCAACTCCTATGAGTTGGGCTTTGTTTTTCATCGCGCACCCCAAACAACTTGGAGTTGCAGGTAGGCGGCAAGTGAGTGAATCCCCATGAGCATAGATACGCTATGTGATTGGGCTGAAGCAACGTAGCCAACACCGCTGCAGCTTCAAGTCGGAAGGGGATTCAAAAATAGTGCTTTGCCAGTTAAAAACATTGCGCTATGTTGAAACACTACTCTAAACGGCGGAGATCCCACCGGTATATCTTTCACAAACACAACAATCATTAGGTAGTCGAGCAATGCACTATTCCTCTTTTGGCGAAAAGTTTAATCGCTATTCCGGTATTACCCAGTTAATGGATGATTTGAATGATGGTCTGCGCACCCCTGGTGCGATCATGCTCGGTGGCGGTAACCCTGCCGCGATTCCTGCCATGCTCGATTACTTTCACCACACCAGTGCCGACATGTTGGCCGATGGCTCGCTGCTGCATGCGATGACCAATTATGATGGGCCACAAGGCAAAGATGTGTTTGTGAAATCGCTAGCTAAGCTGCTACGCGAAACCTATGGCTGGGAGATCAGCGAAAAAAACATCACCCTGACCAACGGTAGCCAAAGCGGCTTTTTCTACCTATTTAACTTGCTGGCGGGTAAACAGCCCGATGGTTCACACAAAAAAATTCTGCTACCACTGGCCCCCGAATACATTGGCTACGCGGATGCTGGCATTGATGAAGATATTTTTGTCTCCTACCGACCAGAGATTGAGCTGCTCGACCAAGGACTGTTCAAATACCATGTGGATTTTTCTGAGCTGAAAGTCGATGAGTCGGTGGCAGCGATCTGTGTCTCACGCCCGACTAATCCAACCGGTAATGTCTTAACCGAGCAGGAAATCCACAAACTCGACCAATTAGCGCGTGAACACGGTGTGCCTTTAATCATCGACAATGCTTACGGAGTGCCCTTCCCCAATATCATTTTTGAAGACGTTGCACCGTTTTGGAATGACAACACCATCTTGTGTATGAGTTTGTCCAAGCTGGGCTTACCCGGCCTGCGCTGTGGGATAGTGATCGCCAATCAAGCGGTCACTCAAGCGCTAACCAACATGAATGGTATCATTAGCTTAGCGCCGGGTAGTATGGGCCCTGCACTGGTACAACAAATGATAGCAAAAGGCGATCTACTGAGATTAAGCGAGCAGGTGATCAAACCGTTTTATCGCCAAAAAGCGCAACATGCGGTAGAACTGCTGCAAAGTACGATTGATGATCCGCGTTTTCGCATCCATAAACCGGAAGGGGCGATCTTCCTCTGGCTGTGGTTTGATGAATTGCCGATCACCACCATGGAGCTGTACCAACGTTTGAAAGCGCGTGGGGTGCTGATAGTACCGGGCGAATACTTCTTTATCGGTCAACCACAAGAGTGGCCACACGCCCATCAATGTTTGCGCATGAACTATGTGCAAAATGAAGCCGAAATGGCACAAGGCATCGCGATCATCGCTGAAGAAGTAAAAAAAGCGTATCAACAGGCCAACGTCTAAACCCCCAAACTGAGCAATGCAAAAAGCCCGCGAATTTCGCGGGCTTAATTTATAGCACTTAACAGGCTGGATTAGACGTCGAGGTTAGCCACTTTCAAGGCGTTGGTTTCGATAAACGCACGGCGTGGCTCAACTTGATCGCCCATCAAAGTGGTGAACAGTTCATCGGCGCCCACCGCATCTTCAATCGTCACTTGCATCATACGTCGCGTATCTGGATCCATCGTGGTTTCCCACAGCTGATCTGGATTCATTTCACCCAGACCTTTATAGCGTTGAATCGATAGGCCACGGCGTGACTCTTTGATCAGCCACTCCAGTGCGGCAGCAAAGCTGGTGATCGGTTGCACGCGCTCGCCACGCTTAATGAATGCCCCCGCTTCAATCAGGCCATCTAACGCTTGCGACAGATCAGCCAGTTTGGCGTACTCTTTCGAGTTGATCAGATCAGCACTCAATAAGTATTCATGGGTCACACCGTGAGTACGCACCTGAATTTTTGGCAGATACACATTCAGTTCAGCATTGTGCTCAACCAGCACACTGTATTGGCTGGCACCCACTTCTTTGGCATTCAGTTGCTCAACCAGACGCTCGGTCCAAGCTTGCACCGCCGTTTGGTCAACACACAACTCAGCACTGATACGTGGTACGTACAGCAATTCATGCAGCAGCGCATACGGGTAACGGCGACTCATCCGTTCCACCAACTTGATCGCGGCATTGTATTGCTGCACCAGTTTCTCAAGCGGCTCACCCGCCAACGCAGGAGCATCCGGATTAACGTGTAAAGCTGCACCATCCATTGCTAGTGCCACTTGGTACTGGTTCATCGCATCTTCATCTTTGATGTACTGCTCTTGCTTGCCTTTTTTCACTTTGTAGAGTGGTGGCTGCGCGATGTAAATGTAACCACGTTCAATCAGCTCTGGCATTTGGCGGTAGAAGAAGGTCAACAGCAGGGTACGAATGTGCGAGCCGTCGACGTCCGCATCGGTCATGATGATGATGTTGTGATAACGCAGTTTATCTGGGTTGTACTCGTCACGGCCGATACCACAACCCAGCGCGGTGATCAGTGTCGCGACCTCTTGCGAAGAGAGCATTTTGTCAAAACGTGCTTTTTCTACGTTAAGAATTTTACCTTTCAGCGGCAGAATAGCTTGATTCTTACGGTTACGGCCTTGCTTCGCTGAACCGCCCGCTGAGTCTCCTTCCACAATATACAGTTCAGATAATGCTGGGTCTTTTTCCTGACAATCGGCTAATTTGCCCGGCAAGCCGGCTAAATCAAGCGCACCTTTACGACGAGTCATCTCACGGGCTTTACGGGCCGCTTCGCGCGCACGCGCCGCATCAATAATCTTGGAGCAGACGTGTTTCGCTTCACTCGGGTTTTCCGCCAAGAAGTCAGCCAGTTTCTCATTCATCGCCGATTCAACCGCTGATTTCACTTCAGAAGAAACCAGTTTGTCTTTGGTTTGGCTAGAGAATTTAGGATCTGGCACTTTGACCGACACGACCGCCGTCAAACCTTCACGGGCATCATCACCGGAAGTCGCCGCTTGCGCTTTCTTCGAGAAACCTTCTTTGTCCATGTAGTTGTTCAACGTACGGGTCAAAGCTCCACGGAAGCCGGCTAAGTGGGTACCACCATCACGCTGTGGAATATTGTTGGTAAAGCAGTAAATGTTCTCTTGGAAACCATCGTTCCACTGCATCGCCACTTCGACACTGATACCATCTTCACGCTCTTGATTGAAGTGGAATACCTTTTCATGGATTGGAGTTTTATTGCGGTTTAAGTGAGAAACAAACGCTTGAATACCACCTTCATACATAAAGTGGTCTTTTTTATCTTGTTCACGCTCATCGGCCAGCTTAATCGACACGCCAGAGTTGAGAAATGACAGCTCACGCAAGCGCTTGGCGAGAATGTCATAATGGAATTCAATATTGGTAAAGGTTTGAGCACTTGGCCAGAAACGTACCGTAGTACCGGTACGCTCACTCTCACCGACGACGGCGAGGGGTGCTTGTGGCACACCATGGTGATAGATTTGCGAATGGATTTTGCCACCACGGTAAATCGTCAGTTGGACTTTTTCCGACAAGGCGTTAACCACGGAAACCCCAACCCCGTGCAGACCGCCGGAGACTTTATAGGAGTTATCATCAAATTTACCGCCGGCGTGCAGTACGGTCATGATCACTTCTGCCGCCGAAACTTGCTCTTCAGGATGCATTTCAGTCGGAATACCACGACCGTCATCGCTGACTGACACTGAGTTGTCTTCGTGGATCGTCACCACGATGTCTTTACAGTAACCTGCCAACGCTTCATCAATTGAGTTATCCACCACCTCAAAAACCATGTGGTGCAGACCGGTGCCATCATCCGTGTCGCCGATGTACATACCCGGACGCTTACGTACTGCATCCAGACCCTTCAGTACCTTAATACTCGATGAATCGTAATTGTTCGACATGAGTTACTCTCTCACTCTATTGATCCTTGCTCTATTACACCATGGGCAACATGAAAAGTTTTACTGGACTCATCCAACATATCCACCACTTGGCTTTCGGTAATAGAACTTACAAAAACCTGCGCCCCCGTCCCTTTAAGGCTATCTGCCAAACGTTGGCGACGTAGGCTATCCAATTCGGAAGCAAAATCATCGATAAGATAAATGCATTGCTTGCCGGTTAACTCAGTAAGGTGCTGACCTTGCGCAACTCGCAACGCACACACCATTAATTTCAATTGCCCCCGTGATAACACATCTTCCACTGGGGTTGCGTTGACCTTGATCCGCAAATCGGCTTTATTAGGGCCGCTAACGGTGTAGCCTAATTGCTGATCTCTTTCGAAGTTTTTCTGCAGAATTGATTGATAAGGCTGATCTTTTTCCCAACCTCGATAGTACTTTAAATCAATCTCAAATTCTGGCAAAAATGCGCGACATAACTGCTCTGCCACATTTTTCAATTGATTGACATAATGGGCTCGCCACTGGTCAATCTGCTCCGCCAAATTGGCTAATTCTTGATCCCAATAACTCAGTTCACGGTAGCTGTGCGCGCTTTTCAATAGCGCATTGCGCTGCTTAGTTAGCCGCTTAAACCGCCCCCATGCTTCATAAAAGGCGGGTTCAGTATGAAACACTCCCCAATCGATAAAAGCACGGCGCTGTTTCGGTCCATCGGTCAGCAGCTCAAAGCCTTCCGGATGAATCAGTTGCAATGGCAAAATTTGCGCTAATTGCGCTAGCTTCTGCCCAGTTTGGCCGCCTATTTTAACCTCTGTTGAGCCATCACGCTGCTTATTAATGCCAACCGGTAGCTCAAATTGATCAGAGCTCAAACCATGCTCACAAATTCGACCATGGATAAACAGTTCTCGGCACTCGTTTTGAATGATCCGCCCCGTCAGTGCGGTTTTAAAAGAGCGGCCATGACCAAGCAGATAAATCGCCTCAAGCACACTGGTTTTACCGCTGCCGTTTGGCCCAATAAGAAAGTTAAAGCCTGCTGATAGGCGAATATCACAGGCTTTAATATTACGAAACTGTTGGATCACTAACCGAGAAAGCGGCATGGCAACTGGATTACACCTTTAAAGACGGATCGGCATCACCACATACATGGCACTGTCATCCGCGACATTTTCCACCAAAGCGCTGGCATTGGCATCCGACATTGACACACGCACTTGGTCGCAACGCAAGGTATTGAGCACATCCAAAATGTAGCTGACGTTAAAGCCAATCTCGATCGAATCGCCATCAAAGTTCACATCCAGCAACTCTTCCGCTTCTTCCTGCTCTGGGTTGTTGGCGGTAATCCGCATTTCGTTATCGGCTAAATTGACCCGCACGCCACGGAATTTTTCATTGGACAGGATCGCGGCACGCGAAAAAGCTTGGCGTAATTCATCACACCCCGCTTCAAGCGTTTTACTGGTATGTTGCGGTAATACACGGCGATAATCCGGGAAACGGCCATCAACCAGCTTAGAAGTGAAAACAAAGTGGTTCACTTCTGCTCGCAAGTTAGCATTGCCGATTTGCAGTACCACTGGCTGCTCTGGCGCATCAAGCAATTTGACCAGCTCGAGTACCCCTTTACGCGGCACAATGATCTGTTTTTGCGCAAAATCCGCACCAAGCTGAGCTTGCGCCACCGCCATACGATGACCATCGGTTGCTACAGAACGCAAAGTCGATCCTTCAATCTCAAATAGCATACCATTTAAGTAATAGCGTACATCTTGGTTAGCCATTGAAAACTGGGTTTTTTCAATCAGACCACGTAGCTCGGCCTGGGTGAGTGACACTTGTACTTCACTTTGCCAATCTTCGATATTTGGAAAATCACTGGCTGGCAGCGTGGCCAGCGAGAAACGGCTACGACCTGAGCGTACTTGAATGCGATCGCCTTCGAGCAGCACAGTGATCACTGCGCTATCTGGCAAACCACGGCAAATATCTAAAAACTTACGGGCTGGCACGGTAATGCTACCGGCTTCAAATTCACCTTCTAGGGTGATGCGGCTTAGCAATTCAACTTCCAGATCCGTCGCGGTCATTGATAGTTGATTATCTTCCACCTTGAGCAACAAATTACCCAAGATCGGCAAGCTAGCACGGCCACCCAAAGTGCCAGATACTTGCTGCAATGGTTTAATTAAATGGCTACGTTCAATGGTAAATTTCATCGTCTTCTCTTCAACGAAAGTGAAAGCAAAGTTCACTAAACCATAGCGCTAATTAAGAGGAAAGCGTACGGATCAGATTCGAGTAATCTTCTTTGATATCGTGGCTTTCTTCGCGCAATTGTTCGATTTTACGGCATGCGTGTAATACTGTGGTGTGGTCACGCCCGCCAAAAGCATCACCAATTTCAGGCAAGCTGTGGTTAGTTAACTCTTTAGCCAGTGCCATGGCTAATTGACGCGGGCGCGCTACGGAACGCGAACGACGTTTTGATAGCAGATCGGCGACTTTGATTTTGTAGTATTCGGCCACCGTTTTCTGAATATTATCAATGGTGACCAGCTTTTCTTGCAGTGCGAGCAAATCCCGCAACGCTTCACGTACAAAATCAATCGTAATCGGTCGACCGGTAAAATTGGCGTTAGCGATCACCCGATTGAGTGCTCCTTCCAACTCGCGCACATTAGAGCGCAGACGTTTAGCAATAAAGAAGGCCACTTCGTCAGGTAGATGAATTTGGTGATCTTCGGCCTTTTTCATCAAAATCGCGACGCGAGTTTCTAGCTCCGGAGGCTCGATCGCTACCGTTAAACCCCAACCAAAACGTGATTTGAGACGATCTTCTACGCCATTGATCTCTTTTGGATAGCGATCAGACGTCAAAATGATCTGTTGATTGCCTTCCAGCAGCGCATTAAAGGTGTGGAAGAACTCTTCCTGCGAGCGCTCTTTATTAGCAAAAAATTGAATATCATCGATCAGCAAGGCATCAACACTGCGGTAATAGCGCTTGAACTCTTCAATCGCATTGTTTTGCAATGCTTTTACCATATCTTGTACGAAACGCTCGGAGTGCATGTACACCACTTTAGCGTTCGGGTTGTTATCGACAATCGCGTTGCCCACCGCGTGCAGCAAGTGAGTTTTACCTAAACCCGTACCACCGTACAAAAACAGTGGGTTATAAGCCGCACCAGGGTTATCGGATACTTGACGCGCTGCCGCTAAACCGAGCTGGTTAGATTTACCTTCCACGAAGTTATTGAACTTGTGTTTCGGGTTCACATTCGAACGGTGAGTAATATCGGCCGCTGCGCTGTCGTCATCCCACGTTTTATGGATCGGTTTACGCTGGGCAAGCTGGGCCGGAGCTGAAGACTCTGCCGCCACATCGGCGGCAGTGCGCACCGGAGCAGGCTTTACTGCTACCACGCGGCGACTACCCACTTCAAAGCGCAGGCTAGGCACATCGTTACCACTAAACTCTAGCAGCAAGCGATTGATACTATTGAGATACTTATCGCGCACCCAATCTAATACAAAGCGGTTAGGCGCAAATAAAGTGAGAGTATTGTCATTGAGCTCCGCTTGGAGCGGACGCACCCACATACTAAATTCTGCGGCAGGTAGCTCTTCCTGAAGCCGTTGCAAACATTGCAACCATAGCGAAGATGACAC